>CAVPSH010000001.1:0-2242221 GCA_963708305.1 uncultured bacterium | reverse complement strand
CTCGCCTTGAAAGTCTTCGGCTCGAACCTTGTCCTCGACAGCAAAAAAGCCCGTGGTTCTTGCGTAAAACCGTGGTCACTGCTCGTCGAACACTCGTCAAGTTTTCTGGTGGAGCGGGTGAAGGGAATCGAACCCTCATGTCAATTGTGGTGTAAAGTGGTGAAAAGTTTTTTTCATGAAACGACTACTCGCGCGGCGTAACCGAACAATTCCGTCTCCGCTTCCAGCCGTTCGCGCCGCGTCGGTTCGCGGAGCAAGCGCCGGATTTTCCGTGAAGAACTCCGCAACCGGATTTTTGCCCGCCTCAAAATCAAATTCCAAATTCCGGCTTCCTTCTGCTTTCCAGCTTTCCGATCGCCTTTGACCAGCCTTTGGCTTCCCAAAACTGTCGCGTGCGCGTCTCGCCAAACTCGTCAAAGCCGCCTGCGCGAATCATCGCCTCCATTTCCTCCGGCAACGGCTTCACGCGCCGATGAAAGTCGGCCAGCGAAACAAACGCTCCGCGCTCGCGCTCGGCCAGCAGCCGTTTGATTGTGCGGTCCGTCAGTCCTTTGGTGCGCGTCAGCGGAACACGGATTGCGTTGCCATGCACCGTGAATTGCGGTCCAGGTTCGTTGACCGTCGGCGGCAGGAATTTCAATCCGAGCCGGTAGCTTTCCAGCACATAAACCAGCGGGTCGTAAAATCCTTTGCCGTTGGTCAGCACCGCGGCCATGAACTCCGCCGGATAATTCCGTTTGAGCCAAGCCGATTGATACGCCTCGACGCCGTAGGCCGTCGAATGCGCTTTGCAGAAGGCGTAACCCGCAAAGCCCGTGACCAGTCCCCACACTTCTTCGATCTTCTCCGGCGCGTGGCCGCGCGCTTGCGCCGACGCGAAGAACTCCTTTTGAATCTCCGCGATGACGGCGCGCTTCTGTTTGTTTAATGCCCGGCGCAACACGTCCGCGCGGCCCGGATTGCAAGCCGGCGAACGCTTCGCAGATTTGCAGAATGTGTTCCTCATAAACCACCAGCCCGAACGTGTCGCGCAACACGGGTTCAAGCGACGGATGCGGATACGTCATCGGCTCAAGCCCCTGATAACGGCGCGTGAACGCCAGTTTCTTGCCTTCGTTGGCCGCGCCGGGCCGGATGACGCTGACGATGGCAATGAGCGTGTCAATGTCCCGCACGTTGCATTGGCGGCACAGGCTGGTCACCGCCCCCGCCGGTGACTTGAACGCTGATCGAATTACTTTCCCCGGGATAAACGGTGGCGGTGTTGGTGAAATTTCGGGTTACGCTAAAGCTCCAATCCTGAAAGGCATTGACCAGGTTATTGGTATAAACCGGGAGATTGGCCTGGGCCATGACCGTCTGAACCGCCACCAGCGCGAAGACGAGGGAAGCCCCAAAAAAGGCACTTCGTATTTTCATGATTAATAATTCTAAAAAATCGGCCACGTACTCCCCTTAGGATGTTTGCACCTCGCAAACGGTGATACAACCGTGTTAGGAGTCAATCATCGTGGAGCGGACGTAATGGGTGCCAAAAAGAAGCAATCGGTATCGTCCGGATTTTGAGCGGGTGGACTTCCGCCGCCATTTCCACCCGTATCGTTTTGAGCCGATTTGGGTGGAGTGTAGGTGGCCGGATCCTGCCATTTGTGAACGATGGAGTGTCCGTCGGCAAAAGATATGCCTCCCGCCCCTCCGTGCATGCCGGAAGGATAATCAATCAAATATGTCCTACCTGGCGCCGCCACCGCCGATATAGCCATGGAACCGTCATTAATCGTTTTTGGATTCTCATCCATGAAGACCCAGGTCTTGGATGGCCCGGGCCGGGTAAACGACGAGGTCTTGCCATAAGTCAAATACAACTGGGCCGATGGACTGGTGTTATAGGAACTCCCCATGAGCCAGCCGCCTGGGACGGGAGACCAGGGAGGTTGCGCTCCCGCCCCTCCCGTGCCCGCGGTGGACGTAAAGTAGATCGTGCCTACGGCCGAATTCATCGAGTAAGCGCGCGTATTAACGGTTTTCGCATTCGGATTAACATAAGTATCAGCGGGACAATGATAGATTTTGGGATTTCGAAGGTAGGGAGAAAGCAAGCTGTTGGGATCCAACAACTCGGGGGTGCCGAGTTTTTGGTTAGCGTCGAAATTGCTATGCATGGTACCTACCACCCAATTTTTCATAATGCTTTGATTCGGATAGCCGTGGTATGCAGTTGTAAAGGGGAAATCATTAGGCGGCAAGACACCCTGACTATCGTCGGCACACATCATCCAGGCAATCAGGAGTTGGTGCGAATTGCTCATACAACCGGCCGCCTGTGCGCGCTGTTTGGCCGCCCCCAGCGCGGGAAGCAACATCGCCGCCAGGATGGCGATGATGGCAATGACCACCAGTAGCTCAATCAACGTGAAGCCTTCCAATCTCAGACTATAAACCGTTGGTTTGAGTTTGACTCGTCCGCCTGACTGTTCGATTCCGTCACTATTTGTCATTATACCAGGATGTTGACTCTCATTAACATTCGGCGGGTACTGGCCTTTGCCAGTACCCGCTGTACTTAACCGGCTACATTTTGCAATCCTCGCGCCTTCAAGGTCAGTTAACCGTGACGGGCGAACTGACGCCCGCTGTAATATTGGTGTTGCTGGTGTCCGTGACCGTAACGGTTTGCGAGCCTGTGGTAAGGAAGTCTCCGATCATCTGCACCGTGCCATTAGCCAGCGCGGCATCACTCTGACCCACAAACTGCGGATCGGTGCTGCTGGTCAGGTGGATAAAGTCACCAGAGGCGTTGACGATGTTCCACGTGCTGTCACAGGCGTTCACGGTGAAGTGGACGTCAGTGCTGTTGTTCACCGGCGTGGGGGTGCCAATCTTGCCGCTCACGGTGCCGGGCGCGTTGGTTTCGCCGGGCAGCAATACCTGCAACTGGGAGTAGGTTCGCTTAATGAGGCGGAAGAATGCATTGTTGCCAGCGGGCAATTCGTTGGAAGAAACAACCTGACTAAAAAGACCAGACAGTATTGGTTGCGGTCCTTGGGTTAAAATGTTCCAAGTACCGTTAAGTTGGCCAGCGTCCTGCAGGACGAAGCCACTGGCAGGTTGTGACCACGTCACCAATTTTTGATGACCATTCGAAACAAACACATTAGCGGGGCTGATAGCCACACCGTTGGTCCAAATGCTCGTATTCAATGTGGTATCAGCCATGAAGTTATCGCTGAACGGATGGAGCACACCCGTGACGGCAAAATTTCCATAGTTAAAGGATTGATTCATTGCAGCCTGTTCCTCTGCCTGCATGGACAAATATATGTTGAAACTGGAGCTTTCGGCTAACTGAGGAGCGTTGTAGGCAGGTATGATTAGGGCTGTGTTAGTGCCATTCGGGGCAATCAACGTCACGTTCGTGTTGGACGTGAACGTAACCGTCCACGTGCCGAGGATGCTGGGATTCGTGACCGAACCCAGAGCGCCGGATTCATAATAGGGGGAAGTGACACCGTTCCAGCTTCCCGGAGCATTCGTGTAAGGGGCATTGCCTAGAAGCATGGCGTTTCCAGCAGCTTCATTCACCTTATAGGCAAATTGGAGAACCGCATTGGTGGAATTGCCGGTAAGGAAAGTTTCCACCATAGAGGTGGCAAACCAGTCTGGGGCATTAGCGTTTACTGAACTCGGTGGGAAATTGGGCACCAGATACATTTGAAATGAGGCCAGCGGCGAATTGGTGGGGGCGCTATTCACCGTGAAAGAATAGCTAACCGGGTTAGCTCGCCCCACCCAGCCCAAGCCGGTGGATTGGACCGACGCCACTTCCTGCCGATCATAGAAACCATTCACTGTGGTGCCAGCATACAAATTCAAGCCTTGGGGAACCTTGACGACCGGCGGATAGATCGTTACCGGCGGGGGGGGCGGTGCATTGCCGGCCATCGTGACCTGGATATTGTCAATATCCATGGTCCATGCGGGGGGAATTCCGCCGCCACCGCCGTTGGCTTGGAATAAAAACTGCCATTGGGAAGTAGCTGGATTAAATGGCGGTGCTCCATTTTGACCGTGCCAAACAGTCGTGTCATTCAATCTCATGCTGTAATGTGTGTAGGTGGTGTTTAAAACAAGGTCATTGCCATAACCGGGAGGGGTTGGGGCTGTGTCCAAGGTGCCACCGTTTAAATCTATTAAGCGAATTTCGACGTGATTTGCATTGGCATCTGAGGTTCTCGCATCAAACGAAAGCGTATATGCGCCAGGATCTACATTTGTGTTCTCGGTTAAACCAGTTTCTTGATATACAACAGCAGCATAGCCGTAACCATTACCCAAAGCCGCAGCCATGTTAGTCTGCTCAAGTGCCGAGGTGCCGTTAGTTCCTGCGCCAGCGACAACGCTAGCGGCAGTGTTTGTTATATCACCGCCGAGGTAGGTGTAGGCAATGCTTTGAGTGGGCCCGAATGGAGAATCAAAAGTTTGATCGATAAGGGTGACGTCTGCCGAGGCTGAAAAGCCTGTGAGCAGGCCCGTAGCAACGAAGGCAGCCATTCGGATCCCGATCGAGTTAAACAATTTCTTTTTCATAACGCTGTTTTTTTGTTTTTTAGGATGGTTGTGTGGCGAATGATTTGTTATCGGCTGTGGCATAGATTAGGATACAGCCTACATTTACATGCGACTCGCTTCCTGTCACGAGTGCATTGGTTTAGCTTTGAAATACTTCTTTCGGATAGTATGAATCTGGCGTATACTGTCGTACTATAAACAACCGGCACGAGAGCCTCATTTATCTAAGCCGTTGTGTATAAAGTAATAAGAGTCCTAGCTAGAGTGTCTGCGCCCAGAGAAGGCACGCGAGCATACTCTGTTGATGGCAGTAGTGTTGGCTCTGGTTTGAAGCTTTTGAAATCTGTCGCAACGGCCTCGTCCCGTCTATTAAGAGCGAACGTCGTGGGATTGTTTTTTTTATTGCTTCTTTTCCCGGCATTAGCCATCACCCAACATGCATCCGCCCAGTCGGCGACCACTTTGCTGTGTCTGACAAACGCACGGCAAATCCGTGGATTGAGCCCAGAGGAGGCACAAAAGGGATTCCCGGTTCGTCTTCATGGTACGGTGACGTATTATGATGCACCGCTAAAAAATTTATTTTTACAGGATGCCACCGCAGGCATATTTCTTCTGGTCGCTCCAAACGTAAGCACCAACATCGCTGCAGGTCAGGAGATTGAAGTGGAAGGCTTCAGCGACAAAGGAGACTTTGCTCCGATAGTTAAAGCGTCGGCCATCCGTGTTTTGGGAAATGGGCAATTGCCTGTTCCACGCCAGGTCTCCCTTGATCAATTATTCACGGGTTTGGAAGACAGCCAGTGGATAGAAGTGGGCGGAGTCGTTCGCTCAGCCACTGTTCTCAATGAGAGGCATTATTTGAACCTCGCCATGAACGGGCAGCGGATTATGGTTTACGTCAAAAACCTTAAAGAATCTGACGTCACAAAGTTGATAAACGCCACTGTCCGTCTGCGTGGCGTGTGCTATTCCAGATACAATATGAAAGGTCAATTCCGCGTCCCTTGGCTGGCCGTTTCGAGTCTGGCGGATGTTGTCGTTGAACAACCCTCCCGCAGCCGTCCGAAGGAGGTATCCATCGCTGGTTTGGCCCAGTTTAGCTCCAGTGGCTATTATGGCAACCGGGTCAAAGTCAACGGAGTAGTAACGTTGCAAAAGCCCGATGGCACCATCTTCATCCAGAGTCAAGGATATGGACTTTGTGTACAGGTGGCTCAACCCGCAAAGCTTGTTCCTGGTGATCGGGTAATGGTTTTGGGCTATTCCGCATTCGGACAGTACGTTCCGATTTTGGAGGACGCTACGGTTCAACTATTGGGCCATGGCGAACCGCCTTCACCCATTCCAACGGACTTGGAAACCCTGCTGAACTCTCCGGAGAATTTTGAAGGGGTGCTTATCCATTTGAAAACCAGCCTGGGGAATCTCATTGATAGTCCGGGGCGGCAAACCCTGGTTTTGCAATCTTCCAATTCCATTTTTACGGCGAGTATCGAAAGTTCGCAAGCCGACGATCGATTCAAGTCGCTCCAAATTGGCAGCCAGCTTGCGATCACCGGGGTATTCATCGCCCAGTCGCCGGGAAAATGGGTTCCGGGGATCTCGCGATCAAGGGAAACATCCGTGTCCAGTATCCCTTACTCGCCGCCCGAGTCCGTCCAGGTTCTGTTACGATCCTATGCCGATATCGCCGTCATCCATCAGCCACCGTGGTGGACTTTGTCCCGACTGCTCTGGACGCTCGGGATCATGAGTTTCGTTACACTCGCCGGGTTGGCCTGGGTCGTGGTGCTGGATCGTCGCGTTCGCCAACAAACCCAGATCATCCAACAAAAGGTCAGGCGCGAGGGTGTCCTCGAAGAACGCGACCGTATCGCGCGGGAATTCCACGACACACTTGAACAGGAACTTGCCGCCATCAGCATTCAATTGGGCACCGTCGAGGCGCAATTCGGCGAATCGCCCCAAGTCGCGTTTCAGCAACTTGAACTGGCCCGCAATATGGCGCGCCACAGTCTTTCCGAAGCCCGTCGATCCGTGTGGGATTTGCGCTCTCATCTGCTGGAAAACAGCAACTTGGCCACCGCTCTGGCGGGAATGGTCGCGCCACTCTCTGCCAGCACCGGTGTTGAGATTGCTGTCCAATCTTCCGGAGCGCCTAAAAAACTTCCCGCACTCACCGAACACAACCTTCTCCGCATCGCGCAGGAAGCGCTGGTCAACGCTTTCAAACATTCCCGCGCAAAAAAAATCGTCGTCGGTTTGAACTATGAAACGAAACAGGTTCAACTCCGCATCCATGACGACGGTGCCGGCTTCGACTTGCAGGGCGTCGGCTCGGCGAGCAGCGGACATTTCGGCGTGCTCGACATGCGGGAACGTGCCGAGAAGATTGGCGGGCGCTTCGCACTCAACAGCAAACCTGGCGGCGGCACCGAAGTCCTTATTACCCTCGCCGGGGCGGCGCTTGGCAAAACGGTCGGAGATTCGGGCAATCGAGTCGAGCTGACGGTGCCTGGCAAGGATGGCGCGATCCAAAAATGAATTTAAACTCATGAAGGAAAAAATTCGCATCATGGTGGTGGATGATCATTTCGTCGTCCGCATGGGCTTGGCTGGCTCGATCAACATCGAACCAGACATGACCGTCGAATTTGAGGCCTCCACCGGCCAGCAGGCCATTGCCAATTTTCGGCAACATCGCCCGGACATTGTGTTAATGGATTTAAAACTCCCCGGCATGGGCGGCGTGGAAACCACAGGTATCATCTGCAAGGAATTTCCTGATGCTTCCATTATAATGCTTTCCACGCATGATGGTGAAGAAGACATTTACCGGTCCCTTCAGGCTGGTGCGCGCACCTATCTGCTAAAAACCGCCGCGCGAGAGGAATTGATTGACACCATCCGTTCCGTTCACGCCGGCAAACGTTGCATCTCGCCAGCCATCGGCGCGCGCCTCGCCGAACGCATGACCCATGCCGAACTCACCGCGCGCGAACTTGATGTCCTCAAACTCATTGCCAATGGGAAGAGCAATAAAGAAATCGGCAGCGCCCTGCAAATTGCCGAAGTCACCGTCAAACTTCACGTCGGCCACATCCTCGCGAAACTAAAAGTCAACGACCGCACCCAGGCCGCCACCACCGCCCTGCAGCGCGGAATTCTGCACCTGGATTGACCGCCGGCGCAGCGTGCTGGGGATCACCGACCTTTGTGGTCGACGAATCGCCGGCGCGAAATTTTCCACCCACAAATGTGTTTCAACCACAATGAATGCATTGGCTTCACGAAGTGTCTTCGCATTAAATCATACTGCAATCGGCAGAAATTACCCGAACTAAAGAAGTTGTTTACTCTTTCGCCAAATTGCCTGCCAGATAAAAAACAACGCTGTCCCCAGTCACCAGCCGCAGTCGGTGTGAGAAGTGCCGGAATCAGGTCCGCTTTACCTCTTCCTATACTTTAGGAGTAGTCGCGTATCCTTCATTTGACCGCGTGACAGCCGGGGCGACCGGAATTAGCCTGCCAGCAAACAAACCGGCGGTGCTTCGGCCCAAAACGAGCCAAGGCAGTGCCATCAGCCTATGAAAATGCCTTTGCTGAAGCGAACGAGTTTGGTGCCGAAGATACTTCTGAGTGTGATTCTTTCCTCGACCGGCGTGAGCCACGCAGACGTCTCCGCCGCCCGCGCGAGCGACGACGCTTTTTCCCAATGTCGCCAATTGGGCCGGGGTGTAAATGTACTCGGTTACGATCCCATCTGGGAATCCTTCGATAAGGCACGTTTCAGGAAAGAATATTTCAATGTCATTCGGACGGGTGGATTTGACACCTTGCGCGTGAACCTTTTCCCATTCAACCATATGGATGCCGGGCCGGGATACCAGTTAAGTGATTCGTGGTGGGGCACCATGGACTGGATTGTCACCAATGCCCTGGCGGTTCATCTCAATGTGATCGTTGATTTCCACGAATTCGAAGTGATGGGAAAGGATGCCCAGGGGAACAAGGATCGTTTTCTGGCTTTCTGGCGGCAAGCGGCACCCCATTTTCGGAAAGCGCCGTCCAACGTGGTATTCGAAATTTTAAACGAACCCAATGGTAAAATGACATCGGAAATCTGGAACGAATATCTTGCGGAGGCATTGGCCATCATCCGCCAGAGCAATCCGACGCGGACCGTCATCATTGGGCCGGCATCTTGGAATTCGATTGACCAATTGGACGAACTGAAGCTTCCCGATCAGGACCGGCATATCGTCGTTACGGTCCATTACTACAAGCCGATGGACTTTACCCATCAGGGCGCTCCCTGGGTCAAGCCGCAGTATAAGGTCGGTGTGGTATGGGAGGGCACGGCGGAGGAACGGGACGTCATTGAGTCGGATTTCCAGAAAGTCCAGGACTGGGCCAAACAGCACGACCGCCCCATTCTCCTCGGTGAATTTGGCGCTTACGAGGATGGTGACATGGCCTCGCGGGCGCGCTACACCGCGTGTGTGGCCCGGACAGCGGAGCAATTCAATTGGAGTTGGGCGTATTGGCAATTTGACAAGGATTTCATCGTGTACAACATCCCGAAGAATCAATGGGTCGAACCGATTTACCATGCGCTCATCCCAGCGCCACGCACAGTAGCCTTAAAAGCGAACCGCGAATGAATGCCCCGGACCGAAACGCTTCCGGGGAAGTAACAATGAAGTTCCGGACGTTTGCCTGCTCTTGATGGCGACTAGTTGGAATCGGATAGTGTCGGGCAGAGCTCCGCGCACCATTGTTCCACCTGACGCTTGATCAGGTGGCGAATCTCACGTACGCATTCCAGCTTCTGGTCGTGGGTGCCGGTGGCGGCCGACGGGTCGGAAAAGCTCCAGTGAAGACGTTGCGTAACCCCTGGGAATAATTGCCTATTGTGATGCGATTATGGGAAGTAGTTGTGCCTTGGATCTTAAACTGCTTTCCTAACCACCCTCTGGAAATGTAGACTCAAATCAGAATGATGCCCTTCGCTCGAACCGGGATTCCGGCGATTTGCCGTGTCTCTGAACCCACATTGCGGCGATTGACTCGAACCAGTCTGCAAAGGTTTGGAAGATTTCTCCTGGGATTGACATTTATGTGCTTGGTGTCCCCAGCAAATCCAATGCTTTCGGTTCCCGTCATGGCTTCGGTTGATGAAACCTGCGCTTCCTGCGGACAGCAGGTGAGCGTCAGCGGCGACTTTGCTCATCGCAAGGAGGATGCGTCAGTCACCATCGAGGGTGCCACCAACAATGCGGCGGCGTTCCGGGAAGAAATCAACGGAACGAATTTCACCGTCAGCATCGCGCATTTGCCCGCCGGTAAATACAACGTCATCATCGGCGAGGTGGAAACCTTGTATGCAGCACCGGGTGAAAGGTTGTTCGGCGTGACTTCCGGTGATGTCGCGCTGGCGACGAATTTCGACATCATGGCTGCCGCTGGCGGTGTGCGAAAAGTCTGCTACATCAGCGGCGCGGTGGAGCATGAGGATGACTCGCTCCGCGGGCCGCTGACGGTTTCATTTGCGGCGACTAAGGGCACGGCCAAGTTCAACACGTTTGAGGTTAAGGATGTCTCGGGCGCATCGGTCATCGCTTTCAATTCCTCGGAACTGGTGGAACCTTTTTCAGCCGCTGCTAGCCGGATACCGGAAGTCAACGAGCCGCCGATCTGGAGGGATCCGTCGCAGCCACTGCCGGCGCGAGAGAATGATTTAATCCGCCTCATGTCACTGGCCGAAAAAGTAGCGCAGTTGCAAAACGACGCGCCCTCCATCCCGCGGTTCGGCCTGCCTGGCTATAATTATTGGAACGAGGCATTGCACGGCGTCGCGAACAACGGCATCGCCACTGTTTTTCCGGAGCCTATCGGCATGGCCGCCACGTGGAATCCAGAATTGCTTCATCAGGAAGGGCACGTCATCGGCATTGAAGGCCGCGCGAAGTTCAACTCATACGCTACCCGGCACAACGGTGACTCTAAGTGGTGGAGCGGCCTGACGTTCTGGACGCCGAACATCAACATTTTCCGAGACCCGCGTTGGGGCCGCGGCCAGGAAACCTACGGCGAAGACCCGTTCCTGGCGGGCACCATCGCCGTGCAGTTCATCAAAGGAATGCAAGGCGACGACCCGAATTACATGCTGGCGATGGCTTGCGCCAAACACTACGCGATCCACAGCGGCCCGGAGGCGGAGCGGCATTGGTTCAATGCCACCCCGCCGGAACGCGATTTGTACGAGACGTATCTGCCGCAGTTTGAGATGGCCGTGCGCCAAGGGCATGTGGGCGGAGTCATGGGCGCTTACAATGCGCTTAACGGTGTGCCCGACTGCGCGAATTCCTTCCTGCTTACGGATCTTTTGCGCAAGCAATGGGGATTTGACGGTTATGTCGTTTCGGATTGCGGTGCCATCAGCGATATTTGGAGCCAGCATCATTATGTGAACACGCCGGAGGAAGCCGCCGCCGACGCGGTAAAGGCCGGCTGCGATCTCTGTTGCGGCGGGGATTACAACGCCTTGGTGCGGGCGGTTCAACAAGGACTGGTCACTGAAAAGGAAATTGACCAAGCCTTGTATTACACGTTGTGGACGCGCTTTAAACTCGGCTTGTTTGATCCACCCCAAGATTGCCCGTATTCCAAAATCGGCATTGACCAGAATGACACGCCGCAACACCGTGCGCTGGCACTCAAAATTGCCGAAGAATCGATCGTGCTCTTGCAGAACGATGGCATCCTCCCGCTCGACCGCTCCAAGATCAAACGGATTGCCGTCATCGGCCCCAACGGCAACTCGATGTCCATGTTGCATGGCAATTACAACGGATCAGCCCGGCGTCCGATCTCAATTCTGAACGGAATCACGCAAGTGGCCGGGGCTAAAATCGAGGTCACTTTTGCACAAGGATGTCCGATTACGACCGAAACCAACCGGGGGATTGCCGCGTGGAGCCGCCAGGATAACGATACGACACGCCCAGTGCCGGAACTCACCGCAGAAGCCGTCAGTAATGCGACGAATGCAGACTTGATCATTTATGTCGGCGGCATCACACCGGCGCAGGAAGGCGAAGGGTTTGATCGTGATTCGATTGAACTGCCCAAAGTACAGGAAAAACTCGTGGAGGCGCTCCATGCCACCGGCAAGCCGGTGGTCATGGTCAATTGTAGTGGTTCAGCCATTGCGTTCCCTTGGGGAACCGCAAATTTGCCTGCGATTCTTCAAGCCTGGTATCCGGGCGAGGAAGGTGGACGCGCCGTTGGCGAAGTCCTTTTCGGCAACGTCAACCCATCTGGCCACCTGCCAGTGACGTTCTACCGGGGCACCTCAGACTTGCCAAGCTTCACGGATTACTCGATGAGCAACCGCACCTACCGTTACTTCAACGGCCAACCGCTCTACGCGTTTGGCCACGGCTTGAGCTATACCAAGTTTGATTTCCGCCGGGGCAAACTGGACTCAAAAAATATTCCCGCCGATGGCTTGGTGAAAATATCGTTTATTGTTGAAAATTCCGGAGACCGCGATGGTGACGAGGTGGCGCAAGTTTATTTCCGTCATGTTCATTCCAGCGTTCCGCAGCCGAAACTGGCGCTGTGCGGCTTTGCCCGTGTGCATCTGGAGCGCGGCGAATCCACCAAAGTCGCAATGGAAGTTCCCGTCGAACGCCTGCACTATTGGGATACGGAAAAGAAACAGTACGTGGTTGAACCGGGGAAGTATGAGTTTCTTATCGGCGACGCTTCAGACGACATCCGGCTGAAACTGCCCATTACTGTCACCAATCGGTGACACCGGACTATCAGGAACCAATCGCGTGAAAGATTCCGCCTTAGTTCAGCGGTGGATGCGTCGTGTCGTTAAAAATGACGAATAGTCGGATTTGTTGATCTGTGGTAAATTGCATGAATGTCTTTTTTTGAGATCAAGAGTTTCTCGAGGAACTTGTACTCCGTCCTTGGGATTCTGCGTCTGTTTCTGTTGATTTTAAGTTTGCTGTTTGGTGCCGTGGCGTCACCCGCCTTCGCAAACGATGACATGTCGATCTTTTCCGGGGTGACCCCAATCAACTGCAACAATGGCTGGCAGGATTGGGGCTGGGTGCCGCATTACATTACCAACAATCCCACCTGGAATGGGAACTACACAATGACGTTTGCCGCCAGCGGCGGTTATCAGGCCTGGTACCTCGAGCATGATCCGATTGATACGGTGATCTACAACGGCATCAGCTTCTGGCTGAACGGCGGCAGCACCGGCGGGCAGACCGTCGGCCTGCAGGCGCAGCAGGGTACCACTTGGGGGCCGCAGCTCCAGGTCACCGCACCCACCAATAGCTGGCAGCAATTCACGTTTTCACTCTCCGCGCTCGGCGTCAACAACATCACCAACTTGCAGGCGATTGAGATTTGGAACAGCGCCACGGCGCAACCCAAGTTCTACATCGCCGATGTCCGGCTGGTGGCGGCGCCCGCTCCGGCCACGGTGCATGTGAACGTTTCGGCGTGGCAAGCGCTGCACACAGTTGAACCAAAGATGATCGGCGTCAATCAGGTCGCGTGGGATGGCGCCATAGCCACGCCGACGACCATCAGTCTGTTAAATGCCATGGGCAATCCCTGTCTGCGCTGGCCGGGTGGAAGCTGGGGTGATGGTTATCACTGGACCAACGAAGCGTGGATGTACGGGGCCACCAGCGCACGCAACTGGGGATCGTTCTCCCCCAACTTTATCCAGGTTGCCACCAATACCCAGGCGCAGGCTTTTATCATTGTGAACTATGGCAGCAGTGATGCCAGCGAAGCCGCTTGGGGCGTGCGCATGTTCAACATCACCAACCATTGTAATTTCAAATACTGGGAGATTGGCAACGAAGTCGGCGGCAGTTGGGAAGTCGACAACAATACGAATCCGCCTTGGAAACCGCACGACCCGTGGACCTACGCCATGCGGTTCACGAATTATTACGCGCAAATGAAAGCGGTGGACCCGACCATAAAGATCGGCGCGGTCGCCGATATTACCGAGGATGGAACCTCGAACTACAACGACCATCCCGTCATCAACCCGCGCACGGGTGTGACGCACTACGGCTGGACACCTGTGATGCTGACCTATATGCGCAGCAATAATGTCTACCCGGATTTCCTGATCGAACACAAGTATGGGCCGGTTGACGGCGACACCCAGGACCTGCTTTATTTCAGCACGATTGCGTCGGACGCCGCCAGCTTGCGCCAAATGCTGTCCGATTACCTGGGCAGCGCGGGAAGCAATGTCACACTCGAATGTACCGAATGTGGTTTGGGTGGCGACCGGCAGGCCTGCAGCCTCCCGGGCGGCCTGACCGACCTGGACAGCCTCGGCCAATACCTGCAGACCGAGTTCCACTCGCGCGTGTGGTGGGACTTCCGGAATGGACAAAGCGCCCTCAGCAGTTCGGACCCGTCTTACTATGGCTGGCGGACCAACTCCAGCGGCGCTTACATTGCTGACGGAGGCATCGTGGGCGGCTTGGGAGATGTCCCGAGTTCCTGTTACCCCACATATTATTGCGACAAGCTGGTGCCGCACTTTGTCAGTGGCGGCGACACAGTAGTCGCGGCCACGAGCGATTACCTGTTACTCGCCACCTACGCCGTGCGCCGGATGGACGGTGCCTTGAGCCTGCTGGTTATCAACAAGAGCAGCTACACGAACCTGACAGTCGCCTTCAACCTGGCCGGCTACGTGCCTTCACCCGGCGCCACCACCTGGTCGTACGGCATCCCGCAGGACAACGCGGCCGCAACCGGGATAGGCTCTTGCGATATCGCCCAGGGCAACTTCTCGAGCGCGGCGGCCAGCTTCAACTACACGTTCGCGCCTTTCTCCGCGACCGCCATCAATCTCGTGCCGACAGCGCCGGGGCTCACCGTGCTTCCGAGTCCATCCTCCGGCCAGTTCAGCTACCAATTACAGGGCTTGTCCGGTGTGCCGTACGTGATTCAATCGGCCACGGACCTGACTGCGGGAAACTGGATCCCGATCTCGACCAACACGCTTATCACTGCCACCCTGAATTTCACGAACAACACATCGTCGTCAGCCGCATTTTATCGGGCTGTGTGGCAGCCGTAGGACCGTACGGGTTTAAAATGGGTAAAGCTAAATAGTGAAGGATTTAATTGAAATTGCTCAGGAAAATGTGCAGTTTTTGCACGAAAGACGGGCATTAGTCGTCCGATTTCAACCTCCGCCTCCTTTGAGACGTCAACGATCTCAAACTTCTTGTTGCAAAAAATATTTTGGCAAACTTACCTTTTCAATGGTCAGGCACTGTCAGTAAAAGTGTCAGTAGATTGTATAGCCAAGTTAAGCAAAATTCTAGGGGAGTATAGTTGAATTGTTCGGCGAACTGGTTAATATAGGCCCAGAAAATGGCGATTTTGGGCACGAATCCCACCCCTTCCGCCAGCTTTTTATGGGTATTGACCGGGTTGGAACCATTCGCCAACGAATCATCCCCTTGTTTTTCGGTAGCCAATATCATCGGATTCCTGCCTGCGGTACGGGAAACACCTAATAGCGCCACGCACCGGCAGGCTGTATGAAAGAAGTGCTATGGTTCTTCAAGATTTCAGACCTCTGTGGATATTGACCTTAGCTGCGTTCCTGGGAGTCTCCACCACGCAATCCCAGGCACAACAATATGCCTCCCTGCTTAAATTCACAGCTGACCCTGGAATTCCAGTCAGCCCAAATCCGGAGCAATATAATCACAGCAATTCTCTACATGTAGTCTTGATATTGATCAGACCCCCGTGGGACGGGACAAACCTGGAGCTAAAACTAGAACTTAAGCAGAATGATGAAAAGAGCCTTTCGTTTATTCTCGAAAAAGTGGGAACCAAAAAAGCGGAATCAACCCTGATGTCGGCCAGGGTGTTCACCGAGGATTCCCTGCTATACATGAATCGCGACCCTACAGTCCTGAGAAGTCCCGACGAACTGGCCACCAGTCGTGGCGTATCTGTCTTTAGAAGGACGGCCCTTCAATCTCTCGGAGATTACCTGGGTGCAAACTATCATCCGAACGGCATGGTTGGATTCTTTCGGGAAACGTTTCTGAATGATGCCTTTGACAAGCGAATTGTCTCCCCGCTGTCCCCGGTTGACGCGGGGAACCCAGGAGTGGCCAATACCAGAAAAGATGACATCCACGTCGGGTTGCGAGATCTATTGAGCACCAACCCCAGAGGCTTTATCACTTTCAACGATAAGGCCGAAATAGACGTGACCGTCAATGGCCCGTCATTCATCCTGCGAAATCCTGTCTATATTGACGGAAAGGCTTTGATCACCGCGGTGGCGGTGGAATATCCCGACTGGGAGGTGAATATCTGGTCCCTCCCGACAGTTGGCGCAACACTCGCCTATGTCCATGGCAAGCACAGCGTCTATCTCGTGGCCAGCGCCGGCAGGGACAATTTCGAATCAAGCCGGGGCAACATCGAAAGCCGGTATGACGAAAAAATCATGCTATACACGCAGTATAAATTCTGAAAGTAATTTCCCCGGCGTGGCTGGGAAAGAAAAACGTTCACAATGAAAAGCAGTCATCCAGCAGTTCTTCCGTTCACCGCGTGGCTCGTGGTGTGGCTTGCCCCGATCGTCGCATTGCCGATTTATCTTTTTGCTTTCATTGGTGCGGGCTGGAGCGTATTCGGCCCTCACTTTCCCATAAGTGTTTTAATCCTGCTTGGCATCGCTCCGTTTATGGCCGGGCTGGCATTGCTGGGCATCCTCCGCTTTGGGAAAGTCACACTTTTTGGAATTCTGGTGTTGCTCATACCTGCCTTGTTGAGTTTTGCCGAGCTAGGCATCGTCTTCCTGTTATGGAAAACCGGATAGTAGATCAGGCGACAAAAAGTTTGGCGACGATCCTGACAGATATGTAATTGAAGAAATCTTGCCAGCCGGGCATTCCTTTATCTCACAGGAGCACGCGCTCCGCGACCGACGCAACCTGCCGAAAATTGCTGATTCAAGGAATTGCCTGCCATATTTCGGCAACGATATGACGGGAAAGGCATCTGGACAAACCGCAGGCAGGCAATGTTACGACTGTAAGGGGCGGAAAAGTTGCTCCGTTGATTCCGTAATCGAAGGAATTGCCTGGCACCAGGGAATCCGGCAAAGAATTCCTTCAGCCGACGGCAAAGATATCGCCAAATCGGGATGAGCTTCCCGGGGTTGCACCGGGGTGGTTAAAACCAACAAGATCACCCAGGGCTTGACCCGTTCATCCCTCATAAGAGGCAGCATGGCTCTCATCTGGAAGCATGGTATGCAATACCTGAATTAAACCTGTCATGTCGTTAACTCCCTTCTGCTGGTCGCTCTCCGAACGATAGGCTCGCAAATTTTTAGCACGCTGCAATCTGCCAACCATGCGGTGGTGGAAATTCCGTAAATCTCCAATCCACGGCTCTGAAATGAGCAGCCACATGGTCTCGTGTGGCG
Source organism: uncultured bacterium (assembly GCA_963708305.1). Taxonomy (GTDB): domain Bacteria; phylum Verrucomicrobiota; class Verrucomicrobiia; order Limisphaerales; family UBA11358; genus UBA11358. Next base: position 2,225,114 of record CAVPSH010000001.1, on the reverse strand, counting down.
CATACAAAAATCCATTTCTCCGATGCCATCCGACCTTCTCCAAATCGGCGAACAAACGACTGCATTGAGTCTCGATGAGTGTCATATCCAGGAACCCGTGTCGGTGACCGCATAACGGACCGTCAAATGTTTGTCGTCAAAATAGAAATCCTTCACCAAGCCAACTTCGCCGTCAAACGCGCCGAGTTTGTCTCCGTTAATCTGCTTGTTGCTTCGCAACATGAACTTTTCTTTCGTATCGATTGCGCGGGCCGCCACCCGGGAAGATGGCATCCGGCATTTGCTCCTTTTAACCGCCCGCCATTGCTGCCAATGGCGTTCAACCGTCCCATTCAAATCCTGCCCAGCAAAAGCAGGACAACGAGAATGGCCAAAAGCACACCCACGCCGCCGCTCGGGTAATATCCCCAACTCCGGCTATGTGGCCAGGCAGGGAACGCACCGATCAGCATCAGAACGAGCAAAACTAATAAAATAGTTCCTAACATAATGTTCCTTTCAATGTGCACATGTGACTTGCTGGTTTATCTTCCGTTGTTTCCGCCCCGGTTGTCATGCTGGTTGCGGTTGCCGGTCTTTTGATCTTCTTTCTGGCCTGGATGCGAGCCGGACGGCGCCCAGTTTTTTGGATACTGCTGAACCACCGCTGCGTGGTGATTTGCCGGAGAGTCGTGAAAAGTCATCTTCACTGACGGCGAGGAATGCAGCACGTCGACCGATACCCCTCGTGGTGCCGGGTGTGCCACCCACGAAGAACCTTCCCGATCATACCATCGGTGCGAACGGCTGCCGTAATACATCTGATAGCCGGGGTAATACACGTAATCATCCTGCCCGACAAACCCGGCGTCCACCTGCACTGCCGGCTCCACATATACACCGGCGCGCGGCCCATCCACGTAACCCACGCATCCGGTTAGCGTCACCAGAAACGTAGCAGTCAATACGAGTCCGACTTTGTCAGGCTTGAAGAAGAGTTTTTTATTATTCATAGAACGATCATAATTCATAAAGGCGTTCCGGCGCTATGGGGTGTTACCCTACTCAACATTTACGAATCCAGCCCTGGCGGGCAGGCCGGGGTGATCAAAGAAATCGAACCGGGAATTTCAGGCCGGCCGCTGGTTGAGGTGCGACGAAGATTTTATGCAAGGCCAGATGGGTGGGGAAAAAGGCAACGAGCCATAGCACGCCAAGCCAAAGGATGACATAAAGGTTTTGATTGATCCAGTGTTGCGGCTGGTGGTCGTTGAAACCGTAAAGATAGTTGATGTTGATGGGGAGGTTGGTGTTGGCCAGATGGGCACCGGCAGGCGGAGTAAAAAAATAGCAAACGAGTACCAACCCTGCGGCCAGGACGGTCCAGGCAGACAACGCTCGTTTATCATAGCCCAAGCGAACCAGGAGCCAGACGAGCAGCAAGGGCAGCCAGCCATGAAACAGCGAAAGCCCGCGCGTGAAAAGAGGCAGATGTGCATCGAACATATAACCGGTCAGGTTCAGAAAGTGAAAGCCCAGAAGGTTGCTGCCGAAGTCCGCGAGCCAGAGGCATTGCGGGAGCAGAATGCCCACGGCACACATGCTGACGAGCAGGGAGCTTTCCCACCACATGCCCGCCACCGTGAGCAGGAGGGCGGCATCACAGAACCATAAAAAATTGGTCAGCCCATAGGTGTGCAGATAAATCGGAACCAGAACGGCGAGAAATGCAGTGCCGGCCACTTTGGCGGCGAATGGAATTTTGGGTTTTCGAACTGTGGGCTGCTCCCCGGCAGCAACTGGAGCTGCCCGGCTTAGGGTCGCGGTAGCTTCAGATTTCATGGGCGAATCCGTTTCGTGATTCATTCAGATCTGGGTGCGAGCGGCTTTTCAGGCGTGGGACTGGGTGGCCTCATGGGCGTGAGCGCCGCCAGAATAGCCTTTTGCACCGTTGGATTGGAAAGATTTCCCAAGTGACCGCCCCGATTGAAGACTGTCAATTGTTCCGGGGCAAACGTGGCGTGGAGCCAGGCCAGGTCCTCGTCCGCCAGGAGAAAATCGTTTTGATTGACGATGATGCGGATATTGGGGTTGGCGCGCAGACCGGCGTCATACGTTCGCAAGTCATCGGCTTTTTCAAGCGTTTCCGCCGTCGGCGCGGCCACACCGTTGGTTTCATAATACGGAATGACAAACTTCTCAAAATAATCCTGGTAGGAATACTGAAGGATTTCCTGATACACCGGCGCGCGCCGCCAATTCCAGATCGCGTGATGCAGGACTTCCTGATTATTCCGCTGCTGGCTGCTGAAAATAATATCCCGCAGCATGAATCGAAACGTCAGTCCAATCAGAAATTTGGATTCGATGGCATTGAATGGCAGGGAGGATCGCGGCGTGAGGGTGAGTTTGCTCAAGGCGGCCACCTTCAGAAAGGTGTTTTCAATATTGTCGGTCCGGTTGGTGTCCGGCCAGGACAGGGGCGCACGGTAAAATTCATCCAGTTTGGAGATCCCGAACGCCATGCGAATCGGAGTATTGATGGCAACAAAACGGTCAAATTGAATCAACGGCACCCGATTCGTAACGGGAGCAATTTTCACTTCGGTTACGCCCTGTTTCCCCTGAAGAAAACGCAGAACCGACCCCTTCGTCGTGATGTAATACTGATTCGTCGGTCCGGTGGCGGCGACAAACAAGGACTGGAACGCGCCCATGGAATAACCCATCAGCGCCCGGTTGCCCAACCGATCTGGATACAGCGCATGCAAGCGGTGGTCAATCTCGGTGAGAGCGACTTGCAAGTCGTGGCCATCCACCGGCAGATAAGCCGGCATCGCCGCGGTCGAAGCGCGTTCCATGAACTCGGAGTTGAACGGGCTGCTGACGACCACAGCAGAGAAGCCGTTATTATAAACCAGTTCGGCCAGGGCGATGGAGGTCTCAGCCAGCCGATGCGAGCCCAGCCCCGGAACAATATAAACCACGTTTGCCTTGCCCGGTTGCAACCAAAACGTGAACTTTAATTTCCGGTCCGTGGCCGGAATCAAAGCCGACCGGGTCTTGCCCCGGTTCGGGAATTCAGGGTCTTTGAAGGTGAAGAAGACGGATTCGAGGGTTTCCAGCGAGGCGGCGTCCTGTTTTCCTTTCACCTGAAAATCCGCCACCCGGTTCTCTCTCGCGAATGTCCAGGCGTATTGAATCTCGGAATACGGATCCATTTCGGCCTGGCTGAACCGCACATACTCGCCTACGGAGTCAGCGAGATCGTTATACAGGATTGCGTAGGCGCAATAAGTGTACGGGCCGAGATAGGTCAGCGGATTCGCTGCGACGAATTTGTAGGGAGCAATGTATATTAACGGATTGGCGGCCGTGTCGGCGGCCAGGCCAATGGTATCCCGTTCATTACTCGGGCCATAAATCGGCAGCATCAAAAAGCATTCCGGCTTCCAGCCCCACTTGCCGAACGTCTGGCCAAAATCCGCGTCCGATTTCGAAATCTTCCATTTGCTCGCCACGTCCCAAAACCCGGCCACCCCAACGGTGGTGTTGCAAACAAAGCGGTAGGATTCATCGCGCGCACCGCTCCACTTGCCCTGGAGCAGATTGTTGATCAATCGTCCCGGGTAAGTGAGGTTCCGGCCAAAATTTCCAATTCCGGTCCGAACCGGTTTCACGACGACAAACCGATAGACTTTGCTCGTCGGCTTGATGACCCCGGTCATAAGGTCCACGTTGAAGGCCCACATCACCCGGTTCAACGGTTCGAGGGGGTCGGGGACAGATTTGGGGAGAACAACGGTCCCTACTGCCGGCGAATTCGTAGAGTTAACAGCCATTCCCTGCCCGTGGGCAAATGACGGGAGGCACAACGACAGAACTGCGAGGGCCACCAGCGCCAAACTTCGAATTTCCCGGCCCGGTGGGATTTTCAAGCTGCCTGCCTTCCGGGTCTTGAGTCGAAAAGCTCCCGGGCATCCAACGGGAGTTGCGCATCGTGTTCCTGCCAGAAACCCGGTTTCGAGTGGATACAGCAAACCTTCATGGCTATCCCGGTAGCTTTCTCAAAATGGGAGGTAATTCAGATTCCGCTTGGAAAACGCGACCCGGTCCGCATTGACGGCGAGCCGCACAATCCCTTTGGCCTCTTGTCTGCCGCAGGCGCCGTAAATGCTCGAGATGAACTCGCCCAACGTCAGAAGTTTCTTCCGGTAATTGGATTTCACAGAAGGAAATATAGGCCGGGAGCTCGCGCGCCTGCTATCCGGTGTTTCCCCCATGCCAGACTTGATGAATCCGGCGCCCGGACTACCGCACGATGACTTCCGGCGGGCGCACGACAAGTGCCGGGGCGCGCACCACAACTACGGGAGGTCCCACGACCACATCGTCATGATGTTCGTATCTCGCGTGTTCGTGCCCGCCCCGATCGCCTTCCGGGAAAATGCAGCCGGTGGTGGAGAGGAGGGCAGCAATGCTGGTTAAATAAAGGATCTTTTTCATAATCAGTGAAGCTACGCGAGGGGCGGGAATTTCCCTATAAGGTGTAACCCGAAGCCTTCGGCCTCTCCTTGGAATCCACAAATCAGGTTGGTGGCAGCGCGAACAAATCCAGCCGGAACGCCTTGATGGCATTGAGCACGAATTGGACAGCCACGGAAAACAACGAGCGGACGCCCGTCGTCATGCAACACGCCAGTCGCGCCGTGCGGATGCGCTGTTCCGCCGTGTCGTTCGGCGTCACGGCCGGAATTACCGGCACGACCGCCAGCGGATCTCCAATCACGAGGAGCAAACTGGCCGCCCGCAAAATGGATTCAAACAATTTGATGGATCCAAATCAGATACGGATTCCGGCGAAGCTCAATTGAGAGAATAACCGGCCCGCGCAAAAGACACACCTCGACGGGAATAAATTTTAGAATCCTCATCACCGATTTTCTGAAGTCATACCGCCAGGCATAAGTCCCGACTCACGCTTCCAAACTGGAACCAAGGGTTTTCCCAGTGGCGGCAAGGAACACCCTAGTCGCGGTCGCGCCAGATAGGACGTAACGATAATTATGCGAACCATCACTGAACAAAAAGTGGGCCGCATCGGTGAGGCTTTGGGTTGGTCTTTGCGAATCATGGGATTCACCAGAGTTCTCGGAGGGATTTTATCATTCGCCCTGCTCCACAACCCCATCCAGGCTCTCAGCGCAACCCTTCCACCGGGGCAAAGCGTGACTTTGGCCTGGAGTCCCGTCACCAATGCCGATCTCGCAGGCTACAATGTTTATTACGGCTCGGCCAGTCACACCTATACCAGCGTAACTTCTGCGGGAACTGTGACAAACGCGACGATTTCGGGTTTGGTGGAAGGTGGAACTTATTACTTTGCCGCCACGGCTTTCAGCACCGCCGGCTTGGAAAGCGGTTATTCAGCCGAAGTATCTTATTCGGTGCCCACGACACTTCCCACAGTGAAGCTCCAAGTCACGCCCACGAAGCAGTTTGTTCTGACTGTGACCGGCACGATTGGCCACGTGTATAAAATCCAGGCGTCGCAGGATTTAATCACCTGGACAGTCATCGGCACCGTAACGATGGGAGCCGGCGGTTCGGTGGATTTTACCGACACGAACGCGGCGAGTTTTCTGAGGCGTTTCTATCGCATACAAGGATGACCGTGAAACGATCCACTATCTCAAGCGCTGACTATAAAAACGGGCCGGCCGGCGGCGGTTGAAAATGGAAAGGAAAAATGATGAAACTCAAAATACAATTTGGCCCGGAAACCTGTTTTGACCAGCCGGTTCGACGCACCATCCGAACGCCGGTTGCCGTGGCCGCCAGGCATACAGGTTGCGTCGCGCACACTGGCAATCGCCGGACGGCCGTGGCCGATCAAGCCCGGATTGACCTGTGGAATTTTTTCAGAAGTTTCTAGTCCACCGCCAGCTTTTCCTGCGGAAGCAATCCGACCTGCATGGCCAAGCGCACCAGGCCTGGAACATCATGAATCTTCAAGCAGTCCATCAGCTTCATGCGATGGTATTCGACGGTCTTGGGGCTGACCTTCAGGATCTCGGCTATCTGTTTGGTGTTCTGGCCTTCGGCGATGAGTTGAAGGATCTCACGCTGACGCCCCGTCAACTCATCGAGTGGGCTTTTCCGATCAGCAATCGCTTCCAGGGGGAATTTTTTGAGAAATCGCGTGGGGATTTCCTGACGCAAATCAATTTTCTTGTGAACCACCCGTTGCAAGATCGTCTCGACCTGCTCGGTTCGCGTCTCGGCCTGCTCGGTTCGGATTTCAGCCTGTTCCGTGCGCGTCTTTGCCAATTCCGTCCGGGTTTCAGCCTGTTCTGTGCGAGCCTCCGCCGATTCTGCCCTGGTTTTCGCCTGCTCGGTTCGGGTCTCGGCCTGCTCAGTTCGGGCTTCAGCCTGCTCAATCCGCGTTTTGTTGCCGGTTATTTCCGTCGGTCGATCAGTTTTTTTCATTTCATCTCTGTCACATTAAGATTTACCGGATGACAGTTTATGGAGAATGACTTCGAATACTTTTTACTTCACGGTTTATGTCGGTCCACAGTTCGCTCGATCCGCAACCGAAGTTCCGAAAGCGGGTTTGTTTCAGAGTTGGCAGGTTAATCGCCATTGACCATGAGAATGCGCTGGAACGGATTCCCCCGGCCTCGGGTTGACCGGGTCTCGGTTTATCACCACCGGTTTCAAGGGAAGCATTCATAACTTCACATTGGTATCATCCGGTCGATGGGTTTGACGGTGACGGGCTACTGGATCTGCGGGACGCGGATGTCGCCGGAGTGATGGAGAATGCCAAAGGCAAACAACAACCACGCGACGACGCAAATCACCACGACGGCGTTGAGAATTTTTTTGATGGATCCGGCCATCGGGATATAGGTGTTGACCAGCCAGAGCAGCACACCGATGACGACCAGAGTGATGGCGAGAGAAATCAGTGACATAAATTACCTTCAATTTGGTTGAGTGTTTTACTAATCATGCCGTGAGCTTAATTGGGAAAGTGGCAGGACGCTATTCGGTGTTTTACCCATCAGGCTGGACCGGATGAATCCAGCCCCGCACAAGTGTCCAAGCCGGAGGAACCTTGACTGGACGCTGGCGCGGGGACTGGAATCATCATAGCCGTAAACCATCGGCTGATGGGCTGGCTTGCCAGTTTGATAGCGGAACGATTTGCTCGCCGGGACCGATGACTGCGCGCAAGACGACTCTCACCGTTTCCAACAGCTGGCTGATGTAGAAAGGCTTTGACAGCACGGCCACCGGTTGCAGCGATGGGTTACGGGCCAGTTCGTGGATGGGCAATCTTGCTGCAGCCATGATGACCGGCAGGGCCAAGCGGGCGGCACGCAACGTCCTGACCAGTTCAACGCCGGTCAGCGTGGGCAGGCTGTGCTCGGTGATCAGAAGATTGTAGTTGTTGACCCGAAGAGCCTTCAGGGCGGTGGCGCCGTCTTCGGCGGCGTCCACATGGTAACCAGGACGAACCAATGCTTCGGTGTACAGCAGGCGAAGGTCACTGTCTTCATCTACCACGAGAATACGTGGGGGAGAGAAATGCGTCGGGCGTCGCAGTGGTGCGCTGGCCGGCTCTACCGCTTGCGATTGTTTGTTATCTTTTAAAGTAAGAAGCCTTTGCCGCCGTTTTAAGAACGGTGACAGCGAGCCTGCTTGCAGTAATTCACTATCTTTCATGTCATCATGAATATAAGGAGGGAATACTTGTGATGCTATGGGGTGTTTTCCCCATGCCATACTTGAGGAATCCAGCCCCGACATGGCATATCGCAATGGCGATGAGTGAAACCTGACGCGACGGGGAAAAGTGGGCGTGGGACAGCGGCCCCTTTTTTCTGAATGGTAAAAAAGTCCCGCTGGAACAAGAGAACCCAGCGGGCGACGGGACACTTACGCTCGCTGCAACTGCCGCCTGGCCTCGAACCAATGCTGCTGGTCATTTCCCGTTTCCTGTCCACGGGAGAGCCAGATCTCATAGGCCCTGGTGGCGATGTTCGCATCGGACAGACAGGTTGTCTCCTGCCGGTTTGGCTCAGGTGAAGCAATACCCGCCCCTGTGGCTGGTGTGGATTTCACGACTCCCCGGTCGGGGGAATTGGCTTGTGCTTTATTTGTAAACATACTTTTTGTTCTTTCTTTTACGGTTTTTTTGTTTGTTTTGAAGCCGCCATTGCGGCTCCGGCTGGCAGGGCAGGGAATAAAAGGAGAGGGAACGCCCCGCGAGGGGCAATCGGACACCTGGTAAACTATACTCCGTTAGCGTCAGCAGAATACCCCACACGACAGAAAGGGAAAGATATATCTGTTTTTAAATGAACGAGCGGACGGGGCAAGATTATCACACGTTATGACTACGACATTGACGCGTGAGGTGGAACCTTTTACGTGGCATTGACGTGTGCGCCACTCCAGCGCAGACTCGCTTGCATTAAGGTGAATACCCCATAGCGGACGCGCCGTTGCCAGCCTATGGTTGCTGCATGAAACGCAATAAAGGCTTTCAGGATCAATACCAACGACCGAACACTGACGACGAAGGCTTGGACGGAATTCAGGCGCGCTTCGAGCGACTCGCCCGGAAGGTGAGAGATGAGTCGGGCAGCGGCCAGACAGAATTCATTCGCCCGGCGAGCCACCAGGATGCACCGGTCTTCGCGCAGTCCAAACAGGGACTGTTTCCCCTGTTGGCTTCGTGGCCAGTTGAGGGTTGATCCGTCTTCTCCCACCATGCGGGATTCGACGCGACGAGGAGGCCGAAGAAAAGCTGAAGGCTGAAACAGAAGTCAGAGGCCGGAGGGCAGTAAGAAAAGGCTGAAATTCTTCGGTGAATAGTCCGTGGTTCTCGTCTGCCAACCATCAACTCTCAACTGATTGCGGCTGGTCACGCAGATTCGCCGGCCATGCGTTTCCAGATGGCGTTGCCAACCATTGAGGTGAACGCAATGGTTGCCACCGCCACAACGCAAGCCAGAAATTCCACTTCAACGAGCCATGTTTTATTGTTCATGCCAAAAGTATCACCTGAAAATCTTGCGTCCGTTATGGGGCATTCACCCCAGTAATCATGAATGACCACCTTCGGGCATCGAAGCCTAATGATCCACCGAACGATTCGTTGCCGGCCGTTGGAGAAGAGTTGCTGGTTCAAGCGGAAGGTTTCAGATGTCTCGCGTTCCGGGCCAGGATGGAAAATGGAGAAATGCTTTCAGTCGGGATGAACTGCATGGCACCATCCGGGTGATTAAATTTGACTGACAATTCTTCCAGAATGGACACTGTGTCCAATGATGGCGGAATGTCCGCACTAAACGATGGTCAACTGAACGCTGCTCTCGATGATGCCCGCGCTGATGGCGTAGCGGGTGAGTCCGGCGGTGTCATGGATGTCGAGCTTCTGCATGATATGCTCGCGATGCTTCTCAACGGTCTTGATGCCGATGCCGAGTTCCGAGGCGGTTTCTTTGTTGGCCTTGCCTTCGGCGATGAGTTGGAGGACTTCCATTTCGCGCGCCGTCAGCGGGACAGCTTTCTTCTTGAACCCACCCGCGCGGTCAGGCGACAGCGGATGGATGCGATCCTGACGCCGGGAAACGGAGGGACTGTAAAATGTTCTCCCCTGCTGGACTTCCCGAATCGCCCGGCACACTTCGTGAGAAGAGGTTTGTTTGAGCAGAAATCCCACGGCGCCGGACTCGGTTGCGTTTTTGACATACGCATCGTCGCTGTGCGCGGAGAGGATGAGCACCTTGGTGGCCGGGTTGGTTTTGAGAATCTGCCGGGTGGCTACCAGACCATTGAGTTTCGGCATGGCAATGTCCATCAACACCACGTCGGGCTGAAATTTTTTGGCCAGCGCGAAGGCCTGACGCCCGTCCTGGGCTTCGCCGACAATTTCAATGTCGTCTTCCAGTTCGAGCATCTTGCGAAAGCCCTCGCGCACAATCGTATGGTCTTCCGCCAGCAAAACAGTGATTCGTTTCATAAAGTTTCAAGCCTGGTTCGAACTGGCTCCGTCAGCCGATTTTCCGCCTCCCCCCCCCCGCGCGCGGGCCTTGCCGAGGGGAATCTGCGCCAGGACCGTAGTGCCTTTGCCCGGTGCGGATTCGACAACGAATTTGCCGCCGACCATTTCCAGTCGTTCCCGCATCCCGAGCAGCCCGAGGTGTTTGCCGCGATTGGCGCGCAAGGCGCGGTCCACGTTAAAGGATTTCCCGTCGTCCTTTATTTTCATACAAATGCAGCCCGGCAGTTTCTGGATACTCACTTCCACGCGGCTGGCATGGGCATGGCGGGCCACATTGGTGAACGCTTCCTGAGCAACGCGAAAGAGCGCCGTTCGCCGGGCGGCATCCAATTCATCAATCTTCATGGTAAAGGTCGCCAAACTGGCGCGGACACCCGTGCGCGTGGTAAAGTTCTTCAGGAAGGCATGCAGGGCGGGAATCAGCCCCAGGTCGTCCAGCACGGTCGGGCGCAGGTCGCGTGCGAACCGATGCACAATGTCCACCGATTTTTCCACGAGCCTTTGGGTGCTGGAGATTTTTCTCTGGAGGCCCTTTTGGTTGAGCGCGGACTCGGTTTTCAAGGAAGCCAGCCGGACATTGATGCCCGTCAAGGTCTGGGCAATTTGATCGTGCAGTTCGCGGCTGATCATTTTGCGCTCGTCCTCCTGGGCGGACAGAAGCTGGCGGGACAGCAGCCGTAATTGTTCCTGCATGTGCCGCGATTGCTTCAGCAACTCGCTGTAGTGGTGCTCGCTTTTGCGGAGGGACTCTTCCACCAATTTGCGCTGGAGGATTTCCTGCTGCAATTGCCGGTTCGAGGCGGTCAGGTCCGCGCTGCGCCGGTTCAGCGTCCGGATCATTTGCTGCAAATGGGAATTGGCCTCCCGCGCGGTGCGGTGCGTTTTCTCGATCGGGGTGATGGCCTCGGCAAAAAAAGTTCCCGCCCGCCGGACCATCCGGTCCCGGGTGCCGGGGGAGTAGTCCGGCAACACCAGGGTAATCAACGCCTGCTCGTGAAACCGGGCCAAATCCAGCGTCTCCAGCCCCAGGGCCATGGCCTGGCGTCCCAATACTTGCGCCGACCGTGAATTCGTCCGTGCACCTTGCTTCAGGTGTTGGCGCAGCGCCGCGACATATCGTTGCGAAAGCCCGTTTAGTTTGCGTGCCATTTTAGGTGCTACTTTACGTCCGATGGTGAATACCGAATTCACGTGCGAACCGTTTTATGCTTTTTACAGATTTATCCACCAACCGTTGCGTGCTGACAATCTCTTTATTGAGGTCGCCGGCGTCGAGGGCGGCCTCCTTTTTCAATGTCAACAGTCGGACATTGATGCCCAGCAACGTCTGGGCGATTTCATCATGCAGGTCGCGGCTGATCTTTTTACGCTTGTCCTCCTGCGCCGACAAAAGCTGGTGGGTCAGGCGCTGCAAATGCTTCTGGAGGCGGTGTGATTCTTTCAATAGTTTTTGCGAGTGTTCCCCGCTTTTTTTGAGGGACCGCTCCACCATCTTGCGCTGGACGACGCCCTGTTTCAAGGACCGGTGTGAGGCCGCCAGGTCCATCGTGCGCCGGCCCAGTGTCTGGCGCAGTTGACTCAAGCGGACGTTGGACTTGAGCGCGGCGCGATGCGTTTCCTCGATCGGGGTGATGGCCTCGGCAAAAAACAACTCCGCCCGCTCAATGACCCCGTCCCGGCTGCTGGCGGCTTCCAGGGTGGCGAGCGCTTCCTGGTGGATCCGGGCCACGTCCAATGTCTCCAACTTGAGGGCCGCCGCCTCGCATCCCAGTCTGCGCGCCGTCCCGCACGACGGGATCGCGCGCGAACCTTGCCGCAGGTGCTTTTTCAGTGCCGCCACATATTGTTGGGACAGCCGGATTAATTTTTGTTTCATGTTGCCATACTGCCTTCGGCGGAACCCTCCCGGATGCTTGATCTCGCAACGACACACCGGGAATCCAGAACCAAGGTCGGACAGTTGTTCCAATCAGGATATAAGGTGTTCTCCGTATGGCGCGCCGGCGGTTTGGGAGCAAACTTGGAAGGCATGAAGGTGTTGCTGCTATACCCGGAATTCCCAGACACATTCTGGAGTTTCAAACACGCGTTGAAATTCATCCGCAAGAAAGCTTCGTTGCCGCCCCTGGGTCTGTTGACCGTGGCCGCAATGCTGCCGGAGGATTGGGCTAAACGCCTCGTGGATGTCAACGTGCGGAAATTGCGCGCGAGGGACCTGGCCTGGGCGGAAGTCGTGTTCATCACTGGGATGATTGCCCAACGGGACTCGGCGCACGAACTGATCGCGCGTTGTCGCGCCGCGGGCAAAACGATCGTCGCGGGCGGGCCACTCTTTACCCTCGAGCACGAGCAATTTCCCGAAGTTGACCATTTCGTGCTGAATGAGGCGGAGGTGACGTTGCCGGAATTTTTGCGTGATTTCGCGCGCGACACGGCCCGGCGCGTGTATGCCTCGTCAGAATTTCCTGATCTCCGCGAGACGCCGGCGCCATTGTGGGCGTTGGCGGACATCCAACACTATGCTTCGATGAGTGTGCAGTTTTCCCGCGGCTGCCCGTTTGACTGCGAGTTCTGCAACATCACCGCGATGTTCGGACACCGGCCCCGCACCAAGACGACGGCGCAGGTGATCGCCGAACTGGACGGCCTCCGCCAGCACGGCTGGCGCGGTCCGGTTTTCTTTGTGGATGACAACTTCATCGGTAACAAACGAGCGCTCAAGGAAGAGTTGCTGCCGGCATTGATCCGCTGGCGGAAGGGCCGGCGCGGCATGGTATTTTACACCGAGGCCTCCATCAATCTGGCCGACGACGAGGAGTTGATGCGGATGATGGTCGAGGCGGGTTTCAACCAGGTGTTTGTCGGCATCGAGACACCGGAGGACGCGGGCCTGGCCGAGTGCAACAAACGCCAGAACCGGAAGCGCGATCTGGTCGCCGACGTGAAGCGCATCCAGCGCGCGGGGTTGGAGGTCCAGGGTGGGTTCATTGTTGGATTCGACAGTGACACGCCTGCGACTTTTGCGCGGCAGATCGAGTTCATCCAGAAAAGCGGCATCGTCACGGCGATGGTTGGCCTGCTGCAAGCCATCCCCGGCACGAGGCTTCACCAGCGGCTGAACCTCCAGGGCCGACTGATTGGCCATACCACCGGCAACAACCTGGACGGGACCACCAACTTTATTCCCCGGATGAACCGGGAGACATTGCGCGAAGGTTACCGGAACCTGATGGGACACCTTTATGCGCCCGGACCTTATTACCGGCGCATCCGCACCTTCCTTCGCGAGTATGCGTCGCCGAAAATCGCCGGCTCACTGAACTGGCGCTATTTCATGGCGTTCCTCCAGGCCAATGTCCGGCTTGGCATTTTTGGTCGCGAACGTTTCCATTACTGGGGTTTGCTGCTCTGGACGTTTTTTTACCGCCCCACCCTGTTCTCGCAAGCCGTCACCCTCTCCATCTACGGTTACCACTTTCGCAAGACCTGCCGGGTGCTGGGGCTGTGACCGGTGATACCACCATGGTGATGAACACCACTCATAACGTATATTCTGGTTACACCTGATAGCGAAGGGCCGCCGGATGGCGTAGCCTGCCTCCAACGTTAAAACCAATAACCAAAAAGTAGAAAGGAACAATATGTTCTTAGCTATAGGTGGAACACTGGGAGTTCTGTGGATGCTGGGGATGCTCTACGGTTACAGAATGGGCGGGGCGATCTACATCCTGCTGGCGGCTGCAATTGTCATGGTGTTTTTGGGACTTCGTCAGTGGTGGCGGCAACCGACGTAAGCAGCGGTTGAGCTGTCATGCAAAGGCTGGAGACAATACAGGCCGTGGGATGGACGATGAGAGCGAAAATTCAGGCCGGGTTAGGGCTGGTCTAACGGCGTAGCTTCAACGACGATGAGCGATCACGAAAAACATACGGCGTTTCTGAGGCAGTGCATCCTTTACGACGAAAGCACCCGACGCCACGAACTGCATGAACGAATCACCCGGATTCAGCGCGACGCACGCTGTGTGCGACGCGCGGTGTGGCTGATGGCCATTTTGATTGCGCTGGTGGTAGCGGGTCTGAGCTATGAAGTGATTTTGGTGGACAACTTTCCCTACAACCTGCCGCAATTAATCATCAACCTTGTTTGCGCGCTGGGCATCGGATCGCTGATCAGTCTCCTGACTTTTATGGGCCTTGGGATGGTTTATCGCAGTAAACTGGACCAGCAGCGGGAGGAATGCCGTCAACTGGTCTCGAGGCTGTTGGAGTCCCGCCTGGGCAAACCGGTCACCACGCCCTTGCGAGACGATCGTGCCGGTGAGGAAGGGGCGCGCCGCATCCGTGAGATAGTCGAAACTGCGCAGGGAAGTTGACGGGCAGAATCGAACTGGGAAGCAGGTCATGAAGGCGGGGGCATGCTCCGGTTGTGTCCGGCGGGTTCACTGATTGCGCGGGCGGACGACGACCCGGTCACCCTGCCGGAATCGATTCAAGGCGCGCAACGCCAGCGCACGATCCATACTTGTGAACTGACAACCTCCACCGCGTAGCGCAGCTGAAAAGGGCCTCGAACTGCGTTCTGGTTACACCTGATAGCGAAGGGCTGCCGGACAGCATAGCGTGTCACCTGCGATAAAACCAAAACACCAAAACAAAAGACTCGTGGGAGCCTGGTCTGAACACAGAACACGATCACTCAATAAAACAAAATCACCATTATGAAAAACAAAGCATTCTTCTTCACCCTCCTTTCCATCGCCGCTATTGCGTTGGGCTGCAATAAAGAGCAGACCACCTCGCAGCAGCTGGACAAGGTTCAAACCGAAACGACGCAGGCCGCACAGGATATGAAGGATTACACCTTCGCGCAGAAGGCTGAGTTCGTTAAAACCATGCAGGAGCAGTTGGACACTCTTAACAAGGATTTGGACCAGCTCTCCGCCAAAATCGACGGCTCCAGCGACGCGGTCAAGGCCGAAGCCAAACCCAAGCTCCAGGCGTTGCGCGATCAGGTAGCAAAGTTGAATCAGCAACTGGCTGATGCCCAGAACGCCACCGAGTCCACCTGGGACAGTGTCAAAGCCGGATTCCAGAAGGCCTACGACGCGACGAAGGATGGGTTTAATCAGACCCGCCAATGGGTGAGCGATAAGATCGCGCCTTGAGGGGAAAAGAAAGATTTTATGAATAAAGCCAAACGCTTGGTCGGTAAAATTGGATTTGTATTATGCACTGCGCTCTTAGGCACGCTGACAGGATACACAACCTACGGGCAACCGTCGGCATCGGTCGGGGTCAGTGTGTCGCTGCCCTCGGTGGAGATTCGCGCCGTAAGCGATTTTTATGAACCGCTCGCGCCGCAAGGGGAATGGGTAGTTATCGGGTCCTACGGCCGCTGCTGGAGACCGCACCACGTTGAGGCGGATTGGCGCCCCTATTGCAACGGCAGCTGGCAAAGAACCGACGCTGGCTGGTATTGGGTCAGCGATGAGCCGTGGGCCTGGGCCACGTATCATTATGGTCGCTGGAATTTCACCGACCAATACGGCTGGTATTGGGTGCCGCAGACACAATGGGCTCCGGCCTGGGTTTCCTGGCACGAAGGGGGCGGTTACATCGGCTGGGCGCCGTTGTACCCGTCGGGTGTGAGAGTCATCTCGCCACGAGCGTATGTCTTTGTCGAAGAACGGCATTTCATGGAGCCCGTTCGCAGTTCCACAGCGATCGCCTATAACACCACCATCATCAACAAGACCGTGATCAATAAAGGTCCGGCCACTACGGTTATCGAAAAGGCAAGCGGGCGAAAGGTCCAGGCGGTTCCGGTTCAGGAACTGCGCCATAAGGAGGAAGCGCCGGTCGTCGCCAGGCAACGGACACCGGCAGCGACCGATGTAAAAAACGTCAGGACGCCGGTTCACACTGAGGTCCAACCCGCCGAAAAGAAAGCAGTCGCAGCGCCCGCGCCACCACAGGTTCACAGACCCGCTCCTGTCACGACGGTATCCAAGCCAGAAGGTAATCATCTCCTGGCGGTTAAAGAACCAACCGGACAGAATGCCAATAACCAACCAGTCAAACAGGACAAGTCTATCCAGCCACCGAACACGAAAGCGCAGCAGGTGCCGAATCAGCCTGCCAAGGAAAAGTCAGCCGCGAGTGGAAACAACGGAGCGAAACAGGCGGACAAAGGACACGACGATAAATCCAAAGACCAGCCGTGAGGGCAGGCAAGGGTGCGAAGGATTCGCCAGGGGTGTGAGCGGGAACACTGGTTCCTGCCGCTTAAGGGAATTTTCTGTAAACCAACAAAGCAAACGAAAGGACAGACCAATATGAACAAACAAACACAAGCAACAGGTAATGACATGGGGACGCTCGCCGAAGATGCGCGCGCCTTGATGGCCGCCACCGCCGACGTAGCCGGAGAAAAAGTCGGGGATGCCCGCAAGCGGCTCGCTGCCGCATTGGAACGCGGCAAGGAAATCTATGGCCGCGTTAAAGAGAAGGCGGTCGAGGGCGCCAAAGCCACCGACCAGGCCGTGCACGAGCATCCTTATCAAGCCATCGGCATCGCCCTCGGGGTCGGCGCGATCATCGGTTATTTCGTCGCCCGCCGGTGTTCCCGCCATGACGACTGATCCTGTCATGGAACCAGCCACCGCCCATCTTCCACAGATGGCGGCAGCGTCGAAGCATTTCGCGCGACGGTTATTGACCATCGGCGAAAACCGCCTGGAATTGTTGATGGTGGAAGTACAAGAGGAGCGCGAGCGGCTCTTGTACGCCATCCTGCTGGCGCTCGGCCTGGCGGTGTTTGTCTTTCTTGCCGGAGTCGCGCTGACCGTAGCCCTCGTGGTTTTGTTGTGGAAAATTTCACCGGTGGCCGTGCTTCTGGTATTGACCGGCCTCTACGCTGCCATCGCCCTGTTTTGTTACTGGCGCTTCACCGCGCTCCAGCGCGATTGGAAAACGCTTCCGGCAACGCTCGAGCAATTCAAAAAGGACCGTGCATGTTTGGAAACAATCCTCGACTGAATCCGCTTGAATCACGGAAACGATTGTTGATCGCGGAAAGTGAACTCAACCGCGCCCAATTGGCGCAGGAATGGGTCACGCTGACGGCGGGCGTTCGCACGTTCACCGGCCGCGTTAAGTCCTTCGGCTCGATTGCCTCGGTGGCGACACTGTTGGTGGCGGGCCTCGCGGCCTTCCGGCGTGGACGGCGCGCGAACGCCGACGTGAAACCTTCCTGGTTCCAGATGGCGTTGAAAGGCGCGCAAGCGGCCGGCTCCATCTGGCTGGCCTTCCGCGCGCGACCACGTTGATGGTCTCACAGACACATTATTTATGGACGCCGCCACGATGACCCGGCCCAATGCGGCCAAGGAGGACTCGCCGGTCGCAGGGGCAACGCAAACAGACGCGCTCAACGGCCAACCACCGCCCGCTGAAGGGATCGCCGCCACGGCAGCCAGGGCGACCCCGCTGCAAATCGTTTTGATTGTGCTCGGCATAATTGCCTTCCTCTATTTTGCGCGTCCGGTGGTCTTGCCTGTTTTCCTGGCTTGCGTGGCGGGAATGACTCTGAAACCCCTTATCCGGTGGTCTTCCTGTTGCCACATTCCGCCGGCGTTCTCCGCCGCGATCGTGCTTTGTTTCCTGGTCGGCGCCGTCGGAGTTGGCTTCTTTCAACTGGGCCGGCCGGCGTTGACGTGGATGAATGAAGCGCCGCAACACATGACCGATTTGCGGCAACGGGTTCAGAATATGTTTCCACGTATGGCAAGCTTCAACCTGGCGGCGGCAGCGATGAATAACCTGGGCGCAACCGAGGCAGAAAAAAAAGAACAACAGGAAAAGGCGCCCACGGTGGAAGTCAAAGAGAGTCGCGGCGCCGGCTCAATCCTCAATTGGACCGGAACATTGCTGGTGGGCATCGGCGAAACGCTGGTGCTGGTCTATCTGTTGCTGGCCTCCGGTGACCTGTTCCTGCAAAAACTCGTGCGCGTGATGCCGACCTTGAGCGACAAGAAGCGCGCGGTCGAGGTCAGCCACGAGATCCAGCAAAACATTTCCAATTATTTATTCTCCGTTTCGCTGATAAATATTGGCCTGGGGATCATCGTGAGCGGGGGGCTTTACTTCATGGGTGTGCCTGACGCGGCGATGTGGGGGATGCTCGTCGCGGTGCTTAATTTTGTTCCCTACTTCGGCCCCGTCACCGGAGTCATCCTCCTGGCCGCCGTCGGTCTGCTTAGTTTCGACACATTGTGGGAGGGACTCCTCCCGCCTGCCTGGTATTTGCTGCTCCACCTGCTGGAAGCGAACCTCATCACGCCGGTGCTGCTCGGACGCCGATTCACGCTCAATCCAGTGGTCATTTTCGTTTCCTTGATCTTCTGGATGTGGCTCTGGGGTGTGCCCGGCGCCTTATTATCGGTGCCAATCCTGGTTTCGATCAAAGTCGTTTGCGACCGCGTCCCCGCCATGATGCCCGTAAGCCAACTTCTCTCCCGATGAACCGGCAGCATTTTATCACCGCGTCTCAATGAATCATTCTGCCGAAAAAATAGTGAACCGGGCGGGCGCGTGGAGCCGCCTCTCTTTGCTGTCTCTGACGGGGGTGGGCGGCTTCGCGCGTGCGCAATGGGATGAGCTGCGGCATGTGGCGGCGGTGATTGGGACGATGTTTTGCGTCTGTGTTCAACCGCGACACTGGACGCGCGCGGCGCGAAAAGCATTTGCCTTGCAAATCCTGTCTATCGGCGTCGAACCGCTCTGGTTTGTCGGCGCAGTGGCGGTGTTCGTCGGCATTTCTGTGGTGGTGCAACTCACCTTCTGGACTGGCCAAGTGGGGCAGTCACAACTGCTCGGGCCGCTGCTGGTGGCCGTCGTAGCGCGTGAACTCGGGCCGGTGCTGATCAATCTCATCGTGATCGTCCGCAGCGGCAGCGCAATGACAACCGAACTGGGCGCTCTCAAAATCAGCGGCGAAGTCCGCGCGCTGGAAGCGCAAGGGGGCGATCCGTTCCTGCAACTCGTCGTTCCGCGGTTGCTGGGCACGGTGGTTTCCACATTTTGCCTTACCATTGTTTTTATCCTCGTCGCCTTTGCGAGCGGTTATGTGTTCGCGGCCTGGACGGGGATTGGCAATCGTGATCTGCTTCTGTTTGCGGACACTGTGTCACGCGCGGTCCAGCCCAAGGACGTGCTCAATATTCTCGCCAAAAGCATCCTGCCCGCGCTGTTTGCCAGCGCGTCCTGGTGCATTGGCGGGCTGGGCGTCAGCGGGTCGGTCACGGAAATCCCGCACGCCACGCAACGGGCGCTCACCCGCTCCGTCGCCGGACTGTTTGTCATCTCCGCCGTGGTCTCGTTGTTGACTTACCTGTGATTATGAACGAAACGACCAACCTGCCTGACCCTTCACCCCGTGATAATCGGGACCAGCGTTTGGAACAGCGCTTCAAATTCCGGCGCGTCAATGAAATCACCGGCACGTTCGTGCTCGTCGTGGTCGCCGTGCTGCTCGTCGCCGTCGTGTGGACGGGCCACAGCCAGCGCTGGTTCAAAAGCCGCGTCACGCTGCGGATCGTTTTGCCCGAGGCCGGCGCGGCGGGAATCCGGCAGGGGTCGGAGGTTTATTTCCTGGGCACGCTCGTGGGGTCGGTATCCGATGTCGTTGTCGACACAACGGGCCGCATGGAAGCCGAGGCAGACATCCGCCGCGACTTCTTCCGGTTTGTGCGTGTGGATTCATCGGCGGTCGTCAAAATGAAATTCGGGGTGGCGGGCGATTCGTATTTTGAAATCACGCGCGGCGAGGGCCGGCCGTTGCCGGAAAAGAATGCTTCCATCGTCTGCAACGAGCAGTTCCAAAGCGCGCTGGAAGCGGCGGTCGAGGATATCCGCAGCCAGGCCATGGCCGTATTGAAAAAAGCCAGCGCCGGCCTGGATGCCTGGACGATGCTCGGGACGAACCTCAACAACACGCAGGAGCGATTGGACCAACTGGTCGCCGACGTTCAGGCGGGCAAGGGCACGGTGGGAAACTTGCTGACCGATCCCGCAACCGCGGACGAGCTGAAGACGCTGCTCGTCAAGGCAAACCAATCGGTGGACGGACTGCAAGTGACGTTGAACAACCTTCAACAAGCCAGCACCAATCTGCCGGCGATCAGTGGTGCCGTTGGCAAGGAGGCCAAAGATCTTCCCGGGTTGGTTTTGCAAACGCAGGTTTCGATGCGTGAAGTGGAGCGGTTGGTTGAAGCCATGCAAAAGACCTGGCTCTTGCGCAAATACGTGAACCAGACAAACCCACCGCCCCTGAATCCGCGGTCCGAACCCGCCGTGCCGGAAACGAAGCCGGCGAGAGTCCTCCATTCGCCGAGGGATTCTGCACACTGAGTTTCAAGCCAGATCGGTTTGTGCCGGGTCATTCGCAAAAAAGCACCTTCTGGTTACACCTGATAGCGTCCTCAGGCTTCTCAGGTAATACTTTTGGGCCTTGTGAAAAGATCTATGACCAAACCTGCAAAAATACCCCAAACTCCTGCTTCCAAAAAAATGCTTCACCGATTGCGGCCGATTCCCAAAGCAGCCACCTCAAGTCCAAAATCTCAAAAGCGAGACAATACTTTTTCCCAATCCCGTGACACACACGAGGATCGTGGCACGCGCCGGATGAAAACAACGCACAACTCACAAACGCTTTTCCGCGCTTGCGGTGAATTAAACTCATGAAAACAAATCCATTGAAGGAAGGTGCCTTGACCGAAAACTCCGCCGGCATCGGCACGGTAACCCGTAAGATGGTGCGGGAGCGCGCGATTGAACTGGCGGTCATCAACGGCCGTTCCGCGCAGGAAACATCTAAATCCGACTGGGAACAGGCCAAACGGGAATTGACGGGTGAACCGGACATGGACCCGAAAGAGGCAGTCCTTGAATCAGCGCCCGAATCCGAACGTTGGGACCCGGTGCCCGGTTCGACTGGATACAAAGTGCCAGTCGCCCCCAGCGCCGATGAGGACGATGAAGGCCGGAGCGACAATGAACGACTGGTCGACGAAGGCATCGCCGGAGCGGAGCATGATCAAACGCGCCAAGCCACCCGAACCGCCGCAAAAGAGTCTTTATGAAGACTCCAGCGCTCCGACCTTGTCCCCGGTCAGTTCATAGAAGCACGCAGCAGCGCTTAATGGAATGCACCGGCACGAGAACCAGTAAAAATTAGATGACTATGCGTCCGTTGCTTTACCTGCTCTTTCTTGCTTGTCTGGTTCTCCTCCTCTTTTGTCTGGATTTGGTCCGATGGCCAACCTCCAGGTTTCAGCTTGCACGGTTCCCCGTCCGTCGAGGACCCCTCCTCGCAGTCAAGAATGGAGGAAAGCAGCCCCAATGAACGATAGATAAGAGCCTCGTGACGAAAGGCTTAAGGTTACATGGATTATGGTTATGTCAAAAATTTCGAGCTGGGAAATCGATCAAGCCACTCGCATCCTTTGGCAGCGATAAGCTTATAACGACAGATTCAACATAACATGAAAACTCCGATCGAATATACAATCGTCGCGGTGCCGTTTCACGCCGATGCCGCAACGCATGAAGAGCTTTCGCGTAAAGTGAACGAAAAATTAAACGGTGGTTACGAACTCTATGGTTCACCGTTTTTTAGCGAGGAGATGATGTATCAGGCCATGACGAGGCCGATCATCCCGACTTCACCACACCCGGCCACATGAAAAAAAGAGCACCAATCTCGGCCTTGTTTGTGGACATCGGCGGTGTGCTGCTCACCAACGGCTGGGATCATCACGCCCGCCAGCGGGCGGCGAAGCATTTCAGGCTGGACTGGGCAGAGGTGGAGGAGCGGCATGGCTTGAATTTTGAAACTCACGAGGAAGATAAAATTACTTTCAACGAATATTTAGACCGCGTGGTCTTTTATGAAAAGCGTCCGTTTACGCGCGCCGAGTTTCGCCGCTTCATGTTCGCGCAGTCGAAACCTTTCCCGGAGATGATCGAGTTGGTCCGCAGCCTGAAAGCCAAATACGGATTGAAAATTATCGTCGTTAGCAACGAGTCGCGCGAATTGAACGTTCATCGCATCAGCACCTTCAAGCTGGCCGTGTTTGTGGACGCTTTTATTTCCTCCTGTTTCGTTCATCTGCGAAAACCCGATGCGGACATTTTCAAGCTGGCCTTGGACATCGCCCAGACGCCCGCCCGGCAAATCGTCTATCTCGAAAACACCCCGATGTTCGTCCAAATCGCGGAAGGCTTGGGGATTCGCGGCATTCTTCACACAGATTACCAATCCACGTGCGCGAAACTGGCTTCGTTTGGATTGGAGGTCGCAAGATGAGTGAAAACCCATCCATCCTGACAATCAACGGCGGCTCTTCGAGCATCAAATTTGCGCTGTATGAGGCGGTCCAACCGCTGAAGCGCGGGCTTTATGGAACGATTGACCGCATTGGCTTGAGCGGAACAAATCTGACTTTTCACGACGCGGATGGAAAACCATCGGCCAGCCGCAAACTCGCCGTCGTCGATCATAAATCGGCGGGGAATTCCTTGATAGAGTGGCTCGAAAAGCAAAATGATTTCGCGTCGGTCAAAGCCGTCGGACATCGCGTGGTTCATGGGATGAAACATACCGAGCCGGAGATTGTCACAAATAAACTATTGGATGAACTGCGTCGCATCAGCCCAAACGACCCGGATCATTTGCCGCGCGAGATTGAACTCATTGAGGTGCTTCGCCAACGGCATCCGAAACTGCCGCAGGTGGCCTGTTTCGACACAGCGTTTCACCAGACCATGCCGCGCGTGGCCAAGCTGCTGCCGATTCCGCGCCGCTTCGATGCCAAGGGCATCCAGCGCTACGGTTTTCACGGTTTATCCTATGCCTACTTGATGGAAGAACTCGCGCGCCTCGGCGACCCGGCGGCAACGAAGGGCCGCGTCATCCTCGCGCATCTCGGCAATGGCGCGAGCCTGGCCGCCGTGCGCAATGGTAAAAGCATTGATACCAGCATGGGCTTCACGCCGACGGCGGGATTGGTGATGAGCACACGCTCCGGTGATTTAGACCCCGGCCTCGCGCCCTATCTGACGCGAACCGAACAAATGACCACCAAACAATTTTACGAAATGGTCAACCACGAGTCTGGCCTGCTCGGCGTTTCGGAGACCAGTTCTGACATGCGAGACCTGCTCGACCATGAAAAGCAGGACGTGCGGGCGGCGGAAGCCGTGGCGCTGTTTTGTTACCAGGCGAAAAAGTGGATCGGCTCCTTCGCCGCTGCGCTCGGTGGACTGGACACGCTCGTCTTCGCCGGCGGCATCGGTGAAAACTCGCCCGTCGTCCGCGCCCGCATCTGCGAAGGGCTGAACTTCCTCGGTATTAAATTAGACAAAGCAAGGAACGCCAAATGCACCGCAAAAATATCCACCAACGCCAGCCGGGTTGCGGTCCGCGTCATTCACACGGATGAAGAACTGATGATCGCCCGCTCGGTATCCCGCGTGCTTGGATTCGCCAAGGTCGTTTGAAATAACCTTCGGCGCCGCGATAAAACACATCTTTCAATGGATTTCCTTTCGGCGGGCGCCGAGCCGCCAAAATCCACCTTCGGGTTACACCTGATAGCGATGCTGTCCCCGCCGCCGCAATTTAGTCTTGGCATCCGTGCTGATCGCGGTGCAAGGGATTTCTCAAACCTGCTGTCGGCCAAACGCCAGCAGCGAATAATAACGAAACGCAAAAACGAAAGAATTATTATGTTAAGCAAAGCCAAAACACTAACGGATTACAAATTGGAAAGCCTCGACGGGGTAATCGGGAAGGTTAAAGAATTCTACTTCGATGACCGGCAATGGACCATTCGCTATCTGGTCGCCGACACGGGAAACTGGCTCGCGGGCAGGCAGGTGCTGATTTCCCCGTATGCGCTGATCAGCGTGATAAAGAGCGGAAAGCACCTCTCTGTCGATTTAACCAAAAAGCAGATCAAGGACAGTCCTTCCTTAAACAGCGACAAGCCCGTTTCCAGCCAATTCGAGGAGGCCTACTATGAGTATTATGGATGGCCGACGTATTGGAGCGGTCCATATATGTGGGGAGTTATCCACTACATTGAGCGTAACCGTGAAAAATGGAGACAATTCAACCGCGGTGGGAAAGCGTGGGATCGCCATTTGCGCAGCACGCACGCGGTGAGTGGCTATCACATCCAAGCCTTGGACGGCGAGATTGGCCACGTCGAGGATTTCATCATTGATGATGAGACGTGGGCGATTCGTTATCTGGATGTGGGCACGAGGAATTGGTGGCCGGGAAAAAAGGTCCTGGTTTCACCGCAATGGATTGAGCGCGTCAGTTGGAACGAATCGAAAGTCTTCGTCAATCTTGATCGCGAAACCATCAAGCAGTCACCGGAATATACGGAGGAGTCTCTACTGACCCGGGATTATGAGATTGGCCTGCATCGCCATTACAATCGCAAAGGATACTGGATTGACGAACTGGCGGCCGTGTAGCTTTCCGATTGATCTGCTGCCTCCGCTCACGATCTAGATTGCCCAGTGGCGGGCTGGTCGCAGCGCAACCAAAGGCTTTTTATGATGAACCATACAATTGGCAAACTGTCCAAGAACTAATCATGGGTTTATGCAAAATATGAAAACAAAAACTCTCACGCCGGAACTGCTCCACAAGATGGACGCCTACTGGCGTGCCGCCAACTATCTGTCGGTCGGCCAGATTTATCTCTACGACAATCCGC
This sequence comes from uncultured bacterium, assembly GCA_963708305.1. Lineage (GTDB taxonomy): Bacteria > Verrucomicrobiota > Verrucomicrobiia > Limisphaerales > UBA11358 > UBA11358. The sequence goes on along the minus strand of CAVPSH010000001.1, from coordinate 2,200,256 downwards.
TGCTGAAGCGTCCGCTGAAACTCTCTGACGTGAAGCCGCTGGTGGTCGGACACTGGGGCACGACGCCGGGCCAGAATTTCATCTATGTGCATCTGAACCGGGTCATCAAAAAGTATGACCTGGACATGTTCTACGTCGCCGGTCCCGGTCACGGCGGCCCGGCGATTGTGGGCAACGTCTATCTCGAAGGCACCTGGAGCGAAGTTTATCCGAACGTCACGCAGGACGAAGCCGGGCTGAAAAAACTGTTCACGCAATTCTCGTTTCCCGGCGGGATTTCCAGCCATGTGGCGCCGACCACGCCGGGATCGATTCACGAAGGCGGCGAACTGGGCTATTCGCTTGTCGCACGCTTTCGGCGCGGCGTTCGACAATCCCGATCTGATCGTCGCCTGCGTCGTCGGCGACGGCGAAGCGGAAACCGGCCCGCTGGCGACGGCGTGGCAGTCCAACAAATTTCTCGACCCGATTACCGACGGCGCCGTGCTGCCGATCCTGCATCTCAACGGCTACAAGATTTCCAACCCGACCGTCCTGGCCCGCATCGAGCATGAGGAATTGGAGCAATTTTTTCGCGGCTGCGGCTGGACGCCTTACTTTGTAGAAGGCGATGAGCCGGAAAAGATGCACGAACTCATGGCCGCGACCTTGGAAAAAGCCATCGAGGACATCCGACAAATCCAAAAGAATGCGCGGGACAAGCAGGACACCACGCGTCCGCGCTGGCCGATGATCGTCCTCAAGTCACCGAAAGGCTGGACGGGGCCGAAAGAAGTGGATGGCCTGAAAGTCGAAGGCACCTTCCGCGCGCACCAAGTGCCGCTCCTGGTGGATGCCGAACATCCCCAGCACGTCAAGCAACTTGAAAAGTGGATGAAAAGTTACAAGGCCGAGGAATTGTTCGATGAAAATGGCCGACTCATTCCGGAATTGGCCGAGCTGGCGCCGAAAGGCAACCGGCGGATGGGCGCCAATCCCCACGCCAACGGCGGGCTTCTGCTGCGCGATTTGCGAATGCCGGATTTTCACGACCACGCGGTAAAGGTGCCTTCGCCCGGTGCGGTGGACGGACAGGATACGATGGTGCTGGGAAAATTTCTGCGTGACGTGGCCAAGCTGAATCAGGATCAGCGCAATTTCCGCGTCTTCGGTCCCGATGAGACGCTCTCGAATCTTCTGGGCGCAGTTTTTGAAGTCACCAATCGTCAGTGGGACGCGCAAGAAGTAAAGAATGATGAATTTCTCGCGCCCGCCGGACGCGTGCTGGACTCGATGCTCAGCGAACACCAGTGCGAAGGTTGGTTGGAAGGTTATTTGCTGACCGGACGGCACGGACTGTTCAACAGCTATGAGGCCTTCATTCGCATCGTGGACTCGATGTTCAGCCAGCACGCCAAGTGGCTGAAGGTGACGTTGGAACTGCCGTGGCGCCGGAAAATTGCGTCGCTGAATTATCTGCTCGCCTCGCACGTCTGGCAGCAGGATCACAACGGCTTCACGCATCAGGACCCCGGTTTCCTCGACCACGTCATCAACAAGAAGGCCGACATTGTGCGCGTTTATTTGCCGCCCGATGCGAACTGCCTGCTGTCAGTCTTTGATCACTGCCTGCGCAGCCGGCATTACGTCAACGTGGTCGTGGCCGGCAAACACGCCCTGCCGCAATGGCTGACCATGGACGCCGCCGTCGTGCATTGCACCGAAGGCATTGGCATCTGGCAATGGGCCAGCAACGACCAAGGCTCCGAGCCGGACGTGGTGATGGCCTGCTGCGGCGACACGCCCACGCTGGAGATTCTGGCCGCCGTTTCCATTCTTCGCGAGCATCTGCCCGATCTGAAAATCCGCGTGGTCAATGTCGTTGACCTGATGAAGCTGCAACCTGCGAGCGAACATCCGCACGGATTGAGCGAAGCGGATTACGATTCGCTCTTCACCAAAGACAAGCACATCATTTTTGGCTTTCATGGCTACCCGTGGCTGGTCCACCGGCTGACCTACCGCCGCACCAACCGCAACCTCCACGTCCGTGGCTACAAGGAAGAAGGCACCATCACGACCGCCTTCGATATGCGGGTGCAGAATGACCTGGACCGCTTTCATCTGGTGCAAGACGTGGTGGATCGGGTGCCGAATTTAGGTTCCAAGGGTGCCTACCTGAAGCAGCAGATGCAGGACAAACTCATCGAGCACAAGCATTACATTGATAAACACGGCCAGGATCTGCCGGAGATTCGGAATTGGAAGTGGGGCCGGGGCGAAACGCAGAACGGGAAGCCGCTGGCGGAGAAGGCACGTGTCCCGGAACTAAAGTTGCGGCGGATCATAGGGAGTAAAAATGGAAAACATAACAACCTGAAACGAACCAAAGGAGTCCAAAATGCCCATTCAACTCAATGAAGAAAACGGCGGGAAGATTCTCGTCGTTCACGTCAGCGGGAAGCTGGTAAAAGCAGATTACGAGCACTTTGTGCCAGAGTTCGAGCGACTCGTCCGGCAGCACGGAAAATTGCGCGTGCTGTTCGATATGACCGGCTTCCACGGCTGGGAAGCCGGCGCGGTGTGGGAGGACACTCAAGTTTGGTGATCGCACACTTCGCCGACATCGAGCGCCTGGCGATGGTCGGGGAGAAGAAATGGCAGCAAGGCATGGCGACATTCTGCAAGCCGTTCACGAAAGCAACGGTCGAATACTTCGATCACACCGATGCCGCTGAGGCGCGGAAGTGGTTGGCAGAAGCATAGCATCTTATGAATGAATTAAAGAACGATCACAAGTCGCACGGAGATCCGAATGGCGGCCCGATTCATCACGGCCATCCACCTTATTGGAGACGTGCGCATCGGGATTGGCGAATTTGGTTTTGCGTGATTGTGATGCTCGCGGCCATGGCGGTCTATTTGATGACCGGTGATTTGAGATGGCCGTTTCATAGCCATCCGCAGCCAATGGTGCCAATCGCGCGGCTGAGAATATTTAGCGAGCCGCCAATTACCCACATGAACACGCAACTGTTAATAGATACTGCCAACAAACTGGTTGCCGACGACAAAGGTTTGCTGGCGATGGATGAAAGCAATCCGACCTGCAACAAACGTTTCGCGAAGCTGGACATTCCGCAGACCGTGGAGGCCCGGCGCGCGTATCGGGAGTTGATTGTGACCACGCCCGGTCTCGGCGAGTGCATCAGTGGCGCGATTCTTTACGACGAAACGATCCGCCAGCAGAAGAAGGACGGCACTCCGTTCCTCAAAGTCCTCACTGATGCGGGAATTATTCCCGGCATCAAAGTAGATACCGGAGCCAAGGACTTGGCGGCTCATCCTGGCGAAAAAATCACCGAAGGTCTGGACGGATTGCGCGAACGTCTGGCGGAATATTTTCAAATGGGCGCGCGTTTTGCCAAGTGGCGGGCGGTGATTGCCATCGGCGATGGCATTCCCAGCCGCAGTTGCATCGAGGCCAACGCGCACGCGCTGGCCCGCTATGCCGCGTTGTGCCAGGAAGCCGGACTTGGTTCCCATCGTCGAGCCGGAAGTGCTCATGGACGGCGATCATACTCTGGAGCGGTGCCGCGAGGTGACGGAGGAAGTCCTGCGAACCGTTTTCAACCAACTGAATTTCCAGCGCGTGCTGCTGGAAGGCATGATTCTCAAACCCAACATGGTGCTGCCGGGATTGACCTGCCCCACGCAAGTATCCGTGGACGAGGTGGCCAACATCACGGTGAAAAGTCTGTGGCGAACTGTTCCCGCTGCGGTTCCGGGGATTGCATTTTTGTCTGGCGGCCAATCCGCTGAACTGGCTTCGGCCCGTTTGAATACCATGAATCTTCGATTCAATTCGCGACTGCCTTGGGCGCTGGCGTTTTCGTTTGCCCGCGCCATTCAGCAACCAGCTTTGGAAATCTGGCAAGGCAAGGAGGCCAACGTGATGGCGGCACAGCAAGCTCTGCTTCATCGGGCCAAGTGCAACCGCGCCGCGCGCCGTGGCGAATACACTGCCGCGATGGAAAGGACATCAGCGTGACAACGAAGAGACATGTCATGGATCAAATATCCCTTTATCCTCTGCGATTCGAACCGATTTATCAGTATCGGCTCTGGGGCGGACGACGTTTGGCCAACCTGCTCTCCGCGCCGTTGCCCGGCGATGGCCCCATCGGCGAAGCCTGGCTGTTGAGCGACCGCGATGACCATCCGAGCCGCGTCGCCGATGGACCGCTCAAGGGACGGAGCATCGGACAATTGCTTCATCAGTGGCCGGAGCAGTTGCTGGGAAAACTGGCCGGGCGCTTCCGCCGGTTCCCCCTGCTGCTGAAGTTTCTCGATGCGCGCGACATGCTTTCGGTTCAGGTGCATCCATCGGATCGAGCAGAGCCAATATATCCCCGCAGGCGAGACCGGAAAAACCGAAGCCTGGGTGGTGCTGGAGGCGGGGGCAAAAAGCCGCATCTACGCGGGCCTCAAGCCAGCCACCACGAGCAGACAGTCTGCGGCAGGCGCTCGCGAACGGAACAGTGGCGGACCAGCTCGCCTCCTTCACTCCGAAGACCGGCGACGGAATTTTCATACCGGCCGGAACCGTTCATTCGCTGGGCGACGTGGTGGTCTTTGAAGTGCAGGAAAACAGCGACGTGACGTTTCGCCTTTACGACTGGGACCATGTTGATGCCAAGACCGGCCAGCCCCGACCTCTGCAAGTCGATCAGGCGATGGCCTGCATTGATTTTGCGCAAGGTGCCATCGGTCCAGTGGTGCCAATGGTGGATGAGGCAAAGCCGGTGTTGCGAGAGCGGCTCTTTGATTGTGAACATTTCGGGTTGTGGCGGTTCGGCGCAGAATCGCCATTTGGAGTCGGTGCCGAAAGAACCCCGCGCGTGCTGGTGTGCCTCGCCGGTGACGGTCAGGTGGAGCACGATGGCGCCAATTACGCCATCGGCAAGGGGGATGTGCTGCTCTTGCCCGCCGTGGTTGGAGCGTGTTTGTGCCGACCGCGCGGTGCCATCAGCTTGTTGGAAATTTCACTGCCGGAAGGCACCTGACCCATGAAAAAACTCATTGTTTTCGATCTGGATGGCACGCTGGCCGAAAGCAAAGCATCTCTCGATGCCGAGATGGCCAAACTGCTCACCGCTCTGCTGGGAATTGTGAAGGTGGCGGTGATTTCCGGCGGCGATTGGCCGCAGTTTGAAAAACAAGTGCTCTCCAATCTTCCCCATGACGAACACCTGAAGAATCTGTCTCTCCTTCCCACCTGTGGAACAAAGTTCTACCAATACGCAGGGGATTGGAAAAAGATCTATTCAGAAGATTTCACTGCGGATGAAAAAAAGAAAATCATCAGTTCGCTAAAGCAGGCGCTCGAATCAGCGGGCTTCAAGGTCGAAAAGGTCTGGGGAGAAACCATTGAAGACCGGGGAAGCCAGATTACGTTTTCCGCATTGGGGCAGCAGGCGCCCATCGAAGAAAAGAAAAAATGGGACCCTGACTTCACCAAGCGGAAGAAGATCAAGGCGCTCCTTGATAAACTGATCCCCGAGTTTTCCGTGCGCCTGGGCGGCACGACCTCCGTTGACGTCACCAAGCCCGGCATTGATAAAGCCTACGGGATTCGAAAACTCCGGGACATCCTTGGCATTGCCATTGAGGAGATGATTTTTATCGGCGATGCGTTGTTTCCCGGCGGAAACGACTATCCGGCCAAAGAAGCAGGTGCTCTGTCCATCCGGGTCAGAGATCCCAATGAATCGAAACGGGTGATTGAAGCCATCGTCGCTTGTCTGGGTGGCGTTCAACCCACAAAGCCTCGTGAGGAGAAGACCGGATGAGTGGCTTTCAATTACAGCGCCTGGGAATGTTGATGGAGCCGGAGCCGGGCAATCCGCAAGAAGTCGAAGGCGTCCTGAATCCGGCGGCCGCTCGCGGCCCGGATGGCAAGCTTTACCTGTTTCCACGGCTCGTCGCCAAGGGCAACTATTCACGCATCGGCATCGCCCGCGTAAAATTCAACGAAGCCGGCGACCCGTCCGGAGTCGAACGGCTCGGCATTGCGCTTGAGCCGGAAGCTGATTACGAGCGGCGATCTGACGGCAGCGGCGGCTGCGAGGATGCCCGCGTCACCTTTGTCGAGCCGCTCCAGCATTACGTCATGACTTACACGGCGCTTTCGCCGAGCGGACCCCGAATTGCCCTGGCGATGTCGGAGGATTTGTTCCACTGGGAGCGGATCGGGCTGGCGACCTTTGAACCCTTTCAAGGCATTGATTTCGTCCACGTGGACAACAAGGACGCCAGCATCTTCCCCGTCGCCATTCCCAATCACGCCGGGAAGATGCAATTGGCCCTTCTTCACCGTCCGCTTTTTCCCGGCACCCGCCCCGAGGAAACCGCCTGCCAGGGCGAGTCCCGGATGGTGGATCGCGAGCATGAAAGCATCTGGATTTCCTATTGTCCGATGCCGCCCAAGGGCCTGGAGCCGCATCGTCCCGGCCTGTTCAACTCGCATCATCGGCTGGCAACTCCGGTGTCGCCTTGGGAGAAGCTAAAAATCGGCGGCGGCACTCCGCCCATTCTAACCCGACACGGCTGGCTGATCCTTTACCACGGCGTGAGCAAAATGGCGGAACCGGGCAGCGACGGACGCCAGCTCTGCTACTCGGCCGGGGTGATGGTGCTCTCGAAGGAGCATCCGCGCACGATTCGCTATCGTTCGGCGGAGCCGGTGTTGACGCCGGAGTTGCCGCAAGAACGCCACGGGACCATCGCCAACGTCGTGTTCCCCACCGGCATTGACCGGCGCGACGATCTCGGCACGCCGGATCGCTTCGACGTTTATTACGGGATGGCCGACAACCGGATTGGCGTGGCCCGCCTTGACCTGCCGGAACACCTGCCACCGGGAGCAGCCGCCGACTCGCCGGAAGCAAGGCGTAACGCGCCCGTTCTCGAAAATTCAAAACCGTGAAAGGATACAATATTATGAAACCAGACACCGACCAGCCCAAGACGCCCGATCCCAAGCCGAGTGCATCCGCAGAATCGAAGCCCGACGCGAAAGACGGTGCCAAGACGGACGCGAAACCCGCACAACCGCATCCAAACCGGATGCCAAGGCCGCGTCAAAGCCGGATGCGAAAACTGGTGCGAAGCCCGATGCCAAGCCCGATCCGAAAGACGATTTGAAAACGCTGCCGCTGGCGGAGGTGGAGAAAAAATTGGGGTCGTCGCCGGACGGTCTCACTCAAGCCGAGGCGCAGAAACGGCTGACCCAATACGGGCCGAACGAACTTGAAGAAAAGAAGACCAATCTCTTCCTGAAATTCCTCTCCTATTTTTGGGGACCCATCCCGTGGATGATTGAGAGTGGCGGTGATTCTGTCGGGCGTGGTCGGGCACTGGCCGGATTTTTTCATCATCCTCCTTTTGCTGGTGGCCAACGCCGTGGTCGGATTCTGGGAAGAACGCGAGGCGGGCAACGCCATCGAGGCCCTCAAGGCCAAGCTGGCGGTCAAGGCCCGGGTGAAACGCGACGGGAAGTGGATCAACCCGCCGGCGCGCGAGTTGGTGCCGGGCGATGTCATTCGCATGCGGCTGGGCGACATTGTGCCGGCGGATGCGCGACTGCTGGACGGCGACCCGGTGGAGGTGGATCAATCCGCGCTGACGGGAGAGTCGTTGCCCGCCGAGCGCAAATCCGGCGACGCGGTGTTTTCCGGTTCGATCATCCGCCAGGGTGAAATTGGCGCAATGGTCTATGCCACGGGCGAGAAAACCTACTTCGGCAAGACGGCGCAACTGGTGCAGGAGGCGCACACCGTCAGCCATTTTCAAAAGGCGGTTTTGAAGATCGGCAATTACCTGATCATCCTCGCGGTGGCGCTGGTGGCGGTGATCATTGGTTTCGCGATCTATCGCGGCGACGCGATCCTCACCACGTTGCAGTTTGCCCTGGTGCTGACCGTGGCCGCGATTCCCGTGGCGATGCCGACGGTGTTGTCGGTGACGATGGCGGTCGGCGCGCGCCTGCTCGCCAAGAAACAGGCGATTGTGAGCCGGTTGGTGGCCATCGAGGAATTGGCGGGCGTGGACGTGCTGTGCGCGGACAAGACCGGCACCCTGACCCAGAACAAGCTGACGCTGGGCGATCCGTTCAGCGTGAACAATGTCCCCGCCGATCAAGTCATCCTCAATGGCGCGCTGGCGTCGCGCGCGGAAAATAACGACACCATTGATCTGGCCGTTCTGGGCGGACTGAAAGACAAGGAAGCGTTGAAGGCTTATGAGGTGGTTCATTTCCAGCCGTTCGACCCGGTGCATAAACGCACCGAGGCCACCGTCAAAGCCAAGGACGGAAAGACGTTCAAGGTGACGAAGGGCGCGCCGCAGGTGATTTTGGCATTGTCGGCCAATGCCGGGCAGGTGAAGCCCGCCGTCGAGAAGGCGGTCAACGAATTCGCGGCGCGCGGCTTTCGTTCGTTGGGCGTGGCGCGGGCCGAGGGCGACGGCCAATGGCAGTTTCTTGGCGTGTTGCCCCTGTTCGATCCGCCACGCGAAGATGCCAAGGCCACCATCGCGACCGCGCTGGCGATGGGCGTGAAGGTCAAGATGGTGACGGGCGATGCCCTGGCCATCGCCAAGGAAACCGCCAAAAAGTTGGACATGGGCACAAACATCCTCGATGCCGCCAGCCTGGGTGACTCGAAAAAAGCAGGAGACCACAGAGGTGGCCGAGTCCATCGAGAAGGCCGACGGTTTCGCCCAGGTGTTCCCCGAACACAAATTCCACATTGTGGATGTTCTGCAAAAGCGCGGCCACATCGTCGGCATGACGGGCGACGGGGTGAATGACGCGCCCGCGCTGAAGAAAGCCGACTGCGGCATCGCCGTTTCGGGCGCGACGGACGCGGCGCGCGCGGCGGCGGCCATCGTGCTGATGACGCCCGGCCTGTCGGTGATCATTGATGCGATCAAGGAGAGCCGGCGAATTTTCCAGCGGATGAACAGCTACGCGATCTACCGCATCGCCGAGACGCTGCGCGTGCTGTTGTTCATGACGCTGGCGATCCTGATTTTTAACTTTTATCCATTGACGGCGGTGATGATCGTGATGCTGGCGTTGCTCAACGACGGCGCCATCCTGTCCATCGCCTATGACAACGTTCATTACAAGGACAAGCCCGAAGCCTGGAACATGCGCATGGTGCTGGGCATCTCCACGGTGCTGGGCGTCATCGGGGTCGTCTCCGCCTTCGGCTTGTTTTATCTCGGTGAGCGCGTCTTTCATCTCGACCGCGCGCACATCCAGACGCTGATGTATTTGAAGCTGTCCGTGGCGGGACATCTGACGATTTTCCTCACGCGCACGCGCGGCCCGTTCTGGTCTCATCCGTCCGGCGCAGATTTTATGGATGGCCGTGGTCGGCACGCAAATCGTGGCGACGTTGATCGCGGTTTATGGGTTGTTTATGACGCCTCTGGGCTGGGGTTGGGCCGGGTTCGTGTGGGGCTATGCGCTGCTGTGGTTCCTCGTGAACGACCGCATCAAACTGCTCGCGTATCGGATTTTTGATCCAGTCAAAGCTGCGGCTCAAACGGAAGCGAAATCCAAGACATTGTCCGATTTAACGCCGCAAATCGCCAAGCGAGCCTTTGAACTCTACGCGCGGCAAGGCCACCCCGAGGGCCACGATGTTCAGGATTGGCTCCAGGCAGAGCGGGAAATTCGGAAAGATGAACCCCACAAATAAACAGTCGCGAGCCGTGCGGCGGGCCTTGCCGACAAATTTAAGATAAAATCGATTTTCACCGATTTCCGCACACGACTTTGAAGGCAAAACCAAGACCAATCCCGGAAGCAGCAGCTCAAGGACAAGCTCATCGAGCACAAGCAATATATCGATAAATACGGCGAGGACATGCCGGAGATTCGGAATTGGAAGTGGGGCAGCACAAAGTAATCGGCACGCAGGTTTCGATGCGTGAGGTGGAGCGGTTGGTTGAAGCCATGCAAAAGACCTGGCTCTTGCGCAAATAGGTGAACCAGACAAACCCACCGCCCCTGAATCCGCGGTCCGAACCCGCCGTGCCGGAAGCGAAGCCGGTGAAAGTCCTCCATTCGCCGAGGGATTCTGCACACTGAGTTTCGAGCCAAACCGGATTTCGCCGGGTAATTTGCAAAAACCACGTTCTGGTTACACCTGATAGCGAAGGGCCGGCCCGCAGCGTACCGTGCCTCTCGTATTTAAACATCAATAACGCGACAACCGAAAGTACAAACGAAAGAAAAAGCAAAATGAAAATGAAATCAACCTATCCGCTCGCACTCAGTATGATTGCGGGCGCCCTGTTAGTCACCAGCCCGTCTCTGCGCGCCTCCAGTACGGACAGCCGCATCGAATCATCCGCTGCCAAGTCGTATGTGTTCAAAACCGTCCTCAAGGACGATTCCATAACAACAGAATCCAAAAACGGCATCGTCACCCTCACCGGAACGGTCGCCGATGCGAACCATAAGTCCCTGGCCGAGGACACGGTGGAGAGTCTGCCCGGCGTCAAGAGCGTGGATAATCAACTGTTGGTCAAAGGCGAACAACCCGCCGAACATTCAGACACCTGGATCGGTTGGAAAGTCAAATCCGCGCTCTTATTCCATCGCAACGTGAGTGCCACCGGCACCGACGTGGACGTGAAAGACGGCATCGTCACCCTGACTGGCCAGGCCAGCAGCGTGGCGCAGAAGGAACTCACCACCGAATATGCCAAGGACGTTGACAACGTCAAAGAGGTCAACAACGAGATGACGATTACCCCGGCTCCGGCAGCGCCCGACGCAACCATCAGCGACAAGATTGATGACGCCTCCATCACGGCTCAAGTCAAATCGTCGTTGCTATCGCATCATTCGACCAGCGCCATACATACCGGAGTTTCGACGACGGACGGCGCGGTCACCTTGACTGGCATTGCCAAAAACGAAGCCGAAAAAAGCCTCGTCACCAAGCTCGCCACCGACATCAACGGTGTGACCAGCGTGATCAATAACATGACCATCGCTGTGCCAGTGGCCAAGAACTAAACTGTTAAGACGTCGTTGGCTGGTGCGAAAGCGCGCCAGCCAGCAAATCAACTCAAAGAAAGTTTTATGTTATATACGCTTGCGGTAATACTGATCATTCTGTGGCTGCTGGGCCTGGTGACCGGCACCGCAGGCAGCTTGATCCACGTCCTCCTTGTCCTCGCCATTGTAGCAGTTTTGCTCCGGGTCATCTCCGGCAGAAAGCCTGTGCTGTGACCAAAAAAATCAACCTATAGATTCAATATGAATACAAAAACCATCGTTGCTGTCCTTCTGATCGCCTTGGGTGTTGTGGTGCTCGCCTACTCGGGCATCACTTTCACGACCCCGGGAAAACCCGTTAATTTCCTTGGGATGCACTTTGAAACGACTGACAACCACTTTATCCCGCCAGTTGTCGGCGCGCTCGCATTCGTTGGCGGAATCGTATTGCTGCTCGTAAAACCCAGGCGGGTTTGACGGGTGGAGTCAGGCCCCGTGCCGGCAAACCAAACGAACTGCTCAGCCATAACACCATGATTCCAAATCACAGCCGTTTGATTGAAGGTGTGACGGGTGGAAAAGCCGGCGGTGCGGAACGTTTTCGGCGTTTGAAATGGAATGAGTTGGTGACGCGTGGCGACTTTGTCGAGGACGGGAATCAGGGATTTGAACCGTGGGAGGGACCGGGCGGCTTCCGAGCTGACTCGTTTCTGAAACCGATTTACCGACGTGCCGAAAGCCGTTCGACCGCAGCCAAAAAATAAAATGAATAGCTCAACGTGTCTCAACCGTAGAATTAAACTTCAACTTTTCTTCAAGGCTTTGCATTCCATGGAGTGTTAACGGGAAAATGTGAAATGAAAGTAAAAATATTCGAAGTTGTTCTTCGCAAGCTCCCCTCTGGCAAGTCGCCGGCGACGGCCTTGGAAGAACAGCTCAACCAATTCCTCGCGCAACACCCGGACTTGAAGTTCGTGTCTACGCACATGAGTACCTTGGTTTCGCCCGCTGAGCCGAATGCCATGCCGAGGTCTGAGGAATCATCGATCATCATTTTCTGCACGCTGTTCTATACCGACTAGAGGACAAGAGTGATATGCAACCCAACACTGATAATATCCCGAAAACGAAGGAACTTTATGGCGTGGCGACACTTAAATCACTGCACACATATCTCCGACTGCTCGAGAACGCATCGGAACTGAAAAGAAAGATCTCTTGAAGCTCATTGGTACGACGATCATCCATTTGATGAAGCTGGTTTGGTTGCTTCCTCAAACTGTCGCAAATGCCGTCAAGCAAAGGCGAGAGCAAGTGGTTCGAAACGAACTTGAAGCCGAACGGCTCGACCGGATACGCAACCCGTCCAAGTATCTGGGGAAGTGATTGGAAATTCGATCCGGGAGAACGAGTTAAAAAGCCCATTTTAAAATGAACACTAAGCACAACAAAGTATATGTGGATAATCTGGCCGCGGTTACGTCGGAAAGGGAGCTGATGGATCTGTTTTCCCCTTTTGGCAACGTCGCGGAGGTGAATATAGCGGTTGATCGAGTCAATCATAAGTCGCGCGGTTTCGGCTTCGTGACCATGGCCACGTCCGAAGGTGCCCGATCGGCCATTGAAGCGCTCAACGGCAAGGCGGTGGGAACATGCACCCTCACCGTCAGCGAAGCGTGGCCGCACGAACAACGCACCAACCCATGCGGCGCCATCCCGGCCATCCTGACCCAGCCGCCACTTAAGGAGGCATCGTGAACTTTAAAGACACACAACTGCAGCAGTGCTACGACCGCAATCTTGTTGAGACGGGCGACGCTACCGAAGACTTCCGCCGGATGCACGCCCTGATTGCCACACACGATTTTTACCAGATGCTTGAAGGGGCTCATTCTGCAAGAGTCCACGAGACGATTGAGCACCTTCTCTCTGAAGGATTGCGCCCGGAGCTGCGCCGGTGGTACCAGCACTCCGGTGCCGGTACGGATTCCGCGGCGATTGAATTTAGAGAGCAGTTGAGTCAATTGGCGGGGGAGCGGCTTGAAATCACACCAGAAATCTCCCATAACCCAACCTGAGCGTGCGAATATTCAAAGGCTCCCAATGAAAGAACCTGTATGCGACGTCCCAAAGGCACCAGAACCAGAAAATCAGTGTCCAAACGTTTCAAAATCACCGGCACCGGCAAAGTACTCTTCCGGGGCGCCGGCCGACGCCACTTGCTGCAAGGCAAAAATTCCAAACGCCGCCGGTCTCTGCGAAAGGCAGCCCTCGTTGGAGCCACCGACATTTATCGAATCAAACAGAACCTGCCGTTCAGTCATTGACCCCCCGCTGTTTTTCTCCGCGAAGTTATGAAACACAACTCCACTTCCTCCTCGCCACAACCTGCGTCGAACGGATCGGACTGGAAGCCGATTGTCGTCCGATACCAACAGCCGTCGCCGGGCCGGGCCCTCTGGCAAGTGGTCAACACGCTGGTTCCCTACGCGGCACTCTGGTATTTGATGTACCTGAGTCTGGCCGTGTCCTGGTGGTTGACACTGCCACTGGCGGTTCTCGCCGGCGCGTTCCTGGTTCGGGTGTTCATCATCTCTCACGATTGCGGCCACGGATCGTTTCTCAAATCGGCGACCGCCAATCATATCCTGGGTGCGATCACCGGCGTGTTGACATTCACGCCTTTCTATCATTGGCGATGGGAACACGCCATCCACCACGCCAGCGCAGGGGATCTGGACCGGCGCGGCACGGGCGATGTCTGGACGCTGACCGTAGAGGAATATCTGGAGGCGTCGCGCTGGAAGCGTTTCGCGTACCGGCTGGCGCGCAATCCGGCAGTATTGTTCGTCTTGGCACCGTTGTTCGTGTTTCTCATGAAGCAGCGGGTGCCCTCACTCAAGGCACCGTTGCGGGAGCGTTACTCGGTCTATTGGACGAATCTGGGGGTGGGTACCCTCGCGGCCGGGTTGATCTGGATTTTCGGCCTTAAGGCTTATCTGATTATTCAGTTGGTGGTGCTGATGACGGCCGGGTCGGCCGGGGTGTGGTTGTTCTACGTGCAGCATCAATTCGAGGGGGTTTATTGGGAACGCGGGGAGGAATGGGATTACGCCACGGCGGCGCTGAAGGGCAGTTCATTCTACAAACTGCCCAAGGTGCTGCAATGGTTCTCAGGCAACATCGGATTTCATCACATCCATCATCTCAGCCCGCGGATTCCCAATTATCACCTGGAAAAATGCCACCAGGCCGAGCCGTTGTTTCAGACCGTGAAACCCATCACGCTGTTCTCCAGTTTCAAATCCTTCACCTTCCGTCTCTGGGACGAACAGCGGCGCAGGCTGGTCGGTTACCGCCACCTCAAGAACATCCGCGCGCAACGGAAACGGGCGGTTCGATGCTGACCGGAAATATTTTATGAGTTGGACTCCGTTGAATCTGACCGTCCGCGTGGGGTGCAACCTCATCTGGCCTCTCCGGCCTCACTCCATCGCAGCCAGCAGTTCATCCAGGGGAACCGCGGCGAAGCTGGTGGCCGAGTCGCTCATGGCGTAGGGGAGGATGAGTTCGCGTCCGTGCAGCAGCGCACCGCAGGTGTAGACGACGTTCGGGACATAACCTTCGCGTTCAATTTCATTCGGCGAGAGCAAGGGTTCGCGCAGGCGGCCCAGGACCCGCGTGGGGTCACTGAGATCCAGCAGGAACGCGCCGATGCAATACTTCCGCATCGCGCCGACGCCATGACTCAACACCAGCCAGCCCGCTTCGGTTTCAATCGGAGAACCGCAGTTGCCGATCTTGATTAATTCCCATGGTTGCGCGGGGGGCAGCAACAGCCTGGGCATCTGCCAGAAATGGATGTTGTCCGAGAACATCAGCAGAATGTTCTCGTCGTCCTGGCGCGAGAGCATGGCGTATTGCCCGTTGATTTTGCGCGGGAACAGCGCCATGCCTTTGTTCTGCACGGCAGGGCCGTTGAGCGTGCTGAATTTGAAATGGACAAAGTCCGGCGTTTCCAGCAATTGCGGCAGTGTGATCTTGCCGTCGTAGGCGGTGTAGGTCGCGTAGTAGGTGAAGCTCCCGTCGTCGTTCTGGAAGCGGACGAAGCGCGCGTCTTCGATGCCGTTGCTCTGGCTGGGCGCCGATGGAAAGAGCACGCGCTGCGAAACGTGGCTCTCGGGCGCGAAGTTCACTTCGTAATTCGACTCCGCCAGCAACAGGATGCCGCGGGCAGCGCGAATGGCCGTGGCATCGGAGGTGTCCGTCGTCAGGCCCGACGCCAGCAGAACCGCGTGCAGCTCCTTCAACGTGAAATCCTCGTGCAACTTGTCCAGCACCCGCCGGCAAAAATCATTTTGCACGCCCGCCTCTTCCAGTTTGTGGGCGAACAATCCCTTGACGTATGCGACGTTGGGCACGCGCTCCGGCTCGGTCACGAACGGCACGGGCGGTGTGAGCGTGATGCGCCGTTGCGCGCTGACGACCCCGACGCGGAAGGTGATGGAGGAAATGTGACCTTCGCCCGTGGCCCGCAGGCTCAGGATGAAACGCAGAGCGCCCTTGGGCAACCCGCTCTGATCGGGGTGCGGCACGATAGATGGATTGAACAGCGCCGCGGATTCCGGTGAATACTCATGTGTGAAGTAAGCCCCGATGAGCATCTGCCGTTCAGGCGACGGCAGCGCGCCGGGCTCAAGGTAAATGTTCACCTGCTCGAAGCGTTTGCGGAAAATATCCTCAATCCGTTCGTGCCGGTTTGAAAACTCGCCGAGCACCTGGCTCACCAACCTGACCACATCCTCTTCCGGCAAGGCCATGACGCGGGCGACGATTCGCCGCGAGATGTCATCGGTGGTGGGCCGAAACGGGCGCATCAGCACCCGCGAACGGTCCGGAGTCAAAGTCGGCCCGATGCGTTTGGCATGGAGGTTGGATGATTTTTGCTCGGTCATGGATGTATATTTTGGCCCTGGAAACCAGCATCGGCATTACTTCCCAACCGGTTCCTTGAAACTGGTGAGGCTGTTTTGCAACGCCTGCATTTCCGCGAGCGACAGCAGAAAGGCCAGGGTGGACTCGGCACCCTGGTTCTGGCTCAGACGATCCACGTGCAACCCGTCCCGGCAGCCGCCGGTGGCCGAATCGTAGAGCGCCAGTCCCAGATCGTTCCGACCGAGAAACCACTCGAACGCACGGCGCGCTTCCGCGACCCAGAACAAGTCACCCGTCGCCTGATACGCTTCGATACAGGCCGACACCGTGGTTTGGGCCTCGATGGGTTGCTGGTCGAAAAGCGCGCGTTCCTGGCCACGCGGATAAAATCCGTTCGAGCCGATGGGCCGGAAAGCGCCGGCCTCCGAGGTCTGGATTTTTACCAGCCACCGCAGGGTTTTGAGGCCGAGTTCCAACATGGTCCCGTTGTTCATGCAGCGACCGTTGAGAATCAGCGCGTGCGGCAGCTTGGCGTTGGCATAGGAAACCACTTCTTCGAACCACTGCCAGTCGCCGGTGGCAGCGTCGGCGTAACGTTGCATGAGTTTTGCCGTTAGCGATTCGCGGATCTGGTTCGCGCGCCGGTCGCCGCTGAATCGCCGCAGATATTCGTCAATGCCGATGAGCGTGAACGCCAACGCCCGCGGCGACATGAACTCAGCGGCCACGGGCAGGGCGTGTTCGAACAATTCCGCCGCCAGCATTTGAAAACTACCCTGGCCCGCCTGCGACACGCACAGCCCGAGCGCCCATAACGCGTGACCCTGGCAGTCCTCCGAGCCGACTTCCTCCAGCCAGTGGCGGTCGAAGCTCATGAAATTCCGAAAACGTCCGCGCTGGCGGTCGAAGGCGTGGTTCAGAAACGCGGCATAAGTGGCCGCCTGCGCCGCGAGGCGTGACGAGCCATGGCCAAGCTTTTGCAACATCAGCGCCAGCACCAACGCGCGGGCGTTGTCGTCCGTGCAATAACCTTCGGTGAAATTCGGCACGGTAAAGCTCGCGTGCTGGAAAATGCCGGTCGAATCGCTCATCCGAAACAGATGATCGAGCTTCAACTCCGGCAACTGTCCGGGCTGTTCGTCCAGCGTCTTGATGGGCGAGGATTTTCGCCCGACGAAACTGTGGTCGTGCCGCGCCTGCTCGAAGGACTTCGCATACAATTGCGCCACGCGGCTCCACACCATGTCGCGCCCCAGCTTGTATGCGTTTTTGCGCATCGAATGGCGTAACGGCTCGTCCCGCAGCAATTCCACCACGGCGACAGCGATGGCCCTGGCGTCGTGGAAGGGCACGAGCATGCCGCGTTCCGCCGTCAATAATTCCGCCGCGTGCCAGTAGGGCGTAGACACCACGGCGTTGCCCGCGCCGAACGCATAGGCCAGCGTGCCCGAAGTGGTTTGCGCTTCGGTCAAGTACGGTGTGAGATAAATGTCCGCCGCGCCGATGAACCGCATCAATTCCTCCAGCTCGACGAAACGATTGAAGAACACGACGTGCTTTTGTACGCCGAGGTCTTTGGCCAGACGTTCCAGGCTCAGACGGTAAGCCTCGCCCTCGTCGCGCAGCAGATTCGGATGCGTCTGGCCCAGGACGATGTAAACGATGTTGGGAAATTCCCGGATGATTTCCGGTAACGCCCGCAACGCAAACTCGATGCCCTTGTTCGGCGACAGCAGACCGAACGTGAGCAACACCTGTTTGCCCGCCACGCCAAACTCGTCCTTGAAAAAATTCGGGTCGGCAAACGGCATGTCCGGAATGCCATGCGGGATAAAATCAATCTTGGCCGCCGGCGTTTGATAAACATTACGCAGAAATTCACGGCCGCGTTCGCTCATCACCACCAGCCGGGTTGAATGCCGGATCAACTCGCGCATCACGCGCCGTTGTTCCAGGTTTGGCTCGCGCAACACCGTATGCAGCGTGGTGACAATGGGCATTTGCAGTTCGCGCAGCAACGCCAGCACGTGACTGCCCGCCGGTCCGCCGAAAATGCCAAACTCATGTTGCACGCATACAACGTCCACATCTGTAATGTTGAGAAAATCAGCCGCGCGCAGGTAGGACGGCAGATCCTGCTCCGCAATCTCGAAGCGCACCTCCGCCGGGTAATCGTAACCACCCGCGAGGTCATTGACCGGCACGACCAGGCATTGCATTGCCGCAAACTCCACCGACATGGCACAACGCAAGTCCGTCGTGAATGTAGCAATGCCGCATTTCCTGGGCAGGTAATCGCCGAGAAACGCGACCTTGCGGATGGCAGAGGCGGGCTGCATGAATCGTTGGTGGTTGCACAGGCAAACCGGCTTATGCTGACAATTGTTATGATGTACTACGCGACTGCACTTACCAAGAACCAATTCCAGGCTTTAAGGCGGATTCGCCGCTTGTACCAACGGCGAGCTTTTGGGCAACTCTGCCTCGAACGGCTGGGTGTACGACCTATATGGCCACAAACTGCAGGATTGGCGGGATAGCATCTCAATTGCCTGAAATGTCGGAAAATCGACGATTGGGGGCGGCGAATCATGACCTGATGGCCTTGATCACCACATGGCAAAATGGGTGCAGAAAGCACCCCTTCCGCCAGGTTGGACTTGGTAAATTTTTGTGTCGGCGAGAGCCATAAATAGGAATCGGTCGGGTTACCGGGTGACGCGTCAGGTTTGCAGGACGGGACGTGCCTTGGCAGTGCCTTTGATGATTTGTTTCGCCTCATCCAGACAGGTGCGCACCGTTTCGGCCAGCGTTTCAACACTGAAGGGTTTGGCGAGAAACCGGATTTTTTCGGCGGCCCCAGAAGCGAGGCCGTTGACATCGGCATTGTGACCGCTCATGTAAATGGCCTTCAAGTCCGGCTTTTCGGCCTGTAAGACACTGGCCAGTTTCCAGCCGGAAACGCCGTCAGGCATGACGAGGTCGGTCAGCAGCAGGTCAATCTGGTCCAGGCGGGCAGACCAGGCATGAAGGGCTTTGGCACCGGAACATTCCGCAAACACCCGGTAGCCGAGTTGTTGCAGCGAGAGACAAAACAGTTCGCGCAAACCCGCTTCATCCTCCACGATCAGAATGGTTTCGCCGCCACCGCGCGCCGGACGGGCGGGCGGCGATGATTCGACGGGAACAACCGGGAGCGAAGACGCCGGGAAGAAAATCTTGAACGAAGTGCCTTTGCCAATGCGGCTCGTGACTTCAATCCAGCCTTCATGCTGTTTGACGATGCCATAAACGCTGGCCAATCCCAGTCCCGTGCCTTTGCCGACGTCCTTGGTTGTAAAAAACGGCTCAAAGAGGCGGGGCATGTGCTCAGGTGCGATGCCGCAACCCGTATCGGCGATGGACAAATAAACATGCGCGCCGGGCCGGGCTTCGGGGTGCTGGCGGACATGCGCGCTGTCAATGTCGCATAACGCCGTGGACAGGGTGAGCTGGCCGCCGTGGGGCATGGCATCCCGCGCATTGGCCGCGAGGTTAATCAGGATCTGCTCCAGCATATTCGGGTCGGCCGTGACGGACACATTGCCGGACATGCATTGTGTTTTCAGCGTGATGCTTTCCCCGACCAACTGTTGCAGCATGTGGCCCGTATCGCCGACGATTTCATTGAGGTCCAGCGGCCTGGGTTGGAACAGCTGGCGCCGGCTGAAGGCGAGCAATTGCCGGGTGAGCAGGGCGGCGCGATCCGTGGCTTTGGCAATCGCGGTCAGGCCGGGCGCCCGTTTTTCAGCCGGGCAGTCCTCGTCCAGCAACACACAAACATAGCCTTTGATGATGGTGAGCAGATTATTAAAATCGTGTGCCACACCGCCGGCCAACTGGCCGAACGCTTCCATTTTTTGCGATTGGCGGAGTTGTTCTTCCAGCTGTTTGCGCTCCGTGATGTCGGTCCAACAACCGATGATTTCAACCGGCTGCTGCGCGTCATCGCGCAACAGTTGAAAATCATCACGCACCCAGCGGACCGTGTTGTCCGCCCGGCGGATGCGGTATTGCAGGCTCACATGATTTCGCGCGAGCAAGGTTTGCAGGCTGTCCGACACGATGGTACGGTCCGACTCCTCAACGCAATTGCCTTCCGGCGTTTGCTGATACCAGTCCTGGATTTTGCGGCCGGTAAAATCGGGGAAATTGTCGCTGACCCACGACGGGGTCAGGCGGCCGGCCTCGAATTTGAGTGAATACAAGACCGCCGGGCTTTTGGAGAGGAAATGCCTGAGCTTTTCCTGCGCGCCGCGCAATTGTTCATTGGAGGTTTGGAGTTCCTGCGTGCGCTCGCCGATGGCGCGCTCCAGATCCTGGACTTTCAGCCGCGTCTGTTGCAGCAGACTCCATTTTTCTGCGAGCGCGTTGGCCAATTGCAGCACCTCGATGGCGTCGAAGGGCTTTTTAAGAATGACCATCTGGTCGGTGGCGCCGATCCGGGCGCACATCTCTTTCCAGGAATAGTCCGAGTAGGCGGTGCACAGGACAATTTGCAGGTCGGGATCGGCCCGCCAGAGCTGAGCGATGGTTTCAATGCCATCCCAGCCCGGCGGCATTCGTATGTCCACAAATGCTATCGCAAAACGGCGGTCGGCTTTCGCCGCCGCGCGCACCGTTGCCAGCGCTTCCTCGCCTTGGAAGGCAGAGGCCAGTTCAAAGTCCTGTTCGTCTCCGGTCGGGGTCTCCGGCGGTCCGAAGAGGCTGGTTTCGGCGCTTTCCAGGTCGTTTCCAGCCGGATTGCATCGAACCAGGATTTTTCTGAAATCATCGTGAATGGCAGGGGTGTCATCCACGATCAGGATGTGGCGGTTGCGAACCGGGGATTCAACTTTCATAAGACTGGTGTCTGGGTTTCAACGGCAGTTCAAGGGTGAAGGTCGAACCCTGGTCCGGCCCGTCGCTGTGCGCGAGCAAGGCGCCGCCCAGTTCCCTGGCGGCCAGGGCGCCGCTGTGCAGCCCAAAGCCGTGTCCGCCTTTTTTTCGCGTGGTGAAGCCGTGATTAAAAATTTTTTTGATGTTCTCGGCGGAGATGCCGACACCGTTGTCACCGACCGCAACACGGATACGGTCGTCGCCGTTGGATACCCGCACGGTCACCAACCGTTGTTCCCGGCCGGAATCCATACAGGCATGTTTGGCGTTGGAGGTGAGGTTGAGGAGGATTTGCAACACCTTGTGCTTGTCCACGGAAATTTCCGGCAGGTTGGACTGGTATTCGCGCCGGATATTGACGCCGTGTTCGTCCAAATCGGCTTTATGAATCCGCAACAGATCCTCGATCAGATCGGTGACCCGGACCTTTTCCGTCACCCCGGAAACCTTGCCGTAATCCTGTTGGGTCGCCACGATTTCCTTGATGTGCTCGATCTTGGTTTTGACGAAGCTCATTTCCTGCAACAGCAGACTCTGTTCGTTGGACAGGTGTTTGCCGAGCTGCAGGAGGAAGTTCGGCAACTGCTTCCCCCGGAGATCATTCGTGAGAAAATTCCCCAGATCAGCGGCATGCTGTTGCAGCAGCCGGACGGCGTCACTGAGGCGGTTGATCTTGAGTTCCTGTAAATGGTTGGCCACGAGGTTGGCGGAGACATTCACGCTATTCAGCACATTGCCGACGTTGTGGAGCACGCCGGTGGCCACGTCGGACATGCCGGCCTGCCGGGAAACGATCAGCATTTCCTTGTGAGTCTTCTCCGCCTCCCGCTGCATCCGCGTCCGCTCCTCCACTTCGGCCTTGAGGTGCTCGGCCGTTTGCCGCAATTCGTCGTTCACCTTGGTCAGTTCCGCGGTCTGTTCCCGCATCCTGGTTTCCAGTTCCAACCGGGCGCTTTCACGGACAAATTCCGCCCGCAGGCGTTCCCGCAGGAGGATCTCCAGTTGTACCATGCCCGCGAGCAGCATCACGGCGATCACGCTAAAAATAATGTCGATTTTTATGCCGAACTCGAAGTGGGTCTGGAAAAGAAACATGCGAAGCAGCGCCAATACTGAAAAAGCACAGACGAGCGACCAACCCACGCGCGCCGCGCCGAAGCGACGGGTCAGCCAGAGCCCGTAACCGAGCACCGCACATTGCAGAAACCCGGACGTCAAGTTGGTGACGGCGGTATAGTTCATGGCAATCTATCAGCGAACGGACGGAAACCCATGACGGCGGCGAGGACAGCGTTGCGGATGCCAACAGCGATCAAAATCTCGACCCGGCGTCGCGCTGGATTTGTGCGTTTAAAGGGTATATTTCCACTATCCACACAGGCAACTTTAGCAAAACTTGTGCCGCCTGAAGGCAATACTTGTCCTGCGGGATTGCCAAAAACTCAGAATGGGAAGCCCTTTTAGCGGGCGATAAGGCGATGAAAGCCTTGAGGCCGGCATACCCGAAATCGAGTATCGGGTTGCTTTATCATCGGGAGAGTCCCATCAGGCTTTATAATTCAAGACTGTGGTATCGGCGAAAGAACGCGGTTCCAGACCGGTAGTTTGGTTTGTCCGTGGTTTTAATTGCAAAGGGGCGGTCCGACTTGTATCGCCCTGTTTACCAAACTATCGAACAGCCCAAAGGGCTTGCTCCGTGAGCCTTGACGCATTCCCGGAGAGGAAGCTGTCGCCTTTCGACCTTGTCAGCAACAATGGCATCAGTGAACGACTCACACGGCAACTGCCAGTGCAGCGTTTTCTTCTGTGGCAGGCCGGTCCCGCTCCTCCATCTTTGCCCGCAATTTCTTCAGCGCCTGATCTTGAATCTGCCGGATGCGTTCGCGCGTCACACCCAACTGAGCGCCGACTTCTTCCAGGGTTCTCTGCGTCCCGTCCTTCAGTCCAAAACGCATGGCCAGAATCTTGTTTTCACGCTGATCCAGTGTGCCCAAAACTTCCCGCACTAACTCGGTATCGGTTGCCTGAACCAGCCGGTCAAAGGGCGCCGCCGCATTCGGATCCGCCACGATTTCGGAGACACGCTCCGACGGGTCGTCACCGATCGGGGCGTCGAGCGAGACCGGTGCCTTGGATGCCTGGCGATACTGCCGTATGCGCCGGGGATCGAGGTCCAGTTCATGCGCCAACTCTTCGTCGGTCGGGTCACGGTCAAACGCTTCGCGCAACTTCACCTCCGCCCGTCGAATGTGGGCCACTTTATCCACCACGTGCACGGGCAGGCGGATGGTCTTCCCCTGATTGGCCAGCGCGCGTTTGATGCTCTGTTTGATCCACCAGGAAGCATAAGTGGAAAGTTTGGCGCCTTTCCGGGGGTCAAAGCGTTCGACACCTTTCATCAGACCGATGTTGCCTTCATTGATGAGGTCAAGCAGCGGCAAGCCCATGCCTTCATAGTCACGGGCAATCTTGACCACCAGCCGCAGGTTGGCCTTGATCATCTGTTCGCGCGCCCGCTTGTCGCCCCGTCGAATCCGTCGCGCCAGTGCGATTTCCTCCTGCGGCGTGAGCAATTTTACCTGGCCGATTTCGCGGAGATAAAGCTGCAGAACGTCGCCGTGCGGCAAATCCGCTGACGCCGGTTCCGCAGGCGCCAATTCCCGTGCCGGGCGCGCCGGCTGGGGAAGCATGGCCGCTTTCGACAACACCGGGTCGCTGGCCAGAGGTGGCACGATCCCGCGGACTCCACGTGACATAAGCCGTGTTGCTCCGCGCCGATTGGTTCGTTTGAACGTGGTTTTCATTTGTTTCTCCTGGTTCTCACGCCTGGACAACCAGCCCTTTCAGGCTGGATAAAATTGCTTTCTTGCTCACGACCCCCACCGTTTGATGGCGTAATTCACCATCGGCAAAGTAAAGCAGCGTCGGAATGGACCGGATGCCAAACCGTGCGGCCAAAGCAGGATTGTCGTCCACATTGATCTTGGCGACCTTGACTCCGAGGTTTTGTTCGGCGGCAATTTCCTCGAGCACGGGCGCGAGCATTTTGCACGGCCCGCACCATTCAGCCCAAAAATCCACCAGCACCGGCTGGCTGGATTTTAGCACTTCGGCCTCGAAATTTGCTTCGTTGATTTCAATCGTCGGTTTCATTTTTCAACTCCGGATGGATGATGGCTTCGGTTTTTTGCCAGACGGGCAGTTCAAAACGCAGGCCTGGCCTGCTGCAAGGCTTGCCGTTTCGTATCCCAGGCGATGACCGCCTGAACCTTCTCGGTGGCAAGCGTCGGGAAAACGAGGTGCGGATACATCGTCTGCCATGCCGCCGCTTCGGCCTCATTAAGGGCCAATCGAAGCAGGTGCTCATGGACTTTGAGGATTTGGCGTGATTCGTTGAAAATCATTTCCCGGGCCACGGCAATCCGCCCCAGGATCTTCCGGCATGACGTCAGGCAGGTGTCTTTCAAGGTCGTTCCACCCTCCGCGTTACTTGCGTTACTTGCGTTTTGATTCGTATTGTTCCTTTTCATATCTTCCTGTCCTTTCCACTATATGTAACAACCAATGTTACATAGTCGTTCAAATAAAAAGAATGTCAAACGGCCTTTTTAGAAGCGCAGGAGGCCTTTACCGCGTTGATCACATCCGCCAGACGGGTTTTCTCCAGGTCGCGCTCCATCGCTTTCTCGGCTGACGCAAAAACCCGGTCTAATTCCTTGCGGATACAATGACCTACCGGGCAGGCGGTATTGGGCTTCCGTGCCGGGGTGGCGAAAGGTTCTGCTTCTTCAACCGCCCGGTATACTTCAGCAAGATTAATGCGGCCGGGCGAGCGATTCAGGCGGGAACCGGAGCCGGCCCCTTTGCAAGTGTCCACCAGTCTGGCCCGTTGCAAGGACAGCAGCAGCCGCCGGATAATGACCGGGTTGGTGTTGACGCTGCCGGCCAGAAACGCAGACGTGACCCGGTCGCCCTCCTTGTACGCGAGGACGGCCAGCACGTGAACCGCCATGGCAAAACGACAACTGGTTCTCATAAACTGCGATTAATAAGTAACCGTAGTTGTTACACCTGTCAATTGATATTTGTCCGGGCGGGTGAGTCAGGGAACGGAACTCAGCAGCTTCAAGGTGGGCCTGGAAAAAACCGTGTCAAACTGTTCCCGGGCAGCGGAGGGCAATTTCCCGGCGCTGACCAGCCTTTCGGTGGTTTTCCGGTAAAAGGCGGTTTCGGTCATGGGCAGAGTAACCGGAGAAATCTCATTACCCGACTGGCTGGCCTCCAGAAAACGGCAAAAACTCAAAATTGAATGGACTTCTCCCGCGAGCGGCATCCGGCCCCGGGCCAAATCATCCGTCAGCATTTGCGCTTCGCGTTTCACGACCGCGACAATCGCCCCCGCCGGCATCCCGTCAATCATCATCGAAAACGGATGGAACAGATGAATACCCATAAATTCTAATCTCGCTCATTAAAGCAGTAACTATTCCACGAACCTCGGTCAAAGGCGGCCGGTTTGATTATCAGGAAAACCCGGAGTTTTCGCACTCCCGACGCCGGGCTTTTCCCAAACCGGAGTAATCGTCTGGCACGGGATTTACCAAGGTGGAACGATCAAAGCCAGTGCGAAGCCTCAATGAAACCGGTCACCAATCTTTGACGGGGCGTTGATCGTTGGGAGGCGGGGTTTGCGGTTTCAATTGGAGAAACTGTTCATCACTTTTCTGGGCGTCCAACAATCGCTTCGCCGCTTCTGGCGTCATTTGTCCGGCCGACATTGGGTGGCCCGGTTCGTTCTGATTCTCTTGCTTTTCCCCGCCTGGTTTCCCGCCAGACGCCTGCGGTTGGGGTTGATTTTGCTGCCCGCTGTTTTTTTGCCCGGGCTGGCTCTGCCCGTTTTGATTTTGTGGCTGCGAATTCGGTTGGGACGGCTGCTGATTTTGCCGACTGTTGGATTTCTGCGGTTGCGATTGATTCTGCTGCGACTGCTGGTTCTGATTTGGTTGCGACTCGTTGTTTTGCGATTGTTGCTGGCTCTGCTGCTTTAACAACTCATACAGTTTTTTCAGCTTCACATCATCCGGATATTGTTTCAATCCGGTTTCCACCGATTCCCGCGCCTGGGGGATGTTGTTGGATATGTAGGAGTGCGCGCCGCTGTTGAAAAAATCATCGGCGGATTGGGCGCGGGCTGTTTGCCAAACCGGCAACAGCAGGCTAACGCTGAGGAGGAGTGACAATCGCATCAATGTCCTTTAATTTTTTGGTGTAATCCTGGAATTTTTTGGCAGCAATCGGATTGTTCATGCTTTCCATGATTTCCAGCGCGCGGTGATATTCATTACGCCGCACCGCGTCGTCCGCCGCCAGCTTGGCCCGGCGCATCGCTTCGCGAAGCCGGGCAATCAATCCGATCTGCTTCTTCACAAAAGCCAGATTGTAGGCAACGTCCCCATCATTCGTGTTCAATTCCGCCGCGTGTTCATAACTCTTGAGCGCCTGCTGCCAGCGCTCCTCGATCGCGTTCAAACCTTCCGTGTCCGGCTCGAATTTCATTTCACCCAGGCGGTACAGCGTATTACCCAGATTATAAAACGCCATCTGCTGCAGCTGCAAATCCGGCGACACCGTTGCCATCTGGAAATCGTTCAACGCCTCGTCGTAATTCGTGGCGCGATACGCCGCCGCCCCGGCGTTGAAGACCAGCCGCAGGTCATTGGTGTTCATTTGGGCCAGCCGGTCGAATTCCAGCAGGGCATTGGTGTAATTACCGGCGTGGTATTCGCGCAATGCGGACGAGGGCGAGGCCGTTCCGGCGATCGTTGAAAGCGCCAGCACAGCGATGACGACCGCCGCAGCCGGAGCGCCGGTCTCCGACCCGGCGCGTTGGCCGTGCGCCTTCTTTTTCATGCCGGGTCGGAGACCGGCGTTCCGGCAAAAACATTTCCGCGAGCAACAACAGCACGGCCATGGCCAACGGCCACTGGTACTGCTCGTGATATCGGCGGATCACCAGCCTCCTTGCCCTCCGACTTGGGCATCGGCGCCAGGCCGCGTTCGTAAAGCACGTTCCATCGTACTCGGCCCCGTGCAAGGCAGATAAAACCCTCCCGTCGCCGCTGGCAATTCGCTGGAGCAGCGGCTCGTTCAGATGCGATTTCACCACGTTGCCGTCCGGATCGCGGATGTAATCGGAATTCCCATTCGCGTCCGTGATGCGCAGCAGCGAACCCTCCGCCGTCCCGATGCCGATGGTGAAAATCTTCAAACCGGCCTTCGCCGCGTCCTGCGCGGCGGCGAGCGCGGCGGCTTCGTTGTCGTTGTCCTCGCCGTCGGTGAACAGCACCAGCACCTTGTGACTGTCGCCTTCCTTGAACGCCTCCAGCGCCGTGTTAGATGGCTGCGGCGAGCGCCGTGCCGCCCTCCGGAATGGTGTTCACGTCCAGCGCCTGCACGCTCTGTGCGAACGCCGTGTTGTCAATCGTCAGCGGGCATTCCAGAAACGCGTCGCCGGCGAACGCCACGAGACCGAGCCGGTCGGCTTCGCCTGCTGCATCAATTCCAGCGCGCCAAGCTTGGCGCGCTCGAGCCGGTTGGGCGCGATGTCCTCGGCCAGCATGCTTTTGGAAGTGTCAATCGGCCACCATGATGTCCAGTCCGCGCTGTTCGATCTTCCTCAGATCAAATCCGTACTGCGGCCGCGCCAGCGCGATGATCAAAAATGCCACGGCGGAAATCAAACAGCGCGAACCGGATTTTCCGCCGCGTCGGCGAAATGCCGACCGTCAGCGCCGAGAACAGCCGCGTCTGGATGAATTGCGTCAATAATCTTTGCCGCGCGCGTTCGCCCACCAGAAAAACAGCGCCAGCGCCGGCGGCAAAACCAGCAACAACCAAAGAATGTGGATCGAACGCATTTCAAATCGTAAAGCGTAATGCGTGGAGCGTAAATTTCACGGCAGCCTCCTCAACGCAGTTTGGCCCAAGCGCGATTTCCAGCAGCAACAGCGCGCAGCCGCCGCCGGACAGAACCACGGAAACAGTTCCTTGTACTGCGTGAACTTGTTGACGACTGCCTCGGTTTTTTCCAGTTTGTCGATCTCCACGTAAATGTGCCTTGAATTCCTTCCGCGTTGTCGGCGCGATAATATTTTCCGCCAGTGATCCGGGCGATTTGCCGCAGCGTTTTCATCCACGTCCACCGGTTCATCTGATAAACGGTCTCGCCCGTGAGGCATGTTTGCCGACCGGCATCGGCGCCATGCCACGGTTGCCCGACCCGATGGTGTAAACCTTCACCCCCAGCGCCTGCGCCGCCTCGGCCGCTGTGAGCGGATCAATCTTGCCGGAATTGTTCTCGCCGTCGGTCATCAGGATGACGATTTTGCTCTTGGCCTTCAGGTCGCGCAGCCGGTTGAACGCCGTGCGTCAACCCGTCGCCGATGGCCGTACGGTCCGGATTGATCGCGCCGATGTCCAGCCGGTCCAGGTCTGCCAGCAGAAAATCGTGGTCCAGCGTCAGCGGCGTGGCGATGAATGCCTGCGTGCGCAAAAACCACCAGCCCGATCCGGTCGTCCGGCCGGCTCTCGATAAATTTTCCAAAACAATCTTCGCCATGTTGAAGCGGTTGACGTGCTGTCCGTCCACGACGTAATCCTCCGAGTCATGCTGCCGGACATGTCGAACGCCACCACGATGTCAATGCCGCTCGCCTTGACCTCCGTCTGGCTTTTTGCCAGACGCGGCTGCGCCAGCGCGAGGATGAACAGCGCCAGCACCAGCCAGCGCAAGGCCGCCAGAAACGCGCCCGCCCGCGACCGGCGCACGCGGGTCAATCCTTCCACCAGCCGCACCGACGAATAAAGAAACGCCGGCGGTGAACCGCGCCGTCCCTTCAGCCACGCCAGCAGCGGCAGCAGCAAGAGCAGCAAAAGAAAATAGGGATGCGCAAAGTTCATGCCGGCGCTAATTGACTTTGGACTGTGGACTCGGGACTTGGGACTGCTTTCGGTTCGGTTTCTTCGACCAGCCGGACGGCCGAACCATGCAGTTCGCGCAATTCCGGTTCGCCCGGTTCGTATTTGGCGAACTTCACCAGGTCGCAGCTCTCCAGAAATTGGCCGAGGCTTTCCTTTTGTTCCGGCACCAACAAATCCGTCGCGCTGCAATTCCTGCAGAAATTCCTCGGTGGTGCGTTCCGGCGCGTGAAAATCAAATTGTTCCTCGAGATAGGAGCGGATCGTGTCGGAGACCAGGATGCAAAACGGTTTGGGCTGCGTGATGAGGCGCGAGCGCTTCCTGCCAGTTTTTGTTTCGCGCGCATGTGCGCCGGCACCGGCGGTTCCACCGGAATTTGCGAACGCCGTTTTTGCCAGCATCGCCACGCGAAATACAAAATTGCCAGAACCGCCAATGTCCGCCAGCACCCACCCGACCCATTCCCAGACATTCGGGATGGCCACCGGCGGCTTGATGTCGCGGATGTCTGTCGCGGATGTCGCTGGTAAATTCGTAATCATGCTTTGGTCTCACGCAAAGTCGCAAAGACGCCAGGAAAATAAGTCTTTGCGCCTTGGCGTCTTGGCGTGAGATAAAAAGTGTTCATCCTCGCAACCTCCGCTTTTCCCGACTCTCAAAAAACCGCCCCAACGCCGCCGCGTACGGTTCGTCCGTGCGCAATTGAATGGAGTCAATGCCCGACGACCGGAACTGCCGGGCGACCTCGGCGTATTGTTTTTCCTGCCGCAGCGCGAACGCGTCGCGGCTCGCGGCGTGGGCGGTGTTGAGTTCCACGATTTCGCCCGTCTCGGCGTCCTCCAAAATCAACCGGCCCAGCGCGGGCAATTCCAGTTCGTAACGGTCCGCGATGTGGACGGCCACGACATCGTGCCGGCGATTCGCCATGCGCAAGGCGATTTGGGTTTGCGGCGGCAACGCCCCGCTGCCTGTCCGGCGATCAATGAAATCCGAAATCACCACCGCGATCGCCTTGTGCGGCAACACGCGGCCCATGAATTCCAGCGCGTGCGCCAGATCCGTCCCGCGCCGTTTCGGCTCGAAGATACAAGACCTCGCGGATGACGCGCAGCACGTGCCCGCGGCCTTTCCGCGGCGGAATGAATTTCTCCACCTCGTCGGTGAACAGCAGCAGGCCGACCTTGTCGTTGTTGCGGATGGCGGAGAACGCGAGCACGGAGGCGATTTCGGCGGCCAGTTCGCGCTTGGATTGCTCGCGCGAACCGAACAGGCCCGAGCCGCTCACGTCCACGACCAGCATCACCGTCAGCTCGCGTTCCTCGACGAATTTCTTGATGAACGGATGGTTCATCCGCGCGGTGACGTTCCAGTCAATCGCGCGCACGTCGTCGCCGGGCTGGTATTCGCGCACCTCGTCGAAGTTCATGCCCTGGCCCTTGAAGACGGAATGGTATTGGCCCGCGAGCGTTTCGGTCACGAGCCGGTTCGTGCGCAGCTCGATCTGCCGGATTTTTTTGAGAATCTCGCGGGGAATCATCTTTGGAAATTTGTTTTGCTTCCGGCCTGCCGATCATACGGCCAATGTCAACGGCTCAGTAATGGGCGCCCTCCGATCGTCCGATGCGATTAGGACAATTCCTACCGAAACGGCTGGCATGCTTTTGAAACCCATGCATGTTCGCGTTTTCTCTGAACCGCGGCCTGGCATCGCAAATCCACCACTTCGCCCAGTTGCATGTCGGCAACGGCCTTCAGCGCCTGCGTTTCGCTGCGTTCGCGGGATACCGATTTGAAAACTTCGTAGTCAGTCAGCGCCAGACCGATCAATTCGCACATTCTCAATGGCCCCGGCGAAGAAGCCGGAGTTCGGGCCTTCGGTGAAATACTCAATCCATCCGGATGAATCCACGACGTTCACAGGCGGTCGGATTCGCGTTCAAAGTCGGGTTCATGCCCTTTGCAAAGCCGCGCATCTCCTTCATCGGCTTCATGGAACGATTTCAATCCGCCCGCCGAGCGCATAGACTTGCAGCTTCTGGCCGGCCTTCAGTTTCAGGAATTCCCTCACGGGTTCCGGGATGACCACTTGGAATTTCGGCGATAGTGTGACGGTGTTCATATCGTTATTATTCTAGTATGACGGTAAGTTGTTCGATTGATTATGTCAACTACAAGGATTGATCTTCATTCACGGCACGGGCAGTTCATCAAAAATTTTCTGGATGACCGTTTCGCTGGTTTTTTCCTCGGCCTCGGCTTCGTAGGTGATGGCCACGCGGTGGCGCAACACGTCCATGCCGATGCTCTTCACGTCCTGCGGCGTGACGTAGCCGCGGCCTTTCAGGAACGCGTACGCCTTGGCCGCCAGCGTCAGGTTGATGGTCGCGCGCGGCGACGCGCCGAGCTGGATGAAATCCTTCACCGCGATTTTGTAGTGGTCGGGATCGCGCGTGGCGCAGACCAGATCCACGATGTAATCCTTCACCTTGTCGTCCACGTAAATGTCGTTGATGACTTCGCGCGCCTTGAGAATTTGTTGCGGTTCCACCACCGCGTGCGTCGTCGGCGTGCCGGACGTTTTGGCCATCATTTCCAAAATCTTCCGCTCCTCGTCGCGCGACGGATAACCGATTTTCAATTTCAACATGAACCGGTCCACCTGCGCCTCGGGCAGCGGATACGTGCCTTCCTGTTCGATCGGATTCTGCGTCGCCAGCACCAGAAACGGTTCCTCCAGCTTGAACGTCTGTTCGCCGATGGTGACCTGTTTTTCCTGCATCGCTTCGAGCAAGGCGCTTTGCACCTTGGCCGGCGCGCGGTTGATTTCGTCCGCCAGAATCAGGTTGGCGAAAATCGGCCCTTTGCGCGTGCTGAAGCCGCCGGATTGCGGATTGTAAATCTGCGTGCCGATGACGTCGGCCGGGCAGCATGTCGGGCGTGAATTGCAGCCGCGAGAACTTGACGTTGATGCACGCGGCGAGCGATTTGACCGACAGTGTTTTCGCCAGGCCCGGCACGCCTTCGAGCAACACGTGGCCGTTGGCGAGCAGGCCGATGACGAGCCGCTCGACCAGATATTGCTGGCCGACAATGACCTTGCCCAGCTCGTTGAACAGTGGATGGGTGAAGGCGCTGGCTTCTTTGACCGTTTCGTTGATGGCAGAGATTCCCGTGTTCATGTTTTTCTTAATTTTTCCAGTGAACGAAAATGTGACAACAAGCTGTTTAGTGCGTTCAACCGAACTTTATCGGTGGGGCGAGACTACCGGCGAGCCGTCTTTTGATAATTGTTACGCTCGCGAGAACGCTCGCCCCACCATTAAAATCTTTACGCGCCGGGCAGGATTTCCACCTGCTTTGCCGGCAACCAGCCGATTTTCCGGTAACCGTCGCTTTCGGCTGACCCGCCGACGACCTGCACCCAGTCATCGTGCCGGGCTAGAACGTTCAGTTCCGCGCCATTCTGCACCTTGAACGCGTCCTGCGCCTCGGCGAACGGCCCGCTGCGCGCCGTCGCTTCCGTTTCAATGACGACCGCGATTGGTTTTGAATAATGCATCGTTGCCGCCGCCGCCAGACCGGCGCATGACAAAATCGTCAGGATGATAATACCCGACGTCAGACCACGCAGCCGCGGGCGCCAGGCCGGCCGAATCTGCCGCAAAGCCAACAGGATGAACGCCAGCCAGAAAGCGCCGGCCGCCAGCATCGTCCATTCGTTGAGCGACAAGGTGCCGAGCCAATCCTGCCAGCGGCTTTGGCGCAGCGTCGGGCCTGCGACCTGATTGCGCACGAACTCCAGGTTTGCCCGCACTTCAGCATCACGCGGCGCCAGCAATTCCGCCCGCCGATAGGCGGCGATGGCGCGGCCCGGCTGCCCCAGCTTAAATTCCGCGTTGCCGTAATTGAACCAAAGCGCCGGCGAAACCGCGCCGGATTGCAGAATCTTTTCGTAAGCAGCGGCCGCCGGGGCGAACTTGCCTTCGGCATAAAGTTTGTTCGCCGCATTGAAATCCGCCGTGACATCCGCCGCAAAAAGGTTTCCGGCAAAGAAAAGTGCAAACAGCAGCACAGAAATACTGCAGCAGCCGACGTGAGTCGGCTCATTCTTTGTCAAAGCGAACTGACGTTCGCTGCTACGAAGTGTGAATGGTTTTCATGTCTTCAACTCCTGAAGTTCGCTGATGACTTTTTCAAACTGGCCGACGACGGAATTCAGTTCCGCGCTCCCGCGAATCGGCGCATAGCGCGCCTGGTTGCACAGCTGGAACACTTCGCGTAAACCGTTCAAGGCCGGCTCCGGCGCACCAAGTGCCGCCAGCCGTTCATCCACCACCGACTCGGTGATGGCGGACGCCGGACAATCCAGCCGTTCGCCCAACTGCTCTTGCAACAGCCGGAACAGCGTGGCGAAAAATTCATCCGGCTTGTTTTCAGCGGCGTATTTTTTCAAGTCATCCCGGCCGCTGGCGATAACCGCTGCCACGGCGCGTTGCCGGCGCAGCCGCGGATTGTTTGCCAGACTGTCCGCGCGCTTGCGCCAGACGAAAGTGGCGAGAAATGCCAAAACCGGCACGGTTTGCAGCGCGAGAAATGCCGGCCGTGTGATCCAGGGCGTCCCGGCCCGGGCCAGCGCACCCAGGTCATCTTTGATCGGCAAAATGTCCTCCGGTCTGGCCGGACTTTGCGGGCTGGCGGTTTGATTGCCTGCGATGGTAGGCGCGGGCGTTGCCCCGGCGGAACGCACCGCCAGCGCTACCGGCGGTTCGGTGAGCGTACGATAGCTGCCGGTGTCCGGGTCAAAATAGCTGAAGGAAAAAGGCGGCAATTCGTGGACATCCGGGTTTTGCGGCGCGACAATTTCTTCAAACGTCTTTGTGCCCTGCAAACCGAGCGGGTCGGTGGTCTCCACCCTGGAAGTGGGCGGATAAAGGGTGAAGTCGTGCCATGCCGACTGATCGGGCAGCGTGAGCGAACCCAGATCGCCCCGGCCGGAAATCTGAATGCGGATGGTGATGGGATCGCCGACGGCGACGTTGGTCGGCCCGGCGGTGACGGCCATGGTGTATTGGCCAATCGCACCGTTGAAATTCGGCGGCACGTTTTCCGTGGGCAACGGTAAAGATTCGGCATTGACGGTTTCTGTGGCAACGGAGAGCTGTTTTTGTTCTTCACCAAAATCCCTGACCGGAAAACCGAGTTGTTGGAACTGTTGAAGGAACGGATCGTTGGAACGGTTGTCGGATGGCACCGCAAGGACAAGGGCAACGTTGACAGGGCCGACACGGAGCGGGCCGGCCTTGTTCGCCGTCAGTGCAATTTCTGCGTTGATGACATTGTAGATACGCATTGCCGACCTGCATGCGGCCCTGGCCAGTGGCGGCAATTTTTCCAACGGTGAACCCTTCCGCCTGCACACCCGTGAGTTGGGGTCGCCGAACCAGCTGCATGTCCTGGCGGAAATAAAGGCGCAGATTGGCGGTAACAACTTCCCCATTATACACTTTGTCTTCAGGCAATGAAAGTCTCATGAAGGCGATCTGCGAATCGGAATTGATTTGCGCCGCCGACGGCGCACTGGGCTTGACCACCCGCAACGGCAACGGCGGGCTGGTCAGTCGTCTGTCCGTTCACGTCCGCGACGATGGCGGGAATGACAAACTCACCCATGCGTTGCGGTGTGACCGAGAAGGCAACCGTGACGGCTGAACTCATCGCGCCGTTCACCCAGCTCACATTCTGTGAAGTGCCGGCCTGGCTGATTTGCAGGCCCGCGACGCTCGGTGTCGGCACGTTCCGGGGTGAGCCGCCTTCAAACGTGAGCGATAGCGTCGTGCTCTGGCCGAGCGTAAGCGTGTCACTGTCCAGCGACGCAGTGAAGGTTGCCGCGTGCGCCGGCGTGGCGCCGAGCGACAACAGGAGAAGGCAAAAACCGGCAACGACCGGCATCAAACTTGATCTGCGGTCGCGCCGACGGAGAGAACTTTTCCCTCGTAAACGTTCCATTCCAAACACTTTACGTTCCTAAACCACCTGTCCCCATTTAGCAATCGGTTGTCCACAATGGTTTATTTCAGACAATAGAAAAGACAATTCACACGCCAAAATGTTCACGACCGCAGCGAGTTAATGCCAGCGGCGTTCGGACTCCTTTGTCATTAACCATTTAGGCCAGCCGGGCATGGCGCCAATTGCAACGCCGCTCGACAAAATTTTTCCCCCGCGCCATCCTGCTGGGGTATGGCATTTGAATCGGATTCGCCGCTTGACCGCCTTTGGCAGGAGTACGGCCGGTTGTTTGAGCAATGGGACGACCTCACGCTCGCGCGCTGGCTGGCCCAAACCCTCGGCCAACTGGAAGGCCGGGCGTGGCGGTTGTCGCATCCGCTCGTCGGGGCGTACCGGTTGGGGGCACAACTGGCCCACAACCGGCAAATCTGGTTCAAGCGGCTGGCCACGCCGCCGGTCGCCTACACGGAATCGGCCTGCTGCCGCGCGCCGTTTCTGCCGTTGCTCACCCGCGACGTGCGGGAATCCGGCCTCATCTGCCAGCACTGCAACGAAACGCTGGTGCCGTTCGATGAAATTGCCGCCGATGTGCGCGCCGATCTGGACGCGTGGGCGAAACAATACGAACCCGTCCACGCCGTCGCCCATTGGGATGACCGCCAGCGTCGCCGCGTCAGCAATTTCGACGCGGCTTATGAGAACGCGGCCAAGGAGGCCGAGCAATTCCTCTCGCGCGCGGGCCGCGAGCTGGCGCCGCAATTGTTGAATCTTTATCCGGCCATCATCTGGGAAGACCAGGACGAATGCCTCGAAGTGCGGCCGGAGGACGTGGCATTGTGATTTACGATTTGGGATTTACGATTTACGATTCGCTGCGTCATTCGATGCGGCTCGTAAATCATATATCGTAAATGATTAAGTGGTTTTTAAAATGGCTGTTCCGCCTCGCCATCCTGGCGGTGGTGTCGGTGGTCATCCTGTTGCTGGCGCGCAACGCGATTCTGCGGGTTTATCTCGAACACCAGATTCGCGCCCAAACCGGCCTGCATGCAGAGATTGGAAGCTTTTCCGTCGGCCTGGCCGAGCCGACGGTAACGATCCGGAATTTCCGGCTTTATAACCCGCCGGCTTTTGCCGGCACACCGTTTCTTGATATCCGGGAAATCCATGCGGAATACAACCCCGCCGCGCTGGCCCGGCACGAATTGCATATCACGCTGATGCGTTTCAACCTGGGCGAACTGGACATCGTCAAAAATCAGGCCGGCCAGACTAACCTCTTTTCCCTCGGCCTGGCCGCGCCGTCGAAAAAATCTGGCGGCAACGCCAACCGGTCGTTCACCCAGCAGACCGGGCTCGAATTCACCGGCATTGACGTGTTGAACGTTTCCATTGGTACGGCCAAATACATCGATTTGAACAACCAGCGGAACAATCGCACCCAGGTCATCGGCATTCAGAATTGCGTGCTTAAAAATGTGAAATCGGCGGCCGACCTGGGCGGACTGACGGCTTTCATCGCTTTGCGCAGCGGCGATTTCTTTAGCTCATTATCGGACCGGAAAAATTCAGGGCCGGGCATCCTTAAACTGCTCGCCCAATAAAACTGCCGCCATTTTTGCATTTTCCGCCTGCGAAATTTTTCCTAAGCTCGCGGCGTGCATCGGGACCCGCTCAAATCCGCCGCCCGCGTCGTCGTGAAATTCGGCACGGGTGTGCTCACGGACAGCCGCAAGCAGCCCGACCCGGCGCAGTTGGAACAGCTCGTCGCGCAAATCGCCGGGCAACGCCAGGCCGGGCGGGAAATTGTGCTGGTCACCTCCGGCGCCGTCGGCGCGGGCATGGGCGTGCTGGGATTGGACAAACGCCCGACCGGACTGGCCGAATTGCAGGCCTGCGCCGCGATCGGCCAGTCGCGGCTCATGGCCACCTACGCGGAACTGTTCGCGCGGCACAACCTGCACGTCGCCCAGGTGCTGCTCACGCACGACGACCTCGAACACCACGAGCGCCACCTCAACGCCCGCAATACCCTCGTTACCCTGCTGGGCCGCGGCGTCGTGCCTGTTATCAACGAAAACGATGCCGTATCCATCACCGAGTTGAAATTCGGCGACAATGACAAGCTGTCTGCGCTGGTCGCGTCCTTGTTGCCCGCCGATTTGCTCGTGATTCTCACCACCGTGGACGGCGTCCTTGAAAATTTCGGCAAGGCCAACCCCAAAACAATTTCCGTCATTGAAAAGATTGATTCCGCCCTGGAAAAAATCGCGCGTGGCACCGACAGCGAAACCGCCGTGGGCGGCATGAGATCGAAGATTGAAGCTGCGAAAATCGTCGTGCGCTCCGGCATCCCGCTCGTCATCGCCTCTGGCCGGAAGAAGAACGTGCTGGCGCAAATTCTCGCCGGCGAAGACGAGGGCACGTTGTTTGTGGCGCCGGAAAAACGGCTTCAGGGACGCAAACGCTGGATTGCGTTCTTTCACCATCCCAAAGGCGCGTTGTTTGTGGACGACGGCGCCAAACTGGCGCTGCGCGAGAAAGGCAAGAGCCTGCTGCCGCCCGGGGTCGCGCGCTGCGAAGGCGATTTCGCCGGTGGTGACGTGGTGCGGATTTGCGATTTGAACGGGACGGAATTCGCGCGCGGCATTGCACGATTCGATTCCGCCGCCGTCCGCGCCCGCAAACTGCCCAAGGAGGAACTCGTGCACCGCGATGATCTGGTGATTCTGTAATTTACGATATACGATTTTCGATTTACGCGCCGGTTGTCAGTACGCTCGTAAATCGTATATCGTAAATCGTAAATGAAGAAGAATTCCGCGATCACCGACCTGCTCAAAGTCATGGCCAAACTCCGCGCGCCCGACGGCTGTCCGTGGGACCGCGAGCAGAGCCATCTGACGCTGCGCCGGCACGCCATTGAGGAGGTCTATGAATTGATTGACGCCATCGAGGCGGAGGACGACCACGAAATGGCGGAGGAACTTGGCGACCTGTTGTTGCAGGTCGTCTTCCATTGTCAGTTGGCGCAGGAACGCGGCGCGTTTGATTTTGAAAAGGTCTGCCGGTTGATTGTGGAAAAGCTGGTGCGCCGGCATCCGCATGTCTTTGGCAAGACGAAGGTCAAGGGCGTGGACGAAGTGTGGGCGAACTGGGAAAAAATCAAACACGCCGAGAAAAAAGGAACCCGGCACGAACGCGCCTCGGCCTTCGACGGCATCCCGAAACATCTGCCCGCGTTGTTGCGTGCCGAAAAACTCATCAAGAAGGCGCGCAAGGTCTTTGCCAACGGTCACAATTCAAATCGGCCGCTTTCCAAGGCGGCTTTGGCAAAAAAACTATTTCAGTTGGCCGAACAGGCACAACGCCAGGGCTGGTCGGCGGAGGAACTATTAACCAACGAAGTTAAAAAGCAGGAACGCCGATTGCGCCGGTTGGAACTTCCAATGACATAATCATACAACCATTCCCATTATGGCAAAAGACAAGCGCGATAAAACCGAACCCCATTAGAGGTCGAAGAATTGGTAAAAGTGACGGTTCCAGCGCGGTTGGATACAGTGAGAAGATCGTTCCACGTCAGAAGGTCCGGCGACCATTGAATGAGATAATTCCTGCTCGCAACACCGAGCAGATCGCAGACAAAATTAGTATCAGCGAAGCGCGGAGACAGAAGCAACCCCGGCCCGTTGGTCAATTGAACGCTGAGTGTGATAGTTGGCGCTAATGATCCATTGATTTCCGAACACCTCTGCGTCGTAAATACCCGCGTCGGCAGGTTGCACATTGGTGATGGTGAAGACACTTTCGTACCCGCCGCCCTCGCTCCCGCCGTACACTTGCACAAAATTGGTTGCACCCGGTATGACTTTTCCGTCTTTGCGCCACTGGCAAGTAGGAACCCCAAAATCGGTGTAAGCACTGTAAGAGTTTATCAAACTAAATGTCTCGCCGGGAATCCGCACTTGGTTGGTCGGAGAAGGGTAGTTATCATAAATCGGTTCCGGCCATTCGGGCCAAAGTGGAAACTTGAGATTTGTCATCGAAGGAGTCGGATACGATCCGCCTCCGGCAATCAGTTTCAATGTGGTGGACTGTTGTGTGTAAGACCCAAACCAGGTGGGATAGGTAAGGTCCACCCGATAGTAAACAGTCTGCCCGGGTGACACCGTTGGCACTACTTCGTCACCCCAATCAAAATAACCCAGCCCAGCTTGGGTCATCATTATACCACGAAAAATCCCATGTATCTCCGACAGGTTGCATCTGGTCCAGTTCAGGGCCGGCAATGACCTGAGCCGTACCGTTGGTGAGAGGCACCGGTCCGCTATACGGGTACGGTATTTGGTAACAAGCCTGGGCATCGAAGCCGGTGTTTCCGTAATTAGAGAAAGGCACGACTCCACCTGTGCCTCTCGACAGATAAGCCAGTTGGCTCGGCACCCAACCGGTCGCATTTTTGACCACCACCATGTAGTAACCGGTCGGGTCC
This sequence comes from uncultured bacterium, assembly GCA_963708305.1. GTDB lineage: Bacteria > Verrucomicrobiota > Verrucomicrobiia > Limisphaerales > UBA11358 > UBA11358. The sequence continues at coordinate 2,160,863 of CAVPSH010000001.1, read as the reverse complement.
GAACTGCTCCGCGACAGGCTTGCGTTGGTCGCTCCGGGAATGTCTGTTCCGTTCCATCGCCATTGGAACCCGGTGGCGTTGGTCGAGACAACGGAAAACGAACCGGACCCGGAGAGATTGTGAGGTTGCGTCGAAATAACGGGCAGGCTGTCGGCTGAAGCAACCGTGAAGGCGGCGAACACCAGGAAGAGAAATGCCGCTTTCATTGTGCGCCTCAACACTGAGTTAACATCAAGTATGAGTTGAAGTCAATTAGAATGCTTCATATCCGATTGCACCACTATGAAATAGCTTGAGCGGGCTCACGGGATACATTTGACACCTCAGGCAACTCGCACCACCTTGCGGTGTTGAACCTATTGACCGGTTTAAATGTCAAATCCTTTGGATTTTATGAAAACTCGAAACTTCCCAACTCTTCCGCTTACGATCATCGCCCTCACCGCGCTGGCCCTGGCGGCGGGCAACGCCATGGCACAAGAATCCAACACCTCCACTGGCACCACCGCCCAACCGGCGGCCGTCAGCCAGGCCGCCCCGCAGTTGTCCTACGGTGTGCCGGAGGTTTTGCAGCTTTCGCAGGCGAAAGTCGGCGACAGCGTCATCGTCAGTTACATCCAGAATTCCGGAAATAATTACGGGTTGAACGCCGCCCAAATCATTTATCTGCGGCAACAGGGTGTCTCCGATACCGTCATCAACACGATGCTGAACCAGCGTTCGCAATCGGCACAGACCGCGACCGCTTCAGCGTCGGACAATTCGGCGGCTTACAGTTCCCAAACCTCAACCGCCACAGCGCAGCCCACGGTGACTTCAGTGCAAACCGTTCCGACCTCCACGGTTTACGTCGTTCCTGACACACAAACCTATTATTACAATAACTGGCTTTATTCCCGCGGTCCGTACTACGGCTACTCTCCGTATTCGTATTACGGCTATTGTTGGCCCTACCCGGCGGTGTCGGTGTCCTTTGGCTGGGGCGGCTATTGGGGCGGATACCGCGGCGGGTGGCACGTGGACCGGGATAATTTCCATGGCGGCTGGCATGGCGGCGGTGGCTGGCATAGCAGCGGCGGGTGGCACGGTGGTGGTGGCTGGCACCACTGACAACCTGAGCCTCCCAAAACAATCATTTCACATCGGTGCGGCGGTCATATGACCGCCGCATTTTTTGAGAAATTGAATTGGTTGCCGGGCGCCATTACGTCGTCCCGGCCGGCCGGGCGCTGACAAATTCCCGATGCAGCCGGGCATAAACGCCGTCTTCCCGCAGCAAACTTTCATGCGTGCCGCGTTCAACGATCCGGCCTTGATCCATTACCAGCACCAGACCGGCTTTGCGGATGGTGCTCAGGCGATGCGCCACCACAAACGCCGTCCGGCCACGCAGCAGAATTTCCAGCGCCCGCTGCAACCGTGCTTCGGTGACGGTGTCAATCGCGCTGGTCGCTTCGTCGAGCACCACAATGCGCGGGTTGGCCAGCATCGCCCGCGCAAAACACACCAGTTGCCGCTGACCGAATGACAGCGCCGCGCCGCGCTCAGCCACCGGTGAATGCAATCCCTGCGGGAGCGCGTCAATGAGGTCGGCGCAGTCCAGCGCCGCCAGCGTCGCTCGCACGTCGGCTTCCGTCGCACCGGGCCGGGCGAACCGGATGTTGTCCAGCACCGTGCCGGAGAACAGGAAATTGTTCTGCTGCACACTGCCCATCTGCGAACGCAACGAATCGCTCGTGACCGTGTTCAAATCCACCCCGTCCACCCGCACACGTCCACCCGTCGGCAGGTAAAATTTCTGCAACAGCGCCACCAGCGTCGTCTTGCCGCTGCCGGTGTGTCCCACCAGCGCCACGGTCCGGCCCGGCTCGGCGGTAAAGGAAATGTCCATGAGCACCGGGCGGCCGGGTTGATACGCGAAATGCACTCCTTGAAATTCCACGCGGCCGGTGATGGGGGGCAACGGTTTTGCGTCCGCCGCGTCCTGCCATTCCGGTTTCTGGTCCAGCATCCGGTACAACCGTTCCGCGCCGGCCATCGCCATCAATGCCTGGTTTAATTGATTGCCAATGACCTGTACCGGGTCGAAGAACAGGTTGGCCAGAAAGAAGAACATCACCAGATCCCCCACCTCCATGTGCAGCCAGCCGTGCCAGCTCAATGCCCCGTACGCGCTCAACAAGGCCATCGCACCAAGGAACAACTGGCTTTTTAATTGCAGCAGCGGCACGAACACCGCCGAGGCCTGCGCCACGCCGACGTTGTTCTCGCCGTGCACATTGATCAATTTGCGGAAAAAGCCGGCGTTGATTTCCTGCCGCACAAACGCCTGCGTCACCCGGATGCCGCTCACCGATTCGGCCAGCGTGGACGCGACCCGGCTCCACGATTGCTGCACCAGGCGCAGGCGCCGGCTCATTTCGCTGCGATATTTTTCGTTCACCACCCAGATAATCGGCGCCATCAGGAGCATCAGGGAGAAGAGCTTCCAATTGTACCACGCCATGAGCGCCGCCGACCCCGCCATTTGCAGGCATTGCACCACCAGCACAAACGCCACGTCCTGCACCCCGGCCCGGACACTGTCGATGTCTGACGTCAACCGGCTGATGATGCGTCCGAATTTCGTCTGGTTGAAAAACGACATCGGCATGGTCATCAGTTTGGCGAACAAATCCGACCGCATGTCATGCACGACCGCCTCGCCGAGTTCGAGCGCAAATCGCTGGCGGAAATGAAAGGCCGCGACGGTGAACAGCGCCAAAAGGAAATAAGCCGCGGCATACCGGTAAATGCCCGACAAATCCCGGCCGGCAATCGGGCCGTTGATGGTGCGGCCAATCAGCCACGCCAGCGCCGGCAATTGCAGACCGCGCGTGAATGTCAGGATGAACAGCCAATTCCGCTTGGCCGCGTAAGGATTGGTGTAGCGGAAAATCCGGCGGATGAGCGCCAGTTGCAACGGCGCCTTGTCGGCCTCGCGCTCCTCCCTCGGATCGTAAAATGTGAGCGCTTCCCGCGTGGAAAGGTTCTCCCTGGCCGTTTCGGCTGTCGGTGATTTCTTGTTCGTCTCCGCGCTCATTTCTCGCCGTCAAACATGTTAGTGTGAGTTTTAAAGGCTCGCCCGCCCTCATCCTGACCTTCTCCCCCGGGGAGAAGGAACAGCGAACGATAATCCGGTTTGCCACTTGATTTCCCGGCAATCACCGCCATCCGGGCCGCAGAAAGGCGGAGAATGATTCTCCCTCTCCTGGGGGAGAGGGCCGGGGTGAAGGCGAACCTTTTAGTTTTATATGCCCGGTGTTCGATATTCATGGTTCGTTGTTTCCAACTGCTTTTGACTTCGTTCTTCGTCCAAGTCCATGATTTGCAGCAACGCCGTTTCGCGATACAACCCGGGCCAGTGTACCAGTTCCGCGTGCGTGCCAGTCAGCGTCAATTGGCCATCCTCGAGTACCAGAATCAAATCCGCCCGCCGTAACAAGCTCAGCCGGCTCGACACGACAAACGTCGTCCGGCCCGCCATCGCCTCGCGGAGTGCAGAAACAATTTCATTCTCTGTTCGCGCGTCCACCGATGCCGTCGGGTCGTCCAGAATGAGAACTGGCGGTTGCAACAACAATGCCCGGGCCAGCGCCAGCCGCTGGCGTTGTCCGCCCGACAAATCCACGCCCGATTCGCCCAGCACCGTCTCGTAACCTTCCGGCAACGCCGTGATAAACTCGTGGGCCGACGCAATTCGGGCCGCGCGTTCGATCTGTTCCATCGTCGCGTGCGGATGCCCGAAGGCGATGTTCGCCGATACCGTGTTCGAAAACAGGAAGCTCTCCTGATACACAATCCCGATTTGCCGGCGGAAGGCGTCCAGTTCCAAATCACGCAAATCCCGCCCGTCCGCCAGGACCCGTCCCCGGTGCGGGTCGTAAAACCGCGGGACCAATCCCAGCAACGTGCTCTTGCCCGCGCCGGTCATGCCGAAAATGCCGATGATTTGCCCCGGCTTCGCCTCGAATGAAACGTCCTTCAGCACCGGCCTGTCCGGGTGATAACCGAACGTCACGTTTTCAAAAATTATCCGGCCCGTGAGCCGCCCCGGGGCAATGGCGCCGGGTTTGTTTTGCACATCGAACGGCGTGTCCAGCACTTCAAACACGCGCCGCGCCGCCGCCAGGCTCTGCTGCACCGAGTTCGCGATGGTGGAAATGGTCGCCACCTGTCCGGTGAATTGCTGGAGCAACCCGGCGAACACCACCAGCCCGCTGCCCAGCGGTATTTTGCCCTGCACGTACAGCCAGCCGCCGTAGGCGAACAGAATCACCAGACTCAACTGCGACAGCATTTGCGTGCCCGGCGTGAACACGGACAAATCCCAAAAAATTTTCCGCTGCTGCGATGACACCGTATCATTCGCCTCCTCGAACCGCCGGACCTGATGCGGCTCGGCGGCGAACCCTTTCACCGTCTGCATCCCGCGCACGCTTTCGCTGAACAGCAACACCATGTGGTCGGACAGCTCACGGTTGCGCAGATAGCCGGGCCGCAGCCGGGCGGAATAAAAATGCGCCAGCCACCACAAGGGTAGTGACACGCACAGGCACGCCACGGTCAACGCCGGCTGGATCCGCCACATAAAAACCGCATAGGCCGCCAGCGTCAGAACCATGGTTGCCCCCTGCAACAAGACGCCGTCCACGAACAGCCGCGTGTTCTGCACGTCGCCCGTCACCCGGTTGAAAATCGAATTGGAGCCGTGCAAATCGAAGAAGCTGAAGCTCAGCCGTTGCAGCTTGGCGTAAAGTTGCGCCCGCAGTTCCGGCACGATTTCGCCCTGCGTCAACCGCGCGGTGACCATGTTGTAAGCGTAGGTGAACGCCGCCCGCAACACCGCCTGCGCCACTATCGCCAGCGACAATGCCGTGACAATCCGCAGCGGTGTCCAGCCCGCCGGGGGCTGCCAGCCGAATGGATACACCGGCGGGGGCAGGGACGAATCCAGCGCATACCGGATCACGTCAATCACCACGCCCAACAACTTGAGTCCCACGATGCCCAGCAACAGCAGCAACACGCTCAGCACCAGCGACCACAGACAATCCCGGCGGAACCGCCACGCCAACGCCAACAGCCGGCGGACGAGTTCCCGCGTGGGATATCGTTCGTCGGCGGACAGATGGTTGACGGTTTCAGGCATTTTCGGAATCGCCAAAATGGCTTAATCCGAACCGGCAATCGAATCAAAAAAATAATTGGAAGGCACTGCCATGTCGCCCAGGAACACCCGGCGACAATATTATTCAACTCGCGGAATCAACACACCGTCGCAAAAAAAATCGCGCGAAACAGCTAACCCATTCACGAGCAACATAATTCTTATGTTGACTATTCACACTTGTTATGGTGTAGTTTTGGCGGTAACAATGAGGAGCATTTACAAATCTGGTCGTTTCGCCGTTTGCGTTGCCGGTATGAGTCTGGGCCTGTTTCAACTCCCGGCCGCGCCGTTGAATTGGTTTCCCGGGCCGGTCATGGACTACCCGGGCAGTGACGTGGCAACGGTCGTTCTTCCCGACTCTGGGCAACGTCGTGATTGCCGGCAGCACCGCTTATCCCGAAGGTCTGAGCGCCACCAACAGTTACTGGACGCCGCTGGGGCAGCCGTTCTACAGCGTCAATATTGCGCCCGGCGCCGTGGCCAGCGGCGGCTCGATCATCGTTTACGGTGGGAACGATGGAATCAGTTCCGTGAGCACGGTGATTAATTACAGCCCCAGCGATGGCTCGTCCACGCTGGCTTCCATGAGTGTGCCGCGGTCATACCTGGGATACGCGCCCGACCGGAGCGGCAACGCCTACGCCATCGGTGGCCTGGATGACAGCGGCAATCCGCTTTCATCCGCCGAGTATTACAACCAGGATTCAGGTACATGGTCCCCCATCGCCAGCCTGCCGACCGCCCGTTACGATTTCCCCGCGGTCTTTGACCGCACAAATCAGATTTACATTTTCGGCGGTTACACCGACACAACTTCAGGAATTGAAACCGCCAGCGCGCTGCGTTTCTCGGTCAGTAAAAACACCTGGACCAACGTAGCGTCCATGCCGGTCGCGGTTGCGGGGAGCGCGGCGGCGATGGGGCCGGATGGCAAAATCTATGTGGTCGGCGGACTATCCGGCGGTGTGGCGACCAATTTGGTTCAGGTTTATACTCCGGCCAATAATTCCTGGGCAATATCCACGCCGCTACCCGAAGCCCTGAGCGCCGCCGGTCTCGGCGTGGACAGTCTGGGCCGGCTGATTGTGATGGGTGGCATGGATGTCAATGGCAACGATGTTGGCGATGTCTGGCGCAGCCAGCAGTTGACCGTTCCCGACAGCCCGCCCGTATTCACGCAGTTGCCCGGCACGAACGGCACCTTCCTGGGCGCTTACACTTCCTCCATCAATGCTACCGGCAGTCCGCCGCCAGTTTACGTGCTCGTCAGCGGCCCCACCAACATGACGGTGGATTATTTCAGCGGCCAAGTCTCTTGGACCCCGCAGGGGCTCAGTCAGATCGGGTCCATTCCAGTAACCATCCAAGCCTCCAACTACGCGGGTGTCACCAACTGGTCTTTCACCATCACCGTCCCCAATCCGCGGCCGACGACACCGACTAATTTATATCTCCTCAGCGCCACTGAAACCTCGGTGACTTTGGCTTGGGCTCCCGAAGACCCGGTGGCTGGTCCTGTAACGTATAACGTTTACATCCCGCATCCCTACCACAGCCCCAGGGGCAGCGGGGGCGGTGTCAACTATCAGTTCGTCGGTTCCACCACCTCGACCTACTTTACCCTGTCCGGTTTGACGCCGAATACTTCCTATACGTTTGACGTCAACGCCACGGGTTCCGGCGGCACGTCGGGCTACGCAGGCATAAGTGTCAAGACGTTGGGTCCACAGCCGCCAGCCAATCTGCGGGTAACCGGAATCACTTCCACCAGCATCAGTCTCGCGTGGGATCCTTCACCCGGCCCGGTGCCGATTGCTCGCTATGAGATTTTGGGTTGGATTGGCGGTTTGTTTCCGACCCTATCGTATGGGACGAATTTCACCGGCACGACCGCCACCATCACCGGCCTTACTCCTGGCACCTATGAAGAATGGAGCGCGCGCGCTTATGATGCAGCGGGCAATGTCTCCGGCTTCGCTCCCGGCATTTATGCGGTTAATCCCGCACCGACCCCGGCGGCGCTGTCCCTGCCGGCCGCACCCAACTTCAATCCGGCGAGTGGCGGATTCCAGTTCGCAGTCCAGCTCAACGCCGTTCAGACCACCTACATTCAGGCAACCACCAATCTGGCGGACCCCGCAGCCTGGGTGACAATCGCCACCAACCCGCCCAGCAGCAGTGTGTTTAACTTCACCGACCCGAATGCCGGGGTGTTCCCGGTACGGTACTACCGGGTGATCAGCCCGTAACCCTGAAGACGTGACGGGTGGCAAGCGGCCGGTGACAAGATTTTTGCTTCTGCAAAATCCGTGCTTTCCCGGTTTAAAATCTGATCGCTCTTCGCATCCTGGTGACCCTGATCATTTGAGGTTGGATGTCGGGTGTCGAATGTTCGATGTTTCCCGACGTCAGACCCTGGCCTCCGTCCTCTCAATCTTCGACCGCCTGTCACTGCCCCTGCACCCGGAAAAATTCGGCGGCACCCGTCAGGGGCAGTGACACATTTTGTACGCTCGTCGTCACTACATTATTCCAGACACCCGTCGGCAGCGTGGCCGTTTCCTGTACCACGAACGGCGACGTGCCGCCCGTCCAGCTCAAGTTCACGTTCGTCCCGGCCAGCAGTCGATGGACACGTTGATGCCGCTCGTTGACGGTGTACACCGCCGCGTCGTAGGCCACGGCGTGCACGCTATCGGCGGCGCTCAATTCCAGCGTGTAAACACCCGGCGCACTGAATGTCGCTGTCGTGTTCGTCTGCGACGCATTGCCAAATGTCACCGTGCCCGGTCCTGAATATTGTTTCCACTGAATCGTTGGCGGTGAATTGCTGTAAACCACCACGCCCGGCAAGGTCACCGGCACGCCCACCGGCACCGCCTGGTCCGGCCCGGCGTTCGCCACCGGCGCGCCCGGCGACCGCGGCCCCTCGTTCGGTCCCGTCGTCTGGATGACCTCGAAATTTGTGGCGCTGATGCTGGTCAAATCGTTGAAACAATTCGGCGGCCAGCGATCGTCCGGCGTCACTGAAATCGAGAAGTAATTCCCATTGTCCGCCACCATCGCCCCGTATTTCTTCAATCCGGCCAGGACCGCCTTTTCTTCCTTCGTCCAGCCCGACGGGACAACAAACGATGATTTCAACCGCAACCGCTGGCCCATGGCCGGATAATTCGCGTTCGTGATGGAACTCGCGTAATGCGTGGCCGGATAAATGTAGGCCTTGCGCGATTTGGCCACGACCAGCCGGCAGGCGTGTTCGATCGTGCCGCGCTCGGCCTCGTCGTAACGCACCAGCGCCGGGAACATGGGGAATCCCGCGGCATCGCCCGAAGTCTGACCGGCCAGCCGCAGACCATTGGTATTCAGATTAAAGATCGCGCCGTTACCCGCCTGCCAGTTGGTCCCCCCCGCAAATTGCGCCTGCCACGTTTCAAAAATAAAACCCGCGCCTGGCTGGACGACGATGGAATGCCGGTCGCCGCCCGAGTTGGTCTGCCATTGATACAGCGTCTGCCCGCCGGTCCCTACCGGCCAGCTCTCGATGGGCATGTTCGTCGGGATGGGATAAAGCCCGGCGGGATATGTCCCGCCGTTCAGGTCCGAATCATCGGGATAGGTCACGAACTGGATTGGCACGAGCGGCTGGTTGTCCGGCACCAGCGCATAATTCATCTCGAATTCGGGCGTCAGCACCGCCCGGTTTGTGTGCAGGTCCATGACGATCTGCGCAATCATCGCGTCCGAATTCGACAACACCGGCCGGTTGGAAATGCATTCGTTCCAGGGATTGGTCACCGGGAAAATCTGCATGGCCGAGACCACGGCGTCCGCATGGTTGGTGTCGAACAGGATGGCGTTGGTCACCACCGGCAACGATCCGAGGATGCGGCCCTCTTGATTGATCCGTTCCGCGACAGCCAGTGGACAAAAACCGAGCAGAACCAATAAACTGAATCCTCCCGTTATAACTTCGATACTTCATAAACGCAGGCGAAAATTTCGTCGCCTGCGGAATTGCAGCACAAAAGACGCCAGCTTTTGAATGGTCGGGAAGACCGGCGAAAATCCGGATTTGGCTTACGGTTTTTCCAGCCGATAGAAGACCGTATCAACCTGCGAACTGACATTGATGAAGACGGTGGTTCCATTGGTCTGATATTGCGAAACCGGGACCTGGCTCCATGCGGGTGGACCACCGGTTAAGGACGAACTGCTCTGGAGCGACCAGCCCGACGGCGTGGTCGGCCACGATACCGTCAGGACACCATTGGTTTGCGTGATGGCAAGCGTCGGGATGGGGGAAATCTGCGACAGGATGAGCGCGCTGTAAGACCCGATGGTAATGTTGCCCGTGGCCGGGCTGCCACTGGCCGTTACGACCGGGCCGCCGATATTCCCATAGTCCGGACCGTACGTGGTGGAGTCACTGTTCAGTTGAACATACCAGTTGCCGGCCGATGGAAAGGTCAGGGTGTAATTATTGAGAATGTTGGTGGTGAAGTTTCCGACCACGACCGTGCTCTGGTTCGGGTTGGCGGAATTCCAGCGATTAAAAGCGACCAGCTTTTTGATGTTGTCCACGGCGAGCACGGTGCACCGATCGCCTTCCAGCCCCGGCGTTAACCCCTGCAAATTTCGGCGCGCGCTGATGAGATCGTGGTAAAACTGGACGATATAGCTGTACGTGTTCGTCTTGCTCCAATCCACGTTCCGGCCGGAATTGAACTGCTGGTTTTCGAGCATTTCCTGGCCCTGAAAAATCATCGGCACGCCAGGCGCGGTAAGCGTGATGGCCGAACCGAGAGTGGAAAGTTTTCTCGCCCGATAGCTGTTGGGCGTGACCGGATCGATGGCCGTGGGCAACCGGACGTGACTGGAACCATTCAAATCGCCGACCACGTCGTGCGATTCCAGATAGACCACACGCAGCAAACTGGCCGTGCTGCCGTAACTGATGTTGTTTTGGATAGCATTGGAGACCGAGTACATGTTGCGGCTGGAGTCCAGTGTGTTTGTGAGAATCGGCGTAAAATAATACGGGTAGCCGGTGTCCCAGGAACTGTCGAACCCCCAGTAATTATAAACGTCCTCGGCGATGCTGATTTTGCCGGGGTAGTTGGCATGAATCATGGCATTGATGGCGTTGACGAGATTGCCGGCGGCGGGAATATAAGTGCCATCGTTGCCATGCGTCAGGGTGCCCACCGAGTCCCAGCGGAATCCGTCCACGTGACATTCGCTCAGCCACAGAGTGAAGTTGTCCTGAATGAAACTGGCCACCTGATTGCTGCTGACGTTGGGACGCGTCGCCCCCCAGGAAGTATTTTGCAGGTTGAAGTCGCTCTGGAAAAAGTAAATGCCGCCACCGCCGACGGAGTTGCTGCCCGCCCAGCCGTCAAAATTCCACATATCCAGGAGACTCGGTCCGTAATGGTTGTGGACGACGTCCAGCAGCACGGCGATGCCCCGGGTGTGGCAGGCCTGAACAAAGGTTTTGAGGGCATCCGGCCCGCCGTACTGGGCGTTGTCCACCGCGTACAATTGGGCCGGGTCGTAGCCCCAACTGTTGCCGCCGTTGCCGAACTCCATAATCGGCATGAGCTCAACGGCATTGACGCCGAGGTTCTTCAAGTAATCCAGCTTGTTCGTGGCGGCCACCAGCCGGCTGGGCGTCGAACTGGACGGAAACGTGCCCATGTGCAGTTCGTAAACAAACAAATCTTTCAGCGGCGGGTTGGTGAAATTGTCGCCGTTCCAGTTGAAGGCGGTCGGGTCGTAAATAATGTCGTTATTCCCGCTGCCGCCGCCGGCGTTGACGACCCAGCGCGACCGTGGGTCATGCTTATAGGTGGAGAGGGTGGCATTGGTCTTTATGTAGTACTTGTATTGCGGACAAATTGGTGGCTCCCGCCACATCCGCCGACCACACTCCCGTCGGAAGGCCGTTTGACTGTTCCTCGGCCAGAGGCGTGGCTGTGGTGGACCAATTGTTGAATGATCCGGGAACAGAAACGCTTGTCGTGTTGGGCGCCCAGACCCGGAAGGTGACGCCCGTGCCGGACGCGTCGTGATAAGGCGTGGAACCCCAACCCGGACGGGTGGATTGCGCCTGCGCCGTCACGGCCACCGTCAACGCGGCAAATACCAGGGTCAAAGGGGCGATACGTAATATTGAACCTGCGGAATTCCCGCCATCCGCACGGTTCGAGCTTCGTTGGAACATCATCAGATAATAACGCATGGCCACCATCCCTGCTACCACATGAACATGGGGCTTTGTGCGATTTTCCCGGTAAAACCCTGGTAACTTCTGCGCCTCGGCGATTATTTTGTTCAACGTTCTGCTTTTTGCCCTCGACGCTTGACCGTCCCGGCGCTTTTTGCGGCAGAAATCCGGAGTGAAGCGTGATAAAAACATTTGCGTCATTGCGCTTTGACCTCGGGTTCGGCTTTCATCCCGGAAAATTTGTGCGAATCTGTGGCCGGATCTAATATGATGAAAAAGTTCTCCGTCGGCATCGCTTTGGTCGCGCGCTGGGGTGCGTTGCTCGCGCTGGGGTGGAGCGGCCCTTCGTCCGGCCTGGCCGCCGACACCGTGTCCCCGGCAGCAGCACCGGTCTATGACTATGCCAAACCCAAACTGCTCACTGGCACCCTTTACGCCATGGGTTCGGATCGGAAGACGGTTTTATTCACTTTCCGGCGGACGGCTACTCGTTCCGGCTCCGCGGTCCGGGTTGAGCGGCAATTTCTCGGCGCCAACGGCAAGGTGGCCGCCGTGGAAAAAGTCCTCTATGAATCCAATCAACTTGTTTCTTTTGAGATGCAGGATTTCCAGGCCAGTATCTCCGGCGCCATTCACATCGAGCCGGATTCCGAAAACCCGGCCCGGCCGGACATCTTTATCAGCTACGCCCACGGCCTCAATCCGCCCAAAGGCCGCGCCCGGGTGCTCCAGCCCGATACCGTGATTGACGACACCTTGTATCCATTCATGCTGGCCCACTGGGAGAACCTGATGCGGGGCAAAGCCGTCGAATTCCACTTCGTTTCCCTGGATTGGGAACGCACCTTTGAGTTCGAGCTCGTGAAGACCGGAGAATCCGTGCAGAACGGCCGGCCGGTCGTTCTGCTCACGATGAAACCGGTCAGCCTGCTCATCGCCCGTTTGGTAAAGCCGCTCCTGTTTACTGTGCAAAAAAATGACCCGCACCGCATCCTGTTCTACACCGGGCGCACCACCCCCCGCATCCAGAAAGGGAAAGCCTGGAAATATCTGGATGCCGAAACCGTCCTTGATTACCAGTCAGAATAAACCGCCAGGGCGCCGAGCGCGCAAAGCCGAGGTTTCCGTAACCTGGAGGGAAGCGCTTCGTCGCTCCCCCAATTTCAGGGCATTGACAAAGCAATGCCCTCCCGTCTGAAAATTTGTGGCGTCCTTTGCGCTCTTCGCGCCCCTGGTGGTAAAAATTCCCTCAACTCATCCGCAACCCGCCCGAAGCAGCGGTGTTTATGTTTCTGGTCACCCGAACGAAACCGAATATTGCCATGAAAACCATTTCACTTCTGACCGTCGTCCTGTTCCTGGCCGTGGCCGGGCAGGCACAATTCCCGCCGCAACGTCTTCCGGGCCTGCCACCGCCCGGCCTGCCACCCGGTGCGCCGCCGCCGGCCGTCGCCCCCGCCAAAGACCCTGTCAACTACCTCATCCGCGTGGAATGGAAGGAGCCGAAAAGCGACCCGAAGTTTCTGGAAGTGCTGACCACCGACGGCAATTTCGACTTGAACACCATCCAGAAAACCACCGTGAAGATCAACAACAACGACGTTCCCGTCACCCTTAAATTCAGCGGCACGCTCAACATTCTGAACGATGAAAAGGGCCGGCTGCAACTGTTCCTGGGCCGCAACGTGCCCTATGTGACCGGCAGCTTCAATAATGGTATGGGCGCGTCCTCCTCCTACAGCCAGATGAGCGTCGGCTTGAATTCCACTTTCATCGTCACCTTCGGCAAATCGGTGGTCATCCAGAACGATGAGAACGGGCAGATTTCCGTGCTCGTCAAGCGTATGAAGGATTGAAGCCGCCGGGTCCCGATCTTCAACGTCAGGGACGCAACGCCTGGAGGGAAGCGCTTCATCGCTTCCCCAATTTCAGGGCATTGACAAGGCAATGCCCTCCCGTCTGAAAATTCCCGGCGTCCTACCCGTCGCACCGAAGCCCTCGGCGCAGGCGGATGCATTTTTTGCAGTTAAAATGCTGTCAACACCGCCTTTAAACTGGCGCGACGATTGCTGGTAAAGCCGCCATGGTGGAGACTTATGAAAAGGCAAAAGGAAATCCTTTGCCCCATAGGGCTGCTCCCTGAACGGAAACAAAAGAACAAACACAAATTGATCGGGCCGCCAGCCCGCATAACTTTATGAACAATCAGGACGAAAGAAATTACATATCAGTCGGGTCATGGATGGGCATGATGTTTGTCACCGCCATCCCGGTGGTGGGTTTGCTGATGGTTCTCATCTGGGCCTTCACCGGCGAAAACGAGTCACGCAAGAATTATTATCGGGCCATTCTTTCCTGGATATTGATTTTTGTGGTATTGGGTGTCGCCTTGGTTTTCGTATTCGGGTGGCTGGGCGGCGGGCCGGCGCTTCAGAAGTATATGCAGGATCACAATCTGCCCCACAACCAATGACCACCAGCCGGCCCCTTGATCGGGGCCGGCTGCGAAGTCCTGGCGCCCTCCCGGCCGCGCCGAAGCCCTCGGCGCCGGAGGATGCGTTCTCTGCAGTTAAAATTGGTTGAGAGTTGAATGTTGAATGTTTTCATCCTTCAGTCTTTGATTAAATCCGTGTCCATCCTCATCCGTGGTTAAAAAATCTCTGCATTCTCTGCGCTTAAAAAATCCCGTTCAAAAAATGAATAATAACCGGCTGGATTTCCGGCGTTGAAAAGAGCGGGCCATCATGGCCGGCATCATGCACCAGAAGGAGCTTGTTCTTTACTCCCGCCCGGTCCAACGCGGCATGCAAACGCTCGCTCTGGGCCACGGGCACCAGATCGTCCCGGTCGCCCTGAATGATCAAGACGGGCGGAGCGGCTGCAGTCACATAAGTGATGGGGCTGGCGGCTTTTGCCTTGCCGGCGGACTGGTCCAACGGCGCGCCCAACAGCTTGGACCCGACATCCTGCCACGAATCAATGCCCTTCCGGGAATGAATCGCCTGGAGATCGTCCTTCATGCCATTGACATCCGTCGGGCCGAAAAAATCCAGTATCGCCAGCGGTTTGATGGCGGGATTGGCTCCAAAATCCCGCTCCTGGCGGGCCAGACCCAAAAGGAGCGCCAGATGTCCGCCGGCGGACCCGCCGCCCACCACGCATCGCCGGGCATCCACCCCGTAATCGGCCGCATGCGCCAGGATGAAATTCATCGCCGCGTTGCAATCCTGAATCTGCGCCGGAAACGGCGCCTCCGGGCTGAAACGATAATCAATGCTGGCAATCGCGTAACCGTGCCCGACCAGATATTTGACGTTGTCCCAGTCCTTGCTCCCCATCATCCACGCGCCGCCATGAATCCAGAGGATGAGCGGGAAAGGTCGGACGCCGTGGTTCCGGGGGAGGTAAAGATCGAAGTTCTGATTCGTCGTCGGATGGCTGACGTAGGGAATGTTTCTTTTGACCGTGGCTTCACCGTAAGGGCTGTCGGCGGGCAGCGTTTCGAGCGCGGCGGGAACGTTGGACGACACCGGTTGCGCCAGCGCTCCCAAAGCCGGCAACAGCATCAACGCCAGGACCAGGCGGAGGCAGGCGGTTGTTTTCATGAACCGCGAAATTCTACCTTAGCCCCGATTTTTATCACCCGGAATTTTCTGGCCGCCAAAAAGCGCATGAACTTCAACCCCGGATTCACCCGGCGTAAAGCCGCGTGGCGGCCACGCCGCTATACGCGGATAAACACGGATTTAAACCAGGGAAAAAGGAATTTGCCGGGTGGAGCGAGGCTACTGACGAGCCAGCCTCGGCACGACAACTGCGGCCATAAATCTGTGTCCATCTGTGGCTGAAATCCTGGTGTGCCTGGCGTCCTGGCGGTCGAAAATTTCCGCCGCCCGCCGGTTAACGCGGCTTGCCAGCAGCACGCCCGGTTGGCCACTCTGTGCCCCGATGAAAAGCTATTCCGCCGGTGGCGCGTTAATCGCGGGCCGGATTGTGCTGATCGCTCTCTGGCTGTCCGTCCTCCCCGCGGGCCTGGCCGGCGACGCCGCGCGCCCGGCCACATCCGCACCGTATGACTATGCCAAACCCAAACTGCTCACCGGCACCCTCTATGAGATTGGGTCGCATCAGAAGAAGGTTCTATACACCTTCCGGCGGATCGCCGTGCAGTCCGGGGCTGTCGTTCATGTCGAGCGCCAATTTTTCCGTACCAACGGTCTCATGGCCGCCGTGGACAAAGTCGTCTATAAATCCAATCGGCTCGAGTCCTATAAAATGCAGGATTTCCAGGCCCGGGTCTCCGGCGCCGTCCGGATTGCGCCCGACCCGAAGGACCCGGCCCGGCAACAAATTTACATCGGTTACGGGCCCGGCCCGGTTCCCCCCATCGGCAAGGCTCAGAACCTCCCGTCCGACATCGTGTATGACGACACCGTGTATCCTTTCATTCTGGCCCACTGGGACGCCCTGATGCGGGGCGACACCGTCAAGTTCCACTTTATTTCCTTTGAATGGGCGCGGACCTTTATGTTTCAGTTCGCGAAGACCGGCGAATCCGTGCAGAACAACCAGCCCGTCGCACAGATCACGATGCAACCCATCAGCGTGCTCCTCGCGCCCTTTGTGGATCCGCTCATCTTTACCGTGGAAAAGGCCAGCCCGCACCACGTCCTGTCCTACATCGGACGCACCACGCCCCGCATCCAGAAAGGCGACTCCTGGAAATATCTGGACGCCGAAACCGTCTTCAATTACCCGTCGAACTGAACCGCGAATGACACAAACCACACGAAAAAGCGGAAATCTATGACACGAATTTCGAACGGCCTGCTCACTTTTACCGTGACCAACGCGGTGAAACCGGGTGTGCCCCAACGCTGCTTCCGCTTCGAGTTGGTTGGTGATTGATTTCGGCAAGCCAGGCTTGGAGGGAAACGCTTCGTCGTTTCCCCATTTTAGGGCATTGACGAAGCAATGCCCTCCAACGCGTTTCCGTTTTCTCCTGTTCAAGTTTTTGCTTTTCCGTGCCTTTGAGCGGTAGAAATCCGTGTCCAGCCCTGCCCGAAACCGGCCTGAAAATGAACTTGAATAACCCGGGGAAACGTCTACACTCGGGCCTGCCCGGTTGTAATGGAATGCACACAAGGCACCGGAATCCGGTGTCGTGCAGGAAAGGACAATCGAAAAACTGGCAAATCACTCAGAAGCGTATCGAAGGCTGAAGCCCGGGCGCGTCCAACGAACACCGGCAGCTTTCCGACGCCAAATCAAACGATCGTAATGTCATGAGAACCGTAAACCCCTCTTGCTGTCGTCGCCTCCCGTTTGGAGTTTTAGTTCTGGCCGTCGCATGGTTTGCCGTTTGCGCCGGCCGCGCGCAGACCATCTACGTCGGGAGTTTCTACGACAATACCATCCGGCAGTTCGCCCCGGACGGCACCGGTTCGGTGTTCGCCTCCGGTTTAAGCGGACCGGGCGGCATGGTCATGGACAGTGCCGGCAATCTTTACGTCGTCAACTTGTTCGCCAGTGACGTCGAGAAATTCACGCCGGCCGGCGTCGGCTCGTTCGTTGCCGGCACCGGCGGCGACCCGCAAGGCCTGGCGATGGACGCGGCGGGCAATCTGTACGTGGCGAACCAACTGGACGACACCATCGAGAAAATCACTCCGGCAGGCGTGACCTCCATCTTCGCGACCACCGCCGCGTTTCCCCATGGTCTCACCTTCGACAATGCGGGCAATCTGTACGTGGCGACCAGCGGCGGCATCATTGATAAGTTTGCGCCCAACGGCTCGGGCTCCGTTTACGCCAGTACCGGCGTCAGCCTGGCGGTGGGGCTCGCCTTCGACACCGCCGGCAACCTGTTTGTATCCGATTTCGATGGCGGCAACGTATTGAAAGTCGCGCCGAACGGAACGGTTTCCCTGTTCGCCGCCGTCGGTGCCTATCCGGAAGGCCTGGCCTTTGACAGCGCCGGCAATCTGTACGTGGCGAACAGCAGCAGCGCCGACGTTGAACGCATCACCCCGGGCGGCGTGGGCACCACCTTCGCCTCGGTGCCGACTCCAACCTGGATTCTCATCGTTCCTGAACCATCCGTCCTGGCCCTGATTGGCCTCGGCCTGGCGGCGCCGCTGTTGGTTCAGCGCCATCGCAAAACGTAAATCGGTGGAACCGCCAGGGCGCCAAGGGCGCCAAGTCCGTGGATAATAAACCGGGAAAACCCGGCGCCTCGGCGGTTAAGGCTGGTTGAAAGTTGAGCGTTGAATGTTGAATGTTTCCGCTGGCCCTCGACTTTCGACTCTCGTCCCTCGCCGTGCTTGTGCGTTCAGCCTTTCCTGCCGGGCCATAGTCCCGCAACGCAGGACGACGGCCGGAGCCTTTTTGGCTGCTTGATCCGGACCGCCGTCCGCCATCCGAAATCCAAAATTTCTGACATTTTTCTGTCCCCGTTTTCCTTTCGGCGGTCATTATTGGACAGATGGACGAACCCGATGACATGCAATTGCTGCGGGAATACGCCGCCGCCAATTCTGAGGACGCCTTCGCCGCGCTGGTTCAGCGCCACGTAAACCTCGTTTATTCCGTCGCCCTGCGGCAGGTTGGCGATTCCCACAAGGCGCAGGACGTGACCCAGGCGGTCTTCATCATTCTGGCGCGCAAAGCCGCGAGCCTGCGCCGCGAAACCATTCTCACCGGCTGGCTGTATCAAACCGCCCGGCTCACCTCGGCCAGCTTTCTCCGGGGCGAAATCCGGCGGCAGCATCGCGAACAGGAGTCTTTTATGCAATCCACCCTTGACCAATCGCAATCCGGCGCGGCTTGGGAACAACTGGCTCCCTTGCTCGATGACGCCATGGGCCGCCTGGGCCACCTCGACCGCAATCTTCTCCTGCTCCGATTCTTCGAGGGCAAATCCACTGCCGAAGCCGCTGCCGCCCTTCATCTCAACGAACCCGCCGCCAAAAAGCGCTGCACCCGGGCCATCGAAAAACTGCGGCAATTCTTTTCCCGGCGCGGCGTGGATTCCACCACCGCAACCATCACCGGAACCATTTCCACCCATTCCATTCAGGTGGCGCCGGCCCTGCTGGCCAAATCCGTCACCGCCGTGGCGCTGGCCAAAGGCGCGACCGCTTCCGCCTCAACCCTGACCCTCATCAAAGGAGCATTGAAAATTATGGCATGGACTAAAGCCAAAATGACAATCGTCGCGGGAACAGTCGTGCTGCTCGCCGTTGGAACGGCTTCCACTGTGGTTGTTAAAACTGTCATCAACAAAAAAATGGAGGCACTTGCAGCCTATCAAGGTCAAGTCTGGCAGCAGAAATACGACGTTTCGATGATAGATCGGTTGCCAGCGCAAGTAATGATCCTGCCAGCGCTGCGTTCGCGAGCTACTCCAGGGGAGCAGATTGGGAGGCTCCGAAATGGTAAAGTTGTGGGACTTGGCGTCGGCGTGCCGGAAATTATGCAGAATGCCTACGACGTAAGTTTGGGGAGAATCATTTTTTCCAGTCCAATTCCCATCGGAAGATATGATTTCATTGATAATTTGCCGACAGGCCAACAAGAAGCATTGCAACAAGCTGTAAAAAAGAAATTCGGCTTGTCAGGCAAGCGCCAACTTATTGAAACGAATGTTTTGGTTCTCACGATGCGCTACCAGAATGCCGCCGGATTGAGGCCGGTTTCAGGACAGGACGCATTTGATATGGGAAACGGCTCAATTTCAGGCCGCGACCGGCCTTTCGCAGTGTTAATTTATGGTCTTGAGGATATTCTGAAGATTCCAGTTGTGAATAAAACGGGGTTGACGGGAAATTTTGATTTCGACATCAAATGGGATTCGACTCCCGAGGGCCTGAAACAAGCCGTGCGCCAGCAGCTTGGTTTGGAACTGGTGCCAAACCGCGAAGCCATCGAATTTGTCGTCGTGAGCAAAGAGAAATAGCCATGAATCGCGGATTTGAAATCCAAGATGGTAGGAAAGCCTTCACGCTGATTGAACTGCTCGTGGTGATTGCCATCATCGGAATTCTCGCCGCGCTGCTCCTGCCGGCCTTGAGCGCCGCAAAGAACCGCGCCAAGCGCATTGCCTGCCTTAACAATTTGAAACAGATCAACACGGGCTTGCTGATGTATGCCGACGACAATTCAGGCACGATGCCGCAACTGTCGGCCACGAGCACGAACTGCCTTGCCTATTACTACAAAGAATCCATGAAGAGCTATGTGGGATTGACCGGCACTTCTTCGTCTGCCGACAAAGTGTTCGCTTGTCCCGTTGAACAATCCGTCCCGACTTACGGTTTGCCATCGAAAATCGCGTTCTATGATTATTCCGATTATGTTTTCAACTCATACCTGTCGGGCATCAAGGTTTCTTCCGTCTCACACCCAAGCATCACTTCGGCAACATTGGAATTTCCCGGCTACTTCGGGTTTTCATGGCACAAACCACAATCGAAGTATGTGATGGTCTTTGATGTCAACGGCAATCAGCATCCGGCCTACAACAATGCCATGAACAACGTGGGTTTTGTGGACGGACACGTGAGCTACATCAAGATTTACAACGATGGTGCATCGCAATCCTGGGCTTACGAACCACCCGACGGATACGATTACGAGTGGAGCGGAGATTGACGACCGTTCTCCTGATACATGATCGCGCCTTTGGCAAAATTCCTTGATTGGTCCCCGATTCGATCAATGGATCACGCCGCATGGCCGGTGTGCCCGAAATCCAGACTGAGCGCATCTTTCACGAATGCAAGCTCGTGTTCTTGGCCTGTTGTGTAGGCCAACCGCGCCATAGCAAAGCGACGGCGGGCTCAGTCGTCCACACGACCGTGGACGTGAGCTTGCCGGAAGCGTGGGCCAATCCGCAACCGGCTGTGACGGTTGAAAGTTGAATGGTTGTTTTTGCCTGGCCCTCGACCCTCGTCTCTCGTCCCTCGACTGTTTCTGCGCCTTCTGTGCCTCTTTGCGGCCATTTGAATTTTGGTTCGATGTTCGATGTTGAATGTTGGATGTTCGATGTTTCCCATTCTGGCCCTTGTCACCCGTCACCCGTCACCTGTCACGCGGTTTGGCCTTGATCTGGATCGCGGATCTGTCAACCAGCCCCGAAAGCTTTCGGGGTTGATCTGGGCGTGCCGAAGAAGTCCAAAACATCGAAACGCCAGTCCCGTGACGCAAAAGCCGTAAGACAGGATTTACAGGATTGACAGGACTCGATTCCTTCTGAACATCCTGACCATCCTATCCAAAATTCGCCATTCGCAATTCCCCTTGTTTTCCTCACTGCGCCTTGTGCCAGCGACGACAGGGGCGGATGAGAAGTGCGCTGACGCCGACGACCAGCAACCCAAAAACCGAGGGTTCCGGCACTGGCAAGGCCACACCCTGAAAGGCCAGTCCAACAGGAGCATTTAAGCCTGAGGCGAAGGTGCTTCGCCCTCCGCCCGGCGAAAATTCATAGATGTTACCGCTGCCATCCGCTTCAAACAGGTCACCGGCACTGTTAAAGGCCAGTCCACCAGGGGACAAACCGGACGCAAAGGTGGTTGTCACTCCGCCCGGCGAGAATTCATAGATGTTGCCGCTGCCGCTATCCGCCTCAAACAGGTCGCCTGAACTGTTAAAGGCTAATCCTCCGATGTAACTCAACCCTGAGGCGACAAAAGTGCTCTGCGTTCCGTTTGGCGTGATTTCGGTGATGGATTCGTTGCCATTGCCGTATCCAGTCCCCACAAACAAATCACCCGCGCTGTTAAACGCCATTGCCTGAGGAGCAGGGGTCACAGTGGCGAAGATGCTTAACACTCCGCCTGTGTATTCATAGATATTACCGCTGTGGTAATCCGTCTCAAACAGATCGCCCGCGCTGTTAAACGCCAGTCCTTTAGGGTCCGGCCCGGAGGGAATAGTGCTTTGCACTCCACCTGGCGTGATTTCAGTGACGTAGCCTCCGATCCCAGCGTCATCAAGAGAATTCGCCACAAACAGGTCGCTGCCACTGTTAAAGGCCAGTCCATAAGGATAATTCTGCCCGGTGGCGGTGAAGGTGCTTACCGCCCCGCTCGGCGTGATTTGATATATGCTGCCCGGGTTGATGCAACTCGTGACAAACAGATTCTGCCCCGGCGCGCTGGCGGCCATCAGCAGGACTGCTCCGGCACAGACGATTCCGCCGAATGACTCACCCGCCGCGTGAATGACGGATTTGGATTTCGTTTTCATAGACTTCGTTTTTTGGATTTGCTTTGTTTGGGAGGCCAACTGGCTCCGGCAAGATAGGTATCTTAATGAAGCGCATAATTGATGTCAAGAGTTAATAATATAATTAACAGGGAAACTGGGCCTCTGCGGTTAAAAATCCGTTTTCATCCGCGTTCATCTGTGGTTGAAAGTTTTCGTGTGTTGCGTGTATTTCGTGGTTAAAACCTTGACGTTCTCTGTGTTCGCGCAATGGAAGCCTTCACAGAAGGCAACCGAGGAAACAAAGGGCTGTGGCTTTTGGAAAATGACACGTCCCTAAGGCAGGGAGAACCTCTGCTGCCGTTCCTGAACCGCTCCGGTTGCGGCCTGCAGCCAACGCAGCCAAGCTAGTACAGTCGCCGCTCGGCGGCCAGGTGTGGAATTGGCAATCGTCGAATGTCGCGCAATAGATTTAGCTACGTCGACTTTACCGATGCCATGCTCACCAACCTTCGCCGACAACTCTAACGCCGCCCGGACCGGTGGAAATTGTGCCAGCAAACCCGCGAGCAACTGGCGACGTTCATCTGCTGGATGGTTCACATACTCGCGGCCCAAGTCGGTAAGCTGATAAACGTGGCTGCGTTTGTCCTGTGACACCAACCCAAGAAACTCAGCTGCCTGCCGGTAGTAACTGCTCTGGCGCGGATCAAACTGGTAATACCTGGCCACTTTGGCCGAAGTGTTGATGCCTTGCTCGACCAGCAACGGGATTTCCGCCACACGCCAGAACGAATCTGCCTGCGGCACGTCCCATAACCGCGCATCTGTTCGGCGTCGGACCTGCGTGCGCAGCAATTCTTCCACAGTCAATCCCCGGCGGGCTGGTTCAACGAAAAAACTCTTGCCCTGTCTGAGCTGTAGCGACTGATATTGAGCTTCATCCGCAAACTCGTATTCCCAAAATTTGTAGAGCCGCCGCCCGGAGACTTCCTCCGAACAGAAAAACCAGGGATGAATCTGTTTCGACGGAACCTCAATGCGCCACTTGCGGTAGGGGTAGAACAACTGACGAACGATAAAATCCGGTGGTTGACAAACCTTTGCCTCGATCAACACGATGTCATTACGGCCCTCGCAACCAGAATCAACCTCTACTTGTACACCTGCTTTGACACGAATCGGTCCAATCTTTCCGACAAAGAAATCAATGGCTGGTAACCGCTTTCTGCCTCGGATTGTTTGCCGCAAACCTGTAACCCCGGCGAACTTCTCGAAGAGACCGATATTGTAGCAGTAGTCGAGATGTTGCATCTCACTGTCTCCGACATTGAGAGTCACCAATTCGAAATCAAGTTGTGGTCGGAATACAGTCGGAGGTTCGGGCAGGCGCTCAAGTTTGTGAAATCCGTTTCCGCGCACGAGAGCATATTCGCCATTTTTGACTGGCAGAATGAAGTACCCATGCCGCCGCAAAGCAGCAGGAACGTCTTTCGACGAATCCATCTTTGCCATCAAGCGAAGTTCGTTGCCGGTGGATAATTCAATGTCATTTTTGGTTAATACCACCAAGTCAGAAGAAATATCCACTCGCTCCTGCACGAGTTTTTCCCAAGCAGCTTCGAATGGCATGATCATTGGCATAGCTTCAATTTCTTCCAGCGATCACAACAACCTCGTTGATTGCTCCGCGCTTTGAGCCGTCACAGTTAATCGCGCGGCGCGCTTTAACCGTGTAAATCTTAAAGCCGCGATACAATTTACGGATGAATTCTGCGTCAGAGTTGGAAAGCATGAGCCGAACGCCACGCCTGCTGGCGTCAGCAACAAGGGCCGCGAGTTCCTGCTGCTCACCCATTCCGAAATCTTCTTTCGTGTAGGAGGTAAAGCTCGCGGTTAACGAAATTGGATGGTAAGGCGGGTCAATATAAACAAAGTCGCCACGCCGAGGTTCATTCAGCGTGTCACGGAAATCCTGCGCTGCTAGGTGAACGCCTTCCAACGTCCAACTTGCCGCCAAAATGTTTTCACGGTCGTAGAGGCCAGGATTTGTTTGTGAGCCGATGGGGACATTGAACTCGCCGCGGGCGTTGACGCGCCAGAGGCCGTTGAAGCAGGTCTTGTTGAGAAAAATCATCCGGGCAGCACGTTCCACCACTTTGTCCCGCTCCAAATGATGCCAACTGCGGACGAGATAGTAGTAGCGTTCGCGGTCGGCACGGAATTCCGCGAGATGTTCATCGAGTCGGCGCATCAACAGCTTGGGATGATCGCGAACGGCAAGGTACGTGTTGATGAGTTCGTCATTGTTGTCGCGCAGGAAGGCGCGCATTTGCGGGAAACGATGTTTGAGGTGAAAGAACACCGCCCCACCGCCAATAAAAGGCTCAAAATAGCGCTCCACGCGGTCGGGTAGAAATTCGTCAAATTGCGTGAGGAGTTGTGATTTGCCGCCCACCCATTTGAGAAACGGCTGCGGTTCAATCCGGCCTACCGGCGGAATCCCGGCTATGGCGAAATTGACCTGGTCATCCTTGACGCGCTTCGTTCGTGGCGACGTGGGAACGGCTGGACGAATGAGTTCCGGCAGCGAATAAGCCGGGTCGGGGATATTGCGGCGGATGCGGTACTTCAGTTTTGGATCGGATCTCTGATCCGGCCGTTTCCTTGGTGCGGCCTTGGGAGACGAACGCTTTCGCCGCGCTGATTGAGACATCCGGCTGGATCGATCCCGATCTCCCAAAAAGGATCAAGCATAAACATTCGATATGTCGAATGTTCGCCGCATCCAAATTCGGGTTTGCTGGTTAAATGGCTCATGCCGGCAACCATCGGGAGATCGTGGGGAAGAACATCCGCGCCTGCCGAACCAAGGCGGGCCTGACGCTGGAAAAATTGGCTGAAAAGGCGGAAATGAGCTGGCCGTACCTTTCTGAAATTGAACGCGGGCGTGAGAATATTTCGCTAGATAAACTCGCCCGATTGGCGCGAGCACTAAATGTGACGTTGTCCAAACTTGTTGAGAACGCCTAAAAGGAGATTTCCCACGGATGCACCCATCACCAACACCAAGACCGGGCTGATCTAATCGCCATCAATGAATCTTTCCATGACTGGTGCATTGGCGGCGGCTTACCACAGCGGCGCACAACGCGCGCGGGTCGTCACGGAAGCATGGGGTGAGAAAAATCTTTTCTGTCCCAATTGCTCATCCCCGAAATTGACCTGGCTGGAGCCGGGACATCCGGCCAGTGATTATTCCTGCCCGGCTTGTGGTTTCTGGTATCAACTCAAAAGCCAGAAATCGCGCCTTGGCGACAGCATCACGGACGGCGCGTATGCGGCGATGATGAACGCCATCCGCCACGACGAGTTGCCGAGCTTCTATTTCATGCAGTACGAACTCGCGACCTGGCGCGTCAGAAATCTGCTGCTCGTGCCGCATTTCGCATTTCCGTCATCAGCAATTATCAAACGCCCGCCATTGTCATCCACCGCCCGCCGCGCCGGCTGGGTTGGTTGCAACTTTGCCCTGAATCGGATTCCGATTGAGGCGCGGATTGCCATTGTTATCACCCGTAGCAGCGGACGTGAGTCCGCTCCATCTTCATCGAAAGAAAACCGGGAAAGTCAGAGCCGACTCACGTCCACCCTCCGCAGTATTGCTACGGAGGACGGGTCGGCTGCTACAGTCATCGTGCCGCCGGAAGAAGTCCGCGAAAAATTCAAACGCGTCAAACCGCTGAAAGAAATTTCCGTCACCCAACGCGGCTGGACGTTGGACGTGCTGAACATTGTGCGGCGCATTTCCGAGGTAGGGACGGCGGGCTCCGCCGTCCGCGCCCCAAGCGGGCGCAACGTTCCGGCGGCTTTACCGCCGGTGACATCGCAGCGCGATGTCCCTACCAACACCTTTACCACCGCAGACACCTACTCATTCACCCGCGAACTGGAAAAGCTCCATCCCGACAATCGCCACGTCCGTGATAAGATTCGCCAGCAGCTTCAAGTGTTGCGTGACTTGGGATTATTGCTCCATGTCGAGCGTGGCGTATGGCGTTTGCCGTGAATTGTTAAGGCAATTCTTTGCCCGTGGCAATTTGGCCGGGCTGCAGGAAGGTCTTTATGAATTCACCGTCGCCACAAACGGTCATGCCAGGAAATTTCTTGAACCAGGGACCGCTCGGCACCTCGGGCTCGCCGTAAAGCCAATTCGCCATCAGCCCCAGTTGATCGGCCGAAATGTTCCGGCGGCGAACGCGGTCAAGCAAATGATCGAGAAGGTGAGGTGGAAGATTGTGACGCCGGATTCGCGGCATGGCTATTCGCCGTAAAAGCCACGGTGGATTTCCTCGCGCAATTTCTGGACTTCAGCGGGATGGTCAGAGTCTGCCATGCGCCGGGCGAGTTCAGACAATTTCTCGCCGGATAATTGGCGTTCGCGCGCCAGCTCCATGGCGAATCGTATGACCCGGGATTGTTCGCCGGGAGTCAACTGCTTGATTTCTTCGATGACACCGGTCGCTGTCATGTACAAAAGATACCGGAAATTCCGGCACATTCAAACGCATTTTTCTAATCTTCCCCGCTTGATCCGCGTCCATCCGCGTTCATCTGCGGTTAAAATTTCCCGCATTTTGCCTTTCCGCCCTCCGCCATTATCAAACGTAAGCCGCTGTCATCCACCGCCCGCCGTGTCCACCCTCCGTAGTACCTGCTACGGAGGACGGGCCGGCTGGGTTGCCTTTTTTCATCCGCAAACGCGCCACAAGGCAGGTGCGTTTCCGGGCAAAAAGGAAACCTGCTGCAACTTTGCACTGAACCGCATCCCGGCGGATGCGCGGATTTGGCTGGTGCGCGCGCCGGCGCGCGGGGCTCGTAGCGCAGCCGTCCCGGCTGCGGGTTCAGGCGGCGTCCCGCCGCGTGAACGAACACGGAGCGAGACGCTCCTTGAACCCGCCGGCGTGGACGCCCGCGCTACGGATCCTATGCCCCCGTTTTGCGGTGCTGCAACCGGAGCTACTTTGGCCAGTCCTCCGTAAACAACGTCGGCTTCCGGTGTGTGAGCACACAATAGGCGGGGTGGTTTTATTTTGGCCGGGTGTTTTGTCTGGTTAAATGAGGCAACCGGAGTTAATGGTGAAAGGAAACAAACTTATGTTGAAAATCAACAACCGATGCACCGCATCCGTGACCCCGGCCGGCAATTGGCAAACCCTTCCGGCACCGATTGGAGCCGATCACATCTGGCGGAACCACCACTGCAAAATACTTTGCCTCGCGATGGCCTTGGCGCTTGCCGTGGCCGGGCAGGCGTTCCACGCCAACGCGCAGACCGAGACGAATCTTTACTCCTTTGGCAGTCTGCCCGACGGTGAACATCCACGGGCCGGGCTGGTTCAGGGCACCAACGGCAATTTCTACGGGACAACCTATGACGGCGGGACGAATAATTTAGGCTCCGTGTTCCGGCTCACTCCCGGCGGCAGTTATGCGAGTCTTTATTCTTTTGGCAGCCAGCCCCTCGATGGCACGCATCCCTCTGCCGGGCTGATCCAAGGCAGCGACGGCTACCTTTACGGGACAACTGTCAATGGCGGGACGAACAACTTCGGCACTGTGTTTCGACTTAGCCTCAGCGGCAGTTATTCAAATCTTTACTTATTCCAGGGGCCGCCCAATGATGGGGAAGGTCCGGGCGTCGGGCTGACCCGGGGCAACGACGGTAACTTCTACGGAGTGACCATGGGCGGCGGGGCAGGCAATTCGGGCACGGTGTTTCGATTCTCCACTAACGGCACCGAAACAATGCTTTACTCCTTCACCGGTCCAACAAACGATGGATCTGAACCGCTGGCACCTCTTGTCCTGGGCAGTGACGGCAACTTTTACGGCACCACCTTCTTTGGCGGGATAACGAACATACCCAGTATTAACTTTGTTTATGCGCTTGGCCTCGGCACCGTGTTTCGGATCAGCCCCGGCGGCAGTTACCAGCTTCTCTATTTATTTGGCAGCACCGTGCCCGATGGATTCGCACCGGGCCAACTGGTGCAGGCCAGCGACGGGAATTTCTACGGTGTGACTTTTGAGGGCGGAACCTTCACCAATCGCGGTGCCATATTCCGAATCACCCCCGGCGGCAGCGAGTCGCTCTTTTACTCCTTTGGCAGCCAGACCAATGATGCATCCAATCCCGCCTCGCTGATGATTGGCAGCGACGGCAATTTCTACGGGACGAGCACCAAGGGCGGGACGAATGATATCGGCGCCGTGTTTCGGACCAGCCCCGGAGGCAGCGAAACGGTTCTTTACTCCTTTGGCAGCCAGCCCAACGATGGAAACGCGCCGCTCGGAGGGCTGGTTCAGGCAAACGGCGGAAATTTATACGGCACAACCTTGAACGGCGGCGCGGGCAATGGCACGATATTCGAACTAACCGGGGCGATCGCCTACTCAACCAATCAAATCACACAAATCCGTCTGGTGGGCACGAACGTCGTCCTTGGCATTCTTTCCGCGCCCGGCGACACGTATCAATTACAGTCCACCACCAATCTGGCGACCGCAGCCTGGTCGAATGTGCCCGGAGCCTCGGTGACAAACAGCGTCGGTGGGTTGCTAACCACGACCAATTTTGGCGGGGCTGTTGGCCCGCAGAGATTTTATCGGTTTTCGATCAGCCCGTAGGAATCGAGGAACGCTTAAACGGCTCAGTCCTGAGTATTGACACTAAATGCTTTTGGAGCGGGTTGTTCGTGTCCCAAACTGATCCGTCTTCGCTGCCGTCTTCATCGGATTTCCGACGAGACAAGTCGCCATGCCGTGACAGGCCTGGCTGGAGCCAAGCCATCCGGCCAGTGATTATTCCTGCCCCCATCGCGGATTCTGGTATCAGCTCAAAAGCCAGAAATCGCGCCTCGGTGACGGTATCACAGATGGTCTCAGGAGTTTTTCAGGGGCCGGGCCAGGGTTATTTGTCGTCTCTTGAATTTTCCCATTGAGTTTGTTAAAAGCAGGGCAATCGGAATGAAAAAGAGATTGTTCATTTTGGCCCTGCCATTCCTTGCAGCGGGGTGCGCCCATACGGTCGGTTATAAACTTACGGAGAGTGATCGGTGGACCGGGCCCAAAATTGACGGGGTGGTTTGCGTCCAGCCTTTTGCCGACCACACCGTCCCTATTAGGAACAAGGAAGAAGACATTGGCAAGGGAACGTGGCGCACAAACTATCGCAAGTATTATAGCAGTACCAATCTCTCGGCCCAGGTGACGGCGATGGTTACAAAACATCTGGCGTATAGCGGACTTTTTACCCAAGTCGTGTCGGGAACGGAAACCAATGCTGACTGGGTTTTGTCGGGAACATTGGCTGATTTTCAGGTGCATGGCCGGGTAAATCACAAAGCCGAGGATATTCAGCTTGTTTCATCCGAGTTTGGATTATTGGGCGGTCTCGCGGGCGACGCCGCCACAGCCAAGATGACTTCGGAAATCAAAATGCTGGTGAAGTTGGATGACTTGAATTTGGCAGACAAGGCCGGCCATTCCGTCTGGCACGATTCGATCAGTATCAACACGGACACCAACGTGGACTTTGAAGAAGTCAATGAGATCTATATTTTTAATCTCCCCGACCAATCACTAAAGGACGCCGTCAATGAAATGATCCATCACCTGGGAAATTCCTCCCTGACCAATCGCGTGGGCGTGGCGTCTCATTAATCTGTCGGGCAGCCGAGAGAAATTTCCGGCACCCAGCGCGGCTGGACTTTGGACGTGTTGAACATCGTGCGGCGCATTTCCGAGGTAGGGACGGCGGGCTCCGCCGTCCGCGCCCCAAGCGGGCGCAATCCCGCAAGGCGGGACGAGGCTTTACCGCCGGTGACATCGCAGCGCGATGTCCCTACCAACACCTTTACCACCGCCGAGGTTTACGCCTTCACCCGTGAACTGGAAAAACTTCATCCGGATAATCGAAATATCAAAGCCAAGATTCGCCAGCAACTCCAGGAACTTCGCGACCGGAACCTGCTTTTGCACATCGACCGCAACCGTTGGCGTCTGCCGTAAGATGGAGCCGGGCGATCAGGGCATGAGCCTGGCCCGATAGAATCGCGCATTGTTGTCGGCTGGCGGAAGGCCAACCACAAACTCCGCCGAAGCTGGCAGAACAATGTTCTGTTTGAAGGTCCAGTTCGCCGTCGAACTTAGGCCGCCAGATTCCTCGAGTACATAATGATGAAACCGCTCCCCGACGACGCGAAGATGCGGAACGTTGTTCGTTACTTCAGCGGTCAAAACAGGTGGTGGATTGGTGTAATCAAGCAGGAAGATGCTTAAATCTTGGCCGTCACCCCCACCGGCGGCCATGGCGGCGACATGGGTAAGGTTGGTGGTAGATTGAAAATCACTGCCACAGTCGCACCCCCAGGCGCTGACCGTGCCGTCGTTGTGCAATGCGAGCAGGTGATCGCCACCGCCTGCAATGGCGACGATGTTGGTTAGGTTGTCGGGAGGCACATCGTCAGGAGGGTTGTTCGGCCAGGCGGTTACGGTGCGGTCAAAATGCAACACCGCGCCACGATAAATGCCGGCCGAAGCCACGGCGACGGCGTTGCTGATTTCAGGATGTGAATTGGTAGTGCCGCTACCCCATTCCCAGACGGTGCCGTCAGTGCACAAGGCGAGGGCGTTTCCGCCGAAAGTGCCGATGGTGATGGCCGCTACATTGCTCACTCCTTCCGGTATATCCAAGAGGCCTTCGGAATTGTCACCCCAACCGAGGACCGAATCATCGTCCCGCACCGCCAGGGTATTGTAAGAGCCCACGGCCACGGCTACAGCATTGATTAAATTCGCCGGCTTGCCGCTAATGCCGCCAGCATAATCATTTCCCCATCCAATCAGTGTTCCATCCGGGTGAAAGCCAAAACCATGGGACCAACCGGTCGATATCGCCACCAGATTACTTACGCCTGGGTCGCTCGCGCCATTACCCCACTCCGCAACTGAGCCGTCAGCCCGTAACGCAACCAGGGAGTACCCAAGGACTCCGACGGCCACTGCATTGGTAAGTCCGGGCGGGATGTTTCCACCAGACGCGAAAACCTGACTGCCTTGCACCGGGGTTGATGAGAGCACGAACACCAATGCAGCCATCGGCGTGAACCAAATGTTTGAGAGCCAATTGAAACAGAAGAACCTCTTTTTCATAGCCGTTTTAGGAGGTAGAGATTATAAATAGCGTAAATAGAGCCACCGCTAAAGTCAAGGATGATTCATGCTGTCCTTGATGCCATTCGCCGTCTCGGCAAAACCGAATTTACGACCGCCGATGCCTATGTCTTCACTCGTGAATTGGAAAAACTCCATCCGGATAATCGAAACGTCCGCGACAAAATCCGCGAGCAACTTCAGGTATTGCGCGATGCCGGATTGTTATTGCACGTTGAGCGTGGCGAATGGCGATTGCCGTGAACAGCACTTAGACAGCTCGTTTCCGGAATCCGAAAACGCTGGCGCCCACACACCCGAGAAAAATCATACAACCCGTTGAAGGTTCGGGCACCGGCTTGATGGCGATATACCAGGGTCCGGGCAGGGAGTTGGCAAAGCCGGAAACATTTCCGCCGGGATCAATTTTATCAATGACGTTCACGTTGCATGACACGTAGAGAGTGCCGCTGCTGTCAAAGGCAAGGCCAAAAGGATTATTGTAGCCGTTGCCGGTGCTCGCGAAGAATCCGCCAGCGCCGCTTGGATTGTACTTGTAGACAGCCTGGCTGAAATAGCACGCCACATACAGGTTGCCGCTTTGGTCAAAAGCCAGCCCTTCCGGACCCGATCCCGTAGTGACGAACAAGCTGCCTTGGCCGTTCGGAGTGAACCTGGTAATGTTATCACTACTGTCCGCCACATAGATATTCCCGTCCGGGCCGACGGCGACTCCCGTAGGCTGGTTCAGTCCGCCGGCAAATAAACTTTCCTGTCCGGCAGGGTTAAATTTCAGAACCGAGTTGCCGTAGTTGCTGGCTACATAAAGATTGCCGGCATTGTCACAGGCCATGCCGCGAGGATAATTCAAGCCGGAAGCAAACAGAGATGACTGGCCGTTGGGAGCTACTTTTACAATCGTGCCGCTGTACCAGTTGCCCACGTAAAGGTCTCCAATATTGTCGAACGCCACTCCCATCGGACCGGACAACCCCGAACTGACGTACACGGTCGAATTGCCGCCGGGATCAATTTGTTCAACCGTATTGTTATTAAAATCCGCCACATACAGGTCGTCTGCCCTCACCGGAGAATTGAGAAGAAGAAACGTCCCAAACACTCCTGCCGCGTATCGCCCTTGTAAGAAAGCAGCCTTAAATCTTATCCATTGGTGCTCCGTCCTCACAGGCCCGGACTTTACCTTGGCTGCAAACAAAGTCAAGTTTAATCCATGTTCAACCAACGGATCTTTTGACGTTCTCAACGCCGTTCGTCCTCTCGGCAAAAACGACTTAAACCGTTCGGGAAACGGCGAAAGGAATTGGGCTGAATGCAAAGTTCCGCGAGGGCCGAGAGAGCGGGTGCGAGCGAGTCAATTCACCACGGCGGACGCCTACTCCTTTGCCCGCGAGTTGGAAAAACTCCATCCGGATAACCCCGTAAAAACACGGGGCAGGAATCCGCCAGCAATCCCGCAATGCGGGATCTTGCGCGATGCCGGATTGTTATTGCACGTTGAGCGTGGCGAATGGCGGCTTCCCTGAGACGGCAGCTCCGCAGGAGCGGAATCTTTGTAGTTCCGAATCCTAAATAATTCCCAAGCCCCGTGGGGGCGAAATATGTCGCTCCTGACGGAGCTTGAAAATTTATATGTGCCCGATAATAAGATAAGCTAAGCAAAACCATTGACAAATGTTTTTGGTTGTGGTGTAATGGTCCTCATTCGCGAAGTGTTAACTGGACAAATGAGCTTGTTGAAAACAACCCTATTGGCCGGTCTGGTTGTGGGGCTACAGACCGCTCGCGCTCTTCAGTTTGATGATCAAGGCCCTTATTTCAGTTTCGTATGGGGGGACGGTGGTCTTCCTGCGAATATTTACAGTGCCGCTGGTGATCAAATTTCGCCTGATGGTCAGACCGTCACCATGTCCGGCAACTGCGGGCCGATTGCTGGAGCGGATTTCCAGCAGGGCTTTGTCCTGGACTGGAATGGTAATCTTGAGGGAACCATCGGACCCGGTGAACAATTTGTCGCAGACCTGAATTTCAGCGTGCAGGCTACAGGGGGTACTCTGGCGTGGAATTTTCTAGCTGCGATTGCCGGCGAGGGCATGATTGATACGAGCATGACGCCGATTGCGTTAAACGGGCAGGTCAATGGGACGCAATTTGAATTTGAAACTCCGTCGTACACACAACCTTATTGGAATGGCTTTGGCGGTTATTTGCAGTTGGACTGGGCGGGGTATAGTCCGACAGACACTCTTTCAATCAATGTGAGTTCGATCGAGATCACGTCTGTGCCTGAGCCTGATTCATTATATCTTACGATGGTGCCACTTTTGCTCGCACTCATTTACCGAGTACGTGGAGTTTGC
Organism: uncultured bacterium; assembly: GCA_963708305.1. Classification (GTDB taxonomy): domain Bacteria; phylum Verrucomicrobiota; class Verrucomicrobiia; order Limisphaerales; family UBA11358; genus UBA11358. Next base: position 2,127,619 of record CAVPSH010000001.1, on the reverse strand, counting down.
CGGTCGCGGGGATAAAACAGAATTTTTCGGTCGGCAAGTCTTACGGGACAAAGGCGTTTCCCAAAAATCTTCAACAAAAGCTTCAACGATTTCTTCAATAACCGGGAATGAAATCCGCGTTTATCTGTGTCATCTGCGGTTTGAAGGATTCGTTCTTCTTTGCGAATCTCAGCACCTTTGCGTTCTGCGGTTAAGAATTTGTCGGGCGCGGCGTCTGGCGTTTGCCTTGATTGTTCCGAAAATTGCATCAGTCTTCCGGCATGGACGACGAGACGTTTCTTCAGCAATTTGAAACGACCGCCTGGCCGAAAGCAGAATGGCATCACCGCCAGCACATCAAAGTGGCTTACTTGTACTTGCGCCGTTATTCATTGGAAACGGCTTCGGTCAAAATCAGCGGGAACATCAAGGCGTACAACAAAGCTCATGGCGTGGAGGAATCCCTGTCAAGCGGTTATCACGAAACCATGACGCAGGCGTGGCTGCGGCTGGTGCATTTCATCCTGTGCGAATACGGCCCGGCGGAAAATGCCGACGCCTTTTTCGAGGAACATCCCGAACTGTCGCAGAAGAAAACCCTGCGGTTCTTTTATACGCGGGAGCGGTTCATGACCCTGGAAGCCAAGGCCAATTTTTTGGAACCGGATTTAACGCCGCTGCCGGTCAGCAAAAAATCCGCCAGTAGCTTCATGGTTCGTCTCCCGCACTGATCCGCCTTCGCTCCGCTGCGCCGTGACAGGCCTGGCTGGAGCGGGCCATCCGGCCACCGGCATCTGTCGTAATTGTTTTACAGGAGGAAACAAAGGAAACGGAGATTTTTCTTTTTCCAGTCCCGAAGGTCTCTGTTATCTCGGTTTGCTCCTGTTGAAAGCTCTTGTTTTTCACCGGATTTCGGGCGATAGTCCTGCCATGGAAATTGTCTTCACTGTGACGCAGGAAAACGACGGCGGCTATGTAGCCGAGTGTCTGTCGCACGACATTTTCACCCAGGGAAACACGTGGGAGGAGTTGCGCGCCAATGTGCGCGAGGCGGTGTCCGCTTATTTTTTTGACCAGCCCAAGCCCGCCGCAGTGCGGCTGCATCTGGTTCGGGACGAGCTTCTGGCCGGGGCATGAAACTGCCGCGCGATCTGAGCGGCGCGGATTTAATCAAGCTGCTCTGCAAACATCCCGACAACCTCGAAAGCGCCTGCGCGCGATGGCTATCGGAGTTCGGGGCAGATCGGCATGTCCACGATAACCCCGTAAATAAAAAACGGCATCAGCTCAAGCCAATGCCGTTTCAAGAGACGATTGGATCAGGCTTTGCGGCGGCGGAGCGCCAGCAAGCCGAGTAACCCGGCGGAGAGGAGCCCGAGGGTGGCCGGCTCGGGGACGGAGGTCAGGGTCACAGTCATGCTGCCGGTTTCATCAAACACGTAAACCCATTGAGCATCCCTTCCGGCGATCAAAGTTCCATCAGGATTCAAGTCCGCTGGGTTCGCTTCTCCAATGAACATACCGTATGAACCTGGGCCATTACCCCAAATGTTTATAAGCGCATTATACTCAGGCGTGCCGCCATCATAACCGTAAAAGCCGGAGGCAAAACATACCCCGGTGCCATCAAAAACAGGATCGCTCAAAGGGTTAGCGACAGTGTCATAAGTAATCACGTCGCCATCATGATTTCTGACATCCCCGCCCGCTGTCAGCAAATCCCCGACCGCGGTGGTCAACGGCGTGTGTGGGGGTGCTTCGAGTGGAACGTTTACAACATTGATTGAGCCGGCGGTAGCGACTCCGCCTGAGACGGTGATCGTCCCCGAGGCATCAATGCCATCATTGCCAACGAAATTAAAAGTGTAGATTTGGGCGAGCGCCGCCGGAGCGGAGGCGATGAGCATCAGCACGGCAGCCGCAGCGATTCGCGAACAGAATTTCACAGCGGGTTTATCGGCCCGAATTTGCAATAACGATTTCATAATTATATATCTCTGATTTGCCCCATTACACATCAAGAACGATAACAAATCAAGGGAAATCATCCATTCGGCTTATCCAGATGACGGACATGCTTTCCAGCCCGAAAACCATGCAAATGCTTGCGGTTGAATTGATTGCGTAAAGGAATGTTCTGAAAGCATGCTCTTTTAGCCGGCTTCAGGACTAAATACTTATTCACAATCCTATGATTTTCAAAAAGTTGTCCGAAAATCCGGCGCAACCATTCACTATGGCTTAACTCACTTGTTTTCAGTCCGAGAGCTTCATTTCAGGACAAGAAGAAGCCATCGATTTCTGTTGTCCGTCCTGTTGTTTCCGGTATCAGCTAAAAGGCCCGCGATCCAAAATCGGCCAATCCATCACCGACGGCGCGTATGAGGCAATGGTGAATGCCATCCGCCACGATCAGTTGCCGAGTTTTTATTTCATGCAATGCGAGCGCTTTGTCGCTTCCCCATTTTGGGCATTGACGAAGCAATGCCCTCCAATTTCGCCTTTCCGCCCCCCACCATCATCAGAGATCCGCTGCTTTTTTCCTGTCACCTGTCACAAGCCACCCGTCACCCCGACTTGGCTGGGTCGGACGCAACTTTGCGCTGAACCGATTGGTTTCCCAAGCCCGCCACCAGATGGATGCCCCAACAAGAGTCGTTCGCCAACCTGAATCGTGGTCCGGCGACGCGCGGATTGCCGTGATGCAGACGATTATGTCACAAGGCAGGGCTCGCTCTTCCACCCTCCGCAGCGCTGCCACGGAGGACGGGCCGCGGCGGTGCGGAGACCGCGCCCTACCAACAGACGGTCATCATCCCACCGGAGCAAGCCCGTGCACGGTTCGCGGTTCAGCTGGGATTGACTGGTTGTCTCGACAAACCGCGTCCGGGGAGTAGCTTTGGCGGAATGAAAGGCGAGGTCGTCTATCTTTACGCGTTTGATGTGGCCAACGAAATCATCACGCCGCGAGTGCAGGAAATCCTGTCGGAAAAACCGTTCCCGTTCGAAATCCGGATGGACCGGACGTTGCCGAAGGACATGCCGCTTTACAAACCGCTGGCCATCGAGCCGCGTCCTTTGCCCGGCCGATTGTACGGCGCACCCGTCCGCCTGCTGATTCGCGTTTATGACGTGGGCGTGGTCACGGTGATGATGCGGGCGACGTTTGAAACGGACGCACTCGCCGACCTGATGCCGTTTCACAATCCGAAGCTGGACACCGGTGAGACACTGGATGCGGTGGCGCTGAAACTTTGCGCGGACGTCTGCGACAGTCTCCGGGATTTGCTGGTGGCGCGCACGGAGTTTCCGCCGCCGCCGGAGGCTTACACGGTGTTTTGCCTGACCGACCTTGCGGGGGTGAAGGATGTGAACCGCTGGCTCGAGGGGCAACGGCACGAAGTGGCGGGGCTGCTCACGGAAACGGCGGCAGAGCAATTGAGCGAGGCGCAGGTGGCCGAAGTGCTGCGCATCCAGCGTTCGTTCGAGAACACGGACCTGGCGGTGATTGATTGGGACGCGGCGCTGGTGGTGGATTTGACGGGTTACGTAGACGACGTGTTGTATGCCCTGGAACTGGCGAACCTGCAACTGGAGGAATTTCGCGTGATGGATCGCCGGCTCGACACGTATCTCGACCGGGCTTATGAGGACGTGGAACGGCGGCACATGCCGTTGTTCGGCCGGGCGAACAAGGTTTTGCGCCATTTGCGCCGGTTCCGCGTGGATGTGGCGAAGCTCACCGACGAGGTCACGCACATCACGAAATTTTTTGGCGACTGGCATCTCGCCCGCGTTTATCTCGGCGCGCGCGACCGTTTTTATCTCGACCAATGGCGCGCCAGCGTGGAGCAACGCCTCGCCCAGCTGGACAAACTTTACAGCGTCGCCCACACCGAACTGAACGAGCAAAGGATGTTATGGCTGGAAATCATCATCGTCATTTTCTTTGCCATCGATTTGTTGATTCTTCTGTGGTTGGGGCTGAAATGATTTCTGCGGGAGCGGACAGCGCCTTCCAGGATTGGCCGTGCTTAACGCGGTAACGGCGGCGCGTGACCGTCGCACATCCTCCGGTGCTCACAGGGCGCCGCTACCGGATTGGAAGGAATTCACCACCTCGGACGTTTACACTTTTGAGCGCGAACTGGAAAAACTTCATCCCGACAATGGACTCGCTCGCGCCCGCTCGCTCGGCCTTCGGCCTTTGGTTCCACCAAATTCCTTTCGCCGTTTCCCAAACGGCTCAAGTGCCATGTTAAACACAAGATTCGCCAGCAACTCCAAGTCCTGCGCGATGCAGGATTGCTGCTCCACCTTGGTCGTGGCGAATAGCAATTGCCGTGATTTTTCTACAAAGGTGACGGAGGAAACAGAGACGGGAAACTCCCTGCAATTCTTTGTTATCTCCGTTTGCTCCTGTTGGTTGTTTGCTGACACGAACGCGGCACCATCATCATTCTCCTCCGGGGGCTTCAGACTGGCATGATCGTCAGAAAATTTTATTTGCCTTATTAGAAGCAAAGACGAAGCTGAGCCTAACGGGCTATGGAGTCGTCTTATCAGATTGTCTATACGAGCACCGCCACCGTGCCTTTCGGCAGGACCGAGTTGATGGCATTGCTCAAGGGCAGTGTCCGGAGGAATACCCGGGCAGGCATCACGGGCTTGTTGCTATACCAGAGCGGCGCGTTCATACAGGCCTTGGAGGGCGAGAAAGCGGCGCTCATGGAGCTTTTCGAAAAAATAAGCCACGACCCGCGGCATCATCACATCATCCGCCTGATCCAGGGGCCGATTCAGGAGCGGAATTTTCCCAGTTCGGCGATGGCCTTCCAGGATTTGGATTCGCCGGAGTTGCGGCGCCTGCCCGGCTATAGCGAGTTTTTGAACACGCCGCTGAACGGGGAGTTACTAGCGAAGGATATACCCACGTGCAAACGGCTGCTGTTGCTCTTCAAGCAGAATATCCGCTGAAATCCGCCAGCAACTCACCCCGGCGCTTTATCGTCCATCACTTCCGTCAATGCACGGCTCATTTTTATCAATTCACCGGGCCACGGCTTTCCGGATTAGACTGACTCGTGACGGTTAACCCTGCGAAAGCATCCAAATTATGAAAACATCAACGAGACGTTTCCTGTTCTGGGCTCCGAGGATCCTTTGCCTCCTCTTTGCCGGATTCATCAGTATGTTTGCGCTGGACGTGTTTGACGGAAACCACGGTTTCTGGAACACGCTCCTTGCCCTCTTGATTCACCTCATTCCGACGGGCCTGCTGTTGCTCCTCCTGGCCGTGGCCTGGCGCTGGGAATGGATTGGGGCCTTGTGCTTCTCCGCCCTGGGCGTGTTCTACCTGGTCGCCTTTTGGGGCAGATTTCCCTGGTCGGTTTATGCGATTATTGCCGGTCCGCTCTTTCTTTTGGGTGCCTTGTTCCTCCTGGGTTGGTGCCGACGTGCGGTAATTTGTGCTAAAACCTGAATGCGGTTACCAGGTCAAGGTCAACGTGCTCGTTGTGCATCCCGGCGTCTTTGCGTCCCGGTGGTTAAAAGCTGTCGAGCGCAGCCTCTGGCGTCTGCCGTGAATTTTTACAGGAGGCAACAGAGTGCACAGAGGAAACACTTCCGTTTTCTCCGTTGGCTCCGGTGAATCCCAATCCGCGTTCATCTGCGTTCATTCGCGGTTAAAAATTGAGCCATCGGCAGATTCCAGATAGGTTCTCAACATGTCCGTACTCATCTCCGGCATCGGTATTGCAGGGCCGACGCTCGCCTATTGGCTTTCCGTTTACGGAATCGAATCCACACTGGTGGAACGGGCGCCACGCCTGCGCACGGGTGGTTATGTCATTGATTTCTGGGGCAGCGGCTTTGACGTGGCGGAACGGATGGGCCTGCTCGCCGATATCCGGCGGGACGGCTATGACATCCAGGAGTTGCGCCTCGTCAACGGATGCGGCCGGCGCGTGGGAGGCTTTAAGGTTGAGGTGTTCCGGGCGATCACCCAAGGCCGTTACGTCAGCATCCCCCGCAGTGACCTGGCAAAAAATATTTTCCGGAAGATTGAAGGGCGTTGCGAAACGATTTTTGACGACAGCATCAAGGCGATTGACCAAAAACCCGGCGGCGTGGATGTGACTTTCGAGCATGCCCGGGCGCGGCGCTTTGATGTGGTCATCGGGGCCGATGGCCTTCACTCGGTTGTCCGTCAACTGGCCTTCGGGAAGGAGCAACGTTTTGAGAAGTTTCTCGGTCTGTGGGTCGCCGCTTTCGAGGCCGCGGGCTACCAGCCGAGAGACGAGGACATTTACATCAGCCACAGCGTTCCCGGTAAACAGGCGGGACGCCTGTCCTTGCGCAACAACCGCACCTTGTTTCTTTTTATTTTCACCGACAACGGCCAAAGCCCCGTGGCTGCCTTTGATACGAAGACCCACAAGAAGATTCTGCGCGCACAGTTTGGAGACATGGACTGGGAATGTCCGCAGATACTGGCGGCGATGGAATCGTGCGATGACATCTATTTTGACCGCGTGAGCCAGATTTGCATGAACACCTGGTCGCAGGGACGGGTCGGGCTGATTGGGGACGCGGCGTTTTGCCCGTCCTTCCTGGCGGGGCAAGGCTCGGCGCTTTCGATGGTCGCGGCTTATGTGCTGGCGGGCGAACTGGGCAGGGCCAGGCATACCCCGGAAGAAGCGCTCCGGCGCTATGAAGAGCGACTGCAGGCTTTTATGTCCGGCAAGCAAAAGGCCGCCGAGAAACTGGCGGGCTCATTTGCGCCGCGAACGCGGTTCGGACTTTTTCTTCGCAATCAGATTACCAAGGCGTTTGCTTTGCCTTTTGTTCCCCGGCTGGCAATGGGATCCAGTCTGACCGACTCTTTTGCCCTGCCGGATTACCCTACTTAACACGGAATTGGATTTGATTCGATTCATTCTGTCCTGATTTTCCCGTGTCTCTGCGTCTCTGCGGTTGGAATTTGGCGAGCGCGGCGTCTGGCACCTGTGTGAGGTAATTTTCCTCGACGAACAACCGCTGCACGGTTTTGATTTGGATTTGTTTCAGCCAGCCCATGAAACGTTGTCCATATTGTGGCGCGGAATATCCCGATGATGCCGTGGTGTGTGCTGTTGACCAGCAACCGCTGCCCGGGGTGGCTCCGCATCCCTCACTTTCCAGGGATAAAACGACCGGGAATTCCGTGGTTGACGGTGCAGTTTTGTCTCAGCCGCAGACAGAGTCGGCGAGGGGAGATTCAACTTTTCTGGCTTTTCCTGATTACCGATGGTCTGCGCGTGACGCCTGGAAATGCATGGGGATGATGGTACTATTGGGATTCATTCTCACTTCAGCCATTTTCGCATTAAAATTCCAGTTTCAGAGTTTTCGGACCTGGCAAGAAAGCGGCCTCGGGTTTTCTGCCGATGATCTCTTGCATTATGCCGTCGAGTTGTTTGCCGTCTTCTATTTTGCCAGGACGGAAACCTTCGCTTCGTTTTGCAAAGCCGTTGGCCTGGACCGCAAGCCCGGTAACTTGGCTTGGTTTGGTATCGTCGCTGCCCTGGCCATAAGGGTGTTCGGCCATATCATATTGATCCATGGATGGAGCAAAGGAGTCAGGGATTATGATATCCTTGCCTTTAAGAGCACCCCCGGCCACGAACGATATTTATTTCTGGCTCCACTACTGTTACTGGCGCCGCTTTGTGAGGAATCTATCTATCGCGGATTTCTCTATAAAGCCTTTCGCGGGTCCTGTTCCGTGGTCGTCAGCATGATCTTCATCGTGGCATGGACAGCGTGGAGCCATTGGTCACAGTATTCCGTGTCATGGATGGCGGCTTTGGACCTGAGCATGCTGACCATCCTCCAATGCTATTTGCGGGAGAAATCGGACAGTCTCTGGGATTGCATCTTCTGCCACATGGCATTTAACGGATCGCTGCTATTTCTCGCGTTCCATTGATCGCAGATGTTTCCCGCTTCACGTCGAGTGCGGCGTCCGGCGGCTGCCGTAAATGTGTCAGGTCCATATTCACCCGGTTGCCGGAGACAAATTTGATGATTGAGTTGGCTGCTTTTTTCCGAAGACTCTCATGGATATGCCGCTTCGGTTGCCCTTGCGTGGTGCCCTGTTGTTCGGTGTCGCGCTCAATCTGTGTCTCCTCGTTGTCCGCGTGGGGCTGTACCGCCCACTGTGGGCGATGCCGGGAGCGCTTCGCTTTGTCGTCGAACCGGTCATCGCGCTGGCCGGTTGCGGCCTGTTTGTGGTGGCGGTGACATCCGGCCGGCAAGGAAAGCGTCTGGACGCGTTACGGCCGGCCACGGCCTGGGGAATGGCCGGGGGCGCATTGCTGGTGGTTCATATGGCTCTGGAAGATTTCGGCCGGCGCATCGGCGAAAACGGTTGGATCACTCTGGCGTTCATGTCCGCCACCTTCCTGCTATGGGGCGTGACGGGATTCAGGGTGGCGCGCAACACGGCCAGCACGGCACCGGGTTGGTTGGGCGGATGCTGGAGCGCAGTCGTGAGCGTGCTCGCGGCGGTGACCTTTGGATTTGTGCTGATGTTTTTTGAGGTTCCGCCGCTGGACTATGTCGCCACCTGGCCGGAGTTCAAACAAAGCGGCTGGAGCGACGTGCAGGCCTTTGCCATCGCCAACTCATTGGACGCAGGCTTCACTCACCTGGTGGCGGGATTGGTGCTGGGCAGCATTTTCGGGGCAATCGGCGCCGGCCTGGCCCACGTTTGGCCCAGGCATCCGGTGACGACAGTGTCCGCTCCCTGAGTCCCATACCCACCATCGCCGACACCTTCACCCGCGAATTGGAAGTCCTTGCGGACGGCCACCACTCATCCCGACAACCTCGAGAGCGCCTGCTCGCGATGGCTATCGGAGTTCGAGGCAGATCGGCACGTCCGCGACAACCCCGTAAATGGAAAGAACGGGGCAGGAATTCGCCATCAACTCCAGGTGTAGCGCGACCCGGGATTGCCGATCCACGTTGACCGGGGTATCCGGGGTCTCGCGTGAAATAATTCAGGTTGGACAGGTTTTGTCCGTGCCATTGTGCTAACGTGTCGCGGTCAGTCGAAAAATTAATGCGAAAGGAAAATCATGCACAAGGTGAACACAAACAAACTGGAGGAGTTTTCCTGGTCGTCGCCCAAGGGAAAATTTGTGAGCGCCGGCAAGGAAGTGTCGGAGGCGCTGGGACGCAAACCCGAATCCACCGACTTGAAGGAGCGGCACCCGTTTGATGTGGAGATTGCCCGCATCCCGCCGGGGAAGACCGCCTATCCCTATCACGCGCACAGCGCGCAATGGGAATTTTACCACGTCATTTCCGGCCATGGCAGGGTGCGGCACAAGGACGGAACCACGCCCATTGCGGAAGGCGATGCGTTCATCTTTCCGCCGGGTGAACCTCACCAGCTCACCAACAACGGCACGGAACAGCTCATCCTCTACGTGGTGGCGGACAACCCGATGGGCGAGTCCTATTGGTATCCGGATAGCGGAAAGTGGAGCGTGCCGTTGCCGGAACGCCGGCTCGTGCGTTCGGACGCGCTGGATTATTACGACGGCGAGGAGTGAACAGGATTGGAAGGAATTCAACACCTCGGACGTCCATGCCTTCGCCCGCGATTTGAATCACTCGGGGGCAATGACATGGAACGCGTTCGATTTCACCTCCACGTCCAAACCGGCATAGATGCTGCCGGCGGAAATCACCTCGGCGGGATGCTTCTTTAAATTCTGCATTTGCGCCTGCAATTCCAAAGGATTGTTAAATTTGCGTTCCACCACGACCCGCTCGGCCACGTCCCGGCGCAAACGATTTTCCAGCAGCGCATAGTCTTTATTGGCCCGGTCCAGACCCGCCCCGGTGAGGGCGATTTGCCTCGTGAGGCCGGCCGTCTGGTTGGTCAAATCCAGGACGCGCTGGTCCAAAGTCTGTTTTTCCGATTCCACCGCCGCGACCTGCCCGGTCAGGTTGGTGATTTGTTCCGCGTCGAGAGCCATGGCGGATTGGGCTTCCGCCAGATGGTTGGAAGCCGCCAATGACGCCGACAGGCTTTCGTCGAGGCGGTTGGATAATGCGAGAATCATTTCATGACAACCGGTGATTTGTGCCTGCGCCAGTGTCAACTGGTTCGAACAACCGGCCAGCGCACCGGCATCATTTTCATGCTGTGCATTATCACCCCGTTTCACCACGATCAGCGATATGACCAACACAGTGCAGACCAGGGCGAGGGCGATGGATGAATATTGTTTCATACGGCGAGCAGCGCAATCACATGAAATTCGCGTCCACTCATCGTCGAAAACTTCGCAGAGGCCAAACCGCCTGGACAAGCATGGATTTGTTACGATTCCGTTACGCGAGTCGTGTCAGACCAGCCACCCTTGGTGTCTGGCGTGATTTTTGGGGAAGCGCTTCGTCGCTTCTCCATTTAAGGGTACTGACGAAGCAGTGCCTTCCAGGCAGCTTCCATTATTTCCGGTAGGCAAAAACCATCCCCTCATTGGTCATGGTGAAGGTGGTGCCATTGACACTACCCATCGTCATACCCGCTCCCTCCCATTGCATGGTGAGTTCCGTTCCCTGACGCGTGTAGGTGGCTTTCACTTCGCGACTCATATCTCCCCTCTCAGGCAGGGAGAAGGTGATTTGACTGACACAATGGCTGTCCGCCGTGATGGTGAAGACTCCGGATTTGACGGTCGGCGACGCGCCTTCATGGAACAGGCTGCAAGGCAGACTTTTCCCATCCACGCTGACCAAGGCATAAACCCCGGTGGGATCGATGTTGGCGTTGCTGCCCGCTTCATTTTTGCAGCCCGTCCAGGCCAGCAGCAGGCAGGCTGAAAGCAGGCACAGCCCGAGGAAACGAGGCTGGGCACTTTGATGTTTGAGGTTCGTTTGGTTGAGTTGTGTTTTCATGATGCGATTATACCTAATACTGTGTGGTGGCATTAATTAATAATTTTGTTGATCACATCGAGAGAATCAATCCCGCTCGGCCAGCCATGTTGGAAAACTGCTTTCGCTGTTTCGTTTTCCCGGTCTGCTTCCCTGGGTCCACGACCTGGCGCCCGGGAGGTAAATCGGAAGTGCAGTTTTCTCAAGGGATTACGCAGAAAATGCAGACTGGAATCCGTCGCCAGCAGGGTCGGTTTCCGGTATATTGTAATGAAACAGCCCGGTTAACCGGCTTTAAACGAAAGCGGTTGATTTGCGAAACTGGATCATCTCATGAAGGCAATTCGTATCCGCTTTCCCGCGTTCGTTCTGACGTTGGGCGCACTGGCATTGACACAATTACCCCTCGCTGGCGCTGAATATTATACCAACTGGGCTGCCGCCCACTTCAGCGACATTCCGGCGCAAAGCGGTCCGCTCAGCGACCCCGACCAGGATGGCGAGTTGAACGTGGTCGAGTTCGTCTTCGGCACCGATCCACGGGCGCCCGGCGGCATTGCGGGTGCGGTGCAACCGGTAACGGGTGGAAGGGACGGAACGAACGACACGTTCGTCGTGGAAATTCTGGAACGGGAAGGGCATCAACCCGGCGCCCAGATCGACCTTTACCTGTCCGCCGACCTGGAAAACTGGTTTCGCCCGTGGTGGCTGCGGACGGCCACCAATTCCCTGCCCTCCGACCCGGCCGATTCCATCCGGGAATTGTTCAGCACTCAAATGCCGGGCACGAATGCCTGGTTTGTCCGCACCGCCGTGCGACTGATTGAAGGCGGCGCGGAGACAGCGAAGTATTACGTGGCGCCCAACGGCAGCGACACCAATGCCGGGACAGGCACGAATGCCCCGTTTGCCACGCTGGGCAAAGCGGCGGGTCTGGCGGTGGCCGGCGACCTCGTGTACCTGCGGGGCGGGACCTACGCCGTGGCCTCAAAGATTTCGTTGAAGCAGATCGCCACCGCCGCCCAACCCATCCGCATCCGGGCTTATCCCGGCGAAAAACCGGTGCTGGATTGTTCCGGCGAAAGCACCGGGACCGACGGCATTTCCATCAGTGGCAATTACTATCAACTTCACGGCCTGGTCATCACCAATGCCGGCCACAACTCCATCGTGATTTCCGGCAGCAACAACCTTGTCGAGCTGTGCGTCAGTCTGGGCGCCCGCAATACCGGGTTCCATATTACCGGCGGCAACGGCGGCACCGCCACGCCCAGCAGCAACCTCTTCCTGAACTGTGATTCCGTTCGCAGTTACGATCCACCCGTCGGGGGCAATGCCGACGGTTTCACCGCAAAGTGGAGCCTGGGCCCGGGCAACGTGTTCAGCGGCTGTCGCGCCTGGGAGAATTCCGATGACAATTGGGATTTGTGGATGGGTACGCAACCGGTGCTCATCACCAATTGCTGGGCGTTTCGCGCGGCCACGAATGTCTGGGACCCGAACAACACCCAGTTCAATGGCAACGGCAACGGTTTCAAGCTCGGCGGCAACGGCACGGCCACGCCGCATAAGCTTGTCAATTGTTTGTCTTTCGGCAACTCGGCGTGGGGTGTTGACCAGAACAACAATGCCGCCGGCCAGACGGTGGACCAAAACACCGTCTGGAACAACGGCAGCGGCGCCGTCAACCTGAACCATCTGGGCTCCCAATATCAAGCGCTCCAAAGCAGCCATGTTGTGCGCAACAACGTCGCCATCGGCGCCGTCGCCATCGGCGGCACGACCAACTATCCCGCCATCCAGTTGTCCAATACCTGGCAGGTGCTGCCGGACGTGAACACCAACGACTTCCTGAGCACCGATTATACATGGGCCATGGCGCCACGCCGCGACGATGGCAGTTTGCCGGAAACTCCGTTTCTGCGCCCGGTGCCCGCTGGACGTCTGGCGGACCAGGGTGCCAACCTGGGCAACCCGTTCAACGGTTCCGCGCCCGACCTCGGCGCGTTCGAAACGCCGGTTTGGTAGAAAAACTTTCTTTCCTGGAACCGCGCCGTACCGGATGGATTTCCATTGGGAGCACTGACGAAGCCACGCCCTCCAGCCTCAACCATTTTGCGGAGAAGGGCGGCTGCCGCGATTTCGGATTGGCATTATTTACCAGACGAACGGGATGAGCCGATGGCGGGTGCGCTGGCAATATTCGGCATAGCCGGGCAGGTCGCGCCGAAGCATCTTTTCTTCATTGAGCAGGCGCACCACGAGGATGGGAACGATGAACGCAACCGCCGGCAGCACGACGAACGAGCCGAGCGCCAGCGGAATCCAGAGCCATATCAGCAGCGAGACGGAATACATCGGATGCCGCACGAGGCGGTACGGTCCCCGGTCGGCAACGGTCTGACCGGCCTCAATTTGAATGATGGTGGCGGCGAAACGGTTGGCGTTGCAAACCGGAATTAATAAAAGATAGCTTCCCGCGTAGAACAGCAATGCCAGCCACGTCAACCACCACGGTACGGGCGCGATACAGGTTCGCGACCAGCCCAACCGATGGTCCAAACCGCACAACAGGTAGAAAATGACGGAGACATTTTTCGCAAAGAACATGATCAGCTTTTGCGCGCGGATTTTTTCCTTTCGCAGCAGCCGGCGGGCGAGAAATTCAGGATCGCGCCGGTAATAATAAGCGCAAAAGAAAAACGTGAGGACGAAAGTTACGGCCATAAACGCCCAGGCCTGCCAGAAATGAATGGTGCCGGGGACAAGCAAACAAACGGCCAGAACGATTTGGCCGACCAAGCCCAGGCCAATCAAGCGTGTCAGGAGACTTTTGCCGGCCGGCATGGTGGTTGGGTTCAATCGGGACGCCAGCCTGCCACGTTTGACCCTGCCTGACCAGCCGCTTCAGAGTTGCGCGATGCCAACTGCGGCAGGTTTGGAACCAGGTGTCATTTTTCCATGGGATTCCACCCCCCGCGGCGTCCATCTGACCTCGAAAACCCGGCAAATCGTCCCTTATTTCCTGAATTTAGGCCAGTTTGTGTTAAATATGGGCAGTCAGTTGAATGGATGACCTGGTGCGTAAACCTGGGGTCGAAAGGAAGCAACTATGAAGAAGTCATGGATGTGGGTTTTGGTCGGCAGCCCGTTGGCGACCGGTGGTGTGGCCCGCCGGCGCGGTCGCCCGCCAATGCGGGAACCTTCGAGGCGTTGCGTTGTCACAACCGTAACCTCAAACCAACAAAACCGTTTTTAATATGAATCCATCTCCCCTAATTGCACATTCGGAATCGCTGCCTGACACGCCACCGGACCCACGGGACATTTCCCGGCCAGGCCGGTCAACCGTCAACCCGGGAGGCGGCGGCCAGGCCCCAACTCCGCCGAGGCGTTCGCTGCATGTGCTTTGCGTTGACGATGACGAGATGGTTTTGGAAAGCATGAAAGATTTTCTCGGGCACTTCGGGCATCGGGTGGGAATGGCCCCCGGCGGAAGGCGCGGGATAGAAATGTTCCGCACCGCTCTTCTCCAAGGCGAGCCGTACGATGTGGTCATCACCGATATGAACATGCCGGACGTGAACGGTTACGCGGTGGCCCAGATGATCAAAGTCGAATCTTCTGACACACCCGTTATTCTGATGACCGGCGCAGGAAATACCACAAGGGACGGTGGCCCCTCGTCGGCTTCGGTGGACATCGTGGTCAACAAACCGGTGCGCATGCAGGAACTGAACGACCTGCTCCTCCAGATGGCCAGGCCGGCACCGGTTGGAAAGTGATTTGGTTTTGCAGGAAGGAACCCGGGAAACCGGGTTGGGACACGGGTGGCAGGAACCCCGCTGCCGGTTGCCGAATGTAGCTTCATTGACTTCGTCGTCTTCAGTGGCTTCCGGTGACGCCCGTGAGCTTCGGATTACCAAAGCGGGCTTCCGTTGGTTTGGTTGATTCCATCTGCCTCCGTCTGCGTCCTGGCATCCCGGTGTCAAGGGGCCGGGCGTCGGCGCTCCCGCCCGCTTGCGCCGGCTCCCGAACCGGTGTTTAATCTTTCCCCGACCGGCGCCACATTGGCCGGTCAAAACCAAAAGCCGTCGAACACCGGCTCACGTTAGAAAAGAAATTTTGATGAGCATGACCAACCTGCCGCCTCCACCGTTTGAGCTGGCGACCAACACCGTCGTCGGGCGCATTTACAACCACTTTGCCCACCAGGAATCCTCCACGTTGACGCACATCCTGCTGATCCTGGTCGTGGCCGTCGTCGTGCATGTGTTGGTCAAAGTTACCCGGCATCTCAGCGAATGGTTCATCCAGAAAAGCCAGGCGCAGAAAAATCCGCTCGGTTTCGTGGCGCAAAGTCCGAAATTCATTACGCTCACCCGGCTCATTGTCAGCGCCATCACCTTTGTCATCTACTTTTTCGCGCTGGGATTAATCCTGCAGGAATTCGGCTTCAGTCTGATGGCGTATCTGGCCAGCGCCTCAGTGCTCGGCCTGGCCATCAGCTTCGGTTCGCAGGGCCTGGTCCAGGACGTGGTCATCGGCCTGACGCTGATATTTTCGGACGCGATGGATATTGGCGACATGGTGGAGATTTTTGGCGTAACGAGCGTCATCGGGCGCGTGGAGGAAATCGGGTTGCGTTTCACGGTACTCCGCAATTTTGTCAATCAAGTGGTGTTCATTCCCAACCGCACCATTGCCAACGTGAGCCGGTTTCCGCACGGTGGCGTCTTTGCCTACGCGGACATCCAGATTCCCGACGGCGTTGACCGGACCAAAGCCGTCCAAACCGTGGAGAACGTCGCCCGGGGAATGTGGCGGCAATTCGGCGCTATCATTTTAAGCGAACCGATGTGGGGCGACGTGGAAGCGACCGAGGGCGGTGGCTGGAGTTTTCTGCGCGTCCATTTTAAAATCTGGCCCGGCCAGGGAAGCCTGATTGAAACGACGTTCCGGCAACAGCTGGTCAGCGCGATGAAGACCTTCCGGCCGGAGTACGCCGACTGGCAGGTGGCAGTGACCTATCGTGCCATGACCGCACCCAAAAAGTAAGCCCGTTTCCCATAGCCATGTTGCTAATCACATCAAACAAGCCCAGGCAATTGCTGCATGTCCGCTACGTCGGCCGGGTGCGACCGGAAGAGTTTCAGCGCAGCCGCGAGGACCTGGTCGCGCAACTGGTGGAGTTGTCGGCGGGCTTTCGTCTGCTGGCCGATTTCAGCCAGTTGGAATCCATGAGCCTGGATTGCGAACCGGAATTGGGCCGGATGATGGAATTGATCGGGCAGGCGGGTGTGGATCTGGTGGTGCGGGTCTTTTCCGACCCAAGCAAAGATATCGGGATGAACATCCTGACGGCTTTTCACTACCCGCACCGTCCGCGGGTGGTGAGTTGTCAAAACCTGATCGAAGCCGCCAGAGCCCTCGGTCTTTAAGGAGGCATCTTCGGAATGGGCCCCAGGATGGTTTCCTGATTTTACAGGTCAAATAAAGCGGAGCGGGCGGGCTTCACCCTATCTGCGGATGCAAGGCTTGAGCTGGGTGTCCACCTGGAGGATGTGTCCTTCAATCCATGAGCCAAGCCTTTGATACAGGCTCTGCAGAACATCCAGCCGGAGCCCCTCCGCCCGGCAGCGTTCCTTGAACTCACGGAGAAACTTCAGGAACTGTTCGTGATCCTGTTTGTTTTTCGCATGGGCCGGGCAACGGTATTTTTCCATGCATTGCTCCTCAAAGTTGAAATGGGTTTGGGCGTATGACTCCAGAAAATCCACCAGCTGAATCAGAAATTCGCCCTGTTCCCGGTTGGGATTGGTGTCGGTCAACAGGCTCTCCAGAAGGTTGAGATTATTGATCAACAGCCGGTGCTGTTGATCCAACGTGTCGGAACCGGTCGCAAATTGCTCGTTCCAAATGATCATGTTGTCGCAGGGTTGTTTCGGCGTGCAAAACCGGTTACGAACGGCGCCAGCCGGTCCGATCAGCCAATGGCGGTCCACCAGAAACAGAGTTCATCATTTAATCTCAGCCGGCGCGACATCCGGACTACGGATTTTTTGGCGAACATCCATCATATTTTGCAACCGGCGTTGAATCTTGACCCTCCGCCAGCCAAACGGTATTTGTTTGCCTGTGGCTGACGACGCTCAAGTCGTTGATATGGAAACTTCCGGGAAATCGCCGCCGGCCTCAAAACGACCCTTGGCGTGGTTGTTGTTAATCACACTCGTCTGCCTGCTGCCGTTCCTCGGCAAACCGTTTCACATTGACGATCCCCTGTTCCTCCGGGCCGCGGCACAAATTCAGCAGCATCCGGCCGATTTTTACGGGTTCACCATGAACTGGCTCGGCACGCCGCTGCCCATGGTCAAGGATTTCGACAATCCGCCGCTGACCTGCTACTACATCGCGCTGGCCGCGGCGGTCTTCGGTTGGAGCGAACCGGCTTTGCACGCGGCATTTCTGTTGCCGGCATTGGCGGCGGTATGGGGAATTTTTGCGCTCGCCCGGCGCTTCTCCCGCCATCCGTTTCTGGCCGCCCTGGCAGCGGTACTCACGCCGGTGTTCCTCATTTCCGCCACGACGTTGATGTGTGACGTGATGCTTCTGGCGTTCTGGATTTGGGCGGTGGTCGCCTTTGAAAAAGGCCTGGCGCATGACGACTGGAAATGGCTTCTGGCTGCGGGATTGCTCGCCGGGCTGGCAGCACTGACCAAGTTTACCGGGCTGGCACTGGTGCCGTTGCTGGCGTTTTATGGTTTTGCCCGTCGGCGAAAATTCGGGCGATGGCTGCTGACCTTGTCAATCCCCGTGCTCTTCGCAGCGGGGTATGAATGGATGACCCGCCAATGGTATGGCCAGGGAATGCTGCTGGCCGCCGGCGCCTTCGCTTCGGAAGACCGCTCGGGGGCACAGGGCGGGTTACTGGAGAAGATGCTCATCGGCCTGGGATTTTTGGGCGGCTGCTTTTTGCCGGTGCTGTTTTATCTGCCGATGATCTGGTCACGGCGGTTGGTGGCCATCGGGCTGGCACTGCTTGCTCCCGGTGTGGTCGCCTTGTTCTGGCAGCCGCATTTTAAACCGTTGCTGGTTCAAGCCGGGCATTTGCAGGTGGGGACATTTTTGGAAGTCGTACTGTTCCTGGCCGGTGGCATTCTGGTGCTGCTGCTGGCGGGTGCGGACTTCCGGCATCAGCGCGATGCCCATTCGTTGCTGCTGGTGTTGTGGGTGCTGGGCCTGGTGGTGTTTGCCGTGGTGTTCAATTGGACGATCAACGGCCGCAGCCTGCTGCCGGCCCTTCCGGCCGTGGGTATTCTCCTGGCCCGGCGGCTCGACCGGGGATGGCCCGAATCGCCATCGCCGCGCCGCTGGTGGTTGTTATGCCCGGCTGGCTTGGCCGCCACCTTGAGCCTGATGCTGGCGGTGGCGGATGCCCGGCTGGCGAACACCAACCGGCTGGCGGCGGAACAGTTGTGGGCCCGATACCATAAGCCGGGCAACACGGTGTGGTTCGAAGGACATTGGGGCTTTCAGTATTACATGGAAAAACAGGGTGGCCGCGCGATTGATTTGAACGACCCGAAAAAGGCCGGCGGAGACATTCTCATCATTCCCGCCAACGCGAGCAATCTTTACGAACCGCCGATGGACCTGGTTCGCCTGGTGGCGACCGTGAATTATCTTCCGGATGCCCATTGCGCCACGATGAACAACCTGGCCGGCGCGGGATTCTATGCTTCGGTCCACGGCCCACTGCCGTTTGTTATTGGACGAATCGAGCCGGACCGTTTTTACATTTTCCAATACCAGTAAATGTCGGCGCGTGCGGCTAGACGCTGCGTTTGGGTTTTGTTACGGCCATCAGGAATCCGAGCCAGAGCACCAGGGCCAAAGTAAGCACGGGAATAATCCACCTGGGCATCGGGAAAAGGCCCGTTCCACTTAGAGACACCAGCCACGTTTCCAGCCGGCAATTCAATATCACCAGAATCACCGCCCAAATCAAAGTCAGTTGCCGGGCCACCGCCCGCATGGCATCCGTACCCGTCCGACCACTGGTATGGAAGAAATACCAACCGCCCAACACCACCATGGTGGCCGTGATGGCAACGGTCCAAACCGGGTCATTCGCCCGCCACGCCACATAGATCAACCACGAAAAAAAGGCCAGATTCACACCGGCGGCCACCACCACCCTTATGCCCGGGTTCAGGGGTTTCATGGCCGACCGGGAAATTTCGCCGCTCTCCTCGCTTTGACGGCGAATGGCTAAAAACCGCCGGAACATCACCACGGTCAAGGCGATGCAGATGGCCGCGTAAAGCCACCAAAAGGCCGCCATCACAGCATAAAACGTAGGGTCATCCCACTGAAAATCTTTTCCCAGGGCCCGCACGGCCAGTTGCAGCGGCCAGCACCAGGCCAGCACAAAAACCCATAGACTGAAAAACGCAATCTTCTTGACCCGCCGTTCCGCGGCGGTGGGGGCGGCGCGCACAATCAGCCAATGCGCAAAAATGCCGCCGAGAATCCCGATGAGGGGCGCCAGCCATAGTCCTAAAAAACCAGTCTTGGCCATCGCCGCGCCTTTGCCGGCCGCGCTGATACCGACCGCCGCCGCCGGAGCGGCGGGCAAGGCCGCGAGCACCGCACCGGAAAATGCCTGGCCCGGCGCCGTCCGGCACAGCGTATCTTCCACAAATGCCTGAACCTCCTCCTGCAACAACTTGCGCCCGCGTGAGAGCCGTTGCTTGACGGCGTCTTCGGACAATTCCAGTTCCGCCGCCACCTGTTCGATGGATTGGTGCTCGCGATAAAACAGGATGAGCGGTTCACGGTACAACTCGGGGATCCTTTCCAACGAACGCCACAAAATCGCCTCTTCCTCGCGCCCGATGGTTTGTTCCGAAGGCAGCGCTTCCCGCGCCGGCGGCTCGGCCACCGCTTCCAACGGCTCGGCCACCTGCACCGGCTCGCGCCCTTCCCGCTGCAGGTTCTTGAGAATCCGGTTGCGGACAATGCCGCACAGCCAGGCGCGAAGTTTGTCCGGTTCGCGCAAGAGCCGGAGATGTTTCCAGGCCGTGATGAACGTCTCCTGGGCCACGTCTTCGCTCAGGCCGAGATGGCCGATGCGGCTGTAGGCCAGCGAACAAATCAATATCTGGTAACGGGACACAATCCGGCTGAAGGCATCCCGGTCGCCGGCCAGGGTGCGCGAGACCAGTTCCGCGTCGCTGTCAGGCGCTGCTATCATGTTTCTATTCGTTATCATATCGTTTGATATGTCCCCCAAAAAGTCAAAGAGGTGACAAAATTCCATTCATTCCTCCAAATATTTCAACGTCCTGGCTTTGAAATTTGTGATTTTCGGCTATTTTCCTTCGGAAATTGAACAGCAAAGGAACTTTATGCCGGAGAAAATTGGATTTGTCGGAGTCGGGCGGATGGGCGCGAACATGGCGCGCCGCCTCAAGGAATGCGGCTTCGCCAGTCACCGCGGTGTTTCGATCGTGAACACGGACGCCGCGCAATCGCTCGCGCAGGAACTCGGCGGCACGTCGCGGCCAACGACCTCAAGACGGTCACCGCGCTGTCGGACGTCATCATTCACCGTCGTCACCGATGACAAGGCGATGAAAAAGATTTATCAGCGGCGGCTTGCTGAGCCGGGCGAAGGGAAAACTGTTCATCAATTGCGCCACGGTCACGCCCGCCATCCACGTCTGGGTGGAGCAAAAATGCGGAGCCAAAGCCGGCGCGCAATCGCTCGAAGCCTGCATGGCCTCGAGCATCACCCAGGCGCGGGAAGGCACGCTCTATCTGATGTGCGGCGGCAAAGCGGAAGTGTTCGAGCGGGCCAAACCGATTCTGGAAAAACTGAGCGCGTCACCCGCGTTACATCGGCCCGGCGGGCAAGGCCGCGCAGGTGAAGGCGCTGGTGAACATGGTCATGAACTGCCAACACCGCCGCGCTGGCCGAAGGCTTGGCGTTGGCGCGACGCGCTCGGCCTCGACCTCACGATGTTGCGCGAGGTGTTTTCCCAGACCGGCGCCAATTCGCGCGTGCTGCAGACCGACGGCGAGGACATGCAGAACCGCGATCATGCGTGCTTCTTCTCCGCCGCGCACGCCGCCAAAGATTCCGGCATCGCCCTCAAGCTCGGCAAAGCACAAGGGCTTGAACCTGCCGCTCGCCGCTCGCCACCAAGAAACAATACGACCGGATGATAAAGGAAGGCCTGGGCGACCTCGACAAATCCGGCATCGCCGAACTGACGTTCAAAGGACGCAACGGCCACCCCCTCTGACTTTCAATGAATTGGCGGGGTGGCGGCCATGATTCCTGCCGCCTTCCCCGATTTTAAG
The DNA here is from genome assembly GCA_963708305.1 of uncultured bacterium. Lineage (GTDB taxonomy): Bacteria > Verrucomicrobiota > Verrucomicrobiia > Limisphaerales > UBA11358 > UBA11358. Next base: position 2,106,334 of record CAVPSH010000001.1, on the reverse strand, counting down.
AAATCAAGCGTTGACACCCCGGCGCTTTTCTGGTTTTATCACACCCCTTTTGGGAAGAATTTTATGTACGCCGTATTGGAAACCGGAAGCAAACAGTATCGTGTCGCCGCGGGCGACACGCTGGAAATCGAGCGCCTGGCCGTCGAGGCCGGCAAGCCGGTCACCTTTGACCGCGTGTTGCTGGTCAACAACGACGGCAAGGTCAGCGTGGGCGCGCCCACCGTCAGCGGCGCCAGCGTCGTGGCCGACGTCGTGGAACACATTCGCGGCGAGAAGAAGCTCACGTTCAAAATGAAACGCCGCAAAGGCTATCACAAAACCATCGGCCATCGGCAGGAACTGACGGTGGTGAAGATCAAAGAAATCAAAGCGTAGTTCGCGCGGCTCTCAACGCTCAACGTTCAACTCTCAACCATTTTATGGCACATAAGAAAGGTCAAGGCAGCGTCCGCAACGGACGCGACAGCGTCAGCAAACGGCTCGGCGTGAAAACGATTTGGCGGCGAATTCGTCACCGCCGGCAGCATCCTCGTCCGCCAGCGCGGCACGAAATTTGTCGCCGGCCAGAACGTCGGCACCGGCCGCGACTGGACGCTGTTCGCGCTCGTGGACGGCAAGGTGCTTTCGACAAGAACAGCCGCCGCGTGAATGTGGTGGCCGAACGCCGCCGCGAAGAACTAGCGGCGTCATTGAATTTCACGGCGAGGCCAGCCGCCTCGCCTTTTTTATTGCTCGGGAGGAGCCGAGGTAATGAGGATCTGAATAACCCGGCTTTAATCGGGAAATTCAAAATGAGCCTCCTCACGTCGGCTCCTACGAGGAATCAGATGTTCGTTGACGAAATCAAAATTTACGCGCGGGCGGGGCACGGCGGCAAAGGCTGTGTCGCGTTCCATCGCGAAGCTTTCGTGCCCAAGGGCGGCCCCAGCGGCGGCAATGGCGGACGGGGCGGCAGCGTGATTCTTGCAGGCCGACCACGATCTCAACAATCTCATCGCCCAGTATTATCAGCCGCGCCTCGTCGCGCCGGATGGCGAGGCACGGCCTGGGCAAGGGCATGGACGGCCACGCCGGCAAGGACCTCGTCGTCAAAGTTCCCTGCGGCACGCTGGTCTGGCAGTTGCGCGGCAAGGAAACCCGCTCGCCCAGCCCGGAGGCCAACCTCTCCCGGCAGGCGAGGAGAGGGACGGGACGAGGGATCGTCTCGGTCCACATTCACGACCAGCGCCAGCAAACGGCCGTTGATCCGCAGCGTCGAGCGGCGCGCTGGCGCATGGAAATTGATTTGAGCAAGGAAGCTGCGGGCGGGAAATCTCCCGTGCAACCAATAAAGGTGAATTGGTCGCCGACCTCACCGAACACGGCCAGCAATTTGTGCTGTGCAAAGGCGGGCGCGGCGGCTTGGGCAATCGCAATTTTGCCACCGCGCGCGCGCCAGACGCCGCGCTTCGCGCAACCGGGCGAACCGGGCGGGGAAGGCGATTTTCTGTTGGAACTGCGCATCATCGCGGAGGTCGGCCTGGTCGGTTATCCGAACGCCGGCAAATCCACGTTGCTCACCGCCATTTCCAAGGCGCGCCCGAAAATCGCGCCGTATCCGTTCACGACGCTGCACCCGCAAATCGGCATCGTGGAGTATGCCGGATTTTCACCGGCTCACGGTTTGCGACGTGCCGGGACTGATTGAAGGCGCGCACCAGAACGTCGGCCTGGGCCACGCGTTTCTGCGCCACATCGAACGCTGCAAAATCCTCGTGCTGCTGCTCGACATGGCCGGCACCGACGACCGCGCGCCGTGGGACGATTACAAACAACTGCTCAAGCGAACTGGAACTTTACGACCCGGCGCTGCTGGAAAAACCGCGCCTGGTCGTCGCGAACAAAATGGACGAAGCCGTCGCCGAAAAAAATCTGAAAAAGTTCAAAAAGAAAATCAAAAAAGTTTCCGCGCTGCCGATTTCCGCCGCGTTCGACCAGGGCGTTGAAAAATTCAAAAAGATGATTCGCGAGGCGGTGGCGGAGGCTTCGTAGTCTGGAGGGCACTGCTTTGTCAGTGCCCCAATTTCAGGGAAGCGACGAAGTCGCTGTCCCTCCAGGTCCAAAAAACGCATCAGGCTGTCGCCGTGCTTCAGCACCTTCATTTCATGCCACGGCGCGACCAGGGTGAGTGTGTCGCGTTTGGTGTGGCCGAGAATGAATCGTCCGCCGGGCACGAGCAGTTTCGGCAGATTCGGATCGTCGAGGAGTTGTTGGGCAAGGGAAGTCGAGCGCCGGCCGACGTTTTTCTCGCCATAAGGCGGGTCGGCCAGAATCAAATCAAATTGCCGCCCGATTTCCGCCAGTTGATGAACCATCGTAAAAACATCCTGGGTGCGAACTTCGAGATTTGGTTCAAAACCGGCCGCCACAGCATTGCCGCGGATGAATTCGGCGTGCTTGTGGGATTTTTCAACGCACAGCGCCGACGCTGCGCCACGGCTGAGGCAATCAAGGCTCAACGCGCCGGTGCCGGCAAACAATTCGAGCACCCGCGCGCCCGCCACCCGCGGGCCCAGTGAATTGAAGACCGCCTGCTTGACAAGGTCGGGCGTGGGCCGGACCTCGAATCCCCTGGGCACCTTGAGGATACGCCGCGCTGCTTTGCCGCCGGTGATGCGCATTTAATTTTTCGGAGGGACGAGTTACACGGGTCCCATTCTAAAATTTTTGAAGTTCAGGGGCTCGTGTAACTCGCCCCTCCGATCTGGTTATTTAAAAATTTCGGCAAAGAACCGCTTCATCTCCGCCCACGAGCGTTTATCGGCGCGTTTCATTGTAGGCCGCGCCTTTGGAATTATCGTTTCCCGCCATGGGCTGGGTAAAGGCATGGACCGCCCCGCCGTAAAAATTAATCTGCCAGTCCACACCGCCGTTGCGCATTTCGTTTTCAAACGCGGCAATGTCCTGTGGCGATGAAAAGGGATCATCCGCGCCGTGCAACACCAGCACCTTGCATTTGATATTTTTACCGTCATCCGGATGGGGCGCATCCAGTCCGCCGTGAAAACTGACGACGCCATCAATTCCGCGCCGCTGCGCGCCAGTTCAATCACCGTCGTGCCGCCAAAACAATAGCCGATGGCGGCGATGTGTTTGGGATCCACCAGCGGCTGTTGCCGCAACGCGTCCAAGCCCGGCGTTGACGCGGGCGCGCAGCAAGCTGCCGGTCGCCCTTGTATTTGCCCGCCAGTGCGCCGGCTTCCTGCGTGTTTTGGGGACGGACACCCTTGCCGTAGATGTCGGCGCAGAACGCGACATAGCCAAGTTGCGCGAGCATTTCGGCGCGGTGCTTTTCATAATCGGTAAGCCCCATCCATTGATGCACCACCAGCACGCCGGGGCGCGTGCCCTTGATGGCGTCGTCGTAGGCGACGAAACCTTCGAGCGTCGTGTCGCCTTGTTTGTATTCAATGGTCTGCGTGTGAATGGCGGCGTGGACCGAAGCCGCGCAAACAGCGGCCACCGTTGCGGAAAGGATCTTTTTCATGGCGTTACTTTAACCGTTCCGATGAAAATTGCCAGCGGCTTGACAGGTGCCACACCGGGCAGGCTTCCTATGCCGGTGCAACGACTTCGACCACCGGATTCGCACCATCTCGACGCCGCCGTCGGCTGGCTGGGGCTGGGTTGCGTCACCGAGGCACGAGCGGAACTGGATTTAATTTCGGCGGCGCAACAAAACCATCCCGACGTGCTGGAAGCGCGCTGGACGATTTGTGCGCATGAAAAACGCTGGGACGAGGCGCTGGAAATTGCGCAGACGGAACTGGCCATCGCGCCCGACGATGCCTCCGGCTGGCTGCACCGCGCCTATGCCTTGCGCCGCGTTCCGGACGGCGGTTTGTCGCAGGCCTGGGAGGCGCTGTTGCCGGCGACGGAAAAATTTCCCCGCGAACCGGTCATTGCCTACAATCTTTCGTGCTACGCCTGCCAGATGCAGCAGCTCGACCTTGCGCGCGCACTGGCTGAAGCGGGCGATGAAAATCGGCGGCAAGGATGCCATCAGGAAGATGGCGCTGGCCGATGACGATTTGCAACCGTTGTGGACGGAAATCCGAGGAGCTGTGATTTGAAAAACAGCAGAAAACTCATTTTGTCCGTGGACCAAAGGCCTGCGCATTGAGCGCGACGGCACCGTCATTCTGGACGATGTGAACTGGCGCGTGGAACACGGGCAGCATTGGGTCATTCTCGGCGCGAACGGTTCGGGCAAAACTTCCTTGCTGAGCGCGCTCACCGGTTATCTGATGCCGACGGCGGGTGAAATTTCCTTGCTGGGCAAACTTATGGCCGATTCCGACTGGCGCGAGCTGCGGAAGACAAATCGGCCTTGTCAGTTCCGTCCATCCGGCAGATGATGGCGGATGATGAACCGGCGCTGGAAACTGTCGCCAGCGGCAAATACGCGATGATTGATTTCTGGGGCCGTCGTGACGCGAGCAGATAAAAACCGCGCGCTGCAAATCCTCCGGCAAATCGAGTGCGCATATCTGGCGGAGCGTCCCTGGCGCGTGTTGTCACAGGGCGAACGGCAACGGGTATTGATTGGCCGGGCGCTGATGGCCAAACCGCGCGTGCTGATTCTCGATGAACCGTGCGCCGGACTCGACCCCGCCGCCCGCGAACATTTTCTGCAATTCCTCCAACGGCTGGGCAAAAACAAAAATGCGCCGACGCTGGTGCTGGTGACGCATCACGTCGAGGAAATCATGCCGGTATTTTCACATGTGCTGATTTTGAAAAGCGGACGGACGCTGGCAGCTGGTGAAAAGCCGGCATCGCTGAACACGGAATTGCTTTCGACCGCTTTCAACACACATATGCGGTTGAAAAAGGCCGGAAACCGTTACGCGCTGAAAGTTGTGCAGAAGAAGCGTGGAATGATGTAAAATTCCAACTGAACGCAATAAAAATGAAAGTTCAGCGTCCCGACTCATGGATTTGCCATGCCGATCTCCCCGAACGCCGCTACTGACTGTGAACTTTTGCGGTGTTTCAGAAACCAGCGCAAGAATCGGAGTTCGACTTTGGACGCACAAAGTCTGATGGCGTGTCAAGTTTGTTGGAGACAACTGACCCAAGGCGAGGTTTGACTGACCATTCAGTGCGGCACAGCTTGTGTAAAGATAGTACCTATGGATTACTTCGTCCCAGCTACCGCCGCGTTCCCATCGCGCAGTGCAATGTCTGGTGCGTATCAAGATATTCGATTTTCACTGTCCGAAAGCATAACTTGACTACTCAGGGACCGAACCTCAGTATGACTTTTCAAGCCGCATGGAGACCCCCAAAAAAGACGAACAGAAGAGTAACAGCCTCAAACATTGCAGGGAAAATGTGCCTCCCCACCTTCCCTGGGAATGGTTCAAAATCTACCAATGGCTAAAACTCGACCTTTTGGACCAAACAGCCAGGCCGGACCAGAAACCTTCCTCCTGGCATCAGGAATTTTCCACGCACTGGATTACCATTCTGACAACTTGCGCTGTCTTCGCAGGAATCGTGACACTCAGATTTATTGTACCCTCTCCAATGTCATTTTGGCCGCTTTTTATTATCGTCTGCATCATCCCAGCCGTGGTTATCAACCGTCGTTGGGGAACCATCGCAGCAATTGTCTGCACTATTACAATATCGCTAATGAGAATTTTCCTGGATATTGAGCCATTCCAAGCGCTCGTGTTCCTGTGGAATTTCATCATGCGTTTTTTATTTTTTGAAACTTATGTGGTCATCTTTGATTACATCCGCCGTCAAGGGAGCGCCTTGCCTCCAGCTCATAGATGAATCAGCAGCCGGGGAGCTTCCGGGTGGCATCACTCTGACGCGGAAGCCTACCGCCGCGTTCCATCGGCGAAGTTCATTGATAGGGCGCCGCCGACCCTCCGCCATTGGTGGCTGCGCCGGCTTTCCCTTACTGGTAACGGTTGCGCTGTAATTGATTGATTTTCACGCCGTCACCGCCGTGGCCTTTTCACTCCAGCCGAACAGCCGCTTGGCCTTGATGACCTGGGCGATCGGCGGCGGCACAAGTTTTTCCCAGGAAGCATCGCCGGCCTTGATTTTGTCGAGCACGTCGCCGGAATAGATGGACAGATAATCGGGGTTGTAATTGCGTGATGTTTTCCACAAACCGGTTTTCCACCAGGTGCGCGTAGAGATGGCGCAGGTGCGGCGCAACCTCCATGTTTTCCACGGTGGTGAGCTTGCCGGTTTTACGGTCCAGGGACGGATAGACGTAAAGTTTCGCGCCGTTCTTGAACAACTGGCCGAGCGATTCCATCAGGCCGCCTTCGAGGTCAGTGTAAAAGCTTTCGTCCATCACGTCACGCAACCGCACCAGGCCCAGCGGCAGGCCGATGGTTTTTTGCGTGTATCGCGAGAGATACATCACCAGGCGGTGATAGCGGAAAAAATTGGAGATGAGCACCGTCTTGCCCAGCGCGCTCAACGTGTCCACGCGGTCGAGAAAATCGCGGTGATCAATCACATCGTCCACCTGCAACTGGCGCAGGGTCATTTCCATAATCACCACCGGCTGTTCGCCCTTGAGCGATTCCTCGCGCAGGAACTGCTCCTGCGCGCGTTCCAGCATGTCGAGCATCGGATTGGTCAGGGGACGGAAACTGCCGCGCTCGACCAGCACGGGCTTCTTGTAAAGCACCTCGCCCGCCACGACGGTCTCGCCGTCGGCGGTGAACATGGCGGCGTCGGTGAGTTCCTGTTCCACCAGTTGCAGCGCCATCAGCCGGTTGTCCACGTCCGCGAAACACGGCCCGGAAAATTTGATCATGTCCACCTCGATGCGATCGCGCGAGAGGTCGTCCATGAGCCGGCCAACCAATTGCGGCGGTGCGGCATGATGATAAAACGCGCCGTGAATCAAATTCACGCCGATGATGCCGAGCGCCTCCTGTTCGCGGACATTTTCCCGGTCAAACATCCGCACGTGGATGATGATTTCCGAGGCGGCTCCGTGCGGCTCGGTCTGGAATCGGATGCCGAGCCAGCCCTGGCCGTCGGTCTGATGGGAAAAACTGTGCGTCGCCACCGTGTCGGCGAAAACGAAGAAGGCGGATTTGTCGCCGCGCGTCTGGTTGAGGCGTTGCAACAGCAGGTCAAATTCGTAACCCAGCATCGCCTGCAGGCGTTTGCGGCTGACGTACCGGTCCGAGGGACCGTAAATGGCGTCGCTCACCGCCATGTCGTAGGCGGACATGGTCTTGGCCACCGTGCCCGCCGCGCCGCCCACGTGGAAAAACCAGCGCGCCACCTCCTGGCCGGCGCCAATTTCGGCAAACGTGCCGTACTTGGTGGCGTCCAGATTGATTTGAAGCGCCTTCTGGGCGGTGTTCATTGTCGGTTCAGTCATCATGGGCTTCGACCCCTTCGCGTGCAAAATACACAAAAATCGCGCCGTGTCCAACCGCAGTTGTTTTCAGCAACGACATGGTTCGCGATGATGGGAGCGCGGCGTTCACGCCGCTTCGCCGTCCGCAATCAACAAGGTTCAAGCAATTCTTGCCGATCGATCCCGACAGCAGTTGAAGCGGGCTAAAGCCCGCGCTCCACGCCGGATCATCCCACAGGCTGCTTTCGGCTTTCCGCCACCGGAAAACGTGCTATACTCGTTCGCATGTATCGGACGCAGGATTTGCACGTCAAAGAAATCGTCCGGCTGCTGACGCCGCGGGAATTGAAGGCGCAGTTGCCGACGCCCGATGCAGCGAACGCCACGGTCGGCGCGCAGCCGTGAGCGGATCATCCGCATCCTGCGGCAGGAAGACCCGCGTCTGCTCGTCGTGGTCGGGCCGTGCTCCATCCACGATGAAAAAGGCGCGCTGGAGTACGCAACACGGCTCAATGCCTTGCGCCAGGAATTGTGCCGGTCGGTTGGAAATTGTCATGCGCGTCTATTTTGAGAAACCGCGCACGACCATCGGCTGGAAGGGGTTGATCAACGATCCGCATCTGGACGGCTCGCAGGACATCGAGACCGGTCTGAAAATCGCGCGGAAACTTTTGCTGGAAATCACCGGCATGGGTCTGCCGACGGCAACGGAATTCCTCGACCCGATTGTGCCGCAATACACGGCGGATCTGGTGACGTGGGCGGCGATTGGCGCGCGCACGACGGAATCGCAGACGCACCGCGAGATGGCCAGCGGCCTTTCCATGCCGATCGGTTTGAAAAACGACACGGACGGCAGCCTGCAATCGGCGATTGACGCGATGGGCGCGGCCCGGCATCCGCACAGTTTTCTGGGCATCGACCAGGACGGCGCCACGGCATCGTGCGCACGACGGGCAATCCGCACGCGCACATTGTGCTGCGCGGCGGGCGCACCCAGACCAATTACGACGCGGCCAGCATCCGCGCGGCGGAGGAAAAGTTGAAGGCGGAAAAACTGCCGCCGGTGCTGATGGTGGATTGCAGCCACGCGAACTCCGGCAAACAATTTGCGAAACAGGAGGACGTGTGGCGCAGCGTCATCCAACAACGCGTCGAAGGCACGCGCTCGCTCATCGGCCTGATGGTCGAAAGCAACCTGCACGAAGGCAACCAGCCGATTCCGAAGAATCTGAAGGACCTGCGTTACGGCGTGTCGCTCACCGACTCGTGCATCGGCTGGGAAACCACCGAACGGATGCTGCGCTGGGGTTACGAAACGCTGGGGAAACTTTCGGAGATGGTGGCTTCAGCGGCATAATCAGCTGCAAACCAGACCTTTATCCCGTAGCAGCCGACGTGAGGAGGCTCATTATTTGCAATTTACGATACACGATTTACGCGCGCACTTGGATGATGGATGGATTTACAAATCGTGAATCGAATACCGTAGGAGCCTCTTTACCTCGGCTGCTACCAATTCAGAAGGGATGACGGCGGGCTACGGCCAGGTCCAGGTGAAGGGGAAATTCAACCGATAAAACTGCATTGGACCGGACATCGGGACGAAAACCGGTTGGACGGTGTTGGTGCTGTTGAAATTTGTCACTGTCGTCCAATTCGTCAGCGCCAGATTCGTGCTGCCCAGCACAATGCCGTTCAAACCCACCGGCACATTGGCCAGGTTCAACTGGTTGCCGTCCTCCTCTGATTCGAATTGGCTGATTTGCACCGGCGCGATGAGTTGCTTGGCAAGACTGGCCAGCACCGCATGAGCCTTCGCTGTTGGATCTGTCGCATCCCAAAAAATGTAGTTTGTGCCCGGACCATTCAGGGCCTTATTCGCCAGTGAAGTGTCATCCAGGGCATCAATACTGCGTCCTTGATAAAGAACGTTGGTCACTCCATAGGCAGCGGCATTTGTCAGCATGTTGTCAAGCAGGGAGAAAAAGTCCGGTTCATAAATGGTAAGGCCGGGGCACGAGACCATTGCGTTGGTCAACATGGCGGTGAAGGCGACGTTGAAATCAATGATTCTTTGGCGGATGAAACTTTTATTCGCAGCATTGTCATATGCGGGAACCTCCGTAATATCCACGGCGTTTGGCATGATTAATGTGCGCACCCCTTTGGCGTAATACAAATTTGTGATGGCTTGCCAATGGTTGGACAGGATCAGGTTTATGGCATTGGTCCACGTGGTTATATTTGTCGAAGGATAAATTTTACCCATGTCATCAACAAAATCGGCGTCATTGACCCAGACAATGAACAAGGCATTTGAGGCATTGGTTGGTGCAGTAAAGGCATTGACATTCCCCAGCAATTCGCTGGTGGATTGTCCGTAGTAAGACCAGTTATTACTGGAGTAGGACCAGTTGGTACTGGAAGCGGACAGATTGGTGTACGACAAGTGATTTGCGATATCGTTGGAATACCAATAGTTATTGGTCAGATTCAGTTGCTGCGCCAGCAACTCAACCCACACCCGGCCATTGGACTAACGCTGACCGCCATAATAATAAGGCAGTAGGCCAGCCACCGAATTAGTTGGTGGTGGTGGAAACACCATCTCCAAAAATGTAAAGTGACGTAAACGCAGCTCGGGCTGGGAAAAACGACAAGTCCGAACAACAAAAGACACCATGTGAATCGAATGAGGCTTTTCACATTTTTCTCAGTTTACTTCGAATCAGGCCAAAGTAAAGGCAGGTGTGTTACCAGCGAGGCAGGTTAAGGGACTCGCGTAGCTCGTCCTTCCGGGAAATTTGCTGGCGCGCAGCAAAGCGGCAGGTAATCTGCTGGCTCAGGCGTATCACCCATGCGTTCCCAGGGTGTCCGTTCAGTGGATGAACCAATTAACCGGCAAATAATGAACCGACGCAACCCATCAAGACTACTCGCGATTATCCTTGTGAGTGTTTCGGTCTTGAACGTGTCGGCGAATGGTTTCCGGCTGGCAAGCCAGGACGGCTTTGCGACAGCGCGCGGTGAAGCGTTTGCCGCCACCGCGAATAATGCGTCTGCCATTTATTACAATCCCGCCGGTATCACGCAGATTACCGGCACCGGTCTGCGCTCCGGACTTTACAGCATTTATCTTGACCCCACCTTTCAGCCACCGGACACGGCGGCGAATGCAGGCGCAACCTACAACATCGGCAAACACTACAATTTCATTCCGCAGGTTTTTCTGCACGCACTCGTTTGAAAACAGCCCGGTCAGCGTGGGACTGGGAGTTTATGCGCCCTACGGTGGAAACATAAGTTGGCCCCAAGACACAGGCTTTCGCGCGGTCGCCACGGAAGGTTCACTCCAATATTTCAGGATTAATCCCGTGATCGCATTCAAGCTGGCGCCCAACCTTTCCATTGGCGGCGGTGTGATGGTGGATTATGGGAAGATTGGTTTGGAATCAGGGCACTTTCCAGTTTCCACAACCCCATTCGCCAACTTCTATCGGTTCAAAGGAGATGGCTGGAGTGTAGGCTATAATTTGGGCGTGCTCTGGCAACCGCATGAAAAAATTTCCCTGGGCGCGACCTTCCGTAGTGCAACCCAGTTCACCATGGATGGCCATACCGAATTCGAGCGGTTGACCGCGGCATACCGTACACAACCTTGCCGGCCCATGCGGACTTTACGTTTCCCATTAACGGCGGTTTTTGGTGTTTCCTACCGGCCCACCCCGAAATGGAATCTGGAATTTGACGCCGATTACACGGACTGGGGCAGTTTTGAGACGACAACCATCTACCAACAAGGCAGCCCTCCGCCGGTGGAGCGCAAGACCCATCATTGACCTTCGGCTGGCAACCGAGCTGGATGTACGAATTTGGCGTGACGCGGTATTTTGACAGCGGCTGGCATATCAGTGCCGGCTATGTTTATAACGAGAACTCGGTGCCGAACGCCTACTACAGCCCTTTGGCGGCGGATCTGGATCGTCATTTCTTCAGCGTCGGAACGGGATACGAAGGCAAGCGATTCGACTTCGATGTCACCTACCAATTTGGATATGGCCCGGCACACACGGTCACCGGCAGCACACCGTCATCGACTTCTGGAGTCAATTGCCGGTCAAACTGCCGACGGCACTTATAAATTCATCAGCCAGGCGGTGATGGTGACGGTGGGGATGCATTTCTGAATCCCTCAATGATCGCTTTATTTTGGCCCGAAAAATGTTCTACTCACGCCCCGGAAACAAATCGGGCCGATGACATCGGCGCCGCAGGCACAATCCATTTATGAAAATCCAAAAGGGAGACACGGTGTTGTTGACGGGCGCGTCGGGCGGACTCGGCCGGTTCATCGCCCATGCCCTGGTGGATTTCCAGGTCCGGCAGGTGCTGGTGGCCCATCCGGGGACCAACCTGCAGGAACTGCGCAAGGAGATTGAAAACCGCGGCGGGGAAGCCATCGTGATCACCTCCGACTTGCGCGAAGCGGACCAGCGCCGGCGCCTGTTGCAGGAGTCGGCAAAACAAATGGGGCCGATAGACCTCCTCATCAACAATGCCGGCGTGGAGTTTACCTCGGTTTATCACGAACTGACCGAGGAGAACATTTACGAAATGCTCCGCGTGAACCTGGAAGCGCCCATGATTTTGAGCCGGCTGGTTCTGCCGGAGATGCTGGCGCGGAAACGCGGTTTCATTGTGAACATTTCGTCCCTGGCGGGGAAATCCGGTCCGGCGTACCAGGAACCCTATGCGGCGACCAAGGCCGGGCTGATCCAGTTCACCTCCTCGTTGCGCGCCACCTACCGCGGGTCGGGCGTCAGCGCATCGGTGATTGTGCCTGGCTTTGTGGAAGCCGGCATTTATACAAAACTGAAGGCGAAATCCGGCTGCCCGGCGCCGGCACTGCTCGGCACATCTCCGCCCGAAGCCGTTCCCCGCGCGGTGATTCGGGCCGTCCAGAACGACCTGCCGGAAATCATCGTCAACCCGCTGCCGGTCCGTCCCTTGCTGGCCCTCATCGCACTGTTCCCGTCCTGGGGCGAATGGATCGCCGATAAAATGGGATCGAATCATTTCTTCCGCCAGGTGGCGGAGGCGCAAAAAAATCATCCAACCTGAGGCCATGCCTTTCCGATGAACACACGCATTTTCCTGACCGGTGCCAGCGGCTATCTCGGCAGCTTGTTGATGGAACGACTGGCGGAATTGCCGGAAGTCGAGAGGATCACCGGCATTGCGCTGAGCACGCCCCGGGCGCCCCTGCCGTCCAAGGTGAATTTCCTGCAAATGGACATGCGTTCACCGGATTTGGCGGCGATCATGGCCGGGCATGATACCGTGGTTCACACCGCCTGCATCGTGCTGTGGCCGGCGAAAATGTCCGTGCAGGAGCGGGACGACATCAACCTGAACGGCGTGCGCAACGTCGCCCAGGCGGCCATGACCAATAGAGTCACCCGCTTCATTCATACCAGCAGCATGGCGGCCTATGATCCCGTTTTGGCGGCGGGAAAATCGGATGTGACCGAGGATTTTCCGACCGGCCAGGGTGATTCTTCGTTTTATTATTGGAATGCCAAGGCCATGGCCGAGAAGGCGCTCAAGGAAACCTTCAACGGATCGTCGAGGGTGCTGACATTCCTGCGGCCGATTTACATCATCGGCCCGCGCAACCAGGCGAACGCCAAAAGCTACCGCCACAACGCGATCAACTTTCCGGGACGGAATCCCCGCCGCCAATTCATTCACGAGGAGGATGTGGCGGCCGCCTTCATCCACGCCTTGCGCACCGATCTGCCGGGGGCTTTTAACGTGGTCCCGGACGATTTTATCCGGATCCGTGACGTCTGGAGAATCGTGGGGGCAAAATTTGTTCCGACGGCGCCCCTCTGGCTGGCACGCTGGATCACCAGAATCCGCTGGCAATATTTTGGCTCGCCCTATCATTCGTCCTGGGTGCAGGACATGTTGGTTGATTTTACAGGCAGTAATGCCAAACTGAAGGACACCGGTTGGAAGCCGCGGTTCGGCAGCGAACAAGCGTTGCGGTCGGCATTATAAATCTTCAGGGCAACGCAAAAACGAGGGTAAATCTGGATTTATACACCTCAGCTGCCGGCATTTTACCCCCGGACGGCACGAAACCTGCGAGGGATGCTGCCTTAATTGTTGTAGAAGAAGACCGATAAACACGCTTATGCAACCTGCAAAGAAATGCCTCCAAATCGCCGGCGCGATTTTGCTTTTGCTGTCGGCCACCACTTCGGCCCGCGCGGCCGCCTACGATCTTCCCGACCAGGACGCCTTCGTCATCGGGCGCGGCATGGCATTCGCCGCCACCGCCGACAACCCGGCCGCCATTTATTACAATCCGGCGGGCATTACCCAACTTCAAGGCAACAATCTGCGCGCGGGGATTTATGGCATCGATCTCGACCCAAGTTATAAGAACGCGGCCGGACAAACCTTTGACAACCAGTTCAAGTATCACGCCATCCCGCAACTCTATGACACTTACACTCCCAAGGATTGGCCGGTCAGTGTCGGCCTTGGCGTTTACTCGCCTTTCGGACTGGGAGTGATCTGGCCGCAGAACACCGGTTTTCAAAACGTGGCCACGGAAGGGAAGCTGTTCACCGAGACCATCAATCCGGTGGTCGCCATCAAGCTGTTTCCCAATTTGGCCATCGGCGGCGGCGTGATGGTGAACTATGCAAAGGTTAAATTGCAGAACGACTTGTTCCAGTTTGAGGGTGATGGTTGGGACGTGGGTTACAACCTGGGAGCGCTCTGGCAACCGGATGAAAAGATTTCCTTCGGCGGCACCTTTCACAGCGGCTTCACGATAAATTACAAAGGCCAGACGGTGGTTAACGGCCTGGGCTCCTCGGCCGCCAATTCCACATGGCCGTTTCCCGTCAAGGCCATCGTCGGGGTTTCCTACCGGCCCACGCCGAAATGGAATCTGGAATTCGACGCCGACTACACCGACTGGAGCGCCCTGGGCACCGTGTCGGTGAATCAAACCACGCCGCCCGTGTCCATCTTCGTGCCTACGATTACCGAGCCCCTGAACTGGGAATCCAGTTGGTACTACGAATTCGGCGCGACGCGGTATTTCGACAACGGCTGGCACGTGAGCGCCGGCTATATCTTCAACGAAAACTCCGTGCCCGATGCGAACTATTCGCCGCTCGTGGCGGATTTGGACCGGCATTTCCTCAGCGTGGGCGTCGGACGCAAGGGCAAAAATCTTGATTTCGACATCGCCTATCAATTCGGCTACGGCCCCAAGCGGACGGTGAGCGGCAGTGGCGGCCCACAAGATGGTGATTACAGCTTCATCAGCCACGCCATCGCGGTGTCGGTGGGATGGCACTTTTAAATTGTCGCGCCGGGCCGGAACCGGGCAGCCAAAGTGGTGAGTAAAGGGCAATAATCGCGTTGTTTTGGCGCGGAAAATGGTTCATTCTCCCTCAGGATGAGCAAGACTCTTGCAGGCAACGGAAATGGGAACGGAGCCAGCGGCTTGTTGCAGCAAACCAAAAAGCGGACCGCGCCGCCGCCTGCCGACGCGCCCCCACCCGAAGCCGGGGAAAGCCGGGTGACGTTTCAGACGCGTGACGGCCTGGAACTGCGCGGCACGCCCGTGCGCATCACGCGCCAGCGCATTGTCTTCGAGGTGTTCAATCCTTCCGCCATCCCGCAACTTTCCGAGGCCATCGACAAATTCACCATCGTCCTCCGGGCGCGCACGGTCTATTCCGACCGGGCCGTGGTCAGCAGCCTGGTGCACGCCGGCGGCAAAATCGTGTGCGAGACGACGCTCAACGAGGCAAAATGGATGGACTTGAACCAGATTCTGGCGCTGCAAAACGAAGGCCAGATCGCCCGGGAATTCGCATCGTTCCTCCGGGACTGGCAGAAATTTTACGCCGTATTGCCCGAGTTCAAAATCGTCGTCGCCGACATGCAGACCTTTTTCCATGACCTGCGTTTGTGGCTGGACCAGTTGGAATTGCAGATTCACGCTTCGCCGGCGGCGACCCGGACGCACCTTGAGAAAAAGGTTATTGATC
Organism: uncultured bacterium; assembly: GCA_963708305.1. GTDB lineage: Bacteria > Verrucomicrobiota > Verrucomicrobiia > Limisphaerales > UBA11358 > UBA11358. The sequence goes on along the minus strand of CAVPSH010000001.1, from coordinate 2,090,860 downwards.
AATTGGCAAATCCCATCAGCCAGGCGATTGATACTTTCATTGAACGGTTTGAATCAATCGCGGCGGGCCTGGACGCGGACGTCCAACCGGCGCATCGCACCTATTTACGCCGCCAGTTGCATCCCCTGGTGCTGAGTTCACCGTTTGCTTATCGGGCCTTTCACAAGCCGCTGGGTTACCCGGGTGATTATCAAATGGTGGACATGATGCTTCGCCCGCCGTACGAGGGCAGTACCTTGTTTGCCAAAGTCATCAATGTCTGGCTGCTGGGACAATTACCCACCCAGGCACACCGTAACCGGATAAAATATCTCACCGAGCGGATTGAACTGGAGGCCTATCGGGTTGCCCGCGCGGGCGGCACGGCGCGGGTTTTCAACTTTGCCTGCGGTCCGGCGGTGGAAGTGCAGAACTTTTTCCGCTCCGCCTTCAGTGAAAAAGTGGAGTTCACGCTCGCCGATTTCAACCAGGAAACGCTGGAATACGTCGCCAAAGCCACCCGGGCAATCAAAGACCGGCTTTCCCTGCGAACGTCAATTCAGTTTCAAAGAAAAAGCGTCTATCAAATGCTCAAAGAAAAAGCGGCCAAAGCCGGCAAGAAGCCGGAATATGATTTTGTCTATTGTGCCGGGCTGTTCGACTATTTGCCGGATACCACCTGCAAACAATTATTGGAGGTGTTTTACGACTGGCTCGCCCCGGGTGGATTGCTTTTGGTAACCAACGCTACTGATGCCTTGAATAATTCAAGACCGTTTCGTTATTCCATGGAATATATTCTGGACTGGTTTTTGGTCTATCGCGATAACAAGCAGCTCATCGATTTGACGCCGGATTCTGCCGACCGGGATTATGTCAAGGTGGTCACCGAGAATGTCGGCACCAATTTGTTTCTTGAGATAAGAAAACCAAACCATGCCTGAACCCCTGGTACATGTTGAAGAAATTCGGAAGGCGTTTGCGGAATACGATCGCAAGGTCAATCTTCACAACGTCCAGGTCGGTTGTGTCATTGGGGCTGTGTTCATGCCGGTCGGCACGGTTCTGGATTACTGGATTTACCGGCCGGACTTGATTTATTTTCTCGAGCTGCGTCTGCTCTGCGCGGCCCTGATCGGCATTTTTTGGGCAATTGCCGTAACCCGTTTCGGTCACCGGCATTCCCGCAAGCTCGGTGTGCTCCTGGCCATGTTCCCGGCCTTTTTCATCTCCTGGATGATTTACACCACGGAAGGCGCCAACTCACCTTATTATGCCGGGCTTAACATCGTATTGCTCGTCGTGGGAATTGTGGTCCACTGGACATTCATCGAGAGCTTTATTGCCGTCAGCCTGGTGATGCTGATGTATGTCGGCGCCTGCGCCCTGCATGGAAATACTTTCCAGGCCGGCCTGGCAAATAATTTATACTTTTTGGCGCTGACGGGCATCGTCATTGTCACCGGCAGCTATTTCAACACTCAATTGCGATTCCGTGAATTTGCCTTTCGCTACGAACTGGACAAAAACAAACAGGAACTCGAGGAAACCAACCGCAAGCTCGTCGAGCTGGACCAACTCAAGAGCCGGTTCTTTGCCAATATCAGCCATGAATTGCGCACGCCGCTCACGCTGTTGTTGTCGCCACTGGAAACGCTGCTCCAGCGCTTCGCCGGCCAGATGGACAACGGGGTCCATGAACTGCTGCTCACGATGCATGCCAACGGCATGCGGCTGCTCAAGCTCATCAATGATTTGCTCGACCTCATCCGCCTCGAAGCCGGCCGGATGGAAATCAAAAGCGAGCCGCTGGAGGTGGCGGATTTCATCAAAGGCCTGGCCAGCGCGGCACGGCAGGTGGCGGAAGACAAAAAAATCAAGCTGGAAACCTACACCGACCTGCGGCTGGGCGTGGCGGCCGCCGATCCCGACAAACTGGAAAAGGTCGTGCTCAATCTCCTGTTCAACGCGCTGAAATTCACGCCCGCCGACGGGCGTGTGGAATTGCGCGCGGAAAAGCAGGGTGAAGAAATCGTTTTCATCGTCAGCGACACCGGCATCGGCATCGCTGAAAAAAACCTGGCGTTTGTGTTCGACCGTTTCTGGCAGGCGGACGGTTCGGCGCAACGCAAGTATCAGGGCGTCGGCATCGGACTGGCCCTGGTCAAGGAGTTGACCGAGATGATGCGCGGTACTGTCGTCGTGGAAAGCCAGGAAAGGAAAGGCACGACCTTTACCGTGCGACTGCCGTATCAAAAGGCGGAGTTGCCGTCCAAAAAATCCCCGGCGGGCGCATCCGCGGAAACCGGCGCGGCCGCCTCGGAGGAATGGCTGGCCAATCTGTACCGCCGCGCGGAACTTTTCCCGGCCATGGTGTCCCTGCGGGGGGCAGCCAAGCCCGTGGAATTGGGCAAACGCGGCCAGCGGCCCGTGGTGCTCGTGGCCGATGACGAGCCGGACATGCGGCGCTTTTTACGGACGCAACTCGACACGGATTACGATGTGCTGGAAGCGGCGGATGGCCTGCAAGCCCTGGAAAAAGCGACGCAATTCCTGCCGGACATCATTTTGCTGGACATGATGATGCCGGAGATGGATGGTCTGAACGTGTGCCGGGAACTGCGCAAACACGAGGAGACGGCCGTCGTACCGATCATTTTGCTGACGGCGCGCGCGGACGAGGAAACCAAGTTCAATGCGTTGGAACTGGGGGCCAATGATTTTCTGGCCAAGCCCTTTTCATCCACCGAACTTCACGCGCGCATCCAAAATCTCGTTGAATCCCACGATTTCCAGCGCCATCTCTCCACGCAAAACCGGGCGCTGTCCAATACCATCGAGCAACTCAAGGAAACGGAGTCGCAACTGGTGCAATCCGAGAAACTCGCCTCGCTTGGCCGCATGAGCGCGGGCATCATTCACGAAATCAACAACCCGCTGAATTTCGCGACGACCGGCCTTTTCGCCCTGCGCAACAAGTGCAAGCAACTCACCCCGGAGAACCGCCGCGAGTATGAGGAAATTCTGACCGACATTGAGGAAGGAATGAAACGGGTGCGCAATATCGTTTCCGATTTGCGCATGTTCACGCACCCGGAAGCCGGACCCTCCGAACCGGTGGACGTGACCGAGGCCGTGAACACCTCGCTGCGTTTTCTGGCCGGCGAGTGGAAGGACAAGGTGCGGGTCGAACTAAAGGTCATCCCGGCACAGACCGTGCTGGCCAACCGCAATAAATTGATTCATGTTTTGGTGAATTTACTGCAGAATTCACTCGACGCGATGCGATCAAAAAAATTTGAGAACGAAATGCCCACGCTTTCGATCCAGGGCCGGATGGAAAGCGACCGGAGCCTCATCGTCGTTCGCGACAATGGTCCGGGCATCGAACGAAAAAATCTGGACAAGATTTTCGACCCGTTTTTTACCACCAAGGACGTGGGGGAAGGCATGGGGCTGGGCCTGAGTATTTGCCACCGCATCGTGAAAGGATTCGACGGACACATTTCGGTAAACACCGAGGTCGGCCGATTCTGTGAATTTACCCTGGATTTCCCCACCAAGACCAAACCGACCGCCGAACCGGAAATTGAACATGGAGAACCTGTACGACTATAAAAAATTCGCGATTCTTTACGTGGACGACGAAGAGAAGTCACTAACGAATTTCACGCGCGCCTTCGGGGAACAATTCCGCATCATGACGGCGACGACCGCGCAGGAAGGCCTCAAACTGCTGGAGGATCACGCCGATGAAATCGGCCTGCTGATGACCGACCAGCGGATGCCCGGCGAAAAGGGCGTGTGGCTGCTGGAGCGCGCCCGGCAATTCCGTCCGCGCGTCATCCGCGTGCTGGTCACCGCCTATGCGGACATGGACGCGGCGATTGCCGCGGTCAACAGCGGCGCGATTTACAAGTACGTTTCCAAACCGTGGGACCCGCCGCAACTGGAACAAACCCTGAAGCGCGGGCTGGAATTTTTTATCGTGCAGTCCGAGCGCGACCAGTTGCTCCGCGAAAAAATGTCCGTCCTGCACAACATGCTGATTGCCGACCGCATTGTCAGCCTGGGCCTGCTGGCCGCCGGATTGAGCCATCACATCCGCAATTCGCTGGTGGCGGTAAAAACCTTTCTCGATCTCGCGCCGGTGAAAATGAGCGAGGAAAAGACGGATTTGCAGGGTCTGCGCAATCCCGACTTCTGGAAGGATTACCACCAAAACGTGCAGTCACAGATTGAAAAAATCAACGCCCTGCTCAAGGACCTTTGGACGGCGTCGTCCAATCCGTCGGCGCCATTCACCGACCAGGTTTCGTTGTACCAGACCGTCGCCGACGCGGTGAAATTGTACAAGGAACCGCTGGCTGCCCGGCGGATCGAAATTGAAAACCGGATTCCAGACACACTTCCCCTGTTGCGCGTGGACAAGCCGAAATTCAGCCGGCTATTTGAGCTGTTGCTGAAGGAGGAACTGGCCATGCTGCCCGCCGGCAGCCGGATTACCCTGGCGGCCGAATTGCAGGACGGTCCCCCACCGGAAATCGTTGTGCAAATCAACGACAATGGTCCCGGCCTGCCGGAGGAATCGCTGCGGGCGGTGTTTGATCCGTTTGTCGTGCGCGACCAGACGCCGTCCGAATACGGCATCCACCTGATGGCGTGCTTCTTCATCGTGCATCATCACGGCGGCAAGATTGAAGCCCGGACCAAGCCCGGGCAGGGCACGACTTTTACCCTGCACCTGCCGCTCCAGGCGGAACCGGTGACCATCTCATCGAGCGACACGGATTTTCTCCGAAAGGCGCTGCTCAATGAGAATCTGTGGGAAAAACTGCTCACTTCGGCCTGATTTTTCAACCGTACCGGCGAAGATTTTTTCCATTCCCTGCCCTTAAGATTAGATTGACCTTTTGGCTCAATTTGTGGATTATCCTCGGAGTGACTGGAATTGAGCATCGCCGTCACTGGCTCAGAGCACAATGAAAACCATTTTGGTGTTGTCTCCTCATCCAGACTTCGCCGAAGTGATTCAGGCGAGTCTGAACCCGGAGGAATATCGCATTGTTCATCGCATCGGCGTGGAGGAAGCCGAACCGTTGTTGACCCATGGGCTGGTCCGGGCCTGCATTCTGGATGTTGATCTCATCGGGGTTCAGGGAGTCTGGGTCATTGAACGGCTTCGCCGGCGCGACAGCAAATGTCCCATCATTGCCTACAGCGCCGACAACCAGTCCGAATGGGAGGAAGAGGCTTTCCTGCACGGTGTCACCCATGTCCTGACCAAACCCATTCGCGCCCGGTTGCTCAATTCATTGCTGGAGCGCCTGTGGTCGATACCTAAATATCCCCAGGCGCGCGCCACTCAACCGACGGCACTCACGCCCTTGCTGCCGCCGGCTGCCTTTTCACGCCCGGCGGAGTCGTTTTCCGGCCGCATGGCCAATGCGTCGCAAACGCTGAATGTCCTGCGCGATTTTTCGTCCATCCTCACGCATTCCCTGAATGCCGAGGCCATGCTTAAACAATTCCTGCTGTTCTTGCGCGAAATCTTTAGTGTCAATCGCGCCGCCATCTTTTTGAACCGCCCCGTCCTGCCGCTCAGCGAAACGGTGTCCCCGGGCCAGAACCACGGTCTGCGCGCCACCGCCGCCATCGGCCTCCCGTCGGGATTGCTCGAGCATTTTGAACTGTCGCTCGAGGCCGGTATCGGCGGACAACTGGTGCGGCTGGGCAGAATCCTCCGCCGCGACAGCGACGAAGCCCGCGCCGACTCCGAAGCGCAGAAGGAATTTGAATTGCTCGGCACCCAGGTCGCCGTGCCCGTGCTCGACCGCGAAACGGTTGTGGGCGTCGCTGTTTTCGACGGCCGCGTCACCGGCGAACCGCTGGTCAACACCGAACTGGAACTTATCTTCCATCTGCTTGAACAGGTTGGCCTGGCTTTGCGCAACATCTGGCTGCATGACCAGTTGGCCGGCAACCACGAGATGATGACGGATGTGCTGCGCGAACTCAGCAGCGCCTGCGTCGTCGTCGGGCGCGACCTGCGCGTGCTCCATGCCAACAAAGCCGCCCGCCGCCATTTCGGCCACAAAAACCGGCGCACGGGCGAACTGGAATTCAGCGATTTACCACAGGTGTTGGGCGCGAAGATTTATCAGGTCCTGCACACCGGCGCGGCGATGGGGCCATTCCGTTACGAGCCGGAAAGTTCGCCGGGCACCGTTTACAGCGTCAATGTCGTGCCGTTTCAGCGGGGGAATTCCTCCGTGCCGGTTTCCGCCCTGCTGACGGCGGAGGACCTTACGCAGACCGAACAGTTGCGTCATTTGGAGGTTGAAGCCGCCAATCTCCGCCTCATCAAAGCCATGGCCGACCGGCTCGCGCACGAAATCGGCAACGCGATGGTGCCGCTCTCCACCCACCAGCAGTTGCTCGGGGAAAAATTCCGGGACGCGGAGTTTCGCAAATCGCTCGACTTCGCGCTGGCCGATGGCGTCAAGCGTGTTTCCCGCCTGCTGAACCAGATGCGTTTTCTGGCGCGGGAGAACGAACCGGAACCGCAGGCGTTTCCAGTTGAACAACTCATCGAAGAGGCTTACCAGGAGGCGCGCAAGCATCAACCGGCGGACAAGGCCCAGTTGCAATACGAAAACGGCGGCAAGCCCATCGTCATTACCGGCGACCGCGCGGCTTTGAAACATGCGCTGGCGGAAATCATGCTCAACGCCTTGCAAGCCAATCCCAAGGAACCCAAAATTGGCGTGAAATTGCACACCAATCCCAACAACGCCGGCGGACGGGAACTGGAAATTGAAGTCCAGGACAACGGCACGGGTTTCACCACGGAAACCGCACAGAAGGTGCCTTCGCCATTTTTCACCACGCGCAACGTCGGCCTCGGCCTGGGCCTGACCGTAAGCCGGAAAATCATCGAAACGCATCACGGCAAACTGGAAATCGTTCCCCCGCAGGCCGGGCAACATGGCACCGTGCGTGTCTTGTTGCCGATTGATTCCGGCGCCACTATGGCTGTGTGAACGAGTGGTCGGCCGGGTGCCCGGCTTCCACCCACGGCAGTTTGTTCAGCGTGATGGCCTGGTCGCAATTATAGGCGGCACGTATTCCCCGCGCCGTGGGGCCGCCTTCCGTGGGATCGTCCCAGACCATGAACCACGTCCACCGCGGTTGTTCCTTCAAAATTTCCGGTGGCGGCGCGGCGCCGACTTCCGCCAGCGCAATGGGCTTGCCTCTGGCCAGCGCCAGCAACTGGTCGTACTGATTCCGGGCAAAACCCGTGTGGTAAATGTCCGTGCCCAGAACGTCCACGACATCGTCGCCCGGGTAACAGGCATCGTAGGGATCAACATTCGGCGGCGTCACTTCATTGGCGCCATAGACCCAGATCAGATTATTCAGTTTGTGGAAATTCACCAGCCGTTCGAACAACATCCGATACAATTTTTGGTAGCCGTCCGGGCCGCGTTTTTGGCCCCACCAAAACCAGCCGCCGTTCATTTCATGGTACGGCCGCCAGAGCACCGGCACGTGCGCGTCGCGTAATTGCTTGAGAAACCACGCGATGACATCCACCTGTGATTTCCAGCGTTCGTTGATTTCCGTTCCCGGCGTAATCAAATCATGCCACTGTTCATCGGTCAGCTTGCCCTGGATGGAATCCTTGAATTTCACCGGCTCGTCTTCAATCGGCCGCACCGCGTGCCACATGAGCACGATGATGTAACCTTCACGATATTTCTGGATCGCCTCGTCCACAATCTGCTGGCGGAAGTTGATGCCGTCCCAGGTGCCGGGCGAATCAAAACCGAAGTCCATGCCGAAAACCGCCGGAAAATTTCCACCCGCGCGTTGCGCCTCGACGAGGCGGGCGGAACGCAGCAGCGGCACGGCATGCTGGCCGGTCAACGTGTGGTTGCCGGAAATGCTGTACAGATACTGCAGCAATTGAACCGCCTCCGGCGAGGCGTTCGGCGTGACCGGCTTCACGGAAGACGGCGTCGCGTCATCCGCAAAAAGCGCTGGTGGGATGGCACAAATGAAAGCCAGCACAAAACCAATGGAGATTTGTTTAAGGTTCATGGTTTGGACATTAGACTTCCGTCTTCGTTTGAGTCAACGCCTTTCCCCGGAGCCCGCGGAGCTGCTTGCGATTGAAACGCGCGTAAATTAACGGCTTTTTCAAGAGGCACCAGAGCGGCGTTGGTAGAATGCAGCAGACTTTCCACGACGAAATAACACTGTTGCCGGGCACCGAGAGCGCTGAAATGGGTGGTGTCATTTTCAAAAGTGTTGGTGGCGGTGTTGGATTGATAAATTCGCGCGCCGGATTTCCCCACTGACTCGTAAAACTCAATGGAAACAGGCAATACATCCAGGACGGGAACATCCAGGTTCGTTCCCAGTTCGCGCATGGCCTCCGCGTAATTCTGCAGACTGTCCCGTTTGAGCACATGCTCCGATTGATAATTCCTGCGCGCGGGCGGCGTGAGCAACACGGGGATGCCGCCTTGGGCACGGGCCTGATGGATGTAGTTGGACAGATAACTTTTGAAGGTGGTTTCCGGGTCGGTGTAACGGGCGGGGTCCTGGGTCTTGCCGTCATTGTGGCCGAACTGGATGAAGTAGTAGTCGGCATGGGTGGCGAGGCAGGCCGCCCATTTCCCTTCATCGCAAAAGCTTTTTGAACTTCGCCCCGACGACGCCAGATCAACCACCATAACGTTGGTATTGAAAAAATTGGAAAGCACCTGGCCCCAACCGGTCCGCTTCCCATAGTCCGTCGGCGGGAAATAGGCAGCCGTTGAGTCGCTCGCGATGGTGATTTTCAAGGGGATGGCTCCGCCGTTGAGCGTAATAAACAAGAGCAATGCCGCCATGACCCACGGCCGGGGCTGGGACACATTCAAAAGGCATTGATGGTTGGTTTGCATTGGGGAACGAAATTTATTCCGGCAAATCCGGTCGAAGTCAATGACTCCCTTGGGGAGAGGGATCATTTTCCTTCCACGCCCTTGAGATAGGCAAAGATGAGTTCGGGCAAATCGCGGCTGTAACCGCCTTCCAGCACGCTGAACATCGGCACGCCGAGCGCACGCAACGATTGTCCGAGCCCGTGAAAATCCTCCACCTCCAATACGCCGCCGCCGAGCGGATCACGCACGTAGGCATCAAACCCGGCGGATATGGCAATCAGATCGGGTTTGAACGCCTTTAAATCATCCAGCGCCTGGGCAAGGGTGGCACAATAGGTTTCGCGCGGTGAGCCCGGCGTCGCCGGATAATTGAAACAGTTTTCGCCGACATTCGCGCCGCCGGTACCGGGATAAAAGGGGTACAGGTGGATGGAGAAGAAGGCGACCCCGGGCCGATTGAGCAGAATGGCTTCCGTGCCATTGCCATGATGCACGTCGAAATCGAACACCGCTACGCGCTTCGCACCGGTGCCGACGGCCTCCAATGCGGCAATGGCAATGTTGTTCAAATAACAAAAACCCATCGCCCGGTCGCGGGTGGCGTGGTGGCCGGGCGGGCGGATGAGACTGAAGACGTTTTCGCCGTTACGCGCCGCTTTCAAGCCATCCAGCGCGGCGGCAGCGGACGCGCGCGCATAGGTGATGATGTTTTCGTAGAACGGCGTGTCGGTGTCGAAATCCTCCGGAATTTTCAGACGCGCAAGATGTTCCGGCGCATGCGCGCGCAAAATTTGCTGGTCGTTCACCTCCCCCGGTGCAGCCCAGGCCAGCGGCAGTTCCCTCTGCTCTTTGAGATACGTGATCGTTGCCGTAATGCGCCGGGGATTTTCGGGATGGCCATAGCTGGAGTAACCGGCGCAGCGTTCGTCGGTGATGATTTTCACAAATGAAATTAAGCACGAACGGGTGCGAATGAACACAAATTATTGAATTTCACCGGCGCGCAACCTCTGCCACGCTTGCCCGCACAATGACCAATGTAACCGCCACCCGGGTTGCCGCCGCCGCCGGCTTTCTGGCCGTGGCGCTTGGCGCGTTTGGCGCACATGGATTGAAGAACATTCTGGCGCAAAACGGAACGGCGGCGATCTGGGAAACGGCCGTTTTTTACCATTTCATTCATACCGTCATGCTGTTTGTGCTGGCGGGGAGGAAACCGCTGGCCGCTGGACCGTGGTGGTGTTTTCTGGCCGGCATTGTAATTTTTTCCGGCTCGCTTTATCTGCTGGCCGTGACCGACGCGCGCTGGCTGGGTGCCATCACCCCGGTCGGTGGAATCAGTTTTCTGGTCGGGTGGCTTTGGCTGGTAATCACCGCCGTCTGCTCTTGAAAGTCGCGGTCGCTTCTGAAATTATATTTCGGCGGGCCTGTAGCTCAATTGGTTAGAGCAGAGCACTCATAATGCTTTGGTTCTCGGTTCGAGTCCGAGCAGGCCCACCAATCGTTTGCCTCCTCGAATCCTGCCGGCTGGGTGGCTTGAAGATGAATTCTGTCCAGACTCTACGGGGCTTTGATCAATAATTTGCCTATAGCAATTTGATTAATCTCGTAGCCGCGAACGTCAGTCCGCGCCATTTCATTACCCTTTATTCAATTTGCGCCGACTCACGTCGGCGGCTACATGTTTTTTGAAAAGGCTCTAAAGGAACGCGCGCCGTGTTTTCTAAACCGGTTTGCGGAGTCATAAGGATATGATTATGTGCTGGACAGGAGCTTTAGCCAAGCTCACGCTTGCACCAGTGAAAAAGGATAGGCTGAATAGGCAGCCGCCTATTAACTGTTAGGCGGCTACGAATCATGCGCGTTGCACTAATCATTATTGGCTGTGCGGTTGTGATTTGGATACTTCTGGTGTATTTGTCATTTTATTGGCCGCCGTGCATACGTGCCGTCAGATATTTCGCTTACACGTTATTCGCCATCGGCGGTCTGAATTTTGCCAGCTTCTTCATTATTGCTTTATTCATCGGAGGCGATGCGGTTGGCAATCCGCCGGAGGACGGCAGATATTATGTATCGGAGCATGGCCGCCGGACAGAAGTTTCACGTTCAGTTTATGATTATAGCCTTTTTCATGCGCACTCGGTTTGGGGCACTCACCCACTCATCGCATTCGGTGCTTATATCTTGTATTGTGAGGACAGAAAGCGAAAGCCAAGGCCAGCCGCCTAATATGAGGAGAAGCGCACTGTAGGTTCACAAATCAAGCCAAGCGGTTCGTTAACTTCGCCCAACCCAAATTCGCGCCTCGTTGGTTGCTGTCTTTTCGTCCGCCTTTTCATTTATCCGTGTTCATCCGCGTTCATCCGTGGTTAAATCTTCTGCGTGAACATCACGAATTTGAACCCCGACACGGACATCGGCGCCAGTGGCTGGCTGGTGGAGATGGATGAGTGCCGGATTCTGCTCGATGCCGGCATGCATCCCAAACGCGAAGGGCGGGCGGGTTTGCCGATGTTCAACAAGGCGGGAAATGCCGACTTCGATGCCATTGTGATTTCGCACTGCCATCATGATCACGTCGGGGCGCTGCCCGTGGCGGCGCGGCATTTTCCCAAGGCGCACGTGCTGATGACGGAACTGAGTTATTTCATCGTCGAGCGCGTGCTGCACAATTCGGTGAACGTGATGGTGCGCCAGCGTGACGAACTGGGCATTCGTGAATACCCGCTCTACAGCCACGACGAGGTGGACGATCTGGCGCCGCAGTTTCAAGGTTTCAAATACAATCGCGAAATCGAATGGGCGGCGTTTCACAAATCACGCGCGGGTGCGTCTTCGCCGACGCTGGAATTTTTTGATGCCGGCCACACGCTTGGTTCGGCCGGCATTCTCCTTCGCGGCCGAAAGGAAACGCTGTTTTACACCGGCGATGTTTGCTTCCACGACCAGACGATACTGCGCGCGGCCCGGTTTGAAGACGTGAAAGCCGACGTGCTCATCATGGAAACCACCCGCGGCAATCGTGTCACGCCGCCGGGATTTTCGCGCGAAAGTGAAACCGAGCGGTTGGTCGGTGCGATTCAGCGGGCGCTCAAACGCAAGGGTTGTGTGCTGATCCCATCGTTCGCCCTGGGCCGCACGCAGGAAATGTTGGCACTTTTGGCGCTGCTGATGCGCGCGGAGAAATTGAAAACACAACCGGTTTACATCGGCGGTCTGGGGCGCGTGTTCACGGAAATCTATGATTTGGAGGCACATCGCACGCATCGCCAACACACCAATCTGCAATTGCACGAGGCGCTGGACCTGATTGTCCTGGAAAAAGGCCAGGCCGAAAAAATGAAACTGAGCGGTGGGCGGATTTTTGTCATTACCGCCGGCATGATGAGCGAGAACACGGCAGCGCATGACCTGGCCATGCGCATGATCGGGGACGAACGACAATCCATATTCTTTGTCGGCTACGCGGATCCGGACACGCCGGGCGGGCGATTAAAGGCGGCCAAACCGGGTGAGACGTTTGTTTTCAGCCCCAGCGCCGGCCGCGTCACGCGCCATTGTGAGGTGCAGGATTTTGACCTGACCGCACACGCCAACCGGGAGGATTTGCTGGATTTTGTCGGGCGGGTTTCACCGCGCGCGGTTTTGCTCGGCCACGGCAGTAACGACTCGCGCGCGTGGTTTGAGGAACAGATTCGGTCGCGGCACCCTAAAATTAAAATCATCCAACCCCAACCGGGCCAGGCGGTGGGGGTATAAAGAGCCGCAAAAATTAACCGCCGTTGCCGCTGACAATATTGCCGAGGTTGAAAATCGGCAGATACATGCAGACAACCATTGAACCGATGAGCAGCCCTAAAAAAACAATCAGGATCGGCTCGAGCAGAGACATCAGGCCGGAGAGCATGGCTTCGACTTCTTCATCGAGAAAATTGGCGACGCGCTCAAGCATGTTATCAATATTGCCGGTCTGTTCGCCGGCGCTGACCATGCGGATGATCATGGCAGGGAAAACCGGGTGTTTACCCAGCGCCGCGGCAATGCCTTCACCCCGCTCAATATCACCGGAGGCGTTCTTGATGGCCTTTTCCATGACGGTGTTGCCGACGGTTTGAGAAACAATTTGCAACACTTCGAGGATCGGCACACCGCTGCGGATCAGCGACGCCAAGGTGCGGGTAAAGCGGACGAGACAGATTTTGTGCGCGATGGGACCAAAAACCGGCATTCTAATGCGGTTCCTGTCGTAAAAATCGCGTCCGGTCGGGGTCTTGATAAAATAAATCCAGCCATAAACCATAGCGCCCAGTCCGAGAAGAACGAAGACCAGGTAACTCCCCACAAGATCGCTCAGAGTGATCAGGAATTGAGTGGGCGCCGGCAATTTGGCGCCAAAGCTTGAATAAACGTCTTTAAAAACCGGGACTACTTTTACCAGCAAAAAGATGGTGATGGCGATGGCCACCGTGCTCACCACGAGGGGATACATCATGGCGGATTTGACCTTGCGACGAAGACGGGCGCTGCTTTCAAGATAGGTCGCCAGTCGTGCCATAATTTCCGCCAAAAGACCGCCCTTTTCACCCGCCGAAACCATCGAAAAGTAGAGCTTGCTGAAGGTTTTGGGATGTTTTTGCAGCGCTTCCGAAAAACTCTCGCCACTTTCCACCCGTGTGCAAACGTCCCGAATGACGTCGCGCATGACTTTGCTGGTGGCCTGGTCAGCCAGGGCCTGCAGGGATTGCACGATGGCAATACCGGCGTCAATCATGGTCGCCAACTGGCGTGTAAATACCACCAGATCGCCCAGCGAGACTTTACCGCCCTTGGTTTTGCCCTTTTTAGAGACTCTTTCCTCGATGGATACCACCAGGAGGTTTCGGTTCAGCAACGCCGCTACCGCGGCTTGTTCGGTAGCTGCCTCTACCGCGCTGCGAATTTCGCGACCGCTCGCCGTCTCACGGGCCGTGTAAGAATAAGATGCCATAGCTGTTTGTTGATAAAACGTTTTACCTGCCGAACCGTATTGTCGTCATTTGTTTGCTTCCCGACTTTTCTCGGGCCATTGCAAAGCATCCTCTATTCCAAACTCCTTTCCCAATTTGGCCCCGCAAAAACCGCCATCGCATACCTTCGCTGTGTCCAAACCCTGTCCAAGAATGAGATAAAAAAACCGGCTTAAATTATAACATATTTTATATCAACATCTTGCAAGAATACAATTCCCCAAAAAAAATATTGTCAAATGTCCAGATTTTCCCTATTTTCACCAGCAATTGCACCATGCGGTGCCGGGGTAAACGGTTTTTTACCCTGAAGTGCACAGGCACAAGGCAGATAAACATTAACAAACAACATCGGAGGAACCAGATGAAGTTTAATAAATGGACAGTGGGTCTGGCGGCGGTCGGGGTGGTCAGCCTCGCGTCAGCCGCCCGCGCAGACGAAAAAATGAACGCTGTGCAAACGGCGCTCTCAAACACCACGCTCAGTGGTTATGTGGATACCGCGGCAACTTGGAGACTTGGAACAGACAGTGGTCCCCATTCGGTTTTCCCGAACCTTCCCCAATATGCCTTTGCGAAAAATGACGGCTTCAGCCTGAATGCCGTGGATATCGCACTGGACAAGCCGGAAGATGAAAGCCCTTGGGCAGCCGGTTACCATGCCGAATTAATGATTGGCCCGGATTCGATCCCGTTGGGCAACGCAGCTATTGGCGGCATTTCCATCGGTGGTATTGGCGGTGGCGCCGGCCTTACCTCCCTTCGCCAGGCCTATGTGACGTTGCGCACACCGGTGGGTAACGGTATTGACTGGAAAGTTGGTGTGTTCGACACCATCATTGGTTATGAATCCACCAGCGACCCGTTGGATCCCAACTATACCCGTTCTTATGGTTATAGCATTGAGCCGACCACGCATACCGGCATATTGGCCACCTACAAGGTGAACGATATGCTCACGGTTTCCGCCGGCATAGCCAATACCTGGAACGCGGATACAATCGTCGCCGCCGCCGGTGCGCCAAAGTTTGGCCTTAACAACACTGCCCAGTATGAATCCCAAAAGACGTACATGGGTTCAATTGCATTCACCGCTCCGGATAGCGCGGGCTTTATGAAAGGTGCCACACTCACTGTGGGCGTTGTCAATGGCGTTGATTCTCAGCGTTACAGTCCTGGCAGCATGACCAGTTTTTATACGGGTCTGACTGTTCCAACGCCGGTTTCAGCCTTGAAAGTCGGCGCTGCGTTCGACTTCTTTGACCTCCACAACGGCGGTGTTGCCGGCAATCCAAGCGATGACAGCACTTGGGTCATTGGTCTGTATAGCAGTTTCCAGGCAACGGATAAGTTGAGCTTCAATATGCGCGCTGAATATCTCTCCAGCAACGGTTCTGGTCTTTACGACATTGCCGGTGTAGGCCCAGGAACCTCCCCCGATAACGTGGCAGAAGAATTCACAGCCACCGCCCAGTATAACCTGTGGGCAAACGTGATCAGTCGCGTGGAATTCCGTTGGGACCATGCTGAACACCAAAACTTCTTTGGTTATTCGTCAGGAGCAACCACCGCTGGCGCGGCGAACCGCAACAACGACTTCCTGTTGGCGCTTAACCTGATCTATCAGTTCTAGTTTAAGCTGGAACTTTCAAACCCCTTCCGGTTTGCCGGAAGGGGTTTTTTATTTCTGCCCCCGCACGAAAGACGCTTGTCGTCTTGGGCTGCGGCAGCCTGCTGCCGCTTTTGAACGGAATTCATCCTGACATTTATTCCACGCTCCCCTACAATTCGCCGTCCAAATGCAATTCATCCGCGACATTTATGCCTCAAAACAGGCGGCCCGGCGACCCGCCTGCGTGGCCGAAGCCTCATCCCTGGCAGAGGCCGGCAGCGCCGTTGACCGCAAATCCGAAATCGACACGGCGAACACTCCGGCGCGGCGAAGGCCCGTCATTTCCTTTGAATTTTTCCCGCCCAAAACGGACGAAGGCGGGCTGAATCTCCTCGAAAAGCATATCCCCGCACTGCTTCAGGCCAAACCGGATTATTGCTCCGTCACCTACGGCGCCGGCGGCAGTACCCGCGACAAGACGTTAATGATTGTGGACCGCATTCAACGTCAACATGGTCTGACGGCGCTGGCGCATCTCACCTGCGTCAACCACACGCGTGAACAGGTGCGCGAACTGCTTGGACAGATTCGCACGTTCGGTTGCATGAATATCCTCGCCCTGCGCGGTGATCCTCCTGACGGTGGCGAATTCAATCCCACGCCTGGCGGCTTTGAATTCGCTTCGCAACTGGTAAAATTCATCCGGGACGCCGGTGATTTTTCCATTGGCGTCGCCGGTTTTCCCGAAGGCCATGTCGCCTGCAAACAAGGCAAACACGCCGACTGGCACCATTTGCAGGAAAAGGTGGACGCCGGAGCGGACTTTGTCCTGACCCAGTTGTTTTTCGATAATCCCGATTACTTTGAATTCCGGGATTATATGGCGGGCAAGCTCGGAGTCCGTGTGCCGCTCGTGCCCGGAATCATCCCCATTCTGAGTGCGACGCAAATTACAAAATTCACCCGGCTTTGCGGCGCAAAAATCCCGCCGCCCCTGCGAACGCAATTGGACAAACTGGGCAACGACGACGCGGCCGCCGTCGAATTTGGCGTCGAATACGCGACCCGACAGTGTGAGGAATTGCTCCATGCCGGCGCGCCAGGGCTGCACTTCTACACATTGAACAAATCCTACTCGACCGTGCAGGTCTTGAAAAATCTCGGCCTGGCCTGACCATTTTCCATCTACGATATTCGAGTTACGCGACGACAGGAAAGAAGAGCAGTTCGTAAATCGTAAATCTCATACCGAGACCTCTGCAAAACATGTCGAATTGGCACCTGGAGCGCCGAGCACCGTCTCGGCATGTTGCGGAAATCAGCCGGTTCGCGCCGAAATGGTGCTCGGCGCTCCAGTTTTGCAGAGGTCGCATATGGTAAATTCCGTCACAATCCCAAATTGCTGGCCACGATGCCGAGAACACTCAACGGCCCCTGATCTTCCAAACTGTCGGCGGCCTTGTCCACCTTTTGCAAAGTCAGCTTCGCATTCTTGTAAAGGTCCTGGTCGTTGACGAGTTTGCCGATGGAGCCTTGTCCCTGATTGATCTTCTGTAAAATCTGGTTCAGGTTGGTCATGGAAGCGGTGGTGGCATGATAAAGCGTTTCATCCGTTACCAGCTTGCCGATGGTACCCCGGCCTTCATTGACGCCATTAACAACCTGTCGCGCGGCGGCCACGGTGTCCTGCAAATTGCTTACGGTATCCAGGGCGGAACTGTAAAGCGTGTCCGTATAAATCAGCCTGCCCACGGTTCCCTGTCCGCTGGCAATCTGGCCGGAAATGGCTTCGACATTCGAGATGGTGGCGCTGAGGTGACCGCTGTTTTGCCGGATTAAATCGGTCAAGGGGCCGAGCAAATTGTTAATGGTGTCGCCGGTGAAACTCTTGGTCAGGTTTTGAATGCCGGTGGCGGCGTCATTGAGTTTGGTCATGATGGCATTGAGGTCCGGCTGCTCCAGGGTGGCCAGCACGGCGCCGTCCACCGCTTGTGGCGCACCGGGTGAACCAAAGTCAATGGCCACAAAATTCTGCCCCATCAACCCGGTGAACCGGATGGTCGCCTGGCTGTCCGTCTTCACCACCGTCCCGCTGTTCAGCTTCATGGTCACGCGGACTTTTTCATTTTCGAGAGTGATTTTCTCGACGCGCCCGACTTCGACGCCGGCCATCTTGACACTGTCACCAGGTTTTAATTCCTGGACGGTGTTGAACAGGGCGCTGAGGTGGTATCCGCGTTGGAAAAATCCGATGCCGTTGAGCGTTTCCATAATTAACAGGGCGGCAAAGACCACCAGCACCGCAAAAATGCCGAGTCGCGTTTCGAGTGAATTTTTCATAGGTTTTATGGGGATTCGTGTTGAAAATCTGCGTGCAAAAATTTCTGCAGGGCCGGGTCGTTGAATCGTTTCACCTCCTCCGGCGTGCCGATGGTAAGAATGCGGCCTTCATTGATGACCGCGATGCGGTCGGCGATGCCAAAGGCCAGGTCGCGATCGTGCGACACGACGAGCGAGGTGACGTGGATGCGCTGTTTGAGTTTCACAATTTCCCGCCCAATGACCGCGGCCGAGAGCGGGTCAAGTTCGCTCGTCGGCTCGTCGTAAAGAATCAATTGCGGCTCGATGACCAGCGCGCGGGCAATGGCCACGCGCTTTTTCATGCCGCCGGAGAGTTCGTTGGGCATTTTATCCGAGGTGTCTTTCAGGCCGACCGCCTCGAGTTTTTCCTCAACCACCCGCGTGACTTCTTCCGGCGGCTTGAGCCGGTGCTCGGTCAGATAAAGCCCGACATTTTCGCCCACGGTCAGTGAATTCAGCAGCGCGCCGGATTGGAAAACCAGCGCCATCCGGTATTTGGCCGCGATTTCCGGCGATTGAATGGATTCGCCGTTGATGAGAATTTCTCCTTCATCCGGCGTTTCCAAACCGATGAGATGCTTGAGCAGGACGCTCTTGCCGCTGCCGCTCGGCCCCATGATGACAAAAATTTCACCGGGCTGGACCTCAAAATCAATGCCCCGGAGCACTTCTTCGCCGTTGAAACTTTTCCGCAGGTGGCTCACCTTAAGGCTCACGCCGGAATGATTGGTCGTCGCGTCGTTCATCATTTCAAAAGGATGCGCGTCAGCACGTAGTCGAAAATCACGATGAGGACGATGGAGTTCACCACCGCCTTCGTCACCGAGCGGCCGATGCCGCGCGGCCCGCCGATGGTCGCCAGCCCCTGGTGGCACGATACCGCGCCGACGATCAACGCGAAGCAAAAACTCTTGAACACGCCGTTGGCCACGTCCTTGAGCTGGACAATCGTTCGCAGGTCGGAGAAAAACGCCTGGAAGGGAATGCTGATGTGGCTGTTCAGATCGGCGACGACCGCGCCGCCAAACCAGCCGACGAGAATTGCGAAGACCACCAGCATCGGCAACGCCACCGCGATGGCCACGATGCGCGGCAATACCAGGTAGTGGATCGGGTCAATGTTCATCGTCCGCAACGCGTCAATTTCCTGATAAACGCGCATCGAACCGATTTCCGCCGCCATGGCCGAGCCGATGCGGCCGGCAATCAGAATCGCCATCATCACCGGCGCGAGTTCCTTGGCGATGGAGATGCCCACCACACCGCCGACGGCGCTGGCCAGGCTGCGTTCCACCAGCACCGGACCGGTTTGCAGCGCGATGACGGCGCCGATGAAGAACGACAACACACACACCATCAGCAGGCTCGCGTTGCCGATTTCAAAAAACTGCTCGAACACCTTCTGTCGCTGCCGCCAGGCCAGCGGCAGGGCCAGCATCGTGCGCCAGAACAACAAAATGATTTCACCGATGTTTTCGAACATAATGATTCCCGAAAGCAGAATGTAGGGTGCCGAAGGAGGAATTACCAGCCGCGGATGACGGCGATTTCCAATTCTTCTGCCTTCTGCCTTCTGCCTTCTTCATTGGTTATTTCCGGGTTTGGTTTTAACCACCGGAATGTAAAACAAACGCACGGATTTCCCCACCGAATCGGATTGATACTGGAAAAGGCCGAAAATGAGCGAGCATTTTTTGGAGGCGGGCGCCGTGTCGTAGCGATAAAAGTTCCACAACAGCGACTGGCTGGTCGTGCCGAGTTTGGCGCTACCTTCCGAGCGCCACAACGACCACAACGGCGACCAGTTGCGTTCCACCCCGCGGTTGTCGGGCAGCATCGGCTCAAGGGGCGCGAGGATTTGTAATCGCCGGTTTCCATCAAAATCCCGGTGGTAGGTGAACAGTGGCCACATATCCACCCGGTGGCGCAGGGTTCCGGTTTCCAGGTTTTTTTCCGCCACGTTCACAAACAAATAAAACAGGACGCGCGTGCGCCGGTCATCCAATGCGCCGGCGTGGAGGCGATCGTACCGGTAAAGCGGCCAAAGGTAGTAATCGCTTTCCAGCGAGTCATTGTGCGCCCGGCTGAACAGCGGCCAGAAACGCGTGACGGTTTTGCCGGTGCCGCGCGCTACCACAACAAAGGGATACGGCCCTTCCCATTCATGATATTTCTCCTCGCGATCATCCACCCACGCGAAAAACGGCCACAGCACGGAGGTCGAATCGCGCTGGGGCGAGCGCAGCACGCTGTAAAACGGCAAATCGGCCCGGAATTTCGCCGGATCATCGGTGCCGATGCCGGTATTTTGATAAAAATGGACCGGCCAGAGCGCAAAGAATTTGTCATAACCGGCAATGGTTTCAACTTCTCCAAACCCGTTGGTTTGCGCGGTCACTTCCTTGTGTTCAGCGCCAACCAGCGGCCAGAGTTGCCAACCGCGCAGGCCGTCGCCATGGCGCAAATCGAAAAACGGATAAAGGTAGTTGTCGGTAACCACATCTCGCTTGTGGGTTTCACTGTAAATCGGAAACATGACAAAGAAAATTTCGTCGCGGAACAACCGGTTCTTAAGGTGGCCATAGAAGGGCGCCAGTGCGGTGTAATTTTCCTCCGGATCGGGCGAACGCTGCTGGAAGTAAATCGGGAAAAGCGTGAAACGCCTTACCGGGAAATCATGCGGGTTCTGGCCGCCGGCAAAAGCCAGCAGTTGGCCAAGCTGCCACCGATACTCGGTTCCAAAACGCCGGTAGGTAAGCACCGGATATAGTAAGTCGTCCTCGTCCGATTCAACGGCGGAATCGGTGTCGAACGAAAATAATGGTGGAACACCCCATATCTTTTCTGAATCCTCTTTCTGGCTGTAGAGGAATGGACCCATGGCTTCGGTTCGAGATCCCGAATCCAGTGTCAGCGTAAACCGGCTAAAGAGCGGTCCGGCCACAAAACTGTCCGCGCCCAAAGCAGCCAGAGGAAAATTTAGTGCCATCAGCCCCGAACAGATTCGCAGGCAAAGTCCAGATTTTCTATTGCTCATTAATCCGGTTAACATGAAATCGTGAGTGCGGTAACGTTATCGTAAAGCCATTTTTTGTGATTTTAACCATTGCAAACCTATTTTTAACATTGAGGTTGACATTTCACCGAATTGCTTTACTTTTTCCTTCCACTTGAGGTTTTTGACCTCGGTTCCTCCTGACCCAGTGTCGGCAACGATGAATTGTCGGCACTGGGTTGATTCGTTTGTATCAACGGACGCCATCGGCCAAGCAAATTGAGCAAGGCTGGCAAGAAGGTTAAACCTGCAATCATACACGTCGCAATTCCGATGGACATTATGCAACCGAGGCTGTGAATACCACGGTCTTTGGCAAGAATCAAACTGCCGAAACCCGCAATGGCCGTCAACCCGGACACCAGCACGGCCTTGCCGGTGCTCCGCGCCAAAATGCCCGGCGTGCGCTCCTCGGCAAAACGATTCAACACATGGATACCGTTGGT
This sequence comes from uncultured bacterium, assembly GCA_963708305.1. Lineage (GTDB taxonomy): Bacteria > Verrucomicrobiota > Verrucomicrobiia > Limisphaerales > UBA11358 > UBA11358. The sequence goes on along the minus strand of CAVPSH010000001.1, from coordinate 2,069,462 downwards.
AACCCCGATACCGATGACCAAAGGCAGGGTCATGATGTTTGCGGGGTTGAACGGCATGCCGAACCATCCCATCAGGCCCACCAGCCAAAGCGTGCCGATGCCGACCGGCAACAACGCCAAAGCCACCGAACCGGGACTGCGGAAATGGAAGAAAACCAAAAGCGCAATGGCCGCCAGGGAATACCAGGCTGCCTGAAGGTAGCTGTTTTTGAGCAGCTCCTCAAATTCGTAAAGCTGCACCGGCGTCCCGGTAACGTCGGGATCCACCATTCGCAACTCCGCGATAAACTTTTCCTGATTGTCGCGCTGCCACACGTCAATATTCGGAAACGCCTGCAACAGAAATTTTCCGGTCCTCCCCACAAACTGGTCGCGGAACGCCGGGGGCAGATCGTCCACATGCAAAGGCGCGCTATTATCCTGATGCTGCAGCACCTGGAACGTCGTGCGCATGTCCGTGAAGAGCGCCTGCTGAAACTGCGCCAGCTTGCCCGCGTGTTCCATAAGTGCCTGGTCATTGCCTTGCAACATCGTCTTGCGTAAATCTTCGATCGCCTGGCGCAACGCGATGAACTGTTTCGTCAATTCCGGGTCAGTGTCCCCGACCGCATCCAACGCCGCGCCCAGGTAGCCGTACAGCGAGTACAGCGTCCCGCTGAACCGGTTAACATCCACCGGTTTTGCGTCCGGCACACCGAACTGCAGCGGCGCCAATTCACTTTTGATCTCACCGATCAATCCCAATTTTTCCGCATCGCTTGGGTTGAGAAAGTCCTCGAGCAGGCTCGCCGGCGGCACAACCTTGGCCACGGTCGGCAACCGGCTGAGGCGTTTCTCCAAATCAATGGCATTGGTCAGCGAATTGGCCATGATCGCGCCACTCAGCAGCGATTGGTCGGCCGCGGCAAACAGCTTCTGTTCAAATTCCACCGAGGGCAGCCCGACGCTCTGCAATTTCTGCAGGTTGTAGTCAAATTTGACCTTGCGGGCCAGTACCAGCATCAGCGCGCACAGAATAAGCGTAGCGGCAATCACGATTGCCGGACGCTGCAGCCAGACGTTTTCAATGCGAGCGCGGGTTTCATCCTCTGTCGTCGAGTGGTCAATGACGTTTTGGCGGCCCTGCAACAACAACGCCGGCAACATCGTCATCATCGGCACAAAACACAGCAACAGGCCGCCGCCGCAGATAACGCCCATTTCCTGGATGCCGCGGAAATGGGTAAAGGCCATCGCCAGAAACGCGCCCGCCGTGGTCAGCGCGCCGGTAAAAATGCCCTGGCCGGTGAAGACCATGGCCTTGGTCATCGCCGCCTCGGCCGTCTTGCCATGGCGCAATTCTTCCTCATAGCGCGTGATGAGATGCACGCCAAAATCAATTGCCAGCCCGATGAGCATCGGCACAAAGGTGACCGTCAGAATATTTAAATGCCCGATGAGCAGCGTGGCGAACGCCAGCGTGTAGGCCAGCCCGATCACCAGACAGATGTTCGCCTTGATGGGACGCCCCGTTTCGTTGTAACCGTAGATGAAGATCAAGGCGCACAAAATCAGCGATACGATGCTTGCCACCGTGACGTCCTTCTGCGACTGCTTCATTTCGTCATAATCCAGCACCGGCTCGCCGATCAGTCCCACATTGAGGCCGGGCACCTCATCCTGAGTTTGGTGGATGAGTTGGCGCAGACGTTCGATCGCGTCGCCATTGAGCTCGTCGCTCGACGCCCGCGCCGCCACCAGAAACATCCGGCCGTGGTCAAAAGTGATGTAATATTCGTTTCGCTGCCGGCATTGAACAGCGAAACCACGCTGGGCGAGGGCGGTGTGCCGCCCAGCTCCAGACTGTCGCTGGCCTGTTTGATGATGGTCGTCAGCGCCGGGATGGCCTGTACCAGGGATTCGGTCTGCGCGTTGGTTTCCCGCGGCGCGGTGCGGAAGCTCGTGTTGACCTGCTCGAAAAATGAAATCAAGTTCGTCGTCGGCGTAAACTGGCGGATGAACGGCAGCGCATCGTCGAGCGTCTTTTTCAGCCCGATCAAATCGTCCTTGGATGCGAACAGCAATGCCTTTGCCCCCATGACCGACGGGTCCTGCTGGTAAAAAACGTCGGCGAACAGATTGGTTTCCGCCCGCATTTTCGCGGCGATGCGCTCGACGAACTGCCGGTTGCGTTCGATGTTGCCGCCCTCCACGACCACCTCCAGATCATTGCCCTGTTGGGGAAATTCCTTTTGCAGGCGAAGATAATTCTCCTGATTTTTATGGTTGGGACCTACCAGGTTGTCCCGGTTCATGTCTGCCTTCAGATAGCCGACGGTGTAAAGGACGCACACCACGAACAGGACCACCTGGGGATAGACAAACCACCGGGGATGACGAAAAACCAGCGCCGTCAGTCTGCCCAGCAGTCGCGCAAGAATGGAATCGGCGCTCAACGCCTTCATACGTCAGGCCGCGTGCGGGTTCATGCCTTCACCGCCTCGTTGGGGAAATCGGCGTTGGAAAAAACTTCCTTCACGTCGTCGTGCTCCTCCAGCGCCTCGATCAACCGGTTGACGGCGGCCATCTCGGTTTCCGTCGGTGAGCGGCACCAGGAGGGTTGGCAATGACGTGATTTCCGCCACTTCGCATTTGATGCCCTTGGCCTCCATTTGCTTGTGGACGGCCTTCAAAATTTCGCCGGCTCGGTCAGAATCTCATAACCCTGCGGCTCGGCCTTGAAATCCTCCGCGCCGGCTTCGAGCGCCAGTTCCATCAATTGGTCCTCGCCCGCCGCTTCCCGCGAGACAATGATCTGTCCCTTGCGATGAAACAAACGGCTGACCGAGCCGGGCGTGGCGATGCTGCCGCCGCTTTTGGTCACGATGCTGCGAATTTCCGACGCCGTGCGGTTGCGATTGTCCGTGCTCACTTCCACCAGCAGCGCCACGCCGTGCGGCCCGTAAATTTCATAGGTCAACTCCTCGAAGTTCACGGCTTCGCCGCCGCCCGTGCCTTTTTTGATGGCGCGCTCGATATTGTCGCGCGGCATGTTCGCGGTGCGGCATTTGAGCAGCACCATGCGCAGGCGCGGGTTCATGTCCGGATCGCCGCCGCCGATTTTGGCGGCGATGGTGATTTCGCGGCTCAATTTGGAAAAAATCTTCGCGCGCTTGGCGTCAATGGCGCCCTTGAAATGCTTGACCTTCGCCCATTTGCTGTGACCGGCCATATCAATTAATGCGACGCTTCCACATAAACCGCCGTGCCGTAGCACAGCACTTCGGTGATGCCCGGGGCGATTTCCGTCGCGTCATAACGCACGCCGACGACCGCATTGGCGCCCAGTTCACCGGCGTGCGTCAGCATCAGGTTAAAGGCGTCCTCGCGCGCCCGTTCGCAAAGATTCGTGTAAAGGGAAATGTTCCCGCCGAATAGGCTCTGGATGCTCGCGCCGATGTTGCCAATGACCGAGCGCGACCGCACGATGATGCCGCGCACGACACCAAACGATCGGGCCACGCGATAACCCGGCAACTCAAAGGTCGTGGTTGTCAAGGGATGTGTCAGACTCATAGTTCAACGATTGAACACGAGAACGCGTGCCGGCAAAAGCGAAAAAGTTCCGACGAACTGGTCACGGCGGGCTGTGATCGCCACTGGACTTCCATGCCAACTGCCGGCGCTCACCGGACACCGCTGCAAAATTTACGGCGAGAGAAATGAAAATGCCGGCAAATTTCGCAGCACCGTAAAAACCACGGCCATGACGAGCAGGGGCCAGAAAAATTCCGGCGGCAGAAACGGCCCGGTCGGACGGCGCAGAAATCTTTGGGTTTCGAACCACGCGCCCCGCCCCGCCAGTCCGGCGAGCGACAGCACCGCCAACGCGTTGTCCTCCAGCGCGCGCAATACGTGCCCGTGCAGCAACTGATAGACGGCACGCGTTCCGCCGCAACCCGGACAATTCAACCCCGTCAACTGGTGAAACTCGCAGACGGGATAAAATCCGTGCGTGCTGGGATTGAAAAAATACAACACCGCGCCCGCGCCGAGAGTGGCCGCGCCCAACACCGCGCCGGCGAAGAATTTCAGCCCGGAGAACATTGAAATTTTCGGCGGAATGACTTGGGATTTGGCGTGCGACATTTGAGTCAAAAACGATGAAAGCCCCAGTTCAGATGAAAATTGCCGGTGGCCAGGGCAAATATAAGGACCATGGCCGCCAATAACAGGCTCAAAATTGAAAGGACGAGTCCGGCAATGGCAAGTCCACGGCCCTCGTACAATTCCGGATGTCGGTTGATTTCCGAAAGGCCGACGAGCGAGAAAATGATGCCCAGCGGGCCGAACAGGAATTTGCAGCAGCAAAAAAATGCCAAAATTCCAAAAATCAACCCGGCCATCGCGTTGGAGTTTGTCTTCCGGCCGGGCCCGGGAAGCGGCGGACTGATGGTCGGTGGGGTCTGCGGCGCGAAACGGGCGGTGAACTCCGGCCACGCGCCGAGCGGTTTCCATCCCGCCGCGCCTTCCGCAAATGTTTGCGTTTGTGCGTTGGCCCGGCCTTCGGCAATCCACTGCTGCAACTGTTCCGCGGAGACCGGACCGTATTGCCGGCCATCCGCACCGATGATCCTATACATGCTCATTTATTCCTCTTCGCGTTCGTCGGCGGCGCGACCCAAATCCGCGCAAACACCGCGTTTCGCATCTGCTACAAAGTCTAGCAAAGTTTTCGCCGCCGCGCCGTTAAAAACTTTTCGCGCCGCGGCGATTGCCTCCCCGAGGTTTTTCCCGCTGCGAAACAGCAAACGGTAAAGCTTTTTCAATTCCAGCCGCTGTTCCGCTGTGAAACCTGCGCGCCGCAGCCCCACGCTGTTCAACCCGCAAATTTCGTTCACGCGCAACGCCACCGTGAACGGCGGCAAATTCTTGCTGATGGTCGAGTTACCCTGCATCAGCGCCAGTGTGCCGACGCAGCAGAACTGATGCACACAGCAGTTCCCGGAAATGAACGCGCGGTCCTGCACCTCGGCGTGCCCGCCCAGCAACGCGCCATTGGCCATAATGACGTGGTTGCCGATGACGCAATTGTGCGCCACGTGTGCGTTGGCCATGAGAAAATTATACGAGCCGATGATGGTTTCGGCATCCTCCTCCGTCGAGCGATGCACCGTGAGATGCTCGCGGAAAACGTTGTGGTCGCCGATACGCAGGCGCGTCGGCACGTTCTTGTATTTCAAATCCTGTGGCGCGTCGCCAATGACGCAACCGGCATGAAATAAGTTGTGCGCGCCGATGGTCGTCAGGCCGGTAAGATAGCAGTTCGGCCCCACCACACAATCCGCGCCCAGCACCACCCCCTCGTCAATCACGGTGTACGGGCCGACCTGGACGGCGGGGTCCAGTTTGGCCTTGGGATGAACGATGGCGGTTGGATGAATCACGCTATCAAAGTGACGCATTGGGCCTCATTGCCAAGTTCAAAATACCGTCCCGCGCGAAGAGGCTTTGTGTCACAGCCTTTCACTGCTAGATTGAAAGCCTGATGGCCGGCACAACCGCAAGCGAACCCATCGGCAATCGGCAATCGGCAACTGCCAATTTGCCGGAATTGCTCGCCCCGGCCGGCGATTGGGATTGTGCCCGGGCCGCCGTTGAGAACGGCGCAGACGCGATTTACTTCGGCCTCGAACAGTTCAATGCCCGGATGCGGGCGCAAAATTTCACCGAAGCGGACTTGCCGAAGCTGATGGAATTTCTTCACCGCCGCGGCGTACGCGGCTACGTGACGCTCAACACGCTCGTTTTTGAAAACGAACTCACCGACGCCGAAAAATATCTGCGCACCATGATTTCCGCCGGCGCCGATGCGGTCATCGTGCAGGACGTGGGCATTTGCCGGCTCATCCGCCGGCTTTCGCCCGATTTCCCGATTCACGCCTCGACGCAGATGACCGTCACCAGCGTCGCCGGGATGGAATTCGCCCGCGAACTCGGCTGCAACCTGGTGGTGCTCGCCCGTGAATGTTCCATCGCCGAGATTGAGAAAATTTGCGCTCCCGGCGAAACAATCTCGTCACCCGCCACCCGTCACTCGTCCCTGCCTTTGGAAGTTTTTGTCCACGGCGCGTTGTGCGTCGCCTATTCCGGCCAATGCCTGACCAGCGAGGCGCTCGGCGGGCGCTCGGCCAATCGGGGCGAATGCGCCCAGGCCTGCCGTATGCCCTACGAACTGATTTCTGACAACCAACCTGTTCCGCTCGGCGACCGGAAATATCTGCTGAGCCCGCAGGACCTGGCCGGGCTGGAGGTTTTGCCGGACTTGATTCGCGCCGGCGTCACATCGCTGAAAATCGAGGGCCGGCTCAAATCGCCCGAATACGTGGCCAACATCACCCGGATTTACCGGCAAGCCCTGGATAAATTGTCGGAGGGCCGAGTTACACGAGGCCCTGATTCAAAGAAAACAGGACTCGCAGAGCTCGCCCCTCCGAATGCGAGCTACGAAATGGAGATGGCCTTTTCACGGGGTCTCCACACAGGCTGGTTTGGGGGCACGAACAACCAGCAACTCGTTCACGCCCGCTTCGGCAAAAAGCGCGGTGTGTTCCTCGGCGAGGTCGTCGGCGTTCTGCGTGACGCGGTGGTGGTGAGACTCGAAGGCCCGTTAAAACCCGGTGATGGCGTGGTGTTTGACGCCGGCAAACCGGAGAAAAAGGAAGAGGGCGGGCGGGTGTATGAAGTTCAAGGTTTAAAGTCCAAAGTTCAAAGTTCCCAATCCGTGGAGCTACGGTTTGGCCAAGGCGACATTGATTTCTCGCGTGTCCACGTCGGTGACAAATTGTGGAAAACCGACGATCCCGAATTGAACCGGCGGTTGCGCCAGAGTTTTACCGGCGACGCACCGAAGTTTCAGCGGCCGATTGAAATCGAAGTTCACGGTTTGGCTGGCAAACCGCTCACGCTGATCGCGCGCGACGAATCCGGGAACACTGCCAGGGTGGAATCCTCCGTACCGCTGGCAAAGGCGGAAAAGCAGCCGCTCAAGGAAGACAAATTGCGCGAACAACTCGGCCGGCTCGGTGGGACATCGTTCAAACTCGGCAGGTTGAAAATCTTTTTGCGTGGTGAAACCATCCTGCCGGTCAGCGAATTGAACCGCCTGCGCCGCGAGGCCGTGGCGGAATTGGAGAAACTGCGGGTGCAGCCTAAGCGGTGGAGTTTGACCCAGCCGGAGGGGCGAGTTCCGCGAGCCCCAAATCCCGTGGTGTCAGGGACTCATATAACTCGTCCCTCCGAGGCTGAATTGATCGTCCTCGTCCGTAATCTGCCCCAACTCGAAGCCGCACTGCAATGCGGCGTGACCACGGTCTATTGTGAATTTGAAGACCCCAAAAAGTACCGTGAAGCCGTGCGGCTTTGTCGAGTGTCGAGAGACGAGGGACGAGAGCAGGCCGCTGGTGAATCCTCGACTCTCGACTCTCGACCCTCGACTATCTTCATTGCTCCTCCGCGCATCTTCAAGACCGGCGAGGACTGGACGCTGGAGCAGGTGCGCTCCTGCAATGCCGACGGCTACCTGGTCCGCAATTACGATCACCTCAAATTTTTTGCCAATGATCGGCGCATCGGTGATTTTTCGCTGAACGTGGCGAACCGGCTGGCGGCGGATTATTTCAAAACCGGGTTCGGCCTGGAACGCGTGACGGCAAGTTACGATTTGAATTTCCAACAACTCGAAGCACTGTTGTCGGCCGCGCCGCCGGAATGGTTCGAGGTCACCATCCATCAGCACATGCCGATGTTTCACATGGAGCACTGCGTGTTCTGCGCGTTCCTGTCCAGCGGCACGGATTTCCGGAACTGCGGCCGCCCGTGCGACCGCCATGACGTGAAACTGCGCGACCGCGTGGGCGCCGAGCATCCGGTGAAGGCCGACGTCGGGTGCCGCAACACTGTCTTTAACGCGCTGGCGCAGACTGGTGCGGAGTATGTGATTGCGGATGATTGAACTGGGCGTGCGGCATTTCCGCGTGGAATTCCTCAACGAAACGCCGGAGCAGGTGATGCAGACCTTTGCCCAATACCGCCGGCTCCTGCGCGGCGAAATCACCGGCGCCCAACTCTGGCGAGAATTGAAATTATTCAATCAACTCGGCGTCACGCGCGGTCAGATCGGGAAATAAACCATTCTGTGCAATCCAACTCGAGGATTATGCGGACAATTCTGCGGCCCTATTCAAGCCGTCTCATTCAAAGCGACGGAGACGCGCAAACCCAAGGGCTTCAAAATTTCCTGCAACGTTTCCAGAGTCGGATTGCCGTTTTTTGACAGAATTTTGTATAGGCTGGGGCGCTTGAGCCCGACCCGGCCAGCCAGATTGCCCATGCCGCCGCCGGCTTCCACCACGTCTTTGAACGCAATCAGGAAGGTCGCGTTGTCCTTTTCCGCGAGCACTTGCGCGAGATATTCGGCGGCATATTCGGTATCGCGCAGCCGTTGGCTCAAATCATCTTTGTAATTTTTAAGACGCATGTTTTGCCTGTGCTAGATGTAATCTATAGGTGACAAACGGCAAGTTCTTTTTTTGGCCGGCTTCCGTTCACGAATAAAAATAGCCCAGTTCGCGAAGCGACGCGTAATCCTTGGGCCGTTCCGGCGTCGCGCGGCCGATGATGACGTGGTCAAGCACGTCAATCTTCAAAAGCTGCCCGGCGCGAATCAAATCGCGCGTCACCTTGATGTCCGCCTCGCTCGGCGTGGGGTCGCCGCTGGGATGATTGTGCGCCAGCACCACGGCGGCGGCATTGGCGGCGATGGCGGCCTTGAACACCTCGCGTGGATGCACCAGAATCGTGTCGAGCGTGCCATCGGTGATTTCTTCCACCACGCGAATCAACCGCCGCCGCGTGTTCAGCAGCAGCACCTGCAACGTCTCCACGTTTTTCACCAGATTTTTCTCGCGCAACAGCCGCACCACGTTTTCGGGATTGTCGAGCACGGGCGATTCGCGCTGCAACTCCTCCGCCATCTTGCGTGCCAGGGCGAACGCTGCCATCAACGTCACCGCCTTGTCACGTCCGATGCCCTTGACACTCCGCAAATCCTCCACCGACGCCTGTGCCAATGACCGCAATGTGCCGAATTTCTGCAAAAGCTGCCGGGCGATTTCGACCGCGTTCGCACCCTTCAAGCCGGTACGGAGCAAAATCGCAATCAACTCCGCGTGGCTCAAGGCATCCGCGCCGCGTTCCACCAGCCGTTCACGCGGCCGTTCGCTGACAGGTTGGTCCTTCAGTCTGAGGCTGCTGGACATGAGGACACATTATCCTGCGCGCTCGGAAAATCACATTAAAAAATCAAAGCGCAATAAATCCTTGTTTCATCCGCGTATGGCAGCGTGGCCGCCACGCGGCTTTACGCTGTGTTCATCTGTGGCTAGAATTTCTGCGGATGGAATCCGCACGCGCCCAAGATGATTTGCTCACGCCGTCGCAACGGCAGGCTGTCGCCGCGCGTGGCAACGTGCTGGTCATGGCCGGCGCGGGCACGGGCAAAACCCACACGCTCGTCGAGCGCTGCCTGGATTGCCTTTGCCGGGAGCGCGTGTCCCTCGACGAAATCCTGGTCGTCACCTTCACCGAAGCCGCCGCCACAGAAATGAAGCGGCGCCTCCGCACCGCGCTGGAAGCGGCCCTCGGCGCTCGACGCTCGACCTTCGACCAGCACTTAGCCGAACAACTCGCGTTGTTCGACACTGCCCCCATTGGCACGTTGCACAGTTTTTGCCTGCGGCTCGTGCGGGAGCACTTCTATGAACTCGGCCTCGACCCGCAACTGGCCGTGCTCGACACCGGCGAAGCCCGCCTGCTCGCCGAGGAAACGCTGGATGAACAATTGCAAGCGCATTACGCCGGGCAGACGGATTTTTCTGTTGCCGCGCAGAATCTCATTCAAATTTACGGCAACGGCGATGACCGGCCCATCCGCGCCATGCTGCTGCGATTGTATCATTACGCCCAGACCCGGCCCGATGCCGACCGCTGGCTCGCCGAGCAGCTTGCGCGGTTCGCCTCGCCGGAACCGGTCGAATGGCATGATTGGCTGAACCGGGCCACTCGTGATTGGCGTGAGGAATGGTTGCCCGTTTTGGAAAGGCTCGGAACGCCGGGCACCGCCCCGGCACGACTTGAAAGCCACGCCCCTCACGCCGAGGCGGTGCTCGGCGCTCCGGCGGCAAATGAAAAGGCCGCTGAACTGGCTGCCATCCTGTCGCGTCCGGGGAATTTCGGTGATTCTCAAACCGCGGACGAACACCAGACACCTGGGAGCGCCGGCATCCTGCCGGCGGGTGCCCAATTCGCAAAACGCCGGCAAGATGCCGGCGCTCCCGGACCTTCCCGCGAATCCGCCGCTGCCGTTTTGGAAAGAGTCCTGGCGGCGGACGAAAATTATCCGAAGGGCAAAAAGGGCGCGTTCCGCAAGCCGCTTGAAAATTTCTTTGCCGATGCCGCTTTCCTGCATTCACTCATGCCGACGGAGGGCAGCCGCGCGCCGCTGGCCGAGGATTGGGATTGGATTCGCGGCCACATGACCGCGCTCCTGCAACTGGCGCAGGAATTCTGGCAAAAGTTCGCCGAGCGCAAGCGCGCCGACGGCGTGCTGGATTTTCACGATCTGGAGCAATTCGCCTTGAAACTGCTGTGGGATTCCGCCGGCCACAACCCGACCGCCATTGCCGAACGTCGGCGGGAGAAGATCCGGTTCGTTTTTGTGGATGAATATCAGGACATTAACGCCGCCCAGGACAAAATCATCCAGGCGTTGAGCCGCGATCTGCTTGGAGTTCCGCCTTCAGGCGGCACGCAGTCCAGACCGCCTGAAGGCGGAACTCCAAACATGGGCAATCGTTTCCTCGTCGGCGACATAAAGCAGAGCATTTATCGCTTTCGACTGGCCGACCCGAAAATTTTCCGCGATTACGCAAAGAGGTGGCATGACGACGAAGGTCAAACCATTCCGCTGACCGAAAATTTTCGCAGCCGCGAGAGCCTGCTTGGTTTTATAAATTCGGTTTTTGAATTGCTCATGCGCAAAGAGGTCGGCGGCGTGAAATACGATCCACAAGCGCATTTGCAGTTCGGCGCGCCGGAACAACGCATGGCGCTCAGCCTCGCCCGGAATCCGGCACCGCGCGCGGAATTGCTGCTGCGATTCAAAGGCAACCGCGATGACAACCCGGCGGATGACGATGCTGGCAACGGCGATTTGGCGGAACTGGAGGAAACCGAAAAGGAAGCGCGGCTGGTGGCGCATCGGTTGCGTGACCTGGTTGCGCAAGGCCACAAAATTTGGGACGAAGCCAATGACGCCGAACGCGCCGTCGAATGGCGCGACCTGGCGGTGCTGCTGCGCGCACCCGCGAACAAGGCCGAGGCGTATGCCAAGGAATTCGAGCGCGCCGGCGTGCCGCTGACCGTCGAACGCGGCGGTTTTTACGACAGCACCGAAATCGCCGATTTGCTGAGCCTGCTCGAGTTGCTCGACAATCCGTTGCAGGACGTGCCGGCCATCGCCGTGCTGCGCTCGCCGCTGGTTGGCCTGTCATTGGATGAACTGGCAACGGTCCGGCTGGCCGCGAAGGACGTTCACTTTTGGACGGCGCTGAATCGAGTGCGGAAGGCGGAGTGCGGAGTGCGGAATGAACTGCGCGGTAAAATCGGTACATTTCTGGACCGATTCACGCGCTGGCGGCAACTGGCCAGGCAGGCGTCGTTGTCACAATGCCTGGAATGCGTGCTGGCGGAAACGCATTACGCCGAGTGGCTGCGTTCGCGTCCGCGCGGCGCGCAACGGCAGGCGAACGTTGAACGGTTCCTCGGCCTCGCGCAGCAGTTCGATCAATTTCAGCGGCAGGGCCTGTTTCGTTTTTTGAAGTTCATTGAGGCGCAACAGACCGCGGACGCCGAGCCGGAAGTCGCCGCGGTGGCGGAGGAAAACGCCGTCCGGCTGATGAGCATTCACCAGAGCAAAGGCCTGGAGTTCCCGGTGGTGGTCGTGGCCGACCTGGCGAAGCCGTTCAACGAACGGGACCTGCGTGGTGAAATCATTTTCGACGAGCAATTCGGGCTGTGTCCGCGCGTCAAGCCGCCGCACACGGGCCGGCGTTATCCGAGCCTGCCGTATTGGCTGGCGCAACGGCATCAGCGGCGCGAACAACGCGGCGAGGAATTACGGCTGCTGTATGTGGCGATGACTCGCGCCCGCGACACGCTGATTCTGACCGCCATCGTTTCGGAGAATAAATGGGAAACGCTTTGGTCAAAACCGGCGGCCATCACCCCTCAGGCCATTGTCCTGGCAAAAAGTTACGCGGACTGGATGGGGATGTGGTTTGGAGCCCAAAATGTGACCGGAAGCGCTGGCATCCTGCCGGCAAATCTTCCGACTGGAACGGCAACACGCCGGCAGGATGCCAGCGCTCCCGGCGAAGGAAAAGGTGAACTGCGGCATTTGCGGTGGCGCATCGTGGCAGATGAGGAATTTGGCGATGATGCAACTCGTACGCGCCGGGGTGATGAGGCTCAAATTAAAGATCCGTCAGGGACTCCTCACGCCGTCTCCGGCGAGAGGATGGTCGAGCTTGACGCCGCGACGGCCGAACGGCTGCGCGCCATGTTGTCGTGGGAATATCCGTTCGACGCAGCGACACGGCGCGCCGCCAAGTCATCGGTGACAGCTCTGCGACGGCAGGCGGAAGAATTGGACGACGAAGCCAGGCCGATGTTTCAAACTTCATCCTGTTTGGAGGAACAGTTTCCCAGGCAACGACACCCGCGTTCAAATCCGCAATTGAGTGCGGCGGCAACGGGCACGGCCCATCACACATTTCTCCAGCACGTGACGGTGGAAAAGGCGGATGATCTGGCCGCCCTTAAGGGAGAAGCCCGGCGCCTGGAAACCGACGGTGTTTTGACCAGGGACGAGTGCGCGACCCTGGATTTGGAGGCGGTGGCGGCGTTCTGGAAATCCGAACCGGGCCGGAAGATTCGCACACAGAAACCGGATTGCCTGAAGCGCGAGTTGCCGTTCACGGCAAAGTTCAGTCCGGCGGAACTGGATGCCATCATTGGCGCGAAAACGCCGCCGGGACTGGACGATGAATTTGTGGTCGTGCAGGGCGTCGCGGATTTGGTTGCCCTGCTGCCCGGAGAAATCTGGCTGGTGGATTTCAAGACGGACGAAATCAAGTCCGGGGAATTGACGGAGCGAAGGCGGCTGTACGAACCGCAGTTGAAGCTTTACGCGAAGGCCTTGTCGCGAATTTATTCCCGGCCGGTGACAAACTGCTGGCTGCATTTTCTCACCGCGCGAAAAACGATCATCATTTAATGCCAGGAACCGCGCGGCGTCTCTGCGTAAACATCAATCCGGCTCGCCGAGTGGAAGTTCGTCTTCTTCGTTTTCCTCGGCCGGCGGCTTGACCGAAGCAGAAGGCAAAGACGGGGGCGCGGCGGGCGCGCCGGTCTCGCACAGGCGCACAACGGCCGGACGCAAAACTTTCCCTTGAAACGTGTAGCCCGAGGCGATGGTTTCCGCGACCACCGCGCCGGCCGGCGGATTTCCCTTGGAGTCGGCGACCTGATGCCGGACGGCGTCGAAGGTTTCGCCCGGTTCGGCGGCAAACGCGGCCAGGCCAATGCGGCGGACCGTGTCGCGGCAGGCATTTTGGAAATGGGTGATTTGCTCGGCCAACTGCGGCTGGCCGGAACGCAGGGCCGCGGCGTACAAGGCAAAAATATGGTCAAAAATGCGCACGAGCATTTGCAGCCATTCGGCTTCGCCGCGATGCATTTTCTCAACCTCCAACCGAAGCGTGGCCTTCTCGCTGTCGTTAATCTTCTGCATGAACTCGGAAAATTCGCGGACTTCGGCGCCCATTTTATCGGCAATCTGTTTGGCCCCGACGGCGGTTTTTTCGGCCTGGCCCTGAATGACGTCCCATTGGTTCGTGGCGGAGCCGATTTGCGCGGCGAGTTTTTCCAGATCCTGGATTTTGTCAACCACCGCCCCGAGGGCGTTGACCTGCAGAGCCGTGCCCATCGCGCGATAATCCAGCAGAAAGGGAAGAATCCCGAGTACGGCACCGAACGCGGCGGCGGCGAAGCACGCGAGAATTTCCCATTTGGAAATCGGATGCGGCGATTTCCAGACGATCAAATACGCGAATGCGAGCAACAAGGCATTGCCCAGCAGGAACGGCCATTTGGGAATTTTCCACTCTCTCACGTCGTTCATGCTTCCGAGTTTCGTAAAATCGCGCCGGCAGCGCAAGCAAACGCCTCGCTTTCTCCTCGACTAATGGCGGACACACCCCGAATCATTTAAGGCGTGCGGACTTGCGTCATCTTCAACCCGGCAGCGCGTGGCGACAAGGCCCGGCATTTTCGCCGGCACCTGGATGAAATCGCTTCCCAGGGCGCCCTGAAGGCCACTACCGTTCCCGGTGACGCCCGCCGGCTGGCGACCGAAGCGGTGGCCGACGGCTTTGAATTGATCGTGGCTGCCGGTGGTGACGGCACGGTGAACGAAGTGCTCAACGGCATCGGCGACGCGCCGGACGGTTTCGCGCGGGCGCGGCTCGGCGTATTGCCACTGGGCACGGTGAACGTTTTTGCGCGCGAAATCGGGCTGCCTTTGCGGATCGAACGGGCGTGGGAAACACTGCAGCGCGGGCGCGAAACGCGGCTGGATCTGCCGTGCGTGGAATTTTCAGCCAACGGGGTTCGTCAGCGACAATATTTCATTCAGCTCGCCGGTGCGGGTCTGGACGCGCGCGCCATCGAACTCGTGAACTGGCCGCTCAAGAAGAAATTCGGTCCGCTGGCCTACCTCATGGCCGGGGCCAAGGCGTTGCAAGGCCGGCTGCCCCCAATTACCGTCCGGGTTGGCGGACAAAACGCCACCGGCCAATTGATCCTGGTTGGCAACGGTCGCTTTTATGGCGGACCGCTGCACATTTTTCCCCAGGCGGATTCAGGTGACGGACTTCTCGATGTCTGTGTTTTGCCGCGAGTGAACTGGCTGACCTTGCTTCGCTGCACAGCCGGTTTGCTCGCGCGGCGAAGACTGCCCGCCAACGCCGTGCAACGGTTCCGCGCGCCAACCTTTGAGCTGGCGGGCGACGTTTCCGTGTCTTTTGAATTGGACGGCGAATGGGCCGGAAATCTGCCGGCCACCTTTTCCGTGGCTCGCGAACAACTACGCGTGGTCGTTCCTTAAACCATTCAATCCCAGCGGCGGAAAGGTGTCGCGCCCGGCTCCAGGAATGTTCCACACTTCGGGCATTTGTCCGGTTGTTTCCACAAACGAATCTGATGGCGGGAGGAAACGGGACAGACCAATTTCCACCTGATCCACTGGCGCACACCGCGTGGTGGCAGGCGGTTTAATAAAGCGGCGAATTTCGGCGCAGTTTTCGGATGAAATTCCCAGTATCCCGACGGTTTGAAGGCAATCACCGCGTCGTAAAGTTCCTTGCAATCGGCGCACAGAACCGTTTGAACGACGACGTGCCGGCCGCGATCCGGGCCGCCCGACACGCGGGCGCGATAACCGCATTTGGAACATCCAAAGAGATAACTGCGGCCCATACGCCAATTGCCAAGTCGTCGTTCCGAACGATAGTCTTCTGGCTTGCCAGGCCGTAGCTCGCCGCGTCGCTAAAATATGTAAGCCGCACGGCCCGTCTTCACTCCGTTACGACGCGGCAGCCTTCGCTCTTGCTTCGCGGCGAGCGAAGACTGGTGGGTTGGCAGGGACTCGAACCCTGGACCAATGCCTTAAAAGGGCACTGCTCTACCAACTGAGCTACCAACCCCTCAAAGAGCATCATCCTAAAAAAGCCGCGAAAACACGCAAGGTTTTTCCGGGGTTAACGACCGGCAAAATGACCCGATACATTGATTTTCCGGCCCGGCCCGGGAGATTTGCCGTTTGTTTTTTCACGGTATCTGGGCTAAAATAGTCTCATCAACACCGCCACTTGCGTGAAATTCTGGGGCGTGCGCGGCTCGATTCCGACACCGGGACCGAAGACGGTTCGCTTTGGCGGCAATACTTCCTGCGTGGAAATCCGCAGCGGCAACCAGATTATCATCCTCGACGCGGGCACCGGCTTGCGGACGCTCGGCCAGTCCCTGCTGGCGGAATTCAAGAACCAGCCGCTCAATCTCACCTTGCTCCTCACGCACACGCATTGGGACCATATTCAAGGCCTGCCGTTCTTCGGGCCGATTTATCATTCGCGCTGCCGGCTGCGGATTCTGGGCTGCGAAGGCGCGCGCAAGGGCTTGGTCAGCGTGCTCACCGGCCAGATGGAAAGCACCTACTTCCCCGTGCCGTTCGATAAACTGCCCAGCAACATCGAAATTGACGAACTCAAAAAATTCGATTTCAAGATCGGCGCCGTACAGGTGCGGGCGCAACGGGCGCAGCATCCCGGCCTGTGTGTCGGGTACCGGCTGTTCACGCCGCACGGGTCGGTGGCCTATTTTCCCGACAGCGAACCGCGCCCGGGCGGCGAGGACGGGAAGATGATCAAATTTCTCAGCGGCACGGACGTGCTGATTCTCGACTCGCAATACGACGCGGTGGAATACGAACGGCACGCGGGCTGGGGCCACGGCTGCGTGGACGACTCGGTGGCACTGGCGCTGGCCGCAAAAGTGAAACGGCTGTGCCTGTTTCATCACGACCCGGAGCGCAGCGACAAACAGTTGGAGGCTCTGCTCCAGCACGCGCGCCAACTGGTGACCGGGCAACGGGCAAAATTGAAAGTAGATGCCGCGCGCGAAGGCATGACCATCCGGCTGGGTGGGAAAAGATAGCGGATGTTGGTGCGCGTTTGTCGCGCCAAAGCGCACAGCGAAGGCGGAAAGAGCGCGAAGAGAACGGAGACAATTTGCAGCCTTTGCTCGATGACCACATCCACAAGTAGGCGCAACTGGACACTGCCGCCGGAGCGCGAGTTGTGCCAACTCGTAGCGCCTCCGAAAAGCTATCTGCTGCGGATTGAGGACAATCCGCGCTCCGTCTCCAAGCGAAGTGTTGGCATGGCGTCAGACTAGGCTCTTTCTCCTTTCGACCCGCAAATTTCTGTGGACAAACGATTTTCCAGAAAATAAGGTTCAAAATATGAAACAGGATGGGCTGCAAAATACGCCGCCTACTCACTGTTAGGCACACTCGAACGTATGAGTTTTACACGTTCACGCTGGCAAAGAATTCTCATTGCGCTCGTCTTGGTGATGTCTAGCTATCTCGGTGTTATTCGCTTCATGCCCGAAGGTGGACACCAACACAATGGCTTGTTTCTCGTATGTCTGATTGTTCTTGTTGTCAGCGCGTTTATCGCTTTGGCATCGGCGATTTGGTGGCCCGTTGTGTTTATCAGTAACCGCGAATTCAGACACGCAAAAGCATTGGGCGTCACTGCTGTCCTTATGGTTGTGGCAGCATTTATCCTTTTCATGCCTGCGTTGGCCCGTTCGCAGCGAAAGCAAGTCATTTTGGGTGTGAGGAGTGCGTTGTTGTCATCATACGTTGATCTTCAGAGAGGCGAGGCGCTGACCAATTCACGGAGTGTGGATTACCATGTTTACCTTTACACAAACAGGTATGTAATTGGCGGGACTGTTTATCGGTGCGTGTTGGCAGCTGATTCGTGGGACTACCAGGGACTCAGCAACTTGCTTGTCCTCACCACCGATAAGAGGTTTCTGTATATCGGTCGGCACGGAGCAGTTCCGGTTAGCCTTATGCCACCAGGATATTGACTTTATGACACGTGGCCTAACACGATGGTAGGTTGCAAATTTTCTTCGCTCCGGTCCGCCTTCATCGGATTTCGGCAAAACGAGTCGGCGCGACAGGCGCGCGACATCACTTTGGCTTTTCCCCGTAATTGATGGCCATGGCGCCGCCCAGCAGGTTGAGGACGCGCACGTTCGAAAGGTTCAGTTCCCGCATCTTCGCCGCGACGCCTTCCTGCGCCGGATAATGTTTCAACGATTCGAGAATGTAGGCGTAGGCGTCCGCGTTGCCGCAGAACAGCCAGCCCAGAAGCGGCACGGTCATTTTCAGGTGTGCGAAATAAATCGCGCGCCACAGGGCGTTCGGCGGCTTGCCGAAATCCAGCACCACCAGCCGCCCGCCGGGTTTGGCGACGCGGAACATTTCGCCCAGGCCCGTTTCCCAACTGGCCAGGTTGCGCAATCCGTAGCCAACGGTAACGGCCTCAAAGGAATTGTCGGGAAAGGGAAGCTGTTGCGCGTCGCCTTGAAGAAAGGCCGGAGGGCGGAAGACAGAAGACGGATTTCTGACTGCCGGCTTCCGACCTCCGGCCTCCGTCTTCCGGCCTCTGGTCCGGGCGATTTCGAGCATGGCCTGGCTGAAATCAAGACCGGTCACTTCCGTGCCAGCCCGGGCGAGGGCCAGGGCGATGTCACCGGTACCGCAGCAAACATCGAGCGCGCACTGGCCGGGACGGACGGCGGCCAGTTCAACGACCCGGCGCTTCCAACGCCGGTGAAGGCCAAAGCTTTGCAGGTCGTTGAGCAGGTCATAACGCCGGGCAACGGCGGCGAAAAGGTCATTAACCTTCGCGGCGCGCTGTTGGCCCGGGGCGTAAAAGACGTTGCTCACGGCCACAGTCTAGCAGACAGGCCCGTGGCGAAGTCAAAACGCATAAATTGTGCTTTGCCAATATGCCCTTTTTTGGTACAGACCCTGCTTGCAACACGGGTGTGAAATTAAAAATTCCGTTTTTGGCTGATAAAAAGCCAGATGCGCAAAAGTCACGTATGAGTGTCAATGCCCCTACGCCGCCGGCAGGCGCGCCGGCAAAAATTTTGGTGGTGGATGACAACGAAGTGATTGTCAAAACCATCTGCCTCAAATTGAAGGGGGCAGGTTACCAGGTGGCGACGGCCCAGGACGGCGCGGAAGCCATGTCCATCGTGCGCATGGAGAAGCCGGATTTGATTTTGCTCGACATTACTTTTCCGCCGGACGTGGCCGGCGTGCCGTGGGACGGGTTCCGCATCATGGAGTGGCTCCACCGCGTGGATGAATCCCGGAGGATTCCCATCATCATCATCACCGGCGGTGAAGACGTGAAAAACAAGGATCGCGCCATGGCCAGCGGGGCAGTGGCCTTCTTCCACAAGCCCATCAACCACGACGATCTGCTCAAGGTGATTCGGGCGACCCTGGGCAGCACCACACCCAAACCGGCCTGAATTCGGGCTTGCCAATTCGGAATATTTTCCTAAGCTGGCTTTCCGCTTTCGGGAAGCGAGCGTAGCTCAGCCTGGTAGAGCATCACGTTGCCAACGTGAGTGTCGAGGGTTCGAATCCCTTCGCTCGCTCCAATTCACTTACCACGACAGGCAGTGACAAAGCGGGACAAAGCCCGTCAGAATCAATGCTTTCGTGAGTTTTCACCCCTTCACTTGTTACGACAGCCCGCGACACGTTTTGACCCTTTGGGACTAAAATCTGTGCGCGTATTTGTGTACACACCCCAAGCCTCGGCAAATTCTTGACCGACTCGTAAATCGGCAACTGTGTTGTATCCGTATAGCCATCTGTCTGCCGAATGTTTTGGTGTCGCACCTGTCTGGTTACAAAAAAATCAGGAATGCCATTTTTGCGCATCCACGTCACACAAGTGTATCGCAGGGCATGAAAATCACCGTAACGCCCTTGGTCGTCCTTGTAAGCGATACCAAGACGCTCCTCATCAATCTTGAGCCTTGAAGCACGAGGGATTCCGTGCGGGAAGACCAAATCTGACGCCGACCAATTTGCCGGACGATAGGCCTGCAAGGCTTCCACAAGTTCCGGCACCAGAAATGGCCTCTCCTCTTTTTTGTTTTTTGCTGTTTCCGCACGTACAATAATTTGTGGAGCCGGAACGTCCAGCCGAACGTCACCCCAAGTTAGCTGCCTCAATTCTCCCTGCCGTAACCCCGTCCGCGCCGCCACGAAATAGATGATTCCGCGCGGCCCTGAGCCATCAATGAGCTTGCGTAATTCGTCATCTGTTAAGGCCCGGCGATTCCGTGTTTTTTGGCCACGCTCATCCACCTTTCCGACTAATTTCAGTGGATTGGCCTTGATACGCCTGGCGCGCTCCATCCAGTTAAGAAACGTAACCATGCCTTGCAGATAATGATTCTGTGTCCGCGCTGCCGCCTTGTGCTGACTTCGCCAAGCCACAAATGAATTTGTCGAAACGTGGGCTGGGAGTTTCCATCCGATTTCCTTTATCAGCCGGACAATTCGCGCCTTGAGCAGACGTGCCCCACGACCACCACGGCCCGCGCGCCAGCGCGTGATCAAATCAGCTTCGTAGTCGTTCAAATGTTCCAACAATGGACGTTGCGCGGCATCTCTTACCAGCTTCGGCTCGATGACGCCCGCCGCTTCCTGTTGTTTTTCCTCAATGAATTTTCGGGCGCGGCTGATGGCAGACTGAAGTTCATTTACACCAAGCGACTTCCAGCGGTCTGCCAGCATATCGCCAAAACGATAGCGAAGATAATAGCAGCGCGTCATTTGCAATTTCCCGTTTTTACGAAAGCGCCGCTTTTCAACTTTGAAAATCATAGACCTCCTCTACTGATAATTGTTTGCACTTCACTTAAACGAAACCGAACTCCGCCACGAATTTTGACGCGCGTCAACCGTCCGTCCTTCGCCTCACGCTCAATGGTGCGCGTTGAACAAGAAAGCACTTCTGCAACTTGTCGTTTCTTCAGCAATTTGTCCTCAATAATCGCATTCATTTCTGTCCGTCTTTCCCATTCAAGTGATGTTCGATGTACGGTCGCGCCTTGAGCCGGATGTCCAAACTGATGCTGTACCATTTATCTCGCAGAATGTTCGCTGCTTCCGCGTCCTCGACCGTAATCCGGCACAGCGCCTTCAGGTCAAGCCAATGCCCCCGATACCGACGAATCGGTAGTGCTTCCGTCATCTCTTGGAATCGCTTGTCATCAAACAGAAACACTCCCATTGGAGTAAAATAACTACCTTTCTCAAATATCCGGGCAAACGGCTCAATCACATCAAAATATTGATTCCAACTTCTATTGAGGTCCGACAGCGCCTTGGCAACCGTTACCGCGCTGACCTTCACCTTATGCTTTTCCCGCAAATAACGACTTATGCCACGGGAACTCAACCGCGCGGACGCTTCGTAAATGTACGGGAACAATTCGACCACCACCCCGCGTTTTTCCTCCAGCTTGGACTTGTGCGCGTGTGTTACCAGGTCTTTGCCGATAGCCACCAAGTTGATTGCCTGTTCACTTTTTACTTTCATTTGTAAATATGTTTACATCCTTAACAGAAAAGTCAAGTAAAAGCTGCGGAGCGTGAAGGAGTTTTACGGCCTGTACGCAACCTTACTGGGCACAAATGCTGCTGGAAAGCAACAGTTCCGCTCGTGGGCGACGCTTGACCTATAATGATTTGACACGTAATCTGGATTTGGCCTGAATGTCACCCAGCGATGGACAGAGCAATGTGATATGAGCGACACAAACCAAAAAAGCGACCCACCCACCACCGGTACGACGACTGTTAAATTTCAGTTACCGATACACTTTATAAAAAGCTCACATTTTCGCGTCATTCACGCTAGCGGAGTCTGGTACGGTGGAGATGCTCAACAAAATTTACACCTAACATTCTTCAATGAAAGAAATCCAATCCCCAAATTGCTTGTCGTCGATTTAAACAAAGAAGGTGAGATATTGGGTGAGGACCTATCCAAGCGGGAATCAAAACAAGGAATAATCCGAGAGATGGAGGTCGATGTTATTTTGTCATTACCAGCCGCACTGGAGCTGCATAAGACGCTTGGTGAAAATCTGAAAGCGATTCAGGAGGTCAGGGGTAAAACACGCGCCGAAATTGTTAAGGCGTTTCAAGAAAGCTCAAAACATGAATCAACCGTGTCTAAATAGCGAATCGAGTCCGACCCGAGCTGAAGTATATCTCAGCGACCGCTACATCCAATTCAGGAAGAGCATGGCGATGCCGATTGCGTTAGGCGTCGCCGTGGCCTATCCATTCTCGTATAACCCGCTGAATGAATATGTCCATGCAACCAGCTACCAATACAATTTTAGCGTGGACGCGCCATTTATAAACCGCGTTAATTCTGTCGAGATTGGCAAGGAAGTTTCCTCCCCAATAGCTGGTTGGAATGTCACCGCAGCTCCAATATGGTTAGTACAACGCATGGCAACCTTGCAGAAGATGCCGCCGCCCACCTTGCAAAAAGTGCGAGCGCAACTGAAAGCCTCAGCGGAGATCCGAAAGAAATTGACCGACAGGCAACCTGCCTAGTTGAATGGGCGAGAAAGCGGAATGTTATATTAACCGACGCTCACACGGCAGACTTAGAAAGGCATCAGTCCACAACAGCGGAACACGAAACATTTTATCGTGCTTCCGATAACCGTGCTGTTAAGCGTACTTATCCCGGAACGTTTGGGGTCACAAACGACCCAAAAGGCAAACAGCACCACGCTACGCCGTTATTCTATTTACGCAGACTCGGACTGATGAACTATGTGTTTCGTTCAGATTTACGACTAGAGGGGATAGCATTCGGTAAATCACCTTTTATTGGGGAGCAGGGAGAAAGACCTTGTGCGGTAATTTCACAACCGTGGATTGACGCGGTTGACGAGAACAATCCCCATCCGTCCAAGGCAGAAATCGCAACGTTTATGGAATCATTAAGTTTCAGTTCATTGGAAGGTTCGTACTTTGGGTGGCGCCGCAAAAAAGAGGGTATTACCATAATTGACGCTCGCCCTGATAATTTCATCAAATCCACCGAAGGGGTGGTTCCCATTGATTTGGTTATAAGCCAAGACAAGGCGACCGGTTAAAGCGCGTTATCTCGCCACGGTCTGATATGACACTATGACAAGCCCTTCAGGGCTGGCCGTACGGCCACCCCCAACCCTTCGGGCTGGAGGTGGCCGCACGGCCAAGCCCACACCTTTCTCACCCGTAACGCTTACAAAGACGCTACGAGGATGGCGGCAGGACACGATTTCCGACTCAATTCACGACCAGTGGACACACTTCTTTCGCTCCACATCAGATGGAGTAAGCACTTGGAGTCTATAGCCGCGACGCGGCATCTGCTACGCAAGCAGGCTAGAACGGGTCCGGAGCAGGCCGCCTAAGAAGATTCACCCACCATTTTTCCGCATCACAAAACACGCTCAACCCGCAACCGTTCCTCAGAAAATACCGGCGACCGCGACAACGTTCAATGTAGCGACGTGCAATCCGCCGAATGCGGTAGCCCTGCTTACCGTCAATCTCCATATCAACCATCTGCGCCCACGGAATGCACTTCCGATTGAACACGCCCCAGGTCCGGCCGTACAGCGGCACTTCGACTTCAGAGACGTGCGCCATGTAGTGGCTAAAATAGAACGAGAACCCGGCCCACGATTCCAACTGCGTGACGTGCGTGCCTGCCCGCGCATGATTCATGTCGTGACTGTCAACCACGTAATACCACGACGTGGACAACCACTCGCGAAAGTCCATGTGGCTGCGAGACCAGTTCAACTCAGAGGCCAACTGCCGTTCAATTCCAAACGACAGTGACTGAAAATCCAGATAGGTTTGCGCACCCCTTGGAGAGGGCCACTGGTAATGACGGATAAAGACATTGCCATCCACAGCAATCGAACCCGCAGGCCAGTGATGAACCATTGCCTGGCGGCGTTCGCTCCACACAAGACAATCAACTTCCTTGCCCAGACATTCGTCCTCGTAGGGAACACCAAAGAGCGACAAGTGAAAGTGAGGAACCGGCAGCCCCAGATATGGCCCGGACTTGCGAGTCTGTGCATCCATCCGCCAGAAACCGCCGACCATCGGCAGTTCACGCCCAAGCCGCTTCAGCCAAGTCATCAAATCCGATTTGGCACAACGGCAAAAGGCCTCGTAACGCCCCGGCGGAAAGTACCACGTCCCGTCAGGCCGTTGCGCTAGGTACTCGCCAACAGTAACGTCCGAGTAAGTGAGACCCACTTCCAACGGCAGATCACCGGCAACACTCACCATGCCCTGTTTGCGCATGAGACGACGGCGCGAACTCGCACTGAACCCGTGAACGCATCCACGTTTGCCGATTTTCCTGTCCGGCGCCATGTGAGACTGAAATGAAATTTGGAACAGACGACCACCGATGGCAGCAGTCACCCTCGCCCGACTGCTGTATTGGAGCACCGTATCACGCTTAACGCTGCTACGCCGAGGCAACGAAGCATCAGGCGCATGACGTTCCCGCAGTCGCTGAACTGTCGCCGATGGCCCACATTTGGGTTGCAAACCCGGAAATGGAGCGTCCGCTGTTTCTGGTTCACCATCTGAAGGAAGGACAGCACTCATCGCTTGTCCCCTGCCGAATGAATGATTGCCAGAATCGCCGCCTTGAGCGGTTCACTAAGGGAAGGCCATGCTGCGACTACTTGTGACAGTTCCAGCCCCAGTGAGGCTAAAATCTGTGCGCGTATTTGTGTATAGTCCGATTGGCGTCTTTGTGGATTGGATTGAGTTTGAAGTGGTTCTACTTTTGGAGTCGAGGGTTCGAATCCCTTCGCTCGCTCCAATTTCTCTCCCCGGGCGAGAAAGCCGCTTGCTTTCAACCGGTCTTGCGTGATTATTCTACCCATGCCACTGCCAACCGAACCGGTCACGCTAAGTGTGGAACAAATGGGCGAACTGAACCGACAACTCGCCGATTTGCGTCATGACATCAACAACTACGTTTCGCTGATCCTCGCCAGCGCCGAATTGCTTCGCCGCCGGCCCGAAAGCGCCGAGCGGATGATGGCGAGCCTGATGGAACAGCCGCCCAAAATCACCACGGCCGTCAAAAAATTCTCCGACGCCCTGGAAGCGGCGCTGCACATCACGCGGCCCTGAATTTCCGTCCGGCGGCTTTTGACTTTAGCCGCGGGAATTTTTCTGGCAGCTTGCGCGCAATGGAACGAACCGAAGCGGAGTTGATCGCCGCCGTGCTGGCCGGAGACGCCGCAAGTTTCGAACCGCTGGTCCAAAAATATTCCCCGCGGGTTTTCGCCACCGCCCGACGCTACGCCCGGCGTGAAAGCGAAGTAGAAGACATCGCCCAGGAGGTCTGGCTCAAGGCGTTTGACAAATTGGGCAGCTTCCGCGGCGAAGCACCATTCGAACACTGGCTGATGCGATTGACGGTGCGGACCTGTTACGACTTTTTGCGCGGCCACCAGCGCAATCGGGAATCGGCCTTTTCCGATTTGACCGAACCGGAGAACAACTGGCTGGAACGTTTTGTGACCCAACCCGAAGCCGCGACCGAAAATGCCGATGCGGCGCGCTTGTTGGTTGCGCGCGTGCTGGAAAGACTTTCACCCCCGGCGCGATTGATCATCACGTTGCTGGAAATTGAAGACCGACCGGTCAAGGAAATCGCCGCGTTGACCGGGTGGTCGGTGCCCCTGGTGAAGGTGCGCGCGTTCCGGGCGCGCGCCGAAATGCGAAAAATTCTGGCCAGATTGCCGAAAGACAAGTACCTGTAACCCACCGCCGCAAGCCGGCGTCTAATAAATCAGCCGCGTATGAACCCTGCTGAATTACACAAGAAATTGATCGCCGCCGCCCGCGCGAATCCGCCGGGTGATGGCGTGCCGTACGCGTTTGAGAAGCGGGTGATGGCATTGCTGGCGGCGCGCACCCCGGGCGGCAATCCAGCCTTGTGGGTGCGCGGGCTCTGGCGGGCGGCAGTTTCGTGCCTCGCCATCGCACTGATGCTCGGCGCCTGGGCCATCTTCAATCCGACGACCACGGCGGGCGCCGGGGACCTTTCGCAAAATTTTGAAAACACGCTGCTGGCAGCGGTGGATCAAAACGCACAATCCCAATGAACTCCTGGAAAGTCATTCTGGCCACCGTGGTGATTTTTGGCGCGGGCGTTTTGACCGGCGGCTTGCTGGTGAACTACGTTGAGCGCGAGCATCGGGCCCAATGCCCGCTTTCTGTCCTGGCGGGAAAATCCGCGCGCACCAGCGGAGGATCGTGAACCGCCGCACCCGGGAGAGTTGTCCCGGCCGCGCTCACCGGAAATCTGGCGGAAAGATTTCATCGAACACCTCGACCAGGCGCTCAAACTGACGCCGGAACAACATGCGGGGATTTCCAAAATCATCGCCGAAGGCCAGGAACGGAACCGCGAAATCTGGACCAATGTCGCCCCCAAAATGCGCGAAGAAATGGAACAGGTCCACCAGCGCATCCGGGCGGAATTGACACCGGAACAACAGAAGAGGTTTGAGATGATGACGAAACAATTTGCGCCGCACGGCCCGCCCCGTAACCGGCCGCCAGCGGGTCCGCCGCCCGCCACGAACAATGTCCCGCCGCCGCCGGGCGGAACGCCCGGTGCTTGAACCATTTTATTTTTCCACCAGGAGCGCGCGAATCTTTTTCCGCAGTTCCTTGGTGATGGAGCCGACCGGGCGGTTGCCATCCACAACGGTGAAGCCGTAATTCTTCCGCAACTGGCGGAACGCCACCTGCATCGCGGTCTGATACTTCAGGAAGCTGTCGAACATGTCACGCGACAGGCCAAGGTCCATGCCGCTTTCCCAATAGTCCAACGCCGCATTTTTGGCGAGATTGCGTTGCACCAGTTCCTGGGGTTCGACGGAAAGATAAAACACCGCGTCGGGTTCGAGCGCAATGCCGTATAAATTTTTCAGCCACACCTCATCCATGCCGCGCACCATGTCGCGCGCCATGAGGGTGTAGATATAACGATCCGACAGCACGATGAAACCGGCCTTGAGCGCGGGCAAAATCATGTTTTCCAACTGGTCGGCAAAGTCGGTCGCATAAAACAGGCTCAGCGTCGTCCGGCTCAGAATATTTCCCTCCTGCGCCTTCGCGAGTTCGGAACTGACCAGCGTGGAGTGTTTCAAACCTACCTGCACCGTCGCGTGTCCGCAGGTTTCCAGCCAGTCCACCAGCCGCGCAATCTGCGAGGAACGGCCTGAACCGTCGGCGCCCTCAACCACAATCAATTTGCCCACCAGCTCTGCCAGCGGGAAGCGGGGAATGCCGTGCCCGTAATAGTGGCGGCCCTTTTTGGCGCCTTCGGGATTGGTCATCGGTTTTTTCATGCGGCCAAATCTTCCTCGGTTTCCTTCACCTTATTGTCCGGTGGAAGCGGCGGCGGCAAGGGCAGGGGCCGGCGGCGGCGGAACCGCGCCAGGTTGATCCGCTCGCCCACGATTTTGCGCACGAGCGCCTGCTGTTTTTCCACATGCTGATTGGCGTCCATCACCATGAACTTGAACTCGCCGGCCATCGCCATGTATTGCTCCAGAATGCGGCCCTGGAAGATGCGAAAACTTTCGTACGGATCGGCCGAAAGCCGCAAATCCATGCCCGCTTCGAAAAATTTCAGCTTCGGCCGGCCTTCCAGAATGCGGTTAAGCGACACCTCCAGGTCCGCCTTGAA
The DNA here is from genome assembly GCA_963708305.1 of uncultured bacterium. Classification (GTDB taxonomy): domain Bacteria; phylum Verrucomicrobiota; class Verrucomicrobiia; order Limisphaerales; family UBA11358; genus UBA11358. The sequence goes on along the minus strand of CAVPSH010000001.1, from coordinate 2,041,869 downwards.
AAAGAACACGATGTCCGGCAGCGCGGCGAAGTTGTAGATGCCGCGCACCCAGTCCGACGGACAACCCCGCGTCACATCGCGCGCGAACGCGGTAAAAATATAGCGGTCGCACAGCACGACGTAGCCGGCGCGCAACAACGGCAGCAAATGGCGTTCGTAACGGTCGGCGAAATCCGTCGCGTGGATGAGGCTGAACGTCGTCGGCGTCAGCAGCTCGCGTTTCTTGCCCTTGCTGGTGGCGGATTTCACCAGCTCGGAGGAATTCCACTCGCTAAAATAGACTTTGATGCCCTCAGCTTCGAGCCAGCGCTTGAGCAGATAAATCTGCGTGGACTTGCCCGACCCGTCGAGGCCCTCGACCGCGATGAGCCGCCCGGGGAAATTCAATTCGGCAAAAGTTTTCATCATTCGTAAAGCACACGCATATTGCGTTTCTTAATTCTACGCAAGCGGCCGCCGGTCACAAGCGCAAGTTGTAGCACGTCGGCGGCCATCGGCTCCGTTAAATTCAGGTGAATTTTTCAGCCTTTGTGAAAAAAATCACAAATTTGCTTGCCCACACCTACACGTACCCATTACGTTGATTTTGCTGGTTTTCTAGCAAATAAGGTTTATGCGCACTAACACCGAAATCGGTTACGATTCCAAGATTGAAGGGGATGTCATTGTTACCACGCGTGGATGCCGCGTCTCAACTGGTTTCGCAAAAACTCCGTCTGGCCGATGCCGATGGGGCTGGCTTGCTGCGCCATCGAGTTGATGGCCGCGGGCGCCAGCCGGTTCGATATTTCCCGATTTGGCTCCGAGGTCATGCGGTTTTCCCCCCGGCAGGCGGACTGCATGATCGTCGCCGGCACCGTCACCTACAAAATGGCCATGTGCGTCAAGCGGATCTACGACCAGATGCCCGAGCCGAAGATGGGTCATCGCCATGGGCGCCTGCGCCTCCACCGGCGGCATGTATCGCAGCTACGCCGTGCTCCAGGGCGTGGACCATATCATCCCGGTGGACGTTTATGTGTCCGGCTGCCCGCCGCGGCCCGAAGCCGTGCTCGATGCGTTGATGAAATTACAGGACAAAATCAGCACGCAGCCGGTGCTGCAGGACCTCGTGGCCGTCAAAGCGTTGCATCATGAACCCAAGGCGGCGGCCTGAATTCATTTAACCACGGATGAACAAGGATGAACACGGAAGAAAAAAAGGAGTGATGGAGTGGTAGGAGTGATGATTCTTCAACGGTGCAGTGTTCCAATACTCCGACACGCCAACATTCCGTTATTTCGCATGTGACTTCGCTCGAACCGCACAAAAGATCAAAGAGAAATTCGGCGACCTAATCTCCGAACCGGCGGAGTTTCGCGGTGAAATCACCTTGAAAGTTGCCGACGCGGAAAAGATTGCCGAGGTCTGTCGCTACGCGAAAAGCGATCTGGATTTTAATTACCTCGTGGATATCAGCAGCGTGGACAATTACGGCGACGACCCGCGCTGGACGTTGGTTTACCATCTGCGCGGCCTGATGCATGGCTGCGAATTGCGGCTTAAGACGGAAGTGAGCGAGGAGAAATCCGAATTGCCGAGCGTCATTGGCGTCTGGAACACGGCCAACTGGCACGAGCGCGAAATTTACGACATGATGGGCATTCGGTTCCGTGGCCATCCCGATTTGCGCCGGATCTTGATGTGGGAAGGTTATCCGTATTTTCCTCTGCGCAAGGACTTTCCGCTGGCCGGCAAACCCAGTGAGTTGCCCGGCGTGGCGTTCACCAAACCAGCGCCGCTCGAAGGTGGACCGTTCGTAACGGTGGCCGGCAGCGGGGACGCCACCCACCGCGAGCCGCGCGTGCGCGACCCCGAAGAATAAAGTTTTGCCGCAAAAATGCACAAAACGCACAAACTAGAATCTGATTTGCGCCTTCTGCGCCTCTTTGCGGCTGAATAAAATGGCCACGGTTCAAGACATAGAGATTCGTGATTCCGCCGCGCGCGCAGCACAGGCGGCGGAAGAGCTTCAGGATGTCCAGGGCGACAAGATGGTCCTGAACATGGGACCGTCGCATCCGGCCACGCATGGCGTGTTGCGGATTGTGCTGGAACTGGACGGCGAACTCATCACCAAGGCCGATCCGGATGTGGGTTATCTGCATCGCGGCGACGAAAAAATCGCCGAGAACATGACCTACACGCAGTTCATTCCCTACACCGACCGGCTGGATTATCTCGCGCCGCTGGCCAACAACGTTGCCTACGCGCTGGCGGTGGAAAAACTGCTCGGCATCGAGAAGGACTTGCCGCCGCGCTGCCAATACATCCGCGTCATGTGCGCGGAACTGGCGCGCATCTCGGCGCATCTGCTCGGCCTCGGCGCGTTCGCGATGGACCTGGGCGCGGTGACGGTCTTCCTGCTCACGTTCACCGAGCGTGAAAAAATCTACAACCTGGCCGAATCCGCCAGTGGCGCGCGGTTCACCACCAGTTACACGCGCATTGGCGGCCTGATGCGCGATATTCCGCCGACGTGGCTGGAGCAATGCCGGAAATTCTGCGACGAATTCATCCCCGCGCTCAACGAAGTCGAAGTCCTGCTCACCCGCAACCGCATCTGGGTGGACCGCGTCCGCGGGCTGGCAGTGATCTCGAAGTCCGATGCGATCGATTACGGCCTGAGCGGCCCGAACCTGCGCGGCAGCGGTGTTGAATGGGATTTGCGCAAGAAACCAGCCGTATCTTGTGTTACCCGGATTTGGAATTCGACATTCCCACCGGTTCCGTCGGTGATTGTTATGACCGCTACCTCGTGCGCATGGAGGAAATGCGCCAGAGCGTCCGCATTTTGCAGCAGTGCATCGAGAAAATTCCCGGCGGCGCGGACAACAAAATCAACGAGCCGGTGGACGTGACCAACGGCAAGGTGGTTTTGCCGCCGAAGCAGAAGGTGATGACGAAGATGGAGGAATTGATTCATCAATTCATGCTCGTCACCGAAGGCATGAATTGTCCGCCCGGCGAAATTTATTTCGGCCACGAAAACCCGAAGGGCGAACTCGGTTTTTACATCAACAGCAAAGGCGGCGGCACGCCTTACCGGATGAAAATTCGTTCGCCCAGCTTTGTGAACTTGAGCATCATCCCGAAAATTTTCCCTGGCTGTCTCATCAGCGATACGGTGGCGATCCTCGGCTCGCTCGATTTTGTGATGGGGGAATGCGACCGATGAAGATTCAACGCCAAGTTGCCAAGACGCAGAGGATGAAGGCTGGATTTACAACATCTGTCTGTAGCACCCGCCTCTGGCGGGTTCAATTCGGCGTCCCGCCGAATTGCGGCGGCGCGCGTTCGATGGTTTTTTGCCAAACGCGTGATGGCATTGTCCGTTCGCCGGAGGTTTCGGGCGTGACGCCCGAAACGACCCGCGGGACGCGGGTGCTACACAACAATTTTTCTCCGCGCCTTTGCGCCTTTGCGTTAAAACGAAAATGAATTCAACCGCACATACCGAACCGATTCCGAATCCGCTTCAGCGTCAAAGCGGCTTTGCCGTGCCGGCGGCGCTGGAGGCGGAAGTGGACGAATTGGTCACGCATTATCCGGTAAAACGCGCCGCCGCGCTCATGGTGCTGCACGCGATTCAGGAGCAATTCGGCTGGATTTCGCAGGAGGCGGTCGAGTGGACGGCGCGGAAACTCGAGCTGCAGCCCATCAACGTCTATGAGCTGGTGACGTTTTATCCGATGCTTCGGCAGCAACCGATGGGCAAGTATCAAATCAAGGTTTGCCGCACGTTGAGCTGTGCGCTGGGCGGCGCGTATGAACTGCACAAACATTTTTGCGAGAAGCTGGGCCTGGACGCGCACGCGCACGGCCCGCAAACGACGAAGGACGGAAAGTTCACGGTCGAATTCGTCGAATGTCTCGCCAGTTGCGGCACCGCGCCGGTCATGATGTGCAACGACGCCTTTTACGAAGGCGTTTCGCCCAAGAAGGCGGATGAAATTGTGGCGGAATGCAAATAAGCCGATGCCAATCGTAAATCGTAAATCTGAAATCGTAAATGGGAGTTGGCTGCCCGACATGGATTTGAACCATGACAAACAGATCCAGAGTCTGCTGTGCTACCGTTACACCATCGGGCAAGCCGGAGCATTTGACAGGCTAAAGTGTTTCGTGCGGCCAGTCAAGCCGGCAGCGTGGCCCAGGCTTCGAGCCTGGGCATTCGTCAGCATTTCCATCACTCGTCAGAGGCTGTGCCACACTTGACATGCCGCAGGAATATAAACTGGTTTTGAAATACGCCGATCAGCCGGGTTACACGCCCGACATCGAATGCTATCTGCGCCACGGCGGCTATGAAGCGCTGAAGAAGGCGCTGGCCATCCAACCCAAATCCCTGCCCGATGGCAAAACCCAGTCGCCGCAGGAACAAATCCGTGAGGAAGTGAAGATTTCCGGTCTGCGCGGACGCGGCGGCGCGGGTTTTTCCTGCGGGCTGAAGTGGAGTTTTGTGGACCGCAAGAGCGGCAAGCCGATTTACCTGATTTGCAACGCCGACGAATCCGAGCCGGGCACGTTCAAGGACCGCCAGATCATCCACAAAGACCCGCATCAGCTCATCGAGGGCATGATCATCTCCTGCTTCGCGAACGACGTGAAGCTGGCCTACATTTACATCCGCGGCGAAATGCCCGAAGGCGCGAAGCTGTTGAACCAGGCGTTGAACGAGGCTCGCGCGAAAAATTTTCTCGGCAAAAACATCCTCGGCAGCGGCTATGATCTGGAGATTTACGTTCATCGCGGCGCGGGCGCTTACATTTGCGGCGAGGAAACCGGCCTCATCGAATCGCTGGAAGGCAAGCGGCCGTATCCCCGCATCAAGCCGCCGTATTTCCCGGCGGTGCTCGGCCTGTGGATGTGCCCGACCATCGTCAACAACGTCGAGACGCTCTGCGATGTGAAGCACATCGTGGCGATGGGCGGCGCGGAATACGCCAAGCTCGGCACGCCGAACAATACCGGCACGCGCATCGTCAGCCTCAGCGGCCACGTCAAACGGCCCGGCTATTATGAAATCGAAACCGGCAAGGTCACCATCGGCCAGTTGATCAATGATCCGGCCTTTGGCGGCGGACTGCGTGACGGGCGCAAACTGAAAGCGGTGATTCCCGGCGGTTCGTCGGCGAAAGTTTTCAAGGCGGGCGAGAAATTCAAACTGAAGAGAAAAGGCCCTGACGGACAGATGGTCGAGCAGGAAGTGGACATGCTGGATTTGCCTTATGATTTCGATTCGCTCATCGCCGCCGGCTCGATGAGCGGTTCCAGCGCCATCATTGTGATGGATGACAGTGTGGACATCGTCGAAGCGCTGGCGAACATTGCTGAATTTTACGCGCACGAAAGCTGCGGCCAATGCACGCCCTGCCGTGAAGGCTCGCTCTGGATGAGCAAGGCGCTGCATCGCCTGACCCATGGCGAAGGCCGGGCCAGCGACGCGGATTACCTGGTCAAAATCGCCGACAACATTCCCGGCGGCCGGACGATTTGCGCGTTTGGCGAAGCCTGTTCCTGGCCGGTGCAAAGTTTTGTGGCGAAGTTCAAAGACGAATTTGTCGCCAAAGGCAAGGCCGACGAGGAACGCCGCGCGAAGGAAAAGATTGACCCGGCCACGGCACCGTCGCAGCGGCATGAATCGGCAACCGCGCATTAAATGAAGAATTGAACAAACAAAAGCTGTGGGTAGCACCCGCCTCCGGCGGGTTCAATTCGGCGTCCCGCCGAATTGCTCCGGCGCGCGAATGACTAGAGTTCGCCAAAGAATCACTCGAAATGTCCGCCGGCAGTCGGTTTCGGGCGCGACGCCCGAAACAACCCGCGGGACGCGGGTGCTACCGACGTTTCTCTCCGCGCCTCTGCGCCTTTGCGTTAAATAAAATGTCAACCACCGCTACAACCGAAACGAAGTCCGCCACACCGGCGATTGAAAAAATCAAGGTGAAGGTGGACGGGCGCGAGCTCGAGGTCCCGAAGCTGACGCCGGACTGGTCCGGCAAGCCCGTGCCCACGACGATGATTCAGGCGTGCGAACTGGCGAAAACGGACGTGCCGCATTATTGCTATCATCCGAAGCTGCCGGTCGCGGGCAATTGCCGCATGTGCCTGGTTGAATTCGGCACGCCGGCGCTCGGTCCGGACCGCAAGCCGGTGATGAATCCCGACGGCACGCCGAAGATTGCGAAGTCGCCGCGCCCGGCCATCGCCTGCGCCACGCCGATTTCACCCGGCATGGAAATTTACACCAAGACGCCCGGCGTGAAACAGATGCGCGAGGGCGTGCTGGAATTCCTGCTTATCAACCATCCGCTCGACTGCCCAATTTGCGACCAGGCCGGCGAATGCAAACTGCAGGAATACTCGGTGGATTACGGCCAAAGCGCGAGCCGTTTTGTGGAACCGAAGGTGCACAAGCCCAAGGCGGTGGACCTCGGCCCGCGCATCGTGCTCGACGACGAGCGTTGCATCCTGTGCACGCGCTGCATCCGGTTCACCAAGGACATCGCGGGCGATGACGCGCTCGGCATCGTCAATCGCGGCAGTTACAACACGCTCACCGCATATCCCGGGCAAAGTGTTCGACAACAATTACACGCTGAACACCGTGGACATCTGCCCGGTCGGCGCGCTGACGTCGAAAGATTTCCGGTTCCAGATGCGCGTGTGGTTCCTGAAGGAAACCAGGAGCATTTGCACGAGTTGCGCGACCGGCTGCAATATCATCGTCGGTTCGCGCGAGGAAAAGGTTTACCGCTACACGCCGCGCGAAAACGACGCCGTCAACGCCTGCTGGATGTGCGATCACGGCCGGTTGAATTACAAGTGGATTGGCCGCGACGACCGGCTTACGGAAGTCAGGACGTAGTAGGTTCAGAAGGCCGAGCGAAAAACGACCTGGACAGCGGCACTTAATGAGATTGCCGGCAAGCTGAAAACTGCGCCGCACGGCTCGGTGGCCATCATCGGTTCGTCCCGGCAGACCAATGAGGAACTCTGGCTCCTCAAAAAGCTGGCGGACAAATTTGGCGCGCTCACGGATTCCATCGGGCATTTCGGCGAAGGCGACAAGCTGTTGCTGAACACGGACCGGACCCCGAACAAAACCGGCGCACGGCTTATCGGCATCTGCCAGGCCAGCGCGGGCATCAAGTTGATGGTGATTGCCGACAGCATCAAAGTCGGCAAGGTCAAAACCTTGATTGTGTTCGGCGAAGACGTGACGAAGAACGGCATTGAGGCCGAACTGCTCGGCAAACTGGACACGCTGATCGTCAGCGACATTCTGCCGAACGAAACGACGAAGCGCGCGCATTACCTTCTGCCCGGCTGCGCGCATGTCGAAAAGCGCGGCACGTTCACAAACGTCAAGGGCCGCGTCCAGAAATTCATGAAGGCGGTCGAGGCGCCCGGCGACGCCCGGCCGGAATGGGAGTTTTTGCACGATCTGGTTTACAACGTCACCGGACAGAATGGTTTCCTGACCATCGAAGGCCTGTTCAACGAAATGGCGAAGGATGTGCCCGCGTTCAACGGATTGACCTGGGCGGGCCTCGGTGACACGGGTGTGACGGTGCCAATCTAAAATGAACTGGAATTTCATCATTTTCAGCGTGGTCAAAATCGCCATTGTCGTTGGCGTGGTGCAGGGCATGGTGGCCTATGCGGTGCTGGCCGAGCGCAAAATTTCGGCGTGGATTCAGGACCGCGTCGGGCCCGAACCGCGCCGCCCCGCCGTTCGTCAAGGCCATCCCCGGTCTCGGACCGGTCCTGATCCGGTTGGGCCTGTTCCAGCCGCTGGCCGACGGTTTGAAATTCATGCTCAAGGAAGATTTCACGCCGGCTGGTGTGCGAAAGGTATATTTCTGGCTGGCGCCGGCCATTGCGGTGATTCCTTCGATGCTGGTCATCGCGGTGATTCCGTTCGGGTCGCAACTTGGCCACCAGCAAATGGTCATCTCGGACTTAAACGTGGGCATTCTGTACACGTTCGGCATCGTATCGCTCGGCGTTTACGGCATCGTGCTGGCGGGTTACGCGGCGAATTCAAAATACCCGTTCCTCGGCGGCATCCGGTCGAGCGCGCAAATGATTTCGTACGAAATTTCGATGGGCATGTCGGTGATTCCGGTGTTTCTTATCGTGGGCAATTTGAACCTGAGCCAGATCATCGGCTGGCAGGCGCATCACGGGTGGCTGGCGCTGTACTCGCCGGTTTCGTTCGTCATTTTCCTGGTGGCGTCATTTGCGGAAACCAACCGGCTGCCGTTCGATTTGCCGGAGGCGGAAACCGAACTGGTCGGCGGCTACCACACAGAATACAGCGCCATGAAATTCGCGCTGTTTTTCCTCGCGGAATATTCCAACATGGTTGCCTCGGCAGCGATGATGGTGACGCTGTTTTTCGGCGGCTGGACGCTGCCGTTCTGGGGGCTGGACCATCCGGCAGCCAGCCTGGGGATGGGGATCGCGCAGATCCTGGTTTTCCTGGTGAAAATGCTTTTGTTCGTGGTCCTGTTCATCTGGGTGCGCTGGATGTTCCCGCGCTTCCGGTATGACCAGTTGATGGATTTGGGCTGGCGGCGGTTCGTGCCGCTGGCGCTGGTGAACATTTTAATCACAGCCGTCGTGCTGTGGATGAAAAGTTAATCACGTCTCACGTTTCACGTTTCACGTTTCACGCGGAGTATGTGAAACGTGATGCGTGAAACGTGAACAATGATTCGCCGACGAATTTTGAATTTGAAATGATAGTCAATCGCAAACCATTGACGTTTTGGGAAAAACTTTATCTGCCGGCGATTGTCGGCGGATTCAAAGTCACTTTCCGGCACGCCTTCCGTTCGTTGTTCGGCGGCAAAACCGTCACGATGGAATATCCCGAGCAGAAATGGGCGGTGCCGCCGGATTATCGCGGCGCGCCGTATCTGGTGCGCGACCAGGACGGCAATACCAAGTGCGTCTCCTGCCAGCTTTGCGAATTCGTCTGCCCGCCCAAAGCCATCAAGATCATCCCGCCCGGCCCGGCCGGCCAGCTGGCCGACCGGCCGAATGCGGAAAAAATGCCGCAGGAATTCGAAATCAATTTCCTGCGCTGCATCTATTGCGGCTTGTGCCAGGAAGTCTGCCCCGAAGAGGCGATTTTCCTGCTGAAGGATTACTCGCTCACCGGCCAGAGCCGCGAGGAAATGATTTACGGCAAGGAAAAACTGCTTGCGCTCGGCGGCGTTCACGGCGGCATCCAGAAATGGAAACACAAGCTGGACGAGGCGGAGGAACAGGAAAATTTTCCGGTGAAAGTCTAATCGGCAATGGAAGCCATTAACAACTTGCTGGGCGGAAGCACGGTCCCGGACGTTTTGTTTTACGTCTTCGCGGCGCTCACGCTGTTGTGCGGCGTGCTGGTGGTCGCCAACCCCTTCAGCCGCAACCCGGTCACCAGCGCCATGTTTCTGGTGCTGACCATCATCTCGATGGCCGGTCTGTTCGTGCTGTTGCACGCCTTCTTCCTCGCGGCGGTGCAGATCATCGTCTACGCCGGTGCGGTCATCGTCCTGTTTCTGTTCGTCATCATGCTGCTCGACTTGAAGGAGGAGCAACGCCGAAAAATCAATTTGTTCGGCATCGTGACCGGACTGATTTCGGTCGGCGCGATTGTGACGATTTCCTTGAAAGCCCTGGGGGGGATGCCGCCGGACGCGGATGCGACGGCGCCACAACTCGAAGGCGGAACCGAAGCACTCGGTAAACTCCTGTTTTCGCAATACGTTTTGCCGTTTGAAGTCGTCTCCATCCTGCTGTTGGTGGCGATGGTCGGCGTGATTTTGTTGAGCAAAAAGGATTTGAAGTGAAAAAAATAGCAGATGGCAGATGGCAGATGGCAGATGGGAATTTGCGTTCGCCGCTTTTCCCCAACTTCCAACCTCCAACGCTATCTGCTCTGCGAAATTATGAATGTCGGCTTGGAACATTATCTAGTCGTCAGCTTCCTGCTCTTCGGGCTGGGACTGCTCGGCGTCATCATGCGGCGCAATCTGCTGGTGATTTACATGTCGCTGGAGCTGATGCTCAACGCGGCGAACCTCGCGCTGGTTTCGTTTTCGCGGTTCAACAACAAACTGGATGGACAGGTCCTGGTCTTCTTCATCATCACCGTGGCGGCGGCGGAAGTGGCGGTCGGCCTGGCGCTCATCGTCGCGCTCTACCGCAAACGCCAGTCCGCCCACGTCGAAGACCTGACGAGCATGAAGCTTTAAAGAAATGAGAAAACATCGAACATCGAACATTGAACATCGAACGCCGAACGTTTCCAACCCGGCGGCGTTCGATGTTCGGCGTTCGATGTTCGGCGTTCGATGTTTCCATCTCAACTGATGAAATACGAAATTTTGCCCTGGCTGATTTTGTTCCTGCCGCTGCTGGCGGCGGGTTGCATTACGCTGTTCACGTTGCGCTACCGCACCGTGAGCGCGTTGCTGTCCATCGGCGCCATTGTCATCGGCTTCATCCTCTCGGTCATTTTTATCAACGCGAACGGCTGGCAGCCGGCGCCCGGCGAATCCATCGCCAACTGGCTGACCATCGGCAGCCTGCACGTGGATTTCGGACTGAAACTCGACGCGCTAAGCATGATGATGCTTCTGGTTGTCACCGGCGTCGGCGGCGCGATTCACATTTATTCGTTCGGTTACATGCACGAAGACCGCGGTTTCTCGCGCTTTTTCGCGTGCCTGAGCCTGTTCACCTTCTCGATGCTCGGCATCGTGCTGGCGAACAATTTCATCCAGCTCTTCATTTCCTGGGAACTGGTCGGCGTGTCCAGCTATCTGCTCATCGGCCATTGGTTTGAACGGCCCAGCGCCGGCGACGCGGCGAAAAAGGCGTTCATCACGAACCGCCTCGGCGACTTCGGTTTCCTGCTCGGCATTCTGATGGTTTGGGGAATGCTGGGTTCGCTCAATTTTACGGTGTTGCAACATCAACTCGTCGCGAATCCAGCCGCGCTTGGCACCATGGCGACCATTGCCGCGCTGTTGCTTTTCTGCGGCGCGGTCGGCAAGTCCGCGCAATTCCCGCTGCACGTGTGGTTGCCCGACGCGATGGAAGGCCCGACGCCGGTCAGCGCCCTCATCCACGCCGCGACGATGGTGGCCGCCGGCGTTTACATGCTGTGCCGGATTTTATTTTTGCTCAATGCCGACGCGCTGCACGTCATCGCGTGGATCGGCGGTTTCACCGCCTTGCTCGCCGCGCTGATTGCCGTCCAGCAAAACGACATCAAACGCATCCTCGCCTATTCGACGTTGTCGCAACTCGGTTACATGGTCATGTCCGTCGGTCTGGCCGGCCCGACGCCGGCGATGTTCCACCTCACCACGCACGCCTTTTTCAAGGCGTTGCTGTTCCTCGGCGCCGGCTCGGTCATCCACGCCATGCACGACGAGCAGGACATCTGGAAAATGGGCAGCCTGCAAAAGAAAATGCCCGTCACCTTCTGGACCTTTTTGATCGGTACGCTGGCGTTGAGCGGCGTGCCGCCGTTCAGCGGGTTCTACTCCAAGGACAGCATCCTGGGCCAGGCGCTGGACCAGAAAAATTACCTGCTCTTCGTCCTCGGCGCGTTCACGGCGGGCTTGACGGCGTTCTACATGTTCCGCCTGTTCTATGTCGCGTTTCTCGGCAAGCCAAAAACCGAAGCCGCCGAACACGTCCACGAATCGCCCGCGGTCATGGCCTGGCCGCTGCGCGTGCTGGCCGTGTTTGCGGTGATTGGCGGCGTCATTGGCGTCAGCCAGGCGTACGCCTCGCAATTTTCGCCCGGTGAAACGCGCGCATCCTTCGGGCAAAGCCTCTTTGAACCGCTCACGCATTCACCCATTGGTGTGTTGATCGGGCTGGCGTTCATTGCGGCGGGCATTTTCGCCGCCACCAAATTGTATTGGAACGCCATCAGCGATCCGTTGCCGGCGAAACTTGGCGGCCTGGCCACGGCCATGAAGAACCGGTTCTATTTTGACGAGCTTTACGAGGCCACCGTCATTCGCGCGCATGATTTCATCGCGGCGGTGATGGACTGGATTGACCGCTGGCTGGTGGAGGGTTTTTGCATCGGCCTGGTGCGTGGTGGCACGGATTTGACCGGGCGCGCGTTGCGGCTGGTTCAGACCGGCAACCTCCAGACCTACGCCTTCCTGTTCGTATTGGGCGTGGCGGTGGTGATGTGGTTTGTTTTGGGAAGATAGCCGAAGAACAATTTTAACGCAGCGATGCGAAGACGCAAAGATGCGACGAATGAAAATGGAATCAATGAAAGCTGTGTGTAGTACCCGCCTCCGGCGGGTTCAATTCGGCGTCCCGCCGAATTGCGGCGACGCGCGCCCGGAGTTTTTTGGTCAAGCCAACAACAGTAACGCGTCATCGCTAAAGGTTTCGGGCGCGACGCCCGAAACAGCCCGCGGGACGCGGGTGCTACAGCATCTATTTTCACGTCCCAATGCTTTGACCGTTCAAAGAAATTAACGATGTCGATTTTAACCTACATTTTGGGCTGGCCGCTCGTGGCGGCGCTGGCGCTGTTGTTTGTGCCGCGCAATTATCGCGTCATCATCCGCGGCATCGCCGTGCTCGCCACGCTTATCCCGGCGGTGCTCGCCGTGAAAATGTTCTGCGCCTATGGCCACGCGCCGATGGACGCGGATGGTTACCGTTTCGTACAGCAGATTCCCTGGGTCGAATCGCTCGGCATCAGCTACCACGTCGGCGTGGACGGTTTGAATGTCGGCCTGATTTTGATGGGCGCCATCGTCGCGTTCGCGGCGGCGTGCTGCTCGTGGGAAATCAAGGAACGCGAGAAGGAATTTTATATCCTGCTGCTGGTAATGAGTGGCGGCATCCTCGGCGCGTTTGCGTCGCTGGATTTGTTCTTCTTTTATTTCCTGCATGAACTCGCGCTGGTGCCGACGTTCATCATGATCGGCGTCTGGGGTCGCGGTGAGCGGAAGAATTACGCCACGTTCCAAATCACGCTTTACCTGAGCCTGGGCGCGCTCATCGCCTTGATTGGCCTGATTGCGCTTTATGTGCAATCCGGCGCGAACACGTTCGATATTCCCGGACTCACAAAATATATCGCCGCGCATCCGCTGTCGGAACACGCGCAAAATTTCATTTTCCCGCTGTTGCTGTTCGGCTTTGGCATCCTGGTCTCACTCTGGCCGTTTCATTCCTGGGCGCCGCTGGGTTACGGTTCCGCGCCGTCGCCTACTTCCATGTTGCACGCGGGTGTCTTGAAAAAGTTCGGTCTGTACGGCCTGATCCGCATCGCGCTGCCCTTGATGCCGCAGGCGGCACAAAGCTGGATGCAAATCCTCGCCTGGCTTTGCCTCGGCAACATCCTGTACATCGGCTGGGTGGCAATGCGGCAGAGGGACCTCAACCTGCTCATCGGCAATTCCAGCGTGGCACACATGGGCTTCATCTTCCTCGGCATCGCGAGCCTGAATCTCATCGGCGTAACGGGTGCGGAATTCATCATGGTAGCGCACGGCTTCCTCGCGGCGCTGACGTTTGCATTGAGTGGTTACATTTATCAGAAGACCGGCACGCTGCAAATGAGCGAACTCGGCGGACTCTGCCGGCAATTGCGGTTCATCGGCACGGCGCTGCTCATGGCGGCCATGGCCGGTTGCGGCTTGCCGGGCTTTGCCAATTTCGTCGGTGAAGTCACGGTGTTCTTCGGCGCATGGACGGTGTTCCCGCTCGTGACCGGCCTCGCGCTGTGGGGCGGGCTCATCATCGGCGCGGTCTACATGACGCGCGCTATGCGCAACGTTTTACATGGACCATTGCCGGATAAATGGGCCGGCTTGGCCGATGCCACGAGCCTCTGGCGCAAATTGCCCTACGCACTGTTGCTGGCGAGCTTGTTCGTGTTCGGCTGCTTCCCCAGGCTGCTGACGGAGAAAATCACACCCGACGCGGAGAAGATTATAACAATGGCACGGAGTGAAACGGTTGCTGTGGGTAGCACCCGCCTCCGGCGGGTTCAATTCGGCGTCCCGCCGAATTGGATTGGCAAACGGGAAACTGGAGTCGATCAAATAAATAATGGTGCGTCTCGTCCACCGACCGTTTCGGCCGCGACGCCCGAAACCACCCGCGAGACGCGGGTGCTACACAACCGTTCCGCTGTCGCCCTGGCCGACAATATGATTTTGAATCAATGAACGCTTCCTTGATGAGTCTGGAACTCTGGGTGATTGCGCTCGGCGTCGTGCTGATGCTGGCGGATTTCTTCATTGCGCCCGAACGCCGGCGGTTCCTGGCTTATCTGGCCATTGCCACGCTCGGAACCCTGCTCCTCACGAACCTGGGCGACGCCAATACCGGCACGGCCTTCAAGGGCGCGTTCGTGGAAGACACGCTGGCAATCTTTTTCAAACGGTTTTTCCTGATAGCCGCCATGCTGGTGCTGTTCATGTCGGTGGAATTCTCCGACCGCATCGCCGGCGGGATCAGTGAATACTACTCGCTGATTGCCTTTGCGCTGTCGGGGATGTTGTTTGCGGCATCGGCCAATGACTTTGCCATGCTCTTTGTCTCCGTCGAATTGATTACCATCACGTTTTACGTGCTGACGAGCTTCCAGCGCAGCCGGTTGGTTTCGCTCGAAGCCGGCGTGAAATACCTGATTCTCGGCGCGCTGTCGTCGGCGTTTCTCGTGTTCGGCATCGCGCTGGTATGGGGTACGACCGGAAAATTGAATTTCACCGAGCTTGCGTCCGTCGCGGCACAATTCGAGACCAACAAAATCTTCCTCATCGGCGTGCTGTTCGTCCTGGTCGGGCTGGGTTTCAAGATCGCGGCGTTTCCATTCCAGATCTGGGCGCCGGACGTTTACCAGGGCGCGCCCACGCCGACCACGGCGTTTCTCGCCGTCGGTTCCAAAGCCGCCGGCTTCGTCCTGCTGCTGCGGGTGCTGTTCACCGCCCTGCCGGCCGTGGCGAAACACTGGGCGGATTTGCTGATCGTCATTTCCGGCATCACGATTCTTTACGGCAACCTGTGCGCGCTGCCGCAGCGCAATTTGAAACGGCTGCTCGGCTATTCGAGCATCTCCCACGCGGGCTATCTGCTGCTGGGCGTGGCGGCCTTGAGCGTGACCGGGCAGGCGGCGCTGCTGTATTATCTGGCGGGTTATCTGTTCACGGTGGTGGCGGCGTTTCTGGTCATCTGTGTCGTGATGCGGCATCTGGACAGCGAGGACATTTCGGGACTCGCGGGCTTGAATCAACGGTCGCCGTTGCTGGCCGGGACGTTGACCCTGGCCATGGTGTCACTGGCGGGCATCCCGCCGATGGCCGGGTTCTTCGGAAAATTTTTACTGCTGAAAGCTGTCATCGAGCAGGGCGCGGCCAATCACAACCATGGCTATTATTGCCTCGCGTTCACGGCGCTCGTCGGCGTGGTGATTTCGCTCTACTATTATTTCGGTGTCATCCGCGCGATTTACTGGAGCAAAAACGCGCCGGATTTGTCGCCCATTCCCTTGTCGGGGCCGGTCAAATTCGCCGCCTGCGTCTGCATCGCCGGGATGTTCTGGATCGGCCTGTTTCCGAGCGTGGTGCTCAACCTCGCCACGGAAGCAGCCAAGGCCCTGGCGATGTAGTCCCTGAAAGGCGTAGCGCAGTCGTCCCGACTGCGGGTTGCGG
The DNA here is from genome assembly GCA_963708305.1 of uncultured bacterium. Classification (GTDB taxonomy): domain Bacteria; phylum Verrucomicrobiota; class Verrucomicrobiia; order Limisphaerales; family UBA11358; genus UBA11358. Next base: position 2,026,116 of record CAVPSH010000001.1, on the reverse strand, counting down.
GAGCGTCTCGCTCCAGCAGAACCACCGCCCGGCGGGACGCCCGGTAAACGCTGCAGTCGAGGACGCCTGCGCTACGGAATTCTCTGCCAGTGAATCCGGTAACGCCACTCAGCGCGACCGTGGTTCGGCGCCCCACCACAACAAGCACAATCCGGCTTCGTGCGTTTCCCCGTCCGGGAAAGCAGATCTACCCGAATTTTCTTCCACCACCGTCGTCCACGCCCGTGTATCCAAACCCTCAATGTACCGCGGAGTTTTCCCGGTTTGCACCGGTTCACCCGGCCCGAGCCAATGGAATGTCGGTTTGGGAGCTTTGAAGGTTGTGGAGGCAGACGGGTTATTGGTCTGTGATGTGGAATTCGCGTTAACCTGTTGCTGGGCCATGGCCTGGCCTGCGGCGAACAGAACCACTATAGACAATACCCACTCCTTTTTCATGCGTTAACCTCGACCCGCTTTGTGCGGTCTGTCAAGTGACACCAAATGGGATAAACGATGACCAGGGTGGCACGGGAAACAGCGGATATTATTTTTCGCAACCTTTTCCGACGGATTCCTAAGTATCAGAGTGGAAAGACACGTTGTGAAAAATCTCTTGAAAATATTGATGGTAACCGTGGTTGCCGCCGGATTGATTCGATGGTATGGCGCGCATATGGAGCTGAAATACCGTTGTGAGGCGTTGGACTGGCAGGTGGAGAGCTATGGCAAAGAACTCAATGCGTGCATTGTGTCGGCCTGCGGACGATCGTATCGGGACGCTCAGAAAATCGCCGAATTGGAAGTCAAACTGAAGGCATTGACCGCTGAAAAAGCTGATTCAATCGGCCTCAAGCCGGCGACCGTAACGCATATGGCAGATGCGAACATCAAAAAAAGTCCATAGCGACCGCAGGATCCCGCAAGCGAAACGGGTGGTGAATAGGGGTCTGTTTCCCGGGCGGAGCCGGATTTATATAACACTGAAACACCAGTTTCCCAAACAAACCGATCAACCCAATAACCTAACCTATGACAACAATGCTCCGTTACCCCTTGGCCATCGCTGCTATCGCCGTCGGCGTCGGCGTCAACGTTCTCGCCGGTCCGCCTGCGGGCCAGGTGGATTTTGGCAAATTTACCCCGCCGGGCGACGGTGGCCAATTCGTGGAAATCCAGGTTAACAGCAACCTGCTGTCGCTCGCCGCCCAGGTGGTCGAGAAACAACAACCCGATGCGGCCAAACTTTTGCGCAGCGTGCAACTCGTTCACGTTAATGTCATCGGACTCACCGACGGGAACCGGGCCGAACTGGAGAAACGCGTCCGGCAAATCCGCCACGACCTCGACGCCCAAGGCTGGGACCACAACGTCGCGGTTCAGGACAAAGACGGCCAGGATGTCGGCGTTTACACCAAAACGCGCGGCGGAGAGGCGCTGGCCGGACTCGCCATTACCGTGATCGATGCGAAGGACCAGGTCGTGCTGATCAACATCGTCGGCGACATCCGGCCCGAACAGGTTGCGGCCCTGGGTGAGAAGCTGAATATCGAACCCCTCAAAGACGTTGGCGCCGCCCTGAAAGAAGCAGCTCCCAAAGATGCCGCGCCGAAAGAAGAGGCCCCCAAAGAAACGGCTCCGGATAATTGACTGGTCAGGTTATGGGCCGTGCTGGATTTCAACCTGACCGGCATCGCCCTTCCACAAAATCTCGCCCCCAAAAGCCATGAATCCGCCTTCATCTCCGCCGGCAACGGGCCGGTCGGCCCGCCGACTCTGGCTCTGGGGCCTCCTCGCCACGCCTCTGCTGCTGCTCCTTCTGCTGGGCGCGGGCGTGGCCAGTTTCTTTCACTTGGGTTCCGATGACCGGGTATTGCGCAATGAATTGATCGAGTCCAGCGGCGTTGAATGGCGGCAACAAATTACCCTGAACGCGGGTTATCTCACGCTGGGCGTTGTCCGCGCCGGGTTGTCCTTCGTCAAGCTGGAGCCCGGCGCACGCGCTGCGGTTCAGTCCGTCCGGAGCGCCGGGGTGGGGGTCTATCAATTGGCCGCGGGAACGCCGCCGCCGGATCGCGCAGCCATGCTCGCCGCCGCCGACTCGGCCATGAGTGCCCGCGGTTGGGAGCGCGTGGTGGGGGTGATGGACGGCGGGGAGCTGGTCGCAATCTATCTGGCGGGAGAAAAAGTCTCCGTTCATCACCTGAAATGTTGCGTGGTGGTATTTGACGGGAAAAAAATGGTCCTGGTTTCCGTCCAGGGCAATCTGGAACCGCTCGTCAAATACGCACTCGCCCAACCCGGCCTTGGGGCCATGACCAAGTGGCCGGCGCAACGCTGAACGGAAGAAGCACGAGTCGAAACAGAAGAAACAATTGGATGCCTTGTCTCCCGGTTTTGAAATTTCTGCTCATGCCAATGGGAATGGCGGGAGTTTTAATCCACACCCAGGAACAGTCAATCCCCGTTAGCCGGCAATACCAGCCAACTTTTGTCAAGCGGCGACCTTTTCCTGAAAGCGACGCATCGTCCACCGTTGGAAAACATACATGGCGCCGGCCACCAGAAGCGGAATCACTCCCCGGCTCCACGGCAGATCCAGTTGGCTGTTCATGGAAAAACCCAGGGAAAAAGAATGCGGCTCGATCTTGACCCACGTGATGATTGCCGCCACCGAACAAATGGCACAGGAAATCGCCATCCACTTGAGTTTCACTGCCGCGCGCCGCGCCAGCCAGCAGAACAGCAGCGTGGCCAGCGCAACCGCGAGATAATCCATAAAGTGACACACCTTGAGCAGATGATGGAACGTCACCGGATTGCTGGTCACCACATCCAGTTTCTTTGAATCCCAGCCGTAGCCCAGCGTGACCACCAGCAACAGTTCGAGAACCAGGAACAGGGCCCATAAAACCGGATACACCAAAATCGGCAACAGGCCGAAAGTAACGACGAAATGCCTGCCCCACCAGGATGATCGCCGCAGCGAGACCATCATTTGTTCGGCCAAAACCAGCGGGTCGCCGAGTTGCGCGTTCGCGCGTGCTTCCGCGTCAGGTTCGGGCAATCCCTCCACCAAGGCAGCTTGTTTCAGGTCATCGCGGTGGTCGGCCATTTCCCGGACCAACCGCCGCACGTGTGCCAGGGGACAGCCCAATTCCACCAACCGCCGTCGCAGGGTTTCAATGTAATCACGCATATTTTTCCCCCATCAAAAGTGAGACACCAGTCGTTACGCGTTTCCACTCGGCGCCTAATTCTTCGAGCCGTTTCCTTCCGCGCACGGTGAGTTTGTAATAATTGCGATTCCGGCCCTCCACCTCCATCCGCCGGCTGCTCACCAGCTTTTCCGCTTCCAGGTAATGCAGGTAGGGATAGATGCAGCCTTCGCCAAAAGCCAAAGCCGCCCCGGTCCGGGTCCGGATTTCCCCCACAATCTGGTACCCGTACATTTCCTGACGGGCCAGCAGGCGCAGCACCAGCAATTCCGGGACACCGTTCAAAAAACTGGGATTGGTTTTCTTCATCGCGGCCATAATACCTATAACCATGAGGCTTGTCAACCGCAAACTGTGAGGCGAAAGCGGCGACGGGCTGGTGGTCAGCGGATGTGGAAAAAAAACAGGTGCGAAGGCGACAAGATTACCGCGTCAAGGTGCTGGAAATTCAAGTAAAGTAGGGATTTTTTACACCGCGCTCGGCGTAATCTTTCAAGCAAACGAGCAGATGTCCCCACGTGGTGTTGCAATGATAGCAATGGTCGCCGCCGCGTTCCCAGCCGCTGTGACAGAATTTTAGCAGCACTTCGCCGTCGTCTTGCGGTTCGAGGATGAATTCCTGCATCGTGCCGACCCAATCGGGCGCGCTGCCACCGTTGCATTGCCAGCGCACCAGCGACGGCGGCGTCAATTGTTCGATGCGCATCTGAAAGACGGTCGAATGGTCAAAGAAGCCGAAGACCGCCTTGCCGCCGACGTTGGCGTCCATCTTCACATCGGTCGTCCACCACGCCTTGACGCCTTCCTCGGTGGTGATGGCGCGATAAATCGTTTCCGCCGGGGCGGCGATGCCGATGCGATGGATGAGGTCGGCAGGCATAAATCTTTTCAACCACAGATGACACGGATGAACATGGATGGCAAATGACAAATTAAATCCTGAAAGGATTTCAGCGATCAGCCCGGCGTTGACCGATGACTGGCCGCGCCGAAGTGGAATGAAAGCGGGAATCCGGCTACGCCGGGTGGTGAATCACAAATTGAAATCAACTCCGAAGGAAATCTCTGCAAAAGTGGAACGCCGAGTTGTAGCGGCGATCTATGACCGCCGAATTATCAGCGTTTTGCGATGGTTCGGCGCTCGCAGAGCGCCGCTACAGGACTTTTGAGCGGGGAAATGTTGGGTTCCGGCGGTAACATTGCCGCACGATACAAACCGTTCACGGCGGCTTCAACGGGAAAGGAGCGAACGGTTCGTCCGTGCTCCAGCCCGGTCGAAGTCAAACTTCGATCACCGTGACTTCCGGGCGGCAGTTAAATCGCACGTCACAGTAATACCAACCGATGCCCGGATTCACATACAGCGGGCCGGTCCGGGTTTGAAACAAACCGAGGTCATACTGGTCCACCCCGTCCGGCAGGACAAAGGCGCCATAAAACGGGAGGCGCACCTGACCGCCATGGGAATGACCGGCCAGTGCCAGATCGAACCGATGGTCAGCCTGTTGCTTTATCCACGCCGGATAGTGCATCAGCAAAACGGTTTTTGCATCGGGATTCAGCGGCGGCGGGACGTTGTAGAAACTCCGGCAGGTGACTCCCACAAGGTTGACTTTTCCGCCGGCCACCGCCTGCTGTTCATCGAGCAGCCAGGCGCCGCCGGTGGCCGCAAAGCATTGGCCGATGACCTCGAACGACGCACCACTCGAATAATCGTGATTACCGGGCACGCCAAACATGGGCGACTGGACGCCGGAAAGAATTTCCAGCGCCTCGGGCAGGAACCCGGTTTGCTCCATAATGTCGCCGGTGAAACACACCAGGTCCGGCGAGAAGGAGTTGATGGTCTTGACGACCGATTCCACATAAGCGCGGTCGCCCTTGTAATGCAAATCGGAGAAATGGACGAGGCGGACGGCGGGCGGGCCATCGCCGATGCGCAAGTGCCGGACTTTCAACCACGTGGGTTCAAACCATCGGGCATCCGTCATTGTGGCCGCCGGCGCGCCGGCGCAGGCCGTACCGAGCGTCAGCAGAAAATGGCGGCGGCTGAATCTGGTCAATTTCATTGGTAGTTTTGACGCCTCGACCAAAATCACCTCCCCGGCAGAATTGCGCCCGGCGTCGATCCACGCTAGCTTGGACGCCGTGCCCGCGAATTTCGTTCAACCCCAAACATCGCCGTTGCTTCTGTTAATGCGTGTCAATGCGCTGCAAACCTGGCGGCGGCTGCTGTCGTTGCGGGAACAATCGCAGTTGCTCACGAGCGTCATCCTGTTCTTTGTCGTCGGTTATCTCGTTCTGTCCTTCTGGCTGTTTTATCATGCACTGTGGTTTGTCGCGAGATTCCCGGGCTTGGGCGCGGTGCTGACCGAGCGGTTGATGTACACTCTGTTTGCCTTTCTATTTGGATTGTTGCTGCTGAGCAATCTGGTCATCAGCTACACGAACCTGTTCCGCAACCGCGAAACCGCGTTTTTGCTCACGTTACCGGTTTCGGCCCAGACGGTATTTCGTTGGAAATTCATAGAATCCACGCTGCTGGCGTCGTGGGCATTTTTATTCCTGATTGCGCCGCTGCTGGTGGCCTTTGGCCTGGTGCGCGGCGCGGCGTGGCATTTTTACGTGATGACGCTGGTGTTGATCGCGTTGTTTATCGTGCTGCCGGGTGTCGCCGGCGCGTGGCTGGCGATTTTAATGGGGCGGCTTCTGGATCGCCGAAGTTTCCAAATTGCGATCGTGGGAACAGCCATCATCTCACTCGCGCTGGTCGCTTTCTGGTGGAAGGCCCAGCCGGCCACCAACGCCCTGCTCAGCGAACGCACCCTCGAGGCGCTCGATCAATTGCTGGCCAAGACGCGTTTTACGATGTTTCCGTTCCTGCCCAGTTACTGGTTGTCGGCGGCGGTGCTGCAATGGGCGGAAGGCATCCTGCGCGGCGCGGCGTTCTTCGCGCTGGTATTGTTGAGTTACACGCTGCTGTTCGGCGGGCTGGCCTTCACCCGGTTCGGCCGTTTGTTTTACGATACGGCGTCGGCCGTGCAAAGCCGCGTGCACCGCGGCGGCAAATGGACCCGGATTTTTCTTAAGCGTGAATCTCAAAACTCCGCCGGGCCGATGGAAAAAATTTTGGGGGCATTTTTCTGGCTCAGCCGCGATGGCCGGGCGCTGGCCATCAAGGACATCCGCATGTTCTGGCGCGACACGACCCAATGGGGGCAAACCGTGATGCTGTTCGGCCTGTTGGGCGTGTACATCATCAACCTGCGGAATTTTACACACCAGCTGAACAGTGAATTTTGGATCAATCTGATCGCCTTCCTGAACCTCGGCGTTTGCGCGCTGAACCTCGCCTCGGTCACGACACGATTTGTCTTCCCGCAATTTTCCCTGGAAGGCCGCCGGCTTTGGATCGTCGGCCTGGCACCCATGGGCCTGGCGCGCGTAATCAAAACCAAGTTCTGGCTGGCCAGCGTGATGTCGTTCGTCGTGACTTCGGGCCTGATCATGCTTTCGTGCTACCTGCTGAAAATGAGCTGGGACCGGGTGGCTTTTTTCGGCGCGGTGGTTACCATAATGACCTTTGCCCTCAACGGCCTCGCGGTGGGGCTGGGGGTGTTGTATCCCAATTTGAAAGAGACCAATCCCAACAAGATTGTCAGCGGTTTCGGCGGCACTTTATGCTTCGTGCTGAGCTCCGTCTATATCCTTGCGTCGGTGTTGTTGTTGGGATTTGCCGCCACCGGCTGGCACGGGCGGGCGACCTGGGCCGCCGAAGGCATTATCGCCTTCGTGTTTCTGTCATTCCTGGTCGGCTGGCTCCCCATGAAATTGGGTCTGCGGCAATTGGACAATTTCGAAGTCTAACGCCAGGGTTCCAACCGCCGCCGTTCACGCCTGCATCAATCTCTCCAGTGCATCAAACAGTTTCGGTGGATCCGCCAGAGGCACGTGGCCGCTTCTGGTAATCAAACCAAAACCTTCGCCGTAGGCCGGGCCGTTGGCCACACACGCGTCGGTCAGACACTGGATGAGTTGTTGTTCTGCCGCGTGAATCGCATCCGGGCGCTTGCCTTCCGCTTCAAACTTCCACCCCACCAGCTTCGCTGACGGAAACCAGGCGCGCAACTCGGCGATGATTTTCTTTGTCGGCACGAGTTCCACCAGCAAGGTGCCCTCGCCGGTGGGAATCTTTTTTGATTTGATTTCCGTCAACGTGCCGTGGGGCGATTGCAGTCGAATCCGGCCGAAACGAAAATCGCTGACCGCGGCGGTGTGAAAAACCGCGTTCACTTTTTTTGCCGGCAATGCCTGCAATTTTTCCCGCAAGTTCGCCGTGGTGGTGAACACTTCGACCCGCTGGGTCCGGCGCCCGCCGACGTAGGTAGCCTGCGCGCTGATGAGCAGGGTCACCTGATGGCCGCGCGCCACCAGGAAATCGGCCAGTTCCGTGCCCAGACGGCCGGTTGAGAAATTGGTAAGCCGGCGCACGTCGTCGAGCGGTTCATAAGTCGGACCGGCAGTAACAATGCAATTCATGCTAACAAAATAGCCGCAATAGGGGACAAATGCACAAAAATTTTGTTTTGCCGCCATTTCGTGGCAGCATTCGGTTGTGAGCAAAATCGTCGGCATCGACCTGGGCACCACGAATTCGCTGGTCGCCACGGTGGATTCGGGCATCCCGCTCGTCATCGCCGATGCCGAAGGCCGGCGGCTGACGCCGTCGGTTGTGCACTTTCCTTCGGCGGACGCCCGACCCGTGGTCGGCCACGAGGCGAATCGTGTGCGCGCCATCCGCCCGGCGGAAACGGTTTATTCGGTTAAACGCTTCATCGGCCGGCGCGGTGCGGACATGGCGCAGGAGGAAATGCTGGTGACGTATCCAGTCAGAGGCGACGGCGACGGCGCGGTGACGATTCCAGTCCACGGCAGAAATTTTTCGCCGGAGGAAATTTCCGCCGAGGTTCTGAAAAAACTGAAGCGCGCCGCGGAAAATTATTTCGGCGAACCGGTCGCGCGCGCCGTCATTACCGTGCCCGCCTATTTCAACGACGCGCAGCGCCATGCCACCAAACGCGCCGGCGAATTGGCCGGTTTCGCAGTTGAACGCATTGTCAACGAGCCGACCGCCGCCGCGCTCGCCTACGGTCTGGACAAGCTCAGGGAGAAATCGAAAATTGCGGTCTATGATCTGGGCGGCGGCACGTTCGACCTCTCGATTCTGGAATTGAACGAAGGCGTTTTCCAGGTGCTGGCCACCAACGGCAACACGCGCCTCGGCGGTGATGATTTGGACAAACGGCTGGTGGACTTCTTCGTCGGGAAAATCCAGACGGTCAATCCGAAATCCGAAACCCGGAATCCACAATTGTTGTCGCGCATCCGGGAAGCCGCCGAGCAGGCCAAGATCAGCCTTTCAACCGAAACCGAGGTGGAAATCGCGCTGCCGTTTCTCACGCCGGATTTCAATTTCAGCTACCAGCTCACGCGCACCGAACTGGAGAACCTCACCCGCGACATCATTGGCCGCACCCGGCCGCATTGCCTGCGCGCCCTGGCCGACGCCAGGATTGAATCGAAGGATTTGGACCAGGTGATTCTCGTCGGCGGCCAGACACGGATGCCGCTCGTCCGCCAATACGTGAGCGAGCTGTTCCGCTGCGCGGAATTTGAGGAAACGCGCGGCGGCATCCGCCTGGGCGGCGATTATCACAAATCCAGCGGCCCGCAGTTGAACACGTCGCAAAATCCTGATGAAGCCGTCGCGCTGGGTGCGGCAATTCAGGCGGAAATTCTGTCCGGCGGCTTCAAGAGCGTCCTGCTGCTCGACGTGACGCCGCTGTCGCTCGGTCTCGAGACGTTTGGCGGGTTGATGAACGTCCTGATTCCCCGCAACTCGACCATTCCGGTGAAGGCGGGCGAGCTGTTCACAACCGCCGTGGACAACCAGCGTTCGATGCTCATCCATGTGTTGCAGGGCGAACGCGAACGCGCGAACGATAACTGGAGCCTCGGCAAATTCACGATTGAGTTTGAGCCGGCGCCGCGCGGTGTGCCGCGCGTGGGCGTGCAGTTTGAAATTGATGCCAACGGCATCCTGCATGCCCTGGCGCGTGACGTGAAAACCGGCCGGGAAAAAGTTGTCGAAATGAAGTCCACCGTGGACGTGGACGACGCGGCGGTACAACAGATGGTCGAGGAATCCGTCGCGCACGCGTTCGAGGATTTGGCGGCGCGGCGCTGGGTTGAGGCGAAATTGCGCGCCAACGAAGCACTCGCCGCCACACGCAAGGCGCTGGCAGACTGTGCCGATGAAATTGCAGCCGGTTATAGTGGAGAGATTGAAGCCGCGGCGCGTGAGGTGGAAACGGCCTTGGCCACCGAAAAACCAGGAGCCGGCACCGGCGATTTGCCGCAGTTACAGGCCGCCCTCGCCGCGCTCGACGAAATCACCAGGCCGCTGGCGAATTCGCTGATGGACCGGGCCATGGAAACGATGCTGCGCAAACGCGGCGTGATTCAGTGAGAGAACAACCACGCCAACAACGGCGCGAGAACCAGGCCCGGCAAATAATTCGCCAGCTCGACCTTGCGAACCTGGAAAATCACCAGAGCCACCGCGCAGGACACCAACCCGGCAACGACGTTGACTGAATTGACCAGATCGTCTCCGCCCTGACTGTGTGACGTCAGGAACGGCACGGCGTAGAGCCGGCAGGCCAGCGTGATAACACCGAGAAAAAGGAAAACGGGAAAAGCCGACAGGGCCGCCGGCCAGCCCAGGGTTCTCACGGAACCCAGCGTCGCCAGCCCGTCCATGACGGCCTTGGCCGCCAGCAGATAAAAATAATTGGATAATCCGTCGGCCACCGCGCCGATCAAGCCCAGCGGCGCGACGCAAAAGAGAATGGCGCACGCACTAAAGCCATCAACCATAGGGCGCCGGACGCCTGATGGCTGGGCCGTAATGATATTGCCCGCGTAACGGCCCAGACGGTTCGAAATTTTTTGCAGTCCGAGCAGTTTGCCCAGCAGGTTGCCAACCATCACCGCCAGCAGGGCGATGAGAATCTGTTTCAACGCGGATAGAAACGTCCCATTGACGCCCAACCAAATGAGGCGCAGGCCGAAAAATACGGTGAGCACGCCCAGCGCCGAACGAAAGAAAAGCTGCACGCGGATGGACAGCGGCCGGCGCAGCGCCAGCCCCAGCAGGCCGCCCAATAAAATAGCCAAGGCATTGAGAAATGCGCCGGTCACGCCCTGACTCAACCATCGTTCCCGCAAAGCGCAAGTCGGAAAATTTTTGCGTGCGCGGCTCCGGCCTGTTACTCAAAGGCCGATGACCGGCGCGAAACCGACCTCCCGCAACCCGTGGCTCTGGATTCCCAGCCTCTACCTTGCCGAAGGCCTGCCTTACGCGCTGGCGATGTCGGTGTCGCTGGTACTCTATAAAAACCTCGGCGTGTCCAACACGGCGGCGGCGTTTTACACCAGTTGGTTTTATCTGCCGTGGGTCATTAAACCACTATGGAGCCCGGTCGTGGACATCCTCAAAACGCGGCGGTGGTGGATTTGGACCATGCAATTGCTCATTGGCGCGGTGCTGGCCGGGGTAGCGCTGACAATTCCAGCAAGCCATTTCTTCCAATGGACGTTGGTGTTTTTCTGGCTGCTGGCGTTCAATTCCGCCACCCACGACATCGCCGCCGACGGCTTCTATATGCTGGCCACCACGGAACGCGAGCAGGCGTTTTTTTCCGGCATACGCAACACCTTTTACCGTGTGGCCATGATCGCCGCCCAAGGCAGCCTGGTCGTTCTTGCCGGAAAAATACAGGCACGCACCGGCAGTTTTCCGTTTGCCTGGTCAATCGCGTTCGCGCTGATCGCAGGAGTCTTTTTATGCCTGGGAATTTATCATCGGTTTGTCCTGCCCAAACCTTCAGTTGACCAGCCCCAAAGCTTGGGTTCGTTGGAAAAATTCATGGTGGAATTTTTCAAAACGTTCGGGACCTTTTTCCAGAAACCCAAAATTGTCGCGTTGCTTTTGTTCCTGTTGCTTTACCGTTTTGGCGAGGCGCAGTTGCTGAACGTGGCCAAATTTTTTCTCCTCGACCCGCGCGACCAAGGCGGCCTGGCCCTGTCGGACGACCTGTTTGGCAAGGTCAGCGGGTATGTCGGTGTCGGTGCGCTATTGGCCGGCGGGTTGCTGGGTGGCTTCGTCATCGCGCGGCACGGATTGAAATTCTGGCTTTGGCCGATGTTACTGGCCATTCACCTTCCGGACGCGGTGTTCATCTGGCTTGCGTATGCGCAACCGGAAAATTTGTCCGTGATTGGCGCCGGCGTCGCGGTGGAGCAATTCGGCTACGGTTTCGGCTTCACCGCCTTCATGCTTTACATGATTTACATCGCACGCGGTGAACATCGCACGGCGCATTACGCCATTTGCACCGGGTTCATGGCGCTGGGGATGATGATCCCGGGCATGTGGAGCGGCTGGTTGCAGGCACATATCGGCTATCCACACTTTTTCGTGTGGGTAATTCTGGCAACAATTCCCAGTTTCATCGTCGCGGCGCGCATCCCGCTCGATGCGGAGTTTGGGAAACGCAGCCAATGATTCCTCCTCCCCCATCGTATTCGTAATCCGGAGAACCTATGGGGAAAACGAGGATGTTTCCGACAGACAAAATTGAATTGCATCGAACATATCAAGTTTTCCAGAATCTAAGTTTGCAATGAAACAAATGTGCTTCCCTCACCTTGGCCTTGTTTTGCTCGCCGTCGCGGCTCTTGATTTTTTGCCGGCGGCGTACGCGCAATCCGTTTCCACTTCCGACGCCCGTCCGCCCGCGTTGCGCCGGCCGTGCATTCTCTTCATTCAATGTGACGGCCTGGGCTACGGCGACCTGAGCTGTTATGGCCAGGCTAAATTCCAGACGCCCAACCTCGACCGGCTGGCCGCCGGGGGCATCCGGTTTACGAGCTATTACGCGGGCGACGCGGCGGGTTCGCCGGCAAACGCCGCGCTCATGCTCGGCCGGGACTCGACCCAGTTGAAGCAGCGCGCCGGCGTGGATGTGCCGCTGGCAACGGACGACATCACGGTGGCGCAATGGTTGCAGCAATCCGGCTATCATACCGCTCTGATTGGCGAATGGAGGTTGGGCGGCCACGGCACGAGCGGCGCGCCGTGGGAAAAGGGCTTTGATGAATTCAACGGTTTTACCGACCCGACGGATGCGGAAAATTATTACTCCGATTACGTCTGGCGTTACATGCCCAAAACCCTGCTTAGGCCGGCGACGGAACAGCCAGTCGCTTTCAATGGGCGGGAGGAGTTGTATGCCAATGCCGACGGGAAAAAGGGACAATACATCCCCGATTTGTTCGCCAAAGCCGCCGGGAATTTCATCAAGGCCAACCAACCCGATCAATTCAACCGCTACCGTCCGTTTTTCCTGCTGTTGAATTTTACCGTCGCGCGCCCGGGCACCGGCGGCACGATGCCCGTGCCGACCGACGCGCCCTATTCGGACGAGCCGTGGCCACAACCGGACAAAGACCGGGCCGCCATGATCGCCCGCCTGGACGACCACATCGGCCAACTACTCGACCAATTGAAAAGCCTGCATCTCGAAAGCAACACGGTGATCTTCTTTTCCAGCGATACCGGGCCGCAGACGGGCGGGGGCGTGGATCTTAGATTTTTCCGAAGTGCCGGACCGTTTCGGGGCGAACGCGGCGACCTTTACGAAGGCGGCCTGCGCGTGCCGATGATTGTTTCCTGGCCGGGCAGGATTCCCGCCGGCCAGGTCAGCGATTTTTCGTGGGCCGCGTGGGACTTCCTGCCGACGGCCCTCCAGATTGCGCTCCGGGAACCACCCAAAAATATTGACGGCCTTTCCGTGTTGCCGACGTTGCTGGGCGAAACCCAGACCAACCGCCACGAATTTTTCTCCTGGGCCCTCCAGGGCCGCGACCTCGCCCGGGCGGCGCGCATGGGTGACTGGAAAATCGTGCGCGCGAAGGCCGGTGACCCATGGGAGCTTTACAATTTAAAAGCCGATCGGGGCGAAACCCGGAACGTCGCGGACAAAAATCCGGAAGTGATTGCGAAGTTTGAGAAGCTGTTGAAAAAATGAACCGCGCCTGGAGCGCCGCACGCATTTTTTCAATTTCTCGGTACTGCCCTGAATTCGCTCGGAGTTCCGCCTTTAGGCGGCCCGGAACCGCGTAAACGCGGAACTCCAAACTTCAAATCAGGACACTGCCAATTTCTCGGAAATTATGTGGCGGTTACAGACCGCCGCTGCATTGGAATCGACGCTAAGGCGCCGAGTTGGTGGTTGACGGCACATTTGGGTTGCGCTCCTGTTCGATGGTTTGGACATCGAAAATCATCCACAAAACCGCCAGCACCACCCCCAACAAGAAGGCCGCCAGCACCCACCACGGCCATTTATAGCGGCGCGGTTTTTCGTTTGATTCATCCATCTTAATCTGGATCGTAATCCGAATCCGTCCTCCTGGCGATGACGATTAACATTAAGAGACTTTGACAAAAATGGAGCGCCAAGCACCGGCTCGGCGTTCCTGCTCCCGGTCCAACTGGTTTTGTGGACGCTCTTAGAAAGCAATTCCATTGCGTGAAAACTCGACCTGCGGCGATTTTCGATTAAGTTCTGCGCGGTTTCTCGTTCATGAACAACATCGAAAAATCAGAGGATTTGAGCGCGCCGCCGCCGGGCGTCTCCGGCGGCGGTCCGTACGCCATTTTCCAGAACCGGGACTTCACGTTTTATCTGGTCAGCCGGCTCGTGGGCATCACCGGCCAGCAGATGTTCACCCTTGCCATCCTCTGGGAAATTTGGTGGCTCACCCAATCGGCCCTAGCGCTCGGCCTCGTGGGGCTGGTGCAAATGATCCCGATGTTTCTGTTCACACTGCCGGCGGGGCACGTCGCGGACAATTACAACCGCAAACGGATTGTGGTGCTGACCACGGCAGCCATCGCCGCGGCGAGCCTGGGGGTGGCCTTCATTTCCTGGTATCACGCGCCGGTGATCTGGATTTATTTTTGTCTGTTTGCCGGGAGTGCGGCGAACACCTTCATGCGGGCGGCCAGCGCCGCTTTTTTGCCGGCGCTGGTGGCCCGGGAGGATTTTCCGCGCGCAGTCAACTGGAACGCCGGCGTCTTCCAGCTCTCCTGCATCATCGGCCGGGTGGCCGCCGGCGGGCTTATCGCCTGGATGGTTTGGCACTATTTCAACCATCTCAATGACCCGGCGGCGGCGGCGCCCGTTTACGTCATCAACGCGCTGGCTTCGGTGGTCGTTTGCGTTCTGGTCGGCATGATCCGCCGGGAGCACACCGTCAAAGTCCGGGAATCCATGACACTCCAGGCACTGCTGACGGGGTTCAAGTTCGTCTATGCGAGCAAAATTATTTTCGGCCTCATCACGCTCGACATGTTCGCGGTGTTTTTAGGCGGCGCGACGGCGCTCCTGCCGATCTATGCCTCGAATATTCTGTTCGTCGGGCCGATCGGCCTGGGCTTTTTGGCGGCGGCACTGCCGCTGGGTTCCATCCTCTGCGTGTTCATCCTGAACCATCGGCCGCCCCTGCAAAATGCCGGGCGCACGCTGTTGTGGGCAGTGACGGTCTTCGGGCTGGCTACGATTGCCTTCGGGTTTTCGAAATGGTTCTGGTTTTCGCTTCTCATGATGTTCCTGTGCGGTGCTGTGGACAACATCAGCGTGGTCGTGCGGCACACGCTGGTGCAGATGCTCACGCCCGACGACAAGCGCGGGCGCGTCTCCGCCGTCAATAATCTCTTCATTGGCACGTCAAACGAACTGGGTGAGTTCGAGTCCGGCACCGTCGCGCAAATCTTCGGGCCGGTCATCGGCAACACGATGGTTACTGGTGCGATCATTTCCGCCGTGTCCGGCGGCGTCGGAACTGTTTTAACCGTCATCGCCGTGGCGTTGATCTGGCCGGAAATCCGGCGGTACGGCAAACTGGCGTGAGTTTTATCACGCGGAGAACGCGAGGACAGGAAAGGGTAATTGTCGCAAAGCGACATTGGATATTAGCCAGCCACGAAGTGGCTGGTGTTCGTCCAAAAAATAATCCGTCCCGGAAGGGACGGCAGAAGGACAATATTCCCAGCGTCCTTTCAGGACGCGAAATTATTGGACGTGTGTTCCAGCCACTTCATGGCTGGCTAATTTCCATTGCTCCTGCGGAGCAAAGAAAGAACGCTGGACAAACTATTTTCCCGGAAATAAGGTTCAAATTGTGAATCAGGATAGGCTGCAAATGCCGCCGCCGATTGTTTGTTAGGCCACTTGACCGTTACCATGAAGCGTATCGGCAAATTTCTTTTGATTTCTTTCGGTGTCGTCGTGCTGCTTATTGCGGGTTTTTACATTTACGTTGCCAGACCAATCAACGATGGTCGCACATCGGCAGAGAGGCGGCAGATTGCTGATGCCTGTTTTGTCATGTTGCACTCATCTTTGACGAACGAAGCTGACGAGATAAAGATGGACGACCCACGAATTCCAGAAGCCATTCGAGCTTTACATCCGCACCACATTGAGGTTATTCCGAACTTTGCCGTGGATATTTACCGCACGGAGTGGCCACAGGAATATTTTCTGATGCGCTTACACACGAATACATGGATTTTATGTGCTGATGGCCCATCGCTGAGATTCGGCGGAGGAGGCAGAGAGATATTGAGGATGCAGCATGATTGAGTGGCCTAACCCCAGGATAGGCTGCAAATTCCCTTCGGGTTCTCCGCTGACTCTTGCACTTCCACTTGACGCGGGCTGGCGACGGATTATCGTCGGCGAATGAAACGATTTCTAGCCTGTTTTTTAATTCTAACTTTTTCGGCTGTGGTGGCATCGGCGCAGGACACTGCGGCGCAACAGCAGATTGACAAACTCAGCGGCCAGGTTCAGGACCTGATGGACGCGCAGGTGGCGCAGGGCAAACGCATCGAGGCGCTGGAAAAGGAAATCGGCGACCTGCAAGGCCAGGCGAACCAGCCCGCCGCCAATACGGCGAACCCGGATGATTTGAAGAAGCTCGCCGAACAGGTGCAGGAGATTGACAAGAAACGGCAGGAGGACAACGACCGGGTTTTGAAGGAGCTGGAACGGCTGGAAAAATCATTGGGCGCTGCTTCCTCCAGCCACCGATCGCCGCCGAATATAACACCGGACATAACGCCAACGCCAATCAGTGGCCATTCCACCACCAGCACCAGCGGCCCGCAAAACGGCTATGATTATACCATCCAGCGCGGTGATACCTTGCTGGCGATTGCCAAGGCGTACCGCGCGCAGGGCATCAAGGTGACCACGGACCAGATTTTGAAGGCGAACCCGGGATTGGACGCCAAGAACATGAAGGTGGGACAGAAAATTTTCATCCCCGCGCCGGCGCAGTGATTTTTCCGGAGGGACGAGTTACACGAGTCCCCAATTGCATGCGGGTCCAAACAGGCGTTGGATGGGGACTCGTATAACTCGTCCCTCCGAAATTTGTTCCTCCAAAGTTTCTTCAGCGCACAAGGAAGACAAACGTCGCAATTGCCAGAGCGATGCGGTACCAGCCAAATACGGTGAAGGTATGCGTCTGGATGTAGCGCAGCAGCCAGCCCACCGCGACGAAGGAGACAGCGGCGGCCACCAGCGACCCCAGCAGCACCATGCCCCAATGTTCCGGCGGCGCGCCCGCCACCGGATGACGCAATTGCTTGAATATCTCCGAGCCGCCGGCCGCGAGCATGGTCGGAATGCCGACGAGGAAGGAAAATTCCGTGGCCGCCGGTCGGTTCAGTCCCAGCAGAAGGCACAGCAGGATGGTTGAACCGGACCGCGACGTGCCGGGGAACACCGCGGCGATCAACTGACCGGCCCCAACCGCGACGACGATCGACCAGGTGATTTCGTCGCTCAGTTTTTTTCCGCGCAACCACCATTCAATGGCGACAAAGCCGATGCCGCCGATGAGCCAGGCCCACGCAATCGGCGCGAGTTGTTCCGGCAGTTTGAATCCTTCCTTTTCCAGGATCAATCCACCAACGCCGGTGATGAAGAAGGCGACAAAGATTTTCAAGGCGTAGCTTTGCGTTTCCCGGTCGCGCCACTCGAAAATGAATTTGTAAAGCCGCTGCGGAAACAGCGGCAGCACGGCGATGACCGCGCCGCATTGGATGACGACGTTGAAAAGGTCGCTTTGGCGCGGCAACCAGTGCTCGGCGATCAGCAAATGGCCGGTGGAGGAAACGGGGATGAATTCGGTGATTCCCTCGATGATTCCCAGAAGGACAACGGCGATCCAGTCAGGCATGGCGCGTGGTTAGACACGAAACGGGCGTGCCGGGCAAGGAAGAAATGAAGGGCGGCCTACTTTTTCCAGCTGAAGAACGACTTGGCCTGCTCCACGTGCTGTTTGACCTTGAGCTGGCCGAGGATGGAATGCCAGCCGATGTAGATTTTGTGCCACTGGCTTTCGATGCCGCGCAGGGAACCTTCGCTCATCTCGCTCAGGTACCGGAGCGACGGCGCATTGCCAATGAGGGCATGAATTTCCTCCTTGGCGGGCGAGGTGATTTCGAGGGCGGCGTAAATCATCTCCAACTCCTGCACGATGACGCTCTTGAGTTCGAGGAAATGATTCTCGTCAGACGGCCCGAACTTTTTGGCGCGGGCGACGTTCACGAAATGGTTGAACTGTTTCCAGCATTCGATGTGGGTTTCGATCTGGGTGACCAGCTGGGTGAGTTCTTTGGTGGTCATAGGCGGTCAGGTTGACTGGGGGGTGGTCGGCACGGTGTGCGGTGAAAGGAAAATCACGGCGCCGCCGCGCATTTCGCGGGCGGTGATGCGCAGGCTGGCGAAATGGATGCTGAATTCGGCCAGCGGCATTTGCGCCTCGCGCGCCTGGCGAAACAGGAGCAGCACGTCGCGCACGATGTCGCGCAACAGCCCCTGCGGATAGCCCGAGGCGATGGTGGACGTGACCACCTGGCCGTCGCGGTTGACGGTCAGGCTGCCGGCCGGCAGTTGCTGGACCGCCGCATGACTCTTAAAAAATCGTGTCAGGAATCCCATGAGGCAACAAGTTTCTTGGTTTTTTCAAACAGTTGGTCGGCCGGCGCGTCCGGCGGCCAGGCGACCAGATAGGATTTATCGTCGCGCGGCAGCAAGAGCACTTGCCGTTCCACACTGTCGCCGACGACATACAGCAACGGGCCGGCTTCGAGCCGGTCACTCAGCCGTTTGGCCACCTCGGCGACCCGCCGCGTCCAGCCGGCGAGTTGTCCCGCGTTTTGCGTCCCCCAGGCATCCACCTCATTCTGGCGCTCGGTGGAAGAGGCGACGACAAATTCAGCGCCTTCCCGCGCCACCAGGGCAAGTTTCCAGATGGTCTTGCGATGATCGGCCTCCTCAACCGATTCGGGCCCGGTGGGGTTGGCGGCTTCGTCAATGTTCTGCGCAGACTCGAGCAGCAGGGCATTGACCGATTTGAAGATGGTGCGTTCGCGCTTTGGTTCGGCAGACAAATTTTCGAACGTGCCGGATTTCCAGGCCAGGATTCTCCGGAACGCCGCCTCACCCCGCGCGCCTTCGGCTTCGGCATCAATCAGTTCTCCCTCCTGAAGCCACAATCTGGCCACGAGCGGACCGCGGGTGATACGCAATACGGCGGAACTGCGGGACAGGCATTCCATCTGAATGATGTCCATGAGACTTTTGCTTTGGATGCCGCGAAAACCCGTTTCCATGTCGCGCCCCAACAATGACTCAACACAGTCCAGAAACATTTGCGGGTTTTGTTGAATATCGGTTTTCAGCCAAAACAAATCCACGCCCAGCGCGTAGGCCCGGGAGCGGAACTCCTCGTCCTCCAACGCCGTCAACACCACCGTGCGCAATTCCGGAAACCGGCGGCGGACAATCGAAAGCACCTGCAAGCCGTCCATCTTCGGCATCTTCAAATCGCAAATCAGCAGACGAAACGGCTCGGCGTCCAACAGGGCAACGGCGCGCGTCCCGGAGTTGACCGTGCGGATTTCGGGTTTGCTGGGAAGCTGTGACAATATTTCGCGATTCACCTCCAACCAGGCGGCCTCATCGTCCAAAATCAGAATTTTGTGGTGTGATTCCATTCCATTCGGTTCCATTCCACTACTCGTAGCGGCTCAGGCCGGTGGCCGTGAATTCAAGGCCAAAGCGTTTAAGCCGCGAACGACCGGAAAGAAGCAGTTGTCGTTCCGAATCCCGCCGGGCAGACCAATAATCCATCGTCACTTTGTGGACAGCCAGTCCAACGCTGAGACAACTTTCCGCCGGCCCGCAGTCGGACAGCGGCTTGGGGTTCGGCGGACGTTTCCAATGCGTCCGTGGCGCGCTTCCTGCTGGGAATCGCTCAACCTGCGGATTCATAGTCTGCGGGAAAAGCTGTGTGCGATGCCAAATGGAGTAAAAACAAGATTTGCCGGGTTGCTGCGAGAATTGCTGCGACGCTTTGACGAGAACGAAACTGGAGCGGGCACTCCTCAACCGCCGCGACCGGTAAGGCAAGCTGCACCACCGCCGCCCGTTCCCATTCCGCAATTTACCGCGCCCCCGCCAAAACCGGTGGCGCGTCCCGCAACCTCCGGACCGGCGCCGGCCGAAACCATGAGCGAAGTGGAACTGCCGCTGCAATCCATCCTGGGAAACCTGCCGCCGCAACTGCACGCCCGGTTGACGCTGACCGATGCCGATTTGAGCCGCGCCAGCATCTCGATTTCAGTTGGAAAAATCATGCCGCAATTGGCACTGGGCGTCGTTAAAATCACCTTCGGGGAATTGCGCCAGGCCGCGCCCACTCTGTTCAATGTTGACGAGGAATATGACTCGCTTCCCGTGATACTGCCGTTGAACGAGGTTCTCGGGCGCCTGAATTTCAATTCTTTGGCTCGCAATCCGACGCAAAAACATCTGGAAGTGCCGGCAGAAATCACCGGACCGTTCAGCGGGCGCGGGGAGGGAATCATGATATCCAAAGCGGCGTTTAAGCCACCGCCGGCTCCCCCGCCGCAAATACGAATGGCCGCACCGCCGGTCCGCACACCGGCCAACACAACGCCACCACCCGTCGCGCCGCCGCCGCCGGCGTTTGTCTCGCGTGCCATCAAACCCGAGTCCCCGGCACCGGCCCTGTCGCGTAACGGCAACGGCAATGGCAACGGCAACGGTCTGCCTGCGCAACCCATCATTCCGGGCATCCCCATTCAACCACTCCCAACCATGCCACCCGCGCCGAGGCCAACGCCACTCGCGCCGAGGCCGACGCCGTTCATGCCGAAGCCCGCGCCGGTCGCACCGGAGTCCGCTTCGATCCTGGCACCGCTGGCCGCCCTCTCGGAGAACTGGCCGGAGGCATTGCGAATGGAAATCGCGCAAATGAACCTGGCGAACGCGCAGGTCGCGCTGCCGGTGAATCTGGTCGAACCTGCCCTCAAACGCGGACGCGTGATATTTGCCTGGCGGAACTTGCGCTCGTGGATCAACCCCACGTCCCCGGCGGTGTCCATCCATGACGGCTTGGAATTGGAATTACCGTTAAAAATCGTCGCCCCGCTCTTTTTGGCCAGGCTGGGAGGGGCAGCCAAAACGGCTCATCCGCACCAAGCGGCACCGCTCTCGACGGAGATTCCGAATTTGTTTTTTGGTTTTCCGCAGCCGCAACCGTCCTCCGAAATCCTGGAGCCGCCGGCCAAAACGTCCCGGCCGGACGAAATCCGTTTCGCTTCCAGACCGGCGGACCCCCAACCCGCGGACACAAACTACTATACCTGGGGTGAGTCCGACACAACTTCCCTGGTCGCGCGTCCGGGCGAGACTGAATTCAAACGCCCGGCGGCGGTGCCCGAGGTGCCCGCGACGGATTTCAGCAGCCGTCGCGCTCCGCCCGACGAAATTGTTTCGCACGCCATGAAACTGCCGGGCGTCGCCGGCGCACTCGTGGCCTTACCGGACGGCCTGACGGTGGCCAGCCAGATTCCGCCTGATCTCAATGCGGACACGCTGGCGGCCTTTCTGCCCCAGATTTACGGCCGCGTCAGCCAGTGTACCAAGGAATTGCGGATGGGCGAATTGAACAATTTGAACTTCACCGTTGGCAACGTGCCGTGGAAGGTGTTCCGCATCCACGGCGTCTATTTCGCCGCGTTCGGTCGCGCCGGCGAACTGTTGCCAACCGCACAACTGGCCCTGTTGGCTGGTGAACTCGACCGTAAAAAGCAATAATCCTATGGCCATTATCAACCAAGCCACCAAAGAACTGCAGGTTAAAATCGTGTATTACGGCCCGGCAATGGGCGGCAAGACCACGAACCTGGTCCAGGTCCATGATCACGTCCAGACCGCCGCCGGCAATAAAGGCAAGCTTGTCTCGCTGGCGACCAGCTCGGACCGCACGCTCTTTTTCGACTTCCTGCCGATTGAAGCGATGACCATCCGCGGGTTCAAGACCAAGTTCCAGCTCTATACCGTCCCGGGCCAGGTCATCTACAACACCACCCGCCAGCTCGTGCTGCGCGGAGTGGACGGCATCGTGTTCGTAGCCGATTCGCAATTCGAGAAAATGCCCGAAAACGTCGAGAGTTTTCAAAACCTCATGGACAATTTGCAATCGCTCAAACTCAATCTTCACTGACATTCCCTACGTGCTCCAGTACAACAAGCGTGATTTGCCCAACGTCGCCCCCATGGAGTACATGGAATTTCTGCTGAACAACCGCGAAGTGCAGGTGCCGTCATTTACCGCGACGGCCCACCGGTGCGAGGGTGTGTTCGAAACGCTGAACATGATCACGCGCCTGCTATTGCACAAATTCATCAACCAAAGCGTTCCACAATACGCATGACATGGCTACTCTCCCTCAACTTACCGAGGAGGATGTTCACAAACTGGACGAAACCCTCCGTGAGTTCAATACCAGCGCCGACGCCACCGTCTCGCTGATCATTGACAAAGGCGGCTTTCTCATCACGCACCAGGGCGACTCGGACGAATTTGACCTGACGACCATCGCGGCGCTGGCCTCCGGCGCGTTCATGGCCAACCAGACCATCGCCGGCCTGGTCAGTGAAACCACTTTCAACAGCACCTATCAGCAGGGAGAAAACCAGAGCCTCTTTGTCACCAATGTGGACGACCATAGTCTGCTCGTGGTAATTTTCAAATCCGACACCGGCGTGGGTGTGGTCAAATACTACGCCACCACCGCCATCAAGCGCATCGCGCGCCAGCTCAAAATCGCGAAGAAACGCGCCCCCGACGAAAGCCTCGACCTTTCGATGCTCAACGTGGCTGACACCCAGTACTTTTTCCGCAAGAAGGAAAAGGAACCGGGCGGAAAAAAACGCCAGTAATCCCGTTTAGCCCAGACCGCTGTGCGTGCCGTCGCAGAACGGCGCGTTTTTCGAATGCTTGCACCCGCACCATGCGACGGTTTTAGCCTCGGCAATTTCTGCCTTTTTCGGGGCGAATCCAGTGCCTTTGTGGGAACCGTCGCAGAACGGCTGGCTCCTGGACCGGCCGCAGGCGCACCACCAATACGTGCCAGGTTCCATTGGTTGAACAAACGGAGATTTTTGGGCAATGACTGGTTCCGGCATAATTCTTTTCCTTTCTGGACGATGAAATAATCAAAGGACTGGAAAGAAGCAACCTTCAAAACCTTTCTCTTTGATCATCATCGCCCGGCGGCTTCGCGTCGGCGGTATTCGTCCAGAATCGCGGCGGTCGCGGATGCCCCGCATCGGCTGGCGCCGAGCTCGCGCACGCGGATCAAGCCGTCCAGGTCGCGCACGCCGCCGGCCGCTTTCACCTGAACCTTGGTCGCGCATGCCGCCCGCATTAACTCTAAATCATGCGCCGTTGCGCCCTGGTAGTTATAACTGCCGTCCGGCTGTTTCACGAAACCGAAACCCGTGGATGTTTTCACCCAATCGGCCCCGGCGCGTTCGCAAATCTGGCAGAGCTTGCGCTTGAAGCTGTCCCCATCCAGACCGGCGCCGCCTTTGCACAGATAATCATTTTCGAAGATGACCTTCACCTTTGCCCCGCGCCGGTGCGCCTCGTCACAGACGGCTTTCACATCCTGCTCGACGTAATCCCAGTCCCCACCCAACGCCTTGCCGAGGTTGATGACCATGTCAATTTCCACCGCGCCTTCCCGGCAGGCCAGCTCGGTTTCGTAACGCTTGGATTCGGTGCACGAATTGCCGTGGGGAAATCCGATGACGCAACCGACGCGCACGCCGCTCCCGGCCAGCAGTTCGGCGGCGCGCTTAACGGCGTAAGGTTTGATGCACACGGACGCTACGCCGTACTTCACGGCCAGTTGGCAGCCGTCCTCCAATTCCCGATCCGTCAGGGTCGGATGCAACAGTGAATGATCAATCATCCCGGCCAATTGTTCGTACGTGTATTTCACAATGCACCAACCCTATTCCAATCTATCGCAAACGTAAACCCTTCGACCAACTTTCACCCGCCCGTGAACACTCTACATCAGCATATTCCGCACGGCGTCAACGAAGGCGTGGACCGTGGCCGGCACGGCCAGATTCCCGCTGCGCCGCCAGCTTAACGAAAAGAAAACACCTACAGCGATGTGGATGCAGGGCAGGAGAAAGATGTACACCGCGAATTGTTGAATTCCGGTTACACCCACAATCGGCAGATGCCACCAGCCCCACAATGTGGAAACGAAGAACGCTGTCCACCACTGGCCTTTGTCTCCGGGCTGAAACACATGCGAATCAATCGCACCGCGGAACACAACCTCCTCCAAAACAAAACAGACCGGTACATAGAGGATAAAACTTCCGATACCGACAGCTGCCATATGCCCGTTTAGCACGATGGGCTTGTGCAACATCGCCCGACGGATCAGCGCTCCCAGTAACATCGTCCCACAACCGATGAGGCCGGCGGTGGACAGACAGAATCCCAATTCCTTCCAGGTCCTCTTCGTGAAACGGCAGAAACTGAACGCCGCACCGAAGGCCCCAACGATGCAACACACATACCACAGAATTTCTGGAATTTGGGACGCCCAATCCACCGAACGGACAGTCTGAACCAATCTCACCGTGGGTAAAATCGCCAGGCAACACCCCAGTAAAATACCCAATGGACTCAGTCGGAATTGTTCCGCGTCCCGAATCCAAAGCGTCACCAGCGGCTTTTTACGCACCAGAAGCTGGAAAATCACCACCAGTGGAACACCCAGCACCAGATAACCGTCTCCACCCAGATGAAACAACCAGCCGATAGTCATCCAGATTGCGATAAAAACGACAGCCTGAATGGAACGGATAAGTTGGCCCGGCAACGAACCGGTTTCGGGAACGGTTAATGGCTCGGGTGCGGTTCCAGTCATGGGTTGAATCGAATTTTGCCCGTTCTCCCGTACCCGGCCAACTTTATTCCAGACCGCTAAAAAAACGGAGGGAAGCGCTTCGTCGCTTCTCCAATTTCAACCAAGTGTCAGGGCATTGACGTAGCAATGCCCTCCAAAGTTCATCCCGCACTTCTCACTTCTCACTTTCGTGCTCCGGGCTTAACTTGCCGTTGCCATTATGCCCATCACGTATCGCCAATGGGGCACGGATTTGGACGCCAGCGCGCGCCAGCAGATGGAGAACGCCTGCCAGTTGCCCGTGTCCGTCGCCGCCGCGCTCATGCCGGACGCCCACGTCGGCTATGGTCTGCCCATCGGCGGCGTGCTCGCCACCCACAACGCCGTCATCCCCTACGCCGTCGGCGTGGACATCGCCTGCCGCGTCAAACTGACCGTGCTCGATTTGCCGCTGGACTGGCTCCGCCGACGCGAAACCGATCTCATCCGCGCCATCGAGGCCGAGACGCGCTTCGGCATCGGCTCGGAATTCAAGCATCGCCGCACCCATGCGGTGATGGAAGCCGACTGGTCGGCCAGTCCTGTCACGCAACGTTTCCGTGACAAGGCGGCGGCGCAACTCGGCACCAGCGGCAGCGGCAATCATTTTGTCGAGTTCGGTGAATTCACCGTGGAGAACAAACAACTCGGTCTCGAACCGGGCACGTATCTCGCCCTGCTGAGTCACAGCGGCAGCCGCGGCACCGGCGCACAGGTTTGCGATTACTACAGCCGCCTCGCCCGTCAGAAACACAAGGATTTGCCCAGGGAACTCAGCTGCCTGGCGTGGCTCGATCTCGACTCCGACGCCGGTCGGGAATACTGGGCCGCGATGGAATTGATGGGCCAATACGCGTCTGCCAACCATCACCTCATTCACAAACACATTGCGCGGCATCTCGGCGCGGGCGTGTTGCTGGACATCGAAAACCACCACAACTTCGCGTGGAAGGAGAACCACGGTGGACGCGACCTCATCGTGCATCGCAAAGGCGCGACGCCGGCGGGCGCGGGCGTGCTGGGCGTGATTCCCGGTTCGATGGCCAGCCCGACCTTTGTGGCGCGCGGCAAGGGCCAGCCCGAGTCACTCAATTCCGCCTCGCACGGCGCGGGCCGCGTGATGAGCCGCAATAAGGCGCGGGAAAGTTTCAACTGGAAGATGGTGAAACCCTATCTGGAGGAACGCGGCGTGAAACTGATTTCCGCCGGACTCGATGAAGTGCCGATGGTTTATAAAAACATCGAAGCCGTCATGGCCGCGCAAACCGATTTGGTCGAACCACTTGCGCGGTTTTTTCCACGCCTCGTTAAAATGGCGCCGGCCGGTGAACGGGCGGAGGATTGAAACGCCGGAAAAAGTTTTTTGACACGGATTTCACGAATTAGCACGAATTCAATGCGCTTAATCCGCGTCAACGGTTGACCTCAACTTTACTTGATTGGGTTTAGAAAGTTAATCAGCCTGCTTCTCCAACGATTTCACTTGGGCAAAACTGATGCAGATGTGCTAGAGTGGCGATGAACCCGAAGGACGCCACAGGCCGGTGGCGCGGCAGCGTGGCAAACTGGAAGGAGGCTGTATGATAAAAGCTAGAATGGCAAAGGAAGCCATTGTCCGGATGAACAACCGGATTGGCGTGCTGGCCCAGGTCACCAAGAGCCTCGCGGACATGGGCATCAACATCGAGGCGGTAATCACCACGGTGGAGGGCACCGACGCGGTCATCCGGATGGTGACCGGCGACCACCAGCGGACGGTGGACGCGCTGCGCGAGCAACGGCTGGAAGTGCAGGAGGCCAAGGTCGTGGTGGCCGAACTGGAGCACCGGCCCGGCTTGTTGCGGGAAATCACCGATAAACTGGCCCGGCAACACATTGACCTGTCCTATCTCTACGGCACGGCGGCGGGAGATAAATGTCTGGTCGTCCTGTCGTCCACGAACAACGACTGGGCCGTGAAGGTGTTGAACGATTAGACCGACGACGACTGGCTTCTATCCCGGCAACAGCGAACGCTGCGCCCGCTGTTTTATTTGCCCTGATTGAACGCAGTGACGACCTCGTGAATCGCGCGGGTATGTTCGGGCGTGCTGCCGCAGCAGGAGCCGATGATATTGGCGCCCGCCGCCAACGTGCCCACCACACCGCCCGCCATGTCGGCGGGTGATTGCTTGTAAACCGCCTTCCCCTTTTCCAACACCGGCAGGCCGGCGTTGGGCTGTACCATGACCGGCAACTGGCAGTGTCGCCGATAGATCGCCGCTACTTTCGCCGCGCCGGGCATGTCCATGCCGGTGCCACAGTTCAAGGCCACCACGTTCGCACCCCGTCCTTCAATAAATTCCGCAGCTTGCGCCGGCTGAACGCCCATCATCGTGACATAAAATGTTTTGTCCTGGGATAAATCGTAGGCGAGTGAGGCGATCACGCACGAAGCACCGGCGGCTTTGGCAGCGTCAATGGCAACCCCGATTTCTTCCAACGACGTCTGGGTCTCGATGATGATGGCATCCGCGCCGGCTTCAATCAGCGCCCGGGCCTGTTCCTCGTAGGCGGCGCGCGCCTCCGCCTGCGGCAGGTCGCCGTAGGGCTCAAGAATCGCGCCGAGGGGACCAAGATCACCGAGCACAAAACCCTCGCGCCCGCCAAACGCCTCGCGCGCGATGCGGACGCCCGCCTGGTTGATGGCGCGCAAGTCATCGGCGTGGTTGTGCCGCTTCAGCATGATGCGGCTGCCACCGAAGGTGTTGGTGATGAGGCAATCCGCGCCCGCTTCCACGTAGCGCCGCTGAATGCCGAGCACGCGGTCCGGATGGGACAGGTTCCAGTGCTCGCCGCAACTGCCTTGTTCAAGGCCCGCGAGCATGAGTTGCGTGCCCATCGCGCCGTCGCAGACCAGACGGCGTCCACGCAGGGTTTCTTGAAGGGATTTTTTCATCTTGGATTTGAGTTCAAGGCCTGACCGGCTCGATTTCGAGATAGTCAACACAGGCGCGTTCGCCGCCGTCGGCCACGGCTTCAATTTTAATTTCATCGCCGGTACGCAACGCCACGCCGTGGGCTGTGTGCCGCGTCGAGGTGTGGCCGTTGGGCAGGGACTGGACGTTGCGCGACGGCAGCATGTCATCGGCAAGCCACTGATCCGTTTTTTGCCCGGCGACCAGCAGCGTGAACTGCGACACGCCGTTGGTCTGGTCGTAGTATTGGACGGCGAGATTGTACCAGCCGGGTTTGCCGGTGTAATTGAAGCTGGCCGAGCCATGGTTGTCAGCGCCGACCACGCGAATCGCCTTGCCGCGCGATGCGGTCTCCCACGGTGTTACGTCAAAAACTTCGTAACCGTCCAGTTTCATCGCCTCGGCCTCGATACGATTGGGATCATGATCCACGCGGCCATATTGGTCAGGGATGCCGGACATTTTGAAGAACCATTGGCAGACGGCGTCGCGCCATTCCGTTGCGTGGCCGACCTGATATTCGAGCCGCGCCAGCGTTTCATTGTAACGTTGCTCGTCAATCCTGCCCTTCAGTGACTGCCATTGCTCAACGAACTTTTCCGCCTGTTCCACGCCGGCATAATGCGTGTCATAGACGTGTTGAACCACGGTTTTGCCGGAATGCAAAACGTAGTTATAAGGCACGTGATGGAAAAAAAGGAGCAGTTCGTCCGGGCAGGTGGCCAACGACTCGTACGTGTCCGAAACGGGCCGATGATATTGCGCGGTGTAACCGGTGCCGGTGGCCACGGTGCGGTCCATGCCAATGCCCTTGTTGTCCGCGCGAATCCACTGGCCCCAGCCGTTGCGTTCGGCGGATTCGATGCCGGGACCGTAGTGCACCTCAATGATGTCCGTCAAGCCACCCACGCCGAGCGGCCCGGTGTAATTCTCATACGCGGGCCATGATTTCAACTGCATATCGCAAATCGTTTTGACGACCTGCGGATCGCAACTGAAGGTCTGCCTTGTCCATTCCTCGGCGATTTGTTGGCTGTTCAAATCAGGATTCCACGCCAGCCGGCCGAATCCGTAAAGGTTCGCCATTGCCAGCGGGTGCGCGAGCCAGTTGGTGTCGAGGCCGACGCTGGCCACGCCGACGAAACCGCCCAGCGGATGGTGGAAAACTTTTCCCGCGGCCAACGCTTTGACCGGCGTGCCGGCGCCTTTGGCGTGCAGGTCGAAATCGAGCGTCTCCTTCCACATCGGCACTTCAAAGCAGAGATGGCGCTGCTGGCCGAGGTATTCCTGTGTGATTTGCAGTTCGAGGGCCATGGCGGTCTTTTCCAGGCCGCCGAACAGCGGCGACGCCGGCTCGCGTACCTGGAAATCAATCGGGCCGTTTTTGATTTGAACGATGGCGTTGTCGTCAAACTGGCCGTCGAGGTGGTGAAAATTGTCGTAGGCGGCCTTGGCGCGGTCGAGTTTCAAATTGTGCCAGTCGGCGTGATGGTTGTAAACGAAGCCGCGATAAAAAACGATGCCGCCGTGGGCTTTGAGCGGGCGGGCAACCACGTTCGCCGCGTCAGCGTGTGTGCGGCCGTAGGCCGACGGGCCGAGTTCGCCTTCCGAATCCGCCTTCATGATGAATCCGCCGAAGTCAGGAATCGCGGCGTAAATTTCCTCCACCTTTTTATTCCAGAAATCAATGACGCGCGGATCGAGCGGGTCAAAGGTGTCGAGGCCGCCAATGCTTTTGGGACTGCCGAAATTGATGCAGACAAACAGTTTTACGCCCCACGGACGGAACGCCGCCGCCACGCGGGCGAGTTCGGGAATGTGTTCGCTGTCCATGGCGTGCGGGTCCGCGTTGACGTTGTTGATGGAACAACCGTCAATGCCGAGCGACGCCAGCAGACGCGCGTAATCGCCGACACGCGTCAGGTCGGGGACGATGTGACCGTTCGCCCAGAAGATGGAGCCGCCGGCGTAACCGCGCTCGATGGTGCCGTTGAGATTGTCCCACTGGTTGATGACCCGGACCGGTGCGTAAGGATTCTCTTCGTCATCCAGTCCGGCAATGGATTCGGCCAACGCCATTTTTCGCAGCAAGGTGAATGTGCCGTAAAGCACGCCGCGATCGTTCAGGGCAGTGACGATGAGAATCCGACGACCATCAACGGAAATCGTTTTCAGATAAAATCCGTCCGTGATCAAATCTGCCGGCACGACGAACGCCGGAATCGCTTTTTTAACTTCGTCAATCGTGCCGAGCAGAATGGCATTTTCCGCCGGCAACGCGGTTTCGATTCTCTCGGTCCGGTTCAAGCATGCCGCGCACGCCGCGAATCAGTTCCGCCTGCGCCGATTGTTCCACTCCCGAATTGCCCAGGGTGACCACGACGGCGGGCAGAGTTTTCTCGTAACTTTTCCTGAGCGAAGCGCCCTCAATCGCCGCATAACGAAGCCAGCCTTCATAGCCGGTTTCTGCGCGCGTTGGCGTCGCCCATGCCAAAATCGAGGACAAGACAAGAAGGATGATGGCGGAGGCGCGCGGCAATTTCATGATGCTTCGGATTATGCGGTCACGAAGGTAGGATAGCCGTTTCGCCGTGCAAGCTGAAAGCGGTGGCTTTCATGCACAAGGGCGTGCATATTGTGCGGGTATCCGGAAGAATTGATGAGGTTCCCTTTGAATCGCGCGGAACACACAAACCATGAGCGTCGAACTGCATTTCAACCATCAACGACGTGACGCCGTCCCGGGCGTTTCGTTGTTTGATTGTGCCGAAGCGATGGGCATCAACGTGCCGACTTCCTGCCGCAAGAATGGCAAATGCAAGGAATGCGTGGTCGAAGTCACCGAAGGCATGGACTGTCTTTCCGGGCGGTTGCCGGCGGAGAAACACCTGAAAGGCAACTTCCGATTGTCCTGTTCCTGCTGTATTGCCAGGGACACCGGCGTCGTCCGCTGCCACACGATGCGACGCGGCGAGATGCGCATCGAACGCCAGGCACTGCAACTGCCAGCGAGCGCGAAACCATTAAAGCCCGATCCGGCGGTAACGCGTGTCGGCGACCGGATTTTTCTGGACGGCGAGGAAATTGCGCGCTCGACCGCGCCGATTCACGGCCTGGCCATGGATTTGGGCACCACCACCGTCGTGCTCCGGCTGCTGAATCTGGAAACCGGCGAGATCGTCGCCGACGCCTCCTTTGAAAATCCGCAGCGGTTCGGCGGCTCGGACGTGATGTCGCGGATCCATTACGACACGGAAGACGGCAGCCACCTGTTGCAACGCACGCTGGCCGGTTATCTCACCCATGCCATCGAGGAATTCACAGTGGACCCGCAAACGATTTACGAAATGGTCGTCGCGGGAAATTCCACCATGCGCGACCTTTTTTTCCGGCTGAATGTTTATCCCATCGGGCAAAGCCCCTACCGTTCCATCACCGAACTGGAAATGGCCGAGGGCAAACGGACGACGACCAGTTTGAGCTGAATCCGCCAAAAAACTTCTGCTGCCGCTGCATCCCCGGGCGCGCGTTTATGGCCTGCCGATCATCAGCGGCCACGTGGGCGCGGATGCGGCGGCCTGCATGCTGGCGGTGGATTTGGCCAATGAAGAACGCCTTGTCGCCATCATGGACATCGGCACGAACACCGAATTGATTCTCGGCAACAAAAACAAGATTCTCGCGGCGTCGTGTCCGGCCGGGCCGGCGTTTGAAGGCGGGAAAATTTCCTGCGGCATGCCGGGCCTGCCGGGCGCGATTGAAAAGGTGGAAATTGCTCAAGACGGCTCGGTCCATGTCGGCGTTATCGGCGACGTTCCGGCGGAAGGCATTTGCGGTTCCGGCCTCGTGGACTTGCTGAGCGAACTGTTGCGGACGAATCGAATCAACCCGCTCGGCCGGTTCGAGCACGGCGAGGACAAATTTGTCCTGGACGTGAAAAGCGATTCGCCGATTTATTTCACCGAAAGCGACATCAACGAACTCGCGCAGGCCAAAGGCGCAAATGTCGCCGGCTTGCAGGTCATCTTCCACGACTATGGAATCCGCTTTGAAGAGGTGGACGTTTTTTATCTGGCCGGCGGATTTGGCCGTCATTTGAACGTGGAATCGTCCAGGCGCATCGGGCTGATTCCGAACCTTGACAACTCGAAAATTTTACAGGTTGGCAACGCTTCGATTGAAGGCGCGTGCCTGGCGTTGTTGTCGCGCGCCAGGCGCCTGGAACTGGAAAGTCTCGTCAAAAAAGCCGTCCATTGCCGGCTCGAAGCCCACCCGAATTTCTTTCGATTACTTCGTCGAAGGCTGCCAGTTCAATCCGGTCGAATCCCCGCGCACGCTGCAATCCGTTTCCTGACATGCTCGAATTGATCGAAACCAATCCGGACGTCAACGTGCAGGAATCCGAATATCAGCGGCTGCTGGGCTTTCCGAAAAATCATTTGCTGAACGGCCGCCCGCGCGAACTCGCGGACGCCGCGCGGCAATGGTATGCGGAAAATGGCCGGCCGTGGTTTTACGCGCGGCAAATGCACGCGCTGGAACTGGCGGATGGAAAATTGCGCGTCGACGGAACGGAATTTTCCTCGAGGCAACTGCACGATCAATTCGCCGCGGCGCAGGCCGACACGCCGTGCTGGTCGCCGTCAGCGCGGGCCGGGAATGCGAGGAAGCGCGCGCGACAGCTCTGGCAGGAATCCAAGCCGGACGAATATTTTTTTATGGAAATGTTCGGCTCGGCGGTTGTCGAGCATCTGGTCACGGTCGCCAGCGGCCGCATTTGCGGCTGGGCGGACCAGAATGGCGCGGCGGCGCTGCCGCATTACAGTCCGGGTTATTCGGGCTGGGACATTTCGGACCAGATCAAATTGTGGAACTTGATCCGGCAAAACGGCGCGCGACATTTCGACGGCAAGCTCGAGGTGCTGGAAACCGGAATGCTCCGGCCCAAAAAATCGCTGCTGGCCGTTTTTGGCGTCACGCGCAATCTGGAAAAGGCGCGGAGCCTGCGCCACGATGGATTCCGTGCGAAAATTGTTCGCTGCCCCATTGCCAGTATCGCCGCGCGCCTTACCAGCACGCGCCGCCGCAAATCGAAGACGTGCGCACGCTTGCATGTCGCACGCACTGGAGAATTTTAGCGGGACGAAATCATGCTTTCTATTTTGAACACAGACGCCAAATACACCATCAATCCCCGCGCGCTGGAAAAATGGTCCCAGGAACGGCTGCGATTGGAATTTTCACGCGACGGCGCGCGTCGAAGCCAGCTTCCGTTACGAAGGCACGACGTGCTCGAACATGGGGCGGGCACTGGAATTCGATTATCGCGTCAAGCTGGCGCCGCCGGAGGACCATTACCGGATTCTCGAAATGCATTGCGCGCCGGCGCCCGGCGACACCGGCCACCAATTTCAGTGCGAGTATTTGAACAACGCCGAAGCGCTCATGCGCAGCATCGCCGGCGAGAAGCCGTTGCTCGGCCGGCCGTTGAACGACGTTTTGAACTGGCAACGCGCATATAATCCGTCCGGCTGTTTCTGCGATTTACCGCGGCGCGAACACAAGTGGGGCCTGGTTTTGGAAGTGATTCATTTCGCCCTCGTTCGGCGCGAAAAGGAACTGGCGCATGGACAAGCGGAAATGATTTTGGAATGATTCGGAACTTGTATGACGAAACTTTGCGACATCAATGCCGCGGCCAGGGAAAAGCTTCCACCGACGTTCACCGACAAATCGGGCATCGGCGTGCATTACACGGACGCCTTCATCAAGCCGATGAACACGAAACTGCCCGACGGCACGCGCGTCGGCTGCAAACGCAAGGGCTGAAATTGACGCTCACCGTCGGCACCAAAAAAGGCGAAGGCTTGATGCGCCGGCTCGACGTCAGCAAGGACCCGGTAATGATGTTAAACGCCGCGCTTGCAGGAAGCGGCCAAGGCGGCGGGCGTGGAACTAAAGATCACGGACACCGAAATTCTGCTTACCGGGTAGGCCGCCGGAAACCCTAACCCGGAAATTTCTTTTCCAGCTCGCTCTTCACCGCTTCAGCGACTTCCTGCGCGGTCCCCTCGCGTTCCTGTTCGTCGCTCCACCTCCATTGCGAAAGAAAGTCGTCCGTGCTGGTCAGGCCCTTGGCTTGCGCCAGCGAATCAATCCGGACGGCGAAACGTTGCGGCAGTTCAATTTTGATCTCGTTGAAATCGTCCCACGCCTTGATCTGCGAGGGAATGTCCTGCCAGTAGAGGATTTGAAATTTCGATTTGGCGCCCGCCGGCCGTGCCGCCGCCCGTGATTGTTCGCGCTCGGCCTTGACCTCTGCGATGGTTTCAATTTTGGATTTCGCCGTGGGCGCGGCGCCTTTGCCCATGAAAAAGAGAAACAAATCCACCGCGCTCGACGCATCCGCGCCGTAGCCGTCCGCGCCGATCTCGTCGGCGTACATCTGGCTGATGGGCGCGCCGCCGATGGCAAATTTGATGTGGGTGAGGCCGCGCTCCTTGTAACCGTCAATCACGGTTTTCATGTAAGTCATCGTCGTGGTGAGCAGCGCGCTCATGCCGACGATGCCCGGCTTGAGTTTCTCCGTCGCGGCGAGAAATTTCTCGATGCTCTGGTCCACGCCAATGTCGTGCACTTCAAACCCTGCGCCCTCGGCCATCATACACACCAGGTTCTTCCCGATGTCATGCAGGTCGCCGCGAACGGTGCCCATCAACAGGACGCCCGCCGGTTGCACACCCGAATCATTCGCGGTCAACAACGGTTTCAAAACCCCCATGCCGGCCTTCATCGCGCGCGCGGCAATGAGCACTTCCGGCACGTAAAGGATGTTGTATTTGAAATCCTCGCCGACGACGCTCATTCCGGCGATGAGTCCTTCGGACAAAACTTCCTGAACGCTCCGGCCTTCGGCGAGGGCGTCCTTGGTCATCTGCTCGACCTCCTTGGCTTTGCCCTCGTAAAGGCATTGGTTCATCAACGCGTAATCAGGCATTGGAAGAATGGGGAAACATCCAACATTCAGCATCGAACATCCAATGAAAAGCGCGCGGCGGCCAACAATTGGATGTTGGCAGTCCGGTGTTTTTCAAGAGTTTTTTTGAGCTCATTTTCAAACCGCCACTCGTCGCGAATTGAACTCCTCCAGCGCCCGCAACATCGCTTCGATGTTTTGCTTCGGCATGCCCGGACTGGTGCCGCCACCAACGGACAAAATCATTCCGCGGTCACCGCCTTTTTCCAGAACGTCCAGCGTGGCCTCGCGGACTTCCTCGGGCGTCCCGCGCACACCGACCTCCAGCGGATTCACGTTGCCCATCAAACACATCCGGTCGCCGACGCGCTCCTTTACCTCGGAAATGTCCGTCTGCTTGCCCCAATTCAACACGTTGAACCCGCAATCCGGCAGATAATCGAGGCATGCCTGAACCTCCGCGTCGTTGTGGTAAATCTTCACCCAATCTTTCGGGAACGCGTCGCAGATTTTCTTCAGATACGGATGCGCAAACTCCTTGTAATGCTCCTCATTCACAAAGCCGACGATGTCGTCCAGAATAAAAATACCCTCGACCGTGTCGCCCATCGCCTTGTGCTGGGCCTTAAGCCAGTCGATGATCAGGTTCGTGCACCGGTCGAGCAGTTTGTGCGCCCATTCGGGCTTTTCCACGAGGTCAATCATGAAATCCGTCGTGCTGCGCACGAAACCCGCCGTGCACATCGGCCCGCGCGACGTGACCAGCGGCAGGATTTCCCCCGTTTCCAGAATCCGCTGCCGGTGCATCCGGATGCGATGCAGGGTCATCGCCATGAACGCATCGTTTTCCACTTCGTAGTCCGGCCAGTGCTCCAGGTCTTCGATATGATAAAGGGTGTGGTACTCGCTGGGCGTGTTGTCCTGCCAGAATTTGATTTTGGCGCCGAGCGCGGACGGTTCGGCGGCCATGCCGTATTCCATCCACCACGACGGCACGAAGATGATGTCCGGAAATTCCTTGTGAATTTTCAGGTTGGATTGGAACCACAATTCCGGGTCGAGGAAATAATCCATATGCTTCAAGCCGAGATAACCCGGAATCCACGGACTATCAATGATCAGGGCCATCGGCACCTGGTCGAGTTTCTCCAGCCGCGCGGCTTTCTTAAATATTTCCCACTGCTCGGGTCTCATATTGGATGATTCTCCCATGCAAGCACTTCACTTCAAGCTGGAAAATGGCATTCAGGGAATAATCCATGCGGTTCATAACATTCTCCGTCTCGCGCCGTCGAGAAACAAATGCGTTCGGAATTGGCGGAAACGCACTACGGCTCGCAGAGCCACGTGCTGATCTCAGAACGACCGTGTAAATTCATTCCTCGGCCAGCTTTAACTGAGTATCCACTTCGCGGCCGATGTCCATCCCCGCCGGATGCCCCGCTTTGACGATTTTGCCGCGGGTATCGATTATGTATGTGGTCGGCACGCCGGTCACACGGAATGTTTTGGCCGGCGCCGACTGCCAGCCGCCGTCGCCGGCCCAGACGTTGAACGTGTTGGTCCAGCCGCGTTGGTCCACATGTTTGCGAACGGCCCCGACGGTGTCATCAATGCTCAGGGGAACGATGGCCACCCGGTCCTGCCAATCCGCATGTTCCCGCCGGAGGGTCTGCAATTTAGCCATCGGCTCCTGGCAGGGACCGCACCAGGTCGCCCAAAAGTCCAGCACGACGACTTTGCCGCGCAAGTCGGAGAGCTTCATTTTCTTTTCGCCGTTGAGCGTGGTGAATTCGACTTCCGGAGCGGTAGTCCCGGGTGGCAAGGCACGATGTTCGGCGACGTAGTCTTCAAATTTCATCGCGGCGGCGGTCTTCGCGTCCGCGACACCAGCCGGCCATTGATACCAGCGAAGATCGTTCATGACTCTCCAGTCATCTCCGAACCGCGTAAGTTGATTGGCGGCCAGAACATAATCTCCTGACAGCAGCGTTCCATTTTTCGCCTTGCCGTCTGTCTTCACCGCCAGCGTCAACTTGAACTGTTCACCGATCAAACCGTCCAATGAGCCGGAAGCACCTTGTGGCTGAGCGTTCTCGATGGCGGCTTCCTTGATCTGGATGTCCGCGTGCTTCAGGTCAATCCCCGCGTCGTCCATCTGCTTGAGCACGGCACGGGCCATTTCAACCTGCTCGCGCACACGAGCATTTACTTCCTGATCAATTTCCTGCCGGGAAGGTGCGTTGCGGCCGCTTCTTTGTATTTGCGCCCAAACCAGATCGCTGTTCATAAGCGCGTCCTTTTCGTAAATGGCCGGGTCACGGTCACGAATGAAACGAACCAGCGTCTCGCCGAGTTTGAGCAGCGCGGGATCATCCTGTGCGGTGAAACCTTTATAGGTCGCTACTTTGCTCAAGAGCGCCAGTTCACGGGTGGTTTTTTCATCGGCCACACCGGCAGGAAATGCCGTCCATTGCACGCCCTCCAGGCAGCGCCAGCCTCCGGGATACTTGAGCAAACTGCGAACGGCGATTTTGAAATCGCCTTTGGCCTCGCTGTTCGAGGCAGAATCGGAGGTCAGTATTATTTCCACCTGCTGCGCGTACGCCAGCGTTTCGCCCTCGGCTTGCAGGCTGGGATAGTGGGTCGTGCCCAGATATTTTGGCGGAATAACGCGGGAATGCAGATTTCCCCTGGAAAAGTCCAGATGCAGCGCTTCCGCCCGCGCCAAAAGTGCCTTCGCGCTGGACTCCATCTGCTGACGTTGATAGCGGACCGAGTTTTGAAAACCTTTCAAGGGGTCCTCGCCTGTTGCCGGCAAATTGGTGGA
The DNA here is from genome assembly GCA_963708305.1 of uncultured bacterium. GTDB lineage: Bacteria > Verrucomicrobiota > Verrucomicrobiia > Limisphaerales > UBA11358 > UBA11358. The sequence goes on along the minus strand of CAVPSH010000001.1, from coordinate 1,988,660 downwards.
GACCATGGCCTTCCAATCCTCGATGGAAGGCGACAGGGCGTCGGCGAAACGGGCCGTGTCATGGTTTTGGAGCAATTCCACCACCGCCCGGCTCACTGCGGAAAAGTCTTCGTTCGTTCCCATGACCGGCGCGGCTCCGTACGTTGGCGGTAACAGCAGGGAAAGAAACAGGCAGGTCAGGCAACACGTGAACCGGTTTTGAAAAAAAGGGGGAAATTTGGAAGTCTTCATACAGTGGGTGAATCCTTGAATATAAGCACGTCCAGGACAAGGCCAATATACTGACAAAATTTCACCCCCGATCGGGCACTAAAGGGCGCTGGGAATTCTTGCCCAAAATTTCCAAAGTCAGAGAATAATCTTTGTAGCCGACAGCCCGCCAGAAAGCGATGGCAGCGGTGTTCTGGACCAAAACTCCAACCGTCAGCCGTTTGTTTTTCGGCCAGATGTGAGAGCGTAAAATTTCCATCGCCTGACGGCCCGTGCCTTGCCGACGCCGGTGGCGCACCACGAACAGTTGCCGCAAATAAATCTCCTCCGGTTGTTCGCGGTACAAGGCGTAGGCGACAACGGCTCCGGCATCTTCAAAAATCACCGCGAAGTACTCGGACGTCAGCCAGCTTTTCATCCGCTGTTCCAATTCAGGGACGGTCATCGGATTCCGATGCCCTTCGTCGCGGATCAATTGAAGATTCAGTTCCGCGAGCAGGGCGCCATCGTTCAATGTCGCGCGTCGAAAAGTCATTTGAATTGGGGAACTAATTTTCGATTCCCTCCAACCCTGCGCCTTGAACATTGGTGTGAGTCAGGAACGGACCGGCATAGCCGGCGACGTGGATGTCGCGAAGCACCGCGTTGGTGATATTGGCGAGTGCGATGGCCTTTCGGCAGGTGCCGCTGATGTTCGCCAGCGAAAATCCGTCCAAGGGTTTCACGGGAGAAATCGAAGCGGCATCCACCAGCGTGCCGCAATCCACCTTTACGTTGTCGAAGCGGTAATTTCTCGCAGCGGGAACCCCCTCATCACCGGGAACCGGTTCGGGGTCCTGAATGCCACTGTTCAAAAGGTTCACACGCAGGAAACCGCCGGGCGCGGTGGCCACCTCCAGATTGGTCGCCGAAATATTGTCAATGAACGCGCCGCGGCCGGGCCGGCTTTTGATGTAAATGGCATAGGTCCGGGCATGTGTGAATTTGCAATCCTCAATTCGCACGTCGCGGATGCCGCCGGAGGTTTCACTGCCAATGCCGATGCACGCAAAGATGCTGTCGGCCAGCGTACAATGGGAAATCAAGATGTCCTCGGTCGGTTTGGCGATGCGATAGCCTTCCATGCCGCGCCCGGATTTGAGGGCGATACAATCGTCGCCGGTCGCGATGTCGCAATTTTCGATGCGGACGTGCTCGCACGAATCCACGTCAATGCCGTCGCCATTGCCGCCGGTGCTGCGAAGGGTGAGATTTTTTGCATCAACATCTTCACAGCAGGTGGGATGGATGGACCACATGCTCCGGTGTTCGGTGGAAAAACCTTTAAACTGAAGATTGGTGCAGTTGATCGGCTCGATGAGGACCGGCCGACGCGGCATTTGCCGTCCGCCGAGTGCGGGATTTCCGGAAATTTTCCCCGGCCCGATGATGGCAATGTGGTCTGCGTCGTGGGCAAAAATCAACGCGCGATGGCCGTCAATCCACTTCCCTTCCCAACGGACTTTCATAATCGGATAATCCTCCAAATCAGGGCTGCCGAGCAGATGAGCGTCCGGTTGCAGCAACAGGATCGTGCGCGATTTCAGTTCGATGCTGCCGATGAGATAATTCCCGGCGGGCACGATGACGGTCCCCCCACCGGCGGCAGTGCAGGTATCGAGCGCTTTTTGAAATGCCGCGGTGTCTTTGGTCGTGCCGTTGCCGGTCGCGCCGAAGGCGCGGACGTTGAACGGCGCGCGCTGCACAGAGACGTACCCCGTGCTCCAGATCAGGATGAGGGAAATCGCAGCGAGCCGGACTTGTTTCATGGCGTAACCATTGCGTTGGTTTTTAACGAAATTTTATCCGGCGTGGGCGGCACTGATTCCGGCGGGAACCGGTCGAAGCGCCGATGATGGTCAATCCCGCGCAATTGTTGGTCGGCAAAATCCAGCGCGGCTGTCCAATCGTCCGCCGTCAGCATATGGCGGTGCGGTTCGTAATTCACGCCCACCCGGTCCGCACTCACGCCTAAAAACGCATACACCGGTTTGGCCGCGAGCACGGATTGTTTGACCGCATTGGGCACGCAGTTCTGGTCGTCCGTGCCTTCGATCGAAATCCACGGACGCGGCGCGGTCAAGGCAATGTACCAATAGGCTTCAAACGGCAGCTTCTCCATCTGGCCGGTGAACTCCTTCAACTCCGGCACGAAGTAGTACGGAAATTTCCGGGTCATGTCTTCGATGCCTTCCTTGCCGCCGCGACCGGGACCGCAAAAACGGTACGCGCCCGTGCCGGCGCCGCTCGACCCGGCCGGCGCGCCGAGCGCGATGCGTTCATCAAACGCCGTCGCCACCATCACCAGCTTGCCCAGCCGCGAATGGCCCAACGCAATCAGTTGGTTGGTGTCGGCGAATGGCTGCGTCTCCAGATAATCCACCACCCGCGACAGTCCCCATGCCCAGCCGAGCAGCACGCCCCAGTCATAACCCGGATAGGCAGGATAAAAGGATGAATGGCGGAAATTGGCATTGTCCTCGCCGCACTGGGTGTAGCGATACGTCACGATGGCATAACCGCGAGCCAACTGGTTGCTGAAACCTATGGCACCCCGTTCCGGGGTGACCGGTGCATTGAACATAAATCGCAGACGTGCTTGTGAGTTAGTGAGGGTCGACGGCGGCGAAACCGCCGACTGGTTCGTAACCGCGACACCGGGCGTGTTGAAAAACGACGGGTTGATGATGGTCGGAAAAGGGCCGCCGCTTTTCGCCGGCGTGAAAATTGCGATGTCAAATCCCGGATTTTCCTCCGGTCCGAATTTCAAATGCACCAGCCGGTATTTCACCGTCCCATTGAGCAGGATGCCGGACTTGATGTCCTGTCCGCTCACGTTGCCCGGCGGTGGCGGCGCATGGCCGAGTTCGTAATGCTCCAGGATCGTCTTCATCTCCTCGCGCCGCGCGCGCCATTGCGCGACCGTCGTCACCTTCGTGCCGTCGTTCATCGTCATGGCATCCGGCATTTCCTGGCGCACGGGCAAATCCTTCACGTCCGGAAATATTCCCGGCGCGGCCCTGGTCGCGGGAACGACCGTTGTCATCGCGGCAACGGAAAAAACAATTATGCACCCAAATTTCATACAAACTTGCGATTAAACCGCAGAGTTGCGGCAGAAAAAAACAAAGTAAAGAAAATTTGGAGAAGTCCGTGGATGCGAGTTACAGGTCTTCCGCCAGAATGGCCCAGCGTTCGTGATCCCGCCAGCGTCCGCCGACCTTCAAATAGCGGCGCGAGAATCCTTCCCGCGCAAACCCGCAGCCCTGCACCAGCCGGAGGGAGGCGTGATTTTTTGGCTGAATGTTGGCTTCCAAACGGTGAAGTTTGAGCTTTTGAAAGGCGTGCGTCAGAACGAGCAGCATCCCCTCCCGCATCAACCCTTTCCCGGCGTGGGGAGAAAAAGCGTAGTAGCCCAGAAACGCGCCCTGTAATGCGCCGCGGACGATATTGTTCAAATGAATAGCCCCGACCAAATCGCCTGACTCGCGCAGAACGACCAGAAATCCCCGATGCGAATCGGAAGCCATGCGCTCCACATAAGCTTCGAATTTTTTGCGCGTGTTCGGCGGCGCAACCCACGAATAATGTAGAGGGCGGCTCCGTTGGAGGGCCGCCTGAAAGGACGGCCAGTCACGAAGGGTCGGCGGCCGGATGCTCACCTGTGCTTTCAAACACATTTCACTTTCATCGCGAATTTCAGCCAGATTTGATGCCGCAATCTGCGATGGGTCCCGTCACGACAATCAAAACCCGTCATTCGGCAATTCTCTTTTTCGATACTCATCAAGGTAGATCGTCATCGGTTCGGGCATCACATTGCGATAGAGTCCCATCTTGAAATAAAACCGGCTTGGACTCGGGTAGCCGGTGGCCGCATTTTCAGGATTGGCGGTGACACCCCGGTAATCCACGAGCGGTTTATCACCGAGCCACACCTTGATGCGTCCATTGTTGCCCGGCGAAAAGCGGACCTGGAATTTAAAATCGAGCCACCGGCCACGGAATTCGGCTTTCTCCTGATAAAGAACCATTTCGCGTTTACTGGCTATGTTCTGCGTGATTTTGAGCGTGCCGGAAATGTAACGAATCGCCAGCACCGGGCTGTCATCCGAGCAATTGCCGCCGTTGGCACAATACTGTTTCCATTGGGCAACAACCAACCGCGTCGGCACGATGGGGAAATTCGTCGGGATGAACATGCTGAAGGAAAACTCGTAAGGCACGTTTTCCTTCGAAGTCAGTTTCCTGGCCTCCAGCAACTCGTCCCGTTCGCTGTTGCTGTCGCCGTTGAGGCCGGTTTCAAATTTGTCTTTGGCGCGAACCACAATTTCTGCCGCGCCATGGCCGGCGCGGACAATGTTCGTCTGCATTGTCACCGTGCCGGGTTCGAACCGGTCGGTGTCCCAGACCTTGCTCAACCTGGCCGTTTCAAAACCATCATAGACGTCCAGGCGGGTTGCGGTGGAACCCGGGTTTTGCCCGCCGGAAACGTTTGCCAGCGAAAGCAAAAGACCGGCAAGCGACAGGAAAGTAAAATTGAATTTTGACACGAGTTGCCTTTGATTAACGCAAGCATAACTCCATTGCCTGAACCAGGCAATAACCGGGTGGCGACAAAGAGTCTGCTGTTTGCAACAGGGCAGCTTTCCGGCAACGGGCCTTCAACTGTTTAACCTTTCTGCCGCGCCACGGCCATTGAAATCAAAGGCCGGGCGCGGCGAAAGAGGACGCGTCAAAGCACCCGTCAAGGGGTGAGCCTGTAGTAATTGTCAGGATTGTACAGGTAGTAGCAGTCCACCGGATCGAGGCGCGGTAACAGGACGTACCGTTGTCCGTTGGCATCCACACGTTCCTGTAATGCGGGTTGATGGTTAATATACCCCGGCGCAGACGAATCGTTCAGCGCGGAAGGAGCGTCGGGATTTTTGTCATAAGAATCTTCCCGGACCGTATCCACAATCTGGTCCACCCACTTCAGTTTGCGGGCGCTGTCGCCGAATTCCATCCAATCACCGGTGCTGCGGTTCTGGTACATGCGCTTGATGAATTCATCCAGGCTGATGCCCATTTTGGCGGCAACGGGTGCGGCCAGACGCTTCCACCATTCTTCCATTTCTTTAACGTCCTCCTTATGCATGGTCAGGTTGCCAAAGTTGTAGCCTGATATTTGATGATGAAGAATAATGGCGTTCGGATAGGCGAATGATTTCTTCGATTGGGTGGCGATGTTGGCCGCCATGCTGGCTGCAAACGATTTCACCACCACGTAAACCGGCGCCGCGCTGCCGTCCATCGCTTTGAGAATTTTGTATCCGGCCATGACGGAACCGCCCGGCGATTCGTCAATCACAATGAAGATCGGGTACTCGTGGCTCTGGTTGTTGAAATAATCAATGCGTTCCTGAACATAATCCGCCGTGTCCTCCCAGATGGGGCCATTCAGCGGGATTCGCCGGTCACTGATGGTCAGCACGCCGTCTTTGAACGGTTCTTTGGTATATTGAATCTCGTGGTTGACGCGGTTCTTCCACAAATCACGTTTCGCGCGCAGATCGAGGTCGCTGCTCAGTTTGGCCACTTTCAAATCGAGGTCGGCCTTCTGCACCTGCAAATCCGCGGCTTGCAACTTCAATTCCTGCTCGCGCTGGGCCATATCACGGGCTTTATCGGCGATTTCCGCGGTGGCAAGGTCGTTGGTCAACTTCATCTTCTCCAACTGTTCCCGCCCGGCCGCCAATTCCTCGTCGAGCTGCGACTTGCGTTCGGCGTCCTTGAGCGTGGCGCGCTTGGCCAGCAGATCGGCCTGTTTGGTAAGCGTATCCAACTGGGTCTGGAGCGCCGCGGCGTCAGCCTGTTGCTTTTGCTGCGCCAGGCCGTTTTGAAGTTCCAGTCGCTGCTTCTCGGCGGTGAGTTTGGCAAGGTCTTCGTGTAATTGCTGTTCGGCGATGCCGTTTTCGAGTTCGAGCCGCTGCTTTTCCGCCGTGAGCTTGGCCAAATCCTTTTGCAACTGTTGCTGGGCAATATTGTTTTCCAGCGTCAAGCGCTCCTGTTGCTTCTTCAACTCCGGGAAGGCGCTGTTCGTATCCGTCTGTCCGACGGCATGCCATGGCAACGCCAGACCCAGAAGTACGATGCCGACCCACGCGATTGATTTTGAATGATGTATTTTCATTGGATGCCAGCCTTTCTAAAGAGATGCTTATTTCATGGTGAATTGGTGAGGCGCTTACAATTTGCGACTCAACGCCTTCTGAAATCAAGCCCTAAGTGGAGTGAGGATAATGAAGGACCTGCTCGCCCGGGCGCGAGAGGCGGCAGCTTATCCTCTTTGCGCCGGGAATAAATTCATCACGCTCTTTTCAACAGTCGGGATAATTAAGAATCGTGCTGATTGACTGAAAACGGGCAGCAGCTTCACACCGTCCGCATCTGGACGGCGTCCACAATTTCGGTGCCGACGGAAATGGCGCCGACAATGACGACGGTCATGCCACGTTGCAGCCGGCCCTGTTCGAGCAGTGTTTTCAATGCCCGTTCGATGGTGTTCTGGGGATTGATGAAATCAAATTCCACCACGACGGGCGTGACCCCCCAACACAAGGTAAGTCCGTTGGCGCATTTTTCATTGTCGCACAACCCGTAAACCAGCGAATAGCGCGGGCGCATCCAAGCGGCGTAACGCGCCATGTGACCGTGGCGCGTGAACGCGAGCACGGCGTCGGCCTTGAGTTCGTTGGCCATGACCACGGCGCTTTTGACGAGTTTTTCGCGCGCGCTCGTCAGGTCCGCCGAATCGTGATACTGCGCGTTACCGCTGCGCTCAATCCGCCGGGCGATGCGGTCAAAGACCTCGATGCACTTGAGCGGATATTTGCCCACCGTGGTTTCGCCGCTGAGCATGATGGCATCGGCCTCCTCAAACACGGCGTTGGCCACATCGGTCACCTCGGCGCGAGTAGGCATGGGCGATTCGATCATGCTCTCGAGCATGTGCGTGGCCACAATGACGGGCTTGCCGTGGCGCAGGCAGGTTTTGACGATGCGGCGCTGGACGATCGGCAATTCCTCGTAGGGGATTTCGATGCCCAGATCGCCGCGCGCGACCATGATGGCGTCGGCTTCGCGGACAATGGCATCCAGATTGGCCACCGCCTGTTGGTCCTCGATCTTGGCGATGACCACCGGCGCCGGTTTGCCTTCCTCAAACAGCTCCTTGAGCTGCAGCTAAATCGCGGGCTTCACGGACGAACGACAGGGCGACAAAATCCACGCCGACTTCCAGGCCGAGTTTCACATCCTTGATGTCCTTGGCCGTGAGCGCGGGCAGACTGACCTTGACGCCGGGCAGATTGATATGGCGGCGGCTGCCGAGCGTGCCGGCGGTGAGCACTTCGCATTCGACCTTGTTGCCGGACTTGGCAAGGACCTTCATTTCAATCGTGCCGTTGTCCACGAGCACGACGTCGTCCACGTTGATGTCGTTGACAAAATTCTCGTAATTCACGTCCACCGAATGTTCCTCCAGATCGCGTTCGCCGCGGACGGTGAGGGTGAATTTCTGGCCGGGCTGCAAATCGAGCGGCACGCCGAGGTCGCCGGTGCGGATGGCCGGGCCCTGCGTATCCATCATGATGCCGATGAATTGCCGGCGGGCCGCGGCGGCGGCGCGGATGTCTTTGACCACGCGGCGCACCCAATCATGCGGCGCGTGCGACATGTTGAGACGGAAGATATTGACCCCGGCGTCAATGAGTTTGCCGATCATTTCCGCCGAATCGGTGGCCGGGCCGAGCGTGGAAATGATTTTGGTTCTGCGAACGCTTCCTCGTTGCACGCCCACAAAATACCCGCGCGCCGCGCGATTAAAAGTTTTTAATCGGCCGGGGCAAATTCTAATGGCAAATGGGGCTTGCCAGCCTTCCGCCCCGGCGGTCATATTCAACGCACGAATTTATGGCAGACGTGGCAAATAAATATCCCGAAAATGTCCCGGGCAAATACTACGTGGACAACCAGTGCATTGACTGCGACTTGTGCCGCGAAACGGCGCCGGACAATTTCAAGCGCAACGACGACGGCGGCTACTCGTTCGTTTACAAACAGCCAGCCTCGCCCGAAGAAGAAACGCGCTGCAAGGAAGCCAAGGAAGGCTGCCCGGTCGAAGCCATCGGCGACAACGGGACATAATCGTCTTTACGGTTCGGAGGGCTGAGTTACACGAGGCCCTAATCCCGCAAAAAGGGGACTCGTATAACTCGTCCCTCCGAAGATTCCACCCCGACTCAGGTGCGCGGATGAAACTTCCGGTGAATGTCCCGCAGCCGGTTTCCCGTCACATGGGTGTAAACCTCCGTGGTGCTGATATTGGCGTGGCCCAGCAATTCCTGAATCACCCGTAAATCCGCCCCGTGTTCCAGCAAATGCGTGGCGAAACTGTGTCGCAACATGTGCGGGGTGATGTTGCGTGAAACCCCGGCGCGCCGCACGCGGCGCTTGATCCGCAACCACAACGTCACCGAGGCGAAGGGCGTGCCGCGCTTCGTCAAAAAAACATTTGCCGGCGATTTGGGTGTCACCAGCTTAGGCCGCCCGGCCGTGAGATAACGGTTTATGGCTTCCACGGCTTTTCTCCCGACCGGCACCACGCGCTCCTTGTTGCCCTTGCCAATGACGTTGATGAACCCGGCGTCGAGATGCAAGCTGCTCCAACCGAACGTTTTTCAATTCGGCCAGACGCAGACCGGAGGCGTAGGCCAGTTCCAGAATCGCCTGGCCGCATAAATTCTCCGGCGTTTCCGGCGATTCCGGCACGAGCAGTTTCGCAATCTCGTCGTTCGTCAGCGCCTTGGGCAGGCGTTTCCAGCGCCGTGGCAGCGACAGATTTTCCGCCACATTCACCGGCACATGCCGCTCGTTCTCGGCAAACTTGTAAAACGCCCGCAAGGCGGCGATTTCGAGATAAACGCTCTCGCTACTGAGGCGTTTCGTGGATTCCTTCGGCTCGTCCGCCAACGGGCGCTCGCGCTCGTGTTGAAGAAACGCCATGAGATGTTTCAACTCGACCGATTTCCAATCCGTGAGATTTTGCGTCGCCGCCCATGCGGTGAATTTGCCAAGCAACGCCGCGTAGGTTTTCGCCGTATTATCCGACTGGCCGCGTTCGTGGCGCAGGTATTGCAGGAAATCTTCGACGAGCGTTTGCACGTCAGGAGAATAGCGGAAGCTGCCCGCCAGGGGGACGACGAAATGCCGCCGTGGAAAGTTCGCGGCTATCGTTTTGAATTCCGGCCTTGCGCCGCGCCACCTCGAACATCTGCCAGATTTGGTCGGCAAAAATGCCCTCACCGTGCATCCGGGTTCCCCACTGCGAATCGTTCAATTTCCCACTGCGCATTGAACGCAGCCGGTTCAATACCGCGTCCTTCCTGTCCGGGAAATGCGTCGCCAGCCATTTTTCAAACAACGGCGCAACACCGTACGGCAGACGGACTACGGTATAACCAGCCGCCGTCGCACCCGCGTTCGCCGCAGCCTGGAGAATGGCCGGCATCTCGTGGTCCGTCAGACCGGGAATCACCGGCGCCACGTTCACGCCCACGGGAATGCCCGCCTGAGCCAGTTCATGAATGGCCGCCAGCCGCGCCGACGGCGGCGACGTGCGCGGCTCCATGACTTTGCGTAATTCGGCGTTCAACGTGGTGATGGACAGCCAGACCGCCGCGGCGTTGTGCCGCGCCAGTTCGGACAACAAATCAATGTCCCGTGTCACCAGCCGGTTCTTGGTGATGATAAAAACCGGATTCCGGAATTCCACGAGCACTTCAAGACAACGACGCGTCAGTTTCAGCCGGCTTTCGGCCGGCTGGTAACAATCTGTCACGCCGCTCATGAAGATGACCTGCGGCTGCCACTTCGGTGACATCAGTTCCGCGCGCAACAATTCCGGCGCGTCTTCCTTGACCATGATTTTGCTCTCGAAATCGAGCCCGGCGGAAAAGCCGAGGAACTCGTGCGTGGGCCGGGCGTAGCAATAAATGCAGCCGTGCTCGCAGCCGCGATACGGATTGAGGCTGGCGGTGAAGCCGACGTCCGGGCTGTCGTTGCGGGCGATGACCGTCTGGCTGTGGTCCTCGAAAAATTGCGTCCGCGGTCCTTGCGGACGGCCACCATACTCGTCGTCAGGATTCCAATCCGCATCCGGTTCGATATGGATTTTCTCGAACCGGTTCACCGGATTTTCTGTCGCGCCACGGTGGTCTGTCATCAACCGCTCGGCCTGCATGATGGAAATTTAACGCAAAGCCGCAGAGACGCAAAGGCGCGAGCATCAAACATATTCGATAAGTCGCCTCAAAGTTTCCGCCCCGTCAACCTCTCATAAGCCTCCAAATACTTGGCACTCGTTTTGGCGACGACATCAGGCGGCAGCACCGGACCGGGCGGGGTCTTGTTCCAGTCGAGCGTTTCCAGATAGTCGCGGACGAATTGTTTGTCGAAGCTCGGCTGGCCACGGCCGGGTTGATACTGGTCGGCGGGCCAGAAACGCGAGGAATCCGGCGTCATCACCTCGTCAATCAGAATCAGTTTGCCGTCGCTCAGGCCGAACTCGAACTTGGTGTCCGCAATGATAATGCCGCGCTGGCGAGCATAATCGCGTCCGGCCCGGTAAATCTTCAGGCTCAAATCCCGCGCCTGCGTGGCCAGCTCAACTCCGACGATTTTCTGCGCCTGCGCGAACGAAATGTTCTCGTCGTGACCGGCCTCGGCCTTGGTGGACGGCGTGAAAATCGGTTCGGGCAATTCGGCGGATTCGGTCAGACCGGCAGGCAGTTGGATGCCGCAGACGGTTTGTACTTTTTTGTACTCTTTCCAGCCGGAACCCGACAGGTAGCCGCGGACGATGCATTCGATGGCCAGCGGTTTGGCCTTTTTGACGATCATCGAGCGACGTTGCAAATCAGCAAGTTGCGTGGCAGGCAGACCGGCTAAAGCCGGGACTCCAAGCGGCTCACTCGCGCGCCGCAACAGATGATTGGGCACGAGTGAAGTAAATTTCTCGAACCAGAAATGCGAAATCTGGGTGAGTACCTCGCCTTTGCGCGGGATGCCGTTGGGCATGATGACGTCGAAGGCGGAGATGCGGTCGCTGGCGACCAGCAACAGCGCATCGCCAAGGTCGAAAATATCGCGGACCTTGCCGCTGCGGAGTTTTTTGATGCCGGGTAAATCGAGTTGCAGAATTGGTTCGTTTGCCATCGGTGAATTATTAAGTTCAAACTGCAAAGTTCAAGGTTCAAAGTCGCCATTGGAGCGCGGACAGCCTGTCCGCGTGGCTACGTTGACTGAGGGAATCGCGGACAAGCTGTCCGCGCTCCTCACGCCGTCGGACGCGGGATGAGTTTGACCTGCAAAGGAATGCTCGCCAATGACCGGCCGTCGGCCGCTACGTCCACCGAATACAGGCCCGCTTCGGGAAACCGCAGTTGCTGGATGTTCACGACAAAATTGAGGGAGAGGAAATGCGCATCGGCGGGCAACACAACGGCCACCGGGATTTCCATGGCCGGCATGATAGGGTGGCCGTCGGCGTTGATGAAATTGAGCGCGAGTTTGCGCTGGCCCTCGTCGCCGGTGGCGAAAGTGATGCGCAAGGCCACGGCACATTGCGGTTGTACCGCCGGCATCTGAGGCGCGAAAATCGTGTCAAATACGCCCAGCAGGTTGAGTTTACTGGTGCTGTCCTGGGTCGCGGCGTCACAAAGAACGGCTACTTGAACATTCATGCCCCCCATACAGACATGAATTGCCCGAAATGGCACGAATTTCTTTTCTCCTGATTTTCCGCTTGACATACATATGAACTCTATGTATTGTGCCCCTATGATTCGCAAAGAACTGGTTGCCGCCTCGGCGGAACCGCTGATTTTGTCGCTCTTGTCCAAGGGTGAGAGCTATGGTTACGCCATCATTCAGGAGGTCAAGGCCCGCTCCGGCGGCAAGTTGCAATGGACCGACGGGATGCTTTATCCGGTCCTGCACCGGATGGAACACCGCGGCCTGATCAAGTCGCGTTGGGCTGAAAGCGAGACCGGACGCAAGCGGAAGTATTATTCGCTCAAGAAGGACGGCAAAACCGCGATGGCCAAACATCACGAACAATGGTCGTTGGTCCATTCCGTCCTGGCCGGCCTGCAAAAGGAGCAATTTGTTTAGGAACGTTTGAGGGTTAATTGCAAAGGAACGATATGTTTGACCTGGAAAAAGCGATTGCCGATTGGCGGAAACAAATGCTGGCGGCCGGCATCCGGGCGCCCGTGCCGCTGGAAGAACTGGAAAACCATCTGCGCGAGGAAATCGAACAACGGAGAAAGACAGGTTGGGAGGTACAGCACGCATTTGAAAATTCCGTTGAACACGTCGGAAAAGCCCGCGCACTCAACAGTGAGTTCAAAAAAAATGGCGCTGCTTCTGCGGCGGAAATATTGATGATTGCGGTTTGCGCAATGTTCGTCGGCTTCATCACGCTGCTGGGTGGGGCAGCGGTTGTTTTGTGCTATACAAAATGGAGCGACCGGGCAACAGCCTCGGCTGCCATGTTATGCAGTATCGTGGTTGCGTGCCGCTGGAGATACATCGTTCCCCTCCTGCCGGTGATCGCCGACGTACGAAAGCGGTTGGCCGTCAGCCTGGCGGTCATCGCCTGTGGGTTTGCCGTTCCGCCATTCATTTGCGATCTGGTTTTGCCGCGCGGCATCGGAGGCTTTCTCCCACCGACGGCACTTTGGACATTTTTGCTGCTGACCATTCTGCTTTGCGTTGGTGTTGGTTTGGCGATGAGTGGACACGAAAGGGAAAAATGGGGAATGAAAAGACTAAATTAGAAAAGTATGTTCAATCTCGAACAAGCCATTTCCGAATGGCGCGGGCAGATGCTCGCTGCCGGCATCAAAACGCCTGTGCCGCTGGAGGAGCTGGAAATTCATCTCCGCGAGGACGTGGAACGGCAGGTGCGGTCAGGCACAACGGCGCAACAGGCTCTTGAAATTGCCGTACGGAAGATTGGTCAGGCCGATGCGCTGGGGAAAGAATTTACCAAGGCCGGCCAATCAGCCGGAGCGCAATTGGCGAAACTGGCAGGAATCGCTTGCCTGATAATTGCGTGTCTATTTTCGCTGTTGATTATGTCTGCGCTTTCTCATCATGCCGCGGGTTGGTTGTTCAAATTGTTGGGATTGTCCGCCCTGGCCGCCACCTTGTTGAGCTGGCGATATGGCTACCGATTTCTTCCGGTCATCCGCAATCAACCAGTGAGAGCAGCGATTGGCGGTGCCTGTTGTCTGGTCGGCATTATCTGGATACAGCTCTGCATATATTTTGTGCCGCATTTTATGGTGCATCCCGCCGGCTCGGATTTGCCTTTTGGTCAATTTATGGCGGCATTCCTTTGGGCGTGGAACCTGATGGCCATCCTCGGCGGAATAGCTTATGGACTCGAAAAGGCCGCCCGGAGAAACGATAAGCACTATGTTTAACCTCGAAGAATCCATTGCAGACTGGCGACGGCAGATGCTCGCCGCCGGCCTCAAAACGCCCCTGCCATTGGAAGAATTGGAAATTCATTTGCGCGAGGAAATCGAGCAACAGATAAAATCAGGATTAGACGAGCAAAACGCCTTTGGAATTTCCGTCCAACAAATGGGTCAACCAGAAATGCTCAACCGTGAATTCAAAAAGAGTGAGAGGACATTTATGAAAAGAACCTTGATAATTCTGGCCGGAGTTTTTGGCGTGCTGGTGGGCATGGCGCTGCTTATGCCTGCCGCTCATCTTTACAAAGAACAAGGCATGGTGCATAACGCCGTCGTCGGGTTTGGCTGGGGAATTCCCATCGTCCTTTTTGGCGCGAGCGCAACATTTTACGGCTTCAACAAACGAAAAGCCTAGCAAATGTTCAACCTTGAACAATCCATCAATGGATGGCGACAGCAAATGCTCGCCGCCGGCATCAATACTCCCGTGCCGCTGGAGGAACTGGAAGGCCATTTGCGGGAGGAAGTGGAGCAGCAAGTACAGGCCGGACTGGATGTGTCACAGGCTTTTAAAATTGCCGCACAACGGATTGGGCCGGCCAGGATGCTGCAAAAGGAATTCAAGAAAACAGGCATCTCTATGGAAATGCAGAAGATTATAAAACTGGCCGGCGCCATTTGCGTTGCGGTCGCATTATTTTGCCCGCTGTTCGTTGTCCTTCCTGTTCTTTTGGACCACCGATTAGGTTTGATGTCGAGAGTGCTCGCAGTGGCGGTATTGGCCATAACCGATGCCACCATTGTTTTAAGCTGGAGATATAACCATAAGCTGCTTCCGGTTATCCGCAATCAACCGCTGAGAAGAGCGGTTGGCATCGTGTGCTATGGGGCATGTCTGCTTTGGATACGATTCGGCATATTTCATATTCCACCCGGGGGCTTAAACCCCCGAAGCATGATACTTCCTCTGTTCATTTTTGGATTAGAATGGACGGTAATGGCCATCCTGGGCGGTGTCGGTCATGGGTTGGAAAAAGCAGCAGCGAAAAAATTTGAACCGATTGATTTATTGGCCAGTCAAATTTGACCGCGCCTCCAGAAACTTTTTCAATTCGTGTGCCGCCTTGCCGCCGAAACCGGGAACTTTGGCGATCTGTTCCAGCGTTGCCGTCCGCAACCGCTGCACTGAGCCGAATTTCTTCAGCAACGCCGCCTTGCGCGCTTCGCCAATGCCGGGGAATTCGTCCAGCACGCTTTCGGAAATGCGTTTGATGCGAAGCTGCGCATTATAGCTGTTGGCCACCCGATGGCATTCGTCGCGGATGCGCTGGAGCAGCTTCACCGCCGGGTGATGCAAGACCGGGCCGCAGCGGTTTGCTTTCGCCCGGCTGGTAAATTTCCTCAAACTCCTTCGCCAACCCGATGACGGGAATTTCTTCAAGGCCCAGTTTCTTCAATTCGTCGCAAGCCGCGTTGAGCTGGCCCTTGCCGCCGTCAATTAAAATCAAGTCCGGTATATTCGGGTAGGGCGCGCTGTCCCCAGCGCGCCGCGGCTCGCTCGGAGAGCGGGCCCTACCGTGTTTCATTCGGCGGCTCGTGTCGTCCACCAATTTTTGAAGTTCTCGCGGAATGGCTTCACCACCTTCGTCTTTGGACTTTGGACTTTGGACTCGGGACTCGTTCAACAACCGCGTATACCGCCGCCGCACCACCTCCGCCATGCTGGCGAAATCGTCCTGGCCTTCGACGGTTTTGATTTTGAACCGGCGATAATTCGCGCGGTCGGGCCGGCCGTTCTTGAAACTCACCAGCGACGCCACGGCGAACGTGCCGCTGATGTTCGAGATGTCGAACCCTTCGATGCGCTGCGGCGGCTTGCGGCAGACCGAGCACCTTGGCCAGTTCGGCCAGATCGTTTTCCGGATCGAGGGAAAGCGGCAGCGTGTAGGGCACGCGCTCGAATTTTCGCTCTTTCTTCGTCGTTTCGCCCAGGTCGCGGATGAGGTCGCGCAGGCCGGCGGCCTTCTCGTAATCCTGCGCCAGCGCGGCCTTTTTCATCTCCACCTCGAGCTGCTCCTTCATTTCCTCGCATTGGCCGTCGAGGAAATCGCACGCGGCGCGCACCTGTTCCAGATATTGTTCGCGCGTGACGTTGCCGATGCACGGCGCGGTGCAGTATTTCAAATGCGCGTAGAGGCAATGCTTGTAATCGCGCTTCGCCCGGCGTGAACGGCGCGGCAGCCGCGCAAATTGAACTGCCGCCGCACCAGCGCCAGCGTGTTGCGCAAGGCGCCGGAATTCGAGAACGGCCCGAAATAACGCGCGCCATCGTCCTTGCTTGAACCGCGTGAAGGTGAAGTTCGGGATCGGGTCGTTCAGGTTCACCTTGAGCATCAGGAACCGTTTGTCGTCGCGGAAACTGACGTTGTAGCGCGGATGAAATTCCTTGATGAGTTTGCCTTCGAGCAGAAGCGCCTCCGGCTCGCTGCGGACGACGTGGAAATCGAAATCGCAAATCGCCTCGACCAGCGCGTTGAATTTCAGGTCCCAGCCCATCCGGCGCGACGGATGGAAATACTGGCTGACGCGCTTGCGCAGGTCGCGCGCCTTGCCGACGTAAATGACCGTGCCGAACCGGTCTTTCATCAGATAGATGCCCGGCTTGTGCGGCAGAGTGCCCATTTTCTTGCGGATGATTTCAGTCACAGGCACGGGGGAATTTCAACGCAAAGTCGCAAAGGCGCAAAGGGAAAAATTCTTCTTGCGCGATGAATTAAATCATCGTATTGAGCGGCGAACCCAACGAAAGGAAACCCATGTCAGATAACCAGAATCCGCCGGCGGCCCAACCACCACAATCGGTAACCCCCACGTCGTCATCGGCGACCGGCGGTGAAGACAAGACAGTCGCCATCGTCGCCTACCTCACCTTGATTGGCTTCATTGTGGCCATCGTCATTCACATGAATAAAAAGACGAAGCTCGGCGCGTTTCACCTTCGCCAGATGCTCGGTTTTGTCCTGACCGGTGTCGCCGTCGTGTTTTGCGAATTCATTCTTATCTTTATTCCCATCCTCGGTTGGCTGTGCATTCTGGCCCTGTGGGCTTCGATGCTGGTGCTTTGGATTCTGGGACTGGTCGCCGCCATCAACGGCCAGATGAAGCCCATGCCGGTGGTCGGGCCGCTCTACCAGAAATGGTTCGGCACCACCTTTGACTGACCAACACCGGAACTTCCACAAGCGGAATTTTATTCCGACCTCTAGCTTCCGGCATCCGGTTTCCTGACCATGTGCCGGTGGACGAAGAAATAGTAAAGTCCGCCGAGGACGAGCGCTGCGCCGCCGAGCCAGAGGGCCACGTGCCGCAGCTCGCCGTGCATGAGTTGTTCGTCCTGGCCCGCCTTGACGCCGACGTAGCAAAGCACTGAACACCAGGTCGCCGCGCCCAAAACGGTGTAAATGGAATATTTAACATAATCCATCCGGGCGACGCCCGGCGGGAATGCCGACGAGTTGCCGTGCCCCTGGCAGCAATCGCGCGACAAACACGCCCATCGGGCCGTAGTGGGACATCCAGCGTTCGCTTTTCTCGATCTTTTCCGGCGGCATCAAAATATAGCGGCCATAACGCACCAGCAGCGGCCGGCCGGCCAGCCGCGACAGCCAATACATAATGGTGGCTCCGAGCCACGAACCCAGGACACCGGCGGCCACCAGCCCGATTTCTGCCGGCCAGCCAATGAAATGAACGTCGAAAATTTTCAGTCCTTCAAACCAGGCCAGATAAGCTGCCGGCGGGATGATGGCCTCGGCGGGAATCGGCAGGACGGAACTCTCCATGGTCATCAGCAGCACGATGACCGGGTAACCGGCGGTTTTAAGGGTCGCGAGATACCACGTCAGGAGCGGCTGGAAAATGGATTTGAGCATCAGGCGTCTAAAATGAATCCGCTAATTACGCGAATTGGCGCGAATTGGAAAGGCGCAAATTATTTTGACGTCCTGATTCGATAGTAGGGCACGACGTAAGGAGTGCTCGTGTCAACGACTCGTTACCTCGTCGCCTACTAAATTAGAACGCTACCATTATTCTGGTGGATGCACGTAGTAATTCTGAATCTCCGCTGCCGTCGCCGGCTGCGGCCAGACCCAGTCGAGGGCATGCGGGTTTTGCCAATAATAATTTGAAGACTCAACGCCGGGTTCCAACGCCGGATTGCCGCCGTCGTCCTTGCCGTTTTCACCGACGGAATAAAGCAGAAACGTTCCATCAGCATTCCGCCGATAATGTAAAGGCTGACCGTCCATATAATCGGTCGGAACCGATCTCAGAAATTCAGGAACCAATTCGCCTAGCGTGTCCGGCAACTGTTGATGCCGGAGTTCGTAGCGTTTGAGCGCGATTGCGGCGACGACCACATTCCGTGCGGTTTGGGCAGTCGTAGCTTTACGAAGCGCTGCGCCCGGGGCGTTAGCAGAAAAAACGCCGCGCAGACCATCCACAGAATCTTGCTCGCGATTCAGCTGAGTAAGATTTGTGTTTAAGAATGATTCGGCCGAAAGATAGAACCTATTGGTTTCAGTCATACGGGTTGCATCAATTACAATTTGATACCCGTGCAATCCATAGAATTCATCCTGGTACGACCAAAACCACCGCCAACGAATCCTGTCCAACTTGCGCAAAAACAATGAACGCCGTATTGGCACTCCAAACTGGGATATGTCTGGTTTAGGCGCATCAGGTGCATAAAAATATCCCCAAAGCTTGTTGAATTTTTCTGCGGATGTTCGGGTTTCTGCGAATTCTTGTAACTCACTGACTCGTTCAAACTTCAGTGATTGTTCTAGCGGGCTGATAAATTCCAACGATTGCCAGTCTTGCTGCAATTGTGCCAAGTCATCCTCCGAGACGTTCGGGTTTTGCAGTATTTCCCATGTGGCATTTGCGTCGATGGCAGTGATAGCGATGCGGACAAGTTGCGAGATTAGAGTCCGCTCATCGGATTCTCCTTTGGCAATTGCGAGCATTATGTGGAGATCGACGCAAGCGCTTTTCGGATCCCCTTCATGCAAATCGTAAAGTGCCGCCGCGCTCAACCATTGAGCCGAACGCTTGAGTGAAGCAAGATACGGAAGCAGTAAATCAAAGCCTTTTTCGTAATCCAAATTAAAATCCAAAATTGGATGATTTGTCAGATTTTGAAAGCTGTCGAGATCGCCTTCCGCGGCGGATAATTCTCGGCCAAGATCTTGCCAAGTGTTGGTGCCGCTATATCCCATTATTTTAGGCTGTTGCCAGCCGATTATTGCTTTGCCAGGCGAAATCATGTGCATTGCTGGCGGCGTGTTGCTTCCAGCTATACTTTCATATCTGAGGCTAACAAGTGCATTCGTGACAAATGGAACTCCATTTTGCTCCGGCGGCATCGGGGGCGGAATCACCTGCGCCAATTCCATCGGCTCGCCCTGGGCCTTGAGCTGGGCAATGTAAGCCTCCGTCGCAGCGCGCAGTTGGTAGTGATGAATGACTGGAATGAGAACCGCCGCGACCAGCACAATGGCCACGAAAATCAAAATTTTCCGGCGACGGCTCATATCAGCTATGGCTTTAATCTACCGATTGTACTGGTGTCGCGAATACTACAAAACCTTTGGTTTTTTATAACCCTGGCAACCCGCGTTAAAATTCGGGCAGTGTCCTAATTTCAAAATTTGGGTAGGGCGGGCGCAGTGCTCTGCCCGCCGCGAATGCCGAAAACGGCGCGCACGGAGTGACGCGCCCTACCAAAAAAGCGGAACTCCCAAAATTCGTGCCAATTCGTGAAATTCGTGTCACCGCTTTGGTTTTTAGCCTTTCAAAAAATAATTCCGCTGTTTTTCGCTGATGGGCATCGCCGAGTTTTTCCATCACGGCCAGCATGTCTTCCCAGACCTTGCGCTTCTCGCTCATCGCCTGGTTGCGCAGCAGATATGCCGGATGATACGTCGGCATGAGCGGGATGCCGCGGTAGGTCTTCCAGGTCCCGCGCAGTTTGGTGATGCCGATGGTCTTGCCCAGCAATCCTTCCACCGCCGTCGCGCCGAGGGCGACGAGGACCCTGGGCCGGATCAAATCAATCTGCTCGTGCAGATACGGAATGCAGGTGGCCATTTCGTCGGTCGTCGGCTTGCGGTTGCCGGCGGACTGGCCGGGCGTGTCGGGCCGGCATTTCAAAATGTTGCCGATGTAAACGTCGGCGCGTTGCAGTCCCGTCGCCTGGATGATTTTCGTCAGCAACTGGCCGGCCTTGCCGACGAACGGCTCGCCCTGCTCGTCTTCGTCCGCGCCCGGCGCTTCGCCCACGAACATGAGTTGGGCGTCAATGCTGCCAACGCCGAACACGACGGTTTTGCGCGACGACGCCAGGTGCGGGCATTTCACACAGGCCAGCGCCCGTTCGCGCAAGGCGGCAAAGGCGGCGGCCTTTGCCTGCGGATCCAGCGGCGGCGCCTGGCCGGGAACGGTTTCGCCCGGCAACGCGAGCAGGTTCGCCTGCTCGATGGCAGGCTGAGGAATCGCCGGTCTCCGACCCGGCGCGTTTTGCGGAGTTCCGTTCGCGCCGGGCCGGAGGCCGGCGCTCCACTTGCAGCAGATTTGGGATTCACGGTTTGAGGTTTCCCCGTCAGCGGTTGCGCCAGGGCGCGGAGGGTTTCGGGCGCAACGGCAACGTGGCGGACGCCGCGCGATTTCAAATCTTCCAGATGTTGAATCGTCGCGTCGAGCAGTTGGTGGTAGGTTGAGGACATCAGTGATTGAAAGTTTGTTTTTTCGCCGTTCCGGCCATACCAGATTCCTGAAACGACAAAAACGACGCCGCAACCAATCGTGAAATAAATCAGAAACGGCAAAGGCAAAAGATAATGAGCGGCTACGGCGGCGCCCAGCGACAATCCGCCGCACAGATAACAGTAAAATGCGCTGGCCTGGGCGTTCTGCACACTTTTTTGGAGCAACAATTGCATGGCCTGGTCATTGCGGGAAAGCGCCGCGCACACTCGCTGGAACAAACCAGGCGCGAGGTATCGGCAGGCCTGACACACCCGGCACACAACGCCCGGCCGCAATAGGCGCAAATGCCAATCGCTTCGGCCTGGTGTTCGGCGCATTTCATAGATTGAAATTGCGCCATTGCCCGGAGCAATGCAATCCGAAGCTTGCGACCGTTGCCAAAACGCGGCAACGTCATGCCGTGAATCTCGAAGACCATCTGGGCGACATCATCCGCAAGGCGCGCGACATGAGCCAGGTTTCGGCCGACAGCGGCCGCGAAGGCTGCCGGCCTTTCCGAGGCCGAACTGGCGGCGTTGGAAGGAAGCGGTCAAACCGGCAAACAGCCGGACTTTGCCGCGCTCGCCAAACTGGTCGGATTGCATCCGGCCAAACTTGAAGGCATCGCCCAAGGCTGGCTCCCGGCGGAAAAGGATTTGAGCGTCTGGCGCGAGCTGCGGGTGTTCACGACCGCCGGCGAAGGCATGACGGTGAATTGCTATCTGGTCTGGGACGAGGTCACGCGCGATGCGGCGCTGTTCGACACGGGCTTTGACGCCAAACCGGTTCTGGATTGCATCGCTGCCAGTCAACTTCAGCTCCGGCACGTTTTCATCACGCATTCGCATTAGGACCACGTCGAAGCGCTGCCGCAAAATCCGCGAAACGTTTCCCAAGGCGCGATTGCATTCAGGTTCCAAAGCCGCGCCCGTGGACCAGCGCAACAAACCGAATGAAATCGTCCATCTCGGCGGCCTGCGCATCACGCATCGCGAGACTCCCGGCCACGCGGACGACGGCGTGACGTATATCGTCGGCAACTGGCAGGAAGACGCACCGCACGTGGCGATTGTCGGCGACGCCATTTTCGCCGGCTCGATGGGCAACGGCAACGGCGCCTGGGATCTGGCGCAGGCAAAAAATGCGCGAACAAATTTTGTCGCTGCCGCCGGCCACCTTGATTTGTCCCGGCCACGGCCCGCTGACGACGGTGGCGGAGGAAAAGGAACACAACCCGTTTTTCTGATCTATGGCCAACGCAATATTTCATTCCAGCATCGAAGGCGCGCAACACGGCGCAAAATCGCTCGCACAATTTCTGGACTTATGCCAAAAAATCCGGCGCGCGCGGCGCGCAACCCTCCAATTTCATGCTCCAGAACGGAAGCGACGGCTTCAAGAGCGCGAAAGAAATCAAGGATGCCTTTGCCAGGGCGAAGCTCACGCTGGACGGCGTTTCGGCGCATTGCCCGTTTTGGGTGCACACGACGGCTTGGACCGGCAGCCCGACGATTCGACCGTTTATTCCCGCCGACATTGCCAAGAAATCACCCGCGGAAATTGAAAAATGGGCCGAAGATTATCTGCTGCATCTGCTGGATTTGTGCGCGGAACTGGGCGTGAAAATTGTGCCGATGTTCTGGGGCATTGCCTTTGGCTGGGAAATGGCGACCGGCTATCCATGGGGATTTTGGAAAGGAGCCGATTACGATTTGCTGGCCGGGGGCCGGGAACGGTTCGTCAAAAAGACCGCGAAACTCCGGCAACACGCGCGCCGGCTCGGCATTTTTCTTTGTCACGAAATTCATCCCGGCACCGCTGCGATGTGCGCCGATGATTTCAACCGGCTGGTGGAGATTTGCGACGGTGACCAATGCCTGGTGGTAAACGCCGACCCGTCGCATTGTTGGGAAGGTGAAGATTGGGAAACCCGTTTCCAAAAGGTCGGCGCGCGGATTTATGCCTGTCACGTGAAGAATTTCACGATCCGGCGGGGTCTGCCGCTGCGGATGATGGAACCGGCCTGGCAAAAACGCGCCATGCAATTCGTGAACCTCCCGACCGGCGACCTGAATCTGACGCGCTACGTCGAGTTGCTCATTCACGTCGGTTATCCGCAGCGATATTGCCGGGTGATGAAGACGAAGACCGCGCCGCTGGTAGTCGAAGCCGAGAGCGCTTATCGCGACCTCGACGCGACGAGTGCGAACGGAATCCAGTTCGTGCGTGATCAGCTTTGTTTTCCCATCGCCGCACGCTCGTTTGAAGAAGGCATGGGCGCATGACCGGCAAACGGCGGGTTTCTTGCGGCTTGCCAGGCATGTTCCCCCACGGGTATTTAACCCGTGACAACCAAAATGAAAACTTTACTTCCATTTCTTACCAGTGTTTGCGTTACCTTGTTCTGGTTCCAGAGCGCCAGCGCCCAGGAAACGACCCAGACCAACAGCTATCATCAATGGTGGCACGACCGCCCTTATGGCCGGCCCTTCGACAGCTCACAGTTAAAGGAAGTTCCCCGGATTCGAGTGCAGGGAAACAAGTTTGTGGATCCGGAAGGCAAGACCGTATTGTTTCGCGGCGTATCCATTGCCGATCCCGACAAGGTTGAACACGAGGGGCATTGGAACAAACACCTGTTTGAGGAAGTGAAGGACATGGGCGCGACGCTTGTCCGCATTCCGGTCCATCCCATTGCCTGGCGGCAGCGCACGCCGCGGGAGTATCTGAAATTGCTCGACCAGGCGGTGACCTGGTGCAACGAACTGGGCATTTACGTGGACATTGACTGGCATTCCATCGGCAATTTGAAAATGGAAATGTTCCAGGACCCGATGTACGACACCACGCAAAAGGAAACGTTCGCCTTCTGGCGCACCATCGCCCAGCATTACCATGGCGGCACCGGCACGGTCGCCTTTTACGAATTGTTCAACGAACCGACGACTTATCGGGGGCAACTCGGCAACGCGTCCTGGAGCGACTGGAAGCAGCTGAATGAGGAAATGATCGGTGTGATTCGTTCCTTCGACACCAACACCATCCCGCTCGTGGCCGGATTCGATTGGGCGTACGACCTGACGCCGCTCAACCTCGAGCCCATCAACGCGGAAGGCATCGGTTATGTGACTCATCCTTATCCGAACAAGCGGTCGAAACCGTGGGTGCCAAAATGGGAGGAGGATTTCGGATTTGCCGCCGACAAGTACCCGGTCATCGCGACGGAAATCGGATTTTCCGTGCCCAAGGGAACCGTCCCCAAAGCTGACGATTACGGGCCGCAAATTGTTAACTATCTTGAAGGCAAGGGCATCAGTTGGGTGGTCTGGTGTTACGATCCCGAATGGGGGCCAACGTTGCTGCAAAACTGGAATTTTGATCTCACCGGTTCAGGGGACTTTTTCAAGCAGGCCATGCAAGGAAAGGTAGTCGGCGAACAGCCGCATAACTGATACTCGCGTGCAAAATGTTTTGCCAAGGTCCAAAACGCTCAAATTTGAAAATTGACCGGCATCGTCGTGGTTGTTAGCCTGCCAACCCGTTTCCAAACTGTTTTATGCGACATACCATTTCAGTTCTGGTGGAGAACAAGTTCGGCGTGCTCACGCGCGTGGCCGGCCTGTTCAGCGGCCGCGGCTACAACATTGACACCCTCAATGTCGGCCCGACGCACGACCCCAAGCTCTCGCGCATGACCATCGTCACCCACGGCGACGAAGCCACGCTGGAGCAAATCGTCAAGCAGCTCAACAAGCTGCCGAACGCCATCAAGGTGCAGGATTTCCACGAGGGCGAATACGTGGACCGCGAACTGGTGCTGGTGAAAGTGGCGGTGGATTCCAAGTCGCGCGCCGAGGTGATGCAGATCACGGACATTTTCCGCGCCAAAATCGTGGACGTGCAGCCCAAGTCACTCACCATCGAAATCACCGGCGACGAAAGCAAGGTGGAGAAGTTTGTCGGCCTGATGGAGTCGTTCGGCGTGGTGGAAATCACGCGCACCGGCAAGGTGGCGTTGCCGAGGAAATAAATGGGAGGGACGGCGTGTCGCCGTCCCTGACTGGAAACAATAAAAATTGGGGACGCCGACATGGCATCCCTCCCGACAATTTATGGCAAAAGCTGCAAAAGTTTATACGGACAAAGACGCCGACCTCGGCGTGCTGCAAAACAAAACGCTCGCCGTGCTCGGCTTCGGCTCGCAAGGCCACGCCCACGCGCTCAATCTCAAGGACAGCGGCTGCCAGGTCATCATCGGCCTTTACGAAGGCAGCAAGTCCATTCCCGTCGCGCAAGGAAAAGGGATTTGAAGTCGTCAGCACCGCCGAAGCCGTCCGCCGCGCCGACGTCATCATGGTCGCGCTGCCGGACACGAAGCAGCCGGCGGCCTACGAAAAGGACATCGCGCCGAATTTGAGCGCGGGCAAGACGCTGTTGTTCTCGCACGGCTTTTCGATTCATTTCAAGACCATCGTGCCGCCGAAGAACGTGGACGTCATCATGGTCGCGCCGAAAGGCCCCGGCCACATCGTCCGCCGCCAATACGCCGAAGGCAAAGGCGTGCCGAGCTTGATCGCCGTTTATCAGAATCCCGGCAAGCGAGGCGAAGGCAGATCGCGCTGGCGTGGGCCAAGGGCATCGGCGCGACGCGCGCCGGCGTGCTGCAAACGTCGTTCAAGGAAGAGACCGAGACGGATTTGTTCGGCGAACAGACGGTGTTGTGCGGCGGCTTGAGCGCGCTGGTGCAGGCCGGTTACGAGACGCTCGTCGAAGCCGGTTACCAGCCGGAGATGGCCTACTTCGAATGCCTGCACGAGTTGAAGCTCATCGCGGATTTGATGAACGAAGCGGGCATCAGCGGCATGCGCTTTTCCGATTTCCGAAACCGCCAAATGGGGCGACGTGAGCGTCGGCCCGAAAATCATTGACGCCAGCGTGAAGAAACGGATGAAGGCGGCGCTCAAGGACATCCAATCCGGCAAGTTCGCGAAGGGCTGGATTGCCGAATACAAGGGCGGCTACAAAAAATACAATGCGCTGCTCAAGAAGGGCGAGAAGCACTCCATCGAAAAAGTCGGCGAGCGGTTGCGCGGCCTGATGCCGTGGATGAAGAAGCGTCAAATCAAAGGCGCCCAGGCGGCTTATTAAGCCGTGATCCACGCTTTATCGGCGTGCAAGTTGCTGACGTTAACTTTCAGGGCAACTTTCCCTTGAAATTGGTGTTAGTTGGGGGAAAGTAACATTTGGAGCATGAAGCATTTTTGGATAATTGGGGTCTGTCTGGCGGGCGGGCTGGTGCCGAACATCAGCCTGGGCGCGGACAATCCGTATGTGCCGATCGCCACGCGCAACATTTTTGGCCTGAACCCGCCGCAAGCCATTACGCTAACGGCTCCCGAACCGCCGTCCAAAATCACGCTGAATGGCATCATGACTATTTTTGGCACTGCCCAGGCCCTTTTTTACGTGGATGTCCCCCCGCGTCCGCCCGTGCCAGCAACGCAAAAATCCTACATTCTCAGCGAAGGCCAGCGACAGGATGAAATTGAGGTGACGCAGATTAACGAAAAAAAAGGCCTGGTAACCTTCAATAACCACGGTGTGGTGCAGGAAATCCCGCTGGTCAAGGCGGCCCCCATCACCACGCCCACGCCGGTCGTCATGAATTCAGGTTTCACCGCTCCGGGAGCTGCGTCCGGAGGTTACAACAGCTACGGTGGCGGTGGAAATACGGCGCGCTTTGGCAACAATCCCGGCCAGAATCGTAATATGGGAAATAATGGCGGGAATGCCGGGCAAAATAATTCTGGCAACACGGGCTGCCGGCAGCTCGACCGCCGGGCAGGCTCAATCCCGGCTTTCGCCGGAAGAGCAAATGGTCATGATTGCGGCGCAAAAGGCGCAGGCCAAGCAGAATGGCGATCCCATCTGGAAAATTTTTCCACCGACTGAATTGGACGAAGCTGCCGGGACCGTTAACACGACACCATCGAGCGGTACCACCCCATAGAGGTCTTCAGGTTCAACCGCCAAGCGAATTCGGATCGCTCACGTCGCCTTTGTTGAAATCCACATATTCCTCGGTCAGATCCGCCGCGTAAATCACCGCGCCAGCTTTGCCAAGATTCAATTTGATGTGCAAATCGAATTCTTTCGGCGCGACGGCAGCGCAAAGTTGTTTGAACATCGCCTTGGTCGGCTGGCCGCGTTTCAGGCTCCACAGAATTCTCCGGCTGCCCGGCGCGCTGTAGCCGATGTCCACTTTTTCTTCGACCACCCTGGCCGGTGAAAAGCCCAACGCATCCATGATGCGGCCCCAATTCGGGTCGCCACCGTGCCAGCTCGTCTTCACCAGTGGACTGTTCGCCACCGCCCGCGCAGCAGCATCCGCGTCCGGAACCGTCTTCGCGCCGTTCACGCGCACGGTCACGACGCGATGAACGCCTTCGCCATCGCGCACAATCATTTTGGCCAGCTCCAGGCAAACATGATTGAGCACCGTCTGAAAAAGTCCGAACTCCGAACTCCGAATCCCGAATTCTCGGTTTCCTGCCAGCCCGTTCGCCAGCACCAACACCGTGTCGTTTGTGCTCATGTCGCCGTCCACGGTAATGCGATTGAAGCTTTGCGCCACGGCTTCCAGCAATGCCGTCTGCAAAACCTTCGCGTCAACCGCCGCGTCGGTGGTGATAAAGCAAAGCATCGTCGCGTGAAGCGGCATTGCTGCCGGGCGTTGGCCGGTGGCGCTCATCCCCGGCTGAATCATGCCCGCGCCCTTGCAAATGCCGCCGACGCGGACGGTTTTACCGCCGAGTTTGAATTCAACCGCGATTTGCTTGGGTCGCGTGTCACTGGTCATGATGGCTTCAACGGTATGGCTGGCGCTGGCCAACGAGTTGTCGAGCAACGTCACGGCTTCGTTGATGCCAGTGCGGACATTGGCCATTGGCAGGGTGACACCAATACGTCCGGTGGAACCGACCAAAACGTGTTCCACCGGAATTCTGTAGCGGCGGTCTGTGACCGCCGGGGGAATTTTGATTTTTAATTTGCGATGGTCATAGATCGCCGCTACAGCCGCCGTCATTTCGCGGGCGTCCCGCAAACCTTGTTTTCCCGTGCAGGCATTGGCGTTGCCGGAATTCACCACGATGGCCTGGGCAATGCCTTTTTTCACGCGCTCGACGCAAACTTTCACCGGCGCAGCGCAAACCTGATTGGTGGTGAACATGCCGGCGACAGCAGCCGGGACTTCGGAAATAATCAGCGCCAGATCGCGCTTTGGGCCCTTGTTTGAGCCTTTGCCCGTACCGAGCTTTTTGATGTCACAAAACACGCCGCTGGCGAAGAAACCTCGCGGCGCGACGATTGAGCCTGAAATTTCACGAAACAATTTTTTCATACTTGATTCCGCGCCGGAATCTGCGGACACCGTGCGCGTTTTTCAAACTTTTACCGCGTCAATTTCCAGCCGCACCATGCGGACATGAATCCGGCCTTCCGCGTCCGGCGGATGTCGGGTCACGTAGCGATTCGCGACGCCGGCGATGAATTCCTCGCGCAGATTTTCCGGCACGCGCTGAACATAAGGCAGCCAGGTCGTGCGCAGCCACGCGGTGAATCCATCGCGCCCGGTGTAAGTCGCGTCCTTCGGCATGAGCCGGACATTCAATACTTTAAACCCGGAGCGGGGCAGCCATTTTTCGTAATCCGCCGGACGGTAAAAAAAGTACGGTTTGGACATCCGGCGGAAGAACTGGCGCCACCGTTTCATCCGTATTTCCGGCCGCAACGCGACGAAAACGTCATGCGCATTGCCTTTGCCGCCGCACGAAATGACGAGCCGCCCTCCCGGCTTCAGCACGGACGCGGTGCCGCGCAAAATCGCCTCGTGATCATCCACCCAATGCAGGGCAGCATTGGAAAAAATAACATCGAATCGACGCGTGGATTTTATCTTGCGCGCGTCCATGACGTGAAATTCGAGATTCGGATGTTTCTTTGCCGGAAAAGCTTTTTGGGCAAAAGCAATCATCTCCGCCGAGGCGTCCACGCCGGTGACGCCGCCGCGCGAAACGGCCCGCGCGATTTCCGCCGTCACCTTGCCGTCGCCGCAGCCGACGTCGAGGATGTGCTCGTCGTCGCGCAATTTGAGCCGGGCGATCAGTTCTCGCGCCCAGGTTTGTTGCACGACGGAATTGGCGGCGTAATCGGCCGCGTTCCATCTCAGGTTTTTTGTAGCAGTTGAGGTCACGAGGCTCCATTCCATCAAAGTTCAACAGAGCCTCCTTACGTCGGCTCCTACGAGTTAACTTAGACCAGCCCGGCCGTTTCCGGCCAGCCACTCAAAATATTCAGACTTTGCACCGCCTGGCCGCTGGCACCCTTGACCAGATTGTCCTCGGCGCTCATGACGATGAGCCGGCCTGTGCGCGGATCGAGCCGCCACGCAATTTCAATGACGTTCGTGCCGGTAACGTTTTTCGTGTCGGGTAATGCTTTGCTTTCGAGCAGCCGGACGAACGGTTCCTTGCCGTACGCCCGGGCGTAACACGTCGAGATTTTCTCACCCAGCAAGTCCATTTCCGGCGCGGTTGAAAAATGTTTCTCCGGCGCGAGATAGAGCGTCGTCAAAATGCCGCGCGTCACCGGAATCAAATGCGGCGTGAATTGGATGGTAACCGGTGTTTGTGCCGCCAGCGAAAACTGTTCCTCGATTTCCGACAAATGCCGGTGTTTCGGCAGGCCGTAGGGCCGGACGCTTTCGTTGCACTCACAGAAAAGATAATCAGCCTCCGCCTTGCGGCCGGCGCCGCTCACACCACTCAGGGAATCGGCGATGATGCCGGTCGAGTTAACCAGGCCGGCTTTCAACAACGGGATTACCGGCAGCAAAATGCTGGTCGGATAGCAGCCGGGCGAGGCGATGAGCAGCGATTTCTTGATTTCATCCCGGTAAATTTCCGGCAGGCCATAGACGGATTTTTTCAGCAATTCCGGCGCGGGATGGTCGTGGGCGTAAAATTCCCGGTACCGTTCCGCACTTTTAAGCCGAAAATCGGCGCTGAGATCAATGACGGCACAACCGGCATCGAGCAGCGGCACGGCGTATTCGGCGGCGACACCGTGCGGCAGCGCGAGAAATACCACGTCGGCCTGTTTCGCCAGCAAGTCCGCCTTCGGCTCGGTGAACCGGAGGGTTCTTGATTTCGGGTGGCTGGCAAATTTCGGAAAAACCTGCGCCAGCGTCTGCCCGGCGTTCTGGCGCGAGGTCACCGCCACCAGTTCCGCGTGCGGATGATTCAACAACAACCGGACGAGTTCCTCGCCGGAGTAACCGGATGCGCCGATAACAGCGACTTTTTTTGTTTTCATTTTGGATTCAGCGGCCATTTCAACAGCCATAGTTGTAACTGCTTTCCAAACGGATTTCCATAAAACGTTCGGGTTGTGCCAGCGGCTTGAAGCCGAACCGGGCATAAAGCCCGGCCGCATCCTTCGTCCCCAGCATAAACCGCCGCAGGCCCTGCAACCGGGGATGCGCGAGCACCGCGGCCACGAGTTTTTTGCCGATCCCTTGACCGCGCTTGGCTTCGACGACGAAGACATCCGCCAGCCACGCGAACGTCGCAAAATCGGTCACGACCCTCGCAAATCCAACCTGTTGTCCCGCTTGATAAACACCCAAACACAGCGAATGGTCGAGGGAGCGGTTCACCATTTCCGGCGACACGCCCTGTGCCCAATAACTGCGCTCGCTGAGAAAATGATGGATCAGTTCCCGGTTCAACCGCGCCGGATCGTCGGAAATCACCAACGTCTCTTCATGTATTTCGTATGTTGTCATGGCAATAAAAAACCCCGCTGGTTTTTGCCAGCGGGGCTTGGAAATTTCCAGCGCGATTAACGTTTCGAATATTGGAACCGTTTGCGCGCGCCCGGCTGGCCGTACTTCTTGCGCTCCTTCATGCGCGAATCACGGGTGAGCATACCCTCGGCCTTTAAGGTTCCGCGCAGATTCGCATCAAATTGCAGCAGGGCGCGGGCAATGCCGTGCCGCACCGCGTCCGCCTGGCCGTTCGGCCCGCCACCGGCGACGTTCACGCGCACGTTGACTTTTTCGGCCGTACCGGTGACCGTCAAAGGCTGGGCCGCCTGCGCCCGCTGGGTTTCGAGCACGAAATAATGGTCAAACGCGCGTCCGTTCACGGTGATCTTGCCGTTACCGGTCGCGAGCCGGACCCGCGCCACGGCGGTCTTGCGCCGGCCGGTGCCCAGAAATTCGTTGGTTTTCGTTTCAGCCATAAATCAAATCAGGCCGCGGCCTTGAGCGGTTCGGGTTGTTGCGCGGCATGCGGATGTTTCGGGCCTTTGAACACTTTCAACTTGGTCAACAACCGGCTGCCGAGCCGGTTCTTCGGAATCATGCCTTTCACCGCGTGCAAGATGAGTTTTTCCGGATGCCGCGCGCGAACTTGTTCAACGGTGGTGTATTTTTCGCCGCCTTTCCAGCCGGAATAGGTCATGAATTCCTTGGCGGTTTCCTTCTTGCCGGTAACGCGGACCTTCTCGGCGTTGATGACCACGACAAAGTCACCGGCATCCAGGTGCGGTGTGAACACGGGCTTGTTTTTGCCGCGCAAAATGTCGGCCACCTGCGCGGCCAGCCGTCCGAGCACGGCGCCGTCGGCGTCAATCACGTGCCATTTCCGCTGGTCCAGATTCACTTTGGGCAAATATGTTTTCATTGCAAAACCGGGCAAAGGAACGGCAAATTTATCAAAGCGGCGGACAAAGTCAACAGGGCATTTCAGCCGCCGAGATAGGCGCTCTTGACCTGTGGATTCTGCCGTAAGACGGCGGAATCACCTTGCAGCGTGATTTTGCCCGTTTCCAGGACGTAGCCAAAGTTGGAAATTTCCAGGGCCAGGTTCGCATTTTGTTCCACCAGCAGAATCGTGATGCCCTGTTGCCGGTTGATTTCGACGATCTTTTCAAAAATCGTCTTGACCAGCAGCGGCGCGAGGCCGAGCGACGGCTCGTCCAGCATAAAGTAATTTCGGCCGGCTCATCAATGCGCGGCCGATGGCCAGCATCTGCTGTTCGCCGCCGGACAGCGTTCCGGCAATTTGCTTCTCGCGCTCCTGCAACCGCGGAAACGTCGCAAAAACATAATCCAGTTCGCGCCGGACCGCCTGCCGGTCCCTTTGCAGATACGCGCCCATCTGCAGATTTTCCATCACCGTCAAGTTGGCAAAAATCATCCGGCCCTCCGGCACGTGCGACAGGCCGAGCTTGACGATCTGGTGCGGCGGCAGGCCGGCAATGTTTTTGCCATCGTAAAAAATTTCGCCGGCCTTCGGCTTGAGCAGACCGGAAATAGTTTTGAGCGTCGTGGTCTTGCCCGCGCCGTTGGCGCCGATGAGCGTGACGATTTTCCCGTCCGGCACGGACAGCGAAATGCCGCGCAGCGCGGTGATGGCGCCGTAACTGACTGTCAAATTGCGGAGTTCAAGCATCTTGAGGACGTTCTTCTCCAAGATAGGCTTCGATGACTTTCGGATTCCGGCGGACTTCATCCGGCGTGCCTTCGGCGATTTTCACGCCGTAATCCAAAACGGCGATGCGCTCGCAAATGCCCATGACCACCTGCATGTCGTGTTCCACCAGCAGAACGGAAATCTGAAATTTGTCCTTGATGAACTGAATCAGCCGCATCAAGTCCGTCTTTCTCGGTCGGGTTCATGCCGGCGGCGGGTTCATCCAGCAACAGCAGTTTCGGCCGGGCCGCCAGGGCGCGGACGATTTCCAGCCGCCGCTGGTCGCCATAATTCAAACTTTTGGCCGGCGCGTCGCGGAATTTTCCGAGCTGAAAAATCTCCAGCAACTCCAGGACCTGCGCCGGCGATCTCCTGTTCCTCGTCCCAAAACGCCCGCCCGCGCCAGAGCGCGTGGCGGACGTCGCCGCGCAAATGCAAATGGAAAACCGTGCGGACATTGTCGAATACCGTCAGCGACGGGAACAGCCGGATGTTCTGAAACGTGCGCGCGATGCCGCGCGCGGTGATGCGATAAGGCTTGTGGCCGACAATGGACTGGCCGTCAAAAAAGATTTCGCCTGCCGTCGGCTGGTAAACGCCGGTGATGAGGTTGAACACGGTGGTTTTGCCCGCGCCGTTCGGGCCGATCAACCCGACCAGTTCGTTGCGCCCGATTTGCAAATCAAAGTTGGACACCGCCGTCAGCCCGCCGAAACGGATCGTCACGCGTTCAGCACGCAGCAAAGTGTTTTCGGTTGCGATGCCTGCGGTCATGACACTGCGCCTTTGACTTTTTTTCGCCAGGAAAAGAGTCCTTGTGGGCGCGTCAGCATCAGCACGATCAGCAGCAGCGAATAAATAATCATGCGCATGTCGCCGACCCAGGCAAACGGATACGCCTTGGCAACGCCAGGGAGAGACTGGACATCCGGCGAGCCAGCGCAGCCCTTCCGGCAGCAGCGTCAGCAGGATGGCAGCGAGAATGACGCCGGGCGTGTTGCCCATGCCGCCGAGGATGACCATGACCACAATGGTGATGGACTGCATGAAACCAAAGCCGCTGGGCGTGAGAAATTGGTTCGAGTGGGCGTAAAGTCCGCCGGCGATGCCCGCGAAAAACGCGCCGACGACGAACGCGGTGACCTTGTATTTCGTCGTGTTGATGCCCATCGCCTCGGCGGCGATTTCGTCGTCGCGCACGGCGATGAAGCCGCGGCCGTAGGTGGAATGCACCAGCGCGGTGACGACATAAATCGTCACGGCGGCGAAGCCGAACGACCCAAAAGAAATTGGTGTAGCCGTGCATCACGCTCAAACCGCGCGCGCCGCCGACGGCGTTCATGTTCTGGAAAATGACGCGGATGATTTCGCCGAAGCCGAGCGTGACGATGGCCAGATAATCGCCCTTCAACCGCAACGTCGGCAATGCCCACCAGCAATCCGCCACCGCCGCGAGCAACCCGCCGGCGAGCAGCGCGCCGAAGAACAGCGCCCCGGCATGCGAACCCGTTCAGCGCCGCCGAACTGGTTGGTGATGACCGCCGCCGTGTAAGCGCCGACGGCCATGAACCCGGCGTGGCCGAGCGAAAATTGCCCGGTGTAGCCGTTGATGAGGTTCAGGCTGACGGCGAGGATGATGTTGATGCCGATGTCGTAGAGGATGAAGAGCGCAGTAGGGATTGATGCGGTTCGCGAACAACGAAACCAGCAGGCTCAGGCCCAGCGCCACCGAGCAACAGGAGTTTGGCGTGCCGGAACTTCATACCTTTTCAATCTCCTTTTTGCCGAGCAGCCCGGACGGCTTGATGAGCAGAATCAAAATCAAAATGGCGAACGCGATGGCGTCGCGGTAGGTCGAGGAAATGTAGCCGGAAACGAACGTCTCGGTGATGCCGATGATGAGGCCGCCCAGTGCCGCGCCCGGCAGGTTGCCGATGCCGCCGAGCACCGCGGCGACGAACGCCTTCAAGCCGGGCAAAATGCCCATGAGCGGGTCAATCGCCGGATAATTGACGGCGAACAAAATCCCCGCCGCCGCCGCCAGCGCCGAGCCGAGCGCGAAGGTGAACGAGATGACGATGTCCGTGTTGATGCCCATGAGCGCGGCGGCTTCGGGATTGAACGACAACGCGCGCATCGCCATGCCGATTCTGGTTTTCAGCACGATGAACCGCAGCGCCACCAGCAACAGCACGGTCACGGCCAGCACGATGAGTTGATTGCTGGTGATGCTCAGGCCGCCGAAATGCGCGATGGGATAAACGGGAATGAGCTGCGGAAATCTCTTGGGCGCGGCGCCGAAGACGAACTGGCCGGTGTATTCGAGAAACAACGAAACGCCGATGGCGGTGATGAGCACGGTCAGCTTCGGGCTGCGGCGCAGCGGACGGTAGGCGAACCGTTCAATCACGATGCCGATCACCGCGCAAATCAGCATGCGGCGAGCATGACCACCAGTCCGCTCGCGATGGACGGCGTCGGCAAAACTGTGGCGATTTTTGGCGCGAGGTAAAATCCGGCGAACGCGCCGAGCATGAAAACGTCGCCGTGCGCGAAATTGATGAAGCGCAGGATGCCATAAACCATCGTGTAGCCGAGCGCGATGAGCGCGAGAATCGAGCCAAACGCCAGGCCGTTGATGAGTTGCTGGAGAAATTCGGTCATGCCGGTTCCGCAAAATTCCTGTTTGCAACGCCAGATGTCAACGCGCGCAGGATGGCGTGGCGATGGAATTTTGTCGAGTGCGCGAAACCGGCGGCTACGGCGCAATCGTCTGGACGTATTTGAACTGGCCGTTCGTGATGGTCAGGATCACGGCGGGCTTCGAGGCGTTGCGGTTCGGCGTCAATCGTGATCTTGCCGGTGACGCCCTGGAAATCCTTCGTGGCCGCGAGCGCGTCGCGGACTTTCGCGCCGTCGGTCGTGCCGGCGCGCTTCATGGCGTCCGCCAGAATCATCGCCGAATCGTAGCCGAGCGCGGCCATGGCGTCGGGCGTTTCGTTGTATTTGGCCTTGAATTCTTTCACGAAATTTTGCACGGCGTCGGCGAGGTGTCCTGCGGCGAATAATGCGTGGAAAAATAACAACCTTCCAGCGCCTTGCCGCCGATGGGCACCAGCGAGGAAGATTCCCAGCCGTCGCCGCCGAACATCGGCACGGTGATGCCCAGCTGCCGCGCCTGCAACGCAATCAACCCGACCTCGGTGTAATAGCCGGGAACAAAAATGCCGTCGGGATTCGTCGGCCTTGATGGCCGTCAGTTGCGCGTTGAAATCCTTGTCGCCGCCGCTGTAATTTTGTTCGGCGACAATTTTTCCGCCGTCGGCGGTAAAGCCTGCTTGAAAAATTTCGCCAGGCCCAGGCTGTAATCGCTTTTCACATCCGTCAGCACCGCCGCCGTTTTCAGTTTGAGCGTCTTGCGCGCAAAATTCGCCATGACCGTGCCTTGGAACGGATCAATGAAACAGACGCGGAAAATGTAATCGCCCACCTCGGTGACCTTCGGATTCGTGGAGGAGGGCGAAATCATCGGGATTTTGTTTTCCTGGCAGATCGGCGCGGCTTCGAGCGAACGTGACGACGCCACTTCGCCGAGGATCGCCACGACGCCGTCGCTGGAAATCAATTTGCGCACGACCGTGGCCGGCTGGCCGGCCTGCGACTGGTCGTCCTCGGTGATGCAGTTGGATTTTTTTGCCGAGCACGCCGCCGGCGGCGTTGAGGTCGTCCACCGCCAGTGCCGTGCCCTTGTGCGACGACTGGCCGAACGTGGCCTCGCTGCCGGTCAGCGAGGCGAATTCGCCGACCTTGATGACGTCGTCGCCGGCGCCGGTTTCCGCCGGGGGCTTGTTGCAGCCGGAGAAGAAAACGCAGACGGCCAGCAGGGTTGTTCCGGCGAACGGCATGCACCCATCTCTCATAAAAGCTCCTGGTTGTCGTTTGTACCACACCACTGGCCAGCAGCCTAAACATTTGGGCCGGGGTTTCAAGTCTTTGAGCAGCTCGCTTCGCCCCGCAAAAAAAGTCATTTGACAAACGGCCGTTCATTACCTACCGTTCGGTAAGTTATGGCCAAACACGGTCCCGAGACCCGGCAGCAGATTCTGCGGGCGGCGCTCAAGCGCTTTGCCAACGCCGGGTATGCAGCCACGTCCGTCCAGCAAATCGTCGGCGACGCGAAGGTGTCCAAGCCCGCATTGTATTATCATTTTCACGACAAGGCCGGCCTGTTTCAGGCGCTGGTCAAGCGAGGCGCTCGACCAGCGGTTGCAGGTGGTGCAGCAGGCGGCGGCACGGGCGCGGGATTTTCGCGGGCAACTGGTGGAAATTCTCGCCGGCTTGTTCGATTATTTCCACAAAAACCGCGACCTGACGCGCATCGCGTTTTCCGCGGCCTTTGCCGCGCCCGGCGAAGTGCCGCACGACGTGTGCTATCTTGACCGCTGCCAGCGCAATCTGGAATTCATCCATTCGCTCATGAAACGGGCGCGAGCGGCGGGCGAACTGGACAAGCGCTTTGACAGCCGCGACCTGGCCTACGGTTTTTACGGGCAGGCGCACCTGTATATCGTGGCGCATGTCTTGATGCCCCAATTATCGTCTGAACCGCGCCGCGGCGGAACGCATCGTGGATTTGTTTCTGTCCGGCGCCGGCATGAAGAAAGGGGAAAAAGTAAGATTATGAACGAGGAGAAATCAGCCGCCGCGCCCAACGCAAATGGCGCGCGGCTGGCCAAATTAAATTCACCGTGGTTGGTCTGGCCGGCGGCCATCGTGCTCGCCGGGCTGTTGTTTTTCGGGTTGGATTATCTGGTCACCGCCTTGACCCACGAGTCCACCGACGACGCCTTCATCACGGCGCACGTGGTTTCCATTGCGCCGCGGATTGCCGGGCAGGTTTCCGCCATCCACGCGCTCGACAACGAAATGGTCCACTCGAACGAACTGCTCGTGGAGATTGACCCGTCCACTTACGCCATCACGGTTGCGCAAAAGCGGGCGGCAGCGGCCTCGCAGGACGCCAATGTCAAGACCGTGCTGGCCGTGGACGAATTGATGCACAAAAAAGTCGTCACCGCCCAGGCCAGTGCGCGCAAGGCGAAGGCCGATGCCGACGCATCGGAAGCCACCGCCAAACGCGCTGCGGCTGATTTCGAACGCAGCCGGGAATTGCGAAAGGACAACACTATTTCGCAACAGGAATTTGACGCCGCGCAGGCGACGGACACCAGGGCGCAGGCGGATCTGAAATCCGCGCAGGAAAATGTCGATGAGGAAAATTCCAAGGTGGACGAGGCCGGAACACAACTGGCTGCAGCGGAAGCCGAGGTCGGTCTGGCCATGTCCCAATGGCAGGAGGCGCAAACCAATGTGGCGTCAGCGCAACTGGACTTTTCCTACACAAAAATTTACGCGCCGAGCAATGGCCGCGTGACCCGCAAGGCCGTTGAACCGGGCGATTACGTCCAGATTGGAGAACAATTGATGTCGCTGGTGCCGACCGACGTCTGGATCGTCGCCAATTTCAAGGAATCGCAGTTGAAGAAAATGAAACCTGGCCAACGGGTTAAGGTGGAGATTGACGCGCTCGGGGGCCGGACGTTTCGGGCACACGTGGACAGCGTGCAAGCCGGCAGCGGCGCGGCCTTCAGCCTGCTGCCGCCGGAAAATGCCACGGGCAATTACGTGAAGGTGGTCCAGCGCGTGCCGGTGAAAATTCTTTTCGACGAACCATTACCCGCCGATCATACCTTCGGCCCTGGCTTGTCCGTGACACCGAGCGTGCGCGTCAGCCGTTTTGAAATTCCCGCCTGGGTGATCGGGCTGGCGGCGTTGGCACTTGCGTTTGCGGCCGGTTCGGTCTTCCGGTTCGTTTTGAATCGGAAGACGAACAGCAACGGCAAGTAAGTCAGCCATGCCCGGCGACGTTCATCATCTGGAATGGCACCCGCGTCACAGCCCATGGGCGGTGGCGCTGGGCGTGATGCTGGCGACGTTCATGCAGGTGCTCGACACCTCCATTGCCAACATCGCCCTGCCGCACATCGCCGGCAGTTTGTCCTCAACCCCGGATGAGGCGACCTGGGTGTTGACGAGTTATCTCGTCTCAAACGCCATCATCCTGCCGATGACCGGCTGGCTGGGAAATCATTTCGGCCGGAAACGGGTCTTCATCTCCTGCATCGCGATGTTCACGCTTTCGTCGGCCTTGTGCGGCATGGCCGTGAACCTGCCGATGCTGATTATGGCGCGGATTTTGCAGGGCGCGGGCGGCGGCGCCATGGTGCCGATTGCGCAGGCGATGATGCTGGAGAGTTTTCCGCCGCAAAAACGCGGCATCGCCATGGCGACGTTTGCGCAGGCCGTCGTCGTAGCGCCCATCATCGGCCCGACACTCGGCGGCTGGATCACGGACAATTATTCCTGGCGCTGGATTTTCTACATCAACCTGCCGGTCGGCATCCTGGCGATGTTCCTGGCGGGATGGCTGGTCGAAGACCCGCCTTATATCAAGCGCAATCTCAAGGCGGCGATAGATTTTGTCGGTTTTGGCCTGCTGGCGGTGTGGCTGGCGACGATGCAAATCGTGCTGGACAAGGGGCAGGAAGCGGATTGGTTCGGCGCGGAATGGATCCGCTGGTTCACGCTGGTGTCCACCGTGG
This sequence comes from uncultured bacterium, assembly GCA_963708305.1. Classification (GTDB taxonomy): domain Bacteria; phylum Verrucomicrobiota; class Verrucomicrobiia; order Limisphaerales; family UBA11358; genus UBA11358. Next base: position 1,949,864 of record CAVPSH010000001.1, on the reverse strand, counting down.
CCTTCATTGCGTTCGTCGTTTGGGAATTTCGTGTGGAGCATCCGCTGGTGAATCTGCGGATTCTGACGCAGCGGAAATTTTCGCACCGGTCTGATGCTGATGACGGTGGTGGGGCTGATACTTTACGGCACCACGGCGGAGTTGCCGTTGTTTTTGCAGACATTGATGGGTTATCCGGCGCTGCAAAGCGGTCTCGCCTTGAGTCCGCGCGGCGCGGCGGCGTTCGTCACGACATTCTTTGTCGGACGACTCGTCGGGAAAATCCGGTTGCGGACAATGTTGTTCATCGGCTTTTCGCTGTTGAGTTTGTCCGTCTTCATGTTGAGCGAAATCAATTTGCAGGTGAGCATGGCCAGTGTCGTGCTGCCGACCATGTTGAACGGAGTGGCCATCAGCTTCATTTTCGTGCCGCTGACCACAGCGACGATGAGCCAGTTGCGCCAGCAGGACATTGGCAGCGGCACCGGTCTTTACAATCTCATGCTCAACCTCGGCGGCAGCATCGGCATCGCGTTTGTTACCACGATGATTGCGCGCCGGGCGCAGGTCCACCAGGCACTGATGGTCGGGCATTTGACGCCGACCGACCCGGTGTTCCGGGAACGGCTCGCCGCCGCCCAGCACGCACTGGCGCAGCATACCGATCCGGTGACGGCCATGCATCAGGCCTATGCCGCTGTTTACAGCCTGCTCAATGCCCAGGCGCATCTGTGGGCGTTCGTGGACAGTTTTCGGATTTTTGGCATGATGGTATTGTGTTGCATCCCGCTGATTCTCCTGTTCAAACGTGTCCGGCATGCGCCGGTACAGCATGTTGAAGTGCAATAACCGAATTGAACAAATCAAAGAACCGGCAGTCGAAGGGGTGTTGCTGCCATGTAACAAAGGCGACCCAATCGCCGTCTGAGAGGCTGATTATGAAAAAAACTATCTTAGCCAAATGTCTTCTAATTGCCGTGAGCCTGCCATTGCTGGCAGGTTGTGTGGTTTATGAACGCCAGCCACCGGCAGCGGCCGTCGCGCCTGCCGGAGGCGCTGTTGTGGTGGACACCGCGCCACCGCCGTCGCAGATTGAAGTCGTTCCCGCGTGTCCTGGACCGGTGGATGTATGGTTTTGGACCCCCGGCTACTGGGCATGGCGTGACCACTGGGTTTGGGTGGGGGGACGCTGGGCGGCGCGGCCGCATCCGAACGCCGTGTGGGTGGTCGGACATTGGGGCCGGCGGCACCATGGTTACGTGTGGGTTGAAGGCCGTTGGCGCTGATTTATCTGGAATAAAGCACAAGATTCATTCGCGTCGGAACATCTTGCGGCCATCGGCATTGTGAAATGCCGGTGGCCATTCTTTCGTCCGGGAGATGGCCGGGAACTTGAACCGCAGCCGCAAACATGTTAGAAATCAAGCTGGCATGTCTGTTTCGGGCGAAAAAGAGCGCAAACGATCCGATCTGCCGCCGGGCAAGGGCGGGAGCGGCTATCGCCGCAAGCAAAACCTCATCCTGACCTGCTCCGTTATCATTGGATTGGGTGTGGCCGTAATGCTGGCCACATTGATGTACTGGCTGAATCAGCTCGGACCCTGAACAGCGAACGAAGCGGTGCTTGACCCGCGGTCGCCAGTTGTTAGTATGCGAAAAAATCTGGTGAAATTCGGTCGTTTCATTCCTGTCGGGTTGATGATCTTTTGTTCCGGCCTGCCGTTGCGGGCGGAATTGGCGGATGGCATCCTCGCCATCGTCAACAATTCGGTCATCACCCGCGAACAGGTCGCGGACTATGTCGCACCGGCCATTGACGCCTTGCGGCAGCAATACACCAGCCACGGGGACGTCTCGGGCGATTTGGAACAAAAAGCTTCGGACGTGTTCAACGACGGCCTGGAACAATTGATCGAACGCCAATTGATCCTTCATGATTTCGACATCGAAGGTTACAAACTGCCTGACAGTTATGTGGACCAGCTCGTCCAGGACCGCATCCGCGAACGTTATGGCGACCGCATCACCCTCATGAAAACCTTGCAGGCGCAGGGCATGACCTATGAGCAGTTTCGCAAGGACGTGCGGGACCAGTACATCATCTCGGCGATGCGCGCAAAAAATGTTTCGCAGGGAATCGTCATCTCGCCGTACAAAATTGAAAACTACTACCTCGCCCATCAGGATGATTTCAAGATCGGGGACCAGATCAAACTTCGGATGATTGTGCTTAACAAAAGTTCCGGCGACGACCAATCCCCGCATCGCATGGCGGAAGAAATCCTGGCGCAAATCAAGCAAGGCGCTTCGTTCGCCCAGATGGCTTCCGTTTATTCCGAAGGCTCGCAACGCCAGCAGGGCGGCGATTGGGGCTGGGTCGAGCGCTCCGTGCTCCGCCAGGAACTCGCCGACGTGGCCTTCTCGCTCAAGCCCGGCCAGATGAGCGACATCATCGAAACGTCCCAGGCCTGTTATCTGATGCTCGTGGAACAAAAACGTGCCGCCCATGTTCGGCCGCTCAGCGAGGTCCGTGATGACATCGACGCCACCCTTCGCACCCAGGAGCAATCGCGCCTCGAAAAACAGTGGATCGGCGGGTTGAAGAAAAAAACCTTCATCCGTTACTTCTAAACCCGCCCCGAACCGCATGACTCGCTGGATCGGCATCACGCTGGGCGACGTCACCGGCATCGGCCCCGAAGTCACGCTGAAGGCCCTGGCCGCCGAGCCGACCAACGACGACACACAGTATTTGTTGATAGGCGATGAAGGTTATGTTCATCGGCTGAACGAAAAACTGGGAACCGGGCTGCCCCTGGAAAAATTTTCCAGCTACCAGGCGGTGGGCAGGATCTTTACCACCCGACCGTTCGCCGAGCCACTGCCGGAAAATTTGCCGGCCGGTTCGCCCGCCGCCGCGAATGCCGCCTTCGCCGCGCTCAAGCATGGCGCCAAACGCTGTCTTCGTCGTGAACTGGAGGCCCTGGTTACCGCCCCGGTCAACAAGGAGGCCATCGTCCGGGCCGGACACAAATTTGTCGGCCAGACGGAATTGTTTGCGAAAGCCGCCAAAACGAAACGCTACGCGATGATGCTGCTCGGCCACGACGAACAGGAGCGCTGGCTGCGCGTGGCGCTCGTGACCATCCACACCTCGATCAAATCGGTTCCCCGGAAAATCACGCCCGAAAAAATTACGCTGGCCATCGAACTGGCCGCGCAAGCCTGCCGCGATCTGGGATTGCCGCGCGCGAAAATTGCCGTCTGCGGCCTGAATCCGCACGCGGGTGAAGGCGGTGAATTTGGGGACGAAGAAATCAAGACCATCGCTCCGACCGTTCTCGCGGCGCAAAAAAACGGATTGGAGGTTGTCGGCCCTTTGAGCGGTGACACGGTATTTTATTACGCCCGGCGCGGAGATTTTGACGCCGTGGTGGCGATGTATCACGACCAGGGACTCGCGCCGCTGAAAGCCGTCGCCTTCGACACCGGGATCAACTGGACCCTCGGCCTGCCGTTCATTCGCACCTCGCCCGACCACGGCACGGCCTACGACATTGCGGGAAAGGGGATTGCCAATCCATCGTCCATGATGGCCGCCATCCGGCTGGCAAAGCAGTTGGCGAAGAATCGTTGTGGGTAGCACCCGCGTCTCGCGGGTCGTTTCGGGCGTCGCGCCCGAAACCTTTCGTGATGCGAACTGCAACCGGCTCGTCCCTTTTTCAGGAAGAGCGTGCTTCGCCGCAATTCGGCGGGACGCCGAATTGAACCCGCCGGAGGCGGGTGCTACCCGATCAACTCACGGACTTTGGATTTAATATCGCCCCCGCGCATCAAGGATTCACCGACCAGAACCGCTTTCGCGCCGCACTTCTTCAGGCGCTCCACATCCGCGCGCGTGTGAATGCCGCTTTCGGCGACCAGAAGAGACGAGTGACGGGTGACCGGTGACGAGAAAAGTCTCGCCGCCAGTTTTTCAGTAGTGGCCAGATCCACCTTGAAAGTTTTCAAATCACGGTTGTTCACACCAATCAAACTCGTGCCAATTTTCATGGCGCGCTCCAGTTCCGCTTCATCATGAACCTCGACCAAGACAGCCAGCCCGGCTTCGGCTGCAAGCGAATGGAACTTTTTCAATTGCTCGTCGCGCAAAATGGCGATGATGAGCAGAATCGCGTCGGCGCCCCATTCGACGGCTTCAAGGATTTGCCGCTCATCGATGATGAAATCCTTGCGCAACAACGGCAGCTTCACCGCTGCGCGAATCTGCCGGAGATGATCCAGCGAGCCTTGGAAAAATTTCTCATCGGTCAAAACCGACAAGCAACTTGCGCCCGCCGCTTCGTACTCCCTTGCGATGCGGACCGGATCAAAATCTTTGCAAATGACGCCGGCCGACGGTGACGCCTTTTTGACCTCGGCAATCAGCGCGATGTCGCCTCGGCGTTGCGGATTTGCAGCGCGGCGAATAAAGTCACGCCGCTCCCCGTGCTCGAGCAGCGCATCGCGCAGATCGCCGGCGGCGATGAGTCGCGCGGGCAGCTTTGCGATTTCGCGTTTCTTTTCTTCAACAATTTTGTCGAGAATGTTCGCCATATTGGGAGGGACGGCATGTTGCCGTCCCATTTGTTGCTTCAGGGACGGCGGCACGCCGTCCCTCCCAAATTTATTCTTCCTCATCTTTCACGCCTTGCATCCGCTTGATCGGACAGCCGGCGCGCAGCCAGCCGTTTACAAACGCGTCGAGGTCGCCGTCCATCACGGCCTGCACGTTGCTGGTTTCGACGCCGGTGCGCAAATCCTTCACCATGCGATACGGTTGGAAGACATAACTGCGGATCTGGTTGCCCCACGAGATGCTGCCTTTTTCGCCGTAGAAACGTTCCATCTCGGCCTTCTGCTCGTCCTGGCGTTGGGCGTAAATCCGCGAGAGCAACAGCCGCATCGCGGTGGCGCGGTTTTGGTGCTGCGAACGCTGGGTCTGCGACGCCACGACCAGTCCGGTCGGAATGTGCGTGATGCGCACGGCGGTTTCCACCTTGTTCACGTTCTGGCCGCCCTTGCCGCCGGAACGGAAGGTGTCAACCTGGAACTCATTCGGCGGGATGACGATCTCGGAATTGTTTTCCTCGATTTCGGCAATCACGTCCACGCTGGCAAAGCTGGTATGGCGGCGTTTGTTGGAGTCGAACGGCGAGATGCGCACGAGCCGGTGCACGCCGCGTTCGGCCTTGGCAAAGCCGTAGGCGTTTTCGCCTTGAATGAGCATCGTGACGCTTTTAAGGCCCGCGCCTTCACCGGGCAGCGCGTCGGTGACCTCGACCTCCCAGCCGCGCGATTCCGCCCAGCGCTGGTACATGCGCGAGAGCATTTCCGCCCAATCCTGCGCCTCGGTGCCGCCCGCGCCGGCGTTGATGCTCAGGATGCAATTCTTCCGGTCGTGCGGTCCGTTGAGAAAAACCTTCAATTCCAACGCATCGAGGTCCTTGAGAAATTTGGCGAGGTCGCGCTCGAGTTCCTGCTGCACCTTCGGCTGCGCCTCGGGCGGCTCGGCCTCGCCCAGTTCGAGCATGACGCGGAAATCGTCGAGATGTTTTTCGGCCGCGAGCAGCGGTTCGATTTTATTGCGGAGGGAGTTGGCCTCGTCAATCAGCGTTTGCGCCTTTTCGCGGTTGTTCCAGAAATTGTCGGCGGCCATGAGCGCATTGAGTTCGCCCAGGCGCTTTTGGGCGGCGGGCACGTCAAAGAAACCTCCGCAGATGCGTCAGCTTCCCGGCAGCGGTCGTAATTTCCGTTTTAACCGTTTCGAACATATGGAAGAGAATACAAAAGTCAGGAGTTAGAAGCCAGAAATGAAAGGCGCGGTTTCATGGCCGCGGCTTTCAGGGTTTATTTACGAGCACCGGTCAATGATTGTGCTGATTGGCCAGTGAAAGTGCGTAGATAAGCAAAACAATGATGATGAGGGCGACCACCACGGCGCCAATCCAAAAATAGGTCCCAACTTTGTTGCGCTTTTTGCTAAAGGCGGCGGTGGTGTCGAATCCGACCGGCCGGCCGCCGCTTTCCAATTCGCTCAAGCTGACTCCGCGGGTTGCGGTACGCGTGACGGACTCCGGCTTCCTGGCTGGCGCCGGGGCGGGAGCCGATGATGGAGTGGAGGCCGGTGCCGCAGGAGTGCCCGCGGTACCGTCTTCAAGCCGCAATTCAATCTGGCCCAGGCGCAGCGTCATGGCCGGGTTTCAGCACGCTTTCGGTAATCTTCTCATCGTCAATGAAGGTGCCATTGGTGGAATTCAAGTCCTTGATGACTACCTCATTGCCGCGCAGCAGCACTTCGCAATGATGACTGGAAACAGACGGTTCGGCGATTTGAAATGTGTTATCCTCAACCCGGCCGATGGTGGTTTTGTCCACTTTCAATTCGTGGACTCGACCGTTCATGCCTTGACTCAGGATAACAAGTTTGGCCATAGCTTAGATGGATTTTATTATGGTCTGGCGCTGGCATCAAGTCAAACGAAATCTCAAAATCCATTGCCTTAAATCCTAGCCGCGCTTCTCAATCATAGCCCGAAATTCCGCAAACAGCGGCGTCGAATCGTGCGGACCGGGCGAGGCTTCGGGATGATATTGCACGCAAAATACCGGCTTCGTTCTTGTGCCGCATGCCCTCGACGGTCTGGTCGTTTAGATTAATCCGATCCACGGAAATTTCCGCCGGCAAACTTTTCGGGTCCACGGCGAAACCGTGGTTTTGCGACGTGATTTCGACCCTGCCCGATTCCAAATCCTTGACCGGCTGGTTCGCGCCGCGATGGCCGAACTTCAATTTGAAGGTTTTGCCGCCAAATGCCAGGCCGAGAATCTGGTGGCCAAGGCAAATCCCGAAAATCGGGAACGCCGCTGTCCACGAGCGTTTTCACCTCACGCACAATGTAATTGAGCGCCGCCGGGTCGCCGGGACCATTGGACAGAAAAATACCCGCGGGTTTGTGCTTCAGCGCGTCGGCGGCGGAGGCGGTGGCCGGCAATACCTGCACGCCGAAACCGTGCTGCCGCAACCGACGCAAGATGTTGTATTTCAGGCCGTAATCAAAGGCGACAATCGGAATATCCGCAGGCGGCAACGGTTCGCGCAGGTTGCGGCCTCCGTCTGCGCGGTGCCGGAAGCCAGTTTGAAATTCGCGCTTTGCTCATCCTTTTCGTCCCAGCGAAACGCCTTCGTGTGCGTGACTTCCTTGACGTAATCCACGCCGACGAAAACAAACTTTCTTGCGCGCTGCAACGGCTTCCTCGTCCGAAATTTCCTCCGGTGGAAATGAACCCGTTCATCGCGCCGCGCACGCGCAGTTTTTTCGTCAGCGCCCGCGTGTCAATGCCTTGAATGCCCGGGATGCCGTTCTGTTCCAGGTATTCCGCCAGCGAAAAATCCGCGCGCCAGTTGCTGACCACCGGCGAGAGTTCGCGGACGACAAATCCCGCCACGTGCGGACGCCACGATTCCACGTCCACTGCGTTGACGCCGTAATTGCCGATGAGCGGATAGGTCATCGTGACGATCTGGCCTTTGTAGGACGGGTCGGTGAGGATCTCCTGATAGCCCGTCATGGAAGTGTTGAAGCAGACTTCGCCGCCCGCGGACGCGCGTGCGCCAAAGCCTTGTCCGTGGAAAATCGAACCATCTTCGAGGGCCAGAATTGCTTTCATCATCAAAATCGCTGCGCGATGCTAGAATGATCGGCAAAGCGGTCAAGCGTGAAGCAGATTGTTCACGCCGCGACCATTCGGAATTTTCCGCCCAGACTTTTTGTCCCGCCGACCATGGTCGCCACGGCCCTGCCTTTGAGTTTCCAACCGAAGAACGGGCTGTTTTTCGATTTGCTCGCGGATTCTGTCCGGCGTCGAAAATCCATTCCGCGGTCGGGATCGAATACGGTCACGTCCGCGTCCGCGCCCGACGCTCAACGTGCCTTTGGGCAGATTGAGCAATTGCGCCGGCGCCACGGTGTATTTGGCGATGAGTTCCGGCAAACCCAGCCGCTTTGCGTGATAACAGCTGCATCAGTGACAGCGCGAGTTCGGTTTCCAATCCGGTGATGCCGAACGGCGCGTAATCAAACTCGACTTCCTTCTCAAAATCGCAATGCGGCGCGTGATCGCTGCAGAGAATCTCGATGGTGCCGTCTGCCAGTCCCTCCAGAATCGCCTCGCGGTCGCGGGCCGAACGCAGCGGCGGGTTCATTTTGAAATTCGTGTCGTAGGCCGGCCATTCGGGAAGTTCGTCCTGGAATCCGGCCAGGATTTTCCCGTCGTTGGCCCAAAATCTTGCGCTGCCGGCCACCGCCGCATCGGTGAGCGTGAAATGATGCGGACAGGCTTCGCCGGAAATCGGCACGCCGCGTTTTTTGGCTTCGCGCAGCAGCGCCACGCTGCCCGCCGCGCTCAAATGCTGGCAATGGATGCGCGCGCCGGTGAGTTCGGCCAGCAGAATATTGCGCGCGACAATCATTTCCTCGCCCGCCGACGGCCAGGCGCGCAAGCCCAGCGCCGTGCTCCAGTAGCCCTCGTGCATCACGCCGTCGGTCACGAGCGAATAATCCTGGCAATGATCCATCACCGGCAGGTTGAACATTTTGGCGTATTCGCACGCGCGGCGCATGAGTTCGTTGTTTTGCACGCAATGGCCGTCGTCGGTGATGGCCACGACGCCGGCGCGTTTGAGCGAACCGATGGGCGCGAGTTCCTCGCCGGCGATGTTCTTGGTGATGGCCCCGGCCACAAAGACGTTGACGACGCCCTGCGCGGACCGCGCGTTCGCGAATGAGCGCGACCGTGCCGGCGGTGTCAACCGCCGGCGAAGTGTTGGGCATGCAAACGACCGAGGTGAAACCACCGCGCGCGGCGGCGGCGGTGCCGGTGGCGATGGTTTCCTTTGCCGTCTGGCCCGGCTCGCGCAGATGAACGTGCAGGTCAATCAAACCGGGACAAACCACGAGGCCGCTGACGTCCATTTTTTCGACGTCCGGCGGGGCCTTGGTTTGCCGCGTCCCCGCCGACCGCGGCGATTTTGCCTTCGGAAATCAAGAGGTCCGCCTTTGCGTCGAGGCGGTTGGCCGGGTCCACGACGCGCCCACCGGTAAGAAGCAACGCTGCCATGCGCGGCGAGGGTACACGCGTGACATTGACAATGCAAGTCGCGGGGATTATAGATTGGATGCCCTCGGCAGGCTTGCGGGCTTGCCGCGCCGAAGCGCGGAGCGCGGAGGCGGGCGTAGTTCAATGGTAGAACGGAAGCCTTCCAAGCTTCACACGTGGGTTCGATTCCCATCGCCCGCTCCACCATACGACTTGTCGAGGGTTCGACGAGTAGTGACCACGGTTTTACGCAAGAACCACGGGCTTTTTTGCTGTCGAGGACAAGGTTCGAGCCGAAGACTTTCAAGGCGAGGACCCGCTTCTCTTGAAGCGAACCTGAAACAGCGATTTCACCCGCGTTTTTAGCGGTTAAAATCCAGTTTTGGAACGGTTCGAGCCAATCGGCTCGGCCTGCTGTGAGGCGGGCTTTCTGCTCCTCCAAAGTCTTCTTCTGGCTCATCAACTTGGCCTTTTCCGCCGCGAATGTTTCGCGGTCGATCAACTCGTCCAAAAATGAGTCCAATAGCCTTTGGAGGCGGGCATTTATCTTTTCGACCTCAACGCGCTTTTGCGAGGTTAATTGCATGGCGGTTTGGGCGGCCTGCTTTTTCTCCTCCTTAATCCGTAAAAGCATTTCGTCCGCCCAATCCGCTCGGAGCGAGAACGGCTTCAACAAGGCCGTGATTTCAGCGTCAAGGGCTTCTTCGCGGATATAGGGCTGTTTACAAGGCCGGGACTTGTCTTTCTTGGTGCAACGGTAATACGTATGACCCTTCTGGATTTCGGCGGTGATGGCGCTGCCGCATTCGGCACAGCGAAGAAGGCCAAGATACGGCTTTTGGGGAGCCTGCTTTTCCGACGGAGAATATCGCCAACGGCATTTGAAAACGTCCTGTACACGGTCAAACAGTTCCTTGGGGATGATGGGTTCGTGGGTTCCCTCATATACCTCGCCGGCATAGCGGAAATGGCCGTAGTGAACGGGATTTGAAAGCAAGTCGGAGACGAATGTGCGTCCAACCATTTTACCTGTACCGGTACGCACGCCGTTAGCGGCGAAATAACTTCGCAAGTCATCCAGAATCACCCTGCCGGTCGCGTACTGCTCAAACGCCTGCCGGACAAGCGGTGCACGTTCCCGATCAACGATGATACGCTTGGTACGGTAGTCGTTCAAATAGCCGAACGGTGCCATGCCGGGATATTCGCCCCGGCGGATTTTTTCGCGCAAACCCCGCTTGGTGTTTTCCGACAACGAGTCCACAAAGTATTTGCTCTGCCCGAACATGATCGAGAGCATGAATTTTCCCTGGGGGTCAGACTCAAAGCGGAACGTTGGGAATTTGAGCGAAAGGATTTTGTCAGTGTCCAGGAGGTAAATGATTCGCCCACCGTCTATGCTGTTTCTGGCAAGACGGTCGGGATGCCAGGCGATAATTCCCGCCGCCTCGCCGGCCTCAATCCGTGCGAGCATATCGTTAAAAACCGGCCTACCGGGAATTTTGGCGGACCGCTTTTCGATCAGTTCGGCGACAATCGTAAGGTGTTCGCCCGCCGCAAACGCGCGCAATTCCGCAAGCTGTCCGTCAATCGAGAGGATTTGCTTATCCTCGACATCGGTGGATTTGCGAGCGTAGAGGAAATATTTGGTTTGCGAACAATTCATGGGTTTAGTATAGCAGATATACCAGCGCGGTCTAGTATTAATGCAGCGTAAAAGGAATTGAAAATAACAAACACTATGATAGGCTCGCGCAATGTTGGCCAAATATGCCGCCCACACCACTAGCGTCTCACTTTGCGTGGCAACGGACAGGCATTTGAAGGTGTAAGCGTAATTCCTGGAAGACAAAGCTGATGGTCAATGGCGTGAGCTAGCTGAATCGGAATGTTTTCATTAATATCAAAACCTTGGGCAGTGGCATGGCTTTCCATTTCGGAGTGGGCGTTGCTATTGTTTGGAATCATCCTTGTCGCGGGGCTTGTCGGAGAATATTTTGCAGATCATAAAAATCGGGAATACCCAAAATTCAAAAATCATAAACGTTTATTTGAAATCTTGGTAATTGTCGGCGTTGCTGGGGAATTATTCGCGGATGGAGGCATTTTCCTGTTTAGTGGCCGTTTGCAAACAATTTCTGACCATGAAGTGGCGGCATCAAACGAACGAGCCGGCAATGCGGAAAAAGAAGCTAAAGAAGCAGACTTACTTGCCGTTCAAATCGGAACAACCAACTCACAACTTTCATTGCGAGTTGAAGAGCTTCGTTCCAATAATCTTGCATTTTCGCTAATTGTTGAGGGCCTTCGTTCAAACAACTTGGTGTTTAATAAAAGAATAACAGACGAGGCAAACAATGCACACAAGGCGGCAAGTGAAGCAAATGTCCGGGCTGCACTCATTGAATCAAACAACTATGCACTTTCTTTAACAGTTGAAGATCTGCATTCCAATAATCTCTTAACCGAAAGACAGGTAGAGGAATTGCGTAAGCAAAACTTGCAGCTTGAAACACGAATGGTAAATGGCCTATACGCACGGACATATCTTGAAATCTTTTCAATTAACGACTCAAAGCATGTGACCGTTCAGCGTTCGGTCATGAAAACCCGTGTATTTTTTCTATTATCGAGAGTTCCAGTCCCAATTAGCATCTACGCAACTGAGATATGGCATACGGGATTTGTTAGGGGGTTTTTAGGATTATTTGTAGGGTCTGATTATGGCAGATCCGCTCCAATCTTCCTTGGCTATAATAAAAATGTCGTATATGCTGACATGCAAGCACCCGAATGGGATACATTGGAATATCCCAAAGATGCGAGATTTGTTATTAGATACACAGAGATGGTTCAAGAAACAAATCTCTGGAAAAAAGTTGAGGTAAAAGGCAAGGATGTATATTTCGATAACGTAAAGCAGGTACTTCAATGAGCGGTGCGGTGCTAGACCTAGTCAATGTTTCCTGTGCACCCGCGTTTTGATAATCAAATGTTCCACGGTCGGACCAATTTTTAGTTTTAAACGACGGTTACGGAGCAAACATGAAGAAGTTATTTCCTTTTGTTCCATCGAGCCAAGATGGCTTTGCGTCCAAGTTCTGATCTTTCTTTGGCTGAAAGTTTCGCCATGCGAGCTTTCCCGCCTTTAAGGCCGCCCAATCGTCCTAAAGCAACCGCAGCAGGATTCTTTTTCTTACCAGTTGTCTTACTTGAACGCTTAGGCATGAGGCATGATTGGATGAAAAAATCGTGTATTCAAGAACAAGTGTATCATTAAATCGTGTCTCGATTAAATCGCAACTCGTTTGTCCTCGACAGCAAAAAAGCCCGTGGTTCTTGCGTAAAACCGTGGTCACTACTCGTCGAACCCTCTAGCTCCCACCCGCAGGAATGACGGTTTGTCCTTGAAAGAACGTTCGAGTCCAGTCGTAGAGATGCTCCAGCCTGAATCCTAATAAATGATGGCGTAAGCCACCCGATCGGCATCGCTGATCGCCCACAGGCTTAAAGGATCCGCTGCCTGGGGGAATTTGATAAACCGCGCGCTGCCGTCCGCCAGGGCGTAATTGGACCCGCCGGTGCTGCCGGCGCCCTTGGCCTGGCTGCTGGTGCGGCCATTGTTCGAGTGACGGCCCTGCTCGAGGATGCCGGTGAAATCGTTGCCGCCGTTTTCCCTCAAATCCATGTAGAAGTCGCCGGCATCGTGGCGCTTTTCCCCCAGCACGACCGTCTGGGAAGGATGCACAATGGCATTTTGTTTCAAGCCGTTGGGATAGGTGCCGTTCATGTAACTCGCGAAATCACCCGGACTCAACGTGTCGTAAAAATAATCGTTCCAGCCATTGATGATGTAACTGCGCGGTGAAGCATCGGCGACATTGTTGGACGGCGATAAACCGACCGTCGCGGGTTTTGAGAAGAAGGCAACGTCAGTGGGACAGAGCAATATTTTCACATTTTTGCCGTAGTTGGCATAAAACTGGTTCGGCCAGCTGTTGGTTTGCTGCGCGGCGGGTAGATGCCCTGATTGTCATTGACGTACATTTGGGACAGCGAGGCTCAGTTGCCGGAGGTTGTTCAGGCAGGCAATACGGCGGCCGGCTTCTTTGGCGCTGCTCAAGGCCGGCATCAACATGGCGGCCAGTATCGCAATGATGGCAATGACGACGAGCAGTTCGATCAAGGTAAACGCCCAAAGGTCATACCCGGATTTTTCAGGGCTGGCCAATCGGTCCCGGCCTGTTATTTTCATAACCATTCGATTTGTCGGTGCGTCTGGTTGCATGGTTGGACGGGCATTACGCTCCGTACATTCAATTTTTTCTTATGACAAAGCGGAAATGGATGCTCATTGTCGCCACGCTTTTGCTGGCGTGCGTATATGTTTATCATTTCACGGGCTGGTTTAAAACAAAAACCATCCAAATTTCTTACACCGAACGCCCGTTCCTGTCACGCGGACCCGCCCGGCCCGGCCAGCCCACGATCCTTTTCGGCTTCGGGGGTCAACCGTACCAGCTTTCGGAAGTGGAAGTTGTCCCGCTCGACGCCGGGCAAACCAATCCAGCCGCAGTCCCCGTCTGGCATTTGATTGCCGATTCCCGATCCGTGCCGCTGGATTTTTTTGTTTATGGCCGAAACCTTCCCGGCATGAAACCCGCCATGCCCGGCTCACGCCCCAAACCACTGGAAACCAATGTTACTTACCGGCTCCTGGTGCGGGTGGGTTCCCTCAAAGGCCAGTGCGATTTTCAGTTGGGCGGCCGGCAGCCGGCCGTAAAATAAGTTCGAAGGGACGAGTTATCCGAGTCCCATGAAATCTTAATTCGCCGGAGTTTGGGGCTCGTGTCACTCGCCCCTCCGATTCATGTCTTCGCTTCAATTCTGGTTCCCGCAAAATGACAGGACGCCCAGTGGTTTTTCCGAACCTCGCGGAATCCGGGAAATTCCTCCCCACACTTCGGCAATTGCGCTATCGGACAACGCGGATGGAACGGGCAACCCGCCGGCGGATGAATCGGCGACGGCACGTCACCCGGCAAAACAATGCGCTGGCGCTTGGTTTCCGGGTCCACTTCCGGGATGGCAGAGATCAGCGCCTGCGTATAGGGATGCTGCGGCTCGCGGATGATGGTCTTGGCGTCTGCCGTTTCCACGATTTTGCCGAGATACATCACCATCACGCGCCGACTGATGTGCTCCACCACCGCGAGGTCGTGCGCGATAAAAAGATAGGCGATGCCACGCTGCTGCTGCAAATCGCGCAGCAGATTGATGATTTGCGCCTGCACCGAAACGTCCAGTGCGCTCACCGGTTCGTCACAGATGATCAATTGCGGCTCGACCGCCAATGCGCGGGCGATGCCGATGCGCTGGCGTTGGCCGCCGGAAAATTCATGGGGATACCGCTGCGCGTAAATCGGGTCGAGACCCACGTCTTTGAGCAACTCAAGAATGCGTTTCTGCCGCGCGGATGAACTATCGGTCAATTTATGGATGTCCAGCGCCTCGCCGACAATTTGCTCGACCGTCATGCGCGGATTGAGCGAGCCGTAGGGGTCCTGGAAAATCATCTGGAATTTGCGCCGCCGCGCGCGCAACAGCGAACCACTCATCCGGGTGATGTCCTCGCCCTCGAGCAAAACGCTGCCCGCCGTCGGTTCGACCAGCCGCACGATGGCGCGGCCGAGCGTGGTCTTGCCGCAGCCGCTTTCGCCCACCAGTCCGAGTGTCTCGCCCGGTCCCAGGCTGAAGCTCACGTCGTCCACCGCCTTTACGAATTCCCGGTCGCGGCTAAACATCCCGTGTTTCACCGGGAAAATGCACCTTCAGGTTTTTAACTTCGAGCAGGTTCATGGCGTTTTCCAAAACGGACACCGCACCCACCGATTCGGTTTCGACTTCGAGCAGTTCGGGATTTCTTTTGAACATTCCGGCTGGGCAATCACGCAACGGGGCGCGAAACGGCAGCCGGGCGGGAAATTGCCGATGCGCGGCACGTTGCCGGGAATGGCCGAAAGGCGATCGGCGTCGCCACCCAGTTTCGGCACGCTCGCCATCAGCGCCTTCGTGTACGGATGCAAAGGCCGGCGCAACAATTCCTTCGCGGGCGACAGCTCGACAATCTGCCCGGCATACATCACGGCCACGCGGTCGGCCATGTCGCCGACGATGCCGAGATTATGCGTGATGAGCAGAATCGCCATGCCCAGCCGCTGCTTGAGTTCGCTCAACAATTCCAGAATCTGCGCCTGGATGGTCACGTCCAACGCGGTGGTCGGTTCGTCGGCCACGAGCAATTTCGGCTCGCTCGCCAGCGCCATGGCAATCATCACGCGCTGCTGCATGCCACCGGACATCTCGAACGGATAATTGCGAATGCGCGATTCCGGCGCCGGAATCCCAACGAGTTTCAGCAAACGGATGACCTCCTCGTTGGTCGCCTTTTCCGGACGATGCAACTTCAATGATTCCTTGATCTGGTTGCCGACGCGGAAAACGGGGTTCAGCGACGCGCCGGGTTCCTGGAAAACGTAGCTGACCACGCCGCCACGAATGGAGCGCAATGCACTCGTTCGACATCTTCAAAACGTCACGGCCGTTCAGCAAAATTTCCCCGCCGACGTAATTGGCCGGCGGTGTCGGCACCAGCCGCGCGATGGACAAAGCGGTAACGGTTTTGCCACAACCGCTTTCGCCCACGAGACAGACGGTTTCGCCCGTGCCGATGGTGAACGACACCCCGTCAATCGCCCGCAACGCCCCGGCATTTTTGCCGAAGTCCATCTTCAGATTCTTGATTTCGAGCAAACGGCGTCATATATCAGATTCGGAGCGACGAGTTACACGAGTCCCTGACCCAAAACCGAAATTCGGGACTCGCGGAATTCATCCTCCGAAAATGGAATCTGTAAATTCGGTCTTCATAACGACTTCGTGTCCGCCGCGTCTCTTAATCCATCGCCGAGGAAGTTGAAAGCGAGAACGGTGATAAAAATCGCCGCGCCGGGCGCGAGCAGCCAGGGAAAATTCCGCAAATATTCAGTGTTTTGCGCGGCGGTCAGCATGTTGCCCCAACTCGCATTTGGCTCCTGAATGCCCACGCCAAGAAAGCTCAATACCACTTCGCCGAGGATGTAATAGGGCACGCTCAACGTTGCCGCCACGATGACGTAGGAAAAGGTGTTCGGCAAAATATGGCGCACAATGATTTTCAGATGCGATTGACCGATGGCGCGGGCGGCGAGGACGAATTGTTGTTCGCGCAGCGAAAGCGTCATGCCGCGAATCACGCGCGCCATGCTCGCCCAGCCGATGAAACTCAAAATGATGATGATCATGGCATAAATCTGCGCAGAACTCATGCCTGGCGGGAACGTGTTGCGCAGCGAAATAATGAGATAGAGCGCCGGAATGGACATGATCAGTTCGCAAAGCCGCATAATGAACGTATCGGTTGCGCCGCTGAAATAGCCGGAAATGCCGCCAATGATCATGCCGAGCGAGAATGACAACAGGATGCCGACGACGCCGATGGACAGGGAAATCTGCGAGCCGTAAAGCAGCCGCGAAAAAACATCACGTCCGAATTGGTCCGCGCCGAGCAGGAAAACCGGATAATTGTTGTCGCCGGTGCCGAAGAGATGAACCGAGGACGAAATCAAACCGAATAATTTGTATTGGTCACCACGAATGAAAAAATGGAGCGGCTTCGTGTCGTTCGGAACGAGGCGATAGACAAAAGTCCCGTTGCCCGGCTCGTAGCGCGGCACCACGAAATGAAATCCTTGAATTGTTGGCCAAAGGGGCGGGTGAAATGAATAGTCGGTGTTTAGATCGTCGTAACGGTAAGGCGCAATGAAGCCGGCGAACAACGCGACGAAATAAAGTACAATCAAAATGCCGCCGCCAGCCATGGCAATTTTTCGCCGCTTGAGCCGTTGCCAGAAAAGCTGCCATGGCGAGAGCGGGGCCTCGTCTCAGTGGTGGCAATGGGCGGGGAGGTTTCCATTTTATTTTAATCGAATCCGCGGGTCGCTCCACGCGAGTAAAATGTCGGCGATGAAATTTCCGATCACGAGCAGCGCCGTGGCCATGACCACGCAATCCACGACGAGGTAGGAATCTTTGGCGAAGAAGGCTTCCATCGTCAGCCGACCGAGGCCGGGCCAGGCCATGATGTTTTCCACGATGAACGCGCCGCTCAACAGCGAGGCGAGCGAGTAGCCGAAAATCGTCAGCAGCGGATTGATGGCATTGCGCAGGGCGTGTTTCCAGACCACCCAGCCTTCGCCGAGGCCGCGGGCGCGCGCCGCAGTGACGTATTCGGCGCGGAGCGTGTCGAGCAGACAGGAGCGCATCCGGCGCATGATGCCGGCGAGATCGGATGCGGCCAGCACGATGGCTGGCAGGATGAGATGATCCACGCGGTCCCAGAATTGTTGCGCCGGCGAAATGAAATCATAAAGCGGGCTTTCGGCGCCACCGACGGGAAACCAGCCGGTCGCGGCCGCAAACCACAGCGCCAGCAGTGAGAGCAGAACGTCGGGCACGGACAAACCAACAAAAGCGAGCAGCGAGCAGGCACGGTCAATCCATGTGTCCTTTTTCACGGCCGCCCAGATGCCGAGCGGAATGGCAATGCCCCAGGCGATGATGAGCGCAAAAAACGAAAGCAGAAAAGTGTTCCATAATCGCGCCACGATGAGCGATGTGGCGGAAATTTTGTAGGCCATGGAATAGCCGAAATTCCCGCTCAAAACATTTTTCAGCCAGAAGACGTATTGGACGTACCATGGCCGATCCAGATGAAATTGGGCTTTGAGACGGGCGACCGTGTCGGGTGAGATCTGCGGGTTTTGCTGGAGCGCGGTGAAATAATTGCCCGGCGACATGGCCATGAGCAGAAAGGTGAGCAACGACACGCCCAGCAGGAGCGGAATCATATGCAGCAGCCGTTTAAGAACGTAGGACCACATCGCAATAACGTCAGCAACGTCGCAAAAATTTTTCGGGCGCGCGAGAATGAATTTCAGCCATAGGTGAAAATCAGATTGAACACGGGGGAGAATTTCTGTTCGGGCGAAGAACGTGAAGGAAATCTCCGCCCTCACCATCTTCGTGCGATACAAAAATCTGTGTTCCATCTATAGTCAACTGCGGCTAATTTATGCCCATGACAAAATTTGCAACTGTCGCCGCTCTTGCCGCCGCAATGATCTTCGGCCTCTGCGGTTGCGGCAAAAAACCGGAACCGACACCATCAGAAAAATCTGCCGCCAGTTATCCGCTGCCCGATCCGCCTGTAGTGGTTAATTGCACTCCCGGGATTCCGGGGTGGACGCCTTATCATCAGCGAAATGGGCGACCCAAAAACGTTTAATTATATCACCGCCAATGAAGAGTCCTCCATAGACATTTGCCGGTTTATGTTTTGGAGTTTATTAAACATGGATGAACCAACGCAAACGGTGAAACCAGGGCTGGCGGAATACTGGACGAACTCACCTGATGGCAAAACCTGGACGTTTAGACTGCGAAAGAATCTGCGCTGGAGCGACGGCGCGCCGCTAACTGCGGACGACGTCGTTTTCACCTGGAACGATGTCATTTACAATCCCAAAATTGATAACGTAACGCGCGATCCCTTCATCATTGATGGCAAGGAATTTAAGATCACAAAAGTGGATGATTTAACGATTCAGGTGGAAACCCCGGTGGTTTACGCGCCATTTTTGGAAACCTTCGGCGCAGGCGTTCCTATTGTCCCAAAACATATTCTGGAACAATCCGTGAGCAACGGGACCTTTGCTTCCGCCTACAATGTCAATTCGAAACCGGAAGATATTGTGGGCAGCGGACCGTTTCGATTGAAAGAATACAAAGCAGCGCAATATACCATCCTCGAACGCAATCCCTATTTTCTCGAAGTGGATACGAACGGTACCCGTCTGCCTTATTTGGATGACATTATTTTCACGGTCGTGCCCAGCTTTGACGCAGTCGCACTCCGCCTTTTGAGCGGTGAGGCGGACGTGGATGATATTATCAGGCCAATGGATTATGACCGGTTCAAAGAAGCACAAGATAAAGGCGAAATCAGATTGCTTGATCCCGGCATCGGTTTGGAAATGACATTCTTGTGCTTCAATGAAAACACCAACCTGAATGCGAAAACGGGCCAGCCGCTGGTGGACCCGAAGAAGCTAAAATGGTTCCGTGATACAAGATTCCGCCAGGCCATTTCCTACGCGATAAACCGCGGTGCCATAATTAAAGCCGCATATTCCGGCCGCGGCGTTCCAACGTATGGATTTGACACGCCGGGCGATAAAAAGTGGTTCAACCCGAATATCAAAACCTATCCCTATGATCCGGCCAAGGCGCTTGAGCTGTTGAAAGAAATGGGAATCGAAAAACGGAATGCGGATAATTTTTTGACCGATTCCAATGGAAATAAAATCGAATTTGTCATGAACGCCAATACCGGCAGCAGCGCGGCGGAAAAGTGCTGCCTACTGGTTTCAGACGATTTGAAGAAATTGGGAATCCATGCCATTTACCAGCCGATTGAATTCAACACGCTCATTGACAAACTTTATAACACATGTGATTACGAATGCGCCTTTACGGCATTGGGATCTGGCAGCGTCATTGACCCTTCCGGCAGCATGAATGTCCTCAAATCCAGCGGCTTCACCCACGACTGGTTTCCGCGCCAGAAGGCCCCTTCAACAGATTGGGAAGCGCGGATTGATTCATTGATGGACGCGCAACTCAAGACGCTGGACTACCAAGAGCGGAAAAAAGATTTCGATGAAGTCCAGGAAATTATGGCCGAACAACAACCTTTGATTTTTACCGCCACGCCCATCTATTATGCGGCGATCCGACCGGACATTGCCAATACGCGCCCGACGGCACTTGGCGGTTACCGCGCAACATGGAATGCTGAGGAGCTTTATTATAAGAAATAATTTGTTCTTGTTCCGCACAGATGAAAATCCCACTCATTCAACTCGCCGGAATTCTGGCGGCCGCGACAGCTCTTTCCAGTTGTGGTAAAAACGGGGAGACATCCTCGCAGGAAAATTCCTCGGCCAATTACCCGTTGCCCGATCCGCCGCTCGTTGCCAATTGCACGCCGGGAGTTCGCGGCGGAAAATTCGTCATTTGCGAACTTCGCGAGCCGAAGACTTTCAATTTCCTCATCTCCGACGAATCGTCGTCCCGATACATCGGGCGGTTTATGTTTTGGGGACTATTAAATTTCGATTTCCCGACACAAACCGTGAAGCCGGGCCTGGCGCATTGGTGGACGAATTCGCCGGATGGCAAGACCTGGACGTTCAAGCTGCGAAAAAATCTGCGTTGGAGCGATGGCCAGCCCATTACGGCGGACGACGTGGCTTTCACATGGAACGACATCATTTATAATCCACAAATCCCCAATCCGGTTCGGGACCAGTTTATCATTGAGGGGAAGAAGTTCACCGTGACCAAACTGGACGATTTGACCATCCAAGTCACAACGCCCGAAGTCTATGCGCCTTTTTTGCAGGCATTTGGTTTTGACGTTCCGATTTATCCGAAACATGCGCTGGCGCAATATGCGAACACCAGTTTTCCATCGGCCTACGGTGTCAATTGGAACCCCAAGGACATCGTTTGCGACGGCCCCTATTGTTTAAAAACATATAAACAGGCGGAATATGCCGTACTCGAACGGAATCCCTATTTTCTTGAGGTGGACAGCAATCGGACCCGTCTGCCCTACTTTGACCAAATCATCTTTTCAATCGTGCCCGATTACAATGCGGAATCCCTCCGTTTCCTCAGCGGCGAAAGCGACGCGGACGATCTGATTTACCCGAATGATTACGACGCGTTTAAAACCGCCTCGGCGAAGGGAAGATTTAATCTGCTGGAACCGGGCATTGGTCTGGAAACCACTTTTTTCTGGTTCAACGAAAACACCAATGTGAATCCCAAAACCGGCAAGCCGCTCGTTGACCCGGTGAAGTTGGGCTGGTTTCGCAACGTGAAATTTCGCCAGGCCGTTTCTTATGCGATTGACCGCGACGCCATGGTCAAATCTGTCTTCTTTGGCCGCGGCGTTCCTGATTATGGTTTTCTGACGCCGGGCTATCAAAATTGGTATGACCCGAACATCAAAAAATATCCTTACCATCCGGCGAAGGCGGTGGCATTGTTGAAGGAAATCGGAATCGAAAAACGGAACGGTGACAACTTCCTGACCGACACCAACGGCAATAAAATTCAATTCGTCTTCAACACCAATATCGAGCAACGACGCGCGAAGAAAAATATCGCCTCCTCATCGCCGCGGATTTGCGGAAACTGGGAATGGACGTGATTTTTCAGCCGATTGAATTCAACACGCTCATCACCAAAATTGATGACACATACGATTACGACTGCATCCTGATCGGCAACTATTCCGACACGGGCACGGATCCTTACGGGAGCATGAACATCCTCAAGTCCAGCGGTTATGACTCACGATTGGTTTCCGCGGGAGAAAGTCCCTTCCACTCCTTGGGAGGCACGGATTGATCAATTGATGGATGCGCAGATGCAAACGCTGGATTTGGCCGAACGCGAGAAAGACTTCGATGAAGTTCAGGAAATTCTTGCCGAACAGCAGCCGATGATTTTTACCGTCACGCCGATGTATTATGCCCCCATTCGCTCGGACATCGGCAACGTGCGCGCCACACCGCTGAGTTATTACCGCGTGACCTGGAACGCCGAGGAGCTTTATTTCAAACACTGATGTTGCCGCGTTAAAGCGTTTATGAGTTGAAGCGGAAGAGCATTTTCCCTACGCTCCGACGCCTTAACGAGCTTATGCCACTACTTGACGGAAAAATCGGACTGGTCTTTGGCGTCGCCAACAAGCGCTCCATCGCCTGGGCCATCGCGCAGGCGTGGGCGGCCGAAGGCGCGAAACTTGCGTTCACCTATCAGGGCGAGCGTATCAAGGACAACGTCACCGAACTCGTCACCACGTTCGGCGCCGACACGCTGCATGCTGCCGTGCGACGTAACCAAGGACGAAGAAATTGCCGCCGTTTTCAAAACGGTCAGCGAAAAGTTCGGCAAACTGCATTTGCTCCTGCATTCGGTCGCCTTCGCACCCAAGGAAGCGCTCGAAGGCGAATTTGTGAATACCAGCCGCGAGGCGTTCCGCGTGGCGCACGACGTGAGCGCCTATTCGCTCGTGGCGCTCGCCCGCGCCGCCGCGCCGCTGATGACCGATGGCGGCAGCGTCGTGGCAATGAGCTATTACGGCGCGGAAAAGGTTGTGCCGCATTACAACGTCATGGGCGTGGCCAAGGCCGCACTCGAAGCCAGCACGCGCTATCTGGCCTACGACCTTGGCCCGAAAAAAATCCGCGTCAACTGCATCAGCGCCGGACCGGTCAATACGCTCGCCGCGCGCGGCATCGCCGGTTTCACCGAAATGCTCAAGCATTACGAAGACCAAGTCACCGCTGAAACGGAATGTGTTGCCCGAAGAATTGGGCGCAACGGGAGTTTTCCTGGTCAGCGACGGCGCGGCGGCCATCACCGGCCAGACGATTTACGTGGACTGCGGCTATCAGATCATGGGGATGTGAATTTTACGGTAGCACAGGCCTCCGGCCTGTCGTTTCGGGCGTCGCGCCCGAAACCGAATTGCAGCAGGCAACCAACGCTCGGAATTCTTCTTGGAAGAGAAAATTTTCTCCACGCTCGAAATTCGGCGGGACGCCGAATTTGACCCGCGAGACGCGGGTGCTACCGCAATTACTTCGGCCGGATCATTTCAAACCGGTCGCGGGTGCGGCAATACCAGTGCGGCGCGGCCATACGGCCAATCAGGAACAGCTTATCCGTGTTGATCCGTTTCTTCTCCGCATTGAACAATTCCTCACGCAGGTGCAGCCGCTTCACCACACCAATGACCACCCGGTTGTTACCAATTTGCAGCGTGCCCCACTCAACGCATTCCAGGCTTGCCGGAGCTTCGGCAATGCGCGGCGGTTTCACCGAACGACGACGGCGCTGCCGTCAAACCGGCACGCACCAATTCATTTTCGCCGTAAGGCAGCGACGCGGCGCATTGGTTCATCGCCTCGGCGATGGTTTCATCCACGAGGTTGACGACGAATTCGTGCGTGGCGCGGACGTTCAATGCGGTGTCCTTGGGCGTGCCGTTGTCACGGTCGCCGGGCGCAAAGGCGACAATCGGCGGCTGCGCGCCCAGCACATTGAAGAAGCTGAACGGCGCGGCGTTCACCCTGCCGTCCGGGCTGAGGGTGGTGACCAGCGCAATCGGCCGTGGCGTGACGAGGCTGACGAGCAGTTGATAAGCGCGATCGGCGAATTGTTTTTCCAGGTCGAGTTCCATAAAACAGTCGCCACTCTACGGCAACCGCTTCAGGCGCGCAACAAACGCACCGTCCACTCGTCCACAAACGGCAGCAATTCGCGCTCGAATTCCAGTTTGAACTCCTGGTGTCCGCGCGAAAATTCCTTGACGACTTCTGAATTTTCCTCCGGTTCCAGGCTGCACGTGCTGTAAACCAGAACGCCGCCCGGTTTCAGTTTTGGCGCGGCTTGTTCGAGCAAGTCCAGTTGCGCCTGTTGCAGCCGCCGAATTTCGTCCGGCTGGATCCGCCAGCGCAAATCCACGCGCCGCCGCATCACGCCGGTGTTCGAACAGGGAGCATCAACCAAAATTCTGTCAAATTTTGAGTTTTGAATTTTGAGTTTTGAATTTTGAATTGTTTCAACGCAGGTCACGCCGAGGCGCGCGCAGTTTTCCTGGATTAACCTCAACCGTTCTTCGGAAACATCCTGTGCCACAATCCTGCCCTGGTTGTTCATCAACTGCGCGAGGAACGTGGTCTTGCCCCCGGGCGCGGCGCAAAAATCCAGAATCGTTTCGCCGGGCTGGGGATTTAATTCACCGGGCGCCAGCAGCGTGCCGGGGTCCTGGACGTAAAACCAGCCTTGTCGGAAACTTTCCAGCGACGCCAGGGACGGATGCGATTTCAATTCAAAGACCAGGTTTTCCTCCAGCCAATCGCGCCGGACGAAATCGTATGCGACATTTTCCTCACGCCAACGGGCGAGCAAATCGCTGGTATCCTGGGAGCGACGGCTTCCGGCCGGCATGTTGGCGTTCGGATGAAGAAGTTCGCCGGCTGGAAGCTCGGCCCTCCCAGGCTCAATATATTCACCCGCGCAAAGGTCTTCGGCGGCGTATTGTTCCACTCCAAAAGTTGCGCCGTCTTTTCCGCGCCCCAGCGTTGTTGCCAGCGCGCCACCAACCATTCGGGATGCGACCAGCCCAGCGCGGGCCGGGAAATTTTCAAATCGGCCAAAAGTTTTTCGGCCTCGCCCTGTTCGCGCAAATAACCGCGCAAAACGGCGTTCACGAAACCGGCTTGTGAACCGAATCCGTTGCGTTTGGCGAGTTCGACGGTTTCATGCACCGCCGCGTGGTCGGGAATCCGGTCGAGCCGGAAAATCTGGTAGAGGCCGAGCCGGAGCAGGTTCTGGAAGCCGGGTTTTTGTTCCCGCTTATCCGTCTTCCGGCCGATGAGCCAGTCGAGCGCGGCCTGCCAGCGAACCACGCCATAGACCAGCTCCTGACACAAGGCGCGATCGACGGCAGAAATCCCGGTTTTGGCCAAGGCGCGTTCCAGCAAATCCTCCGTAAAGCTGCCACCGGCACGCCGTTGCCGTAAAACTTCCGCATGCAATTTGTCTTGGATTTTGGTCGTTCACTGCGTTTAATAGGGGCATTGTGCTTTCATAGTGCTATAAAAACGATGCTTTTATGAGAGAGGAATTTGAGAAACTGGCCGCCGCAGGCAAGATTGAAGGCCGCCACGTCGAGCCGCTGACGCAACTGGCCACGGGTGGTTTTTGCATGCACCGCAGTTGGGGTTTTGGCCGGATCAAGACGGTGGACACCGTGTTCGCGCGGTTCACCATTGATTTTCCGGGCAAGCCGGGACACACGATGGATCTGGCATTCGCCGCCGAATCGCTGAAGCCGATTTCCAAGGATCATATCCTGGCGCGCAAGGCCATGGACCTCGAAGGCCTGCATCAAATGGCCGCCCGGCACCTGGATTTGATCAAGCTGGTGCTGAACAGTTACGGCGGCAAGGCCACGGCGGACCAAATCCAACAGGCGCTGGTGCCCGATGTCATTCGCGATGACTGGCGGAAATGGTGGGAAACCGCCAGGCGCGAAATGAAGAAAGACGGGCATTTTGTCGTGCCGCTGAAAAAAACGGAGCCGGTGGTCTTTCAAGAACAGGAAACGTCGCTGCAAAACCGGCTGCTGGCGGATTTTCGCGCGGCGAAAGGTTTGAAAGCGCGCGTGGGGGTGGTCAGCGAAGTCCTCAAAAATGCAACGGATTTGACGGACAAACAGTCGGCGGCCAACGAAATCATTCCGGCCCTGAACACGGACATTGTCTCCCATCAACGCACCCAACCGGCGGTCGCGCTCGAAGCGGTCTTTGCCCGCGATGAACTCCGCGCCGTCGCCGGCCTGCCGGCCGGCCGCCGACGAAATCACCGACACGCAAATCTGGGCTGCAGGACAACGTCAAGTTCGGCCCGGTGCTGGAATTGATTCCCGCCGCCAAACATCATCGCGCGCTGGAATCGTACAAGACGGCGAACCCCGAGCGCTGGCACGAAATTCTGCGCGGCTCGCTGAACATCGTCACCGCCAAGCTCTGCCGCGAATTCGCCAGTCTGCTGATCCAGGAAGGCAAAATGGATTTGCTCAAGGAAACGCTCGCGCGCCTCATCAACCAGCACACCGCCAGCAGCGAATTGTTGCTCTGGCTGGGCCGCGACCGCAGCGACGACGTACGCCGACATTCTCGGACCGGAGGTGTTTCGCGCCATGCTCACGGCGATGGAACGCGACCAATTCAACGAGAAACGCTCCAACCGCCTGCGCGAGTTCATCCTCGACGACCATGAATTGCTCGCCGAATTGACCGCGTCCGCCGACATCGAAGTTGTCAAGGACCTGACGCGCGCGCTGCAATTTTCGCCCGTGTTCGACGACATGGACAAGCGTTCGCTCCTGGCGCGGCTGGTCAAGGCGCATCCCGCCGTGCAATCCCTCGTCAGCGGCGAGCAAACCCGGCAGGACAGCGCGCTGCTGGTTTCCTGGGAAAGCCTCGAACGCCGCCGCGGCGAGTATGAGGAACTGGTGCAGAAAAAAATTCCCGCCAACTCCAAGGAAATCGCCATCGCCCGCAGTTACGGCGACCTCAGCGAAAACCACGAATACAAGGCGGCCAAGGAAATGCAGAAAATCCTCATGCGCCGCAAAGAGGAGCTGGAAGCGCAACTGTCGCGCGCCCGCGGCACGGATTTTTCCAATGCCAAAACCGACGTCGTCGGCATCGGCACCATCGTCCAGGCCACCGATCTGGGCGCCAATCAGTCGGAGAGTTTCACCATTCTGGGCGCCTGGGATTCCGACCCGGAGAAGGGCGTCATCAGCTATCTTTCGCCCGTGGCGCAATCGTTGCTGAACCGCAAGGTCGGCGAAGAAGTCGAATTTGAATTTCACGGCGCCATCCACCGGCATCGCATCGAAAAAATCGAGTCGTGGAAAGTCGCCGGGCACGCCGCTGGCGGAAGCGCCGGTCACCGCTTCCGGCGCCACAGCCGCAGGCTTGAGAATTTTAAGTTCTTAATTCTAAGTTTTTAGTTCGCGTCGGGCCGCCAATTGGCGGTTTAACTCAAAACTCAAAATTCAAAATTCAAAAGCTTTTAGGCCTTGCCGCCGAAGCTCACGTAATCGTCCACGTCCAGCACGTCGAACCACGTGGCAATGTCTTCGCGCTTCGGGGCGGCGGCCTTTTGGATATCGTTGAAATGCTCGCGCGATTCGGGATTGTCCGGCGCGGCTCTGTTCCTGCCACGCTGACCAGGCCAGGATTTCCGGCATGGTACGTTTAGTATTTGGCGTTTTTGTTGATCCAATCCAGGACTTCCGAGTCGGTCTGGTTCAGTCTGTTTCTTCAAGGCTTCGGGATCAATGCCCACGAATTCAAGGAAACCCTGGTCGAGCGGGCAGGCGTAATGATACTCGCCATTTTTGCCGGCGACGGTCGCCCGGCCCTTGTCCAACATGCGCGGCAAAATCACGTAACCGCCCAGCCGCACGCGCGGACTGCGCGGCGGAAATTTCGTCAAATCAGGTGTGTTCAGTGACATAATCGTTTTCAATTTGTTTTGTCCCGCTGCGCCTCCGGCCCCTTGCCGGATTTTGCAACGTGAGCCTAAGTTGCCGCGAAAATGCCGAATTGCAAGCGGGGCACAAAATTTTTATCATGGTGGCGTGAAACACTCTGGCAAAGCGTCGCTCGCCGCGCTGCGGCTCATCGGTCTGGCGGGTGCGGCGGTCCTGGTGTTGCTGGTCGTTGCGTTTCTGGCCAAATGGGCCGCCTTCTTCATCCTGAACTATTTGACCGTGGGTGCTGGTCGCGCTTTGGGGCCTGTTTTGCGGTGTTCACGTTCTATTTTTTTCGCGACCCCGATCCGCTCGTGCCCGCCGGGCCCAACCTCGTTATTTCCCCCGGCGCACGGCAAGGTGGATGTGATTGACACAACGACCGAGCCGGACTACCTCGGCGGCGAATGCCAGCGCATTTCCATTTTCCTTTCCGTGATTGATGTTCACGTGCAATGCGCGCCGCTGACCGGCCGCGTCGCGTTTTACAAATACACGACCGGCCAGTTTCTCAGCGCGCTCAAGACCGAATCGGCGCAGTTCAACGAAAATCTGCTCATCGGCCTTGATGCCGCCGAGCCGCGTGGCGAAAAAATCGGCGTGCGCCTCATCGCCGGTCTGATCGCGCGCCGCATCGTGCCGTGGCTCAAGGAAAACGACATCGTCCAGCGCGGTGAGCGCATCAGCCTGATCCAATTCGGTTCGCGCGTGGAGGTTTACCTGCCGCCCCGCGCCAAAATCAAGGTGAAGCTCGGTGACCGGGTGGTCGGCGGCCAAACCGTGATTGCCGCCTTTGATTGAATCCCGTTATGACCGCGCCCAATTCCCCAACCCCGCCGGCCGACCACCATGACGACGGCCAGTTGAAAATTTATTTCCTGCCGAACCTGCTGACGGCGGGCAACCTGTTTTGCGGTTTCGTGGCGCTGACGAAAATCGTGGAAGCCGACCCGGCGAGTGATTTCTACTTCGCCCAGATCAAACTCGCCCTCGCGTTCATTCTGCTCGCCTGCATTTTTGACCTGCTCGACGGCCGGGTGGCGCGGCTGGGCGGCGCGGACAGTCCGTTCGGGCGTGAATTCGATTCGCTGGCGGATCTGGTTTCGTTCGGCATCGCGCCGGCGTTTCTGGTGCAGCGCGTCGTGCTGGCGGACGTGTTTGGCGAATATCGGCAAATCAGCTGGTTCATCGCTTCCATTTACCTGCTCTGTGGCGCATTCCGGCTGGCGCGCTTCAATGTGCTTGTCCAGCTTACGCCAGCGGCGGCGGCAAGGATTTTCTGGGCTTTCCCATTCCCTCGGCGGCGGGTCTGGTCGCGTCGCTCACGTTGCTCATCATTCATTTCCACGAAAACGAAAAGAGCCTGGGCCGATGGAACTATTTGTTGGCGGTGGTCCTGATTTTTCTGTCGGCGATGATGGTGAGCACGGTGCGTTATCCCAGCTTCAAATCGCTGGGGCTGCGTTCCAACCAGCACCTTCACCAAAGCCATCGGCGCGGCGCTGTTTCTGGGCTGCCTGCTGGTGCTGCAGGAACGGGTCCTGTATTATGTGCTGCCGGCGTTTTTCACCCTCTACCTCGTCTATGGCTTCGTGCGGCCAAGTCTCTCCCGCGCCTGGCGCCGGGAAATCGAAGAGGAAGACGAGGACGAAACGGACGAAGCGCATTAATCCATGCAGGACCGGTTGAGCATTTTCATTGCCGCGCCCACGGGTTTTCTCATCGGCCTGCTGCTTATCCATGCCCGGTCGGCCCGGTCAATCTCACCATCATCAATGAGCGCCGCGCAAAGGGGTTTTAAATATGCCATGCTCGTCGGCCTCGGCGCGCCAGCATGGATGTGATTTACTGTACGATTGCGTTCACGGGATTTTCGTCGTTCTTCGACCATCGCATCGTCAGGACTTCGATGGAGGTGTTCACGCTTTGTGTTCATGCTGTTTCTGGGCATGAAATTTCTTTCGGCCAAAACGGTGACGGCCCCCACGCACCTGGGCGCCGCCGCCAGCCGGATTGAAAAGCGCATCGACGAAAAACTGCACCCGCACTCGGCGTACATGATCGGTTTCGCGCGCGTCCTCGGCAATATGGGCGTCCTGTTGTTCTGGATCGTGGCAGCCGCGTATTTCATGTCGCATGAGGCCTATTTCACCACTCATGAATGGGTCGAGGACACCGTCGCGGCCAAGGGCGCATTCATTGCCGGCGTCGCTTTTGGCGCGAGTTCCTGGTTTTGCGCATTGAGTTATACCGTGTCGCGCTACGGTTATGGACGGATTCAACGAACACACGCTCGTGCGCATGCAGCGCATTTCAGGCTTTTGCCTGCTGCGGCCTGGGATTATACGAGTGGCGGGCACATCGCCTGGCAACTGGCCCACCTCGCACGGCATCGAATGCAATGACAAAAACTTTTTCGCACCGGCCCTTTTGTGGTTACTTCTCCG
Organism: uncultured bacterium; assembly: GCA_963708305.1. Classification (GTDB taxonomy): domain Bacteria; phylum Verrucomicrobiota; class Verrucomicrobiia; order Limisphaerales; family UBA11358; genus UBA11358. The sequence goes on along the minus strand of CAVPSH010000001.1, from coordinate 1,920,008 downwards.
CTCCCGCAGTAAATTTATGCTTAAAGCTGGAATCGTCGGACTGCCCAATGTGGGCAAATCCACCCTGTTCAACGCCGTCACGCGGACGCGCAAGGCCGCGGCGGAAAATTATCCCTTTTGCACCATTGACCCGAATGTCGGCGTCGTCACCGTGCCCGAACCGCGGCTCGACACCGCTGGCCCAAATTGCCAAAACCAACACGTCATCATCCCGGCGGCGATTGAGTTTGTGGACATCGCCGGCCTGGTGAAAGGTGCCGCGCGGGCGAAGGCCTCGGCAACAAATTCCTCAGCCATATCCGCGAAGTGGACGCCATCATGCAGGTCGTGCGCTGCTTTGAAGACCCAGACATCGACCACGTCACCGGCTGGCATTGATCCGGTGCGCGACATCGAAATCGTCAATACGGAACTGGTGCTGGCCGATCTCGAGAATGTCAAAAAACGGCGGGAAAAAATTGCCAAGGACGTAAAACGCGGTGACAAAGCACGCCGTTACCGGAGGAGCGTCTGCTGGAACAGATTTGGCGCGCACCTGAACACGGGCAAACCGGCCAACACGCTGGTGATGCCGCTCGCGCCCGACGAAAAATCCATTGTCCGGAGCTTCTTTCTGCTCACCGACAAGCCGACGATTTTCGCCTGCAACGTGAAGGAAGGCGATTTGGCGACCGCCGACAAAAATCCGTTCGCCCAAAAAGTGCGCGACTACGTAAAGATGCATCTAGCATGCGAAGCCGTCGTCATCAGTGCGCAGATTGAAAGCGACCTCGTTGATCTATCGCCGGAGGAAGCCAGTGCGTATTTGAAGGAACTCGGCGTGGCCGAATCCGGTCGTCGGCGCGACTCATCCGCGCCACCTATCACGTGCTCGGCTTGCGGACGTTTTTCACCTCCAACGAAAAAGAGGTCCGGGCCTGGACGATTCACGCCGGTGACACAGCCGCGAAGGCCGCCGGGACTCATCCATACCGACTTCGAGCGCGGGTTCATCAAGGCGGAAACGGTGAACTTATGAGGATCTGGTGAAATGCGGCTCGGTCGGCCACGCCCGCGAAAAAGGCCATTACCGCATGGAAGGCAAGGATTACGTCGTGAAAGACGGCGACGTGTTGCTGTTCAAATTCAATGTGTAGAGTCTTTCTCGATTTACGATATACGATTTACGTCGCCGCGCCGCATTTTTCACAGGTTTCGCAAATCGTGAATCGCATATCGTAAATCGGCCAGAGCCTCGTTACCTCGGCTGCTACGTTCCCAAACGATATCTCCGCATCTTCGGATCCACTTCCTGCGCCCAGGCATCAATGCCGCCGCGCAGACAACGGACGTTCTGCAAACCGTGCCCCATGAAATACGCCGCCGCATCCAGCCCATTCTTGCCCGCGTGATCCACGACCACAATCGGGTTGGTATTCGAACCGCTCGCCATGAGCTCGCGCATGACATCCTGCGACAATAAAATCGAACCTTCGATGTGGACTGCCTCGAATTCCTCGCGCGAACGGACGTCCACCAGCTTCACCGACTTGTCCTTTTGCAAAAGCCCGGCCAGTTCCTTCGGTGAAATCAAAATTTTTGCGTCCTGCTCATGGCTGGACTGGATGTGCGCCAGCACTTCGGCCACGTCCAAGTTGCCATTGCGCGCACAAACCTGCGCCAGCGTTTCTTCCGGTGAAACCCGCAACTGCTGCACCCGCCGATATGATACCGCCGGAACAACGCCCGCTGCGCGCCTGGAAAAACCTCCAGCACCTCGTGCATCGCAGAACCGGGACCAATTTTCTCCGTTGCTGTCATTGGCCAAAAAATTTCTGGATTTCCTTCACCACTTCCACAAACCGGTCCACTTCGGCCTTGGTGTTGTAGAAATAAAAGCTCGCGCGGGCGGTGGATTCCACGCCGAGCTGGTGCATGAGCGGCTGGGTGCAATGATGGCCGCCGCGCAACGCCACGCCCGCCTGGTCCGCCAGCGTCACCACGTCGTGCGCGTGAACGTCCTTCAGCAGAAAACTCACGAGGCCGCCGCGATCTCGTTTCGGGCCGAACAGCCGGATGTTTTTCATCGCGGCCAGCTTTTCGTAGGCGTAATGCGCCAGTTCCTGGTCGTGCTGCCAGATGTTTTCACGGCCGATGTTGTCGAGATAATCCATCGCGGCGTGCAGACCGATCGGGCCGGAGATGTCCGGCGTGCCGGCCTCAAACCGGTGCGGCGCCTTCTTGAATTCGGTCTTCTGGTATTCCACCGATAAAATCATTTCGCCGCCGCCCTGATACGGCGGCATGGCGTCGAGCAATTCCTGCCGGCCCCACAACACGCCGATGCCGGTCGGCCCGCAAATCTTGTGGCCGGAGAACACGAAGAAATCGCAACCGATGGCCTGCACATCCACGGGCATGTGCCCGGCGCTCTGCGCGCCGTCCACCAGCGTGGTGATGCCGAGCTTGCGCGCGCGGGCGCAAAGGTCGGCGACCGGATTCACCGTGCCGAGCGAATTCGAAATGTGGACCATCGAGAAAATCTTCACCTGCTTGGTCAGCAGCGAATCGAGCTTGGACAAATCGAGAATGCCTTCGTCGCCGGTGATGGGCACATAGGCGAGCTTGGCGCCGGTGCGCTGGGCGAGCAACTGCCACGGCACGAGGTTGCTGTGATGCTCCATCTCCGTGAGCAGAATCACGTCGCCGGATTTCAAATTTTTCGCGCCCCAGGAACTGGCGACGAGGTTGATGCCTTCGGTCGTGCCGCGCGTGAAAACGATTTCTTCGGCGCTCCGGGCGTTGATGAACTTGGCGGCGCGCGCCCGGGCGGCTTCGTAACCAGCCGTGGCGCGGTTGCTCAATTCGTGGATGCCGCGATGGACGTTGGCGTTGTCGTGCTCGTAGTAATGCACCAGCGCGTCAATCACCGCGCGCGGTTTCTGCGACGTGGCGGCGTTGTCGAAATAAATCAGCGGCTTGCCGTGGACCTGCTGGTCGAGGATGGGGAAATCGGCGCGAAGCTTTGTCCAATCAGGTGCAGGTTGCGTCATGTCATTTAACTCAATGAAAGCCAGTTATTTGTGATCGTCCTCGTCCTTCGTTCTCGTCCTCGAAAACCCGATTACGAGGACGATGGACGAGAACGAGGAGGATTCTGTCATCCGTGTCCATCCGTGGTTGAAATCACATCAATCCGAGTTGCAGCTTGGCCGCCTCGGTCATCATGCCCTGGTTCCACGGCGGGTCCCAGACGAGTTCGACGTTCGCCTCGTCAATCGGTTCGAGGCTCAACAGTTTGTTTTGCACGTCCTGCGCCAGCATCGGCCCCATGCCGCAGCCGGGCGCGGTCAGCGTCATTTTCACGTCGGCCTTGAAACTGTTTTCGCCGGCGGGCGTCGAGGTGGCAATCGTAAATCAGGCCGAGGTCCACGATGTTGACGGGAATTTCCGGGTCGTAACACGTCTTGAGCGCGTCCCAGATCTGTTTTTCCAGTTGTTCCGTGCGTGACCGGACCGGCCGGCGCCGCCGCCGATTTGGTTTCCGCCTCCACGCCCAGCGCGTCGGCGTCCTTGCCCTCGATGCGAAACATGTTGCCGTTGACGATGACGGTGTAACTGCCGCCGAGCGATTGCGTGATGTGGGCCTGCTCGCCTTTTTGCAAGGTGACCTTCGTGCCGACGGGCACCACGGCGGCCTCGACGTCGCGGGTCAAAGTTTTTGGTTCGGAATTCATAGAACGATTAAGTTTAATTTACTTCAGCTATCATCGCCGCAAACGCAGGCTGAAATCAATCAGGTCTGTTCGTTTTCCGTCGTCACCGGCTGGGCATCGCCTTTGAGCGCGGCCATGACGGCGTGCCAGGAGAGGATGGCGCATTTGACGCGCGCGGGAAATTTGTGCACGCCCGCGAACACCGCCAGCTTGCCGACGTCGCCCTGGACATTGCCGGTCATGACCATTTCGTGGACCTGCTCGAACATCTTTTCCACTTCCGCCTTCGTTTTGCCCTTGGCAAATTCCGTGAGCAACGACGCCGACGCCTTGGAAATGCAGCAGCCGGAGCCGACGAAGCTGATGTCCTTGATGGTGTCGCCGTCCAGCGCCAGGAAGAGCTTCAACTGGTCGCCGCACAGCGGATTATGGCCCTGCGCCGAGCGGGTCGCCGCGGGCATCTCGTGGAAATTCCGCGGCTGCTTGCAGTGGTCAAGAATGACCTGCTGGTAAAGGTCGTTCAGTTCGTCGAACATAAATATCGTAGGACAGGCATCCTGCCTGTCGCCGATTGTGCCGATACTCGTGTCTGGATACGGTTCGAGCAGTCGCTACGCCTGTCCTACTTTCCCCAGCAAATGCGGATTGGCCTCCAGCCGGTCCCAGATGACCTTGTCCAATTGCTCGCGCACGGCGATCGTGTTTCACGCGCGCGATGATTTCGCCGGCAAAGGCGTGAATCAACATCCGCCGCGCGGTTTCCGTGCCGAGGCCGCGCGAGCGCAGGTAAAAAATGGATTCGTCGTTCAACTGGCCGACCGTGGCGCCGTGCGTGCATTTCACGTCGTCGGCGTAAATTTCCAGTTGCGGCTTGGTATCGGCGGTGGCGTCGTCGGAGAGCAACAGGTTTTTGTTCGTCTGCTTCGCGTCGGTTTTCTGCGCGACGGGATGAACGTAGAATCCGGCCGTGGAAGACGCCCTTCGATTTGTCGTCGAGGATGCCGTTGAAATATTCGTGGCTGGCGCAATGCGGCTGCGCGTGTTCGACAATCATGTGGTGATCGGCGAGTTGCTCGCCGCGCGTGAGGTAAAGGCCGTTCAAAATGCACTCCAGTCCTTCGCCGGCGAGTTTGGTGCGGATGTTGTTGCGCGAAAGCTTCGCGCCCAGCGCAAAGGAATGGACGTTCACGTTGCTGGCGCGGCCGAGCTTGCCGGCGATGGTCGCCAGATGAAACGCGTCCGGCGCCTCATCCTGGAATTTCACGTGCTCCAGCGCCGCGTTGTCGCCGGCGACAATTTCCGTGACGGCATTGGTGAAATAAGCGGCCTGGTCCGCGGCCAGATAGCTTTCGATGACCGTCGCCTTGCTGCCGGCCCCGGCAATGATCAGGTTGCGCGGCTGAATCGTGTCGCCGCTGTGTTTCGGCCGTGGAGATGAAAATAAGCTGAATCGGTTCCGCAACGGTCTGGTTGGCCGGAATGTGGACGAAGCCGCCGTCGAGAAAAAACGCCTGGTTCAACGCGGCGAATGAATTGTTGTCCGTCAGCGCAAACCGGCCGAGCTGCTTTTCGATGAACGCGGAATCAGTCGCCAGCGCAGCAGCGAGACTGGCGACCTTCACTCCATCCGGCAGCTGTCCCACGGACGAAAGCGCGGCCTGAAAATGTCCGTTCACAAAAACCAGCCGCGAACCGGGCAGGTGTTGCAAAGATGTGTTTCTCCAGCGCGGCTCTGGCGGCAGTGTCATCCGCCGATTCCACCGCCGGCTTGAACGGCAGTTTGGCGAGCGGCGCAACGTTCGTGAAGCGCCAGTCTTCGTCGTGAACCGTGGGAAAGCCGAGTTCGGCGAAGCGCGCCATGCCGGCCTTGCGAAGCGGCAACAGCCATGCCGGCTGTTGCGGTTCCGACTCAAAGCGGCGGAATTTTTCCAAAAACGGTTCGGCGCCTTTGCGGATGCCGTTGGTATCGTTTGCGTCATGATTCAGTTGTCCAATGCCAAAAATTAGACCGTCAATCTCCCATGCCATTTGCCACCGCGCAAGTCTGGAGCATGCTTGTTTTCGGGCGCAGAGCTGGCAATTTGATGGAACATGCTTACGCAAGCAGACATCCAAAACGCGCTGAAAGCCGTCAAATATCCCGGTTTTTCGCGCGACATCGTCTCGTTCGGGCTGGTGAAGGAAATTTCCGCCGCCAACGGCGCGGTGAGCGTTTCGCTGCAACTGACTTCGCCGAATCCCGATGCCGCGCGGCAAATCAAGGAAGAATCCGAGCGCGTGCTGAAGGCGTTGCCGGGGGTGAATCACGTTCAGGTCGAAGTGCAGCAACCTGCCGCCGGGCAGGCCGCGCCGGCCAATCCATTTGCGAATCAAAATCGCGTGCCGGGTGTCAAGCGCGTCATCGCCATCGCCAGCGGCAAGGGCGGCGTCGGCAAATCCACCGTTTCGGCGAACCTCGCCTGCGCGCTCAAGCATCTTGGCGCGCAGGTCGGATTGCTGGATTGCGACATTTACGGGCCGAGCATTCCGCTGATGATGGGCGTCCACGAACGTCCGACCATCAGCCCGCAGGAACAACTGGTTCCGCCGATGGGTCATGGCGTGAAGGTGATGAGCATCGGTTTGCTGCTCACGGACGAGCAACCGGTGATCTGGCGCGGGCCGATGATTGCCAAGACCATCCAGCAATTTCTGATGGCGGTGGAATGGGGCGAACTGGATTTCCTGCTGGTGGATTTGCCGCCGGGCACGGGCGATGCGCAATTGTCGCTCTGCCAGACGGTGCCGCTCGACGGCGGTGTCATCGTGACCACGCCGCAGGAGGCATCGCTGGGCGTCGTGCGCAAAGGCATTGCGATGTTCAACAAGGTTAACGTGCCGATCCTGGGCCTCGTCGAAAACATGAGTTATTTCACCGCGCCGAACGGTGAGCGGGTGGAAATTTTCGGTCATGGCGGCGGCCAAACCGAGGCAGGGCGGCAAAACGTTCCCTTTCTCGGTGAAGTGCCGATTTTCACGGAAATTCGCGAAGGCGGCGACCAAGGCGTGCCGGTGGTGGTGTCGTCGCCGGATAGCCCGGCAGCGAAGGCATTCGTCAAAATCGCGGATTCTCTACGCAAGCAGTTGGAATAAACCATGTTGTACAAACTGTTAACCCTCCGGTGGTTGCGATTTCTGGGCAAGATTTTTATTGCAATCCGGTTGAAAAACCCTAGTTTTACGTCACATTTTCTATGTCGATCGCTATGAAAGCTGCATCTCCAGCGGACGATTTGCTGAAGAATTCCTCGCTTTACCGCGAGTTCCAGGCCGAGCGCGAGGAAATTCTTAAGCACAAGTGGATTGAGTCGGAAAAAGCCGGGCACGATATCGGATTCGAACGGGCGTTGACGGATTGGATCATCAAGCACCGTTCGAGCTGGCGTCGGGCGCGGCAAAACGCCAGTCACTGACCGAAAATCGTAGACAGGATGTTCCTTTAAGGCGGCCCGGTGAGGTCGCCAAGGAAATCATGAACGATATTGCGCGACGCGAATCAACTCCGCCCGGCGGAGAGGTTCGCATTTTTTATTTCTTTCATCGGAATACCGACTACCGTTTTGCACAAAGATTGTTTGATTTTGGTTTATGGCTGAATCCAACGTCATCCTCGACGCCGCCGCGATACAACGCGCGCTCACCCGCATCGCGCATGAAATTGCCGAGCGCAATGAAAACAGCGCGGAGGTCGTCCTGGCCGGTATTCCCGTGGGGGGCGACCATCTGGCCAGACGGCTGGGCAAAATCCTTTCCGAAATCTGGTCCCAGCCCGTCCCGGTCGGCATTCTGGATGTGTCCATGCACCGTGACGATCTGGATCAGCGCGCCGCGCCGGAAATCCATCCCACCGTCATTCCGTTTGACGTGACCGGCAAAACGGTCGTGCTGGTGGACGACGTGCTGTTCAGCGGCCGCACCACGCGCGCCGCGATGGACGCGCTTAACGATTTTGGCCGGCCCAAAAAAATCCAACTGGCCGTGGTGATTGACCGTGGCCACCGCGAACTGCCGATCAAGGCGGATTTTGTCGGCAAAAACGTGCCGACGGCCGACAACGAAAAAATCCGCGTGCGACTGGTCGAAAACGACGGCGTGGACGAAGTCGTGCGGGAAAGGCTGAAATGACCTGGACCCGCAAACATCTGCTCGACATTGAGTCGCTCACGCCGGACGAAATCATCACCGTGCTCGACACGGCGCGGGCGTTCAAGGCGGTCGGCGAACGCGCCATCAAAAAAGTCCCCGCGCTGCGCGGCAAAACTGTTGTCAACCTCTTCGTCGAGCCGTCCACGCGCACACGCATCAGCTTTGAGCTGGCCGAACAACGGCTGTCGGCGGACGTCATCAATTTTTCCACCGAGGCGTCGTCCTTCAAGAAGGGTGAAACCCTCAAAGACACCGCACGCAACCTCGAAGCGCTCAACGCCGATTTCATTGTCATCCGCCACAGCGCGAGCGGCGCGCCGCATTTTCTGTCGCGCGTGGTCAACGCCAGCGTCATCAACGCCGGCGACGGCGCGCATGAGCATCCCACCCAGGCTTTGCTGGATGTGTTCACGATTCTTGAGCGCAAGGGAAAAATCGCCGGACTGAACATCACGATTTTGGGCGACATTCTTTACAGCCGCGTGGCCCGCTCCAATATCTGGGCGCTGAGGAAACTGGGGGCGACGGTGACGCTCTGCGGTCCGGCCACGCTGGTGCCCAAAACCTTCGAGCAAATGGGTTGTCGCGTGACCTACGACGTGGACGAGGCGATCCGCGACGCGGACATCATCAACCTGCTGCGGATCCAGCACGAGCGCCAGCGCAAGACGATGTTTCCCAGCATCAACGAATACATCCAACTTTTTGGCCTCAACAAGGCGCGTCTGGCGAAGGCGAAACCTGATGCGCTCATCATGCATCCCGGCCCGATCAACCGCGGTGTGGAGATTGACAGCGACATCGCCGATTCGGGCCGGTCGCTGGTTCTGGAGCAGGTGACCAACGGCCTGGCGGTGCGCATGGCCGTCCTCTTTCTGGTCAACGGCGGCAAAGGACCGCAGGAAGTGGCGGGGGAATAGACGGAACGCCGGTCTCCGATCCGGCGTGTCGGAAAATACTACCTCTTCGCGCCGGGTCGGAGACCGGCGCTCCGGTCTTGCAGAAATCTCACTTTATTTCCGCTTCCAAAAAATCAGGAACCCGCCAATCAACCCCACCGCCACGCCGGCCACATAGTAGCGGGTGGCTTTGCCCAGCGGCTCGCCGGTAAACGCCTTGGTGAATTGCGAGCCGACCGAATTGGCCACGTCATGTCCCTGCAACAGCAGCAACAGGCCGACAACAAGACAAATGACACCGATTACTTTTTGCATAAATTCTTTCAAGTTGCCTCCAGCGCGCGGATTTTTCACCCAGGCCGGCCGAAGCTTTAACCAGGCCGGCGGAAATTGCGAACCCAAAATCACCGCGCAAAATTCAGAATCAGGGGAGTGAAAACTCGACGTGCCGGCACACGGAAACCCATCACCAGAACCGGGACGAACAAACAAACGGATTTGGCTCATTACGGCTGCCAGAGGGCGCGCCAGAATTGGTGAGAAGCACCGGGCAGGATTGAGTTGGTTATATTCAAAAACCCGCCGGGCAACGTGTTGGTCGAGACCGGAACCCAAGCCATCAAGTCCGCCGAAGTCTGAACCACGTAGGAGACATTTGTGTCACCCAGAAGTTGGAACACAAACTGGCTGGGCGAACCGGACAGTACCTGCAATCGCGGCGCCGCCGGCAAGCCCGAAGAGATGGTGAACGAAATGGGCAGCGGGGTGACCGGCAGAAGCGGATCCCCGGTGTTAACGAACAGCGTAAAGGTATAGGTGCCGGGGGCAAGACCAGCCGGATTAAAAGCCAGATAGACCGTCAAGGCACTCGACTTCGACACGTACCCGTTGGTGGAAGAAAAGCTCAGCCACGCCGGAATCGCGCTGGTCGAAGAAAGCGAATAGGCCAACGGCAAACCGCCGCTGTTGGTTATCATCAACGGGACGTTGAAGGACGGCGCATTGGAAGCCACGGTCTGGTTCAGATTGGGAGCAATAATTCCCGCCTGCGCCGGAATGCCGACATAAAGCGCCATGGAACGCAAAACCGGCGGTGTGGCCAGCGTCACCGGCATGTTGCTGCCAGTCACGGTAAAAGTGAAATTGCTGAGAGCGCCGGCCCCGAACGTATCCCACCAGGTACCCGAGTATATGTGCCGGGATCCAAACCGGCAACAGCCACGGTACCGGTTACGCTGGCACCCGGCGTAGCCGCAAAGACATTGGTCGCGATTCCATAGCCAGAGCGCCTGCCAGTTGTTGGTGCCGATCGCATAGGCGCCCAGCCCGGACACATAAGGATTGAGCGTGATATTGCCCAGCAGAATCCAGTCCTGACCGTTATTGGTGATGTTGAGCTGTGCGAACCGGCGGAAACCGCAATGGACGCAGTGAAATTCGTGGCCGTGTCGCTGCCGGCTGACGGGAAAGGCGATGTTGGTTCGCAGATTGCCATCGAGAAAGATTTCCAGCCCGGCACCGGAGGAGGCAATTTGAGTCACCTGAACCGAAAATGTCCCGTTCTGAGGATAATTGACCAGAAATGTGTATCCGTAGGGCGTCATGGAAAGGTGATAGACGCCTTGAAGGTAGCTGGGTGCCGAACCGATGCCGTCGGGCGCAGAGGCGCCGACCGTAAACGTGGATTGCGTGGCCGTGGCCCAGCCGCCACCGGGCGAAAATGCCAACGGACCGAGCGCGCCGCCGGCGACTTGCGGGATGGATTTGGTCAGGGCGTTCTGGTCGGCCAAACCGGACACGGTGACAAAATCGGCGGCGGCCTGGATCAAAAAGTAATCATTATCCGGATCAATGGTGTCCCACTACCACGGTTGCGCGCCGCCGGACTGCGCCGCCATCAGCCCAGCCCAGACCGGCGGGCTGATGCCGACGTGCGGTGTGAAATCAATGCCGCACTCGCCGCTGAAATCCGGCGCGACCGGTTGGGAGGCGGTGATGTCCTGGGCGTCGCGAATTCCGGTTATCAAATCCGACGGATAATCGTGGTGCTGATAATAATCCGTCTGATCCCAAATCGGCTCGTTAAGTTCGGAACTGGAGGTGATCAAATGATGATAAACGTCGTTGGTACGGATGAACTGGGCCATTTCATTATGCCAGGCCTCGATATTGCTCCACTGGTTCGCGTAGGCGGCATCCGTGAATTGAACTTCGTTGAACAATTCAAAGGCCATGATGGAAGGTGAATAACCCCAGCGCGCCATGATGTAACGCAGCTTGCGTTTGGTCAACGATTTGGCCGTCGGATCAGTGAAAAAATTCGTCGCGTAGGAAAGAAACCCGCCATTGGCAACATTGTAAGGATTCTGCTCCCAGTTCGGGTTGACGTTGCTTCCGTTGGTGCTCGAATACTGGCCGTGATATTGCAAGGTCATCTGAAAGTGGATACCGGCTTGATCGGCGGCGGCAGACGATGGCATCCCAGTTTCGCGCGTTGGGCAGGCTTAATTGGCCAAAGGTGTTATTGACCTTGGGCCAGTCCAGATTCAGCCCCAAACCTTGCCAGTCGTAGAAGTGGGTCATCCATACCCGGGACCAGTTCTCGTGGGCCGCGCCCATTTTGGGGAAGATGGTCGTGACCCGGTAATCTGCGCTGGGACTATTGCTGTAACCCCAGGCGACATCCTGTCCGACCGGAAAATACCGCCGGCCATTGCTGGTGATGAAGCGGCGCGGGTTGGCGGGGTCCACGCGCACAAAACCCGGGCTGGTCGGAAAACCGGTCACCGTCCAGGAAGCCGGCGACAAATTGCTGAACGACAGCGGCGAACCGTTCAGCGTGATGTTGCTGATGCTGTAAAGCTCCGGCCATCGTCGGTGTGTGACGCACGCGCCAGGTGGTGCCACCGTCAAAGAAGGCGGGCAGGGAAATCGTACTCGCATCCGGCTGAACCATCAGCACGCGCACGTCATTGCTGTAATCGAACGGGTCGGCAATCGGAGTGTTCACCGTGAACGACGCCTCGATTTTCGGATACGTGCCTTGGGCATGAATTTGAGCCGGAACGCAAATCGAAAGGATGGTAAGAATTGCGACTTTCACGGACCATGCGACACAAATGGTCCTTTGAAACGACGGGTACATGATGTTTAAGATGCCTTATCCTAAGTGATTACTCAAGCCGGAATCCTGAATTGACTACCGAATCACAGCAATGCCTGGAGACCGACAGCAAGGAGAGACGATTGGCGCCGGGTGATTCCCCTCACAATTTTTTTAAAGACAGGCGTCGAACGTTGAAATTAAATCTGCAGCAACTTGATTTGTTCGTTGTCCTTCTCCACCGCTTCGCCGAGTGTTTGCGCGTGACGGCGGCGGTGCTCGATGATGTGCTTGTCCAGCACCGGATCGTAGGGCACAGGATAATGGCCGTCGTAACAGGCCATGCAAAAGGATTCCTTCGGCAAACCGGTCGCCTTGACCATGCCAGTCTGCGAAAGGTAATGAAACGAATCAGCGTTCAGATATTTGCGAATTTCATCCACGCTGTGGTTGGCCGCCATGAGTTTGCTGCGGTCGGGGAAATCAATGCCGTAGACGCAAGGGTTCATGTGCGGCGGACAACTTACCAACACGTGAACTTCCTTGGCCCCGGCTTCTTTGAGTGTCTTCACGCGCGCCTTGCAGGTCGTGCCGCGCACAATGGAATCATCCACGATGACGACGCGTTTGTCCTTCACCAGCGAAGCGATGAGATTCAACTTTACGCGCACGTCGAAGTCGCGGATGAGTTGCGATGGCTGAAGGAAACTGCGTCCGACGTAGTGATTGCGGATGAACGCCATCTCGAACGGGATGCCGGATTGCTCGGAATAGCCGAGCGCCGCAACCACGCCGCTGTCCGGTACCGGGAATCACCAGATCCGCCTGGACGGGATGTTCGCGCGCGAGCTGGCGCCCCATCTCTTTGCGCACGTCATAGACGCTACGCCCGCCGATGTTGCTGTCCGGCCGCGCGAAATAAACGTATTCAAAAATGCAAAACGCCCGGCGCTTGTGGTCGGGAAACGCCTGCAGGCTGACGATTCCCTTTTCGTTGATGATGACGATTTCGCCCGGCTCAATGTCGCGCACGAATTCCGCCTGAATCTGGTCCAGCGCCACCGATTCACTGGCCAGCACCCAGGAACCATTCACGCGGCCCAACGCCAGCGGCCGGAACCCAAATGGATCGCGCGCGCCGATCAATTCCTTTTCCGTCATGATGATCAGCGAGTACGCGCCTTCGATGCGGCGGAGCGTCTGCACCAGCGTATTTTCAACCCCGTTGAGCGACGGTTGCGCGAGCATCATGATGATGATTTCGCTGTCCACGCTCGTCTGGAACACCAGCCCGTGATTTTCCAGTTCGTCGCGGAGTTGCGCGGCATTGGTCAGGTTGCCGTTATGGGCGATGGCGATCTGGCCGCGCGTGCAATCCACCGTGAGCGGCTGCGCGTTGCGGAGATTGGACGTGCCCGTGGTCGAATAACGCGTGTGGCCGATGGCCATGTTGCCGACCAGATCGTGCAGCAATCTGGGTTAAACACCTGCGACACCAGTCCCATGCCGTGGTGTTTGTAAAACTTTCCGTCGTGGCACGTGACAATCCCGGCGCTTTCCTGGCCGCGATGCTGGAGGGCATAGAGACCGTAGTAGGTGAGTTCCGCGGCATTCGGATGGCCGAAAATGCCGAACACACCGCAATAATGTTTGGGGTAATTTTGTTGCACGGTTTTACGGGCGCCCGTGCTGAATTGTCGCAGACGCAAACACGGTGCGCAAGGCGGAAGGGAACCGCTTCCCGACCTTGTCCCGATTTCGGTGAAGTACCGCATCGGTTCACGGACCATGGATTTAAAACCCATCTTCAATTAATCGCGCATTACCCGTTTTTGACCCCAAAGCCTCTTCGGATGGCGATTTGATTTTGATAACGAATGGGGTTTATCAGACCGGTGGACACACGATCAACGGCTACGCGCTCACCAACCGCGTGGTCATAGACAAACCAGTCATGGTGCAAAGTGTCAACGGCCCGACGGCGACCTTCATCCGAGGCTATCAGATGCCAGGTACGATCAACGGCAGTAGTGCGGTGCGATGTGTTTACATGGCTGACAATGCCGCATTGAGCGGCTTTACTTTGACCGGCGGCGCGACGTCCAATTTGGTTGACGTTCTGAGCCCACAAGATGAGAGCGGTGGCGGCATTTGGTGCGAATCATCGAATGCTATTATCTCAAATTGTGTGATCACTGCCAATTCGTGCTGTTGGTACGGTGCCGGGGCCTACAGCGGTACACTCAATAATTGTCAGGTACTCAATAATACAAACCTGAATGGCAGCCTTGGTGGTGGCGGTGGAGCCGCATTCAGTTTGCTTTTTAATTGTACCATTCTGGGAAATCGGATGCAGTCCCACGGCGGTGGTGTGTTTTCCTGCGCCTTAAGCAACTGTGTGCTCGCCGGGAATTCAGACGCTGGTGCCTATGGTTCCATCCTCGAAGATTGCACTATCTCAAGCAACAGCGGTGTCTACGCTGGTGGAGCTGATCAATCCACGTTGACTAATTGTCTCTTGTGTAACAATCAAGGTCAGTATGGCGGTGGCGCCTACGATTGCGTTCTTGATTTTTGCACTGTCTCAAACAACCAGGCCAGTGGTTTCGGCGGTGGAGTTTATTACGATTATCAACAAACAAACGCCCTTGGGCAAAATAACCTGGTGATTTACAACCGGGCTACTAATTTCTCTACCTGCGCCGGAGGCGGTGTCTTCCTGGGAACGGGTGCCAGCCCGAACGGCTGGACGTTCATCAGCAATTCAGCTGCCGGCGACGGAGGCGGATTGTATGACCCCGCTCCTTCAACAAATTTGAACAACTGCACCTTTTGGGGGAATTCCTCCGGCGGTAACGGCGGCGGGTTCTCTGGTGCTCTAACGCCCGCCTTCAATTGCACGTTCATCGGAAATATTGCCACAGGCAACGGTGGTGGTGCCTACTCGGCTGCGTTGACTACCTGTTTTGTCAGTGGAAACAGGGCCACCAATGGAGGAGGCGTGTATGGGGTCGTCAATAACTGCATTGTGAATGATAACGTGGCAGCGAACGATGGCGGAGGGCTTTACTATTATTATAACGGACCATTTCCGTATCCCGCGGTGACCAATTGCGCCTTCACGAACAATTCTGCTTTGAATGGGGGTGGCGTTTACGCGGTCAGTTCTTCCTCATTCGGTATCAGTAATTGTGTCTTTTGGGCTAATTCGGCCACCAACAGTGGCGGCGGAATAGTTCTGGGAAGCCAAAACCAGCATTTAGATCATTGTATCATCGTCAGTAATTATGCCGGCGTTACCGGAGGCGGCGGCGTCAGCGGTGTGCTCAGTTACTGTACTGTTTCACGCAATAACAGATATCAAACGCCCGTCAGCCGGATTTCCTACGCCTGGCTCCAGCAATATGGGCTGCCCATCAATACCAGCACCGACACCTCCGACCCGGACGGCGACGGCCTGAACAACTATCAGGAATGGATTGCCGGCACCATTCCCACCAACGCCTTGTCCGTTTTGGAAATGCTGAATCCCGCGCCCACGAACAATCCATCGGGTTTGGTCGTAAGCTGGGAAAGCGCAAGCAACATCACCTATTTCCTGCAAAGCAGCACCAATCTGGCAGCGCAACCGGCGTTTTCCACCATCCAAAGCAATATCGTCGGCCAGCCGGACACGACGAGTTACATGGACACCAACGCGTCTGCCACAGGCCCTTTTTTTTATCGCGTCGGCGTGCAACAATGAACGGATGCGCAGACAGCTTGTCCGCGCAATCGGAACCTTTCTCAACGCGCGGACGAGCCGTCCGCACTCCTATGGCGACAACTCGCTTATTTCCCGTTTTTTGGCCCAAAAAAACCAAAAAATCACCGTTGCGTGAACGGGCTTTGGGGTTATGTTTGCGGGTAATGTGCGTGGGCATTTTATGCCGGGCACTTGCGTATTGAACTTTTTGAGATACTGTTTCCATCATGGCTTTAACCAAAGTTAGTTCGACGGTTCACTTCATTTCACGTGGCGCGACGGTGGGTGGGCGCGACGAAACGGCCAGCGGCCACTGGGTCCCCAACACGGATGTTTACGCCACCGACAGCAGCCTGGTCATCAAGGTGGAGTTGGCTGGCATGAAAAGTGATAGTCTGGAAATCACAGTGGAAGGCAATCGCCTCCGCATTGCCGGCACCCGTCCAGATGGCTGTCGGGCCAATAAATGCAATTTTTTGGTGATGGAGATCAGTTACGGGCCGTTCGAGAGTGTGCTGGAACTGCCGCCCGGGTTACGATCTCAGCCAGGCCAAAGCCATCTACGTGAACGGTTTTCTGCGGATTGACGTGCCCATGGCACAACCGCATTCCAAGACGACCAAGGTGCCGATTGCCGAGGGGAATTAGCCGCACGCGCGAACTTTTCCAGCGCGGCGGCATCTAATAGAATAACAGGCAGGAACGACGATGACATCGCCGGAGACAGAGTTTGTCAGCATTTTGGGCACCGAAAATTCCGGACCGCCCCCGCGAATTTCTTCACGGTCGCTGCCCGAAGCTCTGCCGATCCTGGGCCTGTCGGACATTGTCATCTTTCCCAGCGCCCTGGTGCCATTACTGGTCGAGACCGGGCCGAGCCTGAAGCTGATTGACGACGTGGTGGCCGGCGACCGGTTGTTGGGCGTGGTGTTGCAGCGCCAGCCGGAAATCGTCGAGCCCAAGCCGGAAGACCTGTACGACGTCGGTTGCGTGTCGCGCCTGGTGAAAATGGTGAAGTTTCCCGACGGCACCGCGCGCGTGCTGGTCGAAGGATTGTGGCGCATCCATATCAAGGAATTTTCAGCATCCTCGCCTTATTTGTCCGCGCGCTTCGAACTGCTCCGCGACGAGACCGAGGACTCCGTCGAATTGCAGGCCATGTTGCGCAACGCACACAAGCAATTCGATGAAATCGCCAAGTTATCGCCCGCGCTCTCGGATCAGGTCAAAATCGCCGTGTTGAACACCGAACATCCCGGCCATTTCGCCGACCTCATCGCCGGGAATTTGAATCTCAACCTGGAAGACCGGCAAAAGCTGCTGGAAACCATTTCCGTCCGCGAACGTTTGCAGAAATTGCTGCCCATGCTCAACCGCGAGCACGAGGTGCTCACGCTCAGCTCCAAAATTCAGAATGACGTCGCGTCATCCATCGCCAAGACGCAGCGCGACTTTTTCCTGCGCGAACAGATGCGCGCCATCCAGCGCGAACTGGGCGAGGGCGAACCGGGCAGCGGCGAAGCCCGGTCGCTGCGCGAAAAAATCGATCAAACGCCGATGCCCGACGAAGCCCGCAAGGCCGCGTTGCAGGAATTGGAACGGCTGCAACTGACGCCGCCCGCCGCCGCCGAATACGCGGTCGCCCGCAATTACCTCGACTGGATTCTGAGCCTGCCGTGGGAAAAGGAGACCGAGGACAAGATTGATTTGAAGGAAGCCGAGCGCATTCTCGACGAACAGCATTTCGGTTTGACGAAAATCAAGGAACGCCTGCTTGAATTTCTCGCCGTCATCAAGCGCCGGAAGCAAATCAAAGGGCCGATCCTCTGCCTCGTCGGCCCGCCGGGTGTCGGCAAAACCTCGCTCGGCAAAAGCGTGGCCGATGCGCTGGGCCGCAAGTTTGCGCGCATCGCCCTCGGCGGCATGCGGGACGAGGCGGAAATCCGCGGCCACCGGCGGACTTACGTCGGCGCGATGCCGGGACGAATCATTCAAACGCTGCGCCGCATTGAAAGCCGCAACCCGGTGATTTTGCTCGATGAATTGGACAAGGTCGGCGCGGATTTCCGCGGCGACCCGGCGGCGGCGTTGCTGGAAGTGCTGGATCCGGCGCAAAACCACACGTTCACCGACCATTACCTGGATCTGCAGTTCGACCTCTCGCGCGTGCTGTTCGTCGCCACGGCCAACTGGCTGGAGCCGATTCACGCCGCGTTGCGCGACCGGCTGGAAGTCATCGAACTGCCGAGCTATACCGAATCGGAAAAACTGGAAATCGCCAAGCGATATCTCGTTCCCCGCCAGATTGAGGAGCACGGCCTCACGCGGCAGGACATCAAATTCACCGACGCCGCGCTGCGCAAACTCATCCGCGAATACACCCGCGAAGCCGGCGTGCGGCAGTTGGAACGTGAAATCGCCGCGCTCTCGCGCAAAGCCGCGCGCAAGATCATCTCCCGCAACGGCGCGGCCGTAACGCTCAAACTCGACGCCAACGGCTTGAAAAATTATCTCGGCCACGCGCCGTTCGTTTCCGAAACCGCGGAGAGAATCACCGAATACGGCATTGCCACCGGCCTGGCCTGGACGCCGGTCGGCGGCGACGTTTTGTTCATCGAAGCCACCCGGATGCGCGGCAGGGGCAACCTGCTTCTGACCGGTTCGCTGGGCGAAGTGATGAAGGAAAGCGCGCAAACGGCGGTGAGTTATTTGCGCAGCCAGGCCAAGCTGCTCGATCTGGATTTGAGCAATTACAACAAATTCGACGTTCATATTCACGTGCCCGCCGGCGCGACGCCCAAGGACGGGCCCAGCGCGGGCGTGCCGCTCGTGGCGGCGCTGGCGTCGCTGCTGACCAAGCGGCTGGTGCGTTCCCGCCTGGCGATGACCGGCGAAATCAGTCTGCGCGGCCGCGTCTTGCGCGTCGGCGGCATCAAGGAAAAGGTGCTGGCCGCGGTGCGATTTGGCATGAAGGAAATCATCCTGCCCGAACAAAACAAGGCGGACTGGCTGGACGTGCCGACCGAGGCGCGCACTGAAACTGAAAGCCCATTTCGTCCGGCACATCTCGGACGTTCTGCGGCTGGCGCTGGAACCGAAGTAAATTCTTCGTTCTTGCCCTAATCCCTCTTTTTGTCTTATCAAAGCTGATTGAGCACGGATAAGATGATAAAGGTTTTTGCCATTGGCACATTCGCCTCAATTTTACTGACTGCATCCGGGGCGACAGCGAAAATGACGAACGATTGGGTCGCGGCGGAGATTCAAGGCCGCCAACTGGCACAACAAATTTTGGAACAACAACCCGCGGAAAGTTTCACGAACACCGGTGTCTTGAGAATTCGCGATGCCAACGGCAAAACTTCGGAGATTCCGATAAAATGCACTGCCATCATCACTGCAACGAATTGGTCTGCCGTTTACAAAGCCTTTTTTACGAATTTCACTGAAACTCTTACCGTCATCCACCCGGCCAATCAGTTGTTCCGGCAACTGAATGATGGTCCGGATGGTAAACCGAGTGGTCGTCCGGAAGGTAATCACATTTATTTCGCTGGCACCATAAACGACCGTATCGAACCTTTCGACGCGTATCAGCATGACTCTGGCAAAACTGGCAACACTTTTGCGGGGTCAGATTTTTCCCTCGACGACTTGCGCCTGGAATTTCTTCACTGGCCGGAGCAGAGAATTTTGAAACACGAGATGCGGCGCGGCCGTTCGTGCCAGGTCCTGGAAAGCACGGAACCCGAACCCATCCCCGAACGGCTACTCGCGGGTGGTTTCGTGGATCGACAATGAAACGCTCGGCATCGTCCAGGCCGAGGCTTATGACGCGAAAGGCAAATTGCTTAAGGAGTTTTACCCGAAAACCTTCAAAAAGGTGAACGGCCAGTGGGAACTTCAGGAAATGGAAATCCGCAACGACCAGACCGGCTCGCGCACGCGGCTGGAATTCGATTTGAAGCACGCCGGATTGAGCCTGGGAATAAGTCATCAATAAGTCATCCTGCCGGGCGCTTGACTTTGGCGGCCGGGCGGCCCAGGCTCACCGCCATCGGTATGAGCGTGATGGTTCGTCTGAACTTTTTGATTGTTTGCGCCTGTTGTATTTTCAGCGTCGGGCCGGGCCAGCTTGTTTTTGCCGGTAACACCAACTCGGCCGATCTTTCCCCGCGCCAGGCCGGGGACAAAATCGCGCAGGATTCGCTGAACGCCTTTCTGCAGATCCAGGAACAGCTTCACACCACGCAATTGCTCATCGAAAGCAATCGAGTGGCCGCCGCCGCCGAAGCCCAACGCAATGCGACGGAGATGAACGCGCGCATCCAGGTACTCGAACAAACGGTGGCGACGCAGCGCGCCAGTGAAATCGAGGCGACGCAAAAGGCGCAGCGGCTTACGATGATTTTGGCCGGCACCTTCGGAGTGGTCGGCCTGGCCGCCGTGTTTTTCATGGCCTATTTCCAGTGGCGTGCCGTCACGCGGCTGGTGGAATTTTCCACCCGGCACCCGTCCGCGCTGCCATTGGAAGGACGGAGCGCATCACCGATGCTGCCGGCGGGTGAAGCGCCGGACGCGCCGGGGCGCGCAGCCGTGGAATTTTCGAATGCGCGTTTATTCAACGTGGTCGAGCGTCTGGAACACCGGCTGCTTGAACTGGAACATATGGCCCGCGCCCCGCTGGCCGGAACCGCAGCGCCTCCGGTGGACGGGCATAACGGCGCGCCGCCAACATCAGCCGGCCAAGACCGGAATGTCGCCAACCTGCTGGCGGAAGGACAATCGTTGCTGAACGGCGATGAGCCGGAAAAAGCCCTGGAGTGTTTCGACCAGGCCTTGTCACTCGACCCGAAAAGTGCCGAGGCATTGATCAAAAGGGCGGGGGCGCTTGAAAAATTGAATCGTTTCGAGGAAGCCATTGCCGGTTACGACGACGCCATTGCCGCGGATGGCTCCATGACCATTGCGTACCTCCACAAGGGAGGCTTGTTCAATCGCATGTCACGATACGAAGAAGCCTTACAATGCTACGAGCACGCGCTGCACACGCATGATCAAAGGACCACCGGCGTGAAAACCGTTGCGTAGCCGCCGAGGTAACGCGGCGGACCGATCGCCTGTTTCCGGGACATACGTTCCACCTCCTTACCCCAGCGGCTGTTTTCAAACAGCGTCTAGTTTGGAATGAAGGTGAGGCGGTTGTGAACGCGCTCGACCTCCAGTTGGCGCCGGATCATGTCGATCTTGAGCTTCAGGAGTTCGCGATTCTCCTCATTTAACGCGCTGAGTTCCTGTTCCAGTTCCTGAATCCGCGCCTCGTAGGAGTGCAACCGCTCCTGCAGCGGCGCCTGTACGGAATCAAAGCGGCGGATCATTGCGGTGATTTCCAGGGCGGCTTCCTCCTGCGCCTTGAGCAATTCACGGCGTTGCGTGGCCAGTTCCTGAACCACGGTCTCTTTCAGCACCTGCGCCAGATGCGGCGCGAGGTTGGCCCGGGTGGCCGCCTGGGCCTGTTCCGCCCGGCGTTCCGCCTCAAGAGCACGCTGACGCCAGATGGCCGCCTCGGTCCTGGACCGGTCGGCCTCCACCGGCGGCGGAACGCTCGTCAGCGTTCGCGGGCGGATAATCAAGGGCACCGGAGTCGGTGGTGGCGACGGCATCGGGGCCGCCGGAGGAGGCGGTGGAGTGGCCGGTGACGGTGCCTTGAGGGCAATCGTGATGATTTCATCCGCAACGGCCGTGCTGTCCACCCCGCAAACGGGACACTTGATTGGCGACGGCATGCGACCGTTCAGGGGATACACGTCGAAGGCGTATTTCTGGCCGCAACTGCAAACAATTTTGACGGGTACTTTGACGTGCACCATTCGGGCGCGCCCGGGCTTGTCGCCACTACGCACGGAGGAAGTCAAGCCAGACGGCCATTCCCGGCCAACGCAACTTTACCATAAAAATGATTTTTGCTCACCCAACTGTTGATCACCCGACCTGAGCGTGACGCGCCAGGCGACGAGTTCGCCGAAATTTTTATAATCCGCGGCACCCAGTGTCAATGAATTCCAATGTCGGAAGAAATGCGGTGTGACCGCCTGTTCGAGCGTGGCCTGGCGGGGCATTCCATCCTTGCCGACGCCGCGCAACTCGACCCGCAATTTCAGTTGGCGCACCGCCGACATCCGGACGTTTTCCACAGAACATCAAAACGGATGGCAGAACGTTGATCGGCGTGACGGCGAAGATAAGCCTGGTAGGCGTCGCGGTCGTACAGGCTCGGCGACAAAGCCTTCTGGCCATTGAGGTCGAGGAAAAACGGCAGGACTTTGACGACGCGGCCGGTGGCGGTGTCACCGGCGAAGGCCGCCGACAGCGAACCCAGCAAAAGGAAACTCAGCAGCAGCCGGCGCATGACCCAACAATAACGGGCGACCGCGCGAACTCAACTGCAATTTCCTGTCATTCCCAGTAAAAACTCAGAATCTGGATATCGGTGGGGGTGTTGCGGTAAAGAATCGCGACGTAGTCGCGATGGTAATCACCCATCCGGGCGGTCACGTGAACTTCAAAAGTGGAACTGCGCACGGTGCAAATCCGGGAAAGCTGGCCGATTTGTTGCTGACTCACACCTGCGTTCACGAGCTGGCCGATGCTGGTATAAGGCGTGTCATCCGCCGTGCCGTCCTCGCCATCAGGTCCGGCGCGCAATTTGATGATATTTTGGGCGGTGGCTTCGTCCACTCCGGGAAGCATTTGCAGCACATTTTCGTCGGCGGTATTGAGGTTGATGTGCCCGTTGGAAAGGGCGGTGAAAATATTTGTCAGCCCGAAGGGATAATCCGGCGTTTGAAACGGTGAATTCACCAGACCCAGTTTCTGTTGAAACCGGGCCGGCGCGTGATTGGTGGGGCTGCCGCCCCAATATATTTCCGGGTGATCCCGGATGCCTTTGACCAGCAGTAATTCCGACAGATCGTCCATCGGCGCATTCTTGGCATAGTAAGGCGGATTCAAACTTTGATAATAATCGCTCTCCGCCCCGGCGGGGCGGGGATCGTTGGGCGGACCAATCCAGTCCAGAATGGAATCGGAGATGATGGAGATGCCGTCCGCGCCCACGCCCATCAGGGTGAGCGCCTGTTGCAACTCCCCGGGATTGAGATTGACCGTGTTGATGTTCATCTTGCGTTCGAGATCAACGATTTTGACCGAAACCGTTCCGTCACCGACCTGGTAGTTGTCCAGCGAAATCCCGGTCAGCGGGCTGTTGGATTCACCGATGCCTCCGGGCCCGCCGGCCCAGATTTGATTGAGTGCGTCGTAAGGCTCGTTGGGAATGGTCATTTGTTCCGACAAAACGTAACGTGCCAGTTCCACGCCCGACCGGCCCAGCCAGAGCAATTGCTGATCGTGGTCGGCATTCTGCTGCCAGTTTAATTTCAACTTTCATGGACGTGGCGAAGATGGCCGCCATGACCGACAGCACAAAAATGGCAATCATCACAATGATGAGCGCAATCCCGCGCGGCCGGGTCTGAATGGAAGTTCTCATTATCGAGGTCCCAGTCCATGAAACCCGCCGCCCGCCGCGGATTGCGATTGGACCGCCACCGGCACCATGACTGATGGAATGGCGACGATGCGCGTAACGGCCAGGGCCGGGCCGGTATCACCGAAATCGTTCAGTTGATTCCCACCGAGGACGAGGGTGAACCGGACCATCGTGGGGATTTGATTCGTGTTGTCCCATTTGTCCGACCAATCATTCTCGGTGGGATCCCAGCATTCAGCGGCAAAACGTTTTACATTACGGGCCAGTATCAGCGGGTGTTCCTGCTCGTCCTTGTCCATGTCCATGAGGATCGGGTTTTGCCGCAGGACCAGATCTTTTTCCGAATCCGGTCCGGCTTCGACCGTAAAGGTCACCCGCCGCATATTGAAATCGCCGAACCGGCCATTGCGCGGGAAATCGTCCGGCAATCGTGCCGTGAAACTGAGCAGCGGTTCGTCGCCGTTTTGGACGATGAAGGTGTAATACTGCTGGGACGCCTGAAATGACTGGACACACATGAGCGCGCTTTCAATCGTCCGCACGGCGACGCGCCGGCGCTGGACCTGGGCCGTGGCCTCCTGGCCCACCTTCGTGGCCCGCAGGATGAGCATCCACGATGAATAAATCGCCGCCATCACGAGACTGAAAATCGCGATGGCCAGCATGAGTTCGAGCAGTGTGAAAGCAGGCGGGTGACGCCTGACGCGTGACACGTGACATGAATGCGACGCGCGCGATCCGACGGTCTTCCTGTCACCTGCCACCCGCCACATGTCACTGGTCACTTTCATCTGGCCACCGTGGCCCCATCGAGGCTGCCCGCCTGCGAATTCGGGCGAAAAAGCAGGATGCTCATTTTGGAGACAACCGGCTTGTCGCCGGAATCACTTTGAACGATGAAATCCACCTGGAAAAGTTTGTTGGTTTGCACCTCTTCAATGTCCCGCGTCCAGGTGTAACCCTGGTACGCGTTGCCCAGCAGTTCGTCGAGACGGCCAGACCTGACGCCTTCAACCAACTGATTGGTTTGTGACAATTCAGCTGCCAGCACGCCGGCATCCACCATCGGCCGCTGTAACCGGCGGGCGCCAGCGAGTGAATTGGAGACCAGCGCCAGAATTACAAAAGTCGCGGTACAAAATGCGACCATGGCAAACATCACCTCCAAAAGCGTAAAGGCGCTTCGCATGGTTGGCGTCCGGTCAGTTCGAATCTTCATTGGATGGCTTCCATGGACGCCCGGCCGGTGGTTACCTCCAGCGTGATTTTCCGGTACTCGTCACGGGAGTGGATTATCAGGGTCATTTCATCGCTGGTGCCGTCCGGAAAAAAACGCACCAGCGCCTCGCTCGCGTCCTTGCATTCCGACAAATTGACGTCGAGCATGTCAATGGTGATGCTGTCGTCGAATTTCGTAGAATTCAGCGCCGACGCATTGGGAGCGGCGGCTGTGGTTGCGCCCGCTCGGCGCGTCCGGCGGCGCGAAGCCGTCCGGCGAATTGGTGGTGGCGATGCCGGCCAGGGTGATGTCCCCCGATTGGGGATGAAAGACGACGGTGGTGGTTACGCCATGCAAAATCGCCTGGGCGCGGGCATGGTTACAAATATTCAGCACGTCATTGACCGCCTTGCGCAAGGGTTCCTGGTGCATTGTCCGCAGAATCGCCGGCACGCTCATCGTCATCATCAGGCCGATGATGGCGACGACCATCATGATTTCGAGGAGCGTAAATGCCCGCTCATACCGATGGCGGGTGGTCAAGAACCGAAAAGCGGCCGCGCGCCCGCGGCATGCCCGCCGTCCGCCGTCACCGGCTCCCGACGCTCGACCGGTTTGCATCAGGACCCTCCCGTCGAGGTGCCGATGCTGGAAATCATCGAGAACATCGCCCCCAGCACCGCCACCAGCAAAAAGCCAACCGCCACGGCCATGCCGATGATTAAGGTGGGTTCAATCAGGTTGGTCATCACCCGCAGGGCAATGTTCAACTCGCTCTCGTAGGTTTCGGCGACGTTGTTCAATGCGCCCGCCACGTCGCCGGTGTCCTCACCGATTTTCACCAGGTCCACCATCAATTGGGGAAACACCTTGCTCTGCGCCAGAGGTTGGGCGAGCGTTTTGCCATCCGTCACCGCGTCGCGGGTTTTGGCCGCTGCCTCCTTGATGATGCAGTTGGGGATGACCTGTTCGGTGATTTTCAATGCCGTGAGCACCGGCACGCCGTTCTGAAGGAGGGTGCAAAGCGTCCGCGCGAATTGGCCATAGAGATTCAAACAAATCACCCGCCCAAACAGCGGCATTTTCATTTTCCATCCATCAATCCGGCGCCGGCCCGCCTCCGTGGCCTGAAACCGCTTGAACAAAATAATGGCCACGATGAGAGCCAGGATCATCAACCACCAGTAATATTTAAAGATGTCACTGACTTTGATCAGAAGCAGCGTCGCCGTCGGCAGGCGGGTGAACCCGACGCTGCCAAAGATGGCCATGAATCTGGGCAGGATGAAGGTCATGAAAAAAATGATGATGCCCACGCCCACGGTGCAAACCACGGCGGGATAAATCAACGCCGAAGTAAATTTCGCCTGCACCTGGGCAAATTTTTCGAAATGGTCGGCCATGCGCCGGAGCACGTCCACCAGCGCGCCGCTCTGTTCGCCCGCCCGGACCATGTTGACATACAAATCGGAAAAAATCCGCGGCTGCTTGGCCATGGCATCGGACAAACTCCGGCCTTCGGTCACTTCCTGCCGGAGCTGGCGGCTCACCTCCGACGGAATGCCCTTAGCCTCCAGATACGTCATGCTCTGAAGCGCCGTGGCCAGCGGCATTCCGGCCTGGAGCAGATTCGCCAGTTGCTGGGTGAACGTGGCCAGTTCCTGCAATTTCGGCTTGCGCTTCTGTTGCAACTGGGCGCGCAGGGTCGGTGGCAGGAACGCCAAGAAATCCACTTTTGCGCCGGGGCGTTTGTCAGTCACCACCGGGCCGCCCTTGGAGGTGTCCACCGCCACGGGAAAAAGTCCGAGCCGTTCGACTTGCGCCAATGCCGCCGCGCGATCGGCGACGTCCAAAACGCCCTCGACCAATTCACCACTGCGGCGGCGGGCCCGATACGAAAATTGCGGCATAGCTTCCTTTATCTAAAACCGTTACCGGCCAAAAGTTTCAATCGCGCTTCGGCCGGCACTGCGTCCCCGCCGCCGCGGCGATAACCTTCCAAATCCAGCGTCACGCTGCGCGTACCCGATGCCTCTCAACGCCCCGGTGACTTTCACTGAAATGCCGTCCGCCAAAAAACGCGGGATTTCCGCCGGCCCGAGTTCGATCCGGGCCAAGGTGACGTGACGGGTGACAGGTGACGGGTGACAGGATTGCCATCCAGCGCGGAATTTCCTGTCACTTGCCACTGGTCACTTGCCACTTTTAACTCATGGTGCCGCACCCGCACGTCATGAAATCCCAGATCGCGCAAAATATTTTCCGCCGCCTCGATCATTCGCAATTTTTCCGGCGTCACCGGCTCGCCGTGCGGCACGCGCGAACTCAGAGCACGCCATCTGCGGCTTGTCCGCCGTCGGCAACCCCAGTTGTGCCGACAACTCGCGGATTTCCATCCTTCGTCAGACCCGCCTCCTTGAGCGGCGCGCGCACCTGAAATTCCGCCGCCGCCTGTCGCGCCGGGGCGGAAATCGCCCGCGTCGCTGGCGTTCTCGCCATAGGCAATCACCGCGAGTTTCTCCGCGCGCGCCAGCGGCGTCAGTTGCTCAAACAATTCGTGCTTGCAGAAATAACAGCGATTGACCGGATTGGCCGTGTAACGTTGGTCTTCAAATTCCTTCGTCCGCGATGACGCGCACCGGAAAACCGGATTGTTTTGCGACCGCCACCGCCTCGGCCAGTTCGCGCCGCGGCAAGCTCGGCGAATCGGCAATGACCGCCAGCGATTTCGGCGCCGAGCACTTCGTGCGCCACGCGCGCCAGAAACGCGGAATCCACGCCGCCGGAATACGCCACGAGGCAGGAACCGTACTGGCGCAACCGGGCACGCAACGCTTCCAGCTTGTCCACGACCATGGCTTAACTCTGGCATTTCTTCAGACGCTTGTCGAGCCGGCCGCCTGCGAATCAGCTTGACGCGCGCGATGGTTGTGATTGTCTTGGGCACACGATGAAAACAAAAATTTTTATGGCGCTCGCGGCCATCGCCTTCGCTGACCGCCGGTTGTGTCACCACGGTGAGCGATACCCAGGTCGCCGGCAACCCGGTCGGGCGGGATGCTGTGGCCGGTCGTTATCAACGCCCGGTGGACGAGGTCTATCGCGCGGCCATTCAAGTCATCAACAACGACGGGACGCTGCTTACCGAATACATCCCCCATGATACCACGAACACCGTCCGGGCGTTCGTGGGCCGTGTCAACCAGAACAAAGTGTGGATGCGTGTCGAAGCCGGTGGTATCCCGCAGCTCACCCAGATCACGGTGGAAGCCCGCACCAAATGGGGCAACCAGGACCTTGACATGGCGCACGAACTGGAAAAGGAAGTCGCGCTACAACTGGCGCGGTGAGCCGTGACTTTAACCCGATGTTCTGCTCGTAAACGCCGAGCTTCACGCCGGGCTTTTCTTTCCGGCCTTTAAGTTCGAGCTTCAACCGCGCCAGACGTGTCCGCGCCATTTCCCCGGCGGCCAGATCGGGAAAGCGTTCGATGATTCTTCTCCAGGGTGCCGCGCACCGTTTCGTAATCCGCGCCATGTTGAATCTGCAAATCCGCCAGCAGATTCAACCAGTGCGCCACCCGCTTCGCCGGCTGGTTCGGCGTCTCGATCAACTGGTTCAATTCGCCCGCGGCCAGATCCAGCCGCTGATAATGTTCCGCGTAAATGACGGCCAGCTTCTCGCGCGCCTCGGTGTCAAGCGGATGCTGCTCCAGATGTTTCACGTAAGCGGCAGCGAGTTTCGCCGGGTCCGCTTCCGTCCGGGCGCAAATGCTCCGATGATGCCAACAGGCCGATGCTTTTAATGCCTGCCGGCACAGCCATCGGCTGGCGGTCCAGCGACGCCAACACCACCTTTTCCGTTCCACCCAGATGGGCGATGCGCTGGGCGGCGAGCAGCGACAACTCCGTATCCGGAAACCGTGCGCCGATTTTCTCCAGCGCCGCGCGGGCGGAATCAAAATCCTGTGTCTGGTTGATGTGCCAGTCGGCGAGCTGGTTCATCGCGGCGGCAAACTGCCGGGGCGGCGGATTCGGCTGGTCGCAGAAATGGTTCAAGCGTGATTTCCGCCGCCCGACAAATCCTGCAAATCCTCGGCCTGGATATCGGCCAGCAACATCACGCCTTCAAAATCGTTCGGAAATTTGGCGAGCTGTTCGCGAATGGCCACCACCGCCTGGAGGAATTCGCGGCGCTGGCGCCGGGCCTGCGCAATGGAATAATATGGCTTTGGCTCCGGCGGTTCGGTGCCACCGTCATACATACTCGTCAGCGGCCGGGAAAACCATTCACTGATATGCGGCGTCCACATGATTGACAGGACTATTCCCATGAAAACGATGAGGAACGGGCCAAACGCTCCCATCCGGCCGGCCAGCCAAATGCAAAAAATCACGAAAGGAATCGTAAATCCCCATTTGAAAAGGATTTTCGCCGGGTCTTCCGCACCGCTGGAGTGACTCGCATCGGTAAGCCAAGATGAGGCAGGCGAGGCCGACGACTGAAAAGCCACTTCCACCGACATTTTAACGGTTTGGCTCATGACTGCTTGAAGCAACGCTCGTCCTGCATTCCGATGAGTTCAAGTTATTTCTCTAACGGCGGCCTGTGACTCCCGCAAATTTAGACGGCGTTTTAGGTTCTTGCAGTCATCAACCGTAACGGTATGGCGAGACCATTGCAAACGTGTTGGGCAGATGCCGCACTTCGCGTACTTTGCCTTCCGCCAGAAGTACTTCCACGATGTCGAAGCGGATTTTCACCGCCGGATTTTTCAACAGCCGTAAATAATCCAGGCCGCCCGCGACAGCCGGCGACGGCGTTCCGCATTGACGGCCGCCGCCGGTCGCATCCAGTCCTCTGACGACCGGGTCTTGACCTCGACAAACGCCAGGCAATCGTCGTCGCGGAAAATCAAATCAATCTCGCCGCGTTCGGACCGGAAATTGGCGGCAAGGAATTTCAAACCCTGTCGCCTGAGAATATTTTTTTGCCGTCACGTTCGCCCAATTCGCCCCGCCGCAGATGCTCCGGCCTGGCTTTGCCGGTCAATCGCGATCTTCAACTCTTCCAGCAGGTTCATTTTTTGACGCGGATTTCTCGAATTTTCACTGATTGATTTCCATTTCGGCTTAAATTCGTGTTAAGCCGTGAAATCCGTGTCTAAAACAATTCTGTTCCTTCGCTTCATCGGCGCGAAGCTGCGGCGATGAATCGGACACGGCCCGTGCGCCGCAATGGCCGCCAGATGCTGCACCGTGCCGTAACCCTTGTGTTCGGCAAAGCCGTATAGCCGGCCATTGCCGGTCGAATTCGCGCATCAGCCGGTCACGCGTGACCTTGGCCAGCACGCTTGCGGCAGCGATGGAATAACTTCGCGCATCACCTTTGATGATGGCCGTTTGCGGCATGGGCATCGTCTTGACCGGCCGGCCATCCACCAGCGCGTGTTGCGGCCGCGGAACCAGGTCCGCCAAGCGCCGCGTTCATCGCCTGATGGGTCGCACGCAGGATGTTGATTTCATCAATCTGAACGGAATCGATCTGTGCGACGGCATATTCCACTTCGCCGGATGCGGTCAGATACGCAAAGAATTTTTCGCGTTGGGCGGCCGGGTGAGTTGCTTGGAATCGTTGAGGCCGCCGAGTTCGCGCGGCAGACCGGCTTCCGCCCATTGGCGTGGCAGAACCGCCGCCGCCGCCACAACCGGCCCGGCCAGCGGTCCGCGCCCGGCTTCGTCCACGCCCGCCACGCGGACCATCCCGCGACCCCATAACGCGCGTTCGAATTCGAAGCGGTCGATAAAAATTACCCGGGCCATCTCTTGGCTCCGAGCCTAGCGCGTTTGGCGGCGTTGTCAGCCTGATTTTTTCGAGGACGAGAACGAGGACGAGGAGGATTTTGATTTGAAAAATCCGTGTCCATCCGCTTATCGCGGCGTGGCCGCCACGCGGCTTTACGCCGCGTCCATCCGTGGTTAAATTCCCGGTATGAAAATCGAATCCTTGCACATTGGCATGAAGGTGCGCCACCCACAGTATGGCATTGGTAAGTCAAAACGATTTCCGAGACCACGGCGGAAATCCTTCTCTCGGACGGCAAACACGCCGTCGCGCCGGAACCGAGCGGCCTGGAACCGGCCGAACCGCAAATCTCTGCGAGCGGATTGAACCTGCCGCTGAAACAATTCGTCGAGCAAACAGTCGCCGCCACGCTGGACAAACTGGGCCTGGAAAAGCCGGATACTGGCGATCGAAAAACTCGGCGCCCGCTGGCACGGCGGCAAACTGGTTTTGCATCCGTCCGATCCGACGTTGCAGACCAAGGAAGTCCCGCTGGAAACCTTTTTCCACAAGATTGTGATGGTGCGGAACAACCTGCGCGTGCTGGAACAGAAAATCAACGCGACATGAAAAGCTCAACCGACGGCGAGAAGGTGGAGATGCAGCAATACATCACGCGCAGCTACGGCTCGATGACCACGTTCAACGTGCTGTTTAAGGAAAAGGAAGACCAGTTTTAGGGGCGTGTCAGGTCGGCCCCCGTACGTTGCCAAGCCTGCTTTGAAAAACGACCAAACCAGCCTCAGGCCGCCGGTTGCCCGTCGCGGAATTCTCGCGGCGGGCCACTGGATTGTGGACCAGATCAAACGCATTGATCATTGGCCGGAGCCGGCCACGCTGGCCCGGATCGAGCAACAGCAAACGGCCAACGGCGGATTTGCCTTCAACCTGCTGAGCGATCTCGCTGCGCTGGATCCTTCCTGTCCACTCTTCGGCGCTGGACTGATTGGCGACGATGCCAACGGTCGGCTTATCCGGGAGCGTTGCCGCCGGTTGAAGATTGACGACCGCCGGCTTCGCTCAACGGCGGAGTCGCCCACCGGTTTCACGGATGTGATGACGGAAGCCAATTCCGGCCGGCGGACCTTTTTTTATTGTCCCGGTGCGAGTGAACGGCTGGCGGAAAATCATCTAAGGCCGCTCGCGTCGCCTGCGAAAATGTTCTGTCTGGGTTATCTTGGTTTTCTGCCGCTCCTGGATGCTGTCGCCGCCGATGGTTTGAACGCTTCCGCGCGTTTGCTGAAGGACGCCCGGGCGGCGGGGATGTTGACGGCTGCGGATCTGGTCAGCGCGCGGAATCCGAACCTGCGCGCTCAGATTGAGCCGTGTTTGCCGCATCTGGACATTCTCTTTTTAAACGAATGGGAAGCCGGTCAATTGCTCAACCGGAACACGTCCGAATCATTCTCCGCCCGCCAAGCCAAAGAACTGGTCCAGGCCGTCCGCAAACTCGGCGTGCGCGGAGCTGTAGTGCTTCATTTTCCCGAAGGCGTGGCGGCGGCGGTCAGCGCGAACGAATGTTTGATGCAAGGTTCAGTGCGCCTGCCACAAGCGGAAATCCAAGGCACCGTGGGGGCTGGCGACGCCCTGGCCGCGGGCGTGTTGTTGGCGCGGCATAATGAAATGTCCTGGCCGGAAGCGTTGACCCTCGGCGCCTGCGCGGCTGCCGCCTGCTTGAAATCACCCTCCGCTTCGGACGGCGTGTTGCCGTGGAAACAATGCCTGAAGCTGGGACACCAATACGGTTTCAATAAATTCAGTGACTGAACAGCCAAATCCGGCCAGTTTGTCGCTGTGTCCGCCTTTTAAGTCCTGGCTGGAATTCACAGCGGAGACGAATTGAACAAGTTTGCTTGCATTGTAGCTACAACAGGGCCACATTTACCACATGAGCAAAACAGCCACCATTCGCACCCGGATCGAGCCAGACCTCAAAAGAAAGGTTGAAAGAATCCTTTCAGAGCTTGGGCTGACCGCTTCGGAGACGGTTCACCTGCTTTACCGGCAAATCAAGCTGCAACGCGGTTTGCCTTTTGATGTGCGGATTCCGAACGAGTTGACGGCGCGCACGCTCAACGCCAGCAAAGCTGGCCGGGGTGTGAAACGCTTTAACACCAAAAAGGAGCTCTACGCCGATCTGGGCTTGTGAGGACATTCAGCCGGACAACGCAGTTCAAAAAGGATGTTAAATTGGCCAACAGGCGGGGCAAAGATTTGGAAAAGCTGAAAGCCGTTCTTGGTTTGCTGATTGCCGGCGATGCATTGCCGGCGCAATACCAAGATCATCCCCTACGCGGGAATTTTGCGGGAAGCCGCGATTGCCATATTGAAGGGGACTGGGTCTTGATTTACACGCTCACCGAAAATGGCAGCCACGTCCGGTTCGAACGTACAGGAACCCACAGCGATTTATTCAGGTAGGCCAGTTCAGGAGACAGCAGAAAGTGGAAGGGCGGGCAGTTCGGAAGATAACGCACAAAGAGACGCACAAAAAATGGCTTTGAAGGTCTTTGGGCGTCATTGCCTGTCACGGAAAAGACGGGGACTCAAAGCGCAAAAGAGCATGTAGATATGGGTCTGAAGTCGCTGGCTGGCACGGGCTGGCACAAAGGTTCACACGGGAGTGAGATGGTGCGCGGTGCAGGTTTTGAACCTGCGACCCCCAGTGTGTGATACTGGTGCTCTACCGCTGAGCTAACCGCGCGCCGGTTGGTAAGAAGCCACAAAAATAGGGGAAATTCAATCACTAAAAGCTGGCACTCCCGTCCGACGGTTCGTCACCTGAGAAACTTTCCCGGTTCGCCGGGGTTTCAGAACCAGATGCGGACAACCCACTTCAACGGATTAATTCCTATGATCCCCATGCGCAAATTTTACATCGTTTTAATCATGGCTTCGGGCCTATGCACTCTTGCCGCTCGCGCCCAAATCACCAACCTGCCGCCGACCGAACTGGAGACGTTTGAGGCCCAGACCGGAACGGTCATGGTCAAAGGCGCCGGCCAAATTGGCTCGCTGGCGGTTGACGCGTTGACCATTAACGTGATCAGCAAGGAATCTCTGAACGTAAGTACCGGCCACAAACAATACGGCATGGCCGTCGAGCTGGTCGCGAATGACCAGCGTGCGTGGAAAAGAGTGGTGGACTATGACGAAATGGATTCACTGCTCAACGGCCTGAATTACCTCGCCAGAATTGATTATAAGGTGACCGCTCAGCCCACGTTTGTCGCCAGTTACGTCACCAAGTCAGGGCTGCGGGTCGGCGCGTTCACCAGCCAGCGGCGGGGCGTCATCCAATATTTCATGCAGGACTACAGCACCAACAGCCCGAGAATTTTAATCACCTCCGCCCAACTGTCGCAATTCCAGGATCTGGTGGAAGAAACCAGAAAGAATCTGGATGCACTGCAGGCCTCCCACTGATGACATGACGGCGCACCCGCCGTCTTATTTTCTGAGGATCGTGTCGCGTTGCGCCCACTCGGGATTGGGTTGCGGATAATCGAGATTGTAATGCAGGCCGCGGCTTTCGGACCGCAGCTGGGCACAACGCACAATCAATTCCGCCACCGTGGCGATATTGCGGAGTTCCAGCAAATCGCTGGTGACGATGAAATTCCAGTAATACTCGCGGATTTCATCCTGCAGATTCGCAATGCGCTTGGCCGCACGTTCCAACCGTTTGTTCGTGCGGACGATGCCGACGTAATCCCACATCAACCGCCGGATTTCGTCCCAGTTGTGCGAGACGACGACCATTTCGTCCGGGTTGTGGGCGTTGCCGGACTGCCACAGCGGAATTTTAGCCTCGATTTTTTGCGGCGGACTTGAAATGGCTCTCTCCGCCGCGCGGTGCGCGCACACCAGCGCTTCCAGCAGTGAATTGCTGGCCAGCCGGTTGGCGCCGTGCAAACCGGTGCAGGCGGCCTCGCCCACGGCGTAAAGCCCGGCAATGTCCGTCTCACCGTCCACGTTCGTCACCACCCCGCCGCATTGATAATGCGCCGCCGGCACGACCGGAATCGGTTCCTTGGTGATGTCAATGCCGTAGCCTCAGGCAGGTCTGGTAAATGTTCGGGAACCGTTCGATGATGAAACTGCGCCGGACGGTGCGTGATATCGAGCCACACGTGTTCCGCGCCGCTCTTTTTCATCTCGCTGTCAATCGCCCGCGCCACGATGTCGCGCGGGGCGAGTGATTTCAGCGGATGATATGCGTCCATGAACTCTTTCCCGTCGAGCGTTTTAAGCACGCCGCCTTCGCCGCGCACCGCCTCGCTGATGAGAAACGATTTCGCCTGCGGATGATAAAGGCAGGTCGGATGGAACTGGACGAATTCCATGTCCGCAATCGCCGCGCCGGCGCGATACGCCATCGCCACGCCGTCACCGGTCGCGATATCGGGATTGGTCGTGTAGAGGTAAACCTTGCCGCAGCCGCCCGTGGCCAGCAGGGTCACCGGCGCGGTGAACGCCCAGACCCGCCGGCCCTTTTTTGTCGAACACATAGGCGCCCAGACAGCGGTTGGCGCCGGCGTGGCCGAGTTTCTGGCTCGCGATCAAATCAATCGCCAGGTGGTTTTCAAAAATCTGGATGTTCGGCTGCCGCGCCGCCGCGTTCAGCAACGCCCGCTCGATTTCGCGGCCGGTCACGTCCTTCGCGTGCAAAATGCGCCGTTTCGAATGACCGCCTTCCTTGCCCAGATCCAGTTCCTTGCCGCCGTCCTCCGCTCGGAGCGTCGCGCTCGGAAAATTTCATGCCGAGTTCGATCAATTCCTGAATCCGCGCCGGGCCTTCCTCGACGATGGTGCGGACGACGCTTTCCTTGCACAGACCCGCGCCCGCCGTGAGCGTGTCGCGCACGTGCAGCTCAAACGAGTCCTCCTTGCTCGTCACCGACGCGATGCCGCCCTGGGCGTAATTCGTGTTCGACTCCGCGCGGTCCTTTTTGGTGACGATGGCCACGCGTCCGCGCGGCGCGACTTTCAACGCGAAGGACAAGCCCGCGATGCCGCTGCCAAGAACGATGAAATCGAATTGTTTCACTGAGAATTTTAATCCAAAGGAGGTAAGCCCATTTGCCTCCTCTGATTATTGATATATTCCACCCCGTTTGTGAAAATAACACGATCCATTTCAAGATGATCATTCAGCAAGTCTTCTTCAAGAGCTTTCCAGTATTCAGGCCAAGTTTTCGTCATTCTCCGCTGTCGCACGCTAAACGTCGAAAAAGGGGGGTGGCCTTCGGCTTCCGAAGCAAGCTGTTCATCTACGTTGCTAGTCCAATTCTCCCACACCGATCTGAATTGCCTTTTATCAATTTCAGCAATGTCGGGTAAACCGACCTCTCGGCGTTTTTCGATGATGTATTCGATATAATGCTCGGATAATGCAGGGCTGTCTTCGTAATAATGAAGTCGCTCGCAACGTTCAATCCAGAATTCTCGCCATGTCCCATACAACAACGGTGCGTTTTCTGATTCACGCTTTATATCATCGTCAATGTGACTTAAAAAAACAGGGTCGCCACCCCATTTTGTAAAGTGTTGTGTTGACCACTTTCCGGTATTGCGATCATAAGTGTGGACCACCGAAGAGCAGCCAAGAAATGTGCAACTGATAACGAACGACAGAAGGTAAGCAATTGTTTTCACAGCCCATTTACAGTTTCGCGTTATCAATCAACCGGGTCTTGCCGACGAACACCGCCAGCGCCATTTGGGTCCCACGGGTAACTTTCGCCACGGGCATAAGCGTGCCCGGCTCAAAAAATTCCACGTAGTCCAGTTTCGCGTCCGGTTCACATTCGACCAGTTTTTTTACGGCCGCCTTCAATTTGATCGAGGAAAACGTCTTCGATTTTTTTACCGTGACGCGCGCCATTTGAATCGCACACCAAAGCACCGTGGCCTGCCGTCGCAAATCGCCGGTGAGATGTTTGTTGCGCGAACTCAAGGCCAGCCCGTCGCGTTCGCGCACCGTCGGCGCGACGATGATTTTCACCGGGAAATTCAAATCGACCACCATGCGTTGGATGATGGTTGCCTGCTGAAAATCCTTTTGGCCGAACACCGCCACGTCCGGTTGCACGAGGTTGAACAGCTTGGCGACCACGGTCGTCACACCGCGAAAATGCGTCGGCCGCGACGCGCCTTCCATGCACTGTGATAATTTTCCCTCGACGACATAAGTGCTGAAATCGGTGGAGGGCACTGCTTCGTCAATGCCCTGATCCCGAAGATGGGAAGCGGCGAAGCGCTTCCCTCCAAATGCCGGCGGATACATTTCTTTGTCATCCGGCGAGAAGACCACATCCACGCCCGCACCACGGCAAAGTTTCAGGTCACGCTTCAAATCACGCGGATATTTGGAAAAATCCTCGGTCGGCCCGAACTGCGCCGGATTTACGTAATTGCTCACCACCACAACGCCATTCCTGCCAAGGGCCCGGCGCGCGCGCCGGACGAGGCTCAAATGTCCCGCGTGCAGATAGCCCATCGTCGGCACCAGGCCGATGCGCGCGCCGGCATGTTTCCAGCGGAGAGCCAGTTTCTGCATGGCGGCGGCACGATGAAACAATTCGCATGATTTTATTTAACCAAAAACACCATGAATTCACGAAAGAAAAAACCGCGTTGGAAGTTTCCAACGCGGTCAGTACGGCAACCTGCGGCCACCACCGATTTCAACGGTGCCCACAGACCATCCCCACAAATTTTTCAGCGTACAAAGTTCAGCGGCGCACTGGCCGGCATTTCGTTGGCGCAGGGCTGGTTCGTCGGCGCGTCCGCCTCGCGGTCGTTGGGCATCACGATTTTGTTCGCGAGCATCCACGCCTCGACTTCTTCGCCGCTGATGTCGGCGAGCATGTGACCGTTGACCTCAACGCACGGGCTCAGCATCTGGCCACTCTTCTCGATCATTTCCTGGCGTTGCAACGGATCGTTAATAATGTCGCGGTCCTCGAACGGCAGGTCGTATTTGCGCAGCACGGCGCGGACGCCCTGGCTCCAGCCGCAAGTCGGTTTCAAATAAGCAATAATTTTTGGCTTTTCCATAACTTTTCAAAAACTGGCTTTCCAATGCCAATATACTGCCATATCCCCTGTCTTTCGCAAAGTCCTTTTATCGCTCAATTTCCTTTTGCCGGGCTGAAAGCACTTTTTGCGACGGCACGTAATTCACAATGAAATCGCGGTAAAACTCCGCGAACGTTCCGGCGGCAATCGCGGCGCGCACGTCAGCCATGATTTTCAAAAATAAATGCGAGTTGTGGACGCTCACCATCCGCAGGCCCAGAATTTCATTCACATTCAGCAAATGCCGGAGGTACGCCCGCGTAAAATGCCTGCACGCGAAGCAGTCGCAGGTTTCGTCAATCGGCCGGAAATCCGCCTTGTAAGCGCCGCCCTTGAGGCCGAACGCACCGCGGCGCGTGAACGCCGTGCCATTGCGCGCCACGCGCGTCGGCAGCACGCAGTCGAACATGTCCACGCCGCGCGCAATCAGCTCGAGCATCTGCGCCGGCGTGCCCAGGCCCATGGCGTAGCGCGCCTTGGTCGCTGGCAGAAAGGGCTCGGTAATTTCAATCGCCTTCAACATTTCCAGCTTCCGGCTCGCCGACGCTCACGCCGCCGATGGCGTAACCGTCAAAATCCATCGCGACCAGCGCCCTGGCACATTCCTCGCGCAATGCGGCATTCGAACCGCCCTGGACGATGCCGAAAACAAGTTGGCCCTCGGCACGGGGTTGTTCGCGGCATTCGCGCGCCCAGCGGATGGTGCGTTCGACGGCGAGTTTTTGCTCACGAGCCGGCGCGTCGTGCGGCGGGCATTCGTCAAAAACCATCGCGATGTCCGAGCCCAGCACGCGCTGGATTTCCATGGCCTCCTTCGGGCCGAGAAACAACGGCGAGCCGTCGAGATGCGAGCGGAATTCGACGCCATGCGGTTTGATTTTCCGGATTTTGGCGAGGCTGAAAACCTGGAAGCCGCCGCTGTCGGTCAGGATTGGCTTGTCCCAATTCATGAACCGGTGCAGGCCGCCGGCGGCGCGGATGATGTCCAGTCCGGGCCGGATGTTGAGATGATAAGTATTACCGAGGATGATTTGCGTGCCCATCTCCCGCAGTTCGCGCGGGTCGAGCGCCTTGACGCTGGCCTGCGTGCCGACCGGCATAAACACCGGCGTATCCACCACACCGTGGGCAGTGGTCAATTTTCCCAGCCGGGCTTTGGTGTGCGCATCGGTTTTGAGCAGTTCAAACATTGGGCCGAGGGTAAATAAAAACGGAGGCGGAAGCAGATGAAATTTTCGGCAATGCGGAACGCAGAACCTGGTTTATATTGGCGGGCGGGCGGGTTTTCGAATAAACCAACCGCACGTATGGCTGAGTCTTCAACCGATACACCCGGCGTCATGGCGTGCCCGCCATTGGTTTTTCTGGGCGCGCTGGGGTTGGGCCTGTTCCTGTATTGGCTGATGCCAGTGCGGCCATTCCCGCTGATATTTTCACAGCCACTGGGCGGCGCGTTCTGCCTCGCAAGCATTGCCGCGGGCATTTGGGGCAGCGTCACCATGCGCCGCGCCGGTACCAACGTGCGCCCCGATCGCCCCGTCACCGCGCTCGTGACCGGCGGCCCGTTTCGGTTCACCCGCAATCCCCTCTACCTGTCGCTCACCGCGCTTTACCTCGGCATCACATTGCTCTGCGACGCCTTGTGGCCGTTGGCAACACTCATCCCCACGTTGGCGGTCGTGCATTGGAGAATTGTCTTGCGCGAGGAACGGTTTCTGGAAACCAGGTTCGGGGACGAGTACCGCGCCTACAAAGACCGGGTCCGCCGCTGGCTCTAGTCCTTAACGCTTGCGCTCAAGTTCCGCAAACGAAACGTCCACCAGCAAATCGGCGGCGATTTTTTCCAGTTCGGTCTTCAACGCGGCGAGATCGCAATTTTCGGGCAGTTGCAGATGCGCACCGGCTTTGAACAAGGTCTCGCCGGACATCGGCGCGCTGACGATTTCGCTGGAAAATTCCTCGACGTTCACGCCCGCGCGCGCCAGCGCATGGGTGATTTCGCGGACGATGCCCGGGCGATCATGGCCGATGATTTCGAGTTTTGTCTGCCGACCCGTTGCCGCCGGAGCCGCCGCCTCGCCCGGCCGAACGACAACGGTCAGGCCGGCGCCTTGAAGTTTTTGCAGCGCGTCGAGCAGCGGTTGCCTTTTGTCCGCAGGCAGTTCGATGCGCAGAATGCCGGCAAACTCGCCGCCCAGCCGGGACATGCGGCTCTCCAGCCAGTTCCCGCCATGCTCGGCCACCACCCGTGCGACGGATTCGACCAGACCCGTCCGGTCCGGGCCGATAATCGTCATCACCAAGGGAGTCAGCATGGTGTCTTGTTAAACCCTTTCCGTCCCGGTGGCAAGCGGTTCTCCGATTCTTACATCTGTTCCACGGTCTCGATGCCGAGGGTTTCCAACCCTTGCTTGAGGACGCGCGCGGTCAAATCGCAC
The DNA here is from genome assembly GCA_963708305.1 of uncultured bacterium. Lineage (GTDB taxonomy): Bacteria > Verrucomicrobiota > Verrucomicrobiia > Limisphaerales > UBA11358 > UBA11358. The sequence continues at coordinate 1,880,248 of CAVPSH010000001.1, read as the reverse complement.
AACGCCAGCCGGCTGGCGCGCGTGGCGTCTTCGGCTTTGAGCACCGGACAATTTTCGTAGAACGCAGTGAATTTGCCGGCCAATTCGTAGAGATAATTGCACAGAAAATTCGGACGATACTCCTCCGCGACGGCTTCCAGCGTCAGCCCGAAATTCAACAGATGCTTCGCCAGTGCGATTTCTTCCGGGCTGCCGTCAATTCGAATGTTGCGATGTTCGATGTTGCGATGTTGGATGTTTCCGCCACCTTCCGGAAGATGCTTTTGATTCGTGCGTAGGCATATTGCAGGTACGGCGCGGTATTGCCCTGCAACGCCAGCATCTTGTCCCAACTGAAACTGTAATCGCTCTGGCGGTTCGGCAGCAGGTCGGCGTATTTCACCGCTCCCAAGCCGACCACGCGCGCGATTTCGCGCCGCTGTGCCTCCGGCAAATCCGGATTCTTTTCGGAAACGATTTTGAAGGCGCGCTCCTCGGCTTCGTCGAGCAAGTCGGCCAGCTTTACCGTTTCGCCGCTGCGGGTCTTGAATGGCTTGCCGTCCTCGCCCAAAATCGAGCCGAACCAGACGTGGGCCAGCTTTACATCTTTCGGAGGGCGAGCTTCGCGAGTCCCTGGCTTTTTAGTTCGGAATTGGCCGTGACTCGCCCCCCGAGGAAATGGTTTGCCATTTGCGGAACGCGGCGAAGATCTGCTGGAAATGCAATTGCTGGCGGCCGTCGGTGACGTAAATGATTTCGTCCGGTTGCCAGGTCTTGAGGCGGTATTCCAGCGTCGCGAGATCGGTGGTGGTGTAATTGAATCCGCCATCGCTTTTGCGGATGAGCGCCGGATGCGCCTTCAATTGGGGAATATCGTCGAAGAAAATCGCCAGCGCGCCTTCGCTCTCCCGGGCGATGCCCTTGGCAACCAGTTCCTCCACCAGCGGTTTGAGCCGAGGATTGTAAAAGCTTTCGCCAAGCGTCTGGTCAAATTTCACGCCGAGCCGCGCGTAAATTTCGTCAAATTGCTTCTGCGACAGCGCAATCATCTCGTGCCAGATCTTCAGATTTTCCAGGATCGCCGCTTTGCAGTTTTACGAGTTCCTGGCGTGCTCTTGCCAGGACGCGATTTTCATCTGCTTCTTTTAGGGTTATTCAACTCTTCAGCGCGGCCTTTATCCAGCAGGATTTAAGTAATTCAGCGCTTGCGCTCCCATTCTCGGCGGCAACAATGGTTTTGTAATACGCAGTTCTGAAACGCGTCAGTTTTCAGATGGATCTTTTCCAGCCAGCAGTTCAATCGCCAACCCAAAATTAACATCCCGAACTGCGTGCCCCAGTCGCCGATGTGGTTGTCGGTAATGACGCGATGGCCGAGCAGCCGCAGCGTGCGCGCGAGGCAATCTCCCAGAATCGTCGAGCGAATGTGGCCGACGTGCATCGGTTTGGCCACGTTCGGCGAACTGAAATCAATGACGACCGTTCGAACGGTAGGGCCGACCTGCTGGTCGGCCGGGACGCGCGGCAACGCGTCCTCACCAACTTTTTGGAAAAACAGGTGTTCGCCGCGTGCGGCGGCCTGAAGCGTTTGCGCGAGCGCGGAGGGCTTCAGCCGGAAATTCAGAAAACCCGCGCCGGCGATTTCAACTTTCTCGCAAATTTCAGAAACATCCAATTTGGCCAGAACGTCGGCGGCGAGCTGGCGCGGATTAATCTTCCGGGCCTTGGCCAGCGACATCAGCGCGTTGCTCTGGTAATCGCCAAACTTCGGGTCTGGACAAGGACGGACGAGCACCGCCGAGAGGTCCGCCTCCGGCAAAACGGCGCGGACGGCCTGCTGCAAACGGAGTTCGATTTGTTTGTGCGGAAGCACGGATAGTTGAATTTAACCACGGATGAACATCGGTTGAACACGGATAAAATAGCGGAGGGACGAGTCACACGATTCAACCGTTCGACGCATTTAAGCGACATCACGAGTTCGTCCGCCGAGAACTCACTTCTTCCCGTATTCCTTGATGATGTTGAGCATCGCCTCGGCGTCCGGCGCCTGTTCAAGCGCCTGGCGGAAATCGGCTTTGTGGAGAAGTTTGGCGATGTTGGCGAGCGTGTGAAGGTGTTTTTGAAACTGGCCCTGCGGTACGAGAAACAGCATGACGAGCTTGACCGGCTGGTTGTCGAGCGCGTCGAAGTTGACGCCTTTTTTGGAACGGCCCAGCGCGCCGACGACTTCATGAATCAGATCGGTCGAGGCGTGCGGAATGCCGATGCCGAATCCGATGCCGGTGCTCATGGACGTCTCGCGCTTTTTCACGGCGGCGGTCACGGCGTCCTGGTCGCCGGCCTGGATCTTGCCGGTGGCCACCAGATTGCCAATCAATTCGTCAATGGCTTCCCACCGGTTCGTCCCGCGCAAATCAGGGATGATTTGCGCTTTGCTTAAGATGTCACCTAAATCCATACAATGTTTGTCGGCAATTTGAACCAGACTGCGCGGCATTTCACAAGCGCGAAATATTTACATATTCGGCAAAAAGTTCAAAACCACTGCGCCAGCCCGTTGAAAACCCCGCCGGTGTCCTTCAGCCACCAGCCCAGCGCGTTGAGCCAGTTCACCTTTTGCCGTCAGCAGCGGAACGCCGAATAATAGCACACCCACGTTCCCGAGAAAAATAATCACTGCGGAAAATAAATAACCCTGCGACGTGATGTCCGTCTGCCGCGTCTTCAAAGCGTGCCAGGTCAGGGTCACGTGAAACGCATACGCCGCGCCGACGGCAGATGAAACCAGACCAGATAACTTCGCCAGTCCCAAATCAAATGGCCGAGGGCAAACACCGCCACGACCAGCACAGCATATAGCGGGAAGAAATACGGCGCCAGCACGATGAGAAAATTGGTTTTGGAACTGACCACATGGCCGCCTTCGGAAGTGACCTTCATTTTTTTGACCCGGCCGCCGAAGAGCCAGACCCACAACGCGTGGGTCAGTTCGTGGCCGAACACGTAAATCCACATCGGCTTGGGCAGCAGCAGAAAAATCACCAGCCAGCACGCCGCGCCGGCCAGCAGCGGCACCCAGACCGTGTCCGCGCCGTAACTGGCCTGCACACCTGCCATAACGCCATCGCCGCCCCGGCACAAACCGGCAGCAACAGGACGGCGATGATGAATTTGATCCACTTCGGCACGCGCAGGAATCGTAGGACAGGCGTCTCGCCTGTCTCAAACGTAAAACCCAAAACAAGACTGGAGACAGGCGGGACGCCTGCTGCCTGACAATTGCGCAATGACTCAAGACGAAGTTCTGCAGATTTTCCGCGACACCGGCGCGTTGCTCGAAGGCCATTTCATTCTCCGCAGCGGCCTGCACAGCCGCCAGTTCTTTCAATGCGCCCTCGCCCTCCAGCAAATGCCGACGGTCGAAAAACTCGGCGCGGCGCTGGCCGGAAAAGTCCGTTCCCTCGGCGCCGTCACCGTCATCGCGCCGGCGCTGGGCGGATTGGTCATCGGCCAGGAAGTCGCCCGGCAACTCGGCGTCGCGGTTCATCTTCCCCGAAAAAGAGGAAGGCAAACTGGTGCTTGCGGCGCGGATTCAAAATCGCGCCCGGTGAAAAAATGCTCGTCGTCGAGGACGTCGTGACCAAAGGCGGCCGGGTGCAGGAGACGATTGATATTGTTCGCGCGCATCGGCGGAAACGTGGTCGGCGTCGGCGGCGATTGTGGACCGCTCCAACGGTGCGGTGAACTTTGGCGTGCCGTTCGCCAGCCTGATTTCGCTGAAAGTCGAGGCCTTCGAGCCGGACAAACTGCCGCCGGACCTGGCCAAAACTCCCGCCGTCAAACCGGGCAGCAAATAAGATTTAATCTCGGTAGCGCCGAGGTATACAAGGCGCACATTGTATCGTCGGTGGCGTACTCAGGGCCTCGTCACGTCGGCCGCTCCGATCAATTTGAACTGCGCCAGACGGCCCTCCCGACTGTGCCATTCCGTGGCTCTATTGGCACAGTTTTCGACCTCGTCCTATTTTGGTCTGAATCGTCATTTTATCCTTTGTTTACAATGGTTTTATGACGTTTTGTGCCACACGGCACCGTCGTTGCTTGGAGACAGCCGGACATAGTGTCTTTTAACCAAAACGATTTTATGGCAAAAGTATTAGGCATTGATTTGGGAACCACGAACTCCTGCATGGCCGTCATGGAAGGCGGCGAGCCGCTCGTTCTGGAAAATTCCGAGGGCAAACGCACCACGCCCAGCGTCGTCGCGTTCACCAAGAGCGGCGAGCGCCTCGTCGGCGAAGCCGCCAAGCGCCAGGCCGTCACCAACTCGCGCAACACGGTCTATTCCATCAAGCGCTTCATGGGCCGCAAATTTGACGAGGTCGGCGAAGAAATCAAACGCATGCCCTACAAAGTCGTGAAGGCTTCCAATGGCGATGTCGCCGTCGAAGTCGAAGTGGACGGCAAGCCGAAACAGTTTTCACCGCCGGAAATTTCCGCGATGATTCTCGCCAAGCTGAAAGCCGACGCCGAAACGCGCCTCGGCGAAAAAATCACGCAAGCCGTCATCACGGTTCCCGCCTATTTCAACGATTCACAACGCCAGGCCACCAAGGACGCCGGCCGCATTGCCGGGCTCGAAGTGCTCCGCATCATCAACGAACCGACTGCCGCGTCGCTCGCCTACGGGCTCGACAAGAAGAAGGACGAAAAAATCGCCGTCTATGACCTGGGCGGCGGCACGTTCGACATTTCCGTGCTGGAAATCGGCGACGGCGTGTTCGAAGTCAAGGCCACCAACGGCGACACGCACCTGGGCGGTGACGACTGGGACAACCGGTTGATGGATTGGATCCTCGACGAATTCAAAAAGGACAGCGGCATGGATTTGCGCAAGCAACCCGACGCGCTTCAACGCATCAAGGAAGAGGCTGAAAAGGCCAAAATCGCGCTTTCCAGCGCGCAGCAATACGAAATCAACCTGCCGTTCATTACCGCCGACGCGAGCGGGCCGAAACACATCCAGAAATCGCTGACCCGCGCGAAGATGGAGCAGCTCTGCGACGATTTGTTCGAGCGCACCATCAAGCCCGTGCAAGCGTGTTTGAAGGATTCGGGCATCGAAGCCAGCAAAATTGACGAGCTGGTGCTTGTCGGCGGCATGACCCGCATGCCGCGCGTGGTGGAAACCGCGCATAAGCTCGTCAACAAGCAGCCGCACCAGGGCGTGAACCCGGACGAAGTCGTCGCCGTCGGCGCCGGCATCCAGGGCGGCGTGCTCAAAGGCGAGGTGAAGGATGTTCTCCTGCTGGACGTGACGCCGTTGTCGCTCGGCATCGAGACGCTGGGCGGCGTGTTCACGCGGCTCATCGAGCGCAACACGACCATCCCGACCCGCAAATCGGAAATTTTCTCCACCGCCTCGGACAACCAGCCGGGCGTGGAAGTGCACGTGCTCCAGGGCGAACGCCAGTTCTCCAAGGACAACAAGACCATCGGCAAGTTTCATCTCACCGACATTCCGCCGGCCCCGCGCGGCGTGCCGCAGATCGAGGTGACGTTCGACATTGATGCCAACGGCATCCTGCACGTGGGCGCGAAGGACCTTGGCACGGGCAAGGAACAGAAAATCACCATCACCGCCAGCAGCGGCCTCTCGAAGGACGAAATCGAGAAGATGCGCAAGGACGCCGAGTCGCACGCCGACGAGGACAAGGCCAAACGCGAGGAAGTCGAGACGCGCAACGAGGCGGACAGCGCGGTGTATCGCTCCGAAAAAATGCTCAAGGACACCGGCGACAAGATTTCCGGCGACGACAAGGCGAAGATTGAAAAGGCCGTCGCGGAAGTGAAGGAAGCGCTGAAAGGCAGCGACGCAGCGGCCATCAAATCCGCCGCCGAGAAGCTGAACGAAGCGTGGCAGGCCGTGAGCGCCGAGCTTTACAAGGCCGCCGCCGCGAAGGCCCAGGCTGAAAAAGCGCAGGGCGCTGGCCCATCAGGCGGCCAACCGCAGGGCGAAGCCAAGTCCGACGACAAAAAGAAGGACGAAGGCGTGATTGACGCGGAAGTCGTGGACGAGAAGAAATAAGGCCGGGTAGTCGGTTCAGTTTTTGGCGCGGCAACAAAGCACGCACTGAAAACCACCACTCAATCAAAATGAAACTGGCGCAGACAAATTTGAGCAAGCTGAAGGCTTGCAGGAAACTAGCCAGGGGTAAGGCTGAAGGCCGCCACCCCTGGTCAACGTCCGATTTCGTCTCAACCCTGAAAGGGTTGCAGGATTTTTATTCGCGCTTTTGCCTCGCGCCCTGTCAGGGCGCGGGAATCCTTTTGAATCGTTTCCCAGGGTATCACCCGCTGGCGCGGGTTCAACCCTGGGTTAATTTCCGGCAACCCTTCAGGTTGCTGGAGATGGCGGAGGTGCGGATTTGAACACTTTTCCCATCGCGGGTGCGGTGGGAGTTGATTACAATTAACAACTCAACAACAAACAAAAAACAAACTATGGCACTAAATGTTAAACCGATCGGCGACCGCATCCTGGTCGAGCCGGTTGAAGAGAAGGAAGTCAAGAAGGGCGGCATCATCATTCCCGATACCGCCAAGGAAAAGCCGCAGGAGGGCATCATCGTCGCCCTCGGCACCGGCAAAACCAACGACGACGGAAAGAAAATTCCGTTTGAAGTCAAAAAGGGCGACCGCGTGCTCGTCAGCAAATACGGCGGCACGGAAATCAAAATTGACGGCAAGGAATACAAGATTTTGTCCTCGGACGACATCCTGGCAATCCTTGATTAACTCAAAACTCAAAACGTAAAATTTAAAACTGATTAAGATTATGGCAGCAAAACAATTGATATTTGACGAGCAGGCGCGGCAGGCGATTTTGCGCGGCGTCCAGAAGCTCTCCAAAGCGGTCGTCGCCACGCTCGGCCCGAAAGGCCGCAACGTGGTCATTGACAAGAAATTCGGCTCCCCGACCATCACCAAGGACGGTGTGACGGTGGCCAAGGAAATCGAGCTGGAAGATCCCTATGAAAACATGGGCGCCCAGATGGTCCGCGAAGTCGCCAGCAAAACCAGCGACACCGCCGGTGACGGCACGACCACGGCGACGGTGCTCGCGGAATCCATTTACCGCGAAGGCCTGAAGTTCGTCACGTCCGGCGGCAATCCCATCGGCATTCAGCGCGGCATCAACAAGGCCGTCGAGGCCGCCGTGGGCCAGCTCGACAAAATCACCAAGAAGGTGAAGGACAAGGACGAAATCCGCCAGGTGGCCGCGGTTTCCGCGAACTGGGATTTCGAAATTGCCGACAAAATCGCCGAGGCGATGGACAAGGTCGGCAAGGACGGCACCATCACCGTCGAGGAAGCCAAGTCCATTGAGACGACGCTCGAAGTCGTCGAAGGCATGCAGTTCGACAAGGGCTATCTCTCGCCGTACTTCGTCACCAACGCCGAGACGATGGAAGCCAAGCTCGAAGACGCTTACATCCTCAATTACGAAAAGAAAATCAGCAGCCTGAAGGACCTGTTGCCGTTGCTCGAAAAGGCCGCGCGCTCAGGCAAGCCGCTGCTCATCATCGCCGAAGAAGTCGAAGGCGAAGCGCTCGCGACCCTGGTCGTGAACAAGCTGCGCGGCACGTTGAACGTCTGCGCCGTCAAGGCCCCGGGCTTCGGCGACCGCCGCAAGGCCATGCTCGAAGACATTGCCGTCCTCACCGGTGGCAAGTTCATCAGCGAAGACCTCGGCATCAAGCTCGAGAGCATTGAACTGGCCGACCTCGGCCGGGCGAAATCCATCGTCATCGACAAGGAAAACACCACCATCGTCGAAGGCGGTGGCAAGTCGTCCGACATCCAGGGCCGCGTGAACCAGATCCGCCGCCAGATCGAGGAGACCACCAGCGATTACGACCGCGAGAAATTGCAGGAACGCCTGGCGAAGCTCGCCGGCGGCGTGGCCGTCATCAACGTCGGCGCCGCGACCGAGACCGAAATGAAGGAAAAGAAAGCCCGCGTGGAAGACGCGTTGCACGCGACGCGCGCGGCGGTCGAGGAAGGCATTGTGGCTGGCGGTGGCGTGGCGTTGCTGCGCTGCCTGTCCGCGATTGAAGCGGTCAAGGGCGCCAACGAAGACGAAAAGATCGGCGTGGACATCGTGAAGCGCGCCATCGAATCGCCGCTCCGGTCGCTCGCTGACAACGCGGGCGTGGAAGGCTCCGTCATCGTCGAGGAAGTCAAGAAGCGCAAGGGCAACGAAGGTTACAACGTGGCCACCAACGAGTACGAAGACCTCGTGAAGGCCGGCATTGTGGACCCGAAGAAAGTCACCCGCACCGCGCTGCAAAACGCGGCTTCGATTGCCGGGTTGTTGCTCACGACCGAATGCCTGATCACGGAAATTCCGGAAAAGGAAAAGCCGGCCCCGATGCCCGGTGGCGGCGGCGGCATGGGCGGAATGGATTATTAAGCGGAAGTTCCGCTTCCCATCAGGGATGGCCAGCGGGCCGTCCCTACCAACAAATCATAGCGAGGCTGGAAGCGATTCCAGCCTCGTTTTTTTGCGTTGTCAACCTGACAAGCTGAGCGGTAAACCTTCATGGAGTTACAAAAATCCCGGGGCGGGGACGGCTCGTCCCCGGATTTTCCAGGACTTTGCGGGGACAAGCTGTCCCCGCCCCAATGGGGCTATGAAAACGGATCAACTCAAGCAACTCGTCAAAGACAAACGCCGATGGAGCAACGCGCTGTCATCGGATGATGAGAAACGGGGATTCAAAGGCTGGTACGCCTCCAAACATCTTCCGCATTTCGACACTTCGGGCACCCGCCAGTTTATCACTTACCGACTGGCCGACGCCATGCCCGCCGCGCGCCGAAGCGAATGGAAAGCTTTTTTGGCACTCGAAGATGGTCTGGAAAAACAGCGCAAAATCGAAGGCTATCTCGACAAGGGATATGGTAAATGTCACCTGCGCGATCCGCGCATCGCGGATCTGGTGCAGGGAAATCTCTGGCATCTCGACGGACTGAAATACCGCCTCTTGGCGTGGGTCATTATGCCCAATCACGTTCATGTTGTGATTGAGATGGGAAACGTGCCGCTCGGCGAAATCGTGAAAAGTTGGAAAAGCTACACGTCCAAGGAAGCCCAAAAAATCTTTTGGGGTGGGGACGGCTCGTCCCCGCGAGCCGCTGACTTGGAATGCGGGGATGAGCCGTCCCCGCCCCGGACGTTTTGGGAGGAGGATTATTTTGACCGCTATCTGCGTGATGATGATCATTACCGCTGCGTCGTGCATTATATCGAAAACAACCCCAACAAGGCTGGGTTGGTTAAATCGCCGACGGACTGGCTGTGGAGTAGCGCCCGGTATCGCGGCGAACCCGGCCCAGTCGTACCGGCGCTGACGCATCCGGTGCCGAAGCGGCAAGCGGATTCCGGGGTATGAAGGTTGGCGGGGACAAGCTGTCCCCACCCCCGAGATGGCACCACCTGTCGCTATAAATCTTTTCTTCTCATCCTTTGCCGAAACGGCAGGTTTAACCCTGAGAAATGTATGTAAAGAATACTTGACATAATGTAAAGTATGCTTTACACTGGCGGCATGAATGAGAAACCAAATCTTCCGGAGGAAATCATGTTCGGCCCGGCTTATTCGTTGCGGGCGAACCTGAAAGCAAACACCTGGGCCTTCGTGGCCATGCTCCTGTCATTGGCGGGCGATGTATTGCTTGCCCAACACAACGATTGGGGCGCCGTTCCGCGGGTGATCATTGCGATGATGCCCTTGCTCATCAGCCTGCTCTGGGTACGGAGCTTTGTGCGCTGGATCCACGGCATGGACGAAATGCATCGGCGAATGACGCTCGAAGCGTGTCTCTTTGCAACGGTCGTGACCCTTTTTGTGGTAACCGCCTGGCATCTGCTGGACCAGGCGGGCTTTTTCCAACCCGGCGTTTTGCCGGCCCGATTGCACTTGGGCAGGCATTTCCACACCGCCAGTTTTCCGATTTCGCTGGTGCTGGCATTCTATTTTCTGGGTTATGTGAGGATTAACCGTCGTTACCAATAGGAAATTTATGAAAATTTGCTGGAAATATAATTTGCGAATGGTGGCCGGCTTTGCGGGATATGGATTGGGCCTGGTGGCGTTGGACTACTTCTACACAGCGCATTCACCCTACAGATATTGGCTGGCTCTACTTCCGGTGCTGCCGGTGATCTATATAGCCGCCACCATCATCCGCTACGTTTCGGAATTGGATGAGATGTGGAGGAAGATTGTCACAGAAGCGGCGGCCTTTTCCGGCATCGCCACGGGCTTCACCTGTATCAGCTACCTGTTCCTCCGTGACATGGGCGCGCCGGAATTTCATGGGGAATGGGCGTTTTACATGATGTGGGCCTACTATGGGATTGGGGCGATCTTCTCTTTCCGGAGGTATAAATGAAAAATCGTTTGCGCGAATTGCGCGCTGCGAAAGAGTGGTCGCAATCCGATCTGGCGGACAAGCTTGGTGTCTCGCGCCAGACCGTGAATGCCATCGAGACGGAGAAATACGATCCGAGCCTGCCACTGGCGTTCAAGGTGGCGCGTTTGTTCAAAACGTCCATCGAGGAGATTTTTGAGATGGACGGAGCTTGAACCGGAACACGACGGGAAATCGTTCCGGCCTCGTTTTTGTTTTTTGCCGTTGGGCATCAAAGGTGCTATGATAGTCACAATTACTTAAGCTTTGATGAAAATCTTTCCCCAGGGAGTATCAGCCGCCCTCGTGATGTTGAGCCTGACGGTCGTCGCCTGGGCGGGTCCAAACCATCCAGCCACGGAATATGTTGAAGGCGATGCCATCGTCACTTTCAAGCCGTCGGTCAACCTGACGGTTGCCGAGCAAAGACTGGCCGGCCATTCGCTGGCATGGAAGCATCGTTTCGCCCACCTGTCCGGATTTCGCGGGCGTGAAACCGGCCTGGTGCGCGCCGGGAATCGGACGACGGCCCAATTGATTGCCGAATTGAAAAACGATCCGGATGTGGAAACGGCTGAACCGAATTATCTGCGCTGGGTCACGACCATGACGCCCAACGACACTTATTTTACCAACCTCTGGGCATTGCAAAATTCCGGCCAGACCATCAGCGGCGGCTTTGGCGTCATTGCTGGTACAGCGGGCGATGACATCCATTTTGTTCCAGGTTGGGCACTGGCCCAGCAACCCGGCACAAATCCGCCGGTGGTCGCCGTCATTGACTCCGGTGTGGACTACCGGCATCCGGACCTGGCCAGCAACATCTGGATCAACACGGCCGAGAACCCCACCAACGGTTTGGACAACGACCACGACGGATACGTGAATGATTATTACGGTTACGATTTTGCGGACAACCGTTCCGACCCGATAGATTCGGGCTTTCACGGAACGCACGTGGCCGGAACCATCGCTGCGGTCGGCAATAACGCGATGGGCGTCATCGGCGTGGATTATCAGGCCAGGATCATGGCGCTGCGGGCGTCAAGCGACGGCGAAACGTTGGCCGATTCGGCCGTCATTCAAGCGATCGACTACGCGACCACGATGAAAGGCCGGGGTGTGAATATTGTAGCCGTCAACGAATCCTTCGGCGGCGGCGGGTACGACAGCGCCGAAATCTCCGCCATGCAAGCCGCCGGCAGTGCGGGCATCATCTTTTGCGTCGCCGCCGGAAACAACAGTACCGACAATGACACTACGCCCTTTTATCCGGCCAACTACCGGTTGAGCAACGAGATCGTCGTGGCGGCCACCGACCAGAACGATGCCTTGGCGATTTTTTCGAATTACGGCACCAGCACCGTGGATTTGGGTGCGCCGGGCGAAAACATTCTTTCGTTGTTGCCGATTGCGCCGACGATCTCGCCAGAGAGTACGGTCCCACCGGCGGGACTGGTTCTTGCCCAGGTCCAGCAGGGTTCCACGGTCTATCAAGCCAACGAGTTGACGTATTCCGGCATTACCGCCGGTCTGACTGCTACAGTCTATGCTTGTGGGCTGGGAAATCCAACGGACTTTCCGGCAGCGGTCAGCAATAACATTGCATTAATTGAACGCGGCACGCTTACTTTCTCCAATAAGGTCATCAATGCCATGGCGGCGGGCGCCCGGGCAGTCATCGTTTACAACAATGCCACCGGCAATTTCTTCGGCCAATTGGGAGGTACCAACGGCTGGATTCCCGCCGTCTCTCTTTCCCAATCCGACGGACTTGCATTACAAACAAATTCCTCCGCAACAGTCCTTCACGGCTTATATCAATATCTGGACGGTACTTCGATGGCGACGCCGCATGTCTCCGGTGCGGTTGCGTTCGCGGCCATGAATTTCCCGAGTGAAACTGTGAGCCAGCGGGTTCAACGCGTCCTCACCAATGCGGATGTCATCCCCGGTTTGCAGGGTCTGGTAAATAACAGTCGGCGGTTGAACCTGCAACGCATCGTGGATACCGACAGCAACGGCCTGCCGGATTGGTGGGAACTCCAGTATTTTGGCCATCTGACCGGCAGCGACCCCAATGCTGATCCTGATCACGATGGCATGAACAATCTGGCGGAATGGATTGCGGGAACGAATCCGACAAATGCCGCATCTGTTCTGCGGCTGACACTGGTGTCGGCCACCAACGCCAACAACATCGTGGTCAGCTGGCCGAGTGTGGCCGGAAAGAATTACTGGCTGCAACGTTCCACGAATTTATTGACGGGCTTCAACTCCGTCGTCAGCACGAACATTGCCGCCACCGCGCCCACCAATACCCAAACCGACACGGCCGTTCTCCCCGGCAACACCCGATTCTACCGGGTTGGCGTACAGCAATAAAGCTCAACGGAATTGAAAATCAACCACGGCCGGAAGCAATTCCGGCCGGCGTTCCTGGCGCCGCCGAAACTTAATAAAGTTTAAGTTGACTTTTATTTTATTCAAGTGTATAAAGTAAAAAACAATTTGAACTTTATTGAATGAGCGATTCCGGCAAAAGGCAGTGGATGGATTTTCTCGAGGACGAAGATTTGGCCTTCATCAAGCGGTTCATTCTGTTTTCCGGCTCGCTCAAAGAACTGGCCGACGCCTACCACGTGTCCTACCCGACGCTCCGGCTGCGCCTCGACCGGCTGATTGAGAAGATCAAAATCCTCGACAGCCAGAAGATTGATGACGATTTCGAGCGCCAGCTTCGCGCGCATTTTGCCGACGGCAAACTGGATTCGCAGGTTTTCAAAAAACTTCTGACCGCCTATCAAAACCAAAAAAAGGGCACAAAATGAAAATGTTACTGCAATTGAGTTTGCTCTGGTGGCTGGTTCCGTTTGCCGCCGGTGGCGCGCAAAAACTGGTGCATGAATACGATTGGCAGCAATTGGCACAACAGCGCGGATTGCTCGACGGCGAGGTCGTTCTGATGAATGGAACCCCGGGGTTGAAAGTAGAAAACACGAAAGACATCCCTTCCACCTTCCAGCTTTTAACCATCACCAATCCGCCGATTTCAAAAGAGGTTTTTGCCCTGTTCGGCCGGATGAAATATGAGAGTGTTGCCGGTGACGGCGGACCATGGCAGGTACAGATGCTTGTCATTTTTCCGCCGGTGCCCACGCAACCACAAGGAATGCAGTTTGGAAGCACATATGAATTTTTCGGCACGTCAGACTGGACTGATATGATTTTATCGTTCCACCGCGCCGCCGCATGGGCCTGGTCAAATCCGCCGACCAGATTGGAAATTTCCATTGCCCTCCCCGGGCATGCAACCGTTTACCTGCAGCATATGCAATTGATTGAATATGACAGGAACGATACCCCCATGTTTGCCGCTGTGTCGCCATCTCACAATTGGTGGTCAGGACGGATTGCCGGCTTAATCGGCGGCATTGGCGGTTCGGTCATTGGTTGCCTGGGAGCATTGATCGGATGCCTCGCAGGAACAGGGAAGGCGCGGCGCTTTGTCCTGTCCCTGACAAAAATTTTAATCGGGCTGGGAATCCTCCTGACGATCGCCGGAATAGTTGCGGTGGTGCTCCAGCAGCCCTATGCGGTTTGGTATCCCTTGCTCCTGGCCGGAGTGGTTCTGACTTCGGTTCTTGGGATAAATCTGCGTTCGATCAAACGAAGATACGACGAATTGGAAATCCGCCGGATGACATCTATTGACGCAACCGGAAGTTGACTTGACCGTGGCATTAAGTTGAAGGATTATGTTTGCCTGAATGGGGGCGCACCGGTTTCGACCTGGGGAATGCGCCAGAGGCGGCATGCCGAGGACGATGCGTTGGCCTCGTTAATCATCGCATCAAACAAAACAGCTAACGAAGAATTAGCTCTCGCGGCCTAAAGTGCTGCGACGTTCGCCGGTGGACACCTGCTACGCCGGACGAACGCCATAGCAGGCATGGTTGACGGCGGAGACCGCGCGCCGTTGGCCGAGAAAATTCCATGCGGACTAGGCAGTGCGATTCGAGTTCGGACGCCATCGCATAGCAGAAAACCTTCTCCGGACTAAGCATGTAGTCGCGGCTGGTTTGTTTGCCAGGGACGCGGGTTCAACTCCCGCCGCCTCCACCATATTGAATTTCGTTCGCAGCGTGGCGGAGAGTGAATACTGCTGAACGTACGAAGCGCAGGCGGACCGTCATAACCCCGTGTACGAAATGGCCGGGCTACGACCCGGCAAGCCAGACTTGCCCACTTCCCTGCGCGCCGCGTACCCTGCCTGATGCGGTTGCTCGACCGATATTTATTGCGCGAACTGCTCATGCCACTGGTGTATTGCCTGGGCGGCTTCGTGGTGTTCTGGATTTCCTTCAACCTTTTCACCCGGCTGGACGATTTGCAGGAAGCCAAGCTGCATCTGTGGGATGTCGTGGAGTTGTGTGCCGCCTGGACGCCGGAATGCGTGGTGACGATATTACCCATCGCCCTCCTGCTGGCGCTGCTCTACACGCTCACGCATCACGCACGGCATAATGAGATCACGGCGTTGCGCGCGGCGGGCGTGAGCCTGTGGCGGTTGTGTGTGCCATATTTTGTGGTTGGATTTGGTGCCAGTCTCGTCCTGTTTGCACTGAATGAAATTGGCGTGCCCCGGAGCAGCGCCTGGGCGGAACGCATTTTGAATCGTTATATTCACAAGTCGGACGACGCGCCCGAATCAATTCCACGGTTTCACCAATGCGCGAGCCAACCGCATCTGGATTTTCAACGAATATCTTCCTCAAACGGCCGAAATGTCCGGCTCGATCGTGGTCAATTGGACCTTGCCGGATGGTTCCATCCGGAAGTTATACGCTGACCGGGCGACTTACTCGAAGCCTGGCTGGACGTTTTCCAATGCCAAGGAATTCGAACAGGCCAGCGAAACCGGCCCGGTTGTTCCCTTTCTTCAAACCAATGAACTGGCGATGCCGGATTTTGATGAAACCCCGGCCGAACATCGAAAACGAAATCAAAATGAGCGAATATCGAGGGCCTGCACTCGCGCAAACTGAACATTCCGCTCTCGGTTCTTTGGGAATATCTGCGACGGCATCCGAATTTGCCCCCCGCCGAAGCCGGCCAATTGGTGACCAAATTGATACGGGCGGTTGGCGGCGCCGTGGACCTGCCTTGTGGTAGTGCTCATCGCCATTCCCGTTTGGCGCGGCCTCCGGCCAGCGAAACCTCTTTGTGGGCGTGGCCGGCAGTGTTTTCATCTGTTTCACTTACTTTGTGCTGCAACAAGTCGGGCTGGCGATGGGCCATGGGCGGCTATTTGCCGGCGTGGCTGGCGGCCTGGCTGCCGAACCTTTTTTTCGCCGCCGACCGGGTTGCTGGCTGACCGCACGTGATGCGATGAATTCAAGCCCCGTGAAAATGAACGATAACTGGCTTCTTGACGTCGCGTTACGAGCGGCTGAACCTGCTCTATCAGGTCAGCAATGTCATCCACTCGACGCTGGATTCGCAGGAGGCATTGCAATTGATCGTGAGCGAGGCGGTGCGCCTGATGCGCGCATCCAGCGGCTCGGTGGTTCTGATCAATCCCACCTCGAATTTTCTGGAAATTCACGCGGCGCAAGGATTGCCCGCCAGCGCCCGGCGGCTGCAATTGCGGCTGGGCGAAGGCATTACCGGCTGGGTCGCGCGCCATGGCAAACCCGCGTGTGTCGGCGACGTCACCCAGGATCCGCGTTACGTCGCCGCCCGGTCCGGCGTGCGTTCGGAACTGGCGGTACCCCTGGAGGTCAACGGCGAGATCCGCGGTGTGCTGAATGTGGATTCGGATCGGGTGGACGCGTTCAGCGCGGACGATCAGGAATTGCTGCAGGAACTGGCGGTGCAGGCCGCGAAAGTGATTCAAAATACCTGGCTCTACGAACAATTGCGCCTGAAAGCGCGCCTGTTCGAGTCGCTCGCCAGTGTGAGCCGCACCATCAATTCCACGTTGAATCTCGATGAGGCGTTGCGCGTCATCACGCGCGAAGCGTGCGTGCTGATGCGGGCGCGCATGTGTTCGTTGATGATGCTCGATGAAAGCCGCGAGTGGCTGGATTTGCGCGCCAGTTACGGCGCGGGCAAAGCCTATCTCAAAAAACCGCGGTTGAGCGTCGAAGAGAGCGTTCTCGGCGTGGTTGTGCGCCGCAAAAAACCGTTGCAATTGGAAAACGTCCAGACCTCGAGTCGTTATCAAAACGTCGAGGTCGCGCGGCGCGAGGGATTGGTTTCACTGTTGAGCGTGCCGTTGATGTTTGCCGGCCAGGCCATCGGCACGTTGAGTGTTTATACCGGGCTGCCCTACAATTTTTCCAATGAGGAAATCCGCATCCTGGGCGCGCTGGCGGAATTGTCCGGCATCGCCATCGAAAAGGCGCGGCTCTACGAGCGCATCGTGGACGTGGAGGAACAATTGCGGCAAAACGAAAAACTTTCCGCGCTCGGCCTGCTGGCGGCCGAAGTCGCGCACGAAATCCGCAACCCGCTCACGGTGATGAAATTGCTTTACCATTCGCTGGACTCTGAAGTTTCCCGACAGCGATCCGCGCGCCAAGGATGCCCGGCTGATTGATGCCAAAATCGAACACCTGAACAAAATCGTGGAGCGGATCCTGGCGTTTGCCCGCACGACCGAACCGCAGCTCGCGCCGGTGAATTTGAACGAATTGATTGACGAACTCGGCCTGCTCGTGCGTCATAAACTGGCCAATCAAAATGTCAAACTGGTTCGCGAGTTGGCGCCGGATTTGCCTCTGGTCATGGGCGACGCACCGCAACTGGAACAGGTCTTTTTGAATCTGATCCTCAATGCCACGGAAGCGATGCCCGAGGGAGGCACGCTCGCTATCAAATCGCAGGCCGTCCGCTCGCCGCGCACCAGTGAAAAGCCAACCCATGTTTCGGTGGAATTCAAGGACACCGGCAAGGGCATGAGTCGAAGAATTGCAGAAGCGCGCATTTACCGCGGTATTAAGCACCACCAAGGCCAAAGGCACCGGTTTGGGCCTGGCCATCGTCGGACGCATTATCGAAACCCACCGCGGCACTATCCGCATCAAGTCCCGCCTCCAACACGGGACCAGCATAGTGTTACCTTGCCCGCGCAAGTAATTCCGCACGGAATCGTTTCCCGGCCTTAGAACTTGCCTGTCCGGTTTCCGTTGTCATTTCGCGATAGAAATCTTCGCGCTATTTTCTTGCCAGAAACCGCCATCAAATTTATTCAACCCTACGTTGAAACTAAATTTTATGAATTACACAAAATTGCAGTGGTGGGAGCGATTTCAAAAGTATTACACCGAATTTCCTGAAGTCGGTCTGGCAGTAGACTTGAGCCGAATGAATGTGTCCGATGAATTTTTCGCCAGGATGGAACCGCATGTGCAAAAAAGCATCTGGCCGACATGGCAGCGCTGGAAAAAGGAGCCATCGCCAATCCTGATGAAAACCGGATGGTTGGTCATTATTGGTTGCGAAATCCCGCCCTCGCACCAACCCAGGAAATCCGCGATGAAATCGAGCAAACAACCAAACGGATCATAGAATTTGCCACCCGGGTTCATTCGGGCCAAATTAGCGGTAAATGGCGGTATATTTAAAAATTATTTACTGATTGGGATCGGTGGCTCGGCACTCGGGCCCCAATTTGTCGCGCACGCCCTGGGTGATCCGCGTAGCGATAAAATCAAGCCCTTCTTTTTTGATAATACCGACCCGGACGGAATGAATCGCGTCCTGGCAACCATTGGCCCGGATTTGAATCGAACTCTTTGCATCGTGATTTCCAAATCCGGCGGCACTAAGGAAACTCGAAATGGGATGCTCATTGCCAAAGCGGCTTATGAACAGGCAGGCTTGGACTTTGGCGCTCATGCCGTCGCTACCACGATGGTCGGGAAGCGAGCTTGATAAATATGCAGTGCAAAACAAATGGCTCGCACGATTTCCAATGTGGGATTGGGTTGGCGGACGAACCAGTGAATTATCTCGCAGTCGGCCTTTTGCCAGCCGCACTGCAAGGAATCGATATAAACAAGCTTGTTATCAGGTGCTTGCTGAAATGGATAATTTGACTCGGAATCAAATGTTAAAGAAATCCTGCACTGCAACTCGCTTTGGCATGGTATCAATCCGGTAACGGTAAAGGAGTAAAAAACATGGTTGTTTTGCCGTATAAAGACCGATTGGAGCTGTTTTCCAAGTATCTACAGCAATTGGTAATGGAATCACTGGGTAAGGAATTAAATCTAAATCGGAATGTTGTTAATCAGGGAATCACTGTTCTCGGAAACAAAGGATCCACGGACCAACACTCCTACGTTCAGCAATTGCGCGATGGGCCAAATGATTTTTTTGCGACTTTCATTGAGGTATTGGAAGATGGTCAGGGTTCAGATTTCATGGTCGAAAACGAATGTGACTGCTGGAGATTTTCTGCACGGATTTTATTTAGGGACTCGACAAGCCCTGGCCGAGAAGGATCGAGAATCCTTGACGATCACTGTGAACGATGTGTCCGCTCAAATGCACGTGGTAATGCTTGATAGCATTATTTGAAAGGGCAGTTGGCTTCTATGCTTCCTTCATAACATCAATGCCTACCACCAACCTGGGGTTGAAGCCGGGAAGAAAGCTGCTGGCCAAGTTATTGAGATTCAAAGACAAATTCTGAATTGCTTTTCCAATAATCCAAACAAGTTATTCACTGTGAATGAAATTTCGCAACTAATTGACTGTGAAGATGATATAGAGACAGTCTACAAAGTTATTCAACATTTAACAGCAAACCAAAATCGACGTGTCCGCAAAGTCCAAGGATCGTTCTTTCGCTCGATTCAAAATATCGCTTAAGCTGACCCTTCATGTTTGTTTATCCAAAATCATATGATGTCATCGTCGTTGGCGCCGGTCATGCCGGCGTTGAAGCGGCTTTGGCTGCAGCTCGCATGGGTTGTCAGACTCTGCTATTGACGATGAACGCTGATACCATCGGCCAGATGTCCTGCAACCCAGCAATTGGCGGGTTGGCCAAAGGGCATTTGGCGCGCGAAATTGATGCCTTGGGGGAGAGATGGGAAAGAATACAGACATGACCGGCCTTCAATTTCGGATGCTGAACACAAAAAAAGGACCTGCCGTCTGGGCCCCACGCGCCCAGTGCGACAAAAAGTCCTATCAATTCCGGCTAAAATGGATTTGCGAATTGGAGCCGAACCTCGATGTAAGACAAGGCCAATCGGCGAAAATACTTCACAATGACGGCGAGGCTTGGGTGTTGAAACAACCATGCAAGTTCAGTATCTTGGGAAAGACCGTGGTCGTAACAACTGGAACTTTTCTAAGTGGGCTGATGCATATCGGATCAAATCAGCAAACCGGTGGGCGGGCGGGTGACGCAGCTGCAATGAGCCTTTCGTCATCGCTTCAAGAAACTCGGCCTGGAGTTTGGCCGATTTAAAACAGGAACTCCGCCTCGTTTGCTTAAGACGCTCAATTGACTTTTCAAAAACAGAAACCCAGCCAGGAGATGAGCCGGTCCCTTACTTTACATACTGGAAAGATGATTTGTTCCACATGGAACAAACCTGACGATGGCAAGTCGAGACGTGGAAAAGTCAGGCAACTAATTATCCACCTAAATCAATTCTGGAACGGATCAACGGCCAATTGCCATGTCATATCACTTATACGACTCAAAAAACGGCAGCATTAATTCAGGAAAATCTTCATAAATCTCCTATGTATTCTGGTATCATTCAAGGGATTGGACCAAGATATTGTCCTTCAATTGAAGATAAAATAGTAAGATTCAGCCGAAAAAGAACGGCATCAAATTTTTCTAGAGCCGGAAGGGCATTGAGACAGATGAAATCTATGTCAACGGCTTTTCAACCAGTCTTCCGTTTGAAGTGCAAGTTGAATTGGTTCGAACCATCATCGGATGTGAAAATGCTGAAATTATGCGTCCTGCCTATGCCGTCGAATACGATCTTGTTTATCCCAACGCAACTGCTTCCGACGCTGGAAACAAAAGTCTGTCGGAATCTTTTTCTGGCAGGCCAAATCAATGGCACATCAGGATATGAAGAAGCTGGAGCTCAAGGATTATGGCAGGAATCAATGCAGCACGACGAGTCAAGAATCTTGACTCCATTTATCTTACGCCGCGATCAGGCATATATCGGCGTTTTGATTGATGACTTGGTCACTAAAGGAACAACCGAACCTTATCGCATGTTCACCTCGCGGGCAGAGTATCGCCTTCTGCTGCGCCAGGACAATGCTGACTTGCGGCTTTCCGAGTTGGCCACGAATTGGCCTTTTGCCAGAGCGCAACTACCAGAAATTTCAGCGAAAAACAACAGCCATTGGTGAACGAATTGAATAGGATTAATACAACTCATTATGGTTCAACGACTTTGGTCAAGCTTCTAGCCCGGCCTGAATTTACCTACCAGGATTTGCCTAGACAGAAATGAGGCTTTGTCGGACGAGGTCATTCAACAAGTTGAAATCGCCATTAAATACGCCGGATATATCGAAGGCCAGGAATTCGAGGTTGAAAAATTCAAAAGTTTGGAAGACAAAATCATTCCCGGACACCTTTGATTTTTCCACGGTGCCGAGTCTACGGCTGGAAGCTCTGCAAAAACTTAGCAAGATTCGGCCTGCAACCATTGGCCAGGCTGCTCGGATTTCCGGTGTTTCACCCGCAGACATCGGCATTTTGCTGGTCTGGTTAAAACGCAGTGGCGTGGCCAATGGGAAAAATGATTCTTCAGTCGGAACTGTGTGCTGACGGCTCCGGTAAAGGCCGGGCTTGAAGAATAATCGCAGGACTGGCTGTCCGACTTGGATTCGAACCAAGAATAACGCCTCCAAAGGGCGCTGTGTTACCATTACACCATCGGACAAAGCGCACGAACATTAAGCCTTCGGCGCCGCCCGCGCAAAGCGAAAATGGCAAGCCGGCCATTTCTGCGGGTGAAAGAAAGTTTGCCCGATCCGTTTCGTGCCAACACAATGATATAGTTTGTCATGAGTGACATTTTGACCACCCCCAATTCGCCGGTTGCCGGAGCCGCCCCGGCGACCGTGGGTGCGCCCGATTTTTCCAAGCCGGTGCAGCGGTCGAAAAAGGGCGTGCTGAAACTCGCAGGTGAAGTCCTGCGTCACGGCGGGCCGGGCTATTTGCAGTTTGCGATCACCAACATCTGCAATGCCGATTGTGATTTTTGTGGATTCGCGCGTTCCAAATTTGATCCCAAGGCTCGGCGCAGTGTGACGTTGCCTGAAGCGCGCCATGCCATTGATATTGCAGCAAACAATCACATCGGTTACCTGCTTTTCGTTGGCGGCGAGCCCATGGTCCATCGCGATTTACGCGCCATGACCCGCTACGCGACCGAGCGCGGCATTCACCCGATGATTTGCACCAATGGTGGTTTATGGACCGAAGAAAACATGCGCGGCCTGGCGAGCGATGGCTTAAGCAGCGTCATCATGTCCATTGACGCACACGACGTGGCCAAACACGAAAAAAACCGCGGGCTGCCGGACGTTTGCTGGAAAATCAAACACGCGAATGAATTCTTTCATTCCGTTGGTATTCAAACCACCGCCAGTATCACGGCCAGCCGATTGATTGATGATTATGATAAACTACCCGCCTTTCTCGAATCGCTCGGATTCAAGAGTTGCACATTCAGCTATCCGCTCACTTCGCTGGCCAGCAGCTATTTGAGCTTCAGCGACAGCGGCCTGGTGAATTATTCGAAAGACGAACTGCTGCGAGTGTTTGAGAAGATCAAGCAGATGAAACGTCACAGCCTTTTCCCTGTCGTCAATCCCATGGAATCGCTCACCGAAATGCAGCGGCATTTGCGCGGCGAAAAGGAAAAATTCGGCTGCCTGGGCGGGCACAAGTATTTTTACCTCGACTGGAACCTTGACCTTTATCGCTGCCATTTTTGGGAAAAGCCGATGTGCAAAGTATGGGAATGGGACGATTCGAAGCTCATCCGCGATGGGTGTACGCGTTGCATGATTGACTGCTATCGGGATCCGAGCGTGCTGCAGTTTGTCGCCATCAGCGCCAGCGATGCGTTCAACAACTTGAAAAAGGGCAGGTTGCTTTCCGCTGCAAAGAACGTTCTGGATTCGCGCAATCTGACATCACTCAAGGCCGTTTGGGAAGATCGCCAGTGGATTGGCGGCGTGTAATTCCCGTAATTTCCGTCTTGTCATCCGGCAAATTCATGGTAATTTCGTGCCCCTTTTTATGAAGACGGACATCCATCCGAAATATGTGGACGCGGAGATCCGTTGCGCCTGCGGCAACGTGATCAAGACCCGCTCCACCAAGCCCGTGATCATCGTCGGCATTTGCAACGTCTGCCATCCGTTTTACACCGGTCAGCAGAAGTTCGTGGACACCGCCGGACGCGTGGACAAATTCCAACAACGCGCCGCCAAGACGCAGGCCGCCCAAGCCGCGTTCGCCACGAAAAAGAAAAAGAAGGCTTAGCTACCTGATTTCATTCCGCCCGCTTGTGCGCCGCCACAGGCGGGCGGATTCTTTTTTACGAAAATGGATTTAAGACCGCACATCGAAAAATTCCGCACGCCGCTATGCCGAGGTTGAGACCGCGCTGAGCGATCCGAAGGTCTTCGACAACCAGCAGCGCGCGCAGGAATTGTCCCGGGAATACGCCCGGCTTAAGGAGCTGGTCGCGCTGGGCGAGGCTATTTGAAGACGCTCGCCGATCTGGAGCAAAACCGCGCGTTGCTGAAATCGGAACCGGCGGAATCCGAACTGGCGCTGATGGCCAGGGAGGAAATCACCCGGCTCGGAAGCGGACGAAAAGAAACTGGCGCAACAAATCCAATTCGGCCTGGTGCCGCCGGACCCGACCGATTCGCGCAACACCATCATCGAAATTCGCGCCGGGGCAGGCGGCTCGGAATCCGCGCTGTTCTCCGCCGACCTTTACCGGATGTATTGCCGTTATGCCGAAGCGCGGGGCTGGAAGGTCGAAACGCTCGATTCCAATCCGTCCGACCTCGGCGGATTCAAGGAAATCGTCTTCCAGATCAACGGCACGGACGTTTACAAGCGGCTCAAATACGAGAGCGGCGTGCATCGTGTCCAGCGCGTGCCGGCAACCGAGGCCCAGGGACGCATCCACACCAGCACCAGTACTGTCGCCGTGCTGCCCGAAGCGCAGGAAGTGGACATTGAGATCAAACCCGAAGACATCGAGATCAACGTCTGCCGCGCGTCCGGCAAGGGTGGCCAGGGCGTGAACACCACCGATTCGGCTGTGCAAATCCAGCACAAGCCCAGCGGACTGATTGTGCGCTGCGCGGATGAACGTTCGCAGCAAAAAAACAGGGCCAAAGCCATGACCGTCCTGCGCTCGCGTCTGCTGGAGGCGAAAATTGCCGAGGAAAACGCGAAATACGCCGCCCACCGCAAATCAGCAGGTCGGCACCGGCGAGCGCAACGAAAAAATCCGCACTTACAATTTCCCGCAGAACCGCGTCACCGACCATCGCGTTGAAGTGACGCTTTATAATCTGGCGAACTTCATTGATGGCGATCTTGACCCGATGATTGACCCGCTGATGACGCATGACCTGGAAGAAAGGTTAAAGGCGTTAAACAGCTGAATCATCAGTGCGGCTCCATCATTCATGCTTCAGCGAATTATGAATCCCCAAGGGTTTGATTTTTGACTGCGACGGCACGCTGGCCGACACGATGCCGCTGCATTGGCACGCCTGGCAAATCGTCACGCAACGCCACAACCTTCATTTTCCTGAAGACCGCTTCTATGCGTTTGGCGGCGTGCCCTCGCGCGATATTTTGAAATTGCTCGCCCAGGAACAGGGCCGGTCGCTGGACCACATCGCCATCGCGCATGAAAAGGAAGAAGCGTATCTGCCGTTGATGGCGCGGATTGAACCCATCCATGCCGTCGTGGAAATTGCGAAGGCGAACCACGGCAAAATTCCGATGGCCGTCGCGTCCGGCGGCACGCAGAAAATCATCGGCCTGGTGCTGGATCATTTGAAAATCCGGCACCTGTTTGACGCGGTGGTGACCAGTGAAATGGTGAAGAACCAAAAACCCGCGCCGGATATTTTTCTGGAAGCCGCGCGACGGATTGGCGTGGAACCGAGATTCTGCCGCGGCTTACGAAGATACGGATTTGGGCTTGCAGGCGATTCGCGCGGCGGGAATGGAAGCGGTGGACGTGCGGGTACTGACCTCTAAGCATTGAAACTTGTTGGGTTTGCAGCCTGTTCTCATATTAGACCACATCCCTTCTTCTCAGATCGCTCGGTCTTCCCCAACTCTCTATCTCAGAAACTCAATATAATTTGCCTCATTGGTAATGTGGGCGGCCACTATCTGATTCGTATGAGAAAGCTTCTCAATGGAACCGAGCAGTTTCAACCGGTCCTCATTTGTGCTGGGACGAATCTGACAGTCAGACCAAAAATGCGCGATGGGGAGTGACAACCACTGAACTGCCGCTTGAGTGTCTCCGGCATCAATACGATTTATCGCGCCGACCGCAAATGCGGCAGCCCTGATGTCATGAACTTGAACGTCGCCCAGTTCCTTTCGTAACTCTCGATTCGCCTGCGCGTTGGGTCTGGTTTATCCAAGATACCAACCGGCTCCGATCCCGATGAGCAAACTGACCAGAGAAATGATGGTGATTTTCATGGCGCTCGATGTGGTCTAACAGATTATCGACGGCCCGTTTCGCAGCCTCTCCTGTTTCATCTTCGTGTTCACACTCAGCCTTGCCCCAGCTTTTTCGATTTTTCGGTCGCGGCACGGACGGCGCTCATCACGATGGCGCGCATCCGGCCTTTCTCCAATTCGTGCAAGCCTTCAATCGTCGTACCGCCGGGGCTGGTGACCTGATCCTTGAGCGCGCCGGGATGCTGGCCGGTTTCCAGGACCATTTTGGCCGCACCCAGGACGGTTTGTGCGGCGAGCTTCGTCGCCAAATCGCGCGGCAAACCTGCCGCCACGCCGCCGTCGCTTAACGCTTCGATGAATTGAAAAACATAGGCCGGGCCGCTGCCGCTCAAACCGGTCACGGCGTCCAGCAGCGATTCCTTCACCTGAAACGCAATGCCCACGGCAGAAAGCAGCGCTCTTGGCCAGTTCACCATCCGCCGGCGGTCGCGGACTTGCCGAGGGCGAACGCCGAAGCCCCCGTGCCGACGAGCGCCGGCGTATTGGGCATGACCCGAATGACGCGCGCGCCCGGCGGCAACGCGCCTTCCAGTTTTGCCAGCGTCACCCCGGCGGCGATGGAAATGAGCAGGTGATTGGCTGGTGAATTTGCCGCGCAATCCGGCCAAAACGCCGGACATTGGTCGGGCTTGACGGCGAGAATCAGGACGTTGGCGGTTTTGGCCACGTCCGCATTGGATTCCGTGGCCGTCACCCCGATTTCATCGGTGAAATGTTTTCGCGCAGCGGCAACCGGATCCGCGGCAACGATGTCCTTGGGGCCGACGAGTTCCGCATGGATGAAGCCGCGGGCCAGCGCCGTGGCCATTTTGCCCGCGCCGAGAAAGCCGATGGTGAGTTTGGTTGCCATGAAAATTTTGTATCAGGCCGTCTGATGGAACGGAAGCGAAAACACGCGGCCAATTCGCGGCTTGAATTTGTATGATGACGATTTATGCTGGGAGCGGACACGAACAGTGTTCTGTCTTTCTGTCTTTACAATGCCAAGCAACCGCCGGACATGGGATTCGTTTGAAGCGATGCGCCAGGCCGCCACGGAGGGCGACCCGCAGGCGCAATGCTACTCTGGGCGTGTGCTATCAAACCGGCCAAGGGGTGACGCAAGACCATCAGGAGGCGGTGAAATGGTTCCGGCGCGCGGCCGAGCAAAGTGATCCGGTGGCGCAATGTTACCTGGGCGTGTGCTATTTGCATGGCGCGGGCGTGCCGCAGGAATTCGGCGAGGCGGCCAAGTGGTTGCGTGAAGCAGCCGAGCAGAGCGATCCCGCGGCGCAATTCAATCTGGGCGTGCTTTACGAAACCGGGCAGGGGGTGTACGCAAAATTACGTTGAAGCGGTCAAATGGTACCGGGAAGCGGCGGAACGCGGTTATCCGGCGGCGCAATTCAATCTGGGCGTTTTTTACGAAACCGGCCAGGTCGTGCCGCAAAACTTCACGGAGGCGGTCAAATGGTACCGCGCGGCGGCGGAGCAGGAATGTGCGCCCGCGCAGTGTAACCTCGGTTTGTGCTACCAGACCGGCCGCGGAGTGGAACAAAATCAGCAGCAAGCCTTGAAATGGTTCATCCGGGCGGCACGGCAAGGCGACAAGACCGCCCAGCATAATCTCGGCCTCCATTACGCCGAAATGGAAATCAAGGAAGCAGAGGCCGCGGAGGCCGCGGCGAAAAGAATCGCCGGAAACCTCAACGCCCGCGAGCTAACGCGTCAATTCTTCGAGTTTCGCGTTCGCGTGCCCGCGGTCAATAACCTGGCCAGCCAACTTCCAACCCTCGGCCAATGATTTCGTTTTGCCGGCCACGAACAGCGCGGCGGCGCTGTTGAGCAGAACCGCATCACGTTTGGGGCCACGTTCTTCGCCGCGGAAAATGCGCCGGATGATTTCCGCATTCACAACCTTGTCGCCGCCGCGCAAATCCGCCAGCGTCGCCGGTTGCCGCGGAAAAATTTCCGGCGACAAACTTGAAACCGAAAAACCGCGTTCCTGATAAAATTCCGCGATCTGGCTGGTGCCCAACGTTGAAAGTTCGTCCAAATTTTTCCCTTCAGCCGATCCACAGACGACCATGCCGCGCCGCACGCCGAGCGATTGCAGCGCCTGCGCCATCGGCTCGCACAGTTCCGGGCGCGGCACACCGACGAGCATCGCCGAAGGGCGGGCCGGGTTGAGCAGCGGACCGAGGATGTTGAAAATGGTCCGATGGCCCCTCTCGGCGCACAGTTTCCGGGCCGGCGCGATGTGTTTGAACGCCGGATGAAAATGCGGCGCGAAGAAAAACGCGAAGCCGTGTTCGCGCAACGCGCTGGCCGCTTCCGCCGGCGACAAGTCAACCTTGATGCCGAGTTCTTCCACCACGTCCGCGCTGCCGACCGACGACGTCACGGCGCGATTGCCGTGTTTGGCTACGGTGACACCCGCGGCCGCGCACAGGATGGCAACGGTGGTGGAGATGTTGAACGTGCTCAAGCGGTCGCCGCCGGTGCCAACCACGTCGAGGATTTCATGGGCCTCCCGCCAGGCAGGGTCAATCGGAGGCGGAATGGATTTATCACGCAAGGCCCGGGCGAACGCGGTAATTTCAGCTGGGGTTTCGCCTTTTTGCGCCAGGGCGGTCAAAAAGTCGGCTTTGACGGCCGCTGAAATTCTTTCATCCGCCAGTTGATCCACGGCTTCATGAACCTGCCCGCCCGTGAGCGGATCCGAGCCGGCGAGTTGCTGGGTGAATTTTTCAAGCACGGACCGATTCTAAGAACGGGAAAAGGCTGCTAAAAGCGGAAAGTGCGCTTGATTACACTTCCTACAATTGATGAAAACATGGACAAGTACTGAAAATTCCGTAACTTGTCGTTTATTGTCGCTGTCTCAATCTCTAAACGGCGAAGGTATTTTAATTTATGGCAGAAAAACGCAGTAATTCCTGGATGAAGTGGGGCATCCTCATGGCCGCGGTGATTGTCATTGTGGGTTCCGTCATTTGGTATTTTCATCATGGACAAAATGATGCACCGGCTTATCAGACGGTGGCGGCAACGCGCAGCGAATTGACGAAGTTGGTGACGGCAACGGGAACGCTCAACCCCGTGACCAACGTGACGGTCGGCTGCCAGGTGTCAGGTCGGATCAGCAAGTTATACGTGGATTTCAATTCGCTGGTGACCAATAGCCAGTTGATCGCTGAGATTGATCCGCGGACGTATCAGGCGGCGATGGAGCAGGCCTCGGCGGATCTGGCCAACGCGAATGCCAACCTGGAATTGCAGCAGGTGGAAGCCCACCGCAGCGGCGAATTGTTCACCAACCAGCTGGTTTCGGTGTCCGATTATGACACGGCGATCGCCAATCTGCACGAAGCCGAGGCGATGGTGAAAATCAAGCAGGCCTCGCTCGACAACGCGAAGGCCAATCTGGGTTACTGTAAAATTTATTCGCCGGTGGATGGCATTGTTATTTCCCGGGACGTGGATGTCGGCCAAACCGTGGCGGCGAGTTTGCAGTCACCCACTTTGTTCCAAATCGCGAACGACCTGACGAAAATGCAGATTGATTCGAGCGTGGCGGAGGCGGATGTTGGCGGAGTCGCCGAGAAACAGGAAGTGATTTTTACAGTGGATGCGTATCCCGACCGGACGTTCCACGGCGAGGTCACGCAGGTGCGCAATTCGCCGACGACGGTGAACAACGTTGTTACCTACGACTGCGTCATCGGCGTCACCAACTCGGATTACAAATTAAAACCCGGCATGACGGCGAATGTTTCGATCACCATCGCCCAACGGGAAAACGCGCTGACCATTCCAAATGGCGCATTGCGCTTCCGTCCGCCGGAAAATGCCGTGATGCTGACCAATTCGGTCGACGGCACAATCGGCATCGATAACTAATCGGCGGAAATCTCGCTGGCGGTCACGGCAGCTGGCGCGGCGGCGGTCACGGACATGGCGAACGCCCGGCTTTTCACACGGTTTATGTGCTTTCAGGCACGGGTGACGATGCGAAGTTGCAGGCGGTACAGATCAGGACCGGCATCAGCGACGGCATTTCAACCGAGGTGCTGTCGGGTCTGGAAGAAGGCGCGCAGGTTGTGACCGGCGTGGCCTTGACTGCGGCACAACAGGCCGTCAGGACTTCGAACCCTTTTGGCGGCGGCGGCTTCCCGCGCGGGCGCTGATTTGATTTCTCAATTGCTCATGCCGACCAATCCCGTCATCAAGCTTGCGGACATCCACAAGGTGTATCACACCGGCGAAGTGGATGTCCACGCGGTGCGCGGGATTACGCTGGACATTTTTCCGGGCGAATTCGTGGCGCTCATGGGTGCCAGCGGTTCCGGCAAGAGCACGCTGATGAACATGATCGGCGCGTTGGACCGTCCGACCGGCGGCAATTATCTGCTCGATGGCATCGACGTTTCCACGCTCGATCGCGATGCGCTCGCGGATATCCGCAACGAAAAAATCGGCTTTGTTTTCCAGGGTTTCAACCTGCTTTCACGCACGTCGGCGCTGGAAAATGTCGAGATGCCGATGCTTTACAACCGTCACCGCATCCCGGCGCACGAGCAGCAGGAGCGCGCCATGCACGCGCTCGAACTCGTTGGCCTCGGCACGCGCGCCGACCATCACCCCAACCAGCTTTCCGGCGGCCAGCAGCAGCGCGTCGCCATCGCCCGCGCGCTTGTGAACCAGCCGTCGCTGCTGCTCGCCGACGAGCCGACCGGCAATCTTGACAGCCAGACGAGCATCGAAATCATGGGCGTGTTCCAAAAACTGAACGATCAGGGCATCACCATCGTCATGGTCACGCATGAACTGGACATCGCGCGTTACACCAAGCGCAACGTCATTTTGCGCGACGGCAACATCGTCACGCGACGATGATGGTGGCCAGCCGTTTGAACGCGGAAAAGGAATTGCAGCAGCTCCGCGCGGCACAACAAGCCGTGAAGCTCGCGTCATGAGAATCTTCGCCTCACTAAAGATCGCCGGGCGCGCGCTGCGCCGGAACAAAATGCGTTCGCTGCTGACCATGCTCGGCATCATCATCGGCGTCGGCGCCGTCATCGGCTCCGTGAGCCTGACCACGGGCGCCACCAAACAAGTCGAGGATCAGGTCGCCAGCCTGGGCGAAAATGTGATCACGGTTTTTTCCGGCAATTTCACCAGCGGCGCCATGCGCGGCGGCTGGGGCAGCGCGCCGACGCTGACCATTGATGATGCCAAGGCGATTGCCCAATTGCCGGATGTTCTCGCGGTCAGCCAGGAAGTGCGCGACCGCGCGCAAATTCTCGCCAACGGCTTGAATTGGAACACGCAGGTGATGGGCGAATCACCGGATTATCCGCAAATTCTCAATCGAAGCATAGCCAGCGGCGCGATGTTCAGCGATCAGGATGTGCGCAGCCTCGCCAAATCCGCCGTCATTGGCAAAACCGTGGTTGACCAGTTGTTTCCCGGCGAAAACCCGCTCGGACAAACTCTGCGCATTCGGAATATTCCATTTCAGATCGTTGGCGTGCTCACGCCCAAAGGATTCAATCTTTTTGGCCAGGACCAGGATGACATTGTCATCGTTCCTTACACCAGCCACATGCACCGGATCACGACGCGTACGTTTTTGAATGACATTTTGGTGGAGGCTTCCAGCGACAAAACCATCAGTCAAGCGCACAGGACGAAATCACCGATTTGCTGACGACGCGGCATCGCAGCAAAGAACCGGATTTTACCGTGCGCAACCAGGCGGACCTGATGCAACGGGTCTCGGCATTCTTCGCGCACCATGGGATTTTTGCTGGCCGGCGTTGCCGCCGTTTCGCTCATCGTCGGCGGCATCGGCATCATGAACATCATGCTCGTCAGCGTCACGGAACGGACGCGCGAAATCGGCATCCGCATGGCCGTGGGCGCGCGCGGGGCGGACATCCTGGTGCAATTTTTGATTGAAGCGGTGACGTTGAGCGCCATCGGCGGGTCCATCGGCATCGCCGGCGGCATGATTTTTTCATGGCTGGTTTCCATTTTCAAAGACTGGCCAACCGTCACTCCCACCGTCTGGATTGTCATCGCGTTCATTTCCAGCACGATTGTCGGCATCATCTCCGGTTTTTATCCCGCCTGGAAGGCGTCCAAGCTCGACCCGATTGACGCGTTGCACTATGAATAGCGCGTGACTGCTGAAATCCTGTCCACGCACACGCCGGCCTTGTTTGCCGCCGCCGTAAAACGCGCCACGGAAGCGCTGCGCACGGGCGAAGTGGTCGCGCTGCCGACGGAAACGGTTTACGGCCTGGCCGCCAACGCGTTGGACGAAAAGGCCGTCGCGAAGATATTCCAGATCAAAGGCCGGCCGGCAAATAACCCGATCATCGTCCACGTCGCCAGTGTCGCAATGGCGAAGCGGTGCGCGGCGAGTTGGCCGGCATACACGGACAAACTGGCAAAAGCATTCTGGCCCGGCCCGTTGACGCTCGTGTTGCCGCGCGCAAAGGAAATTCCCGACATCGTGACCGCCGGCGGTCCGACAGTTGGCGTGCGGTGGCCAGGTCATCCGCTCATTCAAGCGGTGATTCGCGAATGCAATTTTCCGCTCGCGGCACCCAGCGCAAATCTATCCAGCCGGATTTCACCGACCACTGCCGAGCATGTTCGCAAACAACTCGGCGGCAGAATTTCCCTGATCATTGATGGCGGCCCGTCACAGGTGGGCATCGAATCCACGGTTCTGGATTTGACCCCGCTTTTGCGCGCAAAAACCGAGCCGCCGGAAATTTTGCGCCCGGGCATGATTCACGCCGAATCGCTCGCCGCCGTCTGCGGCAGCGGAATCCAAGGCCCAAAAGCCAACGCCCCAAGTTCCAGTTTTCCGCTTTCCAGCCCCGGCCGGTTGAAGAAGCATTATGCGCCGAAGGCAAAATTGCTGGTCTTGAATTGGGATGACGAAGTGGATTTGAAAAGCCGGCTCGTCACCCGTCATGTGTCATTCGCCACATGCCATGTCATCGCACACACAAAGATTCCATTGGGTGGCGCTTTTGCGAACGTGTGCGTCATTCCGCACGATGCGGAAGCATTTGCACGGGCGATTTATGCGGAACTGCACCGCGGCGACGAAGCCGGCGCGGAATGGATTGTGGTTGAAGCGCCGCCGGATTTGCCGGAATGGTCAGCGATTGCGGACCGGCTGCGGCGGGCCTCCCGGTGAGTTCCGAACCGGCGCGGAGCGAATTTATTTCTGCAATTTCCAACGATCTGAATCGGTCAGGAACAGGCGTTCGGGGAAAAAGCCCGGAGGCGTGCGGTCGAGTGGAAAGTTGATCGGAATCCTGTTTTGCGCCGCGGTTTGAAAGATAAAACTGCCCCAGGTGTGCTGGTCCGGGCGTACCCAATCGGGTCCAAAGGCGGCAGTCATCGTTTCGGGCGTGAGGTAAAGTGCCTGCACTGGCTTCAAATAATCATTGATGGCGAAGAAGTCATCCTGGTAGTTCATGGTCAGCCAGACGGATTGGCGCTGGCCATACCAGGCCACCGCCCACGGCACGTCGCTCATGATCAACTCGTTTGGCCTCATCCAACCGGCAATTGCCTGGATGTCCGGCGGATAATATGGAGGATAAACCAAGGGCCTGGTTCGGGGAGGCAACAGTGTAAAAATCAACGGCGCACAGCATAACCCCACAAATACGACCTTCACCACCAGCCGCAATTCGCGGAGCGGCAGCACCATTTGATCGAGCAGGATAAGAAACAGGCTGATGCCGTAGATAAACACCAACGGGGTCAACAACACCAAAAGATTTTCGGAGTTAACCTCAGGCGATTCCTCCGAGAGCTGCGTCTGCCCCAACGCCTGCACTACGATGAAGATCGCCAGACACATCAGTAAAAAATAGCGCATCCGCCGCACAGCCACGCTGCGGAAACTCAACAACAGACCCGTCAGGAACAACATACTCACCCAGCTGCCACCCAGTTTGGGCAGGCTGTCCTGCAGGATGGTGTGCGTGTTGCTCAAAAATTTATGCAAATAAAGCGCCAATCCCAATGCATCCGAAAGATGAGGATTAATGGAACGTTCCAGCTGAAATCCGGGGAACGTGCCTGTCCCTTCGACGATGGCAAAACCTGCTGTTCCGAACGGTGTGCCGCTGACGGTGAAATTGCGAATGATCCAGGGTGCCAACACCAGTGCAAAGGCACCGAAAGCCGCCAGCACGCACAATGCCCGGCGCGGCCCGCCAAAGAGAATTAAAAAAACTGTCACGGGAAGTATCACCCAGCCAAAAGCATATCGCGTGAGCGCGCCCGCGCCTGTCACCACGCCGGCCGCGATGGCCAGACCCAGCAGCCGGCCAAGCGACGCTTGCGGATCACGCGCTGCTTCCTCCAGGCACACGATGCACCAGGCCAGTCCGAAGAAAATGATTATCAGCAACATCGTAGACAGGCCGGACACACTGAACCGCCACAACAAGTCACAGCCCAACACCAAAATGGCCGAAAGCCACGCCACGTTTGTATCAAACAATTTTCGGGCGAGAAAAAACGTCAGCACCACCACCACCAGAAAAAGCACTTCATTGAACAACGCAATCAGAAAGTCCGGTTCGTACCGCCAGAAACTTCCGCCGCTGCTCCAGAAGGCGCTTTTGAGGTCGAGAGGGTAATGAAACGGCAGCACCTTCATCAGGCCGGCCAGCACGACCGGATACACGGGGGGGTTGGCAAGGTCCGGATGCGCGGTTTTGACTTGCGCGAAGTCCGTGCCGACGCTGGCCAGCGTATCCGCCGCCTTGGCCTGGTTATGGCTCTGCACGAGATACAGGCTGAAGGGACGGATGAACAGCGTGGTATAGCCCTTGCCCTCCGCAAGGTTGCGCGCCAGTTGCGCCGAGTCCATTGCCTCCGGCGTGGCGAAGTTGCGAAAGGCAAGCCAATTGTAGATGACCATCAGGAACAGAATCGCGACACAAAAGGCGGCGGCCTTCAAATGACGCGCTCCGCCACCCTCTTCGAGTTTATGGATCAAGTCTTGTAAGGATGGCATAATTAAAACCCTTCCAGGTGATACGAGTGCAGTTTGCGATGAAATGTCCGTCGACTCATGCCGACTTTCTTGGCGGCCAGTGTGCGATTACCATTTGTCTCTTTCAAGGCGTGAATGATTAATTGTTTCTCCGCCTCCTTCACTGTCAAATCATTTCGCGCGAACAAGGGCGTCTCGCCGGCCCGCCCGCTGGAACCGCCGCGCACCGACGGCGGCAAATCGCGCGCCGAAATCTTTTCGCCCCGGCACAGCACCACCGCGTGCTCGACGGCGGCGCGCAACTCGCGCACATTGCCCGGCCAGGCATAATTCGTCAGCCATTCAAGCGCATCCGCGGTAAATTCGTTCACCGCCTTGCCGTTCTCTTGCGCAAACTCGCGCAAAAACCTTTGCGCCAGCAGCGGAATGTCACCCGCCCGCTCGCGCAACGGCGGCAGATGAATTTCCACCACGCGCAGCCGGAAGAACAAATCTTCGCGAAAGGTCCCGCCTTTGACCAGTTCCTCCAGATTTTTGTTCGTCGCCGTGATGAGCCGGACGTCCGCCGTCAGCGTCTTGTTCGAACCGACGCGCTCAAATGTCCGCTCGCTCAGAAACCGCAGCAGTTTTACCTGAATGGCCGCGTCAATCTCACCAATTTCGTCGAGAAACAGCGTGCCGCCCTGTGCCTGCTCGAAACGGCCGATGCGCCGCTCGTAGGCGCCGGTGAATGCACCTTTTTCGTGGCCGAACAATTCGCTTTCCAACAACGTCGGCGCCAGGGCCGCCCCGTGGACAATCACCAGCGGCTGCTTCGCGCGCGGACTGAGCTGGTGAATGGCCCGGGCCACGAGTTCCTTGCCCGTGCCGCTCTCGCCCGTGAGCAAAACCGTGGCGCGCGACGGCGCCACCTGCTGGACTATCTCAAAAATTTCCTCCATCGCCGGCGATTTGCCGACGATGTTTTCCAGGCCGAACCGGGTGTCGAGCTGCCGGCGCAACGTAACGTTTTCTGTTTCGAGGTTTTGCCGGCGCAGCGCGCGCGCGATGCGCATTTCCAGCTCGTCAATTTGCAACCGGCCCTTGGCGATGTAATCGTCCGCGCCGCGTTTCATCGCTTCCACGGCCAGCTCCTCCGAACCATAGGCCGTCATCAAGATGCAGATCGGCGGCCGGGCGAGCGATTTGGCGCGCGCAATCAATTTCATGCCGTCCTCGCTCGGCAGGCGGAAATCCGTGAGCAGCACGTCGAAGTTTTCGCGTTCGAGCAGCTCGCCGGCGGCCTTGGCATCCTCGGCCACATATACGTCATAACGCTCTTCGAGCGCCGCGCGCAGACCGTCGCGCGTCGGCTTCTCGTCGTCCACAATCAGCAATGTTGGTTTTTCGGTCACAGATTTCAGCTTTAAGTTTCGGTGGTTCCTTCCGGCAACAATCGCGGCTGGCGCTCGTGCAGCGGCAGCCACACGCGAAACGTCGTGCCTCGGCCCGGATGGCTTTCCAGTTCAATCCGGCCGCCATGGGCGCGCACGATGCGCTGGACAATCATCAAACCCAGGCCCGTGCCTCTTTTTTTGGTCGTGAAAAACGGCTCGAAAATGCGGTTGATTTGCTCCTCCGGAATGCCGCCGCCGGTGTCGGCTACGCTCACCCATACGCCATCCGCGCCTTCGCCGGTCTGCAACGTCAGCGTGCCGCCCCTGGTCATTGCCTGCATTGCGTTTTTGATGAGGTTCACCAAAACCTGCTGCATTTGTGTCACGTCCAGCGGCGCCGCCGGCAGCCGGCGTGCCATTTTCGTTGTCACGGTCAAGCCGCGGTTCGCCAGTTCCGGTTGGAGCAAGTCCAGGGTTTTTTCAACCACGTCATTCAAGGAAGCCGGTCTTAATTGCGGCGCCACGGGACGAATCGCCTGCAAAAATTGGGTGATGATGTAATCCAGCCGGTTGATTTCGCCCTTGGCCACGTCGAGGTATTGTTCCATGCGCCGGAGGTCGAGGGTCGAAGATCGGGAGCCCGACACGTGTCCGGCAGTCCCTGACTCCCGACCCTCGGCTCTCGGCGCTCGACCGGCTTTCTTCAATTCCCGTTCCATGAGCTGCAAATGAATGTGCAGCGCATTGAGCGGATTTCCGATTTCATGCGCCACGCTGGCCGCCAGCAATGTGAGCGCCTGGACGCGCTCACTTTCAATGGCCTCGAAGGTTTTCTGCCGCGTCTCGGTGGCATCATGCAAAATGAGCGCGACGCCGGAACTGCCGGTGGCCTCGCCATCGAGCGGCGCGGCGTAGAGGCGCAAAAAGCGCGGACGCGGGTAATTCACCTCAAATTCGTGCCGGGCGACGTGCCCGCCGCCCTGGCGGTCAAAGTGCGAGAGTTCATCCCAGTCGAGTTCGGGCAGGAAACGCGTGACGTGCTGGCCTTCGACTCCTGGTTGCAGGCCCAGCAGGCGCGTGACTGCCTGGTTGAAGTAAATGATCCGGCCCTGTTCGTCCACGACGAGCACGCCATCCTCAATGGTGTTGAACAGGGTCTCGAGAAAACTGCGTTCCCGCGCCAGCCGCTGGACCACCGTCTGTAAACCCTCAGCATCCAGCCGTCCGATTCGGCCAAGCACTTTGTCGAGAAAACTGGATTTGGCGGCAGCCATTGAATAAAATCAAGGTTTCGAAGTGACAAAATGGCACAAAACCCCGACCCGTCAATTCAAAACAAAGCGGTGCGGTGGCACAACAAACCGGACGCGATATTTGCCAGCCATCTTTCCGCGGACACCCTGTTTTGCCCGGCGCAGATTGGACGGGGATGAGGAGGCCAGATGACCATGCTGCCTGACCAGGAATCAACTTTTGCTTTTGTTCGTTGTCAGGGTCAGAAAGATTTCTTCCAGCGCGCCCGACGCGCCGCTTAGTTTGCGCAACTCCTCGCGCGTGCCCACGGCAATCAGTTTCCCGCCATTGATGATGCCGATGCGGTCGGCCATTTCCTCGGCCACACTGAGTTCGTGCGTGGACATCAGCACGGTCATGCCCGCAAGCGACCGCTCCTTGAGCACATCCTTCACCACGCGCGCGTGCTGCGGATCGAGGCCGACCATCGGCTCGTCAATCACAAACACTTCCGGGTCGTGCAACAGCGCGGATACGATGGCCACCCGCTGACGGGTGCCGTGCGAAAGGCTTTCGAGCGGGAGATTGGCAAAATCGGCCAGATGAAAACGCGCGATCAACCCTTCCGCGTTTGTTTCGATTTGCGCGGCGGCCATGCCGAACAATTGCCCGGTAAAACGGAAAAATTCCCGCGCGGTCAGCTTGTCGTAGAGAAAGGGAAAATCCGGCACGTAGGCGAGGCGGCGGCGCGCCTCGATCGGGTTTCCCTGCACGTCAAAACCGCAAACCCGCGCACACCCGGTGGTCGGTTTCATCAGGCCGGCGAGAATTTTCAGTGTCGTCGTTTTGCCGGCGGCGTTGGGGCCGAGCACGGCAAAGAATTCCCCGCGCGGAATGGTCAGGGTCACGTCGCCCACCGCAACGAGGTCGCCAAATTTTTTGACGAGATGGACTATTTCAATCATGGCGTGCGCTTCAAGGGTTGCCAAGTTGATCGAACGATGCCATCACGCCGCCGGGCAGCTCGACGCGCAAGATTTCGCCAAGTGTGCTGGCGTAAATGACAATGGGATGGTCGAGGATGCGTGTTTCCAGGCGATAGGCCGGTACGAGTTCCCGGCCAATGGTCAACCGGTCAAGATGCGCCTCCCAATGAATGTCTTGTGCGGACACGGCGGGTGTCTGGAAAACAACGGGCAAATCCAGGTCGTCGACCCATTCGCCGCCCAGATTCCCGGCGAACGCATGCCATAACGCATTCGGATCTTTTAAATCGTCAAAGCTGAACACGCGCTCGGTGCTGATGTTGTCGCTGGTGATTGTCAGTTGAACATTTTGTTCGTCGACCAGGGAGTGAACCTCGGCGGTGGCGAAATGCGACGATACCTTCAGATTCAATTCACGCCACTCGCGCCTGTGTGAAAATTTGAGGAGACCGTTAAACGTCAGCCGGTTGGTAAAATCGCCCAGACCCACGTTCCCATTAAATCGAATTTGATAGCCCGCGCGGGTATTGATGGTTTCGGGGATGGGTTTGCCTTCATCCAACGAGGCCATTTCCTGTTCGATACTCGTGGAAAATTCGCAGAAACCGACTCGCTGGCCATCTTGAAAGACCGTCAGCGAGGAGATGTCCGGCGCGGTTAAGATTTTCTGCCAGACCAAAGCCGCGGGCACGCGAACACCTGCGCCATGCGAAACGTATTCCGCGCGCCAGAGAAGCACATTCATCGCGATCCAAAACACGGCAATCACCAGGAATAGAAGGCGGGCTATCATGTGGCGGTTATGGCGAGGGAATGTTCAAGACCTGGCCGGCGCGCATTCGCGGGGGTTCCAAACCCGGATTGGCGGCCAGCAGGGCATCCAGCGAAATACCGTATCGGCGCGCAATGCGAACGGCCGTTTCCCCGGCAACAACCAGGTGCGTACGCGTGGTTGCCTTGGTTGCCGTCGATCGCGCCGGACGATCTCCCCCCGGTTGGCTGGCCGGAGCGGCGGCAGTTTGCGCCGGTGGCGGTGAAACTGGATTTGCCGCAGTCTGCGCCACATCAGGACCGCGCGTCGGAGAAGCTTGATTTTTAGCCGCCAGCTGACTCGTGTAATACGCGCGCCATTTGTTGACCTCATCCTGCAACTGCTGATTTTGCTCGATCAACTGGTTGATTTGTTTTTGCGCGGCGGGCGTGCTCGGCAGCGGCAGCACATCGGCGGCCAGTTGTTGTTTGCAGCTTTCGATGCGTTGCTTGATGACCTCCGTAATGCCTGCGTCGGGACTGAGTTTCAAGTACTGTTGATAATGGAAGATGGCGGCGGCCGGATCGGATTCCTTTTCATCATAAAGCCAGCCGAGCTCAAAGTGGGCCGCGGCCGAATGGGGATTTACCTCCAATGACTCCTCAAAGGCTTGAATGGCACCCCGATAATCCATCGCGTTGATGCGGCTCTTGCCCAGGACAAAATGCGGCTCTTTTTCCTCTTCCGACTGATTTTGGCCCGACGGCAGGCAGCCGCTCAGCGTGATTCCGATCCAAACGGCAAACACGCCAGACCAAAGACGATTCCCAAATGACATGGTGCGAACCTAAACGAACCTCTTGATAGGCGCAATCGCGCGTTGGCTCAAGGCAAAACCGGCGCCACCAGCCGGCAAAAGCGGGCTTGAGATTCCACGGCCCGGGGCGCAACCTGTAACGGATCGCGCGCGTGGCGGAATGGCAGACGCGCCAGACTTAGGATCTGGTCCCGAAAGGGTTGGAGGTTCAAGTCCTCTCGCGCGCACCATTTTAACGGCTCTTCGAATTATATATTATATCCCAACCCGGCCGGCCGCCGGGAAAAATTCATCCGTCCCTCTGTCGAAC
Organism: uncultured bacterium; assembly: GCA_963708305.1. Classification (GTDB taxonomy): domain Bacteria; phylum Verrucomicrobiota; class Verrucomicrobiia; order Limisphaerales; family UBA11358; genus UBA11358. The sequence continues at coordinate 1,840,480 of CAVPSH010000001.1, read as the reverse complement.
CTTTTCCTTTTTTTCTTCCAATTCGGCTTGAAGTTTTTTGCGTTCGGCAACCCATTGTTCTTGCAGCTTCCCAACCTTCTCGAAATCACCCGCCGCACCCGCCCGGGCGATCTCATCCTTCAACGCAATTTCGCGCTCGGCAATTTTCGCGGTGTATTTCGAATCCAATTCCGTGAGTTCCTTTTTCTGCACTTCTTTCAATTTTTTTGTCGGGACGTCTTTCTTCAAGCGCTCCATCGCAAGTTCATAGGCGGTTTTCATGATCGAGGTAACTGGTAACCGGTTAAATCGGTTAAATGAGTTGTAAGACCCTCCGATGTCACTTTCAACTCATTTAACGAATTCACACCTCACTTCTTCTTCCACGGCTGGCTGGGAAATTTGATCGGTGGCGGTTTGGGCCGGGCCATCTGCAACTCGGCATTACTGTCAGCCTCCGCCGCGGGTTCATTGACTTTGGCGGCGTCGGCGCGCCACGATTCAATTTTTGCCTGCAAGCCGTGATGCTCGGCCTTTGGTTTGTCCCCAGCCTTCATGTAAAACAGCGAAAGATTCGTGTGCACCAGCTGTTCGCGCGGACGAAGCCGTTCGGCCTTGTGGCCTTCAGCGATGGCGGCGGCGTAATCGCCTTCGCGATAATGCGCCATGCCCAGCGCCAGTTGCGCGTCGAAATGCGCGGGATCGGCGGCCAGCACCGCCTTGAGCTTGACGATGGCGCCGTCGAAGTCACCGCGGCTGAAATCGAACATCGCGTCGTCGTATTGTTCCTGCAAAGTCATGGTATCCCGTGGACGCTAACCTACACCGTTATTGCCCTACAAGTAGCTCATTATGACAAAAGAAAAATTCCACGGCTGGGACAGGGGTATAAATCGAACTAATTTTAATTTTTACCACCCCGGCCGTTTCCGGTTAAATTAACGCAAGTCGTTTATTACGAGAAACATAAACACAGGATTAGAATTTGACACGGTTGCTTCGCGTGGCTTACTGTGACAAGGCAATGGTGCAATGTTGTTTTTGCCTTCAGTGGTGCATCTCACCTTGCGCGGCTGAAATTCGGTTTAAAATTTGTGAGGGTTCATGAGTGATACAATGACAACCGCGTCGTCTTCGGGCGGCGCACCGAAGGTTTCGAAAATTAACGAAGCCGTAATCCGCATTGCCGGCAATTCGCAGGATGGCATCCAGGCCATCGGCGGATTTCTGGCGCGGCTGGCCGGCCGTAGCGAACAGGAAGTCATGACGTTCATGACGATCCCGTCCACCATTTCCGGCGGGCCTTCGATTTTCCAGGTCCGCATCGGTTCGGGCGAAGTCCTGACCGCAGGCGACGAAGCCGACGTGTTGCTGGCCTTCTACCAGCACTCCTACGAGGGCCACGTCAGTTCGCTCAAAAAGGGCGGCATCGTGCTTTTCGACACCGACCACGTCGAACCCAGGCCGGAGTGGCAAAAGGATTATCATCATGTCGGCATTCCGATTTCTTCGCTCACCATTGAAGCGATTGGTGGCACGGCCAAGGACAAGGGCAAAAACATTTACTCGCTCGGTCTCATCGCACGGATGTTTGACCTTGATGTGCCAAAACTCGAAAAACTCATCGCCGAACGCTTCGGCGGCAAGGATGAGAATATCGTGAAAAACGCGCTGGCGGCGTTTCATGGTGGTTATTCCCACAACATCAGCAATTTGTTGGAAACGTTTCGATTCTCCGAAAGCCACAAGCGCGACGGCCTCCAGGTCGTGATGAACGGCAACGAGGCGCTGGGCCACGGCCTTATCGCCGCGGGCATTCGTTTTGGCGCGGGTTACCCCATCACGCCCTGGTCTGATATCATGGAATTGCTCCGGCGCGAACTCCCGAAATATGGCGGCATGTTCGTGCAATGCGAAGACGAAATCGCCTCCATTTCCATGGCCCTGGGCGCGAGTTACGCCGGCCGCCTGGCCGTGACCGGCTCGAGTGGTCCGGGCATTTCCTTGAAAAGTGAAGCCATGAGCTGGGCGGTGATGGCCGAGATGCCCCTGATCATTGTGGACGTCCAACGCGGCGGACCGTCCACGGGCATGCCGACCAGCGTGGAACAATCCGACCTTTACATCGCGTGTTTTGGCGGGCACGGCGACGCGCCGCGCGTGGTCATCGCGCCGGCGAACGTGGAAGATTGTTTCTATACCGCCATTGAAGCCGTCAACATTGCGCGCAAATACAATGTGCCGGTCCTGATTCTGAGCGACCAGGCCATTGCCACGCGCATCGAGGCGTTTCCGGAGCCGAACCTGGAAAAGATTTGCCAGAATATTTCACCCGATCTTTCGCCCATTCCTGATTTCAAGCCCTACGATTTGTCCACAGCGGATGGCATCGTGCCGCGCGCCGTGCCCGGCACGCGCATCAACAGCGGCATCTATCCCATCGCCACCGGCCTCGAACACGACGAAATGGGGCATCCGACCGCCTCACCCAAATTGCACATGCAAATGACCGCCAAGCGTCGCAAAAAACTTCAGGCGCTGGCCGCCGCGCTGCCGGTGCCGAAAATTTACGGTCCGCCGGAAGGGAACGTGCTGCTGGTGGGCTGGGGCTCGACCCAGGGACCGATTCATGAAGCCGTGGACCGCGCGCGGGCGGGGGGTGACAGCATTTCGTCGTTGCATCTGCGTCATCTCAATCCGCTGCCGAACGGCCTCGACAACCTGTTTTCGGGGTTTCACCACGTCTTTGTCGTTGAGATGAACGATGAGGGCATTTACGGCCATGGTCAATTGGCGACGTTGTTGCGCGGGCGTTATGGTGATTCACACATTCGCAGCATCAGCAAGACCGACGGCCTGACGTGGAAAGTGAAGGAAATTCTCGCTGCCGTGAAAATGAAGTTGTCCTCGAACGGCGAAGCCGCCAAAACAGTCTAAACTTTTAAGGTTGCGAATGATTTATTATTATGAGTGAAGCCATCGCTGAAATACCGGCCAGCGTCCCGCCCAGCGGGATTGCCGCGGCGCCACCGGCATCGGGCGCCGAGCGCAAGGGCCTGACGAAAAAGGAGATTGCCGCCGATCACCCGACGTGGTGCCCCGGTTGTGGCGATTTCTCGGTGCTCGCGCTCTATTTCAAGCTCATCGAGAAGCGCAAAATCTGGCACGAGAATATCACGACCGTCGCGGGCATCGGCTGTTCCAGCCGGTTCCCTTATTTCGTGCAGGCGCACGGTGTGCATTACATTCACGGACGCGCGCTGCCATTTGCCACGGGCATTTCCCTGTCGCGGCCGGATTTGCACGTGTTCGTCTTTGGCGGTGACGGCGACGCGTTTTCCATCGGCGGCAACCATTTCAATCATACCGCGCGCAAAAACATCAAGATGACCTATTGCGTCATGGACAACTGGGTTTATGGCCTGACGAAGAAGCAGACGTCGCCGACGTCGCCGCTCGGTTTCAAGAGCAAGACCGACCAGTGGGGCGCGGTGGACTATCCCATCAACCCGATGAAGCAGGCGATCGCCGCCGGCGCCACGTTCGTCGCGCGCACCACGTCCACGAACCCGAATCACGTGCTGGCCATGATGGAAGCCGCGATGGACCACGACGGTTTTGGCTTCATCGAATGCCTGAGCGAGTGTGTGGAATTTTACGAAGGCGCGTTCGACGCCGCCAACCCGCGCAAAGGCGGCGTGTTCAACGAAGTCCCGAAGGATCATGACGTGACCGACGAGCTGGCCGCCTACAAACTGGCCGGAGCGGATTTTCCCGGCTACTTCGGCATTTTTTATAAAAACAACAAGCCGACCAAAAACACGAAGGAAGCTGAGATCATCAAGTCGAATCAAAGCAAGGTCACCGGTCTGAAAGACTGGCAGATTCTCCAGAAGAATTTCGACAAGATGAAATAGTTTTCATTTACGATATACGATTTTCGATTTACGAGCCTGCAGATTTCGCCGGCTCGTAATTTTTTTGTGGCGCGTCCATGGTAAATCGTAAATCGTAAGTTCGATGCCGATTTACGAATTTGCCTGTCTGAAATGCCGGAGGATTTACAGCTTCCTCTCCAAGCGCGTGGCCCCCGGCCGTTTGCCTGTCTGCCCCAAATGCGGCAATAAAAAAATGTCCAGGCAAATCAGCCGTTTCGCCATGACCCGCAAGCTGGCCGAACCCGCCGCCCAAACCGGCCCTGAGTCCGGTGAATCGCCGATGCCGGGCACGGACGATCCGCGCATCGAGCGCGCGATGATGGAACTTGAACGGGACATGGAGCACCTGAACGAGAACAATCCGCGGCACATGGCGCACATGATGAAGAAGATGAAGGACCTCATGCCGCCGGGTTCCGTCCCCAGGGAACTGGATGTGGCCATCAAGCGGCTGGAAGCCGGCGAGGATCCGGAAAAAATTGAAGCCGACATGGGCGACGTGCTCGGCGATTTCATGGGCGGTGAGGAAGGCGGCGGCACCGGCGGCTACACGCGGGACAGCGGATTGTATGATTATTGAGTTGTTTAAATAAGTGATTGGTTAAATGGTTAAACCAGTAAAATAAGCTGCGCCGGCAAACTGATTTAACGAATCACTTATTCAACCAATTACCAATTAGCTATTTCAGCCCATGCCCCACCTTCACGAAAAAATTGATTTCACCGTTGCCATTTTTGTCGTTCACCGCGGGAAGGTTTTACTCATCCACCATCGCAAACTGGACAAGTGGTTGCCGCTGGGCGGGCACATTGAGCTGGACGAGGATCCGGAGCAGGCCGCGTTGCGCGAGGCGAAGGAAGAGAGCGGGCTCGACGTGGAACTGCTCGGCGAACGCCCACCCACCACTGGCCCTGGCACGCGCGCGCTGATCGCACCGCGCTTTCTCGATATCCATCGCATCACCGACACGCACGAGCATATCGGCATGATTTACTGGGCGCGGCCCAGGGCGGTAACCTCGCCGGGCCATAGCGGCGCGCACAGAGTGACACGCCCTGCCACGCCAGCACTCGCGATGGAAGAGCATCACAACATTCGCTGGTGCTCTGCCGATGAGTTGAACAAGCTGGAACCGCCGATGTCGGATGCGGTCAAATGGTATTGCCGCAACGCCATCCGCGAGATTTCCAATCAGCCATGACTACTAACCAGGGGCGCCGATTCAAGGCCGCCTGTTTCACACTGGAAGGCGTAGGTTCCTTCTCGGTGTCCTTCTATTTTTACTACGTCTACTTTCTCATGCGGGACCAGTTTGGCTTCGACAACAAGCGTAACCTTGCCTTCGCCGCGGCGATGGGCCTGATCTACGTTTTTTCAGCGTGGCAGGCCGGACGATTCGCGCAGCGCTACGGTTATTTCACCGCGCTCAAGGTTGGCTTCATCGTGATGATCCTGTCGCTGGCCGTCGGCTCGCAACTCAACTCCGTGTCCGGCGTTGTGCTGGCTTCCGCGTTTTTCACCATCGGCCAGTGTTTTCTTTGGCCGACCATTGAAGCACTGGTGAGCGAAGGTGAAGACGCCCGGGGCCTGCCGCGGGCCGTCGGCACCTACAACGTCGTCTGGGCTTCCACGAATGCGCTGGGCCTTTTTGGCGGCGGCACGCTCGTGGAAAAATTCGGGTTTAAGACACTCTTCTATCTGCCCGTCGTCCTGCTGCTCGCACAACTGGTCCTGACTTTCTGGCTGGAAAAACACGCCCAGGACATTGCCCGGATTTCCCAACAGACACCGGCACCGGCGCCGGCGCCCGATCCGAACCGTCCTTCGCGCGCGAAAGCCGGGGCATTCCTGCGCATGGCGTGGCTGGCCAATCCATTCGCTTACATCGCCATCAATACGTTTGTTCCTCTGTTGCCCGGCCTGGCGGCCCGCTTCCAACTCACGCCCATGCTGGCGGGGTTCACTTGTTCGCTGTGGGGTTTTGTGCGGCTGGGCACATTTTTCGCGCTGTGGTTTTGGACCGGCTGGCACTACCGGTTTCGCTGGCTGGTAACGGCGTTTGCCACCCTGATCATCGTGTTCGCTGTCATTCTCACCGCGCCCAATCTCGCGGTGTTGCTGGTGGCGCAAGTTTTCTTCGGCGCGGCCATCGGTTTGATTTATTACTCGTCGCTGTTTTATTCGATGGACGCGAGCGAAGCGAAGAGCGAGCACGGCGGCATTCACGAAGCGGCCATCGGTCTCGGCAATTTTGCCGGCCCGGCAACCGGGGCGGTTTCATTGCAATTTCTCCCCCATATCGCGCACAGCGGCGTTCTGGCCGTGAGCGGTTTGTTGTCGCTCGGATTCGTTGCGTTGCTGGCCATCCAATTGCACAGCCGCGCCCGCCGATAATTCCGATCCCGGCCATCGTGGTTGCGGACATAAATCAGCGGGAAATGTTGATAAGAAGTTTGAAATCCTCGCCAAAAGAAACGAGAATTCTCGTGGATGGACAAGGACATCTTGAATGCGGGTAGTTCATTGCCGCGGATCGCCATGGTTTCCACGCATGGATACGTGGCAGCCAATCCGCCGTTGGGCGCGGTGGACACCGGCGGACAGGTGGTTTACGTGCTGGAACTTTCCAAGAAACTCGCGCAATTGGGCTACGAAGTGGACGTCTGGACGCGGCGGTTTGAAGACCAGCCGGAGATGGATCCGGTGAGCGACCAGGTGCGGGTCATTCGTGCGCGGTGCGGCGGGCGCAATTTCATTCCCAAGGAATATTTGTCTGAAAAGCTGCCGGAATGGGGCGAAAACGCCCTGCGCTTCATCAAAAAACACCAGCTCAAATACGATTTCATCAACAGCCATTACTGGGACGCGGGGGTAGCCGGACAACATTTGAGCGACGTGCTGGACGTGCCGCATCTGCACACGCCGCATTCGCTGGGTGCCTGGAAGAAAAAACAGATGGAGGCGGACTTTCCCGGCGACGAGAAAAAATTCGAGCAACAATATAATTTCACCAAGCGCATTCTCCACGAACGGTTGCTGTACGCGGACTGCGACACGGTGGTGGCCACCACGCCGCAACAACTGGACCTGCTTCAGCAAGACTACGAGGTGCCGGAGGAAAAATGCCGCATGATCCCGCCCGGTTACGACGACAACCGCTTTTTCCCCGTCAGCGAGTCGAGCCGCAAAGCCATTCGCCAGCGGCTCGGGTTTTCCGGCAAGGTGGTGCTGGCCATCGGACGCCTGGCGCGCAACAAGGGCTACGATCTGCTCATCAACGCGTTTCAAGTCGTCGCGCCGCGCGAACCCGAGGCGATTTTATGGCTGGCCGTCGGCGGAACGGACCTGAGCGAGCGGGAACAGAAAATATTGAGTGAACTAAAGGAACAGGTGGCTGAGTTGAAGCTGCAATCACGAGTTCGCTTTGAGGGATTCGTTCCCGATGAACTGCTGGCGGATTATTACCGGGCGGCCGATTTGTTCGTGCTTTCCAGCCGGTACGAACCGTTCGGCATGACGGCGATTGAAGCGATGGCCTCGGGCGCGCCCACGGTGGTAACGGTCCACGGCGGCTTGTATCGCGCCCTGACCTTCGGGCGGCACGCGCTCTACGCGGATCCCCTGGACAAGGAGGATTTGGGCATCACCATGTTCAAGGTGTTGCGCCATCCGCGGCTGTCGGAGCGGCTGGCCCGGATGGGGGCGCACAAGGCGCGCAGCCTGTTCACCTGGACGGGCGTGGCGCAACAATTGGTGGCGGTAGTCGAGCAGCGCGAAAGTCCCAGCCTGATGTTGTCGGATAATGAATGGGACGAACCCTGGAATGACGCGGATTAGATTTGAACGACCTTGCCTCCAGATGATTCCAATCAAAAAGTCAGAGGGCTATGACATCCGATAAAATCCAACTTTTCTGCCCGGATCTGGACGGCACGTTGCTGGGCAATCCCGAATCCACGCGCCGGTTCAAGGACACCTGGGAATCCCTGCCCAAAAAGCAGCGTCCCCTGCTCTGTTACAACTCCGGCCGGCTCGTCCAGAACATCATTGATTTGCTGGCCACCCAATGCCTGCCGTGGCCGGATTACATCGTCGGCGGCGTCGGCACCCAGATTTACGACGGCCGGCAAAAACGGCCGCTCAATGAATACAACAAACAATTCCGGTCGGGATGGGACTTGAAAAAAATCGAAACGATCCTTGCGTCCTTCCCCGGCGTTACGCACCAGCCGCCGCAGTTCTTGCATCCCTACAAATCCAGTTGGTATCTGCACCAAGCCACGCCGGAAACCATCGAGCAACTGAAAAAGCTGTTGGCCGACGCCGGGTTGGAGGTCAACGTCATCTATTCCAGCATGCGCGACCTCGACGTGATGCCGCAAAAAACCAACAAAGGTTACGCGCTGCAATGGTTGTGCGAGAAAAACAGCGTTCCCTTGAATAACGTGCTGGTCGCCGGTGACACCGGCAACGACAGCAGCATGTTCCTCCTGCCCGGTGTCCGCGGCATTGTCGTGGAAAACGCCCAGCCGGAACTTTTTGAGGCCGTGGTCAAACTGCCCACCTTCAGCGCCAGCCAGGTGCTGGCCGACGGCGTCATCGAAGGTCTGAAATATTTCGGCGTGATTCCCGATGCGCCGTCGCTGGAAAGCTCCGCGTTGCGCGCCCACGAAATGGACCCCACGCTGCGGATGCTGTTCACCGAAGCGGCGCTGGGCACCCTCACGTCCGGAGAACGCCAGCTCATCTGCACCGGTTACGACCAGGCGCTGGCCGCGTTGCGAAAAAACATCACGCCGCTCGGGTTCTCGGCGTGTTCGCTCGAGGACAACGAGGTGACGGGTACCGATGTCAACTACCGCAGCGTCTGGGCCCGGGACGGCTCCATCACGCTCATCAGCACGATCGAATTGGAAGATCCGCAGGTCCGGGCGGCCCAAAAACAAACGCTGCGGACACTCCTGGACCACATCTCGCCCAACGGCCAGATCCCCGCCAATGTGCGCATCGACACCAAGGCGCCCGATTACAGCGGTGTGGGCGGCATCTGTTCCATTGACGGCGGCCTTTTGATCGTCATCGCTTTTTATCATTACATCAACAAAACGCAGGACCACGATCTGCTGAACGAATACTCGGAGCGCCTGCAGCATGTGATGAACTGGCTCAGCGCGCTCGACAGCAACAATGACGGCCTGCTGGAAATCCCCGAAGCCGGCGACTGGACCGACTTGTTCGGGCGCAGCTATCACGTGCTCTATGATGAAATCCTTTGGTACCGCGCCAACGTCTGCTTTGGCCGGCTGCTCGAGTTTCAAAAGAAGTTCGAGCCGGCGGCGAATTATCTCCGCTGGTCGCAATTCATCCGCGGCAAAATCCTTGCCTCCTTCTGGCCGTCCACCAAAACCCGCGAGGCGCCCGTGCAGGTCACTTTTGCCGACCGCCAGTTTATCGCTGGGCGATTCCAGTTATCTGCTGGCGGAAATCACGCCGTTCAGCTTCAGCTGGCGCTGCGACGTGCTGGGCAACATCCTGGCCTTCCTCCACAACGTGCTCGACGTGGACCGCGCGCGCATCGCATTCAAATTCATGTGGGGCGTCGGCGTCAACGATCCCTGGCCCGTGGCCAATCTGTATCCGCCGGTCCAGGCCGGTGACCCCGACTGGCGCGCCTATTACACTGTTAATCTGCTGAACCTGCCCGGCCATTATCACAACGGCGGCATCTGGCCGTTCATCGGCGGCATGTGGGTGCGGTTCATTCACCGGCTCGGCCTTTACGAAGTCGCCTGCCGCGAACTGCTCAAGCTCGCGCAGCTGAACCGGCTCGGCAAAAACCAGGAATGGGAATTCAACGAATGGGTCCACGGCCGTACCGGCATTCCGATGGGCAAATGTTTCCAGGCCTGGTCGGCCGCCTCCTACATCCACGCCTGCCAGGAACTCCAAATCAGCCCCGACAGTCTGCCGCATGACTGAGACCCGCGCCCGTCCAGTTGTGCTTTGTTTCGGCGAAATGCTCTGGGACTCGCTCCCGCGCGGGCTGTTCCCCGGTGGCGCGCCGATGAACGTCGCATATCATCTCCGCCGGCTCGGCCTGCGCGCCGCGCCGGTCAGCGCGGTTGGCCGGGACGCACTGGGCGACGAACTGCTCCGGCGCGCGACCGCGTGGGGACTGGATACGGACCTCATCCGCGTGCGCGACGACAAACCGACGGGTCTGGTGCGCGTCCGGATGGAAAAGAACGGCCCGGCCTACGACATCGTGAAAAACGTCGCGTGGGACCGGATCGAACTGCCGGCGCGTCCGCCGGAATTCGTCGGCCAGGCCCGCGTGCTGGTTTTTGGCACGCTGGCACAGCGCGCCGGACATAATCGCAAACAATTCGCCCGGTTGCTTGAACTCTGCGGCCAGGCGCTCAAGGTTTTCGACGTGAACCTGCGCCCGCCCTATGACGCGCCGGAACTGGTCTGGTCCCTCGCAAAAACTGCCGACGTCATCAAACTCAATCATGACGAGGCCGCGCGATTGCTCGGGAAAATTTACCCCGTCGCCGAACTGGAATCGGCGGCGCGCGCTTTGTCCGCCCGGACGAAGTGCTCCTGCATTTGCATCACTGCCGGCGGTGACGGCTCCGGGATGTTGATGGATTCGGGCTGGACCTGGCTGCCCAGCCGTCCCATTGCCGTGAAGGACACCGTCGGCGCGGGCGATGCGTTCCTCGCCGCGTTGGTGCGCGGATTGTTCACTGACAATCAGTCCGCGCCGGAGATTCTCACGCGCGCCCGCAACCTCGCCGAATTCGTCGCGGCACACGACGGCGCCACGCCGGCCTATGTGGTCTCAGCCACCAGCGAAATTAAAGCGTTATAGCTCTGGAAATCCACTCGGTGAAATTGTTCTCGATTGCTTTGCGCCTTTATCTCTTTGCGTCTTTGCGTTAAAAGAAAGCCATGTCCGCCGAATCTGAAGAACCGAAAGAACGCAAGACGCTCGACGACCGCGCGAAGATGACCGAGGTGGAGCGCATCCGGCACTCGGCTGCGCATGTCATGGCCACCGCCATTTTGCGCCTCTGGCCGGACGCCCAGTTCGCCGCCGGCCCGCCCGTCGAAAACGGCTTTTACTACGACGTGGAACTGTCTCACCGCATCTCGCCGGAGGATTTCGCCGCCATCGAGGCGGAGATGAAAAAGGAAATCAAGGCCAACCATCCGTTCGAGAAGATCGTCGTCACGCGCGAGCAAGCCATGGAAGATGCCAAATCCGGGCGCCTCGGCGCCCTGTCGGCCAGAGGCGCTGCCTCCAAATTCAAGATCGGCAACCTTGAGGCCATTCCCGAGGGCGAGCCAATCACCTATTTCAAGAACGGTGATTTCATCGACCTGTGCGCCGGGCCGCACGTGATGCGCACCGGCAACATCGGCGCGTTCAAGCTCACCAGCGTGGCCAGCGCGTATTACAAGGGCGATGAGCGTAACCCGCAGCTCCAGCGCATCTACGGCACGGCGTTCAAGAACAAGACCGCAGCTCGACGAGTATTTCAAGATGCTCGAAGAGGCGAAGCGCCGCGACCATCGCAAGATCGGCCAGGAGATGGGCCTGTTCGCGATTGACACTGAATACGTCGGACCCGGCCTGCCGCTGTGGTTGCCGAAAGGCACGGCGATTGTCGAGGAACTGGAAAAGCTGGCGAAGGAAACCGAGTTTGCTGCCGGCTACGTGCGCGTGAAAACGCCGCACATCGCAAGAGAGAAAATGTATTTAACTTCCGGCCATCTGCCGGTGCTTTACGCGGAGTCAATGTACCCGCCGATGGAACTTCGTGAAGAAGGCGAGGGGCAGGCTCTCATAAACGAACTAAGAAAAGTGTTGGACGACGCAATGCATACCGCCGTCCGCGAGCTTGGTCTTAAGACGGATGATTTGGTAAAGGGCGATAATTTCTCTGTGGAGAAACAAGCGGAAGTCATTAGAACTCGTATTCTCCAGCAATCTGACGAAAAGCGCCAACGGATTGAACAAATTGCCCGCGACAAGTTCACCACGGATGTCTTTCTCGCTTCGTTCAGAGAGCCGGAGCGTTACTACCTCAAAGCCATGAACTGCCCGCATCATCACCGCATTTTTGCGGCGGAGCCGCGCAGTTACCGCGATTTGCCGTTGCGGCTGGCCGAATACGGCACCTGCTACCGCTACGAGCAGTCGGGCGAATTGTTCGGCCTCATGCGCGTCCGCAGTTTAAATATGAATGATGCGCACATCTATTGCACGCCGGAGCAGTTCGCCGCCGAGTTCAACGCCGTCAACGAAATGTATCTGAAGTATTTCAAGATTTTTGGCATCGACAAGTACGTCATGCGTTTCAGCACTCACGACCCGTCGCGCCTCACCGGCGACAACGCCAAGTTCGTCAACGAACCGGAATTGTGGAAACAGACCGAAGACATGGTCCGCCAGACGCTGATTGATTCAAAGATTCCCTACGTGGAAGTGCCGAACGAGGCGGCGTTTTACGGCCCGAAGATTGACGTGCAGGTCTGGAGTGTCATCGGCCGCGAATTCACGCTGGCGACCAACCAAGTGGATTTTGCCGTGCCCAAGCGGTTCGGCCTGGTCTATCGCGACAAAGACAACACGGAGAAGACACCGTTGTGCATCCATCGCGCGCCGCTCGGCACGCACGAACGGTTCATCGGCTTCCTCATCGAGCATTACGCCGGTAATTTCCCACTCTGGCTCGCGCCCGAACAGGTGCGCGTGATGACCATCGGCGAGGAGGAACCGTTGGTGAATTACGCCAAGGCCATCGTGAACGAGCTGCGTGCGAACTTCGTCCGGTGCGAATCAGATTTCTCGTCGAACAAAATCAACGGCAAGATTCAGGACGCGGAACAGGCGAAAGTCCACACCATGCTGGTTATTGGCGGTCGCGACATGGAAGCCGGTAACGTTTCTGTTCGTCTGCACGGCAAGGGGAACATCGGCGCCAGGCCGAAGGGTGAAGTCGTGGCAGACATTCTCGCAGCGATTAAGGAACGGCGGCCGTGAAAGGATACTGGCAATGAACCCGATTATTCTGGCATCGCTCACGGTGACCAAACCCGCCGCCGTCGGCATTGGCATCGCGGCGCTGGTCGTGCTTTACCTGGCATTCAAAGTCGGCGGGTTCATTATTAAAATGCTGCTGCTGCTGGCCGTGCTGGGTCTGGCGGCGTGGTGGTATTATGCTGCCCACCATGGCTCATTCTGAAACAAGGCTCGCCAGCTTTGTCCGCTGCAAAACTGACTCGGTACCGACCTGATCAACTCCGATAAATCGCGAGCAGGCGCGAAGATGGCCGAAACCGAACGGGCGAAAGTCCACACCATGCTCGTCATCGGCGGTCGCGACCTGGAACCTGGCAACGTTTCTGTCCGTCTGGACGGCAACGGCAATCTCGGCGCCAAGCCGAAGGGCGGAAGTGGTGGCGGACATTCTGCAGGCGATTAAAGGGCGGCACGCCCTGTCAGTTGGCGGGAATAATTTCAGCGGTTTGCAACGTCACCGGGCCGAGCAGACCTGATTCCAGTGGTGGCGAATTCTTCGTCCAGTGATGCCATGTCGTGAAGGTCAGCCGGCCGGTGGGGCTGGGCTTGCCGTCGAGCAGCCATTGCGGCCACGCCTTGAGCTGCTGGCCGTTCCACTCGCAATCCGGCGGCAACTGCTCGTCGCCTATCAGCCGGTTCGGCCAGAGATTCGTGACTTTGACCACCAGATGGTTCACGCCCGGTTTCGCGGCGGAGGTGATGTTTACCCGGAACGGCGGTTTCCACAGCACGCCGAAGTCCTGTCTGTTCAAGGTAACCTCGGCGAAATTTTTCACTGCGCCAAGGTCGAGCCAGAGTTCGCGGCCGGGGGCCAACCGATCGGCAGGAATTTTAATTTCCTTCTCGTAAGTGGCCGTACCGGAAAAATAGCGCACGCCGTCATTCGTATGGTCAGTCCAGGAAATCAGTTTTTCCAGCAAGACCGAGGGCGGTGCGCCCCAGTTCGGCGGAAAATTCAAGTCCCAGCTGCCGGTCACTTCCTGCGGGGAAGGCACGTCCACTGCGTCTGCGTGCAAAACTTTTCCGCCGGCCGTGCGCAATTCGACACGGCCATTGCTCCAAGCCTTCACGAGAGGCGAACTGTCGGCGGCAACGCTTATCTCCCATTGCGGCGCCTGGCCGATGGACAGGGTTGCCGGCAGGGTGAGCGTCTCGCCCTCATGGACGGTTACATGGCCGGGCTTGCCGTCCAGCGTGTAGTTCACGCGCAATTCCTTCTCGTGGAGCAACGCCGGGTCGCGGCCAAAGGTGTCATTGCTCGCGGTGATGACCAGTTGGCCGTCGCGCGCCAGCTTGGAGAGTTTCGCCGTAACATCCATTTCACCTGCGCCATCAATAGCCGCGTAAGTCGCGTGCAGAATTTTCAGCTTCGGCAAGCGGGCTGGTTTGGCCGGTTTGACGGTAAAACCTCCATCGGCCGCGACGATGTGACCTGCGCCGTCCGCTGCGCGACGGAAAATGACGAACACGGAGCCTGCGGGATCAAAATTCAGTCGCACGGTGGTGCGCCCGTCTGGCGCGCTCCAAACGGGCGTGGGTTCAATGACGCCAGTGTCAGGATGCCACAATTCGGGAATTTTCCCACGGACGCGAAACGTGCATTCGGCGAAATCGAATTGCCGGCGCTGATTAGAGACAAAATAAATATCCGCATCGCCCGCGATGCGGTGCGTGTAAGCCAAATGCGTGGCGGCGGACGCGCCCTGGAATTCAAAATCCGGTTTTAGATTTTGTTCGGCAAAAATATCGGCCAAAGATTTGCCCCAAACGATGCGGCCCTGGCCGCTTGAATTTTCCACAACGGTCTTGCCGTTGCATGGGCCCCAGAGTTCCTCTGTCATTTTTCCCACTTGCGTGTCGCACTCCGGATAATCCTCGAGGCTCGGCGAATGTTGCGGGCGCGGACCGACGACGGTCGCGCCGGCGCGGACGAGGTTGCCGATGCATTGCAACATCGGCGGCGTCAGGTTTATGTCGTCGGGCGGCAAAATCAGCACGGCGTAATTTGCGCCGCTGGTCAGCGTGATGCGGCCATCCTTCACGGTTGCGCCGTGCAGCAACACGTCGGCGCCCACGGCGTCGTAATCGTAACCAGCGGGCAGCGGAGGATTGCCGGCGCGCATTTCCACCGGTGCGCTCTGGCCGTCGAAATACGCGGCATCATCCACGGCGCGGCCCTGTTGCAGCAAAAATTCGCAGCGCGAAATATAACCAATCCAGGCCTTGCCTTGATTCCACCAGGTTTCTGTGCGCTCAAAATTAAGTCCATATTGGCCCATCGTCATGCCCGGCCAGCGATTCGTCCACGGTTGCAGCGCGTATCGGTGAAAAATGCAACGGTTCAATCCCTGGCAAAACATCCGGTCGCCGAGCAGCTTGAGCGAATACGGGTCATCCTGCCAGCGACCTTCACCGGTTGTGAACGATTCTGCGCCAACGATCGTTTTGCCGTAGATGTGCGCGATGGATGCGGCGAGTTTGAGGGAAGGATCGCCCTGGCTGCCGGTCCAAAATTCGCCCATCACGACGTCGGCGGGCGCGCCGCATGGCAATGATTCAAACGGGCCGGTGTAAGGCTCGACGGCGCTCATCAAACCGTGCTGGCGGCAGAGTTCGGCGAAATGGCCATAATAATTTTCCGCGAACAAATCGGCTGTAGTCCGGCGCATGTCCCAGAGAAAACGTTTTGTAACCGCCGGACTGTCCACGACGTGATGGGTAAATGTCGGCAGGAATTCGAGCGGATCGTAACCGCGCCGCTTTTCAAATTCCGCGCGAAAGTTTTTCGTCCAGTCCTGACCTCCGACTTCGTAGCTGTCGATGAGCGAGCAGTTCAGGGCCTTGCCGGCCAGTGGACCGATGTCGTCAAGAACCTTCTGCATGAAGCCATCCCAGTGCGCCTCGAGTGCGGCCTGACTGAGCTTGTCGCACTCCAGTCCCGTGCCTTCCTTGGGAGCGGGATGGTTGTCCACGCCGGTCGGCGTGTAGCCGAGGCGCAGGATGATCCAATGGCCCGACGGGACATTCCAGCTGAGCCGGCCGTCCGCCGCAAGCTTCGCCGTCAAATCCACAATTTCATCGCGTGGAATGGCGCCGGCAGCGAAGTCAACGGCCGGTGGCGGCCGGACGAATGTGTCCTCCACCGGGCTTTTCGCGAGTGACCGCGCCGCGGCCAGTTGGCGCGCGTTGGCAGGGAATATCAACGTGTTGCCTTCATCCACGGCCAGGGTCCCGGGCTTGCCATCGAGGGTGAATTCGACGCGGAGTTGTTTGATCTGCCCAAAGTCCGGATCGCCGCCCAGTTCATCATTGCCGACGACGACTGATTTTTGACCGCTTTTGAGCAGGGCGATGATTTTGGCCGTCACATTCGCGGAACCGCCGTCGTTCTTCGCCTCATAAACGGCACGCTTGATTTCCAATTTCCCTGCGGACACGGCGGTGCTGGAAACGCGGTCGGCTTCGACGGGCGCCTTAAATGCAAGCACGGCGATGTCGCGGTAAAACCCGAGCGTCATCGGCGGTTGCGGCAGCACGGCATCAAAGACGACGGGACCTCGTATGCGGGTTTCGCTTGAAGTGAGGCGCTGCATAGCATTGGTCACGCTGTTCCATGGGCCACCGCTGCTGGACCAACCGGCGCAATTTTCCACGCAGAGTTTCAGGTCAAGCCGATCCGCCTCCTGCACGGCGAATTTGAAATCCGCCCGCCATTCCGGACTCATGAACGCCACCGGCCCCCGCGGGATGCCGCAATCCACGTTTACAATCGTCGCGCCGCCGAGGCCGATTTGCTTCATCGCCTCGAGGTCGGCCGTGATGCCGGCCCGGGTGATGTTGCCGTTCATCCAGTGCCACCAGGTCTGCGGCCGGGCGGAATCCGGAGGATTGAGAAAGCCTGATTCCAGCGGGTCTATCGGGGTGGCAAAACCGGTGAGCACAAACACAACTGACGCCAGGACCGGAAGAAGAAATGGGTTCGACTTCATCGTACGTTCGAATGGGTCAGGCCAAGATGTTTCTACGCCTTTGGCCTGACAAGTTTAAAGCAAATGATTATCAGTCAAAACTCCGCGCTAGAAATCGGAAATGGTGGCGAGTATTCTGGCACCCATCAAAGAACGAAGAGGTAAGTTTGCGGTGGCCAAGCCTGATGCCATTTTTCTCGAAACGGAACGGATGTATTTCCGCCAATTTCGCGTTGAGGACGCCCGGTTGTTGTTTGAACTCGACAGCGATCCGGAAGTGATGCGGTTCATCTCCAGAGGCCAACCCACGCCGCTGGCGCGAATCCAAAACGAAATCATTCCCCGCTGTCTTGATCAGTATCGTCAATCGCCGCCGCGCGGCTTCTGGGCGGCGCTTCTGCGCGAGGGCGATGAGTTCATCGGCTGGTTTCATCTGCGGCCGGACCGGATTTCACCCGGCGAAATGGAACTGGGCTACCGGCTGAAGCGCAGCGTCTGGGGGCGCGGCCTGGCAACGGAGGGCGCGCGGGCCTTACTCAAACGCGCGAGCGGCGAATGGGGTTATGCGAAGATTTGCGCCCGCACGCTGACCAGTCATCTGGCGTCCCGGCGCGTCATGGAAAAGGCCGGTCTCGTGTTCGAGGCTGAATTTTATTATGGAGAGGATCTGTTGCCCGGCTGGACCGAAGCAGAACGGTGCGCCGTCAAATACTCAACCGCAGCCGGGCCGCCTTCGCGGGCTTTTTGAGTGCCCGGCGGGAACGGCGTGAATACAATCCGGCCATGAACGTGAACGTCACTTACTATTTGGACATCGTCTCTTCCTGGTGTTATTGGGCGGAACCGGCGTGGGCGGAATTAAAACAGCGCTACGCCAAATCGCCGGTCGAGTTCGATTGGAAAATCGCCCTACTGGACGAAACCGGCATGTCAAAGTCGCGTGAGCAAGTGGAATGGTTTTATCGTCGCAGCGGAAGCATCGTACGCTCGCCGTTCATGCTGAATTCGGGATGGTGGGAGCCGAAGATTTTGAAGGAATGCCTCGCGGCGAACTGTGTGGCGGAAGCCGCCAAAGATTTCGGTGTCACCGATGACCGCGTTCGGCTGGCGCTCATGGAAGCGGCGATGGGCAAAGGACAAAGGGTGGGGAACTGGGACATCTCAGTTGCCGTAGCCGCGAAAGCCGTCGGCCTGAAGTCCGATGTATTGCTCAAGAAAGCGCGGTCAGCGGACATCGAAAAACGGGTACGGGCTTCAACAGCGGAATTTCATGCCCTGCAGGTGACGCAACGGCCAACGTTTGTGCTGGACAGCAACATTGGCGATCGCGCTGTATTTTCCGGCTTCTGGCGGCTCGAGCCACTGGTGGCCGCGGTTGAATCCATGCTCGCGGATGCCGCCGCCTACCGATCCTGGAAGGTCCATTTCGGCGATCCGCCGGCGCAGTAACCGTCCGCCTTTGTCAACGCGCGTGCAGCTTACTTGACTCCCAACGGCCGGATTTTGACAAAATAAACGTCATTCTGCCGCAGGGGGAACGTTCGGACGAAGGGCTTGCCGGCTTCAATCTGAATCGTTTCCACTGATTCAGGGTCGCCCATGCTTTGCTCGCGCAAAATTTCGACCTGGGCCGGCGTCAATTGCGACGGCGAGCCGAGGTCAAGATAACGGGTGAAGACGTCATTGACGTGATAGCCGGTCTGGTAAATTTCCAGACTGTAGCTTCCGGCGGGAAGATTGGTAATGGTGAGGACTGTCCGGCCAATGTCCCCGGCCGGAATTTCGTGTTGATAGAATTGTTGATCGTTCATTCCTTCTGGCGGCACGATAGGAGTATAGTTCCAAAACAAGGCCTGGACGGAATGGTCCGGGCTTTTGCAGACCCAGGAGGCCGCGTCGGTATTGACGAGTTCGGATGGCCCCAGTTCGTTCAGGAATTTGAATGCGTAGAAGGCGGGTTTTTTCAAATCCTCGTAATTGATCAGGCCGAAGCCGCCGTGAAAAGGGGTCATCCGCGGGCCGTTCTCTTCGAAAATATCCGTGAACACCCAGTAAGACATCGAGTCCACTGAGCGATAGGCACCCTTGACCTTGTTCAGGATGAAGGCCGCCTGCTGGTAGGTATCGTGTATGAAATCGGTGGGAGTGTAGGACGAACTCCACTCGGTAAAGTGCAACGGCAGGCCGGGCATCGGGGAATGATCAATCATCTTCCGCTCGTTGACCATCCGGCCCACCACTGAATTGGGATCGGGATCAATCACTGTTCCGCGCTGGCCGGTTTCATCCAGATACCCGCTTTTGACGCCATAGTTGTGCGAGGAAACAAAGTCGAGCGGCACGCTGTTGCCATGACAATAGCCAATGAACGACTTGTCCCACTGGCCCATGGCTGTAGCAGGACCTCCCACGCGATAGTCGGGCGAGACGCTTTTGATGGCCTTGGCCGTGACATCATACAGCTTGAAATAATCGTCCCGCGTGCCGGCCCAGAAGCCATCATGCAAATCGGGTTCGTTCCAGACCTCAAAGTACCAGGTTTTGACTTCGTCATGGCCGTAGCGCTCTTGAAAATGAGTCACCAAATGGCGGATCAAGTCGGCCCATTTGTCATAGGATTTGGGCGGGGTGACGTTGCCCTTCCACCAGAAAACGGTTTTGCTGCCGCTCGCCAGGTCCTTGGGCATGAACGAAAGTTCGACGAACGGTTTGATGTCAATGCTGAGCAGGAAGTCATAAAGCCGGTCGAGGTATTGCCAGTTGTAGGAGGGATTGCCTTGTGCGTCTTCCTTGTAAACGCCCATGTCATCGGTGAGCAATCCGTGCATGCGAATGTATTTGAAGCCGC
Organism: uncultured bacterium; assembly: GCA_963708305.1. Classification (GTDB taxonomy): domain Bacteria; phylum Verrucomicrobiota; class Verrucomicrobiia; order Limisphaerales; family UBA11358; genus UBA11358. Next base: position 1,820,655 of record CAVPSH010000001.1, on the reverse strand, counting down.
ACTCGCGCCGCGCCTCGCGCAACTGATCCTGCCAATCTGCCCGCAGTCCTTCGTTGGCCCGACCGGCGCCAATGCACTCTTTGAATGAATTGTCCAGCGGTCCCTGGACGGCGTTGACATCAACGGTGATCGTCCGGACTTGCGCATCCAGTTCGGCTGCCGGGGCGTGTGGCTGCCCGACCATTGTCGTCGCAAACACCGCGGTCAAAACACAGGACCTGAGTGAAATCAGATTGTTTGTCATACAGGGTGTATGGAATACTTTCCCTTCCCAGCTTGGATATCCAACCGTTCCAGGTCTATCATTTAATTTCAATGGCCGATCTCCAAAGTGTTGGAGGAGAGCCGCGGCAAAGGCATCCTCGGCGCCCGGCCGAAGAGCGAAGTGATGGCGGATATTTTGCTTGCGATTAAAGAGCGAAGAGCGTGAAGTCGAAGGCGGACGCGGTCAAAGAGCAAAGTCGGTGAGTTCATTTCTACAGAAGGTCTTGAGGATTCTGAGCAACCGGGCCGGCGATGGTCCGTGGCGTTCCAAATCGGTTCTCGCCGCGTTGGCGATCGTCGTGATGGGGCTGGGATTCTGGGTTTCCGACCTCAAAAATGGCCCGCCGCAACGCGAAACGAACAGCGCAGCGGTCAATACATCAGGCATCACGCCACCCAACACCGCAAGTGCTCCGGCCAACCCGCATTGGCATTGGCGCAAGCCGTTCCCATTTTACGTGCCGATGGGCCTAAGCTACGTGGTGGGATTTTGCATCGGCTGGGTTTTTCGGAAGCTGATCCGAATTATTCTGGCGTTCACCGCGGTGGTCATCGCTCTGCTCGCAGTCGGAAAATTTGCGGGCTGCGACGTGACGCCCGCCCGGGAACGAGTGGAACACACCGGCGAGTGGGTGCAACAGGAGGTGACAACCACGAAGGATTATCTCCAACACCTGCTGCCGTCGGTGGGTACGGGTGGCGTCGGAACTTTCCTGGGTTTCCGGCGGCGTGGCCAAACGACCGCGCCCCAATCCGGAACCGAAACCATGCCACCGCCCCGATGACCTTCGAGAACGGCGCAGCGCCGTGAACGGAAACTATTGCAGAGATTCTGGCCGCGATCAACGAGTGTGGAGCGTTGCTTCAGCGGGGAGCCGATTAGTATACCTTCTGCTACGACACTGATTTTTTATGTTGCTGTGCGGGGAGTTTACGAGTCCAATGATATTGCTATCTGAGGTACAGATCGGCGCGCGTGGAATTCATTCACGAACCGGCTCGGTCGAAATCGGAGCGAGTTTTGGGGAATACTCCCTCTAAAGGTTGCCGCGTCGTCCGGGACCATTGGCACGCCCCTCGCTGCCTTCACCCTCAAACCTGGAAAGGTAGTCCTGTATGAAAGTGTTCCTGATTTACGTCAACGACGAAAATTTCTACCGGCTGCTGCCGGAAGAGTTGGGCGGCTCGAAGCCGGGCGACCCGCGGATCAAGGTGATGGGATTCCCGCCGCTGGGCATCGAGACGCTGGCGCCGGTCCTGCGGCAGCACGGCCATCAGGTCCGCATGTTCGACACCTGCCATCCCCAGATGAAGGAGCCGGACATTGCGCAAGCCTTGCGGGAAGATCCGCCGGAAGTCGTCGCGCTCTCATTTCTATCCACCACCACCTATCCCGGCGTGAAGAGCATGGCACAGGTGGTCAAGGCCGAGTTGCCCAATGTACCGATCATTTGCGGCGGCGTTTTCGCCACGATGAACCAGGAACGGATCCTGAAGGATTGTCCCTACATTGACGCCGTGGGCGTCGGCGAAGGCGAGGAACTCCTGCCGGATTATCTGGACCATCTCGACCAGCCGGCCCAGGTCGCCGGTCTCGTCTGGCGGGACAACGGAAAAATCGTCAAGAACATGCCCCGCCCCATCATCAAGGACTTGAACCTGTTTCCGTATCCCGACCGGATGACGCTGCCGATTGATTACATTGAATCGCTGCCGCTCGACGTGCCGGCGGTGCTGTCGCTGGAGAAATTTTGCACGATGCAGACGTCGCGCGGCTGTCCTTACACCTGCATTTACTGTGACATCCCGGCGTTGACCAACGGCAAATGGCGCTTCCGTTCGCCGGAGCACGTCCTGGGCGAGATGCAGCAACTCCACGACCAGGGCTACCGCTCGATTTATCTGACCGACGACCATTTTCTGCTGAAACGGGACCGTATCAGCACGATTTGCCAGAACATCATTGACCACAAGCTGGCGTTCAAGTGGGGCTGCGAAGGCCGGGTGGATTCCGTGGCGGTGGATCAACTGCCCATCATGGGCAAGGCGAACTGCAACTTCCTCGCGTTTGGCGTGGAATCCGGCACGCAGAAAATCCTCGACCGGCTCGACAAGCGCCAAACGCTCGAGCAAATCGAGCACGCGGTCAGCGAAGCCAAACGCTGCGGCATCGAGCGGGCGCACGGATTTTTCCTGGTCGGCTCCCCCGGTGAAACCGAGGAGGATATTCTGGAAAGTTTCCGTTTCTGCGCGCGGCTCAAGCTGGACACGTTCGGCTTCAACCGGCTGTGCGTTTATCGCGGCACGCCCTTGTGGCACGAGTATCTCGAACGCGGCATCCTCGACGACGAGCGCGACTGGGCCAAGTGGTTCAAGTGTTCGGACATTGACCCGACCGTGCTGCCCAGCGAGGTTGTCAACCGCGCGCGGCAGAAAGGTTACGCGCTGCTGTTTGCGCGCCGGCTGCTCTTCCGCCCCATCAAGACCTTCAAGCTGCTTCACACCCTGGGCCGGCACATGAAATACACCGACATTCTCAGGTTGTTAAGCAGTCCGTTTCGGCGACGCAAGCTGAACCGGACGCCGGAGTTGCCCGCGAAGATGATCGAACGGGGATTGACCGCCCCCATCAGAACGGGTGTGCCGGTGGACCTGCCCAGCGTTCCCGCCTAGCACGCGGACGAGGATTTTGCTGGCGGACGGCGAAGACGGGCCGCTATTTTTCGACGGTGCTACAGCATCATTGGTCCGTTTTTGCCGAATTAATTGTAACACCGTTCGAGCATATTACGCTGGTTTGGGGCATTGTGCCGTTGTACTTCGGCTTGCTGCTGAATGAGTTGACGGCGGACAAGGCGACTTTCCGGACGGCCATTCAGTCCGGCTTCAGCTTCCTCTGGGCGGGTGCGCAATGGTTGTGGCCGTATTTCTCGCACCAGATGGACATGCCGCCAATCCGGCTTGCCACCCTGCCCGTGAACCTGCTGGTGACTTTTTTGACCATCGCCTTGGGAGTGGTGGCGCTCATCAGCGGCATTCGAAAAAGATTTCCCAGGTACGGGCGTTTCATCGGCCACACGCGGTTCGCGAATTATTTCATGATTACTATTTTCCCGATCCAGGCGCATTTCCTGGCGTGGACCTGGGAACGCTTTATCGTCATCGCGTTGTTTGCCGTGCCCATCTGGCTGGTGTTGCACTTCGGCCTGATGCCGGTCCGAAACCGGTAATAAATCCGGTCGGAGGCGAACCGGCTGCCAGACCCGGGTGACGTCGATCAAAGAAGAATGGGTTGCGGATGTTAGAGCAGCGACTAGAGTAACCGCCCATGTCGTTCAATGAATTGCTATTCGATTTCGTGACCTTGTGGGTGACGGTAGATCCCATCGGCACGGTGCCGCTTTACTTGTCGGTGACAAAGGACATGGCAACGGCGGCGCGGAAACGCACTGCTTTGCGCGCGACCATCATCGCGTTCTTACTGTTGGCCGGGTTCCTTTATCTGGGACAGTATTTGCTGGAGGCGATGCATATTGAGATGCTTTTCTTCCAAATCGCCGGGGGGATTGTGCTGTTTCTTTTTGCGCTCACCATGATTTTTGACAAAGGTACGACGCATAACGCGCCGGCGGATCCCGGGCATGACGTGGCCATTTTCCCGCTGGCCATGCCTTCCATTGCCACGCCGGGCGCGCTGTTATCAGCGGTGGTGTTGACGGACAACAACACGCACAGCTTCTTCCAGGAAACGCTCACCTGCGCGGTAATGGCCCTGGTGCTGGTGGCGACGCTGATTTTGATGTTGCTGGGCGACTGGATCATGAGATTGATCGGGCGGGCGGGCGCAAATATTCTCAGCCGGGTGATGGGGATGATTCTCGCGGCGGCGGCGGTACAGATGGTTTACAGCGCCCTCCATGGCACACTCGGTCCGGGATAAACCGTTCGCAGATGGAATGTGAAATTGAACCCACCGCGTCGGATGTGATATTCTCAGCGCATGGGGCGCCAATGGTTGCATGCCAAACGTCTGGTGGCCGGGCTGAAAAAAGGCCGCGCCACGAGCAAAATTGTCCGCGAAATCTCTATCGCCGCCAAGATGGGCGGGGCGGACCCTGATGCCAACGCGCGCCTCGCGGCGGCCATCGAAAAGGCGCGCAAGGAAAGCGTCGCGCGCGACGTCATCGAGCGCGCCATCAAAAAGGGGGCTGGCACCGGTGATGAAAAGCTCGTGATGGAGCATGTGATTTATGAGGGTTACGCACCACATAAGGTGCCGGTGATTGTCGAAGTGCTCACGGACAACGTGAACCGGACGGCTCCGGAAATCCGCGTGATGTTCAAGAAAGGCCAGCTCGGCATGGCCGGCAGCAACAAATTCCTTTTTGATCATGTCGGCCTGGTGGAGGCGCACCATCCGGATGCGAATATTGACCGCGAGGCCGCGGCGATTGAAGCCGGCGCCAACGAGGTCGAAGTGCTTGCTTCCGAACAAAACGATGATATTCCGGAAGGGGCGGCCGGGGCACGGTTTATTTGCGATCGTACGGTGGTCCACGCCGTTTCCAAATGGCTTTCACAAAAAGGTTGGACGGTGGTGACGAGCGAGCCGGGCTATCTGCCGAAAACTCACCCGGAACTTACCGAGGCGCAACGGGCGGAAGTGGGTGAATTTCTCCAAAGCCTGGATGATCACGATGATGTTCACCGCATCTGGGCCGCAGTGAAATAACGAGCTGTTTAACTCAGCCGCATCGGCATAACCACGTAAAGAAACGGACCGTTTATCTTCAACACTCCGGGGCTGAGTTCGTCTGTCAACTCGAAGAAAACCTCGTCCTCGGTCAGCGCGTTGAGCGGTTCAATGAGAAATTTCGGATTGAAAGCGACCGCGATTTCCTTGCCTTTATAGTTTACGGCGAGGCTTTCCCGGGCTTCCCCGACCTCCGGCGAATTGGCGGTGATAGCAAGGCTGTTCTTACTGAAGGTCAGCTTGACGGAGTTGGCCTTTTCGCTCGTCATGATTTCGGCGCGCCGCAGCGCATGCAGGAACTCTTCACGCACCAGTGGCACCCGCTCTTTGGTTTCACTGGGAATGACCTGGCGATAGTTGGGGTAGTTCCCCTCAATGAGCTTCGTGAGGACCAGGACGGAAAATCCTTTGTCATCCTTCAATCTGAACGCCGCCTGGTTCTCGCCAAACTTGATTTCCACTTCTCCCTTTTCCTGCAAGAGCCGGTTTAATTCATTAACGGCCTTGGCCGGGATGATGAATTCGCCCTGGCTCTTGTCCGAAATCTCCACTTCCTCGTCAGCGAGGGCCAGGCGGCGGCCATCGGTCGCGACCACGGTCATTTTATGGTCTTTGAGGCTGATGAAAACGCCGTTTAAAACATAACGGGATTCATCCGTAGAGATGGCGAATGACGTTTTTCCCAGCATGGATTTGGTTGTTTCCTGGGTCAGTGTCACCTTCTTATCATCCTTGAACTTCGGCATGGGAGGAAACTCATCCGCCCCAATCCCATGGATTTTATAGAAGGACGTTCCACAACGGACGCTGCACACATTTTTTTCGTCCACCTCCACGTCCAGCTCTCCGCCACTTAACTCACGAACGATGCCAAAGAGCTTCCGGACCGGTACTGTGGTTGCTCCGCCTTTTTTTATCTTGGCTTCCACCGAACAAGCCACGGTGACATCCAAATCCGTTGCCGTAAATTCGAGCCGTTCGCCCTCAGCCCGCAACATTACATTGGAAAGGATGGGAAGTGTCGTCCGCGAACTGACAACATTCTGAACCGCCTGCAGGCCATTGAGAATTTGCTCCTTGGTGATGGTGAGGTTCATGAGCGGTTAATAGTTTCTTTCTTTATAAAACAGTATCAGTATTAAGGCCTGTGAATAAGGCAAACAACCATTTGTGTCAACGTTACACCGAAGAAAAATAAGGGAAAGGCGGCAAGGTTAGGAAGATAAAAAGAGAGAAAGTTCCCCAAGTCAGAGTTCTCAACAGCATTAACAGGAACTTCACAGTGAGATGGAGACTTATTGGCCGAGTTGTACACGGAGAACGACTTCAGGGAAAACGCGGCAAACAAAATCAACGTCTGTCAGGGAAGAATCCCGCCCCAGAGAAAAACGAACGAGCGAATTGGCAGAACCCCGTTTCCCCAGGGCGGCAACAACATGGGATGGTTCCAGAGAGCCGGCCGAACAAGCGGAACCACTGGAAGCGCAAATTCCTTCGATATCCAGCCCGCCGAGCAAGGCGATACTATCTGCGCCTTTTACAATAAAGGAAGCCGTATTTGACAGTCTTGCTTCGGGGGAACCGACGAACTCCACGCCTTCGATTTTTGAAAAGCGATCAATCATCCGTCGGGTTAGAGGAAGTAACAAATCATGACTAAAGACGGGAGGGGAAAGGAATCTTTCCATTGCCTCGACTAGGCCAATGACCCCGGCCAGGTTTTCCGTGCCCGCCCGCCGTTCATTTTCATGTCCACCACCGAAGATAGTTGGATCCGGAAGGAACGGGGATTTGATATAGACCAACCCTGCGCCTTTTGGTCCGTGGAATTTATGCGCACAGATGGAAACCAAATCCGCGTTAAATTGGCCAATGGTTTCAAATGGCAGTTTGCCGAACCATTGCGCCGCGTCCGTGTGAAAAACAATTCCGTGTTCGCGACAGATGGCTCCGGATTCCGCTACCGGTTGAATCGTGCCGATTTCATTGTTGGCGGCCATAAGGGAGCAAAAAATTGTATCCGGACGGATCGCCTTTTTTAAGTCGTCCACGGAAACCTGGCCCGCGGAATTAACCGGCAGCCTTGTGACTTCAAATCCCTCTTTCTTTTCAAGGTAATCAAAACAATGCAAGACGGCGTGGTGCTCGATGGCGGACGTAATCAAATGCCGGCCTTTGGGCTTGAGCAGGCGCGCCGTGCCGAAAATCGCCAGATTATTGCTCTCCGTGCCACCGCTCGTAAAAACAATTTCACTCGGTTTGCCGCCGAGGATTTTCGCCACCCGCTCACGCGCCTCATCCAACAGCGCCCGGGCCTGTCGTCCAACATGGTGCACGCTGGAAGGGTTGCCCCAAATTTCGCCGAGAAACGGCAGCATCACGTCGCGCACTGCGGGATCCAGCGGCGTGGTGGCGTTGTAATCGAAATAGATCGTCCGCGGCATTGTTCAATGAAAGTGAGGCGTGAAACATGAAGGAAACGTCATGGGTCATGGTTGCCTCACGTTTCGCGCGCCAATCATAAATCGTAGATCGTAGATCGTAAATGTTTGCCTGGTTTGACACTCCAGAAGGCTTGCTTATCTTGTCAGGGTGCGGGCAAAGCGGTCGGGCGCAAGCCACCGCCAAAAAACCGCAAGCTGCCGACAGCGGAGATTCGCCGCCGCATTTAATTTATTTAACGATGACAACGAATGGGTCGACACCGAATCAGGAAACCCGGCTGGACGCGCTGCCGCCGCGGCAATGCGCCGTCGTGCGTCGCATTGAGACCGATGGGGATGACGTGCAACGGCTTAAGACGCTTGGTATCTGCGTTGGCCGCCGGCTGGAGGTCGTCCGGACCGGCGACCCGCTCGTGATCCGCGTTTTCGGGTCGCGGCTGGGGCTGTCGGCCTCGCTGGCCTCGCGGGTCTGGCTGGAAGTCTGCACGCCTGACCATTGCGCGATGCGGGAAGCGCACGGGCATGAGTGACGCCCTGAAATTCGGGTTCGCGGCGTCCTGCTGCGATGAGGGACAGGACACGGTTCAGTTGCCGCATCACGCCTTCACCCTCGCGCTGGTCGGCAATCCCAACGCCGGCAAGACCACCCTGTTCAACGTGCTGACCGGTCTCCGCGCCAAGACCGCCAATTTTCCCGGCACCACCGTCGAACGCCGCGTCGGCCGTGCGCACCTCGGCGACCGCCCGATTGTGGTCGTGGATTTGCCGGGGCTTTACAGCCTGGAAAGCTCTTCGCCGGATGAAAAGCTGGCGAGCGACGCGTTGCACGGGCGGCTGGAAAATCACCCGGCGCCCAACGCGGCGCTGGTCGTGGTGGACGCCACGAATCTTGAACGAAATCTGTTTCTCGTCGGCCAGGTACTCGAAGTGGATTGTCCCGTCATCGTCGCGCTGAACATGATGGACACCGCCCGGCGCGACGGCATTCGGATCGACGTCGCGAAACTCCATGCCGAACTGGGCTGTCCCGTGGTCCCTATTTCCGCGCGCACCGGCATGGGGATTGGCGAACTCAAGAACGAAATCGAGCGGCTGGTCACCGGCAAGGTTGCGAGTGGCGCTGCCCATCCCAAGCCCGCCTGCGCGCTGGGCTGCAGCGGCTGTCCCTACCAGGCCCGCTACGAATGGACGGAACAGATTTCGACGAAGGTCATGGATGCGTCGGCAGCGCGGCGTTCGGTCCGGACCGAAAAAATTGACGACTTGTTCACGCATCCGGTCGCGGGCGTCGTCGTTTTTCAAATCGTCATGCTCCTGCTGTTCGCGCTGATTTTCTGGGCCGCGCAAATTCCGATGGATCTCATCAGCCAGTTGTTCAGCACGGTGGGCTCCTGGATTGCGGCGCACACGCCGACGGGCGATTTGCAGAGTTTATTGGTCAACGGTGTCATCGGCGGTGTCGGCGGCGTACTGGTGTTTCTGCCGCAGATTTGCATTTTGTTTTTTGCACTGTCGCTGCTGGAAGACACCGGCTATCTGTCGCGCGCGGCGCTGGTGATGGACAAGATCATGCGCCGGCTCGGACTGCCGGGCAAGGCGTTCGTGCCGATGTTGTCGGCGCACGCCTGCGCGATTCCCGCCATCATGTCCGCGCGCGTCATTGAAAACCCGCGCGACCGGCTGGTGACCATCCTCATTACGCCGCTGCTGACGTGTTCGGCTCGGATTCCCGTCTACGCGATGGTCACGGCGCTGCTGTTTCCTCATTCGCCGTTCAAAGCCGCGCTGGTCTTCACGGCGGCCTACGCGACCGGTGCGCTGGCGGCGGTGCTCGCGGCCTGGGTGTTCAACCGCACCATTTTGCCGGGCGGCAGCCGGCCGCTGCTGATTGAACTGCCGCCGTATCGCCTCCCCAGCCTGTGGTCGGCGGTGTTGCACACGCTGGACCGCGCGAAAATTTTTGTGAAACAGGCCGGCACCATCATCCTGGTGGTTTCGCTCGCCCTGTGGGCGCTTTCGCATTACCCGAAATCCGCGCCGCCGTCCGCCGCCGTGGCCATGACGGCGCAGGCTGCGCAACTGGAGAAATCCGGCGACGCGCCGAAAGCCGCGGAACTCCACGCGGACGCCGACCGGCTGTCGGCGCAGTTTTCGCTGCAAAATTCCGCCGCCGGCAAGATGGGCCGTTTGCTGGAGCCGGTGCTGAAACCGCTCGGGTACGACTGGCAGATCGGCATCGGTATCATCAGCTCGTTTGCGGCTCGCGAGGTCATCGTTTCCACGCTGGCCATCGTTTATGGCGTCGGCCAGGACGCCGCCGAGCATCACAGTGCGTCGCTTTATGATTCGCTGCGCCGCGCCACGCGGTCGGACGGCACGCCGATGTTCACCACCGCCACCTGCGCCAGCCTGCTCGTTTATTACATCCTGGCCGCGCAATGCCTGTCCACCACGGCGGTCGTGCGGCGCGAAACGGGCGGCTGGAAATGGCCGCTGTTCCAGATTGCCTACATGACCGGCCTCGCCTACCTCTGCGCGTTCATTGTGTACCAAGTGGTCAGCCGCTTCATTCTGATTGCAATTTACGATTTGTGATTTATGATTTATGATGCCTTTGTGATTTGCATGGCGGGCAAATCTTAGATCGTAAATCATCAATCATAAATGAGTGTGCGGGTCAAAATTTGCGGCGTCACGAACCTACGCCGACGCGCAGGTCGCCGTCGAGGCGGGCGCGGATGCGCTGGGTTTTAATTTTTACGAAAAAAGCCCGCGATTCATCCCGACTGCCGCTGCCGCGGAAATTTCGCGCGCGCTGCCACCGTTCACGCTGCGCACGGGCGTCTTCGTGAACCCTTCCGCGGAACTCGTCCGGCGCGCCATCGGCGAATGTGGCCTGAATTTGCTCCAATTTCACGGAGACGAACCGCCGGAATTTTGCACGCAATTCGGGTTGATGAGCATGAAAGCCTTTCGTATCCGCGATGCCGGGTCGCTGAAGGAATTGACAAAATACCAAACCGACGCGTGGCTGCTGGATGCCTATGTGTCCGACACGTTCGGAGGCACGGGTGAAAAATTCAATTGGGACCTGGCCATCGAAGTGCAAAGGCACGGCAAGCCGGTCTTTCTCGCGGGCGGCTTGACTCCGGAAAATGTCGCCGAGGCCGTTCATCAGGTGCGGCCATTCGGTGTGGACGTTTCCAGCGGTGTGGAATCTTCGCCGGGCAAGAAAGATCACGACAAGCTGCGCACATTCATTAAGACTGCTAAATTGTCTGTCTTGTAAAACATTAAAGTATAATTCATCCTGCATATAAGACGCGACAATTCGCGTACAAAGAAAGCCAACATTTGAGTTAACAGCGGAAACCGGGTGTGGTAGGTTGCGCGCCACGTTTTTTGATAGATGAAAATTTCCGTACCCAAAGAAACGCATCCGGGCGAAACCCGGGCACCCTTGACGCCGGACAGCGCCGCCAAGCTGGTCAAACTCGGCGCGCAGGTGGAGGTAGAAGCCGGCCTTGGCCTGGCCGCGGGTTTTCCCGACGATGCCTACACCAAAGCCGGCGCGACAATTGCCAGCGACCGCCAGACGCTCATCAGCTCCGGCGATATCGTGCTGCGCCTGCGCAAACCGCCGGTCGAAGAAATTGCGCTGTTGAAGGCGAATTGCATCCACGCGAGCCTGCTCGACCCGTTCAACGAAAAGGAATTGGTCCAGAAATTTGCCGAACGCGGCGTCAGCGCCATCAGCATGGAATTCATTCCGCGCACCACCCGCGCGCAGAAAATGGACGTGCTGTCGTCGCAGGCCAACCTCGGCGGCTATGAAGCTGTGATTCTCGCGGCGCGTTATGCCAACAAGATTTTTCCCATGATGACCACGGCGGCGGGCACGATTCTGCCGTCCAAAGTCTTCATCATCGGCGTTGGCGTCGCCGGTTTGCAGGCCATTGCCACCGCCAAACGCCTCGGTGCCAAAGTCACCGCCTACGACACGCGGCCCGTGGTCGAAGAACAGGTAAAGTCGCTCGGTGCGCAATTTCTTAAAATTGACATCGGCGAAACGGGCCAGACCAAGGAAGGCTATGCCAAGGCCTTGACCGAGGAGCAAATCCAGAAGCAGCGCGACGCGATGAGGAAGACCTGCGGCGATTCGGACGTGGTCATCACCACCGCGCAGGTTTTTGGACGCAAAGCGCCGGTGCTCGTCACCGCCGACATGTTAAACGCCATGAAGCCCGGCAGCGTCGTGATCGACATGGCGGTTGAGACCGGTGGCAACGTGGAAGGTGTGGTATACGACCAGGTGACCGACCGCAACGGCGTGAAAATCGTCGGCATCGCCAATCTGCCCGGCCGCGCGCCGCTGCACGCCAGCCAGGTTTATTCCGCGAACCTCCTGGCGCTCGTCGAAGAATTCTGGGACAAGCAGAACAAAACGTTCGTGCTCAAGCTCGACGACGAAATCATCAAGGGCTGCCTCGTCACCCATGGCGGCAAGATTGTGAACGAAAAACTCATCGCCAAACCCAACTGACTTTATGAGCGTAGAAATTCTCGTCCTGTTCGTCTTCGTGCTCTCGATTTTCGTGGGCTTTGAAGAAATCTCGAAAGTGCCTTCGATGCTGCACACGCCGTTGATGTCCGGGACCAATGCCATTCACGGCATTATCCTGCTCGGCGGCATGTTGGTGCTCGCCGCCGCGGACACGCCGCTGGCGCGGACCCTGGGCTTCATCGCGGTGGTTTTCGGTTCGGCCAACGTCTTCGGCGGCTTCATGGTCACGGACCGCATGTTGCAAATGTTCAAGAAAAAGAAGAAATAGCCATGAGTTCCACGCTTGCCCTCATTTTCATCGGTGTCGCGGTCCTGTTCATCCTCGGCATCAAATTTTTGAGTTCGCCGAAGACCGCGCGCTACGGAAATCTCCTCGCCGCCGCCGGCATGGTTGTTGCGTTCTTCGCCACGATTCCACTGATGCAACTGCACGAGTGGAATCTCAACTGCACGCTCATGGCCGTCGGCATTGTGATCGGCCTCGTCATCGGCGCGATTGGCGCGTATTCGGTCAAGATGACCGCGATGCCGCAGATGGTGGCGGCGTTCAACGGCCTGGGCGGCGGGTCGGCGGCGCTGGTCGCGAGTCTGGAATTTCTGCGGCGCTCGCACAGCCTTGAAGGCGTCTCGGTGTCCGCCGCGGTTCCGATGTTGTTCGCCACGCTCATCGGCTCGTTGTCGTTTTCCGGCAGTATTATCGCGTTTTTGAAACTGGAGGGGAAATTCGAGAGGCCGCACACGTTTCCCGGCCAGAACTTTTTGAACGGTCTCGTGCTGCTCGTGATACTCGGCTTGTGCGGATACTTGATTAGCGGCCAAACCAACTCCACGGCGTTTATCGTCATGTTTGGGCTGGCGCTCTTGTTCGGCATCGCGATGGTCATGCCTATCGGCGGCGCGGACATGCCGGTTGTCATCTCGCTGCTCAACTCCTTCACCGGCCTGGCTGTGGCGGGAGACGGTTTTGTCATCAACAACCTTTCGATGATCGTCGCCGGCACACTCGTCGGCTCGTCGGGCACGTTGCTCACGCTGCTCATGTGCAAGGCGATGAACCGGCCGGTCACGAACGTTTTGTTCGGCGCGTTCGGCTCCGGCGGCGGCGGCCCGGCGGCGGCTGGCGGAGTCGCCGGAACGGTCAAACCGATTCAAGCCGACGAAGCCGCGCTGTTGCTCAGTTACGCGCAGCGGGTCGTGATTGTTCCCGGTTACGGCATGGCCGTGGCCCAGGCGCAACATCAGGTCCGCGAGCTTTCCGACGAACTCGGCAAGCGCGGCGTCGAAGTGCAATTCGCCATTCATCCCGTGGCTGGCCGCATGCCCGGCCACATGAACGTGCTGTTGGCCGAGGCCAACGTGCCCTACGACCAGCTCCAGGAAATGGAAGCCATCAATCCCACGATGGACCGCGTGGATGTTTGTCTGGTCATCGGCGCCAACGATGTGGTGAATCCAGCCGCGCGCGAGGAAAAATCCAGCCCGATTTACGGCATGCCCATCATCGAAGCCGACCACGCCAAGACCGTCATCGTGATGAAACGCTCGATGGCCAAAGGCTTCGCCGGCATCGAAAACCATCTTTTCTACAAGGACAACACCCGGATGCTCTTCGGCGACGCGAAAGCTTCATTGAACGCGCTCGTCGCCGCCGTGAAGGCGAGCTGAAATTCAGCCACAGATTAACCCAGATCTTCACAGATGAATGGGTAGGGCGGGCAGTCCCCTGCCCGCCGCTCGTCCGCGTGCAAAATCCGGCGCGCACGGAGTGACGCGCCCAACCTTCGAACAATTTGTAAATCCACGTCTGTCCGTGGTTTAAAATAAATTCCTTTGCGTCTTTGCGCCTTTGCGTGAGAATTGTGGTATGAGTTCAGTTGCCACAAAGAATTTACCCGACGCCCGGGGCCATTTCGGCCCTTACGGCGGCCGTTTCGTGCCCGAAACATTGGTCCATCCGTTGCAGGAACTGGAGGACGAATACCGGCGGGCGCAGAAAGACCCGGCATTCAAGCGCGAGTTCGAGTATTACCTCCGGGAATTCTGCGGCCGGCCCACGCCGCTTTACTTTGCCGAGCGCCTCACACGCGAACTGGGCGGAGCGAAAATCTATCTCAAGCGCGAAGACCTGCTCCACACCGGCGCGCACAAGATCAACAACTGCATCGGCCAAATCCTGCTCGCCAAACGCATGGGCAAGACGCGCATCATCGCCGAGACCGGCGCGGGCCAGCACGGCGTCGCCACCGCCACCGTCGCCGCCATGTTCGGCTTGAAATGCGTCGTTTACATGGGCGCGGTGGATTGCCAGCGGCAGGAGCTGAATGTCTATCGGATGAAAATGCTCGGCGCGGAAGTGGTGTCTGTGAAAGCCGGCCAGCAGACGCTCAAGGAAGCCATCAACGAAGCCATGCGCGATTGGGTGACCAACGTCCGCACCACGCATTACATCCTCGGCACGGTCTATGGCGCGCATCCCTATCCGGTGATGGTGCGGAACTTCCAGCGCGTCATCGGCGACGAAGCGCGCCGGCAGATCCTGGAAAAGGAAGGACGTTTGCCGGATATGTTCATCGCTTGTGTGGGTGGCGGTTCAAATGCGATGGGTCTATTCTATCCGTTCCTCAACGACGTAGGACAGGCTTCCAGCCTGTCTCAAACTTCAAAAGGAAACAATGGAGACAGGCGCGACGCCTGTCCTACGGGTGGAGTGAAGATGGTGGGTGTGGAGGCGGGCGGCCGGGGCATCAAACCCAACCAGCACGCGGCGCGGTTTCACGGCGGGTCGGTTGGGGTGTTGCAGGGCACGCGCAGCTATATTCTACAGGACGAATACGGCCAGATTCAACTCACTCACAGCGTCAGCGCCGGACTGGACTACGCTGCCGTCGGCCCCGAGCACGCCTGGCTGCATGATCAAAAGCGGGTGGAGTACACCTACATCAAGGACGACGCGGCGCTGGCGGCATTCATGAAATTGGCACGATTGGAAGGCATCATCCCCGCGCTGGAAAGCGCCCACGCCATCGCCGAGGTCATGAAACGCGCGCCGAAGATGCGCAAGAATCAGCTCATCATCGTGAATCTCTCCGGCCGCGGCGACAAGGACGTGGCGCAGGTGGCGGACAAGGTGAAGTTGAAAATGCCGAAGTGATTCTGTTGAAAGTAATGGCAATGCGACAAAAATCAGACGCATTTCTGCTAAAAGATTAATTGAGAAAACAGTTCACCATTATCTTCATGCGCGACAGATGGTAGCCCACGGTGAAACCGTGGAAATTGTCGTCAAAATCACCTAAGCCCCGACAGGGGCGACAGAAAACCAACCAAGGAAAAACCCTTTCATCCCTTGGGGGCGTGATTTAATATTGTTCGTCGCCCACGGCTCGCGCCGTGGGCTATTTTCTTCCGTCGCCCCGCGGCTTACGCCTTGCCGCCGAAGGTGCAGTGGTCGTCGAGGTCGAGGTAGTCGAACCAGGTGTGGATGTCCTCGCGCAACATGCTCAGTTTTCTCAACTGTTCGGTGATAAATTCCAGCGTTTCGATGTCGCCGTCCGGCGTGCGGCGCTCATGATGTTCGCTCCACGCGGCGATTTCCCAGGGTTGGTGCTGGTGTTTCGCGTTGGCCTGAATCCAATCGAGGATCTCCCAATCGCCGCCGCCTTTGGCGAGTTCCTGTTTCAGCGCTTCGTGGTCGAGACCGACGAAGTTGAAGAAATGCCGGTCCATACCTTTTCCGGCGTAATGATATTCGCCCAGCTTGCCGGCGAGCGCCGCGCGTCCTTTGTCGAGGATGCGCGGCAGCAGGACATAACCGCCCAGCCGCACACGCGGGCTGCGCGGCGGGCGTTGTGTGAGGTCAGGTGCAATGACGGATGTGCTCATAAACAATTCACATCAATATGCACGCGTTTGGCGGCAGCTCAACGATAACCGCCCGAGACCAGAAACGTTTCGCCGGTGATCCAGCCGGAATCCGCCGAGGCCAGGAATGTCGCCACGGTCGCCACGTCCTGCGGTTGGCCGATGCGGCCCAGCGGCGTTTGCGCTTCGGCCTGTTTTTGGAAGTCGCTGCCGATGAAGCCGGCAGCATGAACGCCTTCCGTTTCAATCATGCCGGGGTTGATGGAGTTGACGCGGACTTTCTTAGGTCCCAATTCCCGGGCGAGCGACTTGGTGACGGCATCCACCGCCGCCTTGGTGGCGCTGTACACCGCCGCATTGGGCAACGGGTTGACCCCGACTACGGAGCTGATATTGATGACGCTGCCGCCGTCGCCGTTGAACTGTTTCACCGCCTCCTGCGTCGTGAGAATCAGGCCGAGCACATTCAAGTTGAATTGTTTGTGGAAATGCTCCTCGCTGATTTGTTCGAGCGGGCTGAATTCATAGATGCCCGCGTTGTTGACCAGAATGTCGGTCTGGCCAAATGCTTTCTTCGTTTCGGCGAACAAGCGGTCGATGTCCGCCTTCTTCGCCACGTCCGCCTGCACCGCGATGGCCTTGCCGCCTTGCGCCGTGATTTCGCCGACGACCTTGTCCGCGCCCGCTTTGCTGGAGGCGTAGTTGACGACGACCGAGGCGCCTTCGGCGGCCAGATGTTTGGCAATGGACGCGCCGATGCCTTTGGACGCGCCGGTGACGACGGCGACCTTGCCGGCCAGTTTTTTGTTCGTGCTCATGTTGTGTTCTTTCTCCTTTAGTTTTGTTGTTTTGTTATTGTGACTTTAAAAGTAACAGTTATGTCTAAATTTTTTTTTGTTCCGGTCCAACTGGGAAACGATCTGCTGCGAGGGTGATGTCGGTCCAGGCTGGTTTCCATGGCTTTCTGGGTTTTGTCCAAGGCCCGGTCGAGCGCCTCTTTGATGTGGCAGCTCACGGGACAGGCTTTTTGCTCGGTGTAATGGTGGATGGAAAACGCCTTGGGCGCATCCACGGCCCGGTAAATGTCCAGCAACGAAATGTTCTTCGCGTCTTTGGCGAGCCAGCACGCACCGGCCTTGCCGGTGGCCGTTTCCACCAGGCCCGCCCGGGACAATTTGGCGAGCGTCCGCCGCACAAAGCTGGGGCTGGTGTTGACACTCATCGCCAGTTGGCCGGAGGTTGTGTCCCTGCCCGAGCGGTAACCGAGCGCGGCCATGACGTGAACCGCAATCGGAAACTGTGTGTTAATCGCCATAACTGTAACTATAATAGTCACAATTAAAAATAACGCAAGTGATCTTTTGAAATTTTTTTTGTCGTCAAAATACGGCCAAAAACCCATGGTTTTCGCCCGTCGCGACGCGTCTGAAGTAACGTTCGGAGCGGCCCGCGAATTCGAAGTGTTGTAACATCCTCCCATTCATGTACGTATTATTGGTATTGAACTTTTTTCATGGCCATTGAGTCGAATAATCGCTAAGGAACAAAAGGAGAATTATGAAAAACCGATATGCTGCAAGTATCGTTGCGCTGTCACTCTGCCTCGGCGCCGTCGTAGCGCAGGCGCAATATTACTCCTATCTGCCCGAAGGTGCCGGCCCGACGCTCCGTTTAGGCGTCGGCCCGTCTTTTTTCGAGGACGGTCGGCTCACCGAGTTCCAGGTAGAAGGCGCCCCAAACAATCCGGTTTCCAGCAAGGTGGATTTTGATACTGGTTTGGCTTTCAACGCGGCGCTGGGGTGGGCCTTCAATAAATACGCGGCCTTGGATTTTGAAACCGGATATGTTGGCGCGAAAATCAACAACGTGCCGGGATTTTCTTCGGACAACTCGCGGCTCTATAACGTGCCGTTTCTCGTCAACGCCACTTTGTCGTTTCCGATTCCGCGCACCAATATCATTCCTTATGTCGGCGCGGGTGTCGGCGGCGCCGATATGGTCTTTGACACCGACAATTTCACTCAAAACTCCGGCAACGGGGTTACCAGCAGCGAAAATGATGTGGTGTTTGCCGGCCAGTTGTTTGCCGGCGTGCGTTTCCAGTTGGCCCGCCATTTGGCGCTCGATCTGGGTTACAAATACTTTGCCACCGATAACCCGACCTTTACTTATCCGCCAACTTTCGGAGGCGGCCCAAATTTGGATGTGGGTTTCCGAGGTGTCCGGGCACACTCCGTTCTGTTGGCGCTCAAGTTGGACTTCTAGCCGGCGGAAATTGGGAAGGGACAGCAGAAGTTGTAGGTAGCACCCGCTTCCGGCGGGTTCAATTCGGCGTCCCGCCGAATTGGAGAGGCGTCCGAACGATGAAGTCGGTCGCATGGACAAGAGAGAACACCATCTGCAGACAGTTTCGGGCGCGACGCCCGAAACGACCCGCGGGACGCGGGTGCTACAATACCTCTCCGCAGTTTCCATTCAATTCGGCTCGGCTTTCCAATTCGAATGCACCCGGTTATGTTAACTGGTGATGGATGCGGCACGACAAATGCCACGGCTGGCGCCACAAGACTGGCCGCGTAAAAAGTTTATGCGCGGCTGGCTGGGATTACTCCTGCTGGCAGTGTGCTGGCCGTTGAACTGGACGCTGCCGGGCCAGCGGACGGCCTACCTGTTCTTCCCGCTCTGGCTGGGCTACATCCTCGTGGTGGACGCACTGGTCTGCTGGCGCACCGGCGCATCATTGTGGACGCGCTCACGAAAAGGGTTTGTACTGCTCTTCGTTCTGTCTGTGCCGGCCTGGTGGCTGTTTGAAATCATCAATGACCGGACGGGTAACTGGGAATACCTCGGCGCCGGCACGTTCACACCGCTCGAATACTACGCGCTCTGCACGCTGTCGTTCTCGACCGTCATGCCGGCCGTGTTCGAGACGGCGGAACTGGTGCGAACATTTCATTGGGTAAGGTCGTTGCCGGCGGGCGTACGAATTCCGGACACGACCCGGGTGAATTTGCGAATGCTGTTCACCGGTCTGATCCTGTTGGCGCTGACCCTGGCCTGGCCGAAATTTTTTTATCCGTTTGTCTGGGTTTCGCTGGTGCTGATTTTCGAGCCGGTGAACCGCAGGCTGGGACGGCGGCATTTTCTGGAATGGTTGCAGAACGGCGACTGGCGGCCGGTGGTTTCGCTGTCGCTCGGCGCCCTTATCTGCGGGTTTTTCTGGGAGATGTGGAATTACTGGTCGTGGCCGCAATGGATTTACCACACGCCGGGCGCACAATTCCTGCATGTCTTCGAAATGCCGTTGCTGGGTTACGGCGGTTACATTCCATTCGCTCTGGAGCTGTTTGCGCTGAAAAATCTTCTCTGGCCGCGCGAACCGAGGTTGGAACTTTGAACCAGACCATTCAGCGGCGAAGCGTGCCGTTCGGTTCGGGCGGCAGATTGGTGATGATGCGGGCGCTGCGTTTGTAGGCAAAATAGGAATAGGTCCATTGCAACAGCACGGCCAGCCGGTTGCGGAAGCCGATGAGAAAAATCAGGTGGACGAACAGCCACGCCAGCCACGCCGGAAAGCCGGAGATTTTTAGCCGGCCAATCCACGCCACGGCGGCGGAACGGCCGATGGTCGCCATCGTGCCCTTGTCCCAATACTTGAACGGCGGGCGCGGGCGATTGGCTTGCGCCAGTGTTTAATTCGTTTTCGATGACCCGTGCCGACATGACTTCCCATTTGCATCGCGGCGGGGCAAATGCCCGGAACCGGTTTGCCGTCCTTGTCCATCACCAGCGCCAGGTCGCCGATGGCGAAAATTTCCGGATGGCCGGGCACGCTCAAATCGGGATTCACCTTCACGCGTCCGGCTTTGTCCAGTTCCACGCCGAGTTTTTGGGTGAGCGGCGTGGCGGCAACGCCGGCGGCCCAGACGATGTTGCCGGCGCGGATGATTTTCGCCGCTGGCCAGTTCCACCTCGCCGTCGCGGATGTTTTTCACCGGCGTTGAAGTGCGTACCTGCACGCCGAGCGCTTCGAGCTGGCGCTGGGCGCTGGCCGAAAGGTCCGGCGGAAAATTCGAAAGCACCCGCGGTGCGCCTTCGATCAAAATGATGCGGGCCTGCGTGGGATCAATGCGGCGGAAGTCGCGGTTCAACACCGTGCGCGCCAGTTCGGCAAACGCGCCGGCCAGTTCCACGCCGGTCGGCCCGCCGCCCACGATGACGATGGTCAGCAGCCGGTCGCGTTCGGCCGGATTCGTTTCGTTTTCGGCCTTTTCAAACGCAAGCAGGATGCGGCTGCGCAGGCGCAGCGCGTCGTCGAGCGTTTTCAAGCCCGGGCGCGAATGGCTCCCATTCGGGGTGGCCGAAGTAACCGGTTTGACTGCCCATCGCCAGCACGAGATAATCGTAGTCCAGCGTGCTTTCGCGCAGGATGACCTTCCGGTTGGCGAGGTCGAAATCCGTGGCTTCATCCAGCAGCACGGTGATGTCGGGCCGGTTGGACAGGATGGAGCGGATGGGCTGGGCGATTTCCGGCGCGGAAAGCCCGGCGGTGGCGACCTGATAGAGCAGCGGTTGGAACAGATGATGGTTGGTACGGTCCACGACGGTCACGCGCGCACGGGGATGCCGGAAATGTTTGCAGAAAAACAGGCCGCCAAAACCCGCGCCCAGCACCACGATCTGGAATGTTTTGTCGCCAGGCACAGACCTAATTTCGATGAATCAGAGGGAAATGCAAAGCACGGTGTTCAGCAAATCCGGATGACTTTTATGGGGACGCGTGTTCTAATGGCGCGACTACAAGCATGAATCGAGTCCTCGGTTTCGCCACCAATCTTTTTCCGATTTGGGTCCTGATCGGTGGCGCGTTGGCGCTGGCGTATCCGGCCTGGTTTACGTGGTTCAGCGGGGATTTCATCACGTGGGGACTGGCGGTCATCATGCTCGGCATGGGCATCACGCTGAGCGTGGACGATTTCAAAAGGGTGTTGAAAATGCCCCGTGCGATCGCCATCGGGTTTACCGCGCATTACGCCATCATGCCATTCCTCGGCTGGAGCATTGCCCGCCTGCTCCGGCTCGAAACTCCGTTTGCGGTTGGGTTGATCCTGGTGTCGTGTTGCCCCTGCGGCACGGCGTCGAATGTCGTCAACTACATCGCACGCTCAAATGTCGCGCTGTCGGTATTGATGACGATGTGCTCGACGCTCGGCGCCATCGTGATGACACCATTGCTGACGAAGTGGCTGGCCGGCCAATACGTGCCGGTGGACGCGTGGGGCCTGTTCTGGAGCACGGTGAAAATCGTGCTGGCACCGGTGGTCATCGGCGTGGCGCTGAATCGTTACACACCACGGTTTGTAAAATTCGTCCTGCCGGTATCCCCGTTGATTTCGGTGCTGATGATCACGCTGATTTGCGCGAGCATCATTGGCGGCAGCGCCGATGATTTCAAGCGGTCGGGTGGCGAATTGATTCTGGCGGTGTTCCTCTTGCATTCCGGCGGTTTTTTCCTCGGTTACGCCGCCAGTCGTCTGTGGCGTTGTGATGAGTTGACCAGCCGGACCATTTCCGTGGAAGTCGGCATGCAGAATTCCGGACTGGGCGCGGCGCTGGCGAAGGAGCATTTTGCCGCGATGCCGTTGACCGCCCTGCCTTGCGCAATTTCCGCGACGTTTCATTCGGTCATCGGCAGCATCCTCGCCGGCCTCTGGCGGTTGCACCCGGCTGCCTCCGGGCGGAAGCCGCCGGATTAATTTCGGTTGTCGGAAGGGGTGCCAATTTTTTATGGTTCGCATTTCGACCATGGAATCAGGCACGGAAGACAAGACGAAGATTGCCGGCGAGTTGTGCGAAAAAGGATTATGGCGGGAAATGCTGGCCTTCGCCCAAAAGTGGCGTGAGGAAAATGCGGCCGATTACCGGGCGTATTATTATCTGGGCCTGGGTTTGACCGGCTTGCGCAAATATTCCCAGGCAGAGGCGGCCTACCGTCACGCGCTGGCGATCAATCCGGGCGATTTCGAGGTCTGGAACGGCCTGGCGGAGTTGCTTTACCGGAAGCTGCGGCGCCAGGCGGACGGCATTCAATGTCTGGAACAAGCCATGAAAATCAATCCCCACCACAAACTCGGCTGGTTGAATCTGGCCACGTTGAACGGGCGGATGGGCTGTCACGACAAGGCCATGGAATGTGCCGACCGGGCCGTCGCGTTGGATCGAAAATTCGTGGAAGCCCATCTGTCCCGGGCCGCGGCCGCCCGGGCGCTTGGGAAAATGGACATTGTCCAGGAAGTCTGCCGCGAGCTGGCCACCCTCGAACCGGAACATTTCCGCCGCGTTTCCTGAACCTGGCGGCTTGTTTTAACCGCGCTCATTCGTTAAGCTTAAACTGTGATTTACGACGCGTCATTGGACGAGTTGCTCCAAAAAGTCTGGGACGGCCGGCGCATCAACCCGGCCGAGGCCCTGCGGCTGTATCATCTGCCGCTGGAGGAACTCGGCGCGCTCGCCGACCGCCGCCGGCAACTGGCCAAGGCGAAGGATTTCGACGGGCGCGGCAACGACATCGTCACCTACATCGTTGACCGCAACGTCAATTACACCAACGTCTGCAATGTCTATTGCAAGTTCTGCGCGTTCTATCGCGTGGAAAAGGACGATGACGCCTACGTCATCACGTTGGACGAGATGGACCGGAAAATCGAGGAAACCCTCGCGCTCGGCGGCACGCAGATTTTGATGCAGGGCGGGCACCATCCGAAACTGACGAAGCAGTGGTATCTCGATTTGCTGTCGCACATCAAAAACAAGTTTCCGCGGCTTCAACATCCACGGATTCAGCCCCAGCGAGTTCATCCATTTCCGCGAAGTGTTCAACGAACCGCTGGAGAAAATCATCGGCGATTTCAAAGCCGCCGGGCTTGGTTCGATTCCCGGCGGCGGCGGGGAAATCCTGGTGGACCGCGTGCGCCAGCGCATCTCGCCGCTCAAGGCGATGAGCGATGACTGGCTGGAAGTCATGGACGTGGCCCATCGGCTCGGTTTGAATTCCAGCGCCACCATGATGTTTGGGCATGTGGAGACGATTGAAGACCGGATCGAACATCTGGAGCGGCTGCGCGCGCAGCAGGATAAGTCACTAAAACGAAAAACGGAAAATGGGAGCGCCGGCATCTTGCCGGCGGGTTCAAATACTAAAGCGGCTGAAACACGCCGCCAGGATGGCGGCGCTCCCGGAACAGCGGAACCCGGTCATTTCACCGCGTTCATCTGCTGGACGTTCCAGGCCGAGCACACGAAGCTCAAGGCGCCGACCGTCGGGGCGCACGAATATTTGCGGACGCAGGCGCTGGGCCGGATTTATCTCGATAATTTCACCAACGTCCAAAGCTCGTGGGTGACGCAGGGCCAGGAAATCGGCCAGGTGGCGCTGAAGTTCGGCGCGAACGATCTCGGCAGCATCATGATTGAGGAAAATGTTGTGAGCCAGGCGGGCACGACCTTCCGCATGACCGTCGCCGACATGCAACGGCTCATCCGCGACCTCGGCTACGAACCGCATCAGCGCGACAACTGGTATCGGCTGGTGAATTGAACCTCACTGTCCGTTCAGTTGGAGCACAGTGACGGAGTCGGCCGGCAGCGTGTAGTCGAATACAGGTTTCACGCCTGAAACTTCGGCTGTAACCGGCGCAACATTTGTTGGATGGTCAATCGTGTTGTTTGCGTCCGGTGCGGCGGCGAGTGTGGTTGCCGTGCCCGTGGGTTTGAGTGCCGCAACGCCTTTGATGTCCAGTTGAAGCGGTTGTGGCGCCGCTTGGGGATTCACCAGCTTGATCAGGATTGCCCCGCTCTTGCTGTCCTTCGTCACCGAGTAATGGACCACTGGATCATCCAGCGAGGCTTTGAGAATTTCGTCGCCGACGTTCCGGCTGAACATCTTGAAGGCATAGTAGCTGGGCGAACCGTAAGAGTGGAGGGTGTCGTAACCGATGAAATCGGGCCGCCACTGCCTCGCGCCGGGATTCACGTTCACAAACAACGGCGCATAACATTGCATTTTCACGATGTCCGAATTCCGCTCCATCGCGGTCATCCAGGTGGCGTCGCCCAGCGCGGCGGTCATGTCGGCGGTGGGCAGTTCCTTGGCCGAACGCCCGTTCCAGGGAGGAAATGAAGTCTCATAAGCGGCCCATTCCCCAACAAAGATTTCCGGACCTTTGCGGTCGTAGTTATCAAAATGCGCCGAATCGTTCAGGAACGTCCTGGCGGAACGGTAGTAGTGCTCGTCGAGCATATCGGGCTGGCGGCCATGGACCCGCACTTTTCCGGTTGTTCAGTTGCCGACGGTGGAGATGCATTTGAGCCGGGGATATTTCGCTTTGATCGCGTCGGAAAATTGGGCGAAGCGTGCGTCGTAGGAACCGGATTTGTCAAACCAATCCTCGTTGCCAATCTCGACGTAGTGCAAGGGAAACGGTTCCGGATGACCATCTTTCGCGCGTTCGGCCCCCCATTTGGTGGTTGCGGGGCCGGTGACGTATTCAATTTCGTCCAGCGCGTCCTGCACATAGGGTTCAAGATCAGGACCAGGATTAACATGCTTGCCGCCGAGCGAATAGCCGGCATAGACCGCCAGCACCGGCTCGGCGCCCATGTCTTCGCACCACCGGAGAAACTCCAGCAGTCCCAAGCCATCGCTGGAACGGTATCCCCACGGACAGGGATGGCCGGGCCGCTGGCCGATGGGACCGATGGTTTTTTTCCAGTCGAACCGGGTCGCAATGGTGTCGCCTTCCAGATAATTTCCTCCGGGAAACCGCAGGAACCGGGGTTTCAAGTCCACCAGCATTTGCATCAGGTCCTTGCGAAAACCATTCGGCTGATCCCCCCACGTCGGCGGAAACAGGGAGACCAGGTCAAACCATACCTTGCCCGGGTGATCCAGGGTCAGGACGTAACGCGTTTTGGCGGTTGGCTTCACCTTGCCGGTTTCGAGAGTGACCTCGTATTGCTTCCAGTCCTGCGTCAACCCGGACACTTCGCCCTTCGCGTAAACCGTATTGCCGTCATCGCTCTGAATGGAGACGATGACCGATCCCTTGAACCCCGGCGCCGCCTTCGCGTAAAATGACGCCTGATAACGGGCCGCCGGCTGGACCGGAATTCCCCAATAGCCATCGTTGGCAATGCCGGCGGGATGACGTTTGGAAGCTTTGCTCACTTCTACTCGCAGGCTGACCGGCAGCGCATCGTTGAGCGGCTGGGACGGATCCAGCGTCATGGTTGCGGCTGAACTCTTGCCCGGCACGAGGGACCAGTGCACGGGCACATTCGTGTTGTCCATAAAAGCCCGGTTCCGAACCAGTTCGGCATAGAGTCCGCCGTCATAGCTGTGATTAATCTCCTCGGTCATCAGCCCGTAAAGCAGGGGACTGACTTTGGCGGCGGGTTGTCCGGCTTCAATGGTGAGTGTGGGACTCGCCACGCCGACAGCTCCAAGAGCGCAGCTTAAAAAAAGAGTTAAAATTGATTTAGTCATCTTGGTGTCAGTGTATTTTATTCGTTGCTCTTTTTCACGTCGGCGACCGCTTACGATCCGACTTGAATCAAAACCGACCGTGGTGAAACGCGGACTACGTATCACTTTCAATGCTTCAATCAAGAGTTTTTTGATTGAGGCGCGGTACATTCACGCCATGAATTCAAGGGTTCCGCGCACGAGAATTATTTATGGATTTGCGGCGGATTTTTGCGAAACTGATGCTGCGATGAATCCGTTAATCAAACTTTTGCTCGAAGGCGGCGGCTTGAGCACGGCGCAGATGGGCCAGGTGCTCAACCTGACCGAAGCCGAGGTTAACCGCCAGTTGGATCAACTCAAAAAGGACCGGCTCCTGTTGGGCTGGCGGCCGGTGTTGAATCTGGCGGAGGAGGAGGCCGGCGTCGTGCGCGCCGTCATCGAAGTGCGCATCACGCCCGAGCGTGGGGGCGGTTTCAATCGCCTGGCCGAGCGCATCAGCCGGTTCGACGAGGTCGAGTCGTGCTATCTCATGTCCGGCGGCTACGATCTGCTGGTGTTTGTCAACGGTTCCAGCCTGCAAAAGGTGGCGGCGTTCGTTTCGGAAAAACTGTCCACCCTCGAAGGCGTACTGTCCACGGCCACCCATTTCCTGCTGCGCACCTACAAGGAGCAGGGTTTTCTCATGGATGTGAAGGCCGAGGAAAACAGCCGGCTGAAAGTCACGCCTTGAAAACCGGCGGGAACATCCAACAACCAACATCGAACATCAAACGTCCAATGGCTTCCATTTCCGGGAGAGCTGGCTTTCAGCCGGCGAGTTACACAAACGAAAACGTTTCCGTGGCGGCAAAATGCCGGCGCTGCCGCCGTTGGATTGGATGTTGGATGTTCGATGTTGGATGTTCGATGTTTTCCATTTCTTAAATCTCCATGGACCAATCCCGTTACATCGCCCGCCACGTTGTGAACCTGCCCCGCTCGGGCATCCGCGACTTTTTTGAAGTGGTCTCGAAGATGCAGGACGTGATTTCGCTGGGCATCGGCGAACCGGATTTCGACACGCCCTGGCACATCCGCGAGGCGGCCATATACGCGCTGGAAAAGGGCAAAACCCATTATACCTCGAACCTCGGCCTCCTGGAACTACGCCGGGCCATCAATCGGTATGTTGAAAAAAACTTCGGCATCAGTTATCGGCCTGAGGACGAAATCCTCGTCACGGTCGGTGTTTCCGAGGCACTCGACATCGCGTTCCGTGCGCTGGTGAATCCGGGCGACAAGGTGATGTTCCACCAGCCCTGTTACGTGAGCTATCATCCGAGCATCACGCTGACGCACGGTGTGGCGGTGCCGGTGCCGACCTACGCCAAGGACAATTTTGCGCTGACGGCAGAGGCGCTGGTTGCCGCGTGGCAGCCGGGTTGCAAACTGCTGATGTTGAACCTGCCGTGCAATCCCACCGGCGGCACGTGCGATCGGGCGCAGATTGAGGCAATCGCGAAATTCTGCGTCGAAAAGGACCTGCTCGTCCTGAGTGATGAGATTTATTCCGAACTGACGTTCGAGGGCAGCCACACCAGCATTGCCAGTTTGCCGGGCATGCAGGAGCGGACGATTTTCCTGCACGGCTTTTCCAAGGCGTTCGCGATGACGGGCTGGCGCATCGGCTACGCGTGCGGACCGGCGGCGTTGATCGAGGCGATGATGAAGGTGCACCAGTATTCGATGATGTGCGCGTCCATCATCAGCCAGGAGGGCGCCATTGAGGCGTTGCAGCGCGGCGAGGACGGCATGAAAGCCATGCGCGAGCAATATCAGCGGCGGCGGGACTTCATTGTGCGCCGGTTCAATGAAATCGGCCTGAAATGCCATCTGCCGCGCGGGTCGTTTTACGCGTTTCCGTCCGTGGAGAAAACGGGGCTGAAGGAAACGGACTTTGCCGTGGGTTTATTGCAAGCCGAGCATGTTGCCATGGTGCCGGGCTCGGCCTTTGGCGCCAACGGCGCAGGATTCTGCCGTGCGTGCTTTGCCACCGGTTACGATCAACTCATCGAAGCCACCGATCGGATCGAACGCCACGTGCAAAAGCTCGCGGCCAGCCGTTGAGTCTGGGAGCGCCGGCGTTTCGCCGGCGAGTTCATGATTTTGACTCCTGACACGCCGGCCAGAGGCCGGCGCTCCCGGTAAAGGTTTTTCTTGCTGGCGGCGCGGTTTGTCGGAGACTTCGTGTTTCAAAGTTTGTGGATAAACGATTTTTCACCGAAGCGCGCCAACGCTGGCTGTTGCTGTTGCTGACGGCGTTCACGTTTTTCATCCTGCTCGGCAGCCGCGCGTTGAACGAGCCGGACGAAGGCCGATACTCGGAAATCGCCCGCGAAATGATCGAGACCGGCGACTGGGTCGTGCCGCATCTCTGGTATCTGCCGCATCTCGACAAGCCGCCGATGACCTACTGGCTGGTGGCGGGTTCGATGAAATTGTTCGGCCAGAACGAATGGGCGGCGCGTCTGCCCCTCGCGCTCGCGGGCATGAACGGCGTGTGGGCAGCCTGGCTGCTCGGTTGTTCTCTCGGCGGCCGCCGGGTCGGTTTCTGGAGCGCGCTGATTCTGCAGACGAGCCTGCTTTACTTTGTCATGGCGCGGATGCTGACGACGGACATGTTTCTGGCCGCGTTTAACACATGGGCGGTTTATTTCTTCTGGCGAAGCTGGCAAAGCTTGAAGCCAGAAGTCGGAAGTCAGAAGACAGACTTTTTTGGCTGGCACCTGGCCGGGTGGGCGGCCATCGCACTGGGCTTTTTGACCAAGGGCCCGATTGCCCTGGCCATTCCACTCGTGACGCTGGCGGTGTTGGTAATTTATCGCTGGAAAAACTTTGCTGCGAAAAAACTTCTGCTGGGCGGTTTAGCAGGAGGACTGGGGTTATTTTTAGTCCTTGTATTGCCGTGGTTTTTGGCTGTTTTCAGGCGTGAACCTGAGGCATTTGACTACATGACCGTGTATCAGGCGGCGGGCAGTGTACTCGGCACCACCATCAAAGATCGCAAAGGCAGCGTGTTCTATTTCTTCGGGATTCTCGCCGTCGGCCTTCTGCCGTGGACGTTTTTGCTCGGCTGGCTGTGGCGCCGGGCGCACTGGCGCGGTTTGGATGTGAAATCAAAGGATGGCTGGACTCTGCTCAACACGACAGCCATTTTCACCTTTGCCCTGTTTTCATTTTCACAGGCCAAATTGCCCGCTTACATCCTCCCGATTTTTCCGGTGCTGGCGGTGATGCTGGCCTGGCGGTTTTTCGGCAACCCGCCGGAGGCCAAATCCGCGCCGGCGTCCGCGTGGCGGTTTTGCCTGGGGAGTTCGTTGCTGTTACCGGCGGCTTTCCCACTGGCCATGGTTTACGCCTTCCACAACCCATTGCCCGAATGGATGAAATGGCAAACAGCGGTCATGGCGGGAATGATGCTTTTCATCCTATGGCTGACGCGAAAGTGGAAACCATCCGCCTGTGCCACGCTTGCCATCGGACTGGCGTTATGGAGTTTGGTCATTACGGCGGCTGAAATTCCATTGTTTCAGAACAATCTCAGACGCAATCAACCTCTAAAACCGCTGGGCCTGACGTTGCGGGAGAATTGCCGGCCCGGTGATGTCATCGTTTGCTGGGGCCAGCTGCCTGAAGGGCTGCCGTTTTATGCGTATCCGGCAATTTCCGTGACGAACCGGCCGTATTTTGGCGACATGAATCTGAGGCAGGTGCCGTTTGAATTTCCCGGCAACACGGAACGGCTGGGCCGAGTTGCTTTTGCCGGATGAAGCCGCGCTGGCAAATTTGCTGGCGGAAAACCGTCGTGTCTGGGTCGCCGGCTTCAACGACGAGGTGGAACATTTTCTGCATAACCACCCCGCCGCGCCGTTGACCCTGGTGACGAACATCGGCCAATGGAAATTATTTGTGAATCGTTGAGCTCGGCAGATCGTCTTGGAGTTCCGGTTACGCGGTAAGTTGTGAAAATTCCGCAAACCGCCTGAAGGCAGGACTTCAAACGGGACCCGTGCGATGCGCCCCCTCCGGCAGGAACGGCGCATTTTTCTTGCTGGCCCAGATGATTTGCTTAAAAATTTCGGCAATGACAAAAGTTCTGCTTCTGGGTCTGGGCCGCTGGGGCGCCAACCATTTGCGCAATCTGCATTCGCTCCCGATTGAATTATATGTCGCTGAAGTCGGTGAAAAGCAGCTCGAACCGGCGCGCAAACTGGGCCTGCCCGCCGAACGGCTCACGACCCACTACCAGGATTTCACCGGCAAAGTGGATTGCGCCGTCATCGTCACGCCGGCGCAACATCATTTTGCCCTGTGCCAGGAATTTCTGGAAGCCGGCAAGGACGTGTTCGTGGAAAAACCGCTGACGCTGGCCGATGGTGAAGCGAAGCAACTCGCCGAACTCGCCGATAAAAACAAACGCATCCTGCAGGTTGGCCACATCCTGCGCTTCGATCCGGCGACGTTGTGGTTGCGCGACGCGGTGCAGGCCGGACAATTCGGGCGGGTGAACATGATGCGCGGCCATTTCGGCGGGTTCAAGCGACCGCGCAACGACAGCGGTGTGATGTTCGCCGACGGCATTCATTTTGCCGATCTGTTCAATTTCATTCTCGGCGCGCTGCCGAAGAGCGTGCTGGCGATCCACCACGATTTCATGGGACGCGGCATGGACGACGTCTCATTCGTCTCGCTGGAATATGATACGCCGCATGGCAAAACCTGGGCGACGGTCGAGAACGACTATTTCATTCCCGGCAAATTTCGCGAGGTCATTGTTTGCGGCGACAAGCTGAGTGCGGTATGCGATTACAACGTCGCGCAATACAAAATCAAGACGTACGAGAACAGACACGTCCGCGACGGGAAGGATTTCAAGGGCATTGAAGGCGCGGTCCACCAGATTGAATGTCCGCCGGAAGAGCCGTTGCTGGCCGAGTTGCGCGCGTTCCTGGACTCGGTGCAGACGCGCCAGGCGCCGCGCGCCGACGGCTGGGCCGGTTATGATGCTGTTCGCGTGATGAACGCCGCGCTGGAATCCGTCAAAACCGGCCGCGCGGTTCAAATTTAATAATTCTACCACGGATGGACACAGATGCAGACGGATGAATCCATTTTGCCAAGCAGCCGGAAAATTAAATTTATCGCAGTAATTATCCCGTCCCTTTTGGTTTTGTATGCGATGAGCATTGGGCCTTTGGCAAAATTGGATGATCGCGGAATGATTGGTGAGCGAACCGGCAGTGTCCTTAAGGTCATTTATGCACCACTAGGGCTGCTTGAACCAATCCCTGGTGTGAGATCACTTTTTAATTGGTGTATCTTTCACATTTGGAATTGCGACACGATGGGCGACAACACGCTTTGATTTAAAATCTGTGTTAATCCGTGTCCATCCGTGGTAAAACAGTGCGGATTTTATGAGCAAAATCACCCTATCCAAATGTTTCGTGAACACTGAAATCGAGGAAGCCGCGTTGCGCGCCATCCGCTCCGGCCAATACATCCTGGGCAAGGAATCGCAGGAGTTTGAAAAGGAACTCGCCGCGCACACCGGCACGACCCAATGCGTGCTCGGTTCATCCTGGACGATGATTGTCTATCTGTTGCACCAACTCCAGGGCGTCGGTCCTGGTGACGAAATCATCGTGCCCAGCCACACGGCGTTTCCGACCATGGAACCGCTCATCCACCTCGGTGCGCGGCCGGTGTTCGTGGACATTGACGACACCTATTGCATGGACCTGGATCAGGTGGAAGCGGCCATTACGCCGCGCACCGTTGGCATCATCCCGGTATATCTTTACGGTCATCCCGTGGACGTGGACCGCGTGCTGGCCATCGCCGCCAAACATCACCTGTGGGTCATCGAAGATTGCGCCCAGGCGCAGGGGGCGAAATACAAGGGTAAGACCGTCGGCAGCATGGGCAACTTTGGGGCGTTCAGCTTCTTCCCGTCAAAAAATTTGACCGTGCTCGGCGATGGCGGTTGCATCACTACGAATAATGCACAGATGGCCGACCGTCTGCGGATGCTCCGCAACCACGGCCGCCAGGGCAAATACGACCACGAATTCGCCGGTTACAACGTGCGGTTCAACGAAATCAACGCCGCCATCGGGCGTGTGATGTTGAAGCACCTTGACGGGTTCAATGAAAACCGCCGCAAGATTGCCGCGCGCTACACCGAGCGGCTCAAAGGCATTGTCCAGCCGCCGCCCGTGCGCGAATGGGCCACGCCGGTGTATCACATGTATGTCGTCCGGTGCGAAAAGCGCGACGACCTCCAGAAATTCCTCAAGGAAAAGGGCATTGATACCGGCATTCATTATCCGAAACCGAACCATCTGCAACCGGCGGTCACCGGTTTGTTCCCATTCATTCCGAAACTGCCGCAAACCGAAAAGGCGGTAAAAGAAATCCTGTCTCTGCCGATTCACGGTGAGATGACCCTCGATACCGCGGACAAGGTCTGCGATGCGGTCGCGGAGTTTTACGGGAAGAAATGATAGCCGATACACCCGAACTGAGCCTCGTAATTCCCTGCTACAACGAGCAGGACAATTTGCGCGCTCTCATCAAGGCGATCCGCGAGGCCGTGGACCCGCTCGGGCTGCCGTACGAAGTCGTCATCACCGACGATTGCAGCGAGGATAAATCCTGGGAATATCCTCAAGGAGCTG
Source organism: uncultured bacterium (assembly GCA_963708305.1). Classification (GTDB taxonomy): domain Bacteria; phylum Verrucomicrobiota; class Verrucomicrobiia; order Limisphaerales; family UBA11358; genus UBA11358. The sequence continues at coordinate 1,788,524 of CAVPSH010000001.1, read as the reverse complement.
GCGGCGGGCGACTCGCGCATCCGCGTGCAGCGGTTTACGCTCAACTGCGGCGAGAGCGCGGCGAGCTGGGCCGGGCTCAAGGCAGCACGCGGCAAATACCTCGTCACCCTCGATGCCGATTTGCAGAACGACCCGAAGGACCTGCCGAAATTCCTGGAGGCACTGCAGCATTTCGACTGCGTTTGCGGCACCCGCGTGAAGGCGCGTGGCGAAGGCGACAATTTCATCCGCGTGGCGTCCTCACGCATCGCCAACTGGGTACGGAACAAGCTGTCCGGCGAGCAAATTGCCGATGCGGGCTGCACGTACCGTGCGTTCAAGCGCGAGTGCATCGACAACCTGAAATTTTTCAAGGGAATGCACCGCTTTCTGCCGACGCTGTTCAAAATTGAAGGCCACACGGTCACGGAAATCGAAGTGACCAACAATCCGCGGTTTGCCGGCCAGAGCCATTACGGTGTTTGGAACCGGCTGTTCGCGTCGTTTTACGATTTGCTCGCCGTGCGCTGGATGAAGAGGCGGATGTTCAAATACCAGATCGCAGAGAAGATCAATTAAGTGTGGGACAGGCTTCCGGCCTGTTTCCATCTGAATGAAGTCGGAGACAGGCAGGATGCTTGTCCTACGCAATATGCAGCGATTTCTAATCATCACCGCGAACTGTGTGTTGCTGGCGTTGCTGCTCATCGGCCTGCCGGCGGCAACCCATGTGCAATGGGGTGACTGGCAAATTGCCTCCGTTTCCACCGGACGACATCTGTTGTTTTGGGGATTGGCCATCGCCACGGCCGGAAACATCCTCGTCGGGCACACCGTCGTCAAAGGCCGCAAAGGGAAAATTCTCTGCTGGGAATGGACGGCAATTTTCGCCGGATTACTGCTGGCTTGCTGGGGATTCGCGCGTGGCTATTTCAATTTCAACTGGCTGAAGCAGGCACTACTTTGGCTGCAGAATCATTTTTGACTGCGGTTTGACGGCAATTTTTGCTTATACTTCAACAAGTTCATGCCAGTAAAGCCGATGGATGGCATCTCTCATGCTGATAGAATACGAAACGTGAATCATCCAGACCGCGATCGCGCAATCAAACAGTTAAAATAACAGGCCGTGCCGGCACTTTTACATTGTAAAGTAAAGCAGAAATTGTTAGCGTAAAGTTATGCTGAAGGAAGAGCCATTGACGAAAAACGGGGAACGTCCTTGTTCAAGCCCGGTTTTTGTGGTTGGGGTTCTTCGCTCCGGCACTTCGTTGCTGTATGCCTTGCTGAACCAACATCCCCGGGTGGCTTTGATGTATGAATGTGATGTCTGGAATTTCCCGGAGACATTTTGCGGAATCCGGTTTAAGCGCGATTGGCTGCGGCGACAGGAATTTTATAATCAGGCACTCTCCCGTCATCGCCTGACCTTTGGTGACAGCCTGCGCGGGCTTGAAGGGGTCCGGACTCCTGAGGATTTGTATCGCGTTTTCAGTGAAGGCAAGGATAAACCGCTCTTTGGCGAGAAATCGCCGTTTTATTGCGCGCACCTGCGGCGGCTCGTACGACGTTACCCGGGATGCCGCTTCATCCTGCTTTGGCGCGATCCCGTTGAAATTTATCAAAGTGTGCTCCGGGCGGGGCGCAAAGAACGTTTCTTTCGACGCCGTGGCATCGTGAGCCGGCTCATTTTTTACCGGGAACAAATGATTCGACAAGCCGCCGAGCTCGAGCGCGCCGGTGTCCGGCTTTGTCATGTCACCTACGCCGATCTGATGGACGATACCGAGGAGATCTGCCGACGAATTTGCCGGTTTTTGGAAATCGAATTTGACGAGAAGATGCTCGATCTCGCCAGTGCGGATTTGTCCGCCGTCTATCCCGGACCGGAGCACAATCATTTGCGCAGCGGCCGGATTGAGCGCCGGCAATTTGCGGTCGAAACGAAAACGAAAGACGTGAATCCGGCGGCTCTAAAAAGACTGCAACGATTTGACGCCCGCTGGCGCCGGCTGCAAAGCCAATGGCTCGGCAACCAGACCGATGCCGCCGCTGCATCGGAACCCTCCGTCGTGGAACGGCTTTATTGCAGAATGGCAGGCGCGTTCTTTCAGGCGGTGGATGGCGGAAAACGCGCGCTTTTTGAATTTCTGCCGCTGGCGTGGCTGCGCACTTACCGTCAGACCAAAAAGTGGTTTCTGGCAGCAACGCGCCGAATTGCCCGCCGACCGGCGCTCATTGGGCGAACAATTCCGCGCGCATTGGGTCACCATCCTGGCAAGTGCAGCGGTTTTGGCGTTTGTGGCGTGCCTTGATATTATTACCGGGCCTGACGTCACGCTGCTGCCTTTTTATCTGATTCCGTGTGCGGCGCTGACGCTGGTTGTCAATTACCGCTGGGGAACTCTTGCCGTGGCAACCGCCATGGTGATTTGGAGCATGATTCAAGCCCATCAAAATCCGAATTTGAATCTCGAACATTGGAGGACGCTTTTGTGGGACGCGGGCATGAGATTTGTTGTGCTCGAAATCATTGTGCTGCTTCTCAACCGCGTTCGCGTCCAAGCCGAGCCGGCGGGCGAAAGCGCCTAATTTTCACTTCCCAGTTTCCGGGTTCCGGCTAATAATCGGGTCATGTTAGCCAGGGTCTGTTCCGCGGCTCTCAATGGCATTGAGGCGTATCCGGTCGAGGTTGAGGTCAACGCTGGTTGGGGTGACACGCTGATTGTTATTGTCGGTCTGCCGGACGCCGCGGTAAAGGAATCGCGCGACCGCGTCACCACCGCACTGGCCAATTCCGGCTTCAAATTCCCGATGGGCCGCACCACCATCAATCTCGCGCCCGCCGATGTGAAAAAGGAAGGTCCCAGTTTCGATTTGCCCATCGCGCTGGGGATGCTGGCCGCCAGCGAACAGGTTGAAACCGACCAGCTCGATAATTTTGTCATCGTGGGTGAACTGGCACTGACCGGCGCGGTGCGTCCCTGCAAGGGCGTTTTGCCGGTGGCCATTCATGCGCGGGCGCACGGGAAAATTGGCGTGCTGGTACCGGCGGAAAACGCCGCCGAAGCCGCCGTGGTTTCCGGTCTGCAGGTCATTCCGGTTCAAAACCTGCGGGAAGCTGCCAGTTTTCTCGAAGGTGAAATCAAGATCGCGCCCGCGAAGGTGGACATCGCCAAAATTTTTGACCAGCCGCAGGACGACGAACTGGATTTTGCCGAGGTCAAAGGCCAGGAAAACGTAAAGCGCGCCCTGGAAATCGCCGCCGCCGGCGGGCACAACGCACTGCTGATCGGCCCGCCGGGCACCGGAAAATCCATGTTGGCCAAACGGCTGCCGACGATATTGCCGCCGTTAACCTTGGACGAAGCGCTCGAAACGACAAAGATTCACAGCATCGTCGGCTTGCTGGCGCCGGGCCAGGCCCTGGTGACGCGGCGTCCCTTTCGCGCGCCGCATCATACTGCCAGCGATGCGGGCCTGCTGGGCGGCAACGCCAATCCGACGCCGGGAGAAATTTCGCTCGCGCATAACGGCGTTTTATTTCTGGATGAACTGCCGGAGTTCAAGCGCAGTGTGCTGGAAACGATGCGCCAGCCGCTGGAAGAAGGTCGCGTCACCATCTCGCGTGCCGCCGGGACGATGACATTTCCTTCGCAACTGATGCTGGTGGCGGCAATGAACCCGACGCCGGACGGAAAAATGCCTGGCGAGTCGCGCAGTTCCCCGCGAGAAATTCAAAATTATCTCGGCCGCATTTCCGGGCCTTTGCTTGACCGCATTGATCTGCACGTCGAAGTGCCGCCAGTGAAATTCCGCGAAATTGCCGGCGACCGTACGGGCGAAACTTCGGCGCAAGTCCGCGAACGGGTTGTAGCCGCGCGCCGCCGCCAGCACGACCGTTTCAAGCACAAGCCCAAAATCACTTGCAACGCACGGATGGGCCCGCGCGAATTGAAACAATTCTGCGAATTGGACGAACCGACGAAGGAGCTGCTCAAGAACGCGATGGCCGACTTAAATTTGAGCGCCCGCGCTTATGACCGGATTTTGAAAGTCGCGCGGACCATCGCGGATCTGGCCGGGTCGGACAAAATTCAAAGCGACCACATCTCAGAGGCGATTCAATATCGGACACTGGACCGGCAGTTGTGGGCTTAAAGGCGGTTCATTCTCTCATTGGACGTCATCAGTTCCAGCGGAGGGTTGAAATTCATTTTTCCGGTTCGGTCGGTGCAGCCACTTCAGGTCGGACCGGAAGACGACTGACGAGCGCAAGCAGGGTCACCGCCGACGCGGCCTGTCGTTCCGCTTCTTCAATGCGGGCGAACTCCCCATAGACTTCCGTGCGCGCCGGTTCGTCGCGCAGGGGTAATTCCTGTCCGAAGCCCGCCCGCAGGGCTTGCAAGACATGGTGGGCGTTGATGACGTCCAGTGGACGGGCGGGCACGTAAGCGGATTCCGCGCCGGCGACTTCAGTAACCAATCGCGCGGCCAGGAGGGCTTGAAGGACCTGTTGCACCAGCCGGGTCGGAATCCCCAGTTCGACGGAAATTTCCGGAAGCGTGAGGGGCGGCTGGCCGCGTTGAAACCGTTGTCCGATGCACGTCATCATTCTCAAAGCGATAAATTCGCGCCCGCGCTGGTTCACGGTTTCAACGAGTTTGTCCTGCAAATACGCCCGGCGGTTTTGAAAGGCATAGGCGACCTGCGCGCCAAACAACAGAATCAGCCAGGAAAAATACAGGCCCACCATGAACACCGGCACCAGGCCAAGGCTGCCGTAGATTTTGCTGTTGGTGACCACGCGCGAGACGTAGAGGAAACCAAAAACATTATTCAGGTGCCAGAGCGTGCCCCCCACAATGCCGCCCGCCAGCGACGCGGCGAAATGCACTTTTGTGTTCGGCATTAGCAAATAGACCAAGGCGAAGGTGAGCCACAGAACGACCAGCGGCAACAAGTCAAAAATAAATCCGCCAACCAACGGCATATGGTTGACAAGATTTCGGGCGGTTTCCAAATGCGGTCCGCCTGCCAGTCCCAGCGCGGCAATCAAAAGCAACGGGCCGAGGGTGATCGTCGTCCAGTAAAGGACGGTGCGCCAAAGCCAGTTGCGTCCGCGTGTCACGCCCCAGATGTCGTTGAAGGTGGCTTCGACACTGGCCAGCATCCGGATGGCAATGAACACCAACAAGATCATGCCCGTGACGCCGAGCGCGCCGCTGCGCGTGGTCTGCACGAAATTATGAATATATTTTGCCGCCTCCTTTTGAGCAGTCGTGAGGCGGGTATCGTTGCCGGGGGCTGTCGGTGTCCCGCCTTGCGGGATACCATTCGTCGTGATAACGGCGGAGTTGGTCCCCCTTCCGGCGGTTTCAGAATTTGTCTGCGTCAAGGCGACCGACATGCCGGGGCTCAGGTTCAGCAAAATGGCCGGGCCGTTGGTGTTAAGCTGTGCGGGCGGCATGATGCTGGAAACAACCTGGTCAATCACTCCGTAAATTTTCTCCTCCCCTTCGCTCTTGAGGAGGCTGCTGGTGACGCTGATGACCACCGCCAGCAAAGGGATCAGCGCCAGCAGGGTCGTGTAGGACAGTGCCGCCGCCCGCACGGGGCAGCGGTTGCGCGCAAAACTCCGTCCGACCAGCACCCAAAAATGCGCGAACCGTTCCAGCCGGTTGAGTTCGTTTTCCGCGCCGAACCATTCCTTCTCCGCGTCGGCGCGGAGACCGGACAGAATCTTGACGAGACGAGAGAACGACCTTTTTGCCATGACAAATCGCACGCTAACGGGAGCGGCGAGGCAAGTCAACCGGCGGCACGCGAATCCACTTTATCGCCGCCGGAAAATGGGCAGACTGGGGTTGGGCGTCCGTAGCTCAATTGGATAGAGCTTCTGACTTCGGATCAGAAGGTTGCAGGTTCAAGTCCTGCCGGACGCGCCAGTAAGAACGTGTGACTGTTCCCCAAAGAGATGTCGCCTGGCCGCTTTAAAACCTGAAGGTCAGGTCCACCTGGTAGATGTCGAAGTCGTTGATGGGATTTATTTGGGGAATGTCCTGACCGCTGCCGCCGGTGCCCAGCAGGCTGTTGATCCGACTGGCATGACCATAGCGGAAGGTGCCGATGAGGTTGTCGGTGAAACTGTAACCTGCGGCCACGTAAATGCCCTGAAGGTTCTCGACGCCCTCAAAAAAGTCCGTGTCCAGCAAGTTGGGGTCCAGCGAATATTGTTCGACGTGTTGCCAGTAAGTTTTGACTTCCCATGCATGTCTTTGCGAGGTCGCGCCATAGACTAATCCACGCCCCCCCTCGCTCGCCAGATCAATGCCGATTTGATAGGCCTTCACGTCACGCGTTTGCGCCGGGAAAGAATGGGGAAGGGACGGAGGATTGATTTGAGCCTGTAGAACGGCTTGATAGGCGGCAGCGGCCTGCTGTGCACGCTGGGTGCCGTCCAGATTGTAAGCAAAATCGCCAAATATCTGCGCATCCAGTTTGCTGATTTTGAAATTGAATTCAAAAGGGATTTCCACCACCCGTAAGTTATTGAGGCCGACTTGATTCATCGGATAACTGACACTTGCATAACCGGGCAAACTGTTGAACTGCTGTCCGGGGTTGTAGCCGCTGCTGCCGACGGCCGGGTTCGGAGGGTTTCCATTGTTCAAGCCGCCGCCCAAATAAGCAGCACCTTCACCAATATAGGGATCACCAAAGTATGGTGACAATGAACCCAAGGAGTTGAGGGAACTTCGTTGTAGTCCAATATAATTGTAATACGTAGCCGCAATTTTTGCGGAAATATTGGTGGTGATGTGATAGTTGAAACCGCCCTGCCAGGCGAACAGGAAAATATTGTCGGTTTTCTGGCCGAGCCCCGAGTTGATTCCCAATCCTGGAGAGGAGGAATCAGGGTTGAAATCCGCGTAAAGAAATTGTCCAAACGTGGCAAAGAAGTCAGCCGGGCCCACGGTGTATTTGAAGCGTTCAGCAAAGCCTTCCGGGCTGATGTTTCCGTTCCAAACCAAGGGCGTGGTGTAGAGCGGGTTGGGCATCTTGCCCACCGTGATGCCCACCCAGTCCCAAGGCCGCCAACCCAGATAAACCTGGCCAATGTTGATACCCGAGTTGGATTTGCCGAACGGACCCTGGTACGGCCCACCGCTCGCAGCGGTGCCCAGGGTGACGAAAGAGGAACGTGGATTGGCGCCCGTGTCCAGCCTAAGGCCGTAGTAAAACTGGTCAAACAGGTCGCCGCGCAAACCCACTCGCACGGCATAACGAAAGCGCTGGTCATCGATACTGTTGTTGGCGGGGTCTTCCGCCGAACGGTCCTCATACCGCAGCCGGATATCGCCAAACAACTCCACGCTTTTGATGCCGTCACTGATTTTCCATTTGGATGGCGGCACCGATGGCATTTGTGTTTCATTGGTGCGGAGTAATGCCGCCTCGGCCTCGACCTGTTCTGCTTCCTGCTGCGTTACAAAGCCTTTTTTGATGAACAAATCCAGCAATGGGTCGGTGGTGTTGGTGTTGGACGAATCCGCGCACCAGCTCGAAGTCGCCGTGCCTGCGGTTATCATCAGGATGATCCCCGCCGCGCAGGTTGACCGGCACTTGGCTTCGATGATTCGCATGAAGCGGGAATGCTGCCGGTTCAATGCGGCGAATCTGTGGCGCGCCGGTTACAACTCGGTTACAAACAACCGTGTTCATCAAGAATCCCGCTTTTCCGTGATGTATTGCGCACGCGCCGCCGTTGCCGAATCACCATCGCAGAACACGGTAGAATCGTTGGGACGCAACGGCGGGGTCCGTCAATGGCAACAGCCCACCGATACCGGCGTGGAGCGGCAGGGAATGCCAGAGGCTGTCCGTGAGGGAATTATTGTATTCCAATTGATAGACCCGTCCGTTTTGCGTCGGCAGGGACACGTTGAAACCGTTTGTCCCGAAATCTGGCTGAACGAGCAAGGCCCGTGTCACCGGCGGGCCGCTCCCCACCCGGGCCAGACTATGCACCTTCCCGGCCGCAATCTGCACAACATTGCTTAGGTTGACCGGCACGTTGGTTTGCCCGCAATCCACATAAGCATTGGTTCCCGCGCCGGCGCCCCACGCCACCACCGATCCATCGCTCCTGAGTGCGAGGTTATGCCAACCACCCGCCGCAATGGCCACGACATTGCTTAACCCGGCCGGAACGTTGGTTTCACCGTAAGTGTTCAGTCCCCAAGCGACGACTGTCCCGTCCGCTTTGAGAATCAGGTTATGGGCAGCGCCCGCCGCAATGGCCACCACGTTGCTTAACCCGGCGGGAATGTTCGTCTGGCCGCTGTCATCGCGCCCCCACGCAAAAAGAGTGCCGTCCGATTTCAACACCAAATTATGCCATCCACCACCGGCAATCGCCACCACGTTGGACAAACCATTGGGCACCGCTCCTTGACCGTAATTTGCGGAACCCGTTCCACCCCAGGCCACGACCATGCCGTCCGATTTCAACGCCAGAGAGTGAAAAAATCCGCCCGCAATGGCCACCACGTTGCTCAGATTGCTTGGAACATCCGTCTGGCCATAGAGATCGCCGAGACTATATCCCGCCGCAGCCACGGTGCCGTCCGATTTCAACGCCAGGCTGTGGTACCAACCGCAGGCGATGGCCACGTAATTGCTGGCGTCCGCCGGATAAAAACTTGTCTGTCCTTGTGAATTGTCGCCCCACCCTTCCAATGTGCCGTTCGCTTTCAACGCCAGACTGTGCCACCAGCCACCTGCCACCATGACCGCGTTGGTCAGATCGGCCGGAACAATGGACTGGCCATAGTCATTGGTATCCGCCGGATTGTAGATCATTCCTGCCCCCCACGCGACTACGTTGGGTCCGGCATAAACGTTCGGGGAGGAATGAGTCAGCGCCAGCAGCAAAACCGACAGAATCAAAAAACGTCTGCCGTTGTTCCCCGTCAGGCGCTGGAGGTTGCTCATGATGGCCATCATCCCATACCTATAATTGTAGCGGTTCGGCTCTGTCAAATACCCGCAGCGGCATTATATGTTACAAGTGGGTGACAGAATCCGTTTTTTGAATCCTCTTAAGTTACCTTTTCGCGACAAGGCCGGCAAAATTCCGCGTTCAGGGGATGTTGTGGATTTAACTTATTTTCCTAAAACAGGTTACAACTTCATAATCCAAGTCTCAAAATAGACAAGCCATGTCCTCGGACATGAAGCGGATTTAAGTCAACCCATGATAGAGTGGGTGCCGTCAAACCACTTTTGTGTGGGAGGCCAAGAGCAAAAAGTTCCAAAACAGAAAAAAAATCGGACGAAAATTTATGAAAAAACTGACAACAGCAGCATTACTATTTGGCGGGGCCGTTTTTGTTTCCCAAACAGCGCTCGGGCAGTTCGTGAATAACGACTTGTACATGGGTTTCCAAAATCAAGCCGGCGGCGGGACCGAAGATTACATTATCAACCTTGGAGCGGCATCCGGCATCGTTGGCAGTTCTTCAATGGTTGATCTCAGCAGCGATTTTTCCTTGAGCGACTTTAACGGGATTCTGGGCGCTTCAACCAGCCTGCTCGGCGGCGTAGTTGCCGGCTCAAATAACAATCAGGCGCCGGATCTTTATGCCACCCAGTTCCGCAGCGGCGGTGCGGGCATCCCATCGGTGCCGGGTTCGGCTTCCCCGGGAACTTTCTATAAAGGAGATCTTTTTCTTGGTTATAGTGATCTCTCGCAGCTTGCATTGGTTGCTCCCGCCGCGGGCACCGGTGTTCTGGACACCTCCAAATCATGGGAAAATTTTGTTGAGCCAAAAAATGCCAATGGCACCTTTTTAGGGGACATGGGCATCAATCCCGACGCCCCGGTTGGCTCTTCGACTGTCCTTTACGAGGACCTCTGGTATAACAGCAACAGCTCATCAACTACGAAGATACCTTTCACCTACGAGGGCTATTTCACACTCGACCTTACCGGCAGCAGTCCGAGTTTGACTTTCACTCCGTCCGCCGTGCCTGAGCCGACCGTTCTTGGTTTGCTCGGTGGTGCAGGTCTTTTGCTCCTTTCGTTCCGCCGCCGGTTGGGTGGGAAAAATGCCTGATCCGGCTTTGTAACTCATAAACACCAGAAAGAACACAAAACATATAAATCAAAACAACCAGACCAACAAGAATATGAAAATCATCACCCAACTCAGTGCTGCGCTGCTCGCCTTGGGCATTGCCTCCCAGGCCGGCGCGGATCCGGTCGTCTATCTTACCGGTTCGACGGCCTTCCGTTCGACGATTATGACGGCGATTTTAAATAATACCGGCACCAACAACGGCGGCGTGTTCGATACCGGCTCTGTTACCTATGTGACATATGGCAACTCGGTCCCCACCAGTTGCAACTTCGCGGCGGTCCATGGCACTATCGGTGGCAGTCCTGTCTATCTGGATTGCGCCTGGAGCGGTTCCGAAGCGGGTATTGCCTCGGCATGCAACACGTCGTTGCAAAATCAGGACCGCAACGGCAATTCCATCCCCTTGGCTGGCTCGCCGGAAACGTGGCTTAATGTGAGCAATGTCACATTGAATGGCACCGCCATCTCCACTAATCCGCCTGGCACTGTGATGGAAAGCAATTCCCACGGAGCGGATTTGTCCCAGGCGGACACGTCCCAGGCGATTTCCTGGACGCCGTTTGTGGCCAACACCTCGACAGCCTTGAAGGACTACGGCGTGGAAGGCGTCGTTACGTTCACCATCACCCGAAACAACCAAACCGGGAACAGCGGTTCAGGAATCCCAACCGGCGCTTCGAACGAATGGGTGAATTGCGGGAATATCACCCTGCCTCAAATGAATACGCTGCTTTCTCTGGGAGAAGTGCCGGCCGGCTTTATCAGCGGCAATACGAACGACAACGACTTTAGCGTTTATTGCGTTGGCCGCAACCTGGGTTCGGGCACGCGCATGAACATGCTGGGTGACAGCGCGTACGGCGCCCATCGGGCGGTGCAGCAATACTCCATCGGCTATGGCATTGAAGAAACGCCGCATCAAAATGCGCTCATCCTCACCAACGAGGGCAATGGCGGTTATGAAAGCGGCGGTGACGTGGGCAAAGCCTTGGGAATTATTACGCCGGAAGGCAGCTGCCAGCAAGCGGATCCATTCAACGGCGGCGTCGGCTGGTTCGCCATTGGCTATATCAGTCCTTCTGACGCGCTTAATACCGGAAATTTCGGCGGCGCGCCCGCCAATTGCTGGGTGACGGTGGATGGTGTTCCGTCCAACAACGGCACAATTGAAAATGGCCAGTGGTGGTATTGGGGCCATGAACATCTGTTGGGCAAATATCAGATCAGCGGTACGCCCCTTACTGTGGGGAATCTGCTCTATCAAGCGGGCGTACTGACTCTGCAAAGTCAAAATTTCGGAGCCGTTCCCGGTGGCCATGATCCTGCAATTCAGAACTCGCTAATGCATGTCCATAAAAACGGCGATACGGGTTTCCCGTTGCCTGGTCAGTAATTGAAAGGCGGATTCTTGCCACGGCCAGCGCGGATGTTCTCCGCGCTGGCTTTTGGATTTGGCGGTTCGTTGGAAACGTTATGAAAGCGACATTGAAAGTTTCCATTTTGCTGAACCTGGTCTTGTTTGGCGGGATGATTTATATTCTGGCGAGCCGGCAAAACGACAAGACCGCCTCCCTGCCGGTCTTGTCCGAAATCAAACTGCCGGTACAGGCGGTGGCCACTTCCGATACCACACCACCGTCAGGCACGGAGTTGGCATCATTTCATTGGAGCCAGCTTGTATCAGCGAAGGATTACCGGCTCTACATAGCGAATTTGCGCGCCATCGATTGTCCGGAAGCGACTATTGAAGACATTGTCCGCGGCGACACCGAGCGGGCGTTTGCCTGGGAGCGCAGTCAACTGCGCTTGGACGAATCCGGCAGCGGTCCCTGGTCGCAGGCGCGGGAAGCGCAACTCGTGTCCAGCCTGTTGCGCGATTCGTCTGAAACCGTTGCCTTGGCTCAAGGCACAAAGAATTCGTTGGCGGAGAATGATGGCAGCGAAGTTGCCCAAGCTCCTGTGTCATCACAAAGCGCCGGAGGGGGAGCGTCTCACTATCCGTTGTTTCTCCAAAATGTGAACTGGAGCGCTCTGGGCTTCACACCTGAACAGCAGTCGGCGATTACCCAACTGCGCCAGCAGTTCCAAAACCAGATTAGCGGTCTGAATCAAACTCCCGGCAGCGCGGCGAACCAAAATGCGGGCACAGCCGGCACCGGTGACACCCCATCGAATCCCAATCCCAACGATGTCGCCGCACTGACGCAATGGCAAACGGCTTTGCAGAGTGCCGACGATCAGTTGCGGGCATTACTCGGCGCCCAAGGTTATGCTGCTTACCAGCAGCAGCAATATTATGCGTGGTACCAGCCCCAAGTGTTGGCCAATGCGGGAGGCGGTAGTCTAACCATCGATCCTGAAGCATTTTCATCGAAGTGAAGTTTCCAAGCCGAAAGATTTGTGGCACCGCGGTTTCAGCCCGGGAAAGTTACCTTTCAGTGACAAAGTCCGGCAGCTTCGAGGCTTAAGGGTAATGGTTCCGCTAAGATGATTTTTGACAAGGAGTTACGATATCAAATTCCAGGTCTTGAAACAGACAACTCATGTCCTCTATCTGGCAGCAAAACAGAATTGGCCCGTGATAGAGTGATGCACCTCGACCACGAAGTGAGGCAAGAAACAAAGCACAAAATCGCGTTGTAAAGCGGGGTTGATCCACGGTGGGGGGTTATCGCGCCAACAATTTTTGTAGAAGAACGACAGCCAAACAATAACTACAAAACAGACATTAAATTATGAAAAAAGTCATGAAAAATTTGACAACAGCAGCAATGATCATTGGCGGAGCCCTTATGGCGTCACCATCCGCATTTGCACAAGTGTCGTTAATTTCCGACGACCTGTATATGGGTTTCGAAAATCAAACTGGCGGCGGGACTGCAGATTACATCATCAACCTCGGACCCGCATCTGGTATTGTCGGCAGTTCCTCCGTGGTCACTCTCAGCAGCGACTTCTCCCTCAGCAGCTTTAACTCCGTTCTGGGCGCTTCATCGAGCATGTTCGGCGGTGTGGTAAGTGCCTCCAATGGCAACCCGCCGAATCTGTATGCCACCCAGTTGCGCAGCGGCGGCGCGGGAATTCCATCAGTGCCGGGTTCAACTTCCCCGGGAACTTTTTACAAGGGTGATATACTGCTTGGCTACAGCGATCTCTCGCAACTTTTTCATTTGCCCGCCGCAGGCGCCGGTGTTCTGGACACCTCCAAGTCATGGGAGAATTATGTTGAGCCGGCTAATGCCAACGGCACTTTTGTGGGGGACATGGGCTTCAATCCCGACTCGCCCGTTGGCACCAACAGCGTCCTTTATGAGGACCTCTGGTACGTGAGCAACAACTCACAAACTACGAAGATACCTTTCACCTATGTGGGTTACTTCACGCTGAATCTGACTGGTGGCAGCCCGAGCCTGACCTTTACCCCAACAAATGCGCCTGCAGCGCTAACGGCGCCGTTGATCGTGTCCGTTAGCAAGACGGGGAGCACCGTAACAGTGATTTCGAGCAACTCGGTGCCGACCTACAATTATCAATTGCAATCCACCGCCAGCCTGAATCCCATCAGTTGGGGCAATGTGGGCAGTTCGGTCGTGGCCGGCAGTGTGATGGTGACAAATACCGATACCACCGCGACAACTTCACCACGGTTCTATCGGGTCCAGGCGCATTGATATCCTTCCCCAAAATCTGACAAAGTGGCCGGGCGGACAGGAAACTGTCCGCCCATTTAATTGAAAAAGCGTTTCCCAAAGGAGCGCAGCCTTCTCCGGGATGGGATTCAGTTTTGAGGCTTCGACGGGCCGACGGGCCGGTCGGCGTGTATTTGCGCTTGAAATTCGGCTGCCCTGCGTTTCGCTTCGGCAATTTGTTCGGGCGTGAGCACGTGATTTAACTCAATTTCCATGGCATCATGCCGCCCTCCCGCGTCTCCCTGCTGTTCGCTCAGCAAAAACCATTTGTAGGCCTGCACCAGGTCGCGGGGAAGCCCGGCGTTCCCGTTCTCATACATCTGGCCCAGGTTGTCCTGGCCGGCGGCGTCTCCTCTTTCCGCCGCCCGGCGATTCCACTGGAGTGCCTGCGGCCAATCGTGGCCAATCCCAATATCATACTGGTACATATATCCCAATGTACTCATGGCCGGCGCATAACCCTGCTCGGCGGCCCGGCGAAACCACTTGGCGGCCTCCGCATAATTGACGTGGTTGGTGTCGCCGGGGTATTCACCACGAAAATAAAACTGGCCCAAGGCGTTTTGAGCGTAAACCTGGCCCTGTTCGGCGGATTTTTGCCACCAGACAACGGCAGCATCAAAATTCGTTGGCGTGCCTTTGCCGCAGGCATAGGCATAACCCAGAGAGTATTGGGCCAGTGAATCTCCCTGAGCAGCCGCCTTGCGATACCACTGAAGCGCTTCTGAAAAATCCTGTTGAACACCCAGCCCGCGCGCGTAATAAGCGCCAAGGCCGGTCTGGGCGGGAGCGTACCCTTGTTCGGCGGATTTGCGGAAGTATTCGGCGGCTTTGACATCGTCCTGCGGAACCCCATTTCCGCGCACATAACATTGCGCCAGCTCATACTCCGCCCGCGCGTCGCCTTTTTCTGCCGCCGACTGGACGGCCTGGAAATGGGCCTGCGGCGAAGAAACGCATCCGCTGGCAGCCAATATCAGAAGTGCCAGCGCCGGCCAAGTCATCGAAAATCCGCGAATGGTTGGTCTCATATAGACGGGATTGAGATTATTTGGCGCCATTATTCCGAGCAAGTTGCGATTCGGAGTCGAACGGAAGAGTGTTGTTACAAAGATGTAATACGCCCGGCATTTTTGTTTCCAAGTCCCCGTAGCTCAATAGGCGACCCCCGATGACAAATATGCCATTTTCACCTTGATTCAACTTGCCTTGTGCAGGATAACCGTGACCCGTCCGACGCTGCGGGTCAGACCCGTCTTCTTCTTTTTCTTGTCGTCATTTCCGTTGTCGTTGCTGGCGATCTGTTGCTGAGTGTCGCTGCTGGACTGCCCGGCGGCGCTTTGACTCGCAGCCGTGGCTGTGGCCGTGGTTCCCATGGTGGACGTAGCCGCGCCGCCATTGACGGAAACATTCTGGCCGAGCAGCGTGGCGCCAGCCCCGATGCCGCTGGCATTCACGCCCGCGCCGCCAATGATGGTGATGCCGCTGCCGCCGCCGGAGCTTTGGACAGAAACGTTGGCCGTGCCCCCGGCCAGTACCGTCAGGCTGCCGACACTTTGGCTTGTAATATCCGCGTTATGTTTGGAAACGGCCAAACCGGTTATGGCGCCGGTGGCCTGGGCAATGACCGTTTCGCCAATCACACCGACGGTTCCCAGCGAAATATTGCCGACAAAAATCGGCGGCGTGGACGAGTCAAAAACACCCGGCACAGCCGGTGTGCCGGCCGTAAGCGTGACCACGGGGCTGACGGGGGCGCTTCCGTTGAGCGCCTCCTGTTTGATGCCGCCTTGATTGGCATTGATGTCTCCCTGGGGAGTCCATACCGTAATGTTACCCGGGGCCGTTGCGCCGCCGGGAATTGCGGAGGGATTTCTCAAAGTTTCCGCCACAATGCCATTGGCATAAACCTGTTCGACAACGCTGGAGCCATCAGGGGAGAAAACAGTGATCGGAACGACAAAGGTGGAGCCGCCGCTGCCGGCATCCACGTCGCCGGTGTCAGATGTGACGGAAACGTCTCCGCCGTTGAAGGTGCCAATCCGGGAACTGTCAACGTTGATGGTGCCAAGGCCGGTCACGGTTACATCGCCACCGCCTGTTGTGTAAACGCCCAGCGCGATTAACGTATTCTGCATGATAGAGGATACGAAGGGCGCCAATTCCTGGGAACCCAAATCCATTGAAACGCCGACGCCGTGACTGTTCAGGGGACTGTTTGGAATTTCGCCGGTGCCGGTCACGTTGACGTTGCCGCCGCCAAGAGCCGCGATTACGGAGCTGGGCGTTTCCAAATAAGCGGCCGTGA
The DNA here is from genome assembly GCA_963708305.1 of uncultured bacterium. GTDB lineage: Bacteria > Verrucomicrobiota > Verrucomicrobiia > Limisphaerales > UBA11358 > UBA11358. The sequence continues at coordinate 1,772,403 of CAVPSH010000001.1, read as the reverse complement.
CATTGATGCTGGCGCCGGAGGTGATATAAGGACCCAGAAAGGAATAATCGCTGCCCAGGACGGAACCACTGCCGACGGAGAGAATTCCAAAGGAATTGCCGAGCGAAATCGAATTCGCGTTAACATCAAATGTGCCCGTGCCGCCAACGACGAGGCCTTCATTGTTGCCCGTTAATGAGGTTGCCCCCAGACTTTCAGCGTTGAGGTTCGCGATTTCGGCGTAATTGGCGCTGTTGGCTGGTGTCCAGGAGATGGTATCCGTCAAGAGGTGACCGTAGTTGGGATTTGGTTGGGGTTGGCCATTGACGATGATCGTTTGGTTCATGTCCAGCAAAGGCTGGCCATTTGCACCGTAACGGACCACCGTTATGGTCGGAGTTTGCAGGGCGGTCAGAAAATCCGACTGCACGGGCCCAATGGCGGTCAGCGTTTGTGTATTGGGATCATAAACCAGGTTATTGTTGATGAGGCTGATGTCGGTAAACATACGAGCGTTGTTGATATCCGTAGCCAACTGCGCCTGTGACACACCTATGAGCGACCCAGTGGGCAATTTGGACGTGTCAACAGCCACTCCCAATGGCAAATACCAGCTACCTAACGAAATGCCCGGGGGAAGCGCGCCGATAGGCTGAAAATCCGTCGCCGGCAGGCTCGGAAACGTTGTGTCCAATGTGACAAAATTAAACGAACCCGCATCGAAAATCTGGCCGCCCACAGTGATAGAGGTTGTCGAAGCCGGGCCGGTGGCTTGCAAATTCTCACCACAAAAAGTGAATCCGAGCGTGTCGCTGCCGACGTTGATCTGGGCAAATTTGGAAACCTGCAGCGTGAGGTTTTCAATGCTGCCGGAGATGTCCAAAAGGACGGGGTCGGTGCTGTTCATCTCGGCCGGGTTGCCGCTGGCGTGGTCTGTTTGACTGAATGGTTGCGTGCCGGCATTGGAGATAAAACCCTGTTTCTGGCCGCTATCGGACATCAGCAACGTGGTCGGGGAGCCACTGGGGTTGTCGCTGTTAAACCCGCCGCCATCGGTGGTGGTGATTTGAAGATTTTGGTAGGCCGAAGGGAACAACGTGATGTTATAGTATGACAAAGCGATGTCGTTGTTTTGAATACCGTCAGTCGCGGTTGGAGTTTGTAAAACAACCCCTCCATGACCGGCGTTAATAATCACGATTGGCGGCAAAAGCATGGGGACAGGGTCATCGGGCCGCGGAAGTTCATTGCCGGTTATATAAACGCCGTTGCCCGCCGTGAGCGAAACCGAAGCTTGTGAGCCGTAGTCAAAAAGGTCATCTCCGGGGGTAACGTTGCCGGAGCCGGACCTTACATTATTGAAAACACCATTGGGATTCCGCACTTCCTGCAAATAGATATTGTCCTGTGCATTCAAGTTCCAACTGCCTTTGGCCAGGCTCAACGCCACGTTATCAAATATGGTGCCGGGAGAAGACAGCTCGCCGATATTTTGGGCATTGATGGTGCCGGTGCCGTCCATCACCACATAACAGCCATAAACATTGCCGCCGGCGTTGATCGTTACGTTTCCCGGCGCCGTCGGGCTAAATGCCCCCGTGCCGGGATCACCCGCCGCCACCGTGGTGGTGGGAAAACTGACGACGTCGCCGCCGGCATTGATGGTCACGTTTCCTCCCGCTACCGTGCTGATGCCGCCGAGAGACGAGAGAGGAGTGTACCAGGGCGCCACTTTCAAATAATTGAAACCGTTGGCGCTCGTCCCGGTATTGACGTTTCCATATTGTGCCGTCACGTCAATATTGCCGCCGCCAATGGTCCGGATGGCGCCGAAATTAACAATAACTTCGTTGGCGGCGTAAAGATTGATGTCGCCATTTGCGGTTTGAAGATAAGCACTGCCCTTCAGATAAATTCCGTCGTTGCCGGGAGTTGGCGCTGAACTTGAAGGAAGGGTGCCGGCGGTCATATTGACGTTCCAGTTGTTAACGGCTTGAATCCCCGAACCGCTGTTCAAAGTGATATTGTTGCCGGCAACCAGGTTCAACGTGGCGGCCGGAGTCCATTGCGAATTCAGTACAATGTTATAAAGACAAATTTGCGAATAGGCCAGGAGGTCGCTCACATTCAAGTTTTGGCTTGAAGCAGAAGTGCTGCTGGTGGACAGCGTCAAATTGTTTGGGTTGATAAAAAGAGCGAATGGGTTGGGAATAGTTGATTGAATGGGAGTGGTGCTAACACCCGGGTCAAAGATTTCCACGATGCCGTTTTGTCCTCCACCCGCACCCATTCCGCCGGCAACATTGATCTGCGAACCAAGTGTGTCACTGAACGAATTGTCCGCTTTCAAAACCACAAATCCTCCCGGACTGGGTGTGTTTAAACCCGGCTGCCCAATGGCTGAAATGACCGCACTGGCGCCCAAATTCAGGCTGCTGCCGGCCTCAACCTCAATGGCTCCGTTGACCGCTCCGGCTGAATTGGCCTGAAGGGTTCCATTCAAATTCACCGTTGCTGCCTTCATGGCAATCCGCCCGGCATCCGCTTCAATTCCAGCGCCGTTGTCCACCGTGATGGTGTTTCCGGCGAGCAGTGACAGCACACCGTAGATGCCGGTTTCGGAAGCGAGATTCCAGAGCGAACTCACTTCGATGTTATTGGCTGCCTGAAGATTGATTTGAGAAAATCCCGAAGACAGAGAATTGGCATTGAGAGCGAGCTGGCCCGCCACCGGGCTGCCGTCAGAATTTAACGTAATATCTGCCGTGTTTATAGAAAGACCGGCGTTCGCATAATTGGCGCTTGCCTGACCGTTGATGATCGAATTGATCGCGCTCATCTGTGGAGCCGAAATTGTGGCCTGTCCGCCGCTGCCGCCTTGGGTTGCGCCAGAAACGTTGATGGTCGAACCGGATTGATCCGAGAAGCTGTTGCCCGATTGGACTGTCACTGAACCGCCGGAACTGGCGATAGAGGCAGTTGAATCGCCATTGGCCGAGATGATGGAGTTGGCGCCGAGATTGACGGCATCGCCCGCATTAATTTCGATGGCACCGTCGGCGTTGTTGATTGAATTGGCCTGGAGGGTTCCATTTTGATTTACGGTGGTTGCGGTCAAGGCGATCTTTCCGGCGTTCGCTTCAATTAGAGAACCGCTGTTCAGATTAACTGTGTCACTGGCGTCAACTTCAATAGTGCCGCTGGCATTCTGAATCGGATTGGCCTGGAGTGTTCCGTTCAGATTCGCCGTTGCCGCGTTGAGGGCGATCTTTCCGGCATCTGCCATGATTTCCGAACCATTATCGAAAGTGAGTGTGCCTGATTGAATCGTCACTAAACCGCCGGCAGCGGCATCCCCAGCATCTCCATTTGCCATAATGACCGAGTTGGCGCCCAAATTGACCGCGTAGGCCGCGTCAATATCAATGTTGCCACCGGTATTCAGGAACGAATTCGCCTGGAGAGTTCCGTTTTGATTGACCGTTGCCGCCTTCAGGGCAATCGCCCCGGCATCCACTGCGATTCCTGAACCGGGATCAACTGAAATCGTGTTTCCAGCCGACAGTGCGACCGTGTTAAACACGCCACTGCTGGGATTAAACAGGCCGCTGTCAGGAGCCAAATTCAACAACGAATTCAATTCAATATTGTTCAACGCCCGCAAATCAATCTGCGAGTACGCGGCCAAATCGCTCACGTTAAGATTGGCGTAAGGATTCAGGTGCGAACTATCGGCGGGTTGAGTGGTTGCTGTGGTGGCACCGGAGGAGAGGTAAATGTCTTCAGGATTGATTAAATAGGCGTAATAACTGCCACTGGGGAGAACGTTTGCCGAAGGGCACAAGATTTCAACAATGCCGTTTTGTCCTCCGCCTGTCCCCGTTCCACCCGTGACGTTAATGGTTGAATTGGCGGCTTCAATAAAAGTGTTGTCTGATTTCAATACGACAAACCCGCCGGGGCTGGGACTGGTTGACGGAGCTCCCTGGGCGGAAATGACGGAATTGTTGCCCAAAGTCATGCTGCTTTGGCCGCCGCTTGCCACCAGTTCAATGGCGCCGTTGACGTTCTGGGCGGAATTGGCCTGAACCAATCCGTTTTGATTCACAAACTGGGCCTGGGCAGCAATGCTACCTCCGTCGGCGATCAGATTACCTTCATTGTCCACCGAACCTTGCGGCAATGTGACTTGTGCGCTTAAGCCGCGGCCGTCCGGCGACGTGGATACCAGAACCGTTTGGCCGGCATAGAGGCCAATGTTTCCTCTCGGCGCTGAAATGGTGCCGTGATTTTCAATATCATTGGCGATCAGAAAAGCCGAACCGCCGCCGGCAATGTTGATCTGGCCATAATTGATGATCTGGGCGGTGGGCGGCGGCGCGTTAAAAGACCACGGGCCACCGCTGGAAAGGTTGAGGGCCGGAGTGGAAGCTGTGGTCATGACCAAACCATGGGCGGTGATGGAAGCCTGGCCACCCACGCTGAAGCCGTTGGGGTTTTGCAAAATGATGTAACCCATGGCGTTGATGTTCCCGTTAATACTGGAAACATTGGGGTCGTTGATATAGTTCCAAGCGACCGAAGAAGATGATGGCTGGTTGAAGGTTGTGGTTTCCCCGGCGGCAATATTGAACGTTTGCCAGTTGATGAAAACGTCAGGAGAGGTTTGATTGATGGTAACTTGTGAACCCGAGCTGCTGAAGGTAGCCGCACCTTGGCCTTGAGGTACAGAGAAGCCGGTCGGATTGGCGTCACTCCCGACGACATTCCCCATCCACACCAGCAGGAAGATGCCCAGCCTGATGCAACTACGATGGCAAAAGAAAACATTCGTCATGGCAACTCGTCCTTCATCCGCCAATATATTGCCGGCGTGGCCGGTATAAATTCGTTTTTTGTAACATTCAGGTGACAAGTCAGAACTGCGCCGTCAGGGCGAAATTAAAGAACGGCTGATAAGCCGGCGTGCTGCCGGCACTCAACAATGGCCAGGAGAAAAGAAATTGAGCCTGCCAATGCGACCCGGCCGAGGCGGCCATCCCGAAGCCTGTGCCCCAGAGCGGGGTGCTGCCCTGACGCCCCTCGGGATCCAGCAAATAAACGCGGGCATAATCCATATAAACCGAGCCGCGGATCGTCAGCGGCGTGTTGTCGCGAACCATACCCACAATGTGTGGGGGCGTCTGTTGTTCGAGGGACAGATGCCAGCCGGTATCGCCGAAAACCTCGCCTTCGTGATAACCTCGCACACTGTTCACGCCGCCCGCGCCAAACTGTTCGGGACTGATCACCGGCTCGCTGGCCCATTGGCCGTCGGCGCGGAAGCTAGTTATCCAATTTGTATAAAAAGCGATGTTCTGGGAGAAACTGGGCCGGAGAACCACCCAATGGCCGGTGGATTGGGCCGAGCCAGTGATGTTTCTAAGACCCGCAAGACCATGAACCGTGGGGAAGTTGGTGCTGCCGGTGGCGGAAGAGTAGTCGCTGGAATACCAGAGGTTGGCGCTGATGCCCAGCCCCAAAGTGGCAGGCCCAAAAGCGTCTTGCAGGCTCGCATCGTACTCCAGTTGCAGAGGCAGATAGTCCAGGCTTGAAAGCGTTGTGATCGGGGAAGGCACGGGGGTGATTATCGGCGGAAGGGGATTGCCGTTTTGGTCGAACGTGACTTCACTGGTGATGAAAGAGTTGGTATTGTAATTATTCTGGGAATATCTTTTGAAATCCAGCCCACCCGACAGGGTGGAACGGATGTTGTCCGCTTCCGGCAGGGGCTTGGTCAGGCGAAACCCGGCCGCTTCGTTAATTGTAATACCCTGCTGAACCCCTTGCTGGCTTATGGTGAAAATGTTGTTGGGCGCGGCAAAGATGGTCGAGCCGCCGAGATTTTCCAGGCCGGTGTCGATGGTGGCGCGGCTGGCGTACAGGGTCAGCTCCGTTTGTCCGGAAGGCGGTGGCAGGTTGAATTGACGCGTGGCTTCATTGTAACCAAAACTGCCGGGATTGTTCGCCACCATGTTTTCAATCGGCTCCGGGTTGCCCAGCGGCAGACGGTAGAACCCGCTGTAATAGGCGACGATCGGCTGGTCGTAAAAATTCCACTGGTCGCCCTGCCTTGTAAACCTCGGGAGAGAAGCCGTATTGCACACCGAGCGAATGCTCCCTCTGCCAGAGATTGCCATAGACCGCCGACCCGTTCACGCGCATATCCGGTGTGCCGGGCGAGTTTTGGTTGTTGAATTCCAGCTTGAAGTGGAGCGGCAGGCGATCCTTGACGTTGAGGGTGAGTTCACTGGTGCCTGGTGCGGGACCGGGGCCGATGACGGGATAGATTTGCCGGTCCTGATTCGCGTTGGCCCGGTTCAGTTCGGCGTTGAAGATCGGCCCGTTGAGGACCATGTTCGTGTGCAGGCTGGGCAGCGAGCGCATGACGTTGTTGGAATTGAAATAGCGGTTGCCGGCCACTTTGATGTCCGCCAGGCGGCCTTCCAGCACCTGCAGTTTCACGGTCGCATTGGTGAGTTTCTGCTGCGGCACATTCACGGCTACTGTCACATAACCGCGCTCGTGATACGCCTTTCCCAGTTCGGTCACCACCGTCTCAACTCCATCAAAACCGACATTGGTGCCGAACACGCCGTCAATGTTGGTGATGGCCTGGCCGATGGTTGCCGACGGGAGAATGGTGTTGCCGTTGACCAGATATTTCTCCACCTCAAACCGGGGGCCGGCGTTCGTGGAAACCACATGAACGCGCGTGTCCACAGTTTGCCGATCCAGTTCGTCCATCTTCAGGTGCATCGCCGTCATCGCGTCGCCCATCTCTTGGTAAGTAGCCCGCGTCGCCGCCAAGTTGGCCGCCGGCGAAACCGTGTTGGTGGGCGTCAGGGAAACAACCTGGGTGCCCGGCGCAACGGGCGGTTTCGGGGCGGCGACCTTCGGCCGGGAGACAATTTCCAGGCCGTTGCTGAAACTGAGGCAACGCTCTCCTGCCACGACAATCTGCGGGATCGCCGTTTGCGCAACATTGAACGTGACGATGCCGTCGGAGATTTGCTCCGGCACGAAGGCGACGCTCATTGCCGGATAACCCTGGTCGTGATAGGCCGATTGCAGGTCCGAGGCCGCTTTTACAATTTCCTCCAGGCTGACGTTCGTGCCGGTGTATTTGGAAAGCAAAGGAGGTCAGAATGTTCGTGGAAAGCAGTGATGCCCTCGACGGTGTAGCCCCGGACATAAAAGTGCGGAGTGACATTGGCGGTTGGAGAATCCGGAGAGGCAACGGATTCACCTGCCGACGCCATCAACGCCGTTCCGCATATCCAGCAGTAAAAAATCAGCAACAGCGAAATGACGCGGTGGTACCAAAACATCATGAAAAAAGGAGAATGCCGGCGGGTCATACGCACTCGTTCGGACCCATAAACCGCAGCGTCAGGACAGAGGCGTGTTTCATGGTAGATTGATAGTTATTGAGCTGCCCGAACCGGCGCGCCGGCGATTACAATCAATTCCACTCGCATGGACTTTGGACGGAACTGCTGGTGGACCAGACAATCAAATTCATGGTTTGCACCAACACGCTGTTATATGGCTTTCCCGCACTTTACCCTTTTGTAAAACCGACATTACGGCAATCAAATCCCACGGCAAAATTCCCTGACACCATGCCCGCCGTGGACAATCAGAAGGCGCGTGTCTGAAAATTCACGTCGGAAAAGGCTGGGCCACCTATATTACAGGTCGTTGTCGGGATTGTGACAATCCGGAAACAATCGGGCGCGAGGGAAATGGCGGAGGGTTTGATAATGAACGGAGCCGTGTTTTATCCCGTCATGCAAAAAATCTTCCGGCGACGGCTGCCGGCATCAAGAATTGGGAGAAATCAGTTTTCAGCCATTTTTCACAACCGACACCGGTTCGTAACACTCACTTCCTAAAGTAAACCGTCGTCGCAAGGCACATCCGGGAACATGAAGCAGGCGCTGGGACAGAAAAAACGGCACCGGCACTGGGGGACACCGGCACCCCGCCGAAAATCGCAATTTGAGTCGGCGAAGAATTTTGGGAGATGGTGAAAGTATGAAGAAACCGGAGTCTGTGTACGAACCTCATCTGGCCGTTCGGGAATATTCCGTGCCGCCGGGAGGTGAGTGGACGCCGCGCTCGCCCGGCTGGTCGCTGATTCAAGTTGAACAAGGCACTGGTTATTTCCTGCAACCGCAATCGAGTCTGGAACTGGAAACCGGAACGGCGCTTTTGCTCGCCGGCCATGCGCAAGGGAGCATTCGCGCCAGCCAGTTGGGCGGGTTGTCCCTGTATTCGTTCAGCATCATCCCGGCACGTCTTACCGGATTGATCACGCTAGGTGAGCAGGATTTTCTCGAGCAAGCGGCGGCCCGGAAGGATTTTCCCCTCCGCATTCTTCCGCCGAACAACCCGGTGGCTGTGAAAATGAGGGAACTGTGCGCCGGTGGCGAACTCCGAGCGGGTTGTTGTTCCGGTTGAGTCTGCTGCAATTTTTCGTCGAAGCTTTTGGCAATGAACTGGAGCAGGCCACTTCCGATTGGGAGACGGCCGATGCCCGGGAGCGGCTGCGCGTGCTGCTGGAACGGACGCCGTCGGCGGAGTTGCTGGAGATGAGCTTCGACGAGTTGGCGCGGCGGACCCATTGCACTTCCCGGCACCTGAGCCGCCTGTTTCGTGAGTTGGTCGGCATGTCCTTTCGCGACAAGCGCGCCGAACTCCGGTTGACGCGGGCCCGGGATCTGCTCGCCACGAGCAGGTCCAAAGTCGTTGAAGTGGCTCTGGAAAGCGGTTACAAATCCTTGAGCTTGTTCAATCTGATGTTCACGCGCCACTTTGGAACCAGTCCCGGCCGATGGCGGCAGAAATATCGGAACAACGGGGAAAGCAAAGGCATTCGAAGCAAAAGCGTGCAGCCCTTTGCCGCCTGGAAGGAACGACCGGCCGGTTTTTCAAGTCAAGCTGCCTGAATCCGCCCGTCGGCGGGTGGAATGCCGGCGGCCCTTGCCTGATGAAAATGGCCCGCCGGGTTACGTGCCCACTCCACGGGCCAGCCGAGAATATCCTTGCAATCAACTCATCGGGTTGTTTCAAAATTGTCGCAATTCCGACACACATCGGTCACACCCCGCCTTTAACTTTTAAGGTGATGATTGGTGAGCGACATCTCGATCCTGCAGGAGTTGACCCTACCGTCCTCCGCCGAATGGCTTCCCCGTTGCAGCGGGTGGCTGATCGCGCGCGTGGCCGAGGGCACGGGTTACTGGTTGCAACCCAAGGCCGCTCACCGCCAACTGAACCCCGGCGATGGTTTGATTGTAATTCGCAATACCAACGGGGTTGTTCGCGCCAGCCAACTTGGTCCGCTGAAATTGCAATTGTTTATTGTCCAGCCGCAGTATCTCAACGGCCTGCTCACGGTGGCGGAATGGCACCAACTCGAAGTCGCACCCGAATAATTCCTGGTCCCCCGTGTCCGTCTTCGCCGCCGGAGAACCCATTGGACAAAAATTTATGCGGCTGGCCGATCAGGCGTACAGTAATCGGCTTCCGATGCGTTGCGCCTTGCTGCAATTGTGGGCCAGCGCTGTCGCCGGTCTGTTGCCGGCACCGCCTCCGTCCGCCGGCGGCAATAAACTTCGTGATCATATCCGCGAACTGGTCGGACAAGTCACTGAGGCCGAACTTTCCGAACGTTCCCTGACGGAACTGGCCCGGCAGTTGCATTGCAGTGAACGCCATTTCAGCCGCCTGTTCCGCGAGGAATTCGGCGTGCCGTTTCACGCGCGGCAGATTGAATTGCGCCTCCAGCGCGCCCGCCAGTTGCTCGTTGATTCCAAAGCCAAAATTATCAACATCGCCTATATCAGCGGCTACCGGCACCTTGGTCTGTTTAATGCCACGTTCAAAAAGCGCTTCGGCCTGACCCCGGTCGAATGGCGCCGGCAACACCCCCGTAAAAGCCTTCCACCCGCCCAACCAGGCCATTTCTCCCCTTCGACGGAACATGCCGGCGCTGACGCGCGGTTGCCCTTCGCGCCGATTTGAATGTCACCTATTTGTAACCTGCGTCCGTAAATCACTGGTATAAACTGCGAAGGCGGTGTTATGCGTAAAATCCAATATGGAATTTTGTTTTGCAAACCGTCGCCGGAATTCGGCGGCAGAGTTTTATCGCTTAAGGGCCGGCTCGTCCTCGAACCGGTCCGTGTTTTAAACCGCTTGGAGTTGTCCTTGAACCGAACCTCAACCAAACCGTTATAACCACCATGTTTGTTCAACCCCTGTTTGCCGCCAATGCCGCGGTTTATGCCATTCAGAATGCCACCACCGAAGGCAAAATCACCGTCATTGTGTTGCTCATCCTGTCGTTGTTCAGTTGGACGATCATCATCACCAAGTTCCGCCAGTTGATGATCGCGCGCAAGGCGACCAAAAAATTTTTTGCCGCCTACAACTCCACGCGCGATCCGTTGGATATCCAGCGCCGGGGCGAGGAATTTGACGGCGCGCCCGCCTACCAGCTTTACATCCGGGGTGCGGATGAACTGGCGTATCAGTTGAAAAACAATCCGGTGCAGGTCGAAGTCGTTGCCCCTCAAAACCCGGAGGAAGGCGCGGAACACACCAACACCGATTTTCTCGCCCGGTCCACGTCGATACCAAGGTCAGCATGGCCTCGTTTGAGGCGGTGAAAGTGATTCTGGAGGAAGCGGCCGGCGACAGAGGCGATGGCGCTGGAGAAGGGGATGATTGTGCTGTCCACGGCCGTGGCGGGCGGGCCCTTCATCGGCCTGCTGGGCACGGTTTGGGGCGTCATGTCCACCTTCGCCGGCATCGCCGAAAGCAAGGCCGCCACCCTCACAGCCATGGCACCCGGTGTGGCGGCCGCCCTGGTCGCCACCGTCACCGGCCTGCTGGTCGCCATCCCGGCCATGTTCGCCTACAACTTCATGGTCACCACCATTCGCCATCTCACCCAGGAACTGGACGGGTTTGCCAGCCGTTACGCCAACCAGATTGAACACGTCTATGTGGACCACCGCCCGCTGGCCGAGGAAATCCGGAGCGCGAATGAAGTGCTGGCCGGGCGCATCGTCGGCGCGTTGAGAAATAACGACACCCCCGCGTTGGTTGAATCATGAAGAAATGTTCGAAGTCGGCGCACCATTCCCTGACGGAGTTGAACATCACGCCGCTGCTGGACCTGGCATTCGTGTTACTGGTGATCTTCATCATCACCACCATTCCGCCGGTCAATGATGATGATTTGAAATTGCCCTCGGCGGCCAAGCATCTTAAAGACCCGCCGCGCAAGGCCAATTACATCACCGTTCAGGCCGACGGCGCCATGTATCTGAACAAGGCAAAAGTCGCCAACGCCTCCGACATGCTGCAAACCCTCATTGGTCTGCGCACCGAGGATCCGGACCTGAACATCATCATTCGCGGCGACAGCCATACCAAGTACCAGCAGATCCGGGCGGTGCTCGATGTTTGCCAGCAGGCCAACGTGCCCAAGGTGGATTTGCAAACCGTAGCCGCCGACGGGAAATAACATGCTGCCACACACCCAAGCGCGTAAAAAGCGCAACTCGTCAAAGGTGAACCTGCTCATCTCGTTCACCTTTCACGCGCTCATTGTGGCGGTGGGGCTCTATTTCGCGGCGCGCGGGGGATTGCTGGGCAAACAAATCCAGAAAATTTCGGTGGAGATGGTCAAGGAAAAGCGGCCGGAAAAGCCTAAGCCGCCCGAAAAGCCCAAGGCCGAGCCGCCCAAGGAGCAACCCAAAATCGCCGACACCCCCAAGGTCGAGCCGCCCAAGGAAGCGCCACCCCCGGCGGCAGGTCCGCCCACAGTCGCGCCCCCGGCGGCCGAACTGCCGTCGTTTGTCTTCGAGGGCGGCAAGACGGTGGAAAGCAGTTCCGATCCCGTGCAGGTGTACAAGGGATTGCTCGAATACGCCTTCCGTTCAAGATGGGACCGTCCTCAAAACATGCACGACGATAATTACGCAGCGCAGGTGCGGGTGACAGTGGACCGCGAGGGGCACATCAACAACGTGGAATGGCTTGAAGGCTCGGGCAACTCGCGTTGGGACGACTCGGTGCGGCGCGCCATGATCGCGGTGACGCACATGGACCAGCCGCCGCCCACCAATTTTCCACCCAGCATTGTCATCCGCTTCGACGTGCAACAGGAAACCGAACCCGTGCTCCAGTGATTTTGTGAAAAAAACGTCCCACAGCCATCACAGTTCGCTCAGCGAGTTGAATATCACGCCGCTGTTGGACCTCGTGTTTGTGCTGCTGGTCATTTTCATCATCACGACGCCGCAGATGATGAACAATCTGGAAATGACGCTGCCTTCGGGCAAACCGCCGCCCAAGACCAACCTGCCCAAACCCAAAATCAACAAGATTGTAGTGGATGCGCAAGGGCGGACGTTTTTGAACGATGAACTGGTCACCATCCCGCAGCTCAAGGACAAACTGGAACAATTGCAATCGGACAATCCGGATCTGAGCGTGGTGGTCAAGGGCGCGGATGCGGTGGATTACCAGAACATGATTTATGTGCTGGATGTGCTCCGGCAATTGGACATCACCAAGGTCGGCCTCGCCACCGAAGAGGTGGCAGCGCCGTAAACAAACTGTCCCGCAAGTCAGTTTATCGCGGCCATCAATTCTCGATTATGAACTGCATCGGCTCAAAATGGTCAGGTTCTTTAATGGTCAACCGGCCGTTGGCCAGGAACCAGCCGGAAGTTGCATTCGTCATCGTGCCTGAGGTCAAATGAGGCAACCGGCTCTTTTGAGACGAACCATCCCCGATTTCGAGCGAGACGTTCTTCGGTTCATCGCCGCTCCACAGTTCCAAAATCAAATCGCGCGCCGCCGGGCGATAAGAGCCTTCCGGCGCAGAAATTTCAATGGTCGTCCGCCCGCCATCACGAAGCAGGTGGAACCGGCGTTTCATGAAATCGCCGTTTCGGTAAGCAGGCGTTTCGCCGTCGTCCTCGTAAAGCGTGGATTCGGATTCCCTGGCGGAGGCGATCAGAACCTGCAACGCGTTTCCGGGCATTTCGTCGGTGGATTGAACCACCGGCTGGCGGAAAATAAAGCCGCCGCCGCGCACAAACATGGGAATCGACTCAAGTGCAACCGGAACGTGAATGGTCTGATGGCCCGCGAACCGGCGGCCCGTCCAGTAATCAAACCAGTCGCCCGCCGGCAGATAAACGTCGCGCTCGGTCACGCCTTCGTGCAGCACCGGCGCCACCAGCAGGTCGTCGCCAAACAGAAATTCATCGTCCAGGCCGGCCACCTGTTCGTCATCGGGAAACTCAAGAAACAACGGGCGCAGCGCGGGCACGCCGGTTTCACTGGCCTGTTCCATCACGTTGTAAATGTAAGGCAGCAGTTCATAGCGCAGTTCGATGGCGCGTTTGTTGATGGCTTCGTAGCGATAACCAAACGCCCACGGCTCTTTGCTGGGCGAGTTGAATTCACGTGTGCGCCCGCATGAACGGCGAAAATACTCCGAATTGCAGCCAGCGGGTGTAAAGCTCACCCGACGGCGCGCCGGCAAAACCGCCGATGTCCAACCCGACAAACGGAAAACCGGAAAGGCCAAGACCCAGCAAAGTGGTAACGGATTGCCGCAACGATGACCAGTCGGACGTGTTGTCGCCCGGCCAAATGGCGGCATAGCGCTGGCCGCCGGCAAAACTCGCGCGGGTCAGCACGAAGGGCCGTTCGTTCGGGCGCAGCCGCGCCAGTCCTTCAAATGTCGCCCGGCTCATCAACTGGCCATAAACGTTGTGAATTTCGCGGTGGGTCGTCGGCTGGCCTTCATTGTCAAAAACGACATCCAGCGGCATGGTGCCGTTCGCGCGTCTGGAATACCGCCGGTTCGTCCATGTCGTTCCAGATGCCGGCGACGCCGATGTCCAGCAAACCTTTGGTAAAGCGAGCCCCACCATTGGCGGGCCGCCGGGTTGCTGAAATCCGGGAACACGCTCGGACCGGGATTTTCCTCCGCGTGGGACGGCCAGACCGGGGCTTCATACACCGAGCCGTCGGGATTTTTCACGAAATAATTTCCCGCGATACCTTCGTCGTAAGGCGCGTAGCCCTTTTCCACTTTGGGATGCGGATCCACGATGGAGACCACGCGAAAATGTTGCGCGCGCAAATCCGAAATCATTTTCTTCGGGTCGGGAAAACGCTCGTGATTCCAGGTGAACGGCTTGTAGTTGTCCTGGTAATGAATATCCAGCCAGATGACGTCGGCGGGAATTTTCTTCTCGCGGAACGTGTCGGCCACCAGCCGCACGCGGGATTCGGGATAATAGCTGTAACGGCATTGGTTATAGCCCAGCGCCCAGAGCGGCGGCAACGGCATCCGCCCGGTCAGTGCGGTGTAACGCTCAATGACTTTTTTCGGGTCCGGGCCGTTGATGAAATAATAATCCAAATCGCCGCCCGCCGCGCCGAAAGTCAGCAATCCCTCGTCGTTCATGGCCAACGTCAAAAAAACTGCGCCAGGTGTTGTCGAGAAATATTCCGTGCGCCTGCCCCTGGCGCGTAATCAGACAGAACGGCACCGAAACATACATCGGGTCCGTGCTGGAATCATGGGCGTAAGTGTCCGAGTTCCACATGACCAGGCTGTAACCGCCGAGTTTCCAGCCGCGTTTGTCCAGTTGGCCGGCCTTTTCGCCAAAACCATAAACGTGTTCGTCGTCGCGCAGGCGCTTGGCGACCCGGAACGCATCCCCGACGAACACAGTGCCGCGCAACGGATCATCGGCATCCAGACTTTCACCCGCGGCGTTGGCGAACGAAATTCGCAACGGGTTTTGCCGGATCAGCACCGTGAGCGTGGCCGTGTGCAAAACGGTTGCCTCGGTGCCAATTTTGACTTTGGCCTGCGTTGGCCCAAAATCACGATTGATGACGGCGTAGGAATGATCGCGTCCGAACGGTTTCGCCCTCGTGAAATGCACCCGCACAATGTCATCCGACAAAGCGGTGACGGCCAGTGTGCCCTGGTCGTTGTGAAACTGCAGCGTCTTCCCATCCCAAACCGGAGCCGGCATCGCACCCCACGACGACCAGCCGGCGGTGGTGGTTTTCTCCGAATCCGCCGCGCGCAGCGTCCCGGCCCGCAGAATCATGGCGGCCACAATCAGGCACAAGCCCATGGCCGCCAGTTTTGGTATTAACCCTGAACCATTCAATTTTCGGAATTTTTTAATGGAAACAAGCATTCGCTGTGGCAATGAGTTCGACTGAAATTAATGAAAAACCGGTGGCAACGTAAAAGGAAATTTTCGGGAGTTGCGCCGAAATGGGTCGTGATGAATCAAGCGGTTCAACCTCCGCCTGTCTTGAATCGGGGTCTGGCATTCCCATGCTCTGTCAATCCGTTCCTGCGCCACCGGTGCTGCCATTCCTGCGTTCCCAGCGGCGTGGCGCGCGTTCGGGCGGCGAAGTGTCCACCTTGGCGTAGTAGGTTTCCTCCCCGAACCGTGCGTCGGCTTCCTGCTGCAATTCCAGCGACGGGGTGACACTGAAGCGCTCGTTGGTATCCATGAAGACGGTCCCGCCGCCGGGTTGCATAAAGCACAGCAGCAACGGACATTTGCCCGGATGCGCTGCGACCAGTTCGCGCACCCCGTCCAGTTGTTCCGGTTTCAGGTGCGCGGTGTGCAGTCGCAAATGAACCTGCTTGGTGAATTTTTTCGGGGCGTCCGCCAACGGCATGATTTCCTGCGGGAAAATCTTTGGGCGTTCGTCGGCTGTGTTGACCTCGCCCACCACAAGGATCGCCATGTTCGGTTTCAACAGCTCGCGATATTTCTCGTAATTCTCGTTCATGCACAGCACCTGCACGGAACCTTCGAGGTCTTCGAGCGTGACCATCGAATACGGCTTGCCGCTCTTCTTCGACACACCGTTTTGCACCGCCGCAATCAACCCGCCGATGCGGGTCAGTGAACGATTGGATAATTCGGCCAGCCGGGCGGTGTTCGCCAGCGCGTATTTTTCCAGAATGGGCGCAAACGGCGTAAGCGGATGGCCGGTGACGTAAAAACCAAGCAATTCCTTTTCGTGAGCCAATAATTCGTGCTGCGGCCATTCAGTCAGATTGCTGATGGCCTCGGGCATCGGCGGCGCTTTTTCCTCCAGCGTGCCGAACAGCGAACTTTGCCCTTTCTGCTTGTCGGACAAAATGCTCGCCGCGCGCGCCAAAGTGCGTTCGATTTGGGCGAACAACGTTGCGCGCGTCTGGCCAAAACAATCGCAGGCGCCGGATTTGATGAGCGCTTCGAGAATTCTCCGGTTCACCGTCCGGCCATCCACGCGTTCGCACAAATCCGACAACGACGTAAATTTACCGCCTTCGTTCCGCGCCTGCAAAATCGTTTCCACGGCGGCTTCGCCGACGCCTTTGATGGCGGCCAGACCGAAACGGATGCCTTGCTGGTGGGGCGAGACTCCGTCGAGCCCTGACTTTTCTCCAGGAGGATTTGGGCTCGAGCGGACTCTCGCCCCACCGGAAGGCGCAAAATAAACCTGACTCTCATTCACATCCGGGCCGAGCACTTCGATGCCAAAGTCTCGCGCTTCGTTGATGTACTGGCTCAGCTTGGCGGTGTCCGCCATGTCATTGGTCATCATCGCGCAGAAAAACTCGACCGGATAATTCGCCTTTAGATAGGCGGTCTGGTAGGCGACGATGGCGTAGGCGGCGGCGTGCGATTTGTTGAAGCCGTAGCCGGCGAATTTTTCCAGCAAATCAAAAATTTCGTTCGCCTGCTTTTCCGGGATGCGATTTTTCTCCTTGCAGCCTTTGACGAAAACGGCGCGTTGCTTGGCCATTTCCTCCGGCTTCTTCTTGCCCATCGCGCGCCGGAGCAAGTCCGCGCTGCCCAGCGTGTATCCGGCCAGCACCTGCGCCGCCTGCATCACCTGCTCCTGGTAAATCAGAATGCCGTAGGTCTCGCTTGGCGATCGGTTCCAGCAACGGATGCTCGTATTCGATCTTCACTTCGCCGTGGCGGCGCTTGATGAACTCGGGAATCAGTTCCATCGGGCCGGGCCGATACAACGCCACCAGCGCCGTGATGTGCTCCACCGAACTGATCTGGAACTTCCGGCACAGGTCGCGCATGCCGCCGGATTCCAACTGGAAACACGCCGAGCGTTTCCGCCTTGTTCAGCAAATCGTAAGTTTTCGCGTCGTCGAGCGGCAGATGATCGATAGGCAATCTCGACACCCTGCGTGCGCTTGACCATTTCGCAGGTGTTGCGGATGACGGTGAGCGTCTTCAGGCCGAGGAAATCCATCTTCAACAGGCCGAGGTCGCCGACCGGATTCATCGCGTATTGGGTGACGAGCGTGCCGTCTGTCGTCCTGTTTGAGCGGGAGCAGATTCACCAGCGGCTGGTCGCCGATGACGACGCCCGCGGCGTGGACCGAGGCGTTGCGCGTCAGGTCTTCGAGAATGAGCGCGGTGTCGATCAATTCGCGCGTGACTTCCTCGGTTTCATAGGCCTCCTTGAATTCCGGCGATTGTTTGAGCGCCTTTCCGAGCGTCATCTTCAAGTCGAACGGAATCATCTTGGCCAGCCGGTCGCATTCGCCGTAGCTCAGGCCCATCACGCGGCCCACGTCGCGCACGACGGATTTCGCGCCCATGGTGCCGAAGGTGATGATTTGCGCGACCGCATCGCGGCCGTATTTTTCGCGGACATATTCGATGACGTCGGCGCGGCGGTCGTCGGCGAAGTCGATGTCAATGTCCGGCGGGTTGACGCGTTCGGGATTCAGGAAACGCTCGAACAGCAGCCCGTAACGGATCGGGTCCACGTTGGCGATTTCGAGCAGGTAAGTGACGAGCGAACCGGCGGCGGAGCCGCGCGCCACGCAGGCAATACCGTGTTCGCGGCCATAACGGATGAAATCCGCCGACGATGAGGAAGTAACTGATGAACCCGGTCTTCTCGATGACCGCGAGCTCCAGTTTCAGCCGGTCCATGACCGTTTTGATGGCGGCCTGGAGGGCAGCGTCTTTGTCGCTGCCGCTGAATTTGTGGGCACTGACGAAGCTGTGCCCTCCCCGCTGATACGTCGGCAGCCGGTTGGGATTATCAATGCCTTCGACGATGAACTCCTTTCCTTCGGCGCTGGGCGTGGATGGTGTAACGGCGGAGCAATCCTTCGGCGAGCAGCTTGCGCAGATAGCCTTCGCGCGTGAAATGTTCCGGCGGCGTGAATACCGGGTAATGCAGCTTGCCGAACTCGATTTCGAGGTTGCATTTCTCGGCGACCTCCAGCGTGTTTTTCACCGCGTCCGGCGTGTCGGCGAAACGCGCCTTCATTTCCTCCGCCGTGCGCAGATAAAACTGCTCCGGTTCGTAGCGCATCCGTTTGCGTGTCGCGCAAGCATGCGTCTGCGTGCCGATGCAAATCAGGCAATCGTGCGCGTGCGAATGGCTTTTCTCGACGTAATGAACGTCGTTCGTCGCCACGAGCTTGAGGCCAAATTCCTTCGCCCAGTGAATCAGGTGCCGGTTGACTTTGGCCTGCTCGGCGATGCCGTGATTCTGCAGTTCCAGATAAAAATTGTCCGCGCCGAGCGTCTGTTTGAACCAATCGATCGCCTCGCGCGCCTTGGGCAACTGATCGCTTCATGATCCAATCCGGAATTTCGCTGGCGAGACAGCCGGAGAGCGCGATCAATCCTTCCTTGTGCGCGGCCAGCAGTTCCTTGTCGATGCGCGGCTTGTAATAATAGCCTTCGAGATGCGCCGCGGTGGTGAGCTGGATGAGATTTTTGTAGCCGGTCTCGTCCTTCGCCAGCAACACGCAGATGATGATAAACATCGCGCCCGCCGCTGCTGGTTTTCTTTTCCAGCCGGCTGCCCGGCGCGACGTAAACTTCGCAGCCGATGATCGGCTTGATGCCCTTTTCGCGGGCGGCCTGGTAGAAATCGATCGCGCCGTAAAGCACGCCGTGGTCGGTGATCGGCCAGCGCGGGGAATTTCAGTTCGTGCGCCTTGTCCACCAGCCGGTCCAGCCGGCAGGCGCCATCGAGCAACGAATACTCGGTGTGCAGATGGAGATGAACAAAGTCCGCGTGCGACATGGAGACAATTACCGCCCGCCACGGCACCCGCGCAAGGAAGGGATGTTCACAACCGCGAGTTTCAATCCAACGACCGCAAATCGGGATCACGTTGCGCGCCATGCCAGTAACGCAGAATGTCCACGGAATTTTCCTCCAGCCTCGGACGATAGAAAATGAGGTAAGGTCGCGAAACCAGCTTGCGCACACCAGAACGTTTGGGATGCGGCGCACCGAGTAACGGGAAATTTTCCAGGATTTCCACGCGTTCAATCAGCGCGTTGCCGATGCGAATGGCGGTGGCAGGATCATCCCTGGCAATGTGACGGACAACCTCCTCCAAGTCCGCTATCGCTTGCGGCGAGAAGATTATTTTGCAGCCCATGAAGCCACCCGTTTGCGGACATCATTTATCGGCACACCCTTGCCGGCGTCAATGTCGCGGACGGCTTCCTCCAGCGAGCGCAGCAGGCGGCGTTCTTCCTGGGCAGTCAATTCGGGCTCGCTTTGAGAATTGAGCCACAGTTGCAATGCCTTCCGTTCGCTGCCCGGAAGCCGGGCGACGGCGTCTTGAATTTCAGCCAGTGTGCTCATGGCAGTTGAAAACTAACGCGCCGCTCCCATTTTGGCAAACGGCAATTCTCCTCCCGGTCCTTGTCCACCAGCCGGTCCAGCTGGCAGGCGCCATCGAGCAGCGAATACTCGGTGTGGAGATGGAGGTGAACAAAGTCCGCGTGCGACATGGAGACAGTTTAACTTCCGATCATCGGGACACCAAGACACAAAGTATCGGAAAAAATCAACGAACGGAGTCGCGCAACTGTTTCTTGGCGATTTCCCAGTCCATGAACGTTTCCTTGCCGGATTTGATTTTCGCCTCGCGGTCGCGCAGCACGTCTTCATGCCACGCCGGCGACTCCAATTGTGGCTTGTTGTCAGCCACACTGGCTGAGAGCGATTTCGATACAGCGTTTGCAGCTTGTTTGACCGCAATTCGCCAATTGTTTTTACGGTTAAACGGAGGTTTACTTGGATAGTTTGGCCAACAAATAGTAGTTATTTTTCCCCAAGATGATTTAAGCTGCCAAATTGAAAAGGAATACGCTCTCTGGGAGTCCCCTTTGAATGAGATGGTTTGTTCCGCGTTTGAATTGACCAGAAATCCAAGGGGATGAGACACGTCCCACCGTTTGCTCAAATTTCCGATTAGTGATTTCCAGCCGAAAAGGATTACGACGCGCGGTTTCAATATTTCCAAGGCAGTTGGAATCCAATCTATGATCTTTCGGTTTGTTGCCTCAAAGGTGCCGCGTCCTTCATTTTTTGTCCCCAAATTTAAATGCCCACTTAAGGCAAGACAATCTGCCGCGGATTCAATTCCAGGTCCATTTTTCTGAATTATGCCGATGCATAATTCGCGGGTTTTTTGCCAATACGCTCCATCCCACGGATTGTGTGGGTCTGCAAATTCACCGCCAAAGCCGGAGTGAACGCTGCCAAATGTAGGTGCTGGATATGAGTCTTCGTTTGAATGTTCACCGTGTCCCGGACTTATACCGATAACCAAAAGCCAAGGGTTCACCGATGTTGGCATGCCAAATGGCCAGTGTCCCGAAGGTGCGCTGTCGGCAAGCGTGCGGCTGATTTGAGCAGCGGTTCTCTTGTGACGACGAACTGAACGTAAGCGGCACAAGGCGGAATCACTCCAAATGCCGTTGTCGTTCATAATGATTTCGTTTATTCCTGATCCGTCACCGTGTCGTGGAACTTGAGGATGTCGCCCTTCTCACCCTTCAGTTCGGCTTCCTTGAACTTGATGGCGGTGCGCGGATGTTGGTTCAGCATGCCGGTCAGCAAATATGGCAGATCGTAACCCCACAGCAATTTCGCGCGCATCGGCTCGATGTGGTTCTGCACGCAATCGAGCACGGGCCGCAGTTTGTATTTCGGGTTGTGCAGGAAAGCGAGCAGCAGTTCCATCGGGCAATTGCCCGCGCCGCGGCCGAGGCCGGCCATCGTGGCGTCCAGATAATTCGCGCCCTCGATGATGCCCTCGATGGTGTTGGCGTAGGCGAGTTGCATGTTGTTGTGCATGTGGACGCCCACTTCCTTGCCCGACGGCTTGCAGTGGTGCAGATATTTCTTCACCAGCTAATGCACCTGCTCGCTGTAAAGCGCGCCGAAACTGTCCACGACGTAAATCGCCTTGGCCTCGGATTTGGCGAGCATTTCCAGACCCTCGTCCAGTTCGCGGTCCGGCACGGTCGAAACGGCCATGAGATTCACCGTCGTTTCGTAACCCTTGTCGTGCGCGTCCTTGACCATGTCGAGCGCGGTGGGAATCTGGTTGATGTAAGTCGCCACGCGGATCATGTCCAGGACGCTGTCCTTTTTCGGCAGAATGTCCTCGTGATAATCGCAACGCTCGGCGTCGGCCATCACGGTGAGCTTCAGGTCGGTCGGATTGTCACCGACGATGCGGCGCAGGTCGTCCTCGACGCAATATTTCCAGCAGCCGTGTTCGCCCTGCTTGATGCCCTTGCGCGACGCCTTGTAGCCCAGTTCCATGTAATCCATGCCGGCGGCGACGCAGGTGTCATAAACCACCTTGACGATCTTGTCGTCGAAATGGTGGTTGTTCATCAAGCCGCCGTCGCGGATGGTGCAATCGAGCACTTTGATTTCCGGCCGGTAGGAGAGCCAGCGGCTGGTGGCGGAGTCTTTGGTCTTTGCAGTTTTCATGGTTGCTGATCAGTCGGAAACATGCCGAACCTGCATTATGCCCCGAATTTACTCTGGTTGGACAGTAGAAACTGGCCGAATCGCGACACACTTTTTGTCGTGGGCCGGAGCAAAAAACATCCGCCTACTTGCGGAAAAAATCCCTGATCACCTCCGCCACGCGCTGGATTTGTGCGTCGGTCAGTTCCGGATAAATCGGCAGGCTCAGGCATTCGCGCGCGGCCTTTTCGGCGACCGGAAAATCGCCGGCCTTGTAGCCGAGGTGCGCATAGCATTTTTGCAGGTGCAACGGCAGCGGATAATGCAGCGCGCAGCCGACGCCGTTGGCTTCGAGATGTTTTTTCAGCTCATCGCGGCGCGGATGGCGCACGACGTAAAGATGCCAGGCGCTTTCGGCGTAACCGGCTTCGCGCGGCAGTTGCAGCGGCGTGTCGGCCAGCAATTCGTGATAACGCTGCGCCACGCGGCGGCGTTCGCTGGTCCATTTTGCCAGATGCTTCAACTTCACGCCCAGCACCGCGCCCTGGATGCCTTCCATGCGGTAATTGAAACCGACTTCGTCGTGGTAATAGCGCACGGTGGAGCCGTGTTCGCGCAACGAGCGGGCGCGCGTGGTCAAAGCCCGGCGTTGTTCGTCACCAGCGCGCCGCCTTCGCCGCAGGCGCCGAGATTTTTGCCGGGATAAAAACTGAAGCCGGACATCTCGCCGAACGTGCCGACGATTTTGCCTTTGTATTTCGCGCCGTGCGCCTGCGCGGCGTCCTCGACGAGCGGCAATTTGTGTTTCCGGCAAATCTCCAGAATCGGATCCATGTCGAACGGATGGCCGTAAAGATGCACCGGCATGATGGCCTTGGTGCGCGGCGTGATGGCGCGTTCGATGAGTTTCGGATCGAGATTGAACGTCGCGTCGTCGATGTCCACATAGACCGGTTTGGCGCCGACGTAGGAAATCGCCCAACTCGTGGCGACGAACGTGAACGGCGTGGTGATGACTTCATCGCCGGGGCCGACGCCGAGCAGCAGCATCGCCACGTGCAGCGCGGAGGTGCCGCTGTTGAAACCGACGCAATGTTCCGCGCCGACAGTATTTGGCGAAATCCTTTTCAAATTGCGCCACGTCCGGGCCGAGGCAGAAGGAACAATTGTCGAGCGTGCGGGCGATGGCGGCATCGAGGTCTTTGCGGAGGCCGCGAATTTGCGCCGGCAAATCGAAATAAGGGATCGGGTTCATCGGAATCACCCCGGATTCTAATCTGAATAATCAGCATAAGTTCGCGAGTAATATGCCGTTGCCAGGCAAACAACGCGAGCAGTTTGTATCAGCGGCCAATTTTTACGATGGGCTAAAAGATCGTTCCAATTCAGCAGTCCATTTGCGGCAAAGCCAGAGCGGGATAAAGCCGAATATGCCGAACGAACAATCAATCAGCCGCCACCAGAACGGAATGCCTCGCCAGTCGCCGAACACCAGCGCATACGGAATCACCAGCCCGCAGGCCAATCAAGCCAAAGTCGAACAGCCACCGGTTACGGACGGATCGCGCACGCGCCGACGAAAACAATGCGATGACGAAATGCCCAAACGCCAGCCAGTCCGTGCCATAGAAAAGAAATGGATGTTGCGCCTGCGTCTGCGCCAGCGCATCGCGAACCTGCACAAAGCCAGCGCGCCCATTCCGAGGAATCGCCGTTTGGTCCAAACGAAATTCACCAACCGGTTTAACTCACCCAGCAATGGAATCGCCGTCGCGCCGCTCAAGACCAGCCCGACTATGAACAGCCAGGTCAGCCATCTTATCCGCTGGCGAAGGACGCGTTCACGGTTCATGCGCAGGGTTATGAAAATTATTTTAGCCTAGATGCCCTAGGATTTTTAAAACTGTTGATTCCGGGCTTTGATTCGAGGCTCGGCGTCTTCAAACAATCGCCCCAGTGCTCACGGAAAAACTGTTTCTCCGTCGGCAAAAACGTTTCCGCCGTGCCGAGATGGGCCGCAGCGCCGTGGTCATTTGCACGCGCCACGAGCAGGAAGATGACGACCCAACGTGTCAAAACCGGCGTGCGACCTGGCGTTTGAGTGGGAAAAGCCCGTCTTCAAAAACCGCAGCGCCGAAGATGCGTGGCGATGAACCAGAAAATCAGATGCAACGTGCCCATCCAGGCGAGCGATTCGGTGGATTGCGAAAAAATCCACGCCACCGGCGCGAAGCCGATGAGCAAAATCGTCATCAGCATCAGCAGTCCGGCGAGCAGGCCGCAGACCTCGACGAGCCGCGCCTGCGAGCCGCTCAAGCAGGTGAAAATGTAAAGGCTCGGCAGGCAGATCAGCGCCGAAATCATCAGGCCCGCCGCAATTTTCACCGGCGCGGCCCAGAGTTGCGCGCCGCCGGAAAATGTCCCGACCACGACGCCGTAAATCAGGCTGCACACGAGCGAGACGAACAGCATCATCGCGATCAATTTTCCCGCGCCCGGCTGGCGCAATTGAAACATCACGCGGCGCGGCTGGCGCAGGATGGCGTCGATCGCGGCGACGACATTCGGGATCGGCACGCGTTCGGCCGGGTCGTCGCCGAGCTGGCGCGGGCCGTCGCTTGGCGTGGCGACGGGCGGGATTCGCGGTGGAATTTGTGGCGGGACTGGATTGTGTTCATTCATAGGTCATGGTGGTTGATGGTTTAGTTGGATTGAAAAATCTGCAGCAGTGAGTGAAAAACGTTTTCGTAAAAATTTCCGTGAAGCGCCGTCGCGCGGAAAAATTCCACCGGCAGCGTCGGGCGAGCCGATGAACGGGCGCAGAATCCACGAAAGCTGGCTGCCGAGAAACAGATTGCCCGCCAGCCACGCGAACAGCACGCGCAGCGCGACGGCCCGGCTTGCCGCCAAGCTGTGCGAGCAATTGAAACAGGCGCACATTGCCCGTCGTGCCGGCGAACGCGATGACGGCGACATTCGCGAGCATGATGAAACTGTAAGTCGGGCTGGAGAGGCCTGCCGGCGACATCGGCGGCGCGTTCCAGACCATGAACGCCATCAGCGGACTGAACGCGCCGAGAATCGCCGCCGTGATGGTGAAGCTCATCAGAATCGCGGAGAACGATTGACGGAACGGGATGTTCAAACCGAGCAACGGCGCGAGCATGGCGTTGATGAGCGCGTTGCCCAGCGTCGTGAGCAGAATGATGAGCGGGAATTTGATCGCGACGTAAAGCGCCTGTTGCGGGTCGCGCCACCAACCCATCGCCGCGCCGTAAAAGTCCCGCGCCCAAGATGATGACGCCGACGTGCAGCGCGAAACGTCGCGCGTTCCATTGCGCACGTCCAGGCGGAGAGCGATTCGATTCGCCGCGCAGCAGCGTGGCGATTTCCGCCGGATGCGCTTCTGATTTTGTCAGATTGCGCGTGCATGAAATTCTTCGGGTCGCTCCCGCTGATCTCAGTCGTCTGCGCCGGCGTGCGTCAAAAGTTGCCAGCCAGTTTGAATCACCGGCGCGGCCATCAACGCCAGCGCCACGCCGAACAGCGGCCAGTTGAATCTCTCCGGCAGCACGTGCGAATCGCCTCCAGCCCGCGATGCGCGGCGGCGAGGGCGTCCGCCATGAAAACGTAAAGCGCGAGCGCGACGCCCAGCGAAATTCAAAATCCATACGCGCCAGTTGGACAGCCCTGGGGCGCGGCATGCGTTCAAACTGGCTGGCGAGCGTGCCCCACAAAATCATCAGCAACGAAATCAAAACCGGCGCGAGCACCGGCCCCCACCACGGCATCGGCAGCAAAAACAAAATGTCCCAGTCCAGCAACGAATGCGGCCAGCCGCACATCATTTTCAGGAAGACGTAATAAAAAATGTCCCACACGCCGAACGCGATGGCGAAGTAACCGATGCGCGCCCGCCAGGTCCGGCCCGCGAGCATGCCGACCGCGAACAGCATGACCAGCGTGGCGAATTCGCGCGGCAGTTCCACCGGGCGAATCCGCCGATGACCGGCAACGGATTCGGCTGATACGGCTCAATGCGGTCCATCATCGAGCGCAGGTAAAAGACCACCGCCGATTCCACCCACGCCATGGCCGCGGCAAAAACCGCCACCATCCACCACCGGACGGAACGGGTTGCTTTTGTCCTCATGACCCTGGTGTCTGATTTGATTTAATCCGGCCGGCGGCTGGTTCTGCCTGCGATCCAATCGAACAACAGAAATGCGCCGGTGGAAAAAATGGAAAACACCGTAAAGCGTGTCGCTGACCGAATGGGATTTGCGGTCAACCGCCAGGAACACCTGTGCGCAAAAAGCCAGCGCCGCCACGGTGATGACCAGGCCCGGCAGGGAAACCGGAAGATAAAACCAGCCCAGCCGTTTGAACCAGATTGTTTTCATAGTTGTTCGCCTTTCATTTTTGGATTGAATTGCCAAGCAGCTCCGGGCGGGTGGCGCATCGGGCCGCCCAGTCATGGATCGCCTGCTCAACTTCAGCAATGACTGTGTCCGGCGTGGAAGTCCCGGCAGTGATGCCGATTGTGTCCTCCCTGTGAAACCAATCTTCACGCAGGTCCGACACCGTTCGGACATGATGAACCCGCGCGCAAAAGCGCGAACAGGTTTTGACCAACTCGTGCGTGTTATTGCTGTGCGCGCCGCCAATGACGACGACCACGTTGCATTGGCGGGCCAGTTCCGTCGCCGCGTTCTGCCGCTGCTTTGTCGGCTGGCAAACCGTGTCAACGAAATGCACTTCCGATTCGGGAAACCGCTCCCGAATCAGTCCCACCAGTTGCCGGACGCGGTCGATGGGTTGTGTGGTTTGGGCAACAATGCCCAGGCGCGGACGCTCTTGTAAATTCGCAACGTCTTCCTCGTTTAACACCACGTCAAAGACGTCAAGGTCGCCGGTCAGGCCACGCACCTCCACGTGGTCGCGTTTGCCGATGATGACCGGATGAAACCCTTCGCCGACCAGCCGTGCCACGGCGCGATGAGCCACATGCACGAGCGGGCAGGTTGCCTCGACTACTTTCAGCCCGCGTCCGCGTGTTTCGTTCATCGCGCGTTCCGAGGTCCCGTGCGCCGTGACCATGACCGTAGGCGTGTTAATGTCGGCCGGTTGCTGCGCCACGCGGACGCCTGCCACCCGCAATTCCGCCACCACCGTTTCGTTATGGACCAGATCGCCC
Organism: uncultured bacterium; assembly: GCA_963708305.1. GTDB lineage: Bacteria > Verrucomicrobiota > Verrucomicrobiia > Limisphaerales > UBA11358 > UBA11358. Next base: position 1,745,342 of record CAVPSH010000001.1, on the reverse strand, counting down.
AGGATGGTGAGCGGCTCATGGCGCGCGGTTTCGTAGGCGAGCGCCACGGCGTCCTTGACCCCAAAACACATGCCCAAATGTTCAGCGCGAATGATCTTCATTTTACTTCCGTATTCGGCTTTAGCGCCGGGTTCGGCGTGGTTCACTCATGGAACAAAAAGATTCCGACGGCCAGCGTCGTTCCCGCCGCCCAGAGCAACCAGCGGTATCGCCGCCACACCGTCTGATAATCGGATATTTGGACCAAGAGGTCGGCCGCGTAGGCGGCGCAGTACAGCACGTTCGCCAGGACGGCGGCGAACAACAGGCCGATCACCGGTGGCCAGTCGGGCACAGTCAGGGACGACGGGTGACATAAAAAAGAGCCGACGACGACCAGGCCGAGGACGAAATTGAAGGCGATCCGGCGTGGCTCCCAATAACGCAGGCTGTCCGTAACGATGTCTTTCATAGGTTTCATAGGGGGGTTGATGATTTAACTTTGTGACACAAAGTAAAAGACCAGGTCGGTTTTATTTTGTTCAAAGAAAAGTTCATTGGGGCCGGTTTTGCTGGACGATTTGCTCCAGCAGATTGATGTATTCAGTGAAGGCTTTGCGGCCCGCCGCCGTGAGCGAGCAGGTGGTAAGCGGGCGATGGTTTTGGAACGATTTGGCCACCGCCAGGTAACCGGCTTCCTGGAGCGCCCGGATGTGGGTGGTGAGATTGCCATCGGTCATGGCGAGCGCGTCGCGCAGTTCGGTGAATGATAATTCGGGCGAGGCAGCCAGCATGGACATGATGGCCAGCCGCCCCTTCTCGTGAATCACACGGTCGAGCTGTCGAAATGGTTCCGGGTTCACGCTGCATTCTTTCCTTTTTCAGTCAAAAACAAGTAACTCCCGTACAACAGATGCGGCACACCGAAGAAACCCCCCATCAACCAACTGGCTCTAAAATTAAAATCAGGCCGGGCGATCGTGAGAAAACACAAAACTCCGCAGGCCAATCCAATGTAAATCCAGCCAAACCATTTCACGCCCCGAGGCATGAAAAATCCCGCCGCGTGCAACGCACAGCCATAAAACAACGCCCACAAAAACGGCAGCAACAACGTAAAATCAACGACACCAGTCGTCGGCAGCAGAGTGAACACCAATCCCAGAATCATCCCGGCGGTCAGGGGTGGCAACAGGGCCTGGGCCACGCGGCGCGTGGGAGGCGACCAAAACGGTTCGTTGTTCTTAAGCGCCTGCCGGCGAACGATGACAAAGGCGCCGGCGATGGTGACCGCTGCCGCTCCCAACCAGAGCGCGCCGAAAGATCGGGGCAAATCCAGATGAAGAATCAGCCCGGCCGCAGTGGCCAATACTCCAATAACGCCGGCGAAAAGCATGATCGGCGCAAGCGCGTGACGATAGAGCGCGGAACGCTCCATCAAAGTACGGATGGTTTGCAGGTCTTCGACCGCCCAGTTGGATTCCATGTCTTTAACTTTGCATCACAAAGCTATTTTTAGCAAGCGTGAATTTCTACTGCTTAAAGCGGCAGGCGGTCGAAACCGATTTTTTCATTTTTAATTTTTCATTTTTAATTCAACATTCAAGAGATGCCGCTGCCGAAGAAAACTCCCCCGCGCGCGCGCGTGCTCGCCCAGTGGCGGGGCGTGGATTTATCGCCGCTGGAGACGGCGCGGGCGGTGCGCGCCCGGGCCGTCGGCGATGTGGTGTCGCGCCTCCTGTCGGACATGCGTCTGGATGACCGCCGCGCCGAGGTGGAAATCGTCAAGGTCTGGAATTCACTGATCGATCCGAACATCGTCGCCCACGCACAACCGGCCGGGTTGCGCAAAGGCACTCTGTTCGTGAACGTGGACAGCAATGTCTGGCTTTCTGAGATTGTCCGTTATCGCCGCCGGGAAATTCTCGACCGTTTGCAGCACAGTTTTGGGAAGAACGTGATCCAGAGGATTTCGTTCCGCGTCGGATAGTCCATTCACATTCGGAGGGGCGAGTGATACGAGCCCCCGACCTGGCGGCTGGCTTTTGAATTGGGGACTCGTATCACTCGTCCCTCCGATTTGTTGAAATGGATTCTGCGGTCAACTCATCCACTTCATCTGTTTTGGGGTGAGCAACCACGCGAGGGTGGCGCACCGGCCAAAACGCAAGGCGTTCGTTTCCAGTTTGCACACGCCGCCTTTCTTCAATTCGATGTTCGTGGCGGCCTCGCCTGAAATCAGCAACGCGACCAACCGGCTCAAATAGGGTTCATGACCGACGAGCAAAACATTTTCGGGAGCGGGTCCCAAATCATTCAATTGCCGGATCAAGGCCTTCGGATCGCCGTCCGGCGTCAGTTCATCCGAAAAGGCGATGCGTTTTTTCAACTTCAATGATCGGGCGACGATTTCGGCGGTTTGTCGGGCGCGCAAGAAAGGGCTGGAAAGAATCAAACTGAAATCCGGGTCCACGGATTGCATGGCGGCGGCCGTTTGTCCGAGTTGTCGTTTGCCTTTGGGGGTGAGCGGACGGTCGGCGTCCGTTTTGAATCCGGGCGCACCGCGTTCCACCGCAATGCCATGCCGCAAAATATAGAGATTCACGGAGGGAGAATACCGCTCCCGGCACACGGCGCAACCCTGCCAAATGTAACATTTTTTCACTTGGGTTTTAAGGAGGTTGCCTCGTAGTTTTGTCGCCTCATGGAAACTGTGCGGCGCGCGGTCATTGATGTCGGCACCAACTCGATCAAACTGTTGGTGGCCGATGTGTCAGGACGCGAAGTGCGGCCGATACATGAGGAGAGCCGGCAGACGCGTCTCGGCAAAGGATTTTACGCCACCCGCCGGCTCCAGCCGGAGGCTGTCGCGCACACAGCCGCTGTCGTCTGGGAGTTCGCCGAGATTGCGCGTGAAAAAAATGCCGACTCCCTTCGTGTTATCGCCACCAGTGCCGCGCGCGACGCGGTGAATCCCGGCGACCTCACCACGGCCATCGAACGGGCTTCCGATCTCAAGGTCGAAATTATTTCCGGCGAACAAGAGGCCGAGTGGGCGTTTCAAGGCGTGTGCACTGACCGCGAATTGGCCCGACAGCGCCTGTTGCTGCTGGATGTCGGCGGCGGGAGCACGGAATTCATTTTGGGCCAGGGCGCGCAGAAACAGTTCGCCCAAAGCTTTCCGCTGGGTACGGTGCGGTTGCTCGAAAAAGTTCCGCACAGTGACCCGCCGACGCACGGCGAATTCACTGCCTGTCAGGATTGGGTCAAAAACTTCCTGCAAAGTGAAATTCGTCCCAAACTTGAACCGGTCCTGCGCCGCGAAGCGAAACCCGGCTCCACGACTGGCGAGATTCAACTGGTGGGAACGGGCGGCACGACCAGCATTCTCGCGCGCCTGGAAAAAAAATTGGACCGGTTTGACCGGGAGCGCATCGAAAGCACGATTTTGGGCCGCGAACAGGTCACGGCCCATCGGAAACATCTGTGGCGCCTGCCGCTGGCCCGCCGCAAGGAAATCCCCGGCCTGCCGAAGTTACGCGCGGACGTAATTCTGACCGGGGTTGTCATTTATGAGGCGGTGATGGAGGAGTTCGATTTCAAACAACTCCGGGTCAGCACGCGCGGACTGCGTTTTGCGGCGGTCATGGAATAGGGGAATTTACGATTTACAATATCCGATTTACGCGGTCTGGACGATTTTTGAGCGGCACGTAAATCGTAAATCGCATATCGTAAATATAAATGAAGTGCCTGATTATCGGCTGCGGTTACGTCGGTTTGCCGCTCGGGGTGGAATTCATCCGGCTCGGCCACCAGGTTTTTGGCTTGCGCCGGAATGCGGCGGCGGAAGGCGAATTGCAAGCCGCCGGCATTCAACCGCTGATCGCCGACGTCACCCAACCGGAAACCCTGGCGAAACTGCCACGCGAATTTGACTGGGTCGTCAATTGTGCCGCTTCCCGCGGTGGCAGCACGGAAGATTACCGTCGGATTTATCTGCAAGGGACATGCCATTTGCTCGAATGGCTCGCGCCGTCGCCGCCGAAGAAATTCGTTTATACCGGCAGCACGAGCGTCTATGGCCAGACCGACGGTTCGCAGGTTAAGGAAACCAGTCCGACCGAGCCGGTGACAGAAACGGCGAAGGTACTGCTGGAAACGGAACAGGTTTTGCGCGACGCGTTTCCGCAAAAAAAATTCCCGGCGGTGATTTTGCGCGTGGCCGGGATTTACGGCCCGGAGCGCGGCCATTGGTTCAAGCAATTCCTGAAAAACGAAGCGCAGATTGAAGGCGATGGCTCGCGGTTCCTGAACATGATTCACCGCGACGACGTGATCGGCTGCATCATTGCGGCGCTGAAGAACGGCCGCCCCGGAGACATTTACAACACGGTGGACGACGAACCGGTGAGCCAGACAAACTTTTTCCAATGGCTGGCGGAAGAATTTGGCAAGGATCTACCACCGTCAGTGCCTGCCAATCTCGATGAAAACCGTAAACGCGGCGTGACGAACAAACGCGTGTCAAACCGGAAACTGAAGATGGAACTGGGTTATCAGTTCAAGTATCCGAATTTTCGGAAAGGTTACACCGCCGAAATTCTGCGGCTGGAACGCGCGGGCGAACTGCGTGTCACGCCGAATAATTTTTAGATTCAATCTTTCCCTTTCAGGTCAGATCTTCTGGATTGCTGCCTTGACCCGATCCGGTGTCATCGGCAATTGACACAGTCGCGCACCGGTGGCGTCGTGGATGGCATTGGCAATGACCGCCCCCATCACTACGATGGCCGGCTCGCCACCGCCTTGCGGAGGATGGCTTCTGGCGTCGAGGATCACCGTGTCCATTTTCGGCACCCAAGTGTAGCGGGGAATTTCGTAGGTGTCATAGTTTGTGTCCAGGACTTTCCTGCCTTTAAAATGGATTTCCTCCGTGAGGGCATAGCCCATACCCATGGTGATGCAGCCTTCCATCTGGATTTTCGCGCCTTCCGGGTTGATGACCAAGCCCATGTCCTGGGCGCACGCAACGCGTTTGACTTGAACCGCGCTGGTTTTGGCATCCACGGCGACTTCCGCGATAGCGGCCACATACGTGCCGGCGTCAATGCCACAGGCGACACCGTAACCGCGTTTGCTCGGGGCTTTCGCCGGCGTCCACCCGAAGGTTTCGGCGGCAGCTTTGAGAACCCGTATCATTTTATCGTCGCTCAAATTATTCAGGCGGAATTCCACCGGATCCATTCCCGCCGCGGCCGCCATCTGGTCAATGTGCGATTCGCGGGCAAAGGTGTTGGTATTGTTGCCCGGGGCACGCCAGGCGCCGGTGTGAAACGGATGCTCCGGTCCCTGCCAGCCGCGGCCATGTCCGGAAGTGCGGTGATTCGGAACAGTATAGAACTGTTGCGCGCCCCGGTCTCCGGCGTAATAAACATCGTAATCCCAGAAGGCCATCTTCCCGGACGCATCCACGCCGGAGCTGATCTTGACAATGGCTGCCGGTTGAAATGTGTCGTAGAAGAATTCCTCTTCGCGGCTCCACATCACCTGCACGGGTTTGCCGGCAATTTTCGCCAACTGCGCCGCTTCCACCGCCTGCTGGTTGTAAGTCTTGCCGCCGAATCCGCCGCCGACAAACGGGGTGATGACCCGGACTTTTTCGACCGGGAGTCCGAGGGCCCGGGCAATTTCTCCCTGGGCGCCAAAGGGATTCTGCGTCGAAGCCCAAACCGTGGCCTTTCCGTCCTCGATTTGGGCAAGCGCGGTGTGGGTTTCCATGGGCGAATGGGCGACGTAGCCGTCCAGGTAGGCGGCTTCGACTGTTTTGACGGCCAGTTTCCGGCCGGCCTCCAGATCGCCGTCCGAGGTGAGAACATTGGCCGGTGGCGCCACGCTCAATAGATAATCAAAAATAGTTTTGTCATCCACCTTGGCTTCGGGCACATCGAATTCAGCCTTGATTTGCCCCAAGGCGTCTTCCGCCACGTCGGGAAACTGGTGGAGAACGGCGATCAACTCATCCGTTTGGACCACCTGCACTCCAGGGATTTTTTTGGCGGGCGCGGTGTCCACGCTTTTCAGTTTGGCATCATGGGCGGGCGGGCGCAGGATCTTCGCGTAGAGCATTCCGGGCAGGCGGAGGTCGCCCGCGTAATGAGCGGCGCCCGTCACCTTTGCCCGGCCATCCCGGTGCAATTCGGGCTTGCCGACGACCGTAAATTGGGAAGGATCCTTCAATGGCGGTTTGCCTTCGATGTGCCGCTCGATTTTTTTCCCTTTGGTCAACTCGCCATAAGTCATCCGGCGTTCCGGATTTTCCTTGTCAAAGATGACGCCGTCTTTGGCCGTCAACTGCGTTTGTGGAACTTTGAGCGATTCCGCCGCCAGTTCCAGCAGCACCGCTTTGGCCTCCGCGGCGGCGGCTTGCAGGGCCGGGCCGAACATGCGCGTCGTCATCGAGCCGAACGTTCCCATGTCCCAGGGACAGAGGTCGGTGTCGCCCATGACGATGTCCACCGTGTCCAGTGGCGCGTCCAGTTCCTCGGCCAGCATTTGCGGCAACGAGGTAATCGGCCCCTGCCCCATTTCGATTTTGCCGGTGTAACCGGTGATGCGGCCATCCTCGCCAATCCGCAGGAACGCGTTGAAATCGGAAGGCAATCCGCGGCCAAAACCCCGGAAACGCCGCGATTCCTGGGCCTGCGCCGCCAGAAACTCGCTCATTACCACACAAATGACGATGCCCCCGCCCAAACGCTTCAGGAAATCCCGCCGGCTTTGGGGATAAAGGTCCGAGTAATCTTTGATGTCCTTGAAATTCAGCGCCAGGTAGTCATTCGTATTCATTGGGCCGGCCCTCCCTTCATTTCCGCAGCGGCGGATTGAATGGCGTCAACGATGCGGGTGTGCGCGCCGCACCGGCAAAAGTTGTTGTTCATGCCTTGCACGATTTGTTCCCGCGTCGGCTGCGGATTTTTGTGCAACAAACTGACGGCATTGAGGACCTGTCCGGGGATGCAGAATCCGCATTGCAAGGCGTCGTGCGCCATGAACGCCTTCTGCAACGGATGCAGTTTCCCGTCCTGTTCCAGACCTTCAATCGTTACGACTTCCTTGTCCTTGACGGAACTGACCGCGGTGAGGCAGGAACGCCACGCCACATGGTTCACCAGCACCGTGCAACAGCCACAATGTCCCTGGCCACAACCAAATTTTGGGCCGGTCAGCCCCAGGTCGGTGCGCAGCACCCAAAGCAACAAACGGTTGCCGTCCACGTTCAGGCGCGTGGGCTTGCCGTTAAGCTTGAAGGAAATGGTGTCAGTCATGTCAGCCTCCGGGTTGAGAACTCGTTCAAGGAATGCCTGGTTGCTTTGCGTCCATAACCTTGCCTTTCTATCTCATTAACCTGGAGTGTCGAGCAGAATTGTCAGCGCCGAATGGTTTTCCCTCCCGTCCCCTGAGCCGCGTAGCAACGGATGCAAGTCCGCTTCCGCTTTTCATTCGAGCAGTCAAACCCGGCTCACGTCGGTCGCTGCGGTTCAAGGTCCCGGCGCGAATCTTACACCGCGCTGTCGCCGCGTTCACTGGTGCGGATGCGCCGGGCATCGTCCACCGGATAGACGAACACCTTGCCGTCGCCGATCTTCCCGGTCCTGGCGGATTTGATGATGGCTTCGATGGCGGCTTCCACCTGCTCATCGGGCAAAACGGTTTCAATTTTGACTTTGGGCAGGAAATCCACGGTGTATTCACTGCCGCGATAAATTTCCGTGTGGCCTTTCTGCCGGCCGAAACCCTTGACTTCGGTCACGGTCATTCCGTGGATGCCGATTTCATTGAGCGCCTCTTTGACGTCGTTCAGCTTGAACGGTTTGATGATCGCTTCGATTTTTTTCATAAATCACACTTTATTCATTGTAGGCGCGCTCGCCGTGTTGGGAAAGGTCCAGGCCCAGGCTTTCATCCTCCTGGTCCACGCGGAGGCCAACGATGGCGTCCACCAGCTTCAAGATAATAAACGTGGCAATGGCGGCGAGCGCCACCGTGGCGCCGACGCCGGCGAGTTGGTTCCAAACCTGATGCAGGCCGCCCGCCAGCGAAACCGCCACGCCGTTCTTTTGAAAAGTGGCGGCAATCAGCGGGTTCACCTCCGAGCTCGCAAGAAAGCCGAGCATCAACATGCCCGTCATGCTGCCGATGCCATGAACCCCGAATACGTCCAGTGAATCGTCGTAGCCAAAGACCGATTTGAGCTTCGTGACCGCCAGATAACAAACAATCCCCGCGACCAGCCCGATGCCAAATGCCGCCGGCACACTGACAAATCCGGAAGCGGGCGTGATGGTGGCCAGTCCGGCGACCATTCCCGACGCCGAGCCCAGCACGCTGGGTTTGCCTTTGAGGTACCATTCCGCGCAGGTCCAGCTCAACGCCGCCGCCGCCGCCGAGAAATGGGTGGCGGCAAACGCGCTGGTGGCGAGTGCGCCGGCGTTCAACGCGCTGCCTGCGTTAAAGCCAAACCAACCTACCCACAGCAACCCTGCCCCAATCAATGAAAGGACGACATTGTGTGGCATGATCGGTTCGCGCGGAAAACCATCGCGCTTGCCGATAACCAGCGCGAAGACCAGTGCCGACACACCCGAGCTGATGTGCACCACCGTTCCGCCCGCAAAATCGAGCACGGGAATTCTCCCGCCGTTCGCCCAGTTGAACAATCCGCCCTTGCCCCACATCATGTGGCAGAGCGGCAGATAAACCACGATGGTCCACAGTATCATGAACAGGAGATACGCCTTGAACTTGACGCGTTCGGCCACCGCGCCGCTGATGAGCGCCGGCGTGATGATGGCAAACATCATTTGAAACAGCATGAAGGACTCCGCCGGAACCGTTCCCGCATAATCCGGGTTCGGCGCGCCGCCGACGCCTTTGAGGAAAAGATGAGTGAGCGGATTGCCGAAAAATGCGTTGCCTTCGCCGAACGCCAGGCTATAGCCAAACACCATCCATAACGTCGAGATCACCGCCATCAGAATCAGGCTGTGCATCATGGTGGAAAGAACATTCTTGGTGCGCACCAATCCACCGTAGAAAAGGATCAACCCCGGCGCCGTCATCATCAGGACCAGCGCGGCGCTCGCGAGCAGCCAGGCATTGTCACCGGAATTGATGGCTGCGGAATTGGCTGCGGCGGATGTTGGTTCCAATTGCTCCACAACTCCAGACGGGTTGTCCGCCGCGCGGGCGCAATTTACAAAAGCAATTGCCAGAGCGGACAACAAACAAACTGTAAGGATTAGATTGCCAAGGCGGCTCAATCGGGTCATTCGAACAGCTTGTCGTTCAGAAACATTTATGTCAACCGATTGGCAACTTCTGAAGGCTCTTTGCCAAAAAAGGGAGAACGCCGGGTCTTGCCTGAAACGGCCAGCCCGTGCATCAGGTGGTGAAATTTCGTTTCGACGCGTTTCCACTTCCTGACTATCGTTTGCCGATGGCCGCCGAAGCCCAACTCACGCCCATGATGGCGCAGTATCGTCGCATCAAGGGCGAACTGCCCAAGGACGCGCTGCTGTTGTTCCGGCTCGGCGACTTTTACGAGATGTTTTTTGAGGACGCTCAAACCGGGGCGCAAATCCTCAATCTCGCCCTCACCGCCCGCAACGGCGTGCCGATGTGCGGCCTGCCGCATCACGCAGCGAACGCCTACATCGGCCGGCTGCTCAAGGCCGGCCGGAAGGTCGCCATCTGCGACCAGCTCGAAGACGCCCGGCCCGGCAAACTGGTCAAACGCGAAGTCACCCAAATCCTCTCGCCCGGCACCCATTTCGATGAACGGATGCTCGTGGCCGAGCGCAACAACTTCCTCGCGGCCGTGTGTCCGCGCGGGAAAAGTTTTGGCCTCGCGCTGGTGGATTTGACGACCGGCGACTTTCTGACGACGGAATTGGAGGCCGAGTCGGCGCTCCTCGCAGAACTGGAACGGTTGCGGCCGGCGGAAATCATTTATCCGGGCGAGGCGGCGGCGCTGCGGGATTTGCTCCGGGATTCGTTCCAGATTCTCAATGGTTACGACGACTGGACATTTGCGCCGGAAACGGCGCTTTACACCGTCCGCGACCATTTCAAAGTGGCGTCGCTCGACGGCTTCGGGCTGAAAGATCGCAACGCCGCCATCGGCGCGACGGGAGCGGTACTGCACTATCTGACCCAGCACCTGCGCCGGGACGTAAAACATCTCACGCGCTTGTCGTTCTATCAGCGCAACGATTATCTCGCGCTGGATTACACGACGCTGCGGCATCTGGAAATTCTGGAGCCACTGCATCACGATACCCCGCGCAACGCCTCACTTTATGGCGCGGTCAATCGCACCGTCACCCCCATGGGCGCACGGCGATTGCGCGACTGGCTGTCGCAGCCGCTGGCCGCCGTGGAACCGATTTGTCGCCGGCAGGAAGCGGTGCAGACGTTTATGGAAAATTCCGCCGGTCTCGACAAGTTTCGGGCGCAATTGACCAATGTTCGCGATTTGGAACGGACGATCGGGCGATTGAGTTCCGGCAGCGGCAATGCGCGCGACCTGCTCGCCCTGCGCCTGGCTTTGGAACAGATTCCGACAATAAAGGGAATTCTTGCTTCGGTAGGGCCGAGCTGCCGCTCGGCCTTGTTAAAAGAAGAGGACGAGGCTGCGCAGCAGCGCAGCCCCACCTTGCTGGTCGAATTGAACTCCCGGCTCGCTGAATCACCCGAACTGGTCGAATTGATTTCCCGCGCGATTGTGGACGATCCGCCGCTGGCGCTGAAGGAGGGCGGTATGATTCGCGACGGTTTTGACCCGTCGCTGGACGAACTGCGCAACGCCACCCGCGGCGGCAAGGATTGGATTGCCAGATTGCAGGCGGACGAAATTGCGCGCACCGGCATCCCGTCGCTGAAAGTGCGATTCAATTCCGTTTTCGGCTACTACATCGAAGTCACCAGGGCAAATTTGGACAAGGTGCCGCCGCATTACATCCGCAAACAGACGATCGCCAACGGCGAGCGCTACATCACGCCGGAGTTGAAGGAGATGGAAGGCAAAATCCTCGGCGCGGAGGAACGCAGCGTGAAGCTGGAATACGAATTGTTCCAGCGCGTGCGGGAGGAAGTTCTGGGTCAATTGCCAGGAATCCAACAAACCGCGGCGGCCCTGGCGCAGCTCGACGTGCTGGCGTCCTTCGCGGAAACCGCGCGGCTGCACAACTATTGCCGTCCGCGGGTGGCCGATGAAGGCATGCTGCAAATCCGCGAAGGGCGTCATCCGGTTCTGGAACAAAGCCTGCAGGATGAACGGTTCGTGCCGAATGATGCCGGATTAACTTCGTGTGGTAAGGCGGGCACTCCGTTGCCCGCCGCCGGGGCTCAACCGGCATCCGAACCGCGGCGCGCAGAGGACTGCGCGCCCTACCCGCAGATCGCCTTGATCACGGGGCCAAACATGGCGGGCAAGAGCACTTACATCCGGCAGGTGGCGCTCATTACGCTGCTCGCGCACAGCGGTTCCTTCGTGCCGGCGGCGGGGGCGCGGATCGATCTGGTGGACCGCATCTTTACGCGCATTGGTGCCAGCGACGACCTCACTCGCGGACAATCCACGTTCATGGTGGAAATGACGGAAACGGCGAACATCCTCAACAACGCCACATCGCGCAGCCTGGTGGTGCTCGACGAAATCGGGCGCGGCACGAGCACCTTTGACGGCTTGAGCCTGGCGTGGAGCATCGTTGAGCACTTGCACAACCAGGTCGGCGCGAAAACGCTCTTCGCGACCCATTATCACGAACTGACCGAACTGGCGGCGCGGCTGCCGCGGCTCAAAAATTTCAACGTGGCCGTGCGCGAATGGCACGACCAGATTGTTTTTCTCAGGAAAATTGTCGAAGGCGGCACGGACAAGAGTTACGGCATCCAGGTCGCGCGGCTGGCGGGCGTGCCGAAGGAGGTTTTGGAGCGCGCCAAACAGATTCTGGCAAACCTGGAGGAATCCGAACTCACGCCCGAAGGTAATGTGCGGCAGTCACGCCGCCAACAGGACCGCGACAAACTCAAACAACTGGCCCCGCCGCCGCAGATGGATTTGTTTGGATCGTAGGACTCGCGCCGCGACGGTCTCTGGTCTTCAGATAGGAGACAGGTGGGAAGCCTGTCCGGCGTCGTTCACTCCTGCCAGACCGTGACTCCGGCCGTGGGTACATCGGCGGATCCGATTAAAACTTTTGCGTTCCTCGGGATGGGAGCGCGCTGGTTCTTTTCGGTGAAGTTGGTGGCAACCCAGAATCCGTCGCGCCAATCCACCAGAAAGCCATTGGCGAAATTTTCAACCGGCACTTCGGCCCGCTGGAAAACGCCGCGGATGAGTTGAGCTTCGAGTTCGCCGGTTTGCGAGTCCACGCCGATATAAGTCACCGTACCTTTGCCAAGATTGCGTGTCACCGCCGCCACGCCGCCCGCGTAATATTGATCGGCATAATGGGCCAGCGCGGTGGAGCCGGATTGCGGTTCGAGCACCTCGGCCCAGGTGGCCCAGTCGTAGGTTTGATTGCCGGCCTGCACCTTGCCCACATACGGCTCGGGCAGGGTGTCGTAGAATTTTATCTTCGCGCCGATGAGATCCAGAATGGGCGCCGCCCACGGTCCCTCCCAAAGGTGGCCGTTGCGATCCTTCTGCCCGGTGCGGCACGTGAGAATCAGATGCCCGCCCTGCGCCACATAATCCTTCCAGCGTTGCACCAGTTTTTCGTCCACCAACTGGCAGGCCGGCACGACCAGGAACGGATATTTGTTGAAATCCTTATCTTCCGTGATGACATCCACCGGGCAGCCAAGGCGTTTCAGCGCCCGATATTGTTTGAGAATGTGCTCCATGGTGTCCCAGCGCACCGTCTGCTTGTGATCATCAATGTTCCAGCGGCTCTCGACGTTGTAGAGCAAGGCGGTTTGGCGCGCGGCGTAAGCAGCCGGCTCCTTCGCGTCGGGATTGAAATTTTTCCGCAACAACGCCATCTCCTGCGCGGCCTGCGAATATTGCTCGCCGCCGGTCGTGGGCGTGACACCGTCAGTGCCCACGAGTCCGTAATGATATTGCTCGGGGCCGACGAGCGGTTCGCGATAGCGATAGGTACAGACGATTTTCGCGTCGGCCGCGAACGCGCGCATGATCCAAAGGTGAACCGCGCCCGGATACGGCTGCGGATTCACATCGCCCCAATTCACCTGTCCGGGCTGCAATTCCATCAGCCCCTCAAAGCCATTGATGCTGCGGTGAAAGTCGTGGGAGAACGACATCGCCGCCGCGCCGCCGAGGCGGAAACCGAGCGGACCTTCGTTCAGATTGCCGTGCGCCGGGTAATGTGTCCAGGTGATGATCTCGAAATCGTCGCCGTTGAGCACCGGATTGACCGCGGCGAACAAGTGCATGAAGTTGCTCGTGATCCATTGGCGGTGGCCGCAATACTTCCGCAGGATGTTGGCTTGAAAACGAAGGTAATCGGCGGCTTCCTCCGCGAACCAGCGCTGCGCATCCAGCTCCGCGTGTTCGTTGACCTGGGCGACGAGTTCCTGACTGTTCGGAATGCGAATCTGGTCAAAATTCTGATAAACCTGCGACCAAAAGGCCGTGCCCCACGCCTCGTTTAATTTATCAATCGTGCCGTATTTGTTTTTGAGCCACACCCGGAACTTTATCTGGCTGGCCTCCTCGTACGACGGCTCGTTCCCGTAATGGCTCAGCTCATTGTCGAGTTGCCAGCCCCAAACCCGGGGGTCATTGCCATAACGCTTGCCGAGTTGCTCCACGATTTTGCCGACGTATTCCCGATACACCTCCGAACTCCAGCTCGCCTGCTGCCGGGTGCCATGCCTCATCATCCGCCCGGCGGCGTTGACCATGAGAATCTCCGGATGTTCCTCCGAAAGCCAGACCGGCGGCGTGGGGCTCGGCGTGCAAAGAACCACTTTCAGGCCTTGTTGGGCGCAGAGTTCGATGTTGCGGTCCAGCCAGGAGAAATCAAACTTGCCTTCCTCCGGTTCCATGAACGCCCAGGCGAACTCGCCCATATGGACAAACTCCAAGTGCATCGTTTTGATGTTGGCGATGTCGCGCGCCCACTCGTTCGACGGCCACGCTTCCGGATAATAATAAACGCCGATCCGCATGAGATCGGCCCGGGGAAACAACGGGCTGTCGGCGGCGGAAAGTTGGATGGTCGTTGACATCACCAAGGCCGCCACCAGGGCTGGAATTTTCATAGGGTCAGTTGGTTTGTTCTCTACTAGCCGAAAGTGGCCACCTTGGACAAGGCAAAGATGAAACAGGGTTGAGCGCGCAGTTTTCCGTTCCCCGGCCCGTTTTTGCCGGGAAAATATGCTTTTTCCGGTTGAACGCGGCGACTTTTTGCCTATCTAATCCAATATATGAAAAATAAAGCATTACGTGCATGGGCGGTTGTTTGTTTGTCAGCGTTGACGGCGACGGCGGCGTACCGCGCGTCGGCGGATGACGCTTCAGCGAATGCAACAACTGCGAAACCGGACAAAACCTACACCGGCACAATCGTTTCGGTGGACTCGAAGGAACACCTGCTGGACGTGAGAGGCTTCCCGTTTAGCAGCAAGAAGTTCAATCTGGGTGACACCTGCGCCTACACCATCGTGGGCCAGGACACGGGAGCGATTGGCGACCTGCGGCCCGGCCAGAAGGTCACGGTCGGTTATCAAAATGCCCACGGTGTGCTGGTGGCGGACCGCGTGACGCAACAGCCGATGCGGGATGAAGGCATGGTCAAGGCCATTGACCCGGCGACGCAGGCATTGACGCTGCACCTGGGTGTGATGGACAAGACCTTTCAGCTTCCCGCCAACTGTGAAGTCACGTTGCGTGGTGACAAGTCCGGGACGGTGGCCGACATCCGGCCCGGCAATCACGTGTTGATAACCTATGAAGTCCCGAATGGGAAACCCACTGCGCGGGAAATCGCGCAGACCAGTGAGTCGTTCACGGGTGACTTGACGGCGATTGACCTGGACCAAAGAACTATAAAGGCCAAGGCCATGTTCACCACCAGGAAATTCGACCTGGGCGATGACTGCGCCATCGTTATCAACGGCAAACCCAACGGCAAATTGACCGACCTCAGACCCGGCGAAAGCCTCTCGTTCAGCTACGACAACATAAACGGTGTGAATGTGGTCAACCGGATTGCCCCGGCCAACGGGTCAGGCAGTGCGGTGGCGGAAAATAAATAACCAGGCCATTAACCAGAGTCAGCCGGTGAAACCGGCCAAATCATCGGGCGCGTCCGGTTCAAGGACGCGCCTGTTTTTTTAATTTCTGCTTGTGCCGGGTCTGACTAATGGACGAGTTCGTCAGTCAATTGCGGCAATTTGTGTCCGGGAACCGAGCAGGTCGGCGCGTTACTGACGGCGCCAATCGTATAAGTGCCGCCGGCGGGGCAAGTCGGGAAAACACCGTTTTTGAAAAATGGCTTGAGATCTTCAGCCGTCGGAACGTCACCGGGCCTTTTTACCATTTTCCAGGGCCCATTGCTGTTTGGCGACGTCGATTTGACGCAGGTTGTTGATGCACGCGTTCTCCATGGCGACATCGCGTGCCTTGACGAAATTGGGAATCGCAATGGCCAGCATCATGGGAATAAAAATCACGGCCCACACAATTCCCAGATAACCCGTTACCAGACCCGCGATGGCCAGGCCCTGGCCCGTGAGTCCGCCGCCGGACTGCTTGATTTTGGAGAGCGCCTTATGACCGCAAATCACGCCGGGAATCGCGCTGAAGATGGAAAAACAAGCGAGGCTGAGGATGCCCAAAATGAGGCTCCAGATGGCCAGTGCGGAATTTTTGGGTTGAGGTGCGTTGCCGGGGAGCGGAGGGATGGTTTCGTTCATAGGCTTAATTGGTTTTGGTTGGTTTGGGAACGCCTTGGCTGACCATTACATCGACCGGCCATGGTATTTCAATGATTTTCGTGGCCATCCACCACGGGTTGGCTTGACCGGCAGGGTGTGACGTTTTTTGATGTCATCCATTTCTAATGACAAAAAACTGTGCACGGCGGCGGTTTGTGTTAAAACGGTGATGGTTTTATGTCAACGCCGGCTTCTCCCGCATCATGGCAAAAATTTGAAATTCCGGGACGTGTCACCATCGCTCGCGGCAACGGTGACCTGCCGAAAATTAACATCGTGAGCGGCTGGAGTACGGCGGAAATTTATCTTCACGGCGCGCACGTTACCGGATTTCAAAAGAACGGCGAGCCGCCGCTGCTGTTCGTGAGTGCCCGGAGCCATTTCGCGCCGGGCCAGCCCATTCGCGGCGGGGTGCCCATCTGCTTTCCCTGGTTCGGCAATCGCGATAACGAACCGTCACACGGGTTTGCGCGCATTATCGAATGGCAACTCGTTAAAACTTCGTCCGCACCGGCCGGGGCGGTGACGTTGACGTTTGCGCTGCCGCCGATTCCCGGGGGCGAAGCCTGGAAAAGTCTGCAAACGGAGTTTGTTGTGACGGTAGCCGACACGCTGACGATGGAATTGATTACGACGAACGATTCCCGCGGGGAAGCGCAGGTGATCGAGAATTGTTTGCATACTTATTTTTATGTCGGCGACATCGCGCAGGTTTCCCTCGCCGGTCTGCAAGGCCTGCGGTTTGACGATTTCGCCGCGGGCGCCGCCGGTGCGCGTAAATTGGAGGATGATCCCGTCCTGCGTATTGCGAAGGAAACCAACCGCGTTTATCCCGACGCGACCGACGCGGTGGAAATCCGCGATGAAATCCTGAAACGAACGATCCGCGTGGAGAAGTTCAATTCCCATTCGACCGTCGTCTGGAATCCGTGGACGACGCAGAAATTGCCGGACGACTTCGACCCGGCGGAACACCGGCAGATGATCTGTGTGGAAGCCGGCAACGTAAAACAGAACAAGGTTTCGCTCGCGCCCGGCAAAACAGCGAGCCTGAAGGTGGTTCTCAGCAGCCGTGCAATTTGAAATGATGCCGGTCATCGAATGTGGGGCGCCCTGATGCCTCCACCGAACGGCAGAAAAAGCGCCGCTCGCTCAATTCTCTGCTTTGCCGTTTTCAGCCGGTGTGTGGTCGAGACATTGACGGATGGTGGCAAGCATTTGAGCGGGGGTGAAGGGCTTGCTCAGAAAGTTTCCATTGCCCCGGAAATCGGTTTTGGTGACTTCGGGTGTGTAGCCGGAAGTAAGCAGCACGGGCAGCGACGGCTTGGCGGCCTGCAAGCGAGCGGCCAATTCATTGCCCAAAAGACCTCCGGGCATCATGATGTCGGTGAACAGCAGATTGATTTCAGAGCTGTGGTCCTGAAACACAGCCAGGGCGGCCTTGGCGGAAGCCGCCTCCAGCACGCGATAACCACTTTTGCGCAACACCGCGGCGGTCAGGACGCGCACATGATCTTCATCTTCGACCACGAGGATGCATTCTGATCCTTTTTCCGGAACGGCCGGTTGGAGTGGCGGCGTTTCTCCCGGATGGGGATTTTCCGTGCGCGCCGGCAGAAAAATCCGAAACGTCGTGCCTTGGTCGATGGCGCTTTGGACATCCACCCAGCCGTTATGTTGCTGGACGATGCCGTAAACCGTTGCCAGACCCAGCCCGGTACCCTTGCCGATTTCCTTGGTTGTAAAAAACGGATCAAAGATGCGGGGGAGCAACTCCGGCGCAATGCCGCAGCCGGTATCAGAAACGGAAAGGCAGACATATCGGCCGGGACGGATTCCGGAATTTTTTTGTGCCTCCTCGTCGGTGAGGGTCACGGTCTCAACGCCGACGGTCAGTTTTCCGCCATCGGACATGGCATCCCGGGCGTTGTGGGAGAGGTTCATGATAATCTGTTCCATCATGTTAAGATCAGCGTAGACCGGCGGCAGTCCGGGGGCGATATTCACGTCGAAGGTGATGCGATCCTGCAGGAGATGTTTCAACATTTCCTGCAGATTGTTGACAACCTCTCCCAGGTTCAGCAATTGGGGCTTGAGCATTTGTTTGCGGCTGAAAGCCAGCAGTTGCCGGACGAGCCGCGCGGCTCTTTCCGCGGCGACGGATATGTCATTGAGTGGTTCGGTGCAGGATGGGTCTTGTCCCGGTTGTTCCCGCAACAAGGCGGCGTTGCCCTGAATCACCGTCAGGATATTGTTGAAATCATGGGCGACGCCGGCGGCCAGTTGTCCCACGGCCTCCATTTTTTGGGAATGGCGCAGCTGCGCTTCCAGTTTCAGCTGTTTGGCGATTTCCTCTTTTAGTTGCGCATTGGCGGTTTCCAGTTCCGAAGTCCGCTGCCGCACCAGGGAGTCGAGGTCGCTCAACTGAAATTGCACCTTGCGGTTCAGGCGCCACTTCTCCGTGAGCGCATGGGCAAGCTGCAACACCTCGATGTTGTCGAAAGGTTTCTTGAGGACGACCAGATCGGGGGAGTGACCCAGTTTGTGAATCATCTCGTCCCAGGAATAGTCCGAATAAGCGGTGCAGACGACGATCTGGATGTCCGGACAACATTTCCAAATATGGCTGATGGTCTCCACACCGTCCCATCCGGGCGGCATCCGCACATCCACAAACGCCAGCGCATAAGGCGCGCCCGTCGCTGCGGCCTGCTGGACCAGCTCCAGACCTTCCCGGCCTTGAAAAGCCGAATCGATCACAAAACCGGAGCACGGCGAAATCGCCGCGCTTTCCCCAAACAGCAACTCCTTGGTGCGGGCCAATCCGACGTTCTGGTTCTGCGCCTGGCCAAGAATTTTCCGGAAATCCGCGTGGATCGCCGCGTTGTCGTCAATGATCAGTATCCGGTTGCCGGATTGGGCAGGCGAAGCATTCATGAATTTTCGCCGGATGGAGAGAGCGGTAAAATCAAGGTGAAGGTTGCACCACAGCCCGTGCCTTCACTGGCGGCGGAAAGCGAGCCACCCATTTCGCGGGCGTTAAGCGCGCCGATATGAAGGCCGAAACCGTGGCCACTGGGGCGCGTGGTAAAACCATGGGAGAAAATGCGCGTCAGGTTTTCGGCCGGAATGCCGATGCCGTTGTCCTCGACCCGGACCATGACGCATTCACCGTCGGCTTTGGCGATGGTGAGGGTAAGCCGTTTTTCGCCTTGGTTGCAGTCATCCAGCGCATACTTGGCGTTGCGGATCACGTTGATCAGAATCTGGAGGACCTTGTGTTTGTCAACCATCAGAGGCGGCACTTCGGCGAACCGGCGGATGACGTTGACTTCATGGCGGGCGAGGGCCGCTGCATTGATTTGAAGAGCGTCTTCCACCAGACTGGCCAGGGACACTTTTTCAACCACACCGGCAACGCGCGCATAGCTTTGCTGCATGGCGATGATATCCTTGATGTGATCGACATTTTTGGTCAATTGCTCCAGTTCACGCAAAGTGTTTGCCTGTTCTTTTTGAAGTTCTTCGGCGACTTGAACGATGAGTCCCGGCATCAATTTTCCCCTGGGGTCGGTGGTCAGGAACATTCCCAGATCCCCGTTTTTCTCCTTCAACAAGTCGGTGGCTTTCAGGAGTGAATGGGTTTCCGATTTGCGTACTTGATCGCGGAGCAAAGTAGCGGAGACATTAACGCTGTTGAGGACATTGCCGACATTATGCAGCACGCCGGTCGCCACCTCCGCCATGCCCGCCTGCCGGGAAGCGAGCATGAGGCTTCGTTGCGCCTGGGCCAGTTCGGTGTGAGCTTGTTCCCTGGCCTCGACCTGGTCCTGCAATTCCCGGGTTCGTTGTTGGACCCGGATTTCAAGTCCATTGTTGACTGCCTGCAATTCCGCCTGGGCCTGGTGCAGCAGCGCGTTTTTACGCGCAATCAGGATGCCCCAAATCAATGCAATCAGAAACACGACCAGCGTCCCGGCCAGTGCCCATAACAACCGCGGCAACGTCCACCAGGGCGGTTGTTTCAACAATTCCACATCTTTGGGAGACCGAAGATGGAGCAGGAATGAGCGCGGCTGCCCGTATTCGTCGTTCTGCACTTCGTAAACTCCTGTCAGAGCCAGCCGGCTGCCCAGTTCCAGGGACTGCAAATATTCAGTTCCCAATGCCGCAGAAGTAAGGCCGGCTTCAAAAACGAAACCCTTGGTCTGGATGAGCAAACGTGTTTCACCATTTTTTTCCACCTTGTTCAGCAGGATTCCCCCGGCTCTGACGAGGAGACCGTCCAGGTTCGCATCCGTGGAGTTGGTGGCCGACAGTTGCAGGGGGTTGGGTTCCTCACCGCCGGAGATGCGGCGGTAAACCGCCTCGCGCAGGACAAATTTTTGACCTTCCTCGCCGGGAAAACCCACCACCTCGACCCGGTCTCCAGGCTGAAGAACATTCGTTTGCTGGCTCAGGGCAAAGACGCTGTCCGCGCCATCCTGCACATACAGGTAATGGCCCGGCGCATCCAGGACCACGGTACCGGACGTGCGAATTCGCTGATTGAGCGCGCTTTCCATGTTAAACCGGCGCAGGTTGGCCAGCGGACGGAGCGGCATCGCAAAGAGATCGTAGGGCGCGGGTTCTTCGATCTGAGATGTATTTTTGGTCCGGCGTCCAAATCTGAATTCCCGTTAATTGATGCCGCGCGTTGGCCGAGACCGAACAAATCCCTTGGATGCGAACAATGGAGCCTTTGTACGTATCGAAAGATTGCACCGCCGGGGTCCATGCCTGGAATTCCCCGCTCGATGTGCTCAGGACGAAATGCGCCAGGCCCTGGGTCTGGCTTACTTCCCGGACGAATCCCCGCATTTCTATCCAGTTTCCCTCTTCCACGCCGGTCAGCGCTTGTTCCAGCGTCACCAGTCGCGGACCTTCGATGTTCCACCATCCTGTCCGACGCACTATGGCATTGGTCACCACGGGGACGAAGCCTCCCTCCCCGGTCACGCCATCTACGAGTACAATCGTTCCCGACTTCATGGTGCCCGGGTCGTCCCATTTTGGGTTGACCACCCGAATGCCACCGCTGGCGTCCTCCACATACGCAAAGGGCGTGCCCGAATGCGCCCAGGCGACTACGCCGCGAAGACTGACCGGCAAATGTTGGCCGGCTTCTTCGAGGCTCAAGTCCCGGATTTGTTCGGCCAGGCGCAGGGGCAGGGTGTTGGTGGCACTGGCCAAGGATGGAACCGTACTGCCGGTCGGGGCGGCCAACCGATACAAACCGCTGCGCAAACACTGTTGCACGCCCGCCATGTAAGGATAACCAATGGCCTCCACCCGGTCCCCGAATCGCAAGGGTTGACTCTGTTTGCTCTGGATCATGATTTGTCCCGTGGCGTCCCAGATGGTGACCCATTGTCCGGGCTCGTAATTGCGCACAACACCTTCCACCCGAACCAGAGTGTCCGGAGATAAATCCGATTGGATATCCTTGCTGAAGATGAGTGGACTGTTAAATCGCTTGTCCGTTTCCAGCGAGCCGACGACCTGGACGTCCGTGGGACTGCTGGCCCAAAGAGAGAGGTCACTCAGTGTTCCATTCCTGTCGAACTGTGGGGAATAAACACATTTTATCCGGATGAAATCGCCCGGCTTGAATTGAACCGGTGGACTGTTGGTGCCCTTCAACACGTACGCCTTCGCCAGAGTGCTGCCGCACAGGAAATTGATGGTGCAGTGGGTCGCTTCCTCCAATTCACTGTCAACCAGTCCCTCCACCGACACCAAACGATCCTTCAATTCCTGGGGGTTTTGACTCAGGTTGGTTACCGATTCGGCTTTGAGCGGCACATTTTCTTCGAGGATACGGACCCTGGTTTTGTCCCAAACAAACCGTTCGCGCGACGGCACAATCACACCGTCAATCGCGATCCGTTCTCCGGCTTTCAAAGAAAAGGGCGAGTCGAAAATGGGCAGCCAGCGGGGTGTTCCCAGACATTCCCCGGAGGCGTTGCCCCACGCCGTATCATTGAAATAAATCAAGACCTCGGTTTTAATCCGATACTCTTCATCCGCTTGCGCCCGCGGGATAGTCCAGATTTCGGCAAGATTGGTGAGGACCTGCGCGGCCATGACCGGGTGGTTGGGATCCTGTCCCCACGCCACCGCCAGGCCAAACAGAAAACCGCTCACGATGCCGGTCAAATATCGGCATAGTCCACCCTTGGCCAGCGAGCACGGGAAAAACCGGGATCGCATGATGTGCGAGTTGCCGGACATCGTTCCGGCCTGTCTGCCTGAATTCATTCTTGTGTTTCGCCGACACACATTTCTTGTCGGCTGCGCCGGGCAAGCCGCAGATAACCTTGCAACTCAACAATTTTGAACTGGCGCGCTTTGATTTTGAAGCATACTTAATACCACAATGGCCGGCTCATTAGTCAGTTTTCCAGGCCGCTTAACACCGGATTTTTTATTCGCCGACGAAACAACCCGGCGGCATATTCGCGTGCAGTGATTTCCGTCATTGAACCTCAACCTGCCGGGGCGGCCACCGACCTGGTGCAACAGGTCGATGAGATTTTTTCGCCGACGGGTTTGCTGTCGCGCGCGAAGAATTTTGAATTCCGCCCACAGCAGCAGGAGATGGCCGTGGCCGTGGCGCGAGCTCTGCAAAACCGCGAACACCTTGCGGTCGAAGCCGGCACCGGCGTCGGCAAATCACTGGCGTATCTGGTACCGGCGATTTTGTTTGCCGTCGCGCAAAAGAAAAAAGCCGTCGTCTCGACGCACACCATCAACCTGCAGGAGCAATTGACGGAAAAGGATTTGCCCATGCTCAGCGGCGTGCTGGGGGTGCTGCCCGAACCGGTCAAGTTCAGTTTCTCAATGCTCAAGGGCCGCGCAAATTATCTCTGCACGCGCCGGTTGCAAAAGGCGATGCAACAATCGGGCAACCTGTTTACGTCGTCCGAGGCCGAGGAGCTCCAGCGCATCTACGAGTGGTCGAAGGAAACCAGGGACGGCAGTCTGTCGGATTTTGATGTCGAGCCGGACCCGAAGGTCTGGGCGCAGGTTTGTTCCGAACGCGGCTTGTGCTCGCCCAAGATTTGCGGCTTCCCGTCCGATTTCGCCAAGGACCATGGCGTCTGTTTTTTTCAACGTGCGCGGAACAAATTCCTTTCCTCGGACGTGCTGGTATTGAACCACACGCTGTTTTTCACTCTGCTCGGCGGGATTGACGAGGAAATGGATGGCGGCATTTTGTTCAAGAACGACTTCGTCATCTTTGACGAGGCGCACCAGATGGAGCACGTCGCGTCCCGGCACATCGGACTGAGTGTGTCCAGCGGCCAGGTGCGCTACGCCTTGAACCGGCTGTGGAATCCCCGCACGGAAAAAGGCCTGCTCGCCACCTTGCGCAAGGGCGGCGCGGTGAAGCTCGTCGCCGATATTTTGGAGCAAGCCGACCAGTTTTTTGAAAATGTCGAAGCGGCCTGCGAGGAAATCCAGCGTTCCGCCGGCAAAAACAAATTTGGCGGCGGTGAAAACGGCGGACGCCGCCGCTCGTGGACGGAGCTGCGCATCCGTCGCGCCGAACTGGTGAAGGATAATGTCACGCTGCCGATTCAGCGTTTGCGCGAGGCCGTCAGCGATCTAATCAAACTGAGCGAGGACAAGGACATCGGGCAGGAACTGATTGAGTGCAACCGGCGGCTGGACGAGTTGCGCGAAGAAGTAAAGGCGTTCCTCGAACAAGGTGCGCAGTGACCACGTTTACTGGGTGGAACGCACCGGCAAAGCGCAAAAGAATCTCGCGCTCAACGCCGCGCCGATTGACGTGGCGGAGTTCCTGCGCCGCCGGCTGTTCGAGAGCGATACCAGCATCATCATGACCAGCGCGACACTCGCCACCGTAGGACAGGCGTCGCGCCTGTTTCTATCTAAGAAAGAAAAATCAGAGACATCCGCGACGGCTGTCCTACGGCCCAGAAAACCGCCAACGCCGATTATTTCAGTCCTTCCCTTTGTGCCGTTTGATCCGAGCGAGCCTGTAGCCAAAACAGGCCGTCATTTGCCACATTGGAAACAAGACGGCTGCACTTATTTCGTCACGTTTCGGCTCGCCGATTCCATCCCTCAGGACAAATTGATTCAATGGCAGGTTGAACTGCGCGAGTGGTTGCATCGGCATCCCGAACCGCGTACTCATGAACAGGAATTGGAATATGCCGAATTGTTTGCGGAACGATTTCACCGCTGGCTGGACGACGGCATGGGTGAATGTTGGCTCCAACGGCCCAAAGTTTCAGTTATTGTCGAAGAGGCGTTACGATTTTTCGACGGCCAGCGGTATTGGCTCGGCTACTTTGCAGTGATGCCCAACCACGTTCACGTTTTAGTCAGGCCGCTCGGCGAAAATACCTTGTCTGAAATTCTCCATTCTTGGAAATCTTTCACCGCAAAACAAATCAATGCGGTCCTCGGATGTGAAGGCAGAGTCTGGCAGGATGAAGCATTCGACTGCCTTGTGCGCAATGAAGCGGCGCTGGAGAAATTTTCTGCTTACATTCAAGAAAATCCCGCCAGGGCGAATTTGCAGGCAGGACGATTCCGTGTTGGACATGGCAGCAGCGTAGGACAGGTGTCGTGCCTATCACCATCCCCAAAAGAGAAGTCAGAGACAGGCGCGACGCCTGTCCTACGTAAAGACACGCTCACTTATTTCGTCAAGCGCGTCGGGGCGGAATCGGCCACGCAGCTGCAAGTCGGCACGCCGTTCGATTACGAGCGGCAGATGAAAATTTTCGTTGCCAAAAAAATGCCCGATCCGCGCGAAACCGGCTACGCCGAGGCGCTGGAACATTGGATTGGGCATTTCGTGAAGGAAACCCACGGCAAGGCGTTTGTATTGTTCACCAATTACAAGCTGATGCAGGAATTGGGCGAACGGATGGAACCATTCTTCAATAAACTAGGCATTGCCTGCCTCGTGCAGGGTACTGGCACGCCGCGCTCGACCATGCTGGAGAAGTTCAAGGACGACGTGGACTCGGTGCTGTTCGGCACGGACAGTTTCTGGCAGGGCGTGGACGTGCCCGGCGAGGCGTTGAGCAACGTCATCATCACGCGGCTGCCGTTCGCGGTGCCGGACCATCCGCTGATCGAAGCGCGCATTGAGGCGATTGAAGCGCGCGGCGGCAATTCCTTCGGCGAATTTTCCCTGCCGGAAGCGATCCTGAAATTCCGCCAGGGCGTCGGACGGCTGATTCGCACCAAAACCGACACCGGCATCATCGTCGTTTTGGACAACCGGGTTTTAACGAAGCAATACGGCCAATCCTTTCTCGACGCCCTGCCGAAATGCCCGGTGGAAATTGTTTGAAGAATTTAAATTGTCGGTTGCCGCGTCATGGCTTACTGGCATGATCGTTTTTTTCTAAAAACTCTTTAGCCTTTGCTTGAACATCTGGGTCTGGGTCATTGAGCGATTGTTGAATTGCTTCAATTACTTTTGGGTCGCTGGAAATTTTCCCCAATGCCTCCACAGCGTATTCTCGAACCATTCCACCGTCGTAGCCGGTTTCGGGATAATTGAAATGTAATAGCGCAAGTAGAACTGGGATGGCTTTCTGTGCTTTCGGGCCTAAATTGCCGATCGCTTGAATGCTAAACCATGCCGTGTCGTCATTATATGAAACCCGAGAAAGCAAATCGGGTAGAGCATCAATTGCCAAGCCACCTGAATTATTAAGAGCATCCGCAGCTTCCCGTCGAACAAATGGGCTGGGGTCATGCAACGCTTTTCCTAGCGCCGGAATAGCGTAATCTGTAAAAAGTTTCTTTTGTTCTGGCGTGCGAATTCGTCCTGCAATTATTGCCAAATAACCCGCTGCATCCCTTCTTAAGCCTTCAGAACGGTGCAAAAGCATAAAAGAGAGCTGTTGGACCGCGCTCTGTGAATCTCTTTCTAAAAAATCAGACTCAAGCTTGGCAAATAGTTTACTCGAATAATGACTGTAAATGGCTGAACTTGGTCCGTAAAAAGGAAACAACAATGCCAAAACATAAAAAATCATCACAAATGAAGCTGAAATAAAAAGGTGTGGCAAAATTAGCGGCCACTTCTTTTTGTAAATATAGACGCCATAGAAAGTTAATCCACTTGAAGAAATGCCGATAAGCAACCAAGCATGTAATTCCAACGATGTATAGGCAATGTCAATTTCGGGCAGACACGCTAGAGCGCCAATAAATAGAAATAAAAGATACATTTGGCCGCTTATTTTCTGAATTTAACTTTGCTCCCTCAAAAATCCCGTGTCGAGAAGAAAGCGGCAAAGGGCCTTTGGCTCTAACATTCCTGGCCATGCCGCGCACGAAAAACTGTTGTTTGAAATCAACGCGCCGGCAAATCAATGCGCTTTCCGGTTCTGGCGGATTCGCGGGCGGCATCAAGAATTTCCATCACGGTCAGATTCATGCCCAGGGAAGAAAGCCCGGAAGGTTGGATTTCCTTGCGCACCACGGCAGCGAGATACGACAGATAATCCGCTTGCACACCAGTGAGCGGAGCCGACCGTAGTTTGGTTTTCCGGGCCATTATCTTTCATCACGCGCAACACGTTGCTTTGCGGCACGAGCACATAGCCGCCAGTGCCGTAAATTTCCATGTCCTTCCGGTTGAACGGCCAGTTCCAGGAGGCCTGGATGATGCCCTGTGCTTTGGGATAAGTCACCACGATGGTTGCTTCGTCTTCCACCTTGGGATACACGTCGGGTTTGAAGTGTTGCGTCACGGCGAATACCGAAGTCGGTCTTTCGCCCTGCATCAGCCACGTCATCAAGTCCGCGCCGTAACAGCCGAAATCCATCAACGCGCCGCCGCCATCCAGTTTCGGATCGGTGAGCCAGGCCAGAAAATCCTGCGAGCAGCCGATTTCCTTCGGGCCGTAATGTCCGTCGTTCACCACGATTTTGCGGATGTCGCCGATGGCTTTTTGTTCGCAGACCAGCTTATAAGCCTCCTGATTTCCCGGATACCAGGTGGTTTCATAGTTCACGATAATCGGGATGCCATATTTCTTTGCGGCGGCTGCAATGGCGCGACCGTCTTTCAAACTTACTGCCAGCGGTTTTTCCATCATTACGGTCAGGCCGTGCGGAGCGCATTCTTCGACGACGCGCGGGTGATCGTACGTGCTGGTGAAAGTTGCCACGGCATCCACATTCGTTTGGGCGAGCAACTCTGCCAGAGTGGCGTGGAAAAGGTTCGGATTCAGGTGGAACGAGGTTGCAATGCGCATGGCGAGAGCGTGATTGGGTTCGACGATGCCGATGAGCTGGACATCCTTGCTTTTGAGCACATTGGGCAGAAACCCCTTCACATGATCATGAACCAGACCGTAAATGGCCAGGTGCACCGGCGGCCGGTTGGTTTCGGCTGCGTCAATCCGGGCGAGTCCGAGGGCCATCAAAGCAATAGTGAATAGAGGGAACTTTTTCATAATTTATCAATTTAAACCGGATTTTCTCTCGATTTGAGGTCTTTTTTCCCCTTTTGCAGGCATTCGGGGCACATGCCATGGGAGGTTTGTGTGGCGAATTTCGAGTTGAAATACTTTTCCATGGTGAGCCATTCCCCTTCGTGGCACACCTTGTGGCACCAACTGCACACCCGCAGAAATTCTTCCAGGTAATGCAACCGTTTCAGCAACCGCCGGGTCGCCAGATGGACCCAAACCCAGATCAGTGAAATCACGATGGTCCGGAGCATGGCCCGATGCCAGTTGGGAGTAAATGGCTCGCCGAAAATAAGATGAGGAATCCGCATTATTTCCGTCAGCCAGGAAAGCGCGATGATCAACGAGAAGCCGAAGGCTTCAATCCAAAGGATCGTATCCGATTTTCCCTTAACTTGTTTCATGAATTTTACTGTGCTTGCGCCGGCACTTTTTGTCCAGAAAAAGTGATGCCGGGTCCGGCGCTGGAACCGGAGGCACCGGGAAGGACTGCCGGCTCCGGCAAATCGTTTGAATCGTCACGCACTTGAAACCAAAACGTCACTTGCTAAAGTGACCAACAGGATTAAGTTCAGAGGGTAGTTCAAGTTTAAGCGGCGGGCGTTGGATACAAGTCGTATTTGTAATTTGTATGTTACTCAACGCCCGCTGCGCTTTTCTCCCCCGGTCCTCGACAGCGAAGTGCCCGACCATTAAACTTTTGGCGCATGACGCGCACCGAAAAACTTCTGGCCGAACTCATCGCGCTGCCCAGCGTCAATCCTGCCTTCGTTCCGCAAATCGGAACTTCGGCGCGGCCGGCCCGTTGGATTACCGGTGAACAGCGCGTTGCGGATTTTCTGGCATCGGTCGCCAGGCGGGCCGGGCTCGAAATCGAATTTCAAAAAGTGCTGCCCGGGCGCTCCAATCTCATCGCGCGCCTGCGGCCGCGAAATAAAATCCGCCAGACGATCCTGCTGGCGCCGCACCTTGACACCGTCAACGCCGATGATTCGCAATTCATTCCGCGGCGGAAAAACGGTCGCCTGCATGGGCGCGGCGCGTGCGACACGAAAGGCTCCGTCGCCGCCATGCTTACGGCGCTTTGCGAACTGGCGGAATCAAAGAACCGGCCGCTGGAAACGGAAATTGTGTTTGCCGGCCTGATTGACGAGGAGCACGCGCAGGCCGGTTCGCGCGCGCTGACGAAGAGCAAATTCAAAGCGAACCTCGCCATCGTCGGCGAGTTTACCAACTTACAAGTGGTCACGGCGCACAAGGGTAGTTTATGGTTGGAATTGGAAACTTGCGGGAGGACCGCGCACGGCGCGACGCCGCACCTCGGAAAAAATGCCATCCACGAAATGGCGCGCGTTGTGGACTGGCTCCAAACAGATTATGCCGCCCGACTGCAGCGGCGGAAACATCCATTGCTTGGCACGGCCACGGTGAATGTGGGCGTGATTTGCGGCGGCGTGCAGCCCAATATCGTGCCCAATCGCTGCGTCATCACGCTGGACCGCCGCACACTGCCGGGAGAGACCGACGCCGGCGTACGGCGCGAAATCCGGGAATTTCTCCGGTCAAAAAATCTTTCGGTGGGCATTACGGACAAGAAGCTCGCGCCGGCGTTGCCCCTGGAGACCGACCCCGGGCTGCCGCTCGTGCAGCAGTTCCTGAAATGCCTCGGCCAGCGCCAGCCGCGGGGCGTTCACTATTTTTGCGACGCCGCGGTATTGTCGGCCGGCGGCATTCCCAGCATCGTTTTCGGTCCCGGCGACATTGCGCAGGCGCATACGGCAGACGAATGGATTTCATTGGCGGAACTGGAGCGCGGCAAGAACCTGCTCTTGAAATTCCTGAAATCGCTTCCGTGACCCGGCTGGTTTTCGTATCGTCCAACGCCCATGCCCGCAGAAACAACCGAACCCGCGCCCGTGGTTGCCGAAACCGGGCAACACGCCGCCTTTTTCCGCCAAAGCGGCTGGTTGATGATGGCGACAATGATGGCCGGCGCGTTGATGTGGGGTGTGCATTTCCTTTCCAAGAAAATCCCTCCAGCCGAATACGGCGTGCTCATCACTTTATTTTCCGTGGTGAACATTGTGCCGACAATTCCCTTTCAGATGATTTTTGCGCAGCAGACGGCACAGGCGCTGGCGACTGGAGGCGAGCGCCGGTTGCGGAGCGCCATCCGCGCGGCGTGGCTGGGCACGATGTTGTTCTGGCTGGCGGCCTCGGCGGTGACGCTGTGGTTCCACAAATCCATCGAGGCCGGCTGGCATCTGTCCAATCCCATTGCGTTGTGGCTGCTCTTGCTGGTGATATTGTTCTCGTTGCTGATGTGGCTGTTTGCCGGCGTCATGCAGGGACAGCAAAACTTTTTGTGGCTGGGCTGGGCCAACATCTTCAATGGCGTCTTCCGGCTGGGGTCGGCGGTGGTCATCGTGTTGATGTTGTCCGGCTGGGCAACAGGCATCATGACGGGCGTGCTCATCGGCCTGGTAGCGGCAACAGCGTTGGGCATCTGGCAGACCCGGATGTTGTGGCTCGGCCCGACGGAGTCGTTCGACTGGCGCAGTTTTTTGCGGCAGGTCATTCCTTTGATGCTAGGTTTTGCCGCAACGCAATTCCTTTTTTCGGCCGATACCAGCTTTGTGGACACCTACTTTGGGGCGGATCGGACGGCGCCGTACGGGGCGGCGGGAACGTTGTCGCGCGCCCTGCTGTGGCTGGTGCTGCCGCTGGCGACGGTGATGTTTCCCAAGATCGTCCACAGCACGGCCCGGTCGGAAAAAACAAATCTGCTCGGCCTGGTGTTGCTGGGCACGACGGTTCTGGTCATTTGCGGCGTGCTGGGGCTTTGGCTCCTGGGACCGTGGGTTGTGCGTTTTGTTTATCCCGCGGAATACCTTTCGCCTACGCTCGCGATCCTGCCATGGTATGCCGGCGCGATGGTGCCGTTGTCTCTGGCGAACGTTCTGGTGAACGATCTGTTGGCGCGCTCGCGATTTCGAATTGTGCCGTTCCTCGTGCTGCTGGCAGTATTCTATGGACTGGCGCTGACCCAGTATCACGACCATTTTGTGACCGTGCTCAAGACGCTCTGCATCTTCAATTCCCTCTGCTTCGTGATTTGCACCTGGTTCACTTTCCACGGTTCAAGGTCCAGAGCCTAAGGCCCCGGGCGGCAAACTCATTCGACCTTGGACTTGGAATTTTGGACCTGGGATTCCGACAACGGCTGCGGCTGGCGAAGTTTTCCGTAAACCCAGCCTTCCAAAGGACGCAACGGGCGAAGCAGTTTGTAGAGCCACGGCCAGTAAATCAACCGGACGCGCACCGTGGAGAGAAACATCGTCAATGACGTCCGGCCCAGCACGACCTTGGAGCCGGCCTGGTCCGTCCACTCGGTCGGTACTTCAAGGATGCGGAAACCGGCGCGTTTCAAGGCGACCAGCAGGTTGATGTCGAAGGCCATGTCAGCGATGCGCAGGTAAGGATGAATTTTTTCGACGGCCTCGCGCTTCATCACCTTGGCGCCACATTGGGTGTCGCGGATGTTCAACCAGAAAAGCAGTTGCACGATTCGATGAAACGCGCGACTGGCAAATTGCCGGTGGCTGGCCTGCGATTGATGAATCACCGCACCGGGCAGCCAGCGCGAGCCGATGACACAGTCCGCCGCGTTGATGTGCCTGACCAAATCGAGAAATGCGTGCGGCGGCGTCGCGCCGTCGGCATCCGTGTAGCCGATCAAATCACCAAAGGGCGCGAGTTTGAGACCTTCGATGAGCGCGCCCCCTTTGCCAATCGGTCCGGGAAAATTCAAGTAGCTGACGCTGGGGAATTCCTTCGCGATTTTTTGCACGACCCCGAGCGTGTTGTCCGTGCAGCCATTGAGTACGACCACGATCTGGAATTTGCCGTGATATTGTTCCTGGAAAAAGCGGGCATAGTCGCGCAACATCGGTTCGATGCGGCGCTCCTCGTTATAGGCCGGAATCAGGAGCAGCAGGCTGGGATCAGGCACGTGCATTAAGTAGCAAAGAATTTGAAAATTGCAACGCTGGCTGTACCTTTCGCTTGCCGCAACCATCATAAACCGTTATTCAGATTGCATGGATTCCCGCGAAGCCCTAATCGCGCTGAACCTCATCGAACACGTCGGCCCGGTGCGCGCACGGTCGCTGCTCGAACATTTCGGTGACGCGACCAAAATTCTAGGCGCCTCCAAGTCCGCCCTGCTCCGCGTCCGCAACGTCGGCGACGAAACCGCCGAGGCGATCTGTCATTGGGAAAAATCCGTTGACCTCACCAGCGAATTGAAACGCATTTCGGAGTCCGGCTGCCGCGTTTTGGTGCAAAGTGACGACGAATATCCTGCATTGCTCCGTGAAATTTACGATCCGCCGATGGTGCTTTACGTCAAAGGCGGGTTGACGACGAAGGACAAGAACGCGGTGGCAATGGTGGGTTCACGGATGACCACGCATTACGGCATTGAGGCCGCGCGCAAACTCGCGTACCAACTGGCCTACGTTGGCGTCACCGTCGTAAGCGGCGGCGCGCGGGGCATTGACACGGCGTCGCACCAGGGCGCGCTGGCGGCGAAAGGCCGGACGGTCGCGGTGCTCGGCACGGGCATCAATATCGTGTTCCCGCCGGAGAACCGGGAGTTGTTTGAACGGGCGGCAGCCAACGGCGCGGTCATCACCCAGTTCCCTTTCAATCGCAACGGCGACAAGCAATCCTTCGCCATCCGCAACCGGATTATCGCGGGCATGACGCTGGGCACAGTCGTCGTGGAGGCGGACCTGAACAGCGGCGCGCTCATTACGTCGAATTTCGCGACGGAATACGGCCGGCAGGTGTTCGCCGTACCGGGCCGGATTGATTCGCCGCGCAGCAAGGGTTGTCACGACCTGATTAAAAAGGGCGCCAAGCTGTGCGAAGGCGCCGAAGACGTTTTGAGCGAGTTTGAATACCTGTTTCCGGGGAGCAACCGTCCACCGTCACCCGGCGAAACCGGCGTGTTGCCGGCGCTGGAATTATCCGACAATGAAAAGCTTGTTTATGATTCCCTGAGCCGCGAGGAATCGGCGATTGACGAAGTCATCCGGCGGAGCGGCCTGCCGAGTTCGGCGGTTTCGGTGGCGTTGCTAAGCCTGGAAATGAAGCGGGCGGTGAAACAATTGCCCGGAAAATTATTCGTGCGGAATACATAATTTACAAAGCGGAGCTTGCCCAAAGGCGGCCAACCGGCTAGAACCACATAAACCCGCACATTTATGGCAAACTACAAAATCATCGGAAGCGACCTGAAACAGTATGGGCCGGTTTCGGCGGAGGATCTGCGCCAATGGATTGCCGATGGCCGGCTCAATGCCCAAACCAAGGTGCAAATCGAAGGCGCCGACGAATGGAAATTGCTGACGGAAGTTCCGGAGCTGGAAGAGATGTTGAGGAGTTGCGTGCCACCTTTGCCGACGGCCGCCCCTGCCGTTCCTGCGAAAACGAGCGGTCTGGCCGTGACTTCGCTGGTCCTGGGAGTTTTGGGCGTGTTCACCTGTGGCGTCACGGCATTGATTGGACTCATCCTCGGCATCATTGCCATGGTCAAGGTGTCGAACAGCCGGGGCGCCTTGCGCGGTGGTGGTATCGCGCTGGCGGGCGTCATCGTATCCGGAATCTTTTTGTTTATGATTCCGATTTTTGCCGCCATGCTGCTGCCGGCCTTGTCGGCAGCCAAGCAAAGGGCCCAGACCATTGTTTGCGTCAATAACGAGAAACAACTGGCCCTGGCGATCAGAATTTATTCCAACGACAACACAAATCATTTTCCATCCGCCGCAACGTGGTGCGACGCGATCAAAACCAGCGTCCGCGCGGAAACAGTTTTCAAATGTCCTGCCGCCAATGCCCCCAGCCGATGCGATTACGCCTTCAACGCCAAACTCGACGGCATGGACGAAAGCAAAATTGATCCGCAGACCGTAATGATTTTCGAATCGGGCACTGGATGGAATGCCGGCGGTGGTCGGGACTTGATGATTTCCCGCGGCCGCCACGAACGCGGGCGGATATTCGTCGTGGCTTTCGCCGACGGCAGCGTCCATGAGGTATCTGAATCTCAAATTGGCACATTGCGTTGGGACCCCTAGTTGGAATTCGTGGACGAATTGGCAGGCACCGGCGTGTTTCATCATTGAGGGCGGCAAACAATTGTCGGGAAAGCGGTTCTTCCAAAACGTATCATTTGCAAACCGGGGCTTGCGTAAAGGCCGCCAACCGATTAGAACCCGAAAGAAATCAGAGCGATTATGGCAAACTATAAAGTCATCGGAGGTGACCTGAAACAGTACGGGCCGGTTTCGACGGAGGACTTGCACAAATGGGTGGCCGAAGGGCGGCTGAATGCACAGTCGCTCGTGCAGTTGTACGGCGACATCGAGTGGAAGCAACTGTCCACGTTTCCCGAGTTCGCCGATTTGTTCGCCGGCAAGCCCACGACCTTGAGTGCACCGCTGCCCATAACACCTCCAACCGACTGGCTGGAGCGTGATTATGAGCTGGACATCGCCAGATGCATCAGCCGCGGTTGGAATCTGTGCAAGGAAAATTTCGGCATTTTGTTCATTGTTTCTCTGATTACTTTCGCCGTGTTCTTTGGTTTCATGTTCATGGTGGGTTTGGTGACGGCACCGCTGGCCAAGGCCTTGATGCAAGCGCCCATCGCGTTTCAAGTCGGGTTTAAGTATTTATTGCCTCTGGTGACATCGCTCGTTGTCGGACCGATAATGGGCGGACTTTATTTTACTTATCTCAAGGTCATCCGCGGGCAAAAAGCCGGTGTGGGCGACGTTTTTGCTGGATTTCAAAAGGTGTTTGCCCAGCTTTACCTCGGCGCACTGGTGGTTGGCTTGATTGTCAGCGCGTGCCTTCTGCCATTCCAATTTTTTTTCCAACTCAAAGCAGGGCCGGTGTTGGAACAATTACAGCAGGCGCAGGAGCATCAAGCCGTGCCCGCCGATGCCCTGAACATGATCCATAATCTCCTGCACGCGTATGCCAGCACCCTGCCAATTCTGCTCCTATGTCTGATCCCGATGACCTATTTGACCGTGTGCTGGGGATTCACATTGCCGTTGATCATTGACAAGCAGATGGGCTTCGGGTCCGCCATGAAAGCGAGTTGGAAGCGGGTCAACCGGCATTGGTGGCAGGTGTTTGGGTTGCTGGTGCTCGTGGGCCTGATCAATATCGGCGGACTGCTGTTGTGTTGTGTGGGCATATTGTTTACCTTGCCCATCGGCTTGGGGGCGCTGATGTATGCTTATGAAACCGTTTGTTCCCCGGCCGAAGCGCAAGGCGGTTAGTCACACTGCCGCCCGCAACGCCGCCTTGGTCAACCAGTTCGCCACTCCGGGCCTGGGCTCCCTCATGGCGGGCCGGTGGCTGGCGGGGATGGGGCAATTGCTTTTGGCGGTGGCGGGTTTTGTCCTCGTCGTCATGTGGTTCGTTGGAACGATGACCCAGCTTTACGACCAGATGGATGGCAATCCAACTCCGCATCCCGTCACGAGGATTGGCGAAGCTGGCACTGCGCTGTTCGTCGTTGCTTGGTTTTGGGCCCTGGTGACGAGTATAAGCCTGGTGATGCGCGCAAAATCAGACGAACCGGTCGTGCCGCAAACGGGGCCAACCTCATCGGCGAATCAACCCGCGGCACCGCCAAAGCTGACAGAATGACAACCAAAATCTGAAAAGCAGGTTATGTATAAAATCATTGGAGCTGACGGCCAGCCCTATGGCCCCGTCAATATCGAACAACTCCGGCGCTGGCTGGCCGAGAACCGGGTCAACGCGCAAACCCTGGTTCAAACCGAAGGCGCGCCCGATTGGAAACCGCTGAGCGCAATTCCGGAATTGGCGCCGGAATTGAAGACAGTCCCGCCGCCCATGGCGCCGCCGTTCGTCTTCGTTGCGCGCGCCTCCAACAAAATCCCAGCGGGCATCTGTGGAATATTGTTGGGAGGTTTCGGCGTCCATAAATTCATCCTGGGTTACACCGGTGCGGGTCTGGTCATGCTGTTGGTGTCCCTGCTCTCCTGCTTCATCCTTTCGCCCGTCATGCACCTGATCGGCCTCATCGAAGGCATCATTTATCTGTGCAAGTCCGACGAGGAATTTGTGCGCGTTTACGTGGACGGGCGCAAAGAATGGTTCTGAAATTTGCCAAATCGCAACGCCCGAACGATGGTGAACCATGTCAAAACTTAACGCGTCTGAAATCAAATCCGCGCTGGCGGCCGTGCCGGAATGGACCCGGAAAGGCGGCACGGTTTCACGGACGTATCAATTCAAGGATTTTCCGGCAGCGATTCAATTTGTGAACATCGCCGCTGAAATCGCCGAACGGGCGTGGCATCACCCGGACATTGACATTCGTTGGAACAAGGTCACGCTCACGCTTACCACGCACGACGCGGGCGGGTTGACGGAAAAGGATTTTGACCTGGCGCAAAAATTCGACCGGTTGCCCGCCGCCGAAGTCTAGAACACCACTGGCACGCCTTCCTCCAGCATTCGCGTTTGGGGTGTGAGCCCTTCTTTATCGGCGATCTGTCGGAGCCAGCGCGGCGGTTCGTCCAGGTCCTCAAACGACAATTTGAACGTCCCGTAGTGCATCGGCACCAGCCAGCGCGCCCGCAAATCCTTGAACGCCTTCACCGCCTCGTCCGGACCCATGTGCACGCGGCGGAATGATTCCGGGTGGTAGGCGCCGATGGGCAGTAACGCGATTTCCGGCGCAAATTTTTCACCGATTTGTTTGAAACCATCGAAATACGCGCTGTCGCCCGCGTGATAGATTTTCCGGCCCTGATATTCCAGCACAAATCCGCCGTAGCCGCGATGATGGTCGGCCAGCGTGCGCGCCCCCCAATGCCGGCTGGGCGTGAACGTGACCTTCCAATCCCGGTGCGAAAAACTCTCCCACCAGATCATTTCGATGACGCGGGAAAAGCCCAGGTCAAACGCCAGGTCGCCGACGCCCCATGGCATGAGGCCGATCTTCGGGTGCGGCAGGCGGCGTAGCGTCGGCTTGTGGAAGTGATCGAAGTGTGCATGCGTCAACAACACCAGGTCGATCGGCGGCAGGTCGCGGATTTTCAGGCCGGAACGTTTGATGCGCTTGAGCAGGAACAGCCAGTTCGCAAAGTTCGGGTCAATCAGCACGTTCAGGTCCGTGAACTGGATCAGAAACGACGCGTGCCCGATCCAGGTGATGGCGACCTGGCCGCGCGACAATTTGGGAAAGACCGGGCGGCGATGATGCCCGGTACGCGGCGTCAGCAGGGCCTTCAACACCAACTCCCGAAAAAATGTCCGCGGATTGAAATGCTTCGACGGCGTCAAATCCTTGAACGAGCGTGGCAACCGCCGCGGCGGCAATGCGGGACGTTGCGAAAAGGGTTTCGGCATACAACAACTGTATTCTACTGCGGTTACCCGGTGAATGAAATGTAAAATGCCGCATCAATTTTTTTGAGTATCCCGCCATTTTTTTCAATTCATTCCCCGGTTGCCTGTGGTGTTAAGTTGTCGCCAAATGAACCCCAACCCGTTTCGGTGCGTGCATTTGTGGCTTGCCAGCGATTGGTGGCGAGGCGCACATTGCCGGCAACCAAGTCGCATCGCCGGTTGAAAGGCAAAATTTATGGAACCCGTAATTGCTCTGGTCGTCTTGGTCGTTTTCGGAATTCCACTCGCTTTGGCTGTTTGGTTGATTGTCCGCGCCGTCAGCGCCCAAAATCGCATAGACGAACTTTCCCGGCGCATAGGTACGCTGGAGTCGGAGTTGTTCCGCCTGCGGCAATCCCGCGAGCGCGAAATGGCAAAGCCGGCGGAAACCGCGCCTGCGCCGCAACCAAAACCTGTTCCGCCAGCTCCGGTTGCACCGCCAAAACCGGCGGTCGTTCCGCCAACCGAACCAATCATTGTTGGGTTGCCGTTTTCCCCGCCAACGATTCCCCCGATGCCGAAACCAATAGTTTCCGAGGCATTACCGCCGTTGCGTCCACCGGCGCTGTCCAAATCCGCAGGGCCGAAGATCAATTGGGAACAGTTCATGGGGGTAAAGGGCTTCGCCTGGCTCGGCGGATTGGCCCTGTTTCTCGGTGTCGCGTTTTTCGTCAAGTATTCATTCGACAATAATCTCGTCCCCCCGCAACTGCGCGTCGCCATCGGCTTCCTCACCGGTCTCGTCCTGCTCGTGGGTGGCGTGGTGATGTCGCGGAAAAATTTCCCCGCGCTCTCGCAAACGTTGTGCGCGACCGGCGTCGTCATTCTATACGCCGTTACCTTTGCCTGCCGCTCGATTTACCATTTTGAATTTTTTGGGCCGGTGCCGACCTTTCTCCTGATGGCGCTCATTACGGCGGCGGCCTTCCTGCTGGCGGTCCGGCTGGACGCGCTGGTCGTCGCCATCCTCGGCATGTTGGGCGGTTTTCTCACGCCGATTCTGCTTTCGACCGGCCAGGACAATCCCCTGGGCCTGTTCGGTTACATCGCCATCCTCGACCTCGGCCTGATCGTCGTCGCGCTGGTTCGCCGCTGGCATTTTCTGGCCGCGCTGGCGGCGCTGGGGACCGCCATCATGCAAATCGGCTGGGCGGGAAAGTTTTTCGTCAGCGGACAATATTTCGACGGCGATAAAATTTTCGTGGCCCTCGCCGTGCTGCTGGGGTTCAACGCGCTCTGGCTCGCGGCCAACTGGCTGGCAAAAAAACGCGGTCAAATCAACCAATGGTTTTCCGGCTCGTCGCTCGGCCTGGTCGTTGTCGCTCTGGCATTCACGGCGTGGTTCCTGGATTTTCCCCCGCTCGCACAGCGTCCATGGCTCATGTTCGGTTTCGTTTTCCTGATTGATCTGGTTGCCATCGCCGTCGCGTGGCTCGACGGAGTAATTTCCACTGCTCAATCCGTCTCCGGCTTCGCCGTTTTTGGATTACTCGCCTTCTGGACCGCGAACTCCTTGTCGAATGAGTTGCTCAACGCCGGCCTCGTGTTTTATTTCATTTTTGCCGTTCTCCATTCGGCATTGCCCGCGTGGATTCAACGCCAGCGTGGTGCAACCAGGCAGAATTGGGCCAGTCACCTCTTTCCGATTCTCGCGCTCGCGCTGGTGCTCGTGCCCGTTTTCAAACTCGCCGAGGTTTCGTTCATTGTCTGGCCGTTCATCCTGCTCGTGGATTTGCTGGCCATCGCGCTCGCCGCCCTGACCGCCACGCTGCTGCCGGTGCTCGCGGTGCTGCTGCTGACGCTCGCCGCCACCGGCGCGCTCATTTTCAAAATCCCCGCCGACCTCACCGGCCTGCCGACTTCTTTCTTCCTGCTCGGCGCGTTTGTTGTCTTTTTCGTCGCTGCGGGTATTGGGCTCGTCAGGAAATTCAAACCCGATGCCTTGAAAACCGGAATTAAATTTGGCGGCGACCTCACGGCGCCCGGCGATCTGGCCGCCATTCTGCCCGCGTTTTCCATCGTGCTGCCGTTTCTGCTGCTCATCATGGCCACCTTGCGGCTGCCGCTAATCAATCCGTCGCCGGTATTCGGTCTGGCGCTGTTGCTGGTCGTGCTGCTGTTCGGCGTGACGAAGTTATTCTCGCTCGATTGGATGCCCGCCGTCGGTCTGGTGTGCGTGACGGCGCTCGAATGCGCCTGGCATTTCAACCGTTTCGATCCGGCGAACCTGAACCAACCGCTCAACCTCGTGCTGTGCGTGGTATTTGATTTTCTTCGCCGTGTTCGCGGTCTTCCCGTTTTTATTCCTGCGGCAACTTGAAAATAAAGTCGTTCCGTGGGCTGCCGCCGCAATGGCCGGTCCCCCGCAATTTTTCCTCATCCACCGTTTTGTTGCCGCCGTTTATCCGAACCAATTCATGGGATTGTTGCCCGCTGCGTTTGCCCTGCCCGGCCTTTTGAGCCTTGTCGTTGTGCTTAAAACCATTTCCGCCGAAAACAAATCACGCCTGACCCAACTGGCCTGGTTCGGTGGTGTGGCGCTCTTTTTCATCACGCTCATTTTTCCGATCCAATTCGACCGCCAGTGGATTACCATCGGCTGGGCGCTTGAAGGCGCAGCCTTGTTGTGGCTCTTCCATCGCGTGCCGCATCCGGGGTTGCGGCTGGTAGGCGCCGGTTTGCTCGCCGTTGCGTTTGTCCGGCTCGCGCTCAATCCCGCCGTGCTCGAATATCATCCGCGCGCCGTCACGCCCATTTTCAACTGGTACCTGTACGCTTACGGCATCGTGACCGTGGCATTGTTCGCGGGCGCAAAACTGCTCGCGCCGCCGCGAAATCAAATTTCAACCATCAACGCGCCGCCTGTCCTCGCCGGGCTGGGCACTGTGCTGGCGTTCCTCCTGTTGAACATCGAAATCGCGGATTACTTCAGCCAACCCGGCTCGACGCTTACGTTCCAGTTCAGTGGCGATTTCGCGCGGGACATGACCTATTCCATCGCCTGGGCGCTCTTCGCGCTCGGGTTGCTCGTCTATGGCATCCTTAAAAACATTTCCGCCGCGCGCTATGCGGCGATGGGCCTGCTGTGTGTCACGCTGCTCAAGCTTTTCTTCCATGACCTGGCGCGGCTGGGCCAGCTTTACCGCATCGGCGCCTTCATCGGCGTGGCCGTCATCGCCATGCTGGCGTCGTTCGCGTATCAGAAATTTTTTGCCGCCGGCGCGAAAATCAAGGAAACAAAAGATGAAACGACTCGATAAATTTCCGGTGTGCGGGATTTTGGGATGCGTGCTTTTGGTGGGTTTTTCCGCCGCCGGTGCGAATCTGCCATCTGATTGGCAGCACGAGCAGACGCTCAATATCTCCACGACCGGGCTGGTGAAAATCAACCTGCCGGTCGAAACGCTCGATGCGGCGCGTCCCGCGCTTGAGGATTTGCGGCTCTACGACGACGCGGGCAACGAAGTTCCTTATGTGATCACGCGGCCGGTTCCGTCGCCGAGAATCATTCAAAATGCCAAAATCATTTCAGGTTTCGCTCAACGCCAATAACACTGTCATCACTGCTGGAAACCGGTCTGGCGCAACCGCTCGACGCCGTGACCCTGGAAACACCGGCGATGAATTTCATCAAGGCGGTGCGCGTGGAAAGTTCCAACGACGGCAAAAATTGGCAGATCCTCGCGCAAGGCCGGCCGATTTTCCGCCAGCCTTACGGTGCGGCCAGTTTGAAGCTCTCATTCCCGCCGGTGGCTGCAACCTGGCTGCGGCTGACGGTGGATGACCAGCGGTCGCAGCCGGTTCCGTTTACCGGCGCGCTGGTCCACGCCGCAACGGGCGAGACCGGCACCGGTGGAAACCGTTCCGGTAACCATCACCGAGCGCGATGAAAATCCCGGCGAAACGCGGCTGGCGCTGGATCTGGGCGCGGCGAATCTGGACGTCGCCAGTCTGCAGATTGAAACCGCCGAACCGCTTTTCACGCGCCAGGTTTCCATCGCCGTTCCGCAAATTTCCGAGGACGCCATTCGTGAACAGATGATTGGACAGGGTGTGATCTATCGCGTTGCCATTGAAGGCCAGCCCGCGTCCGAAAATCTTTCCGTGCCGCTGGAAAACCTGGTCCGCTCGCGCGAGCTGATTTTGTTCATCAAAAACGGCGACAGTCCGCCGCTGCCCATCAAAGCCGTGCGCGATTGAGCGGCGTCCGGTTTATCTCGTGTTTCTGGCGCGGCAGCCGGGTGCCTTCCATTTGCTGACCGGCAATGCCCGCTGCTCCGTGCCGCGCTACGATTTGGCGGCGCTGGGTATGAATCTGAAATCCGTCCCGGTCACAGTGGTTCAAATTCCGCCGCCGTCGGACAACCCGGATTTTCACCCGCCCGAAGTCTTGCCCGGCCTTGAAGTGACCGGTGCGTCGCTCGACATTTCAGAATGGAAATTCCGCAAACCGGTGGAAATTTCCGGCGCCGGCGCGCAACAGGTGGAACTCGACCTCGACGTGCTCGCGCACGCGCAGTCGGGTTTGGGTGATTTGCGCGTGATGCGCGGCAGCAACCAGGTGCCTTACCTCATCCAGCACACGTCCATCAGCCGTTCACTGGCGTTGACGGTTACGGTGACCAATGACGCGAAGAATCCGAAGTTGAGCCGCTGGATCATCAAACTGCCACAATCCAATTTGCCGCTGACAGGATTGACGTGTACTTCGCCAACGCCGCTGTTTGAACGTTCGCTGTCGCTTTACGAGGAACTCACCGACGACCGCGGAGACAAATACCAGCATCCGCTCGGCAGCGCGTCATGGACGCAGACGCCGGACAGCAAGTCGAAGGAATTTGCCCTGGCGTTGGACAGCGTGCCGCAGAGCGACACCCTGTTTCTCGAAACGGAGAATGGCGACAATCCGCCGATTGAACTGGAAAAATTCACGGCGGTTTATCCCGTGACGCGGGTGTTGTTCAAGGCAAAATCGGATGACGACCTTTTTCTTTACTACGGGAACCCGCGCGTGTCGCCGCCGCGTTACGATTTGAGCCTCGTCGCCGGGCAATTGCTGGCGGCGGACAAAAAAATCGCACCGCTGTCCGGTGAGCAGCAGCTTAAGAAACCGTCGTGGCAGGAATACGAAGTGCCAGGAAAGGGTGGAGTGCTGTTTTGGGGGATGCTGGCCGTCGTGGTCGTGGTGTTGCTCATCATCATTTCGCGGTTGCTGCCGAAATCGCCACCGCCTGCCTAGGTGGGGCGAGCGTCCTCGCGAGCCGCCGTCGCTTCGCTTTGGCGGGCCAAGTCCGGCTCGTCAGTAGCCTCGCCCGCCACTGGAAAATCCGCGACACCGGCGGTATCCGCGGTTAAATTCCCTGTGTGAAAAATTCGGTGAAACAGCTCGACACGTTCTTGCGCCGGAAGCCGAGGCTCGGCCAGGGCGTTTATCTCGCCAAAACCGCCGTCGTGCTCGGCGATGTGACCATCGGCGCCCATTCCAGCATCTGGTATGGCGCGGTGTTGCGTGGCGACATCAACCGCATTGTCGTCGGCCACCACTCGAACATCCAGGACAACGCCGTGTTGCACCTCGCGGACGATTTTCCCTGCCTCGTCGGCAACTGGGTCACCGTCGGCCATGGCGCGATTGTCCATGCGTGCAAGGTTGGCGACGAAGTGCTGGTGGGC
Organism: uncultured bacterium; assembly: GCA_963708305.1. GTDB lineage: Bacteria > Verrucomicrobiota > Verrucomicrobiia > Limisphaerales > UBA11358 > UBA11358. The sequence goes on along the minus strand of CAVPSH010000001.1, from coordinate 1,702,698 downwards.
ATGGGTGCGGTGATCCTGGACAGCGCGGTCGTTGGCAAACAATCCATCATCGGTGCCAAGGCGCTGGTGACGCCGGGAATGAAAATCCCGCCCGGCTCGCTCGTCTTCGGCGCACCGGCCAAAGTCGTCCGTAAATTGACGGAAAAAGAACGCGCTGGACTGAAATGGTGGGCGGAAAAATACGTGGACAACGGCGCCTATTGCCTGAAGCACAAAATCAATCCGGGTGCGCCGATTTGAGATATTTCGTCATCCGCACCACTGGCAAACCTAAACCGCCGGTCATGGGAGCTTCGTATCGTTCGACAACAACGTAACCGGATGAGGCGTACAATGGTTCTCCCGCCAGCGTTGCCACCAATTCGGCTCTCCGGAAACCCGTTTCAAATGCGGCGCATTCACATATCATCAGAATGCTCCGACCAATTCCGCAGCGTACCCACGTCGGATGAACAAAAAATGCCCGGATACGCGCCGAGTCGCACTTTGGATCCAGTTGTTCATCTTCACCAGCGCGTCCACGATCGCCGCCGTATAAGGTCTTGCGCTTGCTCCAGCCGCCGCAGCCCACGATTTGCCATCGTGCTCAACCAAAAAATAAGTGCCGTCGCGGATAAGTTGCCGGTCAACGCCAAAAACAGGACCAATGGCAGCTTCTATCTGCGCCGACGAATAATAAGGAGCTTGTAAAATGCGGACAGACAGGGGAATCAATTCCTCCAAGGCGGGGATGTCGTTTCCACTCGCCAGTCGTGGTGACCAATTCATCTCCGCAACATTCCCGGCAGGCCGCCGCCCATCTTGGTCATCATTTTCTGGAGCTTGCCCATCTTCTTCATCATCTGCTGCATCTGGCCGAACTTGTTCAGCATCGTGTTCAATTCCGTCACGCTCACGCCGCTGCCCTTGGCGATGCGGATGCGGCGCTTGGCGTTCAGGATTTGCGGGCTTTTGCGTTCCTGCGGCGTCATGCCGCAAATCATCGCTTCCATGCGCTTGAATTCCTTTTCCTGTTTCGACAAATCGCCCTGCTGTTTCAACATCTCCGCGCCGCCCGGCAGCATCCCGACGACGCTTTCCAGCGAGCCGAGTTTTTTCATCTGCGCGCAATTGCTCCAGAAAATCCTCCAGCGTGAACTGGCCTTTGCGCATTTTTTCTTCCATGCGCTTGGCGTCCTCCAAATCCACGGCTTCGGCGGCCTTCTCGACCAGGCTGACGACGTCGCCCATGCCCAGAATCCGCGACGCCATGCGCTCGGGATGAAACGGTTCGAACTCGTCCAGCTTTTCACCCGTGCCGGCGAACTTGATGGGCTTGCCGGTGACGGCTTTCAGGCTCAACGCCGCGCCGCCGCGCGCGTCGCCGTCGAGCTTGGTCAGGATGGAACCGGTGATTTGCAGCGCCTGATCAAAATGCGTGGCGACGTTGACGGCTTCCTGGCCGGTGGCGGCGTCGAGCACCAGCAGAATTTCCTGCGGCTTCACCAGGTCGCGCAGACGGACCAGTTCCTGCACCAGCGGCTCGTCAATCTGCAACCGGCCGGCGGTGTCGAAAATCAGAACGTTGCGATTGTTCGCCTTCGCGAAGTCCAGCGCTTCGCGGGCGATTTTCAGAACGTCGGTTTCACCGCGTTTCACGAAAACCGGAAGCTCAAGCTGTTTGCCGAGAGTGTCCAACTGGTCCATGGCCGCCGGGCGATAAACGTCTGCCGCGACGAGCAACGGCTGGCGGCCCTGTTTCTGGAGCAGGCGTGCGAGCTTGCCGCTGGAAGTGGTCTTGCCAGAGCCGTGCAGACCGACCATCAGCAGGCAACTCGGATTGCCGCTCAGGTTCAGGCCGGCGTTTTGTGAACCGAGCAGGTCCACCAGTTCGTCGTGGATGATTTTGATGATCTGCTGGCCGGGCTGGATGCTTTGGACGACTTCGGCGCCGATGGCCTTGGTTTTGACGCGCTCGATGAAATCGCGGGCGACCTTGAAATTCACGTCGGCTTCCAGCAGCGCCATGCGGACTTCGCGCAGGGAATCGGCCGACGTTGGCCTCGGAAATTTTCCCGAGCCCGCGCAGGTTGCGGAAGGCGTTCTGAAGCTTGCTGCTTAACGAATCGAACATCCTGTCAGTCTAAGCGTTCCGGGTTCGGGGTTCAAAGTTCAAAGTTTCCCGGCCCGATGCCGAACTTTGAACTTGAGACGGGAGCTACGCTTTGGCTTAATCTGCACTCCCCACGTTCGGGAAGGTCGGTAGGTTACCCAAGTGGCCAACGGGGGCAGACTGTAAATCTGCTGGCTTACGCCTTCGATGGTTCGAATCCATCACCTACCACCAGCCTTCGCTCGGAGCGTTGCGGAGAGCGAAGGCTGTCGCGCCGTAACGAAGTGAAGGCGGACGGCAAAGCGAGTTCATGATCAAAGGCGCTCCGAGCTACGGCTTTGCAAGCCAGTTATTTCCATTAAACGTGGAGTTGAAGACTGCCGCGGCCCAGCGCGTAGCGCGCAGGCGGACTGAAGTTTTAGAGGTGTGCTTCGAGCTTCGACTCGGCGAGCCACCCTTTTCGCGCCGGTTCTCAAAGAGCATGGTTTTATGTTAAAGACCCTCAGCCGCAGGGCCGCCTTGGCGGCGGTTTATGCCGAGAGATACGGGTTATCCCTCGTCTATCTGGGCTTGGCCGGGAACGAATTTCATAAACTCTGGCTCGTCTGGGTTGGAGCTCCCAGCGCCTCCGGCACCGCGGCGGTAGGAGCCGCGAGCCATGTCATCGCGTTGATGCTGAATTTCTTCGTCGGCATTTTGTTGTTGCTGGGACGTCGCGCTGACGTGCCGCCGCAAAACCTCAAGGATATTCTCATTCCTTTAGCCGCGTCGTTCTTCAACCTCACTTACAACGCCACCCACTGGTTTCCGGCGTTGTTGCTAAAAAATCTTTGTCCGTCTGATTGGCAAACGTCGCTCACCGCCACGGGTTTGTTTCTCGGTCTCCTGGGCCCGGCGGTAGCCATCTGGGCGGTCCTGTATTTGGGGCGTTCCTTCGGGGTTTTTGTCGTGGTGCGGAAGGTGATTCTGGACGGACCTTACCAGTGGGTGCGCCATCCGATCTACCTGGGTTATCTTTGCATGCTGGCCGGTCTGGCTCTCGTAAACTTTTCGCCGGCCTACTTCATTCTGGTCTCGATTCATATTGGCTTGTTGCTTTACCGGGCGCGGCTGGAGGAGGCGCGGCTTTCCGAACACAGTGCGGAATATCGGGAATACATGAAGCGCACCGGCTTTATTTTCCCGAGACTCCGCCACCCTGTCCGAGATTAGCCGAAAGCCAAAGACGGTAGTAACCATGTTCAAATACCGTGACCGTCTGGGGTCGTCGTGAAAGGGCCGATGGCAATGAGGTGCCAAACCGTTACTGTCTTGAGTGAAAGCCGGGGAAAGCAGTTGAAAAAGAAAGAGGCCGGATTGCTCCGGCCTCCCAATGAGAACTAAGCGCTTAAATTGTTGTTCGCAGTCGCGCCACCACGAACTTTTTTGTCGGATACGACGCTGCGGACCACGCCTTACTTCACACACGATAACCCGCATTTCTGCATCAACAACGGTACCACTCTATACGATGCCCTGCCCCCCGCCAGTCACCAGTTCTGGTTACATGGGGGGCGGGATTATATACATGACGGATGCAGATTGTTATAAATTCTTAAAAATAGACTGGAAATACAGGAACTCAGTTAACGGCGGAGAAACTTGGCAACGGCCTCGGTCCGCGTCCGGACCTGCAATTTCTCGTAAATGCGACGGATGTAGGTGTGGACGGTTTCGTAGCTGATTTCGAGTTTGTCCGCAATTTCCTTGTACATCAGTCCCTGGCTCAACAGGTCGAGCACCTGTTGTTCGCGTTCGGAAAGATTTTCGGTGGGCTGGGCCGTGGCCGCGGTTTTTTGAAAGGACGACACCACCTTGCGCGCGATGTGCATCGTCATGGGCGAACCGCCGCGATGCACCTCGTGAATGGCTTCCAATAATTCCTTGCTGGAGGTGCGCTTGAGCATGTAGCCGTTGGCGCCGGCCGCCAGCGCATTAAAAATATTCTCCGTATCCTCATAGACCGTCAGCATCATCACCTGGGTTTGCGGCAGGAGCTGTTTCAATTGGCGCACGCATTCCACGCCATTCATGCCGGGCAGGTTGATGTCCATCAGCACCACGTCGGGGCGGTCTGCGGCAAATCCTTCAGCGCATCCTCGGCATTCGCGTAGTCGCTGACGCAGCGGAAGCCGTCGGCCCGGTTGATCACCCTTGCCAGCGTGCCGCGCAGCTTGTCGTTGTCTTCGACGATGGAAACGGAAATGGGCATTACCTGAATGCAGAATGGAGAATGCAGAATGAAGAAACAAGAAGCGAACCGCCGGAAAATTGTTTCTTCATTCTTGATTCTGCCTTCCTCATTTCATTTTAAGGGGTACCACGAGGCGCACGACGGTTCCGCCCTTGGCCCCGCCGGAAATGGAAAATCCGCCGTGTATGTCTTCCATGCGTTTGCGCATGTTGCGCAGGCCATTTCTGGCCTGGGCCGCCAGTGTATTCTGTTGGCCGATGCCGCGGCCGTCATCCTCAATTTCCAAGGTAAAATTGCCGGGCTGCAACCGCAATCGAATCCGGGCCTCCGTGGCCTGGGCGTGTTTGACGACATTGTTGACTGCTTCCTTGAAGGCGAGAAAGACATTGTGGCGGACTTCCGGCGGGATGACGACCGCCGGCAATTGAGGCGGCACTTCGGCGCGGTAATGCAGCCCGGCCAGAGCGAGATATTCCTGCGCGTATTTGCAGGCATAGGTGATCAGTCCCTCCAGCGTGTCATTGGAAGGATTGACTGCCCAGACGATTTCGTCGAGCGAGTGCGTGGTCTCGCGCGCGGTCTGGGAAATTTGCTGCGCGTGGGACGCGATTTCCGCCGGGGAATTTTTATCGGCTTCCGCCATTTCACCCAACAGCGCCACCTGGGTGAGATTGGCGCCCAGTTGATCGTGGAGGTCGCGGGCGATGCGGGAGCGCTCCTGTTCCAGCGCCTCCCGTTGTTTGAGCGCCTGCAACTGGCGGTGCAATTTTTGCGTGGAAAGATACCGCACCACGGCGGCGACGATGCCGAGAAAGCCCAGGACGACGACCGCGCGAAACCATCCGGTCTGCCAGAATTGCGGCTGCACCGTCACGGCCAGCGCGCTGCCGGTCTTGTTCCAGAAGCCGTCTTCATTACAGGCTACGACCTGGAACCGATAATCGCCGGGCGGCAATTTGTTGTAAAAGGCCACGCGGGTGTCGCCGGCTTCCGTCCAGGCGGTTTCGTGTCCTGCCAGAAGGTATTGGAACCGCACTTCGTTGGGGGCCGAAAAATTCAGGCCGGTGTAATGAATTTCCAGGCGATCGTGGCCGGGCGGAATCACGATGGCTTGTGGCCAGGCCGAATCGAAGCGATTGGTTTTTTGTTCCTGACCGTCCACCAGCACGGATTCGATCATGACCAGAGGCGGTTGCAGGTTGGGCCTGAGCTCCGCCGGATTTACGTCCGCCAGACCTTTCGTGGTGGGAAACCACAATCGTCCGTCGCCCGTGCGGCAGGCGGCCGGTTGCGAACCGCTGGAACATTCGCGCGTCGGCAGGCCGTCAGCCTCTCCGTAAATCCGGCAGGAAGAAAAATTCACCGCTTCTCTGGTGGAATCGTTCAGGAGTTTTTTCGGAACTCGCATCAACCCCAGATTGGAGCCAATCCATAAATCACCCGCATCATCTTCGATGATGTAACTGATGCTGTTGCTGACGAGGCCATCGCGCTTCGAATAACGCGTCCATTTTCCATCATGAAACCGGGCCAGGCCGTGGCCCGAGGTGCCCACCCACAAATTGCCGTCTTTATCCACGTAAAGACAGGAAACGTCGTTGCCGGGCAGGCCATCTTCCGATGCCGTGTAGGAAACAAATTTGCCACCTATGAAACAACTCAAGCCGCCGTCTCCGGTTCCGATCCAGAGGCCGCCTTTGCCATCTCCGGTGATCGCAGAAACGGCATTTCCTGACAGGCCGTCCCGGGTGGTGTACAGCTTCCAATCCTGTCCGTTCCAACACCCCAGACCATTGGGCGTTCCTGCCCACAGACGTCCCTGGTGATCCTCAAACAAAACCGAAATTTGCGGGCCGAGGACCTCGGCGGCGGACACAAACGCAAAGTGATTGGTTTCGAACTGAAACAGTCCCTCATCCCGCGTCCCCGCCCAAACGCGCTGTTGCTGGTCCACCAGCACGGTCCAGGCGTCTTGCAACGGACCCACATGGTAATATTGGGCCGTGTTGGTTCTCCAATGCGCCGCGCCCTGAGCACCAAAAGCGACCCACAGACCGCCATCCGCATCTTCTGACATTGATTGGACATTCCAGGGACGCAGTCCGTCCGGCGTGTTGAAAATTTTTCTTTTGATCCGATCCAATCCTCCGCCGTCAGTGCCCACCCAAAGATTTCCCCCTTGATCGAGATACAAGGAAAGGACGTACGCGGATGACAGTCCCTGTCCCGTCGAAATTTGCCGGTAATTGCCCTCCGGGTCATACCAAAAAACACCTGCCCCGAGCGTGCCGACAATCAAATTGCCATGCGCGTCTTCACATGCGCCTTTGATGATGTCGTTAGTCCAGGGATACGGCCCAAAATCTTTTTCGAGTCGAACGGGACCCCATTTTTGAATCCGGCCATCCACGAACCGCCACATGCCGCCGTCCCGGCTGGCCAGCAGGTAGTCGAGCCGCTGGACCGGAATCTGTTGTTCAAGGGCAAATGCCGGCGGACTGAAATTGGAGGGGCGAAAGGAAAACATGCCCCAATCTTCGCCGATCCAAAGTGGCCCGGATTTCTCCGCAACAATCATCCGGCAGACCGCCGGCGTCTTGAAATTAAAACCCACGACATCCATTTTCCCGTGCTGATAGCGGGCCAGATGAGCATCGGCGGTGTACAACCACACGGCCCCGGCCGAATCCTCACAGGCCGAGACCAATCGCCCGTCGTGGTTGTTGTACCCAATGGAGAAATTTTCAATCCGGCCATCCTTTTCCAGCGCCGCGCCGCCCGCGTCCGTTCCAATCCAAAGATTCGTATGGCTGTCCTCAAACAGGTAGTCTATCTGGTCATTATTTAAACCGGGCGTTTTTTCCTCGTCGAACACCGTGAAGCGAATTCCGTCAAAGCGTACTAAACCATGTTGCGTACCCAGCCAGAGATAGCCGTCCCGGGTTTGAATCACGGAGAAGACCACGCTGCCCGGGAGTCTCTGTTCCGTGCCCCAAGTGTTCACGATGAAGGGCGAGTTGGCTGGGTCCGCTGCTCGCGCCGTTCCCGGAAGGATACAGGCAAAAACGCAAAGTGAGAGCCCTGCGTTTTGAAGCAGCCAGCATTTCTTCGGCATGTTTGATTTTTCGAACTATCCAGCCGGATGTAAAGCTGTTTGCGGCCGGATGGCGAGGTTGAAAAGGCCGCGAATTTTTTCAAAAACCACTTGCCAGTGTTGCACGATGGGTTAGGTTGCTCCTGCTCCCAATGAGAACTGGGCGCTTCGGCGGGTGTTGGCGATGTAAACTCGTGTGTGATCGCCGCGCCCGCCGTTTTGTGTCTTTGGTCGCAGGCGGGTATTTGCCACTGGAGGCGTCAATAAAAGCCCTGCGGACAAGTGCGTCCGCAGGGTTCAACTTTACGTCACCTGATTGACACTCACGTCAATTTTTTTTGGCTTGGCCTCCTCAGCCTTGGGAAGTGTAATCGTCAGGATGCCATCCTTGTATTGCGCTTTGACCTTGTCCGCCGCGATGGGCGCGGGCAATGTCAGGGCACGCCGGAATTTCCCATAGAAGCGTTCCTGCCTGTGGAGTTCGCCCTCCTTCCGCTTTTCCTCGGTTTTGCGTTCGCCGGAGATGACGAGCGCGCCATCTTGCAGCGAGACCTCAATGTCCTCCCGTTTCAGACCGGGCAACTCCGCGTTGACAATAAAATTGTCCTTGTCCTCATGCACATCGAGCGCGGGCGCCCAGCCGGTCAACGGCGATTCAAACAAACGGTCCAGCTCATCCTGCAGATTCGATAGCCGTCCAAAGCCCGGCCAAATCAATCCTGGTCTTTGATATTGTATCAGCCTCATAATCATCCTTTCGTTAAGATGTTGGTTGTTCAGTGGACCGTTTAGCTTTGGAAATGCCAATCGCAGCGTAAAATAATATCGTTCTAATAAACAAATACTTACAACGATTCAGCCCATTTATATTACCGGCAGGATAGTGCTATTATGACACAACTTTTGAAATGGTCTAATTTGTGTGTGCCAAAACGGCATTTTTGGCACAGAAAAACGATTTCCAACATCTGTGTTAAAAATCGTTTCAAGGAAGATTCCAGCCGCGCTTAATCGAACGCGTGACCGGCGCAGCAAAGGACATCTTTGATTTTATGGCGGACGAGATCTTTTACCTTGTTGCGGGCGGGGCCGAGATATTTGCGCGGATCAAATTCTTTTGGGTTTTCGGTCATGACCTTGCGGATGGCAGCCGTCATGGCCAAACGCAGATCTGTGTCAATGTTCACTTTGGTGCAACCCGTGCGGCGCGCCACTTCGATGTCAGCCTCCGGCACACCGGCGGCGTCCGTGCCCAGTTTGCCGCCGTATTTGTTGATTTCCTCGACAAGTTCTTTCGGTACGGACGACGCCCCGTGCAACACGAGCGGATAATCGCCGAGACCGGCATCCATCAATGCTTTTTTAATCAGCTTGAGACGCTCAAGGTCAAGATGCTGCGTGCCCTTGAATTTGTAAGCGCCGTGCGAGTTGCCGATGGCGACGGCCAGCGAATCACAGCCGGATTCCTTGACGAATTTGACCGCTTCTTCCGGAATCGTGTAATGGCCGCTGACGGAATGAGCACCGCCTTCTTCGCCTTCGTCGAACTGCGCGCCCACCAGATGGCCCAGTTCGGATTCCACTACGCAGTTGTATTTATGGGCGTATTCCACGACCTTCCGGGTGATTTCGACATTTTTCTCAAAGGGTTCGTGACTCGCGTCAATCATCACGCTGGTGAAACCTTCGTCAATGCACTCCTTGCAAAGTTCAAACGTATCACCGTGATCCAAATGCACCGCAATCGGGATGGTGGACAGGCTGACCGCCGCTTCAATGAGCTTTTTGAGATAAACCGGATTGGCATATTGGCGCGCGCCCTTGGAAATCTGGAGCATCACCGGCGCCTTCTCCTCCTCGCACGCCTCGATAATGGCCTGAAGCAGTTCCATGTTGTTGACGTTGAACGCGCCCAGCGCGTATTTGCCCTTCAACGCCTTCGCAAAAAGTTCCCTAGTATGTGTCAGTGGCATACAATTTTGCTTTTTCCGTCTTTGGATTGAATTTGAATTTTTCCAACAGGGGGCAAGCATAAACAAATCCCCTCGAAAGGAAATAAAAAATATGATGCAAAAAATGCATTCGGGCTCCAATAAATTGCTTTGCGCCACCGCGGCTTTGCGCGAAAAATCCGGTGTGCAAGCGCGCTTTCTCCTGGGTCCCGCCGGCAGCGGCAAGACGTTCCGCTGCCTCGCCGAAATCCGCGCCGCGTTGCAGGAAAATGCCGATGGCCCGCCGCTGATTCTGCTGGTGCCCAAACAGGCGACGTTCCAGCTCGAACGCCAGTTGCTCGCCGGCAGGGAATTGGCCGGTTACACGCGGCTGCACATTTTTTCGTTCGATCGCCTGGCACGATTTGTCCTGGAGAAGCTGTCGGTCACCCCCCCCAACCAATTGAACGATGAGGGCCGCGTCATGGTGCTGCGTGCGCTTCTACTCCGGCATGAAAAGGAATTGAAGTTATTCCGGCGGAGTTGCCGCCGGCCGGGCTTCGCGCAGCAACTCAGCCAGTTGCTCGGTGAACTGCAGCAGCATCAATTTACGCCCGGCAAACTTAAAGCGCTCACGGGTCGTTTTGCGGAAGATCGCGAACTCCAAGCCAAACTCCATGACCTTTCGCTTCTGCTCGCCGCCTACACGCACTGGTTGGCGAAACACGAATTGCAGGACGCCGATTGCCTTTTGAATTTTGCAAGAGACACGCTGCATTCCGAATTCCGAATTCCCGCCTTCGCCTCCGGCTTCGGCGCGGCAAGCCCCGACCCAGGCCGCGTCGGAGCGCAGCGGAGACGGGCGAATTTCGAATTCCGAATTTCCGGCTTGTGGCTCGATGGTTTCGCCGAAATGACACCGCAGGAGCTGGATTTGCTCACCGTCATTTTATCTTGTTGCGGTGGGGCGACGCTCGCGTTCTGCCTCGAAACCTCACCGGAAACCAATGCAAAGCATTCCTGGCTTTCGATCTGGTCCGCCATCGCCAAAACGTATCAGCAATGCCGGCAACGAATCGAAAATCTGCCGGATTGTAAAATCACCGTCGAACAGGTCGGACGTATCGCGGAGAAAAGCCGCTTTGACAGGAATTCCATGCTGCGGGACCTGGAACAAAGCTGGTCACAACCCCGGCGAAGCAATTCCGCCATCCGCAACCCGCCATCCGCAATTTCCCTGGCGGTTTGCGCCAATCCCGAAGCCGAAGCGGTGTTCGCCGCACGGGCCATTTTACACTTCATCCGCGCCGGAAACCGCTTCCGCGACTGTGCCGTGCTGGTGCGGAATCTTGACGATTATTACAAACCGCTGGCGCGGGTTTTCCGTCGCTACGAAATCCCATTCTTCCTCGACCGGCGCGAGTCCGTCGCCCATCACCCGCTCGCAGAATTGACCCGCAGCGCTTTCCGTACCGTCGCGTTCGACTGGCCCCACGACGACTGGTTCGCCGCGCTCAAGGCCGGGTTTTCACCCGTGGACGAGGCGGAAATTGACCAACTCGAAAATGCCGCGCTCGAATTCGGCTGGCGCGGCAAAGCATGGCGTGAACCGGTTCAAATTGCGGACGATTCGGGCCGGGTCAAATCGCTCGAACGGCTGCGTCAAAAAATTTTGCCGCCCTTTGAAAATTTCGCTGCGCAAATGGCACGACTGGCAAGCCGACCGGCCGGCCCGCAACTCGCCGAAGCCTCGCGTGAATTGTGGAAGAACTTAAAAGTCCCGGGCACCCTGGAGCGCTGGAGCCGCGTCGAATCGGAACAGTCCGCACTCCATTCGACCGTTTGGGAACAAATGAATGCATGGCTCGACAACGTTGCCCTCGCGTTCTCCAATGAATCACTGTCATTGCGGGACTGGCTGCCGATTCTGGAAGCAGGTTTGATGAACCTGACCGTGGGCGTGGTCCCACCCGCGCTTGACCAGGTCCTCGTCGGTGCCGTGGACCGCGCGCGCAATCCGGATTTGAAACTTGCACTGGTGCTGGGCGCGAACGAGGGAATTTTTCCCGCCGCGCCGGCCACGCCGCCCATCCTGACCCATGCCGACCGCGATGAGCTGGCACAACACGACCTTGCCCTCGGGCCGAATTTGCGCGACCAACTGGCGCGCGAACGGTACCTTGGCTACATCGCCTGCACCCGCGCCGGGGAAAAACTTTGCGTGACCCTTTCGCGGCATGATGCGGATGGCCGGACGTTGAATCCCTCGTCGCTGGTTGTGCATCTGCAGTCGTTGTTTCCCGGATTGGAGGTTGAAGAATTCCATGCCGCTGCGGATTGGCGCGAAGCGGAGCACGTGAATGAACTGGTCGCGCCGCTGGTGGGAATCACCTCCCTTCTCCCGACCTCCGGCCACCCTCTCCCCGCTCACGCGGAGCGAGGGAAAGACGTCTATCCACTCGCTAACCGTCTCCCTCTCCCCGCCGGGCGGGGAGAGGGTCGGGGCGAGGGGACCAACAAAAATTGGGCCGAACTGCTCGAACTGCCTGTCCTGGCCGGTCTTAAAAAACGTTTGGAGGGATTGCGCGAGCCCGATCCGGCCGAAAACCTTTCACCCGATCTGGCGGAGGCCATGTATGGTCCGACCTTGCAAGGCTCGGTAAGCCGGTTGGAGGAATTCGCCCAGTGCCCGTTCCGATTCTTCGTCCATTCGGGCCTGCGCGCCGAGGAACGGAAGTTTTTTGAACTGGATGCGCGCGAACGCGGCAGTTTTCAACACGAAGTCCTGAAGCTGTTTCATGAGCAATTGAGTGCCGAAGGCAGGCGCTGGCGCGACCTGACCCCGGTGGAAGCTCGCGAGCGCGTCGGCAAAATCGCCGCCAGCCTCACGCCCGGCTATCGCGACGGTTTGTTGCGCGCCGATGACCAGGGGCGGTTCACGGCGCGCGTGCTGGCGGAGTCGTTGCAGAACTTTGTCGAAACCCTGGTGACCTGGATGCGCGGACAGTACGAATTTGATCCAGCAATGGCCGAGCTTGAATTCGGGTTTGGAACGGACGGTGCCCCGGCCTGGGAAATGGATCTGGGGGGTGGCCATCAATTGGCGTTGCGCGGACGGATTGACCGGATTGATTTGCACCGTGAAACCGCAGGCAACGCGTGGTGCGTGGTGATGGATTACAAATCCGGCCAACGCAAACTCGACCCGGTACTGCTTGAACACGGCGTGCAGTTGCAGTTGCCCGGTTATCTGGCGGCACTGCGTCGCTGGTCCAATCCGCGCGCGCTGCCTGGCGTCGAACGCCTGGTGCCCGCGGGTGTTTTTTACGTGAACCTGCGCGGCAAATACAGTGGCAGCGACACGCGGTCCGAGGCGCTGGCCGAAGCGGAAAAATCGCGGCGCCTGGCCTATCGCCACACCGGACGTTTCAGCGTGGACGCCTTACCGAAGCTGGATAGCCGGTCCGATGCGAAGGTCGGCGATCAGTTCAATTACCGCCGCAACAAGGATGGTTCGTTGAACAAGGCTTCGGCCGAAGTCTTGCCACGCGGGGAATTTGAAGCGCTGCTGGATCAGGTGGAAACACAGTTGACGGAAATGGGCCGCGCGATTTTTGCCGGCGCGTCGTCCGTGGACCCGTATCGCAAAGGCGCTGAGACGGCATGCCAATATTGCGATTACCGGGCCGTCTGCCGGATTGATCCGTGGACGCACCGTTACCGCGTGCTGCGTGCGCTGTCCGATTCCCGAGCCGACACGCCCGGCGGACATTGAAGTGGCGAAACGGAAACGCGCTAGTGATATTCCTGCAGCGTTTTGACGCTGTAACCGGATTTCTTGAGGGCGGCGATGCCGCGGGCGGCGGCCTTGGCGCCGCTCAACGTCGTCATGATGGGCGTGCCGGTGTAGATGGCCGTAGTGCGGATTTTTACTTCGTCCTCGCGCGGCGCCGCGCCGCTGGGCGTGTTGATGACGAGCTGGATTTCCTTGTTCTTGAGCAGGTCAATCACGTTCGGCCGGCCTTCCAGCAGTTTCATCACCCGTTGAACCTTCAGTCCCGCCTTCTCCAAAACCGCCGCCGTGCCGCTTGTGGCCACGAGTTCGAATCCCAGGTCGGCAAATTGTTTGGCCACCGGCGTCACGTGTTTTTTGTGGGCGTCGCTCACGCTGACAAAAACCTTCCCGCCCAACGGCAGCGGCGAGCCTGCGGCCATCTGCGATTTCGCATAGGCGATGCCGCGGTCGGCGTCGAGGCCCATGACCTCGCCGGTCGAGCGCATTTCCGGCGAGAGCAAAATGTCCTGCCCGTGAAAACGGCTGAACGGAAAGACGGATTCCTTGATGGCCCAATACTCCGGCCGGATTTCCTTCGTGAACCCCAATGCCTTCAGGTTTTTCCCGGCCATAACTTTCGCCGCCAGTTTCGCCAGCGGCACGCCAATGGCCTTGCTCACAAATGGCACGGTACGCGACGCGCGCGGGTTTACCTCCAGCACAAACACCTTTTCGTCCTTCACGGCGTATTGCACGTTCATCAGGCCGACGACCTTCAATTCCCGCGCCATGGCGTGCGTGTATTCGCGGATGGTCTCGATGACTTTTTTGGAAAGCATGTGTGGTGGCAGGACCATCGCGGCGTCGCCGGAATGGACACCGGCAAATTCGATGTGTTCCAGAATGCCGCCGATGACGATGGTTCCGTCGCTTGCTTTCTTGAAGTGGCCGACATCGGCGATGCAATCCACGTCTACTTCGGTGGCGTCTTCGAGAAATTTATCCACGAGCACCGGGCGTTCGGGTGAGGCTTCAACGGCAAAACGCATGTAATGCTGCAGCTCGGCATCGGAATAAACAATCTGCATCGCGCGTCCGCCGAGCACAAAGGACGGGCGGACCAGGACCGGATAGCCAAGCTTCTTGGAAGCGGCGAGCGCTTCCTCGATGTTCGTGGCCAGGCCGTTGGGCGGCTGGGGGATTTTCAGCTTGTCGAGCATCGCGGCGAAGAGCTTGCGGTCTTCGGCGATTTCGATGCTTTGCGGCGAGGTGCCAATGATGTTGACACCGTTTTTCTGGAGGCCGAGCGCGAGGTTTAGCGGCGTCTGGCCGCCAAATTGGGCGATGGCACCCCAGCACCCTTCGCGTTCGTAGATGTGCAGTACGTCCTCCAGGGTGAGCGGTTCGAAGAACAGCTTGTCGCTCGTGTCGTAATCGGTCGAAACCGTTTCTGGATTCGAGTTGACCATGATGGTTTCAAAACCGTCCTCCTTGAGCGCGAATGCGGCATGGACGCAGCAATAATCGAATTCAATGCCCTGCCCGATCCGGTTGGGACCGCCGCCGAGAATCATCACCTTTTGCTTCGGCGTCTGCCTGACCTCGTCGTCGCCGCGGTCGTACGTGGAATAATAGTAAGGTGTGTAGGCTTCGAACTCAGCGGCGCAGGTGTCCACGAGCCGGTAACTCGGCACGAGCTTCAATTTCTTCCGCAACGCGCGGATTTTGTCTTCGGTCTGGCCGGTCAAATGGGCGATTTGCCGGTCGGAGAATCCCAGCCCTTTCGCTTTGCTCAACAATTCAGAATTTAGCGGCGGCATCGGCGCAAACAGTAAGCCGCAAATATTTCCGTGTGTCCAGCGGCGAGTGACCAAATCCGCTTGCTGCCGGGCACGCTTTGCGATACGAAAACGTCAATGAAACGAGCCGGGTGGTGGTTGCTATGGGTATCCTTGTTTGCCCCGCGTTTCGTTTTGGCCCAGGTTGACCCGGTCCGGCGCGACCTGATTCAACTGGGCTTCAACCAGGCCGCCGAGGGCCACGCGCCGTTCGCCGGTTACGCTTTTTTTTACCATAACCAGCCGGATTTTTTGCGCACCAATCTCACGTTGCGGCTGGCGGTCGCGCCGGTATACCTGGATTCCGAACTCGGTTTCGTCCACGGTCTGGGGCCCAACACCGATTTCGCCCTCGGCCTGGCCGGCGGCGGGTTTGGCGACAGCTATTATGAAATCCGCGGTGGCAAGTATTACCCGGTGGAATCCTTTGACGGCCACAGTGCGGAGGTGTCGGCCAGCATTTACCATTTGTTCAATCCTGCCAGTGAGATTCCGCTCAACTTTATTCTGCGCGGTGCGGCGCATTACTCGATTTATGATGCCAATGACGGCACCGCGCCGAATTTCCAGACGCCCGACGACCACGGCACCTTCAGCGTCCGCACCGGTTTGCGGTGGGGTGGCGTCGAGCCGACCCTTTTTCCGCCGCTGGCGATGGAATTGTCCGTCTGGTATGAAGGCCAATATCGCACCGACTCGGGCAACTATGGGTTCAACGGTGACCGCGTCCTCAATCAGCAATCCCATCTGTTTTGGGCGGAGGCCGCGCTGGCTTACACGCTGCCCAGGAGCCAGCAGAACTTTTATGTGCGTCTGACCGCCGGCGCGAGTTTGGATGCCGACCGCTTCAGCGCCTATCGGCTGGGCGGATTTCTGCCTTTGGTGTCGGAATTTCCGCTCTCGCTGCCGGGCTATTATTTTCAGGAAATCAGCGCCCGGAATTTTGCGCTGCTCAACGCAAATTACCTGTTGCCGCTGGACCCGAAGAACCGCTGGGACCTGGACCTGAATGTGTCCAGCGCCTTCGTGGATTATCTGCCTGGCGAGAACCAGCCCGGCAACTGGCTGAGCGGCGTGGGTGGCGGCATTTTTTACCGTTCGCCGTCCGACCGGCTGAAAATCATGGCCACCTACGGATATGGCATTGACGCCATCCGTTCGCACGGACGCGGGGCCAACAACGTTGGTATTTTGATTCAGTTGGATTTGGGCCACGCACCCAGCCAGACGTTTAACGCGCCGCAACAACAGCATTGGCGCGGCTGGCAGTGGTTTTTTGGCAGTTAAAACGCCTTGCCCGAGACGGTTCGGTCTGCTTCATTATTGAGCCGGGTGCGGATATGCATTCAACGAATGGAAAAAACTTCTCGCCGGGAAAGCCGGCGCCCCCAATTCCCCGCCGCCGCCTGTGGTTGTTTCGGTTTTGTGCGGCAATTGTAATTCCGTTGGTGATTCTGGGCGGGCTGGACCTTGGTTTGCGTTTGTTCGGCTATGGTTATCCCACAAGTTTTTTCCTTAAATATAAAATCAGCGGCCAGGATTATTACGTTCCCAACGATGAGTTTGGTTGCAGATTTTTCCCGCCCGCCTTGTCCCGTGCGCCAACCCCCCAGCGCATGGCTGCAAACAAATCCCCAGACACCTACCGCATCTTTTTGTATGGTGAATCGGCCGCTTTGGGAGACCCGGATTCGAGTTATGGTATGGGCCGATACCTGCAAGTTTTGCTGCACGAGCGTTATCCGGGAATTCAATTCGAAGTCATTTGCGTGGCCATCACGGCGATTGATTCAAACGTCATCGTGCCGATTGCACGGGATTGCGCCCGACATCAGGGTGATTTGTGGATCATTTACATGGGCAACAACGAAATAGTAGGACCCTTCGGCGCGGTCAAAATGGTTTCGTTCGCCTCTAATTTTTCGAACGGGAACAAGGCGCCACCTCCCTTTGGCGCTGAAACGGCTTACGGACTAGCGGCGCCGCCACTGGGAGTCATTCGAGCCGTTATCGCCGTCAAGACCACGCGGATCGGCCAATTGCTGGACAATGTCATCCGGCGATTAAGGAGCGGTGCCTCAACACCAAAAGAATGGGGCGGCATGCAAATGTTCATGAACGGCCGCATTGGATATGATGATCCGGCCCGGTTGCGGGCTGACACGAATTTCAGAGGAAACCTGGAAGACATTTTACGCACAGCGCACCGGGCGGGCGTGCCGGTTGTTTTAAGTACGGTGGCGGTTGATTTGGAGGATTGCGCGCCATTTGCGTCAATCCATAAACCCGATTTGAGCACGAACCAATTAACCAAATGGACCGAACTTTTTGAAGAAGGCACTACAAATGAAACCGCCCGCTCTTATAGAACCGCGTTGGCTAGGTATCGCAAGGCGGCTGAGATTGATCCGCAGTTCGCCGAACTGCAGTTTCGCATGGGCGACTGCGACTTGGCGCTGACAAATTTTATTCAAGCCTTGCAGGATTTCAAACTGGCGCGGGATTATGACGCGCTGGAATTTCGGGCGGACAGCCAAATCAATTCGGCCATCCGTGACGCGGCGGCGCGGCATGACCATGACGGCGTCCATTTGGTGGACACCGCCAAAATCCTGGCGCAAGACTCGCCGGACGGAATCCCCGGACTGAATTTCTTCTTCGAGCACGTACATTTGAATTTCGCCGGCAATTATCTCGTGGCGCTTAACTTTGCCGAAAAGACAAAAGCATTGCTTCCAACTTTCGTTACCGCCCACGACAAAGGAAACTGGGCGTCGGAGGAGCTGTGTGAGCGCCGGCTGGCGGTCTCGGCGTGGGACCGGCTCCGGGTCTGGCAACCGATATTAAAACGAATAGCATCGCCGCCATTCACCGGACGGTTCAACAACGCTGCCAACATCGGGCTGTGCGAAGAAAAAACCAGCGAACTGAAATCCCAAGTGGACGCCGAGTCATCCGGGCAAACCGAGCAACTCTACAAACAAGCACTGGCAGAGGCTCCGACCGACGGCTTTTTGCATTTCAATTTTGCCCAATATTTGGGAGCGAAAGGCGATTTGGCGCAGGCCACCAAGGAGGCGAAACGCGTTTGTGAATTGCTGCCGCAGGTGCCCGGCGAGTTTTCTGACGTCGGCAATTTGTTGATTCTTCAGGCGAAAATTGACGAAGCCGCGGAATATTTTTCGCGGGCGTTGGCCATCCGGAGCAATTTTGTACCGGCGCTGAACGGACGCGGCCAGATCCTGGAAAACCGGCAGAAAACAGACGAGGCACTGGCCTGTTTCCGACGGGCACTCCGGGCGGAGCCGGATGACATGGAAACGTGCCTCAACCTCGGATTTTTGGAGCAAAACCGGGGAAATCTGAAACAAGCCGCAGTCTTTTATCAGCGCGCTGCCAATCTTCAGCCGCAAGGCCCGGCCGATTATTTTAACCAGGCGGTTGCGGCTGCCGCGCTGGGACAGTCAGCAAGTGCGATTGAATCTTTTGGAACGGCCGTCGGACTCAAACCGGAATTCTGGCAGGCCCACTATCTGCTCGGCCTTGAACTGGCGGCCGGGGGGAAAATTGGTGACGCCGGGCAGCAATTCTGGGACGCAATCATCTATCGCCCGGATTTTGCCAAATCACATTTGAATCTTGGAATCATGCTGATGAAGCAGCAAAGGCTGGATGCGGCGCACACCCAGTTTCAAATTACCTTGCAACTCGACCCGTCAAACCAACCGGCCGGGCAATACCTTGGAGAAATCCGCGCGTCAAAACATCACGATGTGCCGGCTCCGCAATGAAGTCAACGGCCACCGGGGCTTGAGAACTTGTTGGATTGGATTTTTGTTGTTCTTCCGCGCGAGCGGGGAGGGAAATGCTTGACTTTGCGTTTATGCGGTTGACAATGCATAGTTGTCAGGCTGCGGACATTCCGCGGTCGCGCGTCTTGTCTTGCGCATATGGTGGAATTGGCAGACACGCTACTTTGAGGTGGTAGTGGGGCAACCCGTGCAGGTTCAAGTCCTGCTATGCGCACCAGTTTTTCTTTTTTGCTGAACTTCGTTGCGGCATCGTTTGGAAATCGGTGGTTTAAGGCCCCAGGACGATCCGGTAATAGCGAAACGGGTAGGCAACCGAGTTGGTGTCAACCCAATAGCAAGGCAACGACGGCGAATTGATCGTGAATATTGGATTCCACGAAGTCAGGTTGGTCGAAGCCAGGATGGTATAGTCCGGTCCGGTATCGCCATTGATCCAGAATCCAAGCTGGCCGTTGGTGATGGATGCCGCGTTGATAACGGGAGAGGCTGGCTGAGTCACCGTTACGTTAAAACTCTGATTGGCTGTGAGGGGCGGCACTCCATTGTCAGAAACCACCACGGCCACCGTCCGGGTCGAAGGCGACTGCGCGATGGTTGGCCGCCAGGCGAACAAACCGGAGTTGGCGTTGATGGAGGCGCCCGCTGGCGGATTGAACAAACTGTAGGTCAAGGGCAGTGGTGGAATATTGGGATCGCTGGCCAGATTGGTGACCAGGAGCGTCCTGCCGGCCAGGATGGTCTGGTCAGGAATCGCCGCCAGCACCGGCGGCTGATTGGTTGGCACAGGACTTCCATAGACTTGAAATTCCCAAAGGGAATAACCGTACTGGGTGGCGCGTACGGTGGCGTACATCCGCACATAACGACCCGTTCCAGATAACCCGGTCAAATCCTGTACGCCACCAGGCCCCGTGGTCGTGCTGTAAATCGGGGTCCAAGTCGCGGCATTTGAGGAAACTTGAATTTGAAAACTCGTCGCGTAAGCGTTCTCCCAGTAGAGTTCCACTTCCGTGATGTTGTAGGTTGCCCCCAAATCCACATAAATCCATTGCGGAATATTAGTCCAAACGGAAGCCCAGCGGGTCGTTAAGATTGCCGTCCACCGCATAGATTGCGGGACAATAAGGACTACTGGCTTGATACGTACTCGCCGTGACCGGTTGGTTCAACGCCAAATTTGCATGTGAATACACCGGCGTGGCACTGACTTCGATCGAATTGGAACTGACATTGACCCCATCTGTTGCCGAAACCACATAGTAATAGGTCGTGCCATTGGCGAGGCTGGTGTTCGTGTAGCTGGTGGTCGTCGGACTGGCGATGGGGGTGTACGGCCCGCCCGCGGTCGTCGAGCTTTGGACATTATAACCGGTGGCGCCGGCGGACGGGGACCAACTCAAAACCACCTGGGCGTTGCCCGCCGTTGCATTCACACCGGTCGGAACGGCGACCGGGCCATTGACTGGCTGGAATTGCATCCAGTTGAAATGTTGACCGTTGGCGGAAAGGACTACCTCGAGTGTTTGCGTGCCGGCCGGCAAGGTAACGGTGGTCGAAACTGTTGACCAACTGGCTTGCGTGACATTGGCCGCACCCAGCAGCGTGCCGCCTTCATACACGCTGATCTGACCGGTAGCGCCGCTAACCCGAAAGTTCAAAGGATAGCTTCCGGCGGTATCAACCTGGATGTTATAGTTCAAGCTTGCCCCGGCCGCCGCGGATATCATGTCGGCAAGTCCGTTAGTGTCGGTCGTTGGCGCGATGTTCATTTGGTTCATGGTGACGTATCGCGCCGCCTGAAGCTGCCCGGGGATGCGATAAAAAAGGTTTGTCTCATGCACCGGCATTTGCACATAGGCCTGGCCCGCGGCGGTCAAGACGCCGGAACTGCTGGTAAGCAGACTGTTATAGGGATCGCTGAACCTCGCCATAAACCAGGAGTAACCTTCAATCCAAGGCGTGCGTTCGCAATAATCCACCGCCGGGATCAAGGTGGCGAGCACTTGCGCATCACTGGTGGCGCCGTTCGCATCGAACTCGGTCAGCCAGATTTTTTGTGTGGGATACTCTGTATGCAGGGTGCCGGTTATTGAGGCAATTGCACCGTAGTTATCATAGATATGTGTCGCCATTCCCGTTGGCGGCGTCGAACCACAGTAGTAAAAAAATGCGTTGATGAAAGGTTCCTGGGTAGTATAGGTGACGTTTGAGCCCAGGATTGGATCATACGCGGTAATACTGTCGGCTGGGGCGGAGCCGGCGGCCATGTGGGGGGCAATCACGGGAATGTTGTACGGATCGCAAATCGCCTTGACTTGTAAAAAGGTGGTTGCCGAAGCGGCGGGCGTCATGAATGCTTGCCCTTTAAGATTTGGCTCGTTGAGCGCAAACACCCGCCAAGGCCGGTTTCCGGCCGCGAGATAGGAACTGATGGAAGTTTGAAAACCGGAATTACCATTCCAAGCCATCGGGATGAAATCCATCGTCACATCGCCAGGCAAGGTCAGCGGGGTTGCGCCCCAGTTGTAATACCACGATACACCCGGCGCCACGGCTTCGAAGTCCGCCGCGGACATGGAATTCACGGCGATACCCCGCTTGCGGCTCTGCACCGGCGCATTGCAGTTGACGATTTGAACCTGGGCGAGCCCCTCGTCTGCAAGAAGTAGCACCAGCAGCAGAAACACCAAGTGCGAAGCCAGTCGCCCGCTCAGGCATAGTGGCTTGTTTGTGAGTTCAGCTTTTCGCGGAACCATGTGAGTGCTGGAAATCAACGGCGGGGAGGTGTTTGCAATTCAACGAATTAAGCCGAGAAACATTACGTATTACAACAAATGTCATATTAAACATGATGAACGCTTTATATCATAGTATATTTTTTGCCAAAAGCAAGTTCAAATCCCGTTATCCGGCGGGTTTATTTCTTTAAGGCCAGGATCTCCGCGCGCAGTTGCTGCGCGAGTTCCTTGCGGTCACCGCTGCGTTCCGAACATTGTCCGAAGCGGACTATTGCCCGCACGCGGCGTTTGCTCAACAAATTCAGCATGTGTGGAAAAAAAGTATGGTTGCCCCAGTAACAAACCTCCTCGCCGGCGTCGCCATCGTCAATTTCGTAATGAATGCACGCGATGGCCAGCGGCCACGCCGGATCGGTGGCCGGTTCCAGCAAGGATGATTTGAACGGCAGGAGCGTCTGTCCGTTCGAACTGGTTCCCTCCGGATACAAAACCACCAGCGCGCCCTCCTTCAACGCGGCCGCGATCTCGTTATTGACCTGGCCGACCTGAAACCGCCGGGTGCGGTCAACGAACACCGTTCCACCCAGAACGGCGAACTGGCCGAAGACCGGCCAGAATTTGACGTCGTGCTTGGAAACAAATACTGCGGGCGTGAGGGACGAGAGCACCAGAATGTCGAGATAGCTGAGGTGGTTGCTGATGAGTAATCCACGCACCGGAACGGGCCCGGTCGCCTGCGTTTTAATCTGGAAAAAACGCAGAGTACGTCCGGAGGCGCGGTGCAACCACGCCGCGCGGGCAGCCCGTCTGGTCGCCGACCGGTGGAATGCGCAACGGAATAAATAATCCAACAGGGAAATCAGAATGGCGACGGCCAGCCGGCCCAACCGCGCGATGACGCGGAGCGGATGGCGGCGCAATCCATTCACGGGCGGATTTCAAACACAATAGCGGCAGTGGTCAACTGAGAAAACGTTTGCCGACCACAAATCTTTTGCGCTGACCAGGTTACTTTTGGCGGCGGGCCGAAATAAACTTTTCCGCGTATTTGCCCAGCAAGTCCGCCTCCAGATTCACCGCATCGCCGACCTTTCTTTCGCGCAACGCCGTCACTGCAAAGGTGTGCGGGATGATCCAGATGCGGAAACTTTGCTTCTGGACGGCCGCCACCGTCAGACTGATGCCGTCCACGGCAATCGAGCCTTTGTGAATGACGTAACGCATAACCTCCGGTGGCGCGGCCACGTCGAGCACATGGTCCTGCCCCATCCGTTCCCAGCGGATGATTTTGCCCAGACCGTCAATGTGGCCGGTGACGAAATGCCCGCCGAACTCACCATTCGCGCGCAAGGGCCGCTCCAGGTTCACGAGCGAACCCGGCCGGGCAAACTGGAGATTGGTGAGCCGCCACGTTTCCTGGAGCAATTCAAACTGAACGAGTTTGGATTTGCCACGGGCGGAAACTTTCACGGACGTCAAACAACAGCCGTTCACCGCCAGGCTGCCGCCGACTTTCAGGCCGCGACCGGTCCAGGTGGTGCGCACGGTCAATTCGACGGATTTCGCCGTCGGTCGGATGCGCTCAACGGTTCCTGCTTCTTCGACAATACCTGTGAACATTTCCACCAAATTAACGGTGGGGCGAGACTCCGTCGAGCCGTGTTTGCGCCACTCGCGCCGTCAGCATCAAGTCCTCGCCGAGCCGTTCCCATTCGACCTCGTGAAGCTCAAGTGCCTCCGTAAGACCCCTCGCGCCTGCACCCGCCACGGCTTTGAGCGAATCGCGTCCGCCCAGAATCTTCGGTGCATAGAAAAATGCCACGCGTTGTGCCAATCCGCCGCGCAGGAACGACGCATTCACCTCGCCACCACCTTCCACCAACAGGCTGGTGACGTTTTCGGAACCGAATTTATTTAGCAACCACTTCAAATCCAGTTTTGAATTTTGAATTTTGAATTTTGAATTGGCCGGCGGTGCCACAATCACCTTCACGCGTTTGGCCAGCGCCGCCACGCGGTTCTTGGGAGCATGCTTGCTCACCACGATCGTTGTCAGCGTAGCGAATTTGTCGGTGACGACTTTTGCCTGTAATGGCGTCCGTGCCATGGAATCAAGAACTATCCGCCGTGGCCGCGGAGCGCCGGTCTCCGACCCGGCGCGGATCAAAAACTTTTCCCAACGCACCGGGTCGGAGACCGGCGCTCCGGTTCGTACTGTCAGCGCCGGATCATCTGTCAGAATCGTGTTGATCCCGACCAGAATCGCATCGGCGCCTTGCCGCAGTTTCATTCCGAAGGCGCGTGCCTTTTCGCCGGTGATCCATTTCGATTCGCCGCTGGCTGTCGCAATCTTGCCATCCAGCGTCATGGCGGCCTTTACGGTGACAAAGGGTTTGCGCTGAACAATCCAGTGGTTGAAAGCTTCGTTTAGTTGCGCGCATTCGCTGGCCAATGCCCCGGGAGCGCCGGCATCTTGCCGGCGAGTTTCCCGCTCACGGGCCATGCGACCCGCGGGCAGGATGCCGGCGCTCCCGGCTGGGCTGACCTCAATCCCGGCACGCCGAAGAATTTTGAACGCCCGCCCGGAATGTTTCGGGTTCGGGTCCGTTGCGCCAACGACCACGCGTTTGATGCGGGCGGCGATGATGGCGTCCGTGCAGGGCGGCGTGCGGCCGTGAGTGCTACACGGTTCCAGCGTCACGTAAAGTGTCGCGCCTTTGGCATTATGTCTGCGCTTTTGCGCGTCGTGGAGCGCCTCGATTTCCGCGTGCGGCAGGCCCGCGCGCCGATGCCAGCCGCGCCCGATGATTTTCCCGCCTTTCACGAGTACTGCACCCACCATCGGATTGGGCGAAGTCATGCCATAACCGCGTCGTGCCAGGCGCAAGACGAGCCGCATGAACCGAAAATCCTTGTTTTCGCCTTTGGTCATTGCAGGCCTGGTGGGATTAAGACCCATCCTCCAGCGTAAGTGGATCCTTTACTCCTTGGTTCAACAATAATTTTTGTCGTTTGCAGGTTTGTAACTGTAATTTTAAGTAAGCCCACTTCCCAATCAGAATCTTTCGTTGCATCAGGATACGGATTTGGAGAGCTGGCTGATAAAAAATATGTGCCGGCCTTCAAAAATAACGATGCACTTTCTCCACCTCGCAGGACGGCTATTTTGCCCGAGCTAATTTTTATTGTGCAAGGGCAAATATTTACAAAACCATTATTTTCTGGCCGCTCAACCAGAATATGTGCGGCCACTTTATTTTGTTTAACCTGCGCCGGGCGAGCGCATCCGGTCAATAAAGTTGAAAGGATAATCAGTGGCAAAAATTTCATTCTACTTTTCAAACGACATCGCGCCATCCGACTCATTTCAACGTGATTTTGTAAACGACGGCGAAATCGTTCGGCTTGTTCTTCGGTTGGGCGATGACCAGCGCGTCATCGGTTTGCTTCCATTTGATTTTTTCCTTGGTGCCCAGCAGTTCAATTTTGCGGATTTTGCCGTCGAGCAATCTGGCCGATTTGCCGAGCGATGGGATGCGCACGCCATTGGTCGGCCAGCCCAGTTCAATCGCGTAAAGCGTGTTACTTTTGATGGTAAACCGGAAATCGGCGGCCGTAAACGGCTTGCCCTTGCCTTCATTGAAACCCTGTTCTCGTAACTTCGCACCCGCCGACGCCGGGCCTTCGCCAAATACCTTCCACGGGTGTGTATCGAAGATACATTCCCGGTTCACGTCCATCCAATCGGCGATGCCTTCGACGATTTTCACTTCCTCATCGTCAATCGTTCCGTCGCCGCGCACGGGTACGCTGAGCAACAAATTGCCGTTCTTGCTCACGACATCCGCCAGGGTCTGGATGACGGTTTTGGTGGTCTTGTAACCGTGCCGCTCGTAGATTTTCCGGTCGTAATGCCAGTTGCCCAGGCAGGTGTCCGTCTGCCAATGCAACGGCTCGATTTCGTTGGCCGCCCCGCGTTCGATGTCCCAGACCATGCACTGGCGCTGGTCGGGCTTCAGGACTTTCCCGAACAACACGCCGTCGTCGTTGGTCCCGTGCCACTGGTTGTTGAGGTTGTAGAAATTCGCGGCCAGCTTCAGGCCCGCGTCGCTGATCGGCCACAGCGGCAGCGCCGTGTCGTCAAAGTAAATCAAGTCGGGATGATACTTCTCAATGAGGTCCATCGTGCGGTTGTAATACTTGTCGCAATAAGCCTCGTCCGGGATGCTCGCGCCGTTGTCCCAGTCCCACCGGTTGAACAGGGATTCGAATTTTTGATAACCCGGGCTGGGCGTGTGATTTTGCGCGTACAGATCCTGCGGGTCGAGGCCGTCCCACCATTTGCCCTTGCCATCGGCCCGGGTGAGTTTGCCGTCGAAATCCTGCGCCGGCTCATACCACGTCCAGGCATGCGAGGCATGGACGCTCACCCCGAAATACAGGCCGTATTTGCGCGCCGCCTTGGCCCAGCCGCCGATGAGGTCCTGGCGCGGCCCGACGTTTACGGAGTTCCACGGCTGATACTTTGAATCCCAATTGTCGAAATTGTCGTGGTGATCGGCCAGCGCCATGAAGTACTGCGCCCCGGCGCGCTGGTAGAGCGACAGCAATTTGTCCGGATCCCAGTTCTGGGCCTTCCACTCGTGGATCACGTCCTTGAACCCGAAATCCTTCGGCGAACCGTAGTGCTGGAGATGAAACCGGTATTGCGCGGTGTTGGTAAAATACATCAACCGCGCGTACCAGTCGCCGTCCTCCGGTTCGCATTGCGGTCCCCAATGTGCCCAGATGCCGAACTTCGCCTCGCGGAACCATTCGGGACATTGGTACTGCTTCAGCGAATTCCAGGTGGGCGCGAACCTGCCGGGCACCATCGGCTCGTCGGCGGTGCTGACGACGCGGAAAACGGCGTTGGTGTCTTCCGCGTGAACCGGTCGGAGGGACATCATTAAAACCGTGACGATGATGGCGGTGAGCGCCCGGATGGGATTCGTGTTCATGACACGGCAGTCTGCGGAATCGGCGACGAATTTCAAATCATTCTTCGCCATTGCAGATAATCCACCCCGGTCATCTCGAAAACTTTCGCTTGCGGTTCGATCTCCCATTTGCCGGAATCCGGATAGGTTGTCATGTTCCCAGGGCCTGGCCGGTGCGAAAGGTTCCAAATTCCCGGCTGCCGGCCGGCGTTTGCATGTTTCACGCGCCGTCGGTTTGATTTTTCAGCGGTGGGACAGTCGGCGAAGCAGAAAATATTCATTGAAGGGCCGGTCGTCGGTGATCTGTATCCGGGGATTCAGATCGGCGAAGTTGGCGATGGGTAATCCGTTGGTGACGACCAAACGAAGGGTGGCGGCCACGTCCTGCGACGAATACCATTCCATCAAATCTTTTTTTGCCGATTCGGGCATGTGCGCGGCCAATTGCTCCCCGTCCAGTGGGCCGATGGGTTCCGGGGAGGCGATCAAATGCAACCCCCATCCCTCCACGGAAGGGAAACCGTAAACATGGGGGAAAGATTCCTTGATGGATTGCAGCACGGCCCGCTTTGTCGCGGGTTCCCCGCTGGGAAACCACATCTGCAAAATCCCGCCGGAGTTGAGGTGTCGCCGGGCGAGCGTATAAAATTCCCGGGAGAAAAGCAGGCTGGAACCGGCGGCCTCAATCGGTGGCGGCGGATCAACCACGATGACGTCGAATTTTTTGTCGGTGCGCTTGAGATACCGCCGGCCGTCGTCAATGATGATGTGTCCTTTGGGATTATTAATCCAGCGCGCTGCGTCCGCGTGATAAAACCCAAAAGCCTTCGTCACGCTCGGCACCAGTTCGACGACCGTCGTGTCTATGTCCCAACTCATCGCCGAACGGTAAGTGGTCCCCATGCCAAAGCAGATGATCAGCGCAGATTGGGGGCGACCTTTGTGAAACGCCAGCGGCAGATGCGACATGAATTTTGTAATCGAAGTCAGTTTTGTCATGCCGATGCCATTGACCAGAAGCTCTCTGTCCCGGCCATCGACAAAGGAAATGACCGAGGCTGCATAATCCCGCCGCACCGTCGTGTTATTCATGGTTTTGAACAGCATGGCTTCGTAATCTTCAGTGAATAGCGAAGACCAGGCCAAAACTGCGCTCATGGTCAGTCCCGCCAGGAGACGTTGCTTACGGGTCTGGGATTTGAAAAAGAAGAGCCAGAAAACAAGAAACGGCAGCGCCAGCAGAATCAGGGCGTGACGTTCGCTCAAGCGCGGCAGCAAAACATAGCACGCAAAGAGCGGGCCGAGGATGCAGCCAAGGACATTGATCGCATAAACCCTGCCCGCGGCGGCCGGCTGACCGGCGGCATATCCGTCAATAAGTCGCGGAGTCAGATACCCCAGCAGTGCGCAAAAAGGGCAGATGCTGCCGAGCAGTATGATTGCGCTCCCTGGATCAAACGAGGGCATCCAGTAAAGCGCCACGACTGACCGCGAATCGTTGGCCACGACCGGCAACAGAGCCGTGATGGCCAGCGCAGCGATCAATTTTCCGAGCGGTTCAAGGCGGTTTCGCCGCAAATTCACGCGATACATCCATGAGCCAAAAAAAGTCGCCACCAGATAAGTAAACACGATTAGCGCAAAGGAATAGACCTGCGTTTTCAAAACCGGCGTGAAAGCGCGTGTCCACACCACTTCCATTGCCATCGCCACAAACCCCGTCGAAAACAACAACATTTTTGTCATCCGACCATCGTGGGTTGGCGGGGGCAATGTCTCGGCGGGGGCGGGGCGTATTTCCGAAGGAACGATGGCGGAACGCCGTCCCCAGCCGAGACAGGCGCTGATAAACGCCACGGTGAAATTTCCCGCCGCCGCCTGTCGGAGCGTGTGATGAAATCCCCAAATTTCCACAAAGATGACCGCAGTCAAAAAAGTCCCGCTCATCGCGCCCAGGACATTGGCCAGATACAAGAAACTGAAGCTCTTCGTGTTGTCGGAATCCCGCTCCCGGACATAAGCCATCATGAACGGAAAAGTCGCTCCCATGCACACACACCACGGCAGGATGGCTGCCGCCAGCACCAGCGCCGAAAGCGAAAGGTAACGGAACGAATCCGTCTCGCCGCTCGTCAGTAAAACGTGTTCACCGATGGCAAATAATTTCGGAACCGCAAAAGCCCCCAGGCCGATCAATAATTCCGCCCCTCCGTAAAAACAGACGGCGGATAGGCCGGTTTTTTTCACAAGCGACGAAATGTAACGTCCGCCTGCCCACGAACCGACCGCCAGTCCCAGCATGAAAACCGACAACACCACCGACAGCACCGGAGTGATGATCCCAAACGACGCGAACGCAAGCCGCGTCCAGACGACCTGATAAACGAGGCTGCAAAACCCCGACACGAAGAAAAGAAAAAATAAAACCCGGCGGGTAAATGAATCCATGCCGCTCAACTGTTTATCGGTTGGATCCATTCAGGACAAGTTTCAAACTCCGCCCGCGCGCCGTCGGATTTTGCGGAGTCATGCCATAGCTCCGCTTCGCCAGCCGGATGGCTTCACGCAAAGCCGCGAAGTCCGCAGAGTTTTTCCATCCTTTGCGCTATTCGGGTCTTTGCGTTAAGAATTTTCATCCCTCAAACAACGCCTGTGCGAATTGTTTGGCGTCGAAGGGTTGCAAATCGTCCGCCTGTTCACCGAGGCCGACAAATTTGATGGGCAGGCCGAGTTCCTTCTGAATCGCCACGATCATACCGCCTTTGCTCGTGCCATCCAGCTTGGTCACCACCAGGCCGGTGAGCGGCACGGCTTTGTTGAACTCACGCGCCTGGTTCAGCGCGTTCATGCCGGTGGTGGCGTCGAGCACCAGCAGGACTTCGTGCGGCGCACCGGGCAGTTGCTTGCCGATGACGCGGTGCAGCTTCTGCAATTCCTGCATCAGGTTGTGCTTGGTGTGCAAACGGCCGGCGGTGTCAATGAACAGGTAATCGGTCTTGCGCGATTGCGCAGCGGTGACGGCATCGTGCGCCACGGATGCCGCGTCCGCGCCGTAAGCGCCGGCGATGACTTCCACCTTCAACCGTTGTCCCCACAATTTGATTTGTTCGATGGCGGCGGCGCGAAAGGTGTCGCACGCGGCCAGCAGTGCGGTCTTTTTTTGTGTTTGAATCAAATGCGCGAGTTTGGCGGACGTGGTCGTCTTGCCGGTGCCGTTGACGCCGACGATGGAAACCACGGTCGGGCTGTGCGCCGCCTTGATCAAATCGGTCTTATTCGAGCCAAGACTTTTTTCCACCTCGGCGCGGGCGATGGCAAAAACGTCCAAGCCCGCGCTTCCCTGGGATTCGTAGGCTTTCTTTACGGCATCCACGATTTGCGCGGTGATGGCCAGGCCGAGGTCGGCGGCGATAAGTGCGGCTTCGAGTTCCTCAAGCGTGGCCGCATCGAGCCTGGGCGAGCGGCTGACGATGCGTTTGATCTCGTGCGCCAGCTGGTTGTGCGTTTTTTGCAGGCCGGCCTTGAACTTGGCGAGGAGACCCATGAGTTAATGCGGAGTGCGGAGTGCGGAGTGCGGAATTTCGGCCCTCGACTTGAGTTTTTCGACGTGTTCGTAGGGCAGTTTGACATTACCGATGAGCGGTTTGCCCTTGCTGAATCCATGGCAATCGGAGCCGCCGGTGATGAGCAGATGATATTTGTCGGCCATCTCCAGATAACGCTCGGAAGTAATGGTCGAGTGCTTCGTATGAAAACATTCAATGCCATCCAGGCCCGCTTCGACCAGAACCGGAATCACATCATCGGTCCGGTTCAGCCCCGGATGCGCCATGACGGCGAGTCCGCCGGCTTGATGAACAAGTTCGATGGCTTCGAGCGCGGACATTTTGGCTTTGGGCACCCACGCCGGCCGGTTCTTTTTCAGGAAACGTTCGAAGGCCTCGTCCAGACTGCCCACCAGCCCGGCCTTGACCATGGCGCGGGCAACATGTGGCCGGCCCGGCGATTTGCAATTGGCCAGCGCAAAAACGGATTCAACCTTCAGCGGCACGTTCAAGCGGTTGATTAGTGCGACCATTTCATGAATCCGGTTCTGCCGAACGGCCTGAAACTTGGCGATTTCCGACAGTAATTTCTCGTTTTGCGTGTCCACGAGATAACCCAGCAGATGAATTTCCGTGTCGTTATGCTCGGCGGTGAGTTCGGTGCCGGGGATGAAATCAATGCCCGCCGCCTCGCACGCCGCAGCCATGCGCGCGCAGCCCTCCACCGAATCATGGTCCGTCAGCGCCAGTGCCGCGAAGCCAAGCCGGTGACCGTGACCGACGAGCTCCTCCGGCGAAAAGGTCCCGTCGGAGAAATACGTGTGCAAATGTAAGTCCGCGTATTTCATTTTACGACCCTCGCCGGCCGCATCACTTCGCCTTTGATCTTGTCCAAAATGCCGTTGACGAACTTGCCGCTATCCTGGGTTGAAAATTTTTTGGCGACGTCCACCGCCTCGTTGATGCTGACGACGGGCGGAATGTCCTCGCGGTACAGCATCTCATAGATAGCCAGCCGCATGATATTGCGGTCCACCGTCGCGATGCGGTGAAATTCCCAGTTCTTGGCGTGGCTTTTGATACGCTCGTCAATCGCGTCGCGGTGTTCAAGAACGCCGCGGATGAGCGGGTCGGCGAACAGGCGCGTCTCGGCCTCCTCGACGGTCGGCGGCGGCAGTTCGTGGGGCTGGCCCCAGGTCGCCGGGCCTTTTTCCTCGGCGATGGCCGCGGCGCGCTGCGTCTGCCAGAATTCCTCCAGCGCCCGGTCCAAATCCTCCGGCGGATTCAGGTCGTGCTGAAACAGGAACTGGACGGCGCGTTCACGCGCTTCACGGCGTTTGCCCATAAATCAAATTCTAAGCGTTAAAGCCCAAAGTCTAAAGCTCAAAGTCAAACAAAGCGGCGCCGCTTTGGACATGAACTCCGACCGATTGTCGGGGTGGACATTGGGCGTTGGGCTGCTAAATTTCGCGCATGAGCAAGGTGACAAAACTGCTGCACACGCGCTATCGCGTGAATGATTTGGAGCGGACGGTGAAATTCTACCGCGAAATCCTCGGTCTCGAGGAAATCAAGCGGCACAGATCGCCGCGTGGCTCGGAACTGGTTTTTCTCAAGGCGCCCGAAAGCGACGAGGAAATTGAAATCTGCCATTTCCCCGGCAGCGCTTCCGTACAGGTCCAGCCCGACCTCACGCATCTGGCGTTCGAGGTGGACAGCCTCGACAGGTTTGCAAAGCACCTGGCCAAACACGGCTTGAAATATTCCGACGGCCCGACCACGAGTTCGAGTGGTACCACCTTTGCCTTCGTTGACGCTCCGGAAGGCTACGAGATCGAGCTGATTCAGAAAGGCAAGGGCGGTTGGTAAAACGCTTGCCAAACCTTGAAAAAGCATTTATAGTGAATCACTATGAAACGAAATGCTGCGCCGGTCGTGCCGATTCCCGTAGATGGCGAGTTAAAATCTCTGATCAAGATTGCTTCACGCAAAACACGGTTGTGCCAGGCGGATGTCATGCGTTCGGCATTGCGTGTCGGCGTGCCGGAAGTCGTCCGACGTTTTGAAATTCGCAAAGTGCCGCGCCGCTCGCTCGCTGAATACCTCGACGCCTTCGCCGGTTTGGTCAAACCGAATCGCGAACTGGTTTCTCCGTCGCGTTTCAAATGAGATACCTGCTCGACACCAATTTACTGTGCAAGGAAACGCAGCCGCGTGCCAGAAATTGGATTGTTCAACATCAATTGCAAATCGCGATTGCCGCGATGACAGTCGCCGAAATCGCGCAAGGCATTGAAACATTGCCGCGAGGACGGCGTCGAACGCGCTTGGAAGGTTTTTTGCGGGAGATACTTGCAGATTATCAAGTCCTGCCATTCGATACAGTCGCGGCGTTGGCTTGGGGAAATTATGTGGCGAACGCCGGACGCCCATTGCCAGTGCGCGATAGCATTATAGCCGCTACGGCATTGGCCAATAATTTGGAAGTTGTTACTGAAAATGAAGCTGATTTTGTCGGAGTGGATACGGTCAATCCCTTGAAGGATTAAATTATATTTGTCATGAGCGTCTTAATCGTCGGTTCCACCGCGCTGGATTCCATCAAAACTCCCAAGGCGGAAAATCCGCGCCTGCTGGGCGGTTCGGCCAGCCACGCGGCCGTCGCGGCCAGCTTTTTCAGCCCGGTGAAACTGGTCGGCGTCGTCGGCGATGATTTCCCCAAAAAATATCTCCAGCTTTATCGCCGACACAAAATTGACCTCGAAGGCCTGCAGATTTTACCCGGCAAAACCTTTCATTGGTCGGGCGAATACGAGCTGAACATGAACAACCGCCGCACGCTGCTGACCGAGCTGGGCGTGTTCGAGACGTTCACGCCCACGCTGCCGGAATCGCATCGGGACGCCCAATTTGTCCTGCTGGCCAACATCGCGCCCGCCCTCCAGCACCACGTGCTCGACCAGATGCGCCGCCCGAAATTCGTCGTGGCCGACACGATGGACCTGTGGCTGAACATCGCGCTGCCGGACTTGCTGAAGCTGCTCAAGCGCCTGGATGGCTTTGTGCTCAACGACAGCGAAGCGCATCAATTGACCAAGGAGGACAACGTCTTCAACGCGCTGAAGAAAATCCACAAGCTCGGGCCGAAATACGTCATCATCAAAAAAGGCTCGCACGGCTCGATTTTGTCCGGGCCACGCGGCTATTTCATCTGCCCGGCGTACCCGTTGTCCAAAGTGGTGGACCCGACCGGCGCGGGCGATTCGTTCGTGGGTGGCATGATGGGCTGGCTGGCGACGGCGCACGGCTCGATTGACGACAATTTCCGCCGCGCGATGATTTATGGCAGTGTCGTGGCGTCGTTCTGCTGCGAAGGTTTCGGGCTGACTCGCACCACCCAGACCAAACGGCGTGACATTGACCGGCGTGTGAAAAAATTGGAAAAACTGACGAGGTTTTAAGTCGCAGGTGGAGCGAGAGATTTAGGAATTTTGTTTGCCGCGCTTCACTAATTTAATTGATTCTATTGCGGGATTCACATGGGCATCCCATTCCTTGTCGTATCGTTTTTTCTCCTCACTCAACATTTCAAGCAATTTAAAAAGGTATTCTACCAAATTGGGTTGCTCCGGATTCGCATGAAGGGCATTCCATGTAATGGCAACCTCGTTAAATAATCTCCGATGATAGACGATGATTTTTTCGACAGCGTCAAGGCCGTCGCCTTTTATGTGTTTCCAGGAATACCCAATTAAACGTGAATAAATGGCATCTATCGCAAACACGTCTATGACATATAACCGATCGCTCTCCCTTGGTTTTTGGTGTTTTATCATGGAGAGTATGCTTTCGCAGACCTCAAAATTGTGGGTGAAATACTCTTTTAACTTAACAAAAATATTTTTTAGCTCTTCCTTTTCTTGCTCAAGCTCTTTACCAAGCCTTTGGTTTATTATACCTAAAAAGTCACTGACTGGACTGTCACTTGGGTTTTCAGTGTCATCCCATGCTCGCAACTTTTCATGCATCGCCTTTTCAAATTTCGCGAAAAATTCGTCATACTGATGTGCTTTGTCTGAATAATCGTATTCAAATACATAATAATTTGTCAGATCAGCCGGCAGTGCCTTGAGGTCTTGCGTGATAATAACTGTGCCTGCGCGTAGTGCGTGGCGCACGCCAAGTTCATAATAGACATTTGGTTTTGATCCGGTCAGGTCTGCTATTACTAAATCCGACGAATCAAGGTCTTCTACGATGCCTTTGACGAAATTCCCAAGTGTAGCCGAGGAGCGTTTGCAAACTATTGCACCGGGTTCATAAGACTCGACGGCCCTTTTTATCCAATGTTCAAAAATATGTGACCATTGAGGTTCGGTGATTTTTCGTCTGTCATTTTCGGGCCCATGTTCGGTGTCACTGAAGGGCATAATGACAAAGCAGGAATATGGTTTATTCATGGGGAAATTATTTATCCCGCTTCAACAGAAATTCCGCCAGGGCTTCGAGGGCGACGGCTTTGCCTTTGAAAGTTTTCAATGCGGCGAAGGCCTTGGCCGTCAGTTGCTCCGCAATCTTCCGCGATTTTTCCAGGCCGACAATCGCCGGGTAAGTCGCCTTTTGCGCCGTCGTGTCCTTGCCCGCCGTCTTGCCGAGTTGTTCGCTGGTCTGCGTCACGTCCAGAATGTCGTCAATCACCTGGAACGCGAGGCCGACGTGATAGCCGAAATCCGTCAACGCCTTGAGTTGCGCAGACGTGCAGTTCGCGCTCATGCCGCCGAGTCGCACGGAGCAACACAGCAACGCGGAGGTTTTGCGCTCGTGGATGTAGCGCAGTTCGCTGGCGGAAATTTTTTTGCCTTCGCCTTCCAAATCCGCCACCTGCCCGGCGACGAGTTGGAGCGAGCCGGACGCCTTGGCGATCTCCAGAATCAAATTGCGATGCGGATAGCGCGGCCAGCCTTTGGCCTGCGCGGCGATTTCAAACGCCTGCGTCAGCAGCGCGTCGCCCGCCAGCACGGCGATGCCTTCGCCGAACACCTTGTGATTGGTCGGCTTGCCGCGGCGGAAATCGTCGTTGTCCATCGCCGGCAAATCGTCGTGGATGAGCGAATAGGTGTGGATGCACTCGACGGCGCACGCGAGCGGCAGGGCCGCGGCGTCGCTGCCGCCACAAGCCTCGGCGGCGGCGAGGCAGAGCGCCGGGCGCATCCGCTTGCCGCCGGCGAACAGCGAGTAGCGCATCGCCTTGTGGATGGTCGCCGGTCTGGTTTTTTCGGACGGCAGAAATTTATCGAGCGCCCGATTGACGGCCTCGGTGCGCGTGGCGAGAAAATTATTTAAATCGAATTGGGACGTTGCGGACATGCGCCGATATTTTAGGAAAAAAATGTGCCGGGGCAAGCAACGGGTTTTCTCGGTAAAATGGATTATTGGCCCGGTAGGGACGACCTGCTGGTCGTCCGAGGCCGCGCGGCAGCGCGGCCCCACCAAGTTTGGAGGGCATTGCTTCATCAATGTCCAAGATGGGGAAGCGACGAAGCGCTTCCCTCCAGGATTCGGTCGCCGGCCGATCAGGTGCATCATGTGTTCGGGATAACGCGGGCCGGCGGTGGCACCGACCTGTCCTTGTTTTCCCAATTTGCGCGTTTTCATGATTTGCTCCGTTTCATTCAATTTGCCAGCAAAACAGCATCAAATCCTATTTTGAAAATTCGGTAAATTTCTTATTGCCAAAAGGGGTAGAGTAGCTATAATCCTCTGCTCTTTTCGACCTGAAATTGTGAACGCTGAACTCTGCAAGAAGGCCGCCGAAAAGGTCGGCAACCCCAACGTGCTGGTCAACCTGATCTCGCGCCGTGTGCGCCAGCTCAATTCCGGCGGCGGCGGGCTGAGCCGTCCGCTGGTGGCCAATGTCACCAACCTCGGCGTGGCGGACATCGCGCTCCGCGAAATTCTCGAGGAAAAGATCGGCTGGGAAATGCCTGAAACGGTCGAGCTGGTCCGCCCGGCGGCCAAGAAGCGCCGGAAACGTTAAGCCCATTTACGATTTGCGATTGATGATTTACGATTTTATTCCCGCTAGATGCGCGGCTCGTAAATCGTAAGCCCGGAATAGTTTCGGTTCTTTCAATTCTGTCTTTTTAATCCGTGAAATCCGCGTCATCCGCGGTTAACATCCGGTCATGGCCGACATCGTGACCAATCACAAAGCGCGGCGCGATTACCACATCCTCGAAACGTTTGAGGCGGGCATCGTGCTGCATGGCACGGAGGTCAAATCGCTGCGCGCGGGCAAGGGACAAATTGCCGACGCCTTTGCGCGGGTGGAAAAAGAAGAGGTGTGGCTTTACAACGCGCACATTGACGAATACTCGCACGGCAATCTCCAGAACCATCAGCCCAAGGCGCCACGCAAACTGCTTCTGCACCGCTCAGAAATCCGTAAGTTGTTTGGCCTGGCCGCGGTGAAAGGCAATGCGCTCGTGCCCTTGGCGTTTTACTGGAAGAACGGCAAGGTGAAGGTTGCGCTCGCCGTCGGCAAAGGCAAACAGCAATTCGACAAACGCGAGGATTTGAAAGAGCGCGAATCCACGCGCGAACTCAAGCGCGCGACCATGCAGCGGTTCAAGGGGAAATGAATCGCCATTGGAAATCTTTTCGAGCTGTCGCGATGACTGCTATTCTCGCGGCGACGATTACGGTCACGGCCCAGGAATCCACCCATCGCTCTGCCAACTGGGCGCAAAAAGTCGAGGTGGCCGGCATCAAGAATTGTTTTCAAGTCACCACGAATCTTTATCGCGGCGCGCAACCGACGACCGCAGGCATGGCGCAATTGAAGGCCCTGGGCATCAAGACGGTCATCAACCTGCGCGCGTGGCATTCGGACCGGGACAAGGTGGCCGGCACCGGCTTGACCAGCGTGCGTTTTGAAACCGAACCGTGGCACGGCGACGAGAAAGAGGTGGTGCGCTTCCTTAAGGTCGTCACCGATACCAACAACCTGCCGGCGTTCGTTCATTGCGAACGCGGCGCGGACCGGACCGGCATGATGTGCGCGATGTATCGCATTGTCGTCTGCGGCTGGACCAAGCCTGAAGCCATCGCCGAAATGAAGGACGGCGGGTTCGGGTTCAATCCGGTCTGGCATGAGCTGGTCACATTTGTCGAAAAGGCCAACGTGAACAAAATCAAGCGCGAAGCGGGCCTGGCGGGAAAATAAAAACCGCAAAGGCGCGGAGTCGCAGAGAAATTTATTGTTTTCGGGTGACGATTTGTCGTTGATGAAGTCAAATCGCCGAAGCTGGGATTATGCGAAAGTCGTCGTTCGACAAATGGCTGGTGACATTGACGCTGGTGGCCGTTATCGCCGGGGCGGTTTGGCACTTCGTCACGTCCAATCGGATTGCACGAGAACAAAAACGAGAGCGGGTCGGCGCCGGATCTGTTTCTTCTGAAACTGAGGGTTTTCACCCTTACTACGTGTCATCGGTGCCCAGACCGACCAATGGGCAGCCTGAAGGGGACGCCGGATTTGAAAAGCTTCCGCGCGAGAAAGTCGAGGCGTGGCTGAAAAAACACCATCGCGATGCGGTGAGCTTGCTCACGGCATTCCGCGCGCTGGACGACACGAATTATTTAAACGAAGCAGCAACGAACTTTCCGAACAATCCGCAGGTCGAACTGGCGGTTTTGACACACGACGAATTTCCCGCCGACCGGCGCAAATGGCTGGATCTGTTCAAAGCGTCGTCACCGAGCAATTCGCTGGCAAATTATTTGTCGGCACAAGATGATTTCAAGAACGGGAATTCGGACGCTGCCATTCAGGAACTCTTGGCGGCATCCGGCAAATCGCAATTTGATGCTTACAATACAGAAAACCGGCTGGATTCAGAAAACCTGTATTCGAGTTCAGGTGATTCATCTGGGGAAACGGCCACCTTTGCCATGGCGGACATGGCCAAAGAAGATTTGCCGGAATTGGCGACGTTTAAGCGACTGGCCCAGGGGATCCGGGATGCTCAGCAACAATATCTCAATTCCGGCGACACAGGCTCGACGGCGAATCTTGCCCAAATGGGAATGCAATTTGGAAATCAAATCGAAACCGGGGAAAGCGGGAAATATTTAATCAACCAACTGGTTGGTATGGCAGTTGAGTCTATTATGTTGCAACAGTTGAATCCCGATACCAGCTACGATTTTCTTGGCGGGCAAACTCCAGGTCAGGTTACGCAGCAAAACAAACAACAAAAACTGGCGCTTGGTCAGACAATCTCGGCTTTTGACGCCCTTCGTCCAAGCCTGACGGACGATGAAATTGCCGGTTATTACGACCGGACAAAAATTTATGGCGAAATTTCAGCCATGAAATGGGTGATTCAACTACATCCTCCCAACAATCCCTGAAACAGAAAGAGAACGCAGCTTTACGCGCCTGGTGTCAGGGCGTCGCCGTTTCCATCGGAACAAAGGCAACGCACACCGGCTGGCCGACTTTGATGGTCTGCCCCGTCCAGCTCAATCGGCCGGTCTGAGCATTGATGCGGAAGACCACCACGTTGTCAGAATCCTGGTCGGCGGCAATCAGGTATTGGCCGGTGGGATCAATGGCAAAGCAACGCGGAGTTTTGCCGCGGCTGGACTGACGTTCGACAAACTTCAGCCGGCCACTCGCTTCATCCACGGCGAACACGGCAATGCTGTCGTCACCGCGGTTCGAACCGTAAATGAATTTGCCGGAAGGAAGAAGCGCCACCTCGGCGGCTGTGTTTTTCCCGCGAAAATCCTTGGGCAACGTGGATACAGTTTGAATTTCGTTCAACGCGCCGTGTTCCGGGTTGTAAATGAAAGCCGTCAACGTGCCGCCCATTTCACTGATGACATAGGCAAACCGTCCATCCGGGCTGAACGTGATATGGCGCGGGCCGGAGCCGGGCTTCAATCCGGCCCATGGAGCTTCATCCGGTGTGAGTGCGCCGCTGGTTTCGTTGAGCCGGTAAATCATCACCTTGTCCAGGCCAAGATCACAGACGAACACCCGATGATGGGCAGTGTCCACGGCGATGCAATGGGCGTGCGGCCCGGCCTGCCGTTCACGGTTCACGCTGGAGCCGTGATGTTGAATCACCGATGACGCGGGATCGAGGGAACCATTGGTTCCCACCGGGAAAACCGCCACACTGCCGCTGCTGTAGTTGGCCACGAGCACATATCTACCGCTGGGGTCGGCAACGATGTGGCAGGGATCGGTGCCGCCGGAGGACTGTTGGTCCAGGAAATCCAATTTACCCGTGGCTGCGTCCAGTTTGAAAGCCGACACGGTGCCACTGGCCTGGCCATTGAAATGTTCGGTTTCATTCACGGCAAATAGAAACCGGTGATCCGGAGCGAGGGCGAGATACGCCGGATTAACGGCTTGGGCAGCCAGCGCCGGCGCGCTCAATTTGCCCGTGGCGGTGTCAAAACGGGAAACGTAGATACCCTGGCTTTTGCCTCCGGTGTAGGTGCCGAAATAAACGAGGAACGGCTTGGACGACGCGCTATCCGCACTCCCCAAAAAGGAAATCAGCAACAGCGCCGCCAGCGCGGCTGGAACCAGTCTTAAGGATGAATGGAACCGCATAATCATAGTGCCGGCATTGACCCACGTCTCGCTGATCGGACTACCGCCGGGTTCAAGGCGGCAACATTTTCTGCGGCGGATCAGGCCTTGGCCGCTTCGGGCTTCTTCCAATTCCGTTTGGGCGCCTTGAGGACGAGGCCCTTTTTGATGGCGGCGGCGGAGACGCGAATATAGCGCACTTCGCCGTTGGGCAATTGCGCCTTCACGCGCTGCAAGTTCGGCAGGAACCGGCGCTTGGTAATGGCGGTGATATGCGTGCCGATACCGCCCTGTTTCTTGGGCTTGCCACTGCGCCAGATGATGCTGCCTTTCATCGGGCGTTTGCCGGTCAATTCACAAATGCGTGCCATAAATTTTGTTCAATTAAGGGAGCCGAAGCATAGTCACAAAATTCCGGATGGCAAGCACTATTTCTGGAAGGATGACCTGTTCCGTCAGGGCGTTATGCCTGAAAATGGACTTGGCTTTCGAGGATGATTGTCGTTGTCTTTGGCCGCATGAACCTGAATCCCTTTTGCCGTCGCCCAATTGCCGCCTTACTGCTGACTCTTGGTTTTGCCCTGCTGCCCGCCGCGTTCCCCGCCGCGGCGGCGGAGGTCAAGGCCGCTCCGGCCGGCGCGTCCACCAACGTTTCGCCGGCGTCCGGGGGAACCGACGCGGTGGCGAACTCGGTCGTGAAAGTGTTTTCCACTGTGCGTTATCCCGACTTTTACCGGCCTTGGGCCAAGGAATCGCCGAGCGATATCACCGGCAGTGGCGTCGTCATCGAGGGTAAACGGATTCTCACCTGCGCCCATGTGGTGCTCTACGCCAGCCAGGTGCAGGTGCAGGCCAATCAGGCCGGCGACAAGATTTCCGCGACGGTCGAGTTCCTCGCGCCGGGCATTGACCTCGCCGTGCTCAAACTGGACGACCCGACCTTCTTCGATACCCACCCGCCGTTGGCGCGGGCGAAAATGCTGCCGGACATCAAAGACGCGGTCATGGTCTATGGTTATCCGGAGGGCGGCACCAGTCTGTCCATCACCAAGGGCATTGTGTCGCGCATCGAGTTTACCGGATACAACTATCCGGTTTCCGGCCTGCGGATTCAAATTGATGCCGCCATCAATCCCGGCAACAGCGGCGGGCCGGCGGTGGTGGGTGATAAAATGATTGGCCTGGCGTTCAGTCACCTGACTGAGGCCGAAAATATCGGTTACATCATCCCTGGCGAAGAAATCGAATTGTTTCTCCAGGACATTGCGGATGGTCACTACGACGGCAAGCCCGCCATGTTTGACGAACTGCAAACGCTGGAAAACCCCGCTTTGCGCCCCTTTCTCAAGCTCGACCCATCGGTCCATGGCATGATCGTGCATAAACCGAACAGCACCGACTCCGCCTATCCACTCAAGGAATGGGACGTCATCACGAAAATTGGCGACACGCTGGTGGATGACCAGGGGATGATCAAAATCGGGGACAACCTGCGGGTCCGTTTCCAGTATCTGGTCCAGAAGACCGCCGTGGACGGCAAGCTGCCGCTGACCGTGGTGCGCGCCGGCAAGCAGGTTCAGGTTGAACTTCCCGTCTCGTCGAAGTGTTTCCTGGTCACTCCCAATTTGGGGGATGCCTACCCCTCTTATTTTATTTACGGGCCGTTGGTTTTTTCCACCGCCACGGATCAATTCGTCCGCGCCCTCACCGGCAACAGCCGGGGCGCCCGTTATATGAGCTGGTTCATCGCCCGAAACAGCCCGCTGATCACGCGTTTTGACGACAAGCCGGCATTTCCCGGCGAAGAACTGGTCGTGGTCCCGTCTCCCTTCTTTCCGCACAAATTGGCTGAGGGTTATTCCTCCCCCTTTTGCGAAGTGGTGAAGGCCGTCAACGGCATTCCCATCAAGAATCTAAGCCAGCTTGTGCAGGTTTTGCGGGACGCCAAAGGCGAGTCCCTTACCATCGCCTTTGACGATCGGGACGACGAAACGCTGGTGTTTCCGCGCGCCGCCATGCTCGCGGCCACGGACGACATTCTTACGGACAATGGCGTTCGCAGCCAGGGTTCGCCGGACACCCTCGCCATCTGGAACGCCAAAGTTTCCAAATAACGACGCCAGCTGGCAAAAGTGAGGTTGGGCAGTTTCAACTGTCCATTCAGGCGGGTCAGAGACGTGGCAACCAAATCGAAGGAATCCGGATGAAAACGGAAGCAACTGGCAGCGCCATATTGGCTTTCACAAAGAGGTTGCTGGAGCATCGTTATCTTCCCGTGATGCTTGCCATCGGGGCAATAGTGGTGATGTTGCCCGCCTGGAAGACCGGACTGATGGCGGACGATTTGGTTCAGCGAGCGGTCGAACTCAGGCCCGGCCAGTTGCCGGTGCGACTGCGGGATACGGGCATGCCTCCGGATTCCGGCAGTTTCGGGACCGTCCTTCGCGACCTTTTCCCCGGCTTAGGCAGGGATTCGCGAAGCATAGCGCAGGCGAAGAACTACGGCCTGTTACCGTGGTGGGCGCCGGATGACCTGAAACTTGGCCTCTGGCGGCCGTTGACCGCGTCTACGCACTGGCTCGATTACCGGCTCTTTCCCGGCTCGCCCGCGCTGATGCATGCCGAAAATATCGCGTGGTTCGCGGCCATCGTGTTTCTCATCACGGTGATTTATCGGAAGGTGATGGAACCGGCGGCAGCGGTACGTTTTGGAGCTTTTGGTGGGGCGAGCGTCCCCGCGAGCCGGCTCGTCAGTAGCCTCGCTTCACCAAACTGTACCACTACCGGACCCGGCTGGGCTGCCGGACTGGCGGCGCTGTTATTCCTGCTGGATGGCAACACGTACTTCCCGGTGATGTTCGTCGCCAACCGCGGTTTCGTGCTTTCGCTGTTTTTCGGCCTGTTGTGTTTCTACGAACATCATCAATGGCGTTCCGCCCGCTCGCGTTCCGCACTGGTGCTGTCCATCTTGTTCCTGGCGCTTTCGCTTTTTGCGAACGAAGGCGGGGCATCCACGTTCGCCTTCATTCTCGCGTACGCTCTCGTGCTCGAGCCGGGTTCTTTCCGCCGGCGGGCGCTGACGGTGTTGCCGACGATCCTGGTCATCGTATTGTGGCGGGCCATCTATAATCTTGCCGGCTTCGGCGTGTTCCATGTGGGCCTCTACGTTGACCCGGCCAACGAACCACTCGAGTTTGCGCGGGTGGTAATCCCCCGGGCCGCGGCCCTGCTCGGAGGCCAGCTGACCGGCGTGGCGCCGGACGTTTTGTTCGCGATTAAACCTTCGTTGCACCCGACGGTCATTGCGCTTTATGGCGTGTCTGTTTTCGCGGCCCTGGTGGTTTTCCTCCCGTGGGTGCGCCGGGACAAAATCGCCGCCTTTTGGTTTGCGGTCACGCTGTTGGCGGCCATTCCAGCCGCAACCGTGGCGCCCTTGTCCAAAAACCTCGGCTTCGTCGCCGTCGGAGCTTATGGACTGATTGCCAGTTTCATGGCCGCCCTCGTTGCCCGGCCGAGTCCGTTGCCGGAACGGTTGGCCTATCGGGTCCCCGCCTGGATAGCCTGTATTCTGCTGATGCTGATACATGTTCCGGGAGCCATCGCCGGAAGGGTTCTGACGGTTGAAGCAATCAATTTTGGTTCCAACGCGATGCGCTACTTCATCAATGTTGACAGTTTGCCCGGCGCGGAAAACAAGAATGTGATTGTCATCAACGCGCCTTGCTCGTTCGCGCTGGCTTATGCGGCTTTTTACAAAGCGTATTACCATCAGCCCCTGCCCAGGACCCTCCGGACGTTGGTGCCCGGATGCACGGGCTTTGATGTCCAACGGACCGATGATAAGACCCTGGTGATTCAATCCCGGGCACCGGACATCTTCGCCTGCGACGACGTCGGTCCTGTCCATTTCGCCTACGTCTTCAGCGCCTGCAACATGGCCATCGGCGTGCCCAAAAGTAAAAAAGGCGACCAACATGTACTGGACCACCTTACGGTGGAAGTCCTGGAATCCAACGCCGCGGATGTGGCAACCCGGGTGGCGTTCCGGTTTGATACGTCGCTGGATTCACCCGATTTCCACTGGCTCTGGTGGGACTGGCAAGCGTTCGCCTACGAACCTTTTAAAATGCCGGCCGTCGGCCAGAGCGTGACGCTGTCCGGGCCGTCGCGCCGGGGCGGAGGTCGGGGGGAGAACTAAAGTCAAATGATCGCACCTTTGGCCAGATTCATCGACTGGTCGGCTGTTCAGGCCCTGACCGTGCTGGAACTGAACAACAGCGGACAAAATCCGCGGCTGGAGGAAGCGCTCCAGTTCCTGAAAGGGCCGGACTTCATTCCGGCCGAAAGCCGGCCGGCGCAGATTGTGTTCAGTCCCGACGAAACGGGACGACATTTCCGCTTTCCCACGCCGCGCCCGGGCGAATTCGCGGAAAACAACGTCGTTTATGGCCGGCTCTACCGCTGCGCCGGGCGCTGGCAGGATCGGCCGGTGATCATTCTGCTGCCTGGCCGGTTGGACTACTTTAATCATTGGTTCAAATTCCCGTTGATCGCCCGACGCTGCATTCGGGCAGGATTCAACGCGGCGACGTTGGTGTTGCCT
The DNA here is from genome assembly GCA_963708305.1 of uncultured bacterium. GTDB lineage: Bacteria > Verrucomicrobiota > Verrucomicrobiia > Limisphaerales > UBA11358 > UBA11358. Next base: position 1,658,448 of record CAVPSH010000001.1, on the reverse strand, counting down.
TTCCAGTTTCAACGCCGGCCGCGCCGGCTTGCGGCCCTGCGCGGCCCGGATTACTTGCGCATGGCGGAGATAACGGCGCAGGCGGTCGCCGAAATACGCGCGCTGACCGGGTGGTTGCTGGGGAAAGGATGCCCCGCCGTGGCGCTGTGGGGCATTTCGTATGGCGCATGGTTGTCAGGGCTGACGGTATGTCGCGAGGCGCGCCTGGCGGCGGCCGTTCTGACCATACCCGGCGTGCGCGCGAATCCGGCAATCGGGGAACTCGTCGTCTGGCGGCGCATTCGAAAGAAATTGCAAAAGCAACGCGCGGCGTGGGAAGCGTTGAACCTGACCGCTTATAACCTGGCTACTTCCCGGCCAGCCATCCCCAGCGAAAAAATATTATTGATCGACGCCATCCATGATCTGTTCGCGCCGGGGTACACCGAGGAACTCTGGCAGGCATGGGGGCGGCCCGACCTCTGGCAGTTGCCGCACGGTCACATCAGCATCACGTGTATGACCACGCCGGGTATGACGGACCGCGTCCTGCGCTGGCTGGCGCCGCGGTTGAAACGGCCGGCCCTGCAAACGGGCTAGACCCGAAAGTGAATCCACTTTCGGGCTGCATGCCGCTTCAATTTCGGCGTGCCTCAAATCGAAATCGCCCGTATCTTCATGCCGCTTTATGGCCATGGTAAAACCCTTTGCCGCAGTGCGGCCCAAACCGGAACTCGCCCCGCGAATTTGCGAACTGCCCTATGACGTGATGTCGTCGGCCGAGGCGCGCGCCCTTGCCGCCGACAACCCGCTCAGTTTTCTGCACGTCAGCAAACCGGAGATTGATCTGCCGCCGGAAACGGACGTGCATGCGCCGGAAGTCTATGCCCGGGGGGGTGAAAATTTTCAAAAACTCATCCGGGACGGCGCGCTCAGACAGGATGCGCAGCCGCGCTTTTATTTGTACCGGCAGGTCATGGATTCGCATGTGCAAACCGGCCTGGTCGCGGCCGCCAGTTGCGAGGAGTACCAGCGCGGCATCATCCGGAAACACGAACAAACGCGCGTGGACAAGGAGAACGACCGCGTGCGGCACATCGAAACTCTGAACGCACAAACCAGCCCGGTCTTCCTCACCTATCCCACCGTCCGCGCCCTGGACGCGTTCGTGGCGGAAAAGGCTTCCAGCAAGCCGGAGATTGATTTTACAGCCGGGGATGGCGTGCGGCACGTGGCCTGGACTATTCAGCAGCCGCACGATGTCAAATTCATCGAAACGCAATTTGTGCGGATTCCAAACCTGTACATCGCCGACGGTCATCACCGCAGCGCCGCCGCGGCGCGCGTCTATCAGTCGCGCCAGGGCGCGGGTGAAAGCGGCAGGTTCCTCGCGGTGATTTTTCCGCACAATCAGGTGCAGATCCTGCCTTACAACCGTGTGTTGAAGGATTTAAATGGCTGGACGCCGGAGCAGATGCTGGAAATTCTCGGCGCGGTTTTTGCCATTGACAGTCATGGTACGGCGGCGCCCGGCCGCGAACACGAACTCGGCTTTTATCTGGCCGGCCGATGGCATACCCTCGCGTTCCGCCGTCACGTGCTGGAAGCGCACGACGCCCCGGAGTTGCTCGATGTGGCCTTGCTGCAAAAGCACGTGCTCGAACCGGTCTTCGGCATTGACGATCCGCGCACGAATCAGCGCATCCAGTTTGTCGGCGGCATTCGCGGCACGGCCGAACTGGAAAAGCTCGTGGGCAGCGGCGAATTTGCCTGCGCGTTTTCGATGTTTCCGCCCGGAGTCGAGATGTTGATGGCCATCAGCGACGCGGGCGGCGTCATGCCGCCGAAGAGCACCTGGTTCGAGCCAAAACTCCGCGACGGGATGTTCTGCCACCTGATCTAAGATTTACGATTTACGAAGTCGCTGTGAGTCCGGGACAGGCGTGTAAATCGTAAATCGTCATTCGTAAATTCTTTGGTGTCATTTCGCGGGTTCCGTGGTTAATAATTCCCCGTGCCGCCGAACCGCCTGCAACGCAGCCTGCGCGCCACCTTCATCGGAATGGCGACGAATGCCGTCTTGTCGACGGTCAAGCTGGCGGCGGGCATCGCCGGCCATTCCCACGCGCTGATCGCCGACGCCGTGGAGTCCTTTGCGGATGTTTTCAGTTCGCTCATTGTCTGGCGCGGCGTAGTGGTGGCGGCGGAACCGGCAGACGAAGACCATCCGTATGGGCACGGCAAGGCTGAGCCGCTGGCGGCGGCAATTGTTTCGGCCATGCTCTTGTTCGCCGCCGGCTGGATTGTGCTCAAGGCGTTTGACGAAGTGGCCCAGCCGCATCCGTCACCGGCGCCGTTCACGCTGGCGGTTTTGGTCGTGGTGGTCATTGTGAAGGAAATCCTGTTCCGCTTTGTCCGTCGCGAAGGGCGGGCGGTGGACAACTTGGCCGTGCGCGCCGATGCCCGGCATCACCGCAGCGACGCCATCACGTCATTTGCCGCGGGCATCGGCATCAGTGTGGCGTTGCTCGGCGGTCCGGGCTACGAAGCGGCGGATGATTGGGCTGCCATGGCGGCGGCGTGTGTGATTGCCTGGAACGGCTTGAAGTTGCTGCGCCCGGCGTTGAACGAATTGATGGACACCGCGCCTGACCGCAAAATCCGCGACCAAATCCGGCAGTTGGCGGAAACGGTTCCCGGCGTCGCGCGCGTGGAAAAATGTTTCGTCCGCAAAATGGGCTATCAATTCTACGTGGACATGCACGTGGAAGTGGACCCGCAGATGACCGTGCTGCACTCGCACGAAATCGCCCACGAAGTGAAGGACAAAATCCGCGACACCCTGCCGACGGTCAACGACGTGCTCGTCCACATCGAACCGCTCGGGAATGCGGCGAAGCGCGGCCGTTAATTTTCGCTCTTGCCAGCCGGTGCCGGACGGTTCAGTGTTATGGCAGAGCAACCCGGAGTTTTTGTGCGTAAAATTAATACCAACCGAACCTCCAAACCAAATCGCCGTGAATTCCTGAAACAGCAAAACTCAATTTGACGCCATGAACAACAAGTCAAAGGGGAAATCCCGGTTAGAAGTGAACCAGCCATATGAGTAAAGAACGCCATACCAACGGAATGGACCGCCGCCAATTCCTGCAAACAAGCGTCGCCTCTGCAATGTTCTTGAGCCTCGGCGGCGGGCAGTCATTTGCCACGCCAAGTCGCTGGCGCCCGGGAAAATTCGATTCCACACGTAACACTCAATAATGGCCTGCGAATGCCACGTCTTGGACTCGGCACTATGACGCTCAACGGCGACGTCGGAGTCAGGTGCGTGGCGGATGCCATCTCCCTGGGCTATCGCCTGATTGATACCGCTATGATCTACGGCACTGAAGTGGCAGTGGGTGAGGGCATCAAACAAAGCGGAATCAAACGTGAAGAACTCTTTATCACTTCAAAACTGTGGAAGGCCGATATGGGTTACGAAAATGCAAAGAAAGGATTTCAAACCTCCATTGATAAGTTGAAGACGGATTATTTGGACCTTTACCTGATTCATCGGCCTTCCGGCGGTGATTGGAAAGGCTCCTGGAAGGCTATGGAGGAACTCTATCATGAGGGCAAAATCAAGGCCATAGGCATGAGCAATGCCGATTTCGCGCAAATGGACGACTTGATTGCGAACAGCGAGGTGAAACCTGCCATCCACCAAATTGAGACACATGCGTTTTTCCAGGAAGGCAAGTCGCTATGATTACTTAAAGCAACATGGCGTGCAAATGGAAGCCTGGGCTCCTTTTGCCGAAGGCCGTCATGGGCTTTTCACCAACGACACTCTGGCAGCAATCGCCAGGAAGCACAATAAAACCGCGGCGCAGGTGTGCCTCAGATGGCATTTCCAAAGAGGAATTGTAGCCATCCCCAGATCCTCCCAGAAAGCGCATATTGCGGAAAATTTGAATATCTTTGATTTTAGCCTTGAGGATTCCGATCTGGCCTCTATTTCGCCGTTGGATTTAAACACCACTCAATTTCCTGAGTGGAGCTGACAGCCCGGTAAAAAAATTCTGGATATTGCCGCGGAGAGGAATCCTGGCATTGTGACAGTCCTGCAAAATGTAAGCACCCATAAAACTGCAAAACGTTCTTTCAAATCATCTCAGTTACGAAGTTCAATGAATCCTGCAATAGATTAAAAACAGAAAAAATCCTGCAACTATTGGCCATTTTTTCCTCTGTATAGGATGGTTCAATGGATCTCAGAACAAATTATAAAATCCCATGAAAAAACTTTTTGTTATTCTCCCCCTCTGCGCCCTGGCCGGCGGCCTGTTGCTGGCCGGCTGTTCCAAATCTAAAAACACGGCAACTAAATCCGGGAGCAGCGCCGATTCCACCATGGCCTCCGGCGCGTCCGATCAGCCGGTGGACATGAAGATCAAATGGACGGTCGGCCGCAAATATCCCATGCGGATCGAATTGGCCCAATCCACCAAAACGGAAGTGCCCAACCAGCCACAACCGGTGGTGCAGGAAACGAAACTCACCCAGGGTTTCGATATATCGGCGCTCAAGGAGCTGGATAATGGCGGCAGGCAACTGGAGCTGAAGTTTGAGACTGAAACGATGAATGTCTCCCAGGGCGGCCAAAACGTCTTGAGTTTCGATTCCCTGCAAAGTCCGGCCCAGGACACCAACAGCCCGGTTGCGCCGGTGCTGCGCGCGATGATTGGTTCGCGCATTCAATATTTTACCGACGCGAACGGCAAAGTTGAAAGAATGGAAGGAGTGGACGAACTGGCGAAGCGCGTGGCCGCGACCGGCCAGCCACAGACCCGGGCGATGTTTCAGCAAATGTTCAGCGCGGAAACCCTCAAGCGGTACGGTTCCTTCGCCGATTCCCTGCCGGGCCATCCGGTCAATATGGGCGACACCTGGCCGTTCCAGGAAGACGTGTCCACCTCCATCGGGGTTTTGGCGGTGGACGTGAAATATACCTTCAAGAATTGGGAACAGCATGGTGACCGCCAATGCGCGCACGTGGATGCGGTGGGCGATATTTCGACCAAAACCATTTCCACGGCCAACGGCATGGTGGTTGAAATTAAAAAAGGCAAAATCACCGGCGAATTCTGGTTTGACCCGGTCCTCGGCATGATTGTGGAGGCGAACAACAACCAGGATCTGGCGCTGAAAATCACAACCCGGGCCCAAACCATGACGTCGCAATTCAACCAGAAGGTCCGGATGGCGCTGGTGGACGTGCCCTGAATTTTCAAACCTCGCAACCTTCTGCCAAAAGTTATGAAACGGATTGGCGGCAATGGCATCCCGGCGGGGCGGAATTTCCGGCGGGCCTTTACCTTGACTGAATTGCTGGTGGTCATCGCCGTCATCGCCATCCTGGCGGCGCTGTTGTTGCCGGTATTGTCGCAAGGAAAGGAGAAAGCGAGACGCATGCTCTGCCTGAACAATCAAAGACAGCTTGATTTGGCCTGGCGAATGTACGCCGATGCCAATAGCGGCTTTTTGGCCCTCAACGATTGGAATTTTCGCACGGCGAACGTGCCCGAAAGCCCGACCAACTCGTGGGTTACCGGCAATGCCGGTTTGGACGCGGACCCGTCAACGATTACCAGCGGTTCGATTTATCCGTTTGTGAAAAATATCCAGGTCTACCGATGTCCGACCGATCGCAGCCTGGTTTTGGGCACGCGCACCCCCATTTTGCGCACCTATTCTCTGAGTTGCTTTATGGGCGGACCGCTGATGGACACGGTCAATTACGGCATCAAACCGTTGGATCGCATGAGCCAAATCAGGAATCCGTCGCGGGTACTCACGTTTCTGGAGGAGGACGATGCCACGATTGACGACGGGCATTTTCTTTACTCACCCAAGGTCAACAATTGGTACAACATTCCCTCGTGGCTGCATCAGGGCGGTACAACGCTTCTGTTCGCCGATGGCCACGGAGAATGCTGGCAATGGCGAAGCGCGCGTCCCACGACCACTTATTTCACGTCCGGCAGCGCGCTCACCGATCCCGCGGCCCTGGCAGACGTTGCCTGGATGCAAAAGACGGCGCCGGGTCCAAACTGACCCTTGCTGGCTGCCATTTCCCCTTTGCGTTTTACGCGCCTTGGCGGGATAATATCCGCTCATGAAAATTGTTCTGGCATATTCGGGCGGCCTCGACACCTCGGTCCTGTTGTCGTGGATCAAGGAAAACTATGACGCCGAAATGATCGCCTTCTGCGCGAACATCGGGCAGGAGGAGGAACTGCGCGGCCTCGAAGCGAAGGCGAAGAAGACCGGCGCGTCCAAAATTTACATTGCGGATTTGCAGGAGGAATTTGCGCGCGACTTCATCTATCCGATGATTCAGGCCGGGGCGATTTACGAAAGCCAGTATTTCCTCGGCACCAGCATCGCCCGGCCGCTCATCGCCAAGGGCATGATCGAGATGGCCAAAAAGGAAAAGGCCGACGCCATCGCCCACGGCGCCACCGGCAAGGGCAACGACCAGGTGCGGTTCGAACTGACCGCCGCCGCGCTCGCGCCGGAGCTGCAGGTCATCGCGCCGTGGCGGGACGCGCGGTATCGCAGCGAATTTCCCGGCCGGCAGGAGATGATTGACTATTGCGCCCGGCAACGGATTCCCGTCCAGGCCAGCGCGAAGAAACCGTATTCCATGGACCGGAACCTCCTGCACATTTCTTACGAGGCGGGCATTCTGGAAGACCCGTGGATGGACGCGTTGCGACAAGAAGTATCGTGGCTCGTTCACGACGCTCTCGGTGTTCCCCGAAGACGCGCCAAACAAACCGGAATTCGTCACGCTGGATTTTAAGAAGGGCGACTGCGTGGCGGTGAACGGCAAAAAGCTTTCGCCGCTCGGCGTGATGCAGACGCTGAACAAGCTCGGCGGCAAACACGGCGTCGGGCGGGTGGACATGGTGGAGAACCGGTTCGTGGGCATGAAATCGCGGGGCGTGTATGAAACGCCCGGCGGCGCGATTTTGCATTTTGCGCACCGGCAGATGGAAAGCCTCACCATGGACCGGGAAGTCATGCACTTGCGGGATTCGCTGATCCCGAGGTACGCGGAACTGGTGTATTACGGCTACTGGTTCTCGCCGGAGCGGCTGGCATTGCAGGCGCTCGTGACCGAGAGCCAGAAAAACGTGACCGGCACCGTGCGAGTGAAGCTTTACAAGGGCAACATCATGATGGCCGGCCGCAAGATCCCGGTGAGCCTCTACAATCCGCACATCGCCACGATGGAAGCCGACCCGACGAAGGCCTACAACCAGGACGACGCCACGGGCTTCATCCGGCTGAATGCATTGAGGCTAAAAGTAGGCGCTAAGGTTCAAGCGAAGAAGAAATGAGCGCGGGAACAACTCCGGTGGGCGCTTGCGTCCCGCTTTGCGAGATCGCGGCGAAGGTGCAGAGGAAGAAATAATTGAAGGATAAGAACAAGAAAAAACTCCGCGATTTTGTTTTTGTGGATAATCGTTTGCTCGACAAATACGTTGAGCAAATACGCGACTTATTTTCTGAGATAGATAAAAAATCTTGGAAGATGTCTGCTTCGCTGACCGGGCCTTCGATTGAAACATCTCGGACCAGCGAAAGAGTTCCGCTCAAAACTCACGAAAAGATAGATTTAATTGAAGCTTTCCTTGAAGCAGATAATGAGCTTCTTCATGGGCGTCCCGAGGAAGTGTCGTCGCAGAGTTTTTCCGATGACGCTCCAAGATTTGTCTTGGAATCTATGTCCGCAACGAAAGTCGTGTTGCCGCTGTCATCTACCGATGCCGTCAAAGATCTTTCAAATGTGGCTATCTGGATTTCCGACCCTGACCCGAAAGTATATTCCCAAGAACCCTACAATTGGCGTGGCACGTTTGTATATCTTACGGAACTGCATTGGGACAACGGCAGCCGCTCCCATTTTCTTTCTGGCGTATCAGCATTGCAGGTAATCGTTAATCTTTCATCTGGGAAAGATTTCTTCGATATTATCAAAGACGAATTTGAACCGTTTGGTCGAGGTCGAGACTTACATCCCGTTGATAAACTTAAAGAAGTCGGCGGCATAGTTACAGATACTCGAAAGGTGAAGTCGCTATATCGAATTCGATACCTCACAAACGAGCAGACTTACAATTACGACGGGCAAAAGAGAAGGGTCAATGATTTGCTTGGGTATCCTTTATACATTTCGGACGAAAGTTGAAAATGCCCACCGACCTCATCCATCGCATCGGCATCGCCGCTCCCGCGGAAACGATTTATCGCGCCATCACCACCGCCGCTGAAAATAGCCCACGGCTTTAGCCGTGGGTTGGGGTACGCAAAATCTTCAAGTCCCATCAGGGACGAAAGAATTGTCTGCCGTCCCTCCGGGACTTCTTATTTTTATCCAACGTGAAACCCAGCCTTGAAAGGCTGGGCTATTTTCGGCAGCGCCACAGGCGCGCCATCTTTGTAGCCGCCCGCTGACCTGACCCCAATAGCTGAACACTCAATTGGAAGCGCGCGGTTACAATCCCCATTCGTTTTATTGCCGGCCGGAGATCGTGCTCATCGCAGGTTAGTGTGGATGCTCCTTTCCCGTTGAAGCCGCCGTGAGCGGTTTGTATCGTGCGGCCAATGTTGCCGCCGGAACCCAACATTTCCCCGCTCAAAAGTCCTGTGACTTCACTCTGGGGCGTCGGCGCGGAACGCGCGGCGCAACTCGCGCGGCTCGACCTTCACACGGTCGAGGATTTGCTGCTGCATCGTCCACGCCGTTACGAGGACCGCCGGCATTTTCGCGCCATTGGTGAGTTGACCCGGGACGAGGCGGCCACGGCGCGCGGCACGATTGTCGCCCAGGGACTCAAGCGTTTTCGCGGCGGGACAAAGTCCGTTTTTGAATTTGTCCTCGACGACGGCACGGCGCGCCTGCATTGCCGCTGGTGGAACCTGCCGTTCATGGAGAAATATTTCGCGGTCGGCGACGAGGTTTTTGTCTTCGGCAAGCTCGTCGAAACCAGGCCGCGCACGATGGACCATCCCGAAACTGAAGTCATTGAGGGCGGCGAGGAAAGCTTCATCCATATCAACCGCCTGGCGCCCATCTATCCGCTTACCGAAGGCCTGCCGCAACGCTGGCTGCGCGGATTGATCTGGCGGACGCTGGAGAGATTTGAGTCACAGTTCATCGAACCAAAACCTGCGCCGGATTTAAAAACCTTCCCCACGCGCGCCAACGCAGTCCGCATGATTCATTTTCCTGAAGAATTGACCGATGCCGAAATTGCTCGGCGACGGCTGGCTTTGGATGAATTCGTGGCACTGCAATGCGAAATGCAGCTTCGCCGGAGGAATTTTGAAGCCAAATCGCGCGCGCTGCCGTGCGGCGGCGACAACCGTTGGATGAAGCCATTTCTGGCTGGGCTCGGCTTCAAGCTTACCAACGCCCAGACGAACGTGCTCCGGGAAATCCGCTCTGACATGGGCGGCCAGCCTTCGCCAGGAAGCTTCGGCCCGGCAGGTGCGCATCCGATGCGACGGCTGCTCCAGGGTGACGTCGGGTCGGGCAAAACCGTGGTGGCCGCGTGCACGGCGCTGATGGCATTGGAAAGCGGTTTTAACGTGGCACTCATGGCACCGACGGAAATTCTGGCGGAGCAGCACTTCCAAAACTTCTCGCGCTGGTTCGAGCCGTTGGGAATCAAGATTCAATTGCAAACGGGCAGCCGTAAAACGGTCGAGAGTCAAGCACGCCATGTATCCTCGACCTTGTTCATTGGTACTCACGCTTTGTTCACGGCCGGCTTCGATCTGCCCAACCTCGGTTTGGTCGTCATTGACGAGCAGCACAAGTTCGGCGTGACCCAACGCGAGCAACTCGTGCGCAAGGGAAATTACCCGCATTTGCTGGTGATGACGGCGACGCCGATCCCGCGCACGCTGGGACTGACACTCTATGGTGACCTCGACGTTTCCGTGATTGACGAAATGCCGGCCGGCCGCGGTCGCGTGAAAACGTTTGTGCGAAGCACGGACAAGTTGCCCAAGGTATGGGAATTCATCCGCGAAAAGCTCGCCGCCGGGCGGCAGGCTTATGTGGTTTACCCACGGGTTGAAGAGCAGGACACGGCCAACGACCTCAAGGCCGTGACCAGGGAATTTGAAAACGTCCGGCGCTCGCTGGCGCCGTTTCGCGTTGGTTTGCTGCATGGCCGGCTCAGAGGCCGGGAGAAGGAAGACGTGATGACGGCGTTTCGCGCGAACCGGGTCCAGGCCCTGGTCGCAACGGCGCTGATCGAAGTGGGCCTGGACGTGCCGAACGCGACCGTCATGCTCATCGAGAACGCGGAGCGATTCGGGCTGGCGCAATTGCATCAATTGCGCGGCCGCATCGGACGCGGCGCCAACGAATCGTTTTGCGTTTTAATTTCCGGCGCCAAAACCGGCGCGGCGCGTGAAAGGCTCCAGGTGCTGGAAGACACCACGGACGGGTTTCGCATTGCCGAAACGGATTTAAAACTGCGCGGGCCGGGTGAATTGCTGGGCCAAAGACAGAGCGGCCTGCCCAAATTCCGCTTTGGCAGTCTGACGGAAGATTTGGATTTGATACGCCGGGCGCGGGAACTGGTGGTGCGACCCCCGCGCGGTTTTCCTGAAAAAATTTGAAGATTGTGCTTGCGGCGCATAAGGATTTTGGGGTAGTTGAGCCGCGTATGAAAAAATTAGTCTATCTAGTTGCTGCGTTCGGCCTCCTTTACATCGGGCTGCTGGCTGGTTGCCAGAAACCGGCGGATACCACACCGGCGCCGGAAATGCCGTCCACCAACGCGCCATCCACCAACGCGCCCGCGCAATAATTGCGTCGTGCGGTTGGTCGCGCGCGGCGCGGCAAGGGGGGCTTGATTTTCAGCGTCAATATAAAATCCGTGATTGACGTTGGGAAATTTCGCGGCTTGGACTAAATTGCCGCCATGAGAGTTATCTTTTTAATTCCAGTGATTGCCGGCTTCTGGTTGGCCGGCTGCGGCAACAATTCCAGTTCCACCAGCCCGGCGGCCACGAACAGCGCCCCCACCAATTTCACCAGCGGGAACCCGGTCACCGTAGTGCCGGATTACATTGGCGTCGTCGGTCAGGCGCAGAAGTACTCGGTAAAGCAGATTGATCTGGCACAACTCAACCAGGCCGTCCAGCAATTCAACGCGGCGGAAGGGCGTTACCCGAAGGACCTTTCAGAACTGGTTCCCAATTACCTTGCCAAAATTCCACAGGTGCCGGCCGGGTATCAAATCAGCTACGACGCGGCCAGCGGGAAGGTAAAAGTAGTCCAGCAGTAAAATTCCTTCTCAAAGGGAAAGGTATTTCAACACGTCCACTTCTTTTTTGAAGACGAGTTCAATGGAATTGTCTTTGAACTGCACATTCAGTATCGCTCCTTTGTCAGCCTGATAATACTCCCACAGGACTTGCCCGTTCCGGGGATTGATCCGGCGGATCCAGATATGAGCCGGATCAGGCGTAATGCCGGCAAGGTCGGCCATCTTGGTTTCATCCTCGCTGGGATTATAGATTTGAACCGTGTAAATAAAATTTCCCGACAGATATGAGATGAAGCCACCGGGCTGCGCATTCCACAGGGTCTGGCCGGTCCGGGGATCAATTTTGAGCAGGCTGGCCTGGATTTTTTGCGTGATGTCAATCTGGCGTGAATACCGGATGTTGTCCGGATCGGCGGTCGTGGTGTTGATATACAACATACCGTGATCGTCGAAAAACAGGCCGACGACGCCAACCGTCGGCAGGCGCCAGCGCGCGTTGCCGGTTGCCAGATCAAACGCCGTCAGCACCGCCTGATCAAAGACATAAAGCGTATCGCCTTGCTCGACGCATGGACCTTCGCCAAAGGGCGAGGCTGCTTCGTTCTCGTCGCGTTTGCCACCGGGGACGTCGTAAGTCAGCGTGGCCTCCCAGAGCTTTTTGTTCGTCTTGTCAAAAACAATGAGCGTCTTGCCGGCGGCGAGGACATTCACGGTTTTAAGTGGAAACAGCGCGGGCGGACCGGTCACTTCACCGGTCCAATCACTGGCGCCGGCGGAATCCGGCCGGCGGAGTGAAACCTGGTACAGGCTTTCATCCTCCTGCACCGTGCTGCCTCCTCGGCTGCGCTGCATCTCATTGAGGGTTTCGTTCACGGCGGCCGATTCGTTCGCGGTGCCCAGGTTGCCATTCAGGGCGGATTTTCCCGACGATGCCTTCATCGCTTCGCGCGTGACAATTTGTGATTTCAACAGCCGCACAGCGAGTTCGACGTAACCAAATTGACCGGGGATGACTGTGAAATGTCCGGTTTCATTCTTAACCGGTTTGGTCTGTTGGGCCGGGGATGCGTGGGAACGTGGCCGGTTCTGGTCATTGAGTTCCGCTTGAAGCCGTTCCTGCTCTGAACTGTTGGCCAGCAAGGCGGGCAAGGCAATCTGTGCCGGCAGGCTCAAATGTTGCGCCTGTTCCCCGACTTTCGCCGGGTTCATTGGCCTCTCCGCGCCAGTGCCCGGTACCAAGGGAAGGCCGGCGCCGGTCTGGCTACCGGCGCTGCCGCTCGGCGTTGTCGCGGCGACCAGGATCTGTCCCGCTTGACCGATTTCCTCGATGCGCGATTCGCCGGTCGCCGGATTGATGTGGGTGACGAGCGCCTGCCCGTGTGCGCCTTCTTCCATTATCAAAAATTCACTCTTGCGGGCGATCAATTCACCCGCGCCGAACGCCAGCGGAATTTCCTGCAACACCTTGCCCGTGTCCCAATCGTAATGCATCAGCTTTCCTGGCGCAGCGACCCAAATGTTCTCACCGGAAACGTGCAATTGCAGTGATCCTTCCAGGTCACGGGCCGCATATTCTTCGAGTTGGCTTTGGGGAATTCTTGTTCCCGATCCGCCGGTCGGCTGCATGTGATTTTCGCGCGCAACCGTATCCGCGATTTGCTGTTTCGTCACCAGCACTTGCGACCAGACTTCTTTTCCCGAGGTGATGTCGTAACGCGCCAAAGTGCCGCCGTGCAGGAATACAATCTGATTCGTCCCGCAAAGTCTGGATTCACCGCTATAAGCAATGTCATCGAAACGAACGGAGAAGGCCGTGTGCGGCACCGAGCCGATCCATGCATACCAGGTCCAAAAGCCGAGACCCGCGACGGCGAGAAATCCTGCCAAACTGCCGATGAGACCCATCTTCCGCCAATACCTCGCCTCCGTCACCGTCTTTTGCCCCGCGAAAACGGGCACCTCGATGTTCTGCGCTTCGGCCCGCGCACGGCACAGCGGCGAACAGACATGGCCGAACAAGCTCATGCATTGGCGGCACATCGGCTTTCCGCAAACCACACAATGATGCACGGCCAACGCGCGGGGATGTTTAAAGCACTGCTCTGTGGCCGCTGGAGAATCCGACGTTGCTTCCACTGGCGCGGAGGGCTGCGGCTCGGGGCGGGCGATTTTAAGTCGCGGAGTTTCGGTCGGCAGCGGTGTGGGAGAGGTTTGTCCGGTAAATTCGCGCCGGATCAATTCGTTGACGAAATCCGACGAATCCAGCCCGCAGCCTGGGCAGACGAACTTCACCGGGTTTTGCAGCATTTCCGGTGTGGCGTCGAAGGCGTATTTTGCGCCGCAAGCACACTGAATTTTCATAAGGCGCCTAAGGTTTCGGATTCAACAGCACAACGCCATTGGTGGTCACGAACGAAAATGCAAGCTGCGGCGATGTCAATTCCGCGTGCCCGTCGCAGAACAGAAAATTCCCGCCGTATTTGTAATGGTTGTTGCCCGGCGGCTTGCCCGTGGCGGAAAACGCCAGTTCACCGGCCTTCTTGGGCAGCGGGTTGACCTGCCAGTCGGACATCAGCGGTTGTTGCGCATCGCCCAGGCGTTGTCCCATGTAATAGGCGTAGCTGATTTGGCGATGGGCAAACGACACGCCCGACGGCAGCGGCGAATCCTTGCTGCCCGGGCAGATAAAAATTGACGTGTCCGCCGTGTAACGCGGCACCAGCAGGCTCAACGGCACTTCTGATCGGGTGGCGTTGGTATTTTCCGGCAGTTTGCCGCCGAAGTCATTGGCGTAAATTTGCAGCGCCACGTAAATTTTCTCCAGATTTTGTCGGCAGGCCCGTTGCGCCGCGTGCTGGTGGCTTTCCGACGTGAATCCCCACATCATGACGGTGAGGATGATCATCAGCGCCAGGACGATGATCAGCTCAACGAGCGAAAAACCCGATTCGGCGGAAGGCATTCCGCAGCGTCCGTCATTCGCCCGAACGCAGCCGCCTGGCCCAAAAGCTCTCATACCTGCCTTATAGCGCAACCGCGCATTCCGGGCAACGGGAAGATTTGCCATCCGACGAAACCGGAATTTTTTTCTCGTAAAACTTCCCATTCACGGGCATGACTCTGGCCTCGTTCAAACGATGCGTGAACAAATTGTCATTCTGGACTTCGGGTCACAATACACCCAGGTCATCGCGCGCCGCGTTCGCGAGTGCAATGTCTATTCGCAAATCCTGCGCTACGATACCCCCGCGCGCGAGCTCGCGAAACTCAAGCCCAGCGGTCTGATTTTGTCCGGCGGTCCCGCCAGCGTCTATGCCCCGAACGCGCCGCTGCCCGACCGGAGGATTTTCGATCTGGGCATTCCCATCCTTGGCATTTGCTACGGCGTCCAGGCCTTCGCGCAATTCCTCGGCGGCAAAGTCGAGAAAGGCCGGAAGCGCGAATACGGCAAGGGCATGCTCACGGTGAAAGACCCGGCGTGCGTCTTGTTCAAAAATTTACCCCGGAAGTTGCAGGTCTGGAATTCACACGGCGACAAGCTCACGAAACTGCCGCGCCATTTCAGGCCGGTCGCTGTGACGGAAAATTCCGAATACGCGGCGATTGAAAATCGCGCCCGGAAATTTTTCGGCCTCCAATTTCATCCGGAAGTCGTCCACACGCCGCGCGGACGGGAAATCATCGCCAATTTTGTCCACAAGATTTGCGGCTGCGGCAAACAATGGACGATGCGGAATTACATCGAACAGGCCGTTGCCCAGATTCGCACCCAGGTCGGCAAGGAAAAGGTCATTCTGGGGCTCGAGCGGCGGCGTGGACTCGAGTGTCGCCGCGGCGCTGATTCGCAAGGCCATCGGCGACCAGCTCACCTGCATTTTTGTCAATAACGGCGTGTTGCGCGGGCGCGAGGCGGAAGTCGTGCGCGAGGTTTTCGGGCGGCATTTCAGAGTCAAATTGCAATATGAGAACACCTCCAAACTGTTTTTGCGCCGGCTCAAGGGCGTGACCGATCCGGAACGCAAACGGAAAATCATCGGCCGGACGTTCATCGAGGTTTTCACCGCGGCCACGCGGCGCGCCGGGAAGGCGAAGTTCCTGGCGCAAGGCACGCTTTACCCCGACGTGATCGAGTCGGTGCCCATCGCCGGCAATCCGGCCGCCATGATCAAGAGCCATCACAACGTCGGCGGCCTGCCCAAGAAAATGAAGTTCCAACTGGTCGAGCCGCTGAAATGTTTGTTCAAGGATGAAGTCCGCCAACTTGGGCTCGAACTGGGCTTGCCTCGTGAAATTGTCTTTCGCCAGCCGTTCCCCGGCCCGGGCCTGGCGGTCCGCATCCTCGGCGAAGTGACACCGGAACGGCTGGGGATTTTGCGCAACGCGGATGCCATCGTCATGAACGAGATGAAAAGCAGCGGCTGGTACTACAAAATCTGGCAAAGCTTTGCCGTGCTGCTGCCGGTGCGCAGCGTGGGCGTGATGGGTGACGAACGCACTTATGACTATACGATTGCGATTCGCGCGGTGGAATCACAGGACGGCATGACGGCGGACTGGGTGAAGCTGCCTTATGCCTTGCTGGAAAAACTCGCCAGCCGCATCATCAACGAGGTCAAAGGCGTGAACCGCTGCGTGTTCGACATCACCAGCAAGCCGCCGGGAACGATTGAGTGGGAGTGACCCGGTTTTTTTTGTTGGTTTCGTCAGGGTGCAGGGCTAATCTGAATGCGTCGTCAAACCATTACCGATTATGGACATCATTTTTGATTGCCCCAATTGTCAACAGGAACTGGTGGTGGACAGCGCCGGGGCGGGCACGGAAATCGACTGCCCGGCGTGCGGGGAAACCATCACCATTCCACGGCAATCCACCAAGGCCGCGCCGGAAGTGGCTGTCCCAACCGGTCAACCGGTCAATCCCATCGCCGCGTCGGCCGCGGCCAAAGTCGAAAAGCACCTCAAAGTGCCGGTGCGCGACAAGCCCAGTGAGTTGCTGATCAAGGCAACCGATGCGCCGCTGGAAACGGTGACCAAAGGCGCCAACAAAAAAATCCGCCTCCACACCATTCGCCACGCCACGTGCTTTGAATCCGGCCACGACCGGTTTGATGACAAGGTGACGGAGTTCCTGAATGAAGTCGGCGAGGCCAATTTGATCGGCGTTCACACCGTCCATTACACCTACGTGGACATCGCGTCGCAAAAGACCCTGTCGGATTATGGCGTGTTGATTGTTTATCGCGGTTGAACGCGGTGGCGGTGCGTTTATGAAAAACGTTCATCGAATCACCGGCTGGAGTCTGATGGAGCTTTTGTGTGTCATGCTAATTATTTCGATTCTGGCTGCGATTTACCTTGGCGTGATGGCCAGGGCATTGCGCCTGTCAAAAAAGTCCTTGGCGGATTTTAGCTGCCGGCACCGGGAGCCTGCCTTGACTTGCTGATTTTAGATGGGTAGTGTCGCCGTATGAATCGCCGGATTATCTTGTTGCTGGTCGTGGTCGTGAGTGTGGCGCTGTTTCCGTTTCGTTCGCCGGCGCCGTTGATTTACTCGCCGGGCGAAGGATGGTATTACCAACCGTTTGGCACGGCGGCCGGATGGCAGCGTACGCGGGCCAAGGACCAATTGGACGTGGCGCAGCGCGCATTCGACACGCACGATTACAGTCTCGCCCTCCGGGCGGCGCATCGCGTTGTCCGGGTGTGGCCGCTCTCGGATTACGCACCGCACGCGCAATACCTGGTTGGCCGTTGTCTGGAAGCGTCGGGCAAGGATGAAATGGCCTTCGACGCCTATCAGGTGGTCGTCGAACAATATCCCAAGAGCGCGGAATATCAGGATGTGCTTTGGCGTCAATACGCCATTGCCAGGCGCTTTCTTCTGGGGGAATGGCCCAAACTCTGGGGTTACCTCCCCTATCCTCCTTCCATGGATCAACCGGCGGACATGTTCGGCAAGATTGTTTCGAGCGGCCCTTACAGCGATGTCGCTCCCCACGCCCAGTTGCGCATCGGCGCCGCGCGCGAAAAACAGAAGGATTATCCGGCGGCGGTGAAGGCCTACGAAACCGCCGCGGACCGTTATCAAAACCAGCCCGTTATTGTCGCCGACGCGTTGTATCGGGAAGGCATTTCGTATGCGAAAGAAGCGGCAACCGCCGAATATGATCAAAACACCGCCGCCCAGGCCATTGCAGTGTTTACCGACTTCATGACGTTATACCCCGACGACCGGCGTGCTCCGCAGGCGCAACGCATCATCACCATGCTCAAGTCTCAGCAGGTGCAGGGCAATTTTAAGATCGCGCAATTTTACGAGAACGGCAAAAAGTGGGATGGTGCGGTGATTTATTACAATGAAGTGCTGCAACTGGATCCCAATTCACGCTATGCCGCCCTGGCCCGGCAGCGCATTGAAGTCCTCAAGCCGCGTTTACAGATGTCCACCGACTGAGATGCGCCAGCTCCTGTTCCCTGCCGCCGTTGTTCTGGCCCTGTTGTTGGCCGGCTGCGCCGGTTATCATCTGGGCCCGGTCAACGGCGCGATGGCCGGCGAAAAATCCATCGAAGTGCTGCCCTTCAACAACCAAACCCTGCAACCGCGCCTGGGCGATGCGCTGACGCAGGCGTTGCGTGAGGAATTGCAGACCGATGCCACTTATCATCTCGCCACGCGGGAACCCGGCGACGTTGTCGTGACGGGCGTCATCACGAGTTACGACCGCGAAGGCTTGAGCTTTCTGAGTGCGGATGTGGCCACACCGCAGGATTATCGCGTGGCGATTACCGCGCACGTCACGGCACGCGAACGCAGCACCGGCAAGGTGCTGCTCAGCAAGGACGTGCATGGCGACACGCTGGTACATGTGGGCAGCGATTTGGCGGACGCGGAACGGCAGGCGCTTCCCTTGCTGGCGCAGGATTTGGCCAGAAATATCACCGAGCTTTTGACCGAAGGAGCATGGTAAAAAAATGTTGGTTTGGTTGAAACAACAGCCTATTCTTTGGGCTGCTTCAACGCAGTAAATAAACCAAAAATACTTATAAACCTATGAAAAATCACATCTCCAAAATCATGGTCTTAAGTCTGTTCACCAGCGCGTTGTTGTTGGTGCCTGTGTTAGCTCATGCTCAGGACGCGAATAATACAAACGCAGCGACGTCGTCAGATCAAACCACAAGTCCCAAGCCGGCAAAACATGGAATCATTCCGTTTCGCGGAAAGATTGACGCCGTGGACACCAGCGCGATGACATTAAAGGTTGGCGCGCGGACCTTCGAAATCACCGCCGACACAAAAATCTTTAATAACGGCGAGCCGGCGACGTTGTCGGACGGGAAGGCGGGCGAACCGGTGCGCGGGACTTACAAAAAGACCGAGGCCGGCAAGCTTGAAGCCGTGACCGTGCATTTCGGCGCCAAGACCGGGGTAAAACCGACACCGGAAAATTCCAACGCGAATTAATCCTCTTGGTCCGATCCACTTCAAGCGGGCGGCAACGCCCGCCTTTTTTTACCGTTTCCACCAACTGGTCAGGCTCTTGGTTTTTTGCGGCACCCCTTGATATTGTTTGACCAGCAACTGGCTGCGCGCCGCTTCGAGCGCCATGCGGAATTCGTCGTAGCTTAAAAACCGGGCCGCCGGATCTTTGGCCAACGCCCGCGTCAACGCATCGCTGGTGGGTTGCGTGATTTCGGGCACGGCCAGGTTGGGCGGCGTCAACGGCGTTTGCACCTGGGCGATAATAACCTCCTCAGCCGTCGGCGCGTCAAACGGAACGTGCCCGATCAGCGCGTGATAGAGCGTCGCGCCCAGGCTGTACATGTCGGACAAAAACGTTTCCGGCTCGCGTTTGATTTTTTCCGGCGCGACATAATACGGCGTGCCCCAGGTCACATCGTCCGATTCCTGTTCGGCGTCGGTTTTTTGCGCGAGGCCGAAATCCACCAGTTTCGGCTCGTGGTCCGCGTTGAACAGAATGTTGCCCGGCTTGATGTCGCGGTGGAGCAAATCATGTTTGAGCGCCATGTCGAGCGCGGAGGCGATTTTGATGCCGATGTCCAGCACGTCGAGTTCCGGCAGCGCGTGCAATTTCTCGATGCGCTGGTCCAGGCTGCCGCGGTCGGCCAGTTCCATCACCAGATAGTATTGGCCTTCCGCCTCGTCGAACGTATAGATGTGGACAATATTCGTGTGATTGAGGCGGGCACAGGCGCGGGCTTCCCGGTAAAAACTTTCCAGCGCCTTCTCGTCTTCGAGCAGCTCCTTCTTCATCAACTTCACCGCCACCATGCGTTCCAGCGTCGTGTCCCAGGCGCGATAAACGTTGCCCATGCCGCCCGAGCCAATGACGCTGCGCAATTCAAACTGCCGCAACTGCATCGGCATCATGATCGGGTGACCGCATTTGCTGCAGGGCACGGTGCCGAGCGGCGGCAAATCGCCGGGGATGAAGACCTTGGTCTCGCACCAGCTGCATGTGACCATGCGCAGGGGTTTCTCGCTCATGCTGGAACAATCTTACCACCGTCCGGCCCGCCGACAAGCCTTGAGAAGCAGGATTTACTGGCGCAAAAATTTCTTTGACAAACGCCCCGAAATGGTGTTTCTTTCCGCCGTTGAAAATGAAAACCACGTTTGTTCAAACACTGAAGCACACGCCGGCCGATGGTCGCATGTCCATTTGGCAGCGTAATTGCTTTGGTTTTGGCATCGTGGGAAGAAAAAGGTAGCAACCAGCAACAGATTTTCAGAAAACCCGCGATTGCCAAGTCAATCGCGGGTTTTCTGTTTATATGACCAAAACTGTAACGAAAGGAAAAACATGAACAAAAAACAAACACGGGTGGCGACCAGATTCGTCCCCGAAACACGGTTCGAACTGCGGCCAGGACCGCCGGCGCCGTTCCGGGCCACGCAGGAAACTGAGTTCGAGCGGCTGAAAAAGCAGTTGCTCACGCTGCAACTGGCCGGGCTGACCAGCCGGAGTTGAACACCCCGCTGCGGCGCGCGGCCAACGAAGCGGCGGCACTGGCCTGGGTGACCCTTTACCCGTTGCTGGTGTTCCCGGTGTTGTTCGAGGAAAAAGCGGCGACCGCGATGCGCCAGACCGAACGTCAGGCGCGCATTTATGCAAAGCAGCCGCGAACTGCTCGGCGTATGAACTCGCCGCACCAGCTTAAAGTGGGGCACGGGCGCACGGGCAGCCGTTTGCACGGGTGAAGATTTTCACACCTGCGCCAACGGCTGCTCGTTGCGCCCTTTTGCTTTGTGGGGAAATAGAACTGGCGGGAACGGTGCAGCTCGCTCCCGAAATTGCGGGTGCTCGCCAACCGTTCCCGCCTTTTGGAGCATCAGTAAAACCGCAGCCTGCTTCGGAAGCGCAGCCGGAAAATTCCACGAGGTTTTGGACTGCGGCGGTCCTCCGCCGCTTTTGGAAATCGTGGCGTGTGGGAAAGCGGCAGGGGACTGCCGCAGTCCAAGACGCTGGCGCGGTTTCACTGGATCAAGCCGCTTGGTGGTCACAGAATTTTTGAAACGGCTCTAATCACTTTTCCTCGACGCGCTGAATCCGCGCGCCGAGTTTGCGCAGCTTTACGTCCATGCCTTCGTAGCCGCGATCCAGATGGTAGATGCGATTTACCTGTGTTGTGCCTTTGGCCGCCAGCCCGGCAATCACCAGCGCCGCCGACGCGCGCAAATCGCTCGCCATCACCGGCGCGCCGCTCAAGGGCCGGCCGCCCTTGACGATCGCGCTCGGCCCTTCGATTTCAATGTCCGCGCCCAGCCGCGCCAGTTCGCTCACGTGCATGAAGCGCGATTCAAAAATCCGTTCCGTGATGATGCTGATGCCCGGCGCCAGCGCCAGCAACGACATCATCTGCGCCTGCACGTCGGTTGGAAAACCCGGGTAAGGCAGCGTGGTCACGTCCACGGCCCTTAATTCGCCGTGTCGGCGCGCGCGCAAATCCTCCGCCGCGGCGTTCAACTGCCACGCCCGCCTCTTTCAATTTGTCAGTCACGGCATGCAGATGATCCGCCCGGGCGCCTTTCAGGGTCACCTCGCCGTTCGTGGCGGCGGCGGCGATGGCAAAAGTCGCCGCTTCAATCCGGTCGGGAATGACTTCATGTTCCGCGCCGTGCAGTTTCCTGACGCCGGTGATGGTGATGGTCGGGCTGCCCGCG
Organism: uncultured bacterium; assembly: GCA_963708305.1. Taxonomy (GTDB): domain Bacteria; phylum Verrucomicrobiota; class Verrucomicrobiia; order Limisphaerales; family UBA11358; genus UBA11358. The sequence continues at coordinate 1,636,941 of CAVPSH010000001.1, read as the reverse complement.
CCGGAAATTTTCGCGCCCATGGCATTCAGAAAATTTGCCAGATCCACCACTTCCGGTTCGCACGCCGCGCTTTCAATGACCGTCACGCCCGTCGGCCAGCGTCGCCGCCATCATCACGTTGGCCGTGCCGAGCACGGTCGAACCGGCGCGGCCGCCGAGAAACATGATGGTGCCGCCCAGGTGCTTCGCCGCGGCGTCAACATAGCCGCCCTCAATTTTGATTTTGGCGCCCAGCGCCTCGAAACCTTTCAGGTGCAGATTGATGGGCCGCGCGCCGATGACGCAGCCGCCGGGCAGCGACACCCGCGCCTTCTTCAACCGCCCCAGCAGCGGCCCCATGATGCAGATCGAGCCGCGCATTTTGCGGACGAGTTCGTAATCCGCGTAACCGCGGATTTTTTGCGCGTGAACGGTCAAAGTGCCGCGCTCAAACTTCGTCTCCGCGCCGAGCGATTCGAGGATTCGCGCCATGAACCGCGTGTCGCTCAAATCCGGCACGCGCCGGATGACGCACGGTTCGTCGGTCAGCAGCGCCGCCGCCATGATGGGCAGCGCGGCGTTCTTGCTGCCGCTGATGGTCACTTCGCCGTGCAACGGCACGCCGCCTTTGATCAAAAAACTTTCCATGTATTTGACTTCGGTACTCGTTCGCGTGCGCGTCCTCGGTCTCGTCCGATTCGATTACGAGGACGACGACGAGGATTGATTTCGCGATCATAATTCTGGCGCGGTGAGAGTAGTCCTCCTTGACCGCTTCGACAATCCACTTTTCATTTTCAAAAATTTCCCGGATTGCCCGGCCTGGCCGTCGCCGAATTCCAGCATCATTTTGCCATCCGGTTTCAGAAACGGCTTTCGCCTGCGTCGAAAGCCTTCGATAAAAATCCAGCCCGTCCGCGCCGCCGTCCAACGCCGCGCGCGGATCAAAATCACGCACTTCCGGCTGGAGCGTGGCGATTTCGGCAGATGGAATGTAGGGTGGATTGCTGATGATCAGGTCGAATTTCCGGAGGGACGAGCTCTGCCAGTCCCCAACTTCTTCATTTGATTCAGGGACTCGTGTAACTCGTCCCTCCGGTTGAAATGCGACAAATCCGTCACCCTGCAAAAATTCAATCCGCTCAATGACGCCATTCCGTGCCGCGTTTTCCCTGGCCAACGTCAGTGCGTCCGCCGAAATATCCGTGGCGGTGATTTTCGCCGCCGGGCATTTCACCGCCAAAGTGATGGCAATGCAGCCGGTGCCGGTACCAAAGTCCAGCGCGTACAAATCTGGTAGGGCGCGTTCTCCGAACGCGTCGCGGCGGGCTGCGGAGAGCCCGCCCTACCTTGAAGAAAGTTCCAGCCGGCTTCGGCGAGCAATTCCGTTTCCGGCCGCGGAATGAGCGCATAGCGGTTTACGGCAATTTCCAGTCCGCAAAACGAGGTGGAACCGGTGATGTGTTGAAGCGGTTCGCGTTGGCCGCGGCGCTTGATGAATTCGCGCAGTGCGTCCGTTTCCGCCGGTGTGAGCGCGCGCTCGAAATTCAGATACAATTTCATGCGCGGCAGCTTGAGGAGATGCGCGAGCAGCAGTTCGGTTTGCAGACGCGGCGATTCAATGCCTTTTTTGGCCAGAAACTCCGTGCTTTTCTGAATCGCCTCGAGGACGGTCACGCGGCCAGCTTAAACTGAAACGACACGCTTGAACAAGTGGCGCCCGCGCGCCAGAATCAAGGCATGAACGCGCGAATGAGTTTCTGGCTTGCCGCAGCGTGGTTCTGCCTGGTCGCAGCCAGTTGCGCGGAGGACGCCAAAACCGCAAAGGAGCCAGCGATGAGCATCCAGATCACCAGCACCGCCTTTGCCGAAGGCCAGCCGATTCCTGACAAATATACCTGCGCCGGACTGAATGTATCGCCGCCATTGCAATGGGCCAACGCGCCCGCCGGCATCAAAAGTTTTGCGCTCATTGCCGACGATCCCGACGCGCCGATGGGCACGTGGGCGCATTGGGTGATTTACAACCTGCCGCCCGCCACGGCCGCGCTTGCCGAAAACACGCCGCCAGTCGCCGGAACTTCCCGACGGCACGAAACAGGGTGTCAATGATTTTCGCCAAACCGGCTACGGCGGCCCCTGTCCGCCGCCCGGCAAACCGCATCGCTACTTTTTCAAAATATATGCGCTCGATACGCTGCTTGGTTTAAACTCCGGCGCGACCCGGAAGGAATTGCTCAAGGCGATGGACGGCCATGTTCTTGCGCAAGGTCAACTCATGGGGACTTATCAGCGCCAATAGCGAAATCTCTGCTTTCGTCGCGGCACGAATTCGTGTTTAGTTTGCGGACCCTATGAGCAAAACCGCATTGCTGTTTGCCGGACAGGGCGCGCAGGCCGTCGGTATGGGCAAAGACCTCGCCGAAAAATTTCCCTCCGCCAAAACCTGGTTCGACCGCGCCAACGCCGCGCTTGGTTATGACCTCGCTTCCGTTTGTTTCAATGGCCCGGAACCTGAGTTGATCAAAACCGAAAATGCGCAACCGGGCATTTTTCTCGTGAGCTGGGTCGCGTTTGAGCTGCTCAAAGAACACGTACCGGCGCTGAAATTTGACGCGGCCGCCGGTTTGTCGCTTGGTGAATTCACCGCGCTCGCAGCGGCCGGCGCGATGAGCTTCGAGGACGGCCTGCGCGTGGTGCGCCAGCGCGGCCGTTTCATGCAGGAAGCTTGTGACGCCACGCGCGGCGGCATGGCCGCCGTTATCGGCCTGGACGAAGCGCCCACGCGCGAGGTTTGCGCCGAGGCCGGCGTCGTTTTGGCTAATCTCAATTGCCCGGGTCAGCTCGTGATTTCCGGTGAAACGGACAAAATCGCCAAAGCGGTCGAGCTGGCCAAAGCCAAAGGCGCAAAACGTGCAATCCCGTTGCCGGTCGCCGGCGCGTATCACTCGCCGCTTATGGCCGGTGCCCAGCCGAAGCTGCAGGCCGAACTGGCTAAAATCAATATTTTGTCGCCGGTTGTGCCGGTGATTTCGAACGTGACTGCACTGCCGCATGGCCGGCCGAGCGGCATCCGGGAACGGCTGATTGAACAGGTCACGTCATCGGTGCTCTGGGAACAATCCATGCGCACGCTGCTGGCCCAGGACTTCACGCGCTTTATCGAACTCGGTCCCGGCACGGCCTTAAGCGGTTTTATGAAGCGGATTGACAAAAATGCGCAAATGTTGAACGTGGCGGACGTAGCGAGTCTGGAAGCGACGGCAAAAACGCTGGCTAGTTGGTAGTCCGAAGTAATCGCATGCGCCTGGTTCTTGCCATTAACAGCTGACTACGAACGATTGACTAAAAACATGAACCAACTTGAGAACCAAATCGCCGTCGTCACCGGCGCGGGCCGGGGCATCGGCCGGGCCATCGCGTTGAAATTCGCCGCCGAGGGCGCGGACGTCGCCTGCGTTTCTCGCACGCAGGAGAATTCCGAAAAGGTGGGCGCGGAAATCCGCGCGCTGGGCCGGAAAGCCTGGGCGCACGCCGTGGACGTGGTCGGACGCCGCTGCCGTCAACGCCGCAGCGGAGAAAATTTTGGCCGAATGTGGCCGGGTGGACATTCTGGTCAACAACGCCGGCGTCACGCGCGATAATCTGCTCATGCGCATGAATGAGACAGAGTGGGACACCGTTCTGAACACAAATTTAAAGGGCGCGTTTCTGGTTACCAAGGCGTTCAGTCGCGCGTTGATCAAGCAACGCTCCGGCCGAATCATTAATGTGGCCTCGGTCATCGGTCTCATTGGCAACGCGGGCCAGAGCAATTATGCGGCGAGCAAGGCGGGCCTGATCGGTTTTACGAAGTCGGTGGCGCGCGAACTGGCTTCGCGTGGCATTACCGCCAACGTACTGGCTCCGGGATTCATCGAAACGGACATGACCGCGGTATTGAAGGAAGAACTCCGCGCCGGCGTGCTCAAGCAGATTCCGCTGGGCAGTTTCGGCCAACCTGACGACATTGCCGGTGCGGCGGTGTTCCTGGCCAGCCCGGCGGCGCGTTACATCACCGGCCAGGTTCTGGCGGTGGACGGCGGCATGGTGATGTGAAGGCGTCCTGACCGGCGCCGATTGGGCGTTTTGGGCGAAGAAAAATTTTACGATTGAGGCTTGACGATTTGGCCATTCATGGCATAGAGACAGGGCTAAATTTAATTTATGGCTGACAAACCTATAGACCAACGCGTAAGGGACATCATTGTTGAACAACTCGGCGTCAAGCCGGACCAAGTCACACCGGAGGCCAAGTTCATCGAAGACCTCGGCGCGGACTCGCTCGATACGGTCGAGCTGATCATGGCGCTGGAGGAGGAATTCGGCATCGAAGTGCCGGATGAACAGGCGGAAAAACTCCTGACGGTTGGCGACGTGGTCAAATACATCGAGGAACATCAGCAAAAATAGTTGCGACTTTGAGTGCTTCGGGGCAGTTTCGGCTGAATCCAGCTCGAACTGCCCCTTTAAATTTTATGGCAAGTAATGGCACAGACCGCCGTGTCGTCATCACCGGCCTCGGTGTGGTGACACCGCTGGGAAATCGCCCCGACGTTTTTTGGAAGCATCTGATCGCCGGCCAGTGCGGTATTGATCGGATTCATTCCTTTGATCCGTCGCCGTTTGACACGCAAATCGCCGGCGAGGTGAAGCATTTTGACCCCACGCCCGCGTTCCCGTCGCCGAAGGAAATCCGGCGCACGGACCGATATTCACAATTCGGCGTTTATGCGGGGCATCAGGCGCTGCTCGATTCCGGCCTGGATCTCGCAAAGGAAAACCGCGACGAAATCGGTGTCATCATCGGCTCCGGCATCGGCGGCCTGTCCACGACCACCGGGCAACTGGAGATTTTGCGCGACCGTGGGCCGGGTCGGCTTTCGCCATTCATGATACCGATGCTCATCAGCAATATGGCTTCGGGTTTGTTCTCGATGTTCTACGGTTTGCGCGGCCCCAACTTTGCCACCTGCTCGGCCTGTGCCACCGCCAACCACGCCATTGGCGAAGCCTGGCGGGCCATCAAAATGGGCGACGCGCAGATCATGTTCGCGGGCGGCGCGGAGGCGGCCATCGTGCCTATCGGCATCGGCGGTTTTTGTGCCATGAAGGCCATGAGCCGGCGCAACCAGGATCCCAAACAGGCTTCCCGCCCCTTTGACAAGGAACGCGACGGCTTCGTCATGGGCGAAGGCGCCGGTGTGATTGTGCTCGAAGAATTGGAACACGCCCGGAAGCGTGGCGCGAAAATTTATTGTGAAGTCGTTGGCTATGGGAACACCGCCGACGCCTACCATTTGACCGCGCCGGCGCCCGACGGTGAAGGCGCCGTGCGGTGCATGAAGATGGCCATGAACAATGGCCGGTTGAACCTCGAGGACGTTTCCTACATCAACGCCCACGGCACCTCCACGCCGCAGGGCGATGTTTGTGAAACCCAGGCCATCAAGACCGTTTTCGGCGAGCGTGCGAAAAAGATCGCCGTCAGTTCCACCAAGGGCGCCACCGGCCACATGCTCGGCGCGGCGGGTGCAGTCGAAATGACCGTCTGCGCACTGGCCATCAAGCATGGCATCGCCCCGCCAACCATCAATTATCAGGTGCCTGACCCCGAATGCGATTTGGATTACGTGCCTAACACGGCGCGCGAGATGAAAATCGATGCTGTCATCAACAACTCCTTCGGTTTCGGCGGCCACAACGCCAGCATCGCCGCAAAGAAATTTGTGGGTTGATGAGGTTTAAGCAGGATAGGCTTCCAGCCTGTCTCCGGTTTCAACCTCTGGCTCAGGCCAGATGCCTGACTTGCGCCAGCGATTCCAGAATTTTCTCCGCCGCGGCACGGGGATCCGGCGCGGCATAAATGGGCCGGCCAATCACCAGCCAGTTGGCCCCGGCAGCAATGGCTTCGCGCGGGGTGAGCGTGCGCTTTTGGTCGTCGGCGGGATGCGATTCCGGACGGACACCGGGAATGACGAGCTGGACGCCGGCGGTCAGCATTTGCCGGAGTTCGGCCACTTCCAGCGGCGAACAGACCAGGCCGCGCAAACCGGCCTGAGTGGACATATTGGCCAGCCGGCGCACCTGACGGCCGACGTTCGGATCAAGACCAATCTGGCTCAACGCCTGGCTGTCGAGGCTTGTCAACACGGTCACGCCCAACACCAGCGGCGGCGCATGGCCAAGCTCCCAGGCGGTTTCCTGCGCAGAATGTTCGGCGGCCTTGAGCATATCCACACCTCCCGCGGCGTGGACGGTGAGCATTTGCACGTCGAGCCGCACGGCGGAAGCCACGGCCCCGGCAACCGTGTTCGGAATATCGTGAAATTTCAAATCCAGAAACACCGCCGCGCCCGTCGCGCGAATCCGGCGCACGATGTCCGGCCCGGCGGCAGTGAACAGTTCACTCCCGATTTTGAAACCACCGACGGCCGGGGCAATTTTTTGGGCCAATTCCATGGCCGCCTCGGCGGTCGGCACATCCAGCGCAGCAATGATGGGATTGCGCATGAGAAGAATTTACTCCAAAGTCGGGAACCGCCACAAGTTTGGACACAGCAAAACATTCATGAACAAAAAAACAATGATTCTCAGTCTGGGTTGCATCGGCTCTCTGTTGGAAGGAGTGGTGCTGGCACAAGCCCCCGTCACCCTAACCGTGGCCGCTTCAAAGATTCCCGGGTTTGAGGTTCCGGCCGATTTCACCGGCTTGAGTTTTGAAACGCAAAGCATTCTGCCTGATGCCAATGGAAAATACCGGTTCAGCCCGGCCAACCAACCGCTCATCACCCTGTTCCAGACGCTCGGCATCAAAATCCTGCGCATCGGCGGAAACACCGCAGACCGCCCGGGTGTTCCGATTCCCGGCCCGGCGGACATTGACAGCCTGTTCGCCTTTGCCCGGGCAGCGGATGTGAAAGTGATTTATACCCTGCGTCTGCGCAACGGCAGCAGCGCCGACGCCGCCACGACCGCCAAATACATTGCGCAGCATTACCCGGCGCAACTCGCCTGCTTTGCCATCGGCAACGAGCCGAACTTTTATTTCAAAACCTATTCCGCCTACCGCGACGAGTGGAAAGAATATGCCGCCGCCATCACAACGGCAGTGCCTGACGCAAAGTTCTGCGGGCCGAGCGCCGGCGGTTATCCGGTTTGGTCGCGCGATTTCGCCAATGACTTTGGCAAATCGGAACCCATCGCCTTCATCGCCCAGCACGATTATCCCTGCGGTAACGGCATGCTGGCGACTGACATCGCCGCGGGGCAGGACAAAATGATGTCTCCCCGATTGCAGGATGAATACCGCGACATGTGGCATTCGTTTGTGCCGGCAGCGTTGTCAAACGGTCTGCCGTTCCGGCTGGAAGAAGCCAACAACTTTTACAATGCCGGGGCCAGGGACTTGAGCGACACCTTCACATCGGCGGTATGGGGATTGGACTTTCTGCACTGGTGGGCCGCGCACGATGCCAGTGGCGTTAATTTCCACACCGGGGACAAGGTTGCCGCCGGGGGCGCAAACCGATCCTGTTGGTACGCTACGTTCTAGTCCTCGGACCACGGCTATGACGTTCACCCCATCGGCTACGCCATCAAGGCGTTCAATCTGGGCGGACACGGGCGCGTGGCACCGCTCACGATTTCCAACCCGGATGGCGTCAATCTGACCGCCTACGCCGTGCGCGATGGCGAAAATCTTTTTGTCACCATCATCAACAAGGATCACGGTACCGGCGCAAAGGTGGCGAAGGTGGCCATTGTGCCACCAGGGAGTGCGAAGAATGCGATGGTGATTTTTCTGAGCGTTCCGGACAACAATTTGGCAGCCAAAACCGGTGTGACGCTTGGCGGCGCGTCCATCACTGACAACGGCTGGGATGGCAAATGGACGCCGCTGGCACTGGACCAGGCCGGCCAGTGCGCCGTAAATATACCTGCAACGTCGGCGGCCATAGTAAAATTGTCGTTGAAATAAATCCGCGCTCCAGTTGCGGGTAATCCCAAATGGCGGCGCGTGGCCCCGTCCGCCTTTTGACTTTCCCTGGTTTATTCCCTAGCCTGTTCCTCCTATGAAAGTGCTTCGCCACGCCGACGCGAATTTTGCCGAAAAACTCCGCGAGCTGACGGCCGCCTCCAGCCTGTTCGACCCCGAAATCGAACAGCGCACCCGCGCCATCCTGCTCGACGTTTATTTGCACGGCGACGACGCGTTGCTGGAATTCACCGAAAAATTCGACGGCGCCAGGCTGGCGGCCAACCAACTTGCCGTGACGCAGGCTGAACTCATGGCCGCGTCGCTCAAAGCTGATGAACCCTTGCGTGCCGCCGTGGCTGAGGCGGAGAAAAATATTGCCAATTTCGCAAAAAAATCGTTGCGCAAAAACTGGCAGACAAAAAATTCGCAGGGCGCGAGTGTCGGCGAGAAGTTCGATCCGTTCCAGCGCGTGGGCATTTACATTCCCGGCGGCACGGCGCCGCTGGTTTCGACCGCCTTGATGACCATCACCCTGGCGAAGGTCGCGGGCTGCCCGGAAATCGTCGTCTGCACGCCCTGTCGCAAGGATGGTGCGATCAATCCGGCCTTGCTGTTCGCAGCGCGCACGGCGGGCGCAACGGAGATTTACCGCGCCGGCGGGGCGCAGGCGATTGCGGCGCTGGCTTATGGCACAAACACCATTCGCCGCGTGCAGAAAATTTTCGGTCCGGGCAACGCCTACGTCGTCGCGGCCAAACGTCTGCTCGTCGGCCACGTGGCGATTGATTTGCTGCCCGGTCCCAGCGAACTGCTGGTGCTGGCAGACGACACCGCCAATCCGAAATTCATTGCCGCCGACATGCTGGCGCAAGCCGAACACGGTTCCGGCCACGAACGCGTCTGGCTGGTGACGACCTCGGCAAAGATTTTGAAGCGGTGGAAGGCGAAGTCGCGAAACAGCTGCCGAAGCTCGCGCGGCGCGAATTCATCCAGCGCGTGCTGCAAAACAACGGCTGGCTCATTCAGGTGAAGTCGCTGGATGACGCGGTGGCGGTGGCAAACCAGCTTGCGCCGGAACATTGCGAAGTGATGACGCGCAATCCGCGCAAGGTTTCCGAAGGCATTCTGACGGCAGGCGCGATTTTCCTTGGTCCATGGTCGCCGACGGTGCTGGGCGATTACGTGGCCGGGCCGAGCCACACGCTGCCGACCGGCGGCGCGGGCGCGTCGTTTGCCGGCCTGACCGTGGACCAATTCCAACGCCGCACCAGCGTGGTGGAATACAATCGCGCCTCGCCTCAAGAAAGCGTTGCCCGCGGTGAAAAAATTTGCGGAGCTTGAAGGTTTGGACGCACACGGGAAAAGTGCGGAAATGCGAAAATGATTAAGACGGCGAAGGCGTAGCAACAAAACTAAAATCGCAACAGGGTTTATAGAACGAATGAAAACTAAATTCTGGAATGCATTTACTATCATAGTAAGCATTGGCTCTATTCCATTAGGGCTTTTGGTTTTTTTCTTCTACGGCAGCAAGCAATTTGGTTGGGTCGGCAATTTAAGTTTAATCATATTGTTTTCATTTGGACTAATTGGCGGTGTGCGCGGCTTTATAATTTACGGAATTCAAAAACAACCCGGCCCCTTATCAAATTATTTGAAGCCCCGGCAACCCATTTCAAATTACAAACGAATTTTACTCGGCTTTTCATTTTTTGTGTCTTGCCTCGCAATGGTGGTTTTTGTTTATGGAGTTCTATTTCTCGTTCACGGCGGCGGTGACATTCAGGTAAATAATGGCGCTTCGTTTCTCATCCAAAAACCAGGACAATACACTTTGTGGACAAGCTCTGAAAAGTTGAGTGACTCAAATATTTCAGCTTTGGCAAACCAGCTTCAAATCACACAAGACCAAGGCAATAAAATTGTGCAACGACAGCCTTTGTTCATGCGGGCTGTCTATCGAAACAACGGTGAAAAATTTCTGGGGATCTGTAATTTTCAATTTCCGACTTCTGGTTGGTATCATTTATTGATATCCAACGACCAAGAGACAGAAAAAATAATTTTGCACCGCAGCGCATCGCTTGGTTTGGTGCTCTTGACGCTTTTTAGCTTCTTGGTTGGTTCTTCTTCAATGCTGTTCTGCGTTTATTTGGTTTGGGCGGGCCGGATTGTTCTACCCAAAGCACGCGACCAGAATCATATATTGACGCACAAACTTCAGGACTGAATTTGAATGAGTAAAATAAGTTTGAAGAATTTAATTCGCCCGCTGGTGCGCAAGTTGCACCCCTATGTCTATGGCGAGCAGCCGAAGATCAAGGGGTTGATCAAGCTCAACACGAACGAGAACCCGTATCCACCGTCGCCAAAAGTGCTGGCCGCGATCAAGACGGCTGCGGACGGACGGCTGCGGCTGTATCCCAATCCAACGGCGCAGGGGCTGCGCGAAAAGCTCGCGAAGCTGCACGGCTGCCATGCGGACAATATCATCGTCGGCAACGGCTCGGACGAATTGCTGGCCTTGGCCACGCGATGCTTTGTGGAAGCGGTTTCGGAGGGACGAGTTATACGAGTCCCAAACCAAAAGAAGTCAGGGACTCACAGAGCTCGTCCCTCCGAAACTATTCAATATTTCACGCCGAGCTATTCTTTGTATCCGGTGCTGGCGGACATTCATGGCGCACGCAAAAATCCCGTGCCGCTCAGGCGGGATTTCAGTTTGCCGAGCGCGGAGAAATTGAAGCACGGCGGAGCCTGGAGGTTCGACGCGGCGCTGACTTATGTGACGACGCCAAACGCGCCGAGCGGGCGCGGTTACCGGACGTCGGAGCTGGAGAAGCTGTGCCGCGCGCAAAAAGGTGTTGTCATTCTCGACGAAGCTTACGTGGATTTCGCAGAGGAAAACGCCATGAAGCTGGCGCTGAAATATCCGCACGTCATAGTGGCACGGACGTTTTCCAAAGCCTACTCGCTTTGTTTTCAGCGCGTCGGTTATTTTGTCGGACACCGCGGCCTCATCGCGGCGCTGCATAAAATCCGCGACAGTTACAATGTGAACGGCCTTGGCCAGATCGGCGCCGTGGCGACGCTGGGCGATTTGCCGTATTACCGTGCGAACTTCAAACGGATTATCGCCACGCGCGAGTGGCTGAGCCGCGAATTGACGAAGCTGGGCTTCCGGATTTTTCCCAGCCAGTCGAATTTCATTCTCGTCCAGCCGTTGCGTTTTGCCGCCCACGAGTGGCTGCACAAATTGCGCGCGCAAAAAATCCTCGTCCGGTGGTTCAGCTTTCCGGAGGTGAAAAACCATCTGCGCATTACAATTGGCACGCCGGCGGAGGCGAAGGCCCTGATCAGGGCGGCAAGGAAAATCCTGCGATTAGGCCTGTTTTAAGGTTAAATTTCCCTTCCGGGTGAGCACGGTTTTTGCTCATAACCGGGCATGTATTTGGATTATTACGGTTTGACCCAGGCGCCATTCGACATCACGCCCAACCCGCGCTTCCTGTTTCACAGCACGAAACATCGCGAGGCGATCAATCATTTGCTGTACGGCATCCGCGAGCGCAAGGGCTTTGTCCAGCTCACCGGCGAAGTGGGCGCGGGCAAGACGACGTTGTGCCGCGCGTTGCTCGAAAAGCTGGATGACCGCTTTTCCACCGCGCTGATTCTCAATCCCGTGATGAGCCCCGAGGAATTGGTGCGGGCCATCGCCGCCGAATTCGGCCTGGACGTAACGGGCCGCGACCGTTTGGAAACCATCGCGACCATCAACGAGCATCTGCTGACCCAGGTGCAAAACGGCCGGGAATGCGTGCTCATCATTGATGAGGCGCAGGATTTGACGGACGAATTGCTGGAACAGGTGCGGCTGCTTTCCAACATCGAACTGGACGACCGCAAGCTGTTGCAGATTGTCCTGCTCGGCCAGCCGGAATTGCGCGACCGCCTGAACAACCCGCACCTGCGCCAGTTGCGCCAGCGCATCACGGTGCGTTATCATCTCGCGCCGTTGACCCGCGCCGAGGTCGGCCAATACGTCCAGCACCGGCTGGAACTGGCCGGGGCTGATGGCGCGCCACAGTTCACGCAACCGGCGTTCTGGCGCATCTTCCATTACAGCGGCGGCATTCCGCGGCTGGTTAACGCCGTTTGCGACAAGGCGATGCTGGCCGGTTTTGTCGAGCAGTCCGAACGCATCAACTACCGGATGGTCAGCCGCGCCATCCGCGAACTCGAAGGAGACATCCACGTATGAGCTTGATCAACGACGCGCTTAAACAGGTGAAACAATCGCGGCCGCAAAATCCGCCGGCAAATTCACCGCCGCTGCCGCCGGTTGAATCGGCTGCACCGGGAAACGGAAACTGGCTGGCGCCGGTGATGATTATTTTGCTGGTCGCCGCCGCGGGAATTTTCATCGGATTGTTCTTCTCCAAACACGCACCCTCGATGGCCAATGTGCCGCTGGCCGCCGCGGCCACGAATCAACCGGTGAAGCCGGTTGCCGCCAATCTCCCGCCCGGCTCGAATGGCGTGGTGATGGTTCCGCCAGAACCGCCGGAACCAAAGCTGCAAGGCATTTTGTTTGCCGCCACGCGACCGTGCGCCATCGTGAACGGCAAAACGGTGTTTGTCGGCGACCAAATAAATGAATTCCGGGTGGCAGCGATTTCGAAAGACTCGGTTACCCTGCAGGGCGAAACGGCAACGAACGTTCTAAGCTTGAGTCTGCGATAGCATTCACGCCATTTTACCGCGTGCAATTCCTGAAAAGGACCCTGGGGACATCGCCTTTGATGGCCCGCGTGGCGCCGTTTTTAGTTTTCCTTGCGCTGACGTTTTGTCAGGGCCAATTCGGCACGGCCTCGGCCTATTGGTTCTACTTTGCCAAAACTCTGGTCGCCGTCTGGCTGATTTGGGAAATGCGCCCACTGGTTTTGGAAATGCGCTGGGCACTTGGTTGGGAAGCGGTGGTCGTCGGAGTGGGTGTATTCGTCATGTGGATCGGACTGGACCCGTTTTATCCGCACTCCGGAGAAATTTTGCAGAACTACATTTGCCCGGTTCTGAAAAAAATTGGCCTGGGGTTTTTGTGTTCGGGTTCGAACCCGGAAAAATTCTGGAACCCCAATGACCAATTTGGAGGTGGCTCGACGCCCGCCATGCTGATGGTTGTGACACGGATTCTGGGTTCCACGCTGGTCGTGCCGCCGCTGGAGGAAGTCTTTTTCCGATCGTTTTTGTACCGCTACATTGCCAAGCCGGATTTCCTGTCCGTGCCATTGAACCGGTTTCTGCCGGTGCCATTTCTGCTCACCGTCGTGATATTCGGTTTTGAACACGACCAATGGCTGGCCGGTATTTTGTGCGGCATGGCGTATCAATGGCTGGTACTGCGCAAGAACCGTCTGGGCGACGCGATGACCGCGCACGCGATTACAAATTTTCTGCTCGGCGTGTGGGTTGTCTGGCGTGGCGCGTGGCAGTTCTGGTAGGGCGCGTCACTCCGTGCGCGCCGTGGTCCGCAATCGCGGCGGGCAGAGGACTGCCCGCCCTACCGGTCGCGAAAATTATTTCGCTTCGAGGTTGATGTTATATTGCTCCAAGGTGGCGCCTTCCTGCTGCGCCAGAGTGGCGAGGGCTTCGTTGTAATTGGCCAGCGATCGGATTTCCTGCGATCGGGCGGCGGTCAGGGTGTTTTGAGATTGCAGGACTTCAAAAGTGGTAGCCTTGCCGACGGCGTAGGTTTTCTGTTCAGCATCCAGCGCAGCCTCGGCGTAAATGCGGGCTTGCCGCGTGGCTTGCACACTTTCGTAATTGGACTGCGCCGTCTTCACGGCATTGTCAATCTCCACCATGATGTTTTGTTCCAGTTGCTTGAGCTTCAATAAAAGCTGCTGCAATGTCACTTTGTCGGATTTGACGGTGTTGCGCGGCCCGACATTGCTCAACGGCATTTTCAACTGCGCGCCGTAATAGTAATTCGGAGCATTGCCCTCTCTGACCTGGTCAAAGGAGGCGTCGAATTCCCTGCCCGCGCCGTTGAAACCATAAGAGCCAAGCAAGTCGAGTTCGGGGAAAAGCTGGTTGCGGTCAAATTTCAATTGAATACCTTGCCGTTCCACGCTCAGCCGGGCCTGCAACAAATCCGGGCGCTCGGTCATGCCCTTGCCCCAACTGTTCTGCAAATCAAACGATTGCAGCGGGGCTTCCAGCGTGGCGGTGGGCTGAATGTCCACGTCATGCGTTTTGGAATAGCTGTCGGTGAGCAGATTTTTCAGGGTGTTCTGGTCCGTATCGAGCGTGCTTTGCGCCGCGATCAGACTGGCCCTGGCTTGCGCCACTTGTGACTCATCCTGCTGCACGCTCAAGATGGCGAGCGTGCCGATCTGCACACGCTGCTTGTCCTGATCCAACTGCGTTTGGGCCAGGTCCAGAGCCTGTTGCTGCACCTGCACGTTCTGCTGGGCAAAGATGAGTTCGTAATACGCATTGATGACGGCGGTGACGGAGGTGATGAGTTGTTGACGCACTCCCTGTTCGTCGTTTTTCAACTGGTTTTTGGCCAGGCGAATCGTCAGCCGCGTGCTGTCAATCCAGAAATTCTTCAACAACGGCTGAGTCAGGGTCACGCCGATGCTGCCAAAGGAACTGTCAAATGGACCTGCTCCAGATGCGCCATATTGTTCCGAAATGTTGCCGCTGAAAGTATATTGCAATCCTGACAGCGGAAGCGTTCCGGTAAGGCCAGAATCGAAACTGTTCGCGTCGGACTGTGGCAGGCGGAGTTTGGCTGGTGATAACCGAGTTGAAACGGCCAGGCGTCACATCATAATTGTGCTGGCCCGAAATGTTGAAGCCCGGGTCATAGCCGCCATAGGCCGCGCGCAAGTTATAAAGCGAGATTTGCGGCTGGTAACGCTCGATTTGCACGTCGAAGTTCTGCTGCAACGCCTGCTGGAGGCAGTCCGGTAGCGACATGGCGCGGGTCGCGACGGTGTTGGTGCCGGTTTGGGCGGCGGCCGCGAGGGCCGCGAAGAATAAAAAAAAGAAAACTCTGGAACTTTTCATCTTGCCAAAAAAGCGCATGGTCCGCGCTGGTTCAATAAACTCCGTGTCGTGGCCAAAGTTGCGGTTTTGTCCGGACCCGTCAAATTAAAGACGCTCCGGCGTGCCCGAAGGTAACCAATCAGTTAATTCGGAGTTGCACCCGGCCCGGCCGGTGCGGGCGACACGTCCTCAATTCTGGCATTTTGTTCAAGGAACGCCAGCACCTTTTCTTGCGCGACCTGGTCGTACAGCTCCATCACCCCGTTGCGCTTCTGCAAATCCTTGAGGAATTTGTCCGGGGGAATTTGGTACATCGCCGCCAGGGTCTGCGCCCGCCGCAGAACTTCCTCCTGCGTCACGTTGATGTTTTCCTGCTCGGCAATGCGCTGCACCAGAAACGCCAGTTTCACGCGTTCCTTGGCGCTGCGTGTGGCGGCGGAATAAATTTCGTCCTTCTGCTTTTCAATCACCTCACGGCCTACACCGCGCTGCGAATTTTCGCGCACGATGTCATAAACCACATTGCGCGTTTCGTGCGCCACTGCCGTCTCCGGCAGGTCAAAATTCACCCGGTCCAGCAACCCGCGAACAATCTGGTTGCGAATCCGCCTTGGTCTGCGAATACTTCAATTCATTTTCCAGATCGCGGCGCACGCCTTCGTGGAGTTTTGCCAGATTTTCTGCGCCGTATTTTTTGGCAAACGCGTCGTCCATGACCGGCAAGACCTTCTCCTTTACCTCGACCACCTCCACGTCGAAATTCCCCTTCTTGCCCGCGAGTTCTTTGGTGGCGAAATCGGCGGGAAAATCCGCGGTGACCGCACGCTTGTCGCCCGCCCGGGCGCCGAGGAGTTGGTCGGCAAAGCCGGGCAGAAAGGTTTCGGCCCCGACTTCCACCCAAAAATTCTTCTGTTCGGCCAGGCCCTTGGCCGTCGGCGCGACTTCAAGGATCGGCTTCCCGTCGCTCACGCCGGTGTAATTGACCACGGCAATATCGCCCAGGTGCAGTTCGCGCGCGACCGTTTCGAATTTCACGTGCTGCTGCGCCAGCAGTTTCAAAGCGCGTTCCACATCTTCGTCCGTGACCGACTTCACCTCGCGTTTGGCGGGCAGGCCCTTGTAGTCCGGCAGTTGGAATTCCGGCGCGGTCTCGATGGTCGCGGCGAATTGGAGCACCTGGCCGGGACCGAACTGGATTTCCTCGATGTCCGGGTAGCCGACCACAGTGATTTTCTTTTCATCCACCGCCTTGCGGTACGCGTCGCCGATGAGCTTGCGCTTGACCTCGCTCTTGATGTCCGCCTCGTATTTTTTGAGCACCATCGCGCGCGGCGCCTTGCCGGGGCGGAAACCGGGCAGCGAGGCCTGTTTTTGAAATTCCCTGGTTGTGGTATCAAAAGCCTCGTCCACGGCCTTTGCGTCCACTTCCACCCGCACCAATTTTTTGCACGGAGCCAGATTTTCAACGGTGACATTCACAATAATTATCGATTTATCAATTGTCAGCGAGCCGCGCAGCTTACGTGAACCACGCCCAAAACGTCAATGGTTTTAATGGCTTGTCGGCGGCATTTCCGCTTTGATGTTGCCGGAATGAAGCGAACCACGTTCTTCATCACCGGCACGGACACCGGCGTCGGCAAGACCGTGCTGACGGCGTTGCTCACACGGTATTTGCGTGAACGCGGTGTTAAGGCGGTGGCGCTCAAACCGGTTTGTTCCGGCGGACGTGACGATGCCCGCGTGCTGCACGCCGCGTCCAAGGGCGTGCTCTTATTGGATGAAATCAACCCCTGGCATTTCCATGCCCCGGTGGCTCCGTTGCTGGCCGCGCGCCGGGAACAAAAGCGCGTCCGGCTCGCCAAGGTGCTGGCGCATCTCCGGGTGATGCAGGAACGTTTTGATATTCTGCTCGTCGAAGGCGCGGGTGGCCTGCTGAGTCCACTCGGCGAAGATTTCAATTCGCGCGATTTAATCGAGGCACTGCCCGCCACGCCCGTTGTCGTCTGCCCGAATCGACTCGGCGCGGTGAATCAGGTTTTACTCACCCTCGAAGCTTTGCCGCCTGCCGCCCGGCGCAAAACGCGGGTGGTGTTGGTGTCGCCGCCCCGGCCGGATGCCTCCCTCAAAACCAATGCCGGTGTGCTGGCGGAGCATTTTGACGGCAAACGGGTTTTCCATCTGCCATGGCTGGGCAGGCGTTTCGATGGAACACGGGCATTGAAACAATCGCGAGTGCGGAGAGAGGTTGAAAAGTTGACATCGGGAATTTTTCTGTAAAAAGTCATTGCATTTCCCGGGAGGCCGGGTAGTAATTTGTGAGGGGCAGGTAATTTGCTCGGCTACCTGCCGCTTGGCCGCAACATCGGTTCCTCACGACCAGGTTAATTTGTCGGCATGATGCACGTACTATCGTTTGCTGTCGTGGGGGCCGCTTCCAATCAAGCGGAACTCCTTTATGTATGGAAACAGGCGACGCCGGAAGGCAAGGCCGTCATCGCCTGTCTCGCCGTCTTTTCGGTCATCGCCTGGTCGGTGATGACCTCCAAGGCCCTGCAAATGCGGCGCGCCCGCCGGTTGAATTATTATTTCAACGAGGAATTCCGTTCGCAGAAATCCGTGCTCGACCTGTTTGACCGCAAGCTGCAGGTCGAGGGTTGCCCGCTTTACGAGGTTTATCGGGTCGGTTGCACACAATTGGACGCGCGGTTGCGCGGTCCCGGCGGTGAACGGCGACGACAACGCGTCTCACTCAAGAACATGGAGCACGTCAAACGCGCCATCGAAAACGTGGTGGCGCAGGAATCGCTGAAACTGGAATCCGGCCTGATCTTTCTGGCCATCGCCGTCAGCGGTGCGCCGTTTCTCGGTCTGCTCGGAACGGTTTGGGGCGTGATGAGTGCCTTCGGCGGCATCGCGCAGGCGCCGCAGGGCGCGGCGACATTGCAGGCGATGGCGCCGGGCGTGGCCGCGGCCCTCATCACCACGGTGGCCGGCCTGCTCGTGGCCATTCCCTCCATGTTCGGCTACAACTGGTTGGTACACAATTTGCGGGTGTTTACCGTCGGACTGGACAATTTTGCGCAGGAACTGGTTTCAAAAATGGAATCGGAATTTCTGGAGGAAGAAGAATGAAAAGCGGTCCAGAGTCGAGAGTCGAGAGTCGAGCGCCACATTCAAGGCGCATGTCTGGCCTCGTCTCTCGGCCCTCGGCCCTCGACGAAAATAAATGAGACGATTTTCACAACGCAGTTATCTGGTGACGTTGAGCGAGATCAACATTACGCCATTGCTCGACCTGGCGTTCGTGTTGCTCATCATATTTGTCATCACCACACCGTTGCTGGAGCAAAGCATCAATCTCAAACTCCCGCGCGGCGGGCGGCCGGATATATCCGTGAACAGACACGATGTTCATACCGTCGAAGTCAGCGTGACGGGGGTGTACGCGCTCGACCGGCAACGGATGTCGTTTGACGAAATGATTGCGCGCCTGGCAGCGGAATTTCGGGTCAACCCGAACCTCATTGTTTTTATCCGGGCGGACCAGGAAGATCCGTACAAGTACATCGCCGCCGTGATTGACGGCTGCCAGCGCAACGGCATCACGCGTTACTCGCTGCGCACCGAGCCAACCAAATGAACCGGCTCCAAAAAAAATGTGTTTTGGCCACGGCGGGCGTTCACCTGCTGTTGCTCGTGATTTTGGTGGTCGGGCCGGCATTCTTCGAACCCCGGCACAAGGCGGACGACTTGAACGTGCTTGATGTCATTCCCGCCAATTTGATTGACGCGCCATTTACCAGCGGCGTAAGGGGCGCCCAGCCGCCTCCGCCTGCTCCCGTGGCAACGCCGCCGACACCACAAACCCAACCGACTCCACCCCCGCCCAAACCGGTCGAGCCGACGCCGACGCTCACAGAGCGGCTGGAGAAGATGTTCAAGCCCGAACCGCCCAAACCGGCGCCGGAAAAGGTCCAACCGCACAAAATTGAAATCAATACCAAACTCGTGTCCCGCAACACGCCCAAAAATGTCCCGGACAATTCTGCGCAGCGAGCGCGGGCTTTGCGCAGCGCCATCCGGAATTTAAAAAACAATTTCTCGCCGAGCACGATGGTGGACATGCCCGGCAACAGCAGCGTGGCCTACGCAAGTTATAAAGATGTCATCGGCAGCATCTACTATGAAGCCTGGACCCTGCCGGAGGATACTTCCAATGATGATGCCAATGTTAAGGTTCGCATTGTCATTGCCAGCGACGGCACGGTGGTTTCCGCGCAGATCATTGCCTCTTCGGGTGATGCCAAAGTGGATGATTCCGTCCGGCGCACGCTTGAGCGCGTCACGTTCATCGCACCTTTTCCAGAAGGAATGACGGAAAAGGAACGTCCCTTCACCATTAACTTCAATCTCAAAACCAAACGGATGCTTGAATGAAAATCAGCCAACTCAATTTTGTTAAAATCTTCCTGATGTGTCTTTTCACCGTCGCAATGATTCACTTTTGCCGCGGCCAGGACGATATTCAGATTCACAAGCAAATCGACACCTTGGGCACTACCAAGCCTATTCCGGTTTCCATCGAAGGCTTTGGCAGCGAGGTCACGGAAATTTTAAAATTTGACCTTTACGTCCAGGGATTCACGTTCGTGACCCCTGATGCCGCGCAGTATCAAATCAGCGGCACCAGTGCCGGTGACGTGGTGGGCCGCGTGGTGGACCGTTTTGCCAAGAGCACCATCCTGTCGCGCTCGTACAACGGCGCGACCTTGCGGCGGCAGGCGCACGCGTTTGCCGACGACGTGGTGCTGGCCATTACCGGCAAAAAAGGCATCGCCCAGACGAGAATCGCGTTCAAAGTCGAGGCTTCCAGCGGCAACGGTGAGATCTACGTCGCCGATTTTGACGGGCACAACTTCCAGGCCGTAACGCACGATGGCACCATTGTTTCCGCGCCGTCGTGGGTGCCCGGTCGGGCGGCCATTTATTACAATTCCTACAAGCTGAACAATCCGGACATTTTTTACCACAATCTCAATACCGGCGAACGGCACGTCATCGCGCATTACAGCGGTTCCAACATCAGCCCGGCAGCCTCGCCGGACGGCTCGCGGGTGGCGATGATCATGAGCCGAAGCGGCAGTCCGAACGTCTGGGTCGCCAGCGCCGACGGTTCCAATCCGCGGAAGCTGACCTCCACCAGCGAGGATTCGTCGCCCTGCTGGTCGCCCGACGGGGAATGGATTTGTTTCGCCACCAAAATTCACGAACGCCGGGTGCTGGCCAAGGTCCCCGCATCCGGCGGCGAGGTGCAGGTCATCCGCACCCCCGGCACGCCGAACCCGACGGAGCCCGACTGGTCGCCGGATGGCAAGTGGATCGCCTTCACGATGCAGGCGGGTGAGTTCGACATCTGCGTGATGCCGGCGGACGGCAGCGCGTCGCCCACGATTCTGGTGCGGGGCGAGGATCCGTCGTGGTCGGCAAATTCGCGGACGCTCATTTACGCGCGGCGCAGCGGCGGCCATTACGTATTGTCTTTGCTTGACGTGTACACAAAACAAGTCAAGGATATTCACCAGATTTCGGGCAGCGATTCCGAACCGGCCTGGGCGAGATGAATTTTAACTGTTTTAACCAACCTTTAACCGAAGAAAAAATTATGAAAATGATGAAGCTGGTTTACCCCATGACACTTGCATTGGCGGTCACTCTCGCCGCCACCGGTTGCCGCAACCATCGGCCCTACGGCGTCACGCCCATCCCGAACGGGCAAGGAGGCCAGATCGGCGATAACGGGATAAACAACACCATGCCATACAAAGAAGGCGGTGGCCCGCAGGCGAATATAAACAGTTTTGACAACATGACCCAGGACCGCGCGGCGTTGGCGGCTTACACGATTCATTTTGCCTTTGACAGTTCCGTTATCCGGCACAGTGAAGGCGCGAATCTTCAATCCGTGGCGTCGGCTTTAAGCTCCGATCCCAGCACCAAGCTGATCATCGAGGGCAATTGCGACGAGCGCGGCACCGAGGAGTACAATCGCTCACTCGGCGATCGGCGCGCGCTGGCGGCGCGCGAGGCGCTGGCCAAACTGGGCGTCGATCCGGCCCGTGTCCGCACCATGAGTTACGGCAAGGACAAGCCGGTGGATCCCGGACACAACGAATCGGCCTGGTCACAGAACCGCCGGGACGACTTTGTGCTGTTGCATCCCAAAACGGGTGCGTGATTTCGGAGCGCGGACGGCTCGTCCACGAAATCCGGGGTGACTCTTTGAGTTTCACGCGCGGGCGGGCCGCCCGCGCTCCATTTTGCCGCTTTACATTCCTCGGAACGGGCGTAACCTGTCCAAGGCTCGACAAAACTTATGAATGTCATATTTGCAAGTATGCTGGGTGGCTGGGAATGGGTCATTGTGATCCTGGCCGTCCTGCTTTTGTTTGGCGCCAGGAAGATTCCCGAACTGGCCCGCGGTTTGGGTCAGGGAATCAAGGAATTCAAAAAGGCGACGCGCGAAGTGACGGATGAGATTCACAACGCGGCGGAAGAACAACCCGCGGCCCCCAAAAAGTCCGTCACGGACAGCCCACCCCAGTCCGGCCAAACCGTTTCACAATCCACCAATCCGCCGAAGGTTTGACGGCGGTGGTTTTTCGGCATGGCCGGCGACAATGACCCGGAGCGTCCCGACGAGGCCGAAGGCGGCCCGGTCAAAACTTTTCTCGAACACCTCGAGGACTTCCGATGGGTGCTCATCAAAAGCATTGTCGCGCTGTTTTTGGGAATGCTGATTTGCCTCTTCGCGGCCAATCACGTTGTCGGCATCATCAAATGGCCGCTGGACCATGCCTACCGCTACCACACCAACACGAACCAAACTGTGGTTGTCAGTTTCGGCACGAATCATGTCGGCAATTTTCAGCTCACGCCGGAACAGGAAAAATCCCTGAATCTCGGTACGAACCGTTTTGTGGCCGTCACCGTGGAACCGCTCGCGCTGGGCACCAACCAGGTGCTCGGCTGGCGTATCAGCGATAATCCGGCCGCCATCGCCGCCGCCCGGAAGATGAACATTGAGCTGGTCAACCTGAGCCCGGCGGGTGGATTTGTCGTGGCGTTCCAGGTCGGGCTTTATGGCGGCGCGTTGCTGGCGTCGCCGTTCATTTTTTACTTTATCGCCGGATTTGTCTTTCCGGCGCTGAAAATCCGCGAGCGCAAATATGTTTATCATGGACTGGTCATTGGGGTCGGCCTGTTCCTCACCGGCGTGGCGTTCTGTTATTTCATTTTAATGCCGGTCGCGCTGGCGGCGGCCCAGATGTACTCGCAATGGCTCGGGTTCGGCGCCCTGCAATGGCGGGCGGAGGATTACATCGGTTTCGTCTGCAAATTCATGCTCGGCATGGGGCTGGGTTTCGAATTGCCGGTGGTGATTTTGACCCTGGTAAAAATCGGCGTGATTGACTACCACACGCTGGCCAGGGCGCGGCGTTACATGATTGTCATCAATTTAATCCTCGGCGCGGTGCTCACCACGCCCGAACCGATTACGCAACTGGTCATGTTCGTGCCGTTGCAGGGGCTTTACGAAATCACCGTCTGGATTGCGTGGTATTGGGATCGCCGGGAAAAGAAACGGGCGCGTGATGCCGGGGCGGCCGGCCAGCCATGAAATCGGCCCGCCCGAAAAGTAAAATAAAACACGCTTTACATCCGGGGGATTTGCCGTAAGCTGACCTGGTCAATTTGAGAATTTATGCGTAACGCACTTGCCTTTCTCAGCGTGGTTGCCTTGGCTGTGTTGTTGACTTCCGGTTGCGCGGGGCCGGAAGCCAAACTCGGCCGTGGCATGAGTAATTTTGCCGAAGTTGCCCGCATGGGCGAACTGCGCCAGTCCGTGGAGGAAACCGCCGTGTTTGAGTCGCCCGACGCCGGTTACACCGTCGGATTTGTTCGCGGTTTCGACCGTTCCGTGGCGCGCACAGGAGTGGGACTTTTTGAAATCATTACTTTCCCGTTTCCGCCCTATCATCCCATTATCTCCCGACCCGTTTATCCTGACAATTACACTCCCGGTTTGATATCCGACTCAATGTTTGACACCGATACTTACGTTGGCATGAGCGGCGGCGACGTTGCTCCGTTCTTTCCCGGCAGCCGGTTCAAGGTGTTCGACAATAACTGAACGTGGCCGAAATCGTTTTGACCGACGCGCCAACTGCTTGTGGTTGGCGCGTTTTGTTTTTTTGAAGACAGATGCGCCTGGAAAAAAAATCGCCCTGCAAGGTCAATCTGCTGTTGAACATCCTCAGCCGGCGCGCCGACGGCTTCCACGAGCTTGAAACCGTCCTGCACCCCGTCAATGTATGGGATCAACTGACGTTGGCCCGCGGTGGCAACGGTGTTGAACTCTCCTGTTCCGACGTGAATCTGCCGGCGGATTCGCAGAATCTGGTGCACCGCGCCGCGACCACGTTTTTATCGGCGGCAAAAATCAGCGAAGGCGTAAAAATCCATCTGGCGAAGAAAATTCCGCTGGCTGCCGGCCTCGGCGGCGGCAGCGGCAACGCCGCCACCACCCTGCTCGCCCTGAACGAACTTTTCCACCAGCCGCTCGCGCCGGCAAAGTTGAACGAACTCGCCGTGTCGCTCGGTTCGGATGTGCCGTTCTTTTTGCAGAACAAACCGGCCCTGGCCGCCGGTCGCGGTGAGAAAATCCAGCCGCTCGATTTTTTCCCCGCGCTTCGCGACAAGGCATTTCTGCTAATCCATCCCGGCTTCGGCGTTTCCACCGCCTGGGCTTATCAGGCGCTGGCGCGGTTTCCCGCCGGCTTGAATGGCCGGCCGGGGCGCGCCCGGGAATTGATTTCAATTCTGCAAACCAATACCTGGCCCGCCGTCGCCGGCGGCTTTTACAACTCGCTCGAGGCGCCGGTGCTCGAAAAATATCCGGTACTGGCGTTGTTTCAGGAATTTCTCCGCGCGCATGGCGCGCTGGCCGCGCTCATGTCCGGCAGCGGCTCGACCACGTTCGCCGTCGTCGAAAATATTTCCACCGGCGAATCGCTTCTGGAAAAATTCAAGGCAAAGTTCGGTGATACTGCCTGGACGGCGGTGGTGCCGATTTGATTTTGGGAGGGACGCCGTGTCGGCGTCCCAAATCAAAATCAGGGACGGCGGCACGCCGTCCCTCCCGGGTTCATTTTTTGAACTTCACCAGCGCGAACTCGACTATTTCCTTTGCCTCCGGGATTTTGAGCGCGAGCGCGGCGAGCCAGTAAAACAATCCGGCGATTCCGGCGGGCACAAACACCGCGCCGATCTTCAACGCAATCGTCGCGTGGCCGATCGAATGTTCCCACCAGCGCCAGCTGCCGAAGGCAATCAGACCGGCAACCAGCATCAACGCCAGCAGGCGCACCAGATTCTGGCGTAAAGGTTCCATTTCGAGTGTGCCGAATTTCTTCCGCAACGCGAACGACAGCAGTCCGACGTTAAGGCAGGAGGTCAGGGTGTTGGCAATGCCCGGCGCGCCTTCCTGTACAGAATGGAGCAGCGCGCCGGCGGTGATGAGATTCAACGCCAGGCAAGCCAGGCTGATTTTCATCGGCGTTTGGGTGTCACCCAGCGCGTAAAAGGCGCGCGCCAGAATATTCACGGTCGAAAACATCACCAGCCCCGGCGCCAGACAGATGAGTGCAAACGAGACCCGGATGGTGGAATCGGGGTGGAATCTACCGTGCTCGAAGAGCAGCCGCACGATCGGCTCGGCCAGGGTGACGAGCAGGACGGACGCGATCAGATTCAAAAAAATCAGCGTGGACAGGCCGTGTCGCAAGGTGGCGCGAAATTCCGGATAATTTTTTTCGGTTGCGAGGCCGGATAACGTTGGCAGCAAATAGGTCGCCAGCGAAATGCCGAACATGCCCTGGGGCAATTCCATCAGCCGCACTGCGCCGTTGAAGGACGAAACGATGCCGGTGCCGACGAAAAGCGCGATCAACTGGACCAGCGCGACGTTGATCTGGAACGCGGCGACGCCGATGGTGCCGGGGATCATTTTGTAAATCACGCGGCGCACGGTTTCGTCGCGCCACGGCGAAACCCAGCGATACCGAAAACCATCGAGCCAAAGCGTGGGCAGTTGAAATGCCGCCTGGGCGGCCCCGGCCGCCAGGACGCCATAGGCGAGCGCGAAAATTTGCTCCGGCAGTCTCTGTTCCTTCGGCAGTCCCACTCCGAATTTCGGTGCAAGCCAGTAAACCGACGCAATCATCACCACGTTGAGCATCGTCGCGCCCATCGCCGGGATGAAAAAGTGACCGCGCGCATTGAGCATCCCCATCATGGCTGCGGCGACACAGACCAGCAACATGTAGGGAAACATCACGCGCAGCAGTCGCAGCATCAGTTCCAGGTGGGGCGCAAACTGATGCGCGGCCAGGATGATGGAAATACCGGCGATAACGAGGGCAATGACAACGCTCGCGGCGACAACCAATCCCGAAATGACGGCATTGGCCGCGCGCCACATTTCCGCTTCGCCATGAGTTTTTTCCTTTTCCTTGAAAACCGGAATGAACGCCGCCGTCAACGCGCCTTCACCGAGCAATCGCCGAAAGAGATTGGGGACGGTGAACGCGTATTGGAAGGCATCGTTGACCCAGCCGGTGCCCATGAAGCCGTAATAAACCATCTCGCGCACCATGCCGAGCAAACGGCTCGAGAGCGTGGCGGCGGCCATCGCGCCGGACGACTTCAGCATTTGTGACATCGGCGAAGATTAAAGTCCACAGCCCGAAGTCCAAAGTCCAAAGTTGGCCGGGAGCGCCGGCATCTTGCCGGCGCTTCCAGTGGGGCGGGCAAGCTAAAGCTTGAACTCCAACCCCGGCAATTTAATCTCCCGGTGTGAGCATTCTGGAAGAACTGAAATGGCGGGGACTTATCGCCGATTGCACCGACGCGCCGGAACTCGCCAAAAAAATTTCCACGCCCATCGTACTTTATTGCGGTTTTGACCCGACGGCGGACAGCCTGCATGTCGGGAATCTGGTGCCGCTGCTGGCACTGCGCCGCTGTCAGTTGCTCGGCCATCACCCCATTGCCGTGGCCGGCGGCGCGACCGGTTCCATCGGTGACCCCAGCGGCAAGACGCTGGAGCGGCAGTTGCTCACCAAAGAAGTTCTGGAACGCAACATCGCCAGTGTAAAGGAGCAGCTCAAGCGATTACTGGATTTTGAAACCAAAATTAATCCGGCGCGATTGGTGGACAACGCCTCGTGGACGGCAAATGTTTCGTTCCTCGATTTTCTGCGCGACATCGGCAAACATTTTTCGGTCAACCAGATGGTGGCCAAGGAAAGCGTTCGCGCCCGGATGGATGACCGCGAAGTCGGCATCAGCTACACCGAATTCAGCTACATGTTGCTGCAAGCGTTCGACTTTTTGGTGCTCTATGAGAAGTACGGGTGCGAATTGCAAATCGGCGGCAGCGACCAATGGGGCAACATCACCGCCGGCATTGATCTCATCCGGAAAAAACTGGGCAAGACGGCTTACGGCCTCACGCTCCCGCTCATTACCAACGCCGACGGCACCAAATTCGGCAAGACCGAGGCCGGTGCCATCTGGCTCGATCCAAAACGCACGAGCGTCTATCGCCTCTACCAATTTTGGGTCAACACGGATGATCGCGACGTTCTTCGATATCTCAAGTACTTCACGTTTTTATCGCAGGATGAAATCGCTGCTTTGGAAAAGAAACATGCAGAAAACCCCGGTGCCCGCGAAGCACACAAGGCTTTGGCCAAATCGGCCACCGATTTGATTCACGGCCCGGCTGCTACCACGGAAACGATCCGAGCCAGTGAAATTTTGTTTGGTGGCGAGCTGAAGGGTGTTGCCGAGAGCACGTTCAACGAAATCGTCGGCGAAGTGCCGACGAAAGAAATTGAGAAAACGAAACTCGGCGGTTCGGGCTTGCCGCTGGTTGAACTTCTGGTTCATGCCGGTCTGTGTTCGTCGAAAGGCCAGGCGCGGAAAGACATCGAAGGCGGCGGTGTGAACGTCAACAACATCCGTGAAGCCAGTGCCACGCGCGCCGTGACGACGAATGAATTGCTTTTCGGCAAGCATATCCTGTTGCGAAAGGGCAAAAAGAATTACGTCGTCGTAACGGTGAAGTAATGAGGAGCGCGGACGGCTCGTCCGCGTTATCGCGGGCAAGCTGCCCGCGCTCCATTTCAAAGCTTCGCAAAAATCTGATTGGCTTCCTCCAGCGTTTCCTTGGAGCCGATGTCGAACCAAAGTCCGGGCACGCGCCAGGTATAGACCGGCGTGCGCGGGTAAAGCCACTGCACGAGCCGGCCGGGTTGATCGTGGTTGTTGTCTTCGGACACGTATTGTTTGATGAGCGGGATGGTTGTCCGGGGATAATAATACAACGCGATGCCGGCCATCGTGCTCGCCGGATGTTTGGGCTTTTCCTCAAAGGCGGTGATTCGGCCATCCGTCGCCACGGAAATGGAGCTGTATTTTTTGATCTCTTCGAGGTTGCCCACGTCGAAAAGCGCCAGCACGGGTGCGCTTTTCTCGCGGCAGAATTTCCCGAAATCGCCGAGCTTCTCGCTGAACAAATTGTCGCCGGCGACCACAATCAAATCGTCATCCACCTTTTGGGTTTGGAGCACGTAATGGATGTCGCCGATGGCGCCAAGTTTATTGGCCTCGCTGGTCGTGCCGTCGTTGACAACGGTGAACTCCAGATTCGATTTGGCGGCAGGATAGCGTTCCGACCATTTCTGGAAATGACCGGCAAATTTGGCGTTGGTCACGATGTAAATCCGGTCAAGGCCGCCGATGGGTGAAAGGCTGTCGAGGACATGTTCAATCATCGGCTTGCCGGCAACCGACAGCAACGGCTTCGGCTGGTTCAGGGTAAGCGGGTACAGTCGCGTGGCGTAACCGGCGGCTAAGATGATAACTTTCATGTCCGGGAATCAGTCCCTATGGCGGGGAGCATTATTTGCCGTGGGTACCTGAGTCGTCAAACAGATATGTCATTTCCGGAGGATAAAGTTCCGCGCACGCACCAATGAAAATCAAGGCACTGAGTGTTGCTTGAAATGAACCAACGTCGTTTCACGCAGGCGTTTGGCGGCCTGTTCGGGCGTGAGGTCGCGCTGTGGTTCGGCCAGCATTTCGTAGCCGACCATGAATTTCTTCACCGTGGCGGAACGCAGCAACGGCGGATAAAAATGGGCGTGTAACTGCCAGTGTTCGTAATGGCCGTCGTCCGTCGGCGCGCCGTGCCAGCCCATCGAATACGGAAAACTCGTCTCAAACAGATTATCGTAACGCGTAAGGCCCCGCTTCAAGATATCCGCCAGACTCCGGCGTTCGTCGGCGGTCAGCTCCGGCAGGCGCTGGACGTGGCGCCGCGGCAGCAGCAGCAGTTCAAACGGCCAGACGGCCCAATAGGGCACCACCAGGACCCAGTGCGGATTGGATTCAATGATGCGTTCTTTCGACTGCAATTCGATTTCCAGATAATCCAGCAACAGCGGGCGTTGATGTTTTTCGAAGTGAGGCTTTTGAGTGCGATCCTCCGGCGCCACGAGCCGGGGCAGGAAATTGCCCGCCCAAATCTGGCCGTGGGGGTGCGGATTCGAGCAGCCCATGATTTCGCCCTTGTTCTCGAAAATCTGCACCCAGCGATATTTGGCGCCCAGTTGGTCGATTTGCTCCGCCCAGACATTCACCACGCGCAGAATATCCTCCTCCGCCATTTCCGGCAGCGTGAGGTCGTGACGCGGTGAGAAACAAATAACCCGGCATTCGCCGCGAACCGGTTCGCAACGTAATACATCGCCGGTGACGCCGCCGGTGGGCGGCACATCCGGGAGCAGCGCGGCGAAGTCATTGGTGAATACAAATGGCTCCGTGTAGTGGGGATTCACCGCGCCGCCCGCGCGCGGATTGCCCGGGCAGAGGTAACACTTCGGGTCGTGAGCCGGGCGGGCGGCCGAGACACCGTCTTCGCGCCGGCCCTGCCAAGGGCGTTGCGTGCGGTGCGGTGAGACCAGCACCCATTCGCCGCTCAAAGGGTCATAGCGGCGGTGCGGATGAAGATTGGGGTCAAAATTCACAATTTTATAGCCGGCGGAACTGCGGGGTTGTCGGTTGGCTCGCAGTTGTTGCGGGCAGACGTAAATTCAAAACCGCTCTTGCCCCAATCCAAAACTCAGATTGTAAGATTCCCGGATCAAGTTTTGTTTTCAAAAAGGCTCGGCGCCGTCTGGCGGGCGAGTTCCCGGCAGTGGGCATGAATTTCCGCGGGCGATTCGCACTGAAGCGCGAATTCAGCCAGGGCCTGGGCTTCGCTCAGTTTCAGACGGCGAACGATATATTTCACCTGGGCAACGACGGTTGGCGCGGCGCTCAGTTCATCCACCCCCAGACCGATCAACAGCGGTGCGAGCACGGGGTCGCCGGCGACCTCACCGCAGACACCCGCCCAGATGCCATGCCGATGCGCCGCATCCACCGTCGTTTTAATCAGGCGGATAATCGCGGGGTGCGTCGGCTCATAGAGATGTGAAACCTTCTCGTTCGTGCGGTCAGCCGCCAGCGTATATTGGATGAGGTCGTTGCTGCCGATGCTGAAAAATTTCACGCGCGAGGCCAGGACGTCGGCGATGAGCGCGGCGGACGGGATTTCAATCATCGCGCCCACTTCCATTTTTTCGTCAAACGGCAGTCCTTCGGCGCGCAGTTCGGCGCGGCATTTTTCGAGCAGCGCATTGGCCTGGTTCAATTCCTCGAGGCCGGAAATCATGGGGTACATCATTTTCACGTTGCCCTCGGCGCTGGCGCGCAAAATGGCGCGAAGCTGGGCGCGGAACAGTTCGGGCTGCGCGAGACAAAACCGGATGGCGCGCCAGCCCAGGAAGGGATTGACTTCCTTGGCCAGTTGCAGGTGCGAGGCGAATTTGTCGCCGCCCAGATCGAGCGTGCGAATGATGACCGGATTCGGTTTCAACGCCGCGGCGACCTTGCGATAGGATTGATATTGCTCCTCCTCGGTCGGCAGTTTTTCATGGTTGATAAAGAGATATTCCGTGCGGAACAAGCCAACACCCTCGGCGCCATGCGCCAAGACCGATTCGATATCATTCTGGTTTTCAATGTTTGCCGAGAGATGGATGAATTTGCCGTCGAGGGTGACGGCGGGTTGCTGTTTGATTTCCTGCAGCTTTTCATCCAGCGACGCCTTGATTTTCGCCAACTGGCCGTATTCAAACAGCGTTTGGTCGGTCGGATTGACGATAACCGTGCCGTTGTAGCCATCCAACAACGCATAATCACCGCTGTCCAATTCCTGGCTGACAGTTTGGAGGCCAACGACGGCGGGAATGCCCAACGACCGCGCCATGATGGCGGTATGCGAAGTCTGTCCGCCGATATCGGTGGCGAATCCCAGCACGAATTTTTTGTCCAGTTGCGCGGTGGTGGACGGACTCAGGTCGTGGCTGACCAGGATGCAGGGTTCGGCGAGGTGGCGCAGATCGAATTTGTCTTCAACCTCGAGCAGGTTATCCAGCACCCGCGCCGCCAGGTCGCGCATGTCGTTGGCGCGTTCGCGAAGATACTCATCGTTCGCTCCCACCAACGCCGTGACGTAACGTTCCGCCACGGTGTGAAAGGCAAAGTCGGCGTTGACCTTTTGATCCCGGATCATCCGGACGACTTCGTCCACCAGCACCCGGTCTTCCAGCATCAGAAGGTGCGCTTCAAAAATATCCGCCTCCTTCGCGCTGAGGGTTTCCAACACCTTGCCCTGGATTTCCAGAATTTGCTGGCGGGTCTGGACGAGGGCCTTTTCAAAACGGCCAACTTCCTCATTCAGTTCGTTGTCGGCCAGTCCACGCCGGGCAATGATGTGGCGGGCGCGGTGGAGGATAAGAATTTTGCCGCGGCAGATGCCGGCGGAAACGGCAATGCCGCGAAACACCTTTTCTCCTTTTGCTTGCTCCGGCATACGTATCGGCACAGAAATAACCAAAGCCGGTCGCCTTGAAAAGCAATTCCCACGGCTAAATAAAGGCCCGCTGGAAAATAAGGGGAATGGATTGGTGGATGACCGGATTGATGAGTTGGTAAATCGAGATGGAAATTATCCCATTGATCCAACAACCCCGTCATCCATCAATCCGTTTCCGTCACGCGCGTTCCATGTATTTGCCGGTGCGCGTGTCCACCTTGATCTTCTCGCCGGTCTTGATGAACAACGGCACCTGCACCGTGATGCCGGTTTCGAGCGATCACCGGCTTTTGCACGTTGTTTGACGAGTCGCCGCGGATGCCTTCCGGCGCGTCGGACACCGTCAACACCACGCTCGAGGGCAGTTCGATGGACACCGCTTTCTCCTCGACAAACGTCACCGTCACCGTGCCGTTCTCCACGAGATAATTTTTCGTGTCCCCGACAAGTTCCGCTGCGAGCGTGACCGTTTCATAGGTTTCCGGGTCGGTGAAAACGTAATCCGCGCCATCCTTGTAACTGTATTCCATCCGCTTGGTGATCATCGGCACAGGCTCGATGCGTTCGGTGGAGCTGAACCGCACGTCGGACGATTTGCCGGTGCGGATGCTGCGGAGCGTCGCCTGTACGAACGCGCGCAGATTGCCCGGCGTGCGGTGCTGCATATCCAGCACCACGCAAATGTCGCCGTTATAACTGATCGCCATGCCGCGGCGGAGGTCGTTCGCTGTTGCCATAAAATCAATCGTTCAAAAAGTATTGTGTTGCTGCCGTTTCGCCAAAAGAGTCGCTAAGCATAATCAAAAAAAGCCTGAACGCAAGCGCGGTTTCGTGTGAATAACTTTGGGCATCTCCTTCCCGGTCATGCTTGACACCACAAAACTTTGTGTGGTACAAGGAAGCAACCACCATTAGCAGTGGCTTTATGCGTTGTCCCAAGTGCGGTTGTCAGGAAGACAAAGTCATTGACTCGCGCGCGTCGCGTGAGGGAGCCACGATTCGCCGGCGCCGCGAATGCACCAAGTGCGGTCACCGCTTCACAACCTACGAGGAAGTTGAACGGGAGGGATTGATGGTGCTCAAGCGCGACGGGCGGCATGAGGAATTTTCGCGCGAGAAACTTCTATCCGGCATCAAAAAGGCCTGCCAGAAACGTCCGGTCAGCCCGCAGATCATGGAAGATATGACCGACCACATTGTGGCCGCTGTGACCGATAAATTTGAAAGCGAAGTGCCCGCTGAATTCATCGGCAAATCAGTCATGGACGGGCTGCGCGATATTGATGAAGTCGCCTACGTGCGGTTTGCCAGCGTCTATCGCCGGTTCCAGGAGGCCACGGATTTCGTCCATGAAGTCAAAAAACTGGAGGCTGCCAAATGATTGCCCTGTTGTCCGACTGCCTGCTGTTCCAGCTTACCAACGGCGAGAGCGTGCCCTGCTCGGCCGAAATGATTTCCGTCGAACTTGTCGGTGGCAACGACGTTTGGCTCGACCCCGAAGTGTTGCGCCATGCCGCCGCGTCGGTTTTTCACTATTTCAAGAACGATCTGTGCCGCGAGAGCGTCACGGTGGGCGAATTTGCCGGCGCTCTGGAAAAGGTGCTGCGCAATCTTGGTTTCACCATTCGCGCCGGTGCCTTGGAATCGCGCAAACCGGAAACCACGGAAGCCGATCTGGGCCTGATGGCGCGCGAATCCGGCGACGGCTTCGAACTTTTCTTCTTCCCGCGCCTGCGCAGCGAACTCCGCGCTCAACTCCGCCAGGCGCCGCGGGTGCTGCGTTTTCGCGGTCTGCGCGGGTGCGTCAAGCAACTGGCCGGCGCGCGCCGCTGGAGCGTCCGTTGCGAGAAATTACAGGACCACATCGTCGAATATTTGCGCCAATGCCTCACCGCCGAGCCGGAATCCACCAACTGTGCGCTCGTTGTGGAATGAAAGTAGCAGCCGACGTGAGTCGGCTTATTATTCCGGGTTAGAGCGGACTGACGTCCGCTGCTACGATCGAAGAATTAATCCGTGCAAATCGGTGAAATCGGTGTCAAAAGTTTCGTTATGAGCAAGACCCTTTTTGAAAAAATCATCGCGCGGGAAATTCCGGCCCAAATCGTTTATGAAGACGATTTGGTGCTCGCGTTCCGCGACATCAATCCCCAGGCGCCAACGCACGCCTTGATCGTGCCGAAGAAATCCATTTCCCGCATTGCGGAGGCGAAGGCTGAAGACCAGCCATTGCTCGGTTACTTGCTGCTCAAGGCCGCGGAAGTGGCGGGGGAACTGGGTCTGGAAAAAGGCGGATTCCGACTGGTTATCAACAACGGCGAGAATGGCGGCGAGACCGTGCCGCACCTCCACGTTCACATTCTTGGCGGGCGTTACATGAAATGGCCGCCGGGATGAATTTGCAATGGCGTGTGAAAAGTTCAAGGCACTCAAAAATTGCCGGTGATTTTGGCGAAGCGCTCGTTCTTTATTGGCTTTCCAAAAGTGGATTTGAATGTGCCAGTGTTGACCACACTGGAATTGACATTATCTCACGAAATCCAACAACCCAAAAACTGATGGGGATTTCTGAAAAAACTAGAACGAGGGATAGGGGCACAGAACGCGAATCAGTCACAATCCACTCTGGTGATTTTACAAAGATGGATGCTGCCTGTGAGGCATTTGGGTGCACTCCTTATTTTGCAATTGTTGTAGATGCAGAAGATGCAATCAGAGCTTTTATTACATCGAAATCGAATTTCTTAAAACTTGCCCCAAAAAAGAAACATTCCTACTGGAAAATGCACACTTCCGCTTTGGCTGATTATTCAAAAGATGAGGAAGTAATAGTTTTTGAGTTAAACACAAAATCAATGCGATGGTGGAATCAATGTTAAGTCCAACTTCGATTTGTTTTCCGATTTGTTT
Organism: uncultured bacterium; assembly: GCA_963708305.1. Classification (GTDB taxonomy): domain Bacteria; phylum Verrucomicrobiota; class Verrucomicrobiia; order Limisphaerales; family UBA11358; genus UBA11358. The sequence goes on along the minus strand of CAVPSH010000001.1, from coordinate 1,602,925 downwards.
CAAACAAATTTCCTTAACACCTTGCCGAGCCGTTTGATGCCCTCACGGATGTTTTCTTCGCTCGCGCTGCCGAAGCTGAGGCGCATTTCGTGGTCCGGTTTACGCCGCGCCGGGTCGTCGGCGTAACAAAGTTCGCCGGGCACATAGAGCACGTCGTTTTTCAACGCGGTTCGGAAAACTTTTGATTTCGTGCCGGTGGAAACATGCTTTGGCAAACGCGCCCAGAAATAAAGTCCGCCGCCAGATTCCCAGATTTCCATCTTGGGCGGAAAATGTCGGGCGAGCGACTGCTTCATCACCTGCGCCTTCCGGCCGTAGCGTTTTTCAATCTTTGCCACGTGCCGGTCGTAAAGGCCGGTTTCCAACTCACCGGCGAGAAGCTGTTGCAGCAGGTTCGCCGTGCCGAAGTCATGGTTGCCTTTAATGCGCTGGACGCTCGTAAAGAGCGGTTCGGGCAGAATGCCGAAACCAACGCGCGCGCCGGGCGCATACGGCTTGCTGTAAGTGCCGGTGTAAATCACGCGCTCCGCCGCGCCGGGTACCATGAGTGCGGACTGGATGTCAGGACCTTTGAATCGCAGTTCGCGATACGCAGCGTCTTCAATCAGATAAATTGGATGGCCTGCCGTGCGCTCGAATATTTTCAGGAGTTTCACAAGACCGCGCTTTTTCTCGAAGCTGGTGGTGACACCGGTCGGGTTGTGAAAATAGCTGATGAGATAAAGCGCCTTGACGCGGCAGAGTTCGCCGGACATCTGGAGCCGCCGTAAAACGGTTTCGAGGTGGGCGAGGTCGGGACCGTCGCGTTCGAGGCGGACACCGCGCGCGCGAAGGCCGCGGCTTTGCAGGATGCTCAGAAACACAAAGTACGTGGGATCCTCGACGAGGACGATATCGCCTTCGTCACAGAGCGCCTCGATGGTCATGTAAAGCAGTTGCTGCGAACCGCCGGTGATCATTACCCGAGCGGAGGAATGGAGTGATGGAGAAATGGGGTGCTGGGCTTTCGGCTTCATCACTCCATCACTCCCATACTCCGTCGTTTTTGCTGCCTGCGCATCCAGTTTCCGCAGGTGTGCTGCCGTCAACTCCCGCAGGTTGGTTTCACCGGCGGTGATGCCGTATTGCAAGGCGGGTTGGCCGGTTTTGGGCGAGCGCAAAACCCGGTTGAGCACCTGGCGCGAAATTTTGACGGGCAAGGTGGCGTTGTCGGTAAAACCGGCGGCGAGCGAAATCAATTTGGGCTGCGACAAGGCGGCTTGCATGAGCCAGGAAATGGGCGGCGGCGCGGTGCGACGGCCCATGGCGGACAAGGCGGTGTTCATTTATGATTTACGATTTTCGATTGATGATTGGTTTGAATGAAGGAGGCAAATCATAAATCGTAAATCATCCATCATAAATTTTGGTTCATTGCGCGTCAAAGACGCTGTCGAAGATGGTTTCCTTGGTTTTCCAGATCAACGCCATGGTCATGGCCAGCGGCAACAAGGCAAAGAAGGTCAGCAGCCACAAGCCGAGGCGGTTGAGCCAGATGACCAGGACGCCAAATTCCAGCGGCATTTGCGACACATGGAGCAAAACCACATAGGCGATGCTGAGCAGGAAAAGCAAGGCCAACAGCCAGCGATTGAGTGCGGTGAACAGGCCGGTTTCGTGCCGGAGGGTCTCATCCGGCAGCATGGCGCCGAGTTGTTTGAGGACGACGTTCAGGTTGAAAAGAAAAAGCACGGCCGACAGGACGAGTATAAAAATGGCGGCGCTGAAAAAGGTTTCCCGCGGCATCCGGTTGTGCCAGTGGAGAAATGGACAGAGCCCGAAATTGACGAGGCCGAGGAGTTTCGCGCGGTCCAGCGCATTGCGCCAGGGGCGTTCCTGCTTCTGGAAATCGCTCATTTGCCAAAGCCCAAAAATCAACAGGCCGGTGGTGGCGAGGGCGGGAATGAGGCCGAATGATTTCAACCAATCGGTTCGGGCGGTCTCCACGCAAATAACCAGCGACGCGGGCAACCCCCAGAACAACGCGGACAAACCGCGGGCAAGATGCCCCAGTGAACGGATCAGTTCAGCTTTGTTTCGGGTTTCAACTTCAGGATTTTGTGTTTCGGTCAAAACGAGAGGTAGGTGTAAGCCTTCAAGCCGCGCTCATAGTCATCGAGCAGCCGCATGGCCTCAGACGGTTTCATGCGGTCGGACTTGATGGCGTCATCCATCTGAGCCTTCATCTGGCGTTTCAGCTCGTTTTCGTCGTATTGCACCGCCGCGAGCGATTGGATGATGGTGTTGCCTTCGATGATTTCCTCGATGTAATAACCGGTCGGCTCGTCGGGTTCGAGAAAAACATGAACCTCATTGACGCGGCCAAACAGGTTGTGCAGGTCCCCCATGATGTCCTGATATGCCCCCATCAGGAAAAATCCGATGTAATAAGGCTCCGGCAGGCCGTTGCCATTGCTGTTGAGCTGGTGCAACGGCAGGGTGTCGCGCACATCACGGAAATCAATGAACTTGTTGACCTGTCCGTCGGAATCGCAGGTGATGTCCACGAGGGTGACTTCGCGCGTGGGGCGCTCGTTCAACCGGGTGATGGGCATGATCGGGAAAAGCTGGTCCAGGGCCCAGTGGTCCAGCAGCGATTGAAAAACGGAAAAATTGCAGAGGTATTGATCGCCAAGACTGTCTTCCAACAGGCGGATTTCCTCCGGCACATAATGCTGGCCCTTGTAATGCTCGACGACCGCGCGGCTGATCTGCCAGTAGAGGTCTTCAATCTTGGCCTTGTCGGGCAAATCCAAGACGCCGAGCGCGAACATGTGCTGCGCGTCCTCGCGCCGTTCGAGCGCGTCATGGTAAGCCTCCAGCGTGTTGAGTTTCGGCAGGTTTTGTTTGATTTCGAGCAACTCCTGCACGAGCGGGTGTTCGTGGTCGCCGAACTTCAAAAACCCGTTCGGTCGGATTTTCTCAATTGTGCCGAACACTTCGACAATCAAAACGCTGTGGTGAGCGACGAGGGCGCGCCCGCTTTCGCTGATGATGTCCGGGTGCGGAACCTTTTCTGCGTTGCACACATCGGCGATGTAATAGACCACGTCGTTGGTGTATTCCTGAAGGGTATAATTGGTCGAACTGTCGAACGCCGAGCGGCTGCCATCGTAATCCACGCCCAGGCCGCCGCCGACGTCGAGATACGAAATCGGGAACCCCATCTTGTATAATTTGGCGTAAAACCGCGCCGCTTCCTGAACGGCCTTTTTTACCGTCAAAATATCCGGCACCTGCGAGCCGATATGAAAATGCAGCAACTTGAAGCAGTGAGTGAGGTTTTCGGTCTTCAGCATTTCCGCCGCTTCCAGGATTTCTGCCGTGCTCAGGCCGAACTTTGCGTTTTCGCCTGCGCTTTCCGCCCAGCGCCCGGCGCCTTTGCTCAACAGCCGCGCCCGGATGCCAATGAGCGGTTCGACGCCGAGTTGTTTGGAAATGGAGATGATCTGTCTTAACTCCTCCAGTTTTTCTACGACCATGATGACCGTCTTGCCCAGCTTGATGCCGAGCATGGCCATTTTGACAAATTCCGCGTCCTTGTAGCCGTTGCAAATGATCAAGCAGCCCATCTGATTTTGCAGTGCCAGCCCGGCGAACAATTCCGGCTTGCTGCCGACTTCGAGGCCGAATTCGTATGATTTGCCGGCATCGAGAATTTCCTCCACGACCTCGCGCAGTTGGTTGACCTTGATGGGAAACACGCCGCGATAGCGGCCCTGGTAATTGTACTCCGTGATGGCATTGCGAAACGCCTGATTGAGCGACTCGACGCGATGCCGCAAGATGTCCTGAAACCGGATGAGCAGCGGAAATTTCAACCCGCGCGCCTTGGCTTCTTCGATCACATCGGTCAAATCCACCGCCACGCCCGCGTCCTGCAACGGACGCGCCACGACGTGCCCGGCCTCGTTGATGTCGAAATACTTCGCGCCCCAGCGGCGGATGTTATAAAGCGCGCGCGCCGCGTCAATGTTCCACGGCGAGCCCGCATCGGTTGAATTGCTCATCTCATGAATCCATGCGAACTATAGAACGCTGTACGGGGAATTCAATACGCGGAATGAAAATATTTTGAAACAGAAAAGTGCGCGAATGCCAGTTTCCAGCTACCAGTCCACAATGCAATTTTTGCGGATGAGCTGCGAACTTTGGGCCGTGTATTGCTGAAACTCCAAATCCGTTCCGTCGGGGTCCTTGCACCAGAACTGCCAGGTCTGGTCACAGCCCAGTTTTTTAGGCGTCACCTCCACGCCGTGTTTGATCAACGCATCGCGCATCGCGTCAAGGTCTTCCACTTCGAGGCAGAAATGGTGGATCCGCTGGTTGCGGATTTCCGCGTTCGGATCGGCCTTGAAAATTTCGATAAAATGATTCTGGTTGACCTGGAGGTAAAATCCGAACAGTGCACCCTCCTTGAAGAAATCAAAATGCCGTCGCAATCCCAGCGCTCCACAGTAAAAATCCAGACTCCGGGTCAAATCTTTTGAAAAGATGCAAATGTGAGCGAGGGTTTTGATCATATAACAGGGGCACTATAGAACCCGGCACGCGAAATTCAAGAAGCGGGTCAAAGTTTTTGAGAACGCTTCACGCTTTGCAACGCTGGAAAAAACTGTTTTCATCACTGCATGCCGAAAGCTTTACTCAAAACCATTGTTGCTTATTGCGACAAGATTCTTCGCACAAATGAAATCGGCGATTATGACGGCGCGGCCAACGGTTTGCAGGTGGAAAATCGCGGCAAGATCAGTCGCATAGCCGTTGCCGTGGACGCAAGCCTGGCCACGGTAAAACTCGCCGTTGCCGCCGGGGCGGATTTGCTTGTCGTGCATCACGGTCTGTTCTGGAACGCGCGCCAACCGTGGACCGGGACAAATTACAAACTGCTCCGGTTGCTCATCGAAAACAATCTGGCGGTTTACAGTTCGCACCTGCCGCTCGACGCGCACCCGCGGCTGGGGAATAATGCACAACTCTGCGCCGCGCTCGGCTTTCGAAATTTGAGGCCATTTTTTCTGACTCACGGCCAGACCATTGGTTTCAAAACGCGGATGACAATTTCCCGTGCCGAATTAGCCAAACAGCTTGCGCAAGCAACCGGCGCCAAACCCCGCGTCGTCCCTGGCGGTGGAGAAATTTGCCGGTACATTGGCGTGGTAACCGGCGGTGCGGGCGGCGACTTGAAACAGGCGGCCAATGAAGGTGTGGACACGTTCATCACCGGCGAAGGCCCGCATTGGACTTATACCCTGGCGGAGGACCTCGGCCTCAACATTTTCTACGGCGGCCATTACGCGACGGAAACATTTGGTGTGAAAGCGCTGGCAGCGCATATGTCCAAAAAATTTCGTGTACCGTGGACGTTCCTTGACCATCCGACGGGGTTATGAAATTTGGTTTGCGCCCGACCAAACTTATGGGGAGGACCTCCGCCGCGTTGAAACCATCAAAAATCCACACAAGAGAATTCCCACGCCAATGGCTGACAGGCTGACGTAAAGTGGACCCATGGGGAGCGAGAACTTGAATTCCACCGTGTGTGCGCCCGGCGTCAAATAAACGCCACGCATGATGAAATTGCAGCGAAGCAAGGATGCGGGCTTGCCATCGACAAACACGTGCCAATTCGGGTCATACTTGTCGTTGAGCAGCAGCACGGACGGTGCGTCAGCCTGAGCGCTGAATCGGATGTCAGCCGGGGCATAGCTTTTGAACTCGACCGTGCCGGAATTTTCGTTGGTTGCGTTTGTCGCCGGCGAAGCTGGCAGCGGGGTGGAAACCAAAACCGTTTTCCCCGGGTCAAAGTCGGGACTTGCCAGTGTTTGCAGCGTGACGTTGTCATCCGTACTGACTTGCCAATGGGAACATAGCAGGGCTCGTGGCAGGGCGCCCGTGAACTCAAAAAGCGCGTATTCACCGTTTTCAGCCGGCACTGCCGTCAATTTGTTGAGCGGCAGATAGCGCGCAAACTGTTCAGGTGAAATGCCAGAGGGAACAGCTATTTCTGGTTTAGGCAAGACATTGAATCGCTGGACAATCCGGAAACGGTGTTTCTGTGGATCCAGTTGTTGATTTAACGAATCCAAATAAGCCGCAGGGCCAAGGAGATAGCGAGTGTTGGTTAATTCCCAACGGCGGGCAATACCCGGCGTGCCCATGGTGGCCAACGCCGTTTGATAAGCTGCCAAATCCGCGGGCATGCGGGACATTTGGATGATATCGAGCGACTGGATATTGTAATAGGTGAAGAGTTGCTGGGACCATTCGATGCGATAGAGATTCTCAAAAAGAGAGTCAGAGCGAAGATCGGCAACTCGCTGTTCATAGGGTTTTTGGCGCAGAACGTCAACAATGGGATTGCTCGCATACTTTTGCGGGTAGTTCCAAAAAACAATCCAAGGTAAATCGGCGCGGCCCAATTCCAAAACAAGCAAAGTACCCAGAAGAATTCCACCCCATTTGGCCCGGCGTCCGGCCAGCGCGCCGCTCAAAATCAGCGCGAGCAATCCCGCGGCCAGCCCGAAGAATAAAACGAACCAGCCGATTTGCCGGATGCTGAACGCAGCGATTTGGCCGGCCATGTTTTCATCGGGAAAACCAACCAATTTGAGATAGGCCACAAGGTTCGGTTTTTGCAATGCATAAACCAGCCACGCCAGCAGACCGCCCGTTAAAACCACGATGCAAGTTGAAACCCAATTCCGCTCGAAACCGCGGGCTTTTGCCCACCACGTTTTGAACTGGACCAGCGGTGAAGCGGGACCGGTGGCCGGGATTTCCAGGTAGCGCCGGCTCAGCCCATGAACACCGCAGGCAAAAATGATCACGCTGGCCCACGAAAACACGAAGAGGAATTTGGCTGGATTGCGAATGGTCGAAAAATACGGCAATGCGTAGATGAGCTGGTAGAACGGTGCGAATCGGCCAAAGGCCAATAGCAGTGAAACAATCAACACCACCATCCAGAACCAGAGAAAACGCCGATGGATGGCAGAAAACGCCGAATTTTGTCGGCGCAGCGATTGTGCGATGGCCCACAAGGCCACCAGGATGACGAGAATACCGGCATAGTTGCCCGTGCCACAGAAACGCTGGAACCCTTGTGGCGAACCTTGTTCGCCGTTGGCAAGATAACGATCCCATGACGGGTCACGTCCTACCGCGCCCCAATAATTCCCGCCATCAGGCGTGTCCATTCGATAACCGAACAACCCCGGCACAATAATTCCGAACGTTTCAATTTTGGGGAGGCTCCATTGGGTGGCCCAGTCCCAATGTTCGGCTTTTGTTTCCTCATTTTGTTTCATGCCGAGGATGCCCTGAATGTTGGTACCAACCAACGCTTGAATGGTTTGAGCGGCAAAGAATGCCGCAAATACCGCAATGACCGCAGTGCGTCCAATTCCACGACCGATTTTTTTTACCACGGTGCCATCTTCCGTGAGCGATTGGAACAGGGCAAACGCGGCGACGAACACGCTGAAAATGGCACCGATGTCGGCTGCTTCAACTACGTTGATCCCCACGGCAAATCCTGCCAAAGCCAGCCGCACCCAGCGAACCGACCACGGTGTCGTGGCTGAATTGGAAACAATCAGGGCCAAAGCCAGGAAATCCATGCCAAAGGCAATTTGGTGTGGAGCCGCGCCCCAGCAGGCATCCGAAAAAAATGTGGAGGTCAACATGGCCGCCAGCGCGCCCAAGGTTGCCGCCAGGGGTGAGAGTTTCAATTGTCTGAAAAAGGCCCAGGCACCGAGTCCCAGAATAAACAATCCTATGGGTATGAGAAATTTTGCATACCCAACCGGCCCGAGCATCCAAAAAATCAGCGGGTCTGGCGCCGGTGCAATTGCGCCGGCGCTGCTGCCAATATCATTCAGGTCATACCAGCTTCCCGTAAAGGCGGCGGGAAGTTGGCGCCACGCGGCATTTTGTTGTCCCAGAGGGCCATCGTTTGAGAAATGGACATAATCCGGCAAAAAACATTTCCAGAAGAGCAATCCAAGTATGATGGCGAGCAGCGCCATTACCTGCCAGGCGTGTGATTTCGGCGTTTGCGTCGAATTGGCTGGTTTCATAGATGCACGACTTGGCGAAATGTGTGCTTACTCATAATTTTCCCGCAAACCGGTGTCAAGACTGCACTGGCGAACTTTGCAAAACTAAACCTTGCCTTTTCCTGACTTCACCAGTCTAACATGAGTCCGCAAAGATGAAGCTGTTGATTACCGGAATTTGCGGGTTTGCTGGCTCAACCATCGCCGGCGCATTGCAGGATCAACGTCGCGCCGGCGAACCGCTGACAATTTTTGGCGTGGATAATCTTTCTCGTGCCGGCAGTGAGATAAACCGGCATAGGCTCAAACAACGCGGGATAAAACTTGTTCATGGCGATTTGCGCCTGGCATCGGATCTGGACGCATTGCCCGCATTCGACTGGGTGATTGACGCGGCGGCCAATCCCAGTGTGCTGGCCGGTGTGGACGGCAAAACCAGCAGCCGGCAGATTCTCGATCACAACCTTGCGTCCACCATTAACATGCTGGAATTTTGCAAACGACACAAGGCAGGCTTCATTTTGTTGAGCACAAGCCGTGTCTATTCCATCCCGGCGTTGGCGGGTCTGCCCATGCGGGAAAAAGACGGGGCGTTTGTGCTCGATTCCAGCCAGTCGTTGCCCCAGGGAGTCTCAGCGCAGGGCTTGACTGAAGAGTTTTCCACCGCGCCACCGCTTTCTCTCTACGGCGCCAGTAAACTGGCTTCGGAGATCATTGCGCTTGAATACGGCGAGGCGTTCAGCTTTCCAGTTTGGATCAACCGCTGTGGCTTGTTGGCAGGTGCGGGACAATTTGGACGTGCCGATCAAGGCATCGTCAGTTTTTGGGTTAATGCCTGCTTGCGCCGCCATCCGCTCAAATACATTGGTTTCGGCAGTCACGGCCATCAAACGCGTGATGTCTTGCATCCGCGTGATCTGGTGCCGTTGCTGCTTAAGCAATTCGATTACCGCGGCCGGCCGGAAAGCCGACTTTTCAATGTTGGCGGCGGACCCGCCAATTCGTTTTCATTGCAGCAACTCAGCCACTGGTGTGCCGAACGGTTTGGCACCTATAAAATCGAGGCCGACCCTGTGCCGCGGCCGTTTGACATTCCATGGCTGATAATGGATTCAAATCGTGCCGGCGCCATTTGGAGGTGGTCTCCTCAGACAAAATTGGCGGAAATTTTTGACGAAGTCGCGCGCCATGCCCAAGAGCATGAAGACTGGCTGGAACTTTCAGCCGACTTGTAAGCCTTGGCTTTCGGAGACGTCAAGCCGCTGCCATCCGCTCCAGAATCCGATCCAGTGACTGGGTGATTCGCCAGTTTGGGTAGTGGGTTTTCATCTTTCGCAAATCGCTGATGTAACAGATATGGTCGCCTTTGCGAGCCTGATCCACATAGCTGGTTTTGACCTTGCAACCCAGCAGTGCTTCGATTTTTGCCACGCATTCAAGCAGCGACGCAGCGTTTTCGCGTCCTCCGCCGAGATTGTACACTTCACCCGGCCGGGGTTTTTTTGCAAATTCCGCAAAAGCCAAAATCACGTCCGCGCTGTGAATTTGGTCTCGCACCTGTTTGCCCTGGTAGCCGAAGATAGAGTAAATCTGACCGGCCCTGGCGATTTTGATGAGGTAGGACAAAAAGCCATGCGCTTGCGCGCCGGAATGATGCTCGCCGGTGAGGCAGCCGCCGCGAAAAATCCCTACGTTCATTTTGAAGTAGCGCCCATATTCCTGTGCCATCACGTCCGCCGCCGTCTTGCTTGCGCCAAAAAGACTGTGCAACGTATGATCGATCCGGCAATTTTCATTAACGCCGTGCCAGTCTTCGGGCCGGGCGTATTCCCAACGGGTTGGCAGTTCCTTAAGCGGGAGTTCATTCGGCGCGTCGCCATAGACCTTGTTCGTTGACATGAAAATAAAAACGGCTTCCTTGTTCGATTGCCGGGTGGCCTCGAGCAGGTTGAGGGTGCCAACGGCGTTGACGTCAAAATCAATAAAGGGAATTTCGGCCGCCTTATCATGCGAAGGCTGCGCGGCGCAGTGAATAATCATGTCAAACCGCTCCTCCTTGAACAGGTCGAGGATTTTTTGTCGGTCGCGGATATCCAGGTTCAAGTGACGGAAATGCCGGGTCGTCTTCTTCAGATGTTCCAAGTTCCATGAAGTATCGCCCGCGGGGCCGAAAAACTCACGGCGCAGATTGTTGTCAACCCCAACGACCTTGTGACCTTCACGGTCGAAATAAGCGACGGCTTCAGAACCGATTAGACCACTGGAGCCGGTGACCAGAATTTTCATGCGATGCATTTTAGTCTAAGCGGGCAACGGAGGAAAGTTTTCCCGGCGCGGTTGCTCTCGGAAATCAATTACAGAGAAAAAGAAGCGTTTTTAACTGACTCCAACTTTGGTGGTCTTGTGGCCCCAGCTTTTAATTGCTGGTTAAAATGCGCAATTGATGCGAGCAAAACGTAGTGTAACCCGGAAAATCAAACGGATCATTTTTTATTGTTAGAATGTTTTTGATCGTAATCGGCAGCCTTTGCCATCCGTTCACTTTTTGGCGGTGACTGTTTGCCGTGGGCCTGTACGGGTACGACAGCGGTGGTTGAGTTCATGAGATATTCGCGGATGGCCAGAATGGAGATCGGCAGGATATCAATCATGATTCGATATTCATTAAAAGCCCCGGCAAGTAGCGCTGCTGCAAAGAAAACACCGATGACTGCTTTTGTCCCTTTTTCGATTTGTGTTCGCATTGGCAAAAACAGGGAAACGACGAACGTACCTCCATTTGCGAAGATGAAATGATTTAAAGTTGGGGTGGCTAATTCTTTGAGATTATAATAAAACGTGGAATCCTTAAAGTTAGTGTGAGTTCCGCCAAAGAACTCATTGGTGACAAGGGAGATTTTGCCGTCCACGGCCAAAGTGATCCCCGCTTTCATGAAGAAGGCAATCGCAGCAGTGGCGGCGAGATAGCGGATTTTATATGCTTTTGTCAGATCGGTAAAAAAGAACAACACACCTGACAGGATAATGGTTTCTTTGAAGAAATAACCGACGAACAAGACCAACAACATGAGATTGAAATGCTTTTTGCGCCAAAGGAGATAGTTCAGTGTGAAAAAGGTCATGCCCGGTATATCCCAAGGATAAGAGTAATAATTCGCCCTGGGCGTGAACATGTAAAGCATGCAGGCAAAGCAAGCGGTAATGATGAATAATGGATCATCTGCCAGGAAAATTAACATCAGGAAAAAAATAAAAAGCCATACTGAATGGTAAATCCCAAATACTTGTTGCACGTCTTCAATGCGCAGTTGGCCGTCCTTTACCGAACTATCCACCAGTTTGCCTGAGATCCACATGCCTCCAATGCGGGAGCGCCACACCGGGTAGATGGTGTTCAGATGAGGGGTGGCTTTGGACATGGCGGAAAACACCCAGAAATTCGTTCCGTTTCCCGGCGTCCCCATGGCATACGGCTTTACGATATAATAATAGGTAACAGTCAGCGACAGAGCGACGAACAAACAAACAAGTTTTGTCTTCAGGGTATTCATCTTGCTCAATTTAAGGCAAATCATTATAGCGCGGAACAGTTTGAGCACAATTCTTAACAGAATCCGGACTGGCTTTGGGCCTCCGTGCCACCAGAAAAAACTGCCTTCCCCAAAGACGCCAGGCCAGTGGAATCCTCAAATACAGCTTCAGGCAAAAAATGGGATATTGGATCCGGCCAACCATGGTGTACGGCAGAAATCTGCCGAGGCAACGAATCACCTCAAAGCCGTGAATGCTTAAGCCCTCCTTCAAGGACATTTCTGTTAATGGAAGATAATGGTCCCAAAAATCCCAATAGGCCCTCGACACGTATTTAATATTGGGCCCCATTGCGATCAGATGTCCCCCCGGGCGTAAAGCGCGAAGCGCTTGCTTCAATGTTGAGGCTAGCGCTTGCTTGCTGGGAAGATGCTCGAAAAAGTTGCTCGTAAAAATCACATCCAACGAGGCTTCGGGAAGATTCCAATTAGTGGAACAGTCCTGCTGCAGAAATTGTACATCCGCTGATAAAAGTTTGGCGGTGTTCGGATTCAGATCCATCCCCCATTTGGTGCGGCACCGAACATTGTTAATAAACTCTCCGTAACCGCAACCAAGATCCAACACGGCAGCGTCTGGCGGAACGTAAGCTTGAATGAAATCGTCGATCAGGGCGCGCCAGACACGATTGCGGTAATTTTGTCTGTTTTTAAATCGCTGGTCGTAAATGACAGCAAGTTCATTTTCGCTCTGAGTCATAATCTTTTGCGATAATCGCCCCGGCTGAAGTATTTTTCCAGCCAAACGTAAAGGCAGATAAAAAGATACCGGCTGCCCATTTCCTTGATTTTTAATTTCGGCTTTCCTGCCCGGCGGTTGCGCCACGTGATCGGCATCGTTGTCCATGAAAAACCCCGGACAATGGCCTTGAGTGGTAATTCCACCGTCAGATTGAAGTGAGGTGAAATGAGAGGCCGGCAGCCGTCAATGGCTTCACGCCGGTAAGCCTTGAACGCGTTGGTCGTGTCGTTGAGTTTAATTCCAAACAAAACCCGGATGAACAAATTGGCCAACCGATTAAACAACAGCTTGAAGCGTGGATAATCAATCACGCCACCGCCGGCAACAAACCGGCTGCCGAATACGCAATCGTAGCCTTCGTTCAACCGTTTCCAATATCTGACCACGTCATGGCTATCGTCCGATTCATCGGCCATCATGATGATCACCGCGTCGCCTTGGGAATGGTCCAGGCCCTGAATCACTGCCCGTCCAAAGCCGTGGGGCGGTGGGTTTTGGCATGGATTTAGAGTCGGGATTTTGGTTTTCAGCTCAGACAAGGTCTTCCAAGTTGTGTCCTCGCTGCCGTCGTCCACGGCAACAATTTCATGGGGTACATTTTGCAGGCGAAGTTCCAGATACAAATGCTCGACCGTTGAAGCAATACAACCTTCCTCGTCGCGGGCGGGAATCACCACGGACAACAGTTTCAGCGGCGGGCAATTGGGTTTGGGTGGAGGACTTTCCATCAAGCCACTAACTTTTCAGACGAGTGTGGAGTTATTCCGTGCGATTGGCAACCACGACGAAAGCCTTCAAGCCGTGTACGGGAAGTTTACGGGTTGCCTTTCGAACTGAAGGCTGCACCGCGGAGACAATCGGGCTGGCCTCTGATATAACACATTTTGAAAAAACAGGTTACGTGTTCGGCTGAGCAAGATCCAATTTGATTTACCAGAGAATGGTTTCTGAAAAGTAACTTGACTATGAACAGGTTATCTACTAAAAGAGTGCAGATGATTCCGAGCAGGTCTCCCATCAAATCATTCAGCTAGCCTGTAGTAGTTGTTCTGGGAGTAATCGGATCATTGAATTCATCAGGAATTTATCTATGAAAAATTCTCAGAGGCGGATTCAAGGGAAGGGGAAGCAAGGCAGGGCCTTAAATGATTTCACAGCGTTGGTTTTGTCGGCCCTGATTCTTCAATATGGATCTGCCGCCCGAGCTTCAGAGCTCCAAGTTGTTCATGCCGCTATGCCTGAGACGGCGGCCCGCCTGCAACCTCTCAGGGCAATGGCTGGATCAGAGCAATTGAAGCTGGCTATTGGTCTGCCTTTACGCCGTCAAAAGGCCTTGGCCGATCTGCTACGGCAAATCTATGATCCGGCCAGTCCCAACTACCACCAATATCTGACGCCTGAACAGTTCACCGAGCGATTCGGTCCGAGTGAAAAGGATTATCAGGCGGTGATTGCTTTTGCTAAAACCAACGGCTTGACAGTCACCGCGGTGCATCCTAACCGGATATTAGTGGATGTGAATGGGTCGGTGGCGGATATCGAACGGGTGCTGCATGTAAAGATGCAGGTGTATCAGCATCCGACGGAAAACCGTACATTTTATGCGCCGGACGTTGAGCCTTCACTGGATTTGGAGGTACCGATACTGGGCATCAGTGGACTGAATAATTACTCGCTGCCCCGGCCACGCTTGAAGAACATTGAATTGGTGACCCGGCAAAACGTAGTGCCGAATGCCGGTTCTGGTCCCGGCGGTGGGTACATGGGCAAAGATTTTCGGACGGCTTATGTACCGGATACGACGCTGGACGGATCGGGACAGGTAGTGGGGTTGCTGCAATTTGACGGTTATACGGCCAGTGATATTACCTACTACGAAAGTCTGGCGGGGTTGCCCAATGTGACCCTGACAAACGTTTTGATAGATGGTGCCACTGGACTGCCCAGTGGTAGCGGCGGGGAAGTTGAGGTGTCGCTGGACATCGAGATGGCGATTTCGATGGCGACGAACTTGTCGAAGGTGGCGGTGTACATCGCACCCAATCCCAGTCCCTTCGTGGATATTCTCGACTGCATGGCCACAAACAACCTGGCCAGGCAGTTGAGTTGTTCGTGGTATCTTCCCAATGGCGTGATGGATACGAACGCCGACGGGATTTTTAAAGAGATGGCGGCCCAAGGGCAGTCGTTCTTCAGCGCGTCGGGCGACTACGATGCCTATACTGGACTCATTGATTTTCCGGGTGACACGCCTTATATCACCGAAGTCGGTGGGACAACGTTGACCACGAGCGGCGCGGGCGGTTCCTACGTATCGGAAACAGTGTGGAACCGGGGCAACGGGATTGGCAGCGGCGGCGGAATCAGCACGCAATATCCGATTCCCAGTTGGCAGACGAACATTAACATGACGGCCAACCAGGGTTCGGCGACGATGCGGAACACGCCGGACGTGGCGCTGACGGCGGAAAATGTCTATGTCCGGGCCGATGGCAGAAACTACACTGTCGGCGGGACTAGTTGCGCGGCGCCGTTGTGGGCGGGATTAACGGCGCTGGTGAATCAACAGGCGGCGGCCACCGGTGAACCGGCGGTGGGGTTTATCAATCCGGCGATCGACCTGATAGGCAGTAGCCCCAATTACACATCGGCTTTCCACGACATTACCACCGGCAATAATACAAGCCCGGCCAGCCCGACCAAATTTTACGCCGTGGCGGGTTATGACTTGTGCACAGGCTGGGGCACTCCCAACGGGCAGAAGCTGATTAACGCACTGGCCAATCCGGAGGCTTTGCAGATCACCCCGAATTCAGGATTTACCTCGCTGGGTGGAGTGGGCGGCCCTTTCACGGTGACGGCCCAGAGTTTTTCCCTGACCAACGTTGGGACCAATTCGTTAAATTGGAGCCTGGTAAATACTTCCTTGTGGCTTAACGCTTCAACCACTGGCGGTACTTTAGCCCGAAGTGGTCCGGCAACCAATGTCGTTATCGGTTTGAATTCGGTCGCCAGCAGCCTCTTGGTGGGGACGTATAACGCTACGATGTGGTTCACCAACTTGAATGATCAGGTTGGACAGAGTCGTCAGTTCACGTTGGCGGTGCTTAGTCCTCCCACGATTACCGGGCAACCGACCAACCAGGCGGTGTTGGACGGGCAAACAGTTGTGTTCACGGTAATGGTCAACGGAGGCCTGCCATTATATTATCAGTGGCAGTACAACACTAACAACTTGACAGACGGAGGAATTATTTCAGGTTCTTGGACACCAAGCCTGATTATCAGCAACGTTTCCGGAGCCAACGAGGGGTACTACAGCCTCATTGTGAGCAACGCCGCCGCCACAGCCATGAGCTCCAACGCACTGTTGACGATAATTTCCTCTCCGCCAGTAATCACCCAGGAACCTGCCGATGTCGCTGTGGGCCTGAAAGGCAATGCTCAGTTTGCCGTAGCTGCAGTGGGCACCAAACCTTTCTTTTATCAGTGGAGTTTCAATACCACTAACATCGCAGGGGCGACCAATGCGACGCTCACCATACCCAACGTACAATCCGATGAGGCGGGCATTTATGCGGTGGTGATCACGAACATTTATGGCCCAACCCAAAGCTCCAATGCCATTTTGACAGTGTTGCCCTGTGATCCAGTGCCTTCGGGATTGGTGAGCTGGTGGCCCGGAGAAGGCAACGCTGATGATATTGTTAGCGGGAACAGCGGTGTGTTGGTCAATGGCGGGTATACCAATGGGGAGGTGGGGCAGGCATTTTATCTGAATGGAACGAATGCATTTGTCAAGGTGCCGGCCAGTCCCAGCCTCAATGTCGGGATTGGGAACGGACTGACCGTTGAAGGCTGGATTAATCCTTCGGTCGTAGACAGTTCGGCACGGCCGATAGCGGAGTGGAACAACCACAGCAATGGAGGTGTCTGGGGCGTACACCTATGGGACTCCCAGTCGGCATCATCTTATGGGACCGGACCGGGATGTTTGTTCGCGAACATTCAGGACGCCAACAACAATCCCCCCAATGGTTATCACACGCTGGCATCGGCGGCCGGGATTGTTCAAGCCAACGTGTATCAACATGTGGCCTTGACTTATGATCGGACATCGGGCGTGGCGACAATTTACTTGAACGGCGTAAATGTAGCGCAAGCGACATTCTCCGCGAACATTGTCCCGCAAACCAGCTATGACTTCTATTTGGGAGTGCGCGCAAGCGATGTGCCGCCGACGCTGTGGGCAGGGAGTCTGGATGAATTCAGTGTGTACAACCGTGCGTTGTCCTCGAACGAGATTGCGGCGATATACCTGGCTGGCGGAGGAGGCAAGTGTTTTACCCCCGTGGCACCGGTGGTTACGATGCAACCGACCAATCAAACGGTCGTGGAAGGTCAGACGGCGACGTTCTCGGTCAACGCGACGGGCACACGGCCTTTGAATTACCAGTGGATGTTAAACACGACGAATCTAGCAGGGGCGACCAATGCCTCCTTAATCCTGACCAATGTTCAATTGACCAACGCGGGGAACTACACCGTTACTGTGACCAACGCGTATGGTTCGGTCACCAGTTCCAATGCACTTTTGACGGTGAATCCGGCACCGACCAACTGTGATGCGGCGCCTTTGGGGTTGGTGAGTTGGTGGCCTGGAGAGGGCAATACTGACGATGTCATAGGCACCAATAACGGCGTACTTGTCAATGGCGGTTATACCGCTGGCGAGGTGGGGCAGGCATTTTATCTGAATGGAACGAATGCCTATGTCAAAATGCCGGCCGGTCCCAGCCTCAATGTTGGGCTTGAGAACGGGCTGACCATTGAGGGTTGGATTGATCCTTCGGTCGTTGATGTTATGCAACCGATTGTAGATTGGAACAATGGAAGCACCTGGGGGGCGCACTTCTGGATTTCGTTGTCATCTCCCTATGGCACGGGTGCAGGTTGCTTGTATGCCAATTTAAGAGATACCAGCGGGAGCTTCCATTCATTTTCTTCCGCAGCCGGGCTGATACGACCGAATGTGTACCAGCACGTGGCTTTGACTTTCGATAAGGGTTCGGGTATGGCAGCAATTTATCTGAATGGGGCGGTAGTAGCGCAGCAGAATCTGGGCACGAATTTCATTCCGCAAACGAGCTATGACTTTTATTTGGGTGTGCGGATAAGTGATGTGCCGCCAACGCTGTGGGCAGGGAATCTGGACGAATTCAGTGTCTACAACCGTGCGTTGTCCTCGAACGAGATTGCGGCGATATACCTGGCAGGCAGCGGGGGCAAGTGTCCGCCTGGCCAACCCCCGGTGATTACGATGCAGCCAACCAACCAGACGGTGATAGTGGGCCAGACGGCGATGTTCACGGTCAGCGCGACGGGATCGCAACCTTTAAATTACCAGTGGATGTTGAACGCGACGAATCTAGCAGGAGCAACCAATGCTTCGCTGATTTTGAATGATGTGCAGCTGAGTCAGGCGGGTCCATATGCAGTGAAGGTAAGTAATCCGGTAGCTTCGGCGCTGAGCTCGAATGCGGTGCTGACAGTACTGACACTGGCACCGACCAATTGTGATCCAGTGCCTTCGGGATTGGTGAGCTGGTGGCCCGGAGAAGGCAACGCTGATGATATTGTTAGCGGGAACAGCGGTGTGTTGGTCAATGGCGGGTATACCAATGGGGAGGTGGGGCAGGCATTTTATCTGAATGGAACGAATGCATTTGTCAAGGTGCCGGCCAGTCCCAGCCTCAATGTCGGGATTGGGAACGGACTGACCGTTGAAGGCTGGATTAATCCTTCGGTCGTAGACAGTTCGGCACGGCCGATAGCGGAGTGGAACAACCACAGCAATGGAGGTGTCTGGGGCGTACACCTATGGGACTCCCAGTCGGCATCATCTTATGGGACCGGACCGGGATGTTTGTTCGCGAACATTCAGGACGCCAACAACAATCCCCCCAATGGTTATCACACGCTGGCATCGGCGGCCGGGATTGTTCAAGCCAACGTGTATCAACATGTGGCCTTGACTTATGATCGGACATCGGGCGTGGCGACAATTTACTTGAACGGCGTAAATGTAGCGCAAGCGACATTCTCCGCGAACATTGTCCCGCAAACCAGCTATGACTTCTATTTGGGAGTGCGCGCAAGCGATGTGCCGCCGACGCTGTGGGCAGGGAGTCTGGATGAATTCAGTGTGTACAACCGTGCGTTGTCCTCGAACGAGATTGCGGCGATATACCTGGCTGGCGGAGGAGGCAAGTGTTTTACCCCCGTGGCACCGGTGGTTACGATGCAACCGACCAATCAAACGGTCGTGGAAGGTCAGACGGCGACGTTCTCGGTCAACGCGACGGGCACACGGCCTTTGAATTACCAGTGGATGTTAAACACGACGAATCTAGCAGGGGCGACCAATGCCTCCTTAATCCTGACCAATGTTCAATTGACCAACGCGGGGAACTACACCGTTACTGTGACCAACGCGTATGGTTCGGTCACCAGTTCCAATGCTCTCCTGACAGTGTTGGCGCCGGTGATAATCACCGCTCAACCTACGAACCAGACGGTTTACGTTGGAGGTATAGCAAATTTTGCTGTGACCGCCTCGGGCACTATGCCGTTAGGGTATCAATGGAATTTGAATCAGACCAATATCGCCAATGCAACCAACGCCACACTGGCGTTGACTAATATTCAATTAAGTGAGGCCGGCCAGTACGCGGTGCTAGTGAGCAACCTGGTCAATTCCGTCTTTAGTTCCAATGCGGTACTGACGGTCAACCTGCTGCCGATGCTCGGAGCTACACCATCAGGCAATTACCTGTATATCTTCTGGCCTGGAAACGCCCCCGGTTTTGTGCTTGAAACCACCCCTAGTCTGTCTCCGGCAGATTGGGCGATAGTGTCCAATCCGCCCATTCAAATAGGTGGTATCTATCTGGAATCAATTCAGATGACGGGGACAAATCAATTTTACCGCCTTCTGCTCAGTCACTGAGCACGAGCGAACGAGGTCATTTATTTTTGGCCATAGCTGTCAATTATGGTTTGTCAATCTTGATGCGGAATTTGAGTCGGCGCTTCACATCCGTCCCAAGCCAAGACTAAAATAAAAAAAACACCTAAATATCCACCAGCTTCCATATTAACAATCTTCGTGACACGATTGCTGCTGCCGCCAAAGCCATAATTGCCGCCGGTTTGGAGAAAGACCCCGTTTGGCCACGTTACCATTTCTCGTTCACAGATTTCCGCTGAACCGTCTCCGGACGTGTTGTCCACCATGATGACTTCGATACGGTCAAAAATCGTCTGCGCGCGCAGCGAGGGGAAAAAACGGTCGAGCCATTTTTTACAGTTGTAATTTACCACCACTATGCTGACGAGGAATGGCTGATTCGTTGTGCCGGCAGGATTCATTGTCTTTTTGATGATTTCCCCGTCGAACGATTATGCCGGAAATCCAATGATCTTTGGCTCAGGAATCGGCACGATAAACCGCCCGCCGCGTTTTTGATATTCCGTTTCACGTCCGATGATTTCGGGCGCGAAATTCCATGCGAGCAACAGCGCAAAATCCGGCTGTTCCTTGAGCAGAGCCTCCGGCGGCCGGATCGGCAACCACGAGCCGGGCGCAACCTTATTCTGTTTAAATGGCGTATTATCAATAATATAATCCAATTCCCGCGTACCAAGCCCACAGGTGTTAAGCAGCGTGTTGCCCTTTGCTGACGCGCCATAGGCAATAATGCGCTTGCCCTGCGATTTGAGTTTATGGATGAGGACAGGCAATTCGGTGCGAATGTGATCCACTCGTTCGGTAAACTTCCTCCAAGTGGCCGGCTCGGCCAGCTTCATGCGGCGTTCCACTGCCAAAGCCTTCGCGACACTTTCATGTGTCGTGACCTTCGATGAGCGGTGACGGAGATGAAATAGAATCGAGCCGCCATGAATTTGATAATGGTCAATCCGGGATAGCGTAAAGGGTGAATCCTTCACCAGGGCTTCCAGTGCGCGGACCGGTATGTAGGACAAATGCTCGTGATAAATCGTGTCGTATTCCGTGCGCTCAAAGAAATCAACGAGATAGGGCACTTCAAAAGCGATTAACGTTTCCTGATGCGAAATGGCCGCCAGTCCGGCGAGCAAATCGCGCAAGTCGTCAATATGCGCGAAAACGTGCCGGCCCAAAATCAAATCCGCTTCACCCCACACCTCCTTTATCTTTTTGGCACTGGCGGCATTGAAAAATTCGCCCCGGGTCGGAATGCCGGATTTTACTGCGACTTCAGAGATGTTTTCCGCCGGTTCCACGCCGAGAACTTCACAGCCGCGTTCCTTGAACTTATTCAGGAATACGCCCGTATTGCTGGCGATTTCCAAAACCTTCGGGCGCGTGCCAGAATGACCGACGGACAGGAGATGCGCCGACTGGTCGCTCAAGTGCGCATCCATCGTGCGGGAGGTTGAGGTGATATAGGCGTAGCGCGAATAGAGAACCTTTGGGTCAACGGTATCGGCCAGTTGTACCAGTGAACAATCCGGGCACAGCACGACACGCAGCGGCAGTGAGATTTTATAATGTGCGACTTCCTCGGGGCTAAGAAAGTCATTGGCCAGCGCCGTCTTGCCCAAGTCGAGGATGAGCCGGAGATTCTTCGAGCCGCAGGTGCGGCAATGCGTTCGTTCGTGAATCATGGTTGAGGGGGGCGATAGGGCGAATTGGGATCCAATTCATGACGGATTTCATCCACCGGCTCCTGGCGACCTTCGCCTTTAAACAGCAGGCTGGTGATGGTCACGACCACGCCCGGCCCGGCGCCGATGTTGCGATAGGCGTGAACCACGCCGCGCGGCACGTAAATGCGCGAAGGCGCGCTCGCACCCGTATTGATGAACCAGCCTTTTACTGCCTTGGCAGAACCCGGACGGTCGTCCCACAAATAAACACGAAAATCCGATGGGCCGGCGAACACAAAATAATCGTCCTGAAAAACATGCTGATGCGGACCACGGGTCACGCCGGGAATCGACCAGGAACAGCACGCCATCACCGGCTTGAAACCCTTCGGAATTTCGTCAGAACGAAACAGTTCGTGAAGACTGCCGCGGGAGTCCATGAAAACCGGCAAAGCTTCAACGCGTACACCGGGCAGGCCGGGAATTTCGAGAATCCCGCGCACTTCGACATGCTGCCAGCTTGTGGTCATATCTGCGCAGGCTACCCGAAATCATTTCATTTGAGCGAGCATTTTTCGCAAGCCCGGACGCCACGAACCCGGCCGGTGACCCAGCAACTTCGTCAATTTTTCGTTGCTCATCACGGTGTAAGTTGGGCGGCGCATGGTGGAATTGAAGAACGCGGTCGAGACCTTTTCAACCGGACACACTTTGGGGGTCAACCCAGCCTGCGCCGCTTCTTCCAAAATTGCGAGTGTCCAGTCGTAGCGGCTTACGCTCTTCGTCGTTGACAGTGTGAATCAAGCCGTTTGCGCCGCGGCGGATAAGTTCGAGCGTCCACTGCGCAAGGTTGGGGGCGAAAGTTGGCACCGACGTCTGATCAGTCGTGGCCTTTAATTCGCGTCCTTCACGCGCCGCGCGCAGCACCGTGTGGACGAAGGTTTTAGTTTGCGTCGGGTGCCAGCCAAAGACCCAGCTTGTACGCAGAACAAGATGTTTCGGCGACGTCCGCAGTACAGCCTGTTCGCCGGTGAGCTTTCCGGCCGCATAATGGTTTAATGGATTTGCCGCATCGGTTTCAAGGTAGGGAGATTTTTTTTTGCCGTCGAAAACGTAATCCGTTCCGTAGTGAACGAGACGGATGCCGGCGCACGTGCAAAGTTCCGCGAGTTGCTGCGGACCAACCGCGTTGACGGTCCATGATAGCTCGCGCTCAATTTCGCATCGGTCCACCAGATTATACGCGGCGGTATTGACGACGACGTCGGGTGCAAATTTGTCCAATTGCTCCTTCATACGAGCCGGCGCGGTCAAATCGAAATCCGAACGGGAAAGAAAAATCAAATGACAGTCGGCCACCGGGAACTCCTGCAGGGAATGGGCGAGCAATCCATCACCGCCTGTGACTAGAATTTTCACATTAAAATTGATTGGTTAGCGTGCATCGATTTTGGGCAGGCCAAGCTTGAGCATATTTTTGAATTCATCCCAGCGACCGAGCCGGAACGTGAAGAAGCGTAACATCCAGAAATCACCACGCTGCCGGAAGGCTCGAATTTGTCGACGGCCGGCCAGAATCTGCACACGCAGTCGCCAGCAATCGGCAACGGCTGCCCAGCACGTCCGCTGGAAGTAAGACCAACGTCTGGCCCAGATTGCGCCGGCGAGTCCTTCCAAGGCTAAAAAACTTATCGCTGGAAAAACGAACAACAAAAGGATGTGCTGGGAATTCTTCAGCCAGCAGAGCAAATGATTACGGTTGCTATAAAATCGCTTGGTATCGCTGGTGCGCAGTTCGACCAATCTGGTGCCGCCTTTTGGATTGGCAGACACCGCACCTCGATGATGAATTCGGGCTGCTGGAGCATAAGCAATTCGTTTTCCGGCAATCCACACACGCCACGAAAGATCGACTTCCTCGTTGTAGAGAAAAAAGCAGCTGTCTTCCTCGCCTATTTCAAAAAACACGTCCTTCCGTATAAAATTGAAGCCGTTGGCTGCAAGCAATTCCTCCGGATTTGTTTGTTCCCGCGGTCTTACACAAAAACCGCAAATATCAAAGCCGCTGGCCCCATTGCTTTGGAATGAGTCATCGTCGTAGTTTAACACCAACACACCGGCGGCCGCGGCTCCTTTGTTTTCGGCAGCAGTCACGAGTTGTTCGAGGCAATCCCGTTCCAGCCAAACATCCGCATTGAGTAAAAAGAGATATTTCCCGGCGGCATGCCTGGCCGCGCGATTCACCGCGCGGCCAAAGCCTAGGTTTTCACCGTTCTGAATGAACAGAGAACCTGGCCAGCCGACCAGGAGTTCCTGTGCAGTCCGATCTGAGCCGTCGCTGGAAAGGTTGTCGGTGACGATTAGCTGGGTTCTAGAAAAGATGGTTTGTGCCTTCAAGGATTCGAAACAACGGCGTAGCCAAATTTCGGCGTTGTAATTTACGATGATAACGCTGACCAACACTTCGTTTTGGTTGTCCGTCATGCGTGGAAATCATTATTGAACCATTTGCCCAAGAAAAGCTTTCTTGCTTCGGGCTCCCATTGGAGTAATAATCGCATGGTTGCTTGTTTATGATAAACGTGGAACCATTCTACCACAAACTTCACACCCAGGATCAAGCTTACTCCGCCGGTGAGTATCACATAAAATCGCTCCTGTCCAAACATATCATTGCCGAGTGGGCGAAGACTTATCAGCATAGGCCTCTTCGGATGCTGGACGTCGGATGTGGGAAGGGGTTGTTCCTGCGAGATTTCTCCGCTGGCTTGCGGCAACGTTGGAAGATTCAAAATATTCAAGCGTCTGGCATTGATCTTGTGCGTAGCCCTGGCGATTATTTTGGAGAGATCGACAAGAATTTTCAGTTTTTTCAACAGAATCTTGACGGAACTGATCTGCCATTTCCGAAAGGGACCTTTGATTTCTTATGCTGTAACCAGGTGTTGGAGCATATTTTCGAGACGGAAAAGTTGGTCCGGGAATTTCACCGAGTGTTGCACCCGGAAGGAATCTGTATCATCAGTGTGCCCAATGCAGCCGCTTGGGTGAACCGCCTGCTGTTCTTGTTTGCGGGTCAGCCACTTGGATCCGAACTCGGCACGGAAAAAATTACTTACGGTTTCTGGCCAACTTTTCTGCAAACCCGGCTGGAAAGATTTAAACCTTCTGGCCACGTTCGCGATTTCACGCCACGAGGATTGCGCGACCTGACCCGATACTGCGGTTTTGAAACCATTGGCTGGTGGAAGCAGAATAAGGGTCCCATTGCACGGCTTGGACATTGGGCGGGGCGAGATCTAGCCATCGTATTGAAGATCTTGCCGGTCGTAGGGTAAATCTCCTCAGGCGTTGGAAGAAGATGGGCCTTGGCGGCTCTTTTTACCTAGATTGATGAGACGGATTCTTGACGTGTTGTATGTGTGCCAAAACTTCGCGGAATTTCGCTTGCGCCGTTTGCCAGCTCAATCGTTGCTTCAGTTCCGCCCGGTTCATGGACACAAGATAGTTTTGTCCCGCGCGCTGATTCCGAATTTCCTCTTCGACCGCGCGTTGAAATTGTTCGCGGTCAAGCGGTGGAACATAACGCACAAAATCGCCAAAAACCGGCGGATAGCACGTCAGTCGATACGCCACGACCGGCACACCGGAAACCAGCGCTTCGGCCACGACGATACCCCAGCTTTCGTAATGGCTTGGCATTACAAATACGCGGCTGCCTTTGAGCAGGCGGAATTTTTCCTCTTCTGAAACCAGCCCGCTAAAAAAGACGTTTTCCTGCAGACCGATCTGCCGGATCATCGGTTCGAGTTTGTCCCGGCTTTTGCCAATGATAACGGCGCGAAAATCCGGCAGTTGTTGTTTCAACCAGGCCAACGTGACCAACAGATCGTCTATGCCCTTTTGCGGATGCACGCGGCCGGTCCAGGCGAGATCAAATCTCTTGGGCTGTTCCGGCACGCGATCAGCGGTTGCCACGTCGCTGCCATTGGGCACGTACCACAAATCCGATTCCCGGTAGCCAAGTTTCAGCGCGTAATCCCGGATCTGGGGATGACTGTAGGTCACGATCCCGCCGTGACAACGGCGGAACCACCTCAGTGAGAGTTGCTGGCTCATCCAATAATAGAATGACGGCAGCCGGACGAACGTAATATCACCCCGCCGTCGGAACAGAATTTGCCCAAAGGTTGGCGCGGTCATGCCCAAATACAAAATTTTTGCGCGTGCCCGGCAGCGAATCAACGGAATGGTGTCAAACCAATAATCCGAAACCGCATAAGCGATATCGTCCGGTTTGACTTCATTTAATCGTGGCAATGTGCCTCGCAACCTCCGCCCGAAATCCTGTAGCAAACGAATTTGCCCGGGCAATGTGCCCACGTCGCCGAGGTTGCCGGGACTGGAATCAGTCAGTGTCAGATTTACCGGCAGGTTTTGTTTCTCCAGGTAGTTTTTGAAGGCGTGTCCGCCGAAAAAGTGGATTGGATACCTGGCCTCCAGGGCAGCACGCGCCATGAAATAAAAATAGATGTCGCCGCCGCCGACACCCTCGCCAAAAATGCCGTTCACGAAACAAACCAGACGTGGGCGATCCGTGGCGAAAGGGTTGATGATTGACGAGGTGCGCATGAAAGGACCTGTAGTCAGGGCTTCAGATTCTGTTTCACCTGCAATTCAGCGATCAGTTTTTTTTCCTTGCCGCGTCGTTTGTAGGTCCACACGCCCCAGGCATCACCGAGCACACTGGCGAGGCACGCCGGCGTGTGCCAGAGCCAGCGCCAATCGCGGTCGCGAATCAGACCTTGCAGGGTATGCCAGAATGGACCCGCAAAGGTGACGCAATAAACGGCTGCCAGCCAAAGTGGCACCGGCGGTTTTTCCTTCATCCAATTTGTTTTGGTTTCTTCCTGCACGCGCAGGAAATGCACGGTGGCACGGCGGCGCTTTTGCACGAACCCCCACCAGGTTTGAACGTAATAATGGTACACTCCGCGTCCGCGAATCCGGACCCATTCGCGCCTCCCTTTGTGCATAAGGTGCAACGCCACGTGCGTGTCCTGGAAATGCTCATCCGCCTTCACGGAATCCAGATCCGCACGCCGGAAGACAAATCCGTTTGCACCGAGCGGATAGGAAAGCGAATTGCCCGGCAATGTCCAGCGTTCCACTTCGCCCTCGCGCCCCACGCGTTCGAGTTTGGTACTCATCAACCAGGCAATCGGGTCACTGATGTGGAGCCGATGCGTCAAGTAAGCGCAGAACGAACTCATTTTCGGTGATGGCAAATAATAGCTTTCCACGCCGAGCGCTTGTGGATTTGTTCGCAAGGCATTTACAGCCAGTTCAATGTAATCCGGGTGGGTGATTTCATTGTCGGTGTCCACGAAGACAATGAATTCACCGGTCGCATGCTGCAACGCGAGGCGTTTGGCCTCTTCCATGTTTTTACTATTGTCATCAATGACGATGGCCCGGTATTTTTTTGCGATTTCGCGCGTGTGATCCGTGGAATGTGAATCTGCCAATAGAATTTCATAGCGGTCGCGCGGATACGTCTGGCGCAGGATGGACGACAGGAGATTATCCAATAACGCCCCGGCGTTTAGCGTCGGCGTAATGAAGCTGACGTACGGCCATTGTCCCGCATTGATCTGCCCTGATTGCATGGTAAGTCGGCTGTTAACAGTCACCGTTCAAACCGTCAAATCACCCAATTTAAACGCCGGTCCTGTTCGTAAGCGAGCATTGGCTTCAACCAAATCACGAATATAAATAATGTTTCCCCCAATGTGCTCTTCAATTTGGATTAATTTGCGTGCAAACGGCTCATAACGGCAGGGGACGAAACCCTGTTGCCTGATTTGCGCATGCAGATCATGTTCATTAAAACCGTAACGCGTGCCGGAATCGGTGCGCTCAACGATTATACCCCGAAGTTGCGGCCGTCTCAATGTGTCGGTGGCGCCAGCAAAAACTTCCGATTCAAAACCTTCAACGTCCACTTTCAACAATTCCGGGGGATTCTCCGCCGATTCACAATCTAAAGTGGTCAGCCTTACTTTTTGCGAATTTTGTCCCGGGGTGTTGGCCACAACGTGGTTCTCAGTTCCAAGATCGGCACTGAATTGTATCTCACCGATATTCCGCCCCACTGCTGCCTGGATGGCTTGCGCGCGACCTTGGAGACCATTCAAATACAGATTGCGCGAGAGGATTTCGCATGTAAAGGGGCTCGGTTCAAATGCCTTCGCGGAGGCGCCGGCCACACCTGCCGCCAAAACCGTAAAGGCACCAATGTTCGCGCCAATATCCATAAACATCATGCCCGGTCGCAGAAAGTGCATAACAAAGGACATCTCTTCGAATTCACATAATCGCGGTGCAATAAAATGTGCCGCGCCTTTCATACGGGGCGGGACGAGCAAATGAGTATTATTGGGAAATTCGACGCAGATGTCTCCTGGCGCCAGACGCGCGGCGACTTGAATAAAACCGTATTCCATTACCGCCTTGAATTTCCGCCGCCGATTCAAGGGATGCCTGGCGATTACACGTAACGCACCGGCAATTTTTGAAATAGGGTTCATGCAAAATCGTTTTGCCACATTGTAGCAATCAAAATGTCATGGCAATCGGAATTTTGTAAACCAGACTGCGCGGCGAGGTTTTAACCGATGGGGCAATGGCTCAAGTCAGCTTCGCCCGGCTGGCGAAGAATGCCGTTGCAGTGCGACCAACCAGAACACAAGCAGCACGCCAAAGCCGGCGCCGGCGGCAATGGGCATGGTTTGCAGCAAGGCGGCGGGCGTTCTTCCGCAGGCAAACAATATCAGCCAATAACCGAGACCGAGCACGCCGAAGAGCAGCGCGGTTTTCTTCCAGCGGCTGGCCAGCGACCAGATGCCGAGCAATTGCAACAGCCCGACGAAGACCATGGTCACGGACAGCCGGCCAATCATCGCGGTGGCTCCCGGCGCGTTGGGATTCAAAAGATGCACGCAAAAGTTTCGCAGCAGGTAAAGACCAATGGCCCCGGAAATCAAACCAACAGCGTAGAGGCCGGCCAATTTCAGTTGTCCCAGCCGCGCGTCATGGTGATGGTGGCTGGAGCGATGTGTGAACAAAACAATCAGGAGCGGTCCGACCGCGGTCGGCAGGGCCACGGCCAGTTTTTCGGCGACGGAGTAGGCATCGCGATCGGCATCGGAAAAATATCGTTGCGCCACGAGATTGTCTCCTTGATTGAAAAGATTCCAACCAATCACGTAGGCGGCACTGGCAATGAGAAATTGGACAAATTCCGAAGTCCACGGTGAAAGGGCGACATCGGTCCGACGGGGAAATTCCTTGTGCCAGAAAAGCAGGATTAAATTGGGCAGCAACATTGCCACCGACGCGAGCACGCCCCACTCGGCGATGGGTTGGAAGTGCGTTGTCGGCCAACCGAACAGAACCCGCGCCGTCGCGCCGAGCAATCCAATCAAAGCCAGCCGTTTGAACCAACCCAGTCCCTGGCAAAGTGCCGTTACGTACGATGCCCAAAGTCCACCCAACACGCAAACAAGTGCGATGAAGGTGAGACTCGTCCGTGAGATATGAAAGAAATCGCCCAGCGGCTTGACGAGAATGACGGCGATGATCGAACCAACGATGGTGATATGAAAAAGGAATTTGCGGCAGCCCGCCAACAGCCCATGAAGGCGCGCATCCTCGCCGCTGAAATGAAAACGCGCGATGTAATGGGTGACCGCATACGTGGCGATGGTCAGCGGAAGACTGAGGAAACCCACGAAAGTGATGGTGTTGTTCATC
Organism: uncultured bacterium; assembly: GCA_963708305.1. Taxonomy (GTDB): domain Bacteria; phylum Verrucomicrobiota; class Verrucomicrobiia; order Limisphaerales; family UBA11358; genus UBA11358. The sequence goes on along the minus strand of CAVPSH010000001.1, from coordinate 1,573,988 downwards.
AGCCCAAATTCGCCCGGTGCTTTGTGAAATTGCCGGCTGACGATCATTTGAAAAAGATAAAAGACGATGCTGGTCAGGAAACTGATCGCCGTAAAAATGATCCCGCTGCGCCAGACGTTTTTCATGCGCGAGGATTTTGGGACCGATGGATTTTGAAATTCACTGTCGCGAACGCTAAAAAGAGCGGTGATGGCTGTCAAGGAATGCCGGAGCAGGACCCCGCAAAATGGTCACTTTGACCGGCGCTTAGACGAATGACTTCCGGCGATTGTTCAAATACCGGTATGCGGCCCGGATGCCGGAAATTGAGACGGCGGCGGTCTGCGCCTTCTACTGGCGACCCAACATGGTTTTACCATCTTCAAAAACGCTGGCAAACCCTGCCCGTCCACTCTAAACTCTGCGCCCGATCATGGAAAAAGTCTTTGTCACCGGTGCGGCTGGCTTTATCGGCAGCAACCTTGTTGACCGGCTTCTGGCTGACGGCAAGCGTGTTGTCGGCTGGGACAATTTTTCCACCGGCCAGAAGGAATTTCTCGCCGGTGCGCTCAAAAATCCGGGCTTCAAACTCATCGAGGGAGACAACCTCGATCCGTTGGGATTGGAGAGGGCGATGGCTGGTTGCGATATGGTTTTTCATTTGGCCGCCAACGCTGACGTTCGCTTTGGCCTCGAACATCCGTCCAGGGATTTGCAGCAAAACACGATCGCCACCTTCAATGTGCTCGAGGCCATGCGCGCCAACAATATCAAACGCATGGCTTTCAGTTCCACCGGCAGCGTTTATGGCGAAGCAAAGCAAATTCCCACGCCCGAAGACGCGCCGTTTCCGATTCAGACCTCGCTTTATGCCGCGTCCAAGGTCGCCGGTGAGTGCCTGATTCAATCCTACTGTGAAGGGTTCGGGTTCGAGGGTTACATTTTCCGGTTCGTCTCGATCCTGGGTGAGCGTTACACCCACGGGCACGTGTTTGATTTTTACCATCAACTGCACGAACATCCCGACCGCTTGAGAGTGTTGGGTGACGGCACTCAACGCAAGTCGTACCTTTACATCAACGATTGTGTGAACGCCATGCTGCATGCGGTTCAACTCCAAACAGCGCTCAAAGCCAAGCATCACGTTGAAGTTTACAATCTGGGCACAGATGAATATGTACGGGTCAACGACTCCATTGGTTTCATTTGCAAAACACTCGGCGTCAAACCCAGATTGGAATACACCGGCGGCAACCGGGGTTGGGTCGGCGACAACCCGTTCATCTTTCTCGACACCCAAAAAATCCGCGCCACCGGCTGGAAAACCACGTTGACCATTGAACAGGGTATCGTTCACACGCTTCAGTGGCTGCAACAAAACCAGTGGGTTTACGAGGCGCGTAAATGAAAATCGTCCTCACCGGCAGCAGCAGCGGCATCGGCCGGTTTCTCGCGGAATCACTCGTGGACCGCGGTCATGACGTCTGCCGTCTCGCGCGTTCGCGGCAGGCGGGCTTCAGCTTTCAGTGCGACGTTTCCGACTGGAGCGCACTACAAAACTGCGCTGAAAAAATTATGGCAAAATGGAACGCCGTGGATGGGCTGATTTGCTGCGCCGGAATCCAGGAACCCATCGGACCGGCAATGGAAATCGATCCGGCGGACTGGCGTTCAACGCTGGCGGTGAATCTCGGCGGCGTTTTTTTCTCTGTTCGCGCGTTCTATTCGTTGCTTTGTCGCGCGCAACCTCGCGCTAAAATAATTTGTTTTTCCGGCGGTGGTTCCACCGGTCCACGCCCAAATTTTGCGGCCTATGGCGTTGCCAAAACCGGCGTGGTCCGCCTTGTCGAGACTCTGGCTGCCGAATGGGAAAAGACGCCGCTGGATATCAACGCCGTCGCGCCCGGTGCCATTTTTACCCGCATGACCGAGCAGATTCTGGCGCGGGGCGAAAAGTTTGCCGGCAAAAACGAATTTGAATCCGCCAGCAAACTTCCGCGCGACAATTCCACAAAGTTGGAAAAAGTTCTTGGCCTTGTGGAATTTCTGCTGTCGGAAAAAAGCGACGGTATCAGCGGCAGGCTCATCAGTGCGCAATGGGATCCATGGGAAAAACTCCCGGAATTCAAGAATGATTTGACCGGTGACATTTACACCTTGCGCCGCATCGTACCCAAAGACCGGGGAAAGGACTGGGGCGGTCAATGAACTACGCTATTATCGGATGTGGCTTGATCGGGAAAAAACGGCTCGCCGGGCTGCCGGTGGGTTCAAAACTGATTGTTGCCTGTGACACGAACGCCAGCCGCGCCGAAGAACTCGTAAAACTGGCGAATACCGGTCGCGCCATCACCGACTTTAAACAAGCAGTTGGTGACCCGCAGGTGGATGCGGTGGTAGTGGCGACCATCAACTCCGCGTTGGCTGAAGTTGCCGCTACCTCCGTCCGTGCGGGTAAACACGTTATTGTCGAAAAACCCGCGGGAGTTTCCGTGAGGCAGGTTGATGATTTGATTTCACTCGAAGAAAAGCACGGGGTCCGTGTGCGCGTCGGTTTCAATCATCGTTATCATCCCGCCTTTCGCAGGGCGCGGGAGATTTTTTTATCCGGCATGATGGGCGATTTAATGTTTATTCGGGCGCGTTACGGTCACGGTGGTCGAGTTGGGTACGACCAGGAATGGCGTGCCGATCCGAAGCTTTCCGGCGGCGGCGAATTGATTGATCAAGGCATTCACCTGATTGATCTGGCAGGTTGGTTTTTAGGTGATTTTACAAAAGTGGACGGACACGCCGTGACGTCTTTTTGGAAGATGCCGGTGGACGACAACGCGTTTTTGAGCCTGCGTACCGCCCGGAGTCAGACCGCGTGGTTGCACGTCAGTTGCACCGAATGGAAAAATCTTTTCTCGTTTGAAATTTACGGGCGGAACACAAAACTCCACATTGAGGGTCTGGGGGGGAGTTATGGCGTTGAGAAGCTTCATCATTATCAAATGAAGCCGGAGATGGGGCCGCCCGACATGAAGTTGTATGAATTTTCCGGCCCGGATGAATCGTGGCGGATCGAACTGACCGAATTTGAAAAGGACATCCAGTTGAAGCGGAAACCGGATGCGGGACTAAAGGAGGCCAAAGCCGCGCTTCAAATCGTCAGTAAAATTTACCGGCAAAGCGGATTTAACTTTGACTCCGCGCCACCGAAACCCTAAATCCTGGTCTGGGAACCGGGACGCAACAACCTGATTTGAAATGATTATCGCACGTTCTCCCCTTCGCGTCACGCTCGGCGGCGGTGGCACGGACTTGCCGTCGTATTACGAAAAATTCGGCGGTTTTCTCATCGCCGCCGCCATCGACAAGTACGTTTACATCACGTTGCACGACAATTTCACGCCGGATCTGATTGTGAAATATTCGCGTCTCGAGCGCGTGGCCGACGCGGCCAAAGTTGAGCATCCGATTATTCGCGAGGCGTTCGCCATGCTGGGGATGAACGGCAACGGATTGGAACTGGCTTCCATGGCTGATATTCCTGCCGGTACCGGGTTGGGTTCGTCCGGCAGTTTTACCACGTCGTTGCTCAAGGCATTGCACGCCTACAAGAAAAATCTCGTTCATCCCGCCGAGCTGGCCGTCCAGGCGTGCGATATTGAACTGAATCGCCTGAAGGAACCCATTGGCAAACAGGACCAATACATCGCCGCTTACGGCGGTGTCACCTGTTTCAACTTTTTGCCGGGTGGCAAAGTGGAAGCATGGCCGCTGAAAATTTCCGACGAAACCCGTGACAGCCTCGAAGACAATTTGCTCCTGTTCTTCACCGGCTATTCGCGGTCGGCCTCGGCCATTTTGAAGGAGCAGGACCAGAAATCAAAACAGTCCGATGCGGCCATGATTGAAAACCTGCATTTCGTCAAAGACCTCGGCCGGCAAAGCCAACGCGCGCTTGAAGCTGGAAATTTGCCGGAGTTTGCCCGGCTCATGGACGTGCATTGGCAGCGCAAAAAGCAGCGCAGCGGTGGCATGAGCAATCCCAAAATCAACGAGTGGTATGACCTGGCGCTGGCCAATGGCGCGCTGGGTGGCAAGCTCATCGGCGCGGGTGGCGGCGGATTTCTGATGTTTTACGCCGAGGATAAGGCGAAATTGCGACAGGCCATGCGCGAAACGGGCCTCAAGGAAGTCCGCTTCCGTTTTGACTTCGAAGGCACCAAGCTGTTGATTTCGTGAGCGCCTCGCTCGAAATTCCCGTCGCCGTTCTCGCGGGTGGGCTCGCGACCCGGCTGCGGCCCGTCACGGAAAAAATTCCCAAGTCGCTGGTGCCGGTGGCCGGGAAACCATTTTTGGCGCATCAGCTTGAATTACTGCGTTCGCGCGGCATTCGTCGCGTCGTGTTGTGCGTCGGGTATCTCGGCGGAATGATTCAACACGACTTTGGCGACGGCTCGGCGTTTGGGGTGCGGCTTGATTATTCGTTTGACGGTCCCCAATTACTCGGCACCGGTGGCGCAATCAAACGGGCACTGCCTCTGCTGGGCGATGATTTTTTTGTGCTCTATGGCGATTCCTATCTGCCGGTGGAATATTGTCCGGTCGCGGAGTTTTTCCGTCGCAGCGGCAAACTGGGCTGCATGACCGTCTATCGCAACGAAGGCCGCTACGACACGAGCAATGTGGTCTTCCGCGACGGTGAAATCGCAGTTTACGATAAAAAAAATCGCGTGCCGGAAATGCGGCACATTGATTACGGATTGAGCGTGTTCAAGGCTGCCGTTTTCGATATGTACGTTCCGGACCAGCCTTTCGATCTGGCCGAAGTGATGGGCAAACTCGTTCGTGAAAAACAACTGGCTGGCTATGAAGTGCACGAACGCTTTTACGAAATGGGTTCGCCTGCAGGCTTGGCGGAGTTGGAAAGGCTATTGACGAAAAGGCCGGCTTGATTGGTGGGCGAGCGTACCCGCGAGCCGGCCCTGGTGGACGGGTACCATTAAAATAACGGCTCGTGAGGACACTCGCCCCACCGATCTGATTATGGCCTAAACTTTGCTTCCATTCGTCATTCGAAATTCGTAATTTGAAATTCCCATGAGCTTTGCCAAAGAATTCCTTGATGAAGTCCAGCAGGTGGTCGCGCAATTGAACGTTGACGCCATTGAAAAGGCTGCCAATGAACTGGCACGCGTGCGGGAGCGCGGCGGGCGGTTGTTCATCCTCGGTGTGGGCGGCAGCGCGGGCAATGCGGGTCACGCCGTCAATGATTTCCGCAAAATTTGCGGTTTCGAGGCTTACGCGCCCACGGACAACGTTTCCGAATTGACCGCGCGAACCAACGACGAAGGCTGGGCAACGATTTTCGCCGAGTGGCTCAAAGGCAGCCGCTTGAACGCAAAGGATGGCCTGCTGATTTTTTCGGTGGGCGGTGGTAATTTGGAGAAGAATGTCAGTCCGAATCTGGTCAGCGCCATCCAACTCGCCAAAAAAGCCGGTGCTTCTGTCGTTGGCATCGTGGGACGCGATGGTGGTTATACAGCCCGGGAAGCGACGGCTTGTGTGATTGTGCCGACGGTAAACCCGACGCACGTCACGCCCCACAGCGAGGCGTTTCAGGCCGTTATCTGGCATTTATTTGTTTCCCATCCGAAGCTCAAGGTCGCCCAAACCAAGTGGGAGTCAACGAAATGACTGATTTCTAAAGCCTAATGACTAATGAATCTCCAAATCCGAATGACCAATCCGGTGGCCGGGCATCATTCGATTTGGAAGAGCGGACAGCAGAATTAGGTGAGGCGGTAATTCATTTTGCAAAGAAGATTCCCAAGAATCCAGTTACCTTGCCATTGATTGATCAGATCGTCCGTTCCGGAACAAGCGTGGCAGCAAATTACTGTGAAGCAGATGATGCCGTTTCCAAAAAGGATTTCAAAAACAAGATTGGTACCTGCCGCAAGGAATCTCGCGAAACCGAATTGTGGCTGCGGATGGTACCTGCCGCTGGACCGGAGGTGAAGACCGAAGCCCGCGAACTCTGGCAGGGAGCAAAGGAGCTTTATCTCATTTTCGCTGCCATCTGGAGAAAATCATGACCGCTGGTCATTTGTTATTTGGACTTCGTCATTGTTCCGTCGTTAGGAGTTAGTCATTTCGCGCGCCATGCCCCAAAGATCCAAAATTCAAAGCTCTAAGCGCGCGCGCGCCGTTTTTCTCGACCGCGATGGCGTCATCAACCGCGCTTTGGAACGCGACGGCAAACCATATCCGTCGGCGAATTTGGGTGAATTTGAGATTTTTCCAGAAGTGCCGGAGGCTTGCCGACGCTTGAAACAAGCCGCTTTTCTGCTGGTCGTGGCAACCAATCAGCCTGACGTTGGCCGCGGTACTCTGAAACAAGGGGCGGTCGAAGAGATTCACGCCGAAATGTGCCGGCGGTTGCCGCTGGACCGGGTGGAGGTTTGCTATCATCCGGGCAAAGGTTTGTCGGATTGCAATTGCCGCAAACCCAAGCCCGGCATGTTGTTGCGTGCCGCATGTGAACTGGGCATCGACCTGTCGCAGAGCTGGATGATCGGCGACCGTTGGCGCGACGTGGATTGCGGACATGCGGCCGGTTGCCGGACGATTTTCATTGATCGCGGCTATGCCGAAGAATTGAAACAACGGCCCGATTTTCGAGTTAAAAATCTGCTGGAAGCAGCCGAAATTATCCTCGCCGACGGAAAATAAGTTGAACATTCGCAAGGTTGTTTTATCTTGTGAGCCGCATGAGAAATCTAGCCAGTCTTAAAGTAAAACTTTTCGCCGATGGCGCGGACAAAGCCGGGATGCTCCAGTTGAACACCAACCCGCTCATCAAGGGTATGACCACCAATCCTTCGCTGATGCGCAAGGCCGGGGTGCATGATTACGAGGCGTTCGCGCGCGCCATCTTGAAAAGCATCACGGAAAAGCCGATTTCGTTTGAGGTTTTTTCCGACGAATTTCCGGAGATGCGGCGGCAGGCGCTGAAAATCAAGGACTGGGCAAAAAACGTCTATGTCAAAATTCCCATCACCAACACACGCAGCGAATCTTCCTTGCCACTCGTGCACGAACTGGCTCAGGAAGGCGTGAAACTCAATATCACCGCCATGTTCACCGAGGAACAGGTAACCGGCGTGGCCAAGGCGCTCAATCCCAAGGTGCCCGCGGTGGTGTCGGTATTCGCGGGTCGCATTGCCGATGTCGGAGAAGACCCGATGCCGCATATGCGTAATGCGAATAAGATCCTCGCAGGGCTGCCGCAGGCCGAGTTGCTTTGGGCCAGTGTCCGCGAAGTGCTCAACATTTTTCAAGCGGAGGAATGCGGTTGCAAAATCGTGACCGTGCCGCATGATATTCTGAACAAGGCCATGAAGCTGGTGGGAACCGGTTTGCCGGAAATGTCACTGGATACCGTGAAAATGTTCGCCATTGATGCCAAAGCCGCGGGATTTTCTTTGTAGTTTTATCAGAGTCTAAATCGCCCTGGTCACCGCGTCGTAAACGTTTTCGATCGTGATGGACGCCATGCACGCCAGTAATTCCTCGCGCGTGCCTTTGATATCACCGCCGTCGTAACGGTAATAATCGAGGTTCCGCCCCGCCACCGCCGGGTTTTTCACCAGCGTAAAGGGATGGCCATAAGGCAGATTCGTTGGGTTCAACGTCGGTGCTTCGATGACGATCTGGTTGGGTACTTTCATTGCCGCCGCAACGTGCATGAGCACCGTGTCCACACTCAGGAACGCGCTGCACCGCTTCATCAATGCCGCCGTCTGCCGCAGGTTTTGGGTTTTGGCTTCCACCGTCAAATCGTGGTTCGCCTGCGCCAGTACCACCGGATGGTCGTTGATTTCCTCCGGCCCGCCGAAAAGCAGGACCTGGATGTCCGGCCGTTTCTGGTTCAACCGCCGTACCAGACCGGCGTAGTTTTTCAATGGCCAGCGTTTGAGCCGGAGATTCTTGGTTCCGCCGGAGCCGACGTGGATGCCAAGAATTTTTTGGCCGGATAATTTGTGTTTCGCCAGAAAATCGTTCGCCAACAGCTCATCGCCGGGTTCGAGGAAAAATTCCATTTGATGCGACGCCAGTTTTTTCTTTGCGCCAATCAATGGCAGCACGTCAAAATTATTTTCAATCGAGTGCCGTGAATAATCCTGTGGCAATGTGCCGGTGATGAGCATCCGGTCGAGCCAGGTAAAGCATTCATATTGGTGGCTGATGCGCACGTCCGCGCCCGCCAGCCACGCCGCGACACGATAGAGCCTCGGGCCCTGCGGGTGCGTGTTGATGGAAAGCTGGTAACGTTCCCGCCGCAGCAACCGGAAAAAGCGCAGTGCCTCGAATATTCCACACGTCATCAGGTCTTTCTGGAACACGCGGTTGACGTTTGGATTGTGTTCCAGCAGATCCTTCGCGCCCGGCCATCTTACCAGCGCGTCAATCGCCGCGCCGGGAAAATTCTCGCGCAACTCGCGGATGAACGGTGTGGCGATGAGTGAGTCGCCAATGCCCGCGAGGGAAATGACCAGAATTTTCATTTCATTTAACCGCAAAAGAACACAGAGAACGCAAAGGAATTGGCATTGGAAGACAACATGTAGCGCGCGAAATCTTCCCCCTCTCCGCCGCGAAGCGGGGAAGAGGGCCGGGGTGAGGTGGCGCGTTCACAATCATAATTCCACCAAAAAAAGTTCTTTTGCGTTCTTTCGCGGCCAATCACAACCGTGAAATCTTTTCCAGCAACGCCGTCGTGGATTTGCCGGGCACAAACGGAATAATCACGATTTTCCCGCCGGCGGATTCCACCGCGCGGCGTTCGTCCTGATTCAGCGTGTCCGGCGTGTAATCGCCGCCTTTGACATAAATATCCGGTTGGGCCGTGGCCAGAAATTTCACCGCGGTTTTTTCCTGGAAAATGCAAACACCATCCACACTGGCCAAGGCCGCCAAAACGGCGGCACGATCCGCTTCCGAATTCACCGGACGGCCCTCACCCTTCAATTGCCGCGCGGAGTCGTCGCCGTTCACGCCCACGAGCAGGGCGTCGCCGAGGTTGCGTGCCGACTCCAAGTAACTCACGTGGCCCACATGGAGAAGGTCGAAACAGCCATTAGTCACCACCAGTTTTTTGCCGGCAGCACGCAGGGCGGCACGCCAGACCGGCAATTTGTTCCCGGCGATGAGCTTGTCATGGAAGTTCACGGCGTTATTTTGCCTGCGCATCGGGCGAATTCAATAATTTCCATACGCGCAGGGTTTCCGTCGCACCCCATGCCTGCGCGTCGCAGCCGCGTTGCGTATGCGGTGCATCGCCGTCCAGAATTTCAGGAATTTGGCCGAGGCAGCCTTCGTTCATCAATTTTTCCATGCTGCCCAGATACGCCTTTGCCGCCGCGACCGCTTCCGGCGCAAAATCCCACGCCCGCGCCAATGCTTCACAAAAATGTGGAAACGTCCACGTCCACGCCGTGCCATTGTGATAGGCCGGCTTGCGGCGCGTGTCCTCATCTCCTTCGTAATGCGGCCAATACGGCTCGGCGGGATTGTTCAAAAGTTCGCCATGACTATTGCCATAGACTGGCAATGGCACGGACACCGGCAGCGGAGCAAGCGAGCGCAACGCCCCCGGCACGATCAGGTATTTTTGCGCGGCCTCAACACAACGTTTCGCGCGTTCGCCGGTTACCAGACCGAGGCTCACGGGGAGAAGACAATTACCGCGGAGCGCGTCGCTGGGCGTAGCATCGTGGGCGATAACTCGTGGTGCGGCAAGCAGCACGTCTGCAAACCAACCCCGCTCTTCCAGCCAGAACAATTTTTCAAACGAAGCGGTCGCCCGATCGGCAAGGTCGCGCCATTTTTTTTGTTCAGCGGCCGCTGAATTTTTTTCGAGTTGGCGCAGCAGTCGAATCCACAAAACCTGGATTTCCACCGGATAACCCTCGCGCGGTGTGCCGGCGGGATGGTTCGTATCCATCCAGGTGAAATGGTCCGGACTCCAGATCAACGCCGAATCCGCGTCCATGCGAATGCCATTGGGAGTGCCGCGCGAATAATTTTGCGCGATGCTCGCCAGCACGTCGCGGATGGTGCGATGGGCATCAACCCGCGTTGAATAAAAATCGCGAGACGCAACCTGTGAAAAATCCCCGCACGCCAGGGCAAACCACAGCGGCGCATCAGAAGTGTCGCGGTTGGAAACGTTGTCGCCGTAATTGGCGTTCGGCAGTGTGCCGTCCTTCTCAAACTCTGCAAACGTAAGCAGGATTTGCCTGACGTCTTCCACCATTCCAGCGGCCAACAAACCGCGCGCACAGACCAGCGTGTCCCTCCCCCAATCCAAAAACCAGGGATAGCCCGCAATGACTGTCTTGCCTTTGTCGCGGCGGACGACGAATTGCTTCGCCGCCCGAACCAACCGCGACTCAAAGGTTTGAAGTTCTGGCTTTAGCCGGTCTGAGCCGCCTGAAGACGGAACTCCAGACGAATGCGTGTTCGTTTCTGCCGTCGCGACCAGCGTCACGCCTGCGCCTTTGGGCAATGGAATTTCAAACCAACCAGGGCTGTAGGCGTCACCGCTGCCGGTCTGGCCGCGGCTTTGCTCAACCGGATGCGGAATGTTTTCACACCACTCCGGCTGCGGATGAAATTCGCCGCTGTCTGCGAAAACGCGCAATTGGCGGTCGGGCGCGGGTGTGAAGGTAAAGCCGATGGTTGGCAGTTGAGGGTTGGCGGATGACAGTTGGGGCAGCGTATGTGTGTTGGTGAGAAAGTGATAATCCGCGTCGCTGTTGCGTTTGGTTTCCCAATGGAAATTCCGGTCCTCGATGTCAAACCGCACGGTCAGGCGAACATCGGCATTAGCGGGCAATTGTTTGCCAATGGCGCGCTCGGCGGTTGGACGATTGAACTGAAAAACCATCGTATTTTCCCCCTCGATCATTTCGGCGCGCAACTCGATCTCCACGGTGCGCCCGTCGCCGGCATCGGCTACAAATTGCCAGACCACCGGAGAACCGGCTGCGAACGACGACAGGTTTTTCGCGTCGAGCGGCGAGAGAAAACCGTCGGCATTCACCCAGGCGCGGATACGTTTGACGAAGACATGACGGTCCACGGGCACGCTCGGATGCAAATTAGCCCCCAGGACACAATCGTATTTCGAATTCACACGCCCCAAATCCACGCAAAGACGCGCCATGCCGCCGATACCGTTGGTCAAAAGGGCGAGATCTCCGGGTTTCGGGTTTCGGATTCCGGATTCCGGTTCTACCGGAAGAAAACGAACGGTGGCGGAAACCTTTTGTGAAGTCGCGGCGTAACGCTCCAAAACCAATTCAGCAGCAGTGGCGTTCGATTGCGGTGGAAAACACGCGATGTGGTTGTTACGCACAACGATGGATTGGGCATGTTGCGATGCCTGCCCCCGCCCATTTCCATTTCTGATTTCCAGTGCGGCTCGAAATGGCGCACTGTCCTCAATCAACAGCCAATGGCCGGGCGGCACAAGTGTAATCCGGCGATGGTCGAGCAACGTCCACACGACAACACGCGGAAAAATTTGTTGCGTTTCACAGTCGGCCAGCAATTCGGCCAGCGTTTTTTTTGCGCCACACGCAGCAAATTCGGCGGCAGCGGCCAGAAAATTTTTCGGCGAGCGTTCCACCTGTTCGGCCAGCCGGCGCCAGTCAAAGCCATCAGGAATTTCGGCGGGAAAGACCTTGTTCAAGCCTTCCACCGCCCAGGAGGCCTGGGCGCGGGCGCGGCGGTAGCCGTCACCACTCAAACCCTGCGGGTCCGATGTCGGCGCCAGGCAATAACACGCCCCTGCCGGAAGCGTGAAGGTGGTATGGCCGCCGGCCACAGTGGTTTTCGGTGGCGGCTGGCCGAGCAGTTCGAATTCGAAGTTTGGAATTCGGAGTTCGGAATTCGGGAGCGTGACGGAATTTTCCTTTTCAACGTCGGTGTTAACCAGTACGAGCGCCGAATCCTTGCCTTCGGCGGATTCGCGCAGCAGGGCATAAACTGGCGAATCCGGCACACTCAGGCGGGTAAGTTGTGAGCCGTCAAAGAAGCAGGGATGGTCGGCGAGCAGTTGGTTTAATTGTGCCAGTTCGGGAACGATGTTGTTGGGGCTGTCCCAGGAAAGCCCGGTACAATCGTGAACCTTGATTTTTTCGGCAGCGAGCCATTCGACGCCGCAGGTAAAGCCAAACCCACCGCTCATGCTCGTCAGCGCGCAAAGGCGGTTGCGCAAAAGTGACCAGGCCCGGCCACGTTTGGCCAGGCGGTCGTTGTCATGCGTTTCACTGTAATGCACGTAAAGCCCGCCGCGCGCGCTTTGGTGCAGGGCATAGTCGAGATAATTCGCCACCTCCGGTCCGGAATAATTCTGGAACAATTCGGAGTAAGCCCATTGCAGGCCGCCTTCCGTAAGCAGGTTTTCGGTGGCTTCCCAGGAACCGCCCAATCCTTCGAGCAAAAAGACGGTTTCGGGGAATTCCTCCTGCACCCGGGCGATGATGTATTGCCAGGCTGGCGTGGGAATTTTGTAGCCGGCGTCGCACCGGAAACCGTCAACCCCGCGCCGGCACCAGGTCAGCAGCGTACCGGCGATGATATCCCAAAGCGCGACGCCGACCTGTTTCAGTTCCACGAGGTCGCCCCACGTAACGCCCCAGGCGCCGGGACTGGCGAAGGTGCCGTCGGGGTTCCGTAAGAAAAATTCAGGATGGGTTTCCTGCAGGACTGCGCCCCAACCGGTATGGTTAATGACGATGTCGAGAAACACCCGCGCCCCCAGCGCATGGGCCGCGGAGGTGAGTTCGCAAAACTGGTCAATGGCGGTGGTGCGATGATCGAATTCAGCGAGCGCCGGGTCAACCGCCGTCAAATCGAGCGCAGCATACGGGCTGCCGAACCGTCCGAACCGCGCGTACGTTGTCGGGGTTGGGTGCACCGGCAGCAAATGCAGGATGCGGCAGCCGAGCGTCTGCACGATGTGCGGCAACTGCCGCGCCAAATCGCGTAATTTTCCGGAGGGCGGAATGACGGCATATCCCTGGGAGTCGAGAGGGTTAAGCTGAAAATTCAGTTGTGCGTCCACGGCGGTCGCGGCGGCGCGCGTTGCCCCGAACAGCCGGGTAAAGGCGCAATAAATGATATTGGCGGTGCGGCAAAAATTGGGATGAACGCTGATGCCAACGTCGGGGCCATCCGGCCAGTGCTGCCAGCCTTTGGTGTCCAGCAAGTAAGGTTTGGCCTTGAAGAAACCAACTTCGGCGAGCGGCAATTCGATTTCCCAAGCGTTGCCATTTCTTTGCATCGGTAGGTCATGCCATGAAGTTCCGGCGTGTCCAACTCCGCCGGCGTGGGCGGCGATGATTTCACGACGACATGCGGTGCTGCGGCCAAGATTGGTGCGAAGTACGCCCCGCCAGCGGTCGTGTGCATCGTCCGCCCGGGCCGGTTGGGAAAGTGGCCGGCCATCGCGCAATGTAAAACGCACGTGATCACCGACGAAACGCACCAGGCGTTCACCCGGCGCGGGGGTCATGGATGGCATCGGCTGTTCCATTGGCGGTTTTTTTTAGCATGAAAAGGCGAGGATATAAATCGCAAAAGCACCTCTGGTGGACCTTGGGGTGCGTTACGCGGTTTGGGGAAATATCCGTTCCCGTAACGTTCAAGCTGGCAGGAAAATTGCTGAAAAACATGTCTTACCGCATGTGCTGGGTGAGAATGGCGTTGGTGAATTTCGAGGCATGGCTACCGCGACGTTAAATACAAGCGAAGAAGCTCAATTACAACAGACAATTGAGATGTTCGAGGTTATTGTGCAATCGCAGCCGAACGATTGCCAGTCGTTGGAGATTCTCAAAGAAGCCTACACCAAGCTCGGCCGCGAGCAGGAAGTCATCACCACCTCCAAGCGAATTGCGCAGGCTTACCTCCAAATGGGACAACTTTCCTCGGCGATTTTGGAATACGAGACAGTTTTGCAAAGGCGCCCGAACGATGCGGATGTGCAAGCGGCGCTCAAGCAGATTGAAGACAAGGCCAACAATGTGGCGGTTCAGCAAATCGTGGGGGTGGAACCGACGTCACTGACGCCGTCCTCCGACACGGCGCGATTCAGAAAGAAGACGCGTGCGACGGCGGCGGAGGAAATTGATGATGGCCGCAAAGTGATGCATAAGGTTTTTGTGGAGGGCCGTATCATCAATGCCGGCGATTTTGATTTATGGTGGCGATCGGCGGACCTGACCAAGGCGCCGTCGGACGTCGTCGAACCGTTCATCAACGCACTTTCAGAAAAAGGTGTTTTGCCGATCGAGAAATCACTCAAACTGCTGTCCGACAAGTCGCGTCTGGCTTACTTGCCGCTGGATAAATATGAGGTGGACATGGAATTGGCGCGGGGATTTCCCATGGCCATTTGCCGCCGTTGGTGCCTGTTGCCTTTTGACCGGATGAGCAAGGCCATTTTGGTGGCGACCGCAAATCCCTTCAACCAGCAAGCGGCGAAGGAATTGGCCGAAACCACCACCAACCGGTTGCTCTGGTATCTGGCGTCACCGTCTGAACTGATGCAAAACATCCGCAAAGCCTTCCGTTAAAGCCATGGCCAAAGTCAAATCATTCGGAGAACGCATTGCCGACGCCCTGGTCGAAGACGGCTTGTTAACCGCCCAACAGGTGGAAACACTGCTTGAGGAACAAAAAAAGGGAGGCACGCGACTCGTCAAATTGATTGTCGAAAAGGCCTACGTCAGCGAACAGGATCTGACCGTTTCCATGGGCCGGGTTCTTAACGTGCCCTCCGTCAATCTAAACCGTTTGACTGTCCCGCCTGAAATCGCCGATTTGCTGCCGCGGGACGCGGCACACAATTACAAGGTGGTTCCCATATCGCGGTTGGAAAACAAGCTGTTTCTGGCGATGGCCGACCCGTTGAATGTTCTTGCGCTCGACGACGTCAAGCGCCTGACGCGCCTTGAAATCGCCCCTCTGATTGCCTCGGAGAAAGCCATTCTCGACAAGCTGGCCGCGATTGATTCCGCCAAGGGCGGTTCAATGGAAGACATCATTCTGGACGCTGAAAAACAGCGTGAGAATGAGGAAGATGCTTCCATCGAAACCATCAAAGAAACCCTCGAAGAGGTCAACCTTGACCAGTTGGCCGCTTCCAGCGGAGAGGCGCCGGTCATCAAATTGGCCAACCTGATTGTCGTTCAAGCCATCAAGGACCATGCCAGCGACGTGCATTTGGAGCCGTTTGAGAAGGTCATGCGACTACGCTATCGCGTTGACGGTGTGTTGATCGATGCCACGCCGCCGCCCAAGCAATTGCAACTGGCCCTGGCCTCACGCTTTAAAATCATGAGCAGCCTCGACATCGCCGAACGGCGCCTGCCGCAGGACGGCCGTATGCGGGTGCGGGTCAGCAGCAAGGACTATGATCTGCGCGTTTCGGTGCTGCCAACCGTGCATGGCGAGAAAATCGTGCTGCGCGTGCTCGACAAGACCAACCTTTCCGCCAGCGTAGACAAGCTCGGGCTGGACGGCGAAACCTTCAAACAATTCAAAGCCGCCATTGATGCGCCGCACGGTTTGATTCTCGTCACCGGCCCGACCGGCTCGGGCAAAACGACAACGCTTTACTCCGCGTTGAACGAACTCAACAATCCCATCTACAACATCGTCACCGTGGAAGACCCGGTGGAATTTCAAATTCCCGGAATCAATCAAGTACCCACCAAAAAAGAGATCGGCCTGACGTTTGCCAACGCCTTGCGTTCCATCCTCCGCCAGGACCCGGACATCATCATGATTGGGGAAATCCGTGACACGGAGACTGCCGAAATCGCCATTGAAGCTGCGCTCACCGGCCATCAGGTCCTCAGCACCATGCACTGCAATGACGCGCCCGGTGCCATTGCCCGCCTTGATGACATGGGGATTGCGCCGTTTTTGATCTCCTCCTCCGTGATTCTTTCCTGCGCCCAACGCCTGATGCGCCGCATCTGTCCGCATTGCAAGGAATTGGTGACCTATCCGCCCAAGATGTTTGAAGACCTCGGCATAGATCCCACCACGCTCGACGGCTTGCAACTTTACCGCGGGCGGGGCTGCGAACGGTGCAAAAATTCCGGTTATAGCGGACGCCTCGCCGTCATTGAAGCCATGAGCATTTCCGATCAAATCCGCAAACTCATCATCGCGCGCGCCAATACGCGTGAACTGGCCAAGATGGCCGTCAGTCAGGGCATGCGCACGTTGCGAATGGTTGCACTGGACCGCGCCCGTGAAGGCGTTTCCACACTGGAACAAGTCATGGTAATGACCTCGGCGCACTGATCCACGCCGTTGGTTCAGAATTTACGCTGGGGAACGGCAAATGGCTGTGGGTTTTGTGACAACCAGGGGGCCGGCTGCGGTGCCCAGGTTGGCATAGTCACAGCCGGGATGCCGGCCTGCCGTATAGCCGTGGGAAGAGGCGTCAAAGCAGCCGGTTGGCCAATTCCACTATTCAACGGGGCGAAAGAGGCGCCAATGGGATTAACCAACGGTTGGGTAGAATCGGCAATGGGCCAGGTGTTTTGTGGTTTAAAAGCAGCCGTGTTGCCTGGCACAGTCGTTGCCGGGGTGACGGGCACAGAGCCCGGGTTGAGTAACTGCTGGAACTGGTTCAATTCCGCCTGTTGTTGTGCGATCGTGGCGGCGCTGGGGGTTGGTTGAGGCGTCGGCGTGCCAAATATTTTTGACCAGGCGGAACCCGTATTGGGATTTGCAGACGTAGTATCACCCGGCGCAGTGCCAGGAGACTGGCCGAAAACCGTGGGCGATTGCAGGTCATCCGGACCGTTGCTCATCAGATCTAAAGAACTGTTATCGCTGTTCGTCTGGTCATTTCCCTCCTCCAAAAAATCCCGTGACCGCGATGGATTGCCGGACCGGTCAAACCGGGTGGATGGGTTTCGTTCTTCCAGGTAGCGTTCCATCGGCGAAAGATTTTTCTGCTGGCCATTCTCGTTGCGTTTTCCGGTTTGCAGGATTTGTTCCGACGATACACCCATAACTTCCGCCGGTGTCATGAAAATCCAATCCTGGCGATCCTTGGATGATTTTTGAATTCGTCCTCCCATGATCGGCGCCGGCGCCGGCCCAAAATTATTGAACGAAGTCAGGGGTGACGCGTCTTGATACAGACCCCGAAAATCTGCTGGCGCCAACGGCTGGGTGGAAAGCGAGATCGGGTTGGAGGAAATCTCGTTTCCGGCCGGCGACGAGAAAATAATGGGTTTCCAGGCATTGGTGGCCGCCGGTTGGGCTTCAACGAATGGCGCCATCGCCAGGGCCGCCAGGGCCAGAAACGATGACAACTTTGAACTGATCGGGCGGCTTTCCATTCAACCGTCATCCTACCGCACATTGCCATGTGCGTCAAAACGGATTTACTGCCGTTCGTACTCGCCCTTGCTTACCTTTTTGAGCACTGTAAACCCGGCCTTTTTGGCGTCCGAAATGGACACCGGCTTGAGCTTGTGCGGGGTGTTAAAGCCGGAAATAATTTTGCGCACCGGTTTTTTGCAGGCCGGACAATTCATCAACGGCTTGGCCGACAGCGGCCGGCGCAACGTGAACCGCCCGCCGCAGACCTTGCACTCGCCTTCGCACAACTCGTATTCGTAAAGTGGCATAACCTGATTTCAACTGCCAAATGTCGAATGTGGAAGCCAATTGGTCAATGGCATTGCCGGGTCGGTTTCCCCAAATGACAACGAACAATATTGTTGTTATTTCTTCAAAAACGCGCTGAACAAATCAATCGGCAGCGGCAGGAACGTGGTCGTGTTGTGTTCGCTGGCCATTTCGCGCATGGTCTGGAGATAGCGCAGTTGCAACGCAATCGGCTCCTTGCTGATCAAGGCGGCGGCTTGTACCATTTTCTCAGCAGCTTGAAATTCGCCTTCCGCATTCACGACTTTCGCCCGGCGTTCGCGTTCGGCCTCGGCCTGTTTGGCCATCGCGCGTTTCATGCTGTCTGGCAACGCCACGTCCTTCACCTCGACGGCCGTGACCTTGATGCCCCACGGCTCGGTTTGTTTATCGATGATTTCCTGCAGCTTTTGGTTGATGACATCGCGTTGCGCCAGCAGGTCGTCCAGCGGTGACTGGCCGAGCACGCTGCGCAGTGTCGTCTGCGCGATGAGCGAAGTCGCTTTCCAGAAATTTTCTACTTTCACCACCGCCGCGTTCGGGTCCACCACGCGGAAATAAATCACCGCGTCCACGGTGGCGGGCACGTTGTCCTTGGTCATGATTTCCTGCTTGGGCACGTCAATGGTCACGACGCGCAAATCCATCCGCACCATTTTGTCCACAATGGGAATGAGGAAAATGATACCCGGCCCTTTCGCACCCTGCAGTTTGCCGAGCCGGAAGATGACGCCGCGTTCGTATTCGCGCAGGATGCGCAGCGCCTGCGGCAGCACGATGACCGCCAGGATGACGATGATCACGCCCCACGTGCCGAGTTTGGCGATAAGGGTTACAGGAATGTCGTTCATAATTTTTCTCCGTTAGTTTTTTGGTTTTACTTTCAACGTTAATCCTTCGATGCCGATGATTTCGACCGGTTGCCCGACTTCGACCGGTGTGTCACTGACGGCGTTCCAGGTTTCGCCTTCGATGAACACTCGTCCGCCCTGCGTGTCAATCCGCGAAAGCGCGTTCACCGTTTTGCCAAGCATCGTTTCCTTGCCGGCACGGACGGGCTTGAATTGCGCGCGCAAACCCGCGCCGACGACAAAAACGAAAAATGCCGCCGTAACCACCGTCGCCGGAATAATCCAGCTCAAAGACAGGTTGTAGCCCGGTCCCGCGCCATTAAACAACATCATCGCGCCGAGGAAAAACGATACCATGCCGCCCGCCGTCAACACGCCGTGTGTGGGCGCAAAAATATCCGTGATGAACAGCACCACCGCCAGCCCGATCAACACCAGCCCGGCCACGTTGACGGGCAGGATGGCGGACATGTAAAGCACGAGGATTAACGCGATCGCGCCAACGACGCCCGGCAGGATCGCGCCCGGACTGCTCAATTCGCCGATAAACCCGTAAATCACCATCAGCATCAGGATGAACATCACTTCCGGCCGCAGGAACAACTGGGAGAACCGCTCCCAGGCGTTCATCGGAATTTCGACGACCGTCGCGTTGGCGGTGCGGAGGATTTTGTCGCCGACCTTGCGGCCATCCAATTTCTTGAGCAAATCGGGAAGGTCGTTCGCAATCAGATCAATTACGTTTGTTCTCAGCGCCTCTTCGGCAGTGATGGAGGCGCTTTCGCGGACGGACGCAATGGCCCATTTGACACTGCGATGCCGCTTATCAGCGATGGACTGCGCGAACGTGGCCGTGTCGTTCTCGATCTTCGTTTTCATCGTCTCACCGGTGTTTTCGACTTCGCCCCCCGCGCCCAATTCCACCGGATGCGCCGCGCCGATGCGTGTGTACGGCGCCATCGCCGCCACGTCCGCTGCCATGGTGATGAACACGCCCGCGCTGCCCGCCCGCGCCGGCGCCGGCGCTACATAAACCACCGTCGGCACCTTCGAATCGTAAAAGTCCTGGACAATTTCCGACGCGGAATCGAGCAGACCGCCGGGTGTGTCGAGCTGGATGATG
This sequence comes from uncultured bacterium, assembly GCA_963708305.1. Taxonomy (GTDB): domain Bacteria; phylum Verrucomicrobiota; class Verrucomicrobiia; order Limisphaerales; family UBA11358; genus UBA11358. The sequence goes on along the minus strand of CAVPSH010000001.1, from coordinate 1,554,290 downwards.
AGGCACTCATCATTCTGTGCCCCGGCCACGTCAACGGCGCGGGAAATGTAGTTTGCGGTGGCCGGGCCGATGGCGCCGTCAATTTTAATCAGCCCGACCTGTGTGGCTTGAACCGCCGTACCCAGAAGCAGTCCCGCGATTACGATGATACCCCAACGCTTCATAACTTTCCGACTTCAATCTCAGGCTAACAGAGGCCGCCGCCGCTGCAAACAATTTCATTATGGCAATTATTGCTCCATTTGTGCCCGCACCAACTCACACAATTTGACCGCCAACTGGTCCTTAATGCCATAATAGACGCGCTGGCCGTCCTTTTTGCGGGTGAGGATGCCGGCGGCGGCCAGCAGCGCCAGATGCTTGGACACATTCGCCTGCGTCGAGCCGGTAGCGTTCACGATGTCGTTTACCGGGCGCGGCTTTTTGCAGACGGCCTGGAGAATCCGCAACCGCATCGGCTCGCCCAACATCTTGAATCGCGTGGCGATTTGCTGGAGTTCCTCCGCGGCCACCCCGCTCCGGAATATTTCCTTTGACATATTGCTATTTAGTTATATGATTATAACATGATTGACGCGGATGTCCAATACAAAATGTCGTACCGGGAAGGGAAGTTGTTATGATCTTGCGGATTTTCATCGGTGCGGCCGTCGGGGCCGTTCTCGGCTTCGGCTGGCACAAGCTCGCCGGTTGCCCGGCCGGCGCGTGCCCGTTGACAAGCAATCCATTCATCAGCACTCTCTACGGCATGGCCGCAGGCGCATTGATTGCCGGCAGTTTTCATTAAACCCAAACACAAAACACACTATGAAAATGCACCTTCTCATCCGCCGCTTTGCCGGCGCGTTCGTCCTCGCCAGCCTGTTGCTGGCTTATTATCACAGTCGTTACTGGCTCTGGTTTACGGCGTTCGTCGGCTTCAATCTGTTCCAGTCGTCGTTCACAAATTTCTGCCCGCTGGAACTCATTCTAAAAAAACTTGGCGTGGGCCGTGACAGTGGAAGTTGCTGCGCCACCAAACCAAATTGAACCGCCGCAAGGCTGGAACGAAAGGATCGGGACAGGGCATGAAGCGACAAACCTTGACGGCAACGGGGCTTTTGCTGGCAACGTTGCTGGTTTTTGCCGGTTGCGGCCGCCGGAGCAAGAATGCCGCCAGTGAATCACTGCCGACCATTACCGTGCAAGCACAGGGGGTCGAAAGCAAAGGCCGCGTCGCCACGGAGGAAGTCGTGGGCACGGTACGCGCCAAGTTACGCGCGGTCATTGAGGCCAAGGTCAGCGGTAAAATTGAGCAAATGCTGGTCGTGCCCGGCCAAAATGTGAAGGCGGGTGAATTGCTGGTGCAGTTGGATGCACACGAAGTCCAGGCGCAACTCGACCAGGCGCTCGCCGTCCGCCAGCAGGCCGAAAGTGATTTGAAGCGTGCCACCGACCTGTTCAAGCAAAACATTCTTTCACCATCTGAATTTGACGCCGCCCAGTCAAAATTTCACGTGGCCGACGCCGCGGCGACGGCGGCGAAGACGTCGCTGGCTTACACCAGGGTCATGGCACCATTTGACGGCGTCATCACCCGTAAAGACGCCGACGTGGGCGATTTGGCAGTGCCGGGCAAACCGTTGCTGGAAATGGAAGACCCGCGCCATCTCCGTCTCGAAGCCGATGTACCCGAGGCGTTGGTGGACAAAATCGCACTGGGCGACAAGCTGCCGGTGCGCATCGGCGTGCTGGAAACCAATCTCGAAGGCGCGGTCAGCGAAATCGCGCCGTCCGCCGACCCCGACAGCCGCACGTTCCTCGTCAAACTGGATTTGTCGTCCGTTCCTGGTTTGCGCGCCGGACAGTTTGGCCGGGTGGCAGTGCCGGCGGGCGAAACTTCGGCATTGCGTGTGCCCGTGTCGGCCGTGTTGCAACGCGGAGAGATGGAACTGGTTTTCGTTGTGGTTAATGGCCATGTGCAAATGCGTATTGTCAAGACCGGTGAGCGCGTCGGTAATGAGGTCGAATTGGTTTCCGGCGTGGACGCGGGCGAACAGGTGGTCGTGGATGGCGTCGCCAAACTGATGGATGGGCAGCCGGTGACGATCACGCCATGAAGGCCGGGTCTGACCATACTCCCACCGCACCGTTGGGTGTGGCCGGCCGCATTGCGCGCGCGTTCATTGATTCCAAGCTCACGCCGCTCATCATCATCGCGTCGGTGCTGCTCGGCTTGTTCGCGGTGCTGCTGCTGCCGCGCGAGGAGGAGCCGCAAATCAAGGTGCCGATGGTGGATGTGCTCGTCACCATGCCCGGCGCCGGCGCCAAGGAAGTCGAGGAGCGCGTCACCCGGCCGATGGAGAAATTGCTGTGGGAAATTCCCGGCGTCGAATACATCTATTCCACTTCCAGCGAAGGCCAGTCGCTGGTCATCGTGCGGTTCAAGGTGGGCGAGGACATGGCAGCCAGCCTGGTGAAGCTGAACCAGAAGCTGCAATCGAACTTCGACAAAATCCCGCACGGCGTTTCGTCGCCGCTCATCAAGGCGTGGTCCATTGACGACGTGCCGATTCTGGCGCTGACCTTTCACAGCGCGCGTTATGATCATTTGACGCTGCGCCGGCTCGTCGCGCAGGTGGACGACGCGGTAAAGCAGGTGCCCCAAGTGGCCGGAACCACCATCATCGGCGGAAGCCGGCGCGAGGTGCGTGTATTGCTCGACCCAGCCAGGCTGGCTTCGCGCAACCTCAGTCCCGTCGGTTTGATTCCCATGCTGCAACAGGCCAACCGCCAGTATGTCGCCGGCGGATTGACCAGCAACAACAAGGAAGTTGTGATCGAGACCGGCGGATTCCTGGCCAGCGCCGAAGATGTCGGCAACGTGGTGGTGGGCGTATTTGGGGGCAAACCGGTTTATCTTCGGGACGTGGCGACCATCGTGGATGGCGCGGAAGAACCGGGCCAATACGTGTTTTTTGGAGAAGGTTTAGCCGCGAATGTGAATTCGCGGGTTGGGTCAGACCGCGTTTTGACAAACGCGGCTACGATGTATGCGGAACAACCCGCCGTCACGTTGAGCATTGCCAAACGGCCGGGTGCCAACGCCATCACCGTGGCCAACCAAGTCCTCAGGAAAGTTGACACGCTCAAAGGCCGCATCATTCCCGCCGACGTGCAGGTGTCGGTCACGCGGAATTACGGAGTGACGGCGGAGGAGAAATCCAACGAACTGCTGTGGCACATGGTCATCGCCGTGGTCGGCGTGTCGCTGCTGATTCTGCTCGCTTTGGGCTGGCGCGAATCGTTTATCGTGGCCATTGCCATTCCGTCCACACTCGCGCTGACGCTGCTGGTCTTTTATCTCTACGGTTTCACGTTGAACCGCATCACGCTGTTCGCGCTCATTTTCAGCATCGGCATCCTGGTGGACGACGCCGTCGTTGTCGTCGAAAACATCGTGCGCCATTTCCACCTGCCTGCCAACCGGGGCCGGAAATGGAACGTCATCGCGGTCGAAGCCATCAACGAAGTCGGCAACCCGACCATTCTCGCCACGTTCGCGGTGATTGCCGCCGTGCTGCCGATGGCGTTTGTCGGCGGGCTGATGGGACCGTATATGCGTCCAATCCCCGTCGGTTCCAGCGCGGCGATGTTTTTCTCGCTGGCCATCGCGTTCATGGTCACGCCTTGGGCGAGCATCCGGATTTTGCGTTGGGGCCGGAAATATTCCTGCCTGACCGAAGGCGCGGCGTGCGTAACAGAAGCCGAAAACCCGCCGTTGCATTCCGTCCAGATGGAAATTTTTTTCACTCGGATTTATTGCCGACTGATGGTGCCGCTGGTCACGTTGTCGCGCCGGCGTTACATTTTCCTCGGCGGTCTGGTTGTGCTGCTCCTGGCTTCCATGACGCTCGTTGGCATCGGCTTCGTGAAGGTCAAAATGCTGCCGTTCGACAACAAGAGCGAATTCCAGATCATCCTCAACATGCCGGAAGGCAGTTCGCTGGAGCGCACGACGGAGGCCGCGCGCGAAATCGCCGCCGCCGTGCGCACTGAACCGGAGGTAACCGATTATCAGGTTTATGCCGGCGTCGCCGCGCCGTTCAACTTCAACGGCCTCGTGCGCCATTATTTCATGCGACAAGGCGCAAACATTGCCGATATTCAAATCAACCTCCTGCCCAAGAGCGAGCGCCGGGCGCAAAGCCACGATATTGCCAAACGGGTGCGTCCGCGCGTCGCTGCCATCGCGGCAAAATTCGGTGCGCGCGTGGCTGTGGCCGAAGTTCCGCCCGGCCCGCCGGTGTTGCAAACTTTGGTGGCTGAAATTTACGGGCCGACTGAAAAAGACCGGCTCGCGCTGGCGCAGAAGGTCATTGATATTTTCCACACTACCCCCGGTGTCGTGGACACGGATTGGTATATCGAAGCCGACCAGCCGAAGGTGCGCTTCGTCATCGACAAGGAAAAGGCCGCGCTGCACGGCATCAGCGCCGAGACGATTTCCGAAACGCTGCGGGTGGCGGTCGGCGGCGAATCGGTGGATTTGCTCCATGTCCCGCGCGAGAAGGAAGACGTGAACATCGTCTTCCAACTGCCGCTGGCGAGCCGGACGAGTCCTGAAGAATTGCTGGCGCTGCGTGTACGTTCCGGTGACGCCAACGCGCTGCCCGAACCAGGTTCGGCGAATACCGCAGCGCCACTTGTGCCGTTGCGTGAACTGGTGACCGTCGAGCACACCATTACCGACAAAAGCATCTATCATAAAAATCTCATGCCCGTGACCTATGTCATCGGCGATGTGGCCGGCCAGGTTGAAAGCCCGGTGTATGCGATTTTGAAAATGAACAAGGCTTTGGACAAACTCGACACGCGCCAGTTCGGCGGCGACGGCTCGCCGCTAAAAATTTACAACTACCGCATGCCGTTCACCGAAAATCAGCCGTCGCTCAAATGGGATGGCGAATGGCACATCACGATTGAAGTCTTTCGCGATCTCGGCATGGCCTTCGCCGCCGTGCTGGTGTTGATTTACATTTTGATGGTTGGCTGGTTCCGGTCGTTCCTCACGCCGCTGATTGTCATGGTGGTGATTCCGTTCTCACTGGTTGGTATTTTGCCGGCGCACGGGCTGCTGGGCGCATTTTTCACCGCGACCTCGATGATTGGCTTCATGGCCGGCGCGGGCATCGTGGTGCGCAATTCCATCATCCTCGTGGACTTCATCGAATTGCGACTGGCAGAAGGCCGACCGTTGAAGGAAGCGGTCATTGAAGCGGGCATGATCCGGTTCCGGCCCATCCTGCTGACAGCGCTGGCCGTGGTGGTGGGCGCGACGGTGATTCTGTTCGACCCGATTTTCCAGGGCCTGGCCATTTCGCTGATGGCCGGCAGCCTGGTCTCCATGATCATCGCGCCACTCGTGGTGCCGTTGTTGTATTTCATGGCTTATAAAGAAAGCTCGAAATCCAAAATTTCATCCCCTTAACAAGATGAATTGGACGGCATTGTTGATTTTTGCGGCCGTGGTCGTGGTTGTTTTTGTAATAAAGCGCGCGGGACAAATCTCCGCCTCGACGGCGAGGGGGCATCTGAAAAACGGCGCGCTGGTGATTGACGTGCGGAGTGCCGGCGAATTCAATTCCGGCCATTTGCCGGTCGCGATCAATCTGCCGTCAGACGAACTGGAAACCGCCCTGCCGCGCCGGGTGAAAGACCGGAACCAGGTCTTGCTCTTGCATTGTTTGAGCGGGACGCGCAGCGGACTGGCGAAAATTAAATTGAAACGGATGGGCTATCCGAATGTCTTTAACCTGGGATCGTATGGCCGGGCGGAACGCATTTTGAAACAACCCAATGAGAACGGGCCGGTGGAAGGCCCTGATTGAAAGGCAACGAAAAGATGAACTCCATTTTATTTTTTGTTCTGATCGGCGGCGGCCTCGGCGCGGCGCTGGGCTATTTCAACCGGCGCCATCCCGGTGCCCTTCCGATGACGGCCAACTGGCAACGCGGCGCAATTTACGGTGCGGTGTTGTCGGCACTGTTTTACCTGGTATCCGGCTGCGGCGTCAAATCAGCGGCGATGAACCAGTCCACCGCCAACGTAAAACACATCACGGACGCGGACTTCGACGCGGAAGTGATGCAGGCATCGCAGCCGGTCGTGGTGGATTGTTACGCGACGTGGTGCGGTCCCTGTCGCGAACTGGCGCCCATCGTGGACAATCTGGCGGACGAATACGCCGGCAAAATCAAGTTCGTCAAAGTCAACGTGGACGAATCGCCCGGGACGGCGCGCAAGTTTCAAATTGAGGCTATCCCGACGCTGCTGTTTTTCAAGGATAGCAAGCTGACGGGCACTTCCGTCGGCCTGCTCACGAAGGCGGACTTGGCCACCCGGCTGGAGGCCTTGATGGCAACCAAGACTCAACCGGCCGCACCGGAACAATGATTTTCCTGAACTTGCGGAAGTGGCGACACAACCCGGTTCACGTTTTCGCAAACCCTTCCGCCATGGCCACGGCTTTGCGCATGGCCATGGATTTGTTGACGGTTTCCTGGAATTCGCCTTCGGGCGTGGAGTCATTCACCCAGCCGCCGCCGGCCTGCACATAGGCTTTGCCATCCTTGATGAGCGCAGTGCGGAGGGTGATGCAGGTGTCGAGGTTGCCGCTGAAAGAAAAATAGCCGACGCAGCCGGCATACGGCCCGCGCGCGGTCTGTTCGAGTTCGGCAATGATCTGCATCGCGCGGATTTTCGGCGCGCCGCTGACCGTACCCGCCGGAAACGTCGCACGCATCAAGTCGTAAGGCGTCTTGCCGGCGGAAAGAGTTCCCTCGACCTGTGAGACGATGTGCATGACGTGGCTGTAACGCTCGATCATCATCAATTCCTTCACCTGCACGCTGCCGAAATCACAAACGCGTCCGATGTCGTTGCGCGCCAAATCCACCAGCATGACGTGCTCGGCGCGTTCCTTCGGGTCGGCCAGCAATTCTTTTTCGAGGGCCGAATCTTCCTCGTCGTTTTTGCCACGGCGCCGCGTTCCGGCAACGGGACGAATTTCAACCTTACCGTCCTCGCAACGCACGTGAATTTCCGGCGATGCCCCGACCAAAGAGAATCCACCCAATTCCAGCAAAAACATGTAGGGCGACGGGTTGATGGAGCGCACGGCGCGGTAAATGTCCAGGGGCGACGCCTTGACCGGCGCGGAAAAGCGTTGCGAACCGACCACCTGAATGATGTCGCCGGCGGTAATGTATTCTTTGGACTTGAGGACGTTCGCGGAAAACTTTTCCTGTGTCTGATTGGATTCAAACGGGATCGCCGGCACATCGTCCGGTACTGTCACCGGATGGTGCTCGCTGGGCTGTTCGAGCAAGGATATGATTCGTTCAATCTCGCTGGTCGCGTTTTCGTAGGCGTCCGCCGGGCTGGCCGCATCATCAAGAATCGCGTTGACCAGAATGGTGATCGTCTGTGCTACGCGATCAAAAATCAGCAACTGGTCGGCGATGAGGAAAACCATGGTGGGTGTGCCCAATTCGTCCTTGGGCGGGCGCGGCACCACCGGCTCAACGTCGTGAATGAATTCGTAACCGATGAAACCGACCGCGCCGCCGGTGAACCGCGGCAGGCCGGGCAGCGTCACGGGCCGGTACTTTTTCATCACGCGCTCGACGACGACCAAACCGTCCTTTACGTCCTTCCCGATAGAAGCCGTTTCCATGACCTTGCCGTTTTCGATGACTTCGACGCGGTTACCGGTTTGTTGGATGACGGCACGGGGATTGCAACCGACGAACGAGTAGCGGCCCAAATGTTCGCCGCCTTCGACAGACTCAAACAGAAAGGATTCGCCCTGTCCGCGAATTTTCCGGTAGGCTGACAGCGGCGTTTCAATATCGGCCAGCAGCCGGCGCGTGACGGGAATCAGGTTTCCCTGCCCGGCTAATTTCAAGAATTCTTCAAGCGTTGGCGAATACATGCACCAACAGCTTAAACGATTTGGTCGGGCGGGCGCGAGTACGTTTCAACCACCAAAGCCCCTGCAGCCGGCCGTTGATTGGGAAGAGCTTGCAACCGGCGCGCTTCGCGTTTGGTGGCTCGGTGGATGCGCCAGATTGCCAGCAGGGAATAAAAAGCCACGGCGATGGCATAGGCCACCATACCCATGCCAATGGCGAACGGCACCTCCAACGGCTGGCTGACGCAAATCAACGCCGCGCCGACAACAGCCGTCAACGCAGTATTGCCGACAAGGCAAAAGAGATGAAGGGTGACGCGCGTTTCCCGCACACGTTGGACATGCCACTCACGGTAAGCATCCTCACCGAGCGAGCGCATGAGCCACGCGGATTGGAAATTGCGCGCGGCGACCAGCACGCTGGCGGTGGTGACGACAATGGCGGACAACGGCCACATGGCCAGGACGACGACCAACACCGCGTTAAGCAAAACCCCCCATCTCCAGCCGAGTTTTTTGGCGAGGGGATTGCCTTCGAGCGCAAGATTCGGGGTGGCAATCCACGTGCTGAGAAAATCCATTCCACGCCCGAATACCAGCAGTCCGAGCATCAAAAGATACTTGCGGCTGTCAAATGGAACCGTGATGTCCATTACTTCTTTCCGTAAATTTGTTCCGGCGTTTCGAGCCGGGCCTCCGTTATTCTAACCGATTTTCCGTCTTTTTCCACCGACCGGAAAAAACAGGATTGATAGCCTTCGTGGCAGGCGGCGCCGGTCTGCTCGACCTGGATGAGCAGCACGTCACCGTCGCAGTCGAACGCGATATCCTTGACGTTCTGCACATGGCCGCTGGTTTCACCTTTCATCCAGAATTTCTGGCGCGAACGGCTCCAGAAATGCGTCTTGCCGGTCGCGATGGTCTTTTCCAGCGAGGCGCGATTCATCCACGCCATCATCAGCACCCGGCCGGTTTGCTGTTCCTGAATGATGGCGGGAATCAAACCATTGGCGTCAAATTTCAGCTTGTCGTAAAAATTCATGTGTTGACCACTTTAGCACAAATCCGCCGGGACAAAAGTTGAATCTAAAGAGCACTCAAGACTGTGACAAATGAGACGCCTTCGGAGGATTTGGCGGCACATTCGTCATAATGTTGACAGTTTTCGGAGAAAAAACCGGCGGGTTGGTGAGTACCGGCACGCCATTAGTGAGCCATGGCAACGAGTTTGTTGGTGTGGTTGTTATATTGGTAATGACGGTCAAGGTATTTGTCGGCGCCCTGAAGTTGTTTGTCGGAAAACTCGGAGCATTTGTTAAATCGCCGTCGCCGATGGAATTCGTCGCCTCACTTTCCCGCTGGGTGATGGCATTTTCGAGAGTGTGTTTGAGGCTGGCATAGGTCTCATTGGTCACCGCGTCGAGTTGCGCCCGGGCTTCGGCGTAACGCCCGGCGAGCATTTTAATCCGGGCGAGGTGAATATAAACGCCCTCGCGCTCGATGTCGTTGTGGGCGACCTGAAGCGCGTTGGTCCAGGCCACCAACGCGTCGTTGGTGCGGAGCGGGCGGATGCCGTAGTAGCTCTCCGCGTAGTCGGTTACGAGCGGGAAATTATCCGGGTCGAGTCTTACGGCTTTGCGGTAGAGTGCGAGTGACTTGTCGAAGACCTGCTGCTCGTCGATGTGGTAAAAGGCCTTTGCATCCGTGCGGTAGAGGTAAACCGTGGTGGCAAGATTCTGATAATAAACCGGCTCGTTTGAGTCCAGCTCGATGGCTTTGGCATAGTACACAAAAGCGTTGGTGATGGGGCCGTTTTCGCCGTAGTAATTGCCGAGATTGTTCCAGGCCGCCGAATCTTCGGGAGCCAGCTCCCGGGCCTTTTCGTTTTGGACCTTCGCCGCTTCCTCGTCACCGATGTTGTTCAAAAAACTGGCGTAGGCCAGGTGCCCGCGGGCAAAATCCGGGTAACGGCGCAAGAAGTCCTCGTAGTGTTTGCGGACAGTATCCAGCCGGGCCATGATGCGCTTGTTGAGTTCCGCCTTGGTTTCGCCCGCGCCCTGGGCGGCAAAGGCGTTATTGTCCTGAATCCATTTGTCCACCTCGGCCATGGCCGTATCATCCTCGGCCATCAACCGGTCAAGTTCCTTTTCCGCCGGGTCATTCGGGTTGGGAATGTTGACCGAGACGCCGGCATTTTGCTGGATCAAATTGCTGACGGCTTGCGGCTGATTCGTCGCCAGCAACGCACCCATCAGACCGACGAGAAGTTGATTCATATCGGCAACGTACGCGTGCCGGCACTTCGAGTCGAGGCGGAAGGAGAGGCAACGCCTCGATCATTTCACGATGGCAAAAATTTGTAATCCTTGGTTCCGATTGAATTGGGTGATAAATTGTTCCCGGACGTTCCCGCCGCATTCGCGTTTGTACGGCCGAAATGAATTAAAATCGAAAGGGGGGCGAGCGACAAATTGTTGCGCTATTGCGTGACCACGCGATAAAAGCGGGTCATGAATTGATTCGCGTCCAGGTCCGCAAAATCATAATCGCCGGCGCCCCCTTCCTGTAGCGGCGTTCCAATGGTCGTCCAGTTCGCCAGGTCGGTTGAAGCTTGAATAAGATAACTGCGGGTCGGGTCCGCTGAAAATTCCAGGAGTGGTATTTGATTGTCGTCACGCACAACGAGGTCGGCGACCGCCTCGGCGGGGTGTGAATAGAGATCGGGAATCTGGTAGGCACGATAGCAGAAAGTCCCCCCGTAATGCGAGCTATTGTTGTTATCGTCGAAAAAGGAAACGTCAAACACCACCTCCGGCACCGGGGTATGCGTATATTCTATGATCCGGACCATGGTCGCAGTGGGCGCGTAAGGGCTTGGATGAATCCCATTGACATAGGTGACGGCGCCGAAATCAACCAATACATTCCGGGTTTGGGGGAGCCACTGTACCCTTCCCACGTATGGGGTAAAAAGCCGGTCTTGATTCGTCTGCCAGGCGGAATTCCAGACCTCGGACACCGCCATGTTGGTTTCATTGATATTATATTCGACGGCACTGCTGTAATTGCTCTGATCGGGCACAGGCGGGTCGTAGGGACTGGCCTGGTAATTATCGTCGTTATAAACCAACAATGTGCCTTGAGGCGTGATTTCGGGCGCATGTTGGCCATAATTCCAGTCGAACGGCGCGCCCATTGGGGTGAGCAGATCTGGTTGCCAGTTCGTCCCCCAAAGTGCCGGCGGCCCAAGAATCCATTTCAGTTGTCCCGTTGATCGGGAAAATTTATAGATCGCGTTCTGGTTACGCAGGGAGACAATGATGGAATTATCATTGGTATCGTCAATGATCGCGTTGGCATGTTCACTATCGACTCCGACTGGAGAACCGGAGGCGATTCCGTATGTAAGATAGGTCACGCGTGTCGGATCCAACAGGGCCAACGGCGACCACGCATTGAGCAGCGCCGCGTTGGTAAATGAAATTTCGACCACTGGATTGTCGTCAACACTGACTGTCTTCAACGGACGCATTTGAGACGGTATCGTTGCTCGGGAAGTTGGACACCACCTCGCTGACATCACTTAAATAGAGGATGGTACCATGACCGGTGACGACGCCCTCATGAGCATTTACCGGATAGCCCGCGGGCGGATACCAGGTCCGGACTGTTTCTCCCAGCATATTGATCTCCGCGAAATCATTCGACGGACTTTGCTGTTCCATGAACAAATCGCCGTCGTCCAATTGTCGTGCTTCGTTATCTGTGGAGAGGATGGCCGGACAATACCAAACCACGTTTCCGGAACTGTCCATCATGGTAATGTAATTTGTGGTGGTACCGGCCCGGTTCGCAATAATGAATAACATATATCCTGGCTCCATTTGGCTCGGTTCACTCGTTAAGACGTTGAAAACAGGGAAATCCGCCGGCAGGGGAGTGGTGACAAACTGCAACAGTTGCGGAGCGGTGTACGCATTCCGCTCTTTGTCGTAAACGGTGACCTGGATCACGTTCGTCTGGCCGGGTTTGAAACCAAGCAGAGTTTCCGAATGCGTCGGGCCGTAGTCATAAAAATCCCTTTCCCAGATGCCCGTCCCGTCGCTGACCAGGACGCTGATCCTTGAATCCACGTCGGTGGTCAGTTGCAAAAGTCCCGCCAGCGGAGCCTTGGTTGCCGGGGTAAAAGTTGGCCCCGACAAGATGGTTACTGCATCAGACCATGATGAAACCATCAGGCACGCCACCGCCAGCGAGATTATAATAAACCTGCGGGTCAAGCATCGTTGAGTCATAGTGCTCAATTTAACAGGCGAGCAGCCCGGATTCCTTATGCTGAATTCTCGCACATCGGATGTTACACGTCGCATGCGAGGGACATAGACGATGCTTCAATGGAAAATGTTTCACAAAAGATCAGGGAATTTACGGCCGCGGGTATGAGGCGGCGGGCCAACCCCATGGGCGCCGCGCCATTTCGCATTCTCCGCCGTTCGTTGCGTTTAAGCCACTAAAGCAATCCAGACAAGCAATCCGGCCAACGCGGCCAACGTCACCGGAATGCCCAGGCGGGCAAAGTCCCAAAAGGAAATTTTGATGCCCAGCGCGCGGGCCTGTTGAACCACGATAATGTTGGAAACGCTGCCGAGGATGATGAGGCTGCCGCCAAAACTATTGGCCAGCGCCAGAATGTAAGCCGTGGCTGGCTGCGACAGATTGATCACCTTGAGCAGCAGCATCACCGCCGCCGAGTTGTTGATCAAATTGGACAACCCTGCCGTGGTCAGGACCAGCGTGGCCGGAGCGTTGAGATTGAAACCGCCGTGTGCCAGCCATTGCACGGTTTGCTCGCCGCCGCCGGCGGCTTGAAAAGCGCCGGTGACCACAAACAATCCCATGAACAGAACGAGGATCGGCCATTCCACCAAACCCAGCAAATCGTTGGTGCGAAACCGGGTGCTCGCCAGATGAATTCCGGCGGCGGCCAGGGCGATGATTTCCTTGGGCAATGGCGAGAAGAACAAACCGATGACCACGGCCAGAATGATCAATCCTTTGATCGTATGCGGCTGGTTGAATGGATGGGATGGTTCGTTTGATTTGCCAGGAACGGGCCAGGCAGACTGGAGCATTTTCTGCGACAACATCCAGATGATTCCAAAAGCGGCGGCCATCGCCAAAATGACCGGGACAGCGCTCCACAGTATATAGTGGCCGAAGCTCAGGTGCGCAACCTGTCCAATCATCATGTCCTGCGGATTCCCAATGAGGGTTGCCGCCGCTCCGATATTGCTGGCAATGGCCAGGGCAATCAAAAATGGAATGGGGTTGAGTTGTTTGCGCAACAGCGCGGTGCCGACAATGGGCGCAAAAACGTAACAAACGATGTCGTGATTCAGAAAAGCGGAAAGACCGCCCGTGACCAGCATCAATACGAGCAGAAACCGCGCCGGATGTCCGAGTCGCGCCGAAATGCCGCCGGCGACCAGATCGTAAAAGCCCGACAACCGGAGTTGCGCGGAAATAACAAAAAATCCGAACAGCAAAAAAATTGTCGGCCAGTTGATGTAGGCAACGACATCGGCGGTGGAAATGTCACCGAAAATCATCATGGCGATGGCGCCCAGCAAGGCGATGCCGACGCGATTGAGTTTCAGGCCGGGCACGTGGCCCATGGCAATCCCGAGGTAAGTGACAACAAAAATCGCCAAAATGACGGATTGCCGGGGGAAATCAGCGGGCACGGTGGCAATCAAGCTGATCATGGCGGGCAGTTTTTTTATTTTGCGAGCAATTTACGGATGGATTGCAATTCCCGGCGGTGCGCCTTGCCGGGTTCGGGATAACTCAGCTTCAGCGACTTCAAGGTATCGAGGATAATTTGTGAAATAATGAGCCGGGCGTTTTCCTTGTCGTCGGCGGGAACAACATACCACGGCGCAGGGTCGGTACTGGTGGCGCCAAGGCAATCTTCGTAAGCCTTCGTATAGTCCTTCCAGAATTTTCGTTCGGCGAGGTCGGCCTGGCTGAATTTCCAGTTTTTCTCCGGGTCGTCAATCCGTTCGAGGAACCGTCGGCGTTGTTCATCCTTGGACAGGTGCAGGAAAAATTTAACGACGCGGGTGCCATTGCGATGCAGATGTTTCTCCAGGTCCAAAATGGAGCGATACCGCTTTTCCCAAATCGTTTTTTCCTTGAGCAATTCCTCCGGAATCTGCCGGGCGCGAAGAATTTCCGGATGCACCCGGACGACAAGCACTTCCTCATAATAGGAACGGTTGAATATGCCGATGCGCCCGCGTTCCGGCAGGCGGCACGTGGTGCGCCAAAGAAAGTCGTGTTCCAGGTCCTCGGCGCTGGGAGGTTTGAAGCTGGAAACCTCGCAGCCTTGCGGGTTGACGCCGGACATGACGTGCTTGATGGCGCCGTCCTTGCCGGCGGCATCCATCGCCTGAAAAATCAGCAACACCGCGTAGTGGTTGTCGGCGTAAAGCAGGCCTTGTTGCCGGCTCAATTCCCTGGTGTGTTCGGCGAGGATTCTTTGGTAATGCTCCTTCGAATGGTAGCAGGGTCTTACCTTCGTCGGCCATTTCCTGAGTTTGACCGATTCACCTTCGCGGACGCGGAATTTTTTGGGTTCAATTTTCATATTCTTCTTCGATGGTGCATTCGACCCGGTAGGAACGGCATCCGGGTGGCGCTTTCAATCTCCGCTTCGCGTTCTTTCTGGATAAGGCCGGTGCGGTTTTCCATGTCCCAGCCAAGCGCGCGAAAGAAGGGATTGAGGAAGTCGTCGTACAACCGGGCCTCGGCATGGCCGGGTTGCTTGAGTTCAGTGACACGCTTGCCGGACAATTCAACGAGACGATGCAGTTCCTTTTCAAACGATTCAAAGGTGGCGTCGTTCGGCACGACACGGAGTTTGCAACAGGCAAGCGCGCGCGACAAGCGCTGGAATTTTGCAACACCTCACTGGCGTTGCCGGAATCAGGCCGGGTGCCTGTGCAGCGGCTTTTTGATTTGTTCCAAAATTTGCGGTGCCGTGTCCCGGCCAATTCCAGGTGGCGATAATGCGACTGCCCTTTTTTGAGAATTGCACCTGTCGCTTCGAGGCGATTTTCCTCGCCTTGGACGCTCACACAGCGACCCGGTTTCTAATGATGGCCCTGCCAATGGCCTCCGCCTCCGCCTTGATAATGATAGGCTCCACCCCGATGGCCGCCTTGAGGCGCTTCGTGCCAATTCCCGCCTTGGTTTTGATAATGCCAGCCTCCATACCATCCCCGGCCCCACCAGCCCCACCCCCAGGCCGGGTACCAACCCCACCAATACCAGCCCGGATAATATCCATACCCATACCCGTAGGGATAGTCATAGTAGCCATTGTCGTACTCCCTTCGCTCGACTGTCCAAAGGTGGGTTTGTTTAATATCCAGCACTGGATAATTGTATTTCGTGTTTTGCACCGGCTCGCTTTCCAATCCGGCGATGGTGCCGGCTACCGTGATCAATTCTCCACGTTTGTACACTTCAGGATCGAGGATCCCCTTGCTGCTGGCGATGAATCGCCCGGAAGTATTGGCATACGTCAGCGGTTGACCGTCACTGCCCAGCGGCAATTCCAGAACGTAGACCGCGCTGCGGTTCACGTCATTGACGGTCTTGATGATTCTACCGCCCCAGATGACGATAGTTCCCTGGCAAGCATCCGGGTCCGCCACGACTTGCGACAACGTCAGCGGTTTGGCCTGCTGCTGAAGGTTCTTGGCGATGGGATAAGTCACGCAACCCGATAACGACACCAGGATTAATCCCAGAGCTAACATTTGTTTTCCCAGGCACATTTTCATTTTACGTCTGTTTCTCGTTGCCCATTCGAGGGTTTGAAATCGCAGATCAATTTGTAGCGGGCGCGTTCAAATCACAATGGTTCTGACACAAGAAGCCGGTGACACGTTGAATAAAACACACACAGCCGGCACACCGGCGCTCATTCGGCATACCCGCCTTCTTTCCGGTTACCTATGAACCCGATCTCAAATGGCAAAATCAAATTTTCCCGGCACCCAATCGTCAAAAGAACTCCACCCCGGCGTGCTTTCGGCGCCGCGTTCGTGATTCCGCTATTGATTGTCCTGCGGTCGGTATTTCCAACTCAGGCCACTTGACGCGTCATGTCTTCGCTGCCAAAGGGGTTCGGCGCGCGCAGAATACATTCGGGATCGTCGCGCCACTGACCGTCCACCAGGAAACGATAATGGTGTGTGCCTGGCGATAATTGCACCGTTGTCCGCCACACACCGTCGGCGCCTTTTTGCAGGTTGATGGGACGTTCCTGCCACTGGGTAAAATCACCCGCCAACTGCACGCTCCGTGCATCGGGTGCGGAGAACGCGAAGGTTTGTTGCCGGCCATTGCTGCTGCCTTTTGGGTATGTCTTATGTGCCATAGGTATGGTTCCTTTCCAGGCGCCTCTTGCCAAGGTGCCTTGGATTTTTGCGATGCAGAAATCTTCCCAACTTCAACAACTTCCCTCTTAAACAATGACACGGAGTGAGCTCAACCGTTTTGCGGGCGTTTTACCCACTCCGTGCCGCTGCGGCAGAAAATCCACCGCGGCAAATTTGCCTCTCGCAAAAATCGGCTTTCGCCAGCCGCACCATAAGCCTGCCGCGGCAGCAAAGCAAACCTGAAGGTGAATTGGTTCGCTGATTCCTCAATGATCTGGAACCGGCAGCCGTTCGGCGAACAATGGTCGCGGCACCGGTGCCGTCAGTTGCTTTCGTTGCTGGAAACGATGAGCAAAAGGCCCTGGACTGTCGCTATGCCATACGTGATGACCGCCCAAAAAGGTCAAATTGTGCGCTTCCACCAGTGTTTTGATTTCATTCCAGGATTTTGACTGCGAGCGGCTTGTGCCAGTATGCAGTGCCACCACGGCAGCATCTTTGATGCGCCGGTGTGCCGCCCAATTTTTAAGCCAGTCCGGCAATTCAGGCGGTGGCGGATGGGTGTGATTCAGGGCCAGCACAATCAAATCCGCGTTTGCGGCCACCGCCACGGTCAAAGCGGCCAGCGTTGGTTGTTTCAGAACATCGCCTCTCCAAGGCTTGATGTCCCACTTCATAGCCTCGTCCACCCGCCGGGACACCCGTTCCAATAACGCGGTGGCGTGTGCAGCCGAATCGAAATCATCGTAAATAATCACGGCCTTCAAGATCACGCCGGGAAGGTTTTCTTTATGCTTGGCAATGGTACTCATAAAATTCACCTCTTTTTTATGTCCGACACGCCAATGCGAAATTGGTTCAACTATGTGAATAAATTTCCTGAAAGGTTTTTGAACGCCCGATTGAAGGGGGGATGGCTAATCCTGTGCCGAACCCCAAAAAGGAGGGAAAAATCAGGAGGGATTGTCTCCTTTGCCAGCTTTCGCGTTTTACCGAACCGTTGGTGTTTAAACCTCTTTGACCACACCCCAATAAACGTCGAGGTGTTTGCCGAGATAAAGCTTCACAGCCTTGACGAGCACATCGGCCTCAATTTGCTGGCCGCACGCAACAATGTCCTTGAGCGTCATGCCGGGACGGATCTGAAATGAGCCTTGCGCGATAATCGGACCTTCATCCAACCGCATCGAAACGAAGTGCGCGGTGACCCCGGCGATTTTCACCCCGCTTTCGTACGCCTGCCGGTAGGCCTGCGGGCCGGGGAAGCTCGGAAGCAACGACGGGTGGATATTGATGATTTTATTTTTGAATCGCCACACGAAGTTGGGCGATAGGATTTTCATAAACCGCGCGAGCACCACGAAATCAATTTCGTGCTCATCGAGCAGGCGCAAGGCATGGGCTTCGGCGCGGGCGCGGTCAGTCCAGGGGATGTGCGCGAACGGCAGCTTGGATTTTTTGGCGAGCGGCGCGAGGTCGGGGCGGTTGCCGAGAACGAGCACGGGGTCAGCCTTGATTTCGCGCCGGTGGTGCGCGGTCATGAGCGCGTCAAAGCAATGCGGTTCCTTCGTCACCATGACCGCGAAACGCTGCCGCCGGTTCGGCTCGGTGAACCGGATTTTGATTTCCATACCCAGTTGCTGTGCCAGTTTGTCCAGACCGGCACGCAGGGTGGCGGCACGGCAATCGCTGTTTGGCCAGGAGGCCTGGAGCGTCATGCTGAATTGGCCGCGGGTGACCTGCTCCTCCAATGCCTCGATATTGGCCATTTGCTGGAACAGAAAGGCGGTGACGCGCGCGATGACGCCGGTTTTGTCGCGCCCGATGACAGTGATGGTGGCAAATTGCCTCATTTTTGGCCGCGTCAGACTTTGCGGGTTTTTCGGGCCAAAACGCAACTTTTTTTCGCTGCGATTGTTGATATAACAAAGTAATCTGAACAATTTGCATGGGTTTTAGCTCAGTAAAAAATTTGGTCGCGGCGGTTGCCGAAACGACTCCCGGACAGTTTGACGACTGGCGGAAGGCGTGGCGCGCGGCGGCGGACAACGGCTCAACGGAGCCGCTGTTGTCATTCGTTGCGCGTGAGCGCGGCCTGGCCGAGGATGTATTTTTGCAGCGGCTGGCGAATGCCCTCAACTGGCCGTTTGTGGACCTGCACAAGCATACCATCCCGCCGGAGGCGCGGAACAAACTCTCCACGAAGGTGGCCTTTCAATATTTCGTGCTCCCCACCGCCGTGAACGATGACGCGCTGCAAGTGGTGGTCAGTGATCCGTTTGATGCCGCGATGATGAACGCCGTGCGATTTGACGCGCACAGCCCGGTGCAATTCGCGCTGGCGCCAAAAATGGAAATCGAAAAGGCGCTCAAAAAATACTACGGCGTTGGCGCCGAAACGCTGGACGAACTGGGCGAGAGCGAGCCGATGGAACTGGAAATCGCCACCGACAAGGAAATCACCGAGGACGATCAGGAGGCCAGTGTCATCAAATTCGTCAACCAGATTATTTGGGAAGCCCACAAGGACCGCGCGACGGACATTCATTTTGAGCCGGCGGAAGACGAACTGCGGATTCGCTATCGCATTGACGGCATCTTGCATCAGACGCCGATGCCGCCGCAACTCAAACGGTTTCAAGCGGCGCTCATTTCGCGCATCAAAGTGATGAGTGGCATGAACATCTCCGAAAAACGCCTGCCGCAGGACGGCCGCATTAACGTCCGCATCAAGGGCGAGGAAATTGACATCCGGGTTTCGACCGTGCCGACGGTTTATGGTGAAAGTGTTTCCCTTCGCCTGCTCACGCGCGGGAAAATTTTCCTGAGCCTCGACAAGCTCGGTTTCGCGCCGCAGGACGAGGCGATGATTCGCGACATCATTATCAAACCCCATGGAATTTTCCTCGTCACCGGCCCGACGGGTTCGGGCAAATCCACGTCGCTTTACGCGTTTTTGAGCGCCATCAATTCCGTGCACAAGCGCATCATCACCATTGAGGAACCGGTCGAATACGAGCTCAAGGGTATCAATCAAATTGCCGTGCGACCGGAAATCGGGCTGACGTTTGCCATGGGTTTGCGCCATATTTTGCGCCAGGATCCGAACGTGATCATGGTCGGGGAAGTCCGCGATCTGGAGACGGCGGAAATCGCCATCCGCGCGTCGTTGACCGGCCACCTGGTGTTCAGCACGCTGCATACGAACGACGCCCCCAGCGCGTTCACGCGGCTGATAGATATGGGCATTGAACCGTTTCTGGTGGCGTCGTCGGTGGAAGCGGTCATGGCCCAACGCCTCGTCCGCACCATCTGCCCGCACTGCAAGACCGAGCAGAAAGTGGAACGGGACTACCTGAAAAAAATCGGTTTTCCCGAAAGAGAAATTGACACGGCGAAATTCTGGCGCGGCACCGGTTGCGAAGAATGCCGGCAACTGGGCTATCAAGGCCGCAAGGGCATCTATGAATTGCTCATCCTCAATGAAATCATGCGCCCGCTGATTTTGAATCGTGCGCCCGCTTCAACCATCGCAGCGCGAGCCGTCGAACAAGGGATGCGCACCCTGCGCACCGACGGTTGGAACAAGGTGAAGGCTGGCGAGACCACCATCGAAGAGGTTCTCCGCGTCACCCAGATCGAGGAACACATGGACGCGCTCGGCGGCGATACCAAAACCGAAATGTAGGTCAAAGTGTGAAACCAATCTTGAATCCCGAATCCCGAATCCCGGGTCCGTGCGCATGAACAGTGTACCCAAGCCGGTGCAAACCTTTTTTAAGTGGGTGTGCCGAATTCTCGGCGTGCTGATTCTTTTGCCATCGTTGTCGTTCTTTATCCTTTTGATCATATTTGCCGGTTTTGTCATCAAGGAGCACGCAACCTTGACCAGTTGGGGAGTCTTGCCGCCGGTTGGCATTGCTTCATTCCTCATGGCTCTGCTCGGTCTTTGGCTGGTGCGAATGGGCTGGAGAAAAGAGAGCAACGTTCCGCCGCCACTGCCGACCTGGCTTGCATGGCTTTGCTGGATTGGTGGGAGCTTGTTGGTTTGCCTGCAGACGTTGTGCCTTCTTGTTTTCAGTTTGAAGATGGCCGGGGCTGGAACACAGCTTATTGGTGAAAAGGCCCCCAAGGATGCTGGCGGTCTTTATTTCCTGGTGGCTCTCAGTTATGGACCGCTCGTGGCAAATCTGATCTGGTTATTGATAGGAATTGTGATCGTACGTTGGCCTGGCATGCGGCAAAAGGCCCGGGCCCCACAGACTCCCTCCGTTAAGCCTACTGCCGTTCCTGAACCGGCAAAAATGGCTTCCTACGCTCCCCGAAGCCGGCGCTGGTCGTCCTGCAATATTTTGCAGGCCGGTGCGGATATGAACTGCCTCTGGCAATTCGAAGCCAAAGGCGACAGCTTCGTGTTCAATCGCGAGCATGCCAGTGCGCCGGGCGATGCTTTGCCATTTAACCTCGTGGCCCGGTCGTGGCGCTCATTGTGGCAGCCCCGGTTGAACGTCGCGTGGTTGCCGCCGGAAAACATATTTCTGCGCGTCATCGAATTGCCCCGGAGCAGCTTCGAGGAAACACTGTCAATGGTGGAATTGCAGTTGGAGAAATTGTCACCCCTCCCCGTGGCGCAGATTGTCTGGATGATCCATGTGTTGCCACAAACCGCGGCCGATTTGCAAACGGTCATCGTCGTCATCGCCGCCCGCCATGCGGTCGAGGAGTTTCTTGGCAAAATCGAAGGTCAGGGCTATCTGGCCGACCGGCTCGAAGCGCCCCTGCTGGACGAATTGGAAGCCACGCCCGCGACGGAAGATGGCGCGTGGATTTATCCCGCGGCTTTCACCGGACAGAGCGTCGCGTTGGTGGCGTGGTGGTGTGGCGGCGCGCTGCGGAATTTAAGTTTCGTGGTTTTGCCGACAACCGGTGACCACGCGAAAGGTCTGAAGGACCAGTTGGCGCAACTCACCTGGGCCGGTGAATTGGAAGGCTGGCTGACCGCCCCCCCCACCTGGCACCTGGTCGCCGACGGCGTGGTCGCCGGCGAATGGGAAAGCGCCCTGCGTGCGGGCCTGGACGAGCCGGTGGCGGTGACCAGGCCGTTGCCGTTCGCGGAATTGGCCGCGCGTACCGCCCGGCGTTCAACGCAAAGTGATGCGCGCAGCACGTTGTTGCCGGTGGAATTTTCCGCGCGTTATCACCAGCAATTCGTGGATCGGTTGTGGCTGCGGGGTTTGGTGGCGGGGGGAATTCTATATATGGTCGGCGTGATGATTTATTTCTGCGCAACCACGGTGTTGGGGTACCGGGTGAAGCAGGTGGCACAACAGGTGGCGGCGTTAAACGGCAGTTACACCAATGCCCTACAGCTCAAGGCGCGTTACGAGGTGCTCAACCAACGGCAGGATTTGAAATTCGCGGCGCTGGATTGCTGGAAAATTGTGGCCGAACAATTGCCCGCCGGCCTGACGTTGCAACGGCTGAGTTTCGCCGATGGCCAGCAATTGTCCCTCAACGGAACGGTCCCCCAGGACCAAGTTGCCCAAATCACCGACCATTTTTATGACGCGGTGCGCAAAGCGGAGGTGGACGGCCAGCCCATGTTTGATGCTTCAGCCGGCGAGGCCCCGACTTTTCGCACGATCGCCAGTTCGGTGAGCTGGCAATTCTCCCTCATGCTCAAACACAAGCCGGAGGAGGCAAAGTGAAAAAGTATTTTGCCCAATTACGTCCGCTGGAGCGCCGGTTGGCGGTGGCGGTGCTGGTGGCTTTATTTCTGGTGCTGAATTATGTTTTCATCTGGCCGCATTTTTCCGATTGGAGCCATCTGCGATACAGCCTGGCGGATGCCCAGCGCAAGCTGGCGCTGTACCAGGCGACCATTGCGCAGTCAGCCCAGTACGGAGTGTTGGTCAAGAAGTTGGAAGGTGCGGGCGGAACGGTGGCGCCTGAGGACCAGGCCATTAATTTCATCCGCATCATTGATTCGCAGTCCGCGCGCAGCGGCGTTGGCATTATCAACACGTCCCGGCAAATGACCCGGACGAATGAGTTTTTTGTTGAAGTGACAGAAAGCATCAACGTTACCGCTGGCGACCAGCAACTGGTGGACTTTCTTTACAAACTCGGTTCCGACGCTTCCATGATTCGCGTGCATGATCTGGAGTTGCAGCCCGATCCGGCGCACCAACATCTCAACGCCAACATCCGGCTGGTTGCCAGCTATCAGAAAGCCTCGGCGAAAAGCAATTTGAAGAATACAACCGCAACCATGAAATGACTGTGAAAACGACTACGCTCATCCTGCTTGTGCTGTTAACCGGCCTTGGCCTCCGGGCGCAAATGCCGCCCGGCCCGCGTTCCGTGCCACAACGCCCCGGCATCCCGGCCATCAACCCTGCCAACAACCCGCCGGCGCTCGCGCCGGGGCTGCCGTCAATGCCGGCGGCCAGCCAACCGGCAGGTTCTCCGCCTCCGGCTGCCGCCTCGCAAGAAATGGTTCCCCCCGGCGACATCAATTTTCAGGGAGTGGATGTGGATCAAGTCCTTGACGTTTACGCCCGTTATGTGGGGCGCACCCTGTTGCGGGCGGGTTTGCCGCAGGCGAAAATCGTTCTCTACACGGAGACTCCCCTGACCAAAGACGAAGTGGTTCAGGCGTTGCAGGGCGTGCTGGCGCTCAACGGCATCGCGCTGATCAACATTGGTGACAAATTTGTGAAGGCCGTGCCCGTGGCCCAGGCCAGCCAGGAAGGCGCGGCGTTCAACAACCAGACCGCCGCCCAACTGCCGGACGTCGGTCAATACGTCACCCACATTGTCCAGTTGAAATATATCAAGCCGAGCGAACTGGCCCCGGTTGTGCAACAATTTGGCAAGATTCCGAACGGGGTTTTCCCGATTGACAGCAATGGAATCCTCATCCTCCGCGACTACGCCGAGAACATCAAACGGATGCTGGAGTTTATCAGCAAGGTGGACGTGATCATGCCGGAGGAATTTGTGTCCGAGGTGATTCCGATCAAATATGCCATGGTGGACGACATCGCCAATGCGTTGAACAGCCTCGGCGGTTCCAGTTCGGCCATCGGCAATACCACGACTCCCAGCAGCGGAGGCCGCTTTGGTGGCGGCGGCATCGGCGGCGCCGGCGGCGCCGGCGGCCAATATCAACCCGGGGTTGGTGGTCTTAATCAGCCCAATCAAACGCGGCCGTTTGGGACGTCTTCAGGCGGAGCCGCCGGTTCAGGAAATACTTTCAGTCAACGGTTGCAATCCATCATTCAGCGCGCGGCGGGCGGGGGTTCCGATCAAATCCAGCTTCTCGGCGTGACGAAAATCATCGCCGACGAACGAAGCAATTCATTGCTGGTTTATGCCACCCAGCAGGACATGAAAACAATCAAAGACATTGTGGCCAAGCTGGACGTGTTGCTGCCCCAGGTGCTGATCGAATCGATCATCATGGACGTGAACCTGAACAACGGCTGGAATTTTGGCGTGTCGGTGGCGCAAGAGCCCAAAAACTTCAGCGGCGGGCCGGTCAACCATGCGGTCAACGGTGCTGGCGGTTATAACAACGGTCAGTCTTTCTTTGATTTTCTGAACAGTACCCTCGGCACCAATGGGACCGCGGTTGCCAGCTCTGCCTTTGGCAACAGCCTGGGAAGCGGCCTCAGCTATTTCGGAAACATCGGGCCGACCTGGGACGTGGCGGTGGCGGCGGCGGCGGCCGACAGTTCAGTTTCCATCGTTCAGCGCCCGCGCATTCAGACTTCCCAGGCCAAAGAAGCCCAATTCTTTGTCGGCAGCACGGTGCCCTACGTCACCAGCGTCTATTACAACAGCGGCATCGGCGGCGGCCCCAGTTCCTCGTACTCGCAATTGCAGGTGGGCATCTCGCTGGACGTTACGCCGTTTATCAATCCGAACGGTCTGGTGGTAATGGACATCAGCCAGGAGATTGACGACCTCAATGGCAGCACGTTTATTCAAGGCGTAGGCAACGTTCCTAATACTGATAAACGCCAGCTTTCCTCCGAAGTCGCCGTCAAAGATCGTGACACCATTATTCTCGGCGGCTTCATCCGCACGGAAAAGGACAAGAGCAAGAACGGCGTTCCCCTCCTCCAGGACATTCCAATTCTGGGCAGCCTGTTCAGCAGCCGTACCAGCAATCATAACCGTAGTGAACTGCTCGTGCTGATGCGTCCCAGTGTATTGAGGACTCCGGAACTGGCCGCGACCCAGACGGTTGAGGAAGAAAAACGATTGCCCGGCATTTCCGCTGCAATCGCCAGCGATGAGGTGGAACAACGCAAAGCCATGCGTGCGGAACAACGACGGGAACACTTGCATCCCTCGTCGCCGGATACGTCCTACCAACCCGTGCCTCAGGATGGTCTGGTGGAGACCAACATCGTTTCATTACCCGATTCGGACGCGACCACGAACAATGCGGCTCAACAACCTCAAGCGCAACCAATGCCGGGCAAGCCACAATCTCCATCTTCATCCGGAAACGGATTGTTTCAGCCGCTGTCACCGGAAGGTTACGTCAATACCAACGCTGTGGCATACCCGAACCAGTAGGACACACTCGGGATTTACCTCAACGGTACCGCGTTGGTGTCAACGCCATTGAAAAGCATTTCCTCCAAACTGCGGATCGGGTGGAGTGGCAGGAGCAGAGCTTTGGGAATATAAACCGGCTCACTTTGCGGTTGCTGAAGTGTGCCGGTGATTTTGTATTCAAACAGCTTGCTGACCGGCCACAACGCCGTGCTCAAGAGCGGGCCGACCACCCAGGTGTCGCGCAGCAATTGGGCCGTCACACGGGCGTTCACGTGGCTTCGCAAATCCACCGTGCCGGCATATTGCAACCGCATCATGGTCGAGCGGATTTCCAGGTTGTCTGAGAATATCACCCCGTTCGTCATGCCGAATTGCGCCGCCGCATCCGTCGCGCGGCTGCTACCCAGACCGGGCATGACCATGTTTAAAACCGGCGACAAAATGCCGAAGACAGGAACATCCCAGATCAATCCATCGTGCAGTTTGGCCTGCCCGTAGCCGTTCCAGGTGCGCCAGTCCCGCGAGCTGGCACTGGTCATCACAAACCGTCCACTCAACACCCCTTCCAGGTGGTTTGCGGGCGACGATAAATCCGTTGCCAGCAAATGCACGCTCGAGTTTCTGACATCGGCGGTAAATTCAAAATCTGCGCCCTCCCTTGGACGGAAATCAAAGTGAGCAAAACCGTTCGCGTCCCCACCGTAAAACGCCCCCGTCAGGTTGGTCAAAATCAACGATTGACCCAGCCAGTGAATTTTCCCGGCGATGCGCGAAGTCTTGAGTTTCAGCCACTCGAACGGCGCGCCTTCCGCCTCAAACCATAAATCCGCGTCCGCCATGCTGTGCAACGGCGCGTAGCCGTTCACCCGCGCCGGACATGGCACCGTAAACCGATAGGGGTCCATCACCTCGCCGGCCTTCCGGCTGATGGCGCGCGCCACCGCCCGTGGGTCCGCGGTGCTGAAACCGTTGGTGAAATAAATCCGCCACGAATTAAAATCCACCGCGATGCCGTCGGCTCTCATCCTTTGCGCGCCGGTTTGCAGCCGCGGCCGGAAAAATTCAAGGAACCGGTTTGTGTAGCAAAAGTCGCTTTCAACACGGCTGACGATCTCGCCGCGGATCGTGAAGTTTGTCAGTGCCATGTGTCCCCGGGCGCCAATGCTGTCATTGTCATACAAACGACCCCACACGTCCGCGTCCAGCACCACGGGCTGAGTGAATGTGAACAGATCCACGGCCCGCTCGGCGTGGTTTGCGGCCAGCAAGGGCCGGAGGGCGTACGGGGCCAGGGCCCCTTGCATGTGCCAGTGATAATTTTTGGTGGCGTCGTCCTCGACGTCGGCAAGGTCGAGCGCGCCTTCGGGGCGCGTTACGGCAAGATGAGGCAGCCGCCAGACCAGATTGGAATAGGAAAAACTCCCCCGCGCCGAGTCAATGGCGATGCCACGAAATACGCCGTTGGTCGCGGCAAATTCGCCGGTAAGCCGCAACGTCGGTTGCACTTCCCCACGCCAGTCGGGCTGCCGATTGGTCCACGCTGGCAAAATCAGCGTGCCGGCGGCCTGCAATATCGGCGGTTGCGTCCACGAAAACTGCTCCAGCCAGTTGCGGGTTTTTTCCGTCAACAACGCCGCAATCGCCTGTGGATCAAAACGCGATGAGTTGGTGAATGTGAAAGCGCGGGTATCCACATTCAACCGCGCGCTGGCGTCGAGCCGCCCACCCCCCAATTCGGCGGACAAATTTGTCACTGCCAGCGCCGGCGCGCGCCAGAATCCACCGCACTTGATAGTCCGGGCATTCAGTTGCGGCGAATCCAGGTTCTCCGCCTGTGCCGCCCATTCGACGCGATACGGTTGAAGATTGGTCCACCAACCCCAGGATGGGGCTGAATTGGCCGGTGCTCCCGGGGAGGCCATCAACCTGGCGGCGAGTTGAACGGCGGTTGCGTGACCCCAGGGAGTGTCAACGCCGGCGGCGTTGAGCGTCAGGTGAATCCTGAATGAACGCGTGTCCCGTGCGTCGCCATTGAGGGTCAGACTCAGTTGGGGCGTGCCGGCGAAATGAATTTGGCGAAGCGTATCGGCGAATGTTTGGCAGCGGATCCACCAGGCCGTGGCATTGGTTGTTTGACCGTGGAAAATTTCCCAGTTGCGAAGGGCCGAGGCGTGGGCGATATCGCCCGACAATCTAAGTTTTGCGCCGGCAAAGTCAGCCTGGAAATTATCCAGTGACCAGGTGTCGTTGGTTTGAAACCGCAAATCGGACTGGACCTGGTCGAGCACCAGCGCGTTGGTCGGCGAGAGCGGCCAGACGAATTTGCCCTGGTGCAGGACCAGGCCGTCAACCTGCCATTGGCGATGCCACAGTGCCGGATAATCCAGCCGTAACTGAACCTGCCGGAGCGAGAGCATCGGGCTTTCGGCTTTTTCGGCGCCGCCAATGTGAACGTCATCGGCCACCAGCCCGCGCCGGAGACTCAGGCGCAACCGGGCGAATTCCAGTTCAATGCCCCGCGCGCGCAGTGTTTCGACGAGCGGTCGTTTCACAAAATCCGGCAGGCCGATTTGATTGAGCCAGCCAATGGCGCAAATCAAAACCAGAACCAGGAAAATGATCAGGCGGCGCAAATGGCGGAGCAGTGTCCGGCACCTCCGCCAGAAGCCAGTTTGATGGTGCATGTCAGGGGTTCCCGCTTGGCGGGACCGGAATGGACAAATAACTCAAGACAAACTGATAAAGCACCGGCGGGAACACAAAGGCCCATTGCTCGCCGTCCAGCGTTACCGCGGCCACGGCAGTTTGCGAACCGGAGATGCCAAAATCCACGGTCGGTTTCGTGCCGTTTTTGAGTTCGAGAGTGATGGAAAGATTTTCCGGCTTGAACCCAAATTTCTGGCATTCGGCCGCGTCATGGGCGAGCCAGGCGGCAGCGGTGAGTTCGCCAAACTGATGCGTGGTCTCCTCGATGGCCTCCGGGACAATAATGCCCTGCGAGCCGGGTGCCAACGACCAGTGGTTGGGTCCATTATGGATGATTTGCCGGGTCTTGCCGTTCTGATGAATGGTGATTTGCGCCACATCGGCTTCTGAAAAACTCCAGATCCGCCGCTCACGGAGTTCCCAGCCTGCTTCCGGCAACCGGTTGAAATCCTCCAGCGGAACAGCGTAAACAAAGTCCTCATCCGCGCGCCGCACGTAAACTTCATTGGTCTGCGCCGCGCCGAAAAGCAGTTGGGCCATGACCGCGTTGGTATTGCCCGCCGCGGAATACAACGTAATTTGCCAGGCCGGGGTTGCCAGTCCATAGGCCGGCCAGTCCGGTGTGGTCACGACGTCCTTGACGAATTCCGCCACGCGCAGATTGGCAAGGATTTTGATGAATTGTTGTACGTTTCCGGCGTCGGCCGGAAAATTTTCCCCGACCACGCGCCAGCCGTTCGTGCCCTGTCTTTGCAGGGTAAAATCGCTTTTACCACGCACTCCAATTTCGGCAACGGGCGCCGACAGCTCAAGCAAATACGGATCGCGAAAGTCGTTTACCGTGCCGAACCAGGGTGACAATGGCTCTTTGGCGGTGGTGACGACGGTGTTCCAGCCGTCGTGCTGGGCATAGACCAACGACGAATTGGTTGCCAGGCTTTTGCCGATGTGGATGGCGGTGACAAAATTCGTTCCCCGGCTGAACCACAAATCCAAATTGGCCGGCTGCAACTCATATGAGGACAAATCCGCCTTTGGATTATCGGTGACAAATTGCGAAACCCGTGCGGTTTGGAGGCGCTGGAAGGCTTCGGTGATTCGGCCGCTGTTCGCGCGTGCCAGCAGTGGACGGGTCATCTGCCACAGCTGATTGGTGGCGTTGCGATGAAGTTCAATGACTTTCGTGCCATTGGTCAAAACAATCAAGTCAGGCGCCCCGTCGTTAAAATTCGCCAGGGCTGTGTCACGCCAATCGTCGGGCGAGCGCGGGAGGTATTTCAGCCAGTCGGTGTCGGTGACAAACGCGCCGTCGGTCCCGACGACGCGGAGGAAAACCTGGTCGCCGGGCGCGGTTTTGTTGCCCACCAGGAGCTGCCAGCGCTGGTCGCCGGCTTCAATCACGAGCGAGACGCTGGGGGTTTCGAATCCATAATCCGCTTCCGCACCGCGCTGTTCGCGAAGCTCCCCGGCACTGATCCGAATGGCCGGCGTAAGTTTCTGCAACGCCGCCAGCAAGGTTTCCATGGCGGTGGATTGGGCCGGATAAGTAATGGGCTTGGTCAGCAGCCATGCGCCGTTGGTGCGGTCGGCCCGAATTTCGAGCGCGTTGGCGGGAATTACCTGGACGCTGGTGACAGTGGCGGGCTGCAAGTCCGGCAGGATGGCGGACAGTTCCGTCCCGTTCGGCCGCAGGAAATGTTCAAACGCGAAAATGAACGCGAACAATGCCGCGGCGATGACCAGCCAGACCAGGGTGTTTTTCGAGTTCATTATTTTCTCCGGCGCAGCCAGACCAACCCCCCCAGCATCAGCACGCCGCCGGGCAACGCTCCCAACAACAGCCAACGGACCCGGTTCTGTTGCTGTCGAGTCATCATCAGCCGGAATTCAACGACGGGACGCGGGCCAATGCCCTTCAGCAGGGTTGGACGATCCAGCAACCAATTGACTGCATAACCGGCGAAATCGCGGTTTGCCCCGCCGTCAATATAGTGATTGTCGAGAAACAACGAATCGCCCGCCACCACCATCCGGCAACCGCCATGGGCGGTGGCCAACCCTTTCACCTGGTTTTGTTCCACGGCGGCCATCAACGGATAAGCGCGGGGCGGCAGGCCGCGTTCGTTCATGAGCCCGGAATCTGGACCCGAAAAAGCCAGCTCGTCCACCGTGGGCGCGTCGGCCGGCGGGTTCTGCCAGTTGATATGGCTGACCGGTCGCGGTAGAATCAGTTCCAGCCCCAGTCCGGTCAGGGGATCGACGACCGGATGCTGGCTGAAGTTGTAAACCTCCACATCCGATCCGGAAATTGTGCGCTGCGGATCCTGCACGACATCATAGCCGACATTCACGCCCCAGTGCCGCAGAATGTCTTCCAGACCGGTAGGATGTTGGACGGAAGAGTAATCCAACAACAAAAACAACCGCCCGCCTTGCGAAAGGTACTGGTCAATTTTTTGCAGTTCAGGGTTTGAAAACAGGGTCCGGGGCCCGGCGACAATGAGAAGATTGCAATCGTCCGGTACCGGGTTGTCACCCAACACGGCCAGCGGTTTCAGTTGAATATAATTCTGTGCCAGGACGGCGGCGAATTTTAAATAGCCGGTGTCGCTGCTGTCGGTCAGCGACGGTTCGCCGTGGCCTTGAAGAAAATAGGCTTCAAACGGCTTGGAATTTTCGAGCGTGAGCAAGGTGGACGTGAACATCATTTCGCCCAGGAACGCGACCGGCTTTTTCCGGAATTCGCGTTCCTTTTCGTTGGGAACCTGTTCGAGCGTGTATTTGGCCAGGGCGTCGCCGGGAACGATCTTGGGCAAACGTCCGCCGCCGCAATCAAAAATGATGAGATTTTTATCGGTTGGCGAATTGAGTTTGTATTCCGCCTTGATTTTTTCAGCTTCACCCGCGTCGCGCACGTAATCCACCGTGCGGATTGAAATATTCGGGTTCACCGCATGATAGGCATTGAGCAGGGACAGGATGGTCGGGTAGAGATCATCCTGGGTGTCGTAATACAGCGTCACCGTGACATGGTTCGTCACCGACCGAAGCACATCCACCGTGCGCGGGGAAATTTTGATGCGCGTCTGCGAACTGAGGTAAAACCGTTCGGTGAAAACGCCACCAAGATAATTGATCATGACCACGACGGTCAGCACCAATGCCGTTCGCACCACCGCATCGAATCCGATTTTCCACCGGCGGCCGGGGGAGAAACTGGGTTGGGGTTTGGGAGTGGCGGTCATCTTATCTCCAACGCCGGCTTTCCACCACGCGCAATGTCAAAAATAAAAAAAACAACGTGACGCTGACGTAAAAAATAACCGAATGGGTGTCCACGACGCCGCATGCGAAATCGTTCATCTGATCGAACAATCCGAAATAGGAGAGCAATTGTGTCTTCCATTGTGTGGCGGCGGTAATGGCCTGGGCCAGAAACCCGAGCGAAAACAGGCTGACCCCCAGCACAAAACTGATCATCGCTGCCGCCATTTGGCTCCGACTGAGTGCCGAGGCAAAGCAGCCCAGCGACAGGAAAAGGCAGCCCACCAGGAACACCCCCAGGTACATTCCACTGATTGTGCCGGGGTCCAGCGTGCCGGGCTGGTCGGTAAAATGCCGCACCACGAAGAGGCAAGGCAGCATGGGCAGCCACATGATGGTGTAAAAAATGACCGCCGCGGTGAATTTTGCCGCGACCACCTGCAAATCGGTCACCGGCGCTGTCATCAGAGTTTCAAACGTGCCGGAAAATTTTTCCAGGGCGAACAATCGCATCGTGATGATCGGGGTGGCCAGCAGCACAATGAGCCAGAAGAAATAGGTCCGGTAGAACATTTGCGTCACCGGCATGGGCGAAGGGTCGCTGCCGAGATTGGTCATCAGCACCACGAAACTCCAGCCAATCAGGAGCGTCACCGCCGCAATGATCACATAACCCGAAACGGAAACAAAAAACGCCGCCAGTTCCCGTCGTGTGAGCGTCAGAAAAATTCGCATCAGCTTTCTTCCTCTTCCTCTTCGCTTGGCCGCGTTACCTGAACATAAATGTCCTCCAGCGAATGGCGATTGCGCGTCAGCTCGCGCAGCACCCAGCCGTTTTGCAGCGCCAGTGCGAAAATCATCGGCCGCAAATCCAGTCCGTCCCGCGGTGTTATCGTGCAACGCTGGAATTCACCCTCGCTGGCTGATATATCAAAATATTCAATTTCAGGCACTTGCAAAAAACATTCGCGCAGCGCGGCGGCAGGCGCGGCGAGTTCGACAATAATCTGGCTGTTTCCGGCCACGAGCCGCTGCAGATTTTCCGGTGTGTCGGCAGCGAGGATTTTGCCGTCGTACATGATGAGCATCCGGTTGCACGTCATTTCCGCCTCGGGCAGAATGTGGGTCGAGATAAGTACCGTGTGGGCGTGCGCGAGGCTTTTGATCAACTGCCGGACGGCCCGAATCTGATGCGGATCGAGGCCGATGGTCGGTTCATCCAGGATGATCAGTTCCGGGTCGTGCACCAGGGCGTCGGCCATGCCGACCCGTTGCCGGTAACCTTTTGAGAGCTGTCCGATGATGCGGCGGCTTACGTCCGTTAATCCGCATTGTTCCATCACCGTGCTCACGCGTTCGCGGGAACGTCGCCAACCAAGTCCTTTCAGCCGCGCGCGGAACTTCAGGTATTCGCGCACGCGCATTTCGGTATAGAGCGGGTTGTTTTCTGGCATGTAGCCAATCCGGCGGCGCACTTCATTGGATTGGTGAAAAACGTCAAAACCCGCCACGCGCACCGTGCCGGAGGTTGCCGGCAGGAAACACGCCAGGATCCGCATGGTCGTGCTTTTCCCCGCGCCATTGGGGCCGAGCAGCCCGACAATCTCACCCCGCGCGACGGTGAACGAAATGCCCGCCACGGCGGTGCGGCCGGCATAGCGCTTCGTCAAGTTTTTTACTTCAATCATCGCCGTCTCGTTCATCGCCATCTAGCGAAGTTTAGCTGGAAAAGCATGGTTTCGGCCAACAAAAACGCACTGTGAAGCAATGGCCTGTTTCTATAAACAGGCAAATCTGACAAAAGGTGCGTTCAATTTTTCTACGCGTCGGCTTGACTTTGCGTCATCGCCGGCGCAAAAGCAATTTCAAGATGTTTCCAACTCCCGGCAGCTTCTATGTTTTCTGGCGCACGCGAGCCGGTGCGGCGAATGTCCTGCACGATGAGAATGACCTGCCGACCGAGCGCCTGCTTCAGGCCGTCTGGCTGCATCAACGCCTGTGTCGGGACCGGCTCAGAACCGCTGACGGAAAGACGGTTCGGATTTTTCACCCCGGCTTCACCAATCCCGAAGGCGGACCGGACTTTTCGGACGCGGTGATTCAAATCGGCGATGAGGCGCCGCGCTCGGGCGATGTGGAAATCGATTTGCGCGCCGGCAACTGGCGCGCGCACGGGCACGACCAAAATCCAAATTTCCGGAATGTCCTGCTCCACGTGGTTTGGGAAGACGCCCGGCCGGCGGCCGGCGCGCCGCCGATGGTGTCGTTAGACCACTCGCTCGATGCACCAATGAGCGAACTTTGCCTGTGGCTCGAAGGCGAACCCCTGCGCCGGTTCCCTGAGAATCTGCGCGGCAAATGTTGCGTGTCCTTGGGCAGATTGGATGAACCTCAATTGACTTCCCTCCTGCGCGAGGCCGCCAACGTGCGTTTTCAATCCAAGGCCGCGTGGTTCCACGTCCGCGCGCAACACGTCGGCTGGGAACAATGCCTTTGGGAAGGGTTGTTCCGGGCGCTGGGTTACAAACACAACGCGTGGCCAATGCAAAATCTGGGCGAATCCCGCGAACGTTGGGTACGCGGCGCCGACTCGGCGTTTGGTCTGCAGGCGCGCTTGTTTGGCATCAGCGGTCTGTTGCCGCTCGAATTGCCCCGCGTACGAGCCGGTGAGGATGGTTATTTGCGGCACATTTGGGACCGTTGGTGGCGCGAACGCGATGAATTCGGCGATTGCCTATTGCCGCGCAAGGCATGGAAATTCCGCGGCCTGCGCCCGGCCAATCATCCCCAACGCCGGCTGGCCCTCGCTGCGCACTGGCTGGCGGCCGGTGACGTGGCGCAAAAACTGGAACGGTGGTGCGCGACGGATTCGCCGGACGCGAGGTTACCCGTTTCCTTGCGTGAAATCTTTGAAGTGGAGCGTGACGAATTTTGGCTGTGGCACTGGACATTTCGCTCGGCGCGTTTGGCGAAACCACAGCCGTTATTGGGCGACGCGCGCGTAACCGATTTGGCGGTAAACGTGATTTTACCCTGGCTTTGGACGCGGGCGGGGGAGGGCAAAAACGGGAAGTTACAACGCGTCATTGAGCAACGTTATTTCGCGTGGCCACCCGCCCAGGATAATTCCCTTTTGCGGCTGGCGCGTCAGCGTTTGCTGGGACCGGGGCGGGACCGTTTGTGTCGCAGTGCGGCGGCGCAACAGGGTCTGATGCAAATCGCCCGTGACTTCTGCGGGCATTCCAATGCCGTATGCGAGAACTGCCGTTTTCCCGAACTGGTGGGTGGCTGGCGGATGCAAGCCGCTACTCAATCTCCATCTTGACGAATGGATTGTTTGCGAAACCGCCTGGTTTTGGTTCGGACGACGTTGACGGCAAGGAGGCGTGATTGTTCACCGGTGCCGGCGCGTTGCCGCTTTCGCCCGCGTGCGGATTTTTTGCGCGTTTATTGCGGGGCAGCGGGCTGACCATCACGTTGATGCCGCGTCCGATCAGTTTCGGGTCAAAGTCGGGGTGCCCGTAAGGTGCCAGTTCGGCGAGAAATTTGCGGATGACCTGGAATCCAAATTCCGTGTGCGCCATTTCGCGTCCGCGGAATTTCAGCGCGATTTTCACCTTCATGTCCTCGCACAGGAAATCAATCGCATGGGTGACTTTGATGCCCAGGTCATGCGGATCAATGCGCGGGCTGAGTTGGACTTCCTTGACCGTTGAGGCGTGCTGATGTTTTTTTGATTCCTTGTCCTTTTTCGCCTGCTCGTAACGGAACTTGCCGAAGTCCACGATCCGGCACACGGGCGGGGTCGCGTTCGGGGAAATTTCCACCAGGTCCACTCCCTGTTGCCGGGCCAGCGCGAGGGCTTCGTTGAGCGAGATGACGCCGAGGTTCTTGTCGTGCGCGTCAATGACCCGTACTTCGCGGGCGCGAATTTTGCCGTTGACCCGGACGAACGAAGCGGGGGAGAAACTGCGTGGAGCAAAAGGGCGGCTCAAGACACCCTCGTCGGTTGTGACTTTACTGGATGGTTCTGCATCAAAAAAACCGGCACCTGTCGTAATCGATTACAATTCATAATTAAGCAATTCATGGGCCTTTACGCAAGTAAAAAAACAGAATTAACCCTCCGCCAAAATGGCCCGGTTTGCCGCTTCATAGACTTCTTTTAGCGGCACTTTTGCCCGCGCTGCCAGCCTTTTGCATGATTCAAATTCCGGTGAAGCCTGAACAACTTTTTCGTTAAATTTGCCCAATTTAACAGTGATTTTGCCAAACGGCGTTTTGACTTCGGAGAATTCACGCCGCAACTTGCGCCGTTCGGCCCAGGTGCGCCGGACGCCAAAGGCGCTCGTCTCACGTAGAATCATTTCACTGAAATCATCCGCCCGGGATTCGGCGCATAAAACCGTCAACAACACGCCGGGCCGGTTCTTCTTCATTTGAATCGGCAGGTAAAAAACGTCCAACGCGCCCGCCGCCAGCGCCGTTTCGATAAAATGGCCGAGAATTTCGGCGTTGATGTCGTCGAGGTTGGTTTCCAGGACCGCAATGCGGTCGGTTTCCCAATCCCGCGCATCCGCAGCCTTGAATTTTGGACCTTTCATCGCGCCGTGGCTTTGCGAAGGCGGATGAGCTTTGGTTGCCCTGCCCAGCACCGCGCGTAAAACGTTGGGTCGCGTTTTATTTGTGCGCGAGCCAAGACCATAGCCGATTTTTTCAGCGACCAGATTTCCCATCGGCTCAAAACTTTCAACGAATTCAGCCAGCAACGCCGCACCCGTCGGCGTGACCAGTTCGTGCGGTTCGTCACATTGTGTAATGCCGATGCCGCGCACACCGAGAATGGCCAGCGTCGCCGGCGCGGGAACCGGAAATCGTCCGTGCGCACAATCAATCCAACCGGTGCCGTCGATGACCGACGACGCGAGCACGCGCGGCTGGCCCAGGATTTCCAGCGCGACGCACGCGCCCACAATGTCCGCGATGGAATCCACGGCGCCGACTTCGTGGAAATGCACGCGGGCCGGCGGCAGACCGTGAATTTTGCCCTCGGCTTCGGCGATGCGTTGGAACACGGCGATAGATTTTTTCTTCACCCAATTTGAAAGCCGGCTGCGCGAAATGAGCCGTTCGATTTCGGCGAAATTGCGGCTGTCATCATGATGGTGATCGTGATGCAAAGGGTGTGAGTGCTCCTGCCCCCGGTGTCGGGCCCTGGTTGCCCGGCCTTCGTCCACATGCACATCGAATTTAATCCCGGCGATACCGGATTTTTGTTCGCGGAAAACGTGAAGGTGCCAGCCGCCCAGCTTCAATTTTTTCAATTCGCGTTCCATTTTGCGCGGGTCCGCGCCCAAATCAATCAGCGCACCGACGAACATGTCGCCGCTGATGCCGCTGAAAAGATCGAGGTAAAGCGTTTTCATTTTTCCACCAACGCATTGATCTGGCTCGCGGCGTAGCCAGCGCCGAAACCGTTGTCAATATTCACCACGGTCACGCCGCTGGCGCAACTGTTCAACATCGCCAGCAATGCCGCGACGCCGCCAAAACTTGCGCCGTACCCGACGCTCGTCGGGACGGCAATCACCGGACGGGAAACCAGGCCGCCGATGACGCTGGGCAGCGCGCCTTCCATGCCCGCCACCACAATCAATACATTCGCGCTCAGGATGACTTCGAGGCGCGGCCACAACCGGTGCAGGCCCGCCACACCGGCATCGTGGACGCGCTCGACCCGGTTGCCCATGATTTCCGCCGTGACCGCGGCTTCCTCGGCCACCGGCAGATCGCTGGTCCCCGCGCAAACGACGGCGATGCTGCCGGGCCGTTTCGACAGCGGTTTTTTCTCAAGAGTCACGCAACGGGCCAATTGGTGGTGGACCGCCATTTTAAATTTCCGTTTCAGCGCCCGGGCGTGTTCCGGGTGGATGCGGGTCACGAGCACGCGCTGTTCGCATTCCAAAAGTTTGGCGGCGATTTTGACGACCTGCTCCGGCGTCTTGCCCGCGCCGAAAATGACTTCGGGAAAACCCTTCCGCAGCGCGCGGTGGGTGTCCACCTGTGCAAAGCCGAGGTCGGCCACCGGCGCGGATTGAAAGGCGCGCAGGACCTGCTCGCGACTTGCGCCGCCGGCCCGGAACGTTTCCAGCAATTGAATGGCTTCGACTGCTGTCATCTCGATGCAGATTGTATGATTGGTGATTTGTGGAAATTCCAATCGATCGTCGGATTTAAAATCATAAATCGCAAATCGTAAATCGCAAATTCAATGGTGGTGCCGGAACAGGCGTTTCCGATTTGCCAAAAGATACCAGACGATGAAGATGTTGAGGATCAACACGATCAAAAGTACGCCGGAATGATGATGATCTGTTACCGGACGGCGCACCAATTCATAAATTTCAATCGGGATAAAAAACGCCGATTCACCAATCGCCAGCCAGCCGGCCCATGGTATCCGGAAAATCAGCCCCACGCCTTCAACGAGCGCAAACAAGCTGTAGAGAAACGTGCCGGTGGCCCACAAACGCATATTGGCGGGCGTGATTTGATCGATGCGGTCGCCAAGGTCCGAGAGGAACCGGCTTTCCGGGTCGAGGTGCACCCAATGCACGAAGCGGTCAAAATAATCCGAAAGATCGTCGCCCACCAGTTTGTAAACGCCAAAAGCCAGCAGCAACGACAACACACCTTTGATCAGTTTGCACACGATGATGAAATAGAGCGTCGGCGCGCGCTTCTGCGGAGCAGTTGGAGTTTTTGTTTTTTCGGCCATCAGCGGATTTTTGGCAGCAACCAATTTAACAATTCCCCGATCGCCAGCCGCTCCTGCTTGCCGTCGTCGCGGTAGCGCAACGTCACGGTGTCTTTCAACTCCGGCTTTTCGCCCAGCGTGTCGAAATCAATCGTCACGCAGAACGGCGTGCCCGCCTCGTCCTGCCGCGCGTAACGGCGGCCAATCGCACCACCGTCGTCGTAAAATACATTCATCCACGGACGCAACAGCTCGCGCACCGCCTGCGCCTTTTTCACCAGCTCGGGCTTGTTTTTGAGCAGCGGCAGCACGGCCACCTTGATGGGCGCGACGCGCGGATGAAATTTCAGCACCACCCGCGTTTCGGTTTTGCCCTTTTCGTCCGGTTTCGGTGACTTCGCTGTAGGCATTGCAGATCAAGGCGAGGATTAGACGGTCCACGCCCGCCGACGGTTCAATCACGTGCGGAATGTATTGGCCTTTGGCCAGGCCGTCGGCGTCTTCGTTCGCGTCTTTCCCGATCTTGTCCGGTGTGTCTTCGGGCTTTGCCGTCCTGGTCAGATATTTCTTCCGATTCTCGCAATAACGATCTCGGAGTTCTTTTTTCTTCGCATCGTCCAGTTTTCCCCAAGCCGCGCGGAGTTCCTCGTCGAACACGCCCATCGGTTTGCCGGAAAAACGCTCGTGCTGGCTCAAATCGAAATCGCTGCGCGCAGCGATGCCTTCCAGTTCTTCACCGGTCAACTCGCCCTTCTCGTCGCGTTTGCTGAACGGGAATTTGTAGAGAATGTCCACGGTGGCGCGGGCGTAATGCGCCAGCTCCTCCGGCTTTTGCCAATACTCGACCAGCGTATTTCGTGGCAGGCCGATGCCTTCGTAAAATCGGATACGCTCTTCAACCCAATATTTGTGCCAAGCCTGCCAACCCCAATCTGTTTGCGGGTTTGGAGTTCCGGCTTCAGCCGGTTCGGGACCGCCTGAAGGCGGAACTCCGAGCGCTTCCGCCACCCTCGCCACCTTTCCGCAAATGGCCTCGACCACCTCGTCGGGTTTGATGAAAAATTCCAGTTCCATCTGCTCGAATTCGCGGGAGCGGAAGGTGTAATTGCGCGGCGTGACTTCGTTGCGGAACGCCTTGCCGATCTGGGCAATGCCGAAGGGCACCTTCTGGCGCGACGTTTCCAGGACATTTTTGAATTGCGCGAAAATTGCCTGGGCGGTTTCGGGGCGGAGATAGGCAACATTATCTTCGTCTTCGACCGGACCGACGTATGTTTTGAACATCAAATTGAAGGGGCGGGCTTCAGTAAGCTGGGCACCGCTGTCAGGACTGTAAAGCGTTGTATTCTCAATTGGCTCGGTTCGCTCTCCTTGAAGAATTGGAAACTGTATGAGGCCAGACTTGGAATAAAATTCGACTCGCGACTTTACGAGCTGACTCCGGTGGTTTTCCCTTTTGAGCTAAGACCGAAAACGGGCGATTTAATTCGTAAAGCTTTCCGATAAGCGGCCTAACGTTTTTTTCCTTTGTCCAGACTTCATATTTGGCGCGATCCTCGATTGCACCTGAATAGTAATAAGCAATTCCGCTCTGTGGCTCGACTTGATCAGCGCGATAACGCTTCTTGGTTACGGGACACTCGACCATCGGATCCGCAAACGTATCCACGTGCCCGCTGGCCTTCCAGATTTGCGGCGACATGATGATGGTGGCTTCGAGGCCGACCACGTCGTCGCGCTGGCGGGTCATGGTGTTCCACCAGAGTTCCTTGACGTTGCGCTTGAGTTCGGCGCCCAGCGGGCCGTAATCCCAAAAACCGTTGATGCCGCCGTAAATTTCCGAGGATGGGTAGATGAATCCGCGCCGCTTGCACAGCGACACGATTTTTTCCATGACAACGTTTTCTTTCGGGTCAGCCACAGATGGCCAGTGTTTGCGATAGGCGCTGGGCTGTAAATGAGATTTTAACCGGCTTGGCTGCGTGCGGATGCGTGAGTTTCACTCGCGATGCGTGAAAATTTTACGCATCACCGCATTTCTACCTTTGCGGAAATCCGATTTCCGGCGGTTTTGCAAAAAATTCCGTATGGCACCGGTAGTGCTAAGAAAATTTACAGAATATGTATTGACAGTCGGTGCGATTTGGCTAGATTCCGCCAATCATCACCGAGAGAAAAATTAAAAAACCAAGTGAACTTATGAAAAGAATTCTAAGACAAAAAAAGGCTTTCACCCTGATTGAACTGCTTGTGGTGATCGCCATCATCGCCATTCTGGCGGCCATGTTGCTGCCGGCGCTCGCCGCCGCCAAGCGCAAGGCGCAACGCATCAATTGCATCAGCAATCTCAAACAAATTGGCATCTCGTTCCGGATGTGGGGAGATGACAATAACGGCCAGTATCCCATGACGGTTCTTTGTGCCAATGGCGGCGCCGAAGAAAATGTTTATAGTGCGCAAAATAATAATCTTCCTGCTCCGCCGAACCCCTATACGCAGGGATATTATCCGGCGCAGTGCTTTACCGTTATGTCCAATACCTTGGATAATCCGGCATTGCTGGCTTGCCCCTCGGATTCTACCACACCGCACAGCACCGTCGCGACGAATTGGGCTCAATTTTTCGCTGCTACTGGCGGAAACCCCTCTGGTTCTACTGCTATCAACGACAGCTATTTGAGTTATTTCGTTTGTGGTGATTCCATTGATACCCAGCCTCAGTCGATCCTGGCGGGTGACCGCAATATCGGTAACGGTGGCACTCCAGCGGGTCAGGCTGCTGCCGGGATATGCAGCAGCGCAACTACTCCCACCGGGCAAACGGCATCTCAAGGCCTTGGCCCCCCCGCCGGCGGACAAGGTCCCACCGCGACACCAGGCATTAAAGGTGTCGATTTTGCCCTATGGGCATGGAGTGCTAATGACATCCACTTGGGTGCCGGCAACCTTCTGTTGGGTGACGGCAGCGCCCAACAGGCAACCGTATCCGATTTGCAGAAGGCTTTGGTGAATGCGACGAATGGACCAACACTAACTCCGTTTTATAATTTCCCGAATTAGTTCGAATTGTTCGGGTGTAATTGACCTGGCAGCGAGGCACCTTTCCCGGTGCCTCGTTTTTTTTGTAAAGAGAGGATGCCGGGGGGCCTCCAGGATTTGCAGAAATTCTCCTAGGAATTTTCAGGAACCTGGCCGTTACGCTTCCTTTTTGGCTTTTCCGAAATCCGTTGTTCCATAAAAAATTTTTGCAACAGAGTGCGGCATTCCGTCTCACACACACTGCGGGTGATTTCACAACGATGGTTCAGAGTGGGAAACTGCAATAAATTCAGCGCGCTTCCTGCTGCGCCGGCCTTCAGGTCGCTGGCGCCAAATACCACGCGGGCCAGCCGCGTGTGCACAATCGCGCCGGCGCACATCGGACACGGTTCCTTGGTTACATAGAGGGTGCAATCGGTCAACCGCCAGTCGCCCACCACCTCCTCCGCCTGCGTAAGCGCAAGCATTTCCGCATGGGCGGTCGCGTCCTTCAGCAATTCGACCTGATTAAACGCCCGGGCAATGACATGTCCTTCGCGCACGATCACCGCGCCGACCGGGACTTCGCCTGCTTCATAGGCCTTGGCCGCTTGGCGCAGCGCCTCGCGCATGAAATGCTGGTCGCTCTGTAAATCGATGACCGGTTCGTCAGACATTTATGATTTGCGATTTATGATGGATGATTGTGTTTACATCCCAGACTCAGGGAAAAATCGTAAATCGAAAATCATCAATCGTAAATTCACTTCGATTCTTCCAGCGTCCAATCGTTGTGTCCATCCGGATGGCAATGGCAATGTGCCGCAAAATAACCGCCGCGATGCTGCCAGAACCAGGGCCAGATTTGCTCGCGGTCGGTCTGGGGAATTTTCAGCGAGGCCAGCGCCTCCCGCGGAAAGAACTGAAACCGGCCTTCGGCATGGGGCGGCGGCAGCGCTTGCAACTTCACTTTCAATTCGAACAAAAACATCAGCCAATGCGTTTGGCCTTGATAACCGTGTTCGCTGACCAGGCCGGTCAGGTGCAAGTCGGCCGTCCGGATTTTGATGCCCAGTTCTTCCTCGGTCTCGCGCCCGGCGCAGGTGTACGGCGACTCGCCGATGTCCATTTTCAGTTTACCGCCGCACGGGCTCCAGAAGCCGCGATTCGGCTCCTGCGCGCGTTCGAGCAATAACACGTCGTCATGCTGATTGAAGCAATAAAGCAGTGTCGCGATTTTGTAAGGCAAAACCATGGGCATTTGTGATTTACGATTGATGATTGCT
Source organism: uncultured bacterium (assembly GCA_963708305.1). Lineage (GTDB taxonomy): Bacteria > Verrucomicrobiota > Verrucomicrobiia > Limisphaerales > UBA11358 > UBA11358. The sequence goes on along the minus strand of CAVPSH010000001.1, from coordinate 1,512,280 downwards.
TCCCGCCGAAGCTCACAAATTATAAATTATAAATCACAAATCGTAAATTCTTCATTGTCACCGTGCGGCAAATTGCTAGGATAACCGGCCTTGTTTCGATTGCAGGGAAAATAACAAATGAAAACTTACGATATTGCAGTCATCGGCGGCGACGGCACGGGGCCGGAAGTGACCCGCGAAGCCCTCAAGGTGGCGGAAGCCGCCGCCAAGAAATTTGGGTTCAAACTCAACTGGCACCACTACGATTTCGGCGGCGAACGCTATCTCAAAACCGGCGAGGTCCTGCCCGACAGCGCCGTGGAAGAGCTGCGCAAGTTCAAGGCGATTTTCCTGGGCGCCATTGGCCATCCGCAGGTCAAGCCGGGCATTCTGGAAAAAGGCATTTTGCTGCGCCTGCGTTTCGAGCTGGAACAATACATCAACCTCCGCCCGGTGAAACTGTACCGCATGCAGGATTGCCCGCTGAAGGACAAGGGGCCGGAAGACATTGATTTCGTCGTCGTGCGCGAAAACAACGAGGGCCTTTACACCGGCGCGGGCGGTTTTGTGTTCAAGGGCACGCCGAACGAAGTCGCGATCCAGGAATGCGTCAACACGCGCCGCGGCGTGGATCGCTGCCTGAAATTCGCCTTTGAACTCGCGCAAAAAGCAGCGCGGCGGCAAACCGTGGAAAGGCCTCAAGCCGGAAGACGTCAAGGCCGGCAAGACCGCGCAACTGACGCTCGTGCGGCAAGACCAATGTGCTGACGTTCGCGTTCGATCTGTGGGAACGCGCGTTCCACGAAATCGGCGCAGAAAAGTATCCGACCGTAAAGCGCGATTACGCGCACGTGGACGCCACGTGCATGTGGTTCGTGAAAAATCCGGAGTGGTTCGACGTGATCGTCACCGACAACATGTTCGGCGACATCATCACCGACCTGGCGGCGATGATTCAGGGCGGGTTGGGCGTTGCCGCCGGCGGCAACATCAATCCCGAAGGCACCAGCATGTTCGAGCCGATGGGCGGCAGCGCGCCGAAATACACCGGCAAGAACGTCATCAATCCGCTCGCCGCCATCAACGCCGGCGGGATGATGCTCGATTTCCTCGGCGAATCCAAAGCGGGCGCGGCCATCGAAGACGCCGTCGTGAAAATCATCAACACGAAGATCAAATCCCTCGCCGCGGGCAAGATGGGTTATGGCACGCGGGAAGTTGGCGATTTGGTGGCGGCCGAGGTTTAACAACCGTTAAAATGTAGGGGACGACGTAAGGAGTCTCTGAGTCGATCGGTTTTTGATTTGAGACTCGTCACCTCGTCTCCTACAAGGATTGGTGAATGAAAAGTCTGACCGAACATCTCTGGTTTGAAACGCCGCATCGCCGCGATTACCTCAACATCACCGATACCGTCGGACAACTCGTCCACAAAAGCGTGGTGCAGGAAGGGCTTTGCCTCGTCAATGCCATGCACATCACCCGACTCAATGAATCAACTAGACAAAGTCAAAACCCATAGCGGAGTAAATCCGCTGCATTTGATTCATTTCAAACTATCGCACAGTAAGGTTTACTGCATCACCGCCCGGTAGAATTGTTGTTTCAAATTTGATCGCGTTGGAACAGTAAAATAAATGGGCGAATTGGTACTTACGAACTTTGTGAGCGGTTGACAAGCGGTCAATTGTCCATACGGTTCAGCCGGTTGTCCATTCCCATTTTTGGACGCGGTGCTATTCTACATAACATGGCCGCTAAACCTGAACATCACGTTTATGCATGTATTTGGCCATCCAGCACGCCGATTGCACGTGTTGGAACTCAAGATCAAAGTCCGTAAACCACTAACAATATGAAAATGAAAAAGAAATTTGTCCAAATCATCGGGGGGGCCTTGTGCCTCGCACTGACTCCTGCCGCGTTTGCACAAACAGTTAACGGAGACGAACCCGATAACTCCATGCTTTATCTGCCAAACGTAAATTTGACCTCGCTCAATCAAAACAATTTTACCGGCATTGTCGGCGGTATTTTCTACACCCCTTATTACTATAATGTGAGCGCGAACTATCTTGGTTATGCCGACCCCAATGATGTGCCCTTGGTTGACAGCCATACCGTTACACTTTGGGACCAGGCTAACGGCAGCGTTGTCGCTTCGGCTGTCGTGCCGTCGGGAACTCCAACTCTGTGGGCGAATGGTTATGCTTGGGTGCAATTGTCTTCGACTGTGACTCTCTCGTATCAACATTATTACTGGGTTGGTGCTACGGTAGTTGGGGGTGTGGACACTTGGGGAGACCTGGTTAGCAATAATTCGCCGGACAATGGGAACAACGGCCAGATCACGTGGAATGTAGAGAGTGGGAGTTGGAGTGGGGATCCTAACGGTTCATTTGTCCAAGCGGGGAGCGGTTGGGAATTCTCTCGCGCGGGAATATATGATGGTAATACAAGTGACGCGGGTAATCCAAATCCGTCGTTTGGCCAGACGAGCGCGCAAGATTCAATTTATCCGGCGCCGAATATTGGCTACAACGTGGTGCCCGAACCGGCAAGTTTAAGCTTCGCCGGCGTCGGAGCCGCTTTGCTTTTTGGGCTGGTGCTAAAGAGAAAAAGCTAAACTTCCCTGATCTTAAACAAAGCCGCCATTTTCAAATGGCGGCCAGGTTTGAGATCGGAAAGTGATACGGGTCAGTCGAATGAATTTAACGACAAAAAATGCCGAATCCGAGACAATCATTTGCGTCGATTTGGAATCCCGTGTTGTCTGTTGGTTCTTTTCTGATATTTGCCGGTTTAAATCCAAGATCAAATCACGACCATGAAAATAGAATCCAAGATCGTCAAGGTCAATTTAATGGGAAAAGCGCTATTCGGAGTGGCGCTGGCTCTAAGCCTTCTTATGATCAATCCGGCGCAGGCCGCGTATGACTTTTGGGCGGGAGTTCCTGGCACCACCGCAACGACAAACTGGACTGACGCTGCCAACTGGACTTACGCGGGGCAGCTCAGCCCACAAACTTATTTCAACCAGGTGGAGTTCGCCGGCGTCGGCGCCTACGCCAATAACAATTTCGCCGTCAACAATGTCTTGGACAACGCTACCGGCGTGGCGCAGATGCCGATGTGGGAACTCGATTACATCCCCACCAATGGGAATTACACGACGTTGATTAATCCGGGGATTACCATGATAGTCGGGGTGGGTAATCATGGCTACCTGACGGTGGGTGCCGACCAGTTGAATGGAAGCAGCCCAGCACCGGCCAACTCGGTGGAGACGATCACCATTACGGGCAGCGGCGGAACGTTGAGTATGCCGGGATCGGGCGCCAACCTCTGGGTAGGCCAGGGATCGCCAACGCTGGGCGACAGTCATAATATCACACTAAACCTTTCGGGTCTGGATACCTTCAACGACAGCGCCGGCGCGGGCAGCGGCAATTTCATCCACGTGGCCTTCGGAAACCAAACCCCAAACAGCTTCACGCCCAACGAAAACGGTACGTTATACCTGGCCAGGACCAACGTGATTTCCTTGGGGACTGATTTTCAACTCTGCAACACGCCCGGCACCAATTCTGTGACGTGCGGGGTCTATCTCGGAATCTACAACTACATCCTGATCGGCACGGGCAACCTCATTGTGGGCGGCCCGGGCACTGGGCCGGCTGGGGCCGTGATGGCCTTCAACCCGGCTTTTGTTGGCGGGACCAATGTGGCGTATTTGGGCGGCAATGGCGGCGATGGACGCATCGCTAATTTTTTTATTGGCTACGCCAACGGCAATTCGCAGGTTTCCGGCACCGCCCTTTGCGATTTTACGGGAGGCAACGTCACGGTGTTGGCGGATACGATGCAACTGGGTCAGGGAGGCAATCCGGGGGCCAATTCGCAGGGTACCTTGACCTTTAACAACGGCAGCGTCAATGCGAACAACGCCACCATCGGCAACCAGGAAGTCAGTAGCGGCGGCACGGGCGTGGGCATCGTCAATATCAGCACCACCAACGCGACGCTGACGGTCAACAACACGCTGACCCTGGCCGCCGTCAGTGGTACCGTGTCGCCCGGCACGGCGGGAACCATAAACGTCAACGGCGGCGCGCTCGCCGCGGGCACTATCGTCAACGGCGCTGGCGTAGGCACGATTAGCGTGACGAACGGCACGTTGACGCTCACCGCCCAGGCCGGCACGCCAGCGGCGCCTGTGAGTACTCTCTCCTTGGTCAACTCGACGCTTAATTTGGCGATTCAGGCCGCCTCAACCAACATTTTCGTTTCCACCTTAACGACCGGCAATCCGGCAAATATTATTAACATCACGTCCGTGCCGGCATTCCCCAGTTATCCGGTTCAAGTCAAGCTCATCAAATACCCCGCGAGCATTTCTGGCGCGGGTTACAATTTCGGCCTGGGCACGCTGCCCGCGCTTTGCGCTGGGTATCTTTCCAACAATATCGCGGGCACTTCCGTTGACCTGGTGTTAACCAGCGGACCTTCCACTGAGGTCTGGTCCGGCGTGGTTAATGGCAATTGGGATACCACCACTGCGAACTGGCTGGCGGGTGGTAACCCGGCTACTTATGCTAACGGGGCCCCTGTACAGTTTTTTGACGGCGCACACACCGGCACTGTCAACCTGACCACATCGCTTTCGCCCAACGGCATCACCGTCAGCAACGCCGCGCTTAATTACACGTTCAATGGCAGCGGTCAGCTTGGTGGCGCCGCCGGTTTGCTCAAACAAGGCTCCGGCTCGTTAGTGATTGACAACAGCGGGAACAATAATTTCAGTGGCGGAATCACAGTTGGTGCGGGCATATTGCAAGTGGGCAACAACGACGCCAACGGCAACCTGCCGGCTGGCGCCCTCACCGACAACGGCGTATTGGTCTTCGCCCGCACCGACACTCCCACCGTGGGCAATACCATTTCCGGTTCGGGCGCGCTGGTGCAAGCCGGTGCCGGCGGCACGTTGCTGCTGAGCGGAGCCAACAGCTTCAGTGGTTCTGTAATTGTGACGAATGGCAGCACGTTGAAGCTCGGTAGCAGTTCCGCCGCTGGGACAGGCTCCAGCAATCTGACCATCGCCAATGGTTCGACGCTCGACGTGAACGGCTTCACGGAAACCAAGCCCATTATCGTGTCCGGCACGGGAGTGGGCGGCAATGGAGCGATCATTGACAGCGGTGGCGCAATTTATGATAACCCCGGCCCCGGCCTGGCCACTAATATCATGCTGGCCGGTAATACCACCTTCACTTTCAATTCCCCGAACCGGTGGGATTTGGGTTCGTCCGGCGGCGGGAGTGTTTTGGGCGCACTGGGCGCATACAATCTGACCCTGAACGGCAATGGAGGATACTTCGAGTGGAATAACCTGTCGGTCCAGGCGCCGCTGGCGAATATTACCATTGCTTCCGGAACCCTGGGCGTGGCCGGCACGACGACGTTTGGCGATCCCGGCGCCACGCTGGTTATTACTTCTAGCGGTACACTGACGTTCTGGGGGCCAAATGTGTACGTCAACAAGCAGGTGGACTTTCAAAATGGCGGAACAATTCAAAGTGCCTCCGGGGCTGATGTTATGAACGGCGCGATGACCCTCGAGCCGGGCTTTTGCACCTTCAATATCGGCGGCGGTACCACGCTGACACTTAGCAATGTTCTCAGCGGCTCGGGTGTATTCTATCAAAATGGCGGTACCGGTATGGCCGTCCTCGCCGGCAACAGTCCGTCTTTCACCGGCGGCGTGGATTTGTTTACCGGTCAACTGGTGCTCAATGGTCTTATCGGGTCAGGCATCACCACTCAATTTGGAACGACACTTTACGGCGCGGGCACTGCCAACGGGCTGGTGGATGTCTCCGACGCTTTGATTCCCGGTGGTGCCGGCGTAGCAGGAACATTCCACGCTGCCGGCGGATTGACTCTTGAAAGCGGCGCCACGGTGACCATGAATTTGAGTCCAAGCACCGGCGGCAATAATTCTGCGATTGCCGTCACGGGTAACCTGACGGTGAACGGCAACAACATCACCATCAACCCGCTCTCCGGTACTCTGGCATCCGGTACGTACACCCTCTTTACCTACACTGGCACTCTTAGCGGCTCATTCGGGACGGTTTCCACCGTTGGTTCGTCCCGGTACAGTTTGAGTTTGAGTACCAGCACGGCCCATCAAGTCAACCTGATCGTCTCGGGGCAGCCGAATTTATTGGAGTGGAACAACGGCGCCAACAATGGGCAGTGGGACGTTCAAAGTTCGTTGAATTGGTCAAATTTGACCACGCACGCAGAAGACCGATTCTTCACCGCGGATACAGTTCTGTTTGATGACACCATCCTGAGTGCGCCACATCCCACCACGAGCATTAACATTGCCAGTGGCCAGATTGTCGCACCGAATGTCGTCACGAACAATTCAACGGCCAACTACACTATCAGTGGCGCGGGCAAAATCACCGGCGCCGCCAGCATCGTCAAGCTCGGCAACAGCACGTTGACCATGAGCACCACGAATGATTTTACCGGCAACTTTACCATTGGAGCAGGCACCGTGCAGCTCAACGGCATCACGGCCGTCGCGGGGGCGACCAATGGCACCTTGGTGATCAGCAATGGCGCCACGCGTGGCGGTGAATTTGTCCGGGAGTTATCCGGCCGGTGACGCCGGTTTTGGCAACAAGCCAATTATTGTGTCCGGCACCGGCGCCAATGGCCAGGGTGCCATTCAATTCTCTGGCGGCTCGCTTTACAACGACGGGAGCACTTTGGGCCTTGGTCAAAACGTCACGCTGACGGGTAACACAACTTTCAGCGGCGCCGGACGATTTGACTGGGGCTATCCCGGCGCGGGCACCACTTTGAGCACACGCGGGAGCAATTACAACCTGACCGTCAGTGTCGGCAGTTATTCGCAGTGGTACGACATCGGCTTCGATACGAATCTGGGTAACATTGACCTCTTGACGAGCGCCGGCAGCCAGCAAACCATGCGCATTCAGGCTTTGGGCGTCAGCTTGGGCAATCCCACAAATGTCCTGACCCTGCACTCCAACGTTCTCTTTAACATCCAGCATGGTGACACCACGGGCGGCGACAACGGCTATGCGAAAGTCGTCCATATCCTGCCCACGGCCGTCTGGCAGTACCAGCCCAGCGGTGGCGCAGGCGATTACCGGCTCAATACCTCGTTCGTGCTGGAAACCAATGCGGGATTGTATTTCTTCAGCGTGGACGGCGGCAGCGGTAGCGGCCTCGCCATCGCCGGAACGGTCACTCTGAACGGCCTGGCGAATATCCAGATCGGCAACGACCCGGTTACCTTTAGCAATGTTATCAGTGGCGCGGGCGGGTTCTTCTTGAATCAGTACGGCGGTTCCCCGCTGGTCTTCGCCGCCGCCAACACTTATCAAGGCATCACCGATATCCGGTCCGGTATGGTGCTGGCGTTGATAGGCAACGGCTCGATTTCAAGTAGTACGCCCATCAGCCTGGCGTCGGGTGCCACGCTCGCCGTTACGAACCGCACTGACGGCAAGCTCACCCTGGCCAACGGCCAAACTTTGCAGGGTTCTGGCACAGTTCAGGGCAATCTGGCTGCGTCGGCGGGCAGCACCGTGGCGCCTGGCACCAGCGCAGCTACCGGCACGTTGAACGTTTCCGGCAATGCTACGCTCAACGGCAACACCGTAATGAAACTCAACGGCGCGAGCAACGACGGGCTCTCGGCAGGCGGCACGCTGACCTATGGCGGGACATTGACGCTGACCAACATCTCGGCGCCATTGGCCGCAGGCAACAGTTTCACGTTATTCGGCGCCAGCGCCTACACCGGCTCGTTCGCCCCCATCGTCCCTGCCACCCCCGGGCCCGGTCTGGCGTGGAATACCAATAATCTGACGGTCAACGGAAGCATCAGCGTAGTATCAGCGGCAGCGCCGGCGCCGCACTTTACGAAGATCGGTATAACCGGAACGACGCTGACCATTCAAGGCACGAACGGAACATCCAACGGCCAATATGTGTTGTTGCAGAGTACGAACCTGGCTTTGCCCTTGAACCTATGGTCGCCGGCACTGACCAACTCGTTTGACTCGAACGGCAATTTCAATCTGTCTACAAACATCGTTAGTCCTAACAATGCCCGGGAGTTTTACAGGTTGAAGACGCAATAAACCGGAACCGAACGGCGATGAGATGGAAAAACAGTGTTGAGTAAAAAAGTGAAAAGCAAATTTACAAAAGCAGAATTCACCAGAATTCAACGAGCGAGTGAGTCAGACAAAGCTGCTGGCTTTACGCTGATCGAATTGCTGGTGGTGATTGCCATTATTGCCATTTTGGCGGCGATGCTGTTGCCGGCGTTGTCGAGCGCCAAATTGCGGGCGCAGCAAGTGGACTGTATGAACAACATTAGGCAATTGACCGTGGCCGGCATGATGTACACTGACGACTACCAGAAATGGATGGGCCCGCCCCCAAACTGGAACCTACCGCCCTGGAACGGCAATGACCCGGATTGGATGGGTACCATGCTGACTTACTATGCGAAAGCGACCAACGTGTTGATTTGCCCCCAGGCGCCTGACCACGGGAATCCCAAGAACCTTGTCAACCCGCCGGGGAAGGCCGATACCGCCTGGCAGTGGACATTGTCCAATCCGACCTACGCCTCCAGCTATGGAATGAACAAATGGTTGGACTCAGATGTAGATCAAAATAATTATATTGATAACAACCAGAAGAATCACTTGGATTGGAATTACGCCAAACCGGCATCCGTGGCAAAGCCAAGTATGGTGCCGGTGATCATGGACGCGGCATTTCTCAATTTTGACCCGGTGGAGACCGATTCGCCGGCGCGCAATTTATACGACCCCTTGGGCGGCCCCCCCCCATCCTCAGGCATGATGGCCCGGGTCTGCATTGACCGGCATGGCGGAATTCCAGCCGGTTCCGCGCCCAAGAGCCGTCTCCCGGGAAGCCCAGTGCCTGGTGCCATTGACATCGGATTTGTTGACGGGCATGTTGTGCTGGTGAGACTACAGACCCTGTGGAATTATCCTTGGCACTCGGGTTGGAAAATTCCCAATCCGTCGCCTCCGCCGTGATGTGGTGTTTTTGAAGCGCGTCATTCAAATCTTGATTCTTTCGGTTTTTGTTTCGCTGGTAACAATAGCATCGGCTGGGGCGTCGCCTTTCTTTCAACAAGTGGGAAACACTTTGGTGATGTCGAACGCAGACGTCAGATTGGAATATAATCTTAATGCCGGTACGACGGATTTCTATTGGAAGAATTCAAAAAAAATATCTTCCTTTTACAGTGGCGTCGGATTGAGTAGCGGCTATGTGACGGGCAACAACTTCAGCAACCGCACCTGGTCGGTCGTCAGCAGCAACGAAGTCGCCGTCCTGTCCCACGCCGCCGGGCTGCCGGACATGACGCAGTATTTCACACTCGACCAGAATGACAGCTTTCTGACGAGCGTGACCATGAGCGGCGCCAACGCGAGCGCCAACTGGATGGGACCGGTGGTCGTGAGCACAACCGGCGGCGTGGACATCGGTTCCTACAACGACGACCGCGTCCTATACGTGCCATTTGATAACGACGATTTTTATAGATACAACGCCATGCCGATTACCAATGCCTGCCTGAGCTACGAAGTGGGTGCGTTTTATGACAATACCACGCGTAACGGCATGGTGGTGGGTTCGGTGACCCATGACACATGGAAGAGCAGCGTTTGGTCTGAAGGCTCCAACAACAAGCTCGATCAAATGCACATTAATGGCGGCGCCACTTCGCCTTGGGACGTCCAGCCGCACGGATTCGTTAAGGGAAACGTCATTTCGTCACCGACCGTGTTTGTGGGTTTTGGCGATGACTGGCGGACGACCATGGAAGATTTCGCGGACGAAAATACGCGGTTTGTGCCGGCGCTCGTGTGGACCAACGGCGTGCCGTTCGGCTGGAACAGTTGGGGCGTTACCAATTACCAGAGTCGAATCACTTATGCCGCCGCCATCGCGGTATCTGATTCCATCCATACCAACTTGCAGCTTTATGGTTTTACTAACCACGGCACGGTGTATGTGAACCTGGATTCCTACGGAACCTACAACCTGAGCAGCTCGCAGTTGCAAAATTTTGTCAGCCATTGCCACGCCAATGGCCAGAAGGCAGGCATCTATTTTACGCCGTTTACCTACTGGGGTACTCTCGCCCAGTCCAGCAACCAGGTGGCGCCCGGCTCCGGTTATCACTACAGCGACATCCTGCTGCGGACCACCAACGGCAGCGCCATTTCCTACGACAGCGCGCTGGCTTTGGACCCGACTCATCTGGGAACAAAGGAACTGATTCTCAATCAAATTAGCGGTCTGGTCGCCGACGGGTTCGATTACATCAAGCTGGATTTCCTGTCGCACGGCGCGCTGGAAGGCGTCCACTACGACACCAACGTGACGACGGGCATCGAGGCCTACAACCAAGGCATGCAATTCCTGCTCAATCAGGTGGCCGGCACGATGTTCATCAGCGAATCCATCGCGCCGTTGTTTCCGTATCAATACGGCGATGGCCGACGCATTGCCTGCGACGCGTATACGTCCCTGATTTCCAATACGGAATACACGATGAATTCCGTGTCTTACGGCTGGTGGCTGGACAAATTATACCCGTTCAATGATCCCGACTTCATGGTGTTTGACGATGGTCCCAACAGTAATGAAGACCAAAGCCGTCTCATCAACTGCGCTATCACCGGGGTTTTCCTTAATGGGAGCATCCTGACCAATTCCGCCAGTATTGCCTTGGCGCAGACCTATTTGACGAATGCGGCCATTAACGCCGTTGCGCGCACGGGCCAGACCTTTACGCCAGTTGAGGGCAACACCGGCTCCAGTGCGGCCAATATCTTCATGCAGCAGGACGGCATAACGTGGTGCATCGCCGTTTTCAATTACACGTCTAGCGCGACGAACGAGACCGTAAACTTGAGCCGTGCGGGCTTGCCGCCGGGGGATTTTACCGCCACCAATCTGTGGGACGGAACGGTCACTACGGTTTCTAATTCTTTCAACGTGAGCCTGAACGCCAAGCAGGCAAAATTGTTCCGTCTTGGCCTCGCGAGCGGTCTGCCGTCGCCGGAATTTGTCTCAGTTACCCCGGCGGGCGTGAGTGGCCTTATTTTCAACGGCACCAATGGCGCGCCGGGTTGGACGTATCGCGTACTGGTTTCCACAAATCTCGCGTTACCCGCGTCGCAATGGCTTTCCATTGCTACGAACACATTTGATGAAAATGGCAATTTCGATTTTACTGACAGCGTTGCTCCCAACGCGCCACAGCAGTTTTATTTGTTGGAAACACCATAGCAACGAAGCGTACGGTGGGTCGCTTGAGTACAATGAATAAGCTCCTGCGCCGCCGATTCAGATTCAACCAGAAATAAATGTCCGTTTTGCCGGAAAATAATTGTGTCAGTTGGGCCAATGGGCCGGATTCGTTTTGCTTTTCTTTCTTGCACCAAACGCTGGCCCCGCCATTTACGAATTTTGCCCGAACCGGAACTCAAATGTTTAACGCGCCTCAACCAGCTCAAATGATTGCGATACGGTTGGCATTCGGTTAGTTGTTGCTTGTTTCGCAGAGACAGTTTTCCAGATCATCATCTTGTTTGTGAAGTGGCGAGAAAAACATGAGGGGTTCGCGGGACAGCGTCTCGTGGTTTTGCCACGGCCCATTATGGCCTCGGCTTTGCACTATCCATTGCTCAAGCAGCTGCTGCCAACGGACGCAGGATATTATCCCAAGGCCAAGGGGCACGTCTGCGTGCGCGAGCGAGGGTGCCCGGAAGCGATTTTCATCTACTGTGCTGAAGGCAATGGCTGGTGCGAAATTGCCGGACGAAAGCACGAAGTGACCCGAAACCAGTTGCTGGTGGTGCCGGCTTCCACACCTCATGTTTATGGAGCCAAAAAAAAGACGCCTTGGACAATTCATTGGTTTCACGCGGTGGGATCAAATGTGCCGATTTATCTGGAAAGGCTCGGTGTCACGGCGGAAAAGCCGGTGGTGCCGCTGGGCGGTGATGTGCAGTTGTTCTCGCTTTTTGAAGATGTATTGGAAGGACTCGAACACGGCTTTACGATAACACACCTGATTTACGCCGCGCACTCACTGACGCACCTGATGGGATTGATTCTGCGCTACAAGGACGAGTTCGGTTACGGTGAAACCTCGGTCCGCGAGCGAGTGGGTGAAAGTATCGAATTTATGAAAGGTCACCTGCGCGAACCTTTGAAAATTGCGACCCTCGCGGCACTCGTGAATCTATCCCGGTCGCATTATACAAATCTGTTCAAGCGGGTCAGCGGTTATGCGCCGCTAAGTTATTTGAATCACTTGCGCATGCAGCGCGCGGTGCAACTGCTTAACACTACCGATTTATCCATTAAACGAATCAGCGATCAACTCGGTTTTTCCGACCAATTCTACTTTTCGCGCGCGTTCCGAAAGATGCACAATCATTCGCCTTCCGAGCACAGGCGCCGCTATGGAGTCTAGTCCGGCTGATTTGAAAAGGATCAAAGGCTGAACGGAATGTTTTTACGCGGGTACAGGTCAATTATCCATGCGCATTGTTGGAATGTCCATTCCATTTCCGGACGATATCTGGGAAATTAGTAACAGTGTTCAAATAATGAAAATTCGCGACGCGTCGTGACATCGGGAATACAAGCGGAGCATGGCTGAAAGTGAGCAAGTCAGTCTGTGAGAATGGTCATGGGGAATTACCTTTCAAGTTATGAATTTCACGTAAATAATGTGACCGACTCATCGAAGACTGGCTCGCGGTGATTCCAAGCAGCGGCCGGAAGGTGTGTTTGTTCACCTGGATTGGTCTCGCGCAACTTTTTTAACAACGTGATCACGGTAGCGCAAAGTGAAACTGAAACCTTGAGACTGAAAGACAACTCTGGTTTTGGTTACGTATGGCTGATCGCGGTGGTTGCCGCGATGGGCGGTCTGCTTTTTGGCTGGGACTGGGTGGTCATCGGTGGCGCCAAGCCATTCTTCCAACGGTACTTTCAATTGACCAGCGAGGCGCAAATCGGCTGGGCCAACAGTTGCGCGCTTATTGGCTGTTTGTTTGGGGCAATATTTGCCGGTGCCTTGAGTGACAAGCTTGGCCGCAAACGATTGCTGATTGCCGCCGCGTTGCTCTTTGCCGTCACTTCACTTGGCAATGCGTTGGCAACCAGTTTCACGATTTTTATCACCTGGCGCATTTTCGGTGGTGTCGCCATTGGCCTGGCGTCCAATCTTTCGCCGATGTATATCGCTGAAGTCGCGCCCGCGAAGATGCGCGGCAAACTGGTCGCGATCAATCAACTTACGGTCGTCATTGGCATTCTGCTCGCACAATATCTCAACTGGTTTCTGGTGCGCAACCTGCCTTCCGGCGCAACCGACGACTTCATCCGCAATTCCTGGTTTGGCCAGCAGGGATGGCGCTGGATGTTTGGCCTGACGGCTGTACCGTCATCGTTGTTTTTCGTCGGAATGCTGTTCGTTCCCGAGAGTCCGCGTTGGCTGGCGAAAAATGGGAAGACGAATTCAGCCCGCGCCGTTCTGGTGAAGATCGGTGGTGAGAATTATGCGAGTGCTGCAACGGCGGAAATCCAATCCACGCTGGCCAGCGAGGAAATTCAGCGTGTGCGATTTGCCGATCTGCTCGAACCCAAAATGCGCAAGGTGATTGTTCTCGGTGTTGTGCTTGCCGTGTTTCAACAATGGTGCGGCATCAACGTTATTTTCAATTACGCCGAGGAAATTTTCCGCGCCGCCGGTTATGACATCTCGACCGTGCTAAAAAACATCGCGTGGACCGGCTCGGTGAATCTTATTTTCACATTTGTCGCACTGGGAATTGTGGATCGCGGCGGCCGGCGCCCGTTGATGTTGTTCGGGTCCGCGGCGCTGGCGGTTATTTATCTTACTTTGGGCTTCTGCTATTTCAGCGGCGTCAAAGGATTGCCCTTGTTGCTGCTGGTGCTGGCGGCGATTGGCTCGTATGCGATGTCGCTCGCGCCGGTGGTTTGGGTGGTCATATCCGAAATTTTTCCGAATCGCATCCGGGGCGCGGCGATGGCCGTGGCCGTTTCATCCCTTTGGATCGCGTGTTTCCTGCTGACTTTTTCCTTTCCGGTTTTGAATAAAGTACTCGGTACGGCGGGAATTTTCTGGCTTTACGCCGGAATTTGTGCGGCTGGCTTTTTGTTTATCAAGTTCAAATTGCCGGAAACGAAAGGCAAAACGCTGGAACAAATTGAACGTGAACTGGTGGTTTAAATATTGAGCGATGAGCCGGCCGAAAATCTTTGAAGTGAACGAAGGCGCAAGCGCTGCCGAGGATTCTTCACGCTTGCGTAACGGGGACTTGCAGGCTGCCGACGCGGTGCGAGTACGCGTGGAAGATCTGGTAATTCCTGCTTATTTGCCCGCGCCGCCGGATAAAAACCCGATGTTCCTGGAAAAACGCGTGTATCAGGGCAGCAGTGGCAAAGTCTATCCTTTGCCGTTCACGGATCGCATCGCGGAGAAACCGGTGGACCGGAAGTGGAAAGCCGTGTGGCTCGAAAATGAGTTTGTCCGCGTGATGATATTACCCGAAATCGGCGGGCGCATTCACCGATTGCAGGACAAGACCAACGGCTACGATCTGATTTACTACCAGCCGGTCATCAAGCCCGCACTGGTCGGTTTGGCCGGGCCGTGGATTTCCGGCGGCATCGAATTCAACTGGCCGCAACATCACCGGCCCGCGACGTTTTTGCCGGTGGATTTTGAAATCGAGGAGCACGCCGACGGCTCAAAAACAGTCTGGTGCAGCGACCACGATCCGATGTGCCGCATGAAGGGCATGCATGGCATCTGCCTGCATCCCGGCCAGGCTTATCTGGAACTGAAAGTTCGCGCTTACAACCGCACGCCGTTCGTACAAACGTTTCTTTGGTGGGCAAACGTCGCCACCCGCGTGCATGAGGCCTATCAAAGCTTTTTCCCGCCGGACGTTCATTATGTGGCTGACCACGCGCGCCGCTCGATGAGCGAGTATCCGCTGGCAAAAGGATTTTATTATGGCGTCAATTATGGCGAACGCGGGCGCAAAGGCATTCCGGAAGGCGAAAAGCCTTCACAATTCGTTCCGCCGCATTGCGTGGTTAAATCCAAAATCCTAAATCAAGGCTCGGAAGTTCCGAATTACCCGCCGAACGATTTGTCGTTCTATGCCAACATCCCCGTTCCCACGTCCTACATGTGCATGGGCAGCGAGGAGGATTTCTTTGGCGGTTACGATTACGCAGGCGCAGGCGGGCATCGTTCACATCGCCAATCATCACATCGCGCCTGGCAAGAAGCAATGGACGTGGGGCAACCATGAATTTGGCTATGCCTGGGATCGCAACCTGACCGACGCCGACGCGCGCGGCGAGTTTGGGCCGTACATTGAAATCATGGCCGGCGTCTATACCGACAACCAGCCCGACTTCAGTTTTCTCCAGCCCGGCGAAACCAAATCGTGGAGCCAGTATTGGTATCCGATTCAAAAGATCGGCCCGGCGCGACACGCGAATCTTGATGCCGCCATCAGCTTGAGGGTTGAGAAAAATGAATTGCGACTTGGCATTGCCGTCACGGGCCACCAGCCGCAAACGACCGTGACGATTTTCGTGAAGGGAAAGGAGCTGGCGCGTCTTGATTGTGATCTTTCGCCTGCGTTGGCGTTGGTTGAGAGAATCAAACTGCCGGGGAGCGTCGGCGAGACCGATGTGCTCATTCGGGTCGAGAACAAGGCTGGACAGGAGTTGATTTCCTATCAACCCAAGCCGCACGTGAAGGGCAAGGCTCCACCAGCCGCAACCGAACCGCCCGCACCCGGAGAAATCGCCAGCAACGATGAGCTTTTTATTACTGGCTTGCACCTGGAGCAATATCGTCATGCCACACGTTCACCGGCGCCTTACTGGCGCGAGGCGTTGCGCCGCGATCCGCTCGATTCGCGCTGTAACAATGCCATGGGGCTCTGGCATCTGCGCCGCGGTGAATTCGCCAATGCAGAAGTACATTTCCGCAAAGCCATAGATCGGCTCACGCGCCGGAATCCGAATCCCTATGACGGTGAAGCGTATTACAACCTCGGCCTGTGTTTGCGGTTTCTTGACCGCGACAAGGAAGCGTACGCCTCCTTTTACAAGGCGACGTGGAATCAGACGTGGGTGGCGGCGGGTTGCCATGCGCTGGCAGAGATTGATTGCGCGCGAAAAAATTGGGCCGTTGCTCTGGAGCATCTCACTCGTTCGTTGCGTTTTGACACCGACAACCTCCGCGCGCGAAATTTGAAAGTACTCGTTTTGCGCGAACTGGGCGAGGCCCGCCAGGCGGATTCACTGCTTCAATCCACCCTGCAACTTGACCCACTCGACCCGTGGGCGCGACATCTTAATGGTGAAAAGCCAGCCTGCGATCTGCAGACCCGACTGGACCTTGCCCACGATTTTGCGCGCGCCGGATTCTTCGACCGAGCCATAGGTATTCTGGAAAACACGGCGTTGCCGCCCGGTGATCTGCCCGATCAAAGTTGGGGCGCGTTGCCGATGATTTTGTATACGCTCGGCTGGCTGCATGAAAAAAATGGCGATGGCGAGGCCGCGGTGAAGTGTTTCAAACGCGCTGCCGCCGAATCGACCGACTATTGTTTTCCGGCGCGGCTTGAAGAAATTGCCGTTTTTAAAGCCGCCATGCGCGCCAATCCCGGCGATGCCCGCGCGCCGTATTACCTCGGCAATTTGCTTTACGACCGCCGCCGCCACGCGGAAGCAATTCAACTTTGGGAAAGATCAGCGAAGCTCGATCCTGATTTCTCGATTGTGTGGCGCAATCTCGGCATCGGCTATTTCAATGTCCGCCGGCAACCGGCCAAAGCCCGCGCTGCTTACGATAAGGCGTTCCAGGCCAGTCCATCCGACGCGCGATTGCTTTACGAACGCGACCAGCTTTGGAAAAGGCTCGGCGAAATGCCGGAGAAACGATTACGCGAGCTGGATAAACATTCCGACCTCGTCCGGCAACGCGACGATTTGAGCCTCGAACTTTGCGCCCTTAACAATCAGACCGGTCAACCCGCCAGGGCGCTGCAAATCGTTGTGCACCGCAAGTTCCAGCCGTGGGAAGGCGGTGAGGGCGGGCCGCTCGGCCAGCATGTTCGCGCCCAACTGGCGCTGGGCCGCGCTGCCCTGGCGCAACGCGAATTTGCCTTTGCCTCTGGCTGTTTTGAACGCGCGCTCGCTTCGCCACGCAATTTGAGCGAAGCCAAACACCTGTTGGCCAATCAGAGTGACATTCATTACTGGCTGGGTTGTGCCCTGTCCGGACTTGGTGACCGAATATCGGCGCGCAACCATTGGCACCTGGCAGCAACTTTCAAGGGCGACTTTCAGGAAATGAGCGTCCGCGCCCTCAGTGAAATGACTTACTACTCCGCGTTGTCGTGGGAAAAGCTCGGCCAGCCAGCCAAGGCCAAAAGGCTTTTCCGCGATTTGCTGGTTTACGGGCGGAAATTGCACAAGGCGACTGCGAAGATTGATTACTTCGCGACTTCGTTGCCGACGATGCTGTTGTTCGACGATGACCTGCAATTTCGGCAGGAAACAACGGCCTTGTTTCTACAAGCGCAGGCGCAACTCGGTTTGGGTAAAAAAGCCAGGGCAAAATCGCTGTTGCGACTCGTGCTTCGGCGCGATCCGAATCACGCCTTGGCCGCCGATTTTTTGAACGGGATGAAACGATGACGCGGTTGTCGCCGGCATCCGCGATTCAGCCAAAACGGCATGGCGAGGTTTAATATTCTTCGCCGAATGGTTTTGAACGACGGCCGGTCAATTACTGGAGAGTCTTATGAACTTGAAATTGCCAATGAATCATTTCGCAGTACGGCGCGAACAAGGTTTTGAAATATATGTGCTCCGCAATAAGCATACGGAACTCGCGGTGGTGCCGGAGCTGGGGGCAAGAATCATTTCCTTGAAAGATCTTCGAACGGGCCGTGAATGGTTGTGGCATCCGCGTGGCACCTTGAAACTTTTTCGGAACCGGGTTGGCGAGGATTTTTCCCAAAGCCCGCTCGCCGGCATGGATGAATGTTTTCCGACCATCGCGCCGTGCCGGTGGCGGGGGCGCACGCTGCCGGATCATGGCGAGGTCTGGAGTGCTCCGTGGACGGTGGACCTCACGGCTCTGGAAAAGGGAATTTTGCAGACGGGCGTTAAATTGCGGGTTTCGCCCTTTGAACTCGCGCGAACAATTGAATTGCGGGAAAACGAAATTCAAATCAGTTATCGGTTAAGCAATGGCGGCACAACGGATGAACATTTTTTATGGACACTGCATCCGTTGCTGCGGTTGCAAACCGGCGATCAGCTTGAGTTGCCGGCTTCCACGCGCGCGTTGCTGAACGGCGAAACCTGGGTGGACGCGATTGATTCAGCCATTCCCGGGAAAAACTGCGCGAAAGTTTTTGCCATGCCGGTGTGCGAGGGTTGGGCCGCCGTCCATAATCGGGAAACGGGTGACCGCCTGGAATTTGCCTGGAATCCTGCGGAGAATAATGCGCTTGGATTGTGGCTGACGCGCGGCGGCTGGCACGGGCACCATCATTTTGCCATCGAGCCGACCAATGGCGACGCGGACGCGCTGGCTTTTGCTGCGGAGCGAAAACGTTGCGGAATGGTTGCGGCCGCGGGGACGGTTCATTGGCAAATTTGCCTTCGCATCGGCTCGTGAACTCTCTCTGACTCAAATCATGGCTCATCCATCCCGCCGATCAAATTCACTGGGTATGCCGGTCCTCGAACGGGCAAGGTTGCCTCTATGAACTCCTTCCCGTTCAAGTTCCTGGCGCTGATCTTGTTGCTGGCAACCATCCCTTCACTGTTTGCGGAAAGCGTCTGGCTTTCATCGCTGAACCTGAGGGAGATGACGACCGGCTGGAGCGTGGCCAAGGCGGATCATGAAATTGCCGGCGGCCCCTTGACCATCCACGGCAAAAGATTTGCTCACGGCGTCGGGACGCACGCAACCAGTAAATTCCGGGTAGCGTTGGACGGAAACGCCAGGCGCTTTACCGCCGAAGTGGGCGTGGACGACAGCGCGGGCAATCAAGGCAGTGTGGAATTCATTGTCAGCGGCGATGGAAAAACTCTGTGGGATAGTGGTGTGCTCAAAGGCGGGGAAGCCGCCAAATCGGTGAATGTGAATCTCGCCGGCGTCAAGACACTGGTTTTGCGTGTAACGGATGGCGGCGATGGCGAAAGCAACGATCACGCCGACTGGGCAGATGCGGGAATTGAAATGAAGGACGGCGCGCCGCCGCCGGTCGCGCTGCCACCTTACGAATCGTTCCGTTTGAGTACCAAAAGTTTTGCGGTCACTTTTCAAGTGGGTGACGATGGCCGCCTTTATCAGCGGCCCATCGGCGCGGACGATCCCGACGCAAAACTTTCACGCGACGATGAGTTTTATCCGCAGGCGGGCGATGGTTACGTCTGGGAACCGGCCTTGCAGGCGGTTCACACCGACGGCAACACTTCAACTGCGCTGGTTTATGATGGCCTGACACAAACCAACGAGTCGGCGGACATTGAACTAACGCGCGCGCATCTGCACGACCCGGCGTATCCGTTTGAAGTCACGCTTTGTTTTCGGACTCACTACAACGAGGACGTGATTGAAGAATGGACGGAAATCTACCATCAGGAACCCGGTCTGGTAATGTTGAAACGGATGGCTTCGACTTCATTCCTGCTGACGACCAATGTTTACCTCACGCATTTTTTTGGCGACTGGGCCAAGGAAATGATGAATCCTATCACCGAGCCCATCACTCCGGGGTCGAAGGTGTTGGATTCAAAACTGGGGGTGCGCGCGGACCAATTCCAAAATCCTTCCTTCATCCTCTCGCTGAATGGAAAGGCCACCGAAACCAACGGTGAAGTCCTCGCCGGTTCGCTCGCGTGGTCGGGGAGTTTTCAATGTGAATTCGACGATAATGGCCAGGGCATCCGCGCCTTGTGCGGCATCAATCCGTTTGCCTCTGCGTATCATTTGCGGCCAAACGAGACCTTTGTTACCCCGGTGATGATTTGGACCTGGAGTGATAAGGGTCTCGGGGACATGAGCCGGAAACTGCACGATTGGGCGCGCGATTTCGGCATGCGCGATGGCCACCAGACGCGCGCGGTGCTCTTGAACAACTGGGAAGCGACCGGCTTCGATTTTGATTTTAACCGCATCGTCAGCCTTTTCGATCCCGCCAAGGAGATGGGAGTGGAGTTGTTCCTGCTGGATGACGGCTGGTTTGGGAACAAATTTCCTCGTATCAGTGATAATGCCGGGCTTGGCGATTGGCAACCCAATCGCCAACGCTTTCCCAAGGGTCTCGCTCCGCTGGCTGCGGAAGCCGTCAAACGCGGTTTGCGTTTCGGCATCTGGATGGAGCCGGAGATGGTGAATCCCAACAGCGTCTTGTTCCATGAACATCCCGACTGGGTGATCCGCCAGCCGAAACGTGAATTGGAACTGCAACGCAATCAGCTGGTCCTCGACCTGACGCGGCCGGCGGTGCAGGAATTCGAGTGGAACACCATTAAAAGCATTCTGGAAGTGCCGGGCATCACTTATGCCAAATGGGATTGTAACCGCTACCTTACGCAGCCAGGTTCCCCGTATCTGGCACCGGACCGGCAGTCCGATCTTTGGATTGATTATGTTCAAGCCCTTTACGCCCTCATGGCCAAAACCGCCAGGACATTCCCCGACACCGAACTGATGCTCTGTTCCGGCGGCGGCGGGCGCGTAGATTACGGCGCGCTAAAGTATTTTCAGGAATTCTGGCCCAGCGACAACACGGACCCGACGGTTCGTGTGCTGACGCAATGGGATTATTCGTATTTCTTCCCGTCGATGGCCATGGCCAGCCACGTCACGCATTGGGGCAACCGTCCGATGCATTTCGCCTGTAGTGTGGCGATGAGCGCGCGGTTTGGCATGGACCTCGATCTCACAAAGCTACCGGCACAGGACAAGGCGATATGCGCCGGGGCGGTCAGCGCCTACAAACAGATCCGGGACGTGACGGCATTTGGCAATCTATACCGGCTGGAAGACCCGCATAAGGGATATCGGGGCGCTCTGGATTTTGTGTCAAAGGACCATTCCCGCGCAGTGTTGTTCGTATTTCAACTGATAGAGGGCACAAATGTTCCCGTACGGCCCCACGGGCTTGACCCGGCGAAAAATTACACAATTCACGAGTTAAATCCCGCGCCGGGCCGCGCACCAGTGCCCCAGGAAGGCCAGACGGTGACTGGAACGGTGCTGATGCGCGATGGAGTCCTGCCATCGTGCGCACACGCGGTGGAAGCTTGTGTTATCGAACTGGATTCGGGAAGCAACGCGTCGTTAGAAAACAAATGAAACGAATTGTTTGGATTGTTGGTGTAATGGGTTTTGCAAAGGGCGCTTTCGGCGGCGATTTGATTCGGTACGTCGGCCCTTTATGGGCATAACGCATTGATTTCCTTCGAACCAGCGGTAGGTACCATGGAATACAAAATCAGCAAGCGACAGTTTTTGATGACGACGATGACCGCAATGTCAGCAGCGTTAGCCTGGGAACCACTTGTGTCCTTTTGCCGGGCCGCAAGCATTCCCACTCCTCGGCGGCTGAGTCTCAGCGGCGACTGGCAGGTCTCGCAGGCCGGCAAGGGCGACTGGATTCCGGCAAAAGTCCCTGGTTGTGTTCACACCGATTTGCTGGTGGCAGGAAAGATTCCCGACCCGTTTTATCGCGACAACGAAAAGGCCGTTCAATGGGTCGGCGAAAGCGACTGGAGTTACCGGCGCACGTTCGGAGTATCGGAGGAAGTATTGAAAAACGACCGCGTGGTGCTCCGCTGCGAGGGCTTGGACACGCTGGCCACCGTCAAAATCAACGGCCAGGATGTCGGCCGTGCCGACAACATGTTCCGCCTTTGGGAATTTGACTTAAAGCCCTTTCTGCGCGCCGGGGAAAACACGATCGAGATTTTATTTGAGTCGCCGTTTACTTACATCAAGCAGCACGAGGGTGACCGGGCACCGGCCAAATGGATCCAGGGCCGCGCCTGGGTGCGCAAGGAGCCGTGCAGTTTCGGCTGGGATTGGGGGCCGAATCTGCCCGGCTGCGGCATTTGGAAGAACCTTAGCCTCGAGACCTTCAATCAAGGCCGTATTACCGATGTTTTTATCCGGCAAAATCATTCCGGCCAGAAAGTCACGCTGGACGTTGAAGTGAACGTGGAAGCAGTTCGCAAAACAGCCAGGTCGTTCAAGGCCGTTCTGTCGCTTCTCGATAATGGTAAATCCATTGGCGCTACGACGATTGAAGTTTCCAAAGGACAAGGGCTCGGCCAACTTAAAATTAAACGTCCCAAACTCTGGTGGCCGGCGGGCATGGGCCAGCAGCCGCTCTATCAGGTTCACGTTGAATTGCTCGACGCCGAGGGCAATCCGATCGACAGCGCAACCAAGCGCATCGGTCTGCGCGAACTCAATATCATTTTGCCGGAAAACGGAAACCCGCTTCAATTTGAAATCAATGGTGTTCGCTTTTTTGCCAAAGGCGGGAATTGGATTCCCTGCGATTCATTTACCAGCCGGATAACTCCAGAAATTCTACGCCGTTACGTTGCGGATGCAGCAGCGGTCAACATGAACTTCCTGCGTTTTTGGGGCGGCGGCTATTACGAAGACGACGCGCTGTTTGATGCGTGCGACGAACTGGGCATTTGCGTCTGGCTTGACTTCAAGTTTGCCTGCGCCGCGTATCCGGCGTTTGACGATCAATTCATGAACAGTGTCCGGTTGGAAGCGCGCGATAATTTGCTTCGGTTGCGGGATCATCCGTGCATTGCTGTCTGGTGCGGCAACAATGAAATCAGTTTATCGTGGTGGGAAGGGCCGACCTGGGGGCCTAACCGGATGAGTACAGCGGCGTACGACGAGCTGTTCAAGGATTTGATTGCCGGGCAGGTTCGGAAATTTGCCCCGCAAGCCAATTACGTCTCCGGCAGTCCCGACTGCGGCGATACCCACTACTGGGAAGTATGGCACGGGCCGAAAATGTTCGACGCTTATCGCACGGTGGCCGGATTCATGAGCGAGTTCGGCTTCCAATCTTTTCCGGAACCGAAAACCGTGCGCGCTTTTACCAACGAAGAGGATCGCGCGTCCGTGGTGACGCCGGTGATGAACTGGCACCAGCGCGACGGCAGCGGCCATGGTAACGAAATCATCCGCGATACAACGCTCCGCTATTTTCGTCCGCCGAAGGATTTCGATAGCGCACTGTGGCTGAGCCAGATTTTGCAGGGTTACGGTATCAAAACCGGCGCGGAGTACTGGCGTCAGACGATGCCCCGATCCATGGGCTGCATTTTCTGGCAATACAACGACATCTGGCCGGGCATGAGCTGGTCGTCAGTGGATTATTTCGGCCGCTGGAAAGCCTTGCACTATCTGGCCCGGAAATTTTACGCGCCCATGCTCGTTTCCGGTCAGGAAAATGTGCCGAGTGGAACCGTCGAGGTTTTTATCACTAATGATTTGCTCGAAGCGCGCCACGGCAAGCTAACCTGGGAGGTGACGGATTTGGACGGCCGATCGCTGGCGCAGGAGACCGCACGTGTGAAAATTCCGGCGCGCAAAAGTGAAAAGATCAAAACGCTCAACCTTCAGGAACAGATTCAGAAACTTGGCGCGAACGGGCTTTTGACATGGCTGAGACTGGAGGTGGACGGCAAAACGGTCTCGGAAAACCTGGTTCTGTTTGCTTTACCAAGGGAACTAAAATTGCCGGATCCAAAACTCGTGACGTCGGTTGACGAATCCGAGAAGGGGTTCCTGGTCACGATTATATCCGAGAAACCCGCACTCTGGGCCTGGCTCGAACTGGAAAATACGGACGCAAAGTATGCCGATAATTTTATACATCTTTTGCCGGATACGCCACAGACGATCCGGGTCCAGCCTGAACAATCCTTGAGCAAGAACAACTTCGTCAAGGAACTGCGCGTTCGCAGTCTGTTTGACACTTATTCGTGATTGACGGCCATGATGGGGAAATCCGGAAATATTCAGTTGACGGTTCTGTCCGTCGCTGCGCTCGTTTTGTTGCCAGAGATAACGTTGGGCGCCAGCTTGGCTGAAAGCAATTCCTGGTCGGTGGTTTCGCCGGATGGACAGTGTGAAATCACCGTCTCGCTTGACGACGGTGGCAGCCTGAGTTACCAGGCCATGCGCGCCGGGAAGATTGTCATTCAAGAATCGCCGCTCGGGCTCCGGCGTGATGATCAGGATTTTGAGCGTGGACTTGCTTTCATAGACGCCGGGAAAGTCCGCAGTCATCGTGAAAAGTACGAATTATTCGCCGGCGTCCAGTCGCGGATAAATCATCTTCTGAATTTCCGTGACCTGACGTTCCACAATCAGGGCGGCGCCGACGTGGCAATTGAACTGGCGGCCAGCGATGAAGGTGTTGCTTTTCGCTATCGTTTTCCCGAAACCAACGACGCTGTTCGCGTTGTCCAATCCGAATTGACCGGTTTCACTTTGCCGCAGAATGTGCGTGGCTGGCTGCAACCGTTTCATGCCGCTGGTCCTTATACACCGGCCTACGAAGATTTTTATTTTCACATTTCGCCGGGGGACCCTCCGCCGAATTCGAGGCAGAAAGCCGTCGGCTGGGCATTTCCCGCGCTGTTCCATGTTCCGGGCGCAGCAACCTGGGTATTGTTGACAGAATCAGGAACGGACAAATCTTATTGTGCGTGTCATCTCAATCCCGATTCGTCAGGCGGACTTTATCGAATTGCTTTTCCGCTCGCTGACGAAACCACGCAAGGTTACACCAACGAGTTTGGCCCCGAGCCACGTTACTCCTTGCCGTGGACGATGCCCTGGCGGGTTATCGTGATGGGCCAATCGCCCGGCGACATTGCTTTGGAAACGCTGGTGACGGACCTGGCACCGCCGTCGCGGATTGCCGACACGTCGTGGGTCAAACCGGGTCGCGCGTCGTGGGCCTGGTGGTCTTATCCCAGCGGCCCGGACACGACAAATTTGTTCAATGAATTCACCGATTTCGCCGCCAAAATGGGTTGGGAATATACCTTGTTCGACGCCGGGTGGTGGAAGCCCGGGTTGAAGTCCATTGCCAGCCATGCTGAAAGCGAGGGGGTGATGCCCCTGACCTGGTTGCATGCGACGGATTTCTATGACGCAAAAAGACGTGAAACCAAATTGGATCAAATGGCTGCGGCCGGCGTTCGTGGCGTGAAGGTGGATTTTTGGTGTTCGGACCGGCAGGAAGCCATCGCCGCCCAGCAGGCGTTGATGAAGGATGCCGCCGCCCGCCACATGGTGGTAAACCTGCACGGGTGCACCATTCCACGCGGGTGGGATCGAACATGGCCAAACTTCCTGACCTGCGAAGCGGTTTTGGGCAGTGAATCTTATTTTTATGAGCCGCGTTACACGGAAAAGGCGGCGGAATTGGACACAGTTTTGCCATTCACCCGCAACGCCATCGGGCCGATGGACTTGACCCCCGTTGCCTGTTCGCCGAAAAAATATGCGCGCCTGACGACTGCTGCCCATCAATTGGCCGCGGCGCTGATTTTTACATCGGGCATTATTCATTATGCGGACCAACCGGAGTTTTTTGAATCGCTGCCGCCGGAAGTGCTGCAAATTTTTCGCGATGCTCCAGCGCGTTGGGATGAAACCCGCTGTTTAATGGGTGAACCGGGAACGGTTGTGGTCTTCGCGCGGCGTTCCGGCAAAAGCTGGTTCATCGCCGGCATCAATGGAACCAGTCAGCCGTTACCGGCCAGTGTGGACTTGTCGGCGTTCAAAAAATTTCGCCACCGGTTTGCCGTGATTGAAGGGAAAGAAGCTAACCTCCAGGTCAATGTTTCACCGTTGGAAGTTTCGGAGCTATGGCGCCACGATATTCCTCCACGGGGCGGATTTATCCTGAGGTTGAACGAATAAGTAACGCATGAGAGTAAAAACACGATTATGACACCACGCAAACTGATGGCGCAAATCACTGCGGGCATAGCGCTGGTGATGATACTTTTCAACGCCGGCTCAATGTCGGCGGGAAGGGCGGCACAATTAGAGGCGGGAGACACGGTCGCCATTTGTGGCGATTCGATTACGGAACAGAGGGAGTATTCGGTATTCATCGAGGATTACCTATTGATGTGCCAGCCGGTGCCGGACCTCAAAGCGCATCAGTTTGGCTGGAGTGGTGAAAAGGCGGATGGCCTGCTCAGAAGAATGCACACGGAGGTTCTACCCTTTAACCCGACGGTAGCCACAACCTGTTACGGAATGAATGACGGTGCGTATTCGGCAATTGATCCGGCGCGACAGGAGGCTTATCGCAAAAACACCGAGGCGATCATCAAAACATTTCGGGACAGTGGCGTCCGCTTCATTGTGATTGGGTCGCCGGGGCTGGTGGACACATATGCCTTTGACCGGATCCCGGGCAGGGATTATTCCGCTGCCAATTATAACAACACACTGGCCGACTTGGCTCGTATTGCGCGGGAGGTTGCAGCTGAGCAGGGGGTGACCTACGCCGATGTTTACACGCCGATGGCGGCGGTGATGAAAGCCGCGAAGGAAAAATACGGTCCGGCTTACGATCTCGCCGGGCCGGACGGAATCCATCCCGAAGCCAACGGCCATCTTGTCATGGCTTATGCCTTTCTGAAGGCATTGGGTTGTTCGGGTGACATCGGCACCATCACCTGGGACGCTCAAACCGGCCGGGCCACAGCAACTGCTGGGCATCGAATATTGTCAGTCCACGATGGCAACATTAAGATTGAGTCCACTCGTTATCCGTTTTGCTTTTACGGCAATCCGATAGATCCCAACAGTACGAAGGGCGTACTACGGTTTCTGCCTTTCAATGAAGACTTGAACCGATTCCGGCTGGTAGTGACGAACAGTGGTGCCAACCATTTCAAGGTGACATGGGGCAAAGAATCGAAAGTGTTCAGCGCGGCTGAACTGGATCAGGGTGTCAATCTGGCCGCCGAGTTCTTGGACAACCCGTTTGTGAAAGCGTTTGCGTCCGTGGATAAGGTTGTTCGGGAACAACAGGCCTTTGAAACGCCTGCAGTCAAAAGCATCTTGTCTCATCTGCCGGAATGGAATGCCTTGCTGCCCGAAGAAACGGCGACTTTGGATCATTTGAAGAAAACAACGATCCAAAAAGCCGAAGCACTCAGCCGTGCTTCCCACGCTGCCGTTGCGCCGTTCAAACATACAATCCGCATCGAACCAATTGCGGATGACTCAATGAAAACGAAAACTCCTCCGACCAATGCTTAAAATCCCGCCATTTGAGGAGATTTACGGTCGTCCGCCCCGCTGGATTGTTGCTGCACCAGGACGCGTGAACGTCATCGGGGAGCATACCGATTACAACGATGGCTTTGTTCTGCCGATGGCTATTGAACGTTACGCCGTTATGGCGGCGGACGTTTCTCCAGCAGTCCCGCCCAGGATTTTAGTTCACGATTCTCGAGCACGTGATACGGCCCAAATTGACATTTCCAAGCCAGTAGCCAAGGCCGATCCGCGCTGGTCCAATTACATTCGCGGTGTGGTGGCCGGGTTTCAAAATCGCGGCTTAACGATTCCCTCGCTTGATATTTCGCTCGTCAGTACCGTGCCTTTAGGTGGCGGATTGAGCAGTAGCGCCGCGCTGGAGGTATGTACGGCCACCTTGCTCGAAACGGCGATTGGCACAAAATTGGATCCAGTCGAAAAAGCGCTGTTGTGTCAGCAGGCCGAGCACGAATTTGCCGGTGTACCGTGTGGCATCATGGATCAGTTTATTTCCGTTATGGGCCAGAAGGATCACCTGCTCCTGCTCGATTGCCGCTCACGGCAGACCACGTTGGTGCCGATGAATGATCCCTCAGTCGCGTTGCTGGTCATCAACACCAATGTCAAACATGAGTTGAGCGGAGGTGAATATGCTGAGCGCCGAACGCAATGTGAAACCGCAGCAAAAGTCCTCGGAGTTCCTTCGCTGCGCGATGCCACTGCCGCTGCCTTGGAACGGGCAAGACAGAAGATGGATCACTTCGCTTTCCGTCGTGCTCAGCATGTTATCAGCGAAAACGAGCGCACGCTTCAGACCGTTGAAGAGATCCACAATTCCAATTGGCCGGTCGTGGGGCGGCACATGTACGGAAGTCATTATTCGTTGCGCGATGATTTTGAAGTCAGTTGCAAGGAGCTGGATGCGGTTGTGGAAATCTGCCAGTCCATCGGCATCAAGGGCGGAGTTTACGGCTGTCGTATGACAGGCGGCGGCTTTGGCGGGAGTTGCGTTGCCTTGGTTAAGGCAGAGGCTGCCGATACCATTAGTAATCGTATTTCCACCGTTTACAAATCCGCCACCGTTGGTGGTGAAACAAAAAATGGTATCGAGGCAACCATCTTCTGTTCCCGTCCGGCGGCTGGGGCGAACGTTATCAAGAGTTAGATGACCAGCCCTGTCATATTATGAACCGAAGCATTAAGAAAGACCTGGCTGAACTCCGAAGTGCTCGCCATCAGTTTTACCAGATGTCTGACTGTGAAATTTCATTCACCAAAGAATTGTGCACGACGCCGAAAACAAAATCTCCCATTTTTCAATCATGAAACTGCCTTTCTCCACTTGCTTGGGACCCCTGGTCATTGTTGGCGCCTGGCTGTTGAGCCTGCCGTTGCAGGCGGCAGACGACCAGTCGTTTCCTTCCGAAACCACAATCTGGTTCGATGCCCCGGCCACAAATTTCACGGAATCGACACCGTTGGGCAATGGCCGGCTGGGCGCGATGATGTTCGGCGGTGTGAATGATGAGCGGATCGTGTTGAATGAGAGCTCCGTCTGGTCGGGTTCGCGTCAGGATGCCGACCGCCCGGATGCCTATAAATACTTGCCCGAAATCCGCCAGTTGTTGTTGGAAGGGAAAAATGTTGAAGCCGAGGCGCTGGTCAACACCCACTTCATCTGTGGTGGTCCGGGTTCCGGTGGCGCGCAGTATGGCTGTTACCAGGTGCTCGGCAATCTGCATCTGACATTTTCATCGGACACCAATATACCAGTGAGAAACTATCGGCGCGTGTTGGACCTCAGCGACGCCGTAACGCACATGGAATACCAGCATGGCGGCGTCACCTTCCAGCGGGAAATGTTTGTGAGCGCACCGGATCAGGTGATGGTCTTGCGCCTGACATCCGATCGGCCGGGACAGATTTCCTTTCAGGCAACCCTCGACCGGCCCGAGCGGTTCCAAACTATCGCCGATGGGAAAAATGAATTGGTGATGACCGGTCAGCTTGACAACGGCACGAATGGCAAAGGCGTGAAATATGCGGCGCTCTTTCGCATCTTGAATCAAGGCGGGGAAGTTTCTGCCCAGGGAAACGCCTTGCAGGTCAGCAAAGCGAACGAAGTCGTGGTGCTGATCGCGGCGGCGACGGATTACCGAGGATTCGCCGGTCGCCAGACCAAAAACCCGTTGGCCGCTACGCTTAAAGACATGAACCAGGCGTCCAGGAAGTCTTACCAGTCATTGCGCGAGGCGCACATTGCAGATTACCAAAAATACTTTAACCGCGTTTCACTTCGTCTTGAACCAGCCAACGCGGACGAAGCCAGCCTGCCGACGCCGAAGCGAATTGAATGGGCAAAGCTAAATGGCGGTGATCCCGGTCTGGCGGCGTTGTATTTTAATTTCGGACGTTACCTTTTGATTTCGTCATCTCGGCCGGGCGGTTTGCCGCCAAATCTTCAAGGCATTTGGGCCGAGGAAATTCACACGCCGTGGAATGGCGACTGGCATCTGGACGTAAACGTGGAAATGAATTACTGGCCGGCGGAAGTTTGCAACCTTTCGGACCTCACCCAACCTCTCTTTTCGCTGATTGCCTCGCTGCAAAAGCCCGGTGAACAAACCGCGCATGATTACTACAACGCGCGCGGTTGGGTGGCGCACGTCATTACGAACCCGTGGGGTTTCAGTTCACCGGGGGAATCCGCTTCCTGGGGTTCAAGTACCAGCGGTTCAGGTTGGCTGTGCCAGCATTTATGGGATCACTGGCGGTTCACGCATGACAAAAAGTTCCTGCGCTGGGCTTATCCCATCATGAAAGGTTCGGCGCAGTTTTATTCCGACATGTTGATTGAAGAGCCGACGCATCACGGGCTTGTGATTGCACCGGCCAACTCGCCGGAAAATCATTTTGAGTTGCCCAACGGCCAGCAGGCGGCAATTTCCCTCGGATCAACCTTTCAATCGGAGATCACGCGCTATCTTTTTACCGCCTGCATTAAATCGTCCCAAATTCTTGGTATCGACAAAGTTTTCCGAAACAAACTGGTAGCGGAACGTGCGCGGCTTACGCCCATCCGGATCGGACCAGACGGGCGGGTCATGGAATGGCTGGAACCGTACCAGGAACCAGAACCGCATCATCGACACGTGTCGCATCTTTGGGGATTGTATCCGGGCGACGAGATTTCGCCTTATACCACGCCGGAACTGGCGCGGGCCGCTCGCAAAACTCTGGTAGTTCGGGGTGATGAGGGTGTGGGCTGGTCGCTGGCCTTCAAAGCTGCGTTGTGGGCGCGGTTGGACGACGGTAATCACGCCTGGGTACTCGTGCAGAAGGCGGTCGATCCGGCCTATGGCATGGGCATCCGCTATGATAGCGGCGGCGGAGTTTATCCTAATTTGTTCGACGCCTGTCCACCGTTTCAAATCGATGGCAATTTCGGAACGACGGCCGCGATCGCCGAGATGCTGTTGCAGAGCCAGGATGGCGTCATTCATCTGTTGCCGGCCTTGCCGGATGCGTGGAAAGCGGGAGAAGTGACGGGTCTGCGCGCCCGCGGAGATTTTGAGGTGGGTTTGGTTTGGCATGATGGTCGTTTAATTTCGGCAACCATTCGGTCCAATGCCGGCAATCCTTGCTCGATTACCTATCGTGGCCGGTCCATTGTTCTTAAAATTAAGGAAGGGGATACGGTTACTCTCGACGGCCGGTTGAATCTTAATTGAGAATCCCTCGGAGCAGAACCGTGCACCTGCCATCGGGGAGACCGGCCCGTTTTCGCTCGTTCTCGCTCATGTTCAATATTCTTCGCCGAAGAGAAGTGCAAGACGATGGCTGCTTTATGAGATAATCTGTGGTTATAAATCACCAGGAAGCATATGAAACTAAGCGATTGAGTGCTCAAGGCGCGAACGCGAACAGGATGCTGAAGGTGGGTGCCGCTCCAATAGGAGTGGCCTAGTCAGCGGCAAATAAAAAACAACAAAGTAATCATAACAACCCAAGTCTAACTATGAAAACTATTATCCTCTGTGCCTTCATGGCCGGTGCGTTTACTTTGGTCGCCAACGCGGCTGATATAAACTGGCAAACGCCCCTCGCCATCTCCGGAACTTCCGACGTAAGTCTCGATGGAACGCTGGTAGGGACCTGGGGACCCGGTGATGATTGGGGAGGCACCAGCCGTTCGGACTACTATCCGGTCAACGGCGTGACTTTTGCAGCATACGGTAGTGGCCCTTTCGGCTCCTGGGTAAGCACTTCCGGGCTTGATGACCGCTACGGTAGCTATGCCAATCCAAACACTGCGGATGCCAACTACAATTACGTCCTGCAAACTGCGATTTATAGTTACGGGGAACCGATTTCACTTACCTGGGGTGGCATGACGGCAGGGGATACCTATCAGCTTGAATTTTGGGTTAACGATGGGCGCAACAGCGTGACTGCCGAACGAAGTGAAACTCTCACCGGTGGCGCGAACACTTCAGCCGCCTTGGCTTACGGAACTGGTTCCGGTGGCACCGGCCCCGGGCAATTTATTCTCGGCACATTTGTGGCGGATGGCAGCGGACAACAGACGATTACTTTAAATCCATCTGGCGGCGCTGACATTGGTGCGTCGGCGCAGATCAATCTGCTGCAACTTCGCGATATTACGTCAGTTCCGGAGCCATCTACGATTGGGCTTTTTGCTGCTGGCATGGTCATGTTGCTTGGTGTCGTTCGCCGGAAAAATGTTTCAGCCTGAGCATGACCGCGAGTTTATTTTTGGACGAAAGCGGTGTGAGTTTAACAGCCACACCGCTTTTTTGTGGCAACGCTGAACATGGATTGGAATGGGCGGTCCAAATGCGTGTTCAATATTCTTCACCGAATAAAATTAGAAGACCAATGCTTTTTCTTAGCGTAACTTAATGTTCATATTCACTAAAAGTGACGAAGAGTTATGACCGTAACGCTAAATAGGTCGCCCGTTCGCAAAAGCACCGCCGGGGCTTTTACATTGATTGAGTTACTCGTAGTTATTGCGATTATCGCCATCCTGGCAGCGATGCTGTTGCCAGCCCTGGCCATGGCCAAATTAAAGGCGATGACCGCTACGTGTCTGAGCAATCAGAGACAACTCAGTTTGGCCTGGGATATGTACGCCGATGATAATCATGGCAACATCATCAATTTTGACACTCCGGTAAATCCGACGCCCGGCGAAACCATCCCGTGGCGATATTCGGTTCCCAAGCCGATGCCGAATACCATTGGTTTGTCGCCGCGGGACAAAGAGGTTGCCATCGTTCGGGCAGGTTACCAGCAAGGCGGGCTTTACCGCTACGCGCCTAATGTGAATGTTCTGCACTGCCCCGCGGATGCTCGTTACAAAAGCCCGGTTGTGGTCAACCCTACGGCGCCGCCCGGTTCTTTCGCCCTTGGCAGTTATTCCGGCGCCGACGGACTCAATGGCACGCCTTGGGGGGGAATTACCAACCTCAATCAGCAGGCGGGCATCCGGCATCCGAGTGCGCGCTATTTGTGGGTTGAAGAAAACGATCCGCGAGGTGAAAACAGAGGATCATGGACGATGGTTCCGGGAACGCCGCCCGCCTTTACAGATGCAGGCTTTATAGATTCCGTGGCTGACTGGCATGGTGGTACCAGTACTTTCAGTTGGGCAGACGGGCACGCTGAAAGCCACAAATGGCAAGACGGTGCCACCATAACCTATGCTTTGAACATGGATCCCAACAAATATTTCATTGCATCACTTGTGCCTATCTTTTCTCAATGTCCGAACGATTTATACTTTTTGGCGAAGGGTTTTGCCTCGCAGCTAAACCCATAAAAAGTTTTACCTCAGCCCCATAATTCAACCTCCCGAAAAACCATGAAAATGAAAC
This sequence comes from uncultured bacterium, assembly GCA_963708305.1. Classification (GTDB taxonomy): domain Bacteria; phylum Verrucomicrobiota; class Verrucomicrobiia; order Limisphaerales; family UBA11358; genus UBA11358. Next base: position 1,478,869 of record CAVPSH010000001.1, on the reverse strand, counting down.
AGATAACCGACTTTATTTGTGGCAGGCTTCCGGCTGTTGTCCTCTCGGCCTTGATGATCACCGCTTCCGTTGCGCGCGCAGACTACCACAGTACTGTGCTGAATGATCATCCTTTGGCATTTTATCCGATAAACTCAACCGTTGATCCTGCCGGGACCACCGCGACAGATTTATCAGGCAATGGCAACAATGGAACCTACAATGGCACGGACCCCCAATTTAATACAGTTCCAGGCCCGTCGCCGTTTATCCCCGATGCGCTCATGTTTGATGGATTTACCTCTTTTGTGGACTTAAGCACTGGCGCTAACACCTCAATCTTGAACTTTGGCGGCACCATTACCATGGAAGCCTGGGTGCAGCCGGCCAGCCCGACGGTGGGATCATCGCCTCCCGCCGACATTCTCGGCAAAGGTTACGATGGCACTAATGAGATGACATTGAGAGCGGACGGCGGGTATTTTTTTGGAGGCACCTATAATAACAACACCGGAGGCGGGGGCGCCAGTGGTGGGCAACAAACGACCAATTGGACTTACCTTGTTTCCACCTATGACGGAACTAATTGGAATCTATATGTGAATGCCAGGTTGGTGGGGCAAGGTTCCGATGCAGTTGGAGCAATTAATTTTACAGCTCCCTGGGCGATTGGAGATGGCACAACAGCAACCGCAGGAGGGAATTCAGGGGATGTACGATTTTTTGAGGGCAATCTGACTGAAGTGGCCATATATACAAATGCTCTAACGTCGGCTCAGGTCTTGAATCATTTCTGTGTAGGAGAATTAGGCACTTCATCCAGCAACTCAATTCCGATTATCACTACTCAGCCTCAGCCACAATCGGCCTTTGTCGGTGGCACGGTGACTTTTAGCGTCGCGGTTGCCAGTGCACTCCCGACCACCAACCTTTGGTTTAAAAACGGTGTGGCGCTGACCGGTAAAACCAATTCAACGTTGATCTTAACCAACGTGGGCGGCGCTGATGTCGCCAATTACAGCGTAATCGTGGGCAACAATAAGGGAACCACCAACAGTGTTTCTGCCAGCTTCACCCTGCTGGCAACCGGCAATTCATTAAAATGGAATTCTGGCGGCGCCAATGGTGTGTGGGACACGGGCACTTCGGCCGATTGGCTTAATTTGAGCAACAGCACTCAGACCGTGTTCAACACCAACGACCGGGTATTGTTTGATGATACCGTCGGAGTTTCGAACATCGTAACGATCAACGGCACGGTTTCACCCAGCGTCATGACCGTCAATTCCAGCACCAATAATTTCACTTTTGCCCAGGGGACGTCGCCCCTGATCAGCGGCCCGGGCAGCCTGGTCAAGAACGGCTCGAGCCTGTTGACAATCTTCAGCCCGCAGGGTCTTACCGGGCCGGTCACAATTAGTGGCGGCTCCATTTATGCCGGCAACAACTGCTTCCAATCAGTTGCTTCCATTACCATCACCAACAATTCCACTTTGGATTTGGCTGGCGGCACCTTCAGTGGCAATAAACCGATCACGGTTTCCGGTTCCGGTGTGAGCGGTGAAGGTGCGATTTTCAACAGCTATGACGATTTTCCCCAGGAATCCATGAACATCACGTTGGCTGGTGATACGGTCTTTGGCAGCTTTGACCGTTGGGACTTGGCCGCGGGCTCGCAAATCAGCGGCGCGCACAACCTGACTATTGACTGGTCAGCTGACACCAACAATCCCTATGGCGAATGGACGGCGGTGACTATCGGAGCAAATGTGGCAGGCATCACCCTGACCAACGGAAGCAAGCTTGGTTCGCATAACATGGACTCGGCTTTCCAAAATCCCGCCACGGTCATTACCGTCCAAACCAATTGCCAGTTAATTTTCTGGAATGGCGGATGGAACGGAACCGTTCACCTTCTTGGCGGGGGTCAGGCGTTTCAGTTTGGGGCACCGGGTGCATTCAACGGCAACAATGTGATTATGGAAAACGGTGCGGTGTGGAATACCTACGGCGGTTCGGGTGCTCAATCAATCAACGTTCCCATCACCTTGAATGGCGTTGCTCGCTTTGTGTTGGGTGATCAGGACAGGATGTACACCAACGTGATCAGTGGTGCAGGCGGTTTCGTGGAGGACGTTTATAACCACGCGATGATACTCTCGGCAGCCAATACTTACACCGGGCCGACCGTTATCGGCAGCGACGGCAATACTCCGGAGGTGAACCTGACCGGTAACGGCTCGATTTCGCACAGCTCGCTGATCTTCTTCGGTGGCAGCGATCCAACCGTGGCGCATATGGATGTGACCGGCCGGCCAGACCAGACCTTGACGCTCGCCAGTGGCCAGACTCTGGCTGGCGTCGGTGGCGTCAACGGCAGTCTCGTGGTTTCCACTGGCGCAACTTTGTCACCGTCTGGAACCACGGCGGCACTTGGGGTTAACTGGGGTGGCACCAACGCGGTTGGCGCGATTGCTGCGTCTGCCAATATCACATTGAATGGCACGACCATCATCAAGTTGGATGGTCCGGGAACAAACGACATGGTTCAAGCCGCAGCCAATATTACTTATGGCGGCACGTTGAATCTGGTCAACATCAGCGGCCCGCTGGCGGCTGGAAACAGCTTCCACATCTTCAGCGCCGCCGGCTATTCCGGTTCTTTTGCCAGCATCACGCCGGCCACACCGGGTTCTGGTTTGGCTTGGAACACGAACCAGCTGGGCAGCGGCATCTTGAATGTGGTGACGGCACCGTCGCAGCCGATCATTGGCAGCACGAAAGTCTCGAGTGGAAACCTGATTTTCAGCGGCACTGGCGGCTCGGCTAACGGCATCTACTATGTGTTGACCTCGACGAACCTGGCGACACCGTTGGTCAACTGGACGTCGCTTTCGACCAACGCGTTTGACGGCAGCGGGAATTTCAGCGTGACGAATGGCATCAACCCCGGCAATCCACGCCAATTCTATTTGCTCAAAACGCCGTAGCCAGATACTTATAACATGTTGTGAAATACACGATCACCGCCGGATCAGAACATCGATCCGGCGGTTGGTTGTTGAGGATTGAAGAGCGTCAAACTCCAGCACTCATCTGACGTACATGATCATCCTAAAGCGAATCCCCGGGCCATTTACATTGGCGCTGCTGCTGTCGCTTTTGATTAAACCGGTTCAAGCCACGCCCTCATTTCAGCAAGTTGGAAGCACGTTGATCATGTCTAACGGCGATGTTGTGTTGAATTACAATTTGAACGCGGGCACAACGGATTTTTACTGGAAGAATTCCAGGAAAATTTCCGCCTTCTACAGTGGTGTTACGTTGAGCACAGGATATGTCAAGGGCATCAACTACGGCAGTTGGAGCTACGCAATCGTCGGCAGTAATCAGGTGACAGTCACCGCGCTCGGCAACGGTTTGCCGACGATGAAACAATATTTCACGCTCGACCAGAACGACAGCTTTCTGGTTCGCGTGGAAATGGAAGGCGCCAATTTAAGCGCCAATTGGATGGGGCCACTGGTGGTGGACACAACTGGTGGCGTGGACCTCGGCAGCTATGGCGACAACCGGGCGATGTGCGTGCCGTTCGACAATGACGGATTTGTTTCCTACAACGCGATGCCCATCAACAATTCAGGCACCAGCTATGAGGTTGGCGCCTTTTACGACAACACGACGCGTAATGGTTTGGTGGTTGGCTCGGTCACTCATGATATCTGGAAAACCGGCATTTATTTCTACGGCTCGAACAACAAATTAAATCAGATGAACGTGTTTGGCGGCGCGACGGCACCGGCCGATGTCATGCCGCACGGTTCGATAACCGGGAACACCATCTCTTCGCCAACCATGTACGTGGGTTTTGGAAGCGACTGGCGGCAAACGATGGAAAACTACGCTGCGGAGAATACGAACTTCGCCCCGAGGATGGCTTGGACCAATGGCGTTCCGTTCGGCTGGAACAGTTGGGGCGTCATTCAACAATATCTCAGTTACACCGATGCGATTGCCGTTTCAGACTTTTTCCATACCAATCTGGAGCAGAACGGTTTTACCAACGGCGGCACGGTTTACATCAACCTGGACGCTTTTTGGAACAACCTCAACGGCTTTCAGTTGCAGAGCTTTGTCAATCATTGTCACGCGCTCGGTCAGAAGGCCGGGATTTATTTCGGACCCTTTGTCTGGTTTGGCTCAACCAACGCCGCGACCAACACCTTTGTAGAAGGGTCAACCAATACTTACCGGTACAGCGATCTTTTGCTGCGAGACTCCAATGGAAATGCTGAATCCGTTGATGGCGGCCTGGCTTTGGATCCGACGCATCCGGCTGACAAGGATTTGATTGATTATTACGTGAATCTCTACACCAATTATGGATTCGATTACATCAAGCTGGATTTCCTGTCGCATGGCGCTCTGGAGGGTGTTCATTACGACACCAACGTGACCACCGGTATCGAGGCCTACAATCAAGGCATGTCGAATGTGCTGCAGGCAATCAACGGCCGGATGTTCATCAGCGAGTCCATCGCGCCACTTTTTCCTTACCAATATGCCGACAGCCGGCGAATTGCGTGTGATGCCCAAACATCCCTGATTGGCAATACCGCCTATACCATGAACTCGGTGACCTACGGTTGGTGGCTGGACGATTTATACCAATTTAACGACCCGGACATCATGGTGTTCAACGGCTATGGTGCCACCACGAATGAGAATCAAAGCCGGCTCATCAGCGGTGCTGTGACCGGGATCTTTCTCGACGGGGATGATTTGACGTCATCCAACGGCCAGCAGGCGGCCCAGACCTGCCTGTCCAAAACAGGTATCGATACCGTGGCCCGGGTCGGTAAGACCTTTACGCCCGTGGAGGGCAATACGGGGACCAGTGCCGCCAATATTTTTGTCCGTCAGGACGGGTCCACCTGGTGCATTGCGGTTTTCAACTATACCGCCAGTGCCACAAATATATCGGTTGACCTCGCCCGCGCCGCCCTGCCTGCGGGAAATTATGTCGCAACGAATTTGTGGGATGGAACTACTTCGATGGTCACTGGCTCCTTCAATGTGAGTTTGAATGCAAAGCAGGCAAAATTATTTCAACTGGCGCCCCCTGATGTCGCGCAGACACAAAATGAAAATGTAACCTGGCAAGCGCCCGCCACCATCTCCGGAGCTTCCGACGTGAGTACGCAGGGTGCATATTTTGGTTCATGGGCGCCCTATGATGCCGGCGCAAACACCCTGCCGGTTAACGGAGTGACTTTTCAGGGATACAGCGATCTACCTGATTTTAGCGAAGCTGGATTTAATGCCGGGTATGAGAGCTTCCCCAATCCGGGGACGGGGAACACCAACTACAATACTCTTTTGGAATCCGGAGCGTATGAATACCCTGGTCCCGCCTGTACTATCAGCTGGGGTGGCATGACGCCGGGGCATGTCTATCTGGTTGAATTCTGGGTGAATGGCAATGACACGAACCGGACGGAAACCCTCACCGGCGGCACCAATACTTCTGCCACAATAAATTATGAGCCTGGACAGTATATCATTGGGACATTTGTGGCGACCGGTTCCAACCAGGAGACGATTACATTGAACGGAGAGCCTTCCGACAACTATCCCCAAGTCAACCTTTTGCAGGTTCGCGATATTACCGTTACGGCGTCCGGGCCAGTGATTGCAAGCACTCGCATATCGGGCGGCAGCCTGATCTTCAGCGGCAGCGGTGGAACGGCCGATGGCACTTACTTTGTGTTGGCGTCCACGAACATTGCAATACCACTGACCAGTTGGGCCATCCTGTCCACGCATTCCTTCGATGCCAGCGGCAACTTTACTGTCACGAACACCATGAATTCGAACAACACACAATGTTTCTACTTGCTGAAAGAGTAGCAAATAACGATGTTGGAAAAAATGGGGCTTTGAATACCGTGTTTAAATCCCTCCTGACTTTCACATTCGTTTTCTGCCTTGCGGCGGCTGGCGAAGCGGCGCCCACCGGAACGCCTCCTTTTTCACGGGAGTCCATTGAGTGGTGCGACATCTGGATTTCCAACGCTGATGAAACCAATCTGCCGCGCGTGCTGCTGATTGGCGATTCCATCTCCCGGGATTACTATCCCGGAGTTGAAAAACGTCTGGCCGGCAAAGCTTATGTTGGCCGGTTGTCCACCTCGGCGTTCATTTCCGATCCCGCTCTGCTCCAGGAAATCAAAATGGTACTCGGCACCTACAAGTTCGACGTGATCCATTTCAATAACGGCATGCATGGATGGCAACACAGCGAAACGGAATACCAGCAAGCTTTCCCGAACTTCCTGAAAACAATTCGCCAATGCGCCCCGGATGCAAAACTGATTTGGGCGACCACCACGCCGTTAAAAGTTTCTCCGAAGCTGCCGCCGAACAATCAGACTCAGGCCACCGATGAACGCATCGCCGCGCGCAACACGATCACTCTGAAATTTGTACAGGCAAAAGGCATTCCCGTGGACGATTTGAACGCACTCGTCCGGGGACATCCTGAATACCACAGCGACAACGTCCATTTTAACGCCGAGGGGATTGATCTCGAAGCGGCACAGGTCGCTGCGCAAATCGAGCCGCTTTTGAAAAAGTAAAATTGGCCGGCGGCTTGATTGGAAAAGCTGAACAGGGAAATGAAAAAGCCAACACTTGACCTTTCAACGCTTTTGACACTTTCAGTATTGGTGCTCGCATTTGTTGCCGATTGTAAAATGCCGGCCGCAACAGTTTGGCTCGATGACCTGGATGTCAGCAAAACAATTCAAGACTGGGGCGACCCGCAAAAAAATAAATCGGTTGACGGGCGCGTCTTGAGCATCGGCAGTGAAACATTTGAGCATGGTTTGGGCACGCACGCGAATAGCACCCTTTACATCAGCTTGCATGGCGCCGCGAAAAGTTTTTCAGCTTCCGTTGGTGTGGATGATGAAGTCACCAATTCCACTGGAAGCGTGAATTTTATTGTTCTTGGCGACGGCAAATTGCTTTGGCACAGCGGTGTCATGCGCGCGGGCGAAGCGGCAAAAAGTTTCGACCTGAAACTCAGCGGCATAAAAACTCTGGCGCTGAAAGTGGGTGACGCCAATGATGGCATCAGTTACGACCATGCTGATTGGGCCAATGCAAAATTTGAAATTTCCGGGGCAGTGCCGCAAACTGTCATCGCGCCGCCGGAAAAAGAAATCATTCTTACCCCACCAGTGCCACGAAAGCCACGCATCAATGGGGCATCGGTTTTTGGCGCGCGCCCGGGACATCCATTCATCTTCCAAATTCCAGTGACGGGCGACCGGCCAATGGAGTTTTCCGCATACAATTTACCCGATGGCTTGCAATTGGATTCCCAAACGGGATTGATTACGGGAACTTCTCCCGTGAAGTCCGGCGATTTTGAAGTGACGCTGCATGCAAAAAACACGCGAGGCGCAGCAAAAATAGATTTCAAAATAGTCATTGGCGATCAAATGGCATTCACGCCGCCGATGGGCTGGAACAGTTGGAACTGTTTCGCCGGCGCCGTGGATGATGCAAAAGTTCGGTCCGCAGCCGACGCGATGGTCGCCAGCGGATTGATCAATCATGGCTGGACTTACATCAACATTGATGACACCTGGGAAGGCAAACGGGATGCGAACGGCAACATTTTGTCGAATGAAAAGTTTCCCGATATGAAAGCGCTCGTGGATTATGTTCATTCCAAAGGATTGAAAATCGGAATTTATTCTTCGCCCGGCCCGAACACATGCGCCGGATACGAAGGAAGTTGGCAGCATGAATTGCAGGACGCGCAGCAATACGCAGCGTGGGGTTTCGACTATTTAAAATATGATTGGTGCTCCTACAATGACATTGCCAAAGACCACAGCCTGCCCGAATTGCAAAAGCCCTATTCCGTCATGCACGCTGCGCTCGACAAGGTTTCGCGCGACATTGTTTTCAGCCTTTGCCAATACGGAATGGGCGACGTTTGGAAATGGGGTGCGCAGGTCGGTGGCAACTGTTGGCGCACCACGGGTGATATCAGCGACACTTGGGCTAGTATGACAAGCAACGGTTTTGGTTCGGCTGGAAAAGAGAAATTTGCCGGTCCGGGACATTGGAACGATCCGGACATGCTCGTCGTCGGAAGGCTCGGGTGGGGCAAATTGCGTCCGACGCGTTTGACACCAAACGAACAATACACGCACATCAGCTTGTGGTGTTTGCTTTGCTCGCCGCTGCTCATCGGCTGCGATATGTCGCAATTGGACAAATTCACATTGAGCCTGTTAAGCAACGACGAAGTGCTTGCCGTGGATCAGGACGCCCTTGGCAAACAGGCGTCGCGCATTTGGCAAAATGGCGACCTCGAAATCTGGGCGAAAGACATGGAAGATGGCTCGAGAGCCGTCGGTTTGTTCAATCGCGGTGAATTTGCGACCAACATTGAACTAAAATTCTCCGACCTTGGCATTAGCGGCAAACATCGCGTGCGCGATTTGTGGCGGCAAAAAGATTTGGGAAAATTCTCAAATACATTCAACGCCAGCGTGCCGCGGCACGGCGTTGTGCTGGTCAGAATTTGGTAAAACTAATCATCGCAATTCGCGCAGCTGTTCACCTCAGGCACACACGGGTGTAGCACTCAATGACGACGACAGTTTTGCGCCGATGCAAATGGCATCCATTATTTTTTGGCACAATCAACGCCTGATCTTCCCGCGCTGAGGGTGAACTTTTTGCCATGTGCGCACACATTCATTAACTTGGCGGTAAACGGTCTCGGCGTCTGCGGGTCGGCGAGAATGGTTTTTCCGTCCAGCGATGGCGCGAAACCGAAGAACGTGTTGACGACGACATCCGCGAACGCCGACGCCGCTGATACACTCCTTCATACAGCCTTCGCGCTCGGCAATTCGTACCGGCGCATCATATTGGTTCCGGTACGGCCCGTAAAATTCATGCGCTTGCGCGAATGGCCCTTCCTTCGTGACCTCTGCTGTGCGGCAGTAAAAATCAAACGCATCGTTCGGGAATCCCAGTCGCCACATCGTGTCAACCGTCAGTGCTGGCCAGCCATCATAAGCGCCCATCGGGCCATGGTCGGGCCGGTCGGAAACGGCGGCAGCAGCGTCTTTCAGGCTCATCGCGCGCATCCAGTCGCGCATGAGCAGCTCGCGTTTGACGAAGTCTGTCATTTCGCGGCGCATGTCAGGCGTAAGGTCGTTGGCGAGCGCATTGCCGACATAGATGTAATCAACGCAATGCCGCAGTTCGACACGCTTGCCGTCATCGTGCAAACCATACCAAACGCCATCGCCGGGTTTGTAAAGCGACAGCACAGCGGGCAAAAATTTTTCCGCGTCGTCGCGCAGTTCCTGGGCGCGGGCAGCATTGCCTTTCAGTTCTTGAAGGGCGGCGTCCTGGCGCATCATCCAGACATTTTGCGCGTTGCAGGAAGCGAACGCGGCCGATATAGGCCGGCGCACATTCAAGCAGGTTCTGGTTTTCTCCGTAGTCCGCCAGCGGGCTGTCGGGGTGGACGAGCGTTTTCCAGTCCGTGGCCATTTCGTCCATGCGCTGAAGCACGGTTTTGCCGTCCTCCAATTTTTCATCGAGAAAAGCCAGGTCGCCGGTGACGCGAAAATAATCCAGCGCCGTTTTGAAAATCGTGCAGGCATTGAAAGCATAGCCGGTGATTTGGTCGTGAAACTTCGCGTCGAAGCCATTGGTGTCGCGTAAGATAAATGAAAGATCCGCTGCGCGGATTTTGCACCAGCCAGCGGCGCAGCGTGGCCTTCATGCCGGCGGGTTCGAGCAGCGCCCAGACGGTGCTCTGCATCGAGGCATCCCAATAATACTGCGTGCCCGGCGCGCGCTCACCGCTGGTAATGAAAGAGCGCGGGGACACCGGAAACTGTGTGCGCTCCAATTCCAGCATGGTGAGGATGCCCATGTAATAATTCCGCTTCAGCGCCGGCGTTGTCCGTGACCAGCACCGGCAAGCTGCCGGAGAAATGGTGATTGCCCGGCGTGAAGGCGTCGGCCCAGCGCTGCTCCCAACATTCGCTTGAAGCCGTCGAATTCACCGAGAAAATTCTGCGCTCCAGCGCATCACGTCCGCTTGGACTTTTGGCGCATCTGCCGCGCGCCCGTCGCCCGCGACAAATTCAATTTCGCTTCTGCCTCCCGCCGGCAGCGACATGTTCCAGCGCCAGTGAATAATGCCATTGTCATTAGTCACTGCGTCGGGTTTGGTTGCGGGACAGACGACCGTTACGAAGCCCGGCCGCTGGTTGGTATTGAGCACGGATATTCCATCGGCCTGCAAAACTCCTGAAACCGACAGCGTGAGCTCAATATTGGTTTTGGTCGTCGCCCGATTGGCGATTTGGACGCGGACGAGGACGGCTCGCTGCTCGTTGATCATTCGCGTGTCCGTTTGCACTATAAAACCCGCGCAATTGGTATTGCGGCGCAAGGCGCGATATGGATACCAGCGACATTCCATCGCCGGATATTCCTTGCCTGCAATTGTCAGCGTGACTGGTGGATAGCCTAAGCGGAACTTTCCATCCCTCCATAACCAATCTTCAGGACAGCAGAAGAACGAAGTCAGGTCCCGGTTGACCAACAACATGTCATGAAAATTGTTCACGTCCGGCGGATTGGCCACGTCCTTCATCGGTAGCCAATCGCCGGCCATTTCATCAAGCGGCGGCACGCCGGTCAGCGTTTGCGCCAAAATTGGAAAGGTCAGAAAAGCCAGGATTATTACCAGTTCGAAAACGTACGGTCGATTCGACTTCATTCGTTGTTTCGATTAAGGCTCTTCGGCCACCGGATTGGTCAGCACGCCGATTTTTTCGATTTCAATACTGACTTGATCGCCGGGCCGCAGCCAGCGCGGCGGCTTTTGTGCCATGCCCACGCCATGGGGCGTACCGGTGAGAATAACTGTGCCGGGCAGCAATGTGGTACTGCCGCTCAAAAATTCAATGAGGGCCGGCACATCAAAGATCATGTCGTTCGTGTTCCAATCCTGCATCACCTCGCCGTTGAGGACGGTGCGGATCTTCAGCGCGTTGGGATTGGGGATTTCATCGCGCGTCACCAGGCACGGGCCGAGCGGACTGAAGGAGTCAAAGGTTTTGCCGCGGGACCATTGGCCGCCGCCGCGTTTGATCTGCCAATCACGCGCGCTCACATCATTACCGCAGGTGTAGCCGAGCACAAAATCGAGCGCCCGATCCCGGCTGACGTTCTTGCAGGCACGGCCGATGACTACTGCGAGCTCGCACTCGTAATCCACCTCATCGCTCCTCAAATGCGTCGGCAACAAAATCGGCTCACCGGGATGCTGCAGGGTGTTGACGCCCTTGAAAAAAACCACCGGATATTCCGGAAACCTCGCGCCGGTTTCCTCGGCGTGCTTGCGATAATTCAAGCCGACGCAAATGATGGAACCCGGTTGAATGGGAGCGAGCAGTTTGGCCACTTCAACTTTTTCCGATGTGACTTTGGGTGAATCAAAAATCCCACCAGCCAGCCGCAAGGCCGACCCGTCGAATTGTTGGGCGGCGAGGACAATATTTCCCTTGTGGTCCTGACAACGAATAATTTTCATAAATTTATTTTCCTGCGCTCCAGCCACCATCAATCATCAAGGTGCTGCCAGTAATCATTGCGCTTTCATCTGCGGCGAGGTACAACGCAGCAGCCGCAATTTCCTCCGGTTTGGCCATGCGGCCGCTTAGTTGCGTCGACGCCATATCGTGATAGGCCGCCTGCGGGTCGGGATACTCTTTCAGCCGCGCGAGGACGAATGGTGTTTCGACACGACCCGGGCAAATGCAATTAAAACGCACGCCGGTGTGTGAATGATCCAACGCCAGCGCCTTGGTCAAACCCACGACGGCGAATTTCGTTGTCGTATAGGCCAGCCGCTCACGGACACCCACAATGCCTGCAATGGAGGCCATGTTGATCACGCTGCCGGATTTCCGTTCCAGCATTGCCGGCACAAACGCTTTGCAGCAATTGAACACGCCGCGCACGTTGACGGCATAGAGTTTGTCCAAATCCGTGGCTGCTGCCTGGAGCAAGGTCCCGACGTGTCCGAGGCCGGCGACATTTGCCAGAATATCCAGCGTGCCGGCAGTCTGTGCCGCCTGCGCACAGGCTGTTTCGCTGGTGACATCGAGTGTGAGAAATTTTCCACCAACGCGTTCCGCGTGTGCCCGCCCGTCGTTTTCATTACGGTCGGCAACCCAAACCGTGGCGCCGGCTTGAGCGAACGTTGCCGCCACTGCCGCACCGATGCCGGAAGCCGCACCGGTAACAAGGGCGGTTTTGTTTTGGAGGCTAAACACGATAAATCCTTTCTGCGTTGGTTTGGAATAATTTGACTTGGTCGACATCCCTTGCGAATGAAAGAAAATCCTGGATGGTTTGAACCCAGCGTTCATAACTGGTCGCCAGGCTCGCCACCGGCCAATCGCCGCCGAACAAAACGCGATCAAAACCGAAACATTCCAGCGCCCACCCGAAATAGAATTTCAAATCACTTGGCTGCCAATGTTTCCAATCGGCTTCGGTCGTGAGCCCGGAGATTTTACAAACGACATTCGGCCGGGCCGCAAGCGCCTTCAAATCCGCCGCCCAGGGCCCGGTTTGTTTACCACGCACGTCCGGTTTACCAAAATGATCCAGCACGAACACGACTTGCGGAACACGGCGCGCGAGCTCGGCGACATTGCGCAGCTGTTCATGGCGAACACAAACGTCAAAAGCGAAACCGAATTTGGCCAGCAGGTCGACACCAGTCACAAAGTCCGGCAGCAGACAGAATTCCAAATCTCGTTCGCCTTGCAAATTCCGCCGGACACCTTTCACAAGCGGGCGACTTGCCAACTTTTCCAAATCTGCGCGAACGGTTTTGCCCTTTTCCAGTGGCGTGTGCGCGACTATACCTTTGAGCCGCGGCTCGGCTTTTGCCAGACCTGAAATCCAATCCACCTCTCCCAGACTTTGTGCCGGTTCGCAACCGCATTCCACAAAAATGAATTTGTTCACATTCGCCGTCGCGCTCGCCGCCGCAAAATCCGGCGGCAAAAATGCGCGATTCAAGCCCGGCCATCCATCGAGCCACTCGTAACGAAACTGTGCGGGGTCCCACAAATGGACGTGCGTATCAACAATGGGGGGCGCGTTCATGCTTTAGACCTGGTGCAAATCACAGCTGGAACCAACTTCCTGAGGCGTTTGGTAAACGCCGCCTTCAACCTTGCAGGGATGGACAAAGTGGTCGCGCAGGTGCGGGATATGTTCAAGGAATACAACTTCGTTGCCCAGTGCGATATGGTTGAACAGCGCGAGATGCTGATGAAGCTGGCCCATATCACCGACATGCGGTACCGCGGGTACGCCAAATTTTCGGCACAGCAGGCTGACGGCGATAAATTCACTCACCCCCGCGACGCGCACGGCATCCACTTGAATAAACCCGGCGCATCTGGCCTGTAAATAGTTTTTGAAAACGACGCGGTTTGGCACATGTTCGCCAAACGCGAGCTTCGTCGGCGCAATCGCGACGGCGAGCGTTTTGTGCCCGAGCACATCGTCGGGATGCGTCGGCTCTTCAATCCAAAACGGATTGATGGCGCGCAACCGCCCGCAAACGTCGAGCGCCTGCGGCAACGTCCATTGCTGGTTGGCATCAACCATGACGCGGGCCTTGTCGCCGGCAACTTCGCGGACAATGGACGCTCGGCGCAAATCGCGTTCGGGATCGCGCGAGCCGACTTTTAACTTCATTGCAGTAAAACCGGCGGCAACTGCGCGTTTGCAATTTTCGCGGACTTGCTCGTCATCATAATTGAACCAACCGACAGATGTGTCGTAGCCGGGATAACCGGTTTTCAAAACAGATTCGCGGGAAGAACGAGTCCGTTGATGTTCGCGAAGAATTTTCAACGCCAGCGTGGCGGTAAGCTCATCTTCGAGGTAGGAAAGGTCGAGCGTGGCGACGATTTGCTCAGGCAATAGATCGAGGAGCAATTTCCAGAGCGGCACACCGTGCGTCTTGGCCCACAAATCCCAGCAGGCGTTTGTGACGGAAGCCAGCGCAAGTTGTACGACGCCTTTGTGAGGGCCAAGCCAACGGAATTGTTGTTCGTCGGCCATCGCGTTTTGCATCGCGCCAAAACCAGCCATGATTTCCTCAATGGATTTGCCAACGAGCCGTTCCGCATAAAATTTTGCCGCTTCGCAGACAAGTTGATTTCCCTCACCCAGCGTAAAGGCAAAGCCAACGCCGGTTCGACCTTTATGATCATGCAATTGCGTGACGGCGTAGGAATAAACCGGGTCGCGATGAATCGCATCGCTGCCGTGGCCGTGGCCGATGGGAAAACGCGCGTCACGGGTGGAAACGTGGCGGATCATAAATCAAAGCGCCCGGCGATAACCGAGTTCGGCGCCACCGCTGACGTGCATGATGTGGCCGGTGATGAAACGCGCCTTATCTGAAAGCAGGAATACACAGGTATCCGCAATGGCATCCCCGTTTGGACAATATCCCAGCGGATGGATCTCGTTCAGATACAACTTCGTCGAATCAGGATCAGGTTGTTCCGTAAGCCATTGATGAAGCATCGGCGTCCATGCACCGGCGGGGCAAACGGCGTTCACGCGAATGCCGTGTTTTGCGTAATCGAGCGCCATAGATTTTGTCAACGCGTTCAAACCACCCTTGGTTGCCGTATAGGCCGCGTGGATTTCCTGGCCAATGACCCCGACGAGGCTTGACGTGTTCAGGACGCAACCCCGACTTGCCACCAGCGCTGGGAAGGCGTGACGCATGGTATGCAGCACACCTTTCAGGTTGACGTCAAACAACGAGTTCCATTCTTCATCAGTGGTTTCGTGAATCGGTTTTGATGGGTGGGAAATGCCGGCGTTATTGTGGACGGCATCCAATCGTCCGTAGCGGGACAATCCCTTCTCCAAAGCTGTTTTTACATCATGGTCACGGGTCACATCGCAGAAGATGGCAAGATGGTCCGGGCCGAGTTCAGCCGCAACTTTTTGGATTCCCTCCCGGTCATTGGCGACCGCGATGACACGTGCGCCTTCATCCGCGTAAGCTTTGGCACAATCGCGGCCGATGCCGCAGGAACCGCCGGTCAGGAAAATAATTTTGTCTTTAAGGGACGCACTCATGGCAGAAAATAAATCTCCTTCGTGTCCGACCAGATTTTTCCCCTGGCCGCGGCGTCCGGCAACGGTGATTGGCAGGGGTTGGTTTCTTTCCACCAACGTTGGGTTTCCGGATCAGCAGCCATCCGCGCCATGTCGGCGCTGAAATTTGTGCCGGTGTATTCGAGATAGGCGAAGAGATAGGGCCGGCCGTTGATTTGGCATTCGTGGATGGAAAAATTCTGAATGTGGCACTCCTTGATCATTTGGTTCACACCCGGCCAGACATGCGCGTGCAGATATTCGTAGCGTGCTACTTTGTCCGGTTTAAGGCCCGTGACCCAGGCAACTCGCTGTGGTGGCTTTTGGGTAGCGCATCCGGCGATCAGGCCGGCCAGAATGAACAGAGCGATGGTATTGGGGATTTGCATTCATTTTCAGCGAAAGACAAAATAGAGGCCAATGAACACCAATAAAATAACGGCGCTCACCACCCGATAATCGGTGAGGCCGCGTCCGCCGGCTCTGCTGCGCAACGGTTCGCGCCAGTTTTCCCAGATGAGCAAACCCGCTTCTGCCTTGAACGGTTCGGGAAATAGAAAGGTCGTCGCCACCATGATGGCCATGCAAGCGGCAAACAGCCAAAATGCAATCAGCATGAAATCGCCACGATAAATGCGGTTCCAATCCAGATAGAACGCGACGCATCCCAGGGCGATGCCGGCCACCAGGGTGATGAACGCGGACTTGCCCGAGGCGCGTTTCCAGAAAACGCCGAGCAGAAACACGGTGGTAATCGGCGGCGCGACGTATGAAATCAGCTTGTTGATGCCCTGAAAAATGGTGGCGTAATGGCCAAACAACGGCGATGCCACGATGGCGAGAAGAGTGCCGAGCACGGTGGTGATTTTGCCAATGCGGACCAGTTGATGGTCATCCAGGTTGGGTTTGTAGCGTTTGAACAAATCGTACGCTACGAGTGTGGCGGAAGAATTCAGCGCCGCCGAGCACGTCTGCATGGCGGCGGCGAGCATGGCGGCGGCGACAAGCCCTTTCAATCCGATCGGCAGGAGGTGGGTGAGCATGAACGTGTAGGTGTCGGCGGCGGTTTGTGGCGCGGCGCCATTGAAGAAATGCTTTTGCACCATCGCCACGCAGATCACGCCGGGCAACACGAAGAGAAACACCGGGAGGATTTTCAAGGCCGCGCAAAACAGCGGGCCGAGCCGCGCGTTTTTTTCGTCCTTCGCCGCGAGCACGCGCTGGACGATGGTCTGGTCGCAGCACCAATACCAGATGCCCAGAACCGGGTAGCCGAGCAGAATGGAATACCATGGCAGGCCGCTGGCGTCCTTGGCGCCGCGCGCCATGTTCAAAAAATTTCCCGTCCCCCACGTGATCTGGCTGCCGGCCACAGCGGCCAGCGGATGCGGGTTGGCAGCGAGAGTATGGGCAAGTTCCTGCCAGCCCCCAATTTTTATGTAGCCGGTAACGGTGATGACCACCGCGCCGACCAGGAGCAAAACGGTCTGGACACTTTCAGTCCACACGACGGCGAGCAAACCGCCGAGCATGGTATAGATTCCTGTCAATAATCCCAAAACGACGATGAACAGCATCAATGCGTCCACGCCGAAAATTTTTGCATTGGGAGCCAGATCGAGGATCCCGCGTAACACCCAGGCAGCCGTATAAAGCGCCACTCCCATGTGGATGACAATGGCAGAAAATAGCGAGACGACGGACAAAACGTCGCGGCAACCGCGGTTGAAACGGCGCTCCAGGAAGTCCGGCAGCGTGGCAACCCGCGAGCGTAGATAGAGCGGCGCGAAAAAGAGCGAGAGCAGAACGAGTGTGAATCCGGCCATCCACTCGAAGTTGCCGAACACCAGGCCGTACTTGTAGGCCGCCTCCGCCAGGCTGACCAGATGCACGGTGGAAATATTCGCCGCAAACATGGCCAGGCCGATGACTGGCCAGGCCAGCGTGTTGCCCGCCAGAAAATAATGTCCACCCTCGCCGCCGCGCTCGTTTTTACGCCGCCAGAAACCCGCCACGACGCCCAGACCGACCACGGCCACCAGGTAGGCGACAATGATTGTCCAATCGAGAGGGTCCATGGGCTTGTTCATGTGCATCATTCCGACAACTCGATTTCGTTGATCGTCGGCCCTTCGCTGGCGTCGAGAATGTTCAAGCGGAAATCCTGCGCCGTCACCGGGTCAAAATGTTTCTGGAAATCATCACCCAGCGTCGTGCCGTGGAAAATTGTTTTCCATTCGCCGCCGTCGAGATACTGGAACTCAAATTTCTTCACACGAGTGGCGTAGGCTTCGGAAATGCGAATGTGATTGGCTGTCTGCGGCTTCACGAAATGCACGGCAATCCACGCCTGTTTTGTTCCATTGTCAGTTGCCCAGCGGGTATTTTTATCGTCATCGAAGGCAAATTGCGCGCCGTAATCCGCCTCGTCATTTTGGAACACATTGGACGCAGAGGCCTTAAACGTCACCGGCATGTCGATTGCCGGCAAATCCATCGCCGAGCCGTTGAGGGTTAATTTGACGACGGTATCGCCTGGATCGCGTTCAACAATTGGAACAGCGAGAACCAGGGTTCCGTCCTGGTTTGTAAATTTGACGCTGCTTCCGTTTAATAAGAGTGCCGATTCAATTTTGCGCGCGATGGCCGGCAGTTCGACAGTGTCGCTGTCAACATGCAGAATATGAACGTAGATGACGTTATCCTTGCGCGTGCTGGCGATGGCCCCCGTGGGTTTCCAGGGGCCGCCACGTGTCCCGTAAATGCTTTCGCCGTTTTTGTCCAGCCACGCGCCCACCTGCTGCAACACGCCAACCTGACGGGGTTCAATGCGGCCGTCGGGCATCGGGCCGACATCCAGCAGCAGATTACCGTCGCCGCCGGCGCATCGCGCCAGGATACGGATCACTTCATCTGCCGATTTGATTTTGTCGTCCGGTTTCCATGACCATTGTGTGCCGAGGGTCATGCAGGTTTCCCACGGTGTCTTTTCGTCGTAGGCTCCGATGCGTTGTTCGGGTGTATAATAATCCTCGTTGGGCAGAAGTTGTCCTTGATGCACCCATTGCTCGTAGGTGCTCATGTCGAGACGATTATTGATGAGAATCTGCGGTTGCAGCTTGCGAACCAGCGCGTAGGTATTCGTCGGGTCCCACATGGCGGGTCGGCCGTCGCTGTCAAACCAAAGTACGCTGATTTCGCCGTAATGGGAAAGCAGTTCGCGCAGCTCCGCCTGTATTTTCCGGATAAAACGATCATTATTCACCGACCGGCAATCGGGATCGCGCCAGTCCATGGGTGAAAAATACCAGCCGATTTTCATGCCCTGCCGAGGCGCGGCCTTGGCCAGTTCGGCGCAAACGTCGCGATGAAAGGGCGTCGCCATGATATTGTAGCCGTCCACTTTGGAATCCCAAAGCAGAAAGCCATCAGCGTGCTTGGCAGTGAGCACCATATATTTCATGCCGGCGTCCTGGGCGATGTGAACCCATTCGTGCGGCGTTGAAATTTGTCGGATCGAAATTTTTATAAAGGTTATCATAAACTGCGACGGGTATCGGGCCGTGGTTGGGGCAGTTGGTGTTGGAATTGGCGCGAGACCAACTGAGTTCCTGTCCAGTGAGGCTGACCGGCCCCCAATGAATAAACATCCCAAACCGGTCCGTACGCCACCACGCCAACCTCGCATCGTGGTGCCGCGGTTGGGCGGTTGATTGCGCATGAACAAGGCCCCCAATGGCGCAAAAGAAGCAGAAAATCAAAATCTGCATTTTTGTGCAAATCCACTGTGCGCGTGATAGATGCAATAACATCTTGAATACCGACGATTTGTAATCATAAGTCTGTCAAATTTAGACCTGAAAATCTTGCAAAATCGTTCGGCGAAGAGTATTGAACATATATGATCACACGCCCAACTTATCATGCGGGCCGCAAGCGTTATGGGATTGATAATTGCGAGCCACAGAAAGAGGCGGTGCGCGAAGGCAAAATTGAATTTCATGCGCTGACCAAAGGGCACTATCCGGGCACCTTGATGCCCATGGACGTGCTGCCCGGGCTTAACAGCATTGGCTTCTGGGATGCGAATACTTCGCAAGACTGGGGGCTGAATCCGCATCGGAACGAAGGAATTAAAATTGTTTTTTTTGAGACTGGAACGTGTGACTTAATAATGGGTCAGAAAATATTTAATCTACATGCTGGTAATTTTATCCTTACGCGTCCCTGGCAGCTTCATAAATTCGGCGCACCCAACATCGGTCGGGGACGACTGCACTGGATGATCCTCGATGTCGGGGTCAGGCGGCCACATCAGGATTGGAGTTGGCCGAAGTGGATAGTGATGACCAAGGAAGATCTCGCTGATCTTACTGAAAGATGGCGGCGGAATAAAAATCCCGTTTTGACATCCACACCGTCCATTGCGCAATCGTTCCGCGAATTGGCGCGGTGCATTACCGCATGGAATCAGTCCCACACCGTTTCGCGTATGGCTGTTCAATTAAACCTGTTGTTAATCGGCATTCTTCATGCGTTAGCGGAGCAGCAAACGCATGAAAATGAACAATTGACGTCGCGCAAGCGTGCGGTCGAAATGTTTTTTCATGACCTCATGGATGGGAGAATTGACCTCGGCGAGCAATGGACGCTGGACCGCATGGCTTCTCACTGTAAAATGGGAGTAACGGCGTTTTCAAAATACTGTCGCGAACTGGTGAACATCGGGCCGATGGAGTTTTTAAATCAATGCCGGCTCGAGCGAGCCGCACAGCAATTGCGCACTCAACCTGAGCTTTCGGTCACCGACATCGCCTTTGCCAATGGTTTCAACTCCAGTCAATACTTCGCCACACGTTTCCGCCGCCGTTTTCGGGTTTCCCCAAGTCATTTTTCGGAAAACGCTCCAGTCCGTCAATCGCAGTCGACTCAGGTTCGTTTACCCGATATCGAAACGCGCTGATTTCCCGAGTGGCAAGCGGGTGCTGGTCAAAATCACCGGGAATAGCCGGTTATGAACATAACCGCGGATCGTAGCCCAAGAATACAATGATTTGGGGCATTAAACCGGTTGCGGGCTGATAGATGTTGCGTTCCCAGTTCTGGACCGAGACCCGGTGGACGCCCAAGCGCTTGGCCAGCTGGCTTTGGATGATATGCAGCTCAAGCCGGCGATTTTTGATGTGTTCTCCGAGCGTTTTAGGCGTATCAGAGGTGGTTTGGGTGCATTTCCAGAGGTGGGGGTAAGGGCAGTGCAAGGCCCTGATTTGCAGGTGGCAAAATGGCAATGCATGGCACCGCCAGCGTTTATATCAACGACGCCGAAGACGGGCTGTTGCACGATTATGATGATTGGCTGGAAAAACTGGCACCGCACGAGCCAACTTCACAATATCGCCATAACCGGACAGGTGAGGACAACGCCGACGCCCATCTGAAACGCCAAATCATGGGCCGCGAGGTCGTGGTGGCCATCACCAAAGGCAAACTCGACCTCGGCCCGTGGGAACAGATCTTCTATGGCGAATTTGACGGACGCCGCCGCAAACGCGTGCTGGTGAAAATCATCGGCGAATGATGTCCGCGACGATTAGCGTTTGATCCGATAAAATTGCTGCGAGCCGTTCATTGCGCGCACCGCGCGGAAATGCCCCGGGCTGGTTTGCGTGATGGTCGCGCCAGTGTCACCGAAGACGTCTGAACAACGGCCAACACATTGCAATGCGAAGGCGGATGGACTGTCAGCCATATCGCCGGTGAAATCAATTTGCACGTTTCCATTGGTAAGGATGAGGCCGATAATGTGCGGCAAGGTGGTGAGGACGCCGGTTGTTGTCCAGGAAAGGGAAAAATTATCGATGCCGAAGGTGGCCCGCGAGCCTGAACCGGTCGCCGCCGAAAGCGCGGCAATGCGAATCCAGACATTGGAGGAGGTGCCGTTGGCATTTGCCCCCAGATTATAGGTTTGAGTCGTCGGCCCAAAAGCGCTGGCATTGGTGTAGTTGCCCAGGGTAGTGAAGTTAGTGGGCGCATTGCCGACTGCATATTGAATTGTCCAGACGGTAGTGTAACCGTTTGTTCGCAGGGTGCAAAGGTTCACGCTGAAGGTCAGGTTACTTAAGCCGACCGTGTCTGTAATCTGCATCGTAAAGGCAGCTCCCGGATCGCCGAAGCTGCCGGTTTGACGGATGGCCAGTGCGCGGTTGGTGCAGCCGGGCTGGATGGTGGTGGATTCAGTGCCATTAAAATTTGTGCCCGAATTGGCCACCGTTGAGGCGCAGTTGCCAAATTCTCCGGTGGTATCCGTCCAGGTCTTGGCGGCAGTCGGGAAATTGGCGTTCGTTCCGAGACCATTCGTCGTGGCGTTGAGTCTGACCGACCAGCCGGCGGGCAAGCCGTTGCTGATGGAATCAAAACTTTGGTTGTAATTGGTCCCGCTTAGGGATAATTGAGCCTGAACGGATTGATTGAACAACGCCGCGCTGAGAAACAACACCGCGCAGCATGAGTACGACGTGTTTCTTTTCATGTTGGATTGTGATTTGATGGGTTGAGGTTTGTTTGTAAGAAATCGGATGAAACTCCCGGCCAGGCGCTTTCGGGCTTTAAACTACAAATGAAAAACGCGCGTGCCTTGGGGGACGCATTTGCGAAATTAAGACTCTCCAAACCAACCCTGCCTTCTGTCACCATTAAACCCTTCAGCCTTCTGAATGATTAACTAAATCTTGTTTAACAGAACTTTAATATCACACCAGCTAACAACTGTCCCGGCTGTCCGCAAGCACTTTTCGAGAAAGTTATTCACAGCTTCCGGGGAATCTGCATAAATGGTTGTCGAAAGCGGTTCCGGTTGCCAAAATCGAAAAACAAATGAAAGCAATACTCGGGCTCCTGCTCTCGACGCTGGCCGTGTACCTCCCTGCGGCGGAAATGGCCAAAACCAATTCTCCTGCCGCAGAAACCAACGCGCCCGCCGCGAAAAAATCTGAAGTCGCCGCCATCCCCGATGCGACGCACCAACCGGTCTTCACCACCAACACCGTGGCGATTGCCGGGAAGCGCGTGACCTATGTGGCTGAAACCGGGATGTTGCCAATCCTCAAGCCCGACGGCACGTCGCGCGCGTCGGTTTTTTACGTCGCTTATACGCGATTACAGCCGGAGGACAGAAGCCAGAAGACAGAGGACAGAAATCCGGCCTCTGACCTCCGGTCTCAGACCTCTGGCCGTCCGGTCACGTTTTGTTTCAACGGCGGTCCCGGCTCTTCTTCCGTGTGGTTACATCTGGGTGCGCTTGGCCCGCGCCGCGTGAAAATGAATGAGGATGGCACGCTGCCCAAACCACCGTTTGGCCTGGTGGACAACCAATATTCCATTCTGGACGGAAGCGATCTGGTTTTCATTGACCCGGTCGCGACCGGTTTCAGCCGCGCGGCGAAGGACGAAAAGGCCGACGCAATTTTTCAGCCAGTCGGCCGATCTGGATTCCGTCGGTGAATTCATCCGGCTGTGGACGACGCGGCATGAACGCTGGCTCTCGCCGAAATATCTTTGCGGCGAAAGCTATGGCGTGTTTCGCGCCGCCGGGCTGGCGGAGCGTCTGCGTTCGCGTTACGGCATGTATCTGAACGGCTTGATTCTGGTGTCGGGCGTTTTGGATTTCGCCACGATTGATGACGGGTCGGGCAACGATTTGCCATTTGAACTGTTCCTGCCCGATTACACCGCCACGGCGTTTTACTTCAAAAAATTGCCGCCAGATTTGCAGAGTGATTTACCCAAGGCGCTGGCCGAAGCGCGCGAATTTGCCAAAGGTGAATACGCGTCCGCCCTGCAACAGGGCGCGGCGCTGCCCGCCGATGAGCAGGAAAAAATCGTCGCCGAACTTGCGCGGCTTACCGGTTTGAAACCGCAGGTGATTGAAGACAACCATCTGCGAATTGACAGCGGCGTCTTTCGCAAGCAGTTGCTGCACGACGAGGGCCTGATCCTTGGCGCTTATGATGCGCGCATTACCGGACGCGACGACGACCCGGCTTCGCCGTACCCCGATTTTGATCCGTCCTACGCGGCGACTTACGGGCCGTTCGCGGCGGCGATGAATGCCTATGTGCGCCAGGAATTGAAGTTCGAGGACGATTTGCCCTACGAAATCATCGCCGGCGTGCAGCCGTGGAATTACGGTGCGCACAACGATTATCCGAGCGTGAGCGACCAACTCGCCTCTGTGATGAACCAGAATCCCTACATGCGCTTGCTGGTACTGGGCGGGATGCGCGACCTCGTTTGCCCGCCGGACACGGTGCGGTACGCTCTCGACCACATGCAACTCGACCCGGCCTATCGTACGAATATCAGCTACGCCGCCTTCGAAGCCGGCCACATGATGTACGTGAACCTGCCGGACTTGAAAAAGATGCACACGGTGCTGGAGGATTTCTTGAAATAATCCGGGAGGGTCGCCGTGTCGGCGACCCTGATTGGGGGACGGCGACACGTCGTCCCTCCTGGCTCATTCATGCACGCGGATCAGTGTCTTGATGGCATGATTGCCCGCGGCCATCTGCTTGAACAATTCCGGCAATCGGGTTAACGGACATTCGCCATCCACAAAATCCTGAGCGCGAATCAAACCGGCCTCGATAAATTCCAGCGCCTGCCGGATGGCGCGCGGCGTGTGATGAAAACTCGCCAGCAGGGTCAGATTGGAATAATGAATCAATTCCGTGTCGAATGACACCCTGGTGCCGGAGGGACAACCGCCAAAGAAATTTACTGTGCCGCCCTTGCGGACAAGCTGCACGGCAGCTTCCCACGTTTCGGGCCGGCCGACGGCCTCAATCACCGTGTCGAAACCAAAAGGTTTGGATTGCGGCGACGTGTCGCCGCTTTTCAAAGCGCGGACATGTCCGCGCACTCCCAAAATTGACTTGCGGATATCCTCTTCCAGGTTTTTTCCATCACCGATGTCAATGACCTGTCCCGCGCCCAATCGTTGCGCGGCTTCCAATCGTACCGCTCGCCGCCCGGCCACCGTCACCTTGCACCCGAGGTTTTTTGCCAGCGCGACGAACATCAGGCCAATCGGACCGGCACCGATGACCAGGACATTTTGTCCGGCGCGCAACTTTGTATCTTCCACTCCCTGGACGACGCAGGCAAGCGGCTCGACGAGCGCGGCGTTGCGAAAATCGGTTTCCGGTTTGAGCCGCAGCAGGTTTTTTTGGACGAGTCGCGCGGGCATGACAATGGATTCGGCATAAGCGCCGTTCAGGAACAGCAAATCTTCGCAGAGATTTTCCTGGCCGCAACGGCAGTGAAAACATTCACCGCACGGCGCGGAATTGGCGGCCACGACGCGGTCGCCAACGCGCCATGTTTCGGGTGTTTCGGTGGGGCGCGTCACTCCGTGCGCGCCGTGTCTGATGTCAGGACGGGCGGCGGGCAGAGGACTGCCCGCCCTACCGTCTGCGATTTCCGAAATGACGCCCGCCAGCTCATGCCCGAAGACGGCGGGCGGGACGATCATTTTGGCATGATAGCCGCGCTTGAAAACTTTCAAATCGGTGCCGCAGGTCAACGCGGCCTCAACCCGGACGCGGACTTCGCCGGGTTTCAGCGGCGGCGACGCGATGTCCTCGATTTGGATGTTTTCCTTGCCGTGAAGAATGGCGGCTTTCACGCGGCCAGTTTAGGAGGCGGTGGGGTGACTCTCAAATCGAATTCTTTGAAGTTCGGCCGGGTCGTGTTGCATCGGCTCTTTCGAATTCAGGGGGAGCATTCAGTGGCTGGGGTGGGGCGAGTGTCCTTCGCGCCGGCTTGTGGGCAGCCTCGCGGCGCCGGACGATTCCGGCAGCCGCACCGATGGACGCTTGTCCGTTTTCACGAGTTGTGCCATATTCGCCATGACATTTCCGGCCACGCGCAGAACGTGCCGGCAGTCGCCTTGGGGATGCAGGGGTTTGAAAATCGGGACGCTCCGGGGCGACGCAACCAAATGCACCGATGTCAACCGTCGTGGACAGGCAACCCGTGTCGCACCGCAAGTGCGTGCTTATCGTGGACGATGACCTCGAACTGGCGTCGATCTATCAGCACCTCCTTGAGACGTTCAATTACGAAGTCAGTACCGCCGCCAACGGCAAGGTGGCGCTGGGACAACTCCTCAGCCGGGACGTGGACGCCATTATCTGTGATCTCCGGATGCCGGAACTGGAAGGCGATTTGTTTTACAGTACCATCGAGCGGGTGAAGCCGTATCTTTGCCGCCGTTTTATATTTCTCACGGGCGTAGCCGATGATCCCAAATATCATTCATTCCTCAGTCAGGTGAGATCACCCGTGCTCCATAAGCCGGTCCATCCGGAGCGGTTGCTTATGGAATTACAACGATTGCCGGAAACGTAAGGCTTCATTCTGCTCTGCCGGATGATTCGTTGCGAAGGCGCGGCGTTGGCCGAAACCCAAGCGGCAAAATTTCATGATTGCGGGGAGGATTTAATCTGTTAAGCTTGGCGCTCGTTTTTTACCGGCAATTTAACCAAAGAAAATTTATGTCACAGCATCGCAGTCTGCGCGCAGCGACGGTATTGGGCGGCAAGCGCAATGTGCTCAAGCGTTTCGAGCGCGTTGAGGTTCTGAAAAAGCGCGGCCAGTGGAAGGACGGCGACCGCATCACCGGCCTCCGCAAAACCAAACCGGGTGTGTAAATCGTGATGGGTGACACGTGACACGGATTTCGTCTTGTCACCCGCCACCTGCCACATGTCACAGGCCATTCGTTTGCAAAAATTTCTGGCGGAAGCAGGGGTCGCTTCCCGCCGCGCGGCAGAGCAAATCATTCTGGCCGGACGCGTGCAGGTCAACGGCCAACCGGTCCGGGTGCTCGGCACCCGGGTGGATCCCAACCATAATGCGGTGACCGTGGACGGCAAACCCGTCCGGGCCAGACGGAAACTTTACGTGGCCCTGCACAAGCCGGTGGGGTGCCTTTGTTCGCGCCGGGACGAGGGGGGCGGCCGACGATTTATGATTTATTGCCAAAGGAATGGCAAAATCTTCACTCTGTAGGCCGTCTGGATTTTAATACGGAAGGATTGCTTTTTTTAACCAATGATGGACAATTCGCCCTGTGCCTGACCCATCCGCGCTATGGCGTTGGCAAAAAATACGTTGCAACGATTGAGGGTTGCGTGGATCGGGTGATTTTGGAACGATTCTTGCGGGGCGTATGGCACGCAGGCGAAAAACTCCAGGCGCAGGCGGCGAGACTCATTTCGGCCGGCCGTATGCGCAGTGTGGTGGAGCTTGAACTGGCTGAAGGCAAAAACCGCGAGGTGCGGCGGCTGTTTGAATCGCAGGGATTGGCGGTCCAACGGCTGCAACGGACTCAAATCGGCAAAATCAAATTGGGCGAATTGAAGCCCGGCCGATGGCGGGCATTGACAGAAACCGAGATTAAAACTTTACTTGCAGAAATATGAAAACGAATTGCTGGTTGATGGTAGGCGTGCTGCTTGCAACAAGCGCAGTCGCGCAGGACAACACAACCGCGGTTTCCACCGCGCCAACCGCGCCACCGCCTGCCCAGGCTGCGCCCGCGATGGCGCCGGCCACCGGGACTGCGGCGCCGGAGGCAAAACCCAAGGCGGTCAAACACAAACGCCATGCCGCGCCGGCCAGGATGGTTCCGCTTTCCGAACCGACGGTCACGCTGGCTCCCGGCCCGGCGCAAGTCGCCGTCAAGAGCCTCACGGCGCGCGGCCAGGCCGGCCTCAAGGGCGAAGTGGTGGCCCATCTCAAGCAAGGCGACACGGTGACGGTTATGTCCCAGATCAATCTGGATAAACACAAGGCCAATGAACCTGCGCAATGGGCACAAATCGCTTATCCCGCGACCGCCCACGTGTGGGTTTTTGCCAAATACATTGACAAGGCCAACAACACGGTTCAGTCGAAAAAAATAAACCTGCGCGGTGGGCCGGGTGAAAACTACAGCATTCTCGGCACCATTGAACGCGGGACGACCGTGAATATCATCCGCACCAAGGGTGAGTGGATGGAAATCGAGCCGCCGGCCAACGCCTACGCCTTTGTCGCCGCCATGTATTTGACGCAGGCGGCGGCAGCGCCACCAGCGACACCCACCACCGTGCCGGGGCAACAACCGCCGGCCGCTCCGCCGGTCGCGCAAGCGCCGCCGCCGACGGACCGCATCGTGTCACATGAAGGTGTGGTGGGACCGGTCATGAGTCCGGTCGCTCCGACCAAATATATGTTGTACGATCCCGACACGTATCAGACGATTGATTACCTTTACACGACCGCGCCGGACCTTGACCTGAGCCGCTATGTCAACATGCGCATCATTGCCACGGGTGTGGAAGGCATTGACCAGCGCTGGCCCAGCAGTCCGATCATTGCCCTCCAGGGCATCAAGGTGATTTCCACCGATGCCGTCAAACACGTTGACCTCCGAAGCCCCAGACAGCGTGGGAACGCTCATTGACGGACGCGTAATTGCCGCGCAAATCCAGCGCGAACTGGCCGGGCGCATCGCCGCGTTGAAAGAACGCGGGGTCGTACCCGGCCTTGCGTTTGTGCGCGTCGGCGAGGACCCTGCGTCCAAGGTTTACGTCGGACGCAAGGAAAAGGCCTGCGCCGAGCTCGGAATTTCCTCCGCAACGCACGTTTTGCCGGAGCAAACCCCCGAAAGTGACTTGCTCGCGTTGCTGGAAAAACTGAACGCCGATGCGCGCGTGCATGGAATTCTGGTGCAGGCGCCGTTGCCGAAACATATCCGGGAATCCGTCGTTTACTCGACGGTATCGCCGCAAAAGGACGTGGACGGTTTTCATCCGGTCAACGTTGGCAAATTGATGCTCGGTGATCCGACGGGCTTTCAGCCCTGCACCCCGGCGGGCATCCGCGAGTTGTTGGTCCGTTCGCAGGTGAAAATCGGCGGCGCGGAGGTGGTGATTCTGGGCCGCGGCAACATCGTGGGCAAACCGATGGCGGCGATGCTTTGTCAAAAAGACAAAAACGCGAACGCAACCGTGACGATCTGCCACTCCGCCACCCGCGACATCGCGGCGCATTGCCGGCGCGCGGACATTTTGATTGCCGCGATGGGTGTCGCTGAATTTGTAAAAGCGGACATGGTCAAGCCGGGCGCGACCGTGATTGACGTGGGCGTTAACCGCGTGAACGATCCGGGCGCCAAAAACGGTTCGCGGCTGGTGGGCGACGTGGATTTTGCCGCCGTCCGGACGGTCGCCGGTCAAAATCACGCCCAATCCCGGCGGTGTCGGCCCGATGACCATTGCGATGTTGATGCAGAACACTGTGCGCGCGGCGGAGATGACCTTGTAGCGGCGCTCGGTGACCGCCGGATTTAAAATAAGAAGCTGCGGCGCCCGCCGGGCGCTGCTACACTGAATAAAATATGCAACCCACTCGAATTCTACCTGACCTGCAATGCTCGCTGGTGTGTGAAGAAGTGCGCCAGGAAGCCAATGGGAATTTTTTCCTCGTCGGCGTTCTCAACTTCCTGCGCGTGCCGCAACTGCCCGTCGTGGCCGGGCGGCTGTGCGTCTTCAACCGCTGGACGGCGGGCATCGGCCAGTTCACCGAAAGCATCAAGTTCATCGCGCCCGACCAGACGACCGTGTTGCGCAAGGGCGAGATGAAATTTGAATTGAAGGACGCGGCGCTGCACGCCACCAACGTCATGGTGTTTGGCCAGATTGAATTCAAAACCGCCGGAACATACTTTGTCGAGGTGCTCGTGGATGATGTGATGAAATTGCGTTATCCCATTCCGGTGATTCACGCGCCGTCGCCGGAGCAAAACCCGCCGTCCAAGCCGCCGGAAGCAAACCCGGCTTGACGATTCCCGGTGTGTGGCCGGGAGCGCGGCATCTTGCCGGCGGGTCGGGGTTCTCCGTTTCATAAAACTTGCCGGCTGGAAGCCGGCGCTCCCGAACGTCTCAACGCTTTAACGTTTCAACCATTTCAAGTAATTTGCCGCTCCGATGAGCGCACCTGCCGAATCCACGCGCGCGTGGGAACCTTTCACCCCGCGCGGCGTGGCGGCGTTTGCCAGAGCGGGGTTCCGGCGCCTCTTGCTCGTGCAGTTCATCGTGGCGTTGCTGGCCGCGGGCGCGGTCGTTTGGTTTATTGACAACAATTATTTCCCCGTAATAGCCACCTCCGTCCAAAAATTGCCGGCCAGCGGCGAAATCCGTTCAGGCAGACTGGATTGGCCGGGTCATTCGCCGGAGCTGCTGGCCGGGGGCCATTTCCTGGCGCTGGAAGTGGATTTGGATCACTCCGGCCAAATCGGCCCAACCTCGGACGTGCAAATCGAATTTGGCAGGGAAACCGTCCGGGTCTTCTCCCTGCTCGGCTATCTGGAACGGAATTATCCCTCCGGCTATGTCATCGCCTTCAACCGCAACGTGCTTGAGCCGCCGTGGGGCGCCTGGGCGATGGAAATTCTGATCATGGCCGGCGCCGCGGTGACGGTTGGTCTCTTGCTGAGTTGGTCGTTGCTGGCAACCGTTTATTTCCTGCCGGTCTGGCTGCTCGGCTTTTTTGCGAACCGTGATTTGAATTTCCGCCAAAGCTGGCGGCTGGCTGGCGCAGCCTTGATGCCGGGGGCCATCTTGATGGTGGCGGCCGTTCTGCTCTATGGGACCGGTTTTTTGAATTTAATTTCCTTCGGCTTCATCTTCGGCGCTCATTTTGTCATCGGTTGGATTTATCTGTTCGTCAGCCTGCTTTTCGTGCCGCGCGCGCCGAACCCGGTGATCAAGGGCAACCCTTTCCACCCGCTACGCCGGAAGCGTGAATGAACCTCGCGTATTACCTGGGTTGGGAAGTTGCCGAAAAATGCGGAAGTGTCCTGATTTGTCTCCGGAGCGCGGGCTTCAGCCCGCTTCAACGCATCAATGCAATGCACGCTGAAGCGGCATAAATGCCGCGCTCCTTAAATCAGGACACTACCAGAAATGCAGCTTCATTGACACTCACACCACCGCCCTTTAGCCTCCCTCCATCATGTCTCGGCTGCCGTTTGAATTGCTGCTCGCGCTGCGTTATTTGCGGCCCAAACGGACGTTCGTTTCCATCATCACGCTCATCTCCATCCTCGGCGTCGCGCTGGGCGTGGCCGTGCTCATCATCGTCATCAGCGTTATGAGCGGTTTCGACCGCGATTTGCGCGCAAAAATCCTCGGCTTCAACGCCCACCTGCGGATTGTGGCGGGCGGCGCAACGATGGAGAATTACGACGCGGTGATGTCCCTCGTTGCCTCCAATCAAAACGTGGCCGGCGTGGCGCCGTATGTCCTGGGCCCGGTGCTCATGGAAACGGAACCGGCCGGCAACCAACAGCCGTTCTTTGCCGTGCCGTACGTGCGGGGCGCCGATCCCGCCCGCGAAAATTCGGTGAGCGTGCTGCCCAAAAGCATCCTCGCCGGGAAGTTCGACCTGAGCCGGCGCGGTCTGGTCATCGGCAGTGCGCTGGCCCAAAGCCTGAATCTGGCCGTAGGCGACCGGGTGGCGATTTATTCGCCCAACGAGTTGAAGAAAATGAAGGAACACCAGGGCAAATCGAACGAAGAGGCTGTTCTGCCGGATGATTACACCGTCACCGGCATTTTCGATGTGGGTTATTATGATTACAACTATTCCGTCGCCGTCACCTCGTTGGAAAACGCGCAGGAGCTTTACGACCTCGGCGACAGCGTGCACGGGCTGATGGTGATGCTGCGCGATCCCTATCAGGCGCCGGTGGTGAGCAACGAACTGGCGAACGTGTTGGGGCCAGGCTATACCATCACCACCTGGATGCAGGAAAATTCCGCCCTGCTCGGCGCGGTGATCGTTGAAAAAAATGTGATGTTTTATCTGTTGTTCTTTATCGTCATCGTGGCGGCGCTGTGCATCCTGAGTGCGCAAATCACTTTCGTGGTCCAGAAGACGCGCGAAATCGGCATGTTGAAGGCGCTCGGGGCCACCAACCTGCAAATCTCCGGCGTGTTTCTCGCCCAAAGCGCCATCATCGGCGTGCTCGGCGTGCTCGCCGGCTACGGACTCGGCATCCTGGCGCTGACCTATCGCAATGAGTTCCTGCATATCATGAACCGGCTGACCGGCTGGGAACTTTTTCCCGCCAGGATTTACGGCTTCAGCGAACTACCGGCGATTATTGACGCCCGCGACATCGTGCTGATTTGCGGGAGTTCGTTTGTTATTTGCATTCTGGGCGGCGTACTGCCCGCGTGGCGCGCCGGTCGGCTGAAACCCGTGGAGGCGCTGCGGTATGAATAGCAAGTCTGGAAACGTCCAACATCGAACATCGAACATCGAACGCCGAATGCCCGGACGGATGCCATTGGCTTCGATGTTCAGAGTTCGATGTTCAGAGTTCGATGTTTCTTTTCTCTCCGATGGAGGCCGGCCATGAACGAGCCTTTGCTTTCCGCCCGCGCGCTGGCGAAGTCCTACGCCATGGGCCGGCGCACGCTCGAGGTGCTGCGCGGCGTCAATCTTCAGGTGGCACGCGGCGAATTCCTGGCGTTGCGCGGCGCGTCCGGCGCGGGCAAAAGCACGCTGCTGCATTTGATCGGCGGATTGGACTCGCCCAACGGGGGCGAAATTCATTTTGCCGGACAAAACATCGCGGCGTTTTCCGAACGGGAACTCACCAACTTCCGCAACCGGCGCGTCGGTTTCGTTTTTCAGGCATACCATCTATTGCCGGAACTCGACGCGCTGGAAAACGTCTGCCTGCCGGCGCGGGTCGCCCGCGTGCCGGCCGCCCGGGCCGCGGCGCGGGGACGTGAATTGCTGGCCCGCGTCGGTCTCAGCGACCGGCTGGAGCACAAACCCTTCGAACTTTCCGGCGGCGAACAGCAACGCGTCGCCATTGCCCGCGCCCTCATCAACGAACCGGAATTGGTTCTGGCCGACGAACCCACCGGCAACCTGGATTCGCATACGGGCGGTGAAATCATCGAATTGCTGAAAAACCTGCACTCCGAAAAGCAAACCACACTCGTCATTGCCACGCATGATGCCAAGGTGGCGGCCCATGCCCGGCGCGTCTTTGAACTCGCAGACGGCCGCATTGTCGAAGAGTTGCAGCAAAATGACCGTTGAAAACAGGTTTTCCGGCGATTAGCTTGCGTCCATCATGCTTGAAGATCGTGATTACATGCGCCAGCCGGTTTATTATCGGCCGTACATGTCCTTGACTGTGGCGTTGCTGGTTGCGAACGCCGTCGTCTTTCTCGTCGAGTGCGTCCTTTCCTCCAATCCGATGCGGTTGGTCCCGGACAATCCATTTTTTTACAATTATTTTGCATTGAGTCTCGAGGGTTTGGAGCATGGTTTCGTCTGGCAACTGCTCACCTACCAGTTCATGCACAGCGGCCTGTTGCACATTTTCCTGAACTGCTGGGCCATTTACGTTTTTGGGCGGGTCATGGAGGAAACCCTTAGTCCCGGGAAATTTCTGATTCTGTATTTCTCCAGCGGCGTTCTCGGTGGATTGGTCCAAATGTTGGGAGCGCTGGTCTGGCCCAGCCATTTCGGCACGGCTGTGGTGGGCGCCTCGGCCGCCGCGCTGGGCCTGGTTGCGGCGTTTGCCGCTCTTTATCCGGAGCAACAACTGACCCTGCTCCTGTTCTTCGTACTGCCGGTGACCCTGCGGGCGAAATACCTGCTTTGGGGCACGGCGTTGTTGAGCGCGTTCTGCATCCTTTTTCCGTATTCGTGGCTGGCGGTGTTAATGGGGGGCAACATCGCTCATGCCGCGCATCTGGGCGGCATGTTGATGGGCTTTGTTTTCGTGCGGCAATTCATCCAGGGCCGCTGGTCCTGGCCGCAATGGGGAGCACCGTCATCGCGACCGGCCGCACGGCGGGAATTTGCCGTCACCCGCGCAGGCAAGGGTAAGTTCCGGCGTACGGCGGCGGGCGAACCCGACGAGGAACTGCCCACCGATGAATTCGTGAAGAACGAGGTGGATCCCATCCTCGAGAAAATTTCCGCGCACGGCATCCAAAGCCTGTCTGCGCGCGAACGTGAAATCCTGGAGAAGGCCCGCAGCAAAATGGCAAAACATTAATGGCCGGCGCCGGGTTGCCGGGCCGACAAATTTATGCCGCCAATCCTCCGCCTGCAGCTCATGGTCTTTCTGCTCCTGGTTTTTCTTTGCCAGACCGCTTTGGCCGGTGGGCCGGAATTATCGGTGCCGGTAAAAATCACGGAAGGCGCAGGCCAGCTCGTGATGGAAAACGGCATTGTGAGCCTCACGTTTGCGGCCAAATCAAAGGATATCACCTCAATCAAATACCGGGTGAACGGCCGCGATTGGGAACTCGGGGATGGCAAGGCCGCCATGTATTTCGACGCAAATCTGGGTGGCGGCGTCAGGCCGGATTACTTTCACCCTTTAAGCCAGCTCGATTCGCGCCTCGGCGTCGTCTTCTCCGGACCGGATTCGGCGGAAGTCGCGGCCGTGAGTGAACCGACGCCGTTCTTTCCGTTTCACACGGAGGTCCATTGGATTCTGACACGAGACACGCCCGGTTTTTACGTGTACGTCATCTTTAAACATGGTCCGGGCATGGCGGCGGCTTCCCTGACGCAAAGCCGAATGGTCATCAAAGGTGTTCCCGGCACGCGGATCTTCACCCATCACATTGTGGATGACCTGAGAAAAGGCCCGTTCCCCACCGGCAAAATCGTTGGCACCGTTCAGGACGCGACCTTCCGTTACGCCGATGAAACCATCTACACGAAGTACGACAACAGCGCCTTCGTTGCCGATGATCTTGTGCACGGCATGACGGGGAATGGTGTCGGAGTTTGGATGATTATGCCCGGCCGGGAATACGTCAATGGCGGGCCATGGCACCAGGATTTAACCGTCCACATGGATAACGTCCTTCTGTGGATGTTCCAAAGCACTCATTTTGGCGCCGGCGCCATCAATCTGAACGCCGATCAAAAGTGGAATCTGTTTTATGGCCCGGCTTTCGTTTATTTCAACCAGGGCGATGCCATAGATGCTTTGTGGCAGGATGCCAAAATGCGCGCGGTCAGCGAGGAAACCAGGTGGCCTTACGCCTTCGTAAACAATCCGGATTATCCCGTCGCGCGCGGGACCGTCGTCGGCCGGATAAAACTGAGCAACGGTGACAGTACCCAAGGAGCCTGGGCGGTCCTCGCCCCGCCGGGTACAAAGGATTGGTACCAATCCGCCGGTGGATACACCTTCTGGACCAGGACGGATGATCCCGGACACTTTGTCATCCCCAAGGTGCGTCCCGGCAGTTACACCCTGTTCGTCAGCGGCGCCAATCAGTTTGTGGACTATCGCAAAGAGGACATCCAGGTGGACCCGGGCAAAATCACCAACCTGGGCACATTGACCTGGAAACCGGTCACGCACGGGCGCATCTTGTGGCAGATTGGTGTCGCCGACCGTTCGACGGCGGAATTCAAGGACGGCAATGATGTGCGCCACTACGATAATTTTATCCGTTACGCCCGCGAGTTTCCCGATGACGTCACATTCACCATCGGCCAAAGCGAGGCCGACAAGGACTGGAATTTTGCGCAATGGGGCTGGTACAACAAAAATCCGTACTGGACGATTGTTTTTGACGAGTCCAAGGCGTTGTCGGGTCGGGCCACCCTGACCATCGGTGTATGCTCCTCGTCCAACCGGCGGTTACAAGTGAAGGCCAATGGCCGGGAGATTGGCGTCATCAATCTCCCCAAGACCGGTGCCGCGCCCTATCGCAGCGGCGGGCAGGACAGCCAATACCACGTGTACACGCTTCCATTCAACGCGAACTGGTTGAAAGCGGGAACAAATGAAATTACCCTGGGCCTCGCAGGAGCGGTTCCCTTCGCCAATCCGGAGGCAGCCCGTCCGGCGCGGATTGGCGCCGTGATGTACGACGCCATCCGCCTTGAAGTGCGGGACTAAAATTAGTCGAGAGTCGAAGGTCGAGAGTCGAGCGTTACGACATTGCGTGACGCTTAAGGTGCGGAGGAGGCTCTCGACACCCGACCCGCGGCGTTTTAAGCTCATCGCATGATAACGCGCTATTCCCGGCCGGAAATGCGGGCCATCTGGACCGACGAAAACAAGCTCCGGCTCTGGCTTCAAATCGAACTGCTGGCCAGCGAAGCCCTGGTCAAGGAAGGCGTCGTGCCGCGCGCCGATTTCACCAAAATTAAACGCGGCGCAGACAAATGGTTCAACGATTTGCCCGGCCTGGTCGCGCGTCAGAAAGAACTGGAAAAGACGCTCAATCACGACGTCATCGGCTTTACCACCGCCGTGGCTGAAAAAATCCATGACCGCGCCAGCCGTTGGTTCCATTTTGGCCTGACCAGCAGCGACATCATTGACACCGCGTTCGCCGTCCAGATGGTGCAAAGCGCCGACCTTCTCATCGCCGATGTAAAAAAGCTGCTGCCAATCATCAAGCGGCGCGCCAACGAATTCAAATTCACGCCGTCTATTGGCCGCAGCCACGGCATTCATGCTGAACCGACGACCTTTGGTTTGAAGCTCGCGCTGATGCACGATGAATTTGTGCGGGCGCTGCGCCGGTTGGTGGTGATGCGCGAAGTCGTGGCGATCGGCAAACTTAGCGGTGCGGTTGGCACGAGCGCCCACCTTTCGCCGCGCGTTGAAGCCGCCGTCTGTAAAAAACTGGGGCTGCGTCCGGCGCCCATTGCTACACAGGTTATCCAGCGCGACATCCACGCCGAATTCATGACCACGCTGGCCCTCGTCGGCGCGAGCATTGAACGCTGGGCGGTTGAGTTCCGCCATTTGCAACGCACGGAAGTGCTCGAAGCCGAGGAACCGTTCACCAAAGGCCAGAAAGGCAGCAGCGCCATGCCGCACAAGCGCAACCCCATCACCTGGGAACGCCTCACCGGCCTCGCCCGGGTGCTGCGCGGCAATGCCGTCGCCGCCCTCGAAAACGTCGCCCTGTGGCACGAACGCGACATCAGCCACAGCAGCGTCGAGCGCATCATCTTTCCCGATTCCTGCACATTGCTCGATTACATGTTTGGCCTGCTTATCCGGGTCATGGACGGCCTCGCCGTCTATCCGGAGAACATGAAACGCAACCTCGGCCTGAGCCTGGGCATGTGGAATTCGCAGACGGTGCTGTTGGCGCTTATTAAAAAGGGACTGACCCGCGAAGCCGCCTACCAACTGGTTCAGGACGCGGCCATGAAAACGTGGGACGTGAAACACGCCGGCCGCGACGATGCGGACTTTGTCGAGCAATTGAAAGCCGACCCGGTGGTGGCCAGACATTTCAAGCCCGGTGAATTGGAAAAACTTTGCTCACTCGACTTCCATTTCAAGGAAGTGAACAGTCGGTTCAAGAAACTGGGGTTGTGAGCAATTGCTCGCAGCAGCGTGACATGGAGCATGATGAGCGATGATTCAACCTTGCTGGTTTTAGGCGCAGGCGCCTCAATTGGCGCTGCAAAGTATCCAATCGAGAGCAGCCTTCGCCAAGCGACGTCAAAGATGCCCTCGGGAGAAAACTTCTTCTACGATTTATTCCATCAAGGGAAGATGGACACTCACGGCGAGCGGTATGTGAACTCTTTAGGGTTAACCTGCAAGGGGCTGAATGATCTTATCGTTCGGGCGTGGAGCCTTAAAGATAACCAGAGCGGGTTTGACCCCGAAGAATGGAGGCAACTCAATATCGAGGACGTTTTTACATTCCTTGATATTGGAGAGAAGATGTATCCACGAGGGACTTCTTATCAGAAGGCGTTCGATAATTGCAGAAAGGAACTTGCCTCATTCATCACATTTTCCTTGTGGTATAAATCGGAAGGATTTCATTGTGAACGCTTGATGAAGATCTTG
Source organism: uncultured bacterium (assembly GCA_963708305.1). GTDB lineage: Bacteria > Verrucomicrobiota > Verrucomicrobiia > Limisphaerales > UBA11358 > UBA11358. Next base: position 1,441,689 of record CAVPSH010000001.1, on the reverse strand, counting down.
TTCGCGTTGAAGCCGACCGACAGTATCATCTCATTCAATTGGGACACCATCGCGGACTTCACACTCCAACGTTCGGCCATCCCACTCTATCGAAGTTATCTGGACCTAATGGCGGACGAACCACTGCGAACCCAAGCCTACAGAAACCGTGGTGTTTTCCTCAAACTCCACGGTTCATTGAACTGGCGCGCCTGCCCGAATCCAAAGTGTCAACTGCATGGCAAGGTAATGCTTGCGGTTCGAGGCAAAGAGCTTTTGCGACATTTAGAGATATACAAATGTCCGCTATGCGGCGACAAACATTGTGAGCCGTTCGTTATCCCACCGACGTCCAACAAACTGATTCGCCGACAGAGCTTTCTGCATAAGCTCTGGCTGATCGCAAGGGACAAGCTACGCTGTTGTGGAAAGATCGTATTTATTGGTTATTCTTTTCCAACGACCGACTTCTATTCCGAGTGGCTGTTCAGACAGATTTACTTTCTGGAAGGAAACTCTCCTGAGATTATCGTGGTCAACCCAGCAATGAAGAAGAAGGGAAGCGATGTCCAAAGACGTTACCACCGTCTTTTCAAAGGGTGCAAGGTACAGGTGTTTCGGGATCTTGAAGAGTTTACTAGACAAGGGCTGCGACTACTGAGGAACGAATAGTCGAGGGCACAGAACTACGTGTATCATTATGGCCTTTCGGATTCACGAGAGTGTGGTGCGCGGCGAGATTGACAATCGTGTCAAAGGAATCGTGCGCGGTAAAATCTGGATCGAGGGGTACGCCGAACCAGTCACTCTCGAACTAAAAGGCAACGCCTGGCCCGACCTCGCCGGTTGTCTGCTCACGTTCACCAACCCACTCGAGTGCGTTGCGCATCAACATCTCGATTCGCTGCATCCGGTCCAGCGCGGCACGATCGGCGACCTGACGGCTTCACGGAAGGTGCGCGTGTTTGATATTCCAACCAAGGAGGCTTATCTGATGTGCAAGCGCGGCGAGAAACCGCCGGAGCATATGGCCAATTCGCTTTATCTCGAATGGTTCAGCGCGGCCAACGGGCGGGTGGTCGTTGAAAGCGTGGATTATGAACTCACGATTTCCGCGCCGGAGTGGCGGATGACACCGGAAGAGGACGCGGAGCGCGCGAAACAAGCCGCTGCCGGAATGGGTGATTTCATGCAGAAACTCACCGATGCCGTCGAGGCGCAACAGCGCGGTCAGAAGGACCCGGAAGCGGAATGGGACGAGCACGATTATGAAAAATTCCTGAGAGAAAGCGATGCGCGCACGGACAAATACATGGAGTTGCTTGAAAAATACGGCGACTCCGACGAGGCCGAGGAGAAAATCGCGAAGGAAATGGGGTGGCTGCATGAGTTGACCGAGGAGGAAGCCGAAGCCGAACGTCAGCACATCGAGGAAATAAATCGCGCCTGCGAAGAGGCTCTGAACGAACCACCACCCGAACCCGAACCGCACCGTGAAGGTATTGACTGGATTCGCACCGCCGACGGCGAACTCCGGCATCCGCTCCAGCACCGGTGTTTCGAGAGCGCGATGAAGGTCTGGCACGAATGCGATAAATTGGGCCTTGCCGAATCGGATGATGAGGATTTGCAACAGTTCATTTTTGAATTTCAAACCGCGGGCGCGAAACTGGGAGGTGCGTTAGCCGGTATTACCCGTGGCGAGGATTTCAGCGACCGGGCTTTTACAGTCGCTTACCTCAAGCGGGCGCTCGACCATTTGCACAAGGCCCAGGCCGGGCTCGAAGTGGTCACTCCGAAGAAACTGTTGCCGAAGGGAATGGTTTCCGGGGTGCGCAAAGAATTGTTCGAAATTCGCGAAGGCATCCTTCAGCTGATGGACGAGTTCCGCGGGCGCAAATGAATGGCCCGGGACCAGACCGGACGAAAATCATCCGGGCCACCGAGGAGCATCTGCCGGCCATTTCCAAACTGGCGGGCGTCATCTGGCGGGCGTGCTATCCCAGCATCATCAGCCACGCCCAAATTGATTACATGCTGGCGCGGATGTACGCGCTCGACACCCTGCGCGAGGAGATTCGTTCCCAAGGCATCCGCTATGACCTTCTGCTTGTGGACGGCAAACCGGCCGGGTTCGCGTCTTATGGCCCCACGTCCGAACCGGGCGTGATGAAATTGCACAAGCTCTACCTGTTGCCGGAACTGCACGGTCGCGGACTGGGCAGCTCGTTATTGCAACATTGCGAGCGCGAGGTCCGTGCGGCAGGAGCGCATCGTTTGATTCTTTCTGTAAACAAGCGCAACGCCCAGGCCGTTGCCGTCTATCAAAGAAATGGTTTTGTCATTGCCGAATCCGTGGTCACGGATATCGGCGCCGGCTTTGTGATGGACGATTACATCATGGCTAAAGCATTGACCGCAAATCCAGCGGGTGGAGGCGCGCTTTAAGGAGTTTCGCCGAGCGGGAGGGGTGTCTTGATGACGGGCCTGCTTCCCTGCGGCCGGGTGGTTCCCGAATATTTTCCGTGATAGGCCGTGAGGAAATAGATTTGCACGAATACAATCACCACCGCCAATCCGCCCCAGAACAACTGCCATTGGGTGCCGCCGGTCTGCGTGCAGGCGTTAAACCACCAACCGGTGCCCAGATAACCGATGAGGTTGCCGACCCCGTTGGTCATCAATGCCATCATGGCCTGCGCCCGCGCCCGCCATTCGGGCCCCACCCGTTCGTTGATGTAAATCTGCGCCGTGACAAAATACAGGGTGAAGGACAGACCATGCAGGCTGGTACCGGCCAGCAACCATACCTTGCCGTTCACCGCGCACAGGACAAAGCGCAACAAACCGAAGCCCAGTCCCGCGATAAAAATCCATTTCAACCGCCACTTCAGGAACAGCCCGGCCAGCGAGAACATGGCGATCAGTTCCGTGGTTTGCGCCAGGGTCATCCAGGCGGACGTGTGCCGAAAGCCGAGTTGCTGCAGGTGCAGTGGCGTGAAGGGATAAAACGCCGCCAGCGGAATGCTGAACAATGCGGCAGTGATAAAGACTGCACGATGATCATGATTCTTCATCAACACGAGTGCGTCCCAGCCGAACCGCTGCAGCAGGGAGGGGTGTCCGGCAGATGCCGGTGGAGGCACGCTGGGCAACAGAAAGGTGAAAGCCGCCAGCACCAGCCAGGTCACCGCGCAGGCGTATTCTGAAAGGATGGAGGTGTCGGCATTCAGCGCGCTCACCAGCCAGCAGCCGGCCATCCAACCCACGGTCGCCCCGGCACGAATCGGTCCAAACTGGCGCTGGGAATCCTGCAGGCGCGAGAAAACGATGGCGCTGACGATGCTGCCGGTCGGCGCGGCGCAGAGCGCGTAGATTTGAATCAGCAGCAGCACCAAGCCCGGCGACCAGCCTTGCTTGATGCTCCAGGCGGCCAGCGACATGGTGGCTGCACTCGCCACGGACAACCCGCGCAAGACGGCGACAGGCGAGGCATGGCGGTCTGCCATGGCACCGAAGATCAGCGGTGAAATCAACGCGGCGAGCGCGGAGGTGGCAAAGGCGTAGGGTGCGATGCCCATCAGATGGTGAGCCTTGAACACCACGCTCAGGGGCACCATCCAGATGCCGGTGGCCATGGACTGGATCAGGAACAGCACCGCCAATTCACCGTATTCCGTCCAACGGATGGTTCTCATACCAAAGCACTTTCAATTGGCCACGAACTGCCCCTCGCCCCAGCCCTCTCCCCGCCTGGCGGGGAGAGGGTGTCCGCAGGACGGGTGAGGGGGGTGTATCGGATACAAATCAGTATCACGCGTAAAACTCCCTGGCCAGCAAACCCGTCAACCGGTGTACCGCCAGTTGCAAATCCGCCAGGCGGTCGAGTTGTGTCTCCGGCAGTTTTCCATTCTCGGCGGCGCGTTGGCAGCGTTGAAACCGGCGGCTGAGAGGCAGCCGTGTGTTATTGAAACCCAGCTCCACCAGCAGCTTCTCGACTTCCGCGGCCAACGCCCGGGCGGCACAGATTTGGCGCAGGGCTTTTTCGGTCGTGATGGTCCCTGCGCGAACGCCGAGGAGTTGGCGGCACTCAAACTTCCGGCAGCGCGCCGGACGTTCGGCATAAATGGCGCAGGCGCAGGTGGCGGCATTGAAGGCGGGACACGGTTGCGCGACGCGCAAACGGCCGCCGTTGAACAACGGCGAAGCATCGCCCGGTTCCGGCCGGACATCGGCAAACAGAACACCGTTACAACACAGGCCGCATTGCAAACAGAGGGCGTCAATGAGCTTGTCCATCATCGAAATATGACGGCGCATCCTACAGGCAGCGGGCCCCATCGGCAATAAAGTCGGAACCCTGGTTGTGGTACTCTTTGAATGGACGTAATTTGACACCCGCACCAAAAATTCATTGGCCGGCGGGTAAAAGTGGCGTCCCGCGTATAGCGGCGTGGCCGCCACGCGGCTTTACGCCGCCGCGTGTTTTTGGTTCGCGTACCGGGACGGTGCTTGAACTCGCAGCCGAGACGGCCGCATTACGGTGCGGGTGTCAAATTGTGCCCACTTTGAAGCCAGTATTGACTCACGGCTTGATTCTGTGCCGGTTCCGGCCAAAATGACGAAGCTAAATGAGTGTTCCGAGCACAACGCCCACGAATCAGATGACCTATTTGAACATCGTAGTATCTGAAAAGGGCGTCTCGGAATTCAGTCATGGGCAACGCATGATTTTTGTTCCAAAAGAGCAAATTCAAAGGATTGACATTAAATTTGGCTCACGGGCAGAAAGGCCGCTAGTGCAAATAATCCTTGGTCTGTTGCTGGTTGGCCTTGGCCTGGTCGGTTTATCTCTCTTGATATGGGGTGGCTTCGTTGAACTGCGTTGGGGAATAGGCTTTATTCTCTTCGGCGGTTTGGGTGTGTTCTGCTTATACGAAGTTCTCAGGAAAGGATATTATCTACACGTAATTTCCCCGAACGACACGCGTAAACTTGTAATCAAAGGTGCCATCCAAAAAACGGAGTTTTCGAAGTTTATCAAGGCGGCAGTTCAATTTGGTTATATTTTTCAGAACTGTCTGAGCGATAAAGACTTCATCTAAAATGCTCAGGATCCAAACCTGGGTGCCATTGGATTTCCCCCTTCGTCACACGGGCCCATCATTTCCCGAACGGCGCCTTGACACGAGGCGTTTCACTGCTAACCTCGGCGCTCCGTCAAGCGGAGTTTTTTCCCGCGCAGAAGGCGCGAACCGAATTTGATTTATGAAACGCCAGTATCAACCGTCAAAAATCCGGCGCAAACGGCAACACGGATTCCTTGCCCGCAAATCCACCAAGAGCGGCCGCGCCACGCTGCGCAACCGCCGCCGGGTGGGGCGCAAACGTCTCACACCCGTCTGAGGCGCCCGCCCATGCCCGCCTCGTCCCCAGACGCTCCCGGCCAGCGGGACCAGACGCCGGAACCCGGACGCCTGCGGCTGCGCAAGGCGGCGCGGCTTCAGCAGCAACGCGATTTCGCGCGCGTGCGGCAGCAAGGACAGCGGCTGGTGCTGGGCTGCCTCATCGCCAACTGGCATTCGCTGCCGGAGGGCGCGACGCCGCGATTGGGCGTCGTCACCAGCCGCAAAATCGGCGGCGCGGTGGTGCGCAGCCGGGCGCGGCGGTTGTTGCGCGAGAGTTTCCGCCAGCACCAGAACGAGTTTGCGCAACCGGTCGAATTGGTGCTGGTCGCCCGGAATTCCATCGCCGGGAAAAAATTTGTCGAGGTCGAAAAGGATTTCCTGACGACGCTGCGGCGGGCCGGTTTGTTGAAATGAACAACATCCAACACCCAACATCCAACACCCAACACCCAATGGTATCGCACGTGCGCGCTCGTTGGATGTTCAACGTTGGATGTTGGATGTTGGATGTTCCCAAAACGGTTTTAATTTTCGCCATCCGGCTGTATCGCTGGACGGTTTCGCCCCTGGTCGTTTTTCTGTTCGGACCCGCCGGCGGCTGCCGTTTCACGCCCAGTTGCTCGCAATACGCGGTGGACGCCATCCGTTCGCAAGGCGTGCTGGCCGGCAGCGGGCTGGCGGTCAGGCGGATTTGCCGTTGCCATCCGTGGGGTGATGGCGGGCACGATCCGGCGCCAAAACCAGAAGTCAGAAGTCGGAAGTCAGAAGTCCGAATTTAATTATGGACCGCACCGGCATCATCGTTGTCTCGCTCTGCGTCGTCCTGATGGGCGTGTGGTTTGTCACGGAACAGAAATATTACTCGCAACTGGCCCGGTCGCCGGCGGGCACCAACGCACCTGTCACCGCTCAAACTCCCAATGCCGCCGCCGTACCTGGCGTCGCACCAGCCGCTCCAACGACCGCTTCCGTTGTGCCCCCCGGTTTTCCCTTTGACACCAATGTGCCCGAGCAAACCATCGTGCTCACCAATGCGCATGAGCGTTACACGTTCACCTCGCGCGGCGGCGGATTGAAATCGGTCGAACTGCTGGATTACCCGGAGACCATTTCCGCCCGTTGGAAGGGGAAGGCTGCGTCGGCCGGCGTCGCCACGCTGAATGCGCGCGCGTCCGTGCCGGTGATGGCGATTCTGGGCGAATCCAGTCTGATCGGCGACGGCAATTTCAACCTGATCAAGATGGGTGATGGCGTTCACGCGGAAAAGGTTTTCCCCAACGGCCTGCGCATGGTGAAGGAATTTCACATTGGTGCGGATGGTCTGGTGAACGTGACGGTTCGGCTGGACAACACCTCGGGCCAATCGCTGCCGCTGCCGACGCAGGAATGGGTCATCGGTACGGCGACGCCGATGGGGCCGGACGACAACACTTTCCCCATGTACGGAGGAACGATGTGGTATGACGGGGCCAAGGAGCAACAGCTCAACCTTTCCTATTTCAGCACCAACACCACGTTTTTGTTTGTCTTCCCCCACACTCCAAAATCCGAATACCGCGAGGGGTCGAGCAATGTGGTCTGGGCGGCGGCGTACAACCAGTTTTTCGCGCTGCTGGCGATGCCGAGGACGCCGGCCGCCCAGGTTATTGCGCGCCCGGTTTACTTACCATCCTTCACTAATGTCGAATGGATGCCGGGCATGCCGCTGCCCGAAGGCATTCAAACCGCCCTGGTTTATCCGGCGCAAACCCTCGGAACCAATCAGGCGATCGAGCGGCAAATTGTCCTTTATGCGGGCCCGAAGGAATACCGGACTCTGGCACGGATCGGCGCGCAATTCCAGAACCACGCTGATCTCGCGATGAATTTCGGCACGGGCTATATGAGCTTTTGGGGCATCGGAACTTTTTTTGCGAAGGCGTTGCTGGTGTGCATGAACTGGATGCATGACGTGACCAAACTGGGCTACGGCTGGATCGTGGTGCTGATCACGGTGATTCTTCGGGGAGTCTTCTGGCCGTTGACGGCGGCGAGCACGCGTTCGATGAAACGGATGCAGGCTTTGGCACCGGAAATAAAGGCGCTCCAGGCAAAATACAAGGACGACATGCAGAAGTTCACCCAGAAACAGTGGGAACTGTACCGCAAGCACAAGGTCAGCCCCATGAGCGGCTGCCTGCCGATGATGATTCAGATGCCGGTGTTCTTCGGCTTTTTCACCATGTTGCGCAGTGCGATTGAACTGCGCGGCGCGCATTTCCTGTGGGTCACGGACCTGTCCAAACCGGACACGCTGTTCATGATTCCCGGGTTGAATTTTCCATTCAATCTGTTGCCGTTGTTGATGGTGGGGGTCATGGTATGGCAGGCGCATCTTCAGCCGCCGTCACCGGGCATGGACCCCACCCAGGCAAAAATGATGCGCTACCTGCCGCTGATCTTTCTGGTGTTTCTCTACACTTATTCCTCGGGCATGGCGCTTTACATGACGATGAGCACGCTGATGAGCGTGATTCAGACCAAGTTCACCAAAATGAACCAAACTCCGGCCCCGGCCGTGGCAACTCCGGCATTGACGCCGCCGCCAAAAAAGAAAAAATGACGTCAGTAATTGGTGATTGGTTAAATGAGTGATTGAAGTTCCGACTTAACCGACCAGCCATTTAACCAATTTAACCAGTTACTCATTTAACCAACTTATGCCTGCTCAACCCAAAGAAACATTGGAAAGAATCCTGGAAACCCTTGGTTTCACCGCCACCATTGAGGAACACAAACTGGAAGAGGGCCTTTTGCTGGAAATAAAAACCGACGACGCCGGCCGGCTCATCGGCCGGCAGGGACAAACGCTCTCCGACCTCCAGTACATCACCAACCGCCTGCTGTTTCAGCAGGACGCCACCGCACCGAAAATAATGGTGGACGTGGGCGGCTATCGCACGCAGGCGCGCGAGGCGCTGGTGAAAAAGGCGAAGAACGCTGCGGAAAAGGTCCGGCGCTGGGGTGATTCGGTGGAACTGGAGCCGATGACGGCGTTTGACCGCCGCGTGGTGCATCAGGCGCTCAAAGACGACCCCGATGTGGAAACCCACAGCGTCGAGGTCGAAGGCTCCGACAGGAAAGCCATCCTCCTCCGGCCCAGGCACTGAGCGGCGTTACTGGCCGAGAATGGTCAAGTTAAACGCCCGGGAAGTGGCGCTGTTGTGTTGGGGCGGCTTACCCAGGTCATTGTAAAGATACTCGAATTTGAACCGGTAGGAGACGCTGTTGACGCCGGGCGGCACGGGCACATAACCCTCCCAGCGGTTGGTCATGATCGGCGTCGGGCGCATGTCATAGAGCTGGCCATTGGCGACCACATAAGGATGGAGGGAATCCCACCGCAGCGATTGCTGTTGCGATATGAACGAGACTTCCACGGGATAAAGGTTGTTGGCGTTGCGTGGCTGTTCCAGCGGCGTCAGGTTGGTAAACGTCGCGGCACAACCCGTCAGCAACAACACAGGGAGAACCGGCAAGATTTTCTTCCACATAATGCAGCCAGCATTACACGAGCGCCGGTGGTTTGTAAAGTTGGATTTAGCACTTGAATTACTTTCATTTTTCCGGGTATTTTTTTTCGATATGGATTCCCCAAGTCAACCTCCGCCGGGTTTTCGTAATTATCGCTGGATCATCTGCGGGCTGCTGTTTTTTTCCACCACCTGCAATTATCTGGATCGGCAGGTGATCAGTTACCTGCAGCCATTTTTCTGCCGGCCGGAAGCACAGGGCGGCTTTGGCTGGACAAATTCCGATTTTTCCTATCTGACGGCGGCCTTCACCGGTGTTTACGCGGCGGCAACGGTTTTGGCCGGGTGGCTCATTGATCGAATCGGCACGAAGCTGGGTTTGGCGCTTTCGCTCATCGCGTGGTCCGTTTTCGGGATTCTCAACGCCTTCGTTGGGCGGTTGCTGCTGGCGCATATTATGGTGCGCAGCCTGTTTGCCGTCAGCGAAGCGGGCAACTTTCCCGCTTCCATCAAAACCGTCGCCGAATGGTTTCCCAAACGTGAACGCGCATTGGCAACTTCGATTTTCAACGCCGGGTCGAATGCCGGTGCCATGGTGGCGGCGTTCGTAGTCCCCACATGCATGATCTATTTCGGCGAGAAACAGGGCTGGAAATGGGCGTTCATCATCACCGGCGCCCTGGGGTTCTTCTGGCTGATTTTCTGGTTCTGGCTCTACAACCCGCCCGGGAAACACCCACAGCTCTCCAAGACCGAATACGATTACATTCACGTCGACGACGAAATCGCCGTCGACGCCCAGACGGGGGATAAGGCGAAAGTTCCGTGGCTGCGGTTGTTTGGCTATCGCCAGCTCTGGGCGTTCATCGCGGGCAAATTCATGACCGACGGCATCTGGTGGTTTTATTTGTTCTGGCTGCCGGCTTATTTGCACGATCAATTCAAGATGACACAGAGCGAAGTGCGGATGCCTACCTTTATCGTCTATGGCGTCGCCATTCTCGGCAGTATTTACGGCAGCAGCATTCCGTTCACCCTCATCAAACGCGGCATGACCGTTTACAAAGCGCGTATGATAACGATGCTGGTCATAGCCGTCTTTCCGCTGACGGTCTTGTTGACCCAGTACTTCGGAGATGTGAACCGTTTTGGCCATCTGGCCGCAACGCTCGCCGTGGCCATGATTTGTATCGGCTGCACGGCGCATCAGGCCTGGTCGGCAAATCTTTTCACGACGGTTTCCGACATGTTTCCCAAGAAAACCGTGGCATCGGTTACCGGCATTGGCACCATGGCCGGCGGCATCGGCGGCGTGATTATTCAAATGCTCCAAGGCCGGCTGCGCGATGTCTTCAGCCAAACTCCGCAAACCGCGTACCTCATCATGTTCATCGTTTGCGCCCTGAGTTATCTGATTGCCTGGGGCATCATGAAAGCACTCGTGCCGCGCCACAAACCGATCACGGATTTGTAAAAAGAATTTTAAGTTTTGGATTCTTAATTTTGAGTGGAATGACCGGATAAGCCGTTCCCAACTCAAAATTCAAAACTTAAAATTAAAAACGGCTCAAATCGTCATCGCGTCGAAACCGCCGTCCACGACCAGCTCCGCACCGGTGATGAAGCTGCCCGCATCGGACGCCAGCAGCAACGCTGCGCCGACGAGTTCGTGGGCCTCACCAAACCGTTTCATGGGCGTCTTGGCCATGATCGTAGCCACCCGGTCGGGGCTGAGCACCTTCCGGTTTTGCTCGGCGGGAAAGAAGCCCGGCACCAGGACGTTCACGCGCACGCCCTGGGTCGCCCATTCACGGGCCAGATTTTTGGAAATGTTATGGACTGCCGCCTTCGACGCCGAATAGGTGAACACACGGGAAAGCGGATTCAATCCTGAGGCCGAGCCGACGTTGATGATGCTCCCCGAACCGCGCTCGACCATGTGCTTGCCAAAAATCTGGCAGGCCAACATCAGTCCCTTCAAATTTACGGTGATGATTTTGTCGAATTCCTCCTCGGAAATGTCGAAAAACGGCGTCGGTGAATTCACGCCCGCACCATTCACCAGGACATCCACGTGCTTGAATTTGGCAACCACGTCTGCCAGCAATTTTTGCAGGCCGGTTTTGGACGTCGTGTCACACGGAAAGAATTCCGCCTTGCCGCCTTCCTTTGAAATTTTATCGAGCCGTTTCTGGGCTTTCACCGCGTCACGTCCCACCAGGGCTACGGTCGCGCCTGCCGCCGCCAGCCCTTCCGCAATCGCCCCGCATAATTCGCCCGTGCCGCCGATGACGGCGGCGATTTTGCCTTTGAGTGAGAATAATTCAGTAGGTGTTTTCATATTTTTGCGTAGGACAGGCGTCGCGCCTGTCTCTAAATTAAAAATCTACCGCTTTAGCAACTTGAGTCTAAACCGACGGTCGTCGTCTGAACCCAAAATTGGAGACAGGCGCGACGCCTGTCCTACGGCATGGTTTACCGTTGCACACGCGCGCTGCCGCCCTTCATCAATTTTTCGACTTCGCCCTTCGAAGCCATGGAGGTGTCGCCGGGCGTCGTCATGGCCAGCGCGCCGTGCGCCGCGCCGTAATCCACCGCCTTCTGCGGATCGCCCGTCGTGATCAAACCATAAATCAAGCCGCTGGCAAAACTGTCGCCGCCGCCGACGCGGTCCAGGATTTCGAGATCGGGATATTTCTTTGATTCGTAAAATTTTCCGTCCATCCAGCAAATCGCGCCCCAATCGTTGCGGGTCGCCGTCTTCGCCGCGCGCAGCGTCGTGGCGGTGACCTTGAAATTCGGGAACGCCTTCACCGCGGTTTCAATCATCTTCTTGAATGCGCCCACGTCAATGTGCAGCAGGTGTTCGTCCGCGCCGTCGACCTCGAAACCGAGGCAGGCGGTGAAATCCTCCTCGTTGCCGATCATCACGTCCACGTATTTGGCGATTTCCTTGTTGACCTCCTGCGCGCGTTTCTGGCCGCCGATGGATTTCCAGAGCGACGGGCGGTAATTCAAATCGTAGCTGACGATCGTGCCGTGTTGCTTGGCCTTCTTGACCGCCTCGATGACCAGTTGCGGCGTGGTGTCGCTCAACGCGGCGAAAATGCCGCCGGTGTGCAGCCAGCGCACGCCGACCTTGCCGAAGATGTGGTCCCAATCGAAATCGCCGGGCTTGAGCTGGCTGGCGGCGGAATTGCCGCGGTCGGGAATGCCCACCGCGCCGCGCACGCCGAAACCGCGCTCGGTGAAATTCAGCCCGTTGCGCACGGTGCGGCCCACGCCGTCAAACGGCACCCACTTGATGAACTCCGTGTCCACGCCGCCCTGCAAAATGAAATCCTCCAGCAGCCGGCCGACGTCGTTGTCCGCGAACGCGGTGGCCACGGCGGTCTTGAAGCCGAAACACCGGCGCAGGCCGCGGGCGACGTTGTATTCGCCGCCGCCTTCCCAGACCTTGAATTCGCGGGCGCAGCGGATGCGGCCCTCGCCCGGGTCCAGCCGGAGCATGATTTCGCCGAGCGCCAACATGTCGTATTTACACTGTGATTTGTCGCGAAGTTGAATTGCCATAATTTTAGTTCGTTAAATGCATGACACGGATTTCACAGATTGACACGGAATAAAATTAAATTCCATCCATGAAAATCCGAGCAATCCGTGTCAAATTTTTAGTTCATTTGTGTTGCGGCCTCAAACAACAGCCGTCTTCAGTTCGGCCAAATTCCAAACCGGCTCACCGACTTCCTTCGCCAGATGACCGAACTCCTCGATTTCGGCCTTGGTGAACAGCAATCCGCCGTGCTTCCGGGAAAGTTCGCCCGCGCGCGCTTCCGGTTGGCCGGGCAACAGGCACTTCTCGTTACCGTGGCCAAGAATGTCGGCAATGACTGCCTTGACGTTTTCAATTTGCGATCGGCCTCGAACATAGTCGTTGCCTTTCAGCGCTTCGGGATGAATGACTTGAAAATAGAAAGTTGAACCGCGTTTCTCACCTTCACCGCCGCGTGACGTGCCGCGAATCTCCGGCAATCCGCCGCCGATGAAGCCCGCATAAAGTTCGTCAATCAAACCGAGGCCATAGCCTTTGTGCGCGCCAAACGGCAGCAGCGCGACGGCCTTATTCGGATCATTCGTCGGATTTCCTTCAGCGTCCACGGCGGTGTTTGGCGGTAATAGTTTCCCTTCGCGTTTCAACACTTGCACGCGGCCCATGGCAACGGTGGAGGTCGCCCAGTCAATCACGATGGGAAAGCCGATGGCGTCCTGCGTCGGGAAGCCCCATGAATGCGGGTTTGTGCCCATCGTCGGCGTTTTGCCGCCGAAGGGCACGACTTCGGACGTGGCCGAGGTGCAGTTCGTGTAGGCAAGGTAGCCCTTGAGCGCGGCGTCCATCACATAGCCGCCGCCCCAGAGATAATGCGTTGCATTGTCCACGCTGACCATGCCGACGCCGAATTTGTCCGCGAGCTTCATGCAGGTGTCCATCGCCGCGTAAGCGACGGCCTGGCCGAGTTTAAAGTTGGCGTTCCAGATTTCAGCGGCGGCGAAGCGCGACGGCAGTTTTTCGATCTTCGCGCCGGGTTTCCAGCGGCCTACCTTGCTGCCGAACAATTCGTCGAGGTGCAGCGCCTTGATGGCGTTATGCGTGCGGATACCGTAATACGACGCGCTGGAACAAAACCGTGCGCCGGCCGCAGCCTCGTCGGCGGTATAACCGCGCGCCAAATACGCCTTCTTCACGAGCGCGTCGTGTTTTTCCTTGGGAACGATGTAGTAGGTTTCAGGCATAAAAGTTTCGAAATAAAATCAAATTTCTACGGTTTAAGGCCAGGGTTGAGGCATTTCTCCGTTTAACGATTGTTCAATCTGTTTTTTGAAAGCGGCATCGCCCAAAACTTTTTCCGCCGTGCTGCTGATGGTGGCAGCTTCCGCCTTACGTTCATTGATGACCAAAAGAGCAATCAGGCTTGCCGTTCTGCTGCCAAATTGTTTCTCGGCATAAATTTGCAAATGGGGTCGTCTGCCAATGCCGTCATGCGCTTCGGCCGAACGCAATAATTCCTGGTACCCCTTTAGGATTTGGTTTTGCCAATACGCGTCGCCCGGAGCGAGATATTTCCCGCAGAGATGGTATTCTTTGAATTTGATGAGGGTTGGCATTATCAAATCAAACACATGGTCTGCCTTGAGAACTTCCGGCCTGTTTGCATCAAGCCATACGATAAATTCCTCGGTTCGTTTTTCCTCTCCCAAGGTTTGATTGATACCGGAAAAAGTAGAAAACTCGATAAACACGGGACCGCGTGATTTGCCTTCCCGGAGATTTTGAAATGCTTCGTCCCGCGCGGCCTTCAATTGTCCCAGGTCAGGCAACATTTTAACATAGTTGGTCCAATCGGTGGTTTCTTGAGCGGGGTTAGGGCGGTAGGCGTGCAATGAAAACCAGACACCTATTTGATAAGCTTCCTCGTATTTTCCAGCCGCCACATCTGCCCTGGCTTCGTGGACAATTTTTTCCAGGTCCGGGTCGAAATCAGCCGGCGGTTTCCAGTCGGCGCGAGCAATAGCCGCTGTCGAACAAATGACCAAGCAGATTACTCGTTTCATAAACGGGGAATTTTGACCGGTTAAGCCACTTTTTTCACCGGCACTTCGGGATTGACCTGGGCAATGGGCTTTTCACCCTTCATCGCAAGGATGAGATTTTTCACGGAAGTCGTCGCCTGGCGCACCACGCTTTCGTAAGTACGCGACGCAATGTGCGGCGTGACGATGCAGTTCGGCAATTTGAGCAGCGGATGGTCAGGCGGCGGCGGTTCCTTGTCCAGCACGTCCGTGCCGTAACCGCCGACCTGACCTGATTTTAATGCAGCCACCATGTCTTCCGTGTTCACAATCTCGCCGCGCGCGCAGTTTAAAATCAAAGCGCCCTTTTTCATTTTGGCGAACGCCTTCGCGTTGATCATGCCGCGCGTTTCCGGCGTCAGGTTCGTATGCAGCGAAATGTAATCGCTGGCGGCGAAAATCTCCTCGAGTGACGCGGCGCGTTTCACGTCGTGTTCCTTCGCGAATTTTTCATCCCAATAAATGTCGAAGCCGATAATTTTCATGCCAAAGGCTTTTGCGCGAATGGCAACTTCCTTGCCGATGCGGCCCAGGCCGACGATGCCGATAGTTTTTTCCAGCACTTCGTGGCCGGTCTTGCGTTTCCATTCGCCCCGGCGGCTGGCGTCCACGCCGTAGAGAAAATTTTGCTCCAGCGCGAGCAACAACAGGAAAGTGTGCTCGGCCACAGTGGTGTGGTTGACGCCGGGGGTGAAGAGCACGGGAATTCCGAATTCGGTGCAGGACTTCACGTCGATCTTGTCCACCCCGATGCCATACTTGCTAATGACCTTGAGTTTCGGGCGCGCCTTTTCGAGTACCTTGCGCGTGATGGCGTCGTCACCGCAAATGTAACCTTCCGCGTCGCCGACCAGCGCCAGCGTGTCGGCTTCATTGAGCGGGCCGCGGGCGCGGACGATTTCCCAACCGGTCTGGGCGAGCAAATCGTGGTGGGCGCCGGGTGTGTCCTGAAATGAAGTCGTCGTCAGTAAAATTTTCATGTGAATCAGGGTATAAAAAAATCAGCCTCCGCATCAATCACGGAGGCTAATGAAAAAGTGCCCGGGGTTATGAAAATTTGGCACTCTAACCCGTGCCCAGTTCAGAATAGGCCATGGAATTGAGCCGGGACTGCGCCTGTTTGGACAGGCCGGTAAAGAGGAGGGAAACGTGGTAACCGACGTGTTTGTTGCCGGAACAGGCAATGACCACGCCGCTGCACTGGATGGGGCTTTCCTCCCGGGGCGATTGCAGGGCAATCGTCATTTCCGTCCACAAGTTGAACGGCACCGGACTGCGAAATTCAACGCCGCTTTTATGGATAACGACTGAATCAGGGGAAAGCTCAAGGCGGGTTTGCCGCGCTTCGACAGTAATTTGTTGCTGGAATGAACCAGCGCTTTCGAATTTTCTTGCACTCATAAGAACAGTCTAAAATAACACGTGAAATACAAACGTCAAATTAGCACCTGCGATTGCACAGATTAGTCTTTACCACTCAATCACCGCCGCTCCCCACGTCAGGCCGGCGCCAAAAACGATCAGTAAAATCAGATCGCCGCGATGGATTCTTCCTGAAGTGACGGCTTCGTCCAGGGCAATGGCCACCGAGGCTGCCGACGTATTGCCGTAGCGGTTCACATTGACGAACAACTGGTGCGGTGCTGCGCCGAGGCGTTCGCCCACGACATCAATGATGCGGCGGTTGGCCTGGTGCGGGATGATGCATTTGATTTTGGAAATATCCACCTCGCAACGGCGCAACGCCTCCTGGGCCGCCGTGCACATGGCCTGAACGGCGCTCTTAAACGTCTCGCGCCCTTCCATTTGCAGGTAATGAAGTTTCCCGCTCACCGTTTCCAGGGTGGCCGGACAACGGCTGCCGCCTCCGGGCATAAAGAGTAAATTCGACTTTCCACCATCGGCGCCCATCACCGCCGTCAACAAACCGTGGGCGTTGGGACGGTTTTGCAGAACCGCCGCCCCCGCACCGTCGCCAAACAAGACGCATGTGTTGCGGTCCTTCCAATTTACAATCGAGGAAAGTTTTTCCGCGCCGATAACGAGCACCGTGTCATAGGTGCGCGACATGATGAATTGCTGCCCGACTTCCAGGCCGAAAATGAACCCCGAGCAGGCCGCCTCCAGATCAAAGGCCGCCGCGCGCCGCGCGCCAAGTTTCTGCTGCACCAGACACGCGGTGGCGGGAAACGGCATGTCCGGCGTGATGGTCGCCACGATCACGAGGTCGAGTTGCTCGGCGGTGACACCGGCCATTTTCATCGCCCGTTGCGCCGCTTTGACCGCCATGTCCGACGTGAATTCATTCTTCGCCGCCACCCGCCGTTCCTTGATGCCGGTGCGGGTGGTGATCCATTCGTCCGACGTGTCCACCATTTTTTCCAAATCGGCATTGGTCAGGACTTTGGCCGGCACGTACGAGCCGACACCCGTGATGGAACAGGTGCGCCCTTGAAAATTGAACCGGGCGCGGGGGTTTTTGAATTTTGGGTTCATGTCGAAACCGGACTGGAAATTGATGCGGCCTCCAGTTTTTCATTCGCGCGCGCGATTTCGCGGGCGATGATCTCGTTGACGCGATGTTGTACCGCATTGGCGGTGATTTGCAATGCGCTGGCGACGGCCCGTTCGCGCGCCGAAGCATGCGCCTTGAACACCAGTCCATTGAAGCCGAGCAGCGGCGCGCCGCCATACACCTCCGGGTCCATCCGCCTGCGTATGGTGTGGAACGCGCCTTTCGCGAGGAACGCGCCGATCTGGCGCTGGGCCGAATTCATCAACTCGCGTTTGAGCATGGAGAACATGGCGACGGCCAGGCTCTCGCAGGTTTTCAAAACGATGTTGCCGACAAACCCGTCGCACACCACCACGTCCACGTGGTCCTTGAACAAATCGTGTCCCTCGACGTTGCCGATAAAATTCAGATCCAGCCGTCGGCAAAGTTTGAAGGCTTCGAGCGTCAGTTGATTTCCTTTGGAATCCTCCCGGCCGATGCTCAAAACGCCCACGCGCGGATTGCGGCGGCGCAAAACCTCGCGGGAATAGATGCTGCCCATCACCGCGAATTGCGCGAGGTGAACCGGTTTGCATTCGATGTTGGCGCCAGCGTCCAGCAGGACAAATTCATTTCCCTGGCGGGGAATGACCGTGGCAATACAGCCGCGATCCACGCCGGGAATGCGGCCGACCTTGAACGTGGCCGCGGCGAAGATGCCGCCGGTGTTGCCGAGTGAGACCAGGGCATCCGCCTTGCCTTCGTGAACCAGTTCCGCGGCGCGGGCAATGGAACTGTCACGTTTTTTGCGGAGCGCGCTGGCCGGTTTGTCTTCCATCTCCACAACTTCGCTGGTGTGAACGACGCGCACGCGATGGTCGCGAAAACCCCGGGCCGGCAGGGCGGCATGGATTCTGGCCTGGTCGCCAACCAGATAGAGGGCGGTGATGTTCTTGTTTTCCTCCAGTGCCCGCCTGACGCCTTCGATGACGACTCCGCATCCGTGGTCGCCACCCATGACATCCACCGCTATTCGCATAGATGAAAGAACGCGGAAATTTTCCGCATCGGGGCGGCCGATCAAGTGCCGGCCGTAACACTCAACACCTGGCGGCCTTTATAATAGCCGCAGGCCGGGCAGACCCGGTGCGGCACATAAGGCGCGGCGCATTGCGGGCAGGTACTCAGTTGCGGCAGCGTTAACACGCTGTTATAAGCGCGGCGCATACGCTGCCGGCTGCGGGACGGTTTGCGTTTGGGAACACCCATAATAAAAAATCACAGTTTCAATTTGTCCAATTCAGCCCACGCGGACGGGGCAATTTCATCAGCGTTTTTTTGGGCCTTGCCAGTCTTTGCTTTCAATCCGCCACAATCCGGCTTGCACAGCGGATGCTGCGGAAATTCCAAGAGCATATCTTCCCGCACAAAAGGCGTCAAGTCCACACAATCGTTTAAGATGGCCACCCGGTCCTCCCCTTCAAATGGCAGATGACAAGTCCACGCCTTCAATTCCAGCCCGTGAGTGAATGGTTTCAGGCACCGTACGCACCGGCAGCCCAACGCCAGCCGCAACGCACCGCGAACCAGCAAACTGCCCTCCAATTTTTGGACCTTGATGTCGTACTGCAATGGTCCGACAGCCCGAATCATTTCGTCGCCCGTCTCCAAGTCCAGCTCGTCCACGGGCAGTTCACCGCACAAGGTTACATTGTGCTCCTCCAGATGGCGCAGATTGACAGTCAGCGGCATGACTTGCTCCGTTCAAGATGTCCTTGCTCCGGGAAACTTTTTCGCCAGGGCGGTTCGCACGTGCACCGGCACGAAGGTGCCCACGTCGCCGCCCAACCGCGCGATTTCCTTCACGATGCGCGAACTCAAAAATGTGTAGGTGTCCTTCGGCATCATAAAAATCGTTTCAATGTTCTCGTTCAGCTTGCGGTTCATCAGCGCGAGTTGAAATTCAAATTCAAAATCCGACACCGCGCGCAATCCACGCACAATGGCCTGCGCCTTCCGGTCCACCACGTATTCGATAAGCAGGCCGTCAAAGGTGTCGGCTTCAACGCCGGGCAGATGGCGCACCGCCTTTTTTACCAGGGCGAGCCTTTCGTCCGGTGTGAACAAGGGGTGTTTGTCCTCGTTTTTTGCCACGGCCACAACGACGCGATCGAAGAGCTTGGCCGCGCGCTGAACCACGTCCAAATGGCCGTTGGTCAGCGGGTCAAAACTGCCGGGATAAATTGCCGTGCGCATCACCCTCACTTTAGCACGCGTGGCAAAATTGACGAGGAAGAAAAATCACATTGCCTCCGGCAACTGCCAGGGCACTTCGTAAACCCGCACCGCGGCACGCATGCCCTTGATCGTGACCGGGTACATCTCAATACACGTGTTCGCCAGCGCCGGATCTTCACGGCGCAAACGCTTGTACGTCGTGTCGCTGATAATGATCCGGCCGCTGCCGGAAAAGTTTTCCAGGCGGCTCGCGAGGTTTACCTCCTGGCCAAAGACCGTGTAGTTATATTGGTGCGCTTCCGACCCCATCAAGCCGACAGTCACCAGACCGGTATTGATGCCGGTGCCAAGCTGGAGCGCGGTCAACTGCGGCAGGGGCGGCAGACTGGCGGAAACCCGCAAACGATTTTCGGCTTCGCGCTTGGGAGTTTCGGC
The DNA here is from genome assembly GCA_963708305.1 of uncultured bacterium. Classification (GTDB taxonomy): domain Bacteria; phylum Verrucomicrobiota; class Verrucomicrobiia; order Limisphaerales; family UBA11358; genus UBA11358. Next base: position 1,421,995 of record CAVPSH010000001.1, on the reverse strand, counting down.
CAGGCGTTGCTGATTCAACTCATGAATGGCGCGTTGCGTGTCAATTGCCGCCCGCACACAAGCCAGTGCGTGCTTCTCGTTCGGAGTCGGCGCGCCCCAGAATGCCATGACGCAGTCGCCGATGTATTTGTCCAGAGTGCCCCCGTTTTTTTTAACCGCGTCGGCAACGACGGTGAGGTAAAGATTCACGGTGGTCAGTAGTTCGCGGGCGGATTCATCAAAATAGGCTTCTTCCGTTGCGGAATCCCATTGATGTTTGCGGATGGATTCGGCCACGCGTTCCTGGGTTTCATCCGTCATCGAGGTGAAACCGCGGATGTCCGCGAAAAACACGGTCACTTCGCGGCGCGCGCCGCCCAGGGAAAGTTTTTTCGCGCTGAGCAGTTCGTTCATCACGTCGGGCGAAACGATTTTAGAGAAGACGGATTTGACGCGGCGTTGTTCGCTTTCTTCGAACGCGACGCGATAGGTCACCAGACTTAAATGCTCGACCAGTATGCCGGCAATCGGAAAGACGAGCGGCAGCCAGATGCGGGACTCCACGAAAACGTAGAACCCGGTGGCGACATAGGCCAGCACCAACAGGAAAACCGCCGAAGAAGCCGCATCCACACGCAATTGCCAGGTAAGAAAGGCCGTCAACGCGCCCAGGAAAAAAATGAGCGCCAGTTCGGTGTTCAGCGAAATGCGACGGATAAACCGGCCGGTGATGATGGAATTGGCGACGTTCCAGTGTTTGCCGACCAGCAGCGTGTCTCGTTCCAGCGGCGTCGCTCCGCGGTCGGTCAGGTCGTTGCCCTGCGCCGCCGAACCAACCACGACCAGTTTGTCCCGAAAGGCGTCACTGAGTTCATTGGTCTGACCCTGCAAACGCTCTTTATTCTGCCAGAGTAAACTGTCAATCGGCGCGCAGGTCAGATGCGGATCGTTGGGCTTCAGCCGCCAGTCCACATAAAAATAGCCGTTGGCATCCACGGGAATCACACGCTCCAGGCCATTGGAGCCATGCAGGATAATCCGGCCGTCAGGCAAATCCACGTCGGCATGAGCCAGATCAAGCCCCAATTCCTGGGCGGCCAGGACGATGCCCATGTGCCAGACGCGCTCGTCGGTAAATGGTTTGGCTTTCGCGGGTGGTTCCGCTGGAACCTTTCGACTTTTAACGTCCATTTTGCCATTGTTATCAAGCGGGATTTCAAGCGTTTGCCCGTGTTCCAGCGGCAGGACAATCCGGTCTTTTTCAACCAGAAGGTCGCTCAAACTGATGCCGTATTTTTGCGCCGCGTGCTCTATGAGTGGATGCCAGCGGCGAACGACCTGAAAGGCTTTTACTCGTCGCAAAACGCCGTCGGAATCCTTCTCAGTTGTGATATCTCCCAGCGCGAGCACGTTGGTGGCGAACAAAGAAGGCGGTACCAGGTCGGGTGTGGCGGCCAGAATGACATTCCCGGCGAGCTGGCACTGCAAAGCAAAAAAGACGTCGGAGTCCATCAAACTGTCATCGGCCATTTGTACTTGAGGATGGTCCGGCCGCAATTCACCGAACTGCACATCAAAGGCGACGGCTTTGGCGCCTTGCGCCGAAAGTTCCTCGACCAGCCGGCCATAGACCTGACGGGGCCATTTAAGCCCATACTGATATCCCAGCCGGTCGCTTTGGACGAGTGCGATACTGGAATCTTGAATGGCCACGAAGGCGAGATTGGTTGCCACGGGTGCAGGAAAATGCAGGGCGGTCCGCGCGCGCAAGTCGTAGGTTATCTCCTCCACCTGCTCCAAAAAGTTAAGTTGCAGCAAACGAACGACGCAAACGCAAAGGAGAATGGCTACGGCCAAAAGGGCCGGTGTCCGTTGGATGGGTTTAAACCGCACCCCGTCGGATTAAACGAAAAACCAGAGCAACTCAAGGCTGCTCTGGTTTTACCGTTCGCCGTACAGGCGAATAAAACTCAGAACTGTATTGTTCTAACTACAGATCCGCAATTTATCGTGGAGTCCGAGTTGAGAATAGTGTCAGGACCCCCAGGGGATAGATATGTCGTTGACGTTGCCGTAGCTGTGTCGCTAAGGTTATTCAGAATAAGTTTCGGCATGGGTTTAGATGAAGTATCGCCGCTCAGGGAGTTGAAATAAAATCCCGCAGGAACAAACACGGTATTGGGCGCACCGCCATTAGAGGGAATGTAGGAAAGCACCCCAGAACCACCTCCCATGGCAAACTCAATGCCCGGATTGGGGGTTTGGGGAACATTGGGATTGCGGGTTTGGGAATCACCCGGGATGACATCAACGGCGAGAAAACCCCAGGAACCGCGAATACCTGCAACGCCATTCGGGATTTTAATGATAAATTGTGAAGTGGCCGACATTTTCTTGACGTTGAAGAATATACGGCCCGCGCGCAGATCAAGCTCCGTATCGCTGACGGTTTGCACCCCCGTGTCAAACTGGGTCAGTTTATCAACGGCCAGCACGGTGTTGCCCCACATGCGAATCACGTTTTGCTCAACCATGGGTTTGTAGGAAACCAATCCGCGAACGTTCGGGTCAGGTGCGAATCCAATCCTATCGGGAGACGGAGCGGCTTGCGGCATCGGCACCGCGCTTCCACTAAGGACGATGTCCACCGATGAATTGACGGCACTTTGAATGATGGCACCGGCTCCGAGTACCTTGCCGACAACCAACGGGTGCCAGCTATTGTCACCCAGGGAATAGCGCGCCTGGCCCTGGATACGCACAACTGTTACTACACAAGGTTTAACGGTCTGCGCCACCATATTGCTGCCCACTGCCAGAACGGCGCTTCCAACCACCATGGTAATCAACGTTTGTATGCATTTCATAAAGTTACCTTTTCAGAACTGTTTACTCTGGTCAAACTATAAATCTCTGCGGTCAAATGTCAAATCTCATTTTCGGGCTGGAAGTTCCTAAAAACCAGCAGGTAAAAGGTTTTGCCCGGAGGCGTTTTCAACCAGTTTACGCTCGCATATTTCCAAATAGGAACGGCCAATCACATTGTCTTGCCAATGGAGCCGCATGGATCGTGCCAGCCATGACCTGGCAGCGGCGTAATCTCCCGTTTGCACGTAATGCCAGCCGATATTGGCGACCGTATAATATCCGTTGGGGTCAAGTGCCTCGGCACGGCTGAAATATGGCCCAGCCGCGGCGTGCTGTCCCAGCCAGTCGAGACACATTCCATAGCGTAGATAGTCGTAACCATCATAACGGTCGAGGTTCAAGCCGCACGCATACCATTTCATCGCTATCCTCGCCAGGTCCTCGTAGTTTTGTCCACCCTTGAAACTCTGGAGACGGTACGCCTCGCCGATGTCATAAGCCGTTTCGAAATTCATCGGTTCGGCGTCGAACGCTTTAATCAACACCGCAGTGCGGATGGATGGAAAATCCTGCAGTTGATAAGCGCGGATCAGCCAAAGTTGTTCGCGACCCCCACGCCATTCCTGTCGGCCCAGGTACACAACACCTGCAAGCAACACCAGGGTCACCAGTGTTTTGACCGAAAGCCCCATCGCCAGCCAATAACGTTCCGTGGCAAATCGCAGGTTGCTGCTTAACAGCGCCAACAATGTGACGCCGAGGATCGCGTTGGCCGGGATGTGCAGGTTGAAATCCACGAACGAATGAACCGCTAAGGCGAGTAAACCGGCGGAGGCGCCGAGAAAAAAAGCGAACCGGCTGCCCAAGCCTCGACCGAAATCGTTTTCCGGCGGACGAACGTATTTCCTTGTTTTCAACAATCCGGCACTGAAAACCACCATGCCCGTCAAAACGATGACTCCACCAACCGTTCCCCAATCAGCCAGCAGGTTCAGGTAATCATTATGCGCCCGGTCAGGACGCATTTGCATGCTTTCAGGCCGATATGCCCGGAATCGGTAGTCATAGTGCGCCGGTCCGACACCCCACCAGAAATGATCCCGCCACATTTGCACGGCGGCAGTCCACATATCGCGCCGCATACTCCAGTCTGTTTGCACAAACGTCTCCGGGGTTTTTATCCGTTGAGCGTAGCTTGGCGCAGTCGCCAGATATTTCGTGACGAAAATCGTTCCACCGGCCGCCAGAATGATCAACAAACCAAGGGCGCGTAAACGATGATTACGGTAGCAGCTCAGAACCAGCAAAAGCGCCAGCAACCCGGTTGCGGTCGCCACCCAGCCGCCGCGTGAAAAGGTCACCGCCAGCCCGGCCATGATGCCGACCACTGCGTAAATGAGCAGCGCGCGCACCAGAGGTTTGACCCGTCCTACGAGGGCGTACGCGACGGCCAGCGGCAAGAGCATTTCGAGAAACCCGGCCAAATCATTCGGTGAAATGTACGTGCCCGTTCCCCGCCCCGGGTAGGGCGAGATGAAACCCCACACGTGATTTGTGTGCGTCAGAAATTGACAGACCGCGTAGCCTGAGATTCCCGCCGCCAGAAAGATCAAGGTGAAGCTGATGATTTGCGCCGATTCCGGTTGATACAAATTATTGACGATGGCAAAAAACAAAAATGCATATAGCAACACCTGGATCATTTCCAGCCGCGCAACGTATTCAATGTCGGCGGTGAGATAACGGCCAATGGCATAAGCGGCAAACGCCAGCACCCCCCAACCGATCGGCGGCCAGAATAATCGGGGGTGGGGGCTGATCCACAAGCGCAATACCCAGACCAGCATCACGCCGATCACCAATGCTTGAATAATGAGAAACGCCCACGCGTCCACCGCGCCCATCGCCAACGGGCCGAAGACGAGAATGGCGAGCACGAGAAAAAGAATGCCCCGTTCGCACCAGCGGTCCAATGTTTCACGATTCATTTCTCCTGAATTTGTAGCAGCCGACGTGAGTCGGCTCAAATTTCTTTTGAAGAAGAATGAGCGGGCTCACGTCCGTTGCCGCGGATTAGCCACGAGCAGCCAATTTCCGTTTCGCGGCTTCAGGGCGATATTCCAAAATGTCGGCCGGCTGGCATTCCAGCGTTTCGCAAATGGCTTCGAGTGTGGAGAAGCGGACGGCTTTGGCCTTGCCGGTTTTGAGGATGGACAGGTTTTGTGGCGTGATGCCGACGGCCTCGGCCAAATCGTTCAGCCGCATTTTGCGCTGTGCTAGAACCACGTCGAGATTGACGATGATGGGCATAAACTTAAACGGTCAATTCCTGTTCTTCCTGAATTTTTCGGCCCTCGTCCATGACCCAGGCGATGAAGACAACCAGAATACCACACAACAGACCCAAAACATGGCCCAAATGCACCTGATATGAACCGAAAACAACAGTCAAAAAAGGATATGCTGGTGCTGAACCTTTAAGGTTTTGATGAGCCATCAGTTCCAAAATTGTTTGCGTAAGCCAGAGACCAATGACAACCAAGCCAAGAAATTTGACGCACTTAATGTTTTCGATTTTGAAAAAAATGCCGCGTTCGTAGAATTTGAACAACCGGTTCAATAAAATCAGAGCGATTCCGGCCAGAGAAAATTGAATCGCGCCGACAAATAAAACCAGCAGCGGAATGTGGAAGGGAGAAGTATAAGTCTGGTGCGGTGAAAATGCGATTTGGACTGCGCCGTCCGGCAAATACTTTGCCGAAATGGACAAAACCAACAACAACACAAGCAGCATGGCGACGATGCCGTTCAACGCTCGAAAAATCTGGCTGGCGATCTTGATTCGGTTCAATCGCGGGCTCGTTTTCAGGGCATTTTCATTCGTATTCATGGCGTGAGAATAAACTTGGGTATTTCGTTTGTCAATATATTTTTATCGTATAACAGTAATTTATATGCGTTTAACAAGTTTTTAGCATTTTTAGCCGGTCGGTCATAACGCGTCAACGTCATGGACCGCGACGGCGGACGGCGGGCGGAGGACGGAGCAGATACCGCTTTTGTTTGTCCGCCGACTACCCCAAATGAGGTGAGCCCGCTCGTCTTACCACGCTCCAGGACAGCATGCGTTTTCCTGCGCCTTCGCGTCTTTGCGTTAAAATCGAACCGGCTCGACAACGACAAAATCTAAATTAACCTGCTGAAAAGATATGACCGATCCGCGTTACCGAAAACTGGCCAGACTGCTGGTGGCCTATTCAACCGAATTGAAAAAAGGCGACCGTGTCCTGCTGGACATGATTGACGTGCCCGATGAATTCGCCATTGAACTCATCCGCGCCGTGCGCGCGGCGGGTGCCACGCCCCTCGTGGAAGTCCGACGCACGCGGGTTTCCCGCGAGCTGTTGGTGGAAATGAACGACCGGCACGCCGCGCTCGTCCGCGACCTCGAATTGGCGCGGATGAAAAAAGTGCAGGCGTACATCGCCATTCGCGGCAGCGAAAACGCGAGTGAAAATTCCGACGTGCCCGGCAACCGTATGGCGCTTTACTCGCGCATCACGCGGCCGGTGCTGGACTGGCGCATCAACAAAACGCGCTGGTGCGTCCTGCGCTGGCCGACGCCAAGCATGGCTCAGGCCGCCGGCATGAGCACTGAGGCGTTCGAGGATTTGTATTTCGACGTTTGCACAATGGATTACGCGAAGATGGCGCGGGCCATGGTTCCGCTCGAACGCCGAATGAAGCGCGCCGACCAGGTTCAGTTTAAAGCGCCGGGAACGGATCTGAAATTCAGCATCAAAGGCATCGGCGCGAAAATGTGCAAGGGCGACAGGAATATTCCCGACGGCGAGGTGTTTTCGTGCCCGGTGAAGAATTCCGTGAATGGCGTGATTCAATTCAACACGCCGACGATTTATTCGGGCGCGAAATTTGAGAACGTGCGGCTGGAATTCCAAGACGGCAAAATTACAAAGGCGACGGCGAACAACCCAAAACGGCTGAACGAAATATTGAACACGGACGCCGGGGCGCGCTACGTCGGTGAGTTCTCGCTGGGGTTCAATCCCTACATTCTGAGCCCGATGTGCGACATTTTATTCGATGAAAAAATCGCCGGTTCACTGCATTTCACGCCCGGCCAGGCCTATGAAGAGTGCGACAACGGCAATCGCTCGGCGGTGCACTGGGACATGGTGTTGATCCAGCGCAAGGAATGGGGTGGCGGCGAAGTTTGGTTCGATGGCGAACTCATCCGCAAGGACGGCACATTTATACCGAAGGATTTGAAACCGCTGAATCCGTCGAACCTGAAATAATTTCTAAATCGAGTCTTTGAGGATCGTCAGAAACTGCTTCATCGCGGGCGAAAGCACCTTGTTTTTCTTGTAAAGGATGGCCAGCGGCCGGAAGAAAGTGCCGTCTTCCAGCGGCACGGCGGCCAGGGTTTGTTTGGCGACTTCCTGCACGACGGTGCCTTCCGGCACAATCGAAACGCCCGCGTCAATTTCCACCGCGCGTTTCACCGTTTCGATATTGTCGAATTCCATGACGTTGTTCACGCTCACGTCGTACTCCTTCAGAATTTTGTCCAGCGCCTTGCGCGTCGGGATGTCCGGCTCGAAGCCGATGAATTTCTGGCCGGCGAGTGTCTTGAGTTTGACTGATTTTGATTTGGCAAGCGGATGCTGCGGATGGCAGATCAGTACCAACGGTTCTTTGCGCAGCGGGATGATTTCCAGCTTGGAGTCCTTCACCGGATACGCGACCAGCCCCATGTCCACGACATTGCCCAGCACGTCTTCATAAACCTGGTTGGCGCGGCGGTATTCGACGTGAACATTCACGGTCGGATAAACTTTCATGAATTTTTTGATGTAGGGCGGCAAATCGTGCAGGCCGATACTGTAAATCGTCGCCACGCGTATCGTGCCGGAAATGATGTCCTTCAATTCCTGCAGCTTGCTGTGCAGGGACTCGTAGGTCTGAATGATCTGTTTACTGTAGTCGTAAAGCACCTGGCCCTCGCGCGTGAGGCGAAACTTCTTTTTGCTCCGCTCGATGAGCAGGGATTTGAATGTGCGTTCGAGTGAACTGATTTGCTGGCTTACCGCTGATTGGGTCACGCCGTTGATTTGTGCGGCCTTGGTAAAGCTTTCGGTTTCAGCCAAATCACAGAATACTTTCAGGCTTTCGATTTGCATGGGTTATTTAATTAGCAGAAAACCTGAACATCAGTCAACATTATGTTCAGCCATTATGTTCAGCCGGTTGTTCAGCCGGTTCATCGGCCAGGGCCTGGCGTACCTTGCCCAGCAATTCCCGGCTGGTATAGGGCTTTTGCAGGAACAACAGGCCGATTTGCTGGTCCGGCGGCAAAACACAGCCGCTCGCGCACAAAATGCGTATCTTCGGCAGGAGCTGGTGAATCCGTTCGACGAATTCGCGACCGCCCATGGTCGGCATCACCAGGTCCGTCACCACCAAATCCACGTGCACGTCGTCACGCGACAACATGGCCAGTGCCTTCTGGGCGCTGTTGGCCGTCAGTACGTGATAGCCGTATTCGGACAGGATCGTTTCCGCCATCGTCAGCAAAATATCCTCGTCGTCCACCACCAGGACGGTTTCCGTGCCATTCAGGTTTTCCTCCGTGTCGGCGCTTTCCCGGACCAATTGTTTCTCCGCCGGCAGATAAACGCGCGTGGACGTGCCCGTGCCCGCCTGACTCGACACCGCGACGCCGCCCCCATGATTGGTCATAATACCGTAAACCAGTGCCAGCCCTAATCCGCGGTGACTACTGCCCTTGGTCGTGAAAAACGGTTCAAAAATCCGTGGTAACACATCGGCCTCAATGCCTCTGCCGTTGTCCACGATCTCGACGCAGACATACGTCCCGGCATTGAGACGCACGCCGCCGTCCTGCGTCGGCTCAGTCAATTCGAGACTCCGTGTCTGCACGGCGATTTGCCCCGTGCCATTGAGCGCTTCCACGGCATTCTCCAGAATCTTCGTCAACGCCTGTTGTACTTTGGCCTCGTCGAAGCGCACGGCAAACAATTCCCGCTCGAACTGGGTGTGCCAGTTGATCTGCCCGGCGTTGGCGTTGCGGAAAAATTCGACGCAGCGCTGGGTAACCTCATTCAGATTGCCCGGTGGCACCCGGCGCGTCTGTTGCCGCTCATGCTGGCTGAACATGGCCAGTTCATTGGCGATCTCCGCCGCCTTGGACGCGGATTTTTCCACCTCCATCAATGAATGCCGCCAGGGATGCCCCGGCTCGGCCTTGCTCAACAAAAACGAGGTGTGGCCGAGAATGCTGGTCAGCGCGTTATTGAAATCCAGTGACATCGTGCGGGCCAGTTGCAGGGCGCAATCCAGCCTCTGCTTGAGTGTCAGCCCTGCGTCCGCCTCGGTTTTGCCCTCGGCCGGGGGCGAGGCCGCGGTTGCCGCCGGCGCATTCGTTGCGGGCGGTGGCGCGGTCAGGGGCAGTAATTGGAAAACAAACCATTTCCGGCTGTCCTTGGCAAAGGTGCAGATGGAGACGGTGCAGGCGACCATGGGACCATTCGGCGCACGAAATTTCAAATTCACCACCGGCGTTGGGGACCGCTCCCAATGCGTGAGAAAGTCCACCGCCGTCGTGCCGTTCTCCGCCGGCCAGATGGCCGACAGCAACGGCGCCTCGCCCGACAGCACCGCGCCAAACGCGGCGGACGCCGAGGTGTTGGCGCGCATGATCACGCCGTTGCCATCCACCAGCAATGCGGGCCAGGCAGCACTCTCCAAACCAAATACGATTTCCGGCTTCATTCCGCTGCAAAAAAGCTAGATTACCCTTCGTGTCAAAAATTTCAAGGCACGTCCATTGAATGGCATCGGCAGAGGTTTTTGCCCCGCCAATTGCTGATGTCGGTCAACGCGCGGCTGTTTCTGCCCGGCGCCGCCCCGCCCTATCAGTTTTCCCATATAAAACCGTGAACTTTTTCAGCAATTCCACTGCCAAAAACTCCACCTTTTTTGCGGTTTCCAACACTTCCGCGTGCGACCGTGAGCCTTTACCCATGCCCGCCGCCGGATTGGTGATGCAGGAAATGCCGGCTACGTTCAAGCCACATTGCCGGGCGGCAATGGCTTCCGGCACCGTGCTCATGCCCACTGCGTCCGCGCCCAGCCGCGCAAACGCGCGGATTTCCGCCGGCGTTTCATAACTCGGCCCGCTCACGGCCAGATAAACGCCGTGGCGCAGCCACAAGTGGCATTTTTTGCCGGCGTGGAACAATAGCGCGCGCAAGCCTTTTTTGTAGGTGTCGGTCAAATCCACGAACCGGTTTAATCCGGAGACCACCGGACCGCGCAGCGGGTTGGCCCCCATCAAATTGATGTGGTCGGTCACAACCATGAAATCGCCAACGCGGAATTTTTTATTGATGCCGCCCGCCGCGTTCGTCAGCAGTAAATCACGGATGCCAAACGCCGCCAGTGTCCGGACGGGAAAGGTCACCTGCTCCATCGAATGCCCTTCGTAAAAATGCGCGCGACCGCTTAAAACCAAAACCGGCGTGTCACCCAGGTGCCCGAAAACCAATTCGCCGGCATGGCCGTTTACCGTTGGAATAGGAAAGCCGGTGATTTTGGTGTAGGAAATTTTCATGTCCACGCGCAACGCCGTCAGGACAGGATGAAATCCACTGCCCAGCACGATAGCGAGCGTCGGGCGCAACTTGGAGATTTGCTTCAGTCGCACGGCCGCAGTTTGGGGTGCAATATTGAATTCCATTACAGGCCTCTCATAAAAGCAATGGTGACCGCCAGACAGACGGCGAAGATAAACAAACCACCAAATGCCGCCAGGAAATGACCCAGCAACAAGGAAGCGCAAAAGAACGAAATCATCAGTTGGAACAACAGCAGCACCAAAATTTCATACCGACTCCAGTCTTCGAGATGCGTGAGCTTGTAGATGATTCCTACGATGATGGCTGGAACGAACAGTCGTGAGGCTATGAACGGTCCGCCCAGCGGGAGGAAGGTCACCACCACCCAGACGCTTGCACCTTCAATCAACGATGCAACGGCAGCTATCACCGCTTCCTTTCCCAGGCTGTGCAAGGTGATGTCGTTTTCAATCAGGGCGAAAAAAATGGCCAGCAACAGAAGGGCAAGGCAAAGCGTTATGAACGCGAGTACCCAAAGTTCAAAAATGTGTAATGCCGGGTGCACGGCTTGATTTATTCACTTTTTGCCATATTATGGCTTGCTCGATTTATGGAATTGAACAATGACGAAATCCGCCGTTACTCGCGGCACTTGATTCTGCCAGACGTGGGTCTGGCCGGCCAAAAGAAAATCAAGGGCACCAGCGTCCTGTGCATCGGTGCTGGCGGCCTCGGCTCGCCCATTGCCATGTACCTCGCTGCCGCCGGCATCGGCAAACTCGGCATCGTGGATTTCGACACCGTGGATTATTCCAACCTCCAACGCCAGATTCTGCACACCGACGCCGACGTGGGCCGCTCCAAAGCCGAGTCGGCCAAAGAGACGCTGCGTGGCATCAATCCGAACGTCGAAGTCGTCCTCCACAACACCCGCATCACCAGTGAAAATGCGCTCGATCTCGTCCGGCCTTACGACATCGTGGTGGACGGCACCGATAATTTCCCGACGCGCTATCTCACGAACGATGCTTGCGTGCTGTTGAAGAAACCCAATGTCTATGGCTCGATTTTCCGGTTCGAGGGCCAGGCCAGTGTGTTTGCACCACATCTGGGCGGGCCGTGTTACCGCTGTTTGTATCCCGAACCGCCGCCGCCCGGCATGGTGCCCAGTTGCGCCGAAGGTGGCGTGCTCGGTGTGTTGCCCGGCATCATCGGTTGCATTCAAGCCACCGAGATTTTAAAGCTCGCCATCGGCAAGGGCAGTTCGCTCGTCGGCCGGTTGCTGTTGTTCAACGCGCTCGACATGAAGTTCCGTGAATTGAAGTTGCGGCGCGATCCCGAATGTCCCATTTGCGGCGAGCATCCGACCATCAGGGAATTGATTGATTACGAGCAGTTCTGCGGCATCGTTCCCGAGTCAACCACGGCGAATCCCGACGAAGTGACGGTACAGGACATGAAGAAGGCATTGGACGATCCCAAGCTCGGTATCAAGGTCGTTGATGTGCGCGAGCCATTCGAACACGAGATTGCGCATATCGACGGCGTGCCACTGTTGCCCATGAGCCAGCTCCGCCAACGCTTTACCGAACTTGACCCGAACCAGCAGTATTATCTTCTGTGCAAAGTCGGCGCGCGCTCGCATCAGGCGGCGGAATTTTTGCGCGAGCAAGGTTTCAAATACGTAAAAAACGTCAGGGACGGCATCAACGCCTGGTCCGAGGAAATTGATTCCAACGTGCCGCGGTATTGAAATTGTGAACGACGATCTGCAAAAACGCATCCAGGCCGCGCTTGCCCATCCGCAGAACATGGGCGAGTTGACCGGCGCCGACGCTGTCGGCACGGTCGGCAGCGCGGATTGCGGGGAGATGCTGCGGTTGTGGGTCAAATTCAAGGAACAGAACGGTAAGAAGGTCATTGACCGCGCCACGTTTCAATCTTTTGGTTGCGAGACTGCCATCGCCGTCGCCAGCCTCGCCACGGAATTGATTCGCGGCAAGACCGCCGAGGAGGCCCTCGCGCTCAAGACCGAGGAACTGGCCGGCGAACTCGGCCCGCTGCCGCCGATGAAAATTCATTGCGCCCAGCTTGTTGAAGGCGCGCTCCGTTCCGCGCTCGAACCGGACAAGGTGGTAGGCAAGCCTGTAGCTCCCACCGGTGCGCCAACCTTGCTCGATAGTTTTTCCAAGCCCAAGGATGGCGGCGTGAAGCTGACGTTTTTGGATGAAGAAAAAAGGTAAGGACGCCACGCCGGCGCCCCGGATTTCAGGGACGGCGACACGCCGTCCCTCCCGTTAAGATTTTTCCTCCTGCAACTTTTTCAAGGCCGCCCTGGCCGCGTCGCTCTCGGCGGCTTTTTTGCTTTTACCGGAACCGCGCGCCAATTCGACGCCGGCGTGCTGCACGACACATTCAAACACCCGGTCGTGATCGGGCCCGGTGGCGGAGAGGACATGGTATTCGGGCGCTTCGGGCGAGCGCGACTGCAACAATTCCTGTAACTCGCCCTTCGGGTTTTCGATGGTCGGCGGCACGCTCAACTTGCCGAACGCCGCGCCAAATTCGCGGGAAACAAACTGCCGCGCTGCATCAAAGCCGCCGTCCAGAAAAATCGCGCCCAGCAGGGCTTCAAACGCATCCGCCAGTGTGGACGCACGCTCGCGCCCGCCGCTGGTCTCTTCGCCGCGACTGAGAATCAGGTGTGTGCCCACATCGAGCGCGCGGGCCTGCTCGGCCAGCGTGCGGCGGTTGACCAGTTTGGCGCGTCCCTTGGTCAGCGGTCCCTCATCGAACGCGGGAAATTTTTCATACAGCTCGTGGGTCAGAATGAGTTGCAGCACGGCATCGCCGAGAAATTCCAGCCGCTGATTGTGCGGCACCGGCGCGCCGCCCTCGTGCGCCACCGACGGATGGGTCAGCGCCAGCCGCAGCAGGCCCTCGTCGCGAAACGTGTAGCCGAGGCGGGTTTGAAGATCAGCGAGAAACATTTATGATATGTGATTTATGATTGATGATTTGTCTGCCGATTCGCTGGTCACGGGCAAATCGTAAATCATAAATCGTAAATCAAGCCGGCTTTGCCCCTTGCGAGGCTTCAACCGCGGCGGTCTGTTCCGCAACCGGTGCAGGATTTTCATTAATAGGCGTGGGCGGATTCAATCCGTGTTCCAGCAATGCGGCCACGTCTCGCTGGACTTCTTCGAGTTGATCCAATCGCAAGGCCGGGTCGGCAATGGTGAATACGTCGCCGGTTTTGGGTTGTTCGTAAACGAACACGCGCCTGCCCTCGCGGACGACCTCTTCCTTCACTTTGAGCACACGTTTCCGTTCGAGCATAACGGCGAGGATATAACCGGCGGGCGCGTAGCGTGGATCATTTTGTTCGATGAGCTTTCGCAGCAAGGTTTCGGCCGTGTCCTTGTGAATGGCGTCGGTGGGCGGAGCCGGCGCCTCGTAAATGCTTTGCCAATGGGAAATGAACCCCTTCCGCTCGCGTGCGCCGTCGCTGAACTGGCTTTGCCAGCACGCGTCGCATACGTCCATCCGGCGCAAATCCTCCGCATGCTCGTCAAAGAGCAGCGTGTGCAGCGCCTGCCGGTCGGTAAACGGCTGCGCGCACGACTCACAGGCCGACGCGCGGGATTGAATGTTCCAATCGTTCATGGACACGGCCATTTAATCACGAATGACACGTTTGGACACGAAGAAAATAAAGCCGGCATCACGCAAAGACGCGAAGGCGCAAGGAATCTTTTGCGAATTTCATCCTTGGCGGGTTTTGCGGCTTTGCGTGAGATTAACCCGCGAAATCGAAATCCGAGCAGCTCATGAAATAATGGCAGCGCGGACAACGCAGCTTGCACTTTTCGTTGATCAGCTCATGTCCGCACTGCGGACAAAACCGCCAATGCTCGCCGGAAACGTCTTCACCGGACAACTCGGGGTAAATCTTCACTGGCACATTGTCCTTCTCCATTTTCCGGTTCGATTTCCGCATGAAACGAAAGTATTACTGAGTCCGCCCGAACTTTTTCTCCAGTTCGCGGTAATTCATTTCAATCAGTGTCGGGCGGCCGTGCGGACAGGTGTAGGGCATGGCGCAGCGGCGCAAATCCTCAACGAGATTTTCCAGCTCTGGTCCGACGAGCGGGTCGTTGGCCTTGACGGCGTGACGGCAGACGGTCTTGGCCACGGTGTGCTCACCCAGCCGCGCCAGGTTTACTTCGCGGCCGGCAACGCGCAGTTCATCCACGAGATCGAACACAAACCGGCGCGGGTCGGCGGCCTTCACGAACGGCGGCAGCGCGTCGAGCAGAAACGTCCGCTCGCCGAATTCGCTCAAACCGACCCCGAGTCTGGTCAGGACGGCCAGTTGCCCGCGCAGGAACTGCGCGTCGCGCGGCGGCAGTTCGATGGTTTCCGGCAACAGCAGCTTTTGCGACGGCGCGAAAGCATTCTGCTCGATGCGGTTCATCATTTGCTCGAACAAAATCCGCTCGTGTGCTGCGTGCTGGTCGAGCAACACCAGTCCGCGGTCGGATTCCAACAAGACATAGAGTTTGCCGATGACGCCCACGAGCCGAAGCGGGACGTTGAGCAGCGGCGTGGCACCGGTCGAGGGTCGAGGGTCGAGCGTCGAGGGCGCAGGTGGCGGCGTAGATTGAAGATTGGGAGCGGGCGCTGCCGACGGAATCGCTTTCGAAAAACCCATTTGCAACGGTGGTTGTTCGGCGGGTCGCGACGGCCATTCGGGGACAGGCTTTGTCGGCAGGGGAAATTCCGGCGGTAATTGCGTTGAAAGCTCCGGCGCGGCTTTAGCTTCAAACGGTTTTCCGATGGCTTCGATTTGTTCTTCTCTGCGCCTTTGCGTCTCTGCGTGGGAAATTATTTTTGTTTGTCCGGGTTCAGTGTGAAACGTGAGCAGCGTTTCCTTGATGGTCTGCGCCACGAGTTTCCGGATTTCAGATTCGCGATGGAATTTCACCTCGCGTTTGGCCGGATGAATGTTCACGTCCACCGCCGCCGGATCAATTTCCAGGAACAGGCAGCAGACCGGATAACGGCCTTTCATTAACGACGTGTGATAACCTTCGATCAGCGCATAGTTGAGTCCGCGGTTTTCCACCGGCCGACGATTGACAAAAACAAACTGGCTGTCACGGGTCGTGCGGGAAACCCCCGGCGCGCCGATCAAACCCCAGATTCGGAATTCAGAGGTCGGAGGTCCGAGGCCGGATTTTTTCGGCGATGACGTCTCAAAAGTTTCGGCTTCCTCGGGTTTGAAATCCCCGGCCAAAGCCGCGGTAAAATCCACAGACAAAAGTTTCTCATCACCGAGCAGGGCGCGAAAGCGTTCCCGCAGGGCTGACAGGCGGCTGGAAACCGCCGCACCGGATTTTTGCGCCGGCAATTGCCAGATGGTGCGGCCATCCTTCACAAACGTGAAGGCGACTTCAGGATACGCCAGTGCCGCCAGCGTCAGGTAATGCTGGATGTGCGCCGCCTCGGTCTCTTCGGCGCGCAAAAATTTCCGGCGCGCGGGCAGGTTGAAAAAAAGTTGCCGGACCTCGACACTCGTGCCGGGTGCGCTGCCAGCGGCCTTGACCTCGGCGATTTTCCCGCCATTGACGATGATCTGCGTGCCTTCGGGCGAACTCCCGTCGCGTTCGCGCGTCGTCAGGGTGAACCGGCTGACGCTGGCGATGCTGGGCAGTGCTTCCCCGCGAAAACCCATCGTGGCGACCGACGCCAAATCCTCGGCGCGCCGGATTTTGCTGGTGGCGTGGCGTTCCAGGCAAAGCAGCGCGTCGTCACGGCTCATGCCGGTGCCGTCGTCGGTCACGCGCACGAGACTGCGCCCCCCGGCCTGAATCTCGATGGTGAGACGCGCCGCCTGGGCATCGAGCGCGTTTTCGACCAGTTCCTTCACGACGCTGGCGGGGCGTTCGACCACTTCGCCGGCGGCGATTTGATTGGCGACGTGTTCGGGTAACAGGCGGATGCGATTCATGGTCGGTTAAACGGTTGAAGGGTTGAGGTGTTGTAGCGGGATGTCCAGAGGAATTGCAGCTTCGCTTTGCCCCTCATCCCTTCAACACTTCAACGTCCTTCGCCAAAGGCAACGCGAAGGAAAAAATCGCGCCGTGTCCCGGTTCGCTTCGCGCCTCCATCCAGCCGCCGTGGTCCTCGACGGTTTTTTTGCAGAGGGAAAGGCCGAGACCGGTGCCGTGGGCTTTGCCGTGCGTGGCGAATGGCTGAAAAAGCCGGTCGGCGATTTCCGGCGCGATGCCGGGGCCGGTGTCCTCCATTTCGGTAATGACCTCCATTTCGGCGCGCGGAAAACGCAGAAAAATTTTGCCACCAGCGGGCATTACATCCGTGGCATTGTGGAGCAAATTGAAAAAGACCCGGCGCAGACGACGGACATCCAGCAGGAGCCGGACGGACGGCGGTTGGTTTTGCAATTCGATGCGCACGGATTTGACCCCGGCATCCGCCTTCAATTCCGGCAACAGTTCGTTGATGAATTGGCGGTAATCGGCGGGTGCGAGTGCCGTCCGGGTGGAGGCGCCGGTGAATTCAAGGATGTCGCCGATCATCTCATTGATGTGCTGGACCTGGTTGCGGATGTAATTGAGCGATTGCGCGTGTTTCTCCGGGGCGAGGCCGGGCCGGTCCAATGTTTCCACGGCCAGACTGATGACGGTCAGCGGATTCTTCAAATCGTGGAGGATGGAACGGGCAAAGTTGCCGACGATGGCCAGACGCTCGGCCTGGATGACTTCACGCAGATGCAACTGGTTGAAATCGCGCAGGCGCCGGCTGATTTCCTGCAACAGGTCAAAAGCGAGCCCCGGCGAACGTTTGAGCAGGGCGAGCATTTCATCGCGGGGAATGAAATAGACCCGCGCGTCCCTGGCGGCGATGGCGGTGGCCGAGCGCGGAAGGTTTTCGATTACAGCCATTTCACCGAAAATTTCACCGGGTCCGAGCCGCGAAAACACACGGTGTTCCTTCCCATCCACGAAGTGCGCAATCTCCACCAGGCCGTCGCGGACCACATAGACCCCATCGCCCGGGTCTCCCTCGCGAAAGATTTCCCGCCCGGTGGCGAACTGCCGTTCCTGCGCCATGCGGCGCAGGCTTTGCCATTCGCCGGCATTCAGTCCTTGAAAAAGGCCCACCGACTCCAACTCTACCATAACGGAACTTTATGGAAAAGTTTAGCCAGGTAAAGCCTGGAAAAGAACCGGGGCTGAAATAGTTGCGTTAGTAAACGATAACTTGTTGACAAAGGTTTACAAAAAAGTAACATTGATGCATTCGGGTGGCAGTACGTTTCTTCAGCGGGGTTCCCCACCCCCACCTCCTTGGCGTCTGCCGCCCGAATGTTTGTAAAGTCGCTTGACGCTCCCGAAAGCATTTTTTAGCTTCGCCGTCCCCTTGTGGGGGTGTAGCTCAATTGGTTAGAGCGCTGCCCTGTCACGGCAGAGGTTACGGGTTCGAGCCCCGCCACTCCCGCCATCGTTTTCCTTGTGATGAACAACGTCGCCGGAGTTGTCAGTGGCGACTACAAACATCAGATGCCGGTTGGCAACTAAAACCATTTGCTGAACAGCACAAATTCACAAGGCCTGAAGTGGAAACTTCAGGCCTTTGTCATTTTAGCGGTCTGCCGATCGGGCTTTTGAATGATTTTTTTCTGGTTTTTCGAAGTTATTTTGGTATTGGGAGAACAAATGGATGCCATACTGCGAACAGAAAATCTTTGTGTCGAATATCGCACCCGCGGGTGGAAGCTGGAAACCAAGCCCGCTTTGAAAAAGTTGAGTCTTTCCGTCCATGCCGGCGAAGTCTTCGGTTTCCTCGGTCCCAATGGCGCGGGCAAGACCACGACCATCAACGTCTTGCTCGGCTTCATTCCCCCCACGCGCGGCACGGCCTATCTTTTCGGGATTGATGTGCGCCAGCCCATCGCGCGCCAGCGCATTGGCTATCTGCCGGAGATGACCTATTACTACAAATTTTTAACTGCCGAGGAATTACTGCGTTTTTATGCCCGCATTTTTGGCCTGTCGCCAATGGAAGCGGACAAACGGATTGATCGGTTGCTGAAGCTGGTCGAACTGGAACCGGCCCGCAAACGGCTCATCAAGACTTATTCCAAGGGCATGCAACAGCGTGTCGGCATCGCGCAGGCGCTTATCAACGATCCGGACCTGCTGATCCTGGACGAACCCACCAGCGGGTTGGACCCGTTGGGCCGCATGAAGGTTCGCGAAATCATTCAACGCCTGAAAAATGACGGCAAAACCGTTTTCTTTTCCTCGCATGAACTGGGCGAGGTGGAAACCATTTGTGACCGCGTGGCCATTGTCAACCAGGGTGAATTGAAAACGCTGGGCCGCGTGGACGAACTCGTCGCGCAACACGGCGCGAATCTCGAAAAGGTTTTTCTGGACATCATTGGTTATCAACTGCAAACCGTGTCATGAACACCATCTGGGCATTGGCGGGCGTTGTCATCAAGGAGCTTTGCCGCCGCAAGGATTTTTACGTGCTGTTTGTGCTCACGGCGGTGATTACCGTGGGAGCCGGCAGCGTGCGGTTCTTTCATGACCCCAATATCGTGCGCTATGTCAAAGATCTTTGCCTGTTACTCATCTGGATTTCCGCCTTGCTCATCACCCTGGCGACGGCCGCGCGGCAGATTCCCGCGGAGCGTGAAAGTCGCACGATTTTTCCGCTGCTGGCCAAACCCGTCACGCGCGGACAGGTCATCCTGGGAAAATTCCTCGGTTGCTGGCTGGCCAGCGGGATCGTCCTGGTGGTGTTTTACGTCTTTTTTGCGGTGGTCACCGGTTCGCGCGAGCAATCCTGGCCGGTGATGGATTATGTTCAGGCGTTGCTCCTGCAATGGATCATGCTCGGGGTGGTGACGGCGATGACCTTGCTGGGCTCGATCGTTTTTGCCGCGCCGTCGTCCACGGTCACGATCCTGTTCATCGTCGTCGCCGGCATTTTGTTTCTGGGGCGCCATCTGAATACCATAGCGATGCATGATGCCGAGCCGTTGCGCAGCATCATTTACACGATTTACTTCATCATTCCGCACTTGGAACTGTTTGACGTCCGCGAACGGGTGGTCAACGACTGGGGGCTGGTGAGCTGGCTGGATTGCGGACTGGCAGTGCTCTACGCCGCGGCTTACACCGGATTGTTTTTGCTGCTGACCTGGCTCGCCTTCCGCCGAAAGAGTTTGACCTGATGAAAAGAATCTCGCCCGGCTGGTGGCTGGTTCTGCTCTTGGCGCTGAGTTTCACGCTGGCGACGCTGTTCGTGCCACGCGCGGTATGGTGGAACGAGGCGCCGCGCGCCGCCGACCGGAACAAGGGGCAGTCGGCGTCGGACAACGTCTTTAAACTGCTGCTGGGCGAGGGCCGGCGGTTGTTTGGCAACGAGATGTTCGTTATGGCCGACGTGTATTTTCACAGCGGGTATTATCCGTCCATTTTCGACCGGCAGGAGACGGAGCATGACGTTGCCATGCCGGCGCATGGGCAGGTCGAAGACGCGAATTCAACCAGCGACGATTTTTTAGGTCCGCCCAAAGATTGGATTGCCGCCCTGGATCGCAAATTTGTGCCCAACCAGCATACTCACTTGAATTCAGGAGGGGCATCGGGCCACATTAAAACCGCAGAAGTGCAGGAAATCCTGCCGTGGCTGAAACTGGCCGCCGATATGAATCCGCAAATGATTGAAAGTTACACCGTGGGGGCTTATTGGCTCCAAACTGAACTTCACAATCCCGAAGAGGCCCAGGCATTTTTGTTTGAGGGACTGCGCAACAATCCGGGCAACAGTGAACTCCTGTTCGACCTGGGCCGGCTTTACTACGAAGGCTATCACGACGCCAACCGCGCCCGCAACGTCTGGCTGGCGGGGCTGCGCTGCTGGGAGGCCCAGAGTGCAAGTGTCAAAACGAACACGCAAAGCCAGTACCTTTGTGAAGAAATCACCATGAACCTGGCGCGCCTGGAGGAAAGCAAGGGACATTGGCCACAAGCCATCAAATATCTGGAAATGGTCAAGCAGGTTTCGCCCAATCCCGACGCCATTCAAAAGCAGATCGACGAAACCGAAAAGAAAATGGCCGGGCCGCCCGCCACATCAAAACCGTAAAGCATTCGGTTTGTTTTCCGCCGCCCGGTCTGGTTTAATGACCAGCATGAAAGCTCGGCAGGCAAGAATTGCGCGGAACACCAAAGAAACCCGCATCGCCGTCAGCCTCAACCTGGACGGCCAGGGCAAATCCTCGGTCAAAACCGGCATTCCGTTCTTTGACCACATGCTCGCGCTGTTTGCGAAACACGCGGTCGTGGATTTGCAGCTTCGTTGCGCCGGGGATTTGGAGGTGGACGCGCACCACACCGTCGAAGATTGCGGCATCGTGCTCGGGCAGGCCTTTGCCACTGCGCTGGGTGACAAACGCGGCATTCGCCGCTATGGCTCCGGTTTTCACCCGAAAAATCCGTTCACGGGCGAGGCCTACGTGCCGATGGACGAATGTCTCGCGCGCTGCGTCATTGATTTTGGCGGCCGGCCGCACCTCGTCTGGCGCGGGCTGGACAAATTTTCGCAAAAGAAAATTTCCGCCGTGGAAAAAAATCAGGATGCGTCAAGCGCCTTCCGCTTCGGGCTGGCCAGGGAATTCTTTCAGGCCTTCGCCAACGAAGCGCGCTGCAATCTGCACCTGGAACTGCTCTACGGTGATGAGCCGCATCACATCGTCGAAACGCTGTTCAAGGCGTTCGCCCGCGCGGTGGATGCCGCGCGCCAGCACGACCCGCGCATCGCCGGCCGGTTGCCGAGTACGAAGGGGAAATTGTAAAAACGCCCCGCGGGTTTCTGCGGGGCGTTTCTTGATTTTTTGGCAGCGCTCGCTCTCCGAGCGAGCCGCGGCGCCCTGCGGAGATGTAACCATTCGGGCACCGGCGCTCTTTGCAACGATGAATGGCAGAAGTGGTTTGGGTTTTTACATCCGCCCTCACCTTTCATCCTCTCCCCCGCCGGAACCATGCAGTTGAGAATGGATGCCCGGCGACAACCAACACGCGTAGGACAGGCGTCGCGCCTGTCTCCATCTAAAAATTTCTCCTCACCAGTTGGTGGCTGCCAATAAGCCGAGGAAACAACGCCTCAAGGCAGAAATTCAAAAGTCAGAGACAGGCGCGACGCCTGTCCTACTGCATCGTTACGGCCCGACAGAGGAAACCGCTACAGGCTGATTCTTTTCTTTCCGGCTGACTGTCCGGCAAATTCCGTCGCGCGAATTTTCAGGGAGACGGCGAACGATTCTCCTTCTCCTTGGAGAGTGTATGGACTGGGCACATAATGGACGGGTGTGCGGGGACATGACACCGTCCTGCAAATGTCTGGCGCCAGGGAATGGATTGTCGGAAAGATAAAAGGCGCCCCGCAGTTTCCGGCAGGGCGCCTTGTGTTTTAGAATTTTTCAGGAACCGACGCTGGCCAGTTCCTCGTTGTTTTCCACGTTCACAATCTTGAACTGCTCGGCGTGCATGCCGGTGTCGGCGCGGAATGACAGCTTGCCGAAGTAACGTTTCTCCATCTCGATGAGATGTTTTTCGTCCTCGGTGCGGAGGCGGTCCAGCACGGTCGGATGCACGACGATGCGCAGTTGGAAGTCCGATTCGTCGCGCGTGCGTTTCTTCAGGATTTCCTGGAGCTTGCGCTGGATTTCGACGCTCATGGTCACGACGCTTTTGACCTTGCCGCGGCCTTTGCAATATGGGCAGTCGTCATAAACCGCCGAGCGCACGCTTTCGGTGTGGCGCTGGCGCGTCATTTCCATGAGGCCAAGCTGCGAAATCGGCAGGATGTGCGTCTTGGCCTTGTCGCGGCGCAGGCCGTCCTTCATGCGCGAATAGACCTGTTGCTGGTCACGCCGGCCCTTCATGTCGATGAAATCGAGCACGATCAGGCCGCCCATGTTGCGCAGGCGCAGTTGCCGGCAGATTTCCTCGGCGGCTTCCAGGTTCACCCGCAGGATGGTGGATTCCTGGTCGCGGCTGCCCTTGTGCCGGCCCGTGTTCACGTCAATCGCCACCAGCGCCTCGGTTTCGTCAATGACAATGTAACCGCCGCTCTTCAAATGGACCTGGCGCGAAAAGGTGTTCTCCAGTTGCTTGGTGATGTTGAACCGGTCAAACACCGGCTGCGCGTCCGCATAAAGTTTCACCTTGTTGGCGGCGCGGGTGGAGATTTTTGAAATCATTTCGCGCATCTGGTCGTAGGCCTTTTGCTGGTCCACCACGATGCGCTCCACGTCCTCGGTCAAAAAGTCCCGCACGGTGCGCGCGATCAAGTCCGGCTCCTGGAAGACGCAGGTGGCCATCGGTTGCGACTTGATGTGTTCCTGCACGTCGCGCCATTCCTCGAGCAGGAGGGCGAGGTCGCGCACGAAATAACGCTTCTGCTGGCCTTCCCCGGCAGTGCGCATGATGACGCCCATGCCCTCCGGAATGGACAGTTCGCGCAGGATTTTCTTGAGGCGTTTGCGTTCCTCCTGATTTTCAATCTTGCGCGAGATGCCGCTTTGATCCGAATTCGGCAGGAGGACGAGGTAACGTCCCGGCAGCACGAGGTTGGTGGTGACGCGCGGGCCCTTGGTGCCGATCGGGCCCTTGGTGACCTGCACGACAATTTCGCTGCCGGGCGGATAAAGCCGCGGGATGTCCTTTTGCGTAATCTTGGGCCGGGCGGGCCGCCGGCCCTCGCGTTCGACGATTTCCACGCCGCTGTCGAATTGATTCGGCACGATGTCCCAGTAATGCAGAAATGCATTCTTCTCGAAGCCGATGTCCACGAACGCGGCCTTGAGGCCGTCTTCCAGATTACGGACTTTGCCCTTGAAAATGCTGCCGACGAGCCGTTCCTCGGTGGTGCGTTCGATGTTGAACTCCTCGAGCTTGCCTTCTTCCAGCACGGCCACGCGCGTTTCGAGCGTTTCGGCGTTAATGACCACTTCCTTGTGAATCTTATGTTCCGGGCGAATGAGCCGCTGGACTTTTTTCAACAGGTTGGTCCCGGCCATTTTAATGGCGTCCAGGACGCCCTTGGGCCGTTCGGGCAAATCTACCGGTTCGAACGGTTTTTCTTCCGCGACCTGCGCCGGCGTGTCGGGATGGGGTTCGCGGAAGTCCTTTTTGGCCGGGCCGGTTGGCGGCTCGGTGGTTTCCGGCGCTTCCTGTGGAGGCAAGCCGGCGGCCAGGTTTTCGGCGCGTTCGATTTCATGCGCATGCCGTTTTTCAAACACGCGTTCGGCACCGCCCTGTTCGCTCACCACCTCGGCGCGCGCCTGGACGGCTTCGCGATCGGTCTTTTGCGGATTTTGGCCGAGACCGCCTTTGGGGCGGAACCGCATGCCGCGGCGCCGCCGTGAAAAATTGTTATTACTCATAGAATGTCAGTATCCTTTCCGATAGATGTGTACGTTTTGCATCAAGCCAATAGCGATTAACGAGCCAAGCACTGAAGACCCGCCGTATGAAAGCAGCGGCAGCGGTACGCCCGTCACGGGCATGATGCGGATGTTCATGCCGATATTGATAAACACGTGGCTGAAAATGAGCGTCACCACGCCCACCGCCACCAGCCGGCCCAGCCGGTCGCGCGCCTGCCCGGCGATTCTCAACCCGGTGAAGAGAACCAGCGCGTACAAGGCGAGCACCAGCATGCTGCCGACAAATCCTTCCTCCTCGGCAATCACGGAGAAAATGAAATCATTATGCGCCACGGCCCGCGGCAAATAACCCAGGGCGTTCTGCGTGCCTTGCCGCCAGCCTTTGCCCATCAATCCGCCGGAGCCGACGGAAATCAACGCCTGCCGGACGTTGTATTGGTCGTCCAATTCTTGTTGCCGGAGGCGTTGCAGTTCCGCCGGGGTGGCGTTCGGTGAAGCAAAGGCCGTGTAATCCCGTCCAAAATAAACCAGCAACCGGTCGCGCTGGTACGGTTCCATGGAAATCTGCCACCAGCCCGGCGGCACAAACAGGACGTCCACCAGAAACAACGCGGCCAGCAAACCCACCGCCCCGATCAGTTTCAGCAAATAACTTTTGGGTGTGCCGGCGACGAACATCATCACCAGGCCCGTCGGCAGCATCACCAGTGCCGAACCCAGATCCGGCTCCTTCAAAGTCAGCGCAAACGGCAGCAATAAAAGCCCGATGCCCTTCCAGAAATTCCCCGGCAGCCGCAATTCATCCGCCGGCCGGCTGAGAAAATGCGCCAGGGCGAGAATGAACGCGAGTTTGGCGAATTCAGACGGTTGAAATTGGAACGGGCCGAGATCAATCCAGCGCCGCGCGCCGAAACGCATCGAACCGACATGCGGAATCAACACGATAAACAGGAAGAAAATCGTCGCCCAATACGCCACAAACGACCAGCGGGCCAGGGTGTGGTAATCCAACAGACACAACGCCGTGCCCGCGCCGATGCCGAGCCCATACCAGACAATCTGCCGCAGCCAGGCCTGGTCGTACCACGGCAGCGCCGCCATGGCCGGGTTGGCCATCGTGGCGCTGTACACGAACAGCGTGCCAATGATCATCAACCCCACCAGCGCGGCCAGTTGCAACCGGTCGAACCGTTCGTGATGTTCTTGATTGAGCAGGGTGGCGGACATCAATTTGTTTGGGCCATGGTTCTGGGCGTGTCGGTGTGCGCCTTTTTCAAAATTTCTTCGTAAATGTCGTGCGCAATCGGGGCGCAGGTCGGGCCGCCGTAAGTGCCGCTTTCGACCATCACCACGACGGCATAACGCGGATTTTCATAGGGCGCAAACGACGCAAACCAGGTGGTGCGATCAATCTCCTGGTTGTGCTCGTTCATCACCTGCGCCGTGCCGGTCTTGCCACAAATATGCAGCCCCGGCACCTGGGCCGCGCGGCCGGTGCCTTCCGGGTCCTCGGTCTCCGCGAGCATATCGTCGCGCAGAATTCTTAAATTGCGCGGATGCACGTCCAAGTTCACTGCGCACCACGCCCGACGGGAAGATCGTCGGGGCTTCGCTGGAGGCCGGGTCCTGGGGTTCGATCCGCTCCACCAGCCGCGGCCAGAGCACTTTGCCGCCGTTGGCGATGGCCGCATACGCCACCGCCATTTGCAACGGGGTCACCGCCATTTCACCCTGGCCGAAACAAATATTGGCCGAATCGCCGTCGTGCCAGCCGGCACTTTGCACCTGGTCCAAAGTCGGAAAGATGCCCGCGGTTTCCTGCCGGGTCGGGAGGCCCGTGCGCTCGCCAAAATGAAATTTCTCGCACATGCGGACGACGTTCTCGATGCCCGCGCGCAGGCCAACGGTGATAAAATAGGTGTTGCTGGAGAAAATGATGGCGCGCCGGAGATTGTATCGGCCCGGCGGCGCCAGATCCGTGATGTGCCGCCGCCCGACATAAACATAACCCGGATTGTCCACGGTCATGTCCGGATCCAGGCCCGCTTCCAGTGCGGCGAGGCCGATGATGGGTTTGAAAATAGAACCGGGTGCGTAATTTTCCTGCGTGACCCGGTTGATTTGCGGACGCAATTTGGGGTCGCTCAAATACTTGGGATCGTTTGAAAGATAATCCGGGTTGAGCGCCGGCGACGAAACCATCGCCAGCACGTCGCCGCTGTGAACGTCCATGACGACGATGGCCGCCCGCGCGTCCGCGCCGCGGTGAGCCAGGAGCGATTCCTCCGCCGCGCGCTGGAGGTCGAGGTCCATCGTCAGCACGACGTTGTGTCCCGGTTCCGACGGGCTCAAAATGTTTTCGGACTGGCGATAACCGAGATTGTTGACCAGCACGGCCTCCGCGCCCGCCCGCCCCCGCAATTGCGCGTCAAAGCCGCCTTCAACGCCCACCATCCCGCGATAATCCGGCAGATAGTAATTGAAGTAGGAGTCTTCGCCTTGCTTGGAACTGTCATCGCGTTGCAAATAGCCGAGCAAATGGCCGGCCGTGGTGCCGTCCGGATAAATCCGGACGGCTTGCAGATCCAGGTTGACGCCCAGCGTTCCGGAGAATTGCTCTTCAAAGCGCGCGATCTGTGCCGTATCGAGATTCGGCAGCAACGGGTAAGGCAACGCGCGCCGGGCGTCGTAATGGCGGTCAAAAGTCGCTTCATTAAGCGCCAGCGGTTGACCGAGCCGTTCGCTGACCTGCCGGACCACATCACTGGCCACCTGGAAACGCGCCTGTTCGCGGAGTCGTTCGCGCTCCTCCGGCGTGAACGCGAATTGCCGCCGTTCGGCCTTCGTCAGCGAATGGCCCAGTTTTTTCTCCTGCGCGGCGATGCGTTGTTCCTGAACGGCGCGCATCCGTGCGAGCGACTGGCCATAAGCGGCATCGAATTGCTTTCGCAAGTCGTCCAGATAAAGGCCGAGGCTGTATTGCGGCTGATTTTCGGCCAGCACGCGGCCGTTGCGGTCGAGGATTTTTCCGCGCACGGCGGGAATGCGCACCGTGCGATAGGACTGGGTTTCCAGATGGCTTTCATATTCCCGCGCCGAGACGATTTGCACCCACCACAAACCGGCGAGCAAAACAAACAAACCCCCGGCCAGCACCATCGCCACCAGGCGAAGCTGCGGGTCGTTCTTTTTCAGTTCGTCAAAAATCAGCATCGGACGGGAATGGGATGATGGAGCAATGGAGTCATGGAGTGATGGAAAAGCCACACGGGAGGAATCGGTACTTCCATCACTCCCATACTCCGGTACTCCAATATCCCGTTTTTCATTTTATAATTTTCCGCGCCGGATTTCGCGGTCAGGGCGGAAACTGGTTTCGGTGCGTGGCTGGTAGCCCAGCGCGTGCTGGCACCAGTGGAAAAACTCAAACAGAATCGGCGTCGCGACCGCGCCGCCGGCCGTCATGACCAGCCATTGCCAGAGCGAACCCCAGCCCAGCAACGGTTGCTGGCCGCCCGTGAGCAGCAACAGGACACACAGGGCCGGCGCCAGCGGCGCTGGCCGCCGCGCCG
The DNA here is from genome assembly GCA_963708305.1 of uncultured bacterium. Taxonomy (GTDB): domain Bacteria; phylum Verrucomicrobiota; class Verrucomicrobiia; order Limisphaerales; family UBA11358; genus UBA11358. The sequence continues at coordinate 1,394,423 of CAVPSH010000001.1, read as the reverse complement.
AGGATGAATTGCGCGAAGGGCAACTCGCGCAAAATCAGTTCGCGTTGCAAATAAATCACAAATCCAATGGCAAAAAGCGGCGAGGATGCTGACCCCGAGGGAATTCGCCGACAACGCGTCAAACCACAGCCCGCCGAGCGTGGCCAGCAACGAGACCGTCACGATGTCCGCGTTCAAGGCCGTATACACCATGAGTCCGGGCAGCAAGTCCACCTGCGCGCCGAGCCAATGACGCAGCAAGGGAAATGCCGCTTCACCGAACACGGCGAGAAACGCAGTGGCCAGAATCAGGATGGTGTTGAGCCAGTTCATGAAAGGGAAAACATCCAGCAACCAACAACCAGCAGCCAACACCCAAAGCTTTTGCGTGCGGTGGCATCATTGGATGTTCGATGTTGGATGTTCAATGTTGGATGTTGCTTCATTTTCATTTCAGGGAAATAAAACCCACACCTGTTCCAGGGTCCCCAGGTTGGCCGAAAGTTTTACGCGCGCCTCGGTATAAAGGCCGAATTCGACCGTGCGGGAATCCACAATCTGGCCAATCGGAATGCCCCGGGGATAAATCCCGCCCTCGCCGCTGGTGACAACATTTTGTCCGGGCTTCAAAACGGCGTTGCCGGAAAGATAAGTCAATTCGACCAGTGAAATGTCGAGCGGTCCGCTGGCGGTGATGATGCCGACGTCATGCGCCGGATTTTCCACCGACGCCGAGACGCGGCAATAGGGGTCGCCGAGCAAAACCACCTGCGAACGCGTCAGGCCGACCGAGGAAACGCGTCCGACCAGACCGTCGGGCGTGAGCACCGGCAGGTTTTCCCGGATGCCATCCCGGCTGCCGAGGTCAATCTGCACGGTGCGCCACCAGTTGGCCGGGTCGCGCATGACGACGTTGGCGAGTTTGAGCCGCCACGGTGTCTGCCGTTGCCAGCCGAGCAGCGCGCGCAACTGGTCATTTTCCTGGGCGATGGCGGCGGCCTGTTTCATCTGGATGCCCAGTTGCTCGTTTTGTTGCCGGAGTTCCCCGATTTCCCTCAGCAGGGTGCTTCGGGGCATGACGGTATCGGCGGCAGCCACGGGCAACTGTTGCGCGGTATTGAGCAGGCCAAACAACGGCAGGAAAAGACTGCTGACGGCAAGCTTGAGACGGCTGGTTGCGCGCTGCGGCAGGCTGAAAATCAGCAACGCCGCCAGCACCACCACGCCGAGCGCGAGATAATGTTTTTTCTTAAGCATCCTGCTCCGCGGCTGAATTCAGCTCAGCCGCCCGCAGGTGAACGGGGCGGGAAATCAATGTTCAATACTTGGCGTTGGTCGCGACGCGCTTGAGGAATTCGATTTCCTGCAAGACGCGACCGGTGCCTTCGGCCACGGCGCTCATGGGATCGTCCGCGAGGTGCACCGGCAAGCCGGTTTCCTCGGCCACGAGCCGGTCTATGCCGCGCAACAGCGAACCGCCGCCCGCCATCACCAGGCCGCGATCCACAAGGTCGGCGGCCAGTTCGGGCGGACAACGTTCCAAAGTCAGGCGGATGGACTCCAAAATGCTCGAAAGCGGTTCTTGCAACGCTTCGCGAATTTCCTCGGAACGGATGGTCAGAGTCTTGGGCAGGCCCGAACTCAGGTCGCGGCCTTTGACATCCATGGTCAATTCCTGTTCCAACGGAAACGCGGAGCCAATGCGTATCTTGATTTCTTCCGCAGTACGTTCACCTATCATCATGTTGTAGGCACGCTTCATGTGGGCCGTGATCGTTTCGTCAAATTCGTCTCCGCCCACCCTCAGGCTGCGGCTGAAGACGATGCCGGCCAGGGAGATGATTGCGATTTCGCAAGTCCCGCCGCCGATATCCACGATCATATTGCCCGCCGGCTCATGCACCGGCAAACCGACGCCGATGGCCGATGCCATCGGTTGCTCGATTAAATACACTTCACGCGCTCCGGCGTGAGTGGCGGAATCCTTGACTGCCCGTTTTTCCACTTCGGTGATGCCCGACGGCACCGCCACCACGACGCGTGGCGCAATGAGTTTGCGATGGTGAACCTTCTGGATGAAGTGGCGGAGCATGGCCTCGGTGATTTCGAAGTCGGCAATCACGCCGTCTTTCATCGGGCGGATGGCCACGATATTGCCGGGCGTGCGGCCCAGCATTCGTTTGGCTTCTTCACCGACTGCCAGAACATTAGTTGTACCCGCCTGAATAGCCACCACAGAAGGTTCGCGCAGGACGATTCCGCGATCCCGCACGTAAACGAGGGAGTTTGCTGTGCCCAAGTCTATCCCAATATCATTGGAAAACAGGCTTTTAAGTTGCGCAAACATGAATGTGCCCTAACGCCGCTCAGGTTAATCGGCTGGCCCGCCAAACGTCAAGCGGATTACTGCAATCGTTAAAACCGCCATTCCAAGCTGATTTTCAGCAACCCGCCCCTCATGACGTCGCCGCCGTTTTAGTCGTCGGCTCCTGAGTTGCCTGGTGCGGCGACGGACGGCTTCCGTGTTGCCAGAGCCGACACGTATCGGCGTTTGGCGCCTTGCGCATTGGGCGAAGGCTGGTGCCAGAGGAGGGAATTGAACCCCCGACCAAAGGCTTATGAGTCCTCTGCTCTACCCCTGAGCTACTCTGGCAACCGAAGGCAGTGTTACATTTTGCGGACAATTCCCGCGCTGTCAAACGGAGAATCAAATTCCCGGGCGGCTATTACCCAACCTTCAAACTGGCACAGAGATAGCTGTCTTTGCGCGAATGTTCGAAATGAGACAGGTTAATGGCGTTTTAAACCGGGCGGCGGCAATATTCTTGTTGTTCGCCGGCCCGAGGCTGCTGGCCAATGGCATCTACAGCAATGGCACCGGCGCCCGTTCCATGTCCATGGGCGGCACGGACGTTGCCTGGTCGGAAAATCCACTGGAGGCCATGGGAGATAATCCCGCTGGCCTGGGATTTTTGACCGCGCCCGAGTTTGACGTCGGCGGTGTTGGTGCCATCCCCGAAGGGCATTTCAGCAAGCCCTCGGCACCGTCGAGCGGCGACTTGAATGATTCACTGGAAGGCCTGCCGGAAGGGGCGTTTGCGCTTCCGTTGGGGAACAGCCCCGTGGCAGTCGGCATTTCATTCATTCCCGATTCGATGTTGCTGGCCAATTGGAAATACCCTGATCCACCGGGTGGTTTGGGCGGCATCTCCTATGGCGAACAGACGGATAAATCAGAAATCCTCGCCTTGCGTTCCGCCCTCGGCATTGGCATCGCGCTAACGCCCAAACTTTCAATCGGCGCCAATGTTGGGATGATTTACAACCAGAACGAATTGGTAACGCCCTATATTTTTCAAAATCTGCAGCCGCCGGCCGACGCACCTTACAATGGCGCAAAAACTTTGTTGAATCTGAAGACGTCCGGCTTTGGCTGGAACGTCCGGGTCGGTTTGCTTTACCGGCCGCTGACCAATCTGCAATTCGGCATTTCTTATGAAAATCAATACACAGTGAATTCGACCGGCGACGCTACCGGCGATCCTTACGCGCAATTTGCCGTTCCACCGGGACCTCTGGCTTTTCACTACGACGCCGAAGTGGACAACACTTTTCCCCAGCAAATCAGCGTGGGCGCGTCCTGGAAATTTCATCCGCAATGGCGGGTGGCCGGGCAGGTGGACTGGATTGATTGGGCGGATGCCTTTCAGACCCTCCCCGTGATTTTAAAAAATGGCAGCAACCCCACGGTGAACAGCGTGCTCGGCTCGAGTTTTTCGGACCACATTCCGTTGGATTGGAAAAGCGAATTTGTTTTTCGCGTCGGCCTGGAATGCGCCGTTACCCGGAACCTTTATTTGCGTGGCGGCTATTCGTACGGACACAGTCCGGTGCCGGATGCCACCTTGACGCCCATGACGGCGGCCATCATGGAGCATACCCTCACCGCCGGGATAGGTTACCAATGGCGGAACTGGCAATTGGACCTGGCTTATCAATATGACCTGCCGGCCGAACAAAACGTCGTCACCAGCGGTTTGCGTTCGGGCGAGTATTCGAACAGCTCCACCGAGGTCAGCATCCACTGGATCGCATTGACCACCAGCTTCCGCTTCTGACCGGTGGAGGCCGTGATTTGTCACCAATCGAACTTTTTTTCGGACATGAACGGCAGTTCAACGACCTTCAGTCAGCCATCTCCAGCGGTCAATGCTGCCCCGGACAGGCATTCCGAACCGCCGGGATCGTTCGTTGACCGTTGCAGCCGAAAGTTTGGGGCGTTTTTGGATCGCCAGATCCCGGCGGAGTTTTTGGCCGACCCGGAATACACCCGCCGCGCGCGGCTCATCATGGGATTCGGCGTGCTCGGCTCAATCTTCGGTTTGATTTACGCGCTGTTCTACACCCTCATCGGCCATAAATGGGGCGCCACGATCATCGTTTTTTGCAGCGCGGGAGTGGCGCTGACACCCTTGCTGATGCGCTGGAAGAAGTCGATGGAAGTAGCGGGCAATTTTTTTATGCTCACCCTGACACTGGGGTTCGTCGGCCTGTGTTTTGTCGAGGGCGGTCTGCATGGGCATGCCATCGCCTGGCTGGTCTGCGTGCCGCTGTGCGCCTTGTTGATGGTGGGCCGGAAAGCGGCCTGCCGCTGGGCGGTCATTGATTTTTTCGCCGCCAGCGTGGTCGCCGGTATTGCTTTGGCCGGGGTCAAGTTGACGCCAACCTATGACCCGAAATGGAGCGCCGTGATTTCGGCCGCGGGTTATTTAGGGCTGATCCTGTTCATGTTCATTCTCGGGTTGATTTTTGAAAGCGGCCGCGCCCGGGCATTTTCAAAAATGCAGGATGCCCTGGGCAAACTCGCTGCCTCCAATGAGCGGCTGTTGAATTTAAACAACGAAAAGAACGAATTCATGGGGATTGCCGCGCATGACCTGAAAAACCCGTTGACCGTCATTCTGGGCAACGCGGAGTTGACGGCCGTGGTAAAGGACCCGCAACAAATCCAGAAATTGTCGAACAACATCGTGTCGGCGGCGACGCGGATGCGCGATTTGATTGCCAACCTGCTCGATGTCAACGCCATCGAACAAGGTAAATACACCTCGGCGGTGGAACGTTGTGATGTCCGGGCATTGGTCGAACAATGCATCGAAAACAACCAACCCATAGCCGCCAAAAAACAAATCGTCTTCCGGGTTGGAATTTCCGACGGGTTATGGGCACAAGCCGACCGTGCGGCCACCCTGCAAATTCTCGACAACCTCGTCTCCAACGCCCTCAAATATTCCCCACCCAACACGACGGTTCATGTCCACGCCCTGCCGGAAACAAATTTTATTCTCGTGAACGTTCGCGACGAGGGCCCCGGCATCAGCGAGGCGGATCAGAAGAAGATGTTCGGAAAATTCACCCGGCTCAGCGCGCGTCCGACCGGTGGCGAATCCTCGACCGGCCTTGGCCTGGCCATTGTGAAAAAGCTCGCCGAGGCCATGGCCGGCTCCATCCAATGCCACAGCACGTTGGGCTCCGGTTCAACCTTCGCCTTGCGCCTGCCCGTCTGGCCGGAAGCAAATTCTGCGTCGAAGACGTCCCCGGGCAAATCCGACGTCGCGGACAATATCGTGGAATTGCGACAATCCTTGCCGCGTTTAAAATCCTCAAATTGAACCGGGCCCACGTTGGCAGAGTGGCAACCCGCACCACCTTCGACCACCGCCGACGCGACAGCGGCGCAGAACCGCGGGCAGGTCTCACTCCCAGGTAAGGACATTCTCCTCTTGTCCGATCCCGGATTCCTGCCAAAGAATGTTTAAGTAACGACAAGAAAGGGATAGTCTTTGTCCGAGCCTTAGAATAAAAACGCATACCGTAAATTAGATTGATATGCGTCGCCCGATGAACTGAACCTGAGCCGAACGCCGCCAACTTAAACCCGGAGGCAAAATGAAAAAATCCAAACAGTTGAAAGCGCTGGTGCAAACAATTTTCGCTGCGGCCGTTGCCACCGCGATGCTTGGCGGGCTGGCGTCCACCACCCTTTTCTCCGCCGAAACCAATTCCGTAGCCGTGCCGGCGAAAACGGATTCCGCGCCGTGTCTCAAACCAATTCCGTGACCGTGAAAGCCAAGGCGCCGGACGACGGAGAAGCCCGTGTTGAAGCATCAACTCACCGGGGCGGAGCTTTACTCGATGCATTGCAACCGGTGCCATCCCGAGCGTTACCCGACCGAGCGGACGGCGGCGCAATGGAAAACCATCATGCTCCACATGCAGGTGCGCGCCAACATCCCCGGCGACCAGGCCAGGCTGATCCTGCAATATCTCCAGGACAACAGCGGTCGTTGAGCAGCCCATGAACCATTGAATCACGAATGAAAAAGACCATGAAAACAAGCTGCGGGATGTTGAGGCTGTGACGGCAGGCTGCGTCATCGGGCTGGCGCTGCCGCCGCGGGCGACGGCGGAGGTGAGCGACGCCGACTTCAACGCCTTGAAGGAGACGGTGCAAAAACTGAGCGAGCAGGTTCAAAATCTGCAGCAGTCGAACATCGTGCAGCAGCAGACCCACGCGCAGGACCTGCAGCAGATACAGCAGCTCCAGCAAAAGCTGACCGAAACGCAACAAATGGCCACCAACGCGGAACAAAAAAGCACCGAGGCAGTCGGATGACGCAACCGATGCCGCGGCAGCCGATTGACGAGGCCACCGTCAACCACAACTTCATGATGCTGGGCGATGCGGAATTTCAATACGTCGAAAGCGGCGGGACAACACGGGACATTTTTGCTGGCCGATTTTGCGCCCATTTTTCTGTATCGCGGCGGGGACAACATTTTGTTCGAGGCCGGCTTTGACACCACCATCGCAAAACAATGCAACGGCCCGGCGCGCAGCGGCTACTCCACCAGCTTCGATTTGAGTTTCGCGCAGTTGGATTATGTGATGAATGATTACATGACCTTTGCGGCCGGCGACCTGATTGCTGCCGCTCGGAACCTATAGCGAGCGGGGCGCGGGGTGGTTGAACAAAATTCCGGATGATCCGCTGGCGGTGGATGCCTGTTTCCCGGCACCGGCGTGGGAGTGGAATTGCGCGGGGCGATTCCGGTGGGGGACGCCGGCAAGTTCATCAACTATCAGGTGTATGGAGTGAACGGGCCGAGTTCGTCGGACGGGACCGGATCTCCTGGACGCAGCTTGATCTGGGCGGGAACGTGGGCCTCCGATCCGACGGCACGGTGGCGAATCTGCATGGCCACCCGTCCGGCGGCGGGCGCTTGGGCTTCTTTTTGCCGCTTCCCTATAAACCCCATTACGATCTGGAACTGGGAGTCTCCGGCCAGTCGGGTGAATGGGACGACGCGGGAAATCACCTCTGGTCGGCGGGTGTGCTGGATGCCGCCCTGCACCTGGGGCCTAACTTTGAGGCGAAGGGCGAATATATCCTGACCCGCTACGGCAGCGACGACATTGGCTTCGTCACTACCAGAAGGCTGGTTTGTGCAAGCCGGCTACAAGCTGGCCGGATTGGATCTGGAGCTGCCCGTCATCAACAACCTGGAACTGGTGGGTCGCTACGACTCCTGCACGCATCTGCGACCGAACAAAACTGTGGACATCAAAACCCGGCGATACACCGCGGGCTTCATTCTACTATTTCACGAACACGCTGCTGTTTGAAGGCGACTATGAGTTTCTCAACAGCAACGACCCGATCCCAGGCCGACCAATTCATTCTCCAGCTTTCCCTGGGATTTTAGAGCCGGCGACGAAAATTGCGATTGATAACACAACCAAACAGCAGCCATGCATATATTCCAATTCCTGAACCCGCGGCGGCGAGTGCGATTGCTCTGGGCCGTGGGTAACGGCCGTGATCGGATGTCTGGTATTCACCGAAGCCCCGGCGCAAACCAATCAAGCGCCCACTTATCTCCGCGATATCCAGCCGATCTTCATGGGCAATTGCTCCCGCTGCCACAACCAGCAGTCCCGGTTTGTTTACGACTGGCTGGACTATAAAACCGCCTACGCCGATCGTTGGGAAATCAGACGCCGGATCTGGGACAGTTGGAAAGGAACGTATTACAAGGAAGCCATGCCGGTGGCCAACAGCCCGGAATCACTGGCGCTCACCGACGAGGAACGGTCAACCATCGTGAAGTGGGTGGACAACGGTGGCCTTCGGGGTGTGCCGCCGCCGCCCGGCGCCGCCAAGTCGAAGGCCGAGCGGATCGAAATGGGCAAGCGGCTTTTCACTTCCGTTTGCGCGGCCTGTCATCAGCCCACCGGACGGGGACTCCCCAATGTGTTTCCGCCTCTGGCCGGATCTGATTTTTTAAATGCCGACAAGAACCGGGCCATCCAAACTGTCATCTTTGGCCGGCAGGGGGAAGTGGTGGTGAATGGGCTGAAATTTAACAACAGCATGCCTTCGTTCCCGCTCAGCGATCAGGACATCGCAAATGTTCTGACGTTCGTTTACAATTCATTCGGGAATTCCGGGCTGGAGGTGACCCCGGAAGAAGTAAAGGCCCTCCGCTCACAACCGCCGGCCTCAACCGGATCATCGGCGCCTTCCGGATCACCCGCAGCCAAAAGCACCTTTGAATAAGACGGGACTGAACCGGCTCGCTGGTTGTAAATAACCCCCCGCCCTGGCAATCTCACGGGCGGGCTTTTATTTCCCTTCCACTTCCGCAACTTCGTCCGGCGTAAGCCGGAAATCCATCGCGCCGATGATGCCATCCACCTGCTTCGCGTTGCGCGCGCCGACAATGGCACCCGTCACCGCCGGATTGCACAGCGTCCAGGCAATGGCTGTTTCACCCGGTGAACGACCGTGTCGCGACGCCCACCGCCCGCAGCCGTTCCACCGTTTTGAGATTTTCCGACAACTTTGGTTCCTGGAATTGGTCGTTTTTGTTGCGCCAATCATTTTTCGGCAACGCCGCGATGCGTTCGCGTGTCATCGCGCCGGTGAGCAGGCCGGACGCCATCGGCGAATAAACAATCACGCCCACGTTTTCGCGCTGGCACCACGGCAATTGCGCCGATTCCACGTCGCGCCGGATGAGCGAATACGGCGGTTGCAATGAGGTGATGCGCGCGATGGATTGCAGTTTTTGCATTTCTTCGACGCTGGCGTTTGACAGGCCGATCCAGCGCACCTTGCCTTCCTTTTGCAGGGCGGCGAGCGTGTTCCATCCTTCGATCGGTCTCGTTCAAATCATCCGCCGTCCAGTGGATCTGGTAGAGGTCAATCACGTCCGTCTTGAGCCGGCGCAGGCTGGCTTCGCATTCGCGCCGGACGGAATCGGCGTGCAACGAGTAGCTGATTTCACCTTTGTCATTCCACAACATGCCGCATTTGGTGAAGACGTAAGGTCGCGCGCCTTTCCATTCCCGCAACGCCCGCGCGACCACTTCCTCCGAATGGCCCAGCCCATAAACCGGCGCGGTATCAATCCAGTTCACACCCAGTTCGAGCGCGCGATGAATCGCCGCGACGGACTGCGTGTCGTCCTGCGCGCCCCAGCCGAAAGCCCAATCGCCGCCAATGGCCCACGCACCGAAACCGATGGGCGTGATGTTTAGGTCGGAATTTCCCAGAACCTTCGTTTTCATGGCCCCCAAATTGCAGAGAAAACAAAAAACGGGACCCGGTTTTAGCCAGGCCCCGTTCTGAAATGCCGACCGCGTCAGTAGCGGTCACGACCGCCGCCGCGAAACTCGCGTCGCGGACCACGACCGCCGCCGCCGCCGCCCGGACGCTCTTCGCGCGGGCGGGCGATGTTGACCGTGAGAGCGCGACCGCCCAGTTGGGCGCCATTCAGCGCGGCAATGGCTTTCTGCGCTTCCTCGGGTGAACTCATGGTGACGAACGCAAAACCGCGGGGGCGGTTGGTGGTGCGATCCATCATCAGGTTCGTTTCGGTGACCGTGCCGTGCGCCGCAAAGGCGTCCTGCAGGTCGTTTTCGGTGGTGTCGAAGGATAGATTCCCGACAAACAATTTGTTGCTCATGTGATGTTATACTGTCCTAGACTGAACTTTGCTTTGACCAGACCGTTCCCGTTAATCGGATTTCAAATCATCACTGAACCAGGTTCACTTGAAGATTTACCATGCCTTGCAAGCTTTTAGTTATCTAACAGACGCGCGCATTATCGCAGATTTCCGGACATTGGCAAGCATTATTTTACATCATCCTGCCGGGCAAAACCGGATTTCCCATTGCCACCCGGTCGGTATAATCCTGCCATGCACAAGTTGCCGCGCTCGTTTTATGACCGGGACACCCCGATCGTCGCCCGGGAATTGCTGGGCAAACTGCTGGTTCGCGTCGAACGCGGCGCGGGAGCGCATCGGAAAAATCGTGGAAGTGGAGGCGTATCTCGGCCCGCACGACCTGGCCGCGCATTCCTCGCGCGGTTTGACGGAGCGAACCCGGGTGATGTTCGGTCCGCCGGGACACGCCTATGTGTATTTCATCTACGGCCTGTATCACTGCCTGAACGTGGTGACGGAGCGCGAAGGTCATGCCTCCGCCGTGTTGCTGCGCGCTCTGGAACCGGTGAAAAACCTCGCTGGCCGGACCAGCGGCCCCGGTTTGCTCTGCCGCGCGATGCACGTTGACCGGCGCCTCAACGGCCACGACCTGCTCAGTGACGACTTCTTCATCGCCACGCCGCCGAAGGCCGAACCGTTCACCATGGTCAAACGGCCGCGCAGTGGGCGTGGATTACGCCCGGCATTGGGCGAAGCGGCACCTCCGGTTTTACATCAAGGGCAATCCGTTTGTTTCGCGGCCCTGATGCGGGATTCACGCCACGCGCCTGATTTCACCGGATGTCGTTTTGGAGAACGATGCGATAACGCGCCTTGCCGGCGCGCAGATGTTCCATCGCGTCGTTCACCTTGGACATGGGGAACACCTCAATCATGGGAGCGATGCCATGCCGCACCGAGAATTCCAGCATCCGGGCCGTATTGAACGGACTGCCCAGCGGCGTGCCGGAAATCGCCTTCTGGCCGCCAATCAGCGCGAACGCCGCCACCGGAATCGGTTCGAGCACCGCGCCGACCATGTGCAACCGGCCTTTCGGCGCCAGGCTGCCAAGGATGGCGTCCCACGGCAGCGAAGCGTTGGCCGTGCATAGGATGAAGTTCAGCGAGCCGGCGATTTTTTGCAGTTGGGCCGCGTCGCGCGAGTTGACCACGTGATGCGCGCCAAATTTCATTGCCTCGTCGCGCTTGGAATCACTCGACGTGAACGCGGTCACTTCGCAGCCCCATTTGTTCAGGAATTGCAGCGCCATGTGTCCCAGCCCGCCGATGCCGATGACGCCCACGCGGTCGGTCGGCTGCACGTCGCATTGAATGATGGGATTGAACACGGTGATCCCGCCGCAGAAGAGCGGGCCGGATTGCTTCGAGTCGAGCGCGTCCGGCAACGGCACGGCCCATGCCCAATGACAGCGCACGCGATTGGCAAAACCACCGTGCCGCTTTATCATGGTCCCCTCCGCGTACGGGCAAAGATTGTGATTGCCGGAAAGGCACTGCGGACAGGCCATGCAACTCTCCGCAAACCAGCCCAGCCCGACGCGCTGGCCCACCTTCACGCCCTTCACCTTGTCCCCGGCAGCCACCACGCGGCCGGCCACCTCATGTCCGGGCACAAACGGATAACTCCGTCATGCCCCATTCGTTGCCCAACATGCTCAGGTCGCTGTGGCAGATGCCGCAATATTCGACTTGGATTTCCACCTGTTCGTCCCGCAATGGGCCGGGATTGAATTCAAACGGTTCCAATTTCGCGCCTTTGGCCGGCGTCGCGTAAGCCTTGAATGTCGTGCTCATAATGCCATCAGTGGTAACACACCCCGGTCGTTTGGCAAATGCGTTAAAGACGAAATCACCAGTGCTCAATGCGGTCAAACGTGCCGCCGTGCAAATAATCGCGCACGAAGGGGCGATCCAGAAAATCCCTCGGAAAACCGGGCTCAATTCTGCTGACTTCATTCAACTGCGCGAGTTGCTTTGCGCTCAGTGACCATTTGGTACAGTTCAAATTGTCCTCCAATTGCGAAAGTCTCCGCGCGCCGATGATGGGAATTGTGTTGCGCCGGGCGCGCAGCCAGTTGAGCGCGGCCTGCGCGGGCGATTTCCCGGCAGCCTTCGCAATTTTGACCACCGTCCGTGCAATGGCGAAATTGCGTTCGGTACGCCGGGCGAATTGCGGCGTTTTGTCGAGTCGCCGCTCTTCTTTGGCTTTGCCGGCATATTTGCCGGTAAGCCAGCCGCTGGCCAGTGGCGACCACGGCGTGACGGTCAGTCCCAGTGCTTCAGCCATCGGCAGCAATTCGCGCTCCGGTGTGCGCTCAATGAGATTGTATTCGATTTGCAACCCGACGAACGGCGTCCACCCGCGTAATTCGGCCAGCGTGTTGGCGCGCGCCACCCACCACGCCGGCGCGTCCGAGATGCCAACGTAAAGGACTTTGCCGGCGCGCACCAGGTCGTCAAACGCGCGCATCACTTCCTCGACCGGCGTCAGTTCGTCCCAGGCGTGCATCCAGTAAAGGTCCACGTAATCCGTGCCGAGCCGTTTCAGACTGCCCTCGAGCGCCTGCACCATGTTCTTGCGATGATTGCCGCCGGCGTTCGGATCGCCGGGGCGCTGGTTGAAGGAGAACTTGGTGGCGACGACAAAATGTTTCCGTTCGCTGCGAATGAATTCGCCAACGAATTTTTCACTGGTGCCGCCGGTGTAACCGTCGGCGGTGTCAATGAAATTGCCGCCCGCGTTCACAAAAGCGTCGAACATCGCCTTGGATTCGTCCTTGTTGGCGCCCCAACCCCAGTCCTCGCCGAAGGTCATGGCGCCCAGGCACAGTTCGGAGACGCGCAGACCGGATTTGCCGAGAAGTTTATAGTTCATAAAAATCTTTCGATATTTGTCCTCCATTTCGGGAAAATTTCCAGTTTTTTCCTCGAACACCGGGAGCGCCGGCGTCTCGCCGGCGTTTTGCGAGCCGAATTATGAATTTGCCGGCGGGACGCCAGTGCTCCCGGGAATTTCATTCGATTGAGGGCGAGTTGTCTCAACCCGCACCGTGACGAAAAACCCTCCCGCTCGGATTGGGGACAATCCGCGCTCCGACCTTCACGCTTTTGATTTGTTTCAGCCGGCAACGGGCGTATCCTTCGGTTACTGCAATGAAAACCTCCCTTGAACTGGAAAAATCCGCGGCCCTAGCAGGTCGCCGCGCTGATGGCCGCGGCGGCGCGAACGGCGCCCAAGACGCGCGGCATTGACAATATCGAAACCCTCGCCATTGACGACGAGCCGATGCGGCGGAAGCTCATCGCCCGGATGCATGAAATCGCCACCAACGAAGACCGGCCCAGCGTTGCGCGCGACGCCGGCAACATCGGAAGTTCGCCCGTGGTGGTTGTGATCGGTGTGGAATCGAATACCGCCGGCTTGAATTGTGGGTTTGCGGCAAACCGTCCTGCGAAGCGCTGGAGGAAGCCGACGGCGTCTGCGCCTTTAACTCGATTGATCTTGGCATTGCCACGGCGTCGGCGGCGGAAGTGGCCGGCCGGTTTCACGTGGACAATCGCGTGATGTTTTCCATCGGTCGCGCGTGCCTGGACTTGAATTTGTTCGGGCCGAAGGTCAAACAGGCGCTGGGCATTCCGCTAAGTGTGACCGGCAAGAATCCGTTCTTCGACCGCCAGCCATAGGTCATTTTAAACCGGTTATGCCGTTCCGATTGCTCAACCTTGAAGCGGTGGCCGAGTATCTGCACCTCACGCCCCAGGACGTCGAGCAGCGGGTGAAGGACAACGAAATTCCGTTTGAAAAGCGCGGTGACCGGATTGTCTTCCGCAAGCGCGACATTGACGCGTGGGCCTCCCAACGCATCCTCGGTTCAACCAGCCAGCAGCTGGCCGATTATCACTCAGGAAACCACACGTTTCACCCGGAAAATCCTGGCGCAGGAAACCATCCTGCCGGAAATGCTTCAGGCGGGAGCCATCGCCTCGGCCATGTCGTCCAAGACCAAGGCGTCCGTCCTGCGCGATCTGGTGGCGCTCGCGGAAAAGACCGGGCACCTCAACGATCCCAAATCCCTGCTGGCCAGCCTCGAGGCGCGCGAGGAATTGTGTTCCACCGCTGTGCCGGGCGGATTCGCGCTGCCGCATCCGCGGTCTCACGAACCTTACCTGTTTGAAACCTCGTTTATCGTGGTGGGACGGCCCATCCAGGAAATCCATTTCGGCTGCGCCCGACGGCCAGCCGACGTATCTGTTCTTCCTGATTTGCTGCCAGGACGACCGGTTGCATTTGCACACGCTGGCCCGGCTTTGCCTCATCGCCATGAAAACCAAAATGCTCGACCAGCTCCGCGACGCGCCCGACGCCCAAACCATGCGCGAGTCGCTGATCGCGGCGGAACAGGAAATCCTGGCCGACCGGAAAATTGTTTCGTAGCCGCGCCGTCAAACTGCCGGCGTTTCTTTCAACAGCCCATCCAGATCCAGTGCATGCGTGAACATGGCCACGCCACCGTCGGGCGAGCGCGGCCATTGTTCCTTCGGACGGTCCCAGTAAAGCTCCACGCCGTTGTCGTCCGGGTCGCGCAGATAAATCGCCTCGCTCACTCCGTGGTCGGACGCGCCTTCCAGTTCGATGCCCGCCGCGAGCACGCGCCGCACGGCATCCGCCAGCAGGGCGCGCGTCGGATACAGAATCGCCAGATGATACAAACCCGTCGTGCCGGTCGGCGGCGGCGAACCGCCCGCGCTTTCCCATGTATTCAGGCCGATGTGATGATGATAACCGCCCGCTGAAATGAACGCCGCCTGCGAACCGAATCGTTGCGTCAGTTCAAAGCCCAGGACGTCGCAATAAAATTTCAGTGCGCGGTCGAGATTCGCCACTTTCAAATGAACGTGGCCAATCCGGACCTGCGGATGAATGGGAACAGTTTTCTGGTTCATTTTTAACAAGGTCCAAACAGCGTCTTAATTTCGGTAGGGTGCGTCACTCCGTGCGCGCCGTCTCCCGCTTTCGCGGCGGGCAGCGGACTGCCCGCCCTGCCCGAATTTTGAAATCGGACACCACCAGGCTCCATTCCGCTTCCGGATTCCGGGAAGAGGCGCCTTAATTCGATTTCGCCACCGATTCTTCCGGCACGATTTCCAGTTGCAACTTTTCCGTATTGCGCAACACGGCCAGTGGCAGGCGCACACCGGCCCGTGCCCCGGTGAGCAGCTTGTGCAGGTCGTCAATGCCCGCGATGGCCTGCCCGTCGAATTCCACAATCATGTCGCCCTCGCGCAAACCCGCGCGGCTGGCCGGGCTGCCTGGTTCGACGCCGATAACCAGCATGCCGGTCTCGTTCGGCAAATGGAAATGCCGCACCAGCCGCCGGTGAATCTTCGCCGTCTGTCCGCCGACGCCGATGTAACTGCGCCGGATGACGCCGTCCTTGATCAACCAGCCGGCAATGTATTTGGCTGTGTTGATGGCGATGGCGAAACAAAGTCCCTGCGCCGGCAGAATCACCGCCGTGTTCACGCCGATGACTTCGCCGCGCGAATTGACCAGCGGCCCGCCGGAATTGCCCGGGTTCAACGCCGCGTCGGTCTGGATGATGTTGTCCATCAGCCGGCCCGAACTGGACCGGAACGACCGGCCCAGCGCGCTCACCACGCCTGCCGTCACCGTGTATTGAAAGCCGTACGGATTGCCGATGGCGATGGCCAACTGGCCGACCCGCAACTGGTTGGAATCGCCGAGCCGCACCGGCTTGAGGTTCGGCGCATAAATCCGGATGACCGCCAGGTCCGTGTCCGGATCGGCGCCGACCAGATGCGCGTCGGGGTGCCGGCCATCGGCCAGCGTGACTTCAATCCTGTCCGCGCCGTGGACCACGTGGCTGTTGGTCAGGATGAACCCGTCCGGCGTGATGATGAAACCCGGAGCCGCTGCCGCCAGCCTCATGCCTCGCGCCTCGTGCCCCGCTTTTTCGCACGTCAATCTTCACCACCGCCGGGCTGACCGTTTCCGCCGCATTGACGACGGCGTTGGAATACGCGTCCAGCAACGGCCCGTCCGAGCCAGGCTCGTTCTGTGCCGTGGTCTGGTTGTTCAGCGCCTCGTGTTCATCCGTCACCGGCAACACGCCAAAATTTTTGTCCGCAATTCTCATAACCATGGTCCCGCCTTTGCGGGACGGAGACACCATTAACCAGAAATGAAATCTGTCAAATGGTCGGACGAGGAACGCGCCAAAGACTCTGAGCGGCGTGAATTGCGTCAGGAAGTTTCGCCGGCCATGCTCAAAACCTGTTTGCGCAGCGCGTCAGAAAGCCAAAAACCCGCATCGCGCTGCAAGTCGTCGAGAACAGGTTTGATTGCCGGAAGCAAACCGGCGGACTTTGCGCGCAGAAGAATGCCAAGGACACCCAGTGTGCGCAGTCCAAGCTGAACGGCCACTTCGTAGCCGCGGCGTTCGTCAATTAAAACGGCATCAGCGCGGATTTCCACCGCGAGCGACAAGGCCGCTGCCTCGCCCGAATCCAGACCTGGTGCGGCCAGAACTGCGGCCAGCAGATTTGTGGGGGATTGCTGTTTGATTCCGAGAGGGAGTTTCAGGCCAGCAAAACGCGACGAGCCATCTGCCAAACGGACAAACTCCGCCGCGACTTCGGGCGGGATGAGCACCTCTTGAAATATCTTTTGGAACAGGCCGCCCTGATCAACTCGGCAAAGATTGATGAGCACCGACGTGTCGGCGACGACAATCACTTGGAGAAGACTTCGTTGAGAGACTGGAGGTCCGACGCCAGCATTTGCTCCGTGTAAAGCGGAACCCGGCGCTCACTCAAGGCGCGCTGAAAAGTGAAGATATCCACACCCGCCATCTGCGTCGCAGCGACCTTGCCGATGCGCCCCCGCGCATACAACGCGCAGGCCAATTCCAGCCGGATTTCGTCCGGGGTCAACCGGTCCGCAGCGGGAACATCTGGCAGTTCAATTGTCATGCTATTTGTTTACACCCCCTGTAACCGGGAGTCAAACCGCGCGTTCATCCGTCACCGGCCACACACCAAAAGTTTTGTTCGCAATTCTCATAACCATGGTCCCGCCTTTACGGGACGGAGACACCATTAACCAGAAATTAAATCGGTCAAACGGGACCAAAGGACGGGATTCGCAGTCCTCGCGAGCCGGACACAGCGCGCCGAACTTTGCGAAGGCGGCTCGTCAGTAGCCTTGCCCCACCAGTGATGAGAACTGGCCAGCGAACTGAATTGTGGATCAGGCGGGATGGTTACCAATGCTTATCCTGGATTGGTGTTGTAGAAACAACTTTTGCTTTGTGTCCCGAAGATTCAAAGGTTAGGTTGTGTGAGTTAATCCCCACAGGCAGTCCGCGTGACTGCCTTTTGAAAGTTTGCCTATGAGCCAGAGAACTGAGTCTGGAAAGAAGACCGGTACTTCCCCGGCCAAACCCAGTCCCACTGCCCCCAAATATCCCGGCGTCCGCGTCACCTGCAACGGCAATTTCCTGGTGGCCGAACACGTCGAGACCCGCATCACCGAAGGCGGCGTGTTTTATCCCATCACGCCCTCCACCGAAGGCGGCGAGATTTACCAGGGCTCCTACGCGCAGGGTGAACTGAATGTCTGGGGCCAGCAGAAAATCGCCGTCGAGACCGAAGGCGAACATGCGGCGCAGGGCGGCGCGACGGCGTTCGCGGTCAGCGGCAAGCGCACGGTCAATTTCACCTCCGGCCAGGGCATCGCCTACGCCATGGAGCAGTATTATCACGCGCCCGGCAAGTTCTCGACCATGGTGCTCGAAGTCGGCGCGCGCGCCCTGACCAAGCACGCCCTCAACGTCCATTGCGGCCACGACGATTTCTACGCCGCGCTCGACACCGGCTGGACGATGCTCATCGCCAAGGACGCCCAGCAGGCGGCCGACCAGGGCATCATCCTCCGCAAGGTCAACGAACTGTCGCTCAACCCGGGCATGAACATCCAGGACGGCATGCTCACCACGCATTCCGAGCGCACCTATCTCGCGCCGGAAGCCGAACTGCTCCGCGAATTCCTCGGCGCGGCCGATGACATGATCGACTGCCCCACGCCCGCGCAGCGCGAATTGTTCGGCCCGAAACGCCGCCGCGTGCCGGAGATGATGGACCTGAAAAATCCCGATCCTGCTCGGCCCGGTGCAGAACCAGGAGCACCACATGAACGGCGTGGTCGCGCGCCGCAATAATTTCAACGAGCCCATCCTCAAATTCCTCGAGGACGCCTACGAGGAATTCGGCCGGCTCACCGGCCGCCATTACGGCCTGATTCACCAATACAAGTGCGACGATGCCGATACGGTGTTCGTCTCGCTCGGTTGCGCCGCGGACAACATCGAGGCGGCGTGCGATTATCTGCGCGAACAACGCAACGCGAAGGTCGGCTCCATCCACATCAACGTCATCCGCCCGTTCCCCGAAGCCGCCGTCATCAACGCGCTGCGCGGCAAGAAGAACGTCATCATCCTCGAACGCACCGACGAAGGCATGGCGGGCGACAATCCGCTCGCGCGCGACATCCGCGTGGCGCTCGGCAAGGCCAATGAAGCCGCGAAATTCGGCGGCGCGCTGCCCGGCGCTGACGCCGGAAGAAACGCCGCGCCTGTTCCGCGGCAGCTTACGGCATCGGTTCGCGCGATTTCCGGCCCGAACACACGCTCGGCGCCTACGAATTCGCCATCGGCCAGACCCGCCGCAAGGACGGCGCGCAGCGCGGCCGGACGGCGAGACTTATTTCACGCTGGGCATTGACCATCCCTACGCCGTCATCAGCAAGGAAACGCCGTCGCTGCTGCCGGACGGCGCCATCGCCGTGCGGTTCCATTCCATCGGCGGCTGGGGCATGATCACCACCGGCAAAAACCTCGGCGAAATCGTCGGCGAATTCGGCGACCTCATCAAACAGCGCGACCCCGAACACGACGCCGACGGGCGGCTCAAGGAAAAATTGTTCGTCATGGCCAACCCGAAGTACGGCTCGGAGAAGAAAGGCGCCCCGACGAATTATTATCTCACCGTCGCGCCGCGAGCATCATCAAGGTGAACTGCGAGCTCAACCACGTGGACGTGGTGCTCTGCTGCGATCCCAAGGCGTTCACGCACACAAACCCGCTCGAAGGCATCAAGACCGGCGGCTGCCTCGTCTGGGAATCCAGCGACACCCCGGAAACCGCCTGGCAACGCATCCCGTCGCAACACCGGCAGTTCGTCAAGGACAACAACATCCGCGTTTACATTCTGCCCGGCTTCGACATCGCCAAGAAAGCGACCGAGCAAGACCGAGCTGCAACTGCGCATGCAGGGCAACTCCTTCCTCGGCGCGTTCTTCCGCGTCTCGCCGTTCCTCCAGCAGAACAACATTTCCGACGAGACCTTCCACGCCACGGTCAAGAAGCAGTACCAGAAGAAATTCGGCCGCTTCGGCGACGACGTCGTCACGTCGAACATGACCGTCATGAACGAAGGTTTCTCGCGCGTGCAGGAAATCAAGTACGGCGAGTTCAACGAACCGGACCGTTCCTCGATGCGCAATCCGCCGGTGGCGCCGCATCGAGCGACGAGCCGTTGATTCCCACCGCCGGCTGCGGTTCGGCCTGCGGCACGGGCATTCCTACGCCCGCGCAACAGACGCCGCGTTACGCGTTCCAGACGCTGGCCAAGTTCGATTCCGAATTTCGCAACGGCCTCGGTTATCACCAGCCCGCCAGCGCGCTCGCGTCGCTCGGCGTGATGGGCGCCGGCACGGGCGCGACGCAGTCCAAGTACGTCGCCCGCCGCGAAACGCCGGTTTACATCGCCGAGAACTGCACGCAATGCATGGAATGCATCACCGCCTGCCCGGACACCGCCCTGCCCAACATGGCGCAGGACGTGGCCACGGTCCTGAAGACCGCCGTGCATTATTACGTCACCGATCCGCGCCGAACGCTCGAAGCTGGCCGCCGAATTGAAAGGCATCGAGGAACGCGCCCGCGTGAAGATGAACGAAGTCGATCAAGGCCCGCGCCAACGTGCCGTTCAAGGACATCATCCGCGACGAAGTCAACGCGCTGACCACGGTCGGCGAACACAGGCGAAGGCCGAATTCACCGGCATCATCGACAAACTGCCGCTGGCCTACTCGAACGTGCCGGCCATTTTCCGGTCGCTCGAAGCCAAGACGCCCGGCGGCGGCGGGTTGTTCTCCATTTTCGTTTCCGACCTGTGCAAAGGCTGCGGCGAATGCGTGCAGGTTTGCGGCGACCACGACGCGCTTGCGCATGACGCGCGAGACGGAGGATTTGAACGCCGACCTGACGACCGCGCAGATTTTCTCGCGGCTGCTGCCCGACACGCCGCAGAAATATCCTCGGCCTTTACAACGACAACGACGCCGCGAACTCCCGCGAAGCCGCGTTGCGCAATCACTTGATGGTCCGCCGCAATTACGAGGCGCTCGTGTCCGGCGACGGCGCGTGCGCCGGTTGCGGCGAGAAAAGCGTGCTGCGCGCGGCGGCGTCCGTCACCGAGGCCTACATGCGCCCGCTGTATCACAAGAAAGCCGACCGCCTGCGCGCCAAGGCCACGCGGCTGGAAAACGAAGGTCTGGCGAAGCTGCAGGCGCTCAAAGCAGCGCGATGAAGCCGAATACCATCTGTTCCGCAAGGCCGTTGCCCACATCATCATGGGCCTGGGCGGCGAGGACGACGACGACACCGCCAAACG
Organism: uncultured bacterium; assembly: GCA_963708305.1. Taxonomy (GTDB): domain Bacteria; phylum Verrucomicrobiota; class Verrucomicrobiia; order Limisphaerales; family UBA11358; genus UBA11358. The sequence continues at coordinate 1,373,612 of CAVPSH010000001.1, read as the reverse complement.
CATCGCCGATTACGAGGCCAAGCACGGCGCCATCACCGACGAGCAGATCATCGACGGCATCGTGGCCGTGATGCGGCAGGACGCGTTCAATCACCGCGATTTGCAGTCCATTGACGGCCGCCGCGCCAACGGCATGAGCGTCATGTTCATGGGCGCCAGCACCGGTTGCAACACCGTCTATGGCTCCACGCCGCCGTCGAATCCGCATCCGTATCCGTGGATGAACTCGCTGTTCCAGGATGGCGCGACGATTATCGTGGCTGCTCGGCGAATCGCTCATCGTGAACCACGCGCGCCGCTCGGTGGTGCCCGAACGCCTGGCCGACGCGCTGCTCGACCGCGACGGAAGGCGTCATGTCCGACGCCGATCTGTTCACTGCTCACGCACCTCGACGACGCGTTGATGACCGACCAGGAAATCCGCGAACTGCCGAAGGTCTGGGTCATCGGCGGCGACGGCGCGCTCGGCGACATCGGGTTCCAGAACGTGTCCAAGGTGATCCTGCAGAACCGGCCGAACGTGAAGATGCTGATGCTCGACACGCAGGTGTATTCCAACACCGGCGGCCAGAACTCCGATTCCTCGACCATGCTCGGCGGTTACGACATGAACCAGTTCGGCGTGGCGTCGCAGGGCAAATTGATCGAGAAGAAAAACGTGGCCGAAGCGTTCACCAGCGGGCACGGCTCGCCGTTCGTCGCGCAGGTTTCGATGGCCAACGCGGCGAAACTGTACAAGGCGATGCTCGACGGCCTCGAATACCGCGGCACGGCGTTTTTCCAGGCCTACACCACCTGCCAGCCCGAGCACGGCGTGCCCGACAACATGAGCGCCGACCAGGCCAAGCTGGTGCGCGACGCGCGCGGCATGCCGGAGTTTGTGTTCAATCCGCGCAACGGCGAGACCGCGCAGGAAGCGTTCGACCTCAAGGGCAATCCGACGCCGAACCGCGACTGGTGGCGGACGAAATACCAAGGCGACCGGCGAGGAATACAACTTCACCGTGGCGCACTGGGCGCATCACCGAAGCCCGCTTCCGCAAGCACGTCAAGGCCATCAAGGAAGAGGAAGCGCGCGGAACTGATCCATCTCGACGACATGCTGGTGCTCATCACGCAGGATGATGTGATTTACCGGCGCGTGTTCGACCCGAACCACCGTCGCTTCGTCCCGAACTTCGGCTGTTACATCAAGGCCGAGATCAACGGGCAAGATGAAGTATTTCGCCGTGAGCCGGCAGATGGTGCTCTTCGCCGTGGAACGCCGCAAAGCCTGGCGCATGCTGCAAAGCAAAGCCGGCGTGGCGAACAAGGATTACCTCGCGCAAAAAGCGTTGCTCGCGAAACTCGACAAAGGCGAATTGCAACTCGCCGATGTGCAGGCGAAAACAAAAGAACTATTCGACGCAGAACTTGCAAAGTTAAATTAGCGCAGCCGCGTGGCGTAGCTTTACGCGGCAAAGCAAGGCCGGCGTGGCGAACAAAGATTACCTCGCCCAAAAAGCCCTGCTATCAAAACTTGATAAGGGTGAGTTACAGTTGGCGGATGTGCAGGCGAAAACGAAAGAATTGTTCGAGGCCGAACTCGCGAAATTGAACTAACGCTCCGGCCAGCTTGCCACGGGCGACCTGTCCATCTTAACCCCGCAACACGGGGCGAAGTAGGAAGCTTCATGCGGTTTTCCATTTGCAAATGGCCGTGTCCGCCCTACGATGCCAGTCAATCTGCATGATCAGCGGATGATGGTTTTTGATGTTGATTCGACTGCGCGCCGTTCCGGCGCGTGTGTCAAATCAAAGGCTGAATTCTGAAGGCTAAATGCTAAAGTTTATGAAGGCGCAAAAAACCGCGTGAGGCGAAGCCTTTTACGCGGTTGAATGTCAAGCGCCGGCGGGTTAATATTACATCATGAGTTTTACGGAAGTTCTTGATGAATTGCAGGCGTTGACGGTCGGCCAGCGACAATTGCTCGTCCGTCGCGCGCTGGAATTGGATGAGCCGCCACTTTCACCGACGGATGAAAAGCTGGTGGAAGAACGACTGGTGGCCCATCGCAAGAACCCCGATTCCGCCATGCCGTTTGACCAGGTCAAAGCCCGTTTGCGTTCCCGCTTCCCGAAATGAGCTGGCGGGTGGTCATTCGACCCGAAGTTGAACAGGATGTCGCCGAAGCGGCGGCTTGGTATGAATCCCGGCAGGCCGGATTGGGCGTGGAGTTCGTGGAAGAAGTCATCCGGGTTTGGGACGCACTCGCGGAAAATCCCCTGCTCAATTCCCCCCGTCATCCGCACAAAAACATCCGTTGGCGTTATCCAGACCGCTTTCCTTATCGCGTCATTTATGAAGCAGATGAAGCCGGGCAAACGGTGATTGTGGCAGCCGTCCTGCACGCTGCACGTCACGACCGTCACTGGCAAAGCCGCGTCTGACCTGCGTCCGCAGTTCTTGGACTGGCCGCAGCGGCACAACGTCACCCGGTTCCGGACTTCGTAAGCCTTGCCGTCGGCGGAAATGACGGAGTGATTACGCCTGTCTGACTGCGACCGGAGCTTGTCCATCGGTCCCCCCGGACCGTGGCGTGCTGTCGAATTATTGCCATTTCCAATCGTCCTGGTGCATCTGTCGGTTGTCGTGATCTGGCTGTGGGTCGCGTTGACGTATCCGCCCCACAGACCTTGGGCCGCGAATCATACCTGAATTTGAAGGTTATCTCTGTCAGGAAATGAAGTGGGGCTGAAAATTGCCTTGGGATGGAAGCCCGCTAATTAACGCCGAGAGTGAAACCCTGAACACGCTGACGAGGAATTTCGGCGGCAGCGGACGAGCAACGCGACAGCGCCGGCCGCCAGCAGCCCCAAACCGGAGGGTTCAGGGACAGGCTGAAAAGCCAGGGCAAAAGGATTATTCAACCCGGTAACAAAGGTGCTTTGCGCTCCACCCGGCGTAAACTCATTTATGGTACCGCTGGGGATGTCTATCTCAAACAAATTGCCCGCGTTATTAAAGGCCAGTCCCGAAGGACCACTCAACCCGGAAGCAAAGGTTACTGGCGCTCCTCCACCCAGAGGGATTTCCAGGATGGTGTGGCCGCTGTAATTTGCCACAAACACATCATTGTTGTTGCAGGCCAGTCCCCGGGGATTACTCAACCCGACCGCCAGGGTGATTTGTATGCTGCTCGGCTGGTATTCATAGAGGTTGCCGCTGCCCTGATCCGACACATAGAGATTGTTGCCCGCAGTGTCAAAGGCCAGCCCTACAGGATCAGTTAAGCCGGAGGTAAAGGTGCTTCGCACGCCGCCAGGTGTGAATTCATAAATGTTGCCGCTGCCGGAATCGGCTTCAAACAAATCGCCGGCACCATTAAATGCCAGTCCGGCAGGGTCAAATAACCCGGAGGCAAAGGTGCTTTGCGCTCCACCCGGTGTGAACTCATAGATGTTCCCGCTTCCCGTGTCGGAGACAAAGAGATCGCCCGCGCTGTTGAAGGCCAGTCCTTCAGGTGTGATCGCACCCGGCGACCACGAGGCAAAGGTGCTTCGCGCCCCGCCGGGGGTGTACTCATAGACATTGACTGTGCCGCCGGATAATTCCGCCTCAAACAGGTTTTGCGCGGGTGCGCTGGTCGAGATCAGCAGGAACGCTCCGGTTGAGATGATTCCGGCGAAAGAATAGCAGGTCGCCTGACGGAAGGTTTTGAAGTTCGTTTTCATTGGGTTAATGAGCTTGGTGTGTGGAGAGTTAATGAGCGGCTTGACAATAACTAATGGAACAAGGCTTTGTCAAGAACGATTGCGAGCACCATGTCTTGCTTGGACATCTGGACGATTACGAAAGCTACAATCCGCGCCGATGCCGACCTACCGTATGGCGAAACCTTAGGTGGTGAAGCTGGACAATCTGAACATTTCTGGCATAGTCGTCCTCGCCTGCGTTCTCAAATGCGATTCTGTCCTTAATGTGGTCGCGTTTCGCTCCTGTGACCGTCGTTATTCCAGCCGACGCCGATCCGCCGGAGATTATTGGTGCATCAGGCCCTTAAAACCCGTTCCTGGGTGGTGGACGCCACCGATAGCAACACCGCCGCCAGCATGACCGGGCTCCCCAGGACGACGAGCAGATCAGTCAATGTAAACGCTTCATCACCAATTTGCCGCTGGCGTGTCACTGGCACTTGATGGGTGAATGATTTTTTCACGGCACTGAAGGAGCTGGCTCACGGTTGCCACAACGACATGATGTAACGGAAATAGCTTGGATTATCGCCAACACTGTTAGAATCTCCGCGTGAGCCCCATTGTTGGGCGTTGAAATCTTGCGGATTACTGCGGGCATTCTGAAACGCCACATGGCCATCCGGAAAAAGCGCATTGAGTCCGGCGACCTGGCCGGATGACCGATGTGCTAGAGTGTCGAAACCAATAACCCAATCCGTCACAATGCTTTTCCTGGCGTCGAGGTCGGTCCACTTCGTCGGGATGACAGGCGCTTTTGGTCTAAAGAAACCACCGCCGGCATATTCCGTGGCGCGCAACTGGGGATAATAATTGTAGCCCGTGCGGATATATCCAGGTTCGCTCGGGTTGTTGCCGGAGACTGAGGGCCAGATATTGGAGACGGCGGCGTAATAGTCATACGAACCCTGAATGTTAATCCGCGCCAAACTGGGACAATAAAAAATTCGCGGACTCGGAACCAGCTTGGTCGCGAATAACACTGCTAAATTCCACGGCCCGTCAGGAATGTTAAGGCCGTCATACCCGGACAAAAGCAGATCAGTCCCAGGAATAACCCGGTATACCTCATCTGTTTCCCATGGATTGGCAGGGATGCCACCGACATTGAATGTAACCCCCTTCCAATGGCAGGGCATCACTTGGTTGAACTCCTGTTGGTAAATATTCCAGCCGACGCCTATCTGACGGAGATTGTCGGTGCATTGAGCCCTTAACACGCGTTCCTGGGTGGTGAACGCTACTGACAGTAATACCGCCACCAGCAGGGCGACGCTCCCCATGACGACGAGCAGTTCAGTCAGGGTAAACGCCCCGGTGCCAACTTGCCGCCGGGACCTGGCTGTCATTTGGTCTGTAAAAAATCTTTTCATGACTGGAATCCATCAATTACCGCACCGGATGCGGAAGTAACGCTGCGAATCCGCCACCGGGACGTTGAAATAATGCTGGCTGCCATTCGTACCGATATTGGCCGGGAACACCTGCCAGACAGGATTGCTTAAATTGGTGGCGGACAGAACCTGATAATTTTTGCCGGTGACCGCACTCCAACCCAGAAACAGATTGGTGCCCGTAACATCCGTCGTAATGCTCAGCGCCAGGAGGGAATTCGGGTTGGTGGGATCCGTGCCCGCCAGATATTCCTGGAGATTCGACATGCCGTCACCATCGGCATCATCCTGTGTGAGGGATAAATCACCCGCCTGTCCGGTCGGGTGCCCGAAGTATTCGATCATCCACCAATCCGGGATACCGTCCCCGTCGCTGTCCAACGCGGGCCAACCGCTCAAGTCCCCGGCGAAAACATCCCCGGCCCGATTGAAATCACCGTTCACCAAACCGGAATCCCAGCTTTGAAAGGCGAGGCTTGCACCGTTCAGGCTGAAGGCCGGTTGGGACACCCACGTCGTCCAGCCGGTTCCCGCTGTGCCCGTGGCGAGCAGATTGTTCGTTCCTGAAAGCCGATCAAACACAATCAGGGAAGGTGGCCGCACGATTCCAGCGGCCGCGTCGGTGGCAAAAGTGCGGAACACCACAAAGCGTCCGTCGGCGCTGACCACCGGCGAATCCGAAGGTCCGGCGGCGCTGCCGGTGCCGCTTTGATTCAGGCTGACCAGGGTGACGGTGCCCGCCTGTAAATCCGCAAGATAAACATCATTGGTCCTGTTGTTATCGGCGGCGACAAGATTGGTGGCGGTGACGAAGGCGACATACCGCCCGTCACCGCTCCACTGCGAGGAACCTTCAATGGGGACGATGGTTGGATAAAGAAATAAATTCGAGGCGCCAGCCAGATCGTAGGCCGATAACTGGTTCGTGGTTTGATAGAGCAACCGGTTTCCGTCCGGCGAGATGGCTGCCGCCGTCAACTCGGGAGTCGAATTGGTATAAATGTTGGCCTGAAAATTTGCATCCCAGACATAGAGCAGAGACTGGTTATCGAAATAAGCCAGGCGTTGTCCATCCGCACTCGTGGAGATGGGCAGGGCCGGATGAGCATTGGAAGACACCACGAAAGTCACCCCGGAATTCAGGTCCCGCCAGAACAGATTGGTTTGGATGCCAGATAGATTGGTCCGGCAGAGGAATGCCACATAGCGTCCGTCCTGGCTGCTGATCGGCGAAGAACAATCATTCAGGCCCAGGTTGGCGCCGCTGGAATTGGCGCTAACCAGGATGGTGGCGCCGGTTTGCAGGTCGCGACGAAAAACATCAGCCGCCTTGTTATAGTCGCCCGCTACCAGATTGGTCGCCGCGCTGACAAAGACGACATATCGGCCATCGGCACTGATGGTCGGGCTGTAAGATGGCCCGCCTGAACCGGCGTTTCCGTCCAGCCCCACACTTACCAGAACATTGCTGCCTGACGTCAGATCGCGGACAAAAACATCGTCGTCCCCGTTGAAATCATTCGGCACCAGATCGCTGGCGTAACTGGTAAATGTCGCCCACCGGCCGGCCGCGCTGAGAGAAAGCTGTCCGAGCGAACTGGGCAGGTTGCCCGTCTGAAAAATCACCTGTGGATTGTGGACGGAAATCAGAGCGTTCGTCCCAACCGCCGAGTCCCACAAAAGAACGTCCGACGCATTGTTGTTGTCCGAGGTAATCAACCCGCCGTCCAGCGCCGCAAACGCCACACAGCTTCCATCGGCGCTCAGAAACGGAATTGCTCCCAGTTGATCCTGCGAGCCGACACCGTTCGTGTCCACGTCCACCAGCACAGTGGCGGCGGTTTGCAGGTCGCGCCGATAGATGTGCAGGCCGTTGGACACAACGTTACCGACCAGGTTGGTGGCGTCGCTGAGGAACGTCACGTAACGCCCGTCGTCACTCAAAGCCGGGGTATGCGACGTGCTGTTCGTCGGCCAGGTCCCGTCCGGACCTGCGCTCACCAGCACATTGGTGCCGGTCTGCCGGTCCCAGAGCCGGACGCTGGAATAATTTGTGCCCCCGGCCTGCTCGTTCTGCACGTAGGCGACAAACCTCCCGTCCGGCGTCATTTCCGGACCGTAAACATCGTCGTTGCTGAACCAAGGTGGAAAACCATTCGTGCTCAGGATGGTCGTTGTTCCATTGACCGAATCGTACAGGAAATGGATCGCTGGCGGCGGGGTTGCCCCGCCTGGAATCGGGCCGATTGAGGCAGTCTTAAAGGCAACATAGCGGCCATCGTCGCTCAGCGCAGGATGGGTGGATCGGTAATAGGATGACCCATAAGATGAGCTTTGGAGGCCGGCAGTGATCGCCGCCGCATTTGTGCTCGCCCAAATCGTTTGGTTTGCCACGCGATCGCGAATATAAATCTCGCCCGAGTAATTCAAGAGTTCACCAGTTGGAAAATATTGTGCCGTGCTAAAAAAAAATGCGACATACCGCCCATCCGGAGTAATCAGCGGCGTGTCCATGGTCGCGTTCGCTCCGGTGGCGCCCACGCTGATCAGCCAGGTCGTTTGTGTAATCAAATCCCGCACGAAAACATCCGGAGTGCCATTCGTATCGCCCGCCACCAGGTTGCTCGCCGCGCTGATAAAAGCCACACAGGTGCCGTCCGGGGTCATGACCGGCTGGGTGGAAGCGCCGTTGGCGAAACCACCGTCCGATGCCACGCTGATGAGTTTGGTGACGCCGGTGTAGGTATCGCGCAGGAAAATGTCGGTGACCCCGTTCGTGTCGCCCGATACGAGGTCGCTGGCATCGCTTTGGAAGACCACATAACGGCCGTCGGCAGAAACCTGGCCGGCGATGGAATCACCATTGCCGCCGCCACTACCACTGCAACTGGGGCTGATCAGGACCGTGCTGCCGCTGGAACGATCGCGTAGAAAAACATTCAGATAAAACTGGTCGTTGGCGTTGGTCACGAGGTCGCTGGCCGAGCTGCTGAAGACCACAAAACGGCCATCGCTGCTGAGCCGGGGCGCGACCGAGTCGCCGTTTCCACCGGCAGGCAAGGCGATGGATGGGGTTCGTGCGGAAAGCAACTGCACCGGATTGGCGAAGGCGGAGGGGACCGCTGCCAGGATGCTTCCGACGAGTACCGCAAGAAAAGGAAGCTTTGCCGTTTGGTAAAGCGTGCTGAACGCAGTTTTCATAAGAGCAGCGTCCTTATTTTCCATCGTTCCTTATGATCTTTCAATCTTTTTCCCCCTTGAAATCATGCCGCCTCGCTGGAAAAAAGTGCACGCCCTGGCGTTGCCGACGGTTCGAACACCGTGGGATAACATCAACCTGCGCCCAAACGTCAGTCAGGCACGCCAAATCGTTTTTCCACTCGTAACCCCGCGTTCCGTGGTTACTGCTGCACTCCCACCCGATAAAAGTACGGTCCCTGATTGACAACATTCGTATCCTGATAGGTCGTCGTACCAGCCTGACCGACAATGTTGCTTTGCAAGATGGAGGACGCCGACAGTGCAGCGAGATTGCTGCTGCGTTGCAGAAAGTATATTTTATTGCTCACACTGTTCCAACTTACGTCCAGTTCCGGTCCCGGTTTGACCACGGCAACCGTTGTCATGCGCAAGACCGATTGCGGGTTGACGGGGTCCGTACCGGCCAGATATTCCTGCAGATTCGACATGCCGTCGCCATCGGCATCATCCGGCGCCAGTGACAAATCTCCTGCCTGTCCGGTCGGATGACCGAAATACTGGATCATCCACCAATCCGGTATGCCATCACCGTCGCTGTCCAACGGCTTCCCGACGTCAATGGCATACGCGAAGGCGTCCGGCGCGCGATTCAGGTCCACCGAAACCAGCCCCGAACCCAGGCTCAAGAAGGCGACGGTCCCGCCATCGCCGTTGACTGTCGGTTGCGAATCCCACAGGACCGGGCTTAACCCGATTTGACCGGTAGTCAGGTCGCTGTTCGTGCCGATCAGACTGTCGTAGCGATAAATGTTGGGCACCGGATTGATGTCTCCCGGTACAAGACCGGCGGCATAACTCCGATACACGACAAAACGTCCGTCGCCACTGATTACAGGCAAATCAGCCTTTCCAGCGTTGTTGAGTATCGGAGTATAATTGGCACTGACCAATGTGACGGCCTGAGTTTGCATATCGCATAGATAAATATTCGTGCCGGAAGCGATATTGGTCTGCGCCACAAAGGCGACGTATCGCCCGTCGGCGCTGAACCCGCCAGGACCCCACATCATAACCGGGTAATTGAAGGTGAAAACATTGGTTCCAGTCATTACATCATCCACGAGCGTTGCGCCGGGAACGTTATACAGCACCCGCGTGCCTTTGGCGTTCAGCACGGCATTGGATGCGAAACCGGTGCTGTTTGTGTAAATGTCCGCTCCGAGTTGATCATCCAAGACCCTCAACTGTGCCGGGTATGAGAATTGATTGACATAGCTGGAATAAGCCACGTAACGACCATCACTGCTCATCGAAGGCGGGAAAAGGGAATAGGGAAGCGAAAAGGCGCCAGGAGGCACATTCGTCAAGGCGGTCGTCGTCCCCGAGTTCAGGTCACGCAAAAATGTCCGGGAAGTTCCTCCACCCAGGAGGCCAACGCCCGACACCAAATTGCCGGCCGAGCTGAGGAAAGCTACATAACGTCCGTCCTGGCTGATAACCGGACTGGAGCAGTCACCGTTGGCAGCATCAACGCCATTACTGCTGACGCTGGCGAGCACGGTGGTGCCGGTCTGTAAATCGCGACGAAATACGTTGGCATCAGGAGTGACGCCCTGGCCGACCACCAGGTTGCTCGCCGAACTGATAAACACGACATAACGTCCGTCCACGCTGATGACCGGATTCATTGAGGGACCGCCGAATGCCGGACCGCCGTTAGTCCCAACACTGACCAGTGTCGTTGTGCCCGCCAGCAGGTCCTTGACAAACACGTCCGGCGAATTGTTCGTATCGTTCGGTACCAAATCATCCGCCGCGCTGGCAAAGGCCACCCATTGCCCGTTCGTGCTCACCGAAAGCGGCGAGCCGCTGAAATTGTCGCCCGTCTGTGGGAGGACCGCCGCATTCCGCGTGGAATCCATTTCTGTCGTATTTGAGAACTGGTCCCGCACGAAAACATCATAAGCGTGGTTGTTGTCACCGCCGACCAGATTGCCATCCGAATTGTCAAAGGCGACGTATCGGCTGTAAAGGCTCAAGCTGAACACCGCCAGGCTATTGTCAGTCGAGCCGATGCCGTTGGTATCTTCATCCACCAATTGCAGGCTGCCTTCCAGGTAATTCCTGAGGTAAATGTGAGACCCGCTTAGAACGGGATCATCCACCAGATTTGTAGCGTTGCTCAGGAACGCTACGAACCAGCCACCCGCGCCCAGCACGGGCTGCTGCGAAGTCGTAGTTATCGTCCCGTTGACTCCGGGGTCGCTGACCAGCGTGTCCATAGCGCCCTGCGAGTCCCATACGTGCACGCTGGAATAACCCGAGTTGGCAGCGCCTTCGTGTTGGACATAAGCTGCGTACTCTCCATCAGGCGTCATTTCGGGACCGTAGTCGTCATTAATATCAACATACCAGCCCATGCTATTGGTGTTGATCACCGTGGTGACGGCGGTTGCCAAATCATATTGCAGGACTATCGCCGCGCTACTTGGACTGGTCGAACCAGCCTTAAAAACCACGTATTGTCCGTCATCACTGAGCCGTGGATGGTAGGACGGAGTATTGGTCAGGCCAAGGTTGGCCAACACAATTGCCAAGGCATTGGTGCTGACCCAGGTGGTGGTGCCTGCGACCCGGTCGCGCACATACACTTCACCTTCAAAGCCTGTCGGTCCCCCGGGCACCAGGTTCGTCGCGGTGCTGAAATAGGCCACGTATCGGCCGTCCGGTGTAATTACGGGCGTGGCCACGCTTATTGGGGCAGGGATGTATTGTGACGAAGGCAGGGGCGTCGTTGGTTCACTCGCCCCCACGCTGATCAGATAATTCGTCCCCAGGACCATGTCGCGGACGAAAACATCCGCGATTCCGTTGGTGTCGCCGACCACCAGATTGCTTGCGCTGCTGATAAACGCCACGTAACGGCCATCCGGCGTCATGGCGGGGTCGGTGGATGCGCCATTGCCCGGAGTGCCATCCGCCGCCACGCTGACCAGAGTGGTGGTTCCCGTCACCAGATTGCGCATAAAAATATCGGTGACTCCATTGGTATCGTTCGGCACCAAATCGCTGGCATCGCTTTGAAGCACGACGAATTGTCCGTTGGTTGAAACCTGACCATACATTGAATTGTCATTGCCCCCGCCCGTGCCATTGACATTGGTGCTGACCAAAATGGTGGTGTTCGCGGTGCGGTCGCGCAGATACACGTTCAAAACGGACCGGCTGTTGCCAGCCGGCACGAGGTCGTTGGCTTCACTGGAAAAAACCACGTACCGGCCATCAGGACTGATGACCGGCGCAACGGAATCGCCATCGCCACCCGCCGGCAACGGCACGGACGGGTTCCGGGCCGAAAGCAATTGCACCGGAAGCGCATTCGCCAAAGGAATAATCATGCCTGCCATCAGCAAGCAGACCAGGGTCAACAACGAGCGCCGCTGTTGATTGAAATTTTCTCCTCTCTGTGCGGCAAATATTTTTTTCATAGTTGTACCGGGTTTGATTTTCGCGGCAAATTCGGTTTGCTGATTAACATCAATAATAATTCGCGTATTGATTGGCGCCGCTATACCACGTCCAAATGAATTGACTGGCGTTATGAACGACAACGTGGCCATCAGCATAGAGCAAATTGATATTTGCAATTTTTTCCCCATAAGGATGACCACCGGCCGGGCCGCGTATTTGGCTCCAGGACTTGCCCCCGGTGTCTGATTTATCTCCATCAAAGCACGTGTCGGTCATGATGGGATTACTGCCCGCCCATTTATCCGAGGCATGCAGCGGCCACGGCGTTCCAGTTGACCAATAGGGAATGGTGGGATTGGCTACTTCACCCCTCCAGGCCGGAAGCATACCAGGTGGGAACTGGCTGGCGACTACTGGCCACCAGCCTGCATTACCGAATCGTAACTGGCGAGGAATGTAAATTGAATAAAAGATGGTGAGATACACGTGATTGTATTCAATTCCCTGATTTCCGGGCGGATTGTTCAACGCTACAAACTGGACGGGATTTGTGATGGTGATGCCAGGATTCGCGTTTGCGATGGCTTGAAAGTCTTGGGGTCTGACCGGACAAAACCACATCGGCACTGTCGCCCCATAGGGCACCAGATTGGTGGTCATGGCGGTGTCTACGTCCCAAATATTGCCGCCTGCGTAACCAATGCTCATCGGGAATGAAGGCAACTTACCCTGATTGTCGCTGCTAAAGGTATTTGCCACCACACCCCATTGGCGCAGGTTCGCAGTGCAACTGGCGTATCTGGTGCTGAATTTTGTATTGGCCAGTGCCGGCAGCAGCGTCGCCGCCAGAAGTGCAATGACGCCGAGGATGACCAGCAACTCGGTCATGGTAAACGCCGCGCGGCCGCGTCTTTTGAGCCGATCAGTGACATTTCTCATGGCATCAATAATAATTCGCGAATTGATTGTTGCCGCCATCCCACGTCCAAATGAATTGATTGGCGTTATGGACGACAACGTGGCCATCGGCATAGAGCAAATTGATATTTGCAATTTTTCCCCCATAAGGATGACCACCGGCCGGGCCGCGTAATTGGCTCCAAGGCTTGCCTCCGGCGTCAGATTTATCTGCATCAAAGAGTGTGTCGGTCATGATGGGATTGCTTCCCGCCCATTTGTCCGAAGTGTGCAGCGGCCATGACCTCCCGGTTGACCAATAGGGAATGGCAGGATTGGCTACTTCACCCAACCACGCCGGAAGCATACCGGGAGGGAGTTGGCTGGCCACCACCGGCCACCAACCTGCATTAGGGGATGTGCCCAACTGCCGCGGAATGTAAACTGAATAAAAGATGTTGAGATACCCATGATTGTATTGGGTTCCTTGCGCGTTTGGGGGATTGTTCAATGCTATGAATTGGGTGGGATTTGTGATGGTGATGCCAGGATTCGCGTTTGCGATGGCTTGAAAATCTTGGGGTCTGACCGGACAAAACCACATCGGAACCGTCAATCCATAGGGCACCAAATTAGTGGTCATGGAGGCGTCCACGTCCCAAAGATTGCCGCCTGCGTAACCAATACTCATCGGGAATGAAGGCAACTTACCCTGATTGTCGCTGCTAAAGGCACTGGCCACTACATCCCATTGCCGCAGATTGGCGGTGCAACTGGCGTATCTGGTGCTGAATTTTGTATTGGCCAGCGCCGGCAACAACGTGGCCGCCAAAAACGCAATGGCAGCGATGATGACCACCAGCTCGGTTAAAGTGAATGCCGGACTGCCCTTCGCTGGCTTTGCCTCAGACAAGGAAACTTTCTTGAAACCACCAGACCTGGTTTTCATCAACGTTAAACGGCTTGTCACTTTCCAGGAAAACCGGGCGATGTTGGCGGGGTTTTACCATTTATAATGCTACGTAAAAGCTCCCAAACCGATTACAGCCGATTATGCAAGTCACTCATCGAAAAGTCAATGCCTATCTTTATGTTGAAGCGCAGTTGGTAGCGTCGCGAGGTGAAACAGCCGGTCCGGAGCGACAAGATCACGCCACCGACTGTTCGCGATTCACGGAAATTTATTTTTTCTCTGCCCCGGCCAGCAGAGTCTGGAAATGCGGCGGCTGTTCCTCATGTGCGACGACGCTGACTTCAATCTTTTTGAAGCCGGCGCCCTCCAGCCAGCGATGCAAATCGCTCTCGGCAAATCCCGGCCAGCGGTCGCCGTAAAGCTCGTGGGCCTTGTCGAAACTATGCTTGAGCAAATCGAGAATCATGATCTGCCCGCGCGACCGGAGAATTTTGTAAGTAGCGGCAATGGCCTGGGCCGGCTCTTCGGCGTGATGCAGCGCCTGGCTTAAAATCACGAGGTCAACGCTGTTCGGCTCAATCGGCGGGCTTTGCAAATCGCCCAGCCGGAATTCGAGATTTTTCAGCCCGTTCTTTTTCGCCTTGGCCGCGCCGAACGCCACCATCTTTTCCGAATTATCCACGGCGATGACCTTTTTGCAGCGGCGGGCGAGCAGTTCGCTCAATAGACCTTCACCCGCGCCCAAATCAGCCACGACCAGCGGCGGCAGAATCCGCAACAGCAGATGTCCGAACGCCTGCCACGAGCGGCCCGGGCCGTAGACGCGGTCAAAACGCCCGGCGATCTGGTTGAAATAAACCTGCGCCTGCTCGCGCCGGCGGGCGAGGATGCGTTTGAGATTGATCTGGTCGCCTTCGTATTCGGGCAATTCTTTCGCACCGCGAATCGCCAGTTGAATGAGTTCCCGCGCCGCGCCGTCGGCCTGCTGGTTCGGCCGGTAAAACGTCCGTTTGCCTTCGCGCCGCGACTGCAGCAGCCCGGCGTCCTGCAACAGCCCCAGATGCGTGGAGATGCGCGACTGGCCGAGCCGCGTGACCTCCTGCAGTTCGTTTACCGACAATTCATCCCGCTCCAGCAGCGCCACCATCCGCAGGCGCGTTGGATCGGACAAAGCCCGAAGCGATTTCAATGCTGATGACATGATCAGTTCAATTCAGGGATCTTCCAAACAGCGTCGTTGCCCGCCCAGAGTACTTCGTCATCTCCATTTCCGCCATCATTTACGCCATCTTCGCCGACACTCCAAACGATTCCTCGTTCGCGCGAATATGAAATTGGTGCGCTGGCAAATGGATCGTTTGGAATTGAATCCAGGATTTTTGCGTCAACCAAATCAGAAAGTTTCGCAGGCAAAATTCCTTTTTGCCTTTCAAAAATCAAAAGCGCGAGAATAGTTCGCGTGGCTTCGCGTCCAGCCCGGTAACGAAACAACCGGACGTCGCTTTCGGCTAAATTATTAATCGCCCAAATCCGTCCAACGGGGTTTTCAATTTTTACATAAGTGCTGAGCGCTCTCTGTGCAGCCTGGTGGCTCAAAGGAAGCGGCTCGTCTTTCACCAGGTCCATGAGTGGTTGAACGTCTTTAAGGAATTTTTCCCGCGCAGCGTCCCGTTCTTCTTCAACGACGCCGCTGTGATTTGTCCAGGGTGAAAAAGAGTTTGTTCTATAGATCCGATAATGGCGTGCGCCATTTTCAATCACGGCGATCGTATCCAGCGGTTTGGGATGCTTAACAATGAGTGATGGGTCAATCAAAATTTTAAACGGTCTGCGCAATTCTTCCGGGAAAAGCGTCATAGCGGCATTGGTTTCCGGAATTTTTGCCCAGGCATCCGCCATACGCTTCAAATCCAGGTCATAAGCACTGTAATCATAGGTTGAGAAATCCACTCGCAAAATGTGAGCGTAAGTGTTGGTTTCAGAATCAATGCCTGGCAGGTCTATTAGCAGTCTTTCCAGCAATGGCACAGGCACTCCGCGCCTCCTCGCCAATCGCAACACAGCTTCTTGAACCCACAGTCGGGCACCCGCGCAAATCAAATACTGGATCTGTGCCGTTGCATCACTGTCAATTCCCAGTTGTGTCAGCTTGAGGCTTTCTTCCAAAGACTGGGCGGCCCCTTCAAATTTTCTTTGCTCTGCCAGTTGATCGGCCTCAAACAGCCGGACCCGGATTAATTGAGAAACCGCTTTGAGCTCGGGCTGTGCATCCTGCGAATTGCGTTCCGGCCACTGTGCTTTTGGTTTCTGTAAACTCGCAGCGAACAAATTCAAAGCTTGTTTGTTTTGGCGCAGCCAGTTTTGCAATTCGGCCAGATCATCCCCTGAAGGCTCCCGCGCCCCGGGCGTCCAGCAAAACCTGATAGTTTGCCTGGCTTTGTCCGGAAGCGGAATTTCAATTTCACCGGCGCGCCGCCAGTTGATGATGGCGTTCTCGTCTTCGGGAATAGCCCTGAACGCGTAAAACAAGTCAGCAGGAATCGGAGGCTTGTCGTCTTTCGAAACCGGCATAGCTAACACCACGTTAGTTGCGACGCAGACGAGCCAAATTGAACTGACAAGTTTTTTTAACATTGAGTAAGCATCAAAACTTTCCTCAAAAAACCTGTTGACGCGCTTTAATTCTGATATATCATCTTATCCTGATACGTCAATATGACATTTGAACCAATGATTCCATGAGTAAAAACTTCATCTTCTCGTCCGAGTCCGTCGGCGAAGGCCATCCGGACAAGGTTTGCGACACCATTTCCGATTACGTGCTGGACGCCTGCCTCGCGCAGGACCCGCACAGCCGCGTTGCCTGCGAAACCTACGCCAAATGCAACCTGGTCGTGGTGGGCGGCGAAATCACGACCAGGGCGAAACTCGATTTCAACGCCATCGCCCGCCAGGCCATCCGTGACATCGGTTACGTGAACGATGACGACGTGTTTCACGCCGACAAGGTGCTCATCATGAACGCCATCACGTCGCAATCGCCGGACATCGCCCAGGGCGTGGATGCGCGCGCCGCCGAAGGCAAGGACACCGCCGAGCAAGGCGCCGGCGACCAGGGCTTGATGTTTGGTTATGCGACAACCGAAACGCCCGAGTTGATGCCCGCGCCCATCATGTTCGCGCACCAGCTCGGCCGCGAACTCACCCGCATCCGCAAGACCGGCAAGGTCAAATGGCTGCGCCCCGATGCCAAAAGCCAGGTTTCCGTCCGCTACGTGAATGACCAGCCCGTTGAAATCACCAACGTCGTCATTTCCACCCAGCATGCGCACGATGCGAAACATGAGACGATCAAGGAATTTTGCATCGAAGAAATCATCAAGAAGATGTTGCCGAAGAACCTGCTCACCAGGAACACGACGTTCCTCATCAACCCGACCGGCCGGTTCGTTGTCGGCGGACCGCAGGGCGACACCGGCCTGACCGGCCGCAAAATCATCGTGGACAGCTACGGCGGCATGGGCCGTCACGGCGGCGGCGCGTTCAGCGGCAAGGACCCGTCGAAAGTGGACCGCAGCGCGGCCTACATGGGCCGGTATGTGGCGAAGAACATTGTGGCCGCGGGCCTGGCGACCAGCGCGGAAATCCAGTTTGCCTACGCCATCGGTTATCCCGACCCGGTCTCGGTTTGCGTGAACACCTTCGGGACGGGCGTCGTGAGCGACGAGGCCATTGAAAAGGCGGTCTGCGAAGTGTTCAGTTTCAAGCCCGCCGCCATCATCAAGCAACTCAACCTGCTGCGGCCGATTTACGCCAAGACCACCAATTACGGTCACTTCGGCAAAAACGATCCCGACATCACCTGGGAACGCGCAGACAAAATCGAGGAACTCAAACGCGCCGCCGGCAGCGCCAAATCCGATGCGGCTCGCATCAACCGTGAAAAAAGCCGCTTCCGCCAAACGCGCGGCACGAGCCGCAAGCATCGGCCTGACAATTAACTCTCAACACGCAACTTTCAACTCTCAACTGACCATGCCAACCATCAAACTTTCACCTTCACGCACGAAGCCCGCCAAACTCAACGGCAACGGCGCGAAACAGGATTATTACGTTCGCGACCTTTCGCTGGCCGACCTCGGCCGCCGCGAAATCGAGGTCGCCGAACAGGAAATGCCCGGCCTCATGGCCGTGCGCGCCAAGTACGGTCCGCAAAAACCGCTCAAAGGCGTGCGCGTCTCCGGCTCGTTGCACATGACCATCGAGACCGCCGTGCTCATCGAGACGCTCGTCGAACTCGGCGCCTCCGTGCGCTGGGCCAGCTGCAACATTTTCTCGACGCAGGACCAGGCCGCCGCCGCCATCGCCAAGACCGGTGTGCCCGTGTTCGCCTTCAAAGGCGAATCGCTCGAGGAATACTGGGAGTTCACGCTCGACATGCTCACGCATCCGGGCAACAAAGGCCCGCAACTCATCGTGGACGACGGCGGCGACGCCACTCTGCTCCTGCACAAGGGTTACGAAATGGAACACGGCGACAACTGGGTCAACACGCCCAGCGACAACCACGAAGTTTCCGTCGTGAAAAATCTTTTGAAGAAATGCGCGAAGGAACGGCCCGGCTGGTTCACGCAGGCCGTAAAGGACTGGAAAGGCGTTTCCGAAGAAACGACCACCGGCGTGCATCGCCTCTACCAGATGCTCGAAGCGAAAAAGCTGCTCGTGCCCGCCATCAACGTCAATGACTCGGTCACCAAATCGAAGTTCGACAATCTCTACGGCTGCCGTGAATCGCTCGCCGACGGACTCAAGCGCGCGCTCGGCGTGATGATTGCCGGCAAGACCGCCCTCGTCTGCGGTTACGGCGACGTCGGCAAAGGCTGCGCGCATTCGCTTGCGCGGATTCGGCGCGCGCGTCATCGTTACCGAGATTGACCCCATCAACGCGTTGCAGGCGGCGATGGAAGGATTCAAGGTCACGACCATCGAAGACACGCTCGGCGAGGCGGACATTTATGTGACGACGACCGGCAACTGCGACGTCATCACGCTCGAACACATCCTCAAGATGAGAGACCAGGCCATCGTCTGCAACATCGGCCATTTCGACAACGAGATTCAGGTGGACCGCCTGAACAACGCCAAGGGCGTCAGCAAGGTGAACATCAAACCGCAGGTGGACCGTTACGATTTGCCCGGCGGCCGCGCCATTTATCTGCTCGCCGAAGGCCGGCTGGTGAACCTCGGCTGCGCCGAAGGCCATCCGAGCTTTGTCATGTCGAACTCCTTCACGAACCAGATCCTCGCGCAACTGGATTTGTGGAAGAACAAGGACACTTACAAGGTTGGCGTTTATCGTCTGTCCAAGAGATTGGACGAGGAAGTCGCCCGGCTGCACCTGGAAAAAATCGGCGTCAAGCTGACGAAGCTGACAAAGAAACAGGCCGATTACATCGGCGTGCCGGTCGATGGCCCTTACAAGCCGGAACACTACCGGTATTAGACCTTGGAGGGCACTGCTTCGTCAAGTGCTCCGAAAAATTCGAGTGGCAGCGACGAACGTTCGCTGCCCTTCCATGGAGTCAACAGCACAGTCTGGCTACGCCGTTGCCAGATGGGCGACGGTGTAGGAACGGGCGGGCAACTTGAAGGTCATTTTGGAACTAGCCGCCGGCGCATCGAGCGGGCGCGGCACCACCTGCTTGGGCTGCGCAAACGTGTTGAAGGCCTTCAAATCGGATCCGGTCAGCGTTTCACACGTCAAAACCTGTTTCGGCGTCGGATCCTGGAATTCCACGACCAGTTCCCGCTCCGAATCGAGATCGCGATTCAGCATGAACAGGCAAACCTGTCCGTTCTCCGGATCGAGCGTGGCGGTCACGTCCAAGTAGGGGACCACGTCGTTGCGGGCGAAGTCGGCGCGCAGGCCTTCCGCGTGAATCGGATACGTTTCCGATTCCACCAGCAGATCGAGGACTTTGCCGCGCGCGTATTTCAGGGCCCACGCGTACGGATAATAAATGCTCTGGCGCAACACCGAGGTTTCGTTGGTGACCAGCGGGGCGATGACATTTACCAGTTGAGCCAGACAGCCGACGCGCACGCGGTCGGACTGGCGCAGCAACGAGTTGAGGAAACCGCCGACCAGCAAGGCATCTTCGAGATTATACACTTCTTCCAACAGATGCGGCGCCACCGTCCGCTGGCCGTCGGCAAATCGTCCGCCCCGGGCGCGGTACCAGACATTCCATTCGTCGAACGACAGCCACAGGCGCTTGGACGATTTCAGGGTTCCCTGCACGTAATCGCAGACGGCGGCGATTTCGTGAATCTGGCGTTCCATATCCAGATTCATCGCCAGGTAGCGGGCGCTATTGTTCCCGGTCAATTCCGGCGTGTTGCCGTAATAATTGTGCAACGAAATTCCATCCACCTGGTCAAAACATTGTTCCAGCACCTCGCGATCCCAGACCAGATAGGTGTCCAGAATGGTGTTGCTGGAACCGCAGGCGATGAGCTTGACGTCGGGATCCACCTTCCGGATCTGGCGCGCGGCATCGCGCGCTTTCTCGCCGTATTCGCGCGCGGTGCAATGGCCCATCTGCCAGGGACCATCCATTTCGTTGCCCAGGCACCAGTACTTCACGTTATGCGGTTGCGGGTAGCCGTGTTTGCGCCGCAGGTCGCTCCATTCGGTGCCTTTCTCCACGTTGCAATATTCGACCAGGGCGGCGGCCATTTCCGGTGTGCCGGTGCCGAGATTGAAACCCAACAGCGGCTCGGTGTTGACCCGTTTGCACCAGTCCATGAATTCGTTGGTGCCGAATTGATTGGTGTCCAGAGTATTCCAGGCCCGGTCCAGCACCGTCGGCCGCTGGTCCTTCGGACCGACGCCGTCCAGCCAGTGATAACCCGATACGAAATTGCCGCCCGGATAGCGGACGATCGGGACACCGAGTTCGTTGAACTTCGGCGATGACATCTTTGCGAAAGCCCTTTTCGTCGGCCAGTTTCGAGCCGGGCTCATAGATGCCGGTATAGATTGCGCGGCCCAGGTGCTCCAGGAAGGAACCCAGCAGGCGGCGGTCCAACAGAGACCGATATCGGGCCTGGTTGAGGGTGACGCGCGCGGGGCCTTTGGCAATCTGCGCGTAGCCCAATCCTTCCAGCCAGGAAGATGCAGCCAGGACCGCACTCGTGGCGCTCAGTTGGGTAATGAATTTTCGCCGGCTCATGGCGTGCATTACGGGCGATCGTATTTCCAACCCTGCCGCTGTTCAACCCAATTTGCGTCCGTCGAATCGCGTGGAACCGTGTGCGGATTCGGTATTCAGGCCGGTTCCAGCTTTGATTCCGCCCGCGTAGTTTCGTCGTGAAGGTCGAGGATGAGTTGAACGGATTCCCATTCTTACTATCACGCTTTCAAGTACTTTTAAAAAGTCGAGCGGGCGGCCACTTGGCTTATTTCCCTGCGCCAACACTACCCGTGGGCTCTCTGGAGGCAACGCACAACTTTCGCTCCGTGGGAATTGTGCTACGTTGCGCTGTGAAAGCGATCCGGTTTGGTTTTGAATTGAAGGTCACTGTAAAATGAATGCCCCGCTTCCAAACAATGAAGCCGAACGCCTGGCAGCCCTGAAGGAATATCGCGTTCTCGATACCGGGACCGAGCAGCCGTACGATGACATCACGACCTTGGCGGCGCACATTTGCCAGGTTCCCATCGCCACGATTTCCCTGGTGGACGAAGCCCGGCAGTGGTTCAAATCCAGGGTAGGAATCACCCGCCGGCAAACGCCGCGCGAGATCGCTTTCTGCGCGCATACGATTCTTCAGCGCAAGCCCCTCGTGGTCCAGGACGCCCGGAAGGACGAGCGGTTTGCCGATAATGCGCTGGTCACGGGCGAACCGCATATCCGGTTTTACGCGGGCTTTCCGTTGATCAACCCGGAAGGATTGGCCCTGGGAACACTTTGTGCCATTGACCGGAAACCGCGCAAACTTTCCGCCAGGCAGGAAAAGGCCATGCAAGCCCTGGTGCGACAGGTTATGGCCCTGTTGGAGTTCCGGCGGGTTTCGGTGCACCTGGCGGAGGCGCTTAATCACATCAAAACGTTGCAGGGGCTGCTGCCCATCTGTGCCTGGTGCAAACGCGTCCGGGATGATGAGGGATACTGGGATCAGGTTGAGACTTACTTCCATAAGTCCACCGGCGTTGATTTTACCCACGGCATTTGTCCGGAATGCCTGGAGAAGATGCGTCCCAAGATGAACGCTACGGTTCAGCGGCAGCAGCCGAGACACGGCTGAGAGACCAGCAGCCGCGCTGGGCCTTACGTTTCAAATCTGCCTCTGCCCGTAACGGCAGGAAGTGATGAAGCTCGCGTATGAAAACTGACGCGGCAAAGAGTAATGAAAAAGGCGAACGGAAAATTCCGTTCGCCTTTCAAATAACGTTTCCGAATCTGTATCAGGCAAATGCCAGTTTCCGCAATTTCCGCCCACTGGCCAACGCCAAACCAAGAACGCCAACTCCCAGGAAACCCAGTGAGGAAGGTTCGGGCACTGCCTGCACCGTAAAGGTATCGCCGCCATCCGAGAAAAGCCCGGCCGAATAAGCGACCGAAACACCCGAATTCGGCGCGGCCGCCAGTTGCGCCGGTGAAAACGTCGCCTGATAACTGAAACCCGAGAGCGAGTTGCCCGGCTGGATGTCATTGGCGGGCGAGTTGGCGGTGAACTGGATGGAGTTGCTGAAAATGGCTGCCGTCCAGCCGCTTGGCGCCGAGGCGCCGGTGGGCGTTGACGGCAGGTAAAAGAAGCCGGGAACCCACGAATACCAAACGCTCCCAATCGGGCTGGTGGCACTCGCCCCGTCGCTGAAAGTCAAGTTGTAACTAAAAGGCCCGCTGCCGGCACCGCCGATCGTGCCAGAGGCGATTTGACCCTGAGCGAAAGTGGCGGACGCCGTCCCCAGCGCGATTAAAAGGGTCAAAGCCAGTTTCGTGGAGAACAACTTAAACATCATTTTCATATTATCTTCCTCTAATTTTATGCCCGGGTTTTGATTCAAAACATCCCCAGTTTAGTTGAGAGGAAGAAATCGGAAAAATGTTCCATCATTTTTTTCCAGCTCCCTTGCTCTCCCGTTAATCCCCGAATAATGCCCTGAAAAACCTGATTTTGTCAAGGCAAATTGCGGTTGCAATTCCATGAGCCGGTGGTATCTGTGACACATGTGCAAGGCCGCCTTATTGCCGGGTAGCCGCCTTTTCGCGCGCGGCTCGCGTCGGGCCGTCTTCATAACCGCAAGCCAAACAGGAAATTCTCATGAAACAACCGCGTTATAACCATGGTGGATTGAATCGCCGCCAATTTCTTAAAACCTCCACCGCGCTGGCCGGCACGGTGCTGCTCTCGCCCTGGGCGCTCGCCGAAAGCGGCACCGCCACCCATCCGACGGTTGTACGCACCGCGACGGACCAGGTGACGCTGGGCAAAACCGGCATCAAATTGAGCCGGCTGGGATTCGGCACTGGCAGCGACAACGGTTACATCCAAACCGCCGATGGTCGGAACACGTTCGTCAATCTCATTCATTACGCCTATGACCGCGGCATTACGTATATTGACACCGCCCAGGCTTATCAGACTTTTGGCTGGATTGCCGATGCCATCAAGGGATTGCCGCGGGAGAAACTTTTCATCCAATCCAAGGTGGACGGCCGGCCGCAGGACGTGTTGGCCGTCATTGACCAGCACCGCAAAACATTCGATACCGATTACGTTGACAGCCTGTTGGTTCATTGCATGACCAGCGGCCAATGGACTGACGAATGGAAGCGGGTCATGGACGCCTTCAACGAGGCCCAGCAACGGAAATGGATCCGGGCCAAAGGCGTTTCCTGTCACAGCCTGCCGGCATTGCGCGCCGCCGTTGCCTCGGATTGGACCGAGGTGCATCTGGTCCGGGTGAACCCACAGGGCGCTTACACCGACGGCGAAAACGGTTATTGGGGCAGCCGCCGCCATGACATTGCCCCGGTGATGGAACAAATCAAAGTCATGCACGCGAAGGGCCGCGGCGTCATTGGCATGAAAATCTGCGGCAACGGCACGTTCACCAGCCCGGCCGACCGTGAAAAATCCATCCGCTTTGCCATGGCCTGCCGGGACATTGACGCCGTGGTTATCGGCCTCAAAAACCGTCAGGAAGTTGACGAAGCCATCGAACGCATCAACCGCGCTTTGAAGGAAGTTTGACGACGTAAGGAAAAGTTGGAAGGCACCGTTTCATCGGTGCCGTAGAATTTTGGCAGCGACGAAGCGCTGCCCTCCAATGAATCGGGATGACCGCAACCTGTCCGCCTTTTTTGAGCCATTCATGGGCAAATTATCGCCAACTAATCGATGGAGAACGTTCGGGTCGTTATCGTCGATTTGTTTTCAATTCGCCGCTTGACGCGCCTGTCCTCCTCCCGGATGCTCCCGGCCCGTAAACACCATAGGACAACTAAATGAAATCATATCTCATTCCCACTCTCGCCCTCGGATTGCTCGTCAGTTCCGCGTTGGCACAGGACAAACCCGATCTGACGAATCCGAAGCAGAGAACCAGTTATGCCGTCGGCGTGAACATCGGTTCAGGTCTCAAGATTCAAAACCTGGATCTTGATCCCAAGGCCCTGACCGCGGGCGTCACCGACGCGCTGGGCGGCAAGCCGGCGCTAACGCAGGAGGAGGTACACAGCGCGCTGCTGAAGCTCGAGCAGGACATCCAGGCCAAAAATGCGGACGAAGCGGCGAAATATGCCGATGGCGCCAAAAACCTCAAGGACGGCAAGGCTTTCCTCGCAGCGAACAAAACCAAGGACGGCGTCAAGGTCCATACGGTGACCTTGCCGGGCGGCACGACGGCGGAACTGCAATACAAAATCCTCAAGTCCGGCACTGGCAATACACCCCAAAAAACTGACACGGTCACGGTGAACTACACCGGCACGCTGATTGACGGGACGGTCTTTGACAGTTCCGTCCAGCGCGGTCAGCCGGCCACGTTTCCTGTCGGTCAGGTGATTCCCGGCTGGACGGAGGCGCTGCAGATGATGAAGGTGGGTGATAAATGGCAGTTGTTCCTTCCCCCGCAACTGGCCTACGGCGAGCAAAGCCCCAGCCCGAAGATTGGACCGAACAGCACCCTGATCTTCGACGTGGAGTTGCTGAGCATCGCAAAATAGACCATCCGAATTTTTCACCAGGCGGTCCGCCTTTATTCTGCCGGAATGCACTCTTCACCCCCGCAACGCCATCGCGACGGCAGGCGTGCAGTGTGAATGAAAAAGCGAACGGAAAACCGTTCGCTTTTTCAATGTTCACCAAAGAATTTTCAATTCACTCTCAAATCACAAATCTGCAATTGTTGCAGGGCATGAACGAAACCATCCAACGCGACGGGCCCGACGTTTCGCAGTCGCCTTCGACGCGGGCTGCTCCTCTGTGCCGGGCTTTATCTGTTAATCTGCGCCGCCTGCGCCACTTTCCAACGCCGGTTGCTCTATTATCCTTCCGTCTTCACTCGCGAACAAGTGGACCAGATGGCAGCAGGAGGCCGGGCTCGAACGCTGGACCAATTCCGCCGGCCAATTCATCGGACTAAAACGCCCTTCACCGAAACAACCGGCGGATGGATCGAGTCATGATTATGTATGGCAACGGCAGCACGGCGGTCGGCTCCGGCGTTACGCCGATGATATTCAAAGTGTGGCCGCCTTCGATGTTTTCATTCTGGAATATCCCGGCTACGAGGATCGGCCCGGTTCGCCCAGCCAAAAGGCGTCTGTTCAACGCGGCCGATGAAGCGTTTCACATGCTTCCCGGCGATCGGCCCATTTATCTGGTCGGCGAATCGCTCGGCAGCGGTGTCGCCTCGTACCTGGCCGGAACTTATTCCAACAAAATCGCCGGGGTTGTTCTAATTTCGCCTTTTAACAATCTGACCGATGTGGCGCAACACCACTTCCCGCTGTTGCCCAGTCCGGTTATTGCTCGCCGACCGGTTCCCGTCGGGAACAATATCTACAAAATTATCGCGGTAAACTTGGAGTAACGGTTGATGGCAAAGATACTGTCGTTCCGAAAAAATTCGGCCTGTCCGTCTTTACGATGGGTATGCCGGTCCAAAAAACTTTGGGAATTTCCGGATGGCGGCACTGCCAAATTCATGGAACCACCTTCGAAATTCTGGAACAAGTCGTCGCCTTCTGGCAAACTGGTCCAGTCCCGCTGAAAGCCGGGCGAATTTCTGTGATTTCGGCCTACAATTCCCGCAACGCCGACGCGATGGGCAGGCGCGCGGCGCGAATGGCCGGGAACAAGCCGCCAATCAGGCCGATGACCGCCGACCACACGATGCCACGCACCAGCAATTGCGGCGTGACCCTGAAAGCGAAAGTAATCTGGCTGAAGCTTTGAAAGTTCATCGTCGAGGTGTGAAAATTGTTGAAGGCCATGTAGGCCAGCGCACCACCGATGACGCCGCCGACCAGCGCCAGCAACAGTGATTCGAGCATGAGCGAGACCACCACCGCGCTGCCGCCAAAACCGAGCGCCCGCAAGGTGGCAATCTCCCGTGTCCGCGCCGCCACCGCGCTGTACATCGTGTTCAACGCGCCGAACACGGCGCCCACGCCATCAGAAAGGCGATCGCATAGCCCAGTATGGTAATCAGCAGCGTGAGGGTCTGGGATTGCTGGGCATAATAATCGGATTGCCGGATGACTTGCACGTTCAGCTGTGGGTTGGACGTGAGCGCATCCTTGAACGCTTGGAACGCGGCCGGCGAATTGAGCCGGACGGAAACGGATTGGAACGAATTGCCGCGGTTGTAGGCATCCTGCAAAATCTTCGCGTCGGACCAGATTTCCGATTCCGCCGCGCCGCCATTGGCCGAAAAAATCCCCACGACCGGCCATTGATAACGGCCCACTTTGATCGTGGAACCGACGTCCAGTCCGGCAAATTCCTGAGCGGCGCCGCGCCCGACAATGACTTCATCCTTGCCCCAATCGAACATCCGGCCCTGGATGACTTTCAGATTATCGCGCACCAGCAACGCGGCCGGCTCTACGCCGCGCAACGGGACGTTGGCATCTGTGCCGGTGGACCGTTTGGGCAGGTCAATGATGACGAACAATTCCGCGGAGGCGAGCGGTCCCTGCGCCGTGCGCGCGATGCCCGGCGTGTCGGCAATGATACGGGTCTCATTCTCGCCCGAGGCCGCTGACCATTTCACTGTCGGCGCCGCTGCGCATAACAATCGCACCGTCGGGCGAGCCGGAAACTTTCATGACCTGCCGGAAACCCGCCGCAATGGAGAGCACGCCCACGAGCACGGCCACCACGCCGGCGATGCCGATGACGGTCGCCGCCACCGCGCCGCGTCGTTGCGGGAGGCTTAGCAACCCGAACTTCGTGATCGAGCCGATTTGCGAAAACCAATTGATGGGGCCGGACATAATCAAGATGAGAATTCGTGTACAATTATCTGCGTATTGAATTCCTGTGACGCAGCCGGAAACATTCAACATTCAACGCCCAAAGCCCAACGTTCAAATTCATGCGGATTCGACCTGCCTCGATATTCGGCGTTGAATGTTGAATGTTCGATGTTGGTCGGTCATTTTCATCTTCACATTCTCCTCAGGGCATCGGCCACGCGCAGGCGCATGGCCTGGAGTGCGGGAAAAATCCCCGTGACCAGACCCCAGCGCGACGCTGAGGCCGAACCCGATAAACAGATCGCGCGTGGGCAGAAAGAACATGCGGCAGCAATCCTGCCAACGGTCTGGGCAATGAGAGGCGTGATGGCGCAGCGCCAGTCCCAGACCAACCATCCCGCCGAGGACGGTCAGCAGGCACGATTCGGCCAGCACCAGCGCCACGACCTGCGCGTTGGTGAAGCCGATGGCCTTGAGCACGCCCAGTTCGCCCGTCCGCTCGCGCACCGCCTGCGCCATGGTATTGCCCGTCACCAGCAGGATGGTGAAGAACACCAGCGCCAAGAATGGCCGCGACGATCAAAGACAATATTGCCCAGTTGGGCTGCCCAGCCTTGAATAAACGCGCCTTCCGGCTCCGTTTTGGTTTCCGCCGGCGAATTTTCAAATTCCGCGTCCACCCGTTTGGCTACTTCCGCCGCCTGCGACGGGTCCTTGATGCGGATGGTGTACCAGCCGACCTGTCCTTTGCCCCACTGCTGTCGCGCTTCGTCGAAATAATCGTAGCGGAAAAACATCGGCGTGGTGTCGGTCCCCTTGTCCTTCCCGTCGTAAATGCCCACGATGTCAAACGTCCAGGTCTGGCTGCCGTCCGGCTGCGTCCAAATGGTGGATCGAATCGGAACCTTGTCGCCGATTTTCCAGTGAAACCGCTCCGCTGTCCGGCGGCCGACAATCGCGCCGGTCCGCGTCGCCAGCCACGCCTTCTCCTCGTCCGGCGGCAGGATGATTTCGGGATGCATCTTGAGGAATTTCTCCGGCTCGACGGGATTTTGCATGAAGAAATTTTTCGGGTCCTGGTAAATGCCGCCGAACCAGGTCTGGTGCGTGGAAAAATCCACGCCGGGGATCCGGTCCATTCGCGCCTCGTAACTCACCGGCAGGAGATTGATGATGGAAACCTTTTCCCGGACAACCAACCGGTCCGCGCCCGCCAACGCCACGCCGCCGACCAGCGCCTGCTGGATGGCCGACAGTAAACCGAACAGGATGAACGCCACGATAATTGACAGCAGCGTCAACGACGTGCGCAGTTTTTTCCGCCGCAAATTGCACCAGATGAGATGAGCGAATTTCATGGCTGACCGCTCCTCCTCGTCGTCGTCCTCGTAATCGTAATCGAAAACGGCGAAAACGAGGACGAAGGACGAGAACGAGGACGATAAAAGGAGTTCATTTCACCTCTCCGTTGCTCAATTGTCCCTTGTCCAGATGCAGCGTCCGGGCCGCGCGCGCCGAGGCGTGCGGATCGTGCGTGACCATGATGATGGTTTTGCCATGCTCGCGGTTCAACGACTGGAGCAGATTCAGGATTTCGTCGCCGGCCTTGCGGTCCAGGTCACCCGTCGGCTCGTCGCACAGCAACAGCGTCGGGTCGGTGACAATGCCGCGGGCGATGCCGACGCGCTGCTGTTCACCGCCGGAGAGCGTGCGCGGATAATGGTTCGCGCGATGCGACAACCCGACCACCGCCAGCGCCGTTTCCACGTGTTTCTGCCGTTCGGCCCGGGAAAGGTGCGTGAGCAACAGCGGCAATTCCACGTTCCGTTCCGCCGTCAACACCGGCATCAAATTGTAAAGCTGGAAGACAAAGCCGATGTGCCGCGCGCGCCAGGCGGCCAGGGCGCGGTCGGACAATTGGTCCAGCCGTTCGCCGGCGACCGCGACCGCGCCGTTCGTCGGACGATCCAGGCCGCCGATTAAATTCAGGAGCGTGGTCTTGCCGGAACCCGACGGCCCCATCAACGCCAGAAATTCGCCGGCTGGGAACCTGCAAATTCAGGTCCGTCAGCACGTGAATGTCTTCCGAACCGCGATGGAAAACCTTTCCCACCCGGTCAACCTGCACCAGCGTGCCGTTGTTCGATTTGATTTCACTCATAGACTTTTCTCCTTCACGGCCATGCCGTCCTGCAAATTGGCCGGCGCGGCCACAACGACTTTTTCGCCGGCGGTCACGCCCGCGCTTAACACCGAATCATCGCCTTGCGTGTCGCTGACGGTGACCGCGCGCCGCTCGGCGTGGCCGTCCCGGACGACAAACACCACGTCGCGCCCGTCGCGGCTGAGCACCGCGTCCTTGGGAATAATCACCGCATGGCCCGCCGCCGTCCCGCCGTTGTCGCGGAAGGCCACTTTTACCGACATGTCCGGCAGAATGCGCGGGTCAAGCTGGTCGAAACCGACGCGCACTTTGACGGTGGACTTGTCGCGGTCGGCCGTAGGGATGATGGCGATGACCTTGCAGGGAATTTTCCAGTCGGGATACGCATCCAGCGTCGCCTCGACCGGCTGGCCCGGCTCGACCCGGTTGATGTAGCTCTCGTTCACGTCAATTTCAATTTCCAGCGACTTCATGTCCACGATTGTCCCGATGCCCGTGCGCGTGAAACCGCCGCCGGCTGAGACCGGCGAAATCATCTCGCCCGGCTGCGCGTCCTTGGTGGTGATGACGCCGTCAAACGGCGCGCGGATGATCATGTCGTCCATCTGCTGCTGCCACATCTCCACCTGGCGTTGCGCGACGACGATGTCGAGTTGCTGCTGCGCCAGGTGCGCCTGCAACGCCTTGGCGTTCGACTCGGCCAGGTCCAGGTCGGATTGCGACGCGATATGCTGTTTGGCCAGTTCGGTGGTGCGCTGATATTCCTGGTCCGCGTCCTTGAGTTGCGCCTCGGTTTCCGCCAGCGCCGCCTTGGCCGACGCCAACTGGGCCACGGCCACGTCGAGGCTGGTCTTGACGTTGGAATCATCCAGCCGCGCCACGACCTGGCCGTTGGTGACCTTCATGCCTTCCTCGATGAGCACCTCCATCACCTTGCCGGTGACTTTGGAGGAAACCGTCGCCTCCCGCCGGGCGGTCACGTAACCGGAAGCATTCAACACCGTGTGTTGTCTCCACCGCTGCCACCGACGCCGTGCGCCAACGCCGTTTGCACTTCCACCGCGCCGGCCCGCGAGTGCCACCAAACCGCCGCGCCCAACAGAAGCAACACCACCACCGCACCGACGACCGCCAGCCATGGCTGAAGTTGGGATGGCCGCTCCGGGCGACGCTCAATGCGCAACTCGTCCAGCGGAGATTTGGGCGAACTCATAAATTGTCCGCCTATATCAAACCGGTTTTTGCCGTGAGGGTCAAGCCGGGTAATGTAATGATTGCGGTAAATTAGAAAATGGCACTCGCGAATTCATCCGGCGGGCGACTTGACGCCACTGCGCATTCGTCCTAGCTTCCCGACATCGGGGAGCCAACCCGTCCGGTTGTAGCGGCGGTCGATGACCGCCGGAGACAGGCGCAGGCTGAGAGGGCGACGCGGGAGCGCCGCCGACCCGTTGAACCTGATCCGGATAATGCCGGCGTAGGAATATTTCGATTCCTTTCCTGCTTTTTCGGATCTTGTCACCTGACACCCGACACGTGTCACAAAAAATATGATAGCGACCAAAGATTCGTTCGAACCTCACAGTTCTGAACAACTGCCCAAAAGCAAAAAGATTTACGTCGCGGGCCAGTTGCATCCCGACGTCCGCGTGCCGATGCGCGAAATCGAACTCGCGCCCACCAAATCCTACACCGGCGCCATCGAGCAAAACGAACCGGTCCGCGTTTACGATTGTTCCGGGCCGTGGGGCGATCCCGGTTTCAACGGCACGGTCGAGGAAGGCCTGCCCGCGTTACGCCGCGATTGGATCTTAAAACGGGGCGATGTTGAGGAACACGCCGGGCGCGAGGTAAAGCCGATTGATGACGGTTATCTCTCTGAAAAACATCGCGGCATTGATCGGGCGAAACGGCAGGATGAAACGTCGCTCCGGTTGGAAGGCTTGACGACACCGCGTCGCAAAATCCTTCGCGCGAAAAAAGGCAAAGTGGTGACTCAACTCGCCTACGCCCGCGCCGGCATCATCACGCCGGAGATGGAATTCATCGCCATCCGGGAAAACCACGCGGATTGCGGATCGCAGATCGCAGATTGCGGAATTATCGAAGGACAACGCGCGCAACGATTTGAACAAGCAACACGCCGGTTCCAGCCAAATCGCCGGGAGCGCCGGCTTCCAGCCGGCGAGTTTCACTCCTTCAGTATTTTCCCGCTTTCCCCAACGAATTCCGAATGAAATTACTCCGGAATTCGTCCGCTGCCGAAATCGCCGCCGGCCGCGCCATCATTCCCTCCAACATCAATCATCCCGAACTCGAGCCGATGATCATCGGCCGCAATTTCCTCGTGAAAATCAACGCCAACATCGGCAACTGCGCCGTCGCGTCGAGCATCGAGGAGGAAGTCGAGAAGATGCGCTGGGCCACCAAGTGGGGCGCGGACACGGTCATGGACCTTTCCACCGGCAAGAACATCCACGCCACGCGCGAATGGATTCTGCGCAACTCGCCCGTGCCCATCGGCACCGTGCCGATTTATCAGGCGCTCGAAAAAGTCGGCGGCAAGGCCGAGGACCTCACCTGGGAAATTTACCGCGACACCCTCATCGAACAGGCGGAGCAGGGCGTGGATTATTTCACCGTCCACGCCGGCGTGCTGCTGCGGTTCATCCCGCTCACGGCGCGCCGCATGACCGGCATCGTGTCGCGCGGCGGGTCCATCCTGGCCAAATGGTGCCTCGCGCATCATCAGGAAAATTTCACCTACACGCACTGGGACGAAATCTGCGACATCATGGCCGCCTACGACGTCAGCTTTCAGCATCGGCGACGGCCTGCGGCCCGGCTCGATTGCCGACGCCAACGACGAGGCGCAATTCGGCGAACTCCAGGTGCAGGGCGAACTCACCGAACGCGCCTGGGCCAAAGGCGTGCAGGTGATGAACGAAGGCCCGGGCCACGTGCCCATGCACATGATCGAGGAAAACATGGCCAAGCAGCTCGAGTGGTGCCACGAAGCGCCGTTCTACACGCTCGGGCCGCTCACCACCGACATCGCGCCCGGCTACGACCACATCACCAGCGGCATCGGCGCGGCGATGATTGGCTGGTACGGCTGCGCGATGCTCTGCTACGTCACGCCCAAGGAACACCTCGGCCTGCCGGACAAGAAGGACGTGAAAGACGGCGTCATCGCCTACAAAATTGCCGCGCACGCCGCCGACCTGGCCAAGGGCCATCCCGGCGCGCAATACCGCGACAACGCGTTGAGCAAGGCCCGCTTTGAATTCCGCTGGGAAGACCAGTTCAACCTCAGCCTCGACCCCGTGACCGCGCGCGAGTTCCACGACGAAACCCTGCCGCAGGACGGCGCCAAGACCGCGCACTTCTGTTCCATGTGCGGCCCGCATTTTTGCTCCATGAAAATCACCGAAGACGTCCGCAAATACGCCGCCGAACAGGGCATCGCCGAGGAAGAGGCGCTGAAGAAGGGGATGGAAGAAAAGTCGAAGGAGTTTGTGGAAAAAGGCGCGGAAGTTTACGCGAAGGTGTGACCGCGATTGCCGCGGGCTCGTGAATTTGGTAACGTGGTTTCGTTGGCACGACAACGCTGTGGCCCGCGATTACCAAGCGCACATTAATTCTTGCGAACTCGACGAAGCACTATCCCAAAAGCTGCGTCGCTGGTCGCGAACTGATTGATGAAGGCGGAAAGACTCGCTGGGGCGGTTGGGTCAGGCCGGTTTCGAATCACGATGAAGGCGCACTTGATTTCGCTGAGCGTCGTCTGCCCGGGCAGTTGATCGAAATATTTCAAGACTAACTTGCACCACCGGGGCGGAATCTTGACAGACCAGGATGAAGATTACAGCGCTCCATCGAAGAAGCCCTTCATGCCGGTCGAATTCGCTGCGAGTCGGCTGCAACTTGGTATGCGCAGATTAGCGCGCAGACCAGTGCCGCCGACGTAGAAGGTCGGCATACTTGGGATAAAGCTGAACGCGGCGCCGCACGCGAAAGGCCGCGCTTGAAAGATTCTAACGGATGGAGTGGGGGGGGGTTGAACCACTAGTAAAACAGTGCAGCGGCAAACGCAAAGCGGCGTAAGATGAAGACGTGTGTGATA
Source organism: uncultured bacterium (assembly GCA_963708305.1). GTDB lineage: Bacteria > Verrucomicrobiota > Verrucomicrobiia > Limisphaerales > UBA11358 > UBA11358. The sequence continues at coordinate 1,340,215 of CAVPSH010000001.1, read as the reverse complement.
CATGACGGTGTTGGTCTGGAAAGTTGGGGAGGGCAGGTTTGAGTTGTTTATGTCGGGCTTTTTAGAGAAGAGGCGCGGGGTGGTGCTCTGCGAGAGTGATGCGGGGGACAGGGGCGAAGACGCAAAAGAGAGGCTCATTTCATTTGAGAAGTTCGTGAAAGGAGAATTGGAGTCATTGGCCAAGAAAGTGAGGCTGAAGTTACAGCGCTGCTGGAAAAGTTCCCCAAAATCCCGACCGCCGAAGATTTCACGACACGCTTCGCGACGCTCGGCCTCGACGACGAAAAGCTCCTCAAAGGCTTATCTTTCGGAGGGCTCAAGCGAGACAGAGCGCTGCCCGCAGCGACATCGCCGGAGCAAGTGCCACCCACGCCCAATGCAGAATTGATTGAGAGTTGCCGACCATGAGCGCAACTTTGGAAATCAAAGCGAAAGCGTTTGATGAGGACGCAAAGAAAAGGACAAGGCGGATCTGAAGAAGAAAGCCTGAATTGGAGCGCGCAATTGGGTTGAACAGAAAGTGGCCGTGGAGGATGAAATTGCACGCTTGAAGAAGATTGGACTTGGAGGCTGCACAAAGGGCGATTCAAGTCGAACTGGTTCGAACGTTAAAGGCACGTCTTCCACCAGATTCGTCTCAAGAACTGCAGAAATTGCAGCGGTAACCTCCGATGTTCTCAGTCGAAGGCGAGCGGCGGGTTGTATCACTTGCGGCATTTGCAGCCGACGTCGAGGGTAATGAGACGAACACGCCGAATTTACGACTCTCTAGGATTCAGGAAAGACCGTGCCCGGCTGACTCGGAAAGGAAAGGCAAGTTATTTATTTACGACCGCCTTTACTTACTTTAAAGGAAGGCCAAGGGAGGAAATAAACCCGAGTGGTGCGCTACCGAGAATCGGGGGACAGGAGAACCGGGAGAAACGGAGAACAGAAAAGGTATCAATGGCCCGTTAAGAGGCGGCGGGGAAAATTCTCACTGACAACGGCAAGGCGGAATGCGATCTGAACGCGAGGGGGATTTCATGAGACTCTGGTGGATTTTGTTTGTGTCTCGCTTCCGCGCGACGTTCACACGAAAATAAAATCGGTGGCTTGGGAGATTCCAGATTTGACGAATTGATAAAGTATTCCCTATTGAAGCACATAAAGATACATCGCGCGATTTGAATCGGTTGAGCGAGGTAAATGAGTTTGAAAATTCGAATAAAAAGATGGCCGATGATTGGTATGAAGAACATCACCAGCAATAAAAAGGAGTTGTCCCCAAAGCAACGCGAAGAACTGCTCAAAGCGTTGAAAGCCCGGTTTGAGAAAAACCTGAACCGCCATAAAGGTCTGGATTGGGCCAAGGTGCAGGCCAGGCTGGAAGCCAATGCCGGAAAAGCTGTGGTCGCTCAATGAAATGGAACGGACCGGCGGTGAACCGGATGTGGTCGGTCAGGATAAAAAGTCGGGCGAATACATTTTCTTCGATTGCTCCGAGCAAACCCCTGAAGGCCGCGTCAGTCTTTGCTACGACCGTGAAGCGCTGGATTGGCGAAAGGAACATAAACCCAAGAGCAGCGCCATGGACATGGCCGCAGCCATGGGCATCGAGGTTTTGACGGAGGAGCAATATTTCGAACTGCAAAAACTGGGCGAGTTCGACACCAAGCGGTCGAGTTGGATTAAAACGCCGGCGGACATCCGCAAACTCGGCGGCGCGCTGTATTGTGATCGCCGTTACGGCCGCGTCTTCGTGGGCCACAATGGTGCGGACTCTTACTATAGCGGCAGGGGGTTCCGCGGTTGGCTCAGGGTCTGAAATTTGCTGAGCGTCTCGCGACCTCTCGGAAAAGCCCATGCCCACCTATATCGCCCTGCTGCGTGGTATCAACGTCGGTGGCCAGAAGCCCATCAAAATGGCAGATTTGCGATCGCACTTTGCTTCCTCTGGCGCGGTCGGGGTGCGCACCTACATTCAAAGCGGCAACGTGGTCTTCGAGCATCGGGAAAAATCACCGACGGCGTTGCGAACAAACCTGGAACAACATCTGGCCGCGAAACTCGGTTACACCGTGCCGACCCTGGTCAAAACGGCGAAGGGCTTCGCCGTCATTGCCGGGGCAAACCCATACGACACGCATCTACCCGAATTCGGCAGGCGGATGTATGTCTGTTTTTTTGAAAAAGCGCCGGCGGCGGCAGCCATCGCGGATATTCAACCGCTGGTTACTGACGCGGAACGGCTGGTCGTGAAAGGCACTGCCGGCTACGCCTATTACACCACCGGTTTGGGTCGTGCAAAGTTGACGAGCAATGTCATTGAGCGAAAACTCGGTCTGGCGACACTGCGCAATTGGAACACCGTCACAGCCCTGCTCGAATATGGCGCAGCTTCACTTGTACAGGGAAGCGGAATCGGCATAGACCTTGGCGACCCGTTCCATGGACGGTCGGCGGTCGGGATCTTTTTCCAGGCAGGCCATGATGATGACCACGGTGTTGCGGAGCACATTCTGTCCTGATTTCAGGGGCGAAAGCGGCGTCACCTCCCGGATCGCCCTTTCGATTTGCGCCTTGCTGCCGTCGAACGGATGTTTGCCCGTGGACGCATAATAAGCCATGACGCCAAAGCCGAAGACGTCGCCCTGGAAACCCTTGGTGAAATCTCCCTCCCATTTCTCCGGGGCCGAATATTTGACCGTGCCCGCCGGGGGATTTTTCTTGTCCGTGATGAAGGGCGGCAGATTCCCCTCGAAATACGAGTGTGAAAAATCAATAAGCTGCGTCTCCTCGGGCGCGGCCACGGGCACCAGCACATTCTTACTCTTCAAATCGTTGTGGACAATCGGGCGCCCGCAAAAGATGCCGGCGTGCATGTCCGCCACCGTTTCCGCCACGCTTTGCAGGAGACGATGCGTCCGGCCCGGGTTCGCGCGGGTGACGCCCGCCTGCACCAGCTCATGCAATGTCGCCCCCTCGATGTATTCCAGAAAAAGCCGGTGCGCCGCGGCGTCATACGCCAGTTTGCGGCGGATGCGCGGGTGCGTCACCTCCCCCAGCACATAGGCCTCGTTGGCGATGAAAACCTCGTCCCAGAACTGGGCCGGCTCCTTCAGCAAGGCGGGATACGGATGCCGCGCGAACTCCACGCGGGCCAGCTTGGAAACGCCGGCCTCCACCGCTAACGGCTCTCGCTTTGTAATGGTTCGCAGGTTCATGGTCGTTTGAAGCTGGCAAACCAAAGCATCGGCAAAAACCCTTTTGGCCGTCAAGCGGTGAATCCCGAAGGTTGAACGGGAGCGCCGGGATTTCAAACGGTCTTCGTCCAAATCCAATACTTGTTTCCACCCGATTTTTTGATATGCTTTCCGGCTTTGTGAGCCTTAAGGAAAAAATTGAACAGCGGCGCACGTTTGCCATCATCTCGCATCCGGACGCGGGCAAGACCACATTGACGGAGAAGCTGCTGCTTTACGGCGGCGCGGTGCAACTGGCCGGCTCGGTCACGGCGCGCAAAAACCAGCGCGCGACCACGTCCGATTGGATGGAGCTGGAAAAAAAGCGCGGCATTTCGATCAGCTCCACGGTGCTGCAATTCGATTATCAGAGTCATCGGTTCAACCTGCTGGATACGCCGGGTCACAAGGATTTTTCCGAGGACACTTACCGCGTGCTGACCGCGGTGGATTCGGTGGTGATGGTGATTGATGCGGCCAAGGGAATTGAGCCGCAGACGCGCAAACTGTTTGAGGTTTGCCGCCAGCGCGGGGTGCCGATTTTTACGTTTATCAACAAGTGCGACCGCCCGATGAAAGATCCGCTGGCGCTGCTGGATGAACTGGAGCGCGTACTCGGCATCGGCGCCTTTCCGGTGAACTGGCCGGTCGGCAACGGATTCGAGTTTCGCGGCGTTTTCGACCGGCAAACGCGGCAAATGCACCTGTTCGAACGCACGGTGGGCGGCCAGTATCGCGCGCCGGTGCAGGTCGGCGGACTGGCGGACTCCGGCCATCCGCGGGCAACTCGATGACGCGACGTTTCACAAAACGGCCGAGGAACTGGAAATGCTCGATCACGCCGGGCACGAGTGGGATGACGCCGCGGTGCTGGCAGAAAAAACCACGCCGGTGTTCTTCGGCAGCGCCAGCAACAATTTCGGCGTGCAATTGCTGCTCGATGGTTTCCTGAAACATTCGCCGCCGCCGCGGCCACGCGTGATGGGTGGCATCGAGATTTCGCCGGAGCACCCGCATTTCTCGGGATTCATTTTCAAAATTCAGGCGAACATGGACCCGAAACATCGCGACCGCATCGCGTTCGTCCGCGTTTGCTCCGGCAAATTTGAGCGCGACATGACGGTGCATCACTCGCGCTCCGCGAAGAAGGTGCGCCTGTCCAGCTCGCACAAACTGTTCGGCAACGAACGCGAGACGGTGGATGAAGCCTATCCGGGAGATGTCATCGGCCTGGTCGGTCACAACAGTTTCGGCATCGGCGACACGCTCACGACGGATCCGACCATCACCTACAAGGAAATCCCCCGGTTTACGCCCGAAGCCTTCAGTTACCTGCACAATCCGAACACGGCCAAGTTCAAGCAATTTCGCCAGGGCCTGGAACAGCTGATGCAGGAAGGCGTCATTCAGGCGCTTTACCTGCGCCATTCATCGGTGAAAACCCCGTTGCTCGCGGCCGTCGGCCCATTGCAGTTCGAGGTGGTGCAATTCCGGCTCGAAAACGAGTACGGCGCAGTGTCGCGTCTCGAAGCTGCGCCGTGGGCGGTCGTTCGCTGGCTGCCGGTGGACATGGCGGAGGACGATCTTGATGCGCTGTCATTGCCGACCGGCTCGCGAGTTGCCTATGACGTGGGCAAAAATCCCGTCGTGTTGTTCCCCAACGAATGGTCGGCCGAATATTTCACCAAAACCAACGAGCGGGTGCCGTTGTCCGGCTTGCCGGTGCAGACAGCGAGAGAATTGTGAGCGGTTAAATCGTCGGATCGTTACCTTGTTAAATGGTTACAGCAAAAAACTCACGAACGGGCGTTGCAACGATTTAACCATTCAACCATTTAACGATTTAACGTTCCACCATGTCCACCATCCTCACCGCCACTGAAATCACCGTGCGCTACGGCGACCGCACGGTGCTCGACGCCGCGACGCTCGCCATCGACGAGGGCGACCGCATCGGGCTGGTCGGGCGCAACGGCTGCGGCAAGACGACGTTCCTTCGCATCCTCGCCGGGTTGCAATCGCCCGACAGCGGCGATGTCACCCGGCGGCGCGAACTGGTCGTCAGCTACCTGCCGCAGGATTTCATGCTCGATGCGGCGAAGAATGTGCTCGAAAACATCCGCGACGGCGCGCAGCACGTGCTCGATTTGATCGCGGAATTTGAATCGCTGCCGCACGACTCGAAACGCCACGAGGAACTGGAGCATCGCATCGCCGCGCTGGAAGGCTGGACGCTGGACCGGCGCATTGAGACGGCGATGTCGCACCTGAATTGTCCCGCCGGCGACCGGCGCATTGAGACGCTTTCCGGCGGCGAGAAACGGCGCGTGGCCATGTGCCGCGCCATGGTCTCGCACCCCGACCTGCTGATTCTCGACGAGCCGACGAACCATCTGGACCCGGAATCCATCGAGTGGGTCGCGGAATTTCTCGACGAATTCCACGGTGCCTTCCTCGTCGTCACGCACGACCGCTATTTCCTCGACCGCGTGGCGAAACGCATGATTGAGCTGTCCGATGGCCGGTTTTTCTCGCATGCCGGCAATTACACCGATTACCTGCTGGACAAGGCCGAGCGCCAGGCCGCCGACGCCACCATCGAGCACAAGCGCCAGATGTTTCTGAAAAAGGAACTGGCCTGGGTGCGGCAGGGGCCGCGCGCGCAGCGCAGCAAACAGAAGAACCGCTTCGAGCGTTACTACGAAACCGCCGCGCAGGACGGGCCGGTGATCGAGGAAGACGTGGAGCTTTGCATTCCGCCGCCGCCGCAACTGGGCAATCGCGTCGTCGAGTTGAGCAACCTCGGCATGGACCTCGGCGGGCGCACGTTGTTTCGCGGGTTCAATTTCACGTTCGAGAACGGCCGGCGCATCGGCGTCGCCGGGCGGAACGGCCTGGGCAAAACCACGTTGCTCAAGATCATCATCGGCCAGCTCGCGCCCACCGAAGGCACGGTGAAGAGCCGGCCAGCTCACGAAGTTCAACTACGTGGACCAGGGCCGGATGCAATTGCGCGAGGAACGCACGGCGCTGGAGGAGGTCAGCGACGGCACGGAATTCGTCATCTTCGGCGACGGCAAACTTTCGTTGCGCGCCTATCTCAAGCGGTTTCTGTTCGCCGACGACCGCATCACGACGCAGGTGAAATACCTGAGCGGCGGCGAGCGCAGCCGGCTGTTGCTCGCGCGCATCCTGAAAAACGGCGGCAACTTCCTCATCCTCGACGAACCGACGAACGATCTCGACCTGCCGACGTTGCGCGTGCTGGAGGAGGCGTTGATTGCGTTTCCCGGCATCGTGCTGGTGGTGAGCCACGACCGCTATTTTCTGAACCGCGTCTGCACCGACATGCTGGCCTTCGAGGGCGACGGCAAAATCCATCACAGCGTCGGCGATTACGATTATTACCTGGAGAAGAAGCAACGAAGACTCGTAGCCGCGCCTCGTGCAGAGCGCGGCCATCCTTGCCGCGAACAAGATCATGCCGCGCTCTCACGAGATACGGCTACGAAGACTGCGAAACCGGCTAAGCCCCGCAAACTTTCATTCAAGGAAGCGCGCGAACTGGAAGGCATGGAGGCGCAAATCCACGCCGTGGACGCGGAAATCGCCCGCATCGAAGGCCTGTTCGCCTCGCCGGATTTTCATCGCACGCACGCGACGCAGACCAACCAACTCAACGCCGATCTCGCCGCCGCGAAGGAAAATCTCGCCAGGCTCTACGCGCGCTGGGAGGAGTTGGAGGCGATCAAGGCCGAAATGCAAAAACCTCAGCCAAGTTAGTTCGTGCCATCGACCGGGGACCTGTTATCCTGTCTCTTTATGTCATTTCGCGCTCTTGGCCTTGATGCCAAAATTTTGCAGGCGGTGCACGGAAGCCGGTTACACCGAGCCGACGCCCATCCAGATCCGCCGCCATCCCGCCGATCATCGCGGGGCACGACCTCATCGGCATCGCGCAGACGGGCACCGGCAAGACGGCGGCGTTCACGCTGCCGATCCTGACGAAGCTCGCCGCGCAACCGGCACGGCCAGCGGCGCGGCACCAAAGTCCTGGTCATCGCGCCGACGCGCGAACTGGTGGTGCAGATCGAGGAGAACGTGCGCGCTTACGCCAAGCATCTGCCGCTGACGGTCGCCACGGTTTTCGGCGGCGTGGGCGAACAGCCGCAAATCCGCGCGTTGCGCGCGGGCACGGACGTTATCATCGCGTGTCCGGGCCGGTTGCTGGATTTGATGGGCCAGCGTTGCGCGGATTTCTCGCAGTTGAAATTTCTCGTGCTGGACGAAGCCGACCGGATGCTGGACATGGGTTTCCTGCCGGACGATCCGGCGCATCGTGCAGCAACTGCCGAAGCAGCGGCAGACGCTGATGTTTTCCGCGACGCTGTCGAAGGAGATCGAATCGCTCACGCACGAATTTCAGCGCGCGCCGAAAATCGATCCAGATTGGCCGGCGCGCGAATCCCGGCCGAGACGGTCACGCAATTGGTCTATGAAGTGCCGAAGCATCTGAAGACGTCGCTGCTGCTGCATCTGCTGCAAGACCCGCAGATGAACATGGTGCTGGTGTTCTCGCGCATGAAACACGGCGCCGACCGCATCGCGCGGCAGCTGGAGCAGAAGGGCGTCCGCTGCGCGACGCTGCACTCGAACCGTTCGCAGAACCAGCGGTTGCGGGCGTTGAAGGATTTCAAGTCCGGCGCAGTGCGCGTGCTGGTGGCGACGGACATCGCGGCGCGCGGCATTGACGTGGACGGCATTTCGCACGTGGTGAACTACGATTTTCCGATGCACGCCGGAGGATTACGTCCACCGCATCGGTCGCACCGGGCCGCGCGCACGCGGTGGGCGATGCGATCAGCTTTGTGACGCCGGAAGATCACGGCGAATTGCGCGCGCTGGAACGATTCATCGGTCGCGGCATCGTGCGGAAGAAGGCGGAGGGATTCAATTATTCGCAAGCCGCTCCGTCATTCAATCCGGCGGAAGAACGCCTCCCGTTTTCGAACGGCCAAAGACCACAGCCTCCGCAGCGTCCCGGCGGGCCGCATAACCGGCAGGCGCACGGCGGCCAACCGCGGCACGAGCAATCAGGTCGTCGTCGATGGCGGCGGTGAAGTTATTTTAGCGGGAGCGGTAATCCGAGCGTCGCCCCTTTCAGTTGGCGGCCGAAACCCTTTTGGCCGTCCAGCGATGAATCCCGAACCGGTGGATTAACAGGAGGTAGCAGAGAAAATCCTTTCTGTCCACGGGCCGGATGCACTGAACCATTCGGATTGGCGGGTTGCGATTATGGCGTTGAATCTTGGCAAAAAAGATGCTGGAACCTCTCCATCTTGAGTTGAGAACTATGAAAACACACTTACTAATTGCGCTATTGCTGGCCAGCGGCTTCATCGGAGTCGCTCAAGCGGCGGTGGAAGTTGTTCCCTTTCGAATCAACGAGTCCCGGGTCATGGCGTTCGGGGATGACAAGGTCAGCCGGCCGGCCGCATCCCTGGAGTTGACGCTCTCGTTGAACGGGCCAGAAGCCGAGTCCTGCACCCGTTACGGCAATCTGAAGCTCGAAACTGCCGTGGATGATAAAGGCACCAACCTCATCCCTGCCAAAGACAACTTTCATGACCCGGCAAAGTTCAAGGACTACTCGAACGCATTTTTCCGAAAATCGAGCTTTGGCTTCAATAATCCTCCGGCGGCGCCTCAGGCGGAATTGGACCTCGCCCTGCCGGCGCGTTCAGCCACAAAGATCGTACGGCTCCAGGGTTCGTTGGAGCTTACCGACGCGGGGACAATCCAAACGATTGAACTTGCCTCCCTCAAGAGTGCCGGGAAGAAGGCCCTCGCGATGCCGGCAGGCGCCCAGGTCGGCGTAACCGTCGACGCTGGTTCCGGCGATAATGCCCACTCCCTTAGCCTCGAAATCACTGGCGACGAAAGTGTGCTGGAGTCGATCGAGGTCGTTGACGCCACCGGCCGGAAAGTTTCGAGCGGCATGTCGAGTTGGTCCTTCAACGGCGGCCCGGTTCAGAAGTCGCTTGAACTCAACCGGCCGCTGGATGACTCGATGAAACTGGTGGCCAGGGTCAGTTTGAACCGCAAGCTCATCAAAGTCCCCTTCGATCTCCAGAATATTGCCTTGCCGTGAGTTCGGAGCGTCGGTTTCCTTTGGAGCCTTCCGGATCTACGGGGCCAATGCTGGCGGAATGTGGAGTACTGCGCCAAGCTTGATGAATCCCAACCCCGGTCGCCCGATGAGAAACAATAAATGATTGAACTGCGGACTCTGAACTTGGAATTCCGCTCAGCGGCGGGCATGGAAGAAAAATCCCGCCAATTCGCTGAGAAAGGGGCAGAAAGGATTATATTCCGGTCTTCTGCTCGCTGACCGGGGAATGTCGCAGTCGTAGAATAGTTTATTACAATTCTGCGATTACTCAGGACGACGCTCCAGGCTGCGAGATGAAGAAATTTAATCCCAAAGGCAAAAGATGGACGAACTGGCATTATGAATGCGCGAAAGCCTTTCTCGATTCGGTCAAGGCGATTTGACGTTTCGCCTTTCTCGCGCGCGGAAATTTCTCCACCATGTGCGAGTGTCAAATTTAATCGCCATTGTCGGCCGGCCGAATGTCGGCAAGTCCGCGTTGTTTAATCGCATCGTGGGACGGCGCATTGCCATTGTGCACAACCAGCCCGGTGTCACGCGCGACTGCGTTAAGATCCGCCGCGCGCGGGGTTTGTTGCGCCAGCCAAGCTGATTTTTATTCCGAAAACGCCAGGTAAGGAATAAAGATTATATTGGCAATCGGGATGAACAGCAAAATCACCAGCCATCCGCTTTTACCCCGCGCCTGACAGATTTTCACCCACATCATGATGGAAATGATCAGGCCGACGAGTGGGATAAAGAAGAGGATGATCATCCAGACCGGCATCTTGGCCGCCTGCAACAGGGGAACCAGATTGGCGATCGGAATCCAAATCAGCACGCCCGGATTCACACCACATTTCTCACAAATGCGCTTGCAACAAAAACAAAAGAACACATAAACCGCCACAGCGATGACGAGTATAAACAGCATAAACAGAATCATTCCCAGACCCATGGCCGTGGCGGCTGCCGTATTTCCAGTATCATTCATAGATAATAACTTTCTTTCAGGGTTCTCGTTGGTTTTGGTGAGGCAGTGAACCTTCCGCAGTTCACTGCCGCTTTTCTGACACAATCGTTCTTGAAAGCAAGACAATTCAATTGACGGAAAAACTTCCGCTTAACCGCGATCTGCTTCATCTTGTGAACGTGTCATGTTTGATCGCCATTGTCGGCCGGCCGAATGTCGGCAAGTCCGCGTTGTTTAATCGCATCGTCGGACGGCGCATCGCCATCGTGCATGACCAGCCTGGCGTCACGCGCGATCGCGTCACCGCCGAGGCCGAGTGGCAGGGGCGTGCCTTTACGCTCGTGGACACCGGCGGCATCGGCTTGTTGCGCGGCGAGAAGGCTAATGATGTCATTACCAAGGCCGCGCTCGAACAGGTGGAATTGGCCATTGAATCGGCGAATGTCATCCTGCTGGTCGTCAACGCGCAGGAAGGCGTTGTGCCGCTGGACCGCGAAGTTGCCGCGCGCCTCCGCTCCAGCGGGAAATCCATTTTGGTTGCCGCCAACAAGGCGGACACGAGCCGCACCGAAAAGGAGGCCGACGAATTCGCCGAACTCGGTTTCGAAAAAGTCTTTCCCGTCAGCGCTATTCATGGTGGCGGCATCGAAGAGTTGATGGAAGCGGCGATTGCCCTTTTGCCCGAAGTCAGTAGTCAGCAGTCAGTAGTCAGTAGCAAAGGAAGCGGCGGTAGGAACGTGCCGGCTACTGACCACCAACTACTGACTACTGACTCACCCCCTTTGAAGCTTGCCATCATTGGCCGTCCCAACGTCGGCAAATCGTCCATTATCAATGCTTTAACACAATCCGAGCGGGTCATTGTTTCGCCGATTCCCGGCACGACGCGTGATGCGATTGACGTGCCGTTCGAGGTTGAAACCGACGGCGTGCGGCAAAAATACGTTCTGATTGATACCGCCGGCATGAGGAAGACGCGGCGCGTGGATGATTCGATTGAATTTTTCAGCGTCCAGCGCGCGGAGGATTCCATCGCCCGTTGCGATATCGTCATCCTCGTCCTCGACGCAGAGATGGACATTACCGAACAGGACAAGAAAATTGCCGATGTCATCGTTGAAAACCGCAAGGCTTGCATCGTCGTCATCAACAAATGGGATTTGTTTGACGCAAACGTCCGCGAGGCGCGGGAGCAGGAAATCGTCCGGCGCGACAAAAAACAACGGCGCGAAGGACAGGAGAAGGAAATGTCCACCCTCGCCGAATTCGGCGCCTGGGTGCAGAAAAAATTGTTCTTTCTCGATTATGCGCCGGTGATTTTCACCTCGGCCAAATCCGGTTTCCACCTCGACCGTCTGCTGGAAGCCATCCGCTATGTCACCGCGCAGTTGCAGCAAAAAATTCCGACGGCCATCCTCAACCGCACGTTGCGCGACGCGGTCGAACGCCGCCAGCCGGTCAGCAACCTGGGCCACCGCCTGAAATTTTTCTACGCCACCCAGGTCAAGCAGGCGCCGCCGACGTTTCTACTGTTCATAAACCGTGACGAACTGTTTTCCGACCAGTACAAAAAATATCTGGCCGACCAGATGCGACGCGCCTTTGGCTACGAAGGTTGCCCCATCGTGCTGGTGCCCAAACCCCGTCCAAAAACCGTTGAGCCGATCCGCAAACTCAGACCGTCGTTCCGAAAACAGTCCGTGGTTCATTTGCCCCGTCGCGCTTTAAAAAGTCGGCGCTGATTTTTTTGTTCACAGCGGCGAATAAGTTGCGGTTTTTGCAGCACAGACGCGGATTTTTCCAGCTATTACGCGGGGAATATCGTTCGTGTAACTTTTTTGAAAATTTTTCTTGTCACCACAATATGTTGGGTATAAGGTCGGACTGTTGCCCACTAAATGGGGTTTTGTCGGAAATCGGCAGGATGGCGGAATCCCAGGAGGCAGGCCAAAAAGTCGATTTTCCCGACCGTTCTTCTGTGCTGAGGCGGTCGGGTGATTTGTCTGAAAAAGAAATTTCAACCATTTTGAGAAAGGAATACCATGATTGACGCACGGGAGGAAGTGATGGCGCCAGCGCCGCACAAAAGCCGCCGCCGCACCGCGTCGGTGACGACGGGGCGCATTAAAGGCAAAGACATGAGCACGGCGAAAAAATCGTTGCGCGTTGAGCGGATTTTCAGCGACGCGAAGGTCAAGCCGTTCGACCAGATCGAATGGGACCGCCGCACGGCGGAAATCACCGATGACGCCGGCAAGGTGATTTTCAAGCAGGAAAACGTCGAGGTGCCGAAATCGTGGTCGCTGCTGGCCACCAAAGTCGTCGTTTCAAAGTATTTTTACGGCGAGCAACACACGTCCGAGCGCGAAACCTCGGTGCGCCAGCTCATCCATCGCATCTCCCGGACCATTGCGGATTGGGGCGTGAAGGACGGCTATTTCAGCAAGGCCGACGGCGAGGTTTTCTATGACGAATTGACCTGGCTCTGCCTGAACCAATACGGCGCGTTCAATTCGCCGGTCTGGTTCAACGTCGGACTGTACCATCAATACGGCATCGGCAAAAATTCCGGCAAGGGCAACTGGTATTACAACCGCAAGGCACAGCAGGCCGAACGCGCGGCGACGCAATACGAATATCCGCAGGGCAGCGCCTGCTTCATCCAGTCGGTCGAGGACAACATGGAAGACATCATGCGCCTGGCCCACAGCGAAGCCATGCTCTTCAAATACGGTTCCGGCACCGGCACGGACCTTTCGCCGCTCCGTTCCGCCCGCGAAAAGCTCAGCGGCGGCGGCCGGCCCAGCGGCCCGATGAGTTTCCTGAAGGTCTATGACCAGGTCGCCAACGTCGTGAAATCCGGCGGCAAAACCCGGCGCGCGGCCAAAATGAACACGTTGCGCGACTGGCATGGCGACATCGAGGAATTCATTGACGCCAAGCAAAAAGAGGAAAAGAAGGCCTGGGCGCTCATCGAACAGGGCTATGACGGTTCCTACAACGGCGACGCCTACGGCAGCGTGATGTATCAAAACGAAAACCTGTCCGTGCGCGCCAGCGACGAATTCATGCAGGCCGCGCTCGCGGGCAAGGAATGGCAGACGCGCGCCGTCACCACCGGCAAGCCGCTTGAAAAGAAGGACGCCGCCAAGCTGCTTTACAAGATCGCCGAAGGCACCTGGATTTGCGGCGACCCCGGCATGCAATACGACGGCGCCATCCAGAAATGGCACACCTGCAAGGGCACCGAGCCGATTCACTCCACCAATCCATGCAGCGAATACGTCTTCCTCAACAACACCGCCTGCAATCTGGCGTCGCTCAATCTGATGAAGTTCAAGCGCGAAGACGGCACGTTCGATGTCGAGCGTTTCAAGGCCGCCGTGCGCATCTTCATCACCGCGCAGGAAATCATCGTGGACAACGCCAGCTATCCGACGAAGGAAATCGCCGAGAATTCGCACATTTTCCGCACGCTCGGCCTTGGCTACGCCAACCTCGGCTCGCTCTGCATGAGCTACGGTCTGCCCTACGACAGCGATGAAGGCCGCGCCCTCGCCGGGGCCATCACCGCGATCATGACCGGCCACGCCTACGAGCAGAGCGCGGAAATTGCCGCCGGCATCGGGCCGTTCCCGGGCTACCGTGACGCCCGCTGCGCCCACGTTTCCAAGCCGCTCAAGCCGGACAACATTGAATCCATGCTCGGCGTCATCCAACTGCACCGCGACGCCGTGGAAGACATTCATCCGAGCGAGGAATTCGGCTATCTCAAGGAGGAAGCGCGCAAGACCTGGGATGGCGCGCTGGCCAAGGGCCGGCGGCATGGCTATCGCAACGCGCAGGTCACCGTGCTCGCGCCGACCGGCACCATCGCGTTCCTGATGGATTGCGACACGACCGGCGTCGAACCGGACATTGCGCTGGTCAAATACAAGCTCCTGGCCGGCGGCGGCATGTTGAAGATCGTCAATCGCGGCGTGCCGGACGCGTTGCGCCGCCTCGGTTACAGCGAGGCGGAAATCAAGAACATCATCGCCCACATCGAGAAATTCGACACGATTGAAGACGTGGAGGAAAACGGCGAAACCCGTCACGGAGCGGTCTGAAGCCCGAACATCTGCCGGTATTTGATTGCGCCTTCAAACCCTATCGCGGCAAGCGCAGCATTCATTATCTGGCCCACCTGAAGATGATGGCTGCCGCGCAGCCGTTCATCAGCGGCGCCATTTCCAAGACCGTCAACATGCCCAAGGAAAGCACGGTGGAGGAAATCCGCGACACCTACGTGCAGGCATGGAAGATGGGACTCAAATGTGTGGCCATCTACCGCGACGGCTCGAAGCGTTCGCAGCCGCTGAACACCAAGAAGAGCAGCGACGGTTCCAGCGGTGCCGACCGCGGCGGAGGCTTCGGCGCTGGAAACCCGCATCAAGGAACTCGAAACCGAAGTGGCCAAGTTGCGCACCGAGGCCGGCAAACCGCTGCGCCGCCGCCTGCCCGACACGCGCACGGCGGTCACGCACAAATTCGACATCGCCGGCCACGAAGGTTACATGACGGTGGGGCTGTTCGAGGACGGCCAGCCGGGCGAATTGTTCATCACGATGGCCAAGGAAGGTTCGACCATCGGCGGATTGATGGACAGCATCGGCACGCTGACCAGCATTGCCCTGCAATACGGCGTGCCGCTCGAAGCGCTGGTGAAGAAATTCGCGCATCAGCGGTTCGAGCCGAGCGGCTTCACCAAGAACCCGGAAATCCGCAACGCGGCCTCCATCACCGATTACGTGTTCCGCTGGCTCGCGCTGCAATTCGTTCCCGGTTACCGCGAAAATGTCGCCGCCGCGCGCAATCAACCGGAACTGGCCATGCCCGGCTTGATGGAAGAGCTAAAAAAAAAGGTAAACCGCCCGGTGCCTGAACTGCCGATTGCCGAGGAAAACGACGTGCTGGAAGTGAAAAGCGGCAACGGCAACGGCCATCATGCGCCCGCCGAGCGCAGCGTAAAAAGCTCTGAGCGATTCCGTGGCGCACTTTCAGCAGGACGCGCCGACGTGCCCGAACTGCGGCCACGTGGCCGTGCGCAACGGCGCGTGTTACAAATGTCTGAATTGCGGCGAAAGCCTTGGCTGCTCTTGAGGAACCGGATAAGCAGACGGGCCGGAGATTTTGCCTTGTCTCCGGCCTTTTCATTTTCCCGCACTTGATTATTCTGCCGCCATGAGCGACTCAACTTCCTTCATCCGCGAAGATCCCTGGCGCATTTTTCGCATCATGGCCGAGTTTGTGGATTCCTTCCAAACGCTTTCACAGGCCGGCCCCGCCGTCACGATTTTTGGCTCCGCGCGAATGCGCCCGAACGACAAGTATTATCACGCCGCCGCGGCGATTGCCAAAGGCCTGGCGCAGCATAATCTTGCCGTCATCACCGGCGGCGGCCCGGGCATCATGGAAGCCGCCAACAAAGGCGCGGCCCAGGGCGGCGGCAAATCCATCGGCCTCAATATCGAACTGCCTCACGAACAATCCGGCAATCGCTTTGTCAATCTGCCACTGCATTTCCATTATTTCTTTGCGCGCAAGGTCTGTTTCGCAAAATACAGCCTCGGTTTCGTCTTCATGCCCGGCGGATTCGGCACGCTTGACGAGTTTTTTGAAATCATCACGCTCGTCCAAACGGAGCGCATCCCGCAATTTCCCCTCATCCTGTTCGGACGCGATCACTGGAGCGGCCTGCTGCGCTGGATGAAGACGGAATTGCAGGACAAAAACAAATTCATCAGCCCCGGCGACCTTGACCTCGGTGGCGGTGACGGACGACCCGCAGGAAGCCGTCGAAATCATCCTGGACTACGAACGTCGTGTCGGTCATCCCGGAGTGTCATCCCCAAGGCTTTTGCGTGACCCACATTTATGGATACGCGGATAAATGGATTGTCGGGTAATACCTTCGCCGGTCCGTTTATCCATAATCCAATAATCCATTCATCCCTAATCCATTTCGCATGCGTCCGTTGATCCAGGAAATCACCACCTCGCATACGCCGGAATCGCTCGTCGAAACTCTGTGCGGAGCCGCGGAATGTGGTTTTGCTGCGCACGGCAGTCGTTCGATTTGCCATCGGCACGCTATTCGTTGGTTGTCGCGAATCCGTTTCTCACCTTCCGCTCCTTCGGCTCGCGCTGTGAAATCACCAGCTCCCAGACCCCGGACGCCGGCTCCCAGACTCAATTCGGCAATCCCTGGCAAATTTTGGACGCGCTCATGGCGCGGTTTGAGCTGCTGGATGAGATGGACCTGCCGTTTCCGCTCGGCGGCTGCTTTGGTTACTGGGGTTACGATCTGAAAAATTTCACCGAACCGAAACTGCCGCGCCGGGCCGTCAATGACCTGGAATTGCCCGATTGCCATGTCGGTTTCTATGACAGCGTGGTGGTTTTCGACCATCGTCTCGGCAAGATCTGCGTCGTCTCCACCGGCCTGGAACGCCGACGGCTCACGCAGCGAACGGCGGGCGAACGAGCAACTGGAATTTTGGCGGACGCAACTTGAAACCGGAGCGCCGGTCTCCGAACGCCGGCAGTTGATTGCTCGAAATGGCCGCGCTTTCATCCCGCCGTGTCGGAGACCGGCCTCCATTCGCAAGTCTTTCCCGCGCCGAATTCCTGACCACCGTTGAACGCGCCCAGCGTTATATCCGTGCCGGCGATATTTATCAGGTCAATCTCTCGCAACGACTGACGGCACCGTACCACTTCGTCCGGCTGCTGACGAGCCGATTCATTGTTCGAGCGTTTGAGCTCGGTTTCGCCCGCGCCGTTTTCTGCGTTTTTGGATTGTGACGACTGGGTACGCCCCACGTGTGCTCGCTTTCAAATTGCGTCGTCGTCGCCCGAATTGTTTTTGCGCTTGAGCGGTTCGCATATTCAGACGAAGCCCATCAAAGGCACGCGTCCGCGCGACGCGGACCCGACCCGCGACGCGCAACTTGCCTACGAACTTCAAACCAGCGCCAAGGAACTCGCCGAACTGGTCATGATCACCGATTTGCTGCGCAACGATCTCGGCAAAGTCTGCGAATTCGGCTCGGTGCAAGTGCCGGAGCTGGCCCGACTCGAACACTTCGCCCAGGTGCAACATCTGGTCTCGACCGTTGAAGGACGGTTACGACCAGAGGTGACGCATTTTGCCGCACTGGCCTCGTGTTTCCCAGGCGGCAGCATCACCGGCGCGCCGAAATTCCGCGCGATGGAAATCATTGACGAATTGGAACTGATCGCGCGCGGGCCTTACTGCGGCTGCCATGGTTATCTCGGATTCAATCGCGAAAGCCAGTTGAGCATCACCATCCGCTCGGCAGTCTGCCAGGACGGGCTCGCGCATTTCAACGTCGGCGCCGGCATTGTGGCCGATTCCAATCCCGAAGCGGAATACGAGGAAACGCTGGCCAAAGCCGCCGGTTTTCTGGCGGCGCTCAAGTTCGAGTCATTGGCCTCGGTTCAGAGCAATCAATCTCCGCTCCATTGGTAATCATATCCGGCGGGCGGATCGTATTGGATTGCCACGGCCCAGACACCCGGTTGCATCGGACTGGGGTTCCAGAAGATTTTAACATAACTGACATGGCCGTCTACGAATCCTACTACGCTTTTGGCGTCATCAAAAAGAACCGCTCCGTTGTTAAAAGTGACCGCGCCGAACGAGGAGGCATTGCCGCGGTCATGCCACGAGAAAGGCCAAAAAGCCGAATCTTCCGGATCCAGAACGGTTCTGGCCGGGTGTCTTATCGCGTCGAATTTTTGACTTCGCAAGCCGATGGCATTGGTGTAAACGCTGAAGAGGTTGGTGATCCCGCCGTTGAACGCATAACTCGAATACTGGGTGAAGGGCGATTCGTGGTAACTTGTGGATTGGTAAGTGATGGAAAGGGAAGGACTGTCCAAACCGTAAGAAAATGTGTCCGCCGGGCAGGCAAAGAGCCGGTCGTGAGGCGAAGGATTTCCCTTTAAGCCAACGTATTGCCCGATCAATTGCCGGTAGGTAAAACAGCTGGCCAGATCATAATCAAGAAAGTCTTTGGCGTTGGCCACCGCGCTTGCATCTACCGGGGTGCGGCCATTGTTATCATCGCAATACATACGGATCGCCAGGTTGATCTGCCGAATGTTATTCAGACAGACCATCCGTTGGGCTTTGTGTTTGGCCAGACTGACGGCGGGCAGCAACAACGCCGCCAAAATTCCGATGATGGCGAGGACTACCAGCAATTCGATCAGCGTAAATGCTTGTCGTCCGGCGTCTTTCAAAAGCCGTCTCCACAGATTTGAGTTCACATGGGGGATCATTCTGACCTGGTCCTTTCAAAAACCAGCGGAAAGCCGCCGCCGCCCTGATACCAAACGCCAACGAGTTTGCCGTCTTTGAGCGTTCCTTCGTAGGCGCCACCAAGCCAATTCCATTTCAGGCGCAAATTCGGGAAGTCGTAATTGAACTCCGATGGAGAAATCGGACCGTCATTCCCGAATTCGTCTATGCTGTAAAGCGCAGCAGAATAGGAGCCGTCAGGCAACCTGGCGACGTTCAGCGCCAGCCGGATCGTCGCTTTGGATTTAGCGATGGTGACAATCCATGATCCTTTCCAATGGCCCTGCAAATCGTCCTTGGAATTGAACGAATACTCATTGTCGGCATCAACAAGGTGTTCCGCGCGATGATTGGCACGCTCGAGTCTCGCCGGGATTGATTTTCCGCTCTGCGTCCATGACCCCATCATCTCAGTGTCATTGGCACCGAGGGCTCCCTGGAATAATCCCTGACCAATGTCATCCTGAAACTTGACCAACGACCCCTGGTAATTGCCTCTCGCCGGTCGGCCGTAAGCCCCCAACTCCGGCCAGCTCATTCCGACGCGGATTGTTCCATTCCTTCATCCGCGATTTTCAAATTCACCTGCACTGCGTTCGACCCGGTGTCAAACTTCCCTTCCCAGTAGCCCTGCAGTTCTGAACCAGCACGAGGCACGAACTCCGCATCTGTCAGCGGCGTCGGGACCGGCTCCGGCGAGGCCGTGCGCAGGAACAAAACGGGGTCCGGTTGGATAAAATGAATTGCATGATCGAGAATCATTTGTGTGGCATCCGCATTCACCCTCAACTTCCATATATCCCTCACGTTCCTTTCGATCTGGAGAAGTGGATAATTGTAGGTGACCTTGCCCATTGGAACGTCCTTTCTGCCCATTTCAATCCAATCGGTGGTTGCCCTATAAACGCCGTTTGTTTTGGTTAGTCTCAACACCACGTGTGTTCTTGCCGCCTCACCGGCGCCAACGCCCGCGTCATCAAGCAGCATGACGCCTTCCCATGTGCCCTGAATGTTTGGGTAATATGCCGCGCGCCAGGAATAAATTGCATCGAGCGCGACAACGCCGATACCCACCATCACGAGCATCAAGCCACCGGTTGCAATTGCATTTTTTGCCTTTGTCCAGGCCATTACCTTTAATGTTCCTTTGATGAGGGTTAAGGTTGAAATTGAGGCAGTCGCGCCTTTGACCAGCGCCACCGCGCAAACAGTTTTTGCAAACGCTGCCGGCGCAGCCTGAACAGAGTTGGCAGAGATTTCTCCGGCGATGATAGCCGCCGTTGAAGAAATACCGCATTGCTTGAAATGGCGGCGCAATTTTTTCAGCGCGCGGCTGATACGTTTGCGCGCCGTGTCTTCGGCCATGCCCAGCGAGCTTCCAACCTCTGCCAAGGATTTATTTTCAAAGTATCGCAGCAGCACCGCTTGGCGGTCTTTTTCGCCGAGCGCGGCCAGAGCTTCATCCAGTAACGGCGACATTTGTTCCCACAGCGGATCGGATGCGGTCACATGAAGTTCGGTTTGCATTTGAACCTCCTGCTCGTGTCGGCGGCGTTTGGTGTCGGCGCGGATTTGCGCGAGTACGGCAAACCGCGTCGTCTTGAACAACCAGCCGGTCAAAACGGTTTTGTCGGAAATCTTCCCGGCCTTTTGTGCGAGGATGGCAAATACTGCCTGCGCCACTTCCTCGGCTAGATGCGGCTCGCGCACTTGCCGCAATGCCGCCGAATAGACAAAACCGATGCGCCGTCCGACCAGTTCTTCAAAAGCCGCTTCCGAGTGGCGCGTGGCATATTCGCGCAGCAGTACCATGTCGTCCATCGCCTGCATTTACCCACTAAATGCCCGTTTCAACCAAAACCGGACAACTTTTTTGCAGGAATTTTCGGCTCGCGAAATCCGCGCGCTTGCGGTAGTTGAAGGCGCATTAGGAACACATGACCATTTTTCTCAACGGCCAGTTTGTGCCCGAAGATCAGGCAGTCATTCCGGTCAATGACCGCGGGTTCATGTACGGCGACGGGCTTTTTGAAACCGTACGCGTTGCGAACGGCCGGCTGTTCCGGCTGGCCCAGCACCTGGAACGCATGACTCGCGGTGCGGATTTTTTGAAAATCAAGCCGCCGTTCACGCCGAAGGAATTGGAGGATTTTGCGGAGGAACTGATTGAAGCCAACGAATTGCCGGAGGCGATTTTGCGCGTGACACTGACGCGCGGGCCGGGTGAACGCGGTTACACGCCAAAGGCTGCAGACAGGCCGACCGTGGTGATGACGTTGCAGGCCGCGCCGTATTTAGAGACGCCGGTTCAGTGGAGTTTGGTCACGTCGTCGTTTCGGGTGCTGGCCGCCGATCCATTGTCGTCCTTCAAAACCTTGAACAAACTCACGCATGTCATGGCGCGCGTCGAGGCCGCCGAAAAAGGCGCGGACGAGGCGTTGCTGATCAACACCAACGGCGAGGTGGCGGAGACCGCGAGCGGCAATGTCTTCTGGGTTTACAATGACAAGATTTGCACGACCCCGACGGGCCGCGGGGTGCTGCCGGGCATCACGCGCGCGGTTGTGCTGGAGATTTGCCAGGCGCTTGGCCTGCTGACAAACAAACGCGTCGTCAAACCCGAGGCGTTGAAAAACTCCGGTGGTATCTTCATCACCCAAAGTGCCTTCGGCATCGTGCCGGTGGCAAACTTCGACGGCGAGCCCGTCGCCTCATCACCATTGGTGGATCAAATTTTCAACGCCTATCGCGAACTGCTTATCAAAGCCTAGGTCTCCCTTCCCGGGCCGGGCCGCCGCTTTGTGCACTTGATTTGAAGAGGTGCGCATGGTTAACAATCGTTTGGCGATTTTATAATTTACATTAGTCACCATCAAATCGCTTTGGTGCCCTTGAAATTCACAGTATTGGAGGAGTAGCTTGAGTTGGAAACGGCGAAGCTGAAGCAGAAATGCGTCGTCGGCTAGAAACGGTTGAGGCAATTATGGTCGAAACGCGAACCCAACGGGTACCAGAAGCCTTGCGTGGACAGAAAGGCAGGGAAGTTCCCCATCCTGCATGCCCATTCCCAAAATCAGGAGGTCGTTATGATTGAAACCCGTGGTGTGGATCCGTGTGCGTCATTCATCAGCAGCCAATTGCAATCCGCCGATGGTTACAAGACATTCACCAAAAACGGCATTTGCCGGGCAGTGACCATTTCCCGCCAAACCGGGTGTGGAGCATTGGTGGTTGCCGGGCAGCTGGCGCATTATTTGCAGGAACATTCCCGAAACCCCGCCCCCTGGACAATTTTTGACCGCAACCTGATCGACAAGGTCCTTGAAGATCACAATTTGCCACCCTGCCTGGCCAAGTTTTTGCCCGAGGATCGAGTTTCGCAACTTGAGGATTTTTTGGACGAAATGTTTGAGGTGCATCCGCCGTTGCAAACCATCGTACACCAGATCGCCGAGACCCTGCTCGGGCTGGCGGCGATGGGCAGGGTGATTTTGATTGGCCGTGGCGGCAACGTGGTCACGGCCCGATTGCCGGACGTGCTGCACGTGCGGCTGGTGGCTCCTTTCGAAAAGCGCGTTGAGCATGCCTACCAATACTACAACATGACCAGGACCGAGGCGCAAAAATTCTGCCTCCGGGAAGATCAAGGCCGCGCCCGCTATCTGAAAAAGTATTTTAACGCCGACATTGACGACCCGCTCCTTTACCACCTGATTATCAATACCGGCCTGATGGACTATCCTGCCGCCGCCAAACTCATTGGCGAAGCGGTTTTAAATCCGGATGGCAGGACTGCCACTTCGGCGGAATGGAAATAATCCGCCCTTCGTTTCCAGTTCGACCTTGGGTTGGCGCCTTGCTTGTGGCTTAATCCCGGCGTGTCTCGCGGCACCCGCCACCATGCAAACCCTGTCCGGCGTAAAAAACACGGCGGCGGGGTGTGGTTGCTCATGCTGGCTGGGTTTGCCTTGCTGGCCTGGTTTTGGTGGCGGCATGAACATCCCGGGAAAATTGCCCGGCCCCCAACCGCCGTCAAGCGGCAGGTGCGACCGCTGGTTCTAACGCGCCAATCACCGGGCGATTTCCCACGACCAGTCCATGACGTGCTGGAGGCGCAAATCGCGCTGGCGCGCCGGGCGATTTCGCCGGGCTCCCTTGACGGCGCGCTCGGTTCCCAGACCCGTGAGGCGATCGGAGTCTTCCAACAAACACAAACCTTGCCCACGACCGGCCGGCTGGACACCAACACGTACATCCAGCTCACGCTCGACGCACCGGTATTGACAACCTATACCGTGACGACCAATGACCTGGCGCACCTCCAGCCGCTCGGCAAAACGTGGCTGGCCAAATCACAGCAGACGGCACTGGATTACGAAACGGAACTCGAGCTGGTGGCCGAGCAAAGCCATTCGAACCCCAAATTGATTCAGCGACTTAACCCCGGAGTAAATTGGACGAACGTCGCCCCGGGCACGGTTTTGAAGATCCCCGATGTGAATTATCCCGTGGTGACGGACAAGGCGGCGTTTGTGGTGATCCATCTCGACGGGAAATATCTGGAGGCGTTCGGCTTGGAAACGAACCTGATCGCGCATTTTCCGTGCAGCATTGCGGCGCGCGTCGAGAAGCGGCCAGTGGGCGAGTTGCATGTTGTTGTCATCGCACCGAATCCGAATTACACCGTGGATCCGGAGCTTTTTCCCGAATCCCCGGATTTGCAAGCCATTGGCCACAAGCTGATTCTGCCGCCCGGGCCGAACAACCCCGTTGGGGTGGCGTGGATTGGATTGGACAAAACCGGGTACGGCATTCATGGCACGCCCAGCCCGGAGCTGGTTGGCCGCACTGAATCGCACGGCTGTTTCCGGCTGGCGAACTGGGACGCGGAATATCTGATGCAACTGGCGTGGACGGGCATGCCGGTACTGGTGGAGCCGTGAACGTGAATTGAACTTGCGCCGGACGGGTGCCTGGATTAAGAGTTCGTGGCCAGACTTGACGATCACATGTGCCGGCCGGAAACCTTTTGATTGAACGACAAGCAAACATGGATCGAATCTTGAACCGCTGCGCGCTGGAACATTACTACGGGCTGGAATGATGATGCAGAAAACTTCTCCAAATCAGGCGCTTCAACAAAAGAATTCGGGAGCCGCTCAGCCGGATGGCGAACGCTTTAAATTGATCGCCCGCGCCACCAATGACGTCTTTTGGGATTGGGATCTGGAAACCAACGCTGCGTGGCGCAGCGAAGGCGCGAGTGAAACCTTCGGATATCCGTTGAACGAACAGGTTTCCGATGTCAATTTTTGGGTCAACCGCGTTCACCCGGAAGATCGCACTCGTGTACAGGAGAGCATTCAAGCCGTGATCCGCAGCGGCCGGGAATTCTGGCGGGAGGAATACCGCTTTATGTGCAAAAACGGTTTGTATGCGGAAGTGTTGGATCGCGGCTATGTGGTCCACGATGCCAAAGGCAAGCCCGTGCGCATGGTCGGCGTACTGTCAGACATCTCCAAACAAAGGGAGATGGAAACCAGACTGGTGGAGGAGCGCAACCTGCTGCGCGCATTGGTTGATAACCTGCCGGACTATATTTACGTCAAGGACCTGGCAGCACACAAAACACTGGCCAACGCTGCCGACGTCCGCCTCTTGGGCTGCAAAAGCGAGGCAGAAGTGCTGGGAAAAACGGATTTTGATTTCTTTCCCAGGGAAGTCGCCGAAAAACTTTTTGCCGATGATCTGGAGGTGTTGAAAGGACAACCGCATGTCGATCGTGAGGAAAAAGTCGTCAATGCTGATGGTGAAGTCTTTTGGACGCTCACCACAAAGGTTCCCCGACGCGATGCCGCCGGCAACATCATCGGTCTTGTTGGCGGCGGACGCGACATCACCCGTCAAAAGGAGGCGGAACTCAAACTGACGGCTGAACGTAATTTGCTGCGTACCGTCATTGAAAACCTTCCCGATGCCATTTATGCCAAGGACGATGCTGCGCGGAAAATTATGGCCAATGCGGGTGACTTGAAGAACCTGGGTTGCCAAACTGAAGCCGAGGCACTTGGCAAAACCGATTTTGACGTGTTTCCCAAGGACATCGCCGAAGCGTTTTTTGCCGATGATCGCGCGGTGCTGAAAACCGGGAAGCCGGTGGTTAATCGTGAAGAAAAGGTCGTTCGGCCCGACGGCGAAGTCCGCTGGCTGCTCACTACGAAGGTTCCCTGGCGCGATGCTCAAGGCCATATCATCGGTCTCGTCGGCATTGGCCGCGACATCACCGATAAAAAGCATCTGGAAGAACAATTCTTGCGCGCCCAGCGGATGGAAAGCATTGGCCGTCTGGCCACCGGCATCGCTCACGACCTGAACAACATCCTGGCGCCCATTTTGATTTCCACCGCCTTGTTACGGCAAAAGGTTCAGGACGATGAAGGCCTGGTGATGTTGACCCGGCTGGAAGCCAGCGCCAAGCGCGGCGCGGACATTGTCAAACAGGTCCTGGGATTTGGCCGTGGTCTGGAAGGCCAGCGGATGCCGGTCAACCCCCAACTGCTCATCAAAGACGTCACCCGCATCACCACCGAAACTTTCAGCAAATCCATCCAGGTTGAAACCGACGTTGCTCCGGATGCCTCCTTTATTTCCGGCGACATGACGCAGTTGCACCAGGTCCTGCTCAATCTTTGCGTCAACGCGCGCGACGCCATGCCCCAAGGCGGCAACCTGAAGTTGAAGATGCGCAATTTTACCGCTGACCCCCATTTCGCCAGTCTCAACCCGGAAGCCAAACCCGTGGCTTATGTGCTGTTTGAAGTAAACGACACCGGCCACGGAATTCCGCAAGACATTCGTGACCGGATTTTCGAACCGTTTTTCACCACCAAGGAACTCGGCAAAGGCACTGGCTTGGGGTTGTCCACCACCCTATCCATCGTCAAGAGCCACGGCGGCTTCATCCTGGTGGAAAGCGAACCCGGAAAAGGCTCCACATTCCAAGTCTATCTTCCAGCGATGTCTCAAGCCGACTTGGACAAAGCCAAAACGCAGACCAACCACTGACCGCGCATAATTCCCCTCATGACTGTATCCGGTAAAACGGCCGGCGGGTGAGTAAGGCCGGTTCTGACCGGCGGAACTGAAGCATTCTGGCGATTCCAAAATGCCGTCCAAATTATTATTGCCGGGAGATACGCTTTGACCTAATGGTTAAGCAACCTGAACAAAGGAAAAATATGGCTATAGGATTGATTTTTGTCGTTATCGTGCTGGTGGTGTTGCTCGGCCTCATTGGCTTCTTCATCGGCGGTTACAATAAACTCGTCACCTTGCGCAACCGCTACAAAAACGCCTACGCGCAAATTGACGTACAACTTAAACGCCGCTACGACCTGATTCCCAATCTGGTCGAAACCGCCAAGGGCTACATCAAGCACGAACGCGAGACGCTGGAAAATGTCACCAAGGCGCGTAACATCGCCTATGCCGCATCGCAGGCCGCCGCCGCCAATCCCGGTGATGCCAGTGCCATGAAAAACCTCGTCTCCGCCGAAAGCGGCCTGGCCGGCACGCTCAGCCGCCTGATGATGGTCTCCGAATCGTATCCGGATCTGAAGGCCAACCAGAACATGATGCAACTCAGCGAGGAGTTGACCTCAACGGAAAATAAAATCTCCTTCGCCCGGCAGGCGTACAACGACTCGGTGATGAGCTACAACACCGACCGCGAGGTGTTCCCCAGCAACCTCATCGCCGGCATGTTCAATTTCGGCCCGGCGGAACTGTTCGTCATCGACAAGCCGGAGCAAAAGGACGCGCCCAAAGTTTCATTTTTCGTGACTCGTTGAATGGTTGACGATCGTTACGATCGCGTGCCCGATTCAGTCGGGGATTCATGATTGAAATCCGGTTCATACGGCACAATGGATTTTTTTCAGCAACAGGCCAAAGCACACCACAAAACGAAATTGCTGGTGTTTTATTTCGCCGCTCGCGGTCATCTCGATCATCCTGATGATTTATTGCGTGGCGGTGTTCGTCAATTTTTATGCCGGGTCGAGGCACGATTACTTGACCGAGCAAGCGCCATTCACCTTCTGGAACCCGCAGCTTTTCGCCGGCGTCGCCGTCGGCACGTTCGCGGTCATTCTTATCGGCAGCGCCTATAAAACCATGGCGCTGGCCGGGGGCGGCAGCGCGGTGGCCGAATCGCTGGGCGGGCGGCTGGTCAATCCCAACACCACCAACCCCGATGAACGCAAGCTGCTGAATGTCGTCGAGGAAATGGCCATCGCGTCCGGTGTGCCCGTACCCCAGGTCTATGTTCTGGACAACGAGGATTACATCAACGCCTTCGCCGCCGGGCATACGACCGGCGACGCCGCAGTCGCCGTCACGCGCAACTGCATGACGAAGCTCACGCGCGACGAACTGCAAGGCGTCATCGGCCACGAATTCAGTCATATCTTGAACGGCGACATGCGGTTGAACCTCCGGCTTATCGGGATCCTGTTCGGCATCTTTTGCATCGCCACTATCGGAAGAATTTTGATGTACGTCCGGGGTCGCAACAGCGGCGGCGTGGTGATGATGGGTTTGTTACTCCTGGCCATCGGTTCCCTGGGCGTGCTCTTCGGAAGATTGATTCAAGCCGCCGTCAGCCGTCAGCGAGAATTTCTGGCCGATGCTTCCTCGGTCCAATTTACCCGCAATCCGCTCGGCCTTTCCGGCGCACTCCAAAAAATCGGCGGTTACGGATCGCGGATGGAATCGCCGCATGCGTCCGATGCGAGTCATCTGTTTTTTGGCAATGCCCTGGGCGATCCGCTCTTCAGCTGGATGTCCACGCATCCGCCCATTGATCAGCGTATCCGTGCGATTGACCCGACTTGGGACGGCAAATACAAGCGGCTGCCCGATGACAAGCCCGAGGATTTAAATCTCTCCCGCACGCCGCCACAATCCCGGCCTGCACCGTCGCTGCCCAACATTTTCGGCACGGTACTGGGCGGCGCCATTCTCTCTTCCGGTACCATGGATCAGCCGCCGGTCATCCGGTCACACTCCGTCCTGCCCGAATCTGGGCAATCCGACGCCGTTGCATCTGAAATATGCCGAACAATTGCGCGATTCGCTGCCCGACAGTGTGAAGGCCGCCGCGCGCGAGCCGCTCGACGCGGTCGCGCTCATTTACGCCATGCTGTTAAGCGATGATGGGCCAACGCGCGCGACGCAGCTTGCCGGGCTGGCCCAGCGTGTGGACCCGGCGATTCAGCAGAAAACCGCCACGCTGTTTCCCGATGTCGCCGGGGCCGCCGCGCATGCGCATCTGCCTATGATCAATCTTGCCCTGGGCACGTTGCGGAATTTGAATGCCGACCAGTTCACACAATTCTCGCAGACGCTCCAATGGCTTATTCAGAGCGATGGGAAGGTCGAGCTATTCGAGTTCGTCCTCCAAAAAATTGTCCTGCACCACCTCGCGCCGCAATTTGGCCAGGCGCCGCGCGCGGTGGTGCAATACTACTCCCTCAAACCGCTTGTGCCGGATTGCGCTGTTTTGCTTTCGGCGCTGGCCAACGTCGGCAGCAGCGACGACGCTGAAATTCAGAAGGCGTTTGCGACCGGCATGCCCTATCTGCGCGCACCGGATGAAACCGATCTGGTGCTGCTGCCGCGCGAACAATGCGGCGTGAACCAGATTGACGCCGCGCTCAACCGCCTCGCGCAGGCGTCGCCGCTCGATCAAAAAGAACCTGCTCGAAGCCTGCATTCACGCCGTTGGTGCCGACGGCGTCATTCTGGAAGCGGAAGCCGAACTGCTCCGTGCGATCGCCGATACCCTGGATTGCCCGATGCCGCCGTTTGTGGCAGGAGCGTAAAACAAAATGCGGATCAACCGCAGACAGTTCCTCCAAACCACTGGCGCCGCGGGTTTGACGCTCGCCGCAGGCCCGCTGCCGGCATGGGGAGATTTGTCCGGCCGCATTGACCGGCGTACCCTCGTCCGCCGGCATAATCCGCTCGTGACGCAATTCGATCCTTTTTCCGCATTGTCTGTCGGCAATGGCGAATTCGCCTTCACCGCCGACGTGACCGGATTGCAAACCTTTTCTACCGAATGCGAGACGTCAATTTCCGCTTTGCACCACGTCGCATTGGGCCTGGCACAGCACGCCCCTGCCCGCCGGGCTTGACCCGAAAAATTTTCGCTACAAAGACTACGATACTTATGGCCGGCCCGTCGGTTACGCGACGGATTCGAAGGGACAGGAACCACTTTTCAACTGGCTGCGCGAAAACCCACACCGCTTTCACCTGGGCCAGATTGGACTTGAATTGAAGAAATCCGACGGCTCGCTGGCGGCGCCCGGCGATTTGACACACATCCGCCAGGCGCTCGACCTCTGGAGCGGCTTGCTGGAGAGTCATTTTGAATTTGAGGGCCGGCTGGTTCACGTTCAGACCTGCTGTCATCCCGAACTCGATCTGATCGCAGTCGCGTATCGAATCGCCGCTTTCTAGCGAAGGCCGGTTGCGCATGCGACTCGCATTTCCTTATGCCTCGTCAAGCATGAGTATGGCTGACTGGAATCATCCGGAACGGCACTCGACGACCCTGTCGCGCCCGGCAAAAAACTGCGCCGATTTCGCGCGCAGACTGGATGCAACCCGAATACGCCATCCGTCTGCAATGGAAAGACGGCGCGGATTTGGCGCGACGCGCGGAACACGAATTTCTGCTGGGCGAAAAAAGTGGCCAGACGCTTGAATTTGCCTGCCATTTCTCGCCGGCGTCCATTTCCGACGAACTGCCGGATTTCGCCAAGACCCGATCCGCTGCTGAAAAACATTGGCGCCAGTTCTGGACCCATGGCGGCGTCATTGACCTGAGCGGCAGCAGTGATCCGCGTGCCCTTGAACTGGAACGGCGGATTGTGCTTTCACTCTACAACACGGCGTTGCATTGCGCCGGCTCGCTGCCGTCGGCGGAAACCGGGCTGTTGTGCAACAGTTGGTATGGGAAATTCCACCTGGAAATGCACTGGTGGCACAGCGTCCATTTCACGGCCTGGAACCGATTCGAGCTTATTCGAGAGGAGTCTGGCGATTTACGAACGCATTCTGCCGCTGGCGCGCGACACCGCCCAACGCCAGGGTTATCACGGTGCGCGCTGGCCGAAAATGATCGGGCCGGACGGGCACGATTCCCCTTCGCCCATCGGCCCGCTGCTCATTTGGCAGCAGCCCCATCCGATTTATTACGCCGAACTGTGTTATCGCCAGCAACCGGACAAAAAGACTTTGGCGCGCTGGCGGGAAATCGTTTTTGAGTCGGCGGAATTCATGGCTTCCTACGCCGAGTTCGTTCCAAAACGAAATCAATTTGTCCTCGGCCCGCCGCTGAAAACGGTTTCGGAAAATACTGATGCGTTGACGACCGTCAACCCGGCGTTTGAGCTGGCCTACTGGCGGTTTGGTCTGCGGGTGGCGCAAACCTGGCGTGAGCGGCTGGGATTGGTCGCGCGAACCGCATTGGGACCAGGTCCTGAAGAATCTTTCGCCGCTGCCGGTTCAGGACGGTGTTTATTTGATGCAGGAAGGCATGAGCGATACCTACACAAAATGGAACTGGGAGCACCCGGCGTTGCTCGGTGCGATGGGCATGCAGCCCGGCGATGGTGCGGACGCGGAAACCATGCACCGTACAGTGCAACGCGTCAGGGAAACCTGGCAATGGGACCGTTCCTGGGGTTGGGATTTTCCGATGGCCGCCCTGGCCGCCGCACGCACCGGCCAGCCCGAACTGGCGTTGGATTTTCTTCTGCTCGATGCGCCGAAAAATCGTTATTTGCCCAACGGCCACAATTTCCAACGAGCCGATTTACCGGCTTATCTGCCGGGCAACGGTGGATTGCTTGCGGCCGTGGCGATGATGTGCTCGGGTTGGACCGGCGGCCCGGATGAATCCGCAGCCCGGTTTTCCGAAGAATGGCAAATGGTCCGTACGCTGGGAAAATCTACAGCCATGGATGTGATGCGATGATTGTGACGAATGGCAAGTCCCGTGATTGTCGCGTCACTTACTCACGCACCGTTGCCTTCAATTGCGTTTTGAACGCTTCCACAACTTTAGCGTGCGCTGCGTTGACTTCGGCATCGGTAAGGGTCTTTTCCGGCGAGCGGTAGGTGAAGGCGTACGCCAGACTTTTTTGCCCTTCGGGAACATTTTTTCCGCGGAACACGTCAAACAATTCGACGCCTTCGAGATTCGCGGGCTTGGACTGCTTGACGGTTTGGAAAATGGCTTCGTGCGTCGTCGCCTCCGGCACGAGCATCGCCACGTCGCGGCGAATCGCCGGGAATTGCGGCAACGGCTTGAATGACTTCACCGGATTTCTTCGCGCCAGCAGTTGATCGAGGTTTAATTCCGCAAGCAATACCGCATCGCGCAAATCGTACTTTTTAGCCAGGACCGGCGAAAGCCGGCCCATGTCACCGAGTGGCAACTTGCCGCCGAGTGCGATGGTCGCGGATTCGAGAAATAACGCTGTGCTCTCAGTGCGTTGGCCGAACGTCACGCCGCGAACACCAAATTGCTCCAGGAATTCCTCGACGAGGCCTTTCAAATCGTAGGCATCGAATTTCGCATCGCGTTCCGCTCCGTTCCAGAAATTCAGCGCGCGCTGGCCGGTGAGCGCAATGGCCACACGACGCTCTTCAACGTAGCGCGGGCTTCCAGCCTGCGGGTTGGCACGACTTCCGGCCGCGCCGCCGGGCGAGACGCCCGCCGAACCCGCAGACGAGGACGTCTGCGCAATATTTTGGAATACGTGCCCGATTTCGAACAATGCCACGTCGTAATTCCTCCGGCTGACGTTGTGGCGCAATGAATGAATCAATCCCGGCAACAAACTCGGCCGCAACACATCCATGTCGCTGAACTCAACGGATTGGCGAGCATCACGGATTCCGCACTCCGCATTCCGCATTCCGAACTTGAAATGAGCGTCTGCCCCTGCGCCTCGTTCAAACCCAGACCGCACAAAATCCGGCGCGCCTCGGCAATCTGGTCGTGGACGGAATCAAATTCGTTCGCGCCAATTGCGCCGCGCGGCGGCGTGGCGGGAATTTTTTCGACGCCGTGCAGCCGGGCGATTTCCTCAATCAAATCCACTTCGCGTTTGAGGTCCACGCGGAAGGTGGGAATTTGAAACGTCACCGGCTCTGGCGAGCCGCCCGCGCCGACCGGACGTGCCTTGCGATTGACCATCTTCAGCCCAAGCTGGCCGAGGTAAAATTCACACTCCTCCGGTTTCAAGGCGATGCCGAGCAATTCTTTGACCTTGTGATGGCGCAAAGTCGATCTGTTTCGGTTCGGCCGGTTTCGGATAGGCATCCACGACGCCTTCCGCAAGCTGGCCGCCGGCGGTTTCGAGAATCAATTGCGCCGCACGCTGGCTGGCCCAGTCGCAGATGCCGATGTCAGCGCCGCGTTCGAAGCGATAGGACTGGATTCGCTGCGCAGACCGAGCGCCTTGCTGGTGCGCCGGATGTTCGTCGGCGA
Source organism: uncultured bacterium (assembly GCA_963708305.1). Taxonomy (GTDB): domain Bacteria; phylum Verrucomicrobiota; class Verrucomicrobiia; order Limisphaerales; family UBA11358; genus UBA11358. Next base: position 1,307,926 of record CAVPSH010000001.1, on the reverse strand, counting down.
GAAATAGGCGCTCTCGATGAGCACGTCCACGGTCTTTTCGTTGATTTCCGTGTTCTGGCCGCCCATGACGCCAGCCAGCGCGATGCCTTTCTGCTCGATCGGCAATCAGCAACATTTCATTCGTGAACGTGCGTTCGACGTTGTCCAGCGTTTTGAATTTTTCGCCGGCGTTCGCGCGGCGGACGATAATGGTTGGTTTGTGGCAGCCGACGTCAGTCGGCTCTGATTCTTTGAATTATCCAGCGGACTCACGTCCGCTGCTACGGGAAATCAAGATGATAATCGAACGCGTGCAACGGCTGGCCGATTTCCAGCATGACGTAATTCGTCACGTCCACGACGTTGTTGATGCTGCGGATGCCGACCTTTTCCAGTGTCGAACGCAGCCAATCCGGGCTCGGCCCGATTTTCACGCCTTTAACGACGCGGGCCGTGTAACGCGGGCAAAGCTCAGCATCTTCGATCCTCACCGACAACCAAATTTTCAGACTCTGACTTCTGACTTCTGACTTCTGACTTCCGGCATCTTCAGCTTGTTTCCGGTGACTGCCGCAATTTCGCGGGCGATGCCGATGACGCTGTTCCAATCCGGCCGATTCGGCGTGATTTCCAGATCATAAACCACGTCACCGCCGGCACGGCCGAGATATTCGGCGAACGATTTTCCGATCGGCGCGTCCTTGGGCAGGATGAGCAGGCCGTCCACCTTGTCCGGCAGACCAAGTTCCTGCGGCGAACACATCATGCCCTGGCTGGTGATGCCGAAAACCTTTCGTTCCTTGATGACGAACGGCTCCTTTTCGCCGGGCTTCAGCGGCAGCGCGAAGTTCGGCAGGATGAGCGGCACCTTGTCGCCAGCGTTGTGGTTCTGCGCGCCGCAAATGATGGTGCGCTCGCCCTTGCCGTCATTGACCTTGCAGACGGAGAGCTTGTCCGAGCCGGGCACCTTGTCCTTGGTGAGGATTTGGGCGATGACGATGCCTTCGAACTCGCCGCCGATCTTGTGGACGCCTTCGGCTTCGAGGCCGAGCATGGTAAGCCGCTCGGTCAATTCCTCCGGCGACCAATCGAAATCAACGTATTGTTTGAGCCAGTTAAGGGTGACTTTCATTGATAAAACTATTTCTCGAAGAAATGCACTTCACCGGTGGAAAGGTCATACATGCCGCCGACCAGTTCGATCTGACCGTTATCAATCATTTCGCGCAGGATGGGACTGCGCTCGCGAATCTGTTGCATGACCAGACGCACGTTGGCTTCGGAAACTTCATCCACGAATTTATAATTTTTTGAAGTGCGCGGCTGGACGTCGGCGGGGACGGCGTCCATCGCTGGTTTAACCTTGGCGAGCAAACCGGTGAGGTTGCCGAGTTGGACATCATCAATGGCGCCCTTGATGGCGCCGCAATTGGAATGGCCGATGACCGCAATCAGTTTCGCACCTGAAACCTTGCAGGCGAATTCCATGCTGCCCAGGACGTCGTCGTTCAGCACATTGCCGGCGACGCGCGCGCTGAAAATGTCGCCGATGCCCTGGTCGAGGACGATTTCGATGGGCTGGCGCGAGTCCAGGCAACTCAGGACCACGGCGGAGGGATATTGGCCGGAAGCGGTAGCCTTGACGTCGGCGGGCATATTGCGTTTCAGTGGGTGACCGGCGACAAAGCGGGCGTTGCCCGCCTTCAATTCCGCCAGCGCCTGCTGCGGCGACATAGCCGCTTGCGACGCCTTGGTGGGTGGAGCCGCCTGTGCCGGCATGGAGCAGGTCGCCGCCGTCAGCGAGCAACTCGCGCAACAGGCGGTGTTTTTGGAAGACTGGCAGCCTGCCACGATCGACAGTGCGATGGCCAGAACAGCGAGCCAGGAGAAGCGGTTTATTGGGATTTTCATAGGGTTGGGCTGTCAGAATTGTTTCAAAAACCGCACGTCGTTTTCGTAAAAGAGGCGGATATCGTTGATGCCGTAACGAATCATGGCGATGCGTTCGATGCCGAAGCCGAACGCCCAGCCGGTCCAGATTTCCGGGTCGTAACCGACGTTCTCGAACACCTGCGGATGCACCATGCCGCACCCGGCGATTTCCAGCCACTCCTTGCCCAGCTTTTTCACGAGCGCGTTGCTGAAATCAATCTCGAAACTTGGCTCGGTGTAGCTGAAATAGTGCGGACGGAACCGGATTTTCGTCTCCTCACCCAGCAGTTCCTTGAAGACAAATTCCACCGTGCCCTTGAGGTCGCCGACGGTGACGTTTTTGTCCACGTAAAGCCCTTCGATTTGCTGGAAGGTCGGGTTGTGCGTGGCATCGGCGTTGTCGCGGCGATAAACGCGGCCCGGCACGATGATGCGGACGGGCGGTGGTTGCTTCTCCATCACGCGGATTTGGACGGAACAAGTGTGAGTGCGGAGGAGAGTAGGGTTTGCCGCAGCTCGCCGGCTCTGCCGCCTGACCGCTCCCGCTCCCGGGACGAGGGAGAAGCATTCGGAACGCCACGGCAAGGTAGAACGTATCCTGCGTGTCGCGCGCAGGATGGTCGGCAGGGGTGTTGAGCGCGTCGAAGCAATGGTATTCGTCCTCGATTTCCGGGCCGTCGGCGACGACGAAACCAATTTTGCGGAAGCTGCGGACGATGTCCTCGGTCACCTGCGTGAGCGGATGGAATTTGCCGAGCGCACGGCGGCGGCCGGGCGCGCTGAAATCGGTCGGTTCCTTGGGCAGCGCGGCTTTCAATTCGAGTTCTGCGCGGCGAGCAGCCAGCGCGGCTTCAAGTTCGACCTTGGCGGCGTTGATGGCCTTGCCGGCGGCGGGTTTCTCCTCCTTCGACAATGTGCCGAGCTGTTTCATCAGCGCGGTGAATTTGCCGTGCGGCCCGATCCATGCGCCCTTGGTTTGTTCGAGCGCGGCGAGGTCGGGGGCTGATTTTCAATTCGGCCAGGGCCGCCTGCTTCAACGGTTCGATGTCATTCAGAAGTCCCATACGAATTGAGGATGGAAGATAGAGGATGGCGGAGGGAAACAAAAGCAAAACGGGCGATCCTTTTCAGGCCGCCCGTCTGAATTCAAATTGAGATTTTGCTTACGCTTTTGCCAAGGTGGCGCCGGGTTTGGCCTTGAGCGCGGTTTTGGCGATGTTAGCCAATTCATTGAAAGCGGCGGCGTCGGTCGCGGCGAGGTCGGCGAGCACCTTGCGGTCGAGCGCGCATTTGGCGGCCTTCAGTCCTTCGATGAAGCGGCTGTAGGTGAGGCCGGCGGCGCGGGCGGCGGCGTTGATGCGCACCTGCCAGAGATAACGGAACAGGCGCTTTTTTCGGCGGCGGTCGCGATAGGCGTATTGGCGGCCATGGTCCACGGCATCGGACGCGTAGCGGTAAAGTTTTGAGCGGCGCATCCGGAAGCCTTTGGCGGCGCGGATCATCCGGGTGCGGCGTTTGCGGGAAGCGGGGGCGTTGGTAACTCGCATGAGTCAGTTGAGAGTTGAATGTTGAAAGTTGAGCAGTCAGTGGCTGAAAGGCAAATTCTGCGTGATGCGATAAACGTCGGTGACGTCCACGCCGGTCAGTCCGCGCAGACCGCGGCGGCGTTTGGGTTTTTTGGATTGCGCCAGGTGGCGCCGGCCCGCGCTGGAACGCAGGACTTTTCCGCGGGCCGTAATCTTGAAACGTTTGGCCACGGACTTTCTGGTTTTGATGCCTTTGGGACGTCGCATAAAATCTCTATTGCAAAAGAGCGCGAAATATACTCCTGGTGGTGGTAGTAAGGCAAGTGTGAATTTTGGCATTTTAGCTTGTCCTGCCGCTTGCCATCGTCCCGGTACCAAATTACTTTCCACCCGATGAAATATCGTCGTTTTGGGCGGACGGAACTGGCCATGCCGGTGATTTCCTGCGGCGGGATGCGTTACCAGTTCAAGTGGCAGGATGTGGCACCCGAGGAAATCCCGCGCGAGAACCAGGAAAACCTCGAGGCCACCATCCACCGCGCGCTGGAACTGGGCATCAATCACATCGAGACGGCGCGCGGCTACGGCACTTCGGAAATGCAACTCGGCAACGTGCTGCCGAAATTGCCGCGGGAGAAAATCATCGTCCAGACCAAAGTCAAGCCCTACGCCACGCCAGCAGGAGTTTCTCAAGGACTTTGAGACCTCGATGAAATATCTGAAGCTGGACCACGTGGACCTGCTTTCGCTTGCACGGCATCAACAACCGCGAACTGTTGGACTGGTCGCTGAAGAAAGACGGCTGCCTGGCCGCCGCGCGGCAATTGCAAAAGGAAGGCCGCGCGCGGTTCGTTGGTTTCTCCACCCACGCGACCACCGACGTCATCCTGGACGCAGTGAACAGCGGCGGGTTCGATTATATGAATGTTCACTGGTATTTCGTGAATGATTTGAACTGGGCGGCGGTGGAGGCGGCGCACCGGCGGGACATGGGCGTATTCATCATCAGCCCGAACGACAAGGGCGGAAAACTCTATGAACCGCCGGAAAAACTGGTGGAGCTGTGCGCGCCGCTGACGCCGATGGAGTTCAATGACCTTTATTGCCTGGCGCGGACGGAAGTTCACACCTTGAGTTGCGGCGCGGCCCGGCCGACGGATTTTGACGAGCACGTTCGCGCGCTGAAATTTTACGACCAGATTCCCGAAACCATTGCGCCGATTGAAAAACGGTTGCGCGCGGAAATGGAACGCGTGCTCGGCGCGGACTGGTGCGCGCGGTGGTTCGAGGGATTGCCCAATTTTGAGGACGTGCCCGGCGAAATCAACGTGTCGGAAATTTTGCGGCTGTGGACGTATGCGAAGTCGCTCGATCTGGTCGGCGTGGGGCAAGATGCGCTACAACCTGCTGGGCCAGGCCGAGCATTGGTTCCCCGGCCAGAACGCGGCGAAGATTCGGGAACTGGATTTGCAGACGGCGATTCGGCACAGCCCGTTTGCCGGACGGATTCCCGAAATTCTGGAGGAAGCGCACCGGATGTTGTTTGAGAAACCGGTGCAGCGGCTCAGCGCCAGTTGAGAATGACCCGCTACGGGCTGTTGGTGGTAATCGTCAGACGCCGGCACGACCGATGCGGCTGCCTTGTTCAGGTCAATGGGGGCACCGGCGTTGAGCTGGGCGAGGACTGCGGCCGTCAAATCGTTTTGGCCATCGGTGTAAATCACGACCGAGGTTTGATTGGCGTTATCCGATGCGGTGTCAACCACCATGGTGTAACCAGCAGCCTTGGCCTTGGTGCCCACCGCCGCCGCGATTTCCTTGATAATGTCGCTGCGCATCCGCTGAGTTTGTGCGCCCAGGGTTGCCTGGGCCTGGCGCTCAAATTGCACAATGGCCGTTTGCGAATCCTTGATCTGGGCGTATTTGTCAGCCGCGGCTTGTTTGCGCTTGTCCCGCTCATCGGAAGAGATGGCCTGATCGGCGGCGGCGTCCAGCAATTTTTGATAATCATCGCGCGGTCTTTCTGCAAATTATCAAGGAAACCGCGGTCCTCCTTGTCCAGTTCGGCCTTGCGGTCATTGAGCGCGGTCTCGGCCTGCTTGGTTTTCCAATAACCGTCGAAGAGCTTGCGCAAGTCCACCGTGGCAATCTTCTGCTGCGCCAGGGCGGAGCTGCTTAATAAGGACATCAACAAAACCGCCGGAAAAATAATTCGCAAAACACGTTTCATGGGAATAAGAAAACAGAATTTCCCGCAAACGCCAACTGAAAACTGGCGGTCTCAGAATCGCGGCCGGGCAAGTCATGGTCATTGCATTTGCAGGAGGTAAAACAGTTGCGGCGCGTCGGTGGGCGCGATGTTGGTGAAAACAAACTGGCCCTGGCTGCCAAATATGATTGGTCGCCACGGGCGTCCATAGACCCAACGGTATCGCCAGATTGGTCGAGGTCAGCACAGAATAGGTGCCGTTGTTGGTGCCGCCGACACCGGTTAACATGAACGCGCCGTTGGTCGCCGCGGCGTGATGGTTCCGAATTGCGGTACCGCCAGCACCGTCAGGACCGCCGGCGGGGAGCTGGTTACCGCTCCGACCACGTTGGTGACGATGACCGAATAGCCTCCGTCATCGCTTGTCTGCGCGTTGGAGAGGATCAAGACAGAGTTGGTCACACCACTAATGCGCCCTCCGTCCGCCAAACCTGTTCCGTTCAAACTGCCAGCGATAAGTCAACGGCACCGCTCCCACGGCGGTGACGGGAAAGATCACCGTTGCTCCCAGCCCCACCGTCTGGTTCGTCGGCGGCACGGTGATCGTCGGGAAAGACACCACCGTCAGAACCGCGTTGGAACTGGCCAGCACGCCCCAGGAATGTTGTAACGACGATCCAGTAGGTTCCGTCGTCGTTTGTCCGCACGTTGCTGATGGTCAACGTGACCTGTTTGACCGAGATGGTTGCGCCACTGATGTTGCCCGCCGTTCAGTCAGATTTGTCCCGTCTTTTAACCATTGAAAAGAGAAAGGTTGTTGAGCCGTCCCACCAATACTGAATGTGCGGTCGAACCCACCCCCACGGTTTGACTGGCCGGTTGTTGCGTAGGATCCGTCGGGATATTTGTCACCGTCAAAACAGCGACAGAACTGGTCACTGATCCCGCGTAATTAGTGATGATGACCTGATAGTTCCCACTGTCATTTGTCTCCGGGAAGGTTGACGGTCAAGGTGGAGTTGGTCGCGCCACTGATGTGCGCTCCTCCACCGAGCAAATTGGTCCCGCCATTCACCAAGTTTGTCCATATCAGGTTGGTTCCTTGGAACTGCCACTGGTAACTCAACGGTGGTGTTCCTGTGTTGCTGACACTCAAGCTCACGCTGGAGGGAGTACTAAAGAATCCTGTTAGTGAGCCGGCTGCCACTGTCTGGTTCGTTGGCTGGGTGGTAATCACCGGCGGCAGCACGGTCCAACCGATTTTGGCCAGGAAGGCGTCGCTGGCGCCATTGAGGGAAGACTGCCGCGCATTAAACACGGGGAAATTTGCCGAGGCGGTCTGGCCGACAAGGTACACATTGGTCTGAGCGTCCACGGCGACGCCGTAGCCGAACTCATCGCCGGAGCCACCCAAACAGCCGGAATAAAGAATGGCGGTGGCATTGGTATTGAACGCAATCACAAAGGCGTCGCTGCCGCCGGCATTGGTGGTGCCCAAGAGACCCGGCGTGTTGATGGCCGGGAAATTGGTTGTGGACGAGGCGCCCACCACAAACACGTTGCCGGAGGGGTCCACGGCCACGCCATAGCCGACATCAAAGCCGAAATTGGTGCCGCCAAAAACCGTTGAGTAGCCGATGGCCGCATTAGAGCCGGTCCACGTGACCTGCGTCAGGAAGGCGTTGGTGATGAGCGGAATGAAAAAGCCCGCGTTGTTGGTCAGGCCATTGTACAAACCGGCGATATTCGTGATCGTATTGGGAAAATTCGTGGAGACCGTCCAGCCGGTCACATAAGCATTGCCCGAGCCGTCCACGGCAATGCCGTTGGCAGCGTCGCTGTTGGTCCCACCCAGGAAAGTGGAATAGATCAGACTGGTACAGCCTGGAGCAAATTTGGCGACAAAGGCATCGGAGGCTGAAGCCAGATTCGTCGTGCCATTGAGCAAATAGCCGTTGAAGAAATTGGTGATTAACACCACGTTGGTGGGCGCGGCATTGGTTGTAACCATCACGGAGACAAACTGTTGTTGCACGGCATTGGTCGTGGGAAAATTCGTTGAAGCAGTAAGACCCGTCACATAGACATTATTGGAAATGTCAACGGCGATTCCTTTGCCCCAATCAAAATTCGTGCCGCCGAGGTAAGTCGAATAAAGCAGGTTTGAACCACCGGCGCTGATTTCAGAAACAAACGCATTGGCGTTGAAATAAATCTGAAAAGCCCAATTGGTGACCTGCAGATTTTTTTGGAACGCTGTCGAGGTCGTGGGAAAATTGGTCGAATAAGTGAAACCAGTGACGTAAGTATTGTTTGATGAATCCAAGGCAATACCATAGACCGAGTCATAGCCTGCACCACCGAGGTAAGTCGAATAGACCAACTGGAGCCGTTGGGTCTCAAGTTCCGCGACGAAAGCATCCTCTGGATAAAAGGTTCCGACTAAGGTTTGTACCTCCGGGAATTGCATTCGTGACAGGAAAATTCGCCGAGTCAGTGGTGCCAGCAACGTAGGCATCGCCCGCGCCGTCAACTGTCAAAGCATAAGCAACGTCATCACCACTGCCGCCCAGATAGGTGAAGATAGATGAGACTTTGACCGTTGGTAGTCAATTTGGCCACAAAGGCATCACCGGTGACACCACCGCCTGCGAAATTCGTCTGATAACCATTGGGTCGGCTGTTGGTGGTGAAATTGGGACGATAACGTTTGGCCCGCGATATAGATAAAACCGTTTGTGTCCAGAGCGACCGACCAGGCTGCATCACTGGAATTACCGCCAAAGTAGGTCGAAAAACTCAATATCGGGTCAATCACCAGTGGCAGTTTTTGATCATATTTTCCAACGGCGAATGCGACCGTGTGCGCATCCACGAGCCGATAGCCGCCGCTGACTGCCTTACGTCTTCCGTGAATCATCTGGTAAATCTACCGGCGCGGGCTGTCGAATTTCGCCTCCCCCCACCGCCAGAATGCAATTCTCCCTGCGGTGCCAATCGAAATTTTGTCCACACCGTCGAAATGAATTTTTATCACGTCCGGATTCGCGCCCGGCGCAACGGTAAAATCATATTCGAGCTGCTGCTGGTTGCCGTAATACACCAGATTGATTCCCGGATAAAGCTGGCCGACCCGCACTTGCGCAAATGTCGCCACACCGGTGTGCCACTGCGCAGGATTGTTGCCGATGAGATAATTGATTTTGCCGGGCAATTCGGTGTCGCCGGACATTTGCGCCCCGGAATTGGCGCCCGACAAAATTCATCCGCACCTCCGCAGGTTTGACACCGGTTTTGCCCAGCGCGATTTGGACTTCTGTCGGTGAAAGTAAAAATTGGTAATTGCACCCGCGGGTGATGAATCGGGCCGGGCCGAAGGCTTGATCAGGACTGGCTTCGAAATAAAGCGGCAGATTGCCGAGTCCCGCCGGAATGGGGGGCAAGGGTGTGAACGCAAACACGTTCAAAGCGCCTGCGCAACCCAGCCCCAGGAGGGTTGTTTTTAACGGCGAAAATCTTTTTCATACGACGGCTTTTGTTAAAATTCGACGTGAATAGCCGAATCCAAATTGAAACTTGCCGGCGCACTGTTGAATTGGTCATGGTTGATGGGATGCCATAATACAACTGCAAGGGACCCAGATGGGGAATGTTCAGGAGCAGGCCAACCCCGTAGTCATCATCGAAGGCTCCCGTGAGAAGGAATAGGGTTGCGCGCTGACCGCCCCGGCATCGTAGAAGACATCGAGACGCAGGCTAACACCACCCTCTTTCTGAATGATCGGGAATGTAGTAATCAACGGAACCAAACCAGTAACTGTCGCCGCCAATCGGTTCGGTAGGAATGCCGCCGGGATTGCCGGGTAACGAGATGCTGGATCCCGCGGACCGATATTCCGATATTTGAACCCGCGCAAATTGTAGAGGCCGCCGAGATAGTAACGGTCATAAAACGGCACGTCTTCGCGTTCCCAAACCGTCCGCAAAGCCCGCGCGTCCGCTCAATTCGATGACGTGACTCTTGAACAGACCGCGAAAATACCACTCGGTTTTAAGCTCCAGTTTGTAATACGTGCTGTCGCCGGTCACAAATTCCGGATCGAATTCCGTCCGCTGACCGCCATTGGGCAATTCGTTGCTGTTGCGCGTGTCATAGGCCAGCGAGGCAGTGAAATGATGAAACAAATGATCACCGGTCTGTTCCAGAATCGCATCGGGAACGTTGGGCGGAAAAATCGGCGGCCAAACGGACGGTTGTGCTTCGAAACCGTGCCAGCCGCTGTTCAAGGCAATGCCCACCTCCTCGATGGAGTAGCCAAGCCGCCCATGAGGAAGTCGCTCCACAGGGCGCGCGTCAGGCTGACGCTCGCGCCGGTGCGGGTTTCCTTAATAAATGTTGTTGGGGCTTTCAAAATCCCATTGATGGCGGTAAAGGTCCACATCCAGCCTGAGCTTGCGATTCATAAACCACGGTTCGCTGAACAGGAGTTCATAGTCCTGGCGCTGGCTGCCCAGTTGGATGAACAGCCGCGCCCGCTGGCCGCCGCCGGTGAAGTGGGCGGGTGGAACAAATCAAAATTGGCCTGTTCGATTTCAGTGAAACCCACCAGGGAATCCACCGAACTGAATCCCGCGCCGAGCATGAGCTTTGCCGGTGTTTTGTTCCTCCACATTCACGACCAGATTCTGGCGCCCGGCAATCGGCGGATCGGTCGGCTCCGGGTTGCATGTCCACCCTGTCGAAATATTGCAGGCCTTCGAGCCGCTGTTTGCTGATTTTGACGCGCACCATGTCGAAAACCTCCCCGGGCGAAATCGCCATTTCGCGCCGGATGACCTTGTCCTTGGTCTTGACGTTGCCGTGGATGTCAATGCGCTCGACATAAAACTTGTGGCCCTCGTCAATTTGAAATTCCAAATCCATCGTGCCGGTGTCCACGTTCGGCACGCGCACGGCCTGGAGCGTCGGGCCCTGTTTCACATTAATGTATCCTTTGCCGCCATAAAAATCCTCGATGGCCCGGAGGTCCTTGTCCAGACCCTCGGGGGTGAAAATGTCGCCGGCATCCATCGGCAGCCCGTGCGGGCCCAGTTTGCCCCGTTCCCGCTCGAAGTTGTGAACATATTGGAGTCCCTGGTGGATCTGCCGCGTCGTTGAAAATCTTGTTGCCGGTAAACTTGACCGAGCCGACTTTGTATTGCCGGCCTTCGAAAATGAAAAACCGGATGTCCATGGTTTTGGGCGTCGGATGTTCAAGTTTCAGGTCCTTGATTTCGAAATCCAGGTAACCGTGACTGCGGTAAAACTCCGTGAGCGCGTCCTGGTCATCCTCGAACTGGTCCTCCTTGTACACGTCGCTGCCCGTCAGCCACGAGAACATCCAGCGTTCGCGGGTCTTGAGTTGCTTGCGCAATTCCCGTTGGGAAAATGCCGCCGCGCCGATAAACTCAATTTTTACAATTTTGACCTTTGGCTGTTCGGCGATTTGAAACGTCGCCGTGCCGCGCCCGGCGTTTTCATCCACGTCCACGACGTATTTGACCTTGGTGCCGGCATAGCCGTATTTCTCATAAAGTTTCTGAATTTCCTGGCTGTCGGTGAACAATTTTTGTTCGTCCAATGGCTGGCCGATCTTGGCGGTGATTTTCTTCCGGATTTTCGAGGCGCTCAATTTTTTGTTGCCCTCAATTTTGATGTCCGTCAGACGCGGACGGACCTGGACGATGTACGTCAGCACCACGCCGCCATCGCTGGCCTGATCCAGACCCACCCGGATGTTGTAAAACTGTCCCGTGGAATAGAGATTGCGAATGTCCGCCTCGGAGGCGCTGGCATTGTAAAAATCCGCCGGCCTTGAGGCGGACGTTGGAACGGATGAACTGTTCGCTGACGGACGCCGGGCCGACGTATTTGATGTCCACGCGGTCAATTTTAAGCCCGGCGGTTTGCGACCACACGACCGGCGCGCAGCCCAGCAGGAGGCATATCCCGAAAAGGCGAAAAAACAATTTCATCGTCTATCGGTCCACCGGCACATCTTCATCGCTGACTTTGGCTGCGCTTTCAAATCGCGTGTAAGGCCTCAAGAATGTCAGATTGATATCGCCCGTCGGGCCGTTTCGTTGTTTGGCAATCAGCAAATTGATCGGCACGCCGTCGGCTTCCTCGCCGAACGCGGCCTCTTCATCGTCACCCGCGTTGGGTTTGTACAGCAGACCGACCAGGTCGGCATCCTGTTCAATCGCACCAGACTCCCGCAAATCCGACAGCCGCGGCTTGCGGCTTTTGTCCCGTTCCAGTTCACGGTTTAACTGGCTGAGCACCAGCACCGGCACCTGCAATTCCTTCGCCAGCGCCTTGAGGCCGCTGGAAATGTCCGAAATTTCCTGCTGCCGGTTTTCCTGTGCTCGGCGGCCAGTAGAATGGAGTAATTGCAGATAGTCAATCACGAAAAGCTTGATGCCGTGCTGCTGCCACATGCGCCGCGCCCGCGCCCGGAGCTGCAAAATCGAAAGCCCCGCCGAATCGTCAATCAACAGCTTGGCGTTCGCCAGCTTGCCTGCCGCACTGGTCAATTTGGGAAAATCCGATTCGCTCATGAACCCTTCGCGGATGCTCCGCAAATTCACCCGGGCGATGGAACACATCATGCGCAACACCAACGCTTCCGCGCTCATTTCCAGGCTGAACACGCCCACCGGCAGTTTATGCTCCAGCACGGCGTGCTCCACAATGTTCATCGCCAGCGACGTTTTGCCCATGCTCGGCCGGGCCGCGATGACAATCATTTCGCTGCCGTGCAGACCGTCCGTCATCCGGTCCAAATCCGCAAATCCCGTCGCCAGCCCGGTCAGCGTTCCCTTGCGGCTGAAAAAGTTCTCAATCGTGCCGATGGCCTTGTTGACCAAATCCTTGGTCGTCAGCACGTCGCCTTGCGCGCGCGATTCGGAAATTCTTAAAACGTCGCGCTCCACCTCATCCAGCAGCGCGTCCACCTCGCCTTCATAATCATAAACCCGGCCGACGACATCGGTGCAGGTCTGGATCATCTTCCGCAGCAGGAATTTTTCCCGGACGATGTCGAGGTAATAGGAAAGATTCGCCGCGCTCGGCACGGCGTCCTGCAGTTGCGACAAATAAGGAATCCCCCCTATTTGGTCAAGCAGTCCTTTATCCTTCAACTTTTGCTGAAGAGTTATAATGTCAATCTCTTGCCGTTGGTCGTACATTGCGGCCAACAACTCATAAATCGTTTGATGCCGCAGGTCATAAAAAACTTCCGAACCGCCGTCCTTGAGTTTTTCCACGCACTCGCCCATGCACTCATTCGGCGAGAGCAGCACGCAACCCAGCACGCCCTGTTCAGCCTCCGGCGAATGCGGCGGCAACCGATCTAAGTGCAATTTTTCTGTCGGTTCAGACCTCATCCGCCGAGTTGTTTTTAAATCCGCTGAACCAATTCGATTTGTGTTTAGGTCGGCCACGGTAGTCACTTTCAATTTACGGCGTTTGTTGTAAGGCTGCGTTTTGTTCTTCGCCACTGAGAAATATCTGACGGCACGTAAATTTTACTCAACTTTGTGTTAAGCCAATCAGCCCCAAAATCTCCTCTGCTAAAATCGTAAGCGGCTCGATCGGGGTCGGTATAATTGGAATGAATGAATATCCCGTTGAAACAGAAATCCCAAAAGCCTGGACACCCTTTGTTTTGGGAAAGGCTCAACACGCCTTTGCCTGTGTCAAATTCATAATATTTTGGTTCCATGAGTTTCGAAGATCAGGCCACTCGTTCAACTGTGAAAGGAAAAAATGACTTCTTCACCGTTTGCAGCAACGATTGTGAATAAAAGACTAAGTCATTCACAAGTTGCTGACAAAATCCGTTCTCAAAGTCATGCGCTACCTGTCGGAGCGAGTGGCTGTATATCTTCAAATAAAAGCAGCACTCGCGAAGAATGTACTTCTCGTATTCCATAGGTGCTCATGGCCAATGCGGTGGTTTGGTAACACTCCGCTCTGCCCGCGCCTGATCTCCCCAGCCTTTAGTCCAATTGCAAGAACACTCCGGCTTTCGTGGTTTGTCGGCTGGCACAACACCAAGCAAAGGCATTCCTAAATCAAATTGAATTCTTTGGTGCGGCATCTTGAAAGCTCCGGTGATCCATCCTTCCGCATAACCTGCTTGGATGGCACCGACCGTCGTTGTCATATAACCAACAGTCAATTCTCTTGGCGGTTTGTCACCCCAATATTGTGCTCCATCCACGCCGCGCTTCATCGCTTCGGCGGCGGCCTGAGCGCGCTGTTCGCGTTCCGCGTCCGTCATCAATTCATAAGCAAGCGCCTTTTGATTGATCCGTCCCAGGCACCACGGACAGGGTTCGTCGGCTGTGTAACGGGCAATTTCACCCACTTGTTCCGTGAGTTTGCCGTTTTTGGCCCTCATCAAGACGGCAACATCGAGGCACGGAAGCAAATAGTGGCTCGCAAAATCTCCCAGCGCGGTGCGGCTGTGTTGACTGTCAGTGCAACCAAGCACCAAGTCGCACAACAAAAGCTGGTCGAGGACATTTTCATCGAGAACATTCCCTCTGATTGTTTTTACCTCGGCCTTTGGATTTATCTCTAAAATCAACCGGCGCAAAATTTCAACCTTTGGCGGTTTGGTTTTCGCATCGCGCCAGGTACTGCCGTGTATTCTCTCGAGGTTTGAAGGTGCAAACGTTCCGGGGTCAACCAAAATAAATCGGCGTACTCCGGCACGTGCAAGAACATGAACCGCCGGCGAGCCGGTGCCGCTGCATCCAATTACGCCGATAGTTGAATTTGGGAACCGTGCCGTGCGCTCCCCAACAAGTTCCACCAGCCGAGCCGTCCGCTCATCTGAAAGGGAATCGGCTTTGCTGGCGGTAGCGGTGATTTCAGAAACTATACGTTCAAGGTCCGCGCCAACTGTGAGCCATTCAATCACCGGCATTTGTATGCCATTGACCCACGCCTCGCCGCTGAACGTAAAGTGGCCATCGTCGGATTTTGCAACGCGCAAGCTTACATACGGACGACCTGCGCCATAAGTAGCGAATTCACCGGAGAAATAACCATCCATGTCATTGTCCAGCGAACTTGCATACGTGCAGCTATCTTCCGGGTGCGAATGAATGACTCCCATTCCGAGTTTGGTTTCGGCGAGGGCCAGTTGAGCACGTAGAATATAACCTGCGTCGAATTCAACAATCCCGCTTTGTTCCTTCAAATCGCCCGGCTGCGGTTCCATCGTGTCGACAAAGCTGATGTGAATGCCCCACTTCGTCAGCCGGTAGCCGAACCGGAAGAAGGCGCCCCATTCGTGGTGCGGATACCGCTTGAACACGAGCTTTTGAAGCTTCTCCCGGTCGGCTGCTGTAATCCGGAGCAGACCAACTTTTTTGCTGTTAAAGGATTTCATTGGATTGCATCAGCCATTTGCGCGATGAATCCAGCAAAGGATTTCGTCATAGTAAGTGTGCAATCCGTGTTTATCCTTGTTCCAAGGAGGAGCGCCGCCGCCGTTGTGTGGGTGATAACTGACGCCTTGCCAGCGCCGCCCGTCCGCCACAACGAGGCCTTGTGGCGAACCTGCGACGCGACCCAACAATGGTGAGCCTTCTGGCAGATGAGCGCCGTCAAGCGGCTGGCCGGGATAACCTCCCGGCACAACGACCAGCACATCAGTCATCTGAAGATGACGGTAACCTGGACGCGTCGGCACGTCGCGATAAATTACCGCCGGGAACGGTTGCAGGATGAAATCCACCCGGCAACCGCCCTGTTTGAGTTTTTCCAACTCGCGTTCAATGCGGGTCGGTTCGACAAAACCGCCGGCAACGTTGTTGCGAATAACGCGAAACTCGTCGCAGTTTTCGACGTGAATTTCCTTATCCAAAGGCACGGGTTCGGATTCGCCTTTTTTCAGCCGGAACACTTCCGTGTTGCGTGGGGTTTCGCTGACAAGCGCAGCAATTTGCAGCCCGGTCATGTGATGTTTCACGCCTTCGGCCTCTGTAAACGGTTTGTTGTTCACGATGATTTTGAATTGCGTATGCTGGCGGCGAGTGTAAAACACCGGCCCCTTGTCAAACGGTGCGGCTTCCTCAAGGCCGATTGGCTCGTCGTGCGGCGACTCGTAATCGCGGAACAGGTTCACGTTATCCTTGAAGCCAAACAATTCGCGGATGGTCTTACCGGTTTGCTGCGGGTTAATCGTGATTTCCGGACGATCATCCACGAAAAGGGCCAACTTGGGCGGCGCTTGGCAATGCCCGCGTGGTTTCACGTCACAGACTGGCTCCGTGTAAAAAACGTTGCCTTTTGCGAGGTCAACGGTTTCCTCATCACCCAACACTTGGTCATCTGGCGAATCGTAATCCCGAACCAGCACGGAACCGGGAGAAATCTCGGCTTGTGCTTTGATCACGGTTGCCGTGACAAGTTGCCGTGGCATCGGAATCGGTTCATCATCAACCAGTGCAGCCCACTTTGGCGCGGGGCTACAACTTTGCGCATGTTTCTCCAAGAGATTGCCTTGGTTTGCAGTTTGTGCTTTTTCCATATTGTGCATTTAGTTAATTTTTTGGGCGTTTCTTACTGCAAATAGTGCAGAAAGATGTTCCCCCTCTTCAAAAATAATACGCCGATGTGTGACGGTTCTGGACAGGCTTGATCGGGATGTCACACTCCTGCGTAGGAATGTTGAAGGGCAACCAACTTGCATACACAGGTGAAAGAAGATGCAGCGCCCCTAACAAAATGGGACGCAAAAAAGGACGACGAACTCCTTTCTTGCATTGCAAAATGCGAGAACGAGTGGCAGCAAGCCTTTGACGCGTTTTACAATCGCCACAAAGAATACCTGTATGGAATTTGTTACAACCTCGTCAGCCGCTACAAATTTGGTTTTTTTGATGAAGATGATCTTTTCCAAACGACAATGCTTAAGGCCTTAAAGGGCGCAGCTACTTTCAATTCAGATGGGGTCATTGACGCGGAGGAGCTTGGACAAAAAGCTGATGCCTGGTTGGGCGGAATCGCCGAAAATGCCATTTTTGATTTATTTAGGCGAAAACCCAAGTGCGTTCCGTTCGATCCGCAAAACCTCGACGGGGACGAAGATGAAATTGATATGCCGGCAGAGGAAATGATTCCTTGCGAGGAGACTGAGGAGATTAAATTGATACGGGAGGCTGTGGACACTTTGCCTCCAAATCAGCAGGCAGCAATTTGGGTCACGAGTCTGTTTTATGAACGTCGTGAACACCAACGCACCCCAACCGAAGACTTAAACGAAATTGTTGGCGGCCTGGGAATGTCGAAGGCTGCTTTCAGGAAGAATAAAGAACGCGCTAAGAAATCGATTTCAGCACACATTAAAAAACACAAAAGTAAAACTGAGCAAAATGAAACCTCGCGACAAATTCGAATCGAATGACGCAGACTTCGACAAGCTTGATGAGAAGATTCACCAAGCTTTGAAAGAGGAGGGTGTTATCATTCCGACGACCGTCGAGGATGTCCGTCGTGCCAAAGCACGACTAAAAGCGCGCCCT
Organism: uncultured bacterium; assembly: GCA_963708305.1. Taxonomy (GTDB): domain Bacteria; phylum Verrucomicrobiota; class Verrucomicrobiia; order Limisphaerales; family UBA11358; genus UBA11358. Next base: position 1,290,697 of record CAVPSH010000001.1, on the reverse strand, counting down.
GTAACCGTTCCTACACATTTGCGGGATTCCTCCACAATACTCGAAAAGATTAAAAGTGAAGAACCTGCTCAGAGTTCCAAGTCTCTCATTGAACATCACGTTGTCTTCGGCCACGAAAACAACGCCGCAAAATCGTCTCATAAAGCTACGAGTGAATTTGTCGAAGCCGTTTTAATCGCACAAATAACACGATTGGTCGCAACCCCACAATTTCCTCTCGGACATCTACGGCAGAATAAAATGGTATATTTCGCCCACCGAAAAGCGGACGAAGATATCGGTGAATACTTTTTGAAAAAAGCCGCCGGGCCATATAGCCCTCGAGCAACATATCAAGGCCCCGAAAGAATTGCGCAGGAGAATGGATATGTAAAAAAAGCTAAATCTGGCAAATTTTTTGGGTTCGTAGCTGGAGACCATATTGATAAAATTGATCACTACGTTTCCCGTTATCCAGTTTGCGCTGCCGTCGATTGGGTTGTTGAACATTTTCTCTACTTTAATAAGGAAAAATTGGAACTTCTGGCCACAGTTGATTTTGCTGCACTTGAACTGCGTCAGCAAAGGAAAGTGGTTACAATGGAAAACATCAGAGGCGTGATCGCAACGACAAAAGAATGGACCGCAAAGCTAAAGCGCGAAATTTTTTCCGATGACAACATCTCCCAAGCACTATTGGAACTGCGCGATTTATTTCCGAAAACCTACGCTTAAAATTCTCATACCATTATCCACCTTCGCCCATCTTTTCTGACCCCGAATTGCCAGACACACCCACGTGGTTGCCTTGCGCACCCCCGTAATAGCTTGTCGCTTTCCTAAAATGGAAAACGACGAAGACCGCCGCATTTTTCCAAAATAACAAACCGTCCGTCGGGTTACTGCAGGCTCCGCGTGGATTTTGCGGGAATTTTCAAAAAATACTTGACCGGAAAAAACGACTCGCTTCTGGACGCAATTAGAATTCCCGTTTGTTGCAAATATGAATCGCAAACCGTCATTGTTCGTTGTTTTCCTGACGGTCTTCATTGACCTCATCGGTTTTGGCATCGTCGTGCCGCTAGAACCGGCTTAAAACTGGTCGCAGACCGCATGATTCACTGAACCAAAAACCAAGCCATGTCCGAATTCAACGTTAAACAGGTTGTATTTCCTGTTACAGAGTTATTCGCTGCCGCAATTCTCTGGCACCGGCGAATCCTTTATACGCCTCCTGAGCGGCTCTGGGTTTTTGGTTCGGACGGCTTGCTTTGGCTTCGGCCGGGTGGCGGTGGTTCCTCCGCAAGCCGATGAGGCTTCGGGCGGTGGCCGGGCTGGCGATGGGGCGTCCGGCAGTTTCCGCCACCCGGACGACTCGTTCGATGAGCCGGAGGTTGGTCGCCGCGTCGGTCTTTTCCGCGTCCATCCAAAGATTGTCTTCGAGGCCGACGCGCACGTGGCCACCCATGGCAATGGCCAGATGGTTGATTTGAAGTTGAAACCGTCCGATGCCGGCGGCCGACCAAACCGTGCCCGTGGGCAACGCATCCACCAGGTGGACCAGATTGCGGGCGGAAGCCGCCAGGGTGCCCAGTGATCCCAGGAGCAGATTCGCGTAGAACGGAGCCTGAAGAAATCCTTTGGGAATCAGGTAGTCGCGCACGTAATCAACCATGCCGATTTCAAAGAATTCCAGTTCCGGCACCACCCCGCGCTCCTTCATGGCGGTGGCAAGCTCGCAGACGATTGGCGGAGGGTTCACTGACGCGGCCGCCGGAAAATTCATGGAACCGGGCGTGAGTGAAGCCAGATCGGGCTGGCAGTCCAGCACGGCGGAGCGTTTCTCAAAGTCCGGCCAGAGTCGTCCGCTGGTTGATCCGGAAATCAACAACTCAGGACAACGCGAGCGAATGCCGGCGATGATTTCCTGGTAAACTTCCTTGCGCCACGTGGGCGTGCCGTCCTCACCCCGGGCATGAATGTGAATGATCGAGGCCCCGGCGTCGGCGCAGCGGCGCGCTTCGGCGATAATTTCCCCGACCGTTATGGGCAGCGAAGCATTGTCCGCCGGCATGGGAACCATGCCGGTGATCGCCGCATTGATAATCAGGGGGTTCATGGAATATGGCATGGTTGATTGGCTTGCGGATGAAGAGGTCATTTCCCTGCGATCCCTTCCTTGACCACCCTCGCCGGCACACCGACCACGAGGACGTTGTCGGGCACATCCCTGGTGACGACTGACCCCGCGCCGATGACACTGTGCGCGCCAATTTTAATGCCATCAACGACCGTGGCACCGATGCCAACGTAGGTTTGACGGCCAACGTGACAGTTGCCGGCGAGATTCACGCCGGGTTGAATGGTCACATAATCTTCAATGGTGGTGTGGTGGCCGATGGTCACGCCGCGATTGATTTGAACATAATGCCCGATGCGTGTAAAACCGGCAACGATGCAGCCGATGTTCAGGCTGGTTCCCTCCGCCAGCGTGGATTTTTTCGAAACCGTGGCCGTGGGGTGAACAAGGGTTGCGAACGAAAACCCCAGTTGCTTGACCTGCTGGACATAACGGTCGCGATGGGTGGTCGAAAGGCAGCAGATGACGGCGTGCGTGTCGCGCAGCGGCGCAATGTCGTCCACCCAATGAACCGGCCGGTCGCCGTGTTTTTGCCCGCAACGCTCGCGATCCAGATTTTCCACAAATCCGGTGACTTGAAATTGCGGCAGATCGGAAAAGGCATCGGCAAACACCAGGGCATACTCGGTGGTGCCGAGAATCAGCAGCGGTTGCGGGTTCATGGAACTGTTCCATTCAACCAGGGTGGCTCCGTTTTCAGGGTCGCACCCAACCTGCTCAATTTCTCCACGGCGCGCAGGAGTGTCAGTTCGTTGTGGCATAGGTGAGTGGCTGCAGTGGCAACCTGACCAATCTGCTCCGGGTTGTCGAGTAATTTGCCGATGGCCTCGGGCATTTCATCCAAGGTGGCGGCAATATAATGGACCCCGGCCACCATCGGATGTTCGTCGTTCATCGGTTCGCTTACCACCAGTGTCCCGCACCTCGCTGCCATCAGAAAACGAATCCACGCGGGATTCCAGGAATAGTTGTGCAGGTTTACCAGGATGCGGGTACGGTTGAGCCAGGCGCATCGTTTTTCGCCATAGCAACCCTCGACCACTTGGGTCAGTGGAACGCCTTTTTCCTTCAGGCGCTCGCTCAAACATTCCAGCAGGGCTGCTCGCCGGCCATATTTTGTGGTGCCCAGAAAACCGATGGGGATGTCCCGGGGCAGTCCCATGTCGCGGCCCATCTCTTCACATGCGCCGACCGGAATGAAATGCGCGGTAATTCCCCGGCTCACGAGGAAACGCCGGCGCCGGTCTGTGCTGACCACAAAATGATCCACCCACCCTTCATTATGCCCGTCCAGGATCCTCCGCCAGTTCCCCATCACCCCGCGGACCTGCTGCCAGTCGAAATCGCCGCCGCTGTTGCGTTTGATGAGCCGGGTGGCTTTGCGATAGCCGGGGGCGGAACACTGTTTGCTGGCCCATTCGCGCAGGCGGAACAAAGTGCACAACTTTTTCCAGCGGGGCATGGCAGCGGCGGACTGGCGCAGCCAGAAACGGTCCCTCCAACGCGAGGCCTTGAGACCGATGGCCTCCGCTTCCGCCGGCAAATTCTCTGGCGGCAGCGGATCCATCTGCCACAAGATGATAATCGGACGTTGTGAGCCGGAGCGTCTCAGCCTGTGGCAATAAACCGGATAATTAACGAGGTTTGTCAGCAGGAGCAGGACCTCTGCCTCAAACCCCGCAGGATCACCGTCCTGAACCAGGGAGGTCGGGTGGCCAAGTTGTTGAAAGCAACGGCAGATTGCCGTGGGAAGTTCCAATGCGGGGGGTGAATTTTTCGATTGGACGGCAACAGCCCAGCGGTTTTTCACTCCAAAGTGATATGAGTCTCGCCCAAGAGTGTCAAGACACAGAGGGCCGTATCCGCTGACCGCAATGATTGTTTGCCGGCGGAGTTTTCAAGTTTTGGTTTTTTAACTTTGAGTTGCACGGCGAAACAACTTAAAACTTAATGCTTGAAATTAAAAAAAACATGAATCGCAAACCGTCACTGCTCGTCGTTTTCCTGACGGTCTTCATTGACCTCATCGGCTTCGGCATCGTGGTGCCGTTGGTGCCGATTTACAGCCGGCATTACGGAGCAGGCGGCTTCGTCATCGGCGCCATTTTTGCCTCGTATTCCGCGATGCAATTCCTCTTTGCGCCGGTTCTGCGGCCGGTGGTCCGATCACATCGGCCGTCGGCCCGTTATGCTGGTCAGCACCGCTGGGGCGGCGTTGTCGTATGTCCTGTTTGCCATCGGTTCCGGCTTTGAAAATCACACCGCCGCGCTGTGGGCACTGCTGGTCTCGAGGGTTTTCGCCGGCATTTGCGGCGGAAATATCACCGTCGCTCAGGCGTACATCGCCGACATCACGCCGCCCGAGAACCGGTCGAAGCGAATGGGGTTGATCGGCGTGGCGTTCGGGTTCGGATTCATCCTCGGCCCGGCCATCAGCGGCGTTGCGCTGAAGTTTTTCGGCGCGACCGGTCCGGGCTGGACCGCTGCCGCGCTGTGCGCGGCCAATTTCCTCCTGGCGTATTCCATCCTCGCTGAAAGTTGGAAACCCGATTCCAACCTGACACCCAGCCGCCCGCGTCTGAAGCAATGGGGACACACGCTGGCCCAGCCTAAAATCGGCTCGTTGATCCTGATTTTCTTCCTGGCGACGTTTGCCTTCAGTTGTTTTGAATCCACCCTGCCGTTGCTGGTGAACGACAATTTCAACCTCGGCATCACCGTGGACGAAACCAAGCCGGCTATGACGGTTGTTTCGATCTTTGTCTTTTGCGGAGTTATCGCAATATTCATCCAGGGTGGCGCGATTGGCCGGCTGGTGAAAATGTTCGGCGAACCGAAGCTGATTGCCTCGAGCCTGGTGTTAACCGGCATCAGCCTGGCTCTGCTGCCTTTCATCAAAGGGGACGGCCCGTTGAAATGGCTCGCGGTGTTGCGTTTCGCCGACTGGCCATGGATCAAAATGCTTCTGGTGCTGGCCGTTGCTGGCCGTCGGCTCCAGTCTGACCCGTCCGCCGTGTTCGGCTTGCTTTCCAATCTTACGCCGGTGAATGAACAGGGCGCCACCATCGGCGTGGCCCAAAGCGCCGGCGCCCTGGCGCGTATCTTCGGCCCGCTGTTCGCCGCCACATTTTATTTGCAGGTCCCGATGCTGCCTTACGTAACGTGCGGGGCCATTTCCATTCTGGCCGGTGCTCCTGGCGATTCAACAGCTGGGTAAAGGAATCGAAATGGCCGGGCGCAAAATCCAAGAGGCGGCGGATTGAGCGCGTCACACCGGCTTTTGCGTCAACCCGCCGCCGTTCCGTTCACTCGAACGGAATCTATTGCTGGTCCGGAGGCGGTCCGCCGAGCTGCATTGTCCGGTCGGCGGGCCGTGGTTGTCACCGTTAGCTCCTCCTTCCCGCGCCGGGCCCAAGTGATGGCGCGGGCCGATGAATTCGTCGGGCGTCAACCGGCCATCGCCGTTTTTGTCCAGTGATTTCAGAGCCGCCGGGGCATTGGCGATCTCATTCGCGTCAATCACTCCATCACCATTGGCATCCAGCGCCTTCACAATCGCCGGGAGCGGCGGACGCGGGGCATCCTTCGGCGCGTTGGCCGGCAACGACGGCAGATATTCGTCTTTAGTCAACTGTCCGTCGCCATTTTTGTCCAGTGTCAACAAGGCCGCGCTGGCGTTGGCGATTTCGTTGGAATCAATCACCCGATCGTGATTGGCATCCAGCACCACGATCAAGGGCAATGGCGGCGGACGATGTCGCGGTCCGCCTCCGCCCGGACCGCCATTGGGCGGTGGACTGCCGGAATCCTGGGCGTTGACGATGAAGGCCGACGCACCGAGCGCCAGCAGTGTCAGCATGGTTTTCATTGTGGTTTTCATATTTTGCTCTCTTTCTATTTTGCCGGTGTGAATTTTTTCTTTGACGCAATTTACGCGGATGCACCTTAAGCGGACGTGAAGCCGGAAATTTCTTGGATTTTTTTATTTCGCGTCTTCATCTTCCCTTAAGGTTGCTTCTGCGAGAGTGACGGCAGGATGCGGTTGTGTTAAAACGCCGCGAGCCGCGGTCAACATGAGAATCCTGATTGTCGAAGACGAACCGGATTTGCTCCGCAGCCTCGCCCAGGCATTGCGCGAGGAGGGTTATGCCGTGGACAGCGCCAACAACGGCGAAGACGGCCTCTTCAACGCCGAGAGCTACGACTATGACGCCATTGTCCTCGACGTGATGCTGCCCAAACTCGACGGCTGGGAACTTCTCAAGCGCCTTCGCAAAACCAAAAAAACGCCCGTGCTGATGTTGACCGCACGCGACCAGTCCCGCGACCGGGTCAAGGGACTCGACACCGGCGCGGATGATTATGTGGTTAAACCATTCGACCTGCCGGAATTGTTTGCACGTCTGCGGGCACTCATTCGCCGCAGCGCCAACAAGACCACGAATGTCGTCGAAATTGGAGACGTAAAAATTGACACCGCGGCCCGGAATGTTTTGCTCAGGGATAAATTGGTTGAATTAACCGCGCGTGAATATTCGCTCGTGGAATTTCTTGCGCTGCATCGGGGCGAAGTGGTCACGCGCACGCAGCTTTACGAACATCTGTTCGACGAGAACGACAGCACGCTGTCCAACCTGCTGGATGTCCATGTTTCCAACGTCCGCAAAAAACTGGGGGCGGAGTTCATCACCACCCGCCGCGGCCACGGTTATTGCATCGAATGAAGATATTCAAATCCATCAAATGGCGTTTGCAAATCGGCTACGGTTTGGTCCTCGCCGGTGTGCTTACGGCACTGGTTGGAACGTCCTATCAAATGGAACGGGACAGGCAATTTTCAAACATCACCGTCGAGATGATCAGTCACGTCGGGACGATTATGGATCTGATGCGATTCCCTCCGCCACCGCGGCCGCATGAGCCGGGTGAGCCCCCGCCACAACGCCCGTTTCCGCCAGATCATCCGCCCGGTGGACTTCATTTGCCACCCCGGGATGACTCCCTCTTGAGCGCCCGGTTTGATGCAACGGGCACAAATGGTTTTTATTACGTGATCTGGACCTGGGATGGCACCAGGGAATTGATGCGTTCAACCAATGCGCCGCCCGATCTTCCAACGCCGATCGGCCATGAATGGACGCGCATGCGCGGCATATACCGTGAAGATTTTATGCGCGTACCAGCCCAAATGCTGCCGGGGCCATTGGCGGGGTATATGATTCTTGTAGGGCGATCCATTGCGCCGGAACTCCACGAACTTCACCGGGGGCTGGTAACGCTGGTATCCCAGGCTGCCATTATGTGGTTTATGGGACTTCTCATCGGCTGGAAAATCGCCGCCCGGGCCATCCGGCCGATTGAGACCATCAGCTCGACCGCCGCGAAAATTTCCGCCGGTGATTTGTCGCAGCGTATTAACGTCGCCGAAACTGAAAGCGAACTGGGTCGGCTGGCCGCAGTGCTGAATTCCACCTTCGCCCGGCTGGAAACCGCGTTTGCCCAGCAACGGCAGTTCACCGCCGATGCCGCGCATGAGCTGCGCACGCCGGTTTCCGTGATGCTGACGCAAACGCAGACCGCGTCTGAACCGCGAGCGCAGCGCTGCCGAATATCGTGAGACGCTCGAAGCCTGCCAGCGCGCATCCCAGCGGATGCGTCGGCTGATCGAATCACTGCTGGAACTCGCGCGGCTTGACGCCGGGCAGGAAACCCTGAAACGGCTGCGTTTCGATCTTGCCCAAGTGGCAAATGACTGCGTGGAACTCGTCCGGCCACTGGCCGGTGAACGCGGCGTGAAAATCCTTTCCGAACTCGCTGCCGCTGGAAATCACCGGCGATTCCGAACGGCTGGCACAGGTGGTCACCAACCTGCTGACCAACGCCATCCAGTACAACCGGCCCGGCGGTGAAGTGCATTTGAACATTGGAATCCCAACCCGGATTGGCCGTGCTGACCATTGCCGACACGGGACCGGGCATTTCCGACGAAAATTTACCCCACGTATTTGAGCGGTTTTATCGTGGCGACAAATCACGAACGACCTCCAACGGCAACGCGGGGCTGGGGCTGGCGATTTCGAAGGCCATTGTCGAAGCGCATGGGGGAACCATTTCTGTTTCAAGCCAGCCCGGTACGGGAACCACATTCACCGTCATTCTCCCACTCATCTAGAAGTCGATGAATTTGCGATTGACGATATTCGATTTACGCGGCGTCGTGGAACAGGAAGGTGGCTCGTAAATCGTAAATCCAATATCGTAAATAGTTCAACGGAGGAACATTTCCGCCGCGGCATCCGCGAAACGCAGTCCCTGCCGCGTGAGCTGAAAATTATCCGGCGAAATCTTTGCCCAGCCGCGATCTGCCAGTTGATCCATGTCCGCCGACCACTCCTGACGCAAATCAAAATTCGTTGTGTGCCGGAATTCCTCAAACGGCCAGCCGGCGACCAGGCGCAGGCCAAAGGCGGCAGTTTCCCCGGCGCGCTTCAAGGGCGGCAGTTCCTCGCGGGATTCGATGGCGCGATTTCCTTTTTCCAACTGCTCGCAGTAAAGCTGCGTGTTGGACCAGTTTTTCGTCCGCACGCCGCGCACATAACTCGTTGCACTGGGACCCAGGCCGTAAAACGAACCGCCGCGCCAGTAATTCACGTTGTGGCGGCAGGCAAAAAACGGGAGTTCAGAGTTCGGAGTTCGGAGTTCGGAGTGGATTGCGCGCAAAGTTCGCGACTTCATATTGCCGAAAACCGGCCTGGCGTCACCCGTTCAACCAGTTCCTCATACATGGCGCAGGCGAGTTCCTCGTCCACGTCGAATTCGCCGGCTTTTAGCTGCGCAAACAGCGGCGTGTCGTCCTCGTAAATGACTTCGTAGCTGGACAGATGCTCACTGCCGAGCGCCAGGGCCTCGGCCAGCGTTGCCCGCCAGATTTCCAGCGTCTGGCCGGGAATGGCGAACATGAGGTCGAGGTTCAGGTTGTCGAAACCGGCCTGCCGCAGGAGGTCGAATGATTTGAAGACCATTTCGCGGGAATGAATCCGGCCCAGACGGTCGAGCAAGGCTTCGTCGAGCGACTGGACGCCCATCGAGATGCGGTTTACGCCGAAGTCCCGGAGCAGTTTGGCTTTGTCGGCCGAAACGGTGGCGGGATTGCATTCAACGGTGAATTCCTCCGCGCCCGAGCAGATTCAGCCGTTCCATCGCCTGAAGGATTTGTTCCCATTGGCGGAGATTGAGCAGCGACGGCGTGCCGCCACCGAAGAAGATCGTTTGCGGGCCGGAGATCGTCCGCCACGATTTCCAATTCACGGATCAAGCGCGGCAACGTACCGATTTACCAGGTCACCGGTTGAAGGTTCGGAATAAAAGGCGCAATACGCGCATTTCTGCGCGCAGAACGGCACATGGACATAAAGGCTGGAAACGCGCGTCGTTGTGGAATCCGCCATGAAGACACACTTACCCTTTCAACCGCCGTTGGCGAAGACAAATCCTCGGGGTCGCACCTACCAACTAAATTCCGACGGCGGCTGTCGTTACTGTTGATGCACGCGCTGAACGTTTTGGGCTTTCAACCCTTTATCACTGACAACGACATCAAACAAGACATCGTCTCCCTCGTTCAGTGTTTTGAATCCCGTGCCGACAATGGACGAATGATGCACAAAGACGTCCTGCCCGGAATTTTGGGCGATGAACCCAAACCCTTTTTTATTATCGAACCACTTGACTTTGCCACTGGCCATAATCTCTCCTGACTTCCCGGCGCAACTCTTCGAAGCGAAAAAGACACGACTGAAATCCAGCCGTGCCTGTGATCACTTTTCAGATGCACTCATGCCTATTGACGCGACAATAAATAGTTATTGTGTCCGCGTCAAGCACAACTTTTTAACACGATCTTAACACTGGATTCACCGGGGTCATTACTCCAGTTGCAATGCCTGATTCAGCAACTGGGGCAGGTAATTGATAATCGCCGCTTCGCTGACCGCCAGCGTGGCCCCGGCCTTTTGGGCCGCCGCCTGCCATTCCGCTGCCTGATCACCGGCAAAGGCGATGACCGGGAATATGTTGCGTGGCGGCGTCCGCCTTTAACGCGGCAATGGCGCGGCAAACCTCCTCCCGGCCTGCCAAATCCGCTATCACCAACAAGGGACCTTCACTCCGCGCACATTGCTGCAGCGACGCCAGAGTCGTTGACCGCCTGGACACGATAATTCAAATCCTGCAGCCGGTTCACCAATTGGCTGCCGGGCATCAGCTTCTCGTAAAAAACGAGCGCCAGCGGCTGCGTCATGCGGTCAACGTGCGCCATGGCGGAATAAATAGCAAAGTTGTTTTCAATCGGGGCAACCGTTACTCATGGCAAATCGGTTTGTCCCATCAAATACCGGTCGCACTCGCGCGCCGCGCCGCGACCCTCGTTGAACGCCCACACCACCAGACTTTGGCCGCGGCGGCAATCGCCGCAGGCAAAGACACCCTTGAGATTCGTGGTGTATTTCTCGAACTCGGCCCGGGCGTTGCTCCGCGCGTCGCGTTCCACGCCCAGTGCCGCCAACAACGGTTGTTCCGGACCCAGAAAACCCATGGCCAAAAGGACGAGTTGCGCCGGCAAAAGCTTTTCCGTGCCGGGAACATTTTTGGGAATGAACTGGCCTTTTTCGTTCCGTTCCCATTGCACTTGCACGGTGTGGACGGCCTTGACGTGGCCGTGCGGATCACCTTCAAATTTTGTTGCCGTCGTGAGATAGACCCGCGGATCGGCGCCGAACTTTGCCGCTGCTTCCTCCTGGCCGTAATCGAGGCGGTAAACTTTCGGCCATTCCGGCCAGGGATTGTCCTGGGCGCGCTCCAGCGGAGGCTGGGGCAGGATTTCCACCTGTACCAGACTGCTGCAACCGTGGCGCACGGCCGTGCCCACGCAGTCCGTGCCGGTGTCGCCGCCGCCGATGACGATGACGTCCTTGCCCGTGGCGGAGATAAAATTGCCGTTTTTCCTGCCATCCAGGATGCTCCTGGTATTCGCGGTGAGAAAATCCATCGCGAAATGCACGCCTTTGAGCTCGCGGCCTTCGAACCGGCAAATCGCGCGGCTTGGTCGCGCCGGTCGCCAGAATCACGGCGTCAAATTCCTGCAACAGCTTTTCCGCCGGATAATTTTTGCCGACTTCGGTGTTGCAAACAAATTTGATGCCCTCGGCTTCCATCTGTTTGATGCGGCGCAGGACCACCTGCTCCTTGTCGAGCTTCATGTTCGGAATGCCGTACATGAGCAACCCGCCGGGGCGGTCGGCGCGTTCGAAAACCGTGACGTGAGGTGGCCGGCCTGGTTAAGCTGCGCGGCGGCGCAAAGTCCCGCCGGGCCGGAGCCGACCACCGCCACCTTTTTGCCGGTGCGGACTTTGGGCGGTTCCGGCACGATCCAGCCGTGCTCCCAGCCGTGGTCGACGATGGCACACTCGATGTTTTTGATCGTGACCGGCGGATTATTGATGCCGAGCACGCACGAACCTTCGCACGGGGCCGGACAGACGCGGCCGGTGAAATCAGGGAAATTGTTGGTCTTGTGCAGCCGTTCGAGCGCTTCCTTCCACAGGCCGCGATAAACCAGATCGTTCCATTCGGGAATCAGGTTGTGAATCGGGCAGCCGCTGGCCATGCCGCTGAGCAGCGAGCCGGTGTGGCAGAAAGGGATGCCGCAATCCATGCAACGTGCGCCCTGCTCGCGCAACTTTTTCTCCTCCATGTGGAAGTGAAATTCCTTCCAATCCGCGACGCGCTCGATCGGCGTACGGTCCACCGGGAGCTCGCGCAAATAATCGATAAATCCTCGTGGGTTTCCCATTTATAAATCGGGTTTGATGACTGAACTGTAATTAACCGCCACCGACGCGCGCCACGTCGCGGATGTTCGCTTCAAAGGCGGCCATGATGGCCTGATCGCCACTCAATCCTTCCTTTTCAGCCGCTTTCATCTTTTCCAGAACGCGCTTGTAATCTTTCGGCAAGCACCTTGACAAATTTTGGCAAAAGGCTTTTCCATTCGCCAAGAATTTTCGCGGCGCGTTCGCTCCGCGTGTAACTCCGGTGCCGCTGGACCAATTTCCAAACCGTCTCGATCTCGTCCTGATCCGCGAGTTTTTCGAGGCCGACCATTTCCAGGTTGCAGCGCTTGGCAAAATCACCGGCCTCATCCAGGACATAGGCGACGCCGCCAGACATGCCCGCCGCGAAATTGCGCCCGGTCCGGCCCAGCACCACCACCCGCCCGCCGGTCATGTATTCGCAACCATGGTCACCAATGGATTCAACCACGGCGTTGACGCCGGAGTTGCGCACACCGAAGCGTTCACCCGCCATGCCGTGCACGAACACTTCGCCGCTCGTCGCGCCGTAAAGCGCCACGTTGCCGATGATGATATTTTCCTCGGCGACAAATGTCGAACCTTTCGGCGGATAAACAATGATTTTGCCGCCGCTCAAACCCTTGCCGAAATAGTCGTTCGCGTCGCCCTCGAGTTCAATCGTCATGCCGCGGGGCATGAACGCCCCGAGGCTCTGGCCGGCACTGCCGGTGAATTTCAGGTGAATCGTGTCCTCCGGCAAGCCATTCGGACCGTGTCTTTTCGTCACTTCGCTGCCAACGATGGTGCCGACGACGCGGTTGACATTCCGGATGGGCAAATCGGCATGGACGCGTTCGCTGCGTTCGATGGCCGGTTCGCAAATATCGAGCAGTTTCGTCACGTCCAGCGATTTTTCCAGACCGTGATCCTGGTCAATCTGCCGGTAACGTCCGACTTCCGGACCAGCCTCCGGCTGATGCAGGATCGGCGTCAGGTCGAGTCCCTTCGCCTTCCAATGTTCGATGGCCTTCCACGGAATCAATTTGTCCGTGCGGCCGATCATTTCATTGAGCGTGCGGAAGCCGAGTTGGGCCATGATTTCGCGGAGTTCCTGCGCCACGAAGCGCATGAAATTCACCACGTGCTCAGGGTCGCCGGTGAAGCGCGCGCGCAATTTCGGGTTCTGGGTGGCCACCCCGACCGGGCACGTATCCAGATGGCAGACGCGCATCATGATGCAACCGAGCACCACGAGTGGCGCGGTGGCAAACCCGAATTCCTCCGCGCCCAGCAATGCGGCCACCGCCACGTCGCGGCCGGTCTTCAACTGGCCGTCCGTCTCGACGTAAATGCGGCTGCGGAGATTGTTCAACACGAGCGTCTGGTGCGTCTCCGCGAGACCGAGTTCCCACGGCGCGCCCGCGTGCTTGATCGAAGACAGCGGCGACGCGCCGGTGCCACCGTCATGGCCGGATATCAGCACCACGTCCGCGTGCGCCTTGGCGACGCCGGCGGCGACCGTGCCGACGCCGATTTCGGCGACCAGCTTCACGCTCACCCGCGCGTTGCGATTCGAGTTTTTCAAATCGTGAATCAACTCCGCCAGATCCTCGATGGAGTAAATGTCGTGATGCGGCGGCGGTGAAATGAGACCGACCCCGGGCGTGGTGAACCGGGTCTTGGCAATCCACGGATAAACCTTGCGACCCGGCAACTCGCCGCCTTCACCCGGCTTCGCGCCCTGCGCCATTTTAATCTGGAGTTCGCGCGCGTTGATGAGGTAATGGCTCGTCACGCCGAACCGCCCGCTGGCGACCTGTTTAATGGCGGAATTTTTTGAGTCGCCATTCGGCAGTGGAATGTAGCGATCCGGGTCTTCGCCACCTTCGCCGGTGTTGGATTTGCCCCCCAGCCGGTTCATGGCGACGGCGAGCGCCTCATGCGCCTCTTTCGAAATCGAGCCGTAGCTCATGGCGCCGGTCTTGAACCGTTTCACGATTTCTTCCACCGACTCGACTTGCTCAAGTGGAATCGGATTTCCCGCGAATTTGAAATCCAGCAGCCCGCGCAGGGTGCAGAGGTTCGCCGCCTGCTGGTTGATCAAACCGGCGTATTCCCGGTAAATCTTTTCACTGTTGAGGCGGCAGGCGATCTGCAATTTGTGAATCGTCTGCGGATTGAACAAATGATATTCGCCGTCCGCGCGCCACTGATACTGGCCGCCCGGATCCAGCACGCCATTGACGGGACGGTCGGGAAACGCGTGACGGTGCCGCGCCAAAACCTCTTCCGCGAGCACATCCATGCCCACGCCTTGAATGCGCGATGGCGTCCAGGTGAAATACTTGTCCACCACGTTGCTGTTGAGGCCGATGGCTTCAAAGATTTGCGCGCCGCGATAGCTTTGGATGGTCGAGATGCCCATTTTGGCCATCGTCTTGACCACACCTTTCACAGCCGCCTTGATGAATTTCTTGATGGCGGTCTCGTGGTCGAGCTTGAGCAGCAAGCCCTCGCGAATCATGTCGTCGAGTGTCTCGAACGCCAGATACGGATTGATGGCGCTGCAACCGTAGCCGATCAGCAGCGCAAAATGATGCACCTCGCGCGGTTCGCCGGATTCGAGGACCAGCCCGACCTTGCCGCGCGTCCCCGCGCGGATCAAATGATGGTGCAGACCGGACACGGCGAGCAACGCTGGAATCGGCGCGATGCTGCGCGTTAATGCCGCGGTCGGAGAGAATCACGATGTTTGCGCCATCGCCGATTACCTGGTCCGCCATGGCGAACAACTTGTCGAGCGCGGTCTCCAAACCTTTGGCGCCGTCGGCGGCGTTGAACAAAATTGGCAGCGTGGCGCTCTTGAAAGCTTTGCCGTCCACGTGGCGCAGCTTTTCCAATTCTTCATTGGTAAGAATCGGATACTTCAACTTGATCAACGCGCAGCTCCGGGGCGTCGGCTGAAGCAGGCTGCCGCGCGGACCGACCATCGTCTCCGTCGAAGTGATGATTTCCTCGCGAATCGGGTCAATCGGCGGATTGGTGACCTGCGCGAAAAGCTGCTTGAAATAGTTGTAAAGCAACTGCGGCTTGTTGGACAAAACCGCCAGCGGTGTGTCGGTGCCCATCGAACCCAGCGGCTGCACGCCGTCGTTCGCCATCGGGCCGATGAGGAAACGCAAATCCTCGAACGTGTAACCAAACGCCTGCTGGTGCTGCAAAACAGTCTGCGTAATCCGGCTCCGGCACGGGCGCCGGCATCGGGCAGGCTTCTCCAGCAGCACGTGATGTTCGCTCCAACCACTGTTGATACGGCTGCGCCCTGGCAAATTTGTTCTTTAATTCCTCGTCGGCGACGATGCGGCCCTGCTCGATGTCCACCAGGAACATGCGGCCCGGCTGGAGCCGGCCTTTTTGCAGCACGCGCTCCGGTTCCACCGGCAGCACGCCGGCTTCCGAGGCCATGATGACGAGGTCGTCCTTGGTGACGTAATAGCGCGACGGGCGCAGCCCGTTGCGGTCAAGGCAGGCGCCGATCACCTTGCCGTCGGTAAACGCAATGGACGCCGGGCCATCCCACGGTTCCATGAGGCAGGAATGATATTCGTAGAACGCGCGGCGTTCCGGGTCCATGCTCTCGTGATTTTCCCACGGCTCGGGAATCATCATCATCATCGCGTGCGGCAATTCGCGGCCCGCCATGACGAGCAGTTCGAGGCAGTTGTCGAACATCGCCGAGTCGCTGCCGTCGGTGTTGATGACCGGGATGATTTTTTTGATGTCGTCGCCGAAAAGCTCGGAAGCAAAATTCGATTGCGCCGCGTGCATCCAGTTGATGTTGCCGCGCAGCGTGTTGATTTCGCCGTTGTGCGCGAGATAACGATAGGGATGCGCGCGGTTCCAGCTCGGAAAGGTGTTCGTGGAAAAACGCGAATGGACCAGCGCCAGCGCCGATTCCAGCGCCGGGTGCGACAAATCCGGATAATATTCGCCCAACTGCGCCGTGCAGCAACATGCCCTTGTAAACGACGGTCTTGTAAGACAGGCTGGCGAGAGTAGAAAAATTCGCCGCCCTTGACCTTGCCGGAATAGCGGATCGCGTTCTCCGCCCGCTTGCGAATGACGTATAGCTTGCGCTCAAACGCCATGTCATCGGTGAGTTTCCGCGTTGCGGGCGATGAACACCTGCCGCATGAACGGCTCGGACGCCCTGGCGGTCGCGCCCAGCGAGGCATTATGGGTGGGGATGGTGCGCCAGCCCAGCACGCGCTGGCCTTCCTCGGCCACGATGTCGCCAAAAATCCTTTCGCACTCGGCGCGCTGCGCGGCGTCATGCGGCAGGAACACCATGCCCACGCCGTATTCGCCCGCGCCCGGCAAAGAAATTTTCTCCTTCACCGCGACTTCCTTGAGAAAGGCGTGCGGCGTCTGTATCAGAATGCCCTGCGCCGTCACCGGTGTTCACCTCGCACCCGCATGCGCCGCGATGATCGAGATTGAGCAACACCTGCAGCGCCTGCCGGACAATGGTGTGGGATTTTTTCCCCTTCATATTGACCACAAAGCCCACGCCGCAGGCCTCGTGTTCAAATTGCGGATCGTAAAGCCCCTGCTTCGGCGGCGCGGAGATTTGCGCGGGCCGTCTGACATTAGCGTTTGCTGTTAAGCTTCGGGTCATCGCTTGGCGAATTAGCCTTCGTTCATCCATTTTTTACTCAAATTTCGTCGTTGTGCAATAAATGTTTTGCACAAACCAGCCTCAATCTACACCCCGAAGGGGAATTGTACATGGTACGCTGCCAGACGGAGCGAGGCGCTGGGCGCGCCACTCACCATCAAATTACCATGCGCGGAACGTCCCGGTGGGGAAATATGTCGCAAAAAAGCGGGATGAAATCTGAACTGGTTTGCAAGCCGGAGCCGCCGGCTTACTGCGCCGTCACGCGCCAGAACTTCGGGCTGCCGGACGGCAACGGCAGGGAAACCACCTGCGGGTCGTTGGTTTGCAAAAAGGACTGCGTCGTTAGCCAGTTGGTCGTGCTCAGGGAGGCGATTTGCTGAATTTGGTTGGTGTGACCGACACTGCCGCTGACGGTCAGCAGCAGATTGGTCGAGCCAGGCACGAGGGAAAGGTGCGGCGCACGCGGCGGCGTCACACTGGCCGGGTTGTCGCTGAAGTCCGGAACGCCATTGGCATTGGCATCGTTCGTATCGTCAATGGAAAGCACCCAGAGTTCGTAGTCCGGGCTGGCCGTGCCGGGATTGCCGTCGGCAAAGTAAACATATCCAGCGTAGTTAGTGGGCCAGGTTGGATTGCCCCGCGTAAAGCTTTCCCTGTCAAAACTGAGTGTTTGCAGAGAGGCATTGGTCCACACGCCGGGCTGGTTGGTCAGGATGTTGAAAGGAGCGGTCGTGGATTTGGTAAAGACGATCGGCCCCTGCAACGTCTTGGCGGGATTGCCGGTCTGAGTCAGATTGACGGTTGCCGAAACCGTGTTGGAGCCGGGCGTGTAGGTCAGCGGGCCGGTGTATTCGATCAGTGTGAACGGACAGGTAAAATTGCCCAGGCTATCCCAGGTGTAGTCATACAAGTTGAGTACGCAAGTGCCGCTGGCCGAACCGGCATTGCGGTTCCACGTGGCGGTGACGGTTCCGGAAAAGTAGGTGCCGGTGGAATAAGAACCCGTACTGACCTTGCCAGTCACCCCTTGCGAAACCTCAAAGAAATCGTTGAAACCGTTGTTGTTGGCGTCAAGCGACGGCGGCAAATTCACATAAATGCTCCCGCTGTCTCCCATGCCGCTCCAGACCAGTACCAGACCGCTACCCCAGGGATTGCCCGAGGTATCGCCGGAAAACGTCGGCATCAATTCGCCGTTGTACGACGTGCCACTGATGGTGCTCAAATTTAGAGTGCCGCCGTAGGTCGTGCCTTGTTGAAATTGGAGGGACATGCAATACAACCGCGCACGCGCCGTTTCGGCACTTTGGCCGGATGTTGATAAAAGAAGCCAACCCGTCGTCAGGAGAATGAAGCATCGTTTCATAACCACTCCGATTGAATGGTATTGAAACACTTATTTTAGCAAAAGTCAATATAAGATTGGCTGCTTGAAAGAGCTTGATTCACGCCGTCGAAGCTCAGGTCCTTGCCAGCCGGGCGTCCACCGACCAACGGCCCGGGCCGGTCAAAAGCAGGAACAGCAGGCCGAATCCACATCGAAAAATCCGTGCGTGCCTCATGTACCATGCTGAGAAAGCCGTAATGCGGCAGTTCCATCAATGAAAAGCCGAGAAAACCATGCCCCAACAGGACAGGGATTTTGGTGGTGAAAATCGCCACCGAAATATCAATGAACAAGGCGATGGCTGCCGGTCGCGTCAGCAGGCCGAGAATGACCATCACCCCACAAACGGTTTCCACCGTGGCCACAAACGGGCCGAAAAAATCCGGATAGGGTATGCCAATCTTCGCAAACCGGCCGGCCGCCTGCGCCGCCGGATACAGGAATTTGAGGATGCCTTCGTTGAGAAACACGCCGCCGACCACCAGACGAATCAGGACGTTGGCGTTGGCGCCCGTCGGTTCACAGATTTTTTTCCAGAGACTCATGATTTTTCTCCTTTCTGTTTCTGACTTACGGTTTGGAGGATTTCTCCGGCCCCCAGGTCCAGTAAAGCCCGAAATACCACAGCAGGTGATTGTCGCCGGCGACACTGTGACCGGCACTGAACAACAAACTGAAATGTTCGCTGAAATTATACGAGCCGCCGAAATTGAGCGCGGCAAAGCCGTGGTCGTCGTCCGCGTCCTGTCCCTGCGCAAAGACTTCCCCACCGAGCGTGAGATGCGGGTCCAAAGTCGCGCTGCACCAGCCAGCCGCCGAAAGGATAATCGCGCTGGCCGGGCGCGGAATTCAAGGCCGCGCCGCCGCCGCCGTAAGTCGTCCACGGTCCCCAGCTCTTTTGCAGCCACAACGGCAGGCGAAACCAGGTTTGGCCGTTGCCCTAAACCATGATTGGAGTCGCCGGTCGGCAGTTCGGCCATCGGGAAAATCCCGATTTGTGGCCAGTAGATCCGATTCGTGCACGAACCGGTATTTCACACCCAATTCCATGTCCCCCAGGCCAGTCTGGGTTGGAGCGCCATCAACGCCGACAGTGGTCATTGGCAGCACCAGATGCAACTGCGTATCGGGTAACACGCCGTAATTTAATTCCACCGCCGGACCGTTGATGGTGTAATCGTCCACACTGGTATGATCGCCATTGCCAAAGACATAAAATTCCCAATGCTGATAATCCACCGGCTCCGGGTCATCCGTCAGAAATGGCGGTCCGGCGAACGCTTGAGCCGCAAAAATCAAGCTCAAGCCAATGGCCAGCGAAATGATTTTGGCGACATTGTCCATCGACCCGCCCAAAGTAATTGATGTCCCCGTATTTGTAAAAATGCGATTCAATTGGTTGAACACTCGCCCTCACCTTTGTCCTCTCCCCTGGGAGAGGAAATGGTGGCTGGTCGGCTTTGGCTGTGCGAATGAACGTCCGGCAAATTCTGTCACGTGAACTTTCAAAGAGGCGGCAGACTATTCCCCCTCTCCTCGGAAGAGAGGACCGGGGTGAGGTCGGACATAATCACTGTTTAATGAAAATAGTCTGTTACCTTTTTGCGTTGGCGTAAATATATCAGTGAAATCATGAATGACGACCTGACCTTGCTGCGGGACTACACCCGGCGCAATTCTGAAGCAGCGTTTGCCACGCTCGTCTCACGTTACGTCAATCTCGTCTATTCCGTGGCGCTGCGGCAGGTGCGCGACGCACACCTGGCCGAGGAGATTACCCAGGCGGTGTTCGTCATTCTGGCGCGGAAGGCCGGTTCGCTCGGCGACAAAACCATTCTGCCCGGCTGGCTTTGCCGCACGGCACGATACGCGAGCGCCAATGCGCTGACGATTCAGCGGAGGCGGCAACGTCGCGAACAGGAGGCGCACATGCAGACGATTTTGAACGAACCGACAACCGACGAAACCTGGATGCAAATCGCGCCGCTGCTCGATGTGGCGATGGAGAAACTTGGTCAGAAAAATCATGACGCGCTGGTGCTGCGGTTTTTTGAAAACCGGGATTTCAAGGAAGTCGGCGCAGCGCTGGGCGCCAGCGAGGACGCGGCAAAGATGCGTGTGAGCCGTGCGCTGGAAAAACTGCGGAAATTTTTCACCAAACGCGGTGTGAGTTCAACGACGGCCATTCTGGCCGCGGCGATTTCCACCAACTCCGTTCAAGCTGCGCCGGTGGCTCTGGCCAAATCCGTGACTGCCGTGGCGATTGCGAAAGGTGCGGCGGCTTCAGCTTCAACCTTGATTTTGGTGAAGGGAGCATTAAAAACAATGGCATGGGCAAAAGCAAAAACGGCGGTCGTCAGCGGCGTGGTCGTGTTGCTCGCGGCAGGAACAACTACGGTCGCCGTTAAACGCATGATAACGTCGCCGGCGCCCTTTGTCCGCATCGTCGGGGATGCCCAGGTTTTGCTTTATACCAAACAACCAGAAGTGGTCGGACGGGCTAAACTTGTCATCCTTACTGACGGCAAGTCATATCGCATATCAAACGATTCTGAGGAGGTTTCTTCGCAAAAGGCTTTGAAAAAAACTCCCGGTGAACGATGGGCATACGATGTGAAGGAAGAATATGGTTGCGATGGAACCGACCTCTTCTTGGTTTCGGACCGGCCATCACCTCTCAACCGAACCAACGACGGTTTGTCCGGCTTTGCTTTTCCGGGACGTTTTCCTGGCGATGACGCTTCTCCTATGGTTCAGGCGGGATGGCTGGCATATTGTTCAAGCGATTACTTCAAAACCTCAAGCCATCAGACTGGACTTCAGTTGGCAGTGGGATTCACGGCGATGACACTGCCTGATTACATTACCAATCAAGTCACTTATTGGCCGGACTCAAACTTGCCTAAAACCATCACCGGCTGGAGCCGTAATTTGGAGGTTCTGCCCAGAACCAATTCCCTTCAGCCAATAGAAACCATCGAATTGAAACAGTATCCGAGCGGATACGAATCCTGGAAATTCACGGCCAGCGATCCGGTTGCCGTCGGGAATATGAAATTACCACGGCAGTTCACGCTGGAGAGTTTTTACCCAAAATTCTCAGATGCGCCACTGTCCGGGGACGAAACGGAGCCGCTCCGGAAGCTCACGTTCGTTGCCCAATCAATCGAAGTGGTCAAAGACAGATTTGATCCGTTTCCGCCGGTGACGGTTCCTGACTTGCAGGTTGTGGATTGGCGTTTCAAGGACATTTCCTGGAACTATGTTATCGTTTCTCATGCCACGCCTGATGGATGGCCTACGCGCGGGTCTGACGGATTTAAACAGGCCTCCGCAGAAGCCAACCAACTGGCTTCACAGAATCATGCTTTTATTCAATCGGAAAGAGAGAAAGCGCAAGTCGCAGCCCCGCCGTGAGCTTGTGCCGAGCCGCGAGCCGGTCGAAATGCTGGTTGTTGAGAAGACGCAGTAGCAATTCGTTAAACGCACTTCGCAAACCATTTTACACGCCGCCCGCGCGTTGTATAATGTCCTTCTGTGAATTCGCAAAAGCGTCAGCGTGTGGTCTGCGGCATGAGCGGGGGAGTGGACTCCTCCGCCACGGCGGCGCTGTTGCTCGAACAGGGCTACGAGGTCATCGGCATCACACTCAAGCTCTGGCCGCAGGATTGCGTGAACCGCGCCGAGGACAAGTGCTGCGGCCCGCAGGCCGTCACCGACGCCCGGGCCGTCTGCCACACGCTTGGCATCCCATATTACCTGATTGACGAGGCGGCGGAATTCCAGAAGCACGTCATCAACTACTTTGCCGACGAATACAAGGCCGGCCGCACGCCGAATCCGTGCGTGATGTGCAATCAGAACCTGAAGTTCGGCCGACTGATTGACCGAGCCAGGCAACTGGGCGCGGAGTACATCGCCACCGGCCATTTCGCGCGGATTGAGAGGGCGGAACCGGGAGCGCCGGCATCCTGCCGGCCGGTTGCAGCACAAAGCACAGGTTCTCGCCGGCAAGATGCCGGCGCTCCCAGCGAGGGGCGCTATCTCCTCAAGCGCGGACGGGACCTGAAAAAGGACCAGAGTTATTTCCTTTTCTCGTTGCGGCAGGACCAGTTGGCCCGCGCTCTGTTTCCGCTGGGCGAAAAGACCAAGAGTGACACGCGTGAAGTCGCGCGGCATTGCCACCTCAAAACCGCCGACAAGGCGGAGAGCATGGAAATCTGCTTCGTGCCGGACAACAATTACGGCGGCTTTCTCCAGCAGGCCGGCCTCGTCGCACAAACACCGCGGCGAGATTGTGGATTTGCACGGAACCATACTTGGCCACCATGACGGCATCGAATTATACACCATCGGCCAGCGCAAAGGACTCGGCATCACGACGCCCAAGCCGGTTTATGTCGTCGAGCTGGACGCCGAGCATAATCGCGTCGTCGTCGGTGATGAATCCGCGCTCGACCGCGACGAATTCATGGCGACGAACTGCAACTGGATTCCATTCGACAAACTGGCGGAGCCCATCGAAGTCACGACGAAAATCCGCTATAACCATCCCGGCACGCCTGCAACGGTGACGCCGACCGGCAACGGCTCAGTGCAGGTGAAACTGCAATCCGCTCAGCGCGCCATCACGCCCGGCCAGGCGGCAGTATTTTACCAGGATGATCTGGTGGTCGGTGGCGGGTGGATTGCAGGGTAGGACAGGCGTGAACAAATAACAAAAGGGCGGCGTATTCACGCCGCCCCTGCTTCAGGTATCAGTCAATCATTGATCGTCGTTGTCGCCATCGGAATCAAACGGCGGCGTCAACCCCGTGTAATCGCCGATGATTTTCGCGTCATACGGTGAATATAATCCATGTTGCGTCGTATGGGTGTCGTAGCCGAAATTGTTGCCAAACGGAAATGAGCCCACCGGCCCGCCCGCCAGCGGAAGTCCGTAAGTCATCACAGTTCCCCCCGCCATATTGACCCGGATCACGCGATTATTGAACTGGTCACTGATCAGGGTGTCACCATTCTTTAGCCGTACCGCCCGCGTCGGCAACGGTGACGACACGCTGGGGAACGCGGTATTAATGTCATACTCCCAGACGATGTTGTCATTGGGATCCACCTCGACTACCCGGGCGTTGCCGGAATCGGTCAGCAACGTGTCGCCGTTGTCGAGCCGGCTGGAAAACGCGACAATGCTGACCGTGCCGCCGGCGGAGAACTCTTTGACGACCTGGTCGTGATTGTCGTGGGTGACTTCGAGGGCGCGGTTGTTACCCTGGTCGGAGATCAATACGTGGCCGTTTTCCAACAGTTCAGCGGAATTCGGGCCACTCAACTGTTGATCCGCGTTGGTGTTCGAGCCCGGATACTGCCAGACGATTTTCTTCGCCAGGTTGACCTCGATGATCCGATTGTTGGCCTGATCAGTAATGAGAACGTCGAAGTTCGGCAACCACGTGGATTGCACCGGCGTGCTTAACTGGTTGGGGCCGGAACCAGTCACTCCAAACTGGCCGTATTGCCAGACAATCCTCCTAAAAGGATCGACGAGGATGACACGATTGTCCGCCACGCCGCCCGGAGCCTGGGGAATCACGCCCGGCGGGGTGCCGGTGCCGGCCATCAAAGTTAACGACCCGACACGCTGGGCGTCGTTGACGCCGATGATGGATTTGGCGGAAAAATCATTCGGCCCCAACCCGAACTGCCAGACAATATTGCCACGGGGGGTAGCCTCAACAACCCGGTTGTTGAACTGGTCGGCAATCAGGAAGGATGTTGCCCGGGTCATTGAAATGGCGGTTCAGTATCAGGCCACCGGCTGAAGCCCTGCTGGCCAAAACCGAGACTCCCACAGCGGCAAGAAGGCCGCACCAACTGCCAACTGATCTGAAGATGTTTTTGCCTTGTTTAATCATAAAACTCTCCTCTATTTCTTGTTTCAAACGGTTCGTTCGTCGCTGCGGTAAGAGGTACGAAGCAGTGAAAGGTTCCCCCCGAAAATAAATTTCCTGCGTCCGGTTGCCCGGAGTTGACAGCCCACCATGACCCGGTGCATTGTTCCCGCCATGAAAGCACTTGTTCTACTGGTCTGCGATTACTTTCCTTCAAATCCTGGTCACCCGCGCGGCGGAGTCCATTTACGACATTCCGCTCAAGGACATTGACGGCAACAACACCTCATTAAAACCGTATCAGGGCAAGGTGTTGCTGATTGTCAACGTCGCGTCCAAATGCGGGTTCACCCCGCAATATAAGCCTCGGAGGCATTTACCAGAAGTACAAGAACCAGGGATTGGTCGTGCTCGGGTTTCCCTGCAACCAGTTTGGCCAGCAGGAACCCGGCACGGATGCTGGAAATCAAACAGTTCTGCACTTCGAAATACGATGTGACCTTTCCGATGTTCGACAAGCTTGAGGTCAACGGCGCCAACCGCCATCCGCTTTATGTGCTGCTGGCGGGCAAGGATTCGCCGTTCCCGGGCAACATCGGCTGGAACTTCACCAAGTTTGTGATCGGCCGCGACGGCAAAATCCTGAATCGCTTTGCCTCACCCGTGAAACCCGACTCAGCGGAAGTCACTCAAGCCATCGAAGCGGCGCTGGCGGCGAAATAAAGCAGGGTTTGATCAAATAGCGATATTTTATCAGGATGACCGGGTAGTCGACGGCGGGTGGATTCCTGGTGTAGCACACGCGTCTCGCAGATTGTTTCGGGCGTCGCGCCCGACACCTTCAGCCGATGTTGCCATCACTGTTCGCTTGCCAGGCCACAGTCCAGCTTACGCCAAAGCAATTCGGCGAGACGCCGAATTGAACCCACCGGAGGCGGGTGCTACAAAATCAGTCATACCAACTCCGCCGCGCTGGCGTTGGCGCTTCACCTGTTCCGGATTTTTGCAGCCGGGAATGATGCGCGTCACCACCGGATTTTTCAGGCACCACGCCATCGCCCATTTGGCCATCGGCACGCCGGCGGGCACTTCTTCTTTTTGCAGACGCTCCACTTCAATCAGGTCGCGTTTCATTTTTTCCGCGTCAAACGTGGCGCGGACGTCATTGGCGGCAAAGGTCGCGCCGGGTTTGTATTTGCCGGAAAGCAATCCGCTGGCGAGCGGCACGCGGGCGAGGATGCCGAGGTTGTCGCGCTGCGCCATGCGGGAAATACAACTGTCTCGGCGCGGCGATCGAGCCGGTTGTAAAAAACCTGCAACGCCTCCACGCCAAATTTCGCGGCCCTCCCGCGCCTGGAATTCACTGCCCTTTTGCAGAATGGAAACGCCCAGGTGCCGGATTTTGCCGCGCGCGTCTTTTGTTCCGCCAGCATCGTCCACAATTCCTGGTTCTGAAACAGCGCGTCGGAACCGGAATGAAACTGGTAAAGGTCAATCGTGTCCACGCGCAGCGCCTTGAGGGAAGCTTCAAGCTGCTTGCCGTACGCCGGCGACGGAAAAATCGTCGTCGCGGTTCATGAAGCTGTTGAAGTGGTGGCCGAACTTGGTCGCCACCAGCCAGCGCGACCGATCGCGGCGCGACAGGTAATCGCCAATCAGACGCTCGGACAGGTGGTCGCCGTAACATTCGGCGGTGTCAATGAGGTTGATGCCGCATTCCGCCGCCGCGTCGAGAATGGCATCAACCTCAGCCTGGGAAAAATCTTGTCCCCATTCGCCGCCAAACTGCCATGTGCCGACGCCGATGACCGACACACGCAAACCCGTTTTGCCCAACATCCGATAACGCATGGCCCGATGTTGTGAGTAAAATCCACTTGCGCCAAGGTTGTTCGTTGTTACAGTCAAGTCACGTTTTCATCCGCCGACAGCGGCGGTTTTCGTGTTATTTAAACCAGATACAAACTAATTTGTGAAAGTTTTCAGCGGCACCGCCAACGAGCCTTTGGCTCGCGCGATTTGCAAATCCATCGGCATCGAATTGGGCAAATGTTCCATCGAGCCTTTTCCCGATGGCGAGACGTTCATCAAGATCGAGGAGAACGTGCGCGGCGAGGACGTGTTCGTGGTCCAGCCGACGTCGCCGCCCACCAACCACAATTTGATGGAGCTGTTCATCATGATCGACGCGTTGCGGCGGGCGAGCGCGATGCGCATCACGGCGGTGCTGCCGTTTTACGGTTACGCCCGGCAGGACCGCAAGGACCAGCCGCGCGTGCCCATCACCGCCAAGCTCATCGCCAACCTGCTGGTGGCGGCGGGGGTCAACCGCATCCTCACGATGGATTTGCACGCGCAGCAGATCCAGGGATTCTTCGATATCCCGGTGGACCATCTCTACGCCGCGCCGGTCATGTACGAATATTTGAAGAAGAAAAAGCTGTCCGACCTGGTCGTGGTCAGCCCGGACGTGGGCGGCTTGAAGATGGCGCACGCGTATTCGCAGGTGCTGGAATCCGGGCTGGCCATCGTGGCCAAGCGGCGCAAAAGCGCGACGGAAGTGGAATCCATGGCCGTGATCGGTGAAATCCGGGGCAAAAACATCCTGTTGGTGGACGATTTGACGGAAACGGCGGGCACGCTTGACGGCGGCGGCGACGTTGTTGAAGAAGAAGGGCGCCAAACAGATTCTGGCCTGTGTTTCCCACGCGATTCTCAACAATGTAGGCATCGAAAGATTGCGAAAATCAGTGATTGACGAATTGATTACAACTGATACAGTCCAACGCCCCGCAATTGACGGTGTAAAAATAACGACGCTGTCGGTGGCCGGGCTTTTGGGCGAAGCCATCAAGCGAATTAACAGCAATTCGTCGGTGAACTCGCTCTTTGAATTCAAAGGCGGGCGCACCAGTTGAGCCCGCCGGAAAATATTTTTTAGCATGAAATCGGTGCCATTGAAAGCGTATCCCCGGACGCAGACGCGTCGGGGCGGAGTCAAGAAATTGCGCGACACAGGTCGCGTGCCGGCGGTCATTTACGGCCGCCAGGACAAAGCCGCAAAATCTCGAGATCAACGCGAAGGAAATCGGCGACCTCATCCACCATTCCGCCTCGGAGAACTTGCTGGTGGATTTGTCGGTGGAAAACGACGCGCGCGCCAAGCGCCTCGCGCTGGTCCAGGAAATCCAGCATCATCCCGCTCGACGGCAAGGTGCTGCACGTGGATTTCCATGAAGTGGCCGAAAATGAAAAGGTCATTATCCAGGTGCCGCTCGAAACCGTCGGCGAAGCCGCCGGCGTAAAGAACAGCGGCGGCGTGCTCGAACACGTGCTGTTCAAGCTCAAGGTCCGCTCCCTGCCCAAGGATTTGCCGGAACAGATTGTGATTGATGTCAGCCACCTCGAACTCGGCAAAGCCATTCATCTCGGTGAAATCAAGGTGCCCGCCGGCGTCGAAATTCTGGGCGAAAAAAGCATGCCGGTCGTGGCCGTGGCCGCTGCCGCGCACGGAAGAGGAAGAAGCGGCGGCGACCACCACCGAAGCGGTGGCCGCGGGCGATGTCGAGATGATCAAGGAAAAGA
Organism: uncultured bacterium; assembly: GCA_963708305.1. Taxonomy (GTDB): domain Bacteria; phylum Verrucomicrobiota; class Verrucomicrobiia; order Limisphaerales; family UBA11358; genus UBA11358. The sequence continues at coordinate 1,263,183 of CAVPSH010000001.1, read as the reverse complement.
AGGAAGAAGGCGAAGAGGGCGAAGCTCCGGCCAAGGGCGAAAAGGGCGCCAAGCCCGGCGAGAAAGCCCCCGCCAAAGGCGCCGAGAAGGGCGCGGCGGCGCCTGCGGAAAAGCCGCCGACAAGGCCGGCGAGAAAGCCGGCCGAGAAAAAGCCGGCGGAGAAAAAGAAATAATTTTGCGGGCGATCCGCGAGGATCGCCGCGCCCGCGCCGCGCATGGAGCCATTGCATCTCATCGTGGGCCTGGGCAATCCGGGCGCGGAATATACAAAAACGCGCCACAATGCCGGCTTTTTGCTGGTCGAAAAACTGGCCGCGCGCTGGCGAGGCAGCCTGGAAGAACGAGCGCGAAGTTCAATGCGCGCCTGGCCCGCGCGGAGCACCAGGGCCGCCGCGTTGTTGCTGTGCCAGCCGCAGACGTTCATGAACGCCAGCGGCGAAACGGTCGGGGCATTGGTGAATTTTTACCGGTTGCCGCGGACACGGGTTCTGGTGGTGGTGGACGATGCGGATTTGCCGCTGGGCGAGATCCGGTTGCGGGCCGGGTGGCAGCAGCGGCGGCCATCACGGGCTGGAATCCATCGAGCAGCACCTGGGCTCGCGTGAATTCGCGCGGCTGCGGCTCGGCATCGGGCGCCGGGACGGCGCACGGGAGATCACAGATTACGTGCTCAGCCGGTTCGACCCGGCGGAAAAGGCGCTGATGGAAAAAGTTTTGGATCGGGCGGCCGACCAGGCAGAATGCTGGCTGAACGATGGCATACAAAAAGCAATGAACCAGTTTAACGGAGTACGTGGACTGGCCGCGACCATCGAACGAACGAAAAACAGTGAAACGATACGAAGGTCTGTTCATCCTGAACACGGCGGGACGGGAAGAAGGCGTCAAAGACGCCCTCGACAAGATTTCCTCCGAAATCACCGCGGCGGGCGGCAAAGTGGAAACGGTGCAAAAAATGGACCGGAAGAGTTTTGCGCGCGTGGCGGACAAGAAATACAACGCCGGGTTTTACGCGAATGTCATTTTCATGGGCACGCCGGCCACGGTCACGCAATTGCGGACGAAACTGGCGTTGAACGACGAAATTTTCCGCGCTTTCTTCACGCTGTCGCCTGAGCCCAAACCAGCGAAATAAACCCTTAACCCCGGAGGCCTTATGGCCAGCTTCAACAAAGTGATTCTCGCCGGAAATTTGACCCGTGACCCTGAATTGCGTTATACGCCCAAGGGCACGGCGGTGGCGCGTCTCGGCATCGCCTGCAACCGCAAGTGGAAAAGCGAGACCGGCGAAATGAAGGAAGAGGTGACCTTTGTGGATGTGGATGCTTTCGGCAAAACCGCCGAAACCATCGGCCAATACCTGAAAAAAGGCCGTCCGATTTTGATCGAAGGCCGCCTGCGCTACGATACCTGGGAGGACAAACAGAGCGGCCAGAAGAAAAGCAAACTCGGCGTGGTGCTGGAAAACTTCCAATTTCTGGATTCCGGTGGCGGTCGGGGCGAAGGCGCTGCTGAAGCTCCACGTTCGCGTCCGGCGTCCGGTTCCGCGCCCGCCGCGCCCGAGCCTGCCGAAGGCGATGTGCCGCCGGAAAGCGACGACGTCCCATTCTGACGATGGGAGTGATGGAGTATTGAAGTGATGGACTGATGTACTGATTTCCCGCGACACCACTGAATTAACCATTTAACTGATTTAACAATTTAACGAGTTCATGAAGACTGAAGTCATTCTCACACACAACATTGTCGGCCTCGGGGCCGAGTCCGATCAGGTGAAGGTCGCCGCCGGTTACGCGCGCAACTTTCTTTTCCCGCAACGGCTGGCCATTCCCCTCACCCAGGCCAACAAACGCCAGATCGAGGCCTTGCGCCAGCGCCGCGCCGAACGCGAAGCGCATGAGTTCAACACCATGACCGAACTTTCCAAGGCGCTGTCGAAACTCATCTGCGTCATCAAGGTGAAGGCGGGCGAAGACGGCAAGATGTTCGGTTCGGTGACTGCCGGCATGATTGCCGATGAATTGAAGCATCAGTTCGACATTTCGCTCGACAAAAAGAAGATTCATCTCGAACACCCGATCCGCGCGGTGGGCGACCATGAAGTGGAATTAAACCTTCACGCCGAAGTCAAAGGCGCGCTCAAGGTCCGGGTCGAGAGTACCACGCCGGCGGCGGCGCCCGCTCCGGAAATGGCGGCCGCGGCGGCGCCGGCCGAAGCCAGGGCTGAGGAAGGCAGAAAGCCCAGGACGGAAAAACGAGGTTTCGTCAGACGGGATGCCAGGAGCGAAAAAGCGGCCAAACCCGAAAAGGCTGAGAAAATCGAAGCCACTGAAGCCAAACCCAAAGAGAAGAAACCTGTCGAGAGACCTGCCAGGGCGGAAAAAGCTGAAAAACCGGAAAAAACCGTTAAGGTACCCAGGGCCGAAAAGAAGGAAAAGAAAGCCGAGTAAGCCGTCAGCAGACAATTTGTTTTCACCAGGCCGCGGAGCTTCTCCGCGGCTTTCTTTGTCTGCCTCCCCCGGTCAACCTTGACGCTCCCCCGGTTTCGGTGCCAGAGGGCAAAAAAGGAGTTAAAATTGGCCAAAAACGGGCTTGACCCGGCCGATAACTCCGATAGACTGTACGCATAATGTTGAAAAACGTTCTACAAGTTGTCAGTCTGGTCGTCGTCGTAGTTAACGACGCCGTTGGCGCTTGTTGAACATAACCAAACTTTAACAAGAACCCACGGCTGGAAACGGTCGTGGGTTTTTCGTTTAATCTGCGCCACCGGCCACAACCGAAACATGAAAACCGGATGATTGGATTTTTGGATGATTGGATGGATGGGACAACGCTTCGATGCGCCAGCCCATTAATCCAGCAATCCACCAATTCATTAATCCAACAATGTTATGAGCAAGACAACTGAAACCGCTGGATCCGCCGCCGCCAAAGCGGCTTCGGCGCCACAAGAAAAGAAACCCGCCTCCCCCGCGCGCGCCGAGGTCGGTGCGGCCATGTTTGGCCGCGACATCCTCGTCGAAGCCCTTGAACGTGAAGGCGTGGAGGTCATTTTTGCCTATCCCGGTGGCGCGAGCATGGAAATCCACCAATCGCTAACCAAATCCAAAATCCGCACCATCCTGCCGCGGCACGAGCAGGGCGGCAGTTTCGCGGCGGAAGGTTACGGCCGGGCGACCGGCAAGGCCGGCGTGTGCATGGGCACCAGCGGCCCGGGCGCGACCAATCTCGTTACCGCCATCGCCGACGCCTACCTGGATTCCTGTCCCCTCATCGCCATCACCGGCCAGGTCAACCAGAACATGATCGGTCGCGGCGCATTTCAGGAAACCGACATCATCGGGGTGACGCTGCCCATTGTGAAGCACAGCTACCTCATCACCGACGTGAACGATATTCCACGCATCATCAAGGAGGCGTTTTACATCGCGCAAACCGGCCGGCCCGGCCCGGTGGTGATTGACGTGCCGAAAAACATCCAGCAGGCCAAGACCCAGCCGGTCTGGCCGACGCTGGCACAGATCAAAAAAGGTCTGCCCGGTTACACCCAGCCGGATTTGCGCGCCGATGACCTCGCCTTGAACGAAATCATGGGCCTCATTGAAAAGGCCGAACGCCCGGTGATTTATTGCGGCGGCGGCATCATCAGCAGCGGCGCGGCGGCGGAACTCAGGAAATTTGCCGAGGCGACGAACATTCCGGTGACGACCACCCTCATGGGCATCGGCGGTTTTCCCGAGACGCACCCGCTTTCGTTGCGCTGGCTGGGCATGCACGGGGCGGCGTTTGCCAATTGGGCCGTCAACGGCGAATACGCGCACCGCAAGTCGTTCAACGACCCGATGGTAAAAATCAAGGACGGCGCGGATCTGCTGCTGGCGTTCGGCGTGCGGTTCGACGACCGGGTGACCGGCAAGTTCGAGGAATTCTGCAAGCACGGCACGATTGTCCACGTGGACATTGACGCTTCCGAGTTGAACAAGAACCGGCCGCGCGCAACCTGCCCGTGGTCGGCGACATCAAGGATGCGTTGACCCGGCTCAATGCGATGCTTGCCCGGCGTCCGCTTAACAAGAAACACACGGCCTGGCTGGAGCAGACTGACGAGTGGAAAAAGAAGGCGCCGTTTGCCTACACCATCACGCACGAGATCGCCACCAGCGATCACATGAAGGACCATCTCAAGGGCCAGCAAGACCAGATTATCCTGCAGCAGATGGTGGTCGAGGCGCTCTATGAACTGACCAAGGGGGACGCCCTCATCACGACCGGCGTGGGCCAGCATCAAATGTGGGCCGGTCAATGGTTCAAGTACGAACACCCGCGCCAGTTCATCACCAGCGGCGGGCTGGGTTCAATGGGCTTTGGCTTCCCGGCGGCGCTCGGTATCAAGGTGGCGCATCCGGACAAGGAAGTGATTGATATTGATGGGGACGGTTCGTTCCTGATGAACATTCAGGAACTCGCCACCGCGCACGTCGAGAAAATCAATGTCAAGGCCATCATCCTGAACAATCAGCACCTCGGCATGGTGGTGCAGTGGGAGGACAATTTCTACGCCGGCAACCGCGGCCACACGTATCTGGGTAATCCCGATCACCGGGCGCAGATTTATCCCGACTTCGTGCGTGTCTGCAATTCGTTCAACGTGAAATGCGAGCGCGTGATGTTCAAAAAGGACCTGCGCCCGGCCATCCAGCGGATGCTCGACGCGAAGGAGCCGTATGTGCTCGACGTGGTGACGCCTTACAGCGAGCACGTGCTGCCGTTCATCCCGACGGGGCGCACCGTCGCCGATATGATCTGGAAGGCGTAGTTGTAGCGGCGCTCTATGAGCGCCGCACTTCCTCTCGTTTTCGGGAAAATGGTGGCGGTCATAGACCGCCGCTACAATATCGGCCGGGCGCAAATACTTGTCGTCCGGCCGGTTTTTGTTACGCTGCGCGCAATGCGTAAATGGTTTCCTGGTTTCGCGCTCGCGCTGGCCCTGCCGGTCTTTGGCGCGGAAATTAAAATTGATTTCAGCAATTTCCCGACGAATACAACCCCGGCCGGCTTTCACAGCACGCTGGCCGGCGGCGGTGAACCGGGTCATTGGAAAATTGTCATGGACGAATCGCCCTCGGCGTTTGCGCCCTTGTCTCCGCAAGCAGGTCGGGCACCCAGCCTGACCCAACACGCCGTGCTCGCCCAACTCAGCGAGGACCCGACTGACGAGCGGTTCCCCATGCTGGTTTACGAGAAGGAAACCTTCAAGGATTTCAAGCTGATGACGCGGTTCAAAATCGTCAGCGGCGTGGCGGAACAAATGGCGGGCATCGTGTTCCGGTACCAGAACGCTTCGAATTTTTACGTGATTCGCGCCAGCGCGCTGGGCCACAACCTCCGCTTCTACAAGGTGGTGAACGGCCTGCGCGGCAATCTCCTGGGGCCGGACCTGGACATTTCCACCAATGTCTGGCACATGCTGGGCATCCAATGCCAGGGCAATCAAATCATCTGCCTGCTCGACGATCATCTGGTGATGCCGCCACTGACGGACAACACCTTCACGGCCGGTAAAATCGGGTTTTGGACAAAATCGGACGCCGTCAGTTATTTTGGAGATACCACCATCAACTACACGCCGCGCGTGCCCATGGCACAATTGCTCGTGGAAGGCATGATGCAGAAATATCCGCGCATCCTGGAACTCCGGGTTTACACGCTCGATGACAAAGGCGACCCGCAAATCATCGCCAGCAACAACGGGAAGGAAATCGGCCAACCGGGCACTGACGCCGAAAAAGGCGCCATCACCACCGGCATGGTTTATTTGGGGCGCGGCAAAGGCACCGTTGCGGTGACGATGCCGTTGACCGACCGCAACGGCGATTCCGTGGCGGCAGTACGGGTGCAATTGAAATCATTCCCCGGGGAAACGCAGGACACAGCCATGGACCGCGCCCGACTCATTGTCGGGCAAATGCAGACGCAAGTTGTCTCCGGACAGGATCTGACGCAATAACGCTGCGCTCAGGGTTGGGCGGGCGCATTTAATGCACCCGGAGATTGAATCGGCGGCACGTCCTGCGGCTTCACGCGCCGGACACCGCCAAAAATCGTGATGCTGCCGTCATCACCAACGTGCAGTCGGGGCCGGACATTGAGGTAATCGTAAATTTCCTGCCGGACAATATCGCCGTCAGGGTTGATCACCGAATAGAGGAAACTCGCCGCGCCGCTTTGGTAGAGCACGTGCAGATTGCTGGAACGATCCAACTGCTCTTCCGGTTGGCTGAAAGAAACCATCGAGCCGATTGCCCGCACCTTGAAAATCGTCGTTCCGGATTCGTCACTTACCTGCACATACATCCGCAGTTGCGAATGCAGGTAATTGGCTTCTTCCAGGGTGTATTTGCGGACTTCGGGCGGGCGATTCGACACTCCGGCCGGCAGCGGCACGCCGAACACTTGCGACCACAACTTTGCGCCGCTGATCACATCGAATCCTCGAGGCGGGCTGGTAACATCAGTGTTCCAATCCTTGATCCGCACCGTGGCAATGATCCGATAACGCCCCGCCCGTTTCAAATCGAAGTACGGCTGCAAATCCAGCCGCTTGGTCGCTATCTGTGAGGAATCCAATTCGAATGCACCCTGCACCGGCGGATCGGCATTTTTGACGACGATGAAATCATCCGCCGCCTCCACGCTGAATGTCAGCCAATCCGGGTCCGCTCCCAAATGCAGCGGCTGGCCGGATTGATTGGTGATGTGCACCGCCACCGGCAGGGATTCACTGGGCAGAAATTGATCCTGGTCCAGCGTCAAACTGACCGTGACCTGTGCCGTCGCGCTGAAAACCGGCGTCACCACCAGACCGAGAACGAGCCAAAAAAGTTTCATTTGAACGGTGCACACTCTAAACCGCCGTCACGGCATGGCAACCATAAATAGCGGGAAGATACGGCCCTCACGCCATTCGGCGTCCGTCGAATAAGTTGCAGGCCGGTGGATCTTCATCCGCCGGCCTGCCGCGACCCCAATCGCGCGAAAACTGTTTTGAAGTTTATTGCAATTCTACCCGGAAGAAGCACTGCGGAGTGCCGTTCATATTATTGGTCACGGCCAGCACGGCGCCGGTTCCGGGAAGGGGGCTGCCCATCGGTGTCCAGGCAGGGGCCGCGAGATTGGTGGCAAACTCCAGTTGATAGGTCTGATTGGTGACGCTTGACCAACTGACAACGAATTGGTTGTTGCCGCCCACGTTCACCCGGGCACAACTCAATTGCAGCGCCTGAATCACAGTCAACGTTCCATCGGCATAAGCAACTGTGTAGTTGGCGGCACCCGCGCCACTGGCGGTGATCGGATATGCGCCGGCTGTACTGTTAAACGTCGCCGTCGTGCTCAGGGCCGCCGGGGATGTCAATACATTGGTGCCTTCGCCACTGATAAAGCCTGCATAACTCGCCGTCAACACCGGATTGGGCTGTTCGCACATCCTGGACTTGTCGTCGGCGGTCACCGTCAGTGTCGCCGGGTTAATGACACCCGCCGAACTGGTAACCGTCGTGACGGTGTAGTTGGCGCCGCCATTGCCATCATTGACAATGTAGGCGCTGACATTGAGGGTCTTGCCGGTGCCGGCATTTTTGGTGTCATAGTTTTCAGCCAGGGCAGTGACAGTATCGAAACCTTGCAAACCAGTAACCGTCGGAATCGCAGCCGCATCGGTAGTACCGTCATAAGTCCTGGTATTGGCCAAGGCCGTGATGGTCAGGGTGGCCGGGTTGATCACCAGCGTACCGGTCGCGCTGCCCTGATAATTGGCGTCATTGATTGTCCCAACCACGGTATAACTGCCGGCGCTGGACGGAGCCGTGGTTGAACCGTTGTAGGTGAAAGTCACCGCCAGGCTGCTGGGAGTCGTGGTCGCTGTCGCCGTTTTGGCAGAACCGTTGTAAGTCTGGTTCAAGCTACCCAGCGTGATGGAGCCTGAAGCCTGGGCAATCACCAGCGTACCGGTGGCACTGCCTTGATAATTGGGATCATTGATTGTTCCGACCACTGTATAACTGCCGGCGCTGGTCGGAGCCGTACTCGAACCGTTGTAGGTGAAAGTTACCGCCAGGCCGCTCGGGGTCGTGGTTGCCGTCGCCGTTTTGGCTGAACCGTTGTAAGTCGGGTTCAGACTGCCCAGCGTAATGGAGCCTGAAGCCTGGGCAATCACCAGCGTACCGGTCGCACTGCCCTGATAATTGGCGTCATTGATTGTCCCAACCACTGTATAACTGCCGGCGCTGGTCGGAGCCGTGGTCGAACCGTTGTAGGTGAAAGTTACCGCCAGGCCGGTCGGGGTCGTGGTTGCCGTCGCCGTTTTGGCTGAACCGTTGTAAGTCGGGTTCAGATTGCCCAGCGTAAGGGAGGCGGTGGCTTTGTTCACCGTCAGCGTGGCGCTTTTGGTCACGCTGTCGCAGGTGCCGCTGACAATCACCGTGTAAATGCCCGCCTGAACGGTAGTCAGATTATTCAAAGTTAGACTGCTGCCGGTTCCGATGACCGTGCCGTTAAATACCCATTGATAGCTCAAGCCTGTTCCGGTCGCCGCCACGCTGAAGGTTGCGCTGCCACCCGCCACCGCCATCTGGTTTAAAGGTGCCACGGTCACGGTCACGGGGCTATTCACCGTCAGCGTGGCGCTGTTGGTTACCGACCCCATGGCTCCGCTCACGATGACGCTGTAGGTCGCTGTGTCGTTGGTGCTCACATTGGAGAGGGTCAGGCTGCTATTAGTCTGGCCGCTGAGAGTCGAGCCGCTCTTCAACCAGGCGTAGTTGTAAGGCGGGGTGCCGGAGGCCACCGTGCTGAGCATGACGGTGTCGCCCGGGCAAACGGTCTGACTCACCAGCGCGGTCGCGCTCACCGGCACGGTGAGATTGGTGACCGCCTGGGGAACATTGCCTGAAAAGACAAAATTGGCGGGGAAATTAGTGCCGGCGCCGACCAGGTTTATTGTGATTGGGTGAGTGCTGCCATTGGCGTTGGTCCCGCCGGCAATAAAACTACTCAAGTCAAAACTCGCCAGCTCAGGATATGAATTGGTTCCGGTTCCGAGATTAACGAAGACTCCGTACATATTCGAACTGGCATTCATCAACATCAAATAGGGGTAGCCGACGGCTTCACCCATCCAGGTCGCAGCGCCATTCGCGGTGCTGATCCAGTAAATGTCGGTATTTGTGCTGGTGTTGCTGACGTAAAGATTGCCGTCCTTGGCGAAACGAATGTTCTGCCCGGTGCTGCCAAGGTTGCGGGCATTCCCATAGTTCCCAACCAGGGTTGCCGTCCCATTGTTGGGATTGATCGTGTACAACCGGTTCTGGGAGGCGCCAAACAATTTTCCGTCGCTGGGCCGGAAGGCCAGTGACTGAAGGGTGTTGGTGCTCAAGTTGGCGATCTTGGTGATGGCGCCATTGGTTTTGTTGAATGTTATCAGGGCTGAACTGTTGGATATGCCATACAATGTCGCGTTGGTGGGGCAATAAGCGATATCGTTTATCTTCGCATTGCCAATGGAGGCAATCCGGGTAAAGGTGCCGTTCAACAAATCAATAGTGCCGAAACGGTTGGTGGACTGGTTGTACTCCGCAGCATAGACCACGGTGCTCTGCGCCCGCGCGGGCGTGGCCAGGCCTTCCACCACCAGCAACGTACCGACGATAACCAACATCCATGACTTGTTCATAACCATTTTGTTTTAAGCTTTTAAATTGTGTCACTTACTTAACACAAAAAACTCCAAACGATGATGGTTTAGGGACACATTGCGTGAATTCAGGGGCGAATCGCGCCTGAAACAGGGTGAAATCAGCAGACGGAAATCAGGGCGACCGGCCCAAATCAACCCTCACGGTTCAAGTCATCACACCGAGTTGCCGGAGTTGTTCCCGATAACCCCGGGTCAGGGTCGCGCGGATGCCGTTGTGCAGGGCGACCGAGTATTCGCCGTGAAACAGGGGATGCAATTCCTTGACCGATTCGATGTTCACAATGTTCGAACGGCTGATACGCACGAATTGGCTTGGCGGCAGTTTTTCCTCCAGTGCAGTCAAGGTCTCGCGCAGCATGTGCGTTTCATTGCCAACGTGCAGTTTTACGTAATTGTCCGCCGCCTCCACCATGTCAATATCGGCCAGGCGCAGGAAAACTATCCGACCGTTGGATTTCACGGCCAGCCGCTCCGGATATTTTGAATCCGCCTTGAGATCTTGCATCAGGCTGTCCAGTTTCTGCTGGATGTCGCCGTTCTGGTGACTTTGAATCTGTTGCCGGGCCCGTTGTACCGCCGAGCGCAGCCGGGCCAGTTGACAAGGTTTCACCAGATAGTCGAGGGCATGCGCCTCGAAGGCCTTCAATGCATAATCGTCGTGCCCGGTAACAAAGATGATAATCGGTATTTGTGGGAGCTTGATCCGGTTGACCACCTCGAAGCCGTCCAGTTCGGGCATTTGCACGTCAAGGAACACCAGATCGGGTGCCAGTCGGTTGATGGATTCGATGGCTTCAGGCCCGTTGGCAGCCGTGCCAACGATTTCAATATCCGGTTCGTGACGAAGCAGGTCCCGCAAGACGGCCAGCCCGGTTGACTGGTCATCCACAATCAGAGTCCGAATGTTCATATTGTAATTCGACGTTGCCAGACTGGCGATTTGGGTCGCCCCAAGTTTAAAATTCCCATAGCGTGCAAACGGCCTGAGGTTATGAGCAGTTGCCATGCCTTGCACCGCTCCCCAAGCGGCATGCCCGGCTTAAACTTGGCCTTTTCAGAACCTTGAAAATCCACAAAAACCGGGCCATCCAACCAAAGGCCCCGACTCCGGCACCATGGAAATCCACCGGTTGTGCTTCATTAGGACACTCCAACGCCATTCCATTGACAGTAGGTTTTGCTTAAAACGCGGGAAAATTCTTGCACGACCGGCAGGTGGTGGCCCAATTTTAGAATGGTGGGCGACATCGGATGCGTGCATGAACAATTTCATTTTCGGGCAAGCCCCGCAAATTCAATCAAAGCAATCCATCAGGCTGACAAATGAAATATCGCACCTTTGGCAAACTCGGCTGGCAAGCCTCTGAAATCGGCTTCGGCGGCTGGGCGCTCGGCGGACTCGGCTGGGGCGGACAACGCGACGAAGACTCCGTCGCTGCCCTGAAACAGGCGCTCGACCTGGGATGTAATTTCATTGATACCGCCCAGGGCTACGGCGACGGCCACAGCGAACGGGTCATTGGGAAATTTCTGAAAGCCCACCAGGGCGGTCGCGTTTATGTGGCAACTAAAATCCCGGTCAAAAGTCCCGGCGACTGGCCGCCGTCGCCTTACGACAGCATCGAAACGCGGTACCCGGAAAAATATTTGCGCGAGTGCGTTGAAGTCAGCCTTCGCAATCTTCAGACCGATTGCCTTGACCTTCTCCAGCTGCACACCTGGACGCGCGCGTGGAATCGCCACCCGACCGCGCTGGAAGTGCTGCGCCAGTTGCGCCAGGAAGGCAAGTTGCGCGGCATTGGCATCAGCACGCCGGAACAGGACCAGAATTCGGTCGTGGACCTGATGCGCCATGGCTGGCTCGACAGTGTGCAGGTCATCTACAATATTTTCGAGCAGGAACCGCAGGCGGAACTTCTGCCGGCGGCGCTCGAGCACAACGTCGGCGTCATCGTGCGGGTCGCCTTTGACGAAGGCGCGCTCACGGGCAAATTCACCGAACAAACGAAATTCGCTCCGGACGAATTCCGCAACAATTATTTTGCCGGCGACCGGCTGGCACGCACGGTCCGGCGGGTCGCGAAAATCAAGTCAGCCATTGGCCCGGCGGAACCGGATATGGCCGCGGCGGCCCTGAAATTCGCACTCAAACCCAGGGCCGTTTCCACCGTCATTCCCGGAATGCGCAACGTGCGGCAGGCTCAATTGAACTGCTCCGTCAGCGACCAGCCACCGTTGTCGGATGAGCTGGAATTGAAACTCCGCCAGCACGCCTGGCGGCGCGCCGATTGGTATAAGGGCAAAGATTGACCCTTTCGGCGTTATCGTGATGAACGGTCATTCGATAATCGCAACAATTTAGGCGAAGAAATGGCCAAGGGACGGCAAGCATTTTCGGGCTCATTGCCCGATGCTTTAAATATGAGTGACGGCTGCCAATTCCCGGATGCAGACGCTCGGCGAGACACCAGTGCCCGTCATGCTCAAGCCGGCGAGTTCCCCTATCTGGCTGGAATCATTGCAAAGTTTCGGGCCGCATTCCGCTCCCGCGTGCCGCTCGGTTACGAGGACGAAACCGGATTCCACCTGGGCGTAATGTCCTCCGAAGAATAAAAACTCCGGCGTCGTGCTGCGGGTGCGGTCGCAAAATCCAGCTTTCCCGCCGCCGAGGTTGTGTTATTTTGGCCGCATGTTCGAACCAGCCGACTTGTTTGACCTCAACCAGACCGAACACGCCGCCATTTTCGACGGCTGCAAATTCGCCTGGGAAGCGCTGAAGAAAATTGAAGGTTATCTCGCCGCCAACCTCAAACCCGCGTTGCACAACCAATGCGAAGGTTCGGCGTTCATCGGCGAAAAGGTTTTCATCGGTGAAGGCACGGTGCTGGAGGACGGAGTGATGATCAAAGGCCCGGCCATCATCGGCCGGAACTGCCGGATTCGCCATAACGCTTACTTCCGCGAAAATGTCATCGTCGGCGACAACTGCGTGGTCGGCAATTCGTCCGAACTGAAAAATTCGCTCCTGTTTAACAACGCCCAGGCGCCGCACTACAATTATGTTGGCGATTCGATTCTCGGCCACAAGGCGCACCTCGGCGCCGGTGTGAAAATCTCCAATTTGAAAATGATCCCGGGGAACATCGAGGTGGAACTGGACGGCCAGCCGTTCGACACCGGCCTGCGGAAGTTCGGCGCCCTGCTCGGGGACGGCGTGGAAATCGGCTGCAACGCCGTGTTGAACCCCGGCAGCATTATCGGGCGCGGCGCGGTGATTTACCCGAATGTTTTCTGGCGCGGCATCCTGCCCGCCAACATGATTGCGAAAAACAAGGCGGGAGTTGACGTCGTCGTCAAACGGCCGAGGGAAAACTGATTTAACGCAGAGACGCAAAGGCGCAGAGTTCAGGGTAGAACTAACAGAACAAAAAACGTTGGAGTATATCCGGAAATGCTTCCTCAGCGTCTCCGCGCCTCGGCGATTAAATCGTTTCGCAAATTTTCTGGGCCCGGAACCATGTCAGTTGCGAGTTGCTATCTTATTCCAATAAAAAGACTTGACCGACAATTTAGATATCTTATAATTCACAATGCTGAATAAAGTCTGACTGATAGCAATCAGGCCGCTCAGTTTCGGGCAAATGTCGGGGTATGACAACCAGCGGACATTTGGGGTCATTGACAAATCGAAGCGGAGAAAAGCAGCGTCAAACTCAGTTTCCCTCAGGTGGAAGGTTTATACCTCGACGTAGCCGCCCATTGGCGACCAGCTCCTTGCCGATTCTAAGTCCGCCCATCCGACCTTCTGACTTCTGACTTCCGGTCTCCGGCTTCTCCGCCGACTTCTGATTCCAAATCCCAACCTCCTGCCGCGCCGAAGCCAAGCGAAGGCGGGTCAACCCTCAACGCTTTAACCATCAACGAATTCCATGAACACAAAAACTGAATTCAAAAACCGGTTGTGCGGACAGTTCAAAAATCTTTTGGCCGTGCGGACCAGTGTGCCGTTGTTGTGCTTCGTCGCGCTGGGTTTAACCCTGAGCATGCCTGCCCGCGCTGAAACACCGCCTACGCCCATCCCGTTCTCCGACATCGGAGCCAAGGCCACGGCGGATTATCACGGTGACGCCTTGGGCATCACGGCCACCTCCGACGGCGCGCGCTTGCGCTGCGGTTTCCAGAAACTCGAGGGCCACGCCACAGCCGAGGGGCTCTGGCTCGAATCCACCGACGCCGGGCGCCGCCGGAAAACTCCGTCTCATTGCCTCCGCCATCTGCCGTGCGTCGCTGACCTCTCAACCCTCAACCCTCAACCTTCAACCGTTCTTCCCGCCACCGGCACCGTTTCGGTGGAGGACAAGCTGGTGCGGTTCACGCGTCCCGGCGTTGACGGAGGAATACTCCGTGAGCGTGGATGGTGTGCGGCAGGACTTCGTCATTGCCGCGCCGCCGGCGGGCGCGGGGGATTTGCGCGTGGAACTGGCGCTGAGCGGGGCGCGGGCCGAGGCGACGGCTTCGGTGCCAGGCTCAAGCTGGACGGATCAGGGCGCATGCTGGCCTACAGCCGTCTGCGGGCGGAGGATGCCACGGGCCGGGAACTGACGGCGCGCTTGGAAGTGCTCTCGGCCGACCGGCTGGCGGTGAGTGTGGCCGATGCCAATGCCACTTATCCGTGCGCATTGATCCCACCTTCAGCGATGCCGACTGGGTCAGCTTGGGCTCGGGGATGGACGGTTTATGCTCTTGTGCGCTGGCGGTGAGCGGGACCAATCTTTACGCGGGGGGATATTTCACCACGGCAGGTGGGGTGCCGGCAACAACATCGCCAAATGGAATGGCAGCTCCTGGTCGGCCTTGGGCTCGGGGATGGACAGCACCGTCAATGCGCTGGCGGTGAGCGGGACCAATCTGTATGCGGGGGGAGATTTACCATGCGGGCGGGGTGTCGGCCAACGCATTGCCAAATGGGACGGCAGCTCCTGGTCAGCCTTGGGTTCAGGGTATGAACGGCTCCGTTTCTGCGCTGGCGGTGTGCGGGACCAATCTGTATGCGGGAGGACAGTTCACGCACGGCGGGCGGGGTGCCGGCCAACAACATCGCCAAATGGAACGGCAGCTCCTGGTCGGCCTTGGGCTCGGGGATGAACGCCGGCGGTGGAGCGCTGGCGGTGTCGGGCAACACCCTCTATGCGGGAGGTGACTTTCACCACGGCGGGCGGGGTGGCGGCCAACTACATTGCCCAATGGAACGGCAGTTCCTGGTCAGCCTTTGGGCTCGGGGATCTGAGTCGGCTACTGTCTAGTCGCGCTGGCGGTGTCGGGACAAATCTTTATGCGGGGGGCATTTCACCACGGCGGGCGGAGTGGCGGCCACCAACATTGCCAAATGGAACGGCAGCGCCTGGTCGGCCTTGGGCTTGGGGATGGGCGACTGGCAAGTTTCTGCGCTGGCGGTGTGCGGGCACCAACTTGTACGCGGGAGGATGGCTTCACCACGGCGGGCGGGGTGGCGGCCAACGGCATCGCCCAATGGAACGGCAACGCCTGGTCACCTTTGGGTTCGGGGATGAACGGTTACGTGTCACTGCGCTGGCGGCTGACGGGTTGGGGCATCTGTTTGTTGGGGGGGGCTTTACGGTGGCCGGGACCAACGTGTCCCCCTACATCGCCCAGGCGAATCTGGAGGGTGGCGGCACCCCATTGGGAAGCAACGCCCCAGTTATCGTAACGCCGCCACAAACCCAAACCGCCGAGGTCGGTTCCACAGCTCACTTCACTGTCAGTGCTATCCGTATCTCTCCGGTGAGTTATCACTGGTTTTTCAATAGTACGGCTGCCATTGCTGATGCTACCAATTCTGTTCTGCAACTAAACGATGTCCAGTTCTCACAATCGGGGTTTTTTACCGTGGTCGTCACTAACCTCTTTGGAGAGGTAACCAGTTCCCCAGCCATACACACTGTGACGCCTACGACGGTGGTGAGGAATTGTTCTGAGAGCGATTTGCGCGCGGCAATGGCCAAAGGAGGAACGGTCATGTTTGCTTGCGATGGTACAATCTGGTTGAGCGGCACCATCACAAACGTAACCAACGTCGTGCTCGACGGAAGCGGTCACCAAATAGCCATCAGCGGCAGCAGCTCTGTGCGGGTGTTCGATGTCGCAACGAATACTAGCCTCGAGTTAATAAATTTGACCATCTGTAACGGTCAGACTCATGACGGTACCAATGGAATCTGGTACCCGACTTATGTTACCGATGGTGGCCCAGGCGAGCCCGGCGGTGGGATTTACAACGCCGGCACGTTAACACTGTGCGATTGTGTCGTGACGGCGAACAGGACTGGAAATGGGGGCGCTGGCAACGGGGGCCCGGTGTTTACCCCGCAGGCGGTTCCGGTGGTTCCGGCGGGGGGATCTATAACGCGGGCACTTTGACACTGAGCAACTGCATAGTGTCTGGCAACTCAACCGGCAATGGGGGTGTCAGTGGAGGCTTCACTTGGTACCCAGCCGGTGGAGATGGTGGCTTCGGTGGCGGCATCTACAACTCGGGCTTACTCCGCCTATATAACTCGACTGTCAGCGGCAACAGCACAGGCAACGGCGTGGATAATCCAATCAGAGGCCCGGGCTCAAACGGCGGCGCTGGCGGTGGCATTTGGCCCGGCGGGAATTTGACCGCGAACAGTTGCACCTTCAACGGCAATTCCACCGGCTACGGTGGCCATGGAGGCATGAGTGACTTGTATGGCGGAGGCGGCGGAGCCGGGGGTCTGGGGGGCGCCATCAGCGGCGCGGGATGGTTGGCGCTAACCAATTGTACTTTTGCGGGCAATTCCACAGGCAATGGCGGCTTTGGCGGTGGCAGCCCGATGTACCCCGGCCACGACGGCGCCGCCGGCTCCGGCTCCGGCATTTGTAGCCAAGCAACCTGGATCTGGTGAACTGCACCATCGTTACCAACCGTGCTGGCAGTGGTGGTACGGGACTGAGGACTGTCGGTTTTGGCGGTGGAATCACGAATGCAAGTGGCACAGTGCGGTTGCTAAATTCCATAATCGCGCTCAACGCGGGGAACTCACCGGATGTCTCGGGTGCCTTTTTTTCGCTCGGACACAACCTGATCGGTGCAACCAATGGTAGCAGCGGTTTTCCAATGTCCGGTGACTTGGTTGGTTCGAGCGCTTTTCCGCTGGATCCCAATCTCGTCCGCTCGCAAATAACCTAATAACCCACTCTTGACTATGGCTTTGTGCCGCCGGGCAGCTCGGCAATTGATGCCGGCGATACCGCAGCGGCTCCGCCGACCGATCAACGTGGTCACCCGCTACTCGGCTGGGTGGGCAGCCGATATCGGTGTCTACTGAATACTGGCCGCTTCAAACAATGCTGCAAAGCCAAACGGCTGAGATGGGCTGCACAGTCGATCTCGTGGCAAGCCCCGTCGGCTCCCCACTGCTATTTTATCAGTGGTTCTTCAACGGCAATGCCCTTGTCGATTGCACCAATTCTGCGCTGTGTCTGTCCACTGTCCAAGTGACGAATGTGGGCTTTACTCGGTCATCGTCAGTAACCTTTTCGGCGCGGTGACCAGTTCGCCAGCCGTACTCAACGTGGTTCCGGCGGTTGAGCGCAGGCCGGTTCCGGCCGTCAACCTGGTGGCTGAAGCTGGAAGTTCCGTGAACGTTGAATACACTGATGCCCTCTGCTCCCTAGCCGAATTGGCTACCGCTAGACACAGTGAGCCTGACCAACCCGCCGGAATACTGCTTCGATACTTCCGCACCGCTCCCACCGCAGCGATTTTATCGCGCCTGGCAGTCAGGAACACCCGCTGTGCTTCCATCCTTAATTTGCATGATGGTTCCTGCCATCACCTCGACGGGCAACATCGGCGATCTCCTGCGCCTGGATTACATCAACGCAGTTCGGCCCGACCGACGCCTG
Source organism: uncultured bacterium (assembly GCA_963708305.1). Lineage (GTDB taxonomy): Bacteria > Verrucomicrobiota > Verrucomicrobiia > Limisphaerales > UBA11358 > UBA11358. The sequence continues at coordinate 1,245,476 of CAVPSH010000001.1, read as the reverse complement.
GATGACGTTCGACACGGTGACGTTCACCAACACGTCGCAGCTTTATTTCGACGTCTCTCCATCGGCCAGCCGCCCCGGCTCTAGCGGATTATGCCGGTTCCTCGAGGCCTGCAACCCCCAACAACTTACTAGAAAGGAAACTCTTATGAAGATAAAAATTGAATACAAAATCTGTTATGGATGCAACTGCTGACAAACAAACAGACAAGACTCGCGGCTACTCTACTGTTGTTAATAGTGACTCTCCAAACCCGAGCCGCACCTTGGGATTTGGACCAGTCGTTCAACCCGGGTTCAACTGTAAATGCGGCAGTGCGGACTATCGCAGTGATGCAAGATGGCAAGGTGCTCGATATGCTAAACGTTATTCTTGACCGTCCATGGCTCCATGCGTAATGGGCTGGCTCGGCTGAATGCGGGCGGGCTGTGTGAGGACAATTCCTTCCCCACCAAGTTGGCAGGAACCTCTGCGCCCGGAGTTGTCTCCTTGTACCGCAAAGTGATGGCAAGATTCTCGTAGCCGGTTCCTTCGCATCCGTCAATGACATAGCGCGCCGGAATCTAGCCAGACTCAACACCAATGGAACCCTCGATGGCTCATTCTTAAACCGGTGGTCGCACGGTGGGGATCAGATGAGTTACGCGATCGCCAGCCAATGGCAAGATCCTGCTTGCAGGCGATTTTACTTCGGTCAACGGCGCCCCATGCGCGAAAATTGCCCGCCTTGATTCAGACGGTTCGCTGGATAGCTCTTTTCTGCTATGTTCCGAACCCGAATTATTATATCGACTGCATTGCGGGCACAGACCAACGGCCACATCCTGATTGGAGGGTCGTTCACTTCGGTTAACGGCACCGCTCGTACCAACATAGCTTGCCTTAATGTGGACGGTACTTTAGATGATTCATTTGAAGCGGGGTCGATTGCCTCTGGCCAAGGTGGCTTTGTCAATTCTCGCAAGACAGACTGACGGCCAAATCTTGGTTGGAGGATTACTGAACTCAGGCAGTTCTGGGTTGAAGGCAAGCGTAGTGCGCCCTGAATAACGACGGCACGTTGGATAGCGCTTTGATCGCCAACAGTACCACCCTGCCTTTATCTTCCTCCATTCCCTCTGATTGCCCTCCAGCCTGATGGCAATATTTTTATTGGTGGTGGCTTCAGCTCCTTCAACGGCGTGGCGGTGGCACGAACCTCGTCCGGCTAAATGCTGATGGAAACCATGGACGATTCGTTTTCGGCCAACCTCTACGATCCTGCGTGGTTATGAATGGCGCCTCAATTGCTTAATCTTTCAGCCCGACGGGCGGATTCTGGTCAGTTCAGGACCTGATTTTGACGGTTATCCAGGCCACTGTCTCCATCGATTGGATACGAACGGCTCAGAGGACCCTTCCTTCGATGTCGGGCCCACAGGACCTGATGGCGAAGTCCTCAAAGTTGTACCACAGCCCGATGGCCGGATTCTGCTCGCGGATGTTTCGCCTCTATGAACGGACTTCCACGCGGTCATCTTCTCAGCTTCATGCCCAACAGGCTCACTGGACATTCTTTTCTTAGACTCTTTGGCGGCAGGAGCAGATGGCGATGTCTGAGCCTGGCCCTACAGGCCAATGTCGGAAAATCCTTGTCGGAGGAGGATCTCGGGCAACTTTCATGGGCGAGGCCTCGCCCGGAGTGGTTCGGTTGGATTCCTAACCGCTCACTCGACACCTTCCTTTTCCTCAATGGGCTCGGCTGGGCCCTCAGGGTCTCGCGGAAACCAGAATTTTATGCCCGGTACGTTTATGGCATGGTCGCTCCAGGAGGATGAGCCAGGCATTTATTACTCCTGTCGGCACATTCTTGGCAGCGTTGATCAGCGATGGCGAGCCGCGAAGCGACATCGCTCGACTGAACGCCGATGGTTCCTTCGACCCGACTTTTTTCCAGCGCATTCCGCAAGAGACCGGGAGTCTCTCGAAAGTGGATTCGAATCGGCCCTCCGGAATTAGCGGTAAAATCCTCATCAGCGGTTAGCTTCACGTTCGTCAGATGGACAAGCTCGGATTTATTGAGTGGCCAACTGGATGCCGACGGGCAGCGTTGGATGCCTCCTTCAACGCTTCGGTGGACGCGCTCCTTACGGGCGATTGTCTCGGTGGCCCAGGATGACAGCAAAATCCTATTCCAGGGCTGGTTTCCCGGCGTGATCAAATCACTAGCCGAATTCAATCGCCGCCGGCTTAACGCAGACCGGCTCAATTTGACAATACATTTTTCGTACAAAGATTACCAAATCCAGGGTTCACTTCATTGTATTCCATTACCCATCCCGGGTGACGTTCCGATTCTCTAGTTGACAAATTCATGGCTTTCGAGCAAACGGGTGCCTTTAGCGCAATTGGCAAGACTCCACGGAGACGGCTCACTGGACAACCCATTTCCAGCGCATCACTAGATCTCTTACACGGAGGTGACTGCTGACTACGCTACAGAAGCAACGGGCAAAACTTCTCATCGCCGGCAATTTCACAGAACCATTCGATCGGTGCCCCGTAGCTCCATAGCTCATCTGCTGAGCGAGCTATCTCCCTCCAGCTATAGAGAAGCTCCGCCTCGAAGCCAAACGGTCGAGGCAGATTGCCCAGCTTAAATTTCATCAGATATCACAAATTCCTTTTGCGCGCCTGCACATGGCTATTCAGAAAACAAATATCAGCTCAGGCTGCAGGCAAACTGCTGTTCAGCTCCAGAGCTGGCGAATTTTGTTTGTTGTTGTTATCGACGATCTGCCACAATATCCAGGACGCCTATACCGTCATCGTGTCCAATATTTTTTGGCGCGGTGACCAGCGCACCGGTCATGCTCAATGTGATTCCGGCGGTTGAGCGCAGGCCAGTTCCCGGCATCAAGGTGACGGGTGAAACCGGAAGCTCACTGAACGTGGAATATACCGAGTCCCTCAGCTCCGACGCCAAATTGGCTGTCGCTGGACATCGTGAATCTGACCAACCCACCGCAATACTGTTTCGATCCTCACCAAGCCGCTCCCCCCGCAGCGGTTTTATCGAGCCTGGCAGACGGGAACGCCCACTGTGGTCCCGTCGCTGAATCTGCAACTTGGTTCCGGCCATCACGTTGACCGGGAACATCGGCGATAAGTTGCGTCTGGATTGCATCAACCAAATCGGTCCGACGGATGCCTGGGTAACGCTCGACACGGTGACCTTGACCAACACGTCGCAGCTTTATTTCGATACATCCGCCGTCGGCCAACCGCAGCCGGCTCTACCGGATTGTGCCGGTTCCTTAAATGGATTGCGGGTGCGCTGCCGTTTGTCAGAATTTTGTAGAAGCCGAGGTGACGAGGCTCTGATGTGGAATGGAGACTCCTCACGTCGTCTCCTACAGGTTCGTCTCTGCGTCTCTTAACACGTGCAAACATTTGTTCAGCTTGACTTGATTCGTTTCATATGACCTATCGTCGCGATGCTGGTGCGGCGTGATTACCACGTCGCGATGATGGTGCCGCGATGCTGTGCAATCAGCACCGATCTTCGCAGACCTCAATCCGCAGCCGGCAAAAACCCTCCAGTTCGCCGCGTAACGCCTTGATGTCGCCGCGGCCCCTTTGCCAATCCGCGCAGGGCGGCGCACACGCGCTTCTTGGTTTCCGGCGGCAGCGCCACCAGCCAGCGTTGCACCTGGTCAGAGGCCGAAATTTTCATCGGCCAGATTCAGTTCCTTGTAAGCCAATCTGCCCGCCTTGCCGCCCGCAAGGTTTTCATCGCCGTGGGATCGCTCAATAATTCCATCGTTTCCAACAGCGCGTCGTAATCCTCCAGCGGCATGGCCACATAAACCGGCTTGTCCGCCGGGAAATCACAAACCGCCGCCCTGTCCGGCATAAACCGGGCAGGTTCGCCTGCGCCTCGGAAACTGATATGTAACTTTCATTCATGCAGTTACATACAACTGAAAATCGATGACGTGTCAAACTGAATGGCTGAACCAATCTTCGCTGCAATACGTTCTCCAGCGATTCATCCGGTTTCAATTCAATCCACTCCAGATTCTTTCTGGGCGCGGAACCAGGTCAATTGCCGCTTGGCAAATTGGCGCGTTTTGGTTTTCACCAGTTCAATGGTTTCCGCAAGTGACCGTTCGCCGCGCAGATGTTCCACCACCTGCCGGTAGCCGATGGCCTGCATCGCCGTTTTGTTTTCTTCCAGGCCTTGCTTGAGCAGTTCGCGCGTCTCGTCCACCAGACCGCGCGCAAACATCGCGTCCACGCGGGCATTAATCCGCTGCGTGCAAATCGTCCGGCTGGCGGGTGAGACAGAAAAAATTTGTTTTGGTAGGGACGGCGCGTCCACCCTCCGCAGTACTGCTACGGAGGACGGGCTGCGCCGTCCGGTCATCGCAGCGCGATGACCCTACCTTCCATTCCGCCCGTTGTTGGGAAAACTTTTTACCCGTCAATCGAATCACTTCCACGGCGCGAATAACACGGCGCGGATTTTGTTTGTCAATCTTTTCATAGGCCGCCGGGTCGCGTTCGCGCAATTCCCGCAGCAATGCCTCAAACGGCATGGCTTCCAGTCTGGCGCGAAGTTCGGGATTGGCGGAAGGCGCTTCGCCGAGCCCGCTCAAAAAGGCCTTGAAATAAAGCCCCGTGCCACCGCAGAAAATCGGCACGCGACCGCGCGCTTGAATTTCTTCAACCGCCTTTTGCGCAAGCCGGACAAATTGCGCGGCGTCGAACGATTCGGTCAGGTCGCAGACGTCGATGAGGTGATGCGGCACGCGGGCGCGGTCGGCGGGCGACGGTTTGGCGGTGCCGATGTCGAGTCCGCGATAGACCTGCATCGAGTCCACGGAAATGATTTCGCCGCCCATTTGTTCCGCGAGCTGCAGCGCGATTTCGGATTTGCCAACCGCAGTCGGCCCGGCGAGGAAAATGGGTTGAGCGTTGAGATGTTGAATGTTGAATGATCGAAGGTTTCTGCCATCGGTCTCAATCTTCCATTCGCTAGGCCCGCTTTACAGTCCGCGTTGCGACAGAATCACCCCCAGCGCAAGGCCGACGATGAAAATGGGGATGCTGACCAGCATGCCCGGGGTGAGGCCGTAATGGATATGGTCGGGCGGATAATCGCCGCGGAAATATTCCATGATGGTGCGGGTGATGGCGTAACCGACGAGGTAGGTGGCAAACACCTGGCCGTCGAATTTCTTGCGCCGGAACAGCCAGGCGAGCAGGAGATAAAGCAGGAAATTGTTCACCGCGTCATAAATCTCGGTCGGATGCACCGGCACACCGGCGTATTGGTGGCCGGCGGGAAAACGGACGCCCCACGGCAAATCGGTTGGCCGGCCATAGCAGCAGCCGTTGAGAAAACAACCGAAGCGGCCAAAAACGTTGCCCAGGGCGCAACTCGGCGCGAGCACGTCAGCGACCTTCCACAACGGCAGTTTTTTCCAGCGGATGTAAATAAACCCGGCCAGCGTCGCGCCGATCAAACCGCCGTAATAAACGAGGCCGCCGTGCTGAATCATGAAAATTTCCGAGAGCGGCTGGTCGGCAAATTCGTCCTTCCAATACGTCGTCACATAGACAACGCGCGCGCCGAGAATTGCGCCGACCATCAGCCAGAGCACAATGTCGGCGATGCGTTCAGCGGGGATGTTGGCGCGCCGGGCGCGGAGGGTGGCCGTCCACAGGCCGGCCAGAAACGCCACGGCAATCATGATGCCATACCAGTGAATGGTCAGCGGCCCAAGGTGAAACGCAATCGGATGCACGCAGAGAGTTAAATCGTGGCGGCGGAAATGGAAAATTGAAATTCGCGCCGGTTCAGTTCGGATTGGTCGTTGCCGCCGGATGAATGTTCACGGGTGATGGCCGCTGCGCAACGAATCCTTGGGGCAATGGCGGCCATTCCGGCACGTTCACCACGAGATCGCGCCAGGCCTGGCGATCAGCCGGTGACATCTGCGACCAGCGTTCGGCGTTTCTTCAAAAATTCCCGCTTTTCGGACGCACTCATACCGGTAAACTTCGCGAAGGCTTGAATACATTCATCCCGCTGGTTGGGCGGCAATTGCCAAAAGCCTGCAGGGTTTTTTTCATTTGTCCGCGTTCGGCGTCTGACAGGGTATTGAGCGCCGCCTCTTTCTCATCCGGCGTAAGGGCAAAGAATTGATCCACGCTTGTGGTGATTTTGTTTCCGTTGCGTTTCGGTCATCGTGGTCCAGCGTTCCAGTCTCCGAACCCGGGGGAGCGATTTTCTGAAGAGGCGGGTTGTTGCTCACGTCCAGATTCGCAAAATAACGCAAGGCGCTGTTCATTTTCCAAAAATTCCTGCTGCAATTGCGGCGGCAAAATAATCCACTGGTCTGAGACGGGATTTGACCAGTTCGTGCAGGTCCGCCGGGATCTGCGCCAGCCGCACGGTGCGGTTGCTGGGTGATTCCCGCATGAGCGGGAGCAAATACCAGCGCAATTCGGTGGCCCGCAATCGTAACTCGCGCTCGTCGGGATCGAGCGCCTCATATTCATTGACCTTGGCCAGAATGCCTTCGCGGATTTCCGGCGGACGGTTGGTCAGAGAAGGTTTCGCGTTCCTCCGGCGTCATGGCCAGCAACTGGCGGAACAAAGCCACCGGCGACCGCGGGCGCGGCAACGCCGGAGCACCGCTGGCCGAAGTTGAAAGCAATTTCACGGGCGGAGGAACGCTGGGAACAGTTCCGGCGAAAATCGGGAAAATCATCCCTTGCCCGGCAACGCAAATCACCAGCCAACAAAGCGTCTGCCGCGAACGATTCATTGCAGGAGCGCGAGCAATTTCTCATCGGCGTGTGATTGGCCCATGCGCTGGATGGCGTTGAAATTTTTCAAGGCGTCAATACTGGGCATTGGCTGCGCCCCGGCTGCGAGCACCACGTTCTTGGCAAGCCGGGCGCGCTGATTGAATTCGTGACGCTGATAAGTCAGACCGGCGATGCCCATGACCGCCACACCGACCGCCAGCCGGGGCACCAGCACGCGCCAGCTCCATTGCCAAACCGTCGGTCGGGGGCGCAACACCCTTTCACGCTCGACCGCCTGAAGCACCCGCGCGGTGAAATTAGACGGCACCGCTGCGTCCGGCAATCGCGCCAGCCCCTCCGTCAGACGTGATTCGAGTTCCAAATCCGCCTGTGTTTCCGGCTGTTCGCGCAATTCGGCGTGTTCGGCTTCGGTGAGCTTTCGCCGCCAAACCAACTCGCGCAACAGGTTCTGAATCGGCTCACCTTTCATCGTGTTCTCCAAATTAAAAACCGGTCTGCCGGCAAAGTTGCACTTAAAACTCACTCGCCGCCGACCGGGATTCCACCTTATGCTGTTGTCGAAAAATGACCGCCATTGCCGCCAATCAGGCCAAATCCGGGGCAACCGCGCTGACCAACCGCCAGCGTTTCCTGGACGCCTGCCGCTGCCGGCCGGTGGACCGCCCGCCGGTCTGGCTGATGCGGCAGGCAGGGCGCGCCCTGCCGGAATATCGCAAACTCAAGAGCAAACATCCTTTTCTGACACTGGTCCGCACGCCCGAACTGGCCGCCGAGGTCACGCTGCAACCCATCCAGCGATTTGATTTTGACGCGGCGATTCTGTTCAGCGACATCCTCGTCGTCGCCGAAGGTCTGGGGCAGGGCTATAAATTCCGCGACGGCGGCGGCATTGAGATGAATTTTGCGCTGCGCACGGCGGACGATATCAAGCAACTCAGCATTGCCGCCCTGCCGGAACGCCTGGCCTACATTCCGCGCGCCCTGCAACTCGTCAAATCTTCTCTGGGCGACCAAGACCGCCCTCATCGGTTTTGCCGGTTCGCCGTGGACGCTGGCCAACTTCATGCTCGAAGGCGGCAGCGCGGACGAATTCACCCAGGCCAAAAAATTGTTTTACTCCGAGCCGGAAATTTTCTCGATGCTGATGAAGAAACTGACCGTCGCCGTGACGCGCCTGTTGCAGATGCAAATCCTGGCCGGCGTGGACGCGGTGCAGATTTTCGACAGCCTCGGCGGGTTGTTGTCCGGAAATGCGTTTGCGGCGGCGTCGGCCAGTTGGATCAAACAAATCGTTTCCGCGCTGAAAAGCACCGTGCCTGTCATCGTTTTTTCCAAGGACGTCCATGGCCACTGGCACACGCTGGTGGACACCGGCGCGAACGTGCTGGGGATTGACTGGACGGTCCGGCTCGCAGACGTGCGCGCCCAATTGCCGGAACACGTTGGCGTGCAAGGCAATCTTGATCCAGCTTTGCTCATGACCAAACCGGAAATCGTTGCGGCGGAAACCGGCCGGATTCTGACCGAAATGCGCGGTGCGCGCGGCCACATTTTCAATCTGGGCCACGGCGTGCCGCCCGAGGCCAAGCTGGAAAACATCACCGCCCTGGTCGAAACGGTGAAAAATTTTAAATGAGCAAAAGATATTGTAGCCGCGGACGTGAGTCCGCTCATAATTTTTGATCGGAGCCGACTAACGTCGGCTGCTACAGCAGAAAATGAAATGAGCAAGTTGAACGTCAATCTGGATCTGGTGAAGAAATACAACGTGCCCGGACCGCGTTACACCAGCTATCCGCCCGCCACGAAATTCACCGACGCGATTTCGTGGGAACAGCTTTCCGCCAAGATTGAGGAGAACAACCGTACGCCGCGCGACCTCTCGGTTTATTTCCATATCCCGTTCTGCGAAACGCTCTGCTGGTTCTGCGGCTGCACGACCGTCATCACGCTCAACCACGACAAAGGCATGGGCTTACGTCGAGGCGCTGGGCCGCGAAGTGGCGAAGATGGCGCCGAAGCTGAATCCGGAGCGCAAGGCCGTCCAACTCCATTTCGGCGGCGGTTCGCCGACGTTTCTCCGGCCCGATGAAATCCGCCGGCTCGGCGAAATCATCCATCAGCATTTCACCTTTTCGCCGGACATCGAGGCCAGCGTGGAAGTGGACCCGCGCCGGTTGACGCGCGAACACATGGTGGCGTTGCGCGAAATCGGGTTTAACCGCGCCTCGATGGGCGTGCAGGATTTCAATCCCAAGGTGCAGGAGGCCATTCACCGCATCCAGCCGCGCGAGATGACGCAGCAGGCGATGGATTGGATGCGCGAACTCGGCTACAATTCCATCAACCTCGACCTGATTTACGGCCTGCCGTTCCAGACGCCGGAATCGTTCAACGAAACGCTCGATATTGTGCTGACGATGAAGCCCGACCGGCTGGCGGTGTTCAGTTACGCGCATGTGCCGTGGATCAAGCCGTCGCAAAAAATCCTCGAACGCGAAGTGCTGCCCACGCCGGAGACCAAGCTGGAAGTGCTCAAGCTCGTCATCGAAAAGCTCACGGCAGACGGCCAATACGTCTATATCGGCATGGACCATTTCGCGAAGCCGACCGATGAACTGGCCGTGGCGCAACGCGAGAAAAAGCTCCAGCGGAATTTTCAGGGTTACAGCACGCGCGCCGGTTCGGACATTTACGCGTTCGGCATGTCGAGCATTTCGCAGATCCCCGACGCCTACTGGCAAAATGAGAAGGAACTGCCGAAATGGCAGGACGCGGTGGACGCGGGAAAAGTGCCCTTAAATCGCGCCTATTTCGTGACCGACGAGGACAAAATCCGCCGCGAAACCATCATGCGCGTGATGTGCGACCTCTCGCTCGACTACGCCGCGATGTCGCAAAAACTCGGCATCAACTTCGAACAGCATTTTGCCAAGGAACTGGCCGCGCTCGCGCCGTTTGAAGCCGACGGCCTGGTGAAACGCAACCCAGCCGGTCTCGAAGTGACCGATGCCGGCCGCCTGTTCATCCGAAATATTGCGATGTGTTTCGACAACACGTTGGCGCCCGAAGGCCAGCGGCGGCATTCCAAGACGATTTGATCAACTGAAACTATGTTTCTTTTGCCCTTGGCGTTTTTTGCGGCCATTGCGCTGACGATCTGGTTTGTCGTCGTGAGCGAGGCTTCTGTGCCTGCTAAAGTTCTGGTCGCTGCGCTCTTGATGATTTCGTTATTGTGCCGCTACACACGCTACTCATTTGCCGGGTTTTTCCTGCAGATTGGCCTCGGCATTTTCATACTGCTTTATCGAAAGGCCCGCTCGCTCTAACCTCGCCGTCATTGCATGAAATCCGTCGCCATCGTCGGGGCCGGCATCACGGGATTGACCGCCGCGTTTTATCTGAAACGCAAGGGCGTGCCGGTCACGGTCTATGAAGCGGGCGGACGCGTTGGCGGCGTGATTCAATCCATTCGCCAAGACGGCTTTCTGGCCGAGTACGGCCCGAACACCATCCTCGAAACGTCGCCGAAAATCGCCCAACTTGTCCGCGATGCCGGACTGGCATCGCGCCGGCTTGATTCCGATCCCAAAGCCGAGGCGCGTTACGTGGTTCGTTACCAGCGTCCGATTGAGATGCCCGGCTCGCCACTGGGATTTTTCACGACCCAGACTTTTCACCGCCCGAGCCAAGCTTGCCGTGCTTGCGCGAACCGTTCGTACCGCGCCGTCGCGACGGCAAGGAGGAAAGCATCGCCGAATTCGTAAAGCGCCGGTTGAACCAGGAATTTCTCGATCAGGCCATTGACGCGCTGGTGGCCGGCGTTTACGCCGGCGATCCTTACAAGCTGTCCGTGCCGCAGGCGTTTCCGCGGCTGGCCGAACTCGAAGCGCGTTATGGCTCGCTCATCAAGGGCCAGATTTTCGGCGCGCGCGAACGCAAACGACGCGGCGACGTCGCCCGGGACCGTGCGCCCAAGTTTTCCTTCGACGAAGGTCTGCAGGTGTTGCCGGACACGTTGGCGACGCAACTCGAGCGACGCGGTAAAATTAAACACGCCGGTAACGAAGCTTGCACAGACGAACGACGGTTGGCGCGTGGCGACACCAAATGGCGACGCAGAATTACAGTGCGGTGATTTATTGCGGCACAGCGTACCGACTGGCGGAATTGCACATTGAGCGGAACGCCGGTCTCGACCCGGCGAAGCACGGATGCCGGATCGCGCCGGGTCGGAGACCGGCGTTCCCTCTATACTCGACGCTGGATCTCTCGCTCCTTCTCCGAAATCCGTTATCCGCCGGTGGCGAGCGTGGTTCTGGGGTTTCGGCGCGAAGACGTGGCGCATCCGTGCCAGGGTTTTGGCATGTTGATTCCTAAAGTTGAGGGTTTCCGAATTCTCGGCACGATTTTTTCGTCGTCGCTGTTTCCGAACCGCGCGCCTGCCGGCCATGTCACGCTCACGAGCTACATTGGCGGCGAGCGGCAGCCGGACCTGGCGCTGCGGCCCGCGGACGAACTGGTCACGCTGACGTGCGAGGATTTGCGCGTGTTGCTCGGCGTGAAAGGCCAGCCGGTGTTCCGGCACACGGCGCTTTACCCGAAAGCGATTCCGCAATACAATCTCGGGTACGGCCGTTACCGCGAATTGATGAACGCCATCGAAAATCAAGCCGCCGGTCTTTTTCTTGCCGGCCATTATCGCGAAGGCGTTTCGTTGGGGGATTCGATCGTATCCGGTTGCAACGTCGCTGAGCGCGTGGAAAAATTCCTGACTGCCAAATGAACAGAGGCATTTTGCTGGTCAATCTGGGTTCGCCGGATTCGACTTCGGTGAGCGACGTGCGGCGTTACCTGAATGAATTTCTGATGGACGCCCGGGTGATTGATTCGCCGTGGCCGCTGCGGCGGCTCATCGTGGGCATGATTCTGCATCACGCCGGCCAAAAGCAATCCGCCGAGGCCTATCACAAAATCTGGACGGCCGAAGGTTCACCGCTCATCGTGATCAGCCGCCATCTCCAAGACGAAGCTGCAGGAACGCGTCACCCTGCCGGTCGCCCTGGCGATGCGATATCAAAACCCGTCCATCCCGAACGCGATCCTCGGGCTGGCAGAGCAGAAAATTGACGAGGTTTTGCTGATCCCCCTGTTTCCGCACTACGCCATGTCGAGTTACGAAACGGCCGTCGAACGCGTCAAAAGTCGCCGCCAAACTCGCGCCGCAAATGCTGATCAAGGTCCAGCCGCCTTACGGGGATTCGCCGGATTACATTGCGGCGCTCGTGGCCAGCGCGGCGAACTATCTGGAGGCGGGCTACGACCATTTGTTGTTCAGTTTTCATGGCATACCGGAGCGGCATCTCAGAAAAACCGATCCGACCGCGCCATCATTGTCTGACGGTCCCGAACTGTTGTGAAGGGCCAATCCCGGCACACGCGACGTGTTACCGTGCGCAGTGCCTGAAAACCGTCGCCGCATTTGTAAGAGCAGGCGGGCGTGCCGGCCGGAAAATTTTCCGTGTCCTTCCAGTCCCGCCTGGGCAGCGACCCGTGGCTGAAGCCGTACACGGATTTTGAACTGGCCGCTCTGCCGAAACGCGGCGTCCAAAGTCTTCTGGTCATCTGCCCCGCGTTCGTTTCGGATTGTCTGGAAACACTGGAGGAAATCGGCATTCGTGGGCGCGAAACATTCCTGTCGGCAGGCGGGAAAGAATTCACGCAGATTCCGTGTTTAAACGAGCACCCGGCTCTGGATTGCCGCACTGGAGAAAATGATTGAACGCTTTTGAAAAGCCGGACCGCAGCCTGAAGCGGGTCACCTTTACTTCTTTGCCTTCCGCCGGCCGGCGCCCTGCCCGAATTTGAGTTTGACCGTGTCCTGCAAAAAGCCGAGCAACCCTTTTCTCCGCTTGGGCAGGACGGTCGGGATCGGCTCGCATTTATGACTGCACAACGGGCAGAGAAAATGCGGTTCGCCGCCCTTGAAACGCAACACGTGCACGCAATCCGTTGCACATCACCTCGTGGCAATGGGTGCACCGATAGGTGGCCTGGGCGCGGGAGTGGCGCGGACAAACAATCATGCCATCCGGCAGCACCACCGGCGGCCGGGGCCGGTCGCGCTCGAATTGTGGAATCGCAACGTTGACGTCGGTGGATTCGACAAACAATTCCACGTCGCCCAGATTCACCGTCTGACCCGGAAGCAACCAGGCTTCCCGGACCGGGTCGCCATTGATAAACGTGCCATTGGTTGAACCGCAATCACGAATCATCACGCCGTCGTTCGACAGCACGATCTGGCAATGGTTGACGGAAACCGTGGGATGATTCGATGGAGAAATCGCATTCGGGGCTGCGGCCGATCTGGTTGACGCCGAGGCGCAACTCCAGCGTCTGATTCTTCAAACCTTCTGTCTTAATCAACAGCCTTGCCATAGGAGCCTCCGCTTCTCTGTCCGAAATAATCCTCCACTTTTTGGCAACAAAAGTCGAGAGGAAAATACGACCTGTCTCCGGGCCTTCCGCCGGCGTTACCGCAACGGATTTCGGGCAAAGGCAAACTCCTTAACAATTTGCCCGCCAATCAAATGCTCCTGAACGATGCGTTCCAAAACATCCGGCGTGCAGGAGTGATACCAAACGCCTTCGGGATAAACGACGGCAATCGGCCCGTGCGCACAGACCCGCAGGCAGTTGGCCTTGGTGCGATAGACCAGCGGCTGCGGCCCGGCCAGGTTCAACTCCTTGAGCCGGCGCTTCAAAAATTCCCACGCCACCAGGCCCGCGTCACGAGCGCAACATTTCGGCTCGGTCTGATCGGCGCACAGAAAAATGTGCCGTCGGAATTTTTCAATGCCGAACGTTTCGACGGCGTTTTGCAGTTCATTGTTCATACCGGAACGGAACGGCAATATGCCGTTCGCCGCGACAAACATGTCTCAACGGGAAAATGTCAGGCCGATGACACCCGCGACGGCAACCAACGCGCCGAGGGCCGAGCGCAAGCCGATCCGTTCCCCGTCAATCAGGCGCGTCATTGGCAGCAGCAGGATGGGCGTCGTGGCGATGACCGCCGTGACAATGCCCGCCGACGTATTTTCGAGCGCCCATTGCATGCAACTCACGCCCACCGTCTGGCCCGCCAGGCTGTTGGCCACCACCCAGGGCCAGAGGCGGCGCCATTTATCGCGCGAAACGCGCAAGCTGTTTGCTTCCAGGATGCCGCCGTGCGCGTGGGCGCTGCGCCATTTTACCGCCAGCAAAATCACACCCAGCGCGATGGCACCGCCGATGACGCGCTGATAACCGGTTGTGCCGGGATCAGGATGCTCGCCCGCCGCGTGCGCCACGGCATAGGCTTTGCGGCTCAACACCGCGCCGAGCGCGCCGCCGAGGGCGGCCACCACGGTGCCGGAAATTCCCACGACCATCTGGCGCGGCGTGATTTCCAGGTGTTCCCTCGGGGCCAGCGCAATGGCCACACCCGCCAAAATGACCGTGATGACAAAATAATTCGGTGATGTCCAGGGTCGTGCCAAGCCACAACCATTCAATGGCCACCGCAAAAGGCGCGGTGAGGCATTGGGTCAGCAAGACCGTCCGGCGGCTGCCGAGCCGGGGCAGGGCTTGAAAATAACCGCTGTCGCCCAGGCCAATTCCAGCCAGTCCGCTTAAAACAAAAACCGGGAAAGCGGCGCCGGCAAAACCGTTGCCGAAACTGTTTGCCCAAATGGCCAGAAAAAGGGTCGCCAGGCAGGCGCGCCAGAAGTTGGCCTCCACACCGCCGATTTGTGTGGCCGTGCGATAACCGCAAATTGCGGAGACGGCAAACAGCAATGTGGTTAAGAGCGCGGCGAGCATGGGACGCGCATGAGTGATTACAACTGGTCGTAATACTCGTCAGAGCCGATCGCACTTTCATCGCCGGTGCTTTCGATTTCCACGCCGCTCTCCTTGAGAATTTTTGCGATGTCCGGTGAGACCCAGTGTTTGTCCTTGTCTTTGCCTTTGCGTACAGGTTTGACGCGAAAATGCCCTGTGGCATTCGATTCCAGAATGCCGCGTTCCTCCATGCGGAGCAAAACCGGTTTGGCCCAATCCGGATCTTCACGAAACCGGTTTTTGTTGCCGGCGCGCCGGCAAATTTCCCGGGAGCCAACGTACTCGCCTCCCCATGACTTGAGGAACTGGTAAATCTCACGCTCGTCCGCATCCATAACGGCAAATTGCCACAACCGGGCGAAGGAGTCGAGTAACTCTGAAACGCCCGGCGGGCGCCAGACCACCGCTTCCGCTTCGGTTGGGACATCAAGCAACCCAACCCCGATCCGCCCCGACGAGCGTGTCGTTGTAAGATTCAAACGGCATTCCTTTTTATACTTGATTTAAATTGCTATAAATAAGCCACTTATGGTGTATTTCTGAAAACTGATTTCAAGTCAGTTGGCGCAGAAATCGCTGTATTTCCGTTCAAATTATGTTGTGGTGGACATATCAGCAACTTCGCGTGAATAACCCAAAGACCCGGCTGGCAACGGTCGAAAAGCTGGCGCAATCCGAGCATTCCGATTCGGTTGAGCCGCTGCTTTTTGCCCTGAAGGACCAGGAAACCGAAGTCCGCAGCGCCGCCGCGCGGGGGCTGGGTAGATTCCAGGACCGGCGGGCGGTTGAACCTCTGGTGCAAATGTTGCGCGATCGTGCTCCGCTGGCGCGCGCAGCGGCGGCGGAGGCCCTGGGCCAATTGGGAGATTCGCGGGCCGTCGGCTGGTTGGTCAACCTGCTTCGGGATGCCGAGCCCGCCGTGCGGTCGCGCGCGTCCATGAGTTTAAGGCAGTTGGGCTGGCAACCGGACAACGACACCGAACGCGCATTTCATCTCATGGCCACGGGGACGCTGCGCCAGGTCGCCGCGCTGGGTGTTGGAGCAATCGAACCTTTGGTCGGGTTGCTCCGGAGTGGCCCGCCGGACAAACAATTGGAGGCCGTCAAGACGCATGGGTGAAATGGATGACCGGAACGTCATCCAGCCGTTGCTGGAAGCGCTCAGGAAAACCGCGCCGGCCGTACGGATCGCGGCCTTGGAGGCGTTGGAACGTTTTGCCGATCCCTTCGCTTATGATGACGTGGAACATCTGCTCGCAGACCCCAACCCCGGCGTCCGTTCCGCCGCCGCGGAAACGGCCGCCAAATGCGATGGGACCCGCGCCGTGAAAGCACTGGTTCGCCTGTTGAAAGACTCGTCGTGGGAAGTGCGCCAGGCGGCGGTCAGGGCATTGGGCAATCTGGGTGAGGCGACGGCGGTGGAGGGACTTTGCCAGGCGTTGCGCGACAAGGACCGCGACGTGCGTGAGGGGGCAACGGTGGCTTTGGGCCGAATTGGTGACGCGCGCGGGATTCATCCCTTGGTGCTTTCGCTTTGTTGGATCCTGAAAGTGCCGTGCGGAACGCCGCAACGAACTCACTCCAGCTGATCGACCGCCATTGGCTGAAAACGGAGGCTGCCCGCCAGGCATTGCCGGAAATCAAAACGGCACAGAATCATCGGGATTATTGGGTCCGCCACAGCGCCACCAAATTGCTGCACCAACTCAACAGCATTGCCCCCGAAAAGCCCGGACCCGGCCAACCGGCGGCATTTCCGCCGCGCAACCCCCGGAAAACTCGATGTCTGCCGCTTTTGCCATTCTGGCGAGCTGCTTCGTGACCGCGACCGGGACCTGCGGCTGGCGGCCGCGATGGCATTCGAGCAATTGCGGGAAAAAGGTGCGAAAGCCTCCTGACCGCCGCCGCCCGGGATAGTGATGATCTATGTCAAACAGGCGGCCCAAAGCGCCCTGGCGGCATTGAATTGAAAACCTTTGAACGGCCGCATTTTGTGCCCGTGGGGGCGGCTTCCGGTACGGGAATTGCAGCATTCGTTATGCAAATTTCCTGATGAAAAGTGAACGCGCCGACATAAACAATATCAAATCCTGTTCGTGGACGACGACGCGGATTTTCTGGCGATGATTCAGGATTTCTTTGCCACGCTCGGAGAAAAAATCTGGCAAATCCATTGCGTGGCCTCCGCCGATCAGGCGCTGGAGCTCCTGAAAGCCCGCAAAATGGATCTCGTAGTGTCGGACGTCAACATGCCGATGCTGGACGGAATCCAGTTCCTTCACATCCTCAACCGCAGCCATCCGGATTTGAAAAAAGCGGTGATCACCGCCAATGCCACCGAGGAAAAACGCTCCGCCTGCCTCGCCGAAGGCGCCGAACTGTTCATCGAAAAACCGCGCTCGCCGGAAGGGTTGAGATCCATCTTCATCATGCTGGAGGAATTGATCACCTGGACCCCCAAGGAAGGGTTCCAGGGCGTGTTACGCCGGGTTGGTTTGCAGGATGTCATCCAAATGGAATGCCTGGGCCGCAACTCGTCCATTCTGGAAATCCACAACCTCCAATTGCGGGGCAAAGTTTACATCGAAGACGGCCGGATCATTCATGCCGCAAGCCGGTAACACGGAGGGCGAAGCCGCCTTCTACAAATTATTGGCCCTCCCCAGCGGCGAATTTCAATTGCAACCGTTTGAATCACCGCCAAAACGCACCATCGAAGGACAATGGGAATTTTTGCTGATGGAATCCGCGCGGGTGCGCGACGAAACCGTCGCGGAATCCGCGGCCGCCGGGGCGATTTCCCCATCGGAGCCGGCGGCGATCGTTGAACCCTCCATTGCGGTGCCCGATTCTGGCGTGCGGGTTGAGGAAACGTTGATTTGTTCCGGCACAGGGTGAGCCCCTTTACATCTGGCAATGCCCGGATCGCCGCGCCCGGGTGGCCCTGCTGCAGAACGTGGCGCAACGGGCGGCGCTCTTCAGCCAATTGATGCCGCTGGGAAATTTTGACCGGCTGGAAATTCAACTTGCTGGCAGCCGGGCGGTGGCGCAGGCGAGAGCAGATCGCATGGTCTTTGTTCGCGTTTCGTCCCGGAGGAGAAAAACCTGCAACCCAGTCCAATGAGCAACACCTCCCAGGAACGGCTTCGCGCCAGCGCGACCGTGCCTGGCTTACTGGGTTGCGGCCTGCGCCTGCCCGATGCCACCTGCCAGAGTTACAGCTTCGATGAAATGTGTCCGCGGGAGCATTTGGATGCAATCCTGCATCAATTGGCCGAAACGATGACATTGCTGGCCGGCCACGGACTGGCTCCACGCCGGCTGACCTGGACATTCGAGCAGGGCCAAATCTTTCTGATCCCGCGGCCGGACGGCGCGTTGCTGGCCCTGGCAACCCAGCCCAACACCGAAGCGGCGGAAAATGTGGACCAATTGGCCGAGGAATTTTTCTCGTTGAATCCCGGCAGTTAATCCCGGACGGCGATCGTCGCTCTCAAAACGTTTCCTTTTTACTTTTCCATTTTTCCTTTCACCTTCATCCTGACGGCGTGGAATTGTCCGTTTCGGAAATCCGTCAAGCCGTGCAAAACGCCCTGGCCGAGGACATCGGCAGCGGCGACGCAACCACGCTCGCGACCGTGCCGGAAACCACCCTGGCCCGGGCGGTCATGCGCGCCCGCGAACCGCTCGTGGCCGCCGGACTCGCCTTCGCCGAAGCCGCGTTCACCGAACTTTCCCCGGCAGTCAGGATCGAACGGCTTGTCCAGGACGGTCAATTAGTGAAAGCCGATGACATTTTATTGCGCGTCGCCGGGCCGGCACGCGCGATTTTAACCGCTGAACGCGTCGCGTTGAATTTCGTTCAACGGCTTTCTGGCATCGCCACGTTTACGGCACAGTTCGTCGAGGCCATCAAGGGAACCCAGGCGCAAATTCTGGATACACGCAAAACCACGCCGGGCTGGCGGCGGTTTGAGAAATATGCGGTCGGGTGTGGCGGCGGCAAGAACCACCGCCTCGGCCTGTCCGACATGATTCTCATCAAGGACAATCATCTCGTCGCGCTGCAGAATGAGAAGCCCAACGCCATCGCCGCCGCCGTGGCGCGCGCGCACGAAAAATTTCCGAAGTTGAAGATTGAAGTGGAAGCCGACACCCTGGAACAGGCCGAGCAAGCCGCCGATGCCGGCGCGGACATGGTTCTGCTCGACAACATGAACCTGATTCAACTGCGGCTCGCCGTGCAAAAGATCAAGGGCCGCGCCCAAACCGAGGCCAGTGGCGGGGTGAACCCGGCGAACGTGCACGCCATCGCGGACGCGGGGGTGGATTTCATCTCCGTCGGCGCCCTGACGCATTCCGCACGCGCGGTGGATATTGGCCTGGATTTTGAAGATTAAAAACTAATGACCACGGACGCAAAAATCCTTTCGGCGTTGCGCGCCAATCCCGACGGGGTATCTGGAGCGGATCTGGCCGGGCAATTGGGCATCAGCCGCACCGCCATCTGGGCGCGCATCGAGGAACTGCGCCAGCTCGGTTACGACATTGAAGCCGGCCCTCATTTCGGCTACCGGCTGGTCAGCGTGCCGGACGTGCTGCACGCCGATGATTTGCTGGCGCGTCTTCATAAGACTAAAATCATCGCCCGGGACATCCGCGTGTTTGAGCAGACGACCTCGACCAATGATGTGATTGAGAAGCTCGCGCGGGACGGGGTAAAGGAAGGCGTCGTGGTGTTTGCCGAATCACAGACCCGGGGACGCGGCCGGCTGGGGCGCAAATGGATTTCACCCGCCTACAAGGGTCTTTGGTTCTCGGTTCTATTGCGCCCGGATTTGCGGCCGCAGGAGGCGACGCAATTGACGGTGGTCTCCGCCACGGCCCTGCGCCGGGCCATTCGTGCTGAAACCGGCCTGGACCCCGAAATCAAATGGCCGAACGACATCCTGGTCGGCGGCAAAAAAGTCGCGGGGGTCCTGACCGAATTGAGCGCGGAACTGGACCGCGTCAAACACATCATCCTGGGCATTGGCGTGGATGTGAACCTGAATGCGGGTGAATTTCCGGCGGAATTGCGCAAGCAGGCGACTTCGCTTGAAAATCGAGACCGGCCGGGCCGTTTCCCGTGCCGAACTGGCAACCGCGATTCTACAAGAACTGGACCACGATTATCTTCGTGTGTGTGCCGGGCAGTTCGCGAAGATAGCCGATGAATGGGAGGCCCACTGCAAAACCATCGGGCGGGACGTGACCATTCAAATCGGCGACCGCCGCATCGCAGGCCGGGCGGAATCGCTGGGTGAGAACGGGGAATTGTTACTGCGCACGGAACACGGCCATCTGGAGCGCATCAACGGAGGCGACGTGACACTGGAAAAGTGACATTGGTTAAATGAGTAATTCGTTAAATCAGTTTGAGAATCTGTGGCAAAAAGTGCGCGCCGCAGATTCAGCCCATTTGACCAATCACTCCATTCACTGATTTAACCGAATCATATGATTCTGCTCTTCGACATCGGCAATACGCACACGCACGTCGGCCTGGCGAACCACCGTCGTGTGACTCAGGCAAATGAACGTCCCGACGCATGAGTGGTTGCGGGGAAAGGCCGCAGCGCGCGTCGCCCGATTTGTCGGCGCACGAGGAATCGCAGGGCGCCGTTCTGTGCAGCGTCGTGCCGCGGGTAACGCCGGTCGTCCGCCAGACCATCCGCCGGGTTTGGAAATTGAGTGCGCTGGAGCTCACGTCCAAAACGTGCGCGGCCTGGGCATTGATTACCCCAGACCGCACACGATCGGCCCCGACCGGCTGGCCAATGCCATTGCCGCGAAACATCATTTCGGCGCGCCGGTGGTGGTGGTGGATTTTGGGACGGCGGTGACGTTTGACGTGGTGAATCGCGCAGGGCAACTACGTCGGCGGCATTATTGCGCCGGGCCTGGCGGCGATGACGGATTATCTGCACGAGAAAACGGCGTTGCTGCCGAAAATCCGGATTCGCGACGTCACCGCCGTCGTCGGCAAGGACACAGAACAAGCCATGCTGATTGGCGCGGTGCATGGCTATCGCGGGTTGGTGCGCGAACTGATCGCTGAATTGAAGCGCGAATTGCGGGCAAAACGTTTGCCGGTCATCGCGACGGGCGGTTATGCGCGATTGATTGCCGCAAAATTACCGGAGATTTCCGCTGTCGAACCCAACCTGACGCTCGAAGGCTTGCGGCTGACCTGGCAGGCGACGTCTGGTCAGGGCCATTTGTAAATCAACGTCGCAAAAACGCCTTGCGAGGTGAAGTCATTCAGATTGCCGCTGCTGGGCTCGGAGTATTGCGAAAACTCGTAGTGCAGCGCACCGGAAATGTTTTTGGTGAGCTGCCGCGTCAAACCCACAAACAAAACCTGACGCGTATAATCAAGGCCCAGCGGCACGCCGTTCAGCGCATTATTTTGTCCGTAACCGGCGTCGGAAAAACTGTAGGAGGCCTGCAACCCGGTTTTCGGATTCAGCGCGTAAGCGGCAGTAGCCATAAAGGTGTAAATATCCCCGCGATAAGGCACGACGGATGGGATGCCATAGGTGGCGGTATCCGTAAATGAATGGCTGTAGGTAAACGCCCCGGAAAAGTAAAATCGCCGGAAGGGCGTCAGGGTGGCGCTGAGGCCATAGATCTGCGCCCGGGACCGCCCGTCGTCCAATCGGGCCACCAGGAGGTATTCCGAAATGGATGGACCGGGTCTGTTTTTGACCAGTATTCCGTGGTCGTCAACTGGTAACTCAAGGTTGTGCGCAACCAGTTCAGCGGGTGGAACGTCAGCCTGGTGTCAACTCCATCACTTTGGATTTTCCGGTTGAGGATGAACGCCGGATAACCATTGATACGGGAGCGACATACAACGGGTCGCCATAGAACGGATCGTAAAACACATCCATCATGTGGTTGTAATCCGATTCACTGTATTGCCTTTTATATTCCGCCTCCCAACTCACCCAGCGCCAGGGCGAGGTGTTGAATCCCGCCCGCAATTTGTATCGGCCATTGGTCACGTCGGTTTGGTTCGTCAGACTCCCGCCGCTTTCCTGCTGGAATTCGCCGATGGTGCCCTCTTCAAATCTGCGCGCCGGCAAAGAGCACCGTGAAGGGAATTTTGGTGAAACGCAGATTCGCATTCTGCGACGCTTTGAATTCATCGTAATCGGCCAACCCGGCGGCATTGTTGCCGCCGATTCAAAATTGGGAATGCTGTCGCCGAAACCCTCCTGGTGGGTCCATTCATTTTGCGAGCCGAGCGAGAAGCTCAAATATTCCAACGGCACGAAAAGACTGGCCACGCTGAAAATTTCTGATTCGCGGCGCAGAGTGATCTCACCGCTGGTCCACGCAGACGGGCTCGGTGACAACCGGGTTAAAGTTCGGGCTGTTGGTCTGGCTGAAGAAATCGCTGCCTTCCAGCTTCGAATAATAGTAACCGCCGGACAAGAACCACCAATCGAGGAGCTGTTTCTCCAGCATCAACTGTGTTCATGCCCTGAACATGGTGATAATTGTCCGGAGTGTAGGTGGTGCCACTGTTCGGGCCGGTCTGCTGGAAAACATTATTTTCGTACCCGCGGTTGTTCTCGCTGTAAAATTCGACCCGTGCGTTGTCCTCCAGATGCCAGTCGTTGAAATCGTGTGTGAGCATCGAGCTTGATGATGTGCGTTTGTTCGTCAATGGCCTTGGTCGCGGGAGCAATGTTGACGCCGCGTACCGCCGACATTCCCCCAGTCCAGCATGGATTTGGTGCCCTTTTTGAAATCGTATTCGTAGCCCAGCACGATTTGCGGCCAGCGCGGCAGGGTCAGGCCGAAATCAACCCAGAAACGCCCGTTGTCCACATACAAATTCTGGTTCAAACTCAACTCAGGCGGAATCAGCGACCGGATCGTATCCGCCGCTGTCATCGTAATATTTGCGCCATTCGTCAAAACCGGCGTGGATGAAATCCATGGTCCGCCTCATCCACCGCCAGGTTCAACTTGATAGTCCTGGTCGGGAACAATCACATGCCCGCTGAGCAAGAATTTTTCCGTGGGACTGGTTTGTTGGGTGAACGAAAACTCGTCTACCCCGCCGGAAAAACCGTCGTTCACGCCCTGAGAGTTCGCGAAATTTCGCCTTGTCACCCTGGACCCCAATCCAGCCGAGCGTGGGCGCGAAAGTAAAGGCCAAGTTGACGCGGTTTGATTGGTTGTGTTCCAGTTCGCGCCCTGGTCAATCCACGCCCGCAACAGGCTGATTTGTTCCGGAGTCAGCGGGTTGCCTTTGCCGACCGGCGGCATCTCCATGTCCTTCACCTGCCGCGCCACATAGTGAATCAACCAGCTGTTGGCACTGTCACCCGGAGACAATGTCATTGGTGTTGTTATCCCCGCCGGCCAGTGCCGCCGCGCGATCATCGAGCCGGAAAGTGACTTTTCGGCTTTTCGCCGCTGTGACAACGCAGGCAGGAAGTTTCGAGAATGGGCCGGATGTCGCGGTCGAAAACAATTTTTACCCCGGCGGGGGGAGGCAAAGCGCCGGAGTTGGTTTCGGCGGCGGAAATTGAAAAAGTAAAAAGACAAAAGACAAGAGGCAAAATTGGAAATTGATGGAAAACCTCGAACGCCCAACACCCAACATTCAACATCCAATGAATTCCCGAATCGGGAAGCGTTCGAGGTTGGATGTTCGACGTTGAATGTTGAATGTTCATTCAATATCTCAACAGCGGGTCCACGTTTGAACCGTGGATGGCCGTGTGACACCCGGCCGTCCAGCAAGTCCCCATCTTGCAGAAATGGCGTATGGTCCACGTTGCCGATGAAGAAGTCTCGGCGCCCGGCGGTCTGCACCTGCGCGTGACAACGCAGGCAAAGATTCGGGTCGCTCTCGATCAGCATCTTCTGGTTGATCGAGCCGTGCGGATTGTGGCAGACCGCGCAGCCTTCGCGGAGGGCTTCGTGCTCGAAAACAAACGGGCGCGTCTGATCGCGATGGCATTGCGCGCAGCTTTCGTTCTGCCGGGCCATGGCCAGTCCCGCCTTTCGGTTTCAGGATGTCCCCGCCGTGCGGGTCGTGGCATTGCACGCAATTCATGTGGCCTTCGATGACCGGATGATGCTGCGGCAGGTTGAATTCGGCCTGAACATCCACGTGGCATTGGAAACAGGACGTCGGGTCGGTGCCCGGGTTGATGATGAACTGTTTGCTTGCCGCCGGTTTCGATGTGTTTGCTGCCGGGACCGTGGCAGGATTCGCAGCCGGTTTCGCCGACCATCGCCGCGCCTTCAAAATGAACCCGCGCGTGCGGACTGGCGGGAAATTCCCGGACGATCTCCGCGTGGCAATCCATGCAGGCCCTGTTGCCGACGTAATGGGCGCCCGGGAATTTCCAGCGGCACCACCACCTGCCGTCGGGCGTGGTGGAACAGGAATCCAGAAGAAAAGTGACGGCCAACCCGCTGCTCCCAGGACCACGGTGATGATTGCCGCCTGCTTCCAGCTTCAGCCCGTGTTTCGTCGCCATGACACATGAGTTTCAGCGTTCAGCGGGTTGGTTGGTCACCGCCGCAGCCTTGATGATTTCAGCGACGATGGAGTCGGAAAAGTCTCCGCTGATCGGGAAAACCGTTTGCAAATGACCGTTCCCATCCACGATGAGCGTGCGGAAGTTATGGTTGATCAGTCCATTGTCGGATTCGTAGTGGACGCCGGACTGTCCGGGCCAGTTCGGCGATCTTGTCCGGCGGCCCGGTCAGAAAGCTCCAGTGCTTCGGATCGTATTGATAACTGTCCCCGTAGGCCTTCAGCACTTCCGGCGTGTCGATATTCGGAATCGAACGAAATCGAGAGGAAATGCCAGTTGGTCGGCGCGCCGGGCAGGGACTTCAAGTTTTTGCGACGCTTCCTGGAAATTTTTGGACAAACGCGGACAATAATTCGGCAGCGGACAACGGGTGTAAATGAAGGTGATGGCCAGCGCCTGCCCGTGAAAACTGTTCAAGCTTACCGGCCGCCCCAATTCGTTCGTGAAATTGTAAAACCAGAGCGGATCCCGGGGTGCACGGAGGCGGTGCCGTCGCAGCTGGTTTGGGCTTTCCTTTAAGCCAACCGTGCCGATACGGGTGATTTGGTCAACCCAACTGTCGGTCTGAGTCACGTGGAGCCGGAAAGTGACTTGGTCACCGGGATGCAAGCCGGCCATTCCCCGAAGCGTCCCTGCACCTTGAACGGCATGATCATGGCGCCCATGTAATTGGAAACCGCCTCGTGACGGATGGTGACTGTTTGATCGTCGCGATTGAGTTCGCGCACGACCCCCCTGGCAGCAAACACCTGGGCATCGGTTTCAGCCGCAGCCGACGACTCCGTCGATTTTGCGGCTGGCGGAACCAACAGGCTCAAACCAAAAACGCCGACGAATAATCCGCAGGACCACATATTTTTCAACGCACCATTCATGTATCCGGGTTTATGGTGCGCGAAATAGCGGATTTGCGCCAGCAGCGCAAGACTAATCACGGATTCGGCAGCCGGCCGACACGATAAAATGCCGGATTACCCGACGCGGTCTGGTCATCGAACAATTCCGGACTGCTTCCCGCCACATTGGTACGGAGGGTAGTCCAGCTGCCTGTACTTAGGCTCGATGCCCTTTGAATGATATAACTCAATCCGGGATTCGCGGTGTAATTGAATCGGAAATCCGAGGGTGGAAAGAACTGTGGCGCGCTCAAAACGATTGCGACCGGCGTGACGACGTGAACGGTGATCGAATTGGTGGCCGTCAGCCCGCCGTTATCAGAAGCCACGGCGGAAAAGGCGTAATCCGCGGCGGCCAGACTGTTCACCGGGACCGAATAGGGAGCCGTCGTAATATTACCCAGTGATGCTGCTCCCTGGAAAAATTGAACGTTGGTGATGTCCACTCGAACTGGAAGCTGTTGCCGCCAGCGTGAAAGAAGCCGGTGCGCCGAAGGTGGCACCATTAGCCGGATTGGTGATGGAAACAGCTGGCGGCAAACTGACCGCAGCCACATTGACCACCCCGGTCATATTGAATGCAAATGAATCGAGCAATAATAACAGAAAATTGCCGGCAGAAGTGAAGGTGTTGGTGAAGGAATGCGGATGACTGTACCACACCCGAATCCCATAATCCGCTGGGACCCCGTTATCATCACCCGCGGTCCCGTTCGTGCCGCTGGTTGTGGAGTGGACATTTCCTTCCCAGATCCCAGATTACCTGGTCACCGACATTGATATTGGTGACCGGGGGCACAAAAACGTCAGCAGCCGTACCGGTGAGATTGGTGTTGCCGACAAATACGGTAACTGTGGCCGCAAAACCCGGAAGCGCGCCGGTGAAAGTCATCGCACCAATCATCCACACCTGCCCATCGCGAAAAACATTTCATCACATTCATTTTCTCCTTTTTTATTTTGTCTTACGGTTTGCCTATCGGCTGAATCCAACATCGGGCAACCCACTGAATCACCGGCATCCGGCTCGTTCCCGACCGGTTTGCCAAGGGCCCAGTGAAACAAACGAACTTCTCCCGGTCGCTACGAATGACGGGTACGACATCGCACGCTGCTTCGAGAGGCCTTTGTTCGATAAACGAGCCGCGGTCAATTTCCTTGCGTCCTGATTTTGGATTCGGTTTTTTCAAGTTTGCGTTTGCACCAAGGGACACCATTCGCCTTTCTTTGATTAGAGGAACGATTGGACAATTTGTTCCCGTAGGCTAAATTCCTGTGGCAGGCGCCCCTGCGCGCGTCTGTTACAGAATCAAATCAGCAAAAGCGGGAAAAACTTTATAAACAAACCGGTTTGTGGGAACAATTGGTACATTAACGGCTCTTAATTTTGGTGTCGCGATATGGCTAAAGGCGTGGACTTTGAAAGTCTGGTGACCTGTTATTACCAGTCGCTGTATCAATTTGCCTTCAGTCTGACGCGTGACGAGGCGGATGCCTGTGACCTGACGCAACAGACGTTTTACATCTGGGCGGCCAAAGGCCACCAATTGCGTGATGAATCGAAAGTGAAAACCTGGTTGTTTACCACCCTCCACCGCGAATTTCTCGGAGCGCGGCGGAAACAAGTTCGCTTTCCCCATGTTGAACTGGAACAGGCGGCCGCCGAGCTTCCGGTCGTGTCACCGGCTTCATTCAATCAATTGGATACTGCGCAATTGCTTTCCGCCCTGGCAAGCTTGGACGAAATTTACCGGGCGCCGGTCGCCCTGTTTTACCTGCAGGATCATTCCTACCTTGAAATTGCTGAAATTCTTGCAGTGCCGATCGGCACGGTCAAATCGCGCCTGGCGCGCGGCCTTGACCGATTGCACGAATTGCTGACGGGAGGCACCGCAACTCAATCGGCATCGTGGCAACCGGATTTATGAATCGCGACGACGCCAAAAACATTCTGCTGCTTTACCGCCCGAACACGGCGGACGCTGCGGATCCGCAAATGGCCGAGGCGCTGGCGTTGGTGAAACAAGACGCGGAACTGGGGCGCTGGTTCAACGAGCATTGCGTCGGGCAGGAGGCTTTGCGCGCAAAGTTCCGTCAAATCCCCGTGCCGGCTGGACTCAAGGAACAAATCATTTCCGAGCAGGCGGCGCGGGAAAAAATTATTGTCTGGTGGCGGAATCCCACACTTACGGCTGTGGCAGCCATCATCGTGATCTTGTTTGCCCTGGCCGCCATCTGGTGGCAACTGCCGAAACCCAATAATACCGATAATACCCTGGCCATTTACCAGAACCGGATGGTGGGAGTTGCGTTACGCGGTTACGCCATGGATTTGGCGACGAATAACCCGGCCCAAATTCGCGCCTACCTCGAACAAAATCATGCGCCGGCGGATTATGTTTTGCCGGCACCGCTCGAAAAAGTCGCCATGACCGGCTGCGCCATCCAAAGCTGGCAGGGCGTGAAGGTTGCCATGATTTGTTTCCGCACCGGCAAACCGCTTCCTCCGGGCCAACCGGGTGACCTTTGGCTGTTCATCGTTGACCGCGCCTCGGTCAAAAAGGCCCCGTCCGCCGGGCCGCCGCAACTGGCCAAAGTCAATGAACTTGTTACTGCCGTTTGGGCGCAGGGCGACAAACTTTATCTGCTGGGAACGGCCGGTGATGAACAAACCATTCGGCAGCTTTTGTAGACGGGCAAACGGCAAGCGCCGTTAGTCACTTTCAACACTCATGTGGGAGATTACCCACTGGAAATCCGACCATTCCTGGTAGGGCAATAAAATGGGCAGGCTGGCCGCGTCCGGCCACGGCGGCCGGATGGTGCTTGGCACCGCCCAGGAGTGCAACGTGCTGTGACCATCGGCAAAGGAAAACGCCGCGGCACCGTTGTGATACGACGCGGGCAGATCACGCCACTGCCAGGAGTAGGCGCGATTGATAAAATATCCATCATCGATGCTGTCGGGATGCTCGTCGAGAAAGACAAAAATTTCCGATGGATGGGGAATTTGGGTGATTTTGAAAAATTGCACGTAATCGGGGTTGTTGATGTTGGTGCCACCGGCGGTGAATTGCCCGACGTCGCCCACCATTGCGTTCATGGAATAACTGCGGATGCGCGCCGTCCAGCCGGCAGCGCGTTGATGCTGCTTAGCGCATGGTCGGAAGGACATCGGTAAATGCTCGTTTGGCCCTCTGCGTATGGGCCAAGGCTCGCGCTGGTGATGGTGGCCAGGTTCGTGTTGTCGGAACTCGTATCCCAGGTCATGACATTGTTGACCCAGTTGCTGTTGGTTCGGCTCCCTGTCTCCGTCATGACCAGGTTGTCCGCCAACTGTCCGTTGTGGTCGTCCGCGTAAAGTTCCCACGCAAATTGAGTTCACGCGTGTTGCTGAGACAAATCAGGCCTCGCGCCCGCTCGCGCGCCGCCGACAGGGTAGGCAGTAAAATCGCCGCCAGGATGGCGATGACGGCGATCACCACCAGCAACTCAATCAGCGTGAAGCCAACTATCAGAAGCGGCGGCTCCCGCAAAACGGGACGGGCATTCATGGAGTAGAAACGCTGGATCGTTTATTAACGCCTTTTTTACGCTCTTTTTGTCACCCTGTCAAAGAGCATTCTGCCAATTCCGCGATTGCCCCGTTGCCCCGCTTTCCGCAAAATCCCCGCTCTATGGCGAGCAGCCGCAGGCAATATCCATTTCATCTGATCGAACCCAAATGGCAGCAATTCTGGGAGATACAACAGATTTTTCGCGCTTTTAACCCCGGCGAGGAAATCCCGGAAAACCATCCATTTGCACAACGGCACAAACTTTCCGGTAAACCGGCTGCCACTCAATTGCCGCCAAAATTTTACATCCTCGACATGTTTCCTTATCCGAGCGGCGCCGGTTTGCACGTCGGCCATCCGGAAGGCTACACCGCCACGGACATCCTGGCCCGCTACAAACGCGCACAGGGTTTCAACGTGCTGCACCCGATGGGCTGGGACGCCTTTGGCCTGCCCGCCGAGCAATATGCCGTCAAGACCGGTCAGCATCCGCGCCAGACGACCGAACAAAACATCGCCACGTTCAAGCGGCAGATTCAATCGCTCGGCTTCAGCTACGACTGGTCGCGCGAACTCGCCACCACCGACCCGGATTATTTCAAATGGACCCAGTGGATTTTCCTCAAGCTCTACAACTCGTGGTTCAATCCGGAAACGAACAAAGCCGAGCCGATCAGCAGGTTGGTGTATCCAAAGGAATTGGAATTATCGACTTTTGCAAAATCTCCCCAAGCTAACGAACTTCTGGACGACCCGAAGAAGTTGGATGCCGAAGCCTTGAAGCTTTGGAATAAACGGCGTGAATATCGCGATTCCAAGCGCCTCGCTTATGTCACTGAAGCCCCCGTCTGGTGGTGCGAACAACTTGGAACCGTTTTGGCGAACGAAGAAGTTGTGGATGGCAAAAGTGAAGTCGGCGGATTTCCCGGTCGTCCGCAAACCAATGCGCCAATGGATGCTTCGCATTACCGCCTATGCCGAGAAACTGCTGGCTGACCTCGACACAATTGACTGGAGCGATTCGCTCAAGGAAATGCAGAGGAACTGGATTGGCCGCAGCGAAGGCGCTTTAGTCCATTTCAAAACTGATAATTTCAACCAGCCAATTGTCGTTTTCACAACCCGCCCGGATACTCTTTTCGGTGCAACTTATCATGGTGCTTGCTCCCGAACATAGATTTGTGGATGAGATCACAACGCCGGCTCAACGTAATGCAGTTTTGAACTATAAAACAGAAGTCGCGAAAAAGTCCGATTTAGAACGCACCGAACTCGCCAAGGAAAAGACCGGTGTGTCCACCGGTGCTTACGCCATCAATCCCGTCAACGGCCAAAAGATTCCCATCTGGATTGCCGACTATGTGCTCGCCAGCTATGGCACCGGCGCCATCATGGCCGTGCCGGCGCATGACACACGCGACTTCGAGTTCGCCACCAAATTCAATCTGCCGATCGTCCAAGTCATCCAGCCGCCCGACCCGAAAACGGATTGGCGCGGTTTTGTGGATGATGGCACTTCGGTCAATTCAACCGGCCCGGAAATTTCCATTACCGGCCTGCCCACCGCCGAAGCCAAAAAGAAAATCACGGCCTGGCTGGAAGCCAAAGGTCTCGGCAAAAAAACCATCAATTACAAACTGCGCGACTGGCTGTTCAGCCGGCAGCGTTACTGGGGTGAGCCGTTCCCGATTGTTTGGAAAAAGGACACTGCCGGGAATCTTTATCATGAAGCGTTGCCAGAATCGCGCGCTGCCGGTTTTGCCGCCGGAATTGACTGATTACAAACCGACCGCCACCGGCGAACCGCCGCTCGCCCGCGCGAAGGATTGGGTGAACCTGCCCGACGGCTCAGTGCGCGAAACCAACACCATGCCGCAATGGGCCGGCTCTTGCTGGTATTATCTCCGCTATCTCGACGCGAAAAATCCCAACGCTTTCGTGAGCAAGGAAGCGGAGCAATACTGGATGGGTACTGGTAGGGCGCACTCAACTCTCAACGCTCAACGCCGCAGACTGAGACAGCCGGCCCTGCCTCAGGCGTGATTTATATGTCGGCGGCACCGAACACGCCGTGTTGCACCTGCTTTACGCCCGGTTCTGGCACAAAGTACTTTATGACCTTGGCTATGTCTCGACTCCCGAACCGTTCTTCAAACTCGTCAATCAGGGCATGGTGCTCGGCGAGGACAACCAAAAGATGTCCAAATCACGCGGCAACGTGATTCCCGGTGGACGTGCCCGTGCAGGAAGTCGGCACGGACGCTTTGCGCCTGTTTGAAATGTTCATGGGCCCGCTCGAAATGGTGAAACCGTGGAGCACCAAAGGCGTCGAAGGCGTTTATCGTTTCCTGGGCCGCGTCTGGCGATTGTTTGTGGATGAAAAGAGCGAAACGGAGTTTGAACAAGCCGAAACAACCGCAGAGACGCAGAGACGCGGAGAATTGCTGAATTTGATCAAATTGGATTCCACCATCAAAGATGTGGCGGCGACGCCGGCACAATTAAAAACGCTCCACGCCTGCATCAGGAAAGTTACCGAAGACCTCGACGGCCTGCGTTTCAACACCGCGATTTCCGCGCTGATGGTTTTCGTGAACGAAGCCATGACGTGGGAAACGAAGCCGGTTTCGGTGTTGCGCGATTTCCTGATCTTGCTTCAGCCCTTCGCCCCACATTTGGCTGAAGAATTGTGGGAAAAGCTGTCTCCAGTCCACAGTCCGCAGTCCACAGTCGGCACCGCCGCCGCCAAAACGACTCAGGACTCAGGACTCGGGACTGTAAACTCCTTGCCATACGCGAACTGGCCCAAATTCAATCCCGCGTTGTTTATCGAATCGGAGATGGAAATTCCCGTGCAGGTGAACGGCAAATTGCGTGACGTTATCAAAGTCCCGGCCAACGCCGACAACGCCGCGCTCGAAGCCGCTGCGAAAGCGTCTGAAAAAGTACAATCGTTCATTGCCGGCAAGACCATCAAGAAAATCATCGTTGTGCCGAAGAAACTGGTGAATATCGCGATTGGTTAGCCCTGATTGAGAGATCACGGATTCCAATCACTCATTATTATCCGTAAAGGGGTCAGTCCCACATATTGATGGATTTCACGGAATATTCGGGACTGCCCCTTTTATGGCCTTTGTGTTCAACAGAGTTACTGGCCAATTCGGGCGGAACGGACTATCTTGCTGCCGGTTAAACGGAGGTCCAAATGAGAATTCGCGTTCGTCAACTCGGGATGCTATCGGTCGTGGTGGCTGCGTTGGAGCTCATGCCTTCGGGCGCCCGCGCCCAGGCCGGGTACATAGACCCGAGTTTTCTCAATAGCCAGTCCGGCCCCAATTCGTGGGTCTGGGCCCTGGCCGAACAGTCCGACGGACGATGGCTGGTCGGCGGACAGTTCACCGGCTTCAACGACCTGCCCGGCGGCGAAGTGGTCCGGTTGAATGACGACGGCAGCGTTGACACCAATTTCACTTTTAACATCACGGCCGGCGATACCACCGTCCACAGCCTGGCCCTCCAACCCGACGGCCGAATCCTGGTGGGCGGGATGTTCACCGGAATCAACGGCGCCGCGTGCGTGCGCATCGGCCGCCTGAATGCCGACGGCAGCCTGGACTCGAACTTTGTCGCCTCCGCCACCAGCAGCCAGTCGTTTACGACTGTCAGCCACATCGGCGTACAAACGAATTTGCAAATCGTCATCGCGGGCTGGTTCGATACCGTTGACGGAGTTGCGCACGCCAGCATTGCCCGGCTCAACCAAAATGGCAGCCTGGACTCCGGTTATAACGCGTCCATTGACGTCTCACCCAACGCCCTGCTGGTCCAGTCCGACGACAAAGTCCTGATCGGCGGCGCCTTCAGCACCGTCGATGGCCAGCCCAACCCGCATCTGGCCCGGTTGAACGCCGACGGCACACTCGATACCAACTTTGTGACAACGGTGGACGGAAACGTGGATACCTTCGCCCAACAACCGGATGGTAAGATCATCATTGGCGGTGGTTTCACGCTCGTGGACGGCGTGTCCCGCAATCGCATTGCCCGGCTGAACACGAACGGCACTTTGGATATCACCTTTCAAAACGGCCTGGCCGGAGCTGACGGCTACGTGGGGTGCGTGGCTTATGACCCGGCCGGACGCGTCCTCGTCGGCGGCCAGTTCAGTCACATGAACAATGCCGCCCGAAACTGGATTGCCCGGCTCAATGCCGACGGCAGCCTCGACACGAATTTTCTGGCCACCATCGACAACTACCTCGAGCTCGTGCAGGTGCAACCCGATTCCCGGGTCATCATTGAAGGCAGTTATGTATCCACCGTGGACGGGCGCAGCCGGAATCGCCTGGCGCGCCTGCAGGCCAGCCTCGCGCCCGTCATCAGCCGGCCGAGAACCGCCGGTGGCCTGTTTTCTTTCGATGTGGATGCCGTGGCCGGCCAGACCTACGGCATTGCCGCGGCCACCAACCTGACGGGCCCGTGGATTCCGATTGCCTCCACCAACGCGGCCGTCGACAATTTGACCTTCACCACCAACACGGCGCAATTCCCCAGCCGTTTTTTCCGGGCGTTTCGTTGAGCATTCAGCCTCCCTCTGCCATCAACGGTTGGTTCGTGATATTGTCACCTTTGAAGTCCAACCCCGCTTGATTCATCGGTTAGCAATTAGCCTCCAGTATTTTCAGGCTGCGTGGGAGCCGTCGCAGAACGGTTTGTTGTTGGACTGGCCGCAGCGACACAGCGTCATCCGGTTCCGGACTTCGTAAGCCTTGCCGTCGGCGGAAATGACGGGGATGCCGCCGCGTACCCAGATGGGGCCGCTCACCTGTTTGGCCGTGTCTTCAATCAATCCCAGTGACGGTTTGAATTTCGGTTCGATGGGTTTGCCGGTTTTCTTATCCCAAACCACCAGTCGGCCGGCCGGACAATGTGCGGCTTCGTATTCCACAATCTTCCGGGCTTCGGGATTGTCGGTCTGTTCCACGAGGTTCCAGATGCGCCCTTTCGGGTCGCAGAAACGCGCAAACGCGCAGAGATTCTCCGCGTCGGTGAGCCGCACGGTCGGACCATCAATGGTTTCGACCTGGTCGAGGTAAGGTTCGCGGCTGGCGGTTTCCGTCCCGTCAAAGCGGACCCTGGCATGGGAGCCGTCACAGAACGGTTTGTCGCCGGAATGACCGCACCGGCAAAGCGCATATTGTGCCGGGGCCGGATATTTTTTGCCTTCCCGGTAATCCAGCGACTCGCCTTCGGCATTGGTGACGATGTGCTGTTCGCTGAGCGGCAGGCCGCCGCTGACCTGGTAAGGACCGTTTTTGGTGACTTCGATTTTTACGTCCAGCGTGGACTCCTTTTTCATGGGTTCAACTTCTGCCCCTTTCCCAAACATCTGGCGAGCTTTTTCTTCTTAGTTCGTTTTTGCAAACCGGCCCGCCGGTGGCCGGCGTTTGAGCACCGCGCAGTTTTGCAGGGCGAGATCGTGCATTTGCAGAATCAATCCGCGCAACCGCTCGCCGAACAGCGTCAGCGAGTACTCGACGTGCGGGCGTTTTGCGGCCAGGACTTTGCGCTGGACGGCGCCGTCCAGTTCCAGTTCGCGCAACTGGGCGGTGAGCACTTTCTGGCGGATGCCCGGCAACGCGCGGCACAATTGAGCGTGGCGGCGGGCGCCGTTGAACAATTCCCGTAAAATCAGCACCTTCCACTTGCCACCAATCACGGCCAGCAGGCGTTCCACTTCGCATTCCACCGTCTTGAGCTGCATGTCATGGGCACCCAAAGGTGCCTGATTGCGGAGAGTACAAACAAGGGCATCTTAGGGCAATATGATGACGATTAGAAAAGCCAACGAACGGGGCCACGCCGACCACGGCTGGCTGAACAGTTATCACACGTTTTCGTTCGCCGATTACTACGATCCCCAATGGATGGGGTTCCGCGATTTGCGCGTGATCAACGACGACACCGTCGCTGCCGGCGCGGGCTTCGGCAAGCACCCGCATCGCGACATGGAAATCATCAGCTACGTGCTCGACGGCGAGCTGGAGCACCGCGATTCGATGGGCAACGGGCGCATCATCAAGCCGGGCGAATTCCAATACATGGCGGCGGGCTCCGGCGTGGTGCATAGCGAATACAATCCGTCGAAGCAGAACCCGGTTCATTTCCTGCAAATCTGGATCCAGCCGGACAAACCCGGGGCCAAGCCGGCTTACGGTGAGAAATTGTCCGCCGGCGCGGCACCCGGACGGCTGCATCTGGTTGCCAGCAAATCCGGGCGCGACGGCAGCATCCGCATCAACCAGGATGCGGACCTGTGGCTCGCGCGGTTCACCAACGGTCAGTCGGTGACGCACGAACTGAAGCCGAAGCGTCATGCCTGGGTGCACGTCGCCGAAGGCGAGGTGACGTTGAACGGCAAGACGCTCAGCGGCGGCGATGCCGCGGCCGTCAACGGCGAACCAAAACTGGAACTGACCGGCAAAGGCAAGGCGCAGGTGCTGTTGTTTGACCTGAATTAAACCGGAGCCACAAGGCAGGGCGCGTCACTCCGTGCGCGCCGTTCGTCTAAATCCGCGGCGGGCAGGGGACTGCCCGCCCTACCCGATTTTGATATGGAGATACAACCATCGCGGCGATTGCGCCGCGACTGGTTCCCTGATTAACATTGCCGCATGGAAAAGAACCGGCTGGAAGCCTTCAGCGACGGCGTGCTGGCCATCATCATCACCATCATGGTGCTGGAATTGCATGTGCCGTATCCAACAGCTCTGAGACCACACCCAAACGAAATATCCGATCTACAGCCGTTGCTGCCGGTCTTTCTGACCTACGCGTTGAGCTTCATTTACATCGGCATCTACTGGAACAATCATCATCACCTGCTCAAGGCGGCACACAAGGTGAACGGGGCGATGATGTGGGCGAACCTGCACCTGCTCTTCTGGCTGTCGCTCTTCCCGTTCGTCACCGGCTGGATGGGTGAAAATCATTTTAACAGCGCGCCTACGGCATTATATGGCGCGGTGATGTTGCTGGCCGCCATCGCCTATTACATTTTGCAAAGCATCATCCTTGCCCAACAAGGTCCCGATTCGAAACTGGCGAAGTCCATCGGCCGGGATTTCAAAGGCAAGGCCTCACCCGCGCTCTACGCCTTGGCCATCGTCATGGCGTTTTTCGAGCCTTGGATTTCCGGCTGCATCTATGTGCTGGTCGCGTTGATGTGGCTCATCCCCGACCGGCGCATCGAACGCGTCGTGGATGAAACCGGGCCGTCACCGCGGTGATTGGAGCCAACGTGTGCCTGGCGGTTGGCCCGCGTCGGTCAGCCTTGGTAATTGTGAAACATGCCGGCCAGCAGCAACAATTCGGGATGCGCCGCTGACAACTTGGGCAGCACCACCCGGATGCGGGAGCGATAGGCCGCGAGTTTCTCCCGCAGGGGACGCAGGTCCTCCACCTTGTCCCAATGCAGTTTGTTCAGGTCCAGCACCAGCCGGCTCCGGCTGCGCGCCAGCGAATCGCGGATGCGTTGTCCCAGGCCTTCCGCGTCCGCTGGCGGAGAGCGCCCCTTCCAGCCGCATCCAGACCTGCTGCCGGGCGTGTTGCAACTCGACTTTGACGGAAAAATTGGGATTTGCCACTTTCGTCTGGAATTCCTCCCACAAACGAAACGCGCTCCAACTCTTTTCCGGCACCCGATACGTGGTTCGCTGCAACTGGGGATGCTGGAACAGGTCGAGTTTTAACGTCACCCCCGTCCACAGCGCCGCGCCCACGGCCATGACCGACTTCCAGCGTTGCGCGAAGGCCGGCCGGCCCAGTTCCGCGTGGATGCGCGACTCCAAATCACCAATCCATTTCCGGATTTTGGCGTTGGGGCCGAACAATTTTCCCGGCAGAAACACCGGATACGCGTAACGCAATTCACGGGCGAAATATTCCGCTTTCCGGCGCAAAATGGGATTAGGCGAATCCTTGAGTTTCAGATAACCGAGGAAACGCGTTTCCAGCACGCGATAGATGCTCGGGCCGAGCCGCTGAAAATCCTGCTCGAAACACCAGCGCTGGATGTCTTCGATTTGCTTCGGCGAAAGCGTCGGATGCTTCATCATCGTGCGAAACCCATCCGCGCGGCGGTAGAACAAATCCTTTTCGGTGGTGTAAATGTCCTGCAACAGGTTCTCTTTGATGACCCTCTCGTGGAAAGGCGTGCCGGGCACGGGACCGTAAATCAGATATTGGCCGAGCGAGGGCTTGAGCTTCATCAGCCCGTCCAGTTCCTGCGCTACGATTTCCGGCGTCTGATAATCGAAACCGACAATCATCGAGGTCGAGCACGGTGATGCCGTGTTCGCGGAACTCGGTAAAGATTTCGTCCACCGGCCGGCCCTGCTGCTTGGCGTAGTTCGAACGCGTGCCCTCGTAACCAATCCAAAAGCCGTCGATGCCCATCTCCAGAATTTCCTCGACCGTGTACTGGCTGATGGCCTTGATGCTGGAGAAGGCGAAGATGGACGGCTTCTTCCCGCCTTGCAGCACGCACTCGCG
Source organism: uncultured bacterium (assembly GCA_963708305.1). Taxonomy (GTDB): domain Bacteria; phylum Verrucomicrobiota; class Verrucomicrobiia; order Limisphaerales; family UBA11358; genus UBA11358. The sequence continues at coordinate 1,208,149 of CAVPSH010000001.1, read as the reverse complement.
GAATTCCATCGCGCGCTTTTTGTTGAGCAGAAAATCCTCGTCCAGAATCAGGAAGACCAGGCTCGGGTCGAGGTCGAAATATCGCTCCACCACGTTGTAAATATCCCGCCCGGTCGGCAGCAGCTTGATGTGCTTGCGCGAAAAGAAATGCGACGTGCAGCAGAAATCGCAGCCGTTCGGGCAGCCGAGGCCGGCGAAAATTTTTCCTGTGCCGGAAACCTTCCAACCGAACACCTTCAGCCAGCTCACAATCAGCGGATGTTTGTAGGGCATCGGAATTTCCGGTTCGCCGAGCAGCCGGCGGAAATAAGCGACGCCTTCTTCGCGGCAGATGTAATCCGCGTAGGGCTTCAGCACGTCGTCCTTCAACACCGTGCCGTAGCCGCCGAGCACGATCTTGCTGTTCGGCGCATGTTCCCGGATCAGCGCCACCATCTCCTTCATCTTGTGCATCAGCGCCATGATGAACGAGACGCCCACGTAGTCGTAGCCCTTCTTGAGTTCCTTGATGAATTCGCGCTTGGACGGGTATTGCAGCACCACCGTCGGCGCGTCGAGATTTTCCGCGATGTAATCCAGCCCAAAATGCACGTTCACCGTGCGCGGGCTGAAGATGCCCTGCGCGCGCGTGACCTGGCGGTACAGGAGTTCGTAGCCGACCGACGGCGCGTCGCCGTATTGTGGCCCCATCGGGCGGCAGACACTGGTCAATAAAACGGTTTTACTCATGGCTCCGACAAATTGCCTTTCTGGAAAAGGTGAAATCGCTCTTCGGCGGCTCGAAATGAGGCGTGCTCGAACGGTGGCAACTCAACCGGCGATAGCATCTGCTTAATGGAGAGCGAAGTCAAAGCCTGGTTCGTTTTTTGGGACACCCTCTTCGCCGGGCCGTTCCCAAGTCTGTTTGCCACCCTCGATGGTGGCGGATTCCTGGATCACCGGATTGCCACAGTGAAAGGATTATCGCAACCGCCAGGTAATGCGCGCCTTGTTCAGGTCGTAGGGCGACATGTCCATTTTGACGCGATCACCAACCGTCAGGCGCACCCAGCGTTTGCGCATCTTGCCGCAAATCGTGGCGAGCACGAGATGTTTGTTGTCGAGTTCGACGCGGAACATCGTGCCGGGAAGCACGGTGGTAACGCGGCCTTCCACTTCAATGTGTTCTTCTTTCATGTCTGTCCCACTGGCAAAATTGGAAACGAAAGGCGGAGTCCGGGTTCACCCGAACCCCGCCGTGAAATCCCTGCCGTTGGCGGCTTAGTAGCGACCGCTATTGCCACTCACCCGGAACTCGCGGCGACCGCCGCCGCCGCCCGAGCGCTCTTCGCGCGGCTTGGCGACGTTGACCGTCAGGGCACGGCCGCCCAGTTGCGAGCCGTTCAGGGCCGCGATGGCCTTCTGCGCCTCTTCGGGTGTGCTCATGGTGATGAAACCAAAACCACGGGGACGGCCGGTGGCCCGGTCCATCATCATATTGGTTTCCATGACCGTGCCGTGCGCCGCAAAGGCGTCCTGCAGGTCATTTTCGGTGGTGTCGAAGGATAGATTCCCGACAAACAATTTATTGCTCATGTGATGTTTCACTGTCCGACAAACTTTTACTTTCCACAGACTGTTCCCGAACACCGGGTTTAAAATCATCACTGAACCAGGTTCACTTGAAGATTCACCATGCCTTGAAAGAGACAAGCTATCTAACAGACTGTCCAAGTGTGACGGGTTTGGCCGCCTTGGCAACAACAATCGGCAACTATCTTTTCACACGAATCATCAATAACTTGCGCCGGCTTACTCCGCCGTTGCGCCTGGATGTTCCTTGAAGAACTTCACAATCAACGCCGGTGCGGCCGGGTTGAATTGATGCCCACCCGGAAAAATGGCCGTGACCAGCGGTGTGCCGCGGTTGGACGGGTAAATCGTGCATTGTTTGTCCCAGGGCTCGCCGGTTGCCGCGCAGCCGTTGAGCCGGCGCGCGGCTTCCATCGTGCGTTTCTGCCACGCAAATTTCACCAGCAGATCGGTTTGCCCGCCGAGAATCAGCGCGGGCTTGGGCGGGAGTTTATTGGCATACCGCGCCGCGGCGGAGGACGGTGCGACGGCGGCGAAAACATTGCCCCGCGCCAGCCACAGCAGATAGGTGAAGCCGCCGCCGTTGGAGTGACCGGTGCAATAAATCCGTTTCGCATCCACGTTATAATCCTCCTTGAGTCGCGCGAGAACGGCGTCGAAGAATTTAAGGTCACGGTCCCCTTGATCGCCAAGGGCCGCCTGCCAGCCGGGCTGATTCCCTTGCATATCGGTCAACTGGCCGGGCGTCTCCAGTCCCTGCATGTAAACCGAGATGGCTTCCGGCCATTCTTGCTCAATGTGGAAACTGCGTGCCGCCAGCTGGGCGCTGCCGCCGTGGCCGTGGAACACGAACACCAACGGTGTCGGGCTCGTTTTGGCCGTGGACGGAACATAAACGAGCGCCGTGCGGGCCACGCCATCCACGGTGAACGACATTGGTTGAAGACCATCCGCCTCGGCCCTGCGGACGGACAGGCTCGCGAATGCCAGCAACACAACCAGCAGATACAATGACCGTTGCATATTTTTAAGACGTGAAGGCAGATAAAATGTTACCTTCGCCCGTTGGTTCAACCGGAAACGGAGAAGGCTAAACAAATTCTATTTTTTCCATAATCATTCTCCTTGTCTTTGATTTTGACGTTACATTTCTTCCGGCCAGTGCCGGGTTTCCTCGAGCGATTCGCCGGTTTCGAGCAGGCTCTTGAGGCTCGACAGGATTGGCGGCCAGCCTTCCGAAACGGATTCAATGAATTTCGAGCCGGGTTTGTCCATTTCGTGAACGATGGTGAGTTTGACCGATGCGCCTTGTTTTTCAATTTCACAGGTCATGCGCGAATAACCTTCCGCGCGCAACTCGGGCATGAACTCGTTGCGCCATTTCAGGACGAGCCGCCGCGGCGGATCGATCTCGAGGATTTCGCCGCTGTCGGCGACCCGCCCGTCGGGAATCATGAGCCGCCAGGCTGCGCCTTTCTTCCACTCCGACTCCTGCGTGGTACCGAAGAAGAATTGGCGGTTGAATTCCGGCGTGGTCAGCGCCTGCCACAGCTTCTCGGGCGTCGTGCGGATATAGGTGACGTAGATAAATGTGCTCTTTTGCAAAATGTCCTCCTTGTTGTTCAATCTTAACCGCGGCAGAAAATGTTCAAGCCTTTCCCGGTTTCGAGGAACGTTTTCAAGCTGGAAAGCACGCGCGGCCAGCCCCAGGAAACTTTGCCGACCATCTTCGAACCCGCTTTGAAGCTGTCATGTGTCACCGTGAGGCAGACCATGTCTGCCATCGGCTCGATTTCAAAAGTGACGCGCGATTTATCTTTGAGATCATCAGGGTCGGCCCAGGTCAGGACCAGGCGTTTGGCCGGGATGCTTTCCACCACCTTGCCCGTGATCCAGACCTCGTTCTCCGGGTTGTGGTGTTCCCACTTCGAACCTTTCTTCCAATCGGAGACGTTCGCCATTCCACCCCAATACCGGCGGGTGAATTCCGGTTTGCTGATGGCGTCCCACGTCCTTTTCGGCGTGGAACGAATAAACGTCGTGTAAACCAACTTCGGCTTTTTCATGATTTCATCCTTTCCTGTTTTTGTTTTGTTCGAGACCTTGTTTCAAATCGCTCAACGCCTGGAGGCGATGGCGTTCGTATTTGCCGATCCAGCGCTCGTAGATCTCGTGCAACGGCACCGGATTCAGATAATGCAGCTTCTCGCGCCCGCGCCAGACCGTGGCCACCAGGTTCGCCTTTTCCAGCAACCCCAGATGCTTGGTGACCGCCTGCCGCGTCATGTCCAGGTGCGCGCACAATTCGCGCCAACGTCTGCCCGTTGCTCCGGTGCAACCGATCGAGCAACTTCCGGCGGCTGGCATCAGCCAACGCTTTGAACACTGCATCCATCTCGCGCCATAATATGCAACCTTTTGGTTGCATGTCAAGCGGGAAGTTTTCAGGACGGTTGACAGGGACGGCATGACTGACAAAATTCCTCCACCATGAATGATAAGGCACCCAGGAGCTTTCACGAAAAAACGGGCAGGATGATGTATATCCCGCGGATGCCGGACAAGATTCGGCTGTACGCGAAATGCGAGCTGCGGGAAGACTGCCACGCAAATCTGGGAGCGGCCAACCGGGCCGACGGGTTGTGCTGCCGGTTTTTACGCGTGTCCTATGAGGCGCTTAAAGAACGCGCGTTGGACGGCGGAACTGACGAAGAAATTCTGGAATGGTGTTTTGCCACGGGCCGAAGGCTCGACGAGACGGACATCCTGGTTTGGAACGAGTTTATGCGCAAGCGCGGTTGGAACGACGAAGCCAACGGCCGGCTGGCCGCCTGGAAACAGGAAAGCGGGCACACCGATCGCGCCGATTTGATGACCATGCCCGACTACACCGACGTGCTGGAGGGGCGAAAGCCGTCACGCGTCAACGCCACAACCCGGAATGGGTTGATCCGGGTTGTGATTTCTCGTGACGTTGCCATCTTCCGAAATAACCGGCGATTTCCATTGCTTTGTGGTCGGCGCGCACGGAAGCTCAATCATGAGCAACAGCCTCCAACGGCACGGCATCAAGGAAGTTTACAAACAACTCCGAGTGCGAATGAAGAACCGCGGCCTGGAAACCATCAAGGTTGAGGTCACCCGCCAGGCGGGAAAATACAAATACCATTTCACCGGCGCGCCGGAACAGGTGGTGGAGGCCGGGAAGATTCTTGCGGCCTGGACCTGAACTTAACCAGGGGAGTGCCGCGTCACGGGCTGGCCTTAAAGCTCAGCTCTTTGGCGGCCACTCCACGCCAGCGAGTTCCTTGGGTAATTGTGTCGGGTCAAGCGGATAAATGAGCGACATGTCAGGTTTGTTCTTTGCGGCGGGCAACAATTCCGTTTCCTCGGGCGCACCCACAATGAGCCAGAGCACCTCGGTGTCGGTGTCGTTGAACACCTGGCGCAACTGGTCCGGCCCGACCAGCACACCGCCGTATTTCGGCACGGTCAACGTCTCGTCGCCCACGCGCAGGCGGCCCGTGCCTTCCAGCACGAAATAAAACTCCTCCGCGCGGATGTGTTTGTGCAGCGTGTTGGCGCTTTTCGGCGGCAACCGCCAGAGCCGTGCGCCGATATTTTCACTCCCGGTGCGTTCCAGATAATCCGCGTTTGGGATCTTCATCAGGTTGGAAGGCCGCCAGAAGAGGTCTTCCGGCTTGATGAGATGGTAATTTTGAATGGCTTTCATAAAATTGCTGGCGAACCATGCGCCGCGGTCCTAAAAAAGCAAATGTTGCAACGGCTTACAAGTCAGGGCGGAGCGGCAACTTTGCCCTACCGAGCTAAATCGTGGTAGGGCGGCGCTGCCGCGCCGCCCTAAATTCTGCCGGACGCTCGCGCTTGATATTGTTCGTCGCTGACCTTTTCCATCCAGTCAACCACCTTGCCGTCGAGATATTCTTGAATGGCGATGTGCGTCATGGCTGTGGTGGGCGCGGCACCGTGCCAATGCTTCTCGCCCGGCGGAAACCAGATTACGTCACCCGGCCGGATTTCTTCGATCGGGCCGCCCCAGCGCTGCGCGCGCCCGCAGCCAGCCGTCACGACCAGGGTCTGGCCCAGCGGGTGCGTGTGCCATGCGGTTCGGGCGCCGGGCTCGAACGTGACGCTGGCGCCAGCCGCGCGTGCCGGAGCGTTTGGCTGAATCAGAGGGTCAATGCGCACCGTGCCGGTAAACCAATCGGCCGGTCCTTTGTTGGAAGGCTGTGAGCCGCATCGTTTGATTTCCATATTCAATTCCTTTCATTTTATCATCCCGATCGTCCTCAGCCACGTCTCTGCCAACTCAGGCCATCCGGTAACCGGTAACTTCGTGCGCCGCAGCCCAAACCCATGCCCGCCCTGCGCATACAAATGCATCTCCACGGGAACCCCGGCCTGCTTCAGCGCCAGGTAGTAAACCAGCGACTGTTCGACACCGTCCACGTGGTCATCCTCCGCCTGCACCAAAAACGTCGGCGGCGTATTGGTGGTGACCGGAACATTTGGATTCAACTTAAGATCTTCACCGCGATCCCACATATGCCCCGGATAACAAGCGATGGCAAAATCCGGGCGGCAGCTTTCTTTGTCCGCCGCATCCACCGCCGGATACAAACGCTTGTCAAAATGCGTGCTCATCGCTGTCACCATGTGTCCCCCGGCCGAAAAGCCAATCACCCCAACCTTGTGCGGATCAATCTTCCACTCGGCCGCGTGAAAGCGCACCAACCCCAGCGTCCGCTGCGCGTCGTCCAAGGCCGGCGGCGACTCCGCATACGGCCCCACTTTGTGCGGAGTCGGCACGCGGTACTTCAACAACACCGCAGTGATGCCCCGGGACGTCAGCCAATCACAAATCTCCGTGCCTTCCAGGTCCATGGCCAGAGCGTCGTAGCCGCCGCCGGGAAACACGAGAATCGCAACACCGGTATTGGTTCCCTTGGGCGAATAGAGCGTCATCGTCGGCTGCGCGACGTTGCATACCCAAACCAACGGCTTGCCGGCCCGCGCCGTCACGTTCGTAACATACTCCGGCCCCGGGACCGGCTGCGCATCCGGCGCGGCCCCCGGCCAGATCGGGATTTGCGTGTAACCCGGCGACGGTTGCCAGACATTCGTCTGCGCGCGCAGCCCGCCCAACGCAAACACAAACGCCACACCGAGAGCAAAGATCAATGGTTTTTTCATAATCGGCATGAGATTCGACGGCAACATGCTGGTGAGTTTCACCGACTAATTCAAGGCAATGGCGTCGCCGATATCTCATCAGTCCTAAAGCCGGTTTCGTTACTGGCGCCAGCCTGACGATTGGCGGCGGTTTCGCCGCTGATCACTGCAAAAATGCGCGACACATTGCAGCATACTCGCCAGTATCCGGCACACTCCATTTTGCCAGAGGCGCATTGGATGACGATTTTCATGCGGCGGTTTGCATTTGCTGAATCAATCGTTCCAGATCATCCAGAAACGGCACCGTCAATTTCCCTTAAATGAGCCTCGTCACCTCGGCTCCTACGACAATTAGATTACAATTTCCCCATCAAACTTTTCGCGCGGTGAATCCAGACGCGGTCGCGTTTGCGCTGGAACGCCGGCGCGTGAACGTCGTCGCTCAACACATCCTTGAGTTCGGCGCGCGCGAGGTCGGGCTGGTTTTTGTCGATATAAAGTTCGGCAAGTTGGACCTTGGCGCGCGGGTAGGAATGATTTTGCGTGATGTGCTGCCAGTAAAGCAGCGCGTTGTCGGTTTCGCCGAGGGCGGTGAGCGTTTCGGCCAGCGCCATCATGGTGTGCCCGTAATCGTGTTCGGGTTTTTCTTTCATGACGCCTTCGAGCAGCGGGCGCGCTTCCGCGGGTCGCTTCAAGCGGAGCAGGCATTGACCAAGATGCGCGCGGGCGTCAATGTCGGTGGGATCGCGTTCGAGCGCGGCGCGGTAACATTTTTCCGCCTCACCCAGTTTGCCGCGTTGGAAATAAAGGTCGCCGAGCTGAAAATGGTGGTAGGCGTTGTCCAAGTGATGGATTTGTGCCTGAAGTTCCTTGATGCGTTTGCGGCTTTGGGCGCCGGGCAGTTCAAAGCCGCGCGTGCTGGACGCCGCCGAAGTCCGATAGACGAGAAAGAAATAAAGCACCGCATTGAGCACGGGGAAAATAAAGATGAATACCGCCCAAAACCATTCCTGCCGCCGGATCGCGTCAATGAACATCCAGATTTGAAATACCGCGAATGCCAGCCAAATGGGGCTGCTGATCAGGTAATTCCACTGAGTAAAGTCAGTCAGCAAGGAAGCGAACATGCGCGCTATTTTTAACGCAAAGGCGCAAAGGCGCAAAGAAACAAAAAAGGACGAGGGCTAGGAAAGGCAGAACGGTTGTGTTTGAATTCGTCCCTCTGCCGGACGCGCGCGCCGCATCGCGAAAATGCCCGCTCCAGCCGTTGTTCCCAAAACATTAGCACTTCCCTAAACGCTGCCCGGCCGGGGAATGGAGAGCCGGTCTCTGACCCGGCGTGTTCCGAAAACCAACGCTGACGCGCCGGGTCGGAGACCGGCGCTCCGGCTTTGACGGGCCCTAAATTGAATAAAAACGCCGCGACAATGTCCATGATTGCGGGCGAACTGTTCACTTGTTTTCGGGACAATTCGCGTTAATTATCTGCGGGTCTGCCAGCATGAATCCAGCGCTCATTATTGTGCCGACTTACAATGAACGGGAAAATCTCCTGCGCATTGTGCCACGGCTTTTAGCCCTGCCCGTGAAGGTGGATTTGCTGGTCGTGGACGGGAACTCCTCCGATGGCACGGGACAAATCGCCGATGAACTGGCGACGAAACATCCGGAGGTTCATGTCCACCACGAAACGAATAAAAGCGGCCTGGGCCGCGCCTACCTCGCCGGTTTCAAATGGGCGCTGGAACGCGGCTACGAATTCATTTTTGAGATGGATGGCGATGTTTCGCATGACCCCGACGATGTTCCGAAATTTTTGGAGGCGGCGGAAAAACAAAACGCCGACCTGGTGCTTGGTTCGCGCTATACCGGCGGTGTGCGCGTGTTGAATTGGCCGCTCAAGCGCCTGCTCCTGAGCCGCTGTGCCGGCATTTATGTCTGGCTCGTTACGGGAATGCCGTTCACCGATCCTACCGGAGGTTACAAATGCTTCCGCCGCCGCGCGCTGCAGGCCATCAATCTCGATACGATAAAATCCGACGGTTACAGTTTTCAAATCGAAATGACGCACCGGCTCTGGCGCGCCGGTTTTCGGGTGGTTGAGGTGCCGATCACCTTCACCGAACGCGTTGAAGGCAGTTCCAAACTGACACACCACATCATCAACGAGGCGTTCTGGATGGTCTGGCGGCTGTGGTGGCAGAATGGTTTTCGACGCAGACCCCGCGTAAAAACCTGAACGTTTGCGGGACAATTCCGTCAAACCTTGGAAACTGAAGAAAAACAGCATGAAAACGAATCTGATGGCTGCGCTCACTGTTGCCGGTCTGGTTTTGTCGGCCGTTCCGGTTCAGGCGGCGCCGAGGCCTAAAGTTGGCGACCCGGCGCCGCGGTTTACGGGCCAGGACCAGGACGGCAAAACGGTGGTGCTGGCCGATCTGATCGGCAAAAAGGTCGTACTGCTCTATTTTTACCCGAAAGATTTCACGTCCGGTTGCACGAAGGAAGCCTGTGGATTTCGCGATCGGATGGGTGAACTCCAGAAAGATAACGTCGAGGTCGTGGGGGTCAGCTTCGATTCCGCCAAGAGCCACCAGGAATTCATTGCCAAATACCAACTGAATTTTCCATTGCTGGCCGATCCTGACGGAAAGATTGTGGACCTCTATGGCGTGCGGATGGACCATTTGGACATGGCGCATCGTGTCAGTTTCCTGATCGGCCTGGATGGCAAAATCGTTCATATCACCGACGCGGGCAATCCCGCGGTTCACTTTGAACAGATGGAGGCCGCCATCGCCGCCCTCAAAACGAAGTAAGAACGGCGGGAAAAGTCTTTTTTATCCGCCTGGCGCTTTTTAACCTGCTTTTGTGCCATTTCAAATCGGCGACCGGCTGGGTTTGACCATTGACGACATTGCGTTTGGCGGCGAAGGCGTCGGACGCGTGAACGATTTCGTCGTATTTGTACCGTTCGTCCTCGTGGGTGAAGTCGTCGAAGCCGAGATCATCGAGGTCAAAAAACATTTTGCGCGGGCGAAGCTGGTGCGCGTCGAGAAACCCTCGCCGGAACGGGCCGGGCCGAAGTGCCGTTACTTTGGCCAATGTGGTGGCTGTCAATACCAACACATCGAATACGCGACCCAGCTTCGGCTCAAACAAAAGCAAATCGGAGATTTGTTTGAACGGGTTGGAAAAGTTTCGCCCGACGTGGTCGCGCCGGTTATTCCCTGCCCCCAGCCCTTCGGCTATCGCAACCGTATCATGATTCGCAGTCAGTGGAACAAGCCGGAACAAAAGTTGAACATTGGTTTCGTGCGCTGGGACGGCGGCCTGGTCGAGGACATCGAGGAATGCAAAATCGCCGAGCCGGCCCTGAACGAACAACTTCAGCACGTTCGCGCGCATCCGCCGCCGCGTGGCGGTTTGAAGGTCGTCTTGCGCACGCTGCCGGAAAACTGGGACGTTCCCCCGGATTCTTTTTTTCAAAATAATTTTCACCTGTTGCCCCGGCTCGTGGACATCGTGCGCGAATTTCTTTCCGCCGCGGGCACACGGCATTTGATGGATTTGTATTGCGGCGTCGGTTTTTTTGGAATTGAGCTGGCGGATGCGCTCGAATCCTTCGTCGGCGTGGAATATGACCAGCGCGCGATCCAATCGGCGCGGCGCAATGCCGCGGCGCGCAAAATCAGCAATGGAGAATTCGTGGCCCGGAAGGTCGAGGAGGTTCTGCCGGAATTATGGAAACGGTTTTCACCGCAAACGACAACGGTTTTGCTTGATCCACCCCGCAAGGGTTGTCTGCCGCAGACACTGAAAATGTTGCGCGAGACCCGGCCGGCGCAGGCCATTTACGTTTCGTGCCACCCGGCGACGATGGCCCGGGACTTGAACATTTTGTGCGCCGACGGCGTCTTTGACCTGGTGCGCGTGCAACCGTTGGATATGTTTCCCCAGACACAACATGTCGAATGTGTGGCAGATTTACGCATGGGAGAAACGCTTGCCAAATTGCCCGACTTGGGTTCAACTGAACAAACCCGATGATGATGGACGCGCAAACGGACCCGCGAAGGAGTTTTGTTCCGCGTTTATTGCCATGGTTACTGGCAGCGGTGGCGCTGGTGGCTTATCTGTTGACCCTCAATTATTGGGTTTCACTGTTCAATCTTAAGGCCGTGGCCAGAGCGTCCGGCTGGATGTGGCAGCCGGAGGTTTATAATCCCGTTTCTTTTGTCGTTACGCAGCCGTTTCATTGGCTGCCGGCGGCGCAGATTCCGCTGGCGCTGAATCTGTTTTCTGCGGCATGCGCAGCGTTGACATTGGGGTTGCTGGCGCGGTCGGTGGCCCTGCTGCCACATGACCGGACGGATGCCCAACGCCGGCACGAACAGAGCCCTTTTTCATTATTGACCATCGGCCACGCCTGGTTGCCGCCGGTTTTCGCCGTGGCGGTGTGTGGCTTACAGCTCACCTTCTGGGAATACGCGACCAATTACACCGGTGAAATGTTTGACCTGTTGCTGTTCGCGTTTGTGATTTGGTCGCTGCTGGAATACCGCCTGGATGAAAACGAAGAACGACTGTTTCTGGCGGCGTTCGTCTATGGCGCGGGCATGACCAACGATTGGGCGATGGTATGTTATTTTCCGGCCTTCCTTGCCGCCATCCTCTGGATTCGCGGGCTGAGTTTTTTTAACTCCCGGTTTCTGGGGCAAATGCTCCTTGGCGGCCTGGTGGGCGTGTCGTTTTATTTATTGTTGCCGCTGGCGGTGGTGATTCCAGGCAAACTGCCGATCACATTCTGGCAAATGTTGCATCTGAATTTGTCAGCACAATTTTCCGTATTTGTGGCTTTTTTCGAGAATGGCGAGGTAGGAAAGACTTTGGCCTTGATGTCATTAAGCTCATTGGTCCCGGTGTTGATGCTGTCCATCCGCTGGCATTCAACTTTTGGCGACACCAGCCAGATGGGCCGGGCGCTGGCATCCCTCATGTTCCACTTCGTGCATGCGGTCTTTCTGATTCTGTGCGTTTGGGTTGTCTTTGATCCGCCGTTCAGCCCGCGAGAACATGGTTTTGGATTGACGCTTTACTATTTAAGCGCGCTGGGTGTGGGTTATTACAGCGGATATTTTTTGCTGGTTTTTCGAAAAGAACTTGGCACCCGCTTCCTGCCACGGGGAGCACCTCAATTTAATTTTGGGAATTTCCTGTCAGTGACGGTGGTGTGGCTGCTTTTCCTTTCGGCCCTGGCAGGGCTGGTTTACAAGAACGCGCCGCAAATCCGCGCCACCAACAACGACACGTTCCAACATTACGCTTCGCTGACGGTGGAAAACCTGCCCCGGACCGGCGGCATATTGTTGAGCGACGACTGGCGGTACCTGTATCTGACCGAGGCCGCACTCACTCGTGACGGCCGCGCCAAGGATTTTATTTTTCTGGACACGCAATCCATCGTTTTGCCGGCCTATCATCAGTCTTTGCATGAAAAATATCCGAATCGCTGGCCTGACACCTTCAATGCCAGGGACACCAACACCGGTTAGTCCCCTGCAACTGCGTTATGCTCTTTAACGACGCTGGCCAAAACCAACGAGCTTTACTATTTGCATCCGAGCTTTGGTTATTATTTTGAACAATTTTACATGGAGCCGCACGGTTTGGTGTGCCGGCTGAAACTCCTGCCCCGTGATACCTTATTGCCGCCGCTGCCGGACAACGACGAAATTGATGCAAACGAGGCTTTTTGGGCGCGCGCAGAAATGCAAGCGTTCAAACCCATTGAACGTGCCCTGGCTGCTCCCCGCCAGATTGAATCCCGATCCTGGGGCGAAACAGTGCTCGGCTGTTGCACGCGCCGGCAGGAACAGAACCCGAACGCCATTGTGGCCGGAGTTTTTACTCGCGCAGTTTGAATTATTGGGGCGTCGAACTGCAACGCGCCGGCAATCATGCCATCGCCGCCGAACATTTTGAGATGGCCCAAAAACTCAATCCCGAAAACGCCGTCGCGCGAATCAATCTCCAGTTCAATCACAGCCTTCAAGCGGGCGAAAAGGTGCCGATGGACCTGGCCAAAACCTCGCTCGACCAATTTGGCCAATATAATTCCTGGAGTGCCGTGCTTGATGTAGACGGGCCGTTCGACGAGCCCAGCTTTTGCTTTGCGAACGGCCTCGTCTGGGTGCGAAACGGGTTCTTCGCCAGGCGCTGGCGTTGTTCATGCGCGTCTGCCAGCTCGAGCCGGATAACCTGCCAGCGCATCTCTGGCTCGCCCAGCTCTACGGTTTCAACCGTCTTGCCCGACCGCGCGCTGAAGGTGATCCATGAGATGCGCAGCCAGCGCGGGAAAATTCCCGCTCGACGAGACCAACCAGATGCAACTCACGCTCATCGAGGCGGCGGCTTATTTTCAGAAGGATGATCTGGCCCGCGGCACCCAACTGCTCGACACGGAGATCTCACGGAATCCGACCAACAATGCCCTGCTGGCGACTGCCACTCAATTTTTTGTGGCCAAAGGCCTCTACACCAACGCTCTTAAGGTTATTAACTCCAGGCTGCGGGATCTGCCTGATGATCCGGACTGGCTGTTCAGCAAAAGTTATGTCTATCTCCAGCTTAAGGATTATGACAAGGCAATCCCCGTGCTGAGCCAGGTCTTGTCCCAGCAGGCCGACAACACACCGCGCTGTTCAATCGTGCCATTGCCTATCTCAGCGCCGGCAAACTCGATGACGCTCTCGCCGACTATGAGAAGCTGAGCCAGACCTTCACCAACTCGTTCCGGATTGACTATGGTCTCGGCGAAATTGCCTGGCGCAAACACGAAACCAACAACGCCATCAAATATTACAAACTCTATCTGGCCAATGCGAACACCAACACGGCCGAAGCAACCAACCTCCTGCAGCGGCTTCGCCAACTTGAAGGCACATCGCATTGAAACACGTGCCGGCCGCTGAAATGGCTGAAGGCTGGCAGGCCGGGGATTGTTCTTTTGTGGCTTTTGTAGTTAAATTCAGCCCGTGAAACTGCTCTTCATTGGCGATATCGTGGGCCAGCCCGGCCGGCGCGCCGTGAAGGAACTCCTGCCCAAACTCCGCGAACAACACGCGCTCGATTTCGTCATCGCCAATGGTGAAAACTCCGCCGGCGGCTCCGGTATCACGCCCAAGACCGCCGCAGAAATTTTCTCCGCCGGCGTGGATGTTATTACCAGCGGCGACCATCTGTGGGACCAGAAGGAAGTCATGGAACTGCTCACGAATGAAAAGCGTTTTCTACGTCCACTTAAATTATCCGCCCGGATGTGCCCGGACACGGCAGCGGCGTTTTTCAAATTCAAAACTCAGGATCGGCTCAAAATTCCTCGCGGTTCTCAATGCGCAGGGCCGCACCTTCATGCCGCCGCTGGATAATCCATTTCTGCTCGCGGCCGAGCGAGGTGAAACGGTTGCGGGCACAGACCCGAATCATCTTCGTGGATTTTCACGCCGAAGCGACCTCGGAAAAAATCGCGTTCGCGCGGTTTCTCGACGGGCAGGTCAGCGCGGTGGTGGGCACGCACACCCACGTGCAAACGGCGGACGAGCAGATTTTTCCCGGCGGCACGGCGTATTTGAGCGACGCCGGCTTCACCGGCCCGCACGAAAGTGTGCTGGGCCGCGAAATCGAGCCGGTCGTCAAACGATTCCTCACCACCATGCCGCAGCGGTTTGAAGTGGCCAAAGACCGCGTGCTGCTCCACGGCGCGGTGATTGAAATTGACGACGCCAGCGGTCGGGCGCTGAAAATTCAGCGCGTATCGGAAGCCTTGCCGTAACAAACTCGTATAGAGACCACCATCGGACTTCGGCGGATTGTTTTTGCCGGAGGTTGTGACTTTAAAATGCCGGGTCAGTAATTTTAATTCTTGTTTCATCCGGTGGCCGGGCGTGCCGGCGCCGGAGGCAGGCATGAAAATCTAGAACCAGAAAATTCGCCAGGAATTTATCGCGGTAACTTCTTTCCCCGCTTATGCCTTCATGAGCTCGTGCCCCTCATGGCCGTGAGACCGCTTGCCTGATTCAGAATGATTGTCCGGCGCGGCAGGGTACTCGTGTGCACGTTGCTCCGCGTCAAACGCCGCGACTTCCTTTTCCAACATGCGGGAGATGAGGAACAGGCCGTAGAGGGTCGCACCAACCGGAAACGTTGCATAAAGCCCGGGAAACCTGCCAACGCCGACCATGCCGCTTACGAACAACACGCCCGGCACGAAATTTATTATCGTCAGCGCGAGCAAAATTTTCGTCAGCCGGCTCATATATCAAGCGCCTCATTTACTTCGACTTAGATTGGCGGCGAACCGCTCAAAATTTGCCGTGCCGGAATCGCTGTCGGACCCGGCCCGCAATCTTCCGTTGACGGCAACCAAGTCGGTGGTAGGTTCTTGCGGAAATTAAGAACCCGTAAACCTATGAATAAGCTTACTGAAAGCAGGAATATTGTTGTCAGAAGCATGATTTCATTCCGACGGTCTACAATCCGGCGAGTATCCATGCTCTTGTTAATTGCAGCGACCCTGTTTGCCTGCATGTCTGCGTTGCCGGTCCGCGCCATGACCATCAACGTGACCTATGATACGACCGTAACCAGTCAACCCAATGCCGCTCAAATCGAATCAGCCTTTGCTGATGCCGTGCAGACTTTCCAGGACCTTTATACCAATAACATAACGATCGACGTTACCGTTTATTATGAAACCGGCATCGGGCTCGGTGAGAGCTCCACAGAATTCACGGGAAACCCGGCCTATTCCGACGTGATCAAAGCTCTAAAGGCTTCGGCCACTACTGCCGAAGACAGTAATTCCATTGCCAGCCTGCCGGTCAGTGATCCGACCGGCGGCGGACCCTGGTGGATAGCCAATGCGCAAGCGAAGGCACTTGGTCCTATAGGCGGCTTTGATTATGTTCAATCGTTTCCAGACGGTGACGGATCGATTTACTTTGAATCAAGCGTCAGTTATACGTTTGATCCAACCAACCGTGCCGTACTGAATAAATTTGATTTTATCGGTGTTGCCGAACACGAACTCTCAGAGGTGCTGGGACGCAGTGCCGGACTTGGGACACTCGGCGGTGGATATATTCCTTACGATCTTTTCCGCTTCACCAGCAGCGGCGTGCGCAGTCTCAACACCTCGGATAGCGGCGTTTATTTCTCCGTGAATGACGGCGTGACCTCGCTGAAAGCGTACAATCCCACCCGGCAACGGCGGTGACCTCCAGGACTGGGCGTCGAGCAGCACGGCGGACTCCTATGATGCCTTTCTCAGCACCGGGCAGAAAGCGCTTCTGTCCTCAGCCGACCTCACCTCCCTCGATATTCTGGGCTATAAACTGAATTTTCCCCCGCTGCAGGTGAAGGGCACGAACCTGGCCAACGGAACTTTTCAAATCACCTTTACCAACGCACCAGGCCTGGGTTTTGAGGTTCTGGCCAGCACCAACATCGCCTTGTCCGTGACCAACTGGACCGTGTTGGGCGCGCCGACCGAGAGCCCTGCCGGCCAGTACCGGTTCACGGACTCGGTGGCAGGCAACCAAAAACGTTTCTATCGCGTGAAATTGCCGTGATTTTTTGACAAGGGGGAAAAGTTGGCGGCGTGAATCTCCGGCGCCCGCAACAGATTATTTGAGCTTTTGGACCGCGCTGGTGGTTTCGTGGTAATCCACAATGCGATTGATAATCACTTCGCGCCCTTCCAGATGCCAGTTCACTTTGCTCGGGAACCAGAGTCCGTCAGCGGTCCGCTCGCGCTCGAAGCCGTAATGGAATTCCCACACCGCGCCGATGAGGCCCCAGCCGACATTGACCTGTTCCGTCAGATGCAAATCGGCCTTCACGAGGCTGTAATCGCCGGCGTCAATCCAGACCCGGCCCGCCGCCTTGTTGATGAAACGCTCCTTGAAGTTCCGCACGGGCAGCTTCTTGTTTGCCGGAACGAAATCAACCACCCATGCCGGCCGGCCATTCAGCAGGTCGCGCCCGACGATGGTGAATACAAACCGACTGACCAGATCCTCGTTCAACAGGAAATCGCTTTTCTTAAGCTGTTGGCCGTGGACATTGGAATGCGTGTCGGAGACGGCTTCAGACTTTTGCGGGTCCGATTGCGGCGCGGTGGCCGGCGTGGCGGTTGGCGCAGGCGCGGTGGCCGTCGGTGCGGGAACGTGCACATTGGTGCTCGCTTCGCGCTTTTTCAACTGGCCGGCTGAATTCCGGAATTCGGTGACCTTGGTGCGTGCATAACGATACCGCGCATCAAAGGCGCGGTCGTTGTCACCCTCCATTTTGGCCCGCTGCAACACGTTCTGCAACAGCGAGGCAAAAGTGGGCAATGGGGCGTCTGGGCTTGCCGCCAGCAACGACAGCGACCCCGTCAGCAAGGTGACGACCACTATTTTCCGCAAAAAAACTTTTATTCCAGGCATCGGGGCAAATCTGTCTCGTGCGATTCTTCACTCAGCTTCGGCGAGACTCAACCGCGGCGGCAAGCCTGGAAATGGTTTGCCAGCCGTGCTTTTAACTTTTACAACGGGTTTGACAGTTCAACATGGCCACCATCGTTTTCGACATCGAGACCTCCGCGCAGCCACTCAATAATTTTGACGAGGCGCAGCAGGAATACCTTTTCCGCGAGACCGAAAAGCTTGCCGACGAAGCCGCAAAAACCGCCAAACGCGAGGAAATCACCAAATTCATGAGCCTGTGGCCGTTTACGTCGCAGGTCGTCTGCATCGCCATGCTCAACGCCGAGACGCTGCGCGGACAGGTGCTGTTCACGGCGGAGGATTTCGAGGAGGATGCCGGCGAAGCCGGCCCGGTCGAGTTCATGCCCTGTGCGGACGAGGTCGAATTGCTTACGGCGTTCTGGGACGTGGCGAAGCATTACGACAACGTCGTCACCTTCAACGGCCGCGGCTTCGACGTGCCGTTCATTTATCTGCGCTCGGCGCTGCTCAATGTGCCCATTTCGAAGAAGAACTGGCTCGGCTACCGTTTTGCCACCGAACCGCACTGCGATCTGGCGGAACAACTGACGTTTTACAGCGTGAGCGGGCGCGACGGCGCGGCGCGGCGGTTCAACCTTGATTTTTACTGCAAAGCCTTCGGCATCGAATCGCCCAAAAGCCACGGCGTCACCGGCATGGATGTGGGCACGCTGCTGGCCGAAAAGAAATTCCGCGAGATTGCCGAATACTGCCTGCGCGACGTCCGCGCCACCGTCGAGCTTTACAAAATCTGGAAGGAAAGGCTCGCGGGGATAAAATGAACCCAGCTTTTGCGCCCACATACCATACCTTATGAAGTTGGTGGTCTACATCGATGAGTCCGGCACGGACGATGAAAGTGATTTCAGTTTGTTGGCGGGCTGGTTTACATACGAAAACGTCTGGGATGAACTGATTCCACAATGGCAGGCTGCTTTAGATAAATACAAAGTAAAATACTTCCACTTCTCAGATTTCGCCGCTGCTTCAGGTGTCAAGCGGCATCCCGAAAGAAAGGTGGAAAAGTCGTATCAAAAAAATCCATATCGGCACTTGTCGTTACGTGAATTGGATAACTTCTACGACGAATGCGCCACTCTCTTAACCAACCAGCGTTTACAATTTGAAATTTCGATATTGAACAAAAAGGCATTTAACGAAGGAAAGGCAAAACCGATCTATCCGCCAGAAGTTTACCAAAAGAATCCTTATATTTACTTGATAGAGAATTTTATCGAAAGATGCACGGCTCGGATATTGCAAGTATTCGGAACTTCTTATAAAAGCGTTTTGTTTGTTTTTGATGACAGAGAAAGTCGCGAATGGAAGAAAATGATTAAAGAGGCAATTGCAGGTTACACAAAATGGAGTTGGCCAATTGAACCAGTCCAATTCAAAAAGAAAATGGAAGCCATACCCATACAAGCAGCGGATATGTTAGCCTACCGGGGCAATCAAATTTCCAGAAATGTGGCGAATGAATTAGTATTAACAAAGCCGTCTATCTTAGATTCTATAATTGCCAAGAGAGTCCATCGTCCTGATGGTTGGGAAAGCCGCGCTGAACCTTTCACTAAAGGCTATCAGATTATTTAGTGATGAGTGTTCACTAATTTATGAACATCCTCATCTGTTTCGCGCTGAAGGAAGAAGCCGCGCCGTTTCGGAAAATCGCGGCGGGTAAGGTGGCCGCGGCGCAAGCCGCTTCCATTCTCATCACCGGCATCGGTCGCCGGAACGCCGAGAAATCCGTGCGCGATTTTCTCACCGCCAGTTCAGCGGAACTTGTGCTCACCTGCGGTTTCGCCGGCGGATTGAATCCGGATTTGAAACTCGGCGACGTGATTTTTGAAGCTCCTTCCCGTAGCAGCCGACGTGAGTCGGCTCAAATTAAAGCCGGGGACAAGCTAGAGCCGACTGACGTCGGCTGCTACGAAAAATTGATTTCCGCCGGCGCGAAACCGGTAACTTTTTTCTGCGCCGACCGCGTTGCCACGACCGCCGCCGAAAAGAAAAAACTGCGCGACGAAACCGGCGCGGACGCGGTGGAGATGGAATCGGCGGCCATTCACGCTGTTTGCGCGGAACGCGGTATTCCTTGCGCGACCATCCGCGTGATTTCCGACACCGCAAATGAAGATTTGCCGCTGGATTTCAATGCGTTGGCCAAACCGGATAAAAATCTGGATTACGGCAAGTTGCTTCTGGCCGTTGCGAAATCGCCGGGAAAAATCCGTGCGTTGATGAAGTTGCAGAAGCAAACCCAATTTGCCGCCGAACGGCTGGCAGAAG
Organism: uncultured bacterium; assembly: GCA_963708305.1. Taxonomy (GTDB): domain Bacteria; phylum Verrucomicrobiota; class Verrucomicrobiia; order Limisphaerales; family UBA11358; genus UBA11358. Next base: position 1,188,539 of record CAVPSH010000001.1, on the reverse strand, counting down.
TGCTGGCCGCGATTTTGTAGCAGCCGACGCTTATTTTCGATTTACGATTTACGCGGCCGGCGGGGATTGTGGATTGGCTCGCAAATCGTAAATCCGATATCGTCAATCCGGTCAGAGCCTCGTCACCTCGGCTGCTACGGATTATTGATGGGTTGCTGAAGGTTGGCTGGCGGCCGGTGGCACGGGTTTTTCTTTTGCCTGTTGGCTGTAACTGATGAACGCCGCGCCGATGACGATGAGCACCACGCCAATCCAACGCACCGCGGAAACGCGCTCGTCCAGGAACCAGATGGCGGCGAATGTGGCAAAGACAAAGCTCAAACCCGTCAGCGGCCAGAGGAAACTGATGTCGCTTTTCGCCATCAAAATGAGCAGGCACAGGAAAAACAGCGCTTCAAAAAAAACACCAAGCAGGATTTGCGGATTGGTTACGCCGGCTTTACAAACGCGGAGGACTTCGCCAGCGGTGATGCCGTTCATGTCACCGATGTGAGTCATGCCTTTTTTCAACAGCACGACGCCGGTGGATTCAAAGGTGAGGCCGACCAGCAAAATCAAAAGCAGCTTTACCATACTTTTGAGCCACAGATGAACACAGATTGAACACAGATTCAAAGAAACAATTATCTGTGTTTCATCTGCGAAAATCTGTGGCTAGATCCTGATAGCGAATCAACTCGATGCCCAGTTTTTCAACCTGTTCTTTCACGCGCGGACTGACCAGGGCATCGAATTCATGTTTAAATTCGTCGAGCGATGGATGCGAGTAAAGCTCTGAATCGCCTGGCGGCAACCCGGGCAGCAGTTTCAAAATGTATTCCTCGTCCACGCGCGCGTTTTGCAGGAGGCCGAAGGTAATTTGCGCGTGGCGGATGCCGCGTTGCTGCAACGGCCTGCGGGCGCGGCGGGAAAGCCATTCGTAAATCGCCGCGTGCGAGACGCGATAAAACCAATGTCCGCGCGCCAGCCGGCGGCTGCGCGAAAGGCAATCGCGTGTGAGCCGGAGGCGTTGGATGCCGAGGGTTGTGGCGTCCTCCATCAAAATGCGGAAAACCGTCGGGTGCAGGTGCAGGTGCAGGTGGCCGTTGACATGATCGAGCGGCAGGCCGGTGGCGCGGAACTTTTGAAATTGCGCGTAGATTTCCGCGCGAAGCTGGTCACACAGGCGGCGTTGGAAAAAATAGCGAAAACCGGTGGTAATGGGCCGGTTGCTGAACCCGCCGCGCGCGTTGACGAGACCGGGAATTTTCTCCGGCGGCAAGGCGGATTTGCCGCAGAGCAACGTCAAATGCAGCCCGACGCCAAGCTTTGGGTTCTCCCGCGCCAGGGCGACGGCTTCATCGCAACCGGCTTCGTTTACCATCAAGCTGGCGGTGGTCAGGATGCCTTCGCGATGCGCGCGGATGACGGCTTCATTAATGGAGTGCGAACGGCCGAAATCGTCTGCGTTGACAATGAGCCGGCGGCCGGAGTTCGGAGTTCGGAGTTCAGAGTTCAGAGTTGAGGAAACCGGCGGCATGGCCTGAGGTTTGGCGCAAAATTCCCTACGGTATTCCGTAGTTTGGGGTCGCCGCGCCGAAGGCAAGACGCAACCAGGTCCGGAGAACCAGCATGGTCTTCTGCACTTTGTTCAGGCGGGTGGGTTCCGGACCAAAGACATTGAATTGTTGTTGTTCCAATTTTTGCAACAGCCGCCAATAGACCGCGCCCATCAGTTCGGCGGCGACCATTGCGTGGCGATCTTCGGCGGGCAGGGTTTGCCGCGCCTGGCGGTAGAATTTCTTTGCGCGTTCGGCGATACCGGCGGCCAGTTGCGCAAAACGGTCGGAGTATTCGGACCGCAGAATTTCGTCGGGCGTGACGCCGAATTTTTTCAGTTCGTCCAGCGGCAGATAAATCCTGCCGCGTCCGGCATCGGTTTTCACGTCACGTAAGATGTTGGTCAGTTGGAGCGCTTTGCCCAGGTAAACGGCATAATCGCGGCACGCGGGATTTCGGTAGCCAAAAATTTCGATGCTCAAAAGGCCGACCACCGAAGCGACGCGATAGCAGTAAATTTCAAGCTGCTCGAAATTCTCATAACGCTTGATGTCGAAATCCATCTCACACCCTCTGAGCAGTTCATCGAACAACGGAAAGAGCAGGCGATATTCACGGATCACCGGCTGGAGTTCGCGGTTGACGATGAATTGCGGGGTCTCCCCGGCGCACGCGCGGCGGATATCGGCGCGCCAGGCCGCCAGTTGTTCGCGGCGTTTCTCAACCGGCGCGGATTCATTATCCGTGACGTCATCCACCTCGCGGCAGAAGGCGTACAGAGCGGACATGGCATCACGTTTGGCGCGCGGCAGCAGCAGGAAAGCGAGCGCAAGATTGGAGGCGCTTTTGCGGGTGATCACATGGCTGTGCGTCACAATCTGGATACTAACGTTGGCGTTGGCTGCTCCTCGGAGAGTTTATCGTCCGGGCGCGCCGGTGGCAGACCGCCGATTTGCGCCAGCGTGGGGTTCAGCTGGTGTTGATCATTGGGCTGTCGTCGGCGCTTGCGCCGGTGGCGCGCATTTTTGCGGAAGAACAGGATCCACACCACGGCCGCCAGCGTCACCAAAAACGCCGACCCCATGACGATTACAACCCCGGCCCAGGCTGACAGCAATTCATTCATCGCGTTTTACCAATCAGGTTCCCGAACCCTTTTTGTTCAGCGGCGTCGGGCGGTTCGCTGGCCGCGCCGTCGCCGAGGTTCAGGTTTAATCGTTGCATCCGGTAACGAAGCGAATGACGGGTAAGTTTAAGCTGTTCCGCGGCGCGTGTCAGGTTAAAACCGCTTTGCTCCAAAGCGCCGGTGATCAGCTCCCCTTCAATGCGCGCGAGGGCGTCATCGAGCGATTCGCCGGGCGCCGGATGAATCGCCGGAGTCTTCTGCAAGCGCGCTTCGACCTGAAAATCCGGCAGGCTGGACTGGCCGGATTTCGCTGGTCGTCTCCAGAATCAGCGCCCGCTCAATCACGTTGCGCAATTCGCGCACGTTGCCGGGCCAGTGGTGCGAAAGCAATTTTTGCCGCGCGGCAGTGGAAATACCCTGAATGTTCTTGTTCATCACCACGCGGAACATCTTCAAAAAATGTTCCGCCAGCAGTAAAATATCCTCGCCACGTTCCCGCAGCGGCGGCAGACGGAATTGGACGACATTCAGCCGGTGAAACAAATCTTCGCGGAATTGTTCCGCGGCGATGGCCTGGGCAATATCACGGTTGGTGGCGGCAATCAGACGCACGTTGACACGCAATTCCTGCGTGCCGCCAACGCGTACGAAGGTGCCATCTTCCAGAAACCGAAGCAGCTTGGCCTGAAGCGGCTTGCTCATGTCCGCGATTTCGTCGAGGAAAATCGTGCCGCCGTCCGCTTCCTCCACCCGGCCGGGTTTTTGCCTTAGCGCGCCGGTGAACGCGCCTTTTTCATGGCCGAACAATTCACTCTCCAGGAGCGTTTCCGGAATGGCGGCGCAATTGATGCGAATGTAATGCGCGGCGTGCCGCCGGCTCAGGCTGTGCAATGCGCCCGCGACCAGTTCCTTGCCGGTGCCGCTTTCGCCCAGAATGAGCGCCCGGGTGTCGGTGGGGGCAACGGTTTGAATCAATTTCCGCAATTCGCGCATTTTCGGCGATTCGCCGACCATCTGGTCGAGACTGAAAATTTCGCCGGTGCGCAGGCGCAACGAGGCGTTTTCCCGCAGGAGTTGGTGGCGTTCGGCGCAACGCGAGACGGCGTGGAGCAGTTCCTCGGGCGGGAACGGTTTGGCGAGATAATCAATCGCACCGGCCTTGATGGCTTCGACGGCGAGCTTGGGCGTGGCGTAGGCGGTGAGCATGAGCACCGGCAATTCCGGCCATTGCTGGCGGACTTTGGCCAGAAAATCGTAGCCGCTCATGCCGCCGAGGCGCGCGTCGGTGATGACCATGAAAAATTCCTCGCGCCCGAGCAATTCCAGCCCGGCCTCGGCGGATTCCACCGTGCGGGCGATATAGCCTTCGTCTCCCAGCACCGTTTGCAGCGACCGGCGCATGTTTTTTTCATCGTCCACGACGAGGACAGGTGGCAGGGCAGTGCTCATTTCTTGAGTTTCATCAGCGTCTTTGCCGGAAAGACTAAAGTGAAAGCCGCCCCTTTTCCAAGCCCGGATTCGACGCGCACGGTACCGCCGTAAAGTTCCACGTTGTGCCTGACGATGGCCAGCCCAAGGCCGGTGCCCTGTTCCTTGGTCGTGTAATAAGCTTCAAAAATGCGCCCGATTTTGTCAGGGGGAATGCCCGGGCCGTCATCCCGCACGGAAATTTCCACCGCATGATCGCGGTGGTTGCCCGCGGTGATGTAAACATTTCCGTTTTTACCGACGGCCTCGCGCGCATTTTTCAGCAGATTCAGGAGTATTTCGGACAAATGCTGGCGCTGCATCAGCAAAGGAGGAAAACTCCGGTCGAATTCGCGGTGAACGCGGATGCCCGTCGGCACGGCGGAAGGCAAAACCTGCGCGAGGGCGTGCTCGAGTTCCTCAACCACGTTCAATTTTTCAACCCGGCCTTCGGTCAATTGCGCATAGCCCATGATTTGCGTGACGATCCGGTCGGCGCGCGAAACCTCTTCCTGGATGATTTCGATCTGTTGCGACGCCACGGTTTTGCCATCGCGCAGAGCGCGTTGGATCGAGAAGGCGGCGTTGTTGATGATGGCGAGGGGATTTTTGATTTGATGGGCGAATTCGGCGGCGAGCCGGCCCGCCGAATGCAGCTGTCCTTCGCGGGTGGCAAATTCCTCGGCTTCTTCGATCGCGAGCCGCTGCCGTTCGAGCAACACCTGCGCGCCGTAACAGCAAATCGCCGTCAGCCACAAGACCATCAGCCGCAGCACGAATGGTTGGCCCAATTCTTGCGTGCGGCGTCACATTCAGGTGCGCCGCATGCCCGGATCAAGATTGCTCAACACGGAAACGTCCAGCACGCCCACCAGGATGTAGCAGAGGCTGATGGCAAAATTCAAAATGAGTTGCGAAACCCCGGGCGGCACGCTCACGGCATTCCGAATCACCAAACCCACAAACAGCCAGAATAAAATGCTGTCCAGGCCGCCGGTCAACAACGCCATACCCGCGAGGAAAAGTACCGTCCACCAGGCTGCTGGTGACCACCGTCCATTGTACAATCGCCAGGGGCAATCGCGCCGGGTTCAACATCAACAAGGCAAACACCACGTTGGCCACCAGGTAAAACCAGAACAGGGATTGGATCGTTTCGACGGTGATATCCAACATGCTCGATGCCAGGCCGAACCAGGGCGTGGAAACAAAGGAATAAAGAATCATTCCGATGGCAAATGCCTTGAGCGGCAGCAGGATGTCCCGCTCCATGATCTCAATGCGGCGAACCAAACGCGGCGGGTCCGGCGCGGGTATTTCCATCAACGCCAAGCGACCGCTTCAGCCATTGTTCATGGCTCGGTTTCATAAAAATGTCGGGAGCGGAAAAGTTCAGCGCAACAATTTCGACGACGCGTTCGGCAATGGCTTCCACCGGCCACAATCGGCCAATGCCTTCATAACCACAGGAAAGCATCCCTTCGTCCGGCCCGATGAATTCCGCGCCGCGGGTCTTGAGCGTGGCGACATTTTCCTGCGTGGCCGGATGCAGCCACATTTTTCCGTTCATCGCCGGCGCGATTAAAATTTTCGCCTTCGGATTCAAGGCCAGGGCGATGCAGGTCAACGCGTCGTCCGCCATGCCGTGCGCCAGCTTCGCCATGACGTTGGCCGTCGCCGGCGCGATCAACAGCAGGTCCGCTTCGTCCGCGAGCCGGATGTGCGCGGGCTTCCAGCCTTCCTCCTCGTCGTACAGATCGGTCACGACCGGCTGGCGCGTGAGCACCTTGAACGGCAGCGGCGTGATGAAGTGCTGCGCGTCGGCCGTCATCACCACGTGCACCTGGCATTTCTGCCGGGTCAACAGACTCGCCAAATCCGCCGCCTTGTGCGCGGCAATCGAGCCGGTCACACCCAGAACGATGTTTTCGCGAATTCATCTTCATGTTATTCCTAATCTGAATCTAACATTCTGCCAATCCGCATACCCATGGCTTCCGGAAATGGTGCAGATTCTAAAATTCCGGCGCCGTGGACCCGCGCCGCGCGCAGTCTTCTCCGCCTCGACAATCGCCAACATGCGCCGCAGGTCCTCCGGAATGGTCGAGCTGATCAACAGATAATCAAAATGCCTCCATTGCGCGATCTCCTGCCGCGCCAGAGCGAGGCGTTTCTGAATTTCTTCCGGTGCGTCGGTGTTGCGCCTGTTCAAGACGTTCCGCCAGCATGGCGACCGAGGGCGGCGTCAGAAACACCGTCACCAGCGCGCGTTTCAATTCCGGCTCGGCTTGCGCGCGTTCGCGAATGGTCGCCGCGCCCTGCACGTCCACGTTCAGCAAAACGTCCCGGCCCGCCCGCAATTTGTCCAGCAGTTCGGATCGCAACGTGCCGTAACTCCGGCCAAAAACCGTCGCGTGCTCGATGAAATCCCCCGCCTGAACATGTTTCTGAAATTCCGCCGGCCTGAAAAAGTGATAATCCACGCCGTTCTTTTCACCCGGTCGCGGAGGACGGGTGGTGCAGGTAATTGCGCGCGTCATGTCCGGGCGCGCCGCCAGCAATTGCTGGCACAAGGTCGTCTTGCCGCCGCCCGAAGGCGCGGAAATCAGGATGAGGAGCGGTCGGAAACCGGAAGCCGGAGGCCGGATTTCCGTCTTCTGACTTCTGGCTTCTGGCTTCCGGCTTTTCATTCCACGTTCTGCGCCTGTTCGCGGAACTTTTCCAATTCCGCCTTCAGCGTGACCACTTCGCGCGAGATGGCCGCGTCGTTGGCTTTCGAGCCGATGGTGTTGACTTCGCGGTTCATCTCCTGCGCGAGAAAATCCAAAGTGCGCCCGACCGGCTCCTTCGATTTCCGGCAATCCTCAAACTGCTGGAAATGACTTTGCAGCCGCGTCAGTTCCTCCGAAATGTCCGAACGGTCGGCGAACAGGACGATTTCCTTCAACAGCCGCTCGTCATCCGGCGCGGGCGATTCCAGGCCGGCGCTTTTAATTCGTTCGACGAGTTGCTGGCGGTAATTTTCCGCCGTCAGCGGCGCTTGTTTCTGAATGGTTCCGACGGCTTTCCGCATGACGGCAATGCGCCTGGCCAAATCCTGCGCGAGATGGTCGCCTTCGCGTTCGCGCATTTTTACCAGCGCGGCCAGCGCCTGCTTCAACGCCTTCTCCAGGATCGGCCAGATTTTCTCGGCCTCCACCAGTTCCTCGTCCGTCTGCAGGACGCCCGGCGCGCGGATCAACTGGTCCAGCGTCACCTGGCCGGCGAGCTTGAGTTGCTTGGCGAGGCGGTTCAGTTCCGTCGTGTACGCCCGGGCCAGCGGCAGATTGATGTGCATCCGCGCGGACAATTTGTCCCCGCCCGCGTGGACCGACACGCGCGCCATGACGCGGCCGCGCGCGATTTTGGCGTTGATGGCGTCGCGAATGGGCGCTTCCAGCATCTCCAATTCCCGCGGCAGGTTCAGGGAAATCTCGGATTGCCGGCGGTTTACGGCGCTCAACTCAACGGAAATTTTGAAGCCGTTCTGGGCGTATCCGCCGCGACCGTAGCCCGTCATGGATTTCATCACCCCAATCATGCGGAAATTTATCGCTACAGGCGAACAAATTTTGTGGAGACCAACCGCTTCAAACTTGCAGTGATTTCAGCGCCTCGCGGAAATCCTCCGGCAGCGGCGCTTCAAAACTCAATGATTCTTCCGTTCGCGGGTGAACGAAGGAAAGCTCACGGGCGTGTAACATCACCCGCGGTGCCTGGTAACCGGTCAATTCCGTGAGTTTCTGGTTTTGCCGCGCACCGTAGGTTTCGTCGCCGGCGAGCGGATGGCCGAGGAACTGGAAATGCACGCGAATCTGGTGCGTGCGGCCCGTGTGCAATTTCGCTTCCACCAACGTGGCTGAATTCAATCGTTCCAGCACGCGCCAGCTTGTGTGCGCGGCGCGCCCGGAATCGTCGTCGCGCACAGCCATGCGCTTGCGGTGCGAGGGATGCCGCGCGATGGCTGCGCGGATTTCCCCCGAAGCTCGCGCCAGTTCGCCGCACACGATGGCGTTGTAAATTTTTTTGACCTTCCGTCCGGCGAACTGGGCGGACAGCGCCATATGCGTTTCATCATTTTTGGCAATGACCAGGCAGCCGCTGGTTTCCTTGTCGAGCCGGTGGACGATGCCCGGACGCGCCACGCCGCCGATGCCGCTGAGTTCGCCGCCGCAATGATGCAACAGCGCATTGACGAGCGTGTGTTCCTCGTGCCCGGCGGCGGGATGTACCACCAGGCCAACCGGTTTGTTCAGCACCAACAGCGATCGGTCTTCAAAAAGGATGTCGAGCGGAATTTCCTCCGGCCGCGCGCTGGCGGGTCGGGGTTCCGGCCAGTGGATCTCGATTTCTTCACCGGCGCGCGGAGCATGCGTAGGCTTGACGGGCCTGCCGTTGACGCGGACGTGGCCCGCTTCAATCAACCGCTTCAGTGCGACCCGCGAAACGGCTGGGAATTTTGAGCGCAAAAAGGCATCAAGCCGCTCGGATGGAAGCGATCTTTCGACGATAAATTTTTCAGCGCGATTGGTCACCGGCGATCTGTCTTAACCGAACTATTATTTGGAAAATACATGCGGCGAAAATGCCTACTGCTCCACCAAGATATGACGCGTTGTGCATATAGCCTGCGCAAAGAAAATGGCGTAAATCAACCACGTCTTTGGGAATGAACCAACCTTGATAATTCGCCAGGTCAATATTTTTGGTTTCAAAGTAACCGTAAAGCAGTCCGCACAGGCCGAATAAAAGCGTGATGATAAGGACAACCCCGAACGCTAACAGAGAAATTTTGAACATCCGTTGGTGATCAGAATGAGCGAACCCTATTCCTCCGACGACTAATCCAATTGGAATCCCCATCCACCAGGTCGCGAGAAAACCAACAATTGAAGCCCGAGCACGGTCTGGCAGGTTCATGTCTGCTATTCCAAACTGCCTGAACTTGAATTTTGTAAAATACTCCGGTGAAACGGTGTAACTGACTTGGTCGTGAAGAATACCGTAAAGGCCAGATACTATGATTGCCAACAAAACTAGAAGAATAAAGACCAGCAGTTTTCTCATCAGGTTTGGCTTTATGCTGGCGGCGTCGCGTTCTTCGGCGTGTGCTCGTTTCGCCAAGTTATGAGAAAAATCAGCGCCACCCCTGTACAAATTGCGGAATCGGCGACGTTGAACGCGGGAAAACCAATTTCGTCGCCGCCGCGCTGCTGCAGGTAAAAATAGATGAAATCAATGACCTCATGGCGCCCCGGCAGCAGGCGGTCGGTGAGATTGCCGGCAATGCCGCCAAAAATCAGCCCGAACGCAATCTGACCCGGCAACGTCTCCGAGCTGAAATGATGCCGTGTCAGAAAGAGTGCCACCATCGCCAGCAACGCGACCAGGGCGAGCGTGTTGTTGTTGCCGCGAAAAAGACTCCAGGCCGCGCCGGTATTTCCCCAATGAACAAATTTGAAGAAGCCGTCAATGATGATTTTTTCGTGATAAGGCGGCAGCGTCCGCAGCACCAGCCATTTGGTGAACTGGTCGAGGGCGAGGATGACCAGTGCGATAACGGCGATGCGACGGTTCGAAGCCTGGAAAATGGATTTGGCGGCAGACATTCAAGTGTAAAGTCCAAAGTCCAAAGTCCAAAGTCAAGCCGGCGCGACTTTGGGCTTTGGACTTTGGACTTGTTCGACTACCCTCAGAGCATGGCGTTGGCGCGCATCCTGGTGGACGGCTACAGCCTGTTGCATCACTGGCCGGAACTGGCTCCGGGCCAGGCCCGGCATTCGGCGCGCGCGCGGGACGAATTAATCCATGTCCTGACGCGTTATCATGATGTGACCAGCGAGCCGGTTACGGTCTTTTTTGACGGGGCAGGCGCGCCTCCCCACGTTCCGGCAAACGCATCCAGCGCGCCAGTGGAGGTTTTATTTTCGCGCGCGGGCCAGACTGCCGATCAGATGATTGAACGTGCGGCGCATCGGTTTCAGGCGTACGGCGAAGTGCTCGTGGTCACGAACGATCATGCCGAACGCGACCTGGTTGCGGGCATGGGCGGCATGACCTCGAACTGCGCAAATTTCATTCGCCTGATTGAGAGTGCGCTGACGGAATTGCAGGACGAATTGCGAAATCACAACCGGGCGGAACGAAATCGTTTCGGCCGCCCACATAAAAATAAGAGCCAATGAACAATCCGACATTTTCAAACAGGTTTGCCTTGTGCCGGCGGATCATCGTCATATTCGGCGCCGGGATTCTTCTGACCTCGACCATCCAGGCGCAGCCGGCGACGAGCGGCGTGGACAGCCGTTTTCTGCTGGTCTTCGACACGTCATCGGCGATGAAAGTGCGCGCGCCAGCGACTCAATACGCGGTGGAACGTCTGTTCTTTTCCATGATGAACGGGCAGTTGCAGTCGGGCGACACCATCGGTGTCTGGACGTTTGACCGCACGTTGCGCAAGGGGGGATTTCCGCTGCAAGGCTGGCTGCCGCAAAACGCGGCGATAATTGCGTCCGATATCACCAACTTTGTCAGACGCCAGCGCTACTCCAAGAGTGCCCGCTTTGACGTGCTCATGCCGGAGATCAATGGCCTCGTGCAAAACTCGGAACGGCTGACCGTGCTGATTTTCTGCGATGGCAATGAGGCAATCAAGGGAACGCCGTACGACAATGCGATCAATTCCATTTTCAAACAAAACGAGAGCGCGTTGAAGAAGGCCGACCAGACAGTTGTCGTGGTTCTGCGGGCGCAGTTTGGCCAATACACAGGCTATACCGTGAATTCCTCGGCGATCGGAGTGAATTTCCCTGACTTCCCGCCTTTGCCCCGGCCACCTCAACTCATCGCACCGGCCAAAACCAATGTGCCGCCGCCACCACCTCCTCCGCCGGTCGTCACGGCGCCGCCCCTCGTGATTGTGGGCACCAATGTCGGCACCAATCTGCTTCCTTCCATCCCGGCCAGGTCGGTGCTGTCCAATCCGCTGCCGGTCAAGGTGGAATCGAATCCGTCGCCTGTCGAATCGCTGTCAACTCCAACGAACGCAAGTTTAACGAATGTTCCGCCGCCGAAAATGGCGGAAACGCAGACAAACGCCCCGGCGTCAGCCGAGGAGAATTCCGGGCTGAGCCGCAACGGCGCGCTGGGCATTGGCGCGGTGTTGCTGGCCGTGGCGGTCCTGGTGATTATCCTCGTGCTGATCCGTTCGCGCAGGCGCGGTCGCGGCAGTCTCATCACCCGCTCGATGAAATAGGACGAATTCCGGGCGTGACTTTTCGCCGTGCGCGTGGAAAATTCTCCGGCCATGAAAACAATCAATTTACTCTGCGCGCTCGGCCTGTTTGCCGCCGCGGCCGCGACCAAAGCCGAAGACGCCAAGCCAGCCGTGGCCAATGAAAAACCCGTGTCTGCCTCGCCGGGCTTTGCCGACCCGGCCAAACTCACCGCGAAGGCGCCGGAAACTTTCAACGTACTGTTTGACACGACCAAGGGGAAGTTCACCATCGCCGTCACTCGCGCGCTGGCGCCCAACGGCGCGGACCGCTTTTACAACCTGGTCCGTTCCGGCTACTTCAAGGACGTGGCCTTCTTCCGGGTGATTCCCGGTTTCATGTGTCAATTCGGGATCCATGGCGACCCGGATGTTTCCGCGAAATGGCGCGATGCGAACATTTCCGATGACCCCGTCAAGGGCAGCAATACGCGCGGCACCATCACCTTTGCCACTGCTGGCCCCAACACGCGCACGACTCAGTTGTTCATAAACTTCGCCGACAACGTCAATCTCGACGGCATGGGATTCTCGCCGTTCGGCAAGGTGATCGCAGGGATGGGCGTGGTGGACAAAATCAACGGCGAGTATGGTGAAGGCGCTCCCTCCGGTAACGGGCCGGATCAAGGTCGCATCCAGAGGGAAGGCAATGCCTACTTGAAAAAAGATTTCCCGAAACTGGATTACATCAAGTCCGCAACCATCGTGTCGATGGAATTGCCCGCCAGGAACGATCCAATCCGATAATTATTTATGAGTGAACTTGCCCACATCACCACCACTGAAGGCGAAATGGTCATTGAATTCTGGCCCGACGTTGCGCCCAAGACCGTCGAAAATTTCAAAACCCTCGCCCAAAAAGGTTTTTACGACGGCACCTGTTTTCACCGCATCATCAAGGGCTTTATGATCCAGGGCGGCGACCCGCTGACCAAGGACGCTGCCCGGGAAAGTCATTGGGGCACCGGCGGGCCGGGCTATCAAATCCGGGCCGAGTTCAATGACCGCCCGCACCAGCGCGGCGTCATCTCCATGGCGCGCAGCGCAAACCCCGATTCCGCCGGCAGCCAGTTTTTCATTTGTGACGGTGACGCCTCGTTTCTTGACCGCCAATACACCGCATTCGGCAAGTTGATCAAAGGCGATGAGGTGTTGGCCAAAATCGCCGGCACGCCGGTTGGTTCCGGTGGTTCCGGCGAGCAGAGCAAGCCGCAGAAACGCGTTGGCGTCATCAGCATCAAAATCGTTCCGGCCGACGCTTGAAATAATTTTCAAACCACTGATGAACACGGATGGACACGGATTTTTCGAGATGTGCGTGATGACGCATTTTCATCTGTGTTTATCTGTGTTCATCCGTGGTTGAATTCTTCTGTGGAAATTTCCGAACTGGCCAAAACTCTGGTGGCGCTTGGTTGTCCTGCCGAAAAATCCGCTGAAATGGCCGCGCAATTGGACAAACGCGCCCGCCAACTGGCCGAACAAAAAGGCCGCACTTACGACGAAGCGCTCAAGCATTTGCTGAACCTCATGCAGTCAAGGTTGGGCTGCGCCAAAAGATCTATGATTTACGATTGACGATTTCCCTTCGCGCGGAAGCGGTTTGTGTTGACGCAAATCGTAAATCGTAAATCATCAATCGATAAATGGTCCAGCCTTGGAAAAAAGTCCGTTCGACGCCTATCGGGGATTTCCGCATCTTCAAACTGCGCTCGGACGTGAGTATTTCGCCGCGCACCGGCAAAGAACATGATTTCTATGTTCTCGACAGCGTCAACTGGGTCAACGTCATTGCCGTCACGCCCGATCAGAAGCTCGTGATGGTGGAGCAATTCCGGCACGGCTCGAACACCGTCGAACTGGAGATTCCCGGTGGCATGATGGACCCTGGTGAGACCGACCCGGTGGCGACCGCCGTGCGTGAACTGCGCGAAGAGACCGGCTACGAAGGTGAGAACGCGCGGCTGCTCGGCAAAATCTGGTCCAATCCGGCCATTCTGAGCAACATCACCTACACCGTGCTGATCGAAAATTGCCGGTTAAAACACAAGGTGGATTGGGACCACGCCGAAGATCTGGTGACGCGAGCTGGTGCCGGTGGCGGAAATGCCGAAACTCGTCGCCGACGAAAAAATCGGCCACTCGCTTGTCGTCGTTGCGCTCTATCATTTTGATTTGTGGCAAAGGGGGTTGAAGACGGCACGGTGAATTTTGTCGAGCAACGTGAAAACAGGTTGGTCGGGTGGTAAAAAATATCGTCTTTCGTTTTGCTATGGTTGTGTGCGGGACGCCAAACGACTGGCCAGAAACCTGTGCTACTTCACCCAAATTCACCGGATCAATGTCCACGGCCAGCGTCACGTCGTCCGGCAACGCAAGTGTCTCGATGATTTTTGCGAGTGTCTGGCTGAGTTTGCTCATCGCGCGCGTCCGCAACATGATTTGGTAGCGATAAAATTGTTCCGCGCGCAGCAACGGCGCCGGCGCCGGGCCGGCAATAACCAAATCCTTGAATGTGGCAGGGCGCGTCACTCCCTGCGCGCCGTCTTCGGTTTGCATGCGGGCGGCAGGCAGGGGACTGCCCGCTCCACCATTTGGTTTGTCACCAATCAAACTTTTCTCCAGCTCCCGTTTCAAATGTTCGGCGGAGAACTTCACCTTGTCCTCGTTGCGGCCCTCGAAGCGTCAGCAACGCGACGCGGCTGATGGGCGGATATTTCAATTGTTCGCGGAACTCGATTTCCTGTTCGTAAAAGCCCGTGAAATCGTGGCGGCGCGCGTATTGGATGGCCGGATGAAACGGCGTGAACGCCTGCACGAATACTTCGCCCTCGACGTCACCGCGCCCGGCGCGCCCGGCGACCTGGGTGAGGAGCTGGAAAGTACGTTCGCCCGCGCGAAAATCCGGCTGATGCAGCGCGAGGTCGGCGTAAATGATGCCGACCAGCGTCACGTTCGGGAAATGCAGCCCTTTGGCAATCATCTGCGTACCGACCAGAATGTCGGTTTTGCCGGCGCGAAAATCGCCGAGAGTTTTCCGGTAATCGTCCTTGCGTTTCATCGTGTCGGCGTCCATGCGCCGGACGCGCGCATTGGGAAACAATTTCGCCAGCGTTTCCTCGACTTTTTGCGTGCCGGTGCCGGCGAAACGAATGGCCGGGTTTTTGCATTTCTCGGTTCGGGCAAACCGACGGAGCCGTTCTCGGTGTGACCGCAAATGTGGCATGGAGTTTTTGTTCCGGCCGATGGTAAGTGAGCGCAAGACTGCAATTCGGGCAGTTGCGCGACGAATCCGCACTTTGGGCATTGCAGCGCTGTGGAATAGCCGCGCCGGTTCAAAAATAAAATCGTCTGCTCGCCGCTTTCCGAGCCGCTGGGTGATGGCCTCCTTGAGTTGCGGCGAAAAAATCGGCGGCCCTTTTTCCTGTGCGCGGCCTGCCGCATGTCCACGACGCGAACATGCGGCATTTTCTGGTTGTCCACGCGTTCCGGCAATTCGAGCAGCGTGTATTTGCCTTGTTTGGCAGTTGTAATAACTTTCCAGCGACGGCGTGGCCGAGCCAAGGACGACCACGGCGTTTTCCATCTGGCCGCGCATGATGGCCACGTCGCGGGCATGGTAACGCGGCGCCTCCTCCTGCTTGTAAGTGTGCTCGTGCTCCTCGTCCACGATGATGAGACCGAGCGGCTCGACCGGCGCGAAAATCGCCGAGCGCGCGCCGATGACGATGCGCGCGCGGCCCTGACGGATTTTATGCCATTCATCGTGCCGTTCTCCGGCGGAAAGGTGCTGAATGCAGAACGGCGACGAGCGTCTGGAGCCTGCCGGAACTGAACCGCGCCTTGAATCGTTCGACGGTCTGCGGCGTGAGTGAAATTTCCGGCACGAGCACGATGGCGCCCTTGCCCTGTTCGAGCGCATGCGCAAGGGCCTGGAGATAAACTTCGGTTTTGCCCGAACCAGTCACTCCATGAAGCAAGAAGACATGCGAAGAATTTTGAGGGTTCGATTCCTGTTGTGTAGCACCCGCGTCTCGCGGGTCGTGTCCGGCGTCGCGCCGGACACTCTTTTGTGCACTCACTGACCCGGGCATCCAAATGTAAGGGTACTCCTCCATCGGTCCCGACCAATCCGATCTTGCGTGGATTATCCCAAATATAATCCCACGTCTTGTGCAAATCAGCCTCCGAACGAATCATCCGGTCAAATGATTCATCCATCCAAACCGGACCGCGAGCGTTTCATGACTTTGTTTACCTCGTGCGCGGAAAAGGACTTGATGCTGTGCAAAATCTCTGAAAGCGAATGGACGCCTTCTTCACCAGTTTCCTGAACCGGGAGCGGCTGCACCAGCAAATGAACATGATCCGGCATCACGCAGGCAGCGAGACATTTGATTTTTTTCCCGTGCCAGAAATGGCAGGCTTCCAAAGTCCTGGCGCGGGCTTCGGGCGAAAGCACCAGTTTGTTGTGCGTCTGCCAGGTAACGTGATAGGTAAAACCGGGAATCTCAAAGTGCGGGAAGATTGCGTTTGCGGGCGGTGGGTTCTGTGACAGGAAGAGAACTTGTTGCCGTACGAGAGCCGGGCGCGACGCCCGGCTCCACCCGCGGGACGCGGGTGCTACACACAACATCCATCGCCGCTTTGATCTTCTCCAGCGCCTTTTCCTGGGCCGGGTTCATGGCAGTGGCTGCGTCGGCAGGATGTGCTCGCGCGCGTAGGGATCGCGCTCGGTAATCTCCGAAGTGATTTCCACCAGGCCGCGGTCTTCGAGTTTGCGGACGGTGGCGGCAGTGGTTTCGGCCAGTTCGACCAATTCGGTCAGCAGCAATTCGCGCCGTTCCTCGATGATGTTCCAGACTTCCTGCTGGCGTTTCGGCAGCTTCGGGAATTCGCCGGCCACCGGCAGCGCGCGGACGAACAATTGTTTTTTCCAGCCTTCCTCCTCCTTTGCGCACGGCCTCGGGCAGGACGGATTTCAAGGCGATTTCCGGCGCGCAGCAATAGTAATCGGCAATCCAGCGCGCCAATTTCAATACCTTCGGCGTGACCAGCGTCTGCGCGCCGATGACCTTGAGGATGGGTTTGAGGTTGGTGTGGGCCGATTCCTCCGCGAGCGCGGTGACGCATGCCCATAAATTTTCCGCGGACCGAACGGCACCTGCACGCGGCTGCCGACCTCGATTTGTCCCGCCAATCCGGGCGGAATCAGATAATCAAACTCCTTGCGGAGCGCGATTTCGAGGCTGACGCGGGCGATCATGTCGCAGCCATTTATGATTTACGATTGACGATTGACGATTGTCCCAGAGCGGCGACGCAACTGGAATTAAATCTTAAATCGGAAATCATAAGATCGTAAATAAATCTAATCCCGTGAAATGGCGACGCAGCTCGGCTTCGAGCTGCTGGCGCAATTCCTCGCGTTCGGCATCGGTTGCCTCGCGTGGCACACGCAGGATGCGGCCGACAATGATTTCGCAACGGGAAAACGGCAGCGGAATTTGAAAACGATCCCAGCTTTTCAACTGGATTTTCCAGCTCAAGTAATAGGACACCGGCACGACGGGCAGGCCGGTGATTTGCGCCAGTGACATGGCGCCGTCCTGCACCACGTAACGCGGGCCGCGCGGGCCGTCGGGCGTGATGGCGAGGTCGTAACCGCGTTCCGCCCAGGTGGTCAATTCCAGCAACGCCTGCGGACCGCGCCGGCTGCTTGAACCGCGCACCGGCAGCACGCCGAAACGTTCAAGAATCGCCGCGAGAAACGCGCCGTCCTTGCTGGCGCTCACCATGGCCGGCCATGCCCGGCAGTCTGATGGTGTCTGCGTCCGAAGGTGAAATATAATTTCATGCAGAGCGCGAGGCGGTTGTGCCAGATGCAATAAATCGCCTGCCCGCAATCCTTCCGCGCCATAAATCCGTGCGGATCATTGATACGGTAACGCAAAGTCGCCGCCAGCAGTACGCAGCGCGGCCCAAATGATCCAGGCGCCAAGCCGTTGATGCCATTTCGGTGAATTGGGCACAATCACGCCGGATTTCCGGCGCTGGCGGCGGGTGACCGGCGCCGGTGGCTGCGGATTTGCGGCGTCCATCACGCTCCTTTTTTCAGGCAAGCACGCACGAGTTCCTCCACGGTGGCCTTTGCGCCAAGCATCGTTTGCGCGGCACGGACGGCATCGTGCGCCTCAACCTGCTTGAAACCGAGCGCCATGAGCGCCAGCACGGCGTCGTTGACTTTCTGATCTTCGGGCGAGAGCGCGTGTTTGGCGCTGGCGGCTTCCCAGGCGCCCGCCGCACCGATTTTATCGCGCAACTCGACAATGATGCGCTCGGCGGTTTTCTTGCCGACGCCGGATATTTGCGAAAGCGATTTTACATCGCCGCCGGCCACCGCGCCGCGAAACGCGACCGGATTCATGCCGCTCAGGATGTTCAACGCGATTTTCGGACCGATGCCGGAGACGGTATTGACCAGCAGCCGGAACAAATCCCGTTCCGCCGCGGTCATGAAACCGTAAAGCGTGTGGGCATCCTCGCGAATGACGAGTTGGGTGAGCAGTTTCACGTCCTGGCCGGGTGGCGGCAGCTTGTCGAAGGACGACAACGGAATCAGAACTTCGTAGCCGACGCCGTTGACGTCCATGATGACCTGCGTGGGCAGCGACTCGACCAGTTTGCCGCTGGAGAAAGGTGATCATGCGAATTCAGATTGCAGGTCGGAACTTCCGGAAAAAAAATAAAAATATATATATATGATTCAAATTCGCTTCAGCGGTGAGAGGTGGTATCGCGAGTTTTCCTGCGCATGGGCCAGTGCCAGCGCCAGAGCGTCGGCGGCGTCCGGCGCGGGCGGTTTGGGCAGATTCAACAAACGCTGGACCATTTTGGCGACGGCGGATTTTTGCGCCGCACCGTAGCCGACGACGGCCTGTTTTACCTTGCGCGGGGCGATCTCAAAAATTTCCAGACCGGCCTCGGCTATGGTGGCGAGCGCCGCGCCGCGCGCTTCACCCATGACGATGGCGGTTTGGAGGTTTTGTGCATAAGAAAAGTCCTTCGACCACGCAGACGGCTGGTTGATGTTGCTTCAGAACCTCGCGCAGGGTTTCCACAATTTTAACGAGGCAGCGGGAGTGCGTCCCAATTTTGCGGGCAGGAAATCGTGCCATGGCCGAGGGCGAGCGGGTGCGGTTTTGCCCAGCGGATGACGCCGTAGCCGGTGCCCCGCAAGGACGGATCCACGCCGAGAATCACGCGATGAGCGGAGGCCGGTGCCCGCAGGCTTGCCGCAAAAACAGGCACCGCGGCACGCGCGGGCGCGCCGCCGAGGCGCTGCTGCATTTGTTCGAATTGCCGCCGGGTAATGCCCACGCACACATTCTGCCTGCCGTGGAAAAGATATGAAAGCAAAAAGCCTTGGGAGGTGTACGACGCGTTGGCAAATCAAAGGGGCAAAAGCTTAATGCCCGTTTTGGTTGTTGCCTTTGTTTTGACCCTGATTGCCGGACGGTTGCGACGATGACGAGGAAGATTGAGACGACGAGTGCGGCTGAACCACCTGCCGGGATGAGTCGGCATGAGAATCAGAACGATTGAAATTCTGGTTGTTGTAACGCGATTCGTTCGGAGGCGGCGCATGGTTATTTTGCGGCTGCGAAGCTGCTGGCGGAAAATAATGGTTGGCGGTGGAGGGATTGGAAGAAGTTTGTTCCACGGTGGTATTGGCACGCGATTGGGTGTTATGGATGGTGCTATGAGGTGATTGTTGTTCAGAACCCTGCGCTCTGGGAGTCAAAACCTGGTTGCCGGAGTTGTGGTAATTGTAATCTGGCTTCTGATTTTGAGCCGGCCAACCCGTATAATTACCATGCGGCGTGGGAACTACATTATTATTGGGGCTCTGCGGATTAGGCGTGTTGACATGCGGCACCACCGGCGGCTGGGTCTGCGGCATTCGCGGCTGGGTCTGATTGAAATGTTGATATGGATTCTGGTTAAAATTCTGATGGGATGAATTGTTTTGCCCCGGATTGACCGTCTGCGAAGGTGCGTTGTTTCCGTTTCCGTGAACGACCGGCTGAAATGTGTTTTGCCCCGGTTTAGTTGTCGGCGGAGTTCCTTGATGCAACGACAGGACCGGAGTGCCGACAAAATGCGGACGATTCACGATCAGCGTGCTGCTGTTTTGCTCAAATTGTTCATGCCGGCCGCCCCAAGCAACGCTTCCATTCCCGGCCTGAATGGTGACCGGATGAATCTCCCGCCGGGTGACAGCGGTAATGTCGTGCGGCGGGATGCCGGCATTGATGATGCCCTGACGGTGGTTGTCGAAATTGAGATTGTTGATGACCGTGGTTTGATTGTAAATCCGCGCGACCTCGCCCGGCTGGATGCGATGGCGTCGCGGATGCGGGTCGCAAAAATCCTTCGTTGCCACAAACGTGAAGGCGCCGGCGTTCAGACCAAAGTCGAAACTGGCGCTGACGGCGTGACCTTGATAAACGAACCCAGTCCCCGATTGATAAACCGCATGCGGTGGCAATGGGGCCCAGCCGCAATGATCCCGGTCACGGCGCCAGCTCACCCAGGACGGCGACCAGGTCGTGTCCGGCCACCAACACCAGCCATAACGCTGATGATGAAACCAACGACCATAGTGAAATGTCGCCCAGCCCCAGGAATAGCCCGAAACCCAATACCAACCGCAATCGGTATAAACCCAGTGTCCGTTATCGCAATAAGGTTGCCAACCGGTGTTGTAAACGACAATTGTTGGCCGCCAGCACCAGCCGTAACCAACGACATTCACCCAGCCACCATAGGGCGCGAGGTTGTCATAAAAATAGTTCACCGTCACTTCCGTTGGTTGTGTCGTCGGGCTTTCCGTTGCTTGCGGAGGCGGCGTGGCCGCGGCGCCCGTGGTCACGCCCATTTGCTGCAATTGCTGATCGCGCTGCTGCATGGCATTGACAGTTTCTGCCGGTACGCCCAAATCGTTCAGGTAAATAATCTGATCCGCATTGAGGTTGAACGGATTCATCGAGTTGCCGATGTACGACAAAATTACGCTTTGCTCGACACCGGCCTGCACCAGGCGGATGATTTGTGCCAGCGGGCTGTCGGGATCAACGTCCGGCGGCAAGGTGCCGGCTGTAGCGGTGTTATCCGGAGCAGCGTGGACGAGATCGGTGTTTGGCGGCGGGGCTGGTTGAGTCTGGGCAGTGGCATTTTGTACTGAGAGAACACCAATCAATGCCCAGACCAGAATTGCCGAACTGCAAAGGAATTTAATTGAAACTGGTTTTTTCATGTGGGGGCTTGGTTGTTGTCTGCACCATAACATATAAACCCGTTTAATTCGACCAGTTGCCAGCAAAAGTATTCAAGGGCGACGGCGATTCTCCGGGTAGACCCATAAAATGGCGTCCCCGCCCGGAATTGAACTGGGATACGCGGTTTAGGAAACCGCTGCTCTATCCATTTGAGCTACGGGGACGTTGTTGATTTTAAATAACTTGCGAAAACGAACGTGCGATACCGGCATCGACTACCATCCGTCATGTTGCATCAGGCCTGTATTTCACACGAATGGAGGTCGCTGGCAAGCTCGTTCGTAGAAGTCCTCGAACTGCAGTATTCACCGTAACCAAACACGGCTTGCTATTTCTCCCGGAAGAAAACGGAGTCTGTTCTGCGATCAGGTTTTTCCGCCGGAAACTTCACCGAGATCGCTGCCAAAGGTTTCAATCTCCTGCAACTTCGCCTGCAAGTGATGCAGATTTTCGCGTAAACCCTCAACCAACTTCTTTTGCCTGTCCCGCAATTCGGCCTCGCGTGCCGCCTGGCGCTCGCGCAAGCTGCGCAATTCTAAATTCAACGCCTCCTTGGCGTCCGCCACGGCTTTATGGTCCGATTCCAAACGCGCTCGTTTGGCCGATTCCTGTTCCAGGCTGGCTTTGGCGCGTTCTAGGTCCGCGCCGGCCTGACGCAAGTGCCCCTGAAGTTCTTTCATCTCCTGTTGGGATTTCGTAACGGCCTGTTGTTCAGCCGCAAATTTGGCCTGAAGTTCGTCGCGTGTTTGTTGCAATCCAACCAGCTCCTTTTCCAACTGGCCACACCGGGTTTCTTTTTCCTTCAAGGCGGTTCCCGTCTGACTGACAGTCGTCTTCGCCGCATTCAGTTGCTCGCGCCACTCCGATTCCAGACGCGTCCGTTCGGCGGATTGCTGTTCCAAGGCGGTTTTGGCACGTTCCAATTCCGCGGCACTCTGACCCTGACGTTCCTGGAAAGCTTTGATTTCCTGTTGGGACTTTGCCAAAGCTTGTTGTTCGGTCGCGAGTTTGCCTTGAAACTCATCCCGCAGTTTTCGCAATCCCGCCGACTCTTCTTCCAACTGGCGGCCCCGGGCTTCTTTTTCCTTCAAGGCGGTTTTGGCACGTTCCAATTCCGCGGCACTCTGACCCTGGCGTTCCTGGAAAGCTTTGATTTCCTGTTGGGACTTTGCCAGAGCTTGTTGTTCGGTCGCGAGTTTGCCTTGAAACTCATCCCGCAGTTTTCGCAATCCCACCGACTCTTCTTCCAACTGGTGGCACCGGGCTTCTTTTTCCTTCAAGGCGGTTTTGGCACGTTCCAATTCCGCGGTACTCTGACCCTGGCGTTCCTGGAAAGCTTTGATTTCCTGTTGGGACTTTGCCAGAGCTTGTTGTTCGGTCGCGAGTTTGCCTTGAAGCTCATCCCGCAATTTTCGCAGTCCCGCCGATTCTTCTTCCAACTGATTGCACTGCGCTTCTTTTTCCTTGAGAACGTTTTCCGTCTGTCCGATCAGTGCTTTCGCGGCGTTGAGTTGTTCGCGCCACTGCGATTCAATGCGCGTCTCGTTCCGCCGATTCCTGTTCCAAATTGGCCTTGGCGTGTTCCAATGCTGCCGTGCCCTGGCGCAGGCGTTCGTGAATTTCCACGCTTTCGCGTTCCATCGTTGCCACGCGTGTTGGCCGGACGCGGTTGCCGGGTTCGGGCTGTGTCTCTGGTGGAGTTGCCGCCGTTCTGGCATTTCTGGCATTTGGCTTGGGAGGTGATGCCAACCGCGAGGGAGGTTCCGGAGATGGTGTCTCGGGGGAAACTTGCCGATCCGTTTTGGTCCTGGCGGCAGGTGAAGGTGTGCGGGAGGAACCGTTGGCTGCGCAGGCTGGGCTTCCAATGGTGAACCGGGAGTACCTTGTACTCTCGCTTTGATTAGATTGACGCTTACTTTCAACGCCAGTTCCACGGGGGAAACCGGCTTGGAAACGAAATCATTGCCGCCGCTGAGCACGCTTTGTTTGCGGTTGTCGAAATTGCTGAAGGCCGTGACAAAAATAACCGGGGTTTTCTTGCTATGAGGCAAACGGCGCATCTTCTCACAAACATCGAAACCGGTCATGCCGGGCATGTTGACGTCGAGGACCACCAGGTCGTATTCGGTGGTTTCCAACAGGCTCAGGGCCGCGGCAGGGTCCTTGACGCCAACCGCATCGAAATTGGCCCGCTTCAGGGAAGTCACGTTGACATGATTGCAAACGGTGTCATCGTCCACGACCAATACCTTGGCCTGGAACGCCGGTCCCAGGGAATAACCGTCGGTATTTTTCAACAAGCCATCAAGACAGTCCACCGCTTGGGCGATGGTTTGCAGCACCGACGGGGTAACCGTCGAGGGCTTGTCCACGATCGCCGAAAGCAAGGTGTCAAAAGCGCCCGTCAGCAGGGCGACGCGGGCGCAACCGGCTTGAGCGGCGCGGTGTTCAGCAGATTCACACGCTTATGAAGCCCGGATAAATGCGCCTGGCTCGCTTCCGAGTCGGGTGCTTTTATGTAACCCATGCTGTGTTCACGAATTTTCGGCATGACCGCCAGGGCTTCTTTCAGGAAATCCGCGCTCTCTTTCGCGGCCTTGCTTTCCGGTTCAGTTGCCGACCGGGAGTGGGCGTGCGCGCTTTTGCTTTCCCCGTTGCCGTTGTTGCGCCGGAACCGGCTTGGCCGAGGAAGCTTTACCGGCTTCAACCACTACCAATTCAGGGATTGCGGCAAGGGTCTCTTGAATGGTTTCAAGCAGCTTGGGAAAAGTGCAATCGCTTTTAAGCAAACGCTCGGGTGCCTTGGGCCAGGGGACTGTCCGGCGGCACCTCCGTCATCGCCGCGTTGGAAAAAATAATGACCGGAACGGTCGTCAGGCGTGGATCCGCATGCATGAATTTGAGCACGTCGGCTCCGCTGACCTTGGGCAACATCAGGTCAAGCAAAACCAGATCGGGAACGTGGTCGGAGAGAATATCAATGGCAACCTGACCATCCTGGGCACACTCAAGATGAAACCCTTCGCGCTCCAGCCGTTTTTGGTACAGACTTTGCGAAACCGCGTCGTTTTCAACAAAGAGAATGGTTTTTACACTCATCATGGCTCTAAATACATTTCAGCGCACCAACTCTGCGGCGGGCATATGACTCGGCAACTTTCCCGGATGGTTGACCCGGCGCAGGTACAGCTCTCGTTTCTGTCTCTCACCTCACAAGGAAAAGCACTACCCGTGCCAAAAAATCACCTGTTTCCTTTTATGTGTCCTGGCGGAGAACAGCCACTGGGGAGATGCTGCGAAAGTCTGAATTCAAAGTGTTCTTCAGCCGCAAGAAGCTCAAATCAGAGGCTTTCGATTTCCGTCGAATTCAATCCACTACGGCATGGAAGGTGCTGAAAATGTTCCTGCCGTAGCGACTTTTTACAGCAACACCTTAACGCCAGAGCAAAGGACACCAAATGCAAACAACCAGCAAAAAGAACGAAAAAAAATCGCAAAATCGCAAGACGAACGGGATATTTGAAACCACTTCTCTCCGCGAACAAATCGAAACCCGCGCGCATGAAATTTATCTCTCTCGCGGCTGCGAACCAAGCCACGAACTGGACGACTGGCTGCAGGCCGAGCGTGAAATCATGGGCTGGGTGTAAATGCCTTCGGCCAGGGCATGACGGGCGGCACCGGGTGCACGGCAAGTTGATTCGGAAGCCATCCTGGCGGCGATCTGTGACCGCTGCCTGTTTTCAGGGAAACAGGACCAACGCGCGCGGCGCTTACCGGCGCCGCTATTGTTTTACAGAGGCTTCAGTTTGATGATGTTCAACGGCGGCAACGATGGTATTGACGCTGTGAATGATCTTTCGCGCGGTTTCCGGGTCGGAAATTTTCAGGCCGTAGTTCTTATCGAGCGCGACCACCACCTGGAGCGCATCCACCGAATCCAAACCCAGACCGCCGGGGCCAAAGAGCGGCTGGTCATCCTTGATTTCATCCGCCGTGTTCGGAAGCATGAGATTTTCCACCAGCACGCATTTGATTTGCCTTTTGAGTTCTGCTGAATTGCTCATTGAAAATTAAGCCGTCAATTTTGAATGCCGAGCCTGTAAGGTAACCCGCTTCAACGCAAGCCGGAAATTAGACCGCCGCGCCCGCCGCCGATTCGTTTTGACGGTGGGCGATTCCTCGCGTAGCGTTTCACCTGCTATTTTCGCAAATTGTCATGATTGGGCTTATAAAAACTGATCTTCGGGTCGAGGAATGACCGCGAACTGAAAAAATTCTGGCCGGTCGTCCGCCGAATCAACGAAATTGAGGCCGGCCTCCAGAAGCTTTCTGACGACGAGTTGCGTCAGAAAACCGCCGACTGGAAGGCGCGCCTGGCACAAATTCAGGATAAGAAGGAACTGGCCGCCGCGCTCGATGAAATCCTGCCCGAAGCCTTTGCCGTCGTCAAAAACGCCTGCCGCCGGCTGACCGAGCGCAAAGCGGAAGTGGTGGTGCGCGGGCACCCCGTGGTTTGGGAGATGATTCCGTTTGACGTGCAACTCATCGGCGGCATTGCGCTGCACAAAGGCAAAATCGCCGAAATGGCCACCGGCGAAGGCAAAACGCTCGTGGCCACCATGCCGATTTATCTCAATGCCCTGACCGGCCGCGGCGTTCACGTGGTGACGGTGAACGATTACCTGGCCGCGCGCGACTCGGAATGGATGGGCGCAATTTACAAATTTCTTGGCCTTAACGTCGGCTGCATCCTGCATGACCAGTCGCCGCAAGTCCGGCGCGAGCAGTATTATTGCGACATCGCCTACGGCACGAACGCCGAATTCGGTTTCGATTATCTGCGCGACAACGGCATGGCGGTGCGCAAAGAGGATCAGGTCCAGCGCGGGCATCATTACGCCATTGTGGACGAGGTGGACTCCATCCTGATCGACGAGGCGCGCACGCCGCTCATCATCAGCGGCCCGTCCCTGCACACCTTTGACGAGCAATACGCGCAATGGAAGCCGACGGTCGAATCGCTCGTCCGCGCGCAGGAACGGTCTGTGCGGCCGGTTTTTGTCCGAAGCGAGACGCATTGATGAAGAAATTGAATCCCGCCGACGGCTCAAATGTGCCAGACGGCGCCGCGCTGGAAAATGAAATCGGCCGGCTGCTGTTCCGCGTCAAAACCGGCCAGCCGAAATCCGAGGGTCTGCTGAAAGTTTCTGGAAAATCCCGAAAATCTGCGGATGATGAACCAGGCCGAGCTGGATTTGCACCGGGACCAGAAGAAGGTGGATTTTACCGGGAAAAGGAGGAATTGCTGTTCGCCATTGACGAAAAAAGCCACGAGGCCGATCTCACCGAAAAAGGCCGCAATGCCGTCAGCCCCAAGGATCCGGAAGCCTTTGTGTTGCCCGATTTGACGACCTTGCTGCATGAAATTGACACGGGTCCGGAGACCGACCCGCGCAAACGCATGGAGGCCAAAACCAAGTTGCAGCAGGATTTCGAAACCAAAGCCCAGAAAATCCACGCCATCTCGCAATTGCTCCAGGCCTACAGCATTTACCAGAAAGACGTGGAATACGTTGTGCAGGAAAACAAGGTCATCATCGTGGACGAACACACCGGCCGGCTCATGACCGGCCGCCGCTGGAGCGACGGTTTGCACCAGGCCGTGGAAGCCAAAGAAGGCGTTGAGATCGAGCGCGAAACCCAGACGCTCGCAACCATCACCATCCAGAATTATTTCCGCCTTTACCAGAAACTCGCCGGCATGACCGGCACGGCGGAAACCGAGGCGACGGAATTTCTCGACATTTACAAACTCGGCGTGCTCACGATTCCGACCAACCAGCCGAATATCCGCAAGGACACGCACGATTCGGTCTATAAAACCAAGCGCGAGAAATTCAACGCCGTCGTCGCCGAAATCAAGGAGCTGCACGCGCAGGGCCGGCCGATCCTGGTCGGCACCGTCAGCGTGGAAACCAGCGAAATGCTGTCGCGGACGTTGAAACGCGACGGCCTGATTCACTCCGTCCTCAACGCCAAATACCACCAGCAGGAAGCTGAAATCGTCTGCGCGCGCCGGCCAGCGCGGCGCCATCACGATTGCCACCAACATGGCCGGCCGCGGCACGGACATCAAACTCGGGCCCGGGGTGGTGTGGAACGTGGCGTGCGAGCCGCATCCCGAAAAGAGAGGTGACAACCTCTACAGGCTGACGGAACACACGACCAGGGAAGTCCGCACGATTAACTCCAACAGTCCCGAAGCCGCCGTTTTCAACCTCACACCGCAGACGAAAGTGGCCGGCGGGCTGCACGTGCTCGGCACCGAACGGCACGAGTCGCGGCGCATTGACCGCCAGTTGCGCGGTCGCTGTTCGCGCCAGGGCGATCCCGGGTCGTCGCACTTTTTCATTTCGCTCGAAGACGATTTGATGCGGCTGTTCGGCTCCGATCGCATCGTAAAGATGATGGAAAGAATGGGCCTGGAGGAAGGCCAGGAACTGTCGCACCCGCTTTTGAATCGTTCCATCCAGCAGGCGCAAAAGCGCGTGGAAGAAGCACAATTTCCAGATCCGCAAACGCACGCTCGAATACGACGACGTGATGAACAAACAGCGCGAAGTCATCTACGGCTTCCGCAACGAAATCATCAACGCCGCGGACGTGCGTGACCGCTTGATGGACATCATCGAGGAAGTCGTCATCCTGAAAGTCGAGCAATTTACCGACGCCGAGCCGAGCCAGGTCGAATGGAAGCATCCGGCCGCTGGCCGACTGGGTAAATTTGAATTTCCCGCTCGGCATGCCCGAAGCCGAAATCATCAAGGCCGCCAATTCCGGCAAGGAAACACCCGTGTCCGGCTCGGTTTTCGAAGGCCTCAGCCCGGCGCAATTTGCCGTCTGCAATTTCATCAGCGACAAGCATCCGCCAGTCGTACGAGTTCAAAATCAGTTTTGAGGAGCCGGACAAACTCGCGGTGGTCGAGCGCTACACGATTCTGAGCGCGATCGACAAGCTCTGGCAGGAGCACCTTTACGAGATGGACAGCCTGCGCTACAGCATCGGCCTGCGCGGTTACGGCCAGCGCGATCCGCTCGTCGAATACAAGGCCGAGGCCTACAAAATTTTCGACGAATTGATGGTCAATATCAAAACGCGAAATCTGCCACAACGTCTTCCGCAGCGCATCCTCCATGATGGCGTTTGAGAATTTTCTGCGCAACGTTCCGCGCCAGACGTTGCACCAGGCCGCCAGCGCCTTTGGCGGCACCACCACCGGCAGCGCCGGCGGCGCGCCCTCGACCAAACCCAGCGACGTGGTCAGTGAAGCGGCGGCGGCGGCGGAAAAAGCCAAACCCGTCCGCACCGGTCCCAAGGTGGGCCGCAACGACCCTTGTCCCTGCGGCAGCGGCAAGAAGTTCAAGCACTGCTGCGGAAAATGATGTGGTGCCGCGCCCGGGGTGCAAGGGTCGGGCGACCGGTTCCACGCTATCATCGACGTTTCCCAAATAACACTTGCGCCGCCTTCGCGTTTTGCTAAATTGCAAATGATTTGCAATTAAAACCATGACCCCGGTTTGTTTATTGGTGATTTATTGTGTGCTGGTGTTGCTGGCCTCGCTGGCAGGTGGCTGGTTGCTGTTGATTATCCAGCCCACCCACCGACGTCTCCAAATGGCCATCAGTTTCGTGTCCGGTCTCATGCTCGGTATCGCCCTGTTGCATTTCCTGCCGGACGCCAATGAGCAACTGCATTCACTGGATCGGGTGGCCGCGTGGATGCTCGGCGGGTTCCTGGCCATGTTCTTGCTCCAGCGCTTCTTTCATTTTCATCACCACGACTCGGCGGAAGGCGATCCGGAGGATTGCGACCACGGACAGGTTGTGTCTGAAGGCCAGGATCATGGCCATGCACATCATGCCCACACGCTGGCTGATAAATCCGCCCAGCAACTGTCCTGGGTCGGCACCGCACTGGGGCTGACACTTCACTCACTGCTCGACGGCCTGGCATTGGCCGCGGCGGTCGAGGCCGGAGCGCACGGTCATGTCCATCTGGCAGGCCTCGGCGTGGCTTTGGTGGTGATCCTCCACAAACCGTTTGATGCGATGGCCATCTCAACCTTGATGACGGCGGGTGGCAGTTCGCGGTTTTCACGGCATGTGTTGAATGGATTGTTTGCGCTGGCCAGCCCCATTGGCGCAGTTCTGTTCTATCTGGGCGCGAGTGTATTTGCCGGTTCGGATGTGATCTTTCTCGGATGCGCGCTGGCGTTCTGTGCCGGCACGTTCCTGTGCATTGCCAGCAGCGATCTGCTGCCGGAACTGCAATTTCACTCCCATGACCGTTTCAAGCTTTCGGTTGCCTTGCTGGCGGGCCTGACTATCGCCGTGCTTATCAAGGAACTTGAAAACAGCGAGCCTGAATCCGCGCCGCCTCCTGCGGCCACCCAGACGGTTAATTGAAAATCAGCCCGCCACCGTGAGCACAATGCCCGCGAGGATGCCGAGGACGGCGGCGATTTTCTGCCAGTTGCTGAGTTCGCCAAACAACAACAGCCCGCCGGCAAACGCCACCAGCGTGTTGCCCCGCCGCAGGCTCATCACCACCGACACCAGGGCGTGTGGATGGCGCAGCGCGCCGAAGTAAACGTAATCCGCCGCCAGTAACGAAAATGCAATGGCCGGGATGGTCCAGCGCCAGCGGAATTCGTTGCGCTCCCACCAGCGCCGTTGCCACCCGATGGCGAACGGCGCGAACAAAACCACGAGGTAAATGGAAAACCACGCCTGCACCGTCGGCACCGAAAAGTGCGCCCGTCCCAGCAGATATTTGTCGTAGAGCGAACTTACCCCACCCAGCACTGTGCCGGCCATCAAAAACCATACCCACCGGTTCCGATGAAAATGCACTCCTTCCAGCCGGCCGGCGAAGGAAAGCCCGACGAATGATGCCAGCGTCGTGATGATGCCCAGCAATTGCATTCCCGTCGGGCGCTCGCCCAAAATCAGCAATGCGCCCACCAGCGTCCATAACGGCGACGTCGCGCGAATCGGTGAAGCGAGCGACAAAGGCAGGTGCTTGAGACCAAAGTAGGTAAAAATCCACGATGCCGTGACGACGGCTGACTTCAGCAGCAGTTGCAGATGCTGTACCGGCGTCAGCGGGTCCGTGACCAGCGACGGCGGCAACAACCCGGGATGTTCCATCTGCACCAACAACAACGCCGTCCAGACCGTGGCCCCCGTCAATGTGCTCAGAAACAGGACCGGCAGCACGGCATTGTCCCGGATAGCGTGCTTGATGCAAAGGTCATACACGCCCAGGAACAATGCCGACACCAGACTGGCTTCAATCCAGGTCATGCGACCAAAACGCAACGGGCGAACCGTTTGGGCCCGCCCGTCGAGCTGAAATCTCAATTTTCGTCCGCGAAGTTTACATATTTACGATGAGGTTGTCACCAAACTGCGAACATTTGATTGCTGTCACGCCATCTCCAGGCGGGCAATATCATAGGTGACACGCTTCTAAGTCCAGTGACAACTCTGGCACGAAGTGGAGATGCTTTTTCTTGACTTTATGAATTAATTAAGTCATTAATGTATCTCACGATGCTGGTCGCAATCAGGAGCTCCAGCGTCGGAGGCAGGTCAACCCTAAAAAGCACAGCCAAATCAGAAATTTGGAACCATGAAATCCGCAATTCGTTTTGTTTCGGGACGGCTACTCAATTTCGCAACCTTAATTTTCGCCGCGGGCCTTTTCGCCGCGCCCACCGCGCGCGCCGGGCTGACGGTGGACATCCATTTGTATCACTTCAATCAGGGTTATTATTTCCTTTCCTGGTTGAGCACGAACGCGACGCCGCCAAACTTTCCCACGGGGACTTACTTGATCGCCTCGCCCACCTACCCGACCAACGGAACCTGGATGCATTATCAGGCCACGAATGGTGACATCAATCTTACCAGCATTGATAACGATACGATTTATCCTGATTTGAATTCCACGCTGAACGCCATCACGAACCGGCTTTGGTCCATCTGGGTCACCAATTCGACTTCCACCAACCAATATTGGTTTCAGGTTACGGCCCCCGCCTTGGCCAGTAATGCTTTTGGCGCTTACGCTTCCATCAGTTACCCCATCAACAACACCCTTTACGTCACCAACCTGCCGGATTTCACCTGGGGTGGTCCGACCAACTGGGCCGGGTATTTGGTGCCGTCGGACTTTTTTGTGGATACTAACGGCGGCTACAATTACTTCACCTCCGCCTCCCTCTCACCCGACGCAACCAACTGGACGCCGTCACTTGCCCTTCCGAATGGAACGAACAGCTTCGAGCTTGATTACGGCAGCAACGTCACCGCCATCATCGTCGCTTCCACGCCGACCAACAACGCCGCCCAAGCCATCTCGGGCTGGGTTTCGACCGCCAATGTCCAAACCTTCGACTCCGTTCTTCTTGTCGTTGGCCAGCCGCCGGCTTCCGGCGTCGGCGGCCATACGAACGTTGCCTACTACTCTTTCGAGGACAATAGCCTCTTTGCTCACGATTTTTCCGGCAACGGGAATGATATTAACAGCTACGGCAATTATTCGATGTCGCCTTATATCACCAACGATGCGGAGGCCGGGTCGTACGCGTTTGGCGCTGCGGGTGACGGCTGGCTTTATCCACCCACCAACGTGCTGGCCACACTGGCCGGCAGCTTTTCGGTTTCATTATGGATCAAGACTTCCGAAGTCCACGGGAATGACAACGATAGCATCTACTCAGCTGCCGGGATCGTCTCGGCATTGAGCGGCGGACAGAATACCGTCGTGCCCATGGGGTTAACGGGCAGCAAACTCGCCTTCTATACCGGCGGCGGTTCACCGGATACGCTGTATTCATTAACCAGCATTAACACGGGACAGTATGTGCACGTCGTGGTCACCCGCAACCAGCAAACCGGCGAAAAGAAAATCTATGTTAACGGGGTGCTGGATACCTCCGATTTTGGTTCCGCTGATTTTCTGAGCGACAGCAGTGAACTGGACATCGCTTTTAATAATGGCCAGACCTTTACCGGTGAGCTGGACGACATTCAATTCTACTCCGGCGTTTTGTCCGGCAGCGAAGTTCTGCAACTTTATAACAACCCCGGTACGACCATCCCCGATCAGGCCGGGATGGCTGGAGATGGCACCGTCGCGCATTACGATTTCGACGAGAACAACGTAGTTGCCCCGGATGTGTCCGGTAATGGCAATAATATTATTTACGCGAGTACTTTTAGCGGCAGCGGGCCGGCGATTAGCCCGGATGCGAAGGCCGGGGCGGGATCAATTTCTTTTGACGGGGGCAGTTATCTGACCCCGACAAACCAATTGTTGTCCACCCTCGCCGGCAGTTTCACGATTTCGCTCTGGGTCAACACTACGCAAAATTATGGCTATCAAAACGATTACGCTTTCAATGGCGCCGGCATCATTTCAGCCGACGTCCCCGGCACTGCCAATGATCTCGTGCCTGTAGCTTTGACCGGTGGCCAGGTGGCCTTCAATACGGGAAACACCCAATACGACTACGATGACACGATCAACTCTTCAGCCACGGTCAACGATGGGCTCTGGCACCACATCGTCGTCAGCCGAAATCAGGACACGGGTGAGAAAGACATCTACATTGACGGTGTGCTGGATAATTCGGATTTCGACACGACCAATTTGTTGAATGACCCGCAACTTTTAACCATTGGGGCCATCGCCGACGCAAGCAATTCCGATCCCACCAGCCCCGATTCTTCAGGCTACAATGGTTACCAGGGATTATTGGACGACATTCAAATTTACAACCGGGCTCTGACTTCCAATGAAGTGACATTCCTTTACAACAACCCCGGAGTGACCCTTGACAGTTTTACCAACCCTCCTTCTCCGGTTTCGGTGACCTTCGATCTTTCCATCTCCCGTCAACAGGGTTATCTGGGTAATTTGGCATATGATGTTCAGCCGTATATTGCCTCCATCAGCCCTGCTCCCATCACGACCCATCGCGTGGAGTCGCCGGATGGTTCCGCTTTCAGCGAAGTATTGTCTGGAAATACGTACGACATTAATGGTGGAAGGATTTCAACTCACGCTTCACTCGACGACGCCATCTACGCCTGCACCAATAATCCATGGACCCTTTACATCAATAAGGACGATCCGAGCCAGCAAGTATTCCATTTCAATGTCTCCATCAGCGGCTTGACCACCAACCTCCTCGCGACGGTCAACATTCTCGTGCCCACCAATAACGCCGTCAACGTCGCCACCAATACGCCATTCCAATGGTCCGGACCGACAAATTATTCTTTCGTTACCGTTGAGGCATTCCAACTTCCGGGTCCCATATTGATCAGCAGCGCAGCCCTCGCCGGTAATGCCACGAACTGGCCGTCGCCTCCCGCCATGCCTTACGGGACGAATGAGTTTTCGGTGATATATAATCTCTCCGATAGCACCAATATAACCTTTACCACGCCGGTGGATGACAGTCTGAATCCGGTTTCAAGTTGGAATACCGCTGTAAATTTGTATACCCTGACCGACATATCGTTCGTCGTGGGCGCGCCCGCGCCGTTGCCGGTGCTGTTGACCAACCTGACCCGAGTGGGTGGTAATTTACAGTTCTCCTTCCAGACGTTGGCGGGACGGCCGCACACCATCCAAGCCCGAACCAACCTGACAGCGGGCGCCTGGGTCAACCTGACCAACTTTACCGGCGATGGTTCGCTGAAACAGTTCGTCTTCCCGACGACCAATCCCCCCGTGCGGTTCTTCCGGGTGCAAACCCAATGATGACATGTGGGCGATGATGTTGTGGCTGAAGTCCGCGCCGGATCGGCCTACATGTGCGCGATGATGTTGTCGCCGAACTCGGAACACTTGATTTCCGTCGCGCCGTCCATCAGGCGCGCGAAATCGTAGGTGACGCGTTTGCTGCCAATCGCGCCGTTCAGGCCTTTCAAAATCAAATCCGCGGCTTCCGCCCAGCCCAGGTAGCGGAACATCATTTCGCCGCTCAACACCACCGAGCCGGGATTCACCACGTCTTTGTTGGCGTATTTTGGCGCGGTGCCGTGCGTGGCCTCGAAAATAGCGTGGCCGCTGATGTAATTGATGTTGCCGCCGGGCGCGATGCCGATGCCGCCCACCTGCGCCGCCAGCGCGTCGCTTAAATAATCGCCGTTCAGGTTCAACGTGGCGATGACGTCGAAATCCGTCGGGCGCGTGAGCACCTGCTGGAGCGTGATGTCGGCAATGGCGTCCTTGATGACCAGGCCCGCGCCGGGTTTGCCTTCGGGAATCTTGCACCACGGCCCGCCGTCCATTTCCACCGCGCCGAATTCGCTCTTCGCCAGCTCATAACCCCAATCACGGAACGCGCCTTCGGTGTATTTCATGATGTTGCCCTTGTGGACAATCGTCACCGACTTCTTCTTCTGGGCGATGGCATATTGGATGGCCGACCGTACCAGGCGCTGGGTGCCAGTCTTTGACACGGGCTTGATGCCGATGCCGATTCGACGTCGCGGCGTTTCGCCAAAGCGGATTTTTTTGAAGTCCTTCGGGAAATTCGCCTTGAGAAATTCAATCGTCTTGAGCGCTGCTTCCTTGCCGGCCTCGAAATCGATGCCCGCGTAAATGTCCTCGGTGTTCTCGCGGAAGATGACCATGTTCACCTTCTCCGGATGCTTCACCGGCGACGGAACGCC
This sequence comes from uncultured bacterium, assembly GCA_963708305.1. Classification (GTDB taxonomy): domain Bacteria; phylum Verrucomicrobiota; class Verrucomicrobiia; order Limisphaerales; family UBA11358; genus UBA11358. The sequence goes on along the minus strand of CAVPSH010000001.1, from coordinate 1,153,995 downwards.
GGTGAACCATTGCACCGGGCGCAGGCAGACATAGAGGTCGAGCATCTGGCGAAGCGCGACATTGAGCGAGCGGATGCCGCCGCCGACGGGTGTGGTGAGCGGCCCTTTGATGCCGACCAGATATTCCTTGAATGCCTCGACCGTGTCGTCCGGCAGCCAGTTGTCGAATTTGTTCTTGGCCGCTTCGCCCGCAAACACTTCAAACCACGCGACCTTGCGTTTGCCGCCGTAAGCCTTTTGCACCGCCGCGTCGAACACGCGCACGCTGGCAGCCCAGATGTCCGGCCCCGTGCCATCGCCGCGAATGAAAGGCAGGATGGGGTTTTCCGGCACGTTGAGCTTGCCGTTCTGGATCGAAATTTTTCCGCCGGCAGGCGGCGTTACATCTTTATAGGCCATGGTCGAAATTTGTGATTTACGATTTACAGTATTCGATTTTCAAAATCTTAAGGCGCGTAGAATCAGGTCGAAAATCGGGGAAAGCAAGGAAAGAAAGCTGATTCGATTGAGAAATGAACGCCCGCCCTCAACCTGACCTTCTCCCCCAGGAGAAGGAACAGCAACCGACCACTCCTCGTTTTGCGAATGATAGTTCGGCAAATCCGATCGCGCGAATTTTCGAAGCAGCGGCAAACGATTCTCCTTCTCCCTGGGGAGAAGGCTGGGTTGAGGGAGGACCATCAAGCCACTTCAATCAGCTTCGTCACTTTCGACGCGGTTTCATCAAATTGCGCCTTCACCCTGGCCACGGTGTTTTCCACGGTCAGGCCGTATTTCTTGCGCAGTTCGTCCTGCGTCGTGGCGTGTTCGATGAACTGGTCGGGCCAGCCGATGCGGACGACCGGCGTGGTCACACCTTTTTCGCTGAACAATTCCAGCACCGCCGAACCGTAACCGCCCATCAACGCGTGGTCTTCCAGCGTCACGACCACGTCGGCCGCCTTGCCGAAAAATTCGTGCGTGCCGGCGTCCAGCGGCTTGGTGAAACGCGGATTGATGACGGCGCAATCGAAGCCTTCCGCCATGAGTTGCTCCGCCGCCTTGCGCGCCAGGGTGTTCAATGGGCCCAGGCCGAACAGGGCGACTTTGCGTCCGCCGTTGCTGGAAAAATTCTGGATGACTTCCGCTTTGCCGATTTCGAGCAGCTTCGGTTGTTCCTTGATCGGCACGCCTTCCGCCGCGCCGCGCGGATAGCGGATGAACGTGGGATGATTTTGATGCGTGGCGGTGAACATCATGTCCACCAGTTCGTCCTCGTCCTTCGGCGCCATGGCGATGACGTTCGGCAGGCAGCGCAGGTAGGCGATGTCGAACAGGCCGTGGTGCGTCGGGCCGTCATTGGCGGAAAGGCCGGCGCGGTCCATGCAGAAAATCACCGGCAAATCCTGCAGGCAGACATCGTGATGAAGGCAATCGTAGGCGCGCTGCAGGAAGGTCGAATAAATCGCGCAGACCGGATGGAATCCCATCGTCGCCATGCCGGCGGCGAAAATGACGGCGTGTTCCTCGGCGATGCCGACGTCGTAATAGCGGTTCGGCATGGCCTTTTCCAGATGCTTCATGCCGGTGCCGCTGGGCATGGCGGCGGTGATGCCGACGAGCGTGTTGTCCTTCTGGCAAAGCTTCACCATCGTCTGGCCCATCACGTCCTGATACTTCGGCGGCGCGCCGGCCTTGGCGGGCAGGGAATCGCCCGTTTTCATGTCGTAAGGACCGGTGCCGTGGAATTTTTCCGGGGACTTGATGGCCGCTTCGAAGCCTTTGCCTTTTTGCGTGAGGATGTGGATGACGATGGGATGATCGCAGGTCTTGGCAAATTCCAGCGTGCTGATGAGCAACGGCAGATCGTGTCCGTCGATCGGACCCAGATAGCGCAGGCCCATTTCCTCGAAAATGACCGGGCTGCCGTAACCGCCGCGGCCGTCCGCATCCACCAGGCTGCCGGTCTGGCGCAAACCGACATCCGTGATGGCGCCCTTGAATCCTTCCTCGGCTTTGTGGGCGAGCTTGATGGCGACATCGCCTTTGGGCAACCGGCGCAGGAAATTCTGGAAGTCCTTGGCCAGCTTGTTGTAACGCGGGTTGGTGATGAGCTTGTTCAGGTAATTCGAAATCGCGCCGACGTTCTTGGCGATGCTCCATTCGTTGTCGTTGAGGATGCCGATGAACTTTTTCGTTGTGTGGCCGATGTTGTTGAGCGCCTCGAAGGAAATGCCGTTGGTCAGCGCCGCGTCGCCAAAAATGCAGACGACGTTTTCGTCCGTGCCGCGTTTGTCGCGCGCCGCCGCCATGCCCAGCGCCGCCGAAAGCGCCGTGCCCGCATGGCCGGCGCCGTAACAATCGTGCTCGCTCTCCGTGCGCAACGCGAATCCGTTCAGGCCGCCCGTCTGGCGGATCGCCGAAAAGCGGTTTTTGCGGCCGGTCAGCAGTTTATGGACGTAGCCTTGGTGGCTCACGTCCCAGACAAATTTGTCCTTGGGCGTGTTAAAAACGCGGTGGAGCGCGAGCGTCAGTTCGACGACGCCGAGGTTCGGGCCGAGGTGCCCGCCGTTCCGGGCCAGCACCGAGATGAGGTCCTGCCGGATTTCGGCAGCCAGTTCCTGCAGTTGCGGCAGCGTGAGTTTCTTCACGTGCTCCGGTCCGTCCACCATGTCGAGATATCGGCTCATAATTGTTGGTTAAATCAGTTAAAGGAGTAACTGGTTAAATGGGTTGAATCAATGACCGACCCGGCTCATTTAACCAATCACTTGTTTAACTCATTCACTTTCTCCCTCAAACGGTTTCAATTTCATTTCGCCCGCAGCGTTCTTTTCCAATTGCCGGATTTTCAACTCCGCCTCGGCCAGTTTTTCCTGGCAGATTTTCACGAGCCGGGTGCCTTCTTCATACCGGGCCAGCAAGGCTTCGAGCGGCAAATCCTCGGACTCCATCGCCTCGACGATGCCTTCGAGCTTCTTCAAGGCGTCTTCAAACGGCGGACCACCCTTGGCGGCCTCGGCCTTGGCTGATTTGGACATGCCGGTAGGATAAGATAAGCCGCTGCACCCGTCCAGCTTGGAGTCAGGCCAGCACAATTACTGCTTTCCCGCCTCGGTCCGGCTGAAGATTTCGCCGGTTTTTAGCCTCGTTTTTAAGCGTTGACCGGCTTTGACTTTGGCAGCTTCGCGCAAAACTGTTCCCGTGGCGGCGTCCGTGGTGATGGAGTAACCGCGCGCCAAAACCTGCTCCGGACCGAGCAAATGCAATCGTGCTTCCGTCGCGCTGAAACGATTCTGCCAGTTTCGCAGATGTCGCTGCGCCAGTTCGTGCAGCCGATGATGGCTCGTTTTCAAAAGCTCGCGCCGCTGTTTCAACAATTGCGCCGGGCGCACGCGCAAAAGCCGCGTCGCCAGATTTTGCCAGGCCACCTGCCGTTCTTTGGTGCCCTGCTTTGCGCAACGCAGCAGGCCGGCCTGCAAATCGTCCAGCCGTTGCAAAAATTCATCCAATCGCCGGCGCGGATGCGCCCGCATCAATCGTCCTTGAAGCTGCTCGAATTCCGAGGTGGCACCCTCCAGGCGTTGCCGGACTTTTCGCCGCAGCACGCCCGAGCGCTTCGGCTACAAACTCGCGGCTGGCGAACACGCCTTCGGTGATGATTTCCGCCGCCGCGCTGGGCGTGGCCGCGCGCACGTCCGCCACAAAATCGCTGATGGTGAAATCAATCTCGTGTCCGACCGCCGACACCACCGGGAATGCCGATTCAAAAATCGCCCGCGCCACGACTTCCTCGTTGAACGCCCACAAATCCTCCAGTGAACCGCCGCCGCGCGTGACGAGAATCAAATCAATGTAGGACAGGCTTCCAGCCTGTCTCTGACTTTTTTCAGATGGAGACAGGCGCGACGCCTGTCCTACACTAAATTCATTGAGCAACCGGATGGCCGCCGCGATTTCCGCCGCCGCGCCGTCGCCCTGCACGCGGCATGGCGCGAGAATGATTTCCAGCGCCGGATTCCGCCGTTGCACCACGTGCAACACGTCGCGGATGGCCGCGCCGGTCGGCGACGTGACCAGACCGATGCGCTGCGGATATTCCGGCAGCGGACGTTTCCGTTCCGGCGCGAACAACCCTTCCGCCGCGAGCTTTTGTTTGAGTTTTTCAAAGGCGATTTGCAGCGCGCCGACGCCCTGCAATTCCACCGCCCGCACGATGAGCTGGTATTGGCCGCGCGCCTCATAAACCGTCACGTCGCCCTGCAAGCAGGACCTTCTGGCCGTCCTGCAACACGCTGCGGTTCCTGACGGCTTCGCCCCGGAACAGCACGCAACTCAACTGCGCCCCGGTGTCCTTGAGCGTGAAATACATGTGCCCGGAAGATTGCGCGCGCAGATTGGTGATTTCGCCGGTCACCCAGACCGAACCGACCTGTTTTTCCAGCAACCGTTTGACCTGTGACGTCAGTTCCGAGACGGATAGAACCTTTCTGGCTTGCGGCGACGAAGCGGCTTCGCCGCGAAGGCGCGTCTGTTCCATCGAGCCTGTCGCGTCGGAGCTTCCCGGCGAAGGCGGAAACAACTCGCCAAAGTCCCATTGCGATTTGGTTGGCTTGCTCATCTAAGCCTTCGCAGCATGGCGGCCGAGGCCCGCTCGGCAACTAAATCATAATCCGTGTGGCCGATGATTTTGACGCGAGCGAATTCGCCAATCGGCAATGTGCCGCGAACGTAAACCCGGCCGTCAATGTCGGGTGCGTCGGCTTCACCGCGAGCGACTAAACAATGTCGAGGGTCGAGGGCCGGGGGTCGAGAGTTGCCTTCGCGGACGAGGCCGTGCTCCCAGGAACTGACGTTCGCGGCTTGTAATTGCTTCGCATCCGCCTTGCCTTCGACCAACACTTTGATTTCGCGGCCGACAAAGGATTCGGAAACCTGCCGGGCGATTTTGTGCTGCTCGGCCATGGCGAGTTCGCGCCGGCGTTTTTTGATTTTGTCGGGAATCTGTCCGGCCATGGCGCCGGCCCGCGTGCCGTCTTCCCTGGAATAAGTGAACACGCCCAGCCGCTCAAATTTCGTTTCGCGGATGAAATCGAAGCAGCGTTTCAAAGCTCGCCTCGGTTTCGCCCGGAAAGCCGACGATGAACGTCGTCCGCAGTGCGATGCCCGGCACGCCGGCGCGAATTCTTCTGAATCAGGTCCACGATGTATGGCTGCGAGGTTTCGCGGCGCATCCGTTCGAGCATGTTTTCGTGGATGTGCTGGAGCGGGATGTCCACGTAGCGCGCCACCTTCGGGCATTCGGCGATGGTCCGGATGAGTTCATCCGTCCAGTGCGCCGGATGGGTGTAGAGCAGACGAATCCAGAAATCACCGGGTAGCGAATTCAATTCGCGCAGCAGCGTGCAGATGGTTGTGGCATCGGCGGGCGAGCGATTTGGCGGCAGTGGAAAATTTCTCCGGCGACGAAATGGCTCGCTGAATGATTCGGCCGCAGGTCGAGTCCGTAGTAAGTCGAGTCCTGCGAAATCAGATTGATTTCCTTCACGCCGTCGGCAATCAACGCCTTCGCCTCGGCCACAATGTCCGACTGTTGCCGGCTGCGATGTGAGCCGCGCATCCGGGGGATGATGCAAAAACTGCACGGATGATTGCAGCCCTCGGCGATTTTGACATAGGCGAAGTGCCTGGGCGTCAGGCGGAAACGCGGCGTGGCGAAGTCGGGGATGAAGGTTGGACGCCGGTGAACATCCAAAAGCGGTGCGGATTCAGTTTTAAGTTTTGAATTTTGAGTTTTGAGTTGTTGTTCTGAAACAAGGGTTCTGGTTTTTCCAAATTTGTCCGTGCCACGGAGGGTTTCCTCCTTTTCGTGTTCTGCCAGCGGTGCGGCTTTTCTCCAATTCAGCCAGTCGTCCGGTGATTTTTTCCTTCGATGTTGGATGTTCGGATGTTCGGATGTTGGATGTTTTCCAATCCGTTCCGCCCGCCGCGCCATCGCCTGTTTGACGATGTCCGCGACCTGCGCGACCTGGTCAATGCCCATGAACGCGTCCACTTCGGGCAGGAGCCTGGGCAATTCGTCGCGGAAACGCTGCGGCAGACAACCGGAAACAATCAGGCTTTGGCCGCGATGGTTCGCCTCGCGGACCTCGGCGGATTCGAGAATGGCATCCACGCTCTCCTCCTGCGCCGAGTCAATGAACGAGCAGGTATTGACGATGACGGCGTCGGCCTGAGCGGCGTCATTGGTGATTTCCACGCCGCTTTTCAGGAGCGAACCGAGCATGATTTCAGCGTCCACGAGATTTTTGGCGCAGCCGAGTGAAATCAGGCCGACCCGCAACGGGCCTTCGCCTCGCGGCTCTCGCCTCGGCGAAGCCTGGGTTGTCCCCACCCGCGGGCGTTCACTGGAATGTTTTTTCGTCACAGGCGAATCAAACTACGCGAGGCGGCGGGCGGCGTCGAAAATTATTTGGCAACGGAATTGGCAGCGTTCGTGTCCGCTGTTTCGGGCGCATTGGTGGAAACGGCCGCAGCCGGCGGCGCGTTGGTGGAGGCCGTTTCCGGCGGCAGGCGGAGTTGCGTGCGGATCGCGGCGCGCGCCGCGTAGGGCAAGCCTTGTTTCGGATCGAGCAACTGGTTGAGCACCGTGCGATTAATGTCGGCGAGCGGCGGCAGTCCGACCCGCGGTTGCCCCTGAAAAGAGGCAACCTGGGTCTGATAACGCCCGTAAATTTTATCCGCGAGCAGTTTGAAGCCGGCGTAACGATTGTCATCGCCCATGGCCAATTCGTAATAGGCCCGGGCCAGCAATCCTTCGACCGCCGTCATGGTGCGGTTCTGGTCTATATCTTTGACGTCCTCCTGCACGCACGCAACGGCGTATTGGTCAAGAGTCAATTGCGACGGCAGCGACCCGGGGTCGGAATCCAGGAGAGGTTGCTTGGGGTAGTTGCGACCGAGATAAGCGAACCATTTGGCCGCCTCGGCAATGCGATTGTCCTCATACAGAAAATAAACCGCGTCGCGCAGGAAATTCCGGTGGGCGTTTTGAACGGCCTGTTTCTGGCCGGCGTCGGGCTCTTCGGCGTACATGGTATCGTAGGCATCGTTGAGTTTGGAAACCAGGTCGAGGTCAGGATAATAGTCGTAGGATTGGTCGAAGGGATTGATGACCAGCCGCCCATGATAGAGCGCCTGCAACATGGATTGGTAGATGGACCGGCGAAGGCTGGTTAAATCGGACGGTTTAACAATTTTTTCGGGATTTTCCCTGGCCTTTTCCAGACCGAGCGCGGCCCAGTAAATCGCGCTGGCCTCCGGCACGCGCCAGTCGAGCGGCCCCCATTCTTCATCAACCTGTTTCGCAAAAACGGGGTCCATTTTGTATTTTTCGCGGAGCAATCCGGCGCGCGTCCTGGCCTCGGGGGTTTGCGGGTGAATCAACTCATCGAAATTCGTTCCGTTCGGGCCAAAAAACGGCATCATCTCATTCGCCCATTGTTCCTTGTAGTAGAGATTCGCATCGTCCATGTTCTGCCCCATCTTACTCTGGAAAATCCAGCTCATCTGGAAATACAGGAGCGGATCATCGGGGTTGTAGCGCAGGCCGTCATCGCGCAACAATTCTATCGCGCGCTCCACCCAGTGCCAGCGGTCCGAGAAATCCTTGAAATTGACCGAAATGTTCCAGGCCATGTTCCAGGCTTGAAAAAGCCAGACCTGCGGGAAGTGCGGTTCCAAATCCGTGATCCAAGCTGGCCAGTTGCACCATCTCAAAATATTTCCCCGCTTGTTGCAGGTCATTGGCACGAATCCAGAGGAGGTTGGAAATCAATCCCCGGAAACCGCCCAGCGCCACCGTGGTAAACGCCAGCAACGGCGGCGCGCTTTTAAGCGGCGTCAGGCGCGTCAGATCCAATTGCTGCCGGTCGCGGTTCAGCGACTTTTGCATCTGCCCGGAACCGGCCAGCAACGCCGCCGCCAGCCCCAGCAGTAGAATTTTTTTTAAACGGCTGTTCATTGATTTCCCTGCGCGGTGGCCAGTTCGCGCCGCGCAAACAGACCGATGCCAATCACGCTGATGACGCCGCCGAACAGCAGCACGATTTGTCCAAACGCCGCGCCCAGCTCGCTCCACGAAATCGCGCGGCCGGTGCTCAAGCGAATCAATCGGCGAAAAATTCTTCACCACGTTGACGACGGCCAAAATCCCCTTAAAAAGCGGAAGCAATACATGATCGGCGATGGAATATCCCGCCACGCCGGTTTCTTCGTTGACGCCCGTGACGGTGCCATAGGTCACCGCGTCAGCCAATGTCCCGCTGGAAAACACCACCACCAGGAGCGCCAGTGAAAAAAACGTGGCTACCGGAAATGACAGAAAACTGGCCGAGGCCAGCCCGATCGCCGCCAGCAAGGCCATCCAGCAAAAAAGAATCCCCAGGCCACGGGCGAAATTCATGTGTGAAACCGCCGCTGGGGATACAGTACCTCCATCCCGTCTTCGATCGGGAACAGCAGCGTCGTGTTGTTGGCGTTCAGGAAAGTCGATCGTCAGCACACCCTGGTTGATCAAAAAGGTCCGGCGGGATTTCAAATTCATGATAGGTGTTCGGCGACAGGCTCATCGGTGTCGCTGCACCAGACATTGGCCGTGCCCGGGCACGCCCACCTGCCACAACCCGACAAAAGTGCCGGAGGCGCCGACCTCGCGCGGTATTGAACTTCACGCGCAATTGCAGCGGCTGGCCGCGCAGAGAATTTTTGGCGAAACCCAGATTGATCTGCCATTCGCGGATATACTGCGGCGGCACCAGTTGATAGACGCCTTGACCTGCTCGCGGAGCTGTCGTCGTGCCAGCGTCAGGTCCGCGCCCGAAATCTGGGTCTGTTTTAAACGCTCCTGTAATAATTGCTCCGTCCGGGCGTCAATTTCCGCGTTGTAATCCGGCGGCTGCGCCACCCCGCGCGCCACGAGCACCTGAGTGCGCAAAATCTCCTGCTCGGCCGCCGGCAGCCGTGTGGCGCGCCATTGCAGCAGGCCGTACACGCACGCACCCGACAACACCAGCAGCGCCGCGTTGAGCGACACGATGCCCAGCCATTTGCCGAGCCAGATTTGCCAGCGCGCCACCGGCTTGGTCGCCACGACCTGAATCTGGCATTCCTCAATATCCCGCGCCAGCGTGCCGCAGGAAAGCCAGAGGGTCGAAAGTCCCAGCAACGCGGTGATGACGCTCAAAGTGTAGGTGATTAAAATCTGCGTGAACCCGCGCGCCGTGCCGTCGTCCTTGAGCAGCAACGGCAACCCGACCACCGCCGCCAGCAACAGCACGGCAATGACCAGAAACAGCCGGAAACGGAACGCGGCTTTCCAGGTCAACCAGCAGATGGCGAAAATCTTTTGCATTTCAAGTTAAAGCCACCGGTGAACACCGATTCATACAGATTTAGTTCCACTGCCAAACCGTTGCTTCATCTGTGTAAATCTGTGGCTAAAATCACTTTTTGTCTCCCAACAACGATGAGAGTTTCTCATCCGCTTTCGACAAATCCGCCGGCTCTTCCTTTACGGCAACCGGCCTGGCAGGTGACGGTCGCCGGCTCCGCCGCTTTTGTTAAGGTTTCGAGCTTTTGCTCGTTGACGGCAGGTTTGGCTGGGGCAGCTGGTTGCAATTTGGCCACCGGCCTGGCGGTTTCCGGCAAGGCCAGGCGCTCCAGGATTTTTTCCGCGGCCGGTGGTTGTTCCTGGACGCCCGCCCGCAAATACGCCGCCACCCGCGCGCCGGAAATTGCGCCGCTCGTTTCGGCGGCGGCCTGGCGCGCCCGCTGGACCACGTCGAGAAAATAGCTTTCCAGATTTTGCGTCGGGTTGTCCACGCGCACGTGGTCGGCGGCGGCGTCCCGGCGGATGATTTCGAGCACGCGCTCCAGGGTTTCGCGCGGCAGGACCGGCGTCGTGATGCGCAGGGTGTCCGGCTTGGCGAGCAGTTCCTTGAGCGTGCCCATCGCCTGGATTTTGCCGCCGTAATAAATCACCACGCGGTCGCAAACATCCTCCACGTCCGCCAGCAGATGGCTGCTCAGGATCACCGTCTTGCCGCGGCGCGCCAGCGCGAGAATCAAATCCTTCACTTCGCGGCAGCCAATCGGGTCGAGGCCGGAGGTCGGTTCGTCGAGAATCACCAGGTCCGGGATCGTTGATCAGCGCCTGGGCCAGGCCGATGCGGCGTTGCATGCCCTTGGAAAATTCGCCCACCACGCGCGTCTGGACCTTGCCCAGGCCGACCATTTCGAGCAGTTGTTCCGTGCGACTGTTGCGTTCGCCCCTGGGCAGTTGAAAAAGATTCCCGAAAAAGTCCAGCGTTTCGCGCGAGTTGAGGTAACGATAGAGATACGATTCCTCCGGCAGATAGCCGATGCGCGATTTCGTCTGCACGTGCCGCGGCGAATGGCCAAAGACCTCGATGTGCCCCTTGGTCGGATACAACAGGCCCAGAATCAACTTCACCGTCGTGGATTTGCCGGAGCCGTTCGGACCGAGCAGGCCGAATACCTCGCCCTGGCGCACTTCGAAATCCACGTTGTCCACCGCGCGGGCCTTCGGACGGTTCCAGAAATCCTTGAAGACTTTCGTCAGCCCGCGCACCGACACGACCACCTCCGTCGGATTTCGGATTTCGGTATTGCGCGATTTGCGGATTTGATTCAGCAACGGGCATAAACAAAAGCGGGCATTACCGCATCACGCCATCTTCGGCGTCAATTGGCCGGTCGCGGCGCGCGGCGGTTCAGCCGGTTCGGGATGGAAATGTTCCAGTTCCTCGCCTTTGCGCACGAGCCGGGCGCTGTTGAAAATCACAATCAGCGAACCGACATTGTGCAAAATGGCCGCCGGAATCGGGCCGACATAGCCCAAGCGCCGTGACCGTCTGGCCGACGATGATGAACAGCACGCCGAACAGGAAGTTCTGGTTGATGACGGCGCGGGTGCTGCGCGAAAGCTTCACCAGGAACGGCAACCGGCGCAGGTCATTGTTCATCAGCGCAATGGTCGCGCTGTGGATGGCCACTTCGCTGCCCGCCGCGCCCATGGCGATGCCGATGTCGCCCGCCGCCAACGCCGGCGCGTCATTCACGCCGTCACCGACGACGGCCACCCGGTAGCCTTTGTCCTTCACGCTGCGAACAAATTCGACCTTGTTCTGTGGCAGGCATTCGCCCTTGGCTTCTTCGCAGCCGATCTCGGCCGCCACGCGTGTCACCACTGGCTGGCGGTCGCCGGAAATCATCGCCACGCGCCGGACGCCGCTTGCCTTCAATTCGGCCAGCGATTCCTTCGCCTCGGCGCGGGTCTGGTCCTGCAAGCCGACCCAGCCGACGCACCGGCCGTCGCGCGCGACAAAAATCAGGCTCCAGCCTTCGGTTTCATTCAGGTCAACGGATTTTTCGAAATCTGCGATCCACGCCGTTGTCACTGCAGCCACTGCGCGCGGCCGACCAGCACCGTCGAGCCATTAACCTGCGCCTTGACGCCGCGGCCGGCGGCTTCGGTGAAATCCTTCGGTTCGATGAGCGGCACGCCGGCTTCGTCGGCCAGTTGCGCGAGCGCCTTGGCCGTCGGATGGTTGCTGTATTTCTCGGCGGACGCCGCCAGGCGCAGCAATTCGGCGGGCTTGATTTCGCCGGCCGGTGCCAGGCGGCTGACGGCGAGCTGGCCGGTGGTCAGAGTGCCGGTCTTGTCGAAAATGAAAGCGTTGATCTTGGCCGCCAGTTCAATGTCGGCGACGTTCTTGATCAAAATGCCGAGGCGCGCGGCGGCGGAGAGCGCGGCGACCATCGCCGTCGGCGTCGCCAGAATGAACGCGCACGGGCAGGACACGACGAGGACGGCGATGACGCGGTTCAAATCGTGGGTGAACGCCCAGACGAGCGCGCCTTCGACCAGCACCAGCGGCGTGTAAAAGGGCATGTACTGGTCCACGATTTTCATGATGGGCAGCTTGGTTTTTTCCGCCGCCAGAATCAGTTCGCGCACCCGGCCCAGGGTCGTGTCCTGGCCGGCGCGGCTGACCTTGATCTCCAGCACCCCGGTCAGGTTTTGCGTGCCGGCAAAAACGTCGTCGCCCGCCTTCTTGTCCGCGGGCAACGATTCCCCGGTGATGGTGGCCTCGTTGAACGAACCCTGGCCCGCTGAATGACGCCGTCCGCGGCCACGTTGTCTCCGGGGCGGATGCGGATGACATCGCCGACGACCAGTTCGCTGGCGGCCACTTCTTCCTCGCTGCCGTCCGGCTTGAGGCGGCGCGCCCTGGTGGGCGTGAGTTTGATGAGCGATTCAATGGACAGGCGCGCGCCCTCGGCGGTGCGGGATTCGATGATTTCGCCGGTGAGCATGAAAAAGGCAACCACGCCGGCGATCTTGTAATTGCCCGACGCGAACGCGGCGAGCACGGCGATGGCGACCAATTCATTGATGCTGAGGCGGCCGACGCGCAAATCCTTGATGGCGGTGACGACGATGGGGTAGCCCAGAATAATTGAGCCGAGGCAGGCGCTGGCGCTGGCCACGGCCGCCGCCTTGGGTAAACAACCAGTCCACCACATAGGCGTTGATGACGAGAACCAACGCCCACGACGGCCTGCCACAAATGCACCATCGAGTGTTCGTGGTCGTGGTGATGCTCGTGTTCGTGATGGCTTAATAGTGATGTAACCTGCATGACAAATTTACGATTTACGATTTACGATTTCAACACGCGCGGCGGCGGCCGTCGTCCAAGACACGTTCGTGTTACAAACCAAAGTTTTCATTTTACTGGCCCGCCGCGCCGGATTTCGGCCCCGGCGGTTCACGGTTCAACATTAACCTCAATTCGACCGGTTCGCCATTGGCACTGGTCGGCAAATAGGCTTTGAAATTCGCGTTGGTGAGCGCCTCGCCCATCACCTGCACCAGTTTCTGTTGTTCAAACAACCCCGGATTGATCAGGTAATTCGGCAGCACGTTGGCAAACACATTCGCGTCGGCCCGGACATTCTGGACATAGCGGGTGCGCGCGCTCTGGGCCTCGCCGAAAATGGCAGCCGCCTGCGCATCGGCGCTGTTGGTGGCCCCGTTTTCGTAAGTGTGCGCCTCGTCGAGCACCCGGGTCTGGTTCTGACGCGCTTCCGTGACCCTGGCAAAAATGTCCGCCAACTGCCGCGGCGGCACCTTGTCCACCGTGCATTGTTTGATGGTGATGCCCAGCCGTTCCTGGTCCGCGAGCGCGCTGACACGCAGTTTGACTGCGTCTTGAAATGCGGCAAAGTCGTAGTAAAGAATGTCATCCACCTTGAAATGCGCGGCGGTGTAGAGCAGCGCGTTGTCCAGCACGTTTTGAACCGTATTGGACGCCGAGACAAATTCCAGGGCGTAGCGGATGGGAGTGTCCACCTGATAATAAAGCGTGGCGCGCACGTGCAGGATGTTACGGTCGGCGGTAATCACATATCCGTCCACGCCCGGAGTCAGGGAAGGGCCGGCCGGCGGCAGGTTGCCGCTTAATTCCTGTTCCGGCGTCACCGCATACCAGCCGATGCGTGGAGGTAACCTTTTGAATTTCGGTAATCGGGATTTTGACCACTTCATCAATCGGGTAGGGGAACGACCAGTGCAATCCCGGTCCCAACAACGCCTGCGGCCCTTCGCCGACGGGCTTGCCGAAACGCAAAATGATCGCCTTTTCCTGCGTGCCCACCTGGAAAAAGCCGGAACCGAAAAAGATCACCACCAATACCACCATGACAAATTTGACGATGGCAAAGCTGCTGCGCAATGCCTCAGCCAATGCCTGCGAACCGGCGTCGTCCGGTGCCGGCGCGGCCCCGTGCGGTTCGTGCGCGTGATCGTGATGGTCGTGTTCGTCGCTCATGGTCAGTGGCCGGGCGGGTTGGTCAGGAAGCCCTGGAACAAATCAAACGGCGGGGTGCGCTGGTCGAAGATCAAAGTGGACTTTTGGTTGAGCGATTGTTGCAGCGCGTTGATGCGCAAAAGGAAGACCGCCAAATCGGGATTTTCCTGAAAGACAGGCAGGGTTTTGGCCGCTTCCGCCACGCCTTCGCCTTCAATCCGCGTGGCCTCAGCCCGGGCATCGGCGAGGGTGATGTTGGCCTGCCGATCGGCATTGGCCCTGATCATGATGGCTTCCTTCTGGCCCTCATTCTGCGCCCGACTGATGATTCGGTTGCGCTCCGCTTTCATGCGGTCGAACACCGCCTGGGTGACGCTTTCGGGCAGGCCGAGTTGTTTGATGCCGAGAAATTCGACTTGAATGCCATAACTGTTGGTCCGCAATTCATTTTGAACCGTCTGTTCGATTTCGGATTGGATTTGATCAAACTTCAACTGTTTCGTGTCCGCGTTGACAAAGTCAGCGAGGGTATTGGTGCCGACCACGGCGCTTTTGGCGCTGGTCAGGATGCTTTGCAGCTGGCCTTGGGCGGCGGCCACGGAGCCGTCCCGGAATCTGTTCAGAAACGCCGCCGGATCCGAAATCCGCCAGCCGATATAGACGCTGCTTAACAGAGTAATACTGTCCGCCGTCATGTTTTCACTGAACTTGTCCTCGAAGTTCTGGGTGCGTTGGTCGAACTTATAGACGTTCTGAATCGGCCACGGCCAGCGCAGGTGCAGTCCCGGTTCGCGCGGAGAGCCCGTGATCCGCCGAAGGTTGTGACGACGGCCACTTCGGAGTAACGGACCTGAAAGGTGAACAACAGCAGCACAAAGATAATGATCAGTACTGCGGCGGTGATGAGAGTGATGAGATTCCGTTTCATGGCGAATTGGTGGGTACATTCAGGTTCAAAAGATCTTCGCGGATTTTGTCTTCCAGGTCGAAAATGACCACGTCGTGCGCATTGGTCACCAGCAGGATGTATTTGCGCGAATTGGCCGTGGCTTCGGGGAACATTTGAAAATACGCGCGCTGCCGATAAACCGAAGGCGCGGCTTGGTAGGCGGCCAGCTGGTTGGTGAACAGGTCCGCCCGCGCAAAGGCCGCCGATTCGGTCTGTTGCCGCACTGCCTGGGCCTGGTTGACGTCGGCAAACGCCATGCGCTCGGCCAGCGCATTGGTCTGGATGGCGTCGGCCTGCGGCAAAATTATTCGTGGCAATCCTCTGCTGGCTCCGCGGCAACGACGTTTTCATAGTCCGCCGCCACCTTCACCGGCGGATGCAGGTCCTGCACGCCGACAAAAAGGATTTTCACGCCGAGCCGGTGCTGGTTCGCGTCGTTTTGAATGATTTCACTGCAACTGCTGGGCCGCCTCCACGTCGGGATTCGCGACAGCACCGAGTTCAAATCCGACACCCGCCAGATAATGCGGACCACCTCGCGGGTGGCCAGATCCTGAAGCAAATTGGTCGGCTCGGCGTTGCTGGTAGGCCCAATCCAGCACGTTGGTGATCTGAAACTGTACCGGGAATACTGATGTCAATCAAGCCCACCGGCGCCATTTCAGCAGGTCGCTGCCGTTGGCGGTCTGATTCGTGACCGTGGCTGGCCCCCGGTTGCCGACCAGAAAATTGACCTCGGTGCCGTGTATGCGCCACGCTCCACAGAATGCGTCTTGGCCGCCTGGCTTTGTGCGTCGGGACGTGAAGCCGACCTCAAACGTCTGGATCTGGCCGGTGCGATAGCGATGAACCTTGTCAATCGGCCATGGCCATAGCAAGTGCCCGCCCGGTTCCAGGATGAACGGCCGGGCCGCCAGCCGGCCGAAGTGCTCCAGGATACCCTGTTCGCCGGGATCGATGAACACCACGCACGTGGACAATAGCAACGCCGCCAACTGGGCCAGAAACAGCACCGGCAGGCTTTGTTGCAGCAACTGGAAAAACCACGTTTCCGAAACCTTGAAGCCGAACTGATAATCCAGCGCCTGGGCCGCCGTGGTGAACAGGCTTTCCGGCTGCGCCAGCAGGCCGACGAGCCGGCTGTCGTAAAGCGGCGCGGGCGACCTTGCCTTTGACGCGCGGCCGGTAAATTTCCAGCAGCAAGCGTCAGGAAGGTTTCCGCTGCCATCAAACCCAGCAAGACGCACAAGGCGCCGCGCCAGCCAGGAATCAATCCGGGGAAACTCCGTCTTGACCCCGGCGATGCCGAGGGCCGTGACAAAACAAATATAAGCGCCGGCCAGCAAAAAACTCGCGCCGGGTCGCAGCAGCCGATGTTTTCCAGCCGCGCGATGGTCACGGAAAACCGGCCGACCAGGAACAACAACAGCGCGAAAATGCCGAAAAACGCGAGCGCCGGCATCGCGCGCTCGGGCGCAATGCCGCTGGTCGTTTGGGAAATCCAGCGCCAGAGCAGATACGCGCCGCCGCCTTCGAGCAGCAACAACAACACGCTGAAACCCGGCACAAAAAATTTCTCAAACTGTCGCGCGGGCGCGTTGCGCCGGAGAAAACCTCCGCCTCCTTCGATTCAAACAGGGTCGTTTCGCCCCGGCGGCGGGCGAGTTCCTCCACCTCCAGTTTTTCCAGCCGCTCGTTTTCCTCCAACCGCATCTGGAACCAGCTGGCGAACGCCACCAGCACCCCCAGGCCAAGGAAGATGGAAGCGGCCTGCCCCGCCAGTGAGTTCACGAAGATGGTCACCCCGAACGCGGCGATAAAAATCACCAGCGCGGCGGCCAGATTCACCAGACCATGTTTTTGAACATTGCGTTCCACGAAATTAGAAATTAAAAGTGTAAAACGGGAAACCCAAGTGCTTGCGTCGGAGTTCAACGTTTTTCATTTTTAATTTTGCCTTTTGCATTATCTCAGCTTAATTCCCGTTCTTCGAACAGCGCCGTGCCCACGGCCAGTGCCGCGCCCGCGTAGCCGACCGTGTAGGCAAAAGCCTTGGCCACATAATGCCAATGGAATGTGCTTTTGCCCATGTCCAAGGCATCCGCGAGCCAGAAAAGCTGCCAGTTTGGAATGATGGTGTAAAGCGTTGAAGCCCACCAATTGCCTGCCTCCGCGCGCTGGCCAAAGAGATAATCCGACATCAGGCCGATCAGAAAAAACGCCGAACAGACCGCCAGTGTGGGGATGGTGTCCAGCCGGGTCGAACACGCCAGCGCCAGCGCCGCTAAAATCCACAACGCAAACAAAATCAGGATTCCCGCCGGCACCAGCCGCCAGTCCACCTGCCCCTGCGCATAAACAGCCGGTTTCTGATTGCGTGAATCGAAAGATCACGAACGCCGCCAAGGGTCGCCATCACCACCAGCGCCAAAACCGCGTCGCTCACAAACGGCCGGCGCAGGAAGAAATTACTGAACCCGCCCAGGGCGTAGGCGAGGCCACGCCCGCCGCGAAAATGCCGAGGGCCATGAGATCCGTGCTGCCATAGGCGTCAAACGCCATTTTGCTGCACAGCAGCACGCCGATCAGGTTCACGTACGTCAGCACCGTCAGCGCCGCGGCCAGCCCGGCGAATTTGGCCAGCAGAAACTGCGCGCGCCCGATGGGTTTGGACAACACGGCCAGCGCCGTGCCCACGCGGATTTCGCGCGCCAGCGACGCGGAGGCGCTCAACACCGCGCCGAACAATCCCGCCAGCAGCATCACCGCCAGCGCGCTGTTTTTGACCAGCTTCGGTTCATCGCCGAACGCGAAATAATAGGGCACCGCCAGAAAAAGTTCAAACAGCACCGACCCGGTCATCAACAGCAAAAAAACCGGCTGCCGGACCAGTTCCATGAAGGCATTCGCGGCGATGGTGAGAAACTGTCGCATCTAAAGTCCGAACAGGTTACGAATCCGGCGGCAAATTGCCAGCGGTTAATCCGTTCGAGTATGGGTCATGATTGAGCGGGAAAATGGCGCGTTTGTCAAAACCGGGTCCCGAAATGAACTCAAGTCATCGCCCGCGCAATGGCGTTCCACCAGACATCATGCAATTCAGTCACCGGGACGCCAAATTCGCCGCCGGCGGTTTTGATGGCCAACTGGTCACCGCCAACTTTGCCAATGGCGAACTGCGGGAACGCCCATCAATTTTGCGCGCTCGACGACTTTCACCGCATCGAGCGGCTGGCAGGTGATGACCACACGGCTTTGCGTTTCGCCGAAAAGCAAGGCGTCCAATCCGCCATGTAGCCGCGTCTCGTGAGAGCGCGGTTGACTGGCTTGATTCGTCCGCGCTCTGACGAGGCGCGGCTACCGACGAAAGATCCACCGTCGCCCCGATCAACCGCGGCGTTTCGCGCGCGACGAGCTGGCTGATGCAGCTTTCGGCGAGGCAGACGGCCAGCCCGCCTTCGCTGCAATCGTGCGCGCTTTTCACCAGGCCGCTTTGAATCAAGCCGAGCAACGTCGTGTGCAGTGTCCTGGCCGTCTCCAGATCGCAGCGCGGCGGCGTGCCGGTTTTCTTTCCGTGAACCGCCTGCAAATAGGCCGAGCCGCCGAGGCCCGAGCAACGGATCGCTCGCGTCCACCGGTTCGCCGAGCAGAATGATGGCGTCGCCTTCGTCCTTGAACCATTGCGTCGTGATGTGCTCCGGTTTTTCAATGAGGCCGACCACCGCCACCGTCGGCGTCGGATCAATCGGGCCGTTCGGGCTTTGGTTGTAGAGCGAGCAATTGCCGCCGGTGACCGGCGCGTTGAAAGCCCGGCACGCCTCGGCCAGCCCGCGCACGGATTCCTTGATCTGCCAGAACAACTCCGGCTTGATGCGGGTTGGCGCATGTTCAAATTGTCCGTCGCGCCCAGCGGCACGGCGCCGGAGCAGGCCAGGTTGCGGCACGCTTCGGCCACGACAATCTTCCCGCCTTCGTAAGGATCGAGATAAACGTAAGCGCCGTTGCCGTCCACCGTCAGCGCGATGAGTTTTTCCGGAACGGGCGGTCTTGCCGCTTTCGGATTTGGCTCGACAGTCTCGCGGCAACGAATCGCGCCTTGATGCGCAACACCGCCGCGTCGCTGCCCGGGACAAACCACCGAACCGTCGCGCACCATGTGGTCGTATTGCCGATAAACCCAGTTCTTCGACGCAATCGTCGGCCACGCCAGAAGCTTTTTCAAGATCGTCGATCGGCGATCTGGCGTATCGGCAATCCCATCCAGCCGGAACGCGCGGACTTCCTTCAAATAATCCGGTTCCTGCGCTTCACGCTGATAAACCGGCGATTCGTCGGCGATTTTTTTCGCCGGAATATCGGCGACGACCTTGCCGTGCTGCTTCACGACCATGCGGCCGGTGTCGGTGACGAAACCGATTTCCGACCACGGCAAATCCCACTTGTCAAAAATGCGTTTCACTTCCTCTTCGCGGCCTTTGTGAACGATGATGAGCATGCGCTCCTGCGATTCGCTAGAGCATGATTTCGTAGCTGCGTCATGTTCGGCGCGCGTTGCGGCACCTTGTCCAATTCGATTTCAATGCCCGTGCCCGCGCGCGCCGCGGTTTCGCAGGTCGAGCAGGTCAAACCCGCCGCGCCCATGTCCTGAATGCCCGCCACCGCGCCGGTGGCCAGCAATTCCAGGCACGCTTCGCACACCAGTTTTTCCATGAACGGATCGCCCACCTGCACCGCGCCGCGCTGTTGCTCGGCGGATTCCTCGGTCAAATCCTGCGACGCAAACGCCGCGCCCGCGAGGCCGTCGCGGCCCGTCGCCGGGCCGACGTAAAAAACCGGATTGCCGATGCCCTTGGCCGCGCCGCGCGCGATTTGTTCGTGGCGCAACACGCCGAGGCAAAAGGCGTTCACCAGCGGATTGCCTTCGTAGGATTTGTCGAAATAAACCTCGCCCGCGATGGTCGGGATGCCGAAGCAATTGCCGTAATGCGCGATGCCGGCGACGACGCCGGCGAACAGGCGGCGATTGTTGTTCGATGCGATTGCCGTCCGACTTGTCTGCGCAGTTGCTGCTCAGGCACTCCGACGTGCGAGTCGACGCGTCTGACTTCGTTCGCGAATTTCGAGTTGCAGCGGACTCCCGCCCGACCGCTACGTCGATTTAGTAATCGGCCCAAACCGCAGCGAATTCACCGCGCAAATCGGCCGCGCGCCCATCGTGAAAATGTCGCGCACGATGCCGCCGACGCCGGTGGCCGCGCCCTGAAACGGCTCGACCGCGCTCGGATGATTGTGCGACTCGATCTTGAACGCGATGGCCAGGCCGTCGCCGATGTCAATGATGCCGGCGTTTTCCTCGCCCGCGCCGACGAGGATTTTCGGCGACTTCGTGGGAAAGGTTTTGAGCAGCGGGCGCGTGTTTTTGTAGCTGCAATGCTCGCTCCACATCACCGAGAAGATGCCCAGCTCGGTGTAGCTCGGCTCGCGCCCGCCGAGGATTTTCTTGACGTGCGCGTATTCGTCCGGCGTGAGGTTGTGTTTGGCAACCAGTTCGGGAGTGATGGCGGGTTCGGTCATTCGGCAATAGATTATTTCAAAACGTCGGCGCAGGATGCGTCATTTTTACGCGCGAAACAAGCAAATCAAGCAACGCGGAATTGTCGAAATTTTATCAGGAGCGCGGATTGCGGCCAATTCAACGGCGCGCCGCCCGATTCGGTGAACAACTGGTCCACGAGTTGAGCCGCTGCGATTTTACGAATAGTAACTTCTGCCGGATTTTCTCCTTCCGGCGTCGTACGCAGCCAGGTTTCGAACTGTTTCTGCGCCTCTGTCCGGCGAGTCACCGAATACCGAGGACGGGAGGGTGGTGGAGAAATAAAAGGAGGGGGTTTGGTCTTTTTCGGACATGAGAGAAAGATTTTTGGGGGAAAATTTTTTGTGGGGTATACGCCGGCATTCGACAGCCGGTTGAAAGTGGTTTACCGTTGAGCACCATGCGAAACCGTATGCGAATATCGTCGGTGGCCGCCGTTTTGATTGCGGCATTGGCCATCGGTTCGCCAAGTGGAAAACTGCCGGCGCATTACGAAACTGCGACGCTGGCTGGCGGCTGTTTTTGGGGGTTGCAGGAATCCCTGCGCCAGATTCCCGGGGTCATCCAGACCACCGTGGGTTACACTGGCGGGACCACGCCGAATCCGACCTACGAGATGGTTGGCACCGGCAAAACCGGTCACGCGGAGGCGGTGCAAGTCATTTTTGATCCAGCCCAATTGAGCTATGAAGAATTGCTCAACCGCTTCTTCTCCGTTCATGACCCGACGTCACCCCGCCATCCTGGCGACCACGTGAAGGCGCAATATCGTTCGGCCATCTTTTACCACGGTGAAGAACAACGCCGGATTGCCGGGCGTGTGAAGGAAAAAGTCGGTCAATCGGGCAAATGGAGCAACCCGGTGGTCACGGAAATCACGCCGGCCACGGAATTTTATCCGGCGGAAGCCTACCATCAGGATTACCTGCAAAGAATCTCCGGCGCCCACACCTGCCGCATAGTCCGGAATTGAGTTGATTCGGTGGTTGAATCGCCCTTGTGTTTTCCAATCGTCTCCCGTTCCTCCCCCGAATTTTTTGCTGTGTCTTGACTCGGTGGGGTGCATCACTCCGCGCGCGCCGTTTCCCGCATCTGCGGCGGGCAGAGGACTGCCCGCCCTACCCGGATTTTGAAATCAGGACGCTACCGCATTTTTAGCGTCTTTGCGCCTTTGCGTTAAAATCTGTATCGTCACCTCAATGCACTCGAAGCGCATCGGGATTGTCGGCGGCGGCGCGGCCGGTTTTTTTGCCGCGCTGGCGTGCGCGGAAGCACAAGGCGGCGCGGAAATTTTCATCCTCGAAAAAACATCGCAATTTCTTTCCAAAGTCAAAATTTCCGGCGGCGGCCGGTGCAATGTCACCCACGCCTGTTTTGATGAACGCGAATTTGCCGCCCGTTTTCCCCGGGGCGAACGGGCGTTGATTGCGCCATTCCAGCAGTTTCAGGCGAGCGATACCATGGCATGGTTCGCCAGCCATGGCGTGAAACTGAAAACCGAAAGCGACGGCCGGATGTTTCCCGTGACCGATTCGTCACAGACCATCATTGATTGTCTGCTCGCCGCGGCGAGCCGGGCGGGCGTGAAGCTAAGGACGCATTGCGGCGTGGAAAGCGTCACCCAAAAGCCGGACGGACGTTTTGAGTTGACGCTCGCAGGAAATTTTTCTCCCGCTCCTCCGCCACCGGAGGAACCGGGCGAGGGAAAGGAATTCACGAATGAGAAATTCATTTGTGACAAACTTTTGCTGGCCACGGGTGGCTGCCGGACGGCGGCATTGGGACAACTGGCGGTTTCGCTCGGGCACGCGCTGGAACCGCCGGTGCCCTCGCTGTTCACATTTCACATCGGAACGCCGTGGCTGCGGGAGCTGGCCGGCGTGTCGGTCGAAATGGTCGAGGTATTGGCTCCCGCAACAAAACTCCGCGAGCGCGGCGCGCTGTTGGTGACGCATTGGGGCCTGAGCGGCCCGGTCATTCTCCGGTTGTCGGCGTGGGGCGCGCGGCAATTGCACGAACTGAATTATTCATTTCCGCTCCAGGTGAACTGGCTGCCGCAACTGAACGCGGAAAAACTCGCAACCGAGCTGGCGGCGCGACGCCATTCGCAACCGGCAAAACTGATCGTGAATTCGCCGATCCCGCCGTTGCCGGCGCGCCTTTGGGAACAACTCGTATGTGCGTCAGGCATATCACGTGAGACAAGATGGTCGGCGTTCTCGCGGGCGGCGCAGCACAAGCTTGCTCACCAGTTGCGGCGCACGGAATTTTCCGTGGGCGGAAAGAGCCTGAACCAGGATGAGTTTGTAACCTGCGGCGGGGTCCGGCTGAGCGAGGTAAATTTCAAAACCATGGAGAGCCGGATTTGCCCCGGACTGTTTTTCGCCGGCGAATTGCTGGACATTGACGGCATCACCGGGGGTTACAATTTCCAGGCGGCCTGGACGACCGGCTGGATTGCCGGAAGGAACATGGCATGACGACCCTTCGTCTTCCGCCATGCCGAACCTATTTCATCAACCGGGTCTTGAATTCAGCCAGCCGGTCATCGTAGAAGTCCATGGATTTCGGGGTGGTGGTCACCGTCGAATCGTAATTTACGAGCGTGACCAGCGTGCTGTAGGTGGCGATATCGTGAACCGGCAGCACGGCGCGGATGCCGCCGGCCGGGCCCATCCGGGAGTAGCAGTCCTGCTCGTGGATTTGCGGCACGAGGATGATGCGATAGCCGAGCTTGCTCAAAAAATTCCGATAGGAATTGGTGGTGACAATCGCACCGTGCATCGCGGTGGCATCCATTTGCAACTGGTCGAAAACGGCTTTCAGGATTTTGAACTCGCCGCCCGACAGGATGCGGTCAAAATGTTGCTCCAACGTTTCGCTGACCGGGGTTGCGTCAGGCAACGGCGGGCTGATTGTTGATTTCTTGGCCATAAAATTTGGGGGTCGAAAACAAACCTGGATCCGGCTCGCTGAGCGGGAACAGGGTCATTATCGTTCATGACAGCGGGAAAGTCCATGATTCATTTGCAGCTCACAGATTTGCCGGAACCTCTACGTTGACCGGGTACATCTTGAACCCGCACTAAAAATTCATTGGCCTGCGGCAGGATTGTAGCGTCGGCGTCCTCGCCGGCGGGTAAAAGCAGCGTCCCGCGTATAGCGGCGTGGCCGCCACGCGGCTTTACGCCGGCGCGTATTCTTGGTTCGTGCACCGGGACGGCTGCGCTCCGGTGCGGGTGTCAAGAGGCACCATCGTTGGTTCGAAGAGCGACGCCAGACTGTTCATTTGACTGATTCTGCCCTACCTTGTTCCCGAACAATGGCAGGCGTTTTGAAATTTCCGGACAATTTTCTCTGGGGCACGGCCACGTCGCCGACTCAGGTGGAGGGCCACGTCGCCAATGAGTGGACGGATTATGTGGCGTCAGACGGCGGACATTGCGGCGTGGCCTGCAATCATTATCACCGTTATGCGGAGGACGTGGACTGGATGGCGCAATTGGGCGTGAACGCCTACCGCATGGGCATCGAATGGTCTCGTCTGCAAGCCGCGCCGTTCGCGCCGCTCAATCGGGCCGGAACTGGAGCGGTACGTGGACCTGCTCGACCGGCTCAAGGCCGCGGGCATCACGCCGATGGTCGTGCTGCATCACTTTTCCAACCCGCCGTGGATTACGTCGGCGGGCGGCTGGTTGAATCCGGCCACGGTTCCGGCGTTTGTGGATTACGTGACGAAGCTGGTATCGGCCTTGAAAGAGCGGGTCTGGCTCTGGAACACGTTCAACGAGCCGGACACGTATGCGTCGTTGACCTATCTGCTGGGCGGCTTTCCGCCATTCCACAAATGGCGGCTGCTGTCCTATCGGAAAAGTCATCAAACACATGGCCGCGGCGCACGTGCGCGCCAGTGAAGTCATCCGGCAGGCCGGCAATGGCGGCCGGACGCCCGAAGTCGGCATCGCCAAGAATTGGACTTTTTTCGGGTCGTTCGAAAAGCATGCGCTTGTGGGACCGCCTGCTCGCAGGTATCTCCCATCATACGTTCAATCGTTTTGTATTGGACGCGTTTCTGGGCGGTCAACGCCGGGCGGCGTCCACGTTTCTGGGCGTGAATTATTACGGGCTGACGCGGTTCAAAAATCTTGAACCGATGGTTCCGGCCGGGGGCGCCTGCCCCAAACAGCTCGCGCGGCTGGGCGTGGTCTGCGATGACATGTTTGAGCGGCATCCCGGCGGGCTGGGAACCGTCCTGCGGAATTTTCACCGGCGCTATGGTCTGCCAGTCTACATCACCGAACACGGTTCGGCATCGTCCGACGAAAATTTCCGCATCCTCGACCTGACGGAACATCTGCGCGAACTGCACGGCGCGGTGGAGGATGGCGTGGACGTGCGCGGTTTTTTCTACTGGTCGCTGCTGGACAATTTCGAATGGCAATTCGGCTATTCAAAAAAGTTCGGGTCTGCTGGCGGTGGATTTCAATGACGAAAAGCTGCCGCGCAAAATGACGCGCGTTGGCGAATTTTACCGCGACATCTGCCAGGCCCGCGCGACGACGGTCCCGCCCCCGAAAACTGCAGACGCCGCCGTGATCTCAATTTGCTGAATTTGCATTCCGCAAAAAGCGTGTATATTTCGCCCATGCTTGCAACGCCGGAACTGATTCGTGAAGCCGCGCAAATCCCGCAGTTGGAGGAACTTCTTCCACGCTGGCGGGACGTGCCGCTGTATCGCCATTCGCTGGCACGGGCGGGGTGTCGAACGCCCGATTTTGAATGTTTCAAGGGCCTGCCGCTGCTGGCGAAGCGCGACATGCGGAATGGCTTTCCGCGAAATTTTCTGTCCGAGGGGCAGGTGCTCGAATCGTTGCTGGAGAAAAACCTGGTGGAGCTGGAACACACTTCCGGCACGTCCGAGGAACGGCTGCCGGTGATTTTCGGCCGCGGCTGGTGGAACGCGCAGGAGGAATGCGCGTTGCGGTTGAACGATTTTGTCGCCCGGGTGCTGGACGAACATCCCAACGCCCGGCGCGCCACGCTGGTGCCGCCCGCCTGCAACGGCCTGACGTGCCCGACGGTCTGGATGTCACGCGAACAACGGACGTTGGGCAACACGCTGTACTTGAATCTGGCGCGCATCCCGTTTCTGCTGGACGACGCGGACCTGGCGCGCATGGCGGCGGAAATTGCCGAATGGTCGCCGCAATTCCTCGACCTGGATCCGGTTCACGGCGCCCGCTTTGCGCTTTACTGCGAACAACACGGCATCCGGTTTCCGTCGGTGCGATTCGTGTTGTGCAGCTATGAATTTGTCAGTGTGGTGCATCGCCGGATTCTGGAACGCGCCTTGGGTGTGCCGGTCTTCAACCTGTACGGCTCAACCGAAACCGGCCATCTGCTCATGGAAAATGAGCGCGGCGAAATGAAACCCAGTTACGATACGGCGTTTCTTGAAATCGTGGATGCGGACGAACACGGCATCGGCGAACTGGTGGTCACGACCCTGACCAACGATTACATGCCGCTGCTCCGTTATCGCATTGGCGATCTGGCGGAACGGATCGAGCGCCCGTATGCCAGCGACTTTGTGGTTCATGGCCGGTCGCGCGATGCGCTGACGAGCAGGCGACGGGCGCCGCGTTACCACCTGGCAGGTGGACCAATGTTTTGCCGGACTGCACGGCATCGTCGCATTACGAATTGCGACAGGATGAGCAGGGTGATTGCGCTTTGCGCTTCGTGCCGGATGGCAGCGGGCCGGGCAAAAAGGAATTGGAGCTGCGTCAGCGCACGGCTCGGCGTGTTGCTCGATCTCCACCCTCCAATCAAAACCGAGGCCATGCCGGTTCTGGTGCCGGCGGCTTCGGGGAAATTTCGTCTGACCCAACGCACCGCTGGAATCTGAGCATTTGACCTGGCCGGAGCAATCGCGGTATTAAACGGGGCGGCGGATTTCAAGATCCGGAAATTATGGGCGGCGATTTGTTGACGAACAATCCTTTCGCGATCCTCACCTTCATCGCGGCGCCGGCGATTTTGACGAACGCCACCAGCGTGCTGGCCATGAGCACCATCAACCGCATGTTGCGCACCCGCGACCGGATGCATGAATTGTTGAAGGAATCCGCCGACCCGGTCACGGCGCAGGAACCGAAATTCGTTGAAAAGGCCGAGCGGGTCGAACAACAAGCCACGCTGTTGCTGAGCTCGTTGCGCTGGATTTATGTGGCGCTGGGCGCCTTCGCCGGAGCGAGCCTGGTGACGCTGCTCGGGGCGTTGTTCGGGGAGTTGGGCCATGAAACGCTCATTCGGGTCGTCATCGGCGCCGGTTTGCTGCTTGGCTTTGTCGGCGTGGGCGGGTTAATTGGCGGTTGCGTGCATTTGTTTCATGCCACGCAGCTTTCGCTGCTGAATATCCGGGAAGAAGTGGCATTGATCCGGGTGCGTCGCGAACAACACAAGAATGCCGGGCCGGCAAGCTGATCAACTCCCGGGCCGGCCCAAACGAAAGGCGATTTATGCTCGTGGTGCACATTCAGGTTCAGGTCAAACCGGATTGCGTGGAGGCCTTCAAGCAGGCGACGCTGGCCAATGGGCGCGCCAGTCTGAAAGAACCGGGCGTGGCGCGGTTTGATGTCGTCCAACAGCAGGACGACCCGACGCGGTTTGTGTTTGTGGAGGTCTATCGCGATGCCGCCGCCGCCGCCGCGCACAAGGAAACGGCGCATTATCCGGTCTGGCGTGACGCGGTCGCGCCGATGATGGCCGAGCCGCGCCACAGCGTGAAGTTCGACAATGTGTTTCCTGATGATGCCGATTGGTGAACGGTGGGGCGGGGCTCTGCCGAGCCGAATTATTTCCAAATCGCCGCGGCGCGCGGGGACGCTCGCCCCACCTTTTAATTGCCATGCATTTTGAATTTGCCACCGCCGACGCGAATCATTTTCGGTGCCGGCATCGCGCAATCAAGTCGGTTCCGGTAGCGAAACATTTTGGTCGCCGCGCGCTGGTGGTGACGGGACGCGACGTGCGTCGTGCGGAAAAATTGCTGGCCGGACTGCAGCGAACGGTGTCGGCGCCGTGCACGTTTTCCGTTGCGGGCGAACCGGAACTCTCCACCGTCGAGCAGGGCACGGCATTGGCGAAAAAGGAACATTGCGAGTTCGTCATCGGCATTGGCGGCGGCAGCGCGCTGGATGCTGCCAAGGCCATCGCCGCGATGCTGACGAACGACGGTGATTTGCTGGATTACGTGGAGATTATCGGGCGCGGCCAGACATTGAAAAAACGGTCCGCGCCGTTCATCGCGATTCCGACGACGGCCGGCACCGGTTCGGAAGTCACGCGCAACGCGGTGCTGGCTTCGCCGGAACACAAAGTCAAAGTCAGCCTGCGCAGCCCGCTGATGCTGGCGCGGGTGGCCGTGGTGGATCCCGAACTCACCTATGATTTGCCGCCGGCGCTCACGGCCAGCACCGGTCTGGACGCGCTGACGCAACTCATCGAACCGTATGTCGGTTCACGGGCCAATCCGATGACGGACGGATTATGTGTTGAGGGCATCCGCCGGGCGGCGCGCTCGTTGCGGGTCGCATTCGGAGACGGCCAAAACAAATCCGCACGCGAAGACATGGCCATGGCGAGCTTGTTCGGCGGGCTGGCATTGGCCAACGCCGGCCTGGGCGCAGTGCACGGATTTGCCGGACCGATTGGCGGAATGTTTTCCAACGCGCCACACGGCGCGATTTGCGCGGCGTTGCTGCCGCATGTGATGAGCGCCAACATCCACGCGCTCCGGCAACGGGCGCCGGACAGCGAGGCATTGAAACGTTATAATGAAATTGCCCGATTGCTCACCGGCGACGGGTCGGCAACGGCGAATGACGGCGTGGAATGGGTCCGCCGGCTGGTCGCCGAATTGCAAATCCCGCGGCTCGGCACTTACGGCATCAAATCAGAGCATGTTGCCGAATTGGTGAAGAAATCCATGCAAGCCAGCAGTATGAAGGCGAATCCCATTGCGCTCACGTCGGAGGAATTGGCCGAAACACTGCGCCTTGCTTTATAAAAGTGCCTGGGAGTTCAGGGAACAACCATCAATATTTTGGCAGTGGGCTGCTTTAAATTTGGATTTCCGATTCCGATTTGGGTGTGCCAAAATGGCGGCATGATTGCTGATCAGGTTTGGACTTTGGAAGAAATTGCGAATCCGTTTAACTGAATCCATGAAAATCGTTTTATATCGTACGGTGAGCGCCGCGACGGCGGTGGAATTGGACATCGCTGTTAATGGCCTGATTGACGAAGGATACCAGTTGTATGGAAGCCCATATTTGAGCGACCAACAAGTTGAAGGTGTGGCCGGAAGCATGGCTTTTTACCAGGCAATGACCTTGGATAGCGATACCAGGGCTAAAAACAACGATGCAATTATGCACGAGGCTTTGAGCATCCAGAATCCTAAAATAATTAAACCAAACTGAGTCACTACCGGACTCTGGAAGCAATTGCCCGTTTGGTTCAATAATCCGAATGTCCCTTTACGAAGAGAAAGAAGTAAAAGATGAAGCCAACCAATGCCCCGACGAGAATTAACCAGGCATCGTCGAGTCGAAACTGCCGCAACAGTTTTGCGTCCACCTGGTCCGGCCGACCTTGCTGTTGAAGAAGAACGACCATATAAGCCAGAAAAGCCCCGGCCAGGATACAAATAATTAAATACATTCCGGCGGGATTAACGCGCAATCCGCCGGAAAGGTCAACGGACATTCTTCAAAGCAGCCCACCACCCGGTTTTTCCCTTTCGTGCCGACTTAAATCCGCCTGAGCATTTCTGATTTCTTCAAGGCTGCGTCATCGCCCGATAGAACCGTTGGCCGAAGACGGCCGGGTTGTTGTCTTGCAACAGCACAAAATTGTTGGTCGCCAGGACGGTGGCGAGATCCTGCCAAGCGAGCAAGTTCGTGGACATTTGTATTAGGTACCGCCGAGTCCGGCTCGCCGTATGGATGGCGAACTGGACCGGTCCATCGGGAGGCGCGCTGAGATCACTAAGCCATGCCGGTTGCGGTGAACCCGGCGGTACGAATTGGAAACTCTTGATAATCAGTTCCACCTCCTTGCCATCCGATTGGCGGATGACCGAACAGCAGCCATAAATTGATTCGCACGTTCTCATCGCCGGTTTGGGGCACTGCGGCTGCGTTGGCAAATGTCCAATTGCTGATCATGTTTGTCGGGTTCGTTCGAATAGCTTCCACTCTGACATTGAAAGGCAACCAAATTACTTCGCCAGGTGAACAGATGAGTTGAATCCGCCAGCCCGGCCGGCACCTGGTAACGCGAGTAATGGCCGCTAAGATTATACGGCTGGACCGTAAATTGCGCGTTGTTGGCATCCGCGACAAAACCGCGCGCGCATTCGATATCCATCTCCCGGTACGTATAGGCCGGGTCATCGCTCCAGGTAAACAGGCCCAGCACGATGTTCGTGTCCAGGTCATCCACGCGTGAATCCAGTTCAAACCGATAGCTGCCATAGCCGAATGTCCGCGCGGAAACGATTTCGGCACATTGCCATTGATTTGACCGGTGGCTGATAGCCAGGTGCAGCCAGCCTTGCGCGTCCGTCCAGACGTTGTTGGTACTGTCGGAAAAATAATTCGGTCCGGGGCCGAGCTGATTGGTGCCCGAACTGGCCTTCACCCACCAATCGTAACCGGAAAAACCAATCCAACGAACACCGGGATATTCACGCGTGACCACGGCGCTGGCCATCGCCTTGGCGAAAACATTGGTAGGCAGAAACGGTTCACCGAGCACGCACGGCTGATTGTAGTTGGTGCTCACCAGCAGAGCCGCAATCCGGGTGGCGTTGGTATCAACTCCGCCGGTAGTAATGTCGGTGGACCAACTGCCGTCCGGTTGAATCGGGTGAGAGCTTCGGCGCACGTGGGCTTCGAATACCAACCATAAGGCGGAACATTAATGAACACGGCTACACGACAGGCGGCAGGGTCTGCACCGATGACCACCCCGGCGAGAGTGTCAGATGTCCCATAAGCGGGAAGGTTCGTGATGAGGATTGTGGGCGCTGCGTTGTCCTTGCTGGTGCAGTCGGCCAGGAGAAGAACCGTCAGGCATGGTAAAACGGATTTCCTGATTCTCCGAAGGCACGCATAAGTAATAGTAGCATTTCGCGCTGAGCGGGCAAGTCCGCTCCCTGATTCGCAGTGTCCCGATCTGAAATTTGGATTCCACGGTTTATCGCGGTTTTGAGCCGCCTGAAAGCGCAACTCCCAGCGAATTCAAGATAGTATCTTCGGATAAGATTTGATGACTCGCAATGATTTGTCGGGCAAATTTTATTCGTACCTGGTCCCGAACTGAACGCGGGCGGATTAAATGCGTCAAAAGGATGTGCCGAGGGTCAGGACTTTAAAAGCTAATGACGACGCTTTTGATTGCGGCGGGTATCGTCGCATTAACCTGCAGTACCGGTCGCGCCCAGCAACCGATCACTGTTACAACCAATCAACCTATGGACATGCACAATTTCAAGAAACCCGTGACGCGCCGATTTGCGGAAAAAATTAACGCCCGAACAATTCGCTGTGACGCAAAAAGCCGCGACGGAACCGGCCTTTCATAACGAGTATTGGGACAATCATGAGCCGGGCATTTACGTGGACATCGTTTCGGGCCAGCCGCTGTTCAGTTCGCTGGACAAATTCGATTCCGGCTGCGGCTGGCCGAGTTTTACCAAACCCCTTTCAAGCAACGGACGTGAACGAACACTCCGACCATTCCTTGGGCATGGATGCGCACAGAAGTTCGTTCCCGCGCGGCGGATTCCCATCTCGGGCATGTGTTCGACGATGGTCCCGGGCCCCACACATTTGCGTTATTGCATCAATTCGGCTTCGTTGCGCTTCATTCCGCTGGAAAAAATGCAGGCGGAAGGCTACGGCGCCTACCTCGAACCCTTCATCAAGGCCGGCCTCTACCAGCCGGCAAATAAGTAGGCCCGCACGATTCGTCAGGCTCGCATGTTCCCGCGCATCTGCCCGATGCCGTTCCGCGAATTTTGTTCCCGCGCCTAACTAAATTTTTTCGGGGGAACAATTTCTTCCACGGTCTCCTCAAATAAATTGAAGCGGGTTCAAGGCCCGCTCAACTGAAATAAAAACCGGCATAGCCGGAACTGAAAGATGAATTATGTCAAACGACCAAAGCAGCACAAAGGAAGCGCAAACCGTTTTCCCCGAACGAATCAATTGAACTCAATTCCCGCGGCAGCACGCTTGGTCGCCGCACTTTTATGAAACGCTTGGGCCTGGCCGGCGCGGCCTTGCCGGTTGGCGGTCTGCTCTTGAGCCAGACGGGCGCCCGGGCCGGCGGCGGCAGTTCGCGACTGACCTCGGGTGACGTTGCCATTCTGAGGTTTCTGGCAGCCGCCGAGATTCTGGAAACCGACCTGTGGCAGCAGTACACGGAACTGGCCCTGGGCAACGAAGCTTTTCAGCATGGCCCTGGAAGTGCTGGACGGCGACATGCCCACCTACGTCAACCAAAACACCCGGGACGAATTCACCCACCAGAATTTCATCAATCATTATCTGATGTCCAAAGGGCACAAAGCGCTCAGCCTCGATCAATTCCGCACGTTGCCCGGCAGCCAGGCGACCGGCGCGAACAAATCTGCCAAACGGCTGACGAACCTCATGAACCTGACGGTGGACACCAGTTGGTTTCTCCGCTACCGGTTGTCGGGCAACCCGGACTTCGGTGATACCTTTCCGCAGATTGTTAATCTGCAAAACTTGCCGGCGATTCCGGCGATGGATTTGCCGTTGCCTACGGACCCAACTTTTGGGTTTCAAATCCAGCTTATCGCCAACACCGCCGGCTTTCATTTCGCCACCATCGAACAGGGCGGCTCAAGCCTTTATCAATCGTTCCTGCCCAAGGCGAGCAGCCTGGAAGTTCTCAAAATCGTGGGCGCCATTGGTGGCACCGAAATCATGCACTTCCAGACCTGGCAGGACAAGGCCGGCAACGCACCTGAACTCATGGACAATCATGGCAACGAAGTGTTCCCGCAACTGCCGATTGCGCCCGATGCGACGCCTGACGGCATTGATCACTCGGACCCGCAGGACACGAACCAAATCATGCCGGCGCCGTGCAAATTCATCAGTGCGCAACTGCCGCTGTGCTCGGTCATCCGCCCCGACTCCACGGCGCAAGGCGGCGCGATGTCGGCGGTTGCGGGCCTGACGGCCTCCGGATTGTTTAAAGGCCAGAACCAGGCGTTCTTCAATCTGCTGGCCGAACTGGCGGAAGAAGCGGACGCAGCCCGCCGCGAGGAATAAATTTGCGACCAGTGGTCAACTCGATCCCAAGGCTGGTTCGCACAAGGCGGCTTTGGACGGAACATTAGCCCCGCGCTTCACCGTCCAAGGCCGTTCTCTTTACTTCTGTTTTCTAATTTAAAGTCGCCTGCCGGTTGGAGATCACGCTGTCACCGGTGCCGTTGAGGATATGCCGGATGCCGCTGTCGTGCCGCCAGCCGAGCCGGAGGGTCACCATGTGGTGCATCCTGACGCCGGGAACGGTTGGAGTTTCGATGGCATTCTCCGCGACAATACCACTCGGCGTGAAACACGGAATAGACGCCCAGCCCCCAGGCTTCGTGCGTCTTGACTTCGTCCGCCACTTTGTACGAGGCAAACCCATTAACATCTCCCTGCCGCCAGGCTGCCTGGTCCGGGGGATCGTAGGGCATTTCAGATTGATAAAAATAGACGCGACCACCGTTGCCGTTCCACAGGGTCTGATATCCCTGACAATGTTCCACAAACAATCCGTACAACGTGACGTCGTTCCCGTTCACGGTCAAACCGGTGACGTTTTTGTTTAAGTTCCAGCCCACGCCCCGGCCGTGGTCCGCGCGCCAGAGCCAGAAATTGTCGCCCACGACGTTGTTGCCATGGATGGTTACCATGTCGGCGGCACTTCCGGGAGCCGCACCGCCGACCCGGCAGAAGATGTCGTAAAGGAAGAGCGGGTCCGTCGCGTGAGCCGCTGCACGGCCCGGTGTTCCGACCTGTAACAGCGTGCGGGAGTTGTTTGTTCCCGCCTGGAAAAGAATACCTGCCACTTTCACGCCATCCACGTCGGCAACCTCCATGGCCGGGGTTCCTTGTTCCGGCACGAGCGTCGGGTAT
The DNA here is from genome assembly GCA_963708305.1 of uncultured bacterium. GTDB lineage: Bacteria > Verrucomicrobiota > Verrucomicrobiia > Limisphaerales > UBA11358 > UBA11358. Next base: position 1,120,347 of record CAVPSH010000001.1, on the reverse strand, counting down.
CCGAGTCCCAGCACCACCGTGTCTGGCCGGGATAGCTGAATGCTGTTTTCCAGATGATAAATACCCGGCGTTAACAACAAATCCTTCCCTTGCTTTAACGCTGCGTTGAGGCTGGCCGCCGTGTCCTTTTCCGGATGGGCCAGATAGAATCGGTCGATCGGCAGGGGCGTTCCGGGAGTTGTTCCGTTTGACCAGGTAATTCCCCGCGTGCCATTGGTCTGTAGGTTGGGAATCATAACGAAGTAGTTCCCGGCGCTGTTAATGAACAGGTACGGTTTTTCCCGTATCAACGGTGTTTGGGCGATGACGGTGTACGGCGGCGACGGCCAGGTTCCCAGCGGCGGGTTGTCCACGCCAACGAAAACCATGTTCCATGCCCCTCCGGCCCAACCGCCCCAGTCGTCGTTTCGGGAAAGCCATTGCTGCTGGGTACCGGAGTTGACCCCGCCGTCAATTTTGCAGTCCGCCATGAAACCGCCGCTGGACCAACCCCCATCCGAAAATGTCAGATTCCCCTTCACATGCACCCGGCGCAACGCGGTGCCCTGCGACACCGCCCAGATGTTGGTCTGCTGGTCCAGCGTCGGAGTCACCGAGAGATTTTCAACCGCGCGCCAGAAATTCACAGTGGCATTTCCATTCCGCCAGGGCGCCTTGGAGCGCACTGCGCCGGTGATGGCCACGTCATCGGGCGATTTTCCCAGCCCCAGGACTTGCATGTAGAAACCCACCCGCACGTCCAGATGGTAACTGACCGGGCTTGAAGAGAAGAGCATAGCGATTGGTGCCAAACTGATTGCGCTCCTGTTGACTGGATATCGCGTCCAGCTGGCTTTGAATATTGGTCATGGACGGTTCAAATATCAGAACGTTCGGCCCGAAATCCGGAGCCGTGGGTGGAGCTGAAGGGGATGAATCGGAGACCGGTTCAGAGCGTAAAACACCGTTGCTGAAAAGCGACCAACACGACCATCAGTGCGCCGAACGAAATGCGATTCATTTATTCAATCTTAACCGGATTGTCTCGCAGGTTAAAATAACTATTTCCGGTTCCAGCCCCGGTGATACAACCATGCTCACCTTTTGCGTGCACCGAAAAGACATTTGTGGTTTAATCCGCGAACTCTGATGGACGATACGAATTCACTCATCGAACAGCGCAAGGCCAAGCTCGCCGCGTTGCGCGCCAGGGGCATTGACCCGTTCAAAAACAAATTCACGCCGACGGAGACCTGCCAGCAGGCGCACGACAATTATACCGAAGGACGCGAAGTGGCCGTCGCCGGCCGCATCACGGCGCACCGCGACATGGGCAAGTCCATGTTCATTGACGTGCGTGACCAGAGCGGGCGCATCCAGGTTTACGCGCAAAAAAATGTCCTCGGCGACGAGCAATGGAGCATTTTCTCGCACCTTGATTTGGGCGATTTCGTTGGCGTTCGCGGAACGCTGTTCACCACCAAAACGGGTGAGATTTCGATCAAGTTAGGGGGCGCGGGCGCCCTGCAGGTAGGGTCATCGCGCTGCGATGACCGGACGGCGCAGCGCGCCGTCCCTACCGCGGAATCGGCTCGCGAGGTCTTGGCAGACGGCCACCGTCCTCGCCCCACCGATCCACCATTTGTGATTCTGGCCAAGGCGTTGCGTCCGCCCCGGAAAAATGGCACGGCCTCGCCGACACGGAAATCCGCTACCGCCAGCGCTACCTGGATTTGATGGCGAATCCGGACGTAAAGGACGTGTTCCTCAAGCGCAGCGAAATCATCCGCGAAATCCGGAATTTCCTGCACGAGCGCGGCTTCGTGGAGGTCGAGACGCCGATGATGCAGGCGATTCCCGGCGGCGCAGCGGCGCAACCGTTCAAGACGCATCACAATGCGCTGGGCTGCGATTTTTACCTGCGCATCGCGCTGGAACTTTATCTCAAGCGCCTGCTGGTCGGCGGCATTGACAAGGTGTTCGAGATTGGCCGCAACTTCCGCAACGAAGGTCTCTCGCGCAAACACAATCCCGAGTTCACGATGCTCGAGGCGTATCAAGCGTTCGGCGATTACGAGAGCATGATGGAACTGGTGCAAGGCCTGGTCTGCCACGTGGCAGAAAATGTTTTGGACACGCTCTTCATCGAACACAAGGACGCTGAAGGCAAAGTCGTCAAGACCATCAACCTCACACCGCCGTGGCGGCGGATGAAGTACAAGGACATTGTGCGCGAAAAGGCCGGCGCGGATTGGTTTGAGACTTCCCCAAAAGAGCGTCGCCAGCGCGCGGAATCGCTCGGCGCGGAAATCGGCAAGGAATATGAGGATTTTGAAGTGACGCAAGCCGTGTTCGAGAAATTGATTGAGCCGACGCTGATCAATCCAACGTTTGTCACGCATGCGCCCAAAGAATTGATTCCGCTGGCCAAACTGTCACCGGACGACCCGACGACCGTCGAGGTCTTCGAGTGCTGCATCAACGGCCAGGAAATCGCGCCTGCCTACACCGAGCAAAACGACCCGATTGAGCAACGCGAACGGCTGGAACATCAGGCCGGCGGCGAACAACAAAAGCTGGACGAGGATTTTCTGGTCGCGCTGGAACACGGCATGCCACCGGCCGGCGGCATGGGCATGGGCATTGACCGTTTGTGCATGATGCTGCTCGGCCAGGAAAGCATCCGCGATGTGATTCTGTTCCCGCAACTAAAGCCGAAATAGAAAACAACCATTCAGACCGACGCACACATTGCGTTTGTGTCAGGGATATACCCTCATGAGAACCAGTCTCGCTTTACGCCCGGCAGCACTAAGCCGTTCGCTGGCCATTCGTTTGATTCTGGCCACCCTGACGGCGACGACTGCCAGTGCCCAATTGAAGGTTTTGCCGGGTCACGTTCCCATCGGAATCTCCAGGCTACAAACCAGTGGCACGCCCGACCCGTCTCAACGATTGAACCTGGCAATTGGTTTGCCACTACGCAATCAGACGCAACTAACCAATCTTCTGGATCAACTTTACAATCCGGCAAGTCCCAATTGGCACCGTTTCCTGACCGTGGAGCAATTCATTGAACAATTCGGTCCAACGACGAACGACTACGAAGCGGTAGTTGCTTTCGCCCAAAAAAACGGGTTCAAGATTACCGGGATGCCTTCCAATCGCATGTTGCTAAAAATCAACGCGACGGTCGGCCAGATTGAAAATGCGTTTCACATTCATTTGCGTCAATACCAGCATCCCACCGAAAATCGTCTTTTCTACGCGCCGGATATCGAGCCTTCAGTGGATGCCTCTCTGCCGATACTGCATGTGAGTGGGTTGAACAATTATCGTCTGCCGCACCCCGGTGGTCATGTATCGCCGAACATAGATCCCAAGACAATGCCGGAAGGCTGGGGCGGAAACGGCGGCGGAACGGGTCCGTCAGGCAGTTGGCGCGGGAAAGACTTTCGTAATGCGTATATTCCTGGCACGACACTCATCGGCACCGGGCAAAAGGTCGGCCTGCTCGAGTTCGATGGTTATTACGGCGCGGATATCACCAATTACGCCGTGCAATCCAGTCTTCCTGGCGTGGCGCTCACGAATGTGCTGGTGGATGGATTCAGTGGAATGCCCGGAGGCGGAGTGAATGATGTTTTTGAGGTTTCGCTGGACATTGAAATGGCTGCTTCCATGGCACCCGGCCTGGCTCAAATCATCGTTTATGAAGTAGGCTCCTACGGACTGGGAGATGATGCGTTGAACCAAATGGCCATTGATAACTCGGCCCAACAATTGAGCTCCTCGTGGTGGTTTTCTTACAATCCGACCACGGCGCAGATTTTTCAAGAATTTGCAACCCAGGGCCAAACTTTCTTCATCTGTTCTTTTGACAACGATGCCTTCAATGCGTCAGCGGGCTATGGAATTTATCCACCGGTGGACTATCCCTACACCATTGTGGTGGGGGGCACGACGTTAACTACAACTGCCGAGGGCGCTTGGAGCTCCGAAAAAGTCTGGAACTTCAATAATGGCACCGGCACGGGCGGCGGGATCAGCTCAACCTACGCGATTCCTTCGTGGCAGCAGACCGTGAACATGTCCGCCAACGGCGGTTCGACGACTTGGCGAAATATTCCCGACGTAGCTTGTGTGGCGTCCGGTTTTTATGTGATCTACAACAACGGCGCCACCACCACCGGTGGCTGGGGCACAAGTTTTGCGGCTCCCTTGTGGGCCGGGTTCGCAGCCTTGGCCAACGAACAAGCCGCGTCCAATGGCTTGCCCCGCCTGGGTTTTTTGAATCCACTCATCTATAAAATCGGCCAGAGCAGTTTCTACAACTCGGCTTTTCACGACATCACGACCGGCAACAACACCAATAGTTACAGTCCCACGAACTTTTTCGCGACAGCGGGTTACGATCTTTGCACGGGTTGGGGCACGCCCAACGGCACCAATCTTGTCAATCTTCTGGCACCGGCGTTAACTGATATCGTTCTTGGTCCACCGATTTTAAGTGGTGAAAATCTTCAATTTACGGTGTCCGGTTTGGCATTTGGCCTCACGAATTATCTCCAGGCTTCCACTAATTTATCGTCTCCCCAAAATTGGGTTACGGTCGCTACCAATGTGGCTACGAACAGCAGCATGGTCATCAGTGGATTAGACCACACCAACTCGGCTGTTCGTTTCTTTCGAGTAATTGAACAACCTTAAAGAGTCTCTTTCTGCTGCAAGGGCTTTCCCATGTTCAAACAATCACAAATCAGCCAAGTCGTCCGACGAAATCCGGCGGGACGCGGATTTGACCTGCGAGACGCGGGTGCCACCCTTAAAATTCCCCATGCTCACCGTTGCCGGACTCAGTAAATCATTTGGCGGGCGCGTCCTGTTTGACGACGTCTCGCTCACGCTCCTGTCCGGCGAGCGCGTCGGGCTGGTCGGACCGAATGGCGCGGGCAAATCCACGTTGCTCAAGATCATCCTCGGCCAGGAATCGCCGGACGCCGGCGAGGTCACATTCGTCCGCGGCACGAGGTTTGGTTATCTGCCGCAGGAAAGCGAACCCGCCGGCAACGAAATTGTCCTCGACATCGCCGTGCCGCACGACCACGAGCACGACGGCCAGTTTGTCGCCAAGGCGAAACAGATTCTCACCAGCCTCGGATTCAAGCAGTCGGATTTCGATGCGACCGGCGCGCGAACTGTCGGGCGGCTGGGTGATGCGCGCGCACCTGGCGCGGTTGCTGGTGCAGGAGCCGGACGTGCTGATGCTCGACGAGCCGACGAACCATCTCGATCTCGAAACGCTCCTCTGGTTCCAGGATTACCTGCGGCATTATCCCGGCGCCATTCTGCTCATCTCGCATGACCGCGAATTTCTCAATCGTCTCTGCACGCACGTTGCCGAGCTGCGCTCGTCGCGCGTGCTGCGTTACACCGGCAACTACGACGAATACCTCGAGCAACGCGCGGCCGCGGAAGTGACCATGGTGGCCACGGCCAAGGCGCAACAGCGCGAGATTGACCGGATGCAACTGTTCGTGGACCGCTTCCGCGCCAAGAACACCAAGGCCGCGCAGGCGCAGAGCAAACTGAAGCAGATCGAGCGGCTCAAGGAGGACATGGTCGAGACGCCCGACGGGCCGGGCCCGACGGTGGGATTTCCGTTTCCCGCAACCGCAACGCAGCGGCCATCGTGTCATCACGCTCAAGCATGTGAAGTTTGGGTATGAGGCTGGGAGCGCCGGCATCTCGCCGGCGAGTTCGTTTTCTGCCGGTGAAAATCGCCGGTTGGAAGCCGGCGCTCCCGGCGTTGTGACACAAACTCATTTACGAAAACCTGCATTTCGAGGCCGAGCGCGGGCAGCGCATCGTGCTGGTCGGGCCGAATGGCGCGGGCAAATCCACGTTACTGAAACTGCTGGCCGGTGTGTTGCACCCGCAAGCGGGCGAACGCAAGCTCGGGCACAATGCGAAATCCGGCTACTTCGCGCAGCATCGCGCGCAGATGCTCAATCCCAACCACACCGTCTTGCAGGAGGCGCTCGAAACGCCGCAACGGGTGACGGAACAGTTCGTCCGCACGGTACTCGGCAGTTTTCTGTTTCGCGGTGACGACGTGTTCAAGCCGGTGAGCGTGTTGAGCGGCGGCGAGAAAAGCCGGCTCGCGCTCGTGAAGTTGCTGCTCGACCCGCCGAACCTGCTGCTGATGGATGAGCCGACGACGCACCTGGATCTCGCGAGCGTGGACGCGCTCATTGAGGCGTTACAGCCCTACGAAGGCACATTGATTTTCATCAGTCATGACGTGCATTTCATCCGCGTGCTGGCGAACCACGTCGTCCGCGTCGAAAACGGCCGGCTCCGGCATTTCACCGGCGGCTACCAGTATTACCTCGACAAGACCTCGCAATCCGCCCGCGCCGCGCTGACATCAAGTTCCGGAGGGACGAGTTATACGAGTCCCAATAATCAGTCAGGGCGTCGTGTAACTCCGCCCTCCGCCGCAGCGCCAACGATTGCCCGCAAGGAACAGCGCCGCGTCGAAGCCGAACAACGGCAGGCGCGTTCGCGGAAGAAACGTGAAATCCAGCAACGCATTGCCGCGCTCGAAAAGGAAATTGCGGAGCTGGAAGCGCGCGAGAAGGAATTGACGGCGGAACTGGAGAAGCCGGAAAACTACGCGGGCGGACGCGTGATGCAAATCAACCGCGAACTGATGGAAGTTCACGGCCATTTGGCTGCGGCGAATGCGGAATGGGAAAAAGCGGGGACCGAGTTGGCCAGATTCGAGGCGGAAACATCCGTGGTGTGATTCTGTTTCCTGAGTTAAAGCCGAAGTGAGGTTTTAAGTTAAGATGGAACGCGAAGGCGCAGAATGCTTGCCTGCACCTTCGCGTCGGCGTCATGCGAACGAACTACAGTTTTGCGCCTACGGCGACCGAAGGAGGAAGAATTGCCGCGGAGAATTGAAACCAAGCCGGTTCGTAATCGCACAGCAGCCGCTTCCGTCAAAAATATTGGTCCCCACTACCGTCCAGTTCGCCCGCGGCAACGCCAGATTGGTGGACATCAGCACGTAATAGGTTCCATTCGGAGTCCCGTTCGCGCAGTTGATTACCAGATTGGTTCCCGACAGCGCCAGGCCCATGCGCGGCACACGCGCTGGTAACCCTGAAAACCCGATGTCATCAATGTTCCAGCCCGAGTAAGCGTAGGCGCCGCTGGCGATTTGGTAGCCCCAGCGGACATAAACATTGGGCTGGTTGTTCGCTACGACGGAAATGTCATACTGACAATTGGTCCAGGCGGATTCGGCGATTTCCCCACTGTCTCCGTTGGCAAAAATTGGCGACCACGTGGTGCCGTTGCTGGAAACGTCAATGGTGGCGTTGGCGAAAGGCTGATAATCCGTGTTGAGCCAGCGTTGGAACTGCAGGGTAATGTTCAGGCAACCGGCGAAATTGAGCGGGCCGGCGATGAGGTAATAGGGGCCGCCGGTTGTGATCGAGTAATCCCCGGAGAGATTCACGCCGAACACATTGGCACCCGTAGCGCCATTGGCCGGGTCTGGATAGCCATGAGTCGCCCCGCCCTGACCCGTGGGATGGCCAAACGCCCACTGGCCCTGCCGCGTCCATCCCGGATCGGTGTCCAAAGAGAAGAAATAAAGGCGCGGTACGGTCACCGTCAGGGCTACCGGTCGCGTCAGGTAGCCGGCCCCGCTCGTCAGATTGCTGAAAGTGATTGTATCGGAGTAGGAACCCACGGTTAAAGCAGCGGCGTTGAGAGAGGCGGTCACATTGGTGGAACTTCTCGCCGCCAGCGTGCCCCCGGCAGGTGACAGGCTTACCCAACTGGTGGTCTTGCTGGCGATCCAGTTGAGCGCACCAGCGCCCGTATTGGTCAACACGTACGTCTGGCCGGCGGGAATGAAAGGACCGCCAACGGCCCCAGTCGAAACCAGCCCCGTTGCCGGAAGGGCGTTCAGATCGTCCGCCGGCACAAAATTCACCGCCCACTGGTTCCCCGACGTGATGGAGTCATCGGTGGAGTGACCCGTGGAGGTGTTCTGGCTTGTGAAAACGTAGCCGGTTTTGCTGGCGCTCACGGTATAGGTCGAACTGGAAGGAATTTTTGCCAGGGCATAGATGCCGTTGCTGTTGTTGGTGGTCACGTAAGTCCCGCCACCAGTGCGCGTGGCGGTCACGACAACTCCCGCAATGGGATTTCCGCCGCTATCAGTGACGCGACCGCTGATGATTTCGCCGGTGCCATTGGTCCAGACGTTATAGACGCAGACGTCAATCGAATCGAATGAATAGTAAGCCGTGTTAATGTCCGGCAAATTATACCAGGCAGTTTGATCACCCGACCAGCCCAGGTTCAAGTGATGGTACAGCGTGGATGAACTGTAGCCGTATCCGTCACAGACGACGGCATGACCACCATCTCCGCTAATCCCGAGTAATACCGGACAACCGGCGTCCAAATCCGGGTTGATCATGCCAATCAATCCAGCGCCGATGTTGCCGCCGCCATTGTAGTCGTTGTCTCCATGGACAGCATTGGCATATCCGAACGTTTGAGTCAGGGCGCCGGGCACGTCTTCCATATAAGCGCCGGATGCTCCGCTTCCTTGCACGTTGTAATCCATGCTGACGGAAACGCCGGCATCAGCGCACAACGCCCCGATGGCCTGGCGTTGTGCGAGCGTGCTGGAACTGTTCGGCGACAGAATCATATCGGTCCAATCATAGGGACCTCCCGCACCATTGCCTCCAAACAGGTTCCGGCTTTGCGGCACGTCAGTAACCTCGATGGTGAAGGAGGCGGTGCCGACACCATTGACGGGATACTGCCAGAACCTCATGAGTTGAGCCATGGCCGTGGCTACGCATCCGCAAACATAGTTCTGAGAATTCCCTGCGGCATACGGTGGTGTGTAATAATTGTAGCAGGCGTTTCCGTACAGAGTGTCGTCCACAGTGGATTGGCTCCACGTGGTATGTGTCAACGGTGCCACCCGGACGTCCGAAACGCTTGAGAGACCCGTATCCATCCCGGTATCCATTTGTCTGGCACTTTCAAGCTGCGCCCACTTGTTCCGCGCGGTCAGGAATGAACCGTATGCCTTGGTTGCCCCAAGGCCTTTGGCCTCGGCGATCCTTCCGGGCAAATCACGACTAACCAGCGCTCCCAAGGGATTTGTTGGTGAAGGATCAAATCGCCCGCTTGGCGCAAAACCGACGATCGGTTCGACAAGATCGTCCGCCGCCACGATAACAAAACCGTCAGGGGCCAGAGAAAGCACGTAATAAAGCGTTGTTCCGTCGGCATTGGTAAACGTCTGTGCCTGTGTAATCTTTTGTCCCATTGCGGTCTGAAGCGGGGATGGATTGGCCTTTAACCAGCTGATGACGGCGTTCTCGGCCTGTTCCACGCTCACTGGCCCGCCAAATCCGCCTCTTGAGAACACGAGGAGCAGCAAACAAGCGAGGACTACCTTGAACGTACCGGCCCACCGGCTAGAACGGCAGACGCGCAAGGCGGCGCTCGACGGTATTAAACATGTCGGCAGGACCCTTGAGATGAACACTTTGATTTGCATATTTCTTTTCCCTTGTTCTCGCCAGCCACTGCGGTTGACGAACCATCTGCAATCACAATCAGTTTGTCGTGGGGTAGGCTCCTGCACACCTTCGGGGTCTGCGCGCGCGGCAATATGCTGCTAAAGATCTATGTTCCTGAAAATCAAGTGTATTTTAACATGCCCCCATGTATTCGCAATCCTTTTTACAATAATGATTAACATTTTAAAAACTACTATTCCATTAACAGCGTCGGTAAACGGCTTGTCGTGATTCGGTTTCTGCAGTTGCCGCCGAAGCGAGATGCGGATTCCACGGATTCGCACGAATGAAACGGAAGTCCAGGCGTCTCTGAGGAAACCTTGCTGAATTTGACCTGTAGACAGGTGATTACCACTTAACATCGTGAATGATTTGACGCACGGCAGATTTAATGCGTAATTATGCGCCGCATGAAAAATTCCAGGCTGATTTCGGGAATCATTTTGGCGGCGGCATTCGCCGTTCTTCCACTATCCATTCGCGCGGACGACGCAAGCCCCACGGCTTCCGCCGACGCCAAGGCCAAGCCGGATATGCTGACGACTTGCCCGGTGTCCGGCGACAAGCTCGGTGAAATGGGCAAACCTTACGTCTTTGTCTACAAAGGCCAGGAGGTCAAACTTTGCTGCCCGAACTGCAAAAAGGATTTTGACAAGGATCCGGCCAAATATTTGAAGAAAATCCAGGAAGCCGCGGCCAAAGCGCAAAAGTAAACTTCACTTTTGTGCGCGGCGGCGTTTCCTTTTCGCACCAAGTTGCCTTTCCAATTCGGCCACACGCCTGAGTAAATCCGGAAGATGCCGGATGGCAATGAACTGCCGCTTCATTTCCCTGTCCGGTTGGGCCGGCGTGCCGAGCCATTTTTCACCATCCGGGATGTCATTCATCACCCCGGCCTGCGCGGCGACGATCACTTGGTTGCCGATTTTCAAATGCCCGGCAATTCCGACCTGGCCGGCGAGCACGACGTAATTTCCCAGCTTCGTGCTGCCCGCAATGCCGACTTGCGCGACCAGCAGGCAGCCCTCGCCGATTTCGACGTTGTGCGCGATTTGCACGAGGTTATCAATCTTCGTGCCCTTGCCGATGATCGTGGAGCCGAGGGCGCCGCGGTCGATCGTCACGCCCGCGCCGATTTCCACGTCGTCGCCGATGACAACGTTGCCAATCTGCGGCACCTTGCGGTGAGTGCCGCCGTCCTGCACGTAACCAAAACCATCCGAACCAATCACCGTGCTGGCATGAATGCGGACGCGCCGGCCGATTTCCGTGCGCGGATAAATTGTCACGTTCGGGAACAAATTTGCGTCGTCGCCGAGTCTGGAGTCGTCGCCGATGAAATTGCCGCCCTGCAAAACGGTCCGCGCGCCGATGCGCACGCGTTCACCGATGACACAGTGCGGACCGATGTGCGCCGTGGAATCGATTTGCGCGCCGGGCGCGACGACAGCCGTAGGATGAATGCCCGCCGCAAAAGTCCGTTCCGGGAAAAAAAGCGCCATCACTTTGGCGAAGGCAATGCGCGCGTTCGCCACGCGAATTACGATTTTTTTTGCCGAGGTAAAGCGCTTATCCGCGATAATGGCGGTGGCGGCGCTTTTCTCCGCGCGCACGAAAAAGTCGTCATTTTCGGCAAAAGTGAGGTCGCCCGCCCGGGCGGAATCAGCCGGGGCAAAGCCTTTTAGCGTTGCCGAGGCATCGCCAAGCACTTCACCATCAATAAGTTTTGCGATTTCTGCTGTGGTAAAAGCCATTTGATTGACTTGTCTGTCGCGGCTCACTATAAAGACGCGCGTATCCAGTTCAACCCCAACTTTTATGGCGAGAACTTTTCGCGTCGGGCTGATCGGCTACCGCTTCATGGGCAAGGCGCATTCGAATGCCTGGCGGCAAGCGCCCCGTTTCTTCAATCTCAAGGCCAATGTGGAACTGCACACCATCTGCGGACGCCACGCCGCCAGCGTGCAGGCGGCCCGGGCGCAGCTCGGCTGGCAAAATGCCGCGACCGACTGGCAGGAGGTGGTCGAGTCGCCATTGATTGACATTGTGGACATCGGCGCGCCGAACCATTTGCACGCGGAGATTGCCATCGCCGCCGCACGGAACGGAAAACACATTTTGTGCGAAAAGCCGCTGGCGCTGAATGTGAAGCAGGCCGAGGCCATGCTGGCCGCCGCGCAAAAGGCCAAAGTCGTCCACATGGTCTGCCACAATTACCGGCGCATCCCGGCCATCGCGCTGGCCAGGAAAATGATCGGGGAAGGCGCGCTGGGGCGGATCTTCCATTTTCACGCGCGCTATGCCCAGGACTGGCTGGTGGACCCGGAGTTTCCCATCAACTGGCGCTTGCAAAAAGAAACCAGCGGCAGCGGCGCCAACGGCGACATCAACGCGCACATCATTGATTTGGGGCGTTACCTGGTCGGCGAATTCAAGGAGGTTTGCGGTCTGCTCAATACCTTTGTGGCGGAGCGGCCGCTGGCCGAGGCATTGGCCAAAGGCGCGCGGAAAATGGGCAAGGTGACCGTGGACGACGCGGCCCTGTTCATCGGCCGGATGGAAAATGGCGTGCTGGCAAATCTGGAAGCCACCCGCTGCGCGGCCGGGCGCAAGAATCACATTGAAATCGAAATCAACGGCAGCAAGGGTTCGCTCTACTTTGATTTCGAGGACATGAACCGGCTGAAATTTTTCAACGGCGATGATCCGAAGGACCGGCAGGGTTTCCGGGACATTCTCGTGACCGAGCGCGGCGTGCAGCCGTATGCGGGCAACTGGTGGCCGCCGGGTCACCTCATCGGTTATGAACACACGTTCGTGCACACGGTCGCTGATTTCGTCAATGCCTGCGCCGAAGGCAAACCAGTGCAACCGACGTTTGAAGACGGATTGAAAAACCAGCGGGTGCTGGCAGCGGTCGAGGAGTCCAATCAAAAGGGCCGGTGGGTGAAGTTGTAGAGTGCGTGCCGGTCGTTTTCAGTCTGCCAGCACCTGGTGGACGATTTTCAGGAGGTTTTCGTTGGTAAACGGCTTGGGGAGGAAGGCATCGGTTCGAATTTGCTTCCGGAGGTCTTCCGCTTCCTTATCGGAACCACTGGCCACGATGATTTTGACGTCGGGCCGGATCTTGCGCAAAGCCTGAATCGCGGCGCGGCCATCCATGAACGGCATGGCAAGATCGGTGATGATGAGATGCACGGCGTCAGAATTCGGGGTGAATCGCGCGATGGCTTCCAGACCACTGCCGGCGGTCAAAACCTGGTACCCGTAATTTTCCAGCGTGGAACGCATGATGGCCAGAATGGCCTCCTCGTCGTCCACGATGAGGATGCATTCGCCGCTGCCGGGCGGCAGGGAGATGGGTTCGGTTACGGTTTCTTCCGGGGTTTCGGTGGCGGCGGGAAAATAGCATCTGAATTCCGTTCCACGGCCCACCTGGCTGTGAACGGTGATAAAACCGCCGTGGTTTTTAATGATGTTGAGCGAGGTGGACAGTCCCAGGCCCGTGCCTTTGCCGGGCGCCTTGGTGGTAAAGAAGGGTTCAAAAATTTTTCCCAACTGTCCGGCAGGAATTCCCGTGCCGGTATCGGCCACGCTCACACAGAGATAATTTCCCGGTTTGGCATCGGGATGGACCACAACGTCGGCTGGTCCCAGTGGCGCGTTTTTCACGGACAACGTGAGCGTGCCGCCCTCGGGCATGGCGTCACGGGCGTTGACACAGAGGTTGAGCAACACTTGATGCAATTGGGTGGGCAAACCGCAAACCGGCCAGGTGGATTTGTCCACTTGCACGCGGCACTGAATGGATTTAGGAAAAGTGTCGGTGATGATTCGGCCCATTTCCTTGATCAGTTGGGCGGGATGGATGAGCATTTTGCCGGCTTCGCCGCCGCGAACGAACGTGAGCATTTGTTTGACCATGTCGGCGCTGCGTCGCGCGCTGGTTTGCATGGTGTCCAGAATACTTTCCACCTCCGGCAAGGTGATTTCTTCACGCACGATTTCGACTCCCATGAGAATGGGTGACAAGGTGTTGTTCAAATCGTGGGCGATGCCGCTGACGAGGATGCCCAGGCTTTCGAGCCGTTGCGCGCGGAGGAATTGTTCTTCGAGCAATTTGCGTTCGGTGATGTCGGTGTTGATGATGAGCAGGGACTTCTGGCGGCCTTGTTCATCCAGAATGGCCGTGCCTCGGCCCTGAATTATGAGCGGTCTGCCGTCTTTGGTGAGTTCCTGCAATTCGCCAACCCATTCCCCGCGTTCTCTGATACTTTTGACAGCTTCCTGAAGTTCGGGTGGCGGCTTTCCGTGAAAAAACACCTCCTGAAGCGGCTTGCCCATGGCTTCGGCGGCGCTCCAGCCATAAATCCGCTCGGCGCTTTGATTCCAGTACAGAATCCGGTGCTCCAAGTCGGCGACGATAATGGCATCGCGCGCCTTGTCCAACAGCGCGGCTTGCTCGCGGATTTTCTCCTCGGCCTGTTTGCGTTCGCTCATGTCTATCGTGACGCCGACCATTCGCTGTGGTTTGCCCGCGGGGTCGTACATGACTGATGCGCGATCTAAAACCTGCGCGTAGCAGCCGTTGGCGCGGCGGATGCGATGTTCATCCCACCAAACGCGACCCCCGCTGGCGAGCAACGTGGTGATGCCGATGGTCACGCGGCCCTTGTCGTGGGGATGAATCAAATCCAGCCACCATTCCAGGGTGGCGTCGATGTCTTCCCGGGAATAGCCGTAAACGGCTTGAAAATTCTCACTGAACCAGACCTGGTTCGTTTTGATATCCCATTCCCAGACAACGTCATTGGTGGTGCGGGCGATAATGCGAAAACGTTCCTCACTTTGATGCAGCGCCATTTCCGCCTGCTTGCGCAATGCCCGCTCCTGCCGGTTGTGCAAGGCGCGGCGGACGGCGGGCGCCAGCCGGCTGGGGCGTTGTTTGAGCACGTAATCCACCGCGCCGTTTCTGAGGCTTTCGACGGCGGCTTCCTCGCCAATGGTGCCGGAGAAAAAAATAAACGGAGTTTCCGGGCAGACTTCACGCGCCAGGGAAAGCGCGCGGAGGCCGTCGAACGACGGCAAAGTGTAATCGGAAATAATCAGGTCGTATTTATTTTGCCGCACGGCGGAGTCGAAATCTTCCCGCGTTTTGACCGCGATAAATTCACAGGCCAACCCCTCGGCGAGCAGCATCTCGCGGACGAGAACCTGGTCGTTTTCGTCGTCTTCCAGGTGCAGGATGCGCACCAGGCGCTGGATGAAATCGGTAGCCATTAATTGGCGCGTTTGACCGTACCGGGCGGCGGTTCGTTGATAATGGCCCAGAAAAAGCCGATTTGCTTCACCGATTCGACAAACTTCTGAAAATCCACCGGCTTGACGACATAAGCATTGACGCCCAATTGATAGCTGTTCACCAGGTCCTGTTCCTCCCGCGACGAGGTGATCATCACCACCGGCACGCGCTTGAGCGTGGAATCATCCCGCATCTGGCGCAGCACTTCGAGGCCGTCCACTTTGGGCATTTTCAAATCCAACAACACGACCACCGGCAGGCCGTTGGCATGGCCGGCAAACTGGCCGCGGCGGTAAAGATAATCCAGCGCTTCGGCGCCATCGCGGGCGATGACAACTTCATTCGCAAGATTGTGTTCTTCCAGCGCGGCGAGCGTCAGTTCCACGTCGCGTTCATTGTCCTCCACCAGCAGTATGCGTTTCAACGGGGCCATGTTTTATCCTTTCGTTTCAGTTGGAGTTTTCGGCAGGGAAAAGAAAAAGGTTGCGCCGCCGTCAAGTTTCCCTTCCGCCCACGTGCGGCCGCCGTGGCGGTGAACAATGCGGCGGACATTGGCTAGGCCGATGCCGGTGCCTTCAAATTCCTCCGTGCGGTGCAGACGCTGGAAAACGCCGAATAATTTATGCGCATATTGCATGTCAAATCCGACGCCGTTGTCCCGCACAAAAAAGACGAGTTCGCCGTTGTCCGGGTTACAACCGATCTCAATTTCCGCCGGGTTCCGTGGGCGGGAATATTTCACCGCGTTGGCAATCAGGTTTACCCACACCTGGCGCAGCATCGCCGGGTCGGCTTCGACCTCCGGCAGGGGCGCGATTTTCCAGTTGATAGGCCGGCCATTGATCTCGGTTTGCAGACCGCCAATGGCTTCATGAACCAGTGAATCCGATGACACTTTCGCCTGCCGCAATTCGGTGCGGCTCATGCGCGAGAATATCAACAAATCGTCTATCAGCATTCCCATTTGCCGGGCGGAATCGGCGATGATGTCCAGATATCGCTTCCCGCGCTCGTCCAGTTTTTCGCCCGCCTGCTTGTGGAGCAATTTCACGAAGCCGTCAATATGGCGCAATGGCGCGCGCAGGTCGTGCGAAACGGAATACGAAAACGCCTCCAGTTCCTTGTTGGCCGCTTCCAATTGCGTGGCGCGGGTTTGCAGATCGGCATTAAGTTGAATGATTTGTGCCTGTGCCCGTTTTCGTTCGGTGATGTCGCGACCGGTGGCGTAAATCAATTGCTGCGGCAGGGCGGCGCGCGCGTTCCACGCGAACCAGCGCCAGGAACCATCCTTGCAAAGATAACGGTTTTCGAAATTGACGGTTTCCATGCCGCCCGCCAGTTTTTTCACTTCGACCTGCGACGCGGGAACGTCGTCGGGATGGATAAATTCAATAAACGGCCTGGCCATCAACTCTTCGCTGCTGAAACCCAACGTGCGTTCCCAGGCCGGATTCAACGTCTTGAAGTAACCGTCGAAGGTGACAATGCAGATCACATCCCGTGATAAACCGAAAAAGCGGTCACGTTCCTCCTCCGCCAATTTGCGTAATTTCAAATCACGGTGGATCAACAGGACTGCTGTCAAACCGATGGCGCATGCCAGCGCACTGCCAAAGACAATTACCAGCAGACTGGTTTCCGCATTCGTCCGGGCCATTTGCTGACGCTGCGAAAGCAGGCTGTTTTCCGTGTCACGCATTTGGGCGATGTCCCGCCAAACCTGATCCATCAACTCCCGGCCTTGGCGCAGCGTGGCGACATCGCTGGAAACGGCTTGAAGCCCCCCCTGCTGCCGCAATTTGATCCGGCTGTTCAGGATGGTCATTCGTTGCGAAATGACCGATTCCAGTCTGGCCAGGCGCTGCTGCTGTTCCGGATTGTCGGCAGTCAGCTTCCGTACTTTCCCAATCCATTCATTGATTTGAGCCTGGGCGGCCTGGGAATCCTTCAAAAATTGATCGTCGCCGGTCAACAAAAAGGCGCGCTGTTTGGCTTCGGTGTCGGTAAGAATCGCCAGGCCGGATTCCAGTGTCGCAATGACTTCGTGGGTGTGCGCCACCAGTCGGTCAGTCGATGATAAACTGGTTCGTGGTGCGATATGCCATCCAGCCTATCACGCTCAGCGCCGCCACCGATGCCACGAACCCGGCCAAAATTTTGTTTTCAACGGAGGTCTTCATGTAAAAAACCGCGATGAGTAAAGAATTATCCTCCTCCGACTGAGGTTCTGTACTGAACATAATTTTCTTTGGATGAAAAGGCAAGCTGGGCTTACGACAATTAGTTGGGACAATTTGGCTTGCCTGTGGAGGTTTGAACGCGTATTAAAAGGTGATTGGAGAGCATGCCCGCGTGGCGGAATTGGCAGACGCGCTAGATTCAGGTTCTAGTGAGTAACATCGTACAGGTTCAAGTCCTGTCGCGGGCACCAAATGATCGATGGCCGATGCGCTTGGTTCTGCTTCGCGGTGAACGCTTTCAAATTGCATCCGGAAATCAGTTCGACAGTGAAAACGTGCTCAGCTAATCTCACGTTCAAAGCATGAAAGTTCTGTTTTTGAACGGGCCGAATCTAAATCTGCTCGGGCCAGCGTGAGCCGGAGGTGTATGGACGTGCTACCTTGGCTGAAATTGAAGCCAAAGTCCGCAAGCGCGCCGCCGAGCTGAAATAACGGTCGACTTTCGCCAGTCCAATCTGGAGGGTGAATTGGTCGATTGGATTCAACAGGCCAAGGGAAAATTCGACGTGATTGTTCTCAACGCGGCCGCCTATACCCATACCAGCATTGCGTTGCGGGATGCGATTGCAGCAGTCGGAATTCCAACCATTGAGATCCATCTTTCAAACATTCACGCGCGCGAAAAATTCAGACAAAAGTCACTTATAGCACCGGTTTGTACGTGGGCAAATCAGCGGATTTGGCGCAAAATCTTATTTATTGGCACTGGAAGCGTCAGTTGACGTTAAAGTTGCTAAAAAACATCGACTAATAGCCATTTATAGCCGTTTTTTGACTGTAAATCATATTTTATTTTACCTCTTGACGTTGGTGCTTCATAGTAATAAACTGTTTCAAATTCGTAACGGAACAAGGCAGAGTCGTAACACGGCTGCTGCTTTTTTACTTATAGCCAAAAACCGGTTTTTTAACAACTTTAACGAAATCGAACCGTGGATCTTAAAGATATTAAGGCCATAATTGACCTGATGAAGAAGAACTCCATTACGGAGTTTGAACTGGAAAGGCAGGATTCCAAGATCAGGTTGAAGCGTGGATTCAATGGTTCCGGGAACTTCGGCTGTCTGCGTATGAGGATTCAGCACAGCTCCCGTCCGATTCAACCAATGGTCATTTCCGCTCCTCCTGCCGTTCCAGCTTGGAAATATGCCGGCGGTGGCAACCGGCGAAGTTGAGATCAAATCCCCAATGATTGGCACTTTTTACCGGGCGCCATCGCCTGAAGCTGCGAATTATATTGAAATCGGTGCTGAAGTTAATCCTGACACGGTGGTTTGCATCATTGAAGCGATGAAAGTGATGAATGAAATCAAAGCGGAGGCCAAGGGTGTTATTACACAGGTTTTGGTCGAAAACGCCAAGCCGGTGGAATTCGGCCAGCCCTTGTTCAAAGTGCGTCCGACTTGAAGAACGCCCCGTGAAGCATT
The DNA here is from genome assembly GCA_963708305.1 of uncultured bacterium. GTDB lineage: Bacteria > Verrucomicrobiota > Verrucomicrobiia > Limisphaerales > UBA11358 > UBA11358. The sequence goes on along the minus strand of CAVPSH010000001.1, from coordinate 1,101,770 downwards.
TTCACCTTCACTGAAAATCCATGTTTGAGAAAGTTCTGGTCGCCAATCGCGGTGAAATCGCCGTTCGGATTATTCGCGCCTGCAAGGAATTGAATATCCGGACGGTGGCCGTTTATTCCGAAGTGGATGCCAACTCGATGCACGTGCAAATGGCCGATGAAGCCATTTGCATCGGCGGCCCGCCGGCGTCGGAAAGTTACCTGCGCATTGACCGGATCATCAGCGCGGCTGAAATCACGGATGTGGATGCGATTCATCCGGGTTACGGTTTTCTGGCCGAGAACGCGCATTTTGCCGAAGTTTGTGACAGTTGCAACATTCGTTTCATCGGTCCCAGCCCCCGCGCCATGCAATCGTTGGCGGACAAGGCGGTCAGCCGGATTGCTCGCCAAAAAGGTCGGCGTGCCCATCCCGCCGGGCTCGGATGGCGCGGTGGAAAAGGAACAGGACGCCTTGGCCATCGCCAAGCGCATTGGTTATCCGGTGATGATCAAAGCCGTGGCGGGCGGCGGCGGGAGAGGCATGCGCGTGGCGCACAATGATATTTCCCTGGTGAAAGGATATCACACGGCGCGTTCTGAAGCCGAAAAGTCGTTTGGCAATTCCGGCGTTTACATTGAAAAATACATTGAGAACCCGCATCACATAGAGATTCAAATTCTCGGCGATCACAAGGGACACATCATTCATCTGGGTGAACGGGATTGTTCCATTCAGCGCCGGAACCAAAAGGTGGTTGAAGAAGCACCCTCACCGTTGCTGGAGCATCGCTTTCGCAAATTGCGGGACAAAATCGGCAAGGCCGCCGTCAAAATTGCCGAAGCAGCCCACTACACCAGCGCCGGCACGGTGGAATTCATCGTGGATAACCTGGGCAATTATTATTTCCTGGAGTTCAACAAGCGGATTCAGGTCGAGCATCCTGTCACCGAAGAAGTCACCGGCATTGATCTGGTGCGTTATCAGATCCTGCTGGCAATGGGAGAGACGCTGCGCCATTCCCAGGGGGACATTCAGATCAAAGGTCATGCCATCGAATGCCGCATCAACGCGGAAGATCCGTTTGATGATTTTCGTCCCAGCCCCGGCCGCATTGAGATGTATTTTCAGCCGGGCGGGCGCGGGGTGCGTGTGGACACCCACGCTTACGCCGGATACACCATTCCGCCGACGTATGATTCAATGATCGGCAAGCTCATTACCACCGGCAATGACCGGCGCGAGGCCATGGACCGCATGAATCGCGCGCTGTCGGAATATATGATTACGGGCATCAAATCCAATGTTTCCTTCCAGCAGGCCATCATGCAGGACCCGAATTTCCGGCGCGGAGTTTATTCCACCAGCTTCATCGAGCAATTGCTCGGTGGCGCCAGGCGGGAACTGATTGACGAAAAGGCATAGGGTCTGACACTTCTTGTTGACTTTATCCCGTGGCTTTGCGTTTGTGGAATTCGCCGACGCCGAAGCCGCGCAGCGTGCCGTTGATGAACTCTACAACAAGGAATTCCAGGGCCGCCAGCTCACCATCAACGTCGCCCGCCCGCGTGAGGAGTGTCCGCCACGTTGGGGAAACGACCGCAGTGAACAACGCGAGCGCCAGTAGTTTCTGCCAGTCGCTCCCGTGACCGGGCCGGCGGGTTCGCCCGTCCGGTTTTTTGAATAAGGGTTTGACACTCGCGGGATGCCGTTTATCTTTAGCCAACAAAGATTATGGCTGAGACACCTCCGAACATTCCTCCGGGTGCTGTGCTGCCGCCGAAAAAAGAAACCGGCAAAGTTCAGCCCAAGAAAGAAACGGTCCGCATCAATTTGCCGCCCAAGCCGTCCGCCGCGCCGACCATCAAATTGCCGACGCTGCCGCCCGGCGGCCCGACCGGTGCGCCCAGCGCCGTCCCGGCCCCCACTCCGGCTCCGCAGGCGGCAGCTCCGCGCGCAGCGGCTGCCGCACCTGCCACCCAGGCGCGCTCCGCCCCGGTGGCGCAGCGACCCATGGCGGCGGCAGCCCCGGCCATGAGCGGTTTGGATCAAATGCTCGTAGTCATCGCGGCCGCCGCCGGGCTGTTCGCTCTGGTCACGGTGATCTGGATGCTGCTCATCCCGACCACTTGAGATTTTCAGAAGTTGTTCGAACCCTAAATGTGTTTTTGACGTATGGCCTCTCCTCTCATTCTTAAGCTCACGCAGGAAAACTTTGCCCAGCAGGTTTTGCAATCGCCCGCGCCCGTGCTCGTGGATTTCTGGGCCGAATGGTGCGGTCCGTGCAAGATGATCGCCCCGTTGCTGGATGAACTCGCCGACGAATACGATGGCAAGGTGAAAATCGGCAAGGTCAACGTGGATGAGCAGCAATCTTTGGCCGCCGAGTACGGCGTCCGGGCCATCCCCACCCTGCTTGTTTTCCAGAACGGCCAGGTGGCCGACCAGATTGTCGGCGCCCGCAGCAAGCGTGACTTCAAGGCCAGCCTCGACCGCGTGGCGGCCTGAGTCCGGGCGGGCGTATGCCGTTCATCGTCACGCCCCGGCAACTGGATCAGCGCGCCGAACTGTTTCATCAACTCGCCCAGCTAACGTCCGCCGGTATCGGTATCATTGCGGCCTTGGAACAAATCAAACGTAGGCCTCCCTCCCGCTCCTACCGTGAGCCGTTGCAACGACTTCTGGATGAACTGGCCCGGGGGGCAACGGTGGCTGACGCCTTGCACCGGCTCGGCTGGCTGCCCGCATTCGATCTGGCGTTGATTGAAGCCGGCGAACGCAGTGGACGGATCGACGCCTGTTTCCATCTGCTGGCTGAATACTACAACGAACGCGCCCGGCTCATCCGCCAGACCATCGCCGATTTGATGTATCCGGTATCGGTCTTTCACCTCGCTATTTTCGTGTCCACCCTTCCTCGAATTCCTCTGGTCCGGTCCCTGGCTCCTGGTTTTGTTCGGTGGATTGGTTCCGGTCTACGCCGCCACTGTTTTTCTGATCTATGCCGGTCAAGACCGGCACGACGAAGCCTGGCGGACAAAAGTGGAATCGGCGCTGCGTTTCATTCCCGTTTTGGGAACAGCGCGGCATTATCTGGCCTTGGCGCGGCTCGCGGCGGCGCTCGAAGCCCTCATCAGCGCCGGCGTCAACATCTTTGAAGCCTGGGAATTGGCTGCGGCGGCGAGCGGTTCACCTGCCTTGCGCCGCGCCGTGGCGGCCTGGAAACCAACAGTGACTTCCGGGCAGATGCCGTCCGAGGCGGTGCGCGCCTGCCGGTTGTTTCCTGAAATGTTCGCCAATTTCTATGCCAGCGGCGAGGTCAGTGGCAAATTGGATGAATCGCTTCGTCATTTGAACCGGCTTTATAGCGAGGAAGGCCTGCGCAAACTCCATCTCGTTTCGAAATGGGTGCCACGTTTCATTTATTTCATGGTGGTGCTTTTTGTCGGTTACATTGTGATCCGGTTTTGGACGAATTATTTCAATCAGATCAATCAACTGAGCCACTTCTAGTTACGCTTTGCGCGCCAGACTTCCACGCATTAATTTCGCTCCATGACATTGACCGAATTGCTCACGAACGAAGAACTGCGCCGGCATGAATTTCCCGTCGCGCGTGACAAAATCTTTCTGGCGCACGCGGGCGTCTGCCCGCTGCCCCAACGCGTGGCCCAGGCCATTTCCGATTGCGCGCAGCGCGGCACAACCAACGATCAGGAAACGTTGGTTTTCCCCCGGCGAGTGAATGAAGGACGCAAACTCGCGGCGCAATTGCTCAATTGCCGGCCGGAGGAAATCGCGTTCGTCGGGCCGACTTCGCTCGCCTTGAGTTTTGTGGCCGCCGGACTGAATTTTCGCCGGGGCGACAATATTCTCATTTATCATGACGATTACCCGTCGAACGTTTATCCGTGGATGGCGCTGGCCGACCGCGGTGTGGAAGTTCGCCTGCTGAACGCGCGCGGCCTCGGTGTGATCCGTCCGCGGGACGTGGCGGGGCAGGTGGATGAAAACACGCGGCTCGTCGCATTGGCCTCCTGCCATTTCATCAGCGGTTTCCGGATTGAATTTGAGGCCATCGGGAAATTTCTGCGCGAGCGCGGAATTCTTTTTTGCCTCGACGCAATTCAAACTCTCGGCGCGTTTCCGGTCCCGGCCGGGGACGTGGATTTTCTGGCCGCCGACGCGCATAAGTGGCTGCTCGGTCCGTGCGGGGCGGGCGTGCTTTATGTCCGACAGGAAGTTCAGGACCGGCTGACGCCGCCGGTTTACGGCTGGCACAACGTCCACAATCCCGATTTTGTCGCGCAGGAAAAAATCGTTTTCCGCGCCGGCGCGACGAAATACGAGGCCGGCACGCACAATCTGGTGGGTCTGGCCGGTTTGATTGCCGCCCTGGAACTGGCTTTGGAAATGGGCGTGGAAAATGTCGCTGCCGAGCTGCTGCGCAAGCGCGGCCTGCTCGTGCCGGCGTTGCAATCCAAAGGATTCACGGTTTTGAACGCAAACGTAAAATCAGAAAATGCCGGCGCCATCGTCTCCTTTCATCAAGCAGGAAAAGACCTGACGGCGCTGCACAAAAAACTGGCAGATGCCGGTGTTGTTACCTCACTGCGGACCGACCGCGCGGGGAAAAATTACCTCCGGCTCTCGCCGCATTATTACAACACCGACGCGGAATTGCAGCGGATGCTGGATTTGTTGTGAACCGATAAATCCGCCGTCACTTCTGGACGTCGCCGGCAGCTGTCCGCAAATGATCCGCCAGGCTGCGTGAGCGCCATAGATAATAAACGGCCGGGAAAACGACCAGTTCCATGATGACCGAGGTCACAACGCCACCAATCATCGGCGTGGCAATGCGTTTCATCACGTCAGCGCCGGAACCGCTGCTCCACATAATGGGCAGCAGGCCGGCGATGATTACCGCCGCCGTCATGGCTTTGGGGCGCACGCGCCGGACCGCGCCGTGGTAAATGGCGTCGCGCAGGTCGGTGAGATTACGCATCCGGCCGTTTTTGATCCAGTCCGCGTAAGCGAGGTCAAGGTAAAGCAACATCACCACGCCGGTCTCAGCGCTGATGCCGGCCAGCGCAATCAACCCGATCCAGACGGCCACGCTCAAATTGTAGTGGAGCCAGTAAAGCATCCAGATGGAACCGACGAGCGCGAACGGGACCGCCAGCAGGACGATGGCGGTTTTAACCCACGACTGCGTGTTCAGGAAGATAATCAACGTGATGATGAGCAGCGTCAACGGCACGACCACCATCAGCCGGTGTTGGGCGCGGAGCATATATTCATACTGGCCGCTCCAGATTAGATTGTAGCCCGGCGGCAGTTGAATCCGGCCATCAGCGATGGCCCGGTCAACCGCGTGCATGGCGGTCTGGACGTAGGTGCCGACGTCAATGTCGTGGATGTCCACATACACCCAATCGTTGGGCACCGCGCCCTCGGTTTTAATTTCCATCGGGGCGTCCACGACCTTGATGTTGGCGAGTTCGCCCAGCGGGATTTGGGCACCGGCGGGCGTGGGAATGACAATGTCATGTTTAAGCGCGTGCAAGTCGGAGCGGAAATCGCGGTCGTAGCGAAGATTCACGGTGTAACGTTGCAAACCTTCCACGGTCGTCGTCAACGGCATGCCCCCGAGCGCGACCGACAACACATCTTGCACGTCGCCGACGGTCAGGCCGTAACGGGCGATGGCGTCACGGTCAATTTCAAACTCAATGTAGCGTCCGCCGGTCACGCGTTCGGCAAAGGCGCTGGCGGTGCCGGGCACCTGCCGGACGACGGCTTCGACTTCCGTGCCGATGCGTTCCAATTCCTTCAAATCCGGCCCGGCGATTTTGATGCCGACAGGCGTTTTGATGCCGGTGGAAAGCATGTCAATGCGTGTCCGGATTGGCATCGTCCAGGCGTTGTTCAGTCCGGGAATTTGCACGGCGGCATTCAGGGTGCTCACCAGTTCATCCGGCGTGCGGCGGCGATGCGCGATAACTTTTCCGTTGTCATCCTGGATGTCCACCGCCGGCCATTGGCCTTCCGGCTTCAATTGAATGGTCGTTTCAATCATGTCCATCGGCGCCGGATCGGTGGCGGTTTCGGCGCGGCCGGCCTTGCCGAAAACGGTTTTCACTTCGGGAAATGATTTGATGATTCGGTCGGTGACTTGAACCAATTGGCGCGCCTTGGTCACGGAAATCCCCGGAAAGGTCGTGGGCATGTAAAGCAAATCGCCTTCGTAAAGCGGCGGCATGAATTCCGAACCGAGATTCTGGAACGGGAAAAATTTCCCGGCCGAGAAAGCCAGTTCCTTGACCGGGCCGTTGGGCAAAAGCCGTGCCGTCAGTTGGTTCCACGGCAGAAACACCCACAGCACCGTGATGGCCGACGCACTTACAATCCACCAGCGCCAGCGGATGATCCGGTCAATGAGCGGATGGTAAATCCAGATCAGAAACCGGTTGATGGGATTTTTCGTCTCCGGTGCGATGCGTCCGCGGATGAGATAACCCATCAACACCGGCGCCAGGGTGATGGACAACAGCGCCGCGGCCGCCATCGAATAGGTTTTGGTAAACGCCAGCGGTTTGAACAGCCGCCCTTCCTGCTCCTGCAACGTGAACACCGGCAGGAACGAAACCGTAATGACCAGCAGCGAATAAAACAGCGCCGGCCCGACTTCGATGGCAGCCTCGCGAATGACGTCCCAGCGATCTCGTTTGCCATTGTCCTGTTCAATGTGTTTGTGGGCGTTCTCAATCATGATGATGACCGCATCCACCATCGCGCCGATGGCGATGGCAATGCCGCCCAGTGACATGATGTTCGAGCTGATGCCCTGCTCATACATGATGAGAAATGAAATCAACACCGCCACCGGCAAAATCACAATGGCCACCAGAGCGCTGCGAAAGTGGAGCAAGAACAGAATGCACACTGCCGCGACCACGAGGCTTTCCTCGACGAGCTTTTCTTCAAGCGTGGATACAGCGCGGTCAATCAAGGCAGTGCGGTCATAGATGACGGTAGCTTTCACGTCCGCCGGCAGCGCCTGCATCGCCAGAGCCAGTTTATTCTTCGCGTCCATGATGACCTGACGCGCGTTCGCGCCGTAACGCACGACCACGATGCCACCCACCGTTTCGCCATGGCCGTTCAAATCGGCGATACCGCGGCGTTCGTCGGGGCCGAACTGGACGTTGGCCACGTCGCGCAACAGAATCGGCACGCCGTTCGCGCCAACCCCCACGGCCACCTTTTTCAAGTCGTCCAAATCCGTGATGTAACCCTTGACCCGCAGGATGAATTCGCGTTCGGAAAGCTCAATCGAACGTCCGCCAACTTCGCCGTTGCTGCGTTCGATGGCCTGGCTCACGTCGCTCAAAGACAAGTTGTAGGCACGCAACTTTGTCGGATCCACCGTCACTTGATATTGCTTCACGAAGCCGCCGATGGACGCGACCTCCGAAACGCCCGGCACGGCGGTGAGTTGGTATTTCAAATACCAGTCCTGAATGGAACGCAGATCGGCCAGGTTACGGTTTGTCGAGTTAATGGCATACATGAACGCCCAGCCGACACCCGTGGCGTCCGGGCCGAGTGTGGGCGTGACACCGCGCGGCAATTGCCCGCCGATGCTGCTCAAGTATTCCAGCACCCGGCTGCGCGCCCAGTAAGGATCGGTGCCGTCGTCAAAAATGACATAGACGAACGAGTAGCCGTAGAACGAGTAACCGCGCACCACTTTCGCGCGCGGCACGGAGAGCATCTTGGTCGTGATGGGATAGGTGACCTGGTCCTCGACAATGTTCGGCGCCTGGCCTTCCCACGGCGTGTAGATGATGACCTGCGTGTCGGAAAGATCGGGGATGGCATCGAGCGGAATGTTTTTGACGGCGTAAATGCCCCCGAGCACCAGCGCCACCGTCGCCAGCAGGACGATGAATTTGTTCTTGAGCGAAAAATCTATGATGCGTTGGAGCATGGGAATACCTCGCTATTTCGCCGTGTCCACCACCGGCACCAGCGTCATTCCGCACTTCGGACATTTGCCGGGTGTGTCAGAAATCACCTCGGGATGCATCGGGCAGGTGTAGAGTTGCTTCACGGCCGGTTGGCTGGCCGAGGGAGAATTGCTAATCGACGACGCTGGATTCCGGGCGGGGTTTGGGGTTGATGGATTAGTGGATTGTTGGATTACGTCCGGTGACGCCATCACGGGAATGAGGGTCATGCCGCAAATGGGGCATTTGCCCGGCTTGTCTTCATGGATGTAATTGTGCTCGGGCATGGGGCAGGTGTAGTAAAGCACCTTGCCGCCGGGCTGAAGCTGTTTGAGTTCGTCCGGTGTCACCGGCACCAGCGTCATGCCACAAATCGGACATTTGCCGGGATGATCGTAAGTGATGGAAACGTGCGCCGGCATCGGGCAGACATAAACGACATTGGTGTCGGCGGATTCCAAGGTAGGGCGCGTCACTCCGTGCGCGCCGTCTGATTTTTCTACACTGGCGGCGGGCAGAGGACTGCCCGCCCTACCTCCAGACACGGTTGCCACCCCTGCGGATTTACTCATTTTCTGGATGGCCTCGCGCAACTGGCTTTCCGAATCCAGCATGAACTGCCCGGACGTGACCACGCGCTCGCCTTCCTGCAAGCCGCTGGCGACTTCATACCTGTCCTGTTCCGCTTCCGGGCCGAGCATGACCGTGCGCGCCTCGAATTTCCCGCCGGGCAACGCGACGAAGACCGTGTTTTTCTCGCCGCTGCGCAGCACCGCCGAATCCGGCACGAGCAACGCCGACGGTTCCAATTCCGAGGTGATTTGCGCTGAAACAAACATGCCGGGTTTGAGGAAGTAACCGGGATTCTCGAACTCCAGCCGCACTTTGGCCGTACGCGTCTTTTCGTCCACGTTCGGATAAATGTAGGTGACGCGCCCGCGGAACTCACGGTCGGGCAGCGAGGCTAGCTTGACGGTCGCTTCCTGGCCGAGCTGGACGTAAGGCAAATCCTGCTCATAAACCTGCGCAAAAACCCAGACGATGCCGAGGTCGGCCAGCCGGTAAAGGGTCATGCCCGCATCCACCATCTGTCCCTGCACGATATTTTTTTCGATAACGAAACCATCCACCGGCGCAAGCATGGCCATCGTCTTGCGCGGCTCGCGGGATTTTTTCAGCGCGGTGATTTGCGCGTCCGAGATATCGAAAAATTTTAATTTGCCCAGCGCCGCCTCGTGCAGCGGGGACGCGCCGGAATCGATTTGCTGAATTCAGCGTTGCCAGATACTCCGCCTCCGCGCTGTAAAGTTCCGGTGAATAAATTTCGAACAGCGGTTCGCCGCGATGCACCAACTGGCCGGTGGCATCCACGTCCAGTTTCTCAATCCAGCCCTTGAACTTGGTCGTCACGTCCGCCAGCGCGGTCTCGTTGTAATCAATCGTGCCAACGGTGCGGATGGTCCGGCGCAGCGGACCACGCGCGACGTCCGTTGTCTGGATGTTCATTAACTGAATCGTCGCCGGATCAACTGCAATGGCGGACGATGCCGCCTCCTCAGCGCCTGCGGATTTGTGGACCGGTTCCAGTTTCATGCCGCAAATCGGGCAATTGCCGGGATGATCCTGAATAATCCACGGGTGCATCCCGCAGGTATAGAGTGTTTTCTCCGATGAAGCGGCTGTGGTATCGGCCGAAGTCGGTTGACGTGAGCAGCCGACGATGAACAGGCCCACGCCGACCGATGTGACGAGCAGCGTTCCGGCTAAAATCAGTTTCCATTTCAAGTTCATAAAATCAATTTTTTGTAGCAGCCGACGTGAGTCGGCTCTGACCTTCATTTCGAGAAGATGGAGCGGACTGGCGTCCGCTGCTACGGGGTTTATCAAGAGGATTGTTCGACAAAAGCGGCGCGCTGGCCGGCGGTACGCCGGCGATCACCAGGGACAGGTCCGCCAGGGCGATTTCGCGGTCCGTGCGGGTTTCGGCGGCTTCGAGTTGTAAATCCAGCAACGTTCGTTCCGCGTCCGTCAAACTGGAAAAATCCATGGTGCCGGCGCTATAACCGGCCCGGACGATTTCCACCGATTGGCGTGCCTTGGGAATAAGTTCGTCCTCGATCAAGGCAAGATTGCGGCTGGTCTCGCGATAGGTAAACGATTTTTCGGCAAAATTGACGGCCAGGTCAATTTGCGCTGCCTTCAGCCGTGACTTTGCCGCCAGTTCCTCGGCCTTGGCTCCGGTGACTTCCGCCGCGATTTTGTCGCGCCAAATCGGCAGGCTCATGCTCAACTGCGGCCAGTAAAGCACGGGTGATGCCTTGACGTCGGCCATCAGCGCTGCGCTGAAATCAGGTACGCGGTCCTTGTAAGCCACCTTGATTCCGGCTTCGGCAGCACGCACATCGGCTTCCATCGCCTTGAGTTGCGGATTGCGTGCGAACGCCACCCGGAGCAATTCGTCGGCCTCGGGATTTTCCCGGCTCATTTCAAAATGCACCGGCGTGGGCGGATCCGCCTGCCCCGGCATCAAACCCAACGCGGCTTTGAAATTTTCCAGCAGCGAACGGCGCGAATCTTCCAGGCTGGTGAGTTCCGTGCGGACACGATCGCGTTCGCTTTGAACGCGCAACAAATCCGGCAATGCGGCTGAACCTGCCATGTTTTGTGCGCGGACGGCGCGCTCCTGGCTTTCCAGCAACGACAGCGTCTCGCGTTTGAGGCGAAGTTGTTCGTCCAGCAAGCCAAGCTGGTAGTAAGCGCGCTTGAGATTGAACGCCGCCTGCAACATGGCGCTTTCAAACGCAAAGTATTTTCCCCGGCTCTGAGCGGCGGCAACGCCCGCGCGCGCCTTGAGCTTGCCGGGGCCGGGAAAACTCCACGCAAATCCCGGCATCAGCGAAGTGATGGTGTCCTGAATGTAAGCCTGGAAGGTCAATTGCGGGTCCGGCAGCGAGCGCGACACCGTGATGTTCTCGACCGATGCCGACCAATCGTAAAATGTCGCTTCAACCGTCGGCGAATTCAGCAGCGCATAGGCGAGAAAATTGCTGAGGCCAGAATCCGGCGTCAGTTCCGGCAGCGTCGGGTGTTGATTGCCGGGCCGGTATTGGCCGGCAACCGCACCGAAATCGTGGCGCGCCTGTTGCTCGCCCTTCGTGGAGATGCCTCGGCAACCGGCCAGGACCAGCACGCCGGCGGCGGTCAGCATGGCGGGCAAAATGACAATCGGTTTCATAAATTCAGTTACAGTTTCAAACACATTTCACGGACACAAAAATTTACAGGTACAAAAAGCAACGGGGCACAGCATGCCGGCAATGGGCACACCATGGGCGTAGAGGGAAAAAGTCAGATCAGAAAGGCGCAATTCCGCGTGTACAACGGAGTGCGATTCGCCTTCAACGGCGCAGAAACGGAAACGACAGGTTCAGACACCGGCGCGTCCGGCAAAGTCCAGGACAACCCGGCAGGCGCCAGGGTCAAAAACTGATTGGGGGCCGAAAGAGAAACCGGAGTCGCAGGGACAGGCTGCGACGCCGGGGAGGGAGACGCGACGCAGCACGCCTTGCCACAATGGCAACAGACATGTGCGACGCGGACGACACCAGCCGCCGATGCCGGGACCAGGACGGGCGTCCAAGCCAGCAACAGGCTGCAAACAATGGCCAATGTCGTTTTCACGTTTTGAATATCAGTCAATAGCTCGAAAGAAGCTCAACGGCTTTTGGCTTCTTCTTGTCAATTTTTGGCGTTCTTGTCAGCCGCCCGGATTTTTAAAATGTATTTGGCCGGGTCCTTGTCGAAATCCTTCCTGCAATCGGGGCAGCAAAGCTTGACCTCCTGACCTTGATAAACGAAGACAACAGGTTTGCCCATCTCCCCAAGTTTGTCACCTGAAACCGGGCACGTCGTCAGCAAATCCGGTTTCGATTTGGCGGAAGTGACCGAATTCGTGTCGCCCGCCAAGCCGGCGACCGGTGAAATAAGGAAGGGAACAGTCAGCGCAATGGCCGCAAGCATCTTCAATTTCTTCATAATTAATAAATTAATGTCGAGCATAACGACTCTCATTATACACCAACCCGCGAATATCCCCTCAAAAAATTTTACTGCCGATTTTCGGCTCCGCCGCAACAGGCAGCATGATTTACATGCCGCTAAAAACCTGCGCGCTGCCCAGATGGCCTTGATACGCCAAAGCAACGACGAAAATGGCGGCCACAAACAGGTAAGACGTCGTGGCCCATCGGGCTTGTCGACGCAGTTTCCACCGCCAAATAAAGAGAACGAACAAAAGCACGGCCAGGCCGCTTCCCAGCCATTTGTGAATGGTCATGCCGGTGACGCCGTTGTCGTCGGACATCCAGAACAGCCAGCCGGTAATGGCTGTGAACGGCGTAATCGCCGTCGCGTAGAACAACGTCCACCACGCCGTGTGGCGAAAAGACTCAATCTTGATGAGACGCCCAATGCAATCGCTGGCCAGCGACACGGGCACCAGCGCCGCGGTGAAATTGACCAGAATCGGGTGCAACCTGGTCGTCATGACAAATTGCTTGAGTGCCGGAAACATTCCTGCACCGAAGATGGGGTCAATCATTGTCACGCCGATATTTGGGTTGCCGGGTTTAATTCCGGATTTCCCCGCACTCCGACATGGCTTTTCCCATATAGGGATTGCTCACGTTTTTGCCTGCCTGCAGCCAACTGGCCCGCGCCATCGGACAATAGACTTGCACGTAAGCATCCCTGGCTTTGTGGTCGGCAAGGTATTGAATGAGCGAATCACTCAACGGCTTGAAGGCGGCGCGCGCCGATTTCAAATCCGACGTCCTGGCCAGGGATTCCGCCTCGGTGGCAACCGCCGCCGGCAGCGATTTCGCATCGGTCTGAACAGCTTTGGCAATGGCATCCGCATTGTCCGCCACGCCGGACAGCGAGTCTTTCGCCAGGCTGGCCTGAATTGTCAGATAATGGTCATAAACGGATTTCACGGGCGCCGTCAAAGCAGAGTTGTCCGCGCGCGCTCCGGCACTCCATAAAAGCCCAATGGCGGCGGTAAGCAGAATGGTTTTCATTATTTTCATAAACGTATTGCTTCCTTAACTATTTTCAATGTTGTCGATTTAAGTTGAGCGCCCACCTTCGGGCAACGCCTACATTACACCGCTGGAACTGAAACCCCGCAAATTATTTTCAATCATTTCCGGCACCGACACTTCAAAGCTATCAAGCTGGTCAAAATACACAAGCGGCTCGGAGAATTTCCCGGACCGCTTGTGAATGGAATTTTGGTCTTGGTTACTTGGTCTCCATTCCGGCAGTCGGTGGAGCATTCGTTGTGGTCGCACAGCAAAACATCGAATCGCTGCCACACATACTGCAGACGTGCTTGATTTGCGCACTCGCACCTTTTCCCACGCCCACGACTGTGACGGTGCTGCCGCAACCGGGACAAAGATGTTTTTCACCCGGCGTCATTATTGTAACATTGCCCTTGGACTCCTTGGTGATGAACTCGGTGCTGACGGTTTTGCATTTGGAGCAAACCATCGCGATGGAATCGCCCGGCTTGAGTTCATCCACCTGCGCTTGGGTCGTAATGTGGTTGAGCATCATCAAGTGCTCGCCGCTTTTCATCGGTTTCATCGGCGCGTTGGTTTCCTGCGCACGGGCGGAACCAGGCATCCAAGCCACAGTGGCGACCGCCAGGATGATTGTGGAGAGAGTTATGCACTTGCAGATTTGTTTTGTGGTTTTCATGTGTCGGTCTTTCGTTGTTTTGTTTGTTTGATTTTATCAACAGTTGTTTCGTCCGCTGTTTCTGTTACTACCCCGTCGGGCACAAAATCCCGCAAAATTTCCGCCGGAATTTTAAATGAATACTTTTGACCGGACCGCGCAAAAGACATCACTGAAAAACGAGAGCCGGAATTGAAAACAGCTCAAATCCGAGGACAACAGGCGAAGCATCAGGCGTGGCATGTCAGTTGCATCCGCCGCGTTCATGCGGTTTTTTTTGTGCGCGTTTTTGTTTTGCTTCGTGATGTTTGGCGGAGTGCGGCTGGCGTCACCAGCTCCGACACTTGCTATTCCCTTTGAATACTCTGAAGGCTTGTTGTGGGTGCAAGTCCAGGTTCCTCAATCCACCCGGCCATTGAATTTCATTTTCGACACCGGTGCAGATGTCAGCGTCATCAACAGCAGCACCGCGAAGGCGCTGAGGCTTAAAACCGGCAACTGGATCAGCGTGCAGGGTGTCCACACGACCATGACCGGCCATTGGCCCACGCGGTTGACAGCGAAAGCGGCAGGGGTGGTTCTCCCCTCGGAATATTTGGCGCTCGACTTGAGCAAGCTTGCGCGTTCTTGCGCGCGTCCGCTCGACGGATTACTGGGGGCCGACTTTGTTCGTGGCCGCGTGGTACAGATTGATTTCACTTTGCATCAAATCAGGTTTCCTGACGCGGTTTCCCCGGCAGCATCGGACACGGTGATTCCACTGGAACTGCGCCGTAACAGCCTTTGCGTTTCCATCGGCGTCAATGACGTGAAGAATCAATGGGTGCGATTGGATACCGGCTGCGCCACAGCTTTGCAATGGGTGACTTCAGGCACGGTAGCGTGTGTGAAACCGGAGAAACCTGCGATTGGCTTGGTCGCGCTGACCATTCCCCAAGCGGAAACGAGGGTTTTCCTTGGAGGCAGTCATTTTGACCATGTGCCAACCGGCATTCATCGTAATCCGATCTTTCCCGGCGAAAGTGGCTTGCTAGGCAACGACTTGCTTAGCCGGTTCAAGACCGTGACGATTGACACAAAATCTGCACGCCTCGTCCTGGGTCCAATTTAGTCCCCTATCAACCCCCACGCAGCTTCATTGCTTCCAGCCCCAGCCGGCGGATCAACCTACCCGGCTGGGGCTTGTGATTTTTGAGGGATTTCCAGCGCGTCGGTGTAAGACAAATACAACTAATCACCGGCGCAATGAAGCACCGGCCAAAAATGAAAAGAAAATCAATATGAAAACACGAATCCTCCTCACCACTATCAGCGTGGCCGCCCTGACCGCGATAACCTTCAATACCAATGGCGCATTGCTCTCACCCCGCGCCGCCGGCAACCAGATCAAAATCGTCTCCGGTACGGTGAATGATCCCGACCTTGTGGCTGTGGATCAAGGCATTGCCCTTCCGCCGCGCGCTTCGGGAAACCAGATTGCTATTACGGCTGGCACGAACGTCAGCGTGAATCCCACCCTGGCCTGCCGCAGCATGGCCGGCACGCCCAAGTCCATTCAAGCGTGTGCCGAACATCCGGCAACCATGCCGGGCTGTGCCAAAACAGTCGCCGCCGCCAACTGATGGGGTATCTGCCATCCGCCGGGTTGTCCCGGCGCGATGAAAGATCTATGATGCGGGCGGCGGACGAAAATCTCCGCCGCCCGTTGAACCGATGAAAGAAAACATGAATCCTGACGACACAAAACTGAGCGTGCTGTTGCGCGAATCGCGCGTCTCCCCGGCTCTGCCGCCGCGATTTCAGGAAAACGTCTGGCGCCGTATCGAAGATGCTGAAGCGCCGGTTTCGTCCGTGCCCGGTTTGTCCTGGTTGGACGCGCTCGCCGCGCTCGTGCTGCGTCCGCGATTTGCGCTGGTAACCGCCGCTGCCTTGGTCGTTGCCGGTGCGTTGCTGGGCGCGCGCGCAGGCGATCTGGTGGCAAACCAAACCGCACAGTCCCAATATCTGACGGCAGTTGCGCCTCCGGCTATGCGTTAAGGTATGAATCGCTCGCTGGTCATTGTGCTGGGTGCACTGGTTTTGGGCGTTGCGCTGTTTGGCGGCTCCTATGTGGCAAGCCAGCGTCTCTGTCAGGTCTGTGTCGCGCAACCTCCCGGCAGCCTTGACTGGTTGCAAAATGAATTTCACCTGAACACCGCTGAGATGGCGAGTATACAAAAACTGCATGAGAACTACCTGTCTCAATGCGCCGTGATGTGCCGGATGGTCTCTGAGAAAAAACAGGAAGTCGCAGCAGCCTTGAACGGTGCAACCAACGTCAGTCCCCTTGCCGAACAAAAACTGGCTGAACTGGCCACCTGCCGTGCCCATTGCCAGTCGCAAATGCTCCAGTATTTCGCTGAAGTCAGCCAAAACATGCCACCAACGGAAGGCCGCCGTTATCTCGCCGAAATGCAGAAATTTACCCTCGGTTTACAGGAGGGAAACCAGCAACCCCTGCCGGAACCCGCGGCCAATGAGCAACCTCAGCACTGACGGCGACGCCCATGACCGGGCCGACATGGCGCAGTTGGCCGCCGGGCATGATGCAGCACTAAATGATTTGATGGAACGGCACGCAACACCGGTCTTCCATTTTCTCTGCCGGATGCTGGGCAACGAAGACGACGCGAACGATCTGGCGCAGGAAACTTTTGTCCGCGTTTTCCGTGCACGGGACAGCTTTCGGACGAGCGAAAAGTTTACCACCTGGCTCTATACCATCGCCGCGAATCTCGCACGGAACCACTTCCGCTGGCGCTCGCGGCATCCGAACGTCTCGCTCGAAGCCGAGACGGGAGAATCGGAACAAACGGTCGGTGGCACCCTGCCAGCCAATGATCCGGCGCCGAACGAACAGGCGCTGACGGCTGAACGCGCCGCCGCTGTGCGCGTAGCCGTGGACAGACTGCCCGAGGATTTGCGGGAGGCGATTGTGCTGTGCGAATGCGAGGAACGCAGTGTGGCCGAGGCGGCCGCGATTTTAGAAACCACACCGAAAGCAGTTGAGTCCCGGTTGTATCGTGCCCGGCAGATTTTGCGCGAACGGCTGAAGTCGTGGCTGTGAGCCCGGTATTGGCAACAGGACCACCGGAGGCAGGTGCTGTCATGGACCCTTCGCGCCTCACCTGGCATTCAGGCTGCTCACCGTCAAACCTTCCATATGAAATTCTTTGGGGAAACCACTGCTGCCGACTGGCTGCGGCCCTCCGTCATCGCGCTCGTGCTCGCCAATCTCGTTCCGGTTGCCGGCGTGTTCCTGCTTGGCTGGGAAATATTTCCACTCATGTTTTTGTTCTGGAGCGAGAATGTCATCATCGGTGTTATCAATGTGCTCAAGATGCTCACGGACAATCCTGAATCACCGTTAAGCTGGGCCGGCAAGCTGTTCATCATCCCGTTTTTCTGCGTGCACTACGGAATGTTCACGTTCATTCACGGTGTTTTCGTGATTGGACTCTTTGGCGGCGGTTTCAAGCCCGGTACCGGATTTCCCACTCCGGAAACCTTCTGGAGGATCGCGCAGGGAAATTATCTGGGTTGGGCGATCTTCGGGCTGGCCGTCAGCCGCGGAATTTCATTTGCCACCAACTATCTTGGCAACGGTGAATACAAACGCGCCAGCCTCCAGCAACTCATGCAGCAACCTTATGGGCGCATCGTCGTGTTGCATCTGGCCATCCTGTTCGGCGGGTTTCTGATGATGGCATTGCATTCGCCGGTGTGTGGGTTGCTCCTGCTCGTTGGGCTCAAAATCGCGCTCGATTTGCGCGGGCATTTTGCCGAACGCAGGCAATTTGCCGAGACGGTGAAAACAGCCTGAATATGGCTGCAACCCTGACCGGAGAAACAACGCCATCGCGTGGCACCTTTCTCTAACCGCCTGGAGTTGAGCTGTGACCCGCCCGTGGTGTCAATCGCGAAGGCGGAATCGAAGGCAAGACGAGTGTTGGCCCCGGCGCGACATTGACCAACGTATAGGCCATGGTTTCACCGGTGGAACCATGGAGGGCCAAATCCTGCACGCCTTTGATGGTCCCGTTTTTTACGAGCTTTTGGATTGCGTGGAGGGTGTCCTCCCTTTTTTCACGGATGTGAACAGCGATCCGGCTCGCGTGATGGGGGCTTTTCGTATCGTGAAGAAAATTGATGATTTTCGCTTCAACGTGCTCACGTAATGACTGATTCATCGGTCACCTCATCATCGTTGTCCATCGTTCTGATCTGATAAAGGGATGTGTCGGCTGAGTATCAATGATTAAGCCACACCGGCCCGGTGATGTCAATATCGAAACGGTGTTGAAGATGCCTTGGGAGCCAAACATGATGCTGAAGCCTGGAGTCTCTCCACCACTGCGCTCGAACCTTCTTGCAGGGACAGAGCTCGCAGCCTGACCTCCATTCAGGGCAAGGAATGCGCATTCGCTCGCACAGACCCGCTCATACGGGTTTGTACGGTTTATTGAGACAAATCTCGGCCTTTAGTCGGTGAAGGTGTTTGACCTGTTGCTACTTAAAGGCGGTATTCGTGTGTCAGCATATAACAACTGCGCTCAAAAGAGTTAAGAGAAACGATGCTCTAGGCATCTTAAATGCTTAATATCAACGTTTAATACAGAGATGCCGTGGCGCGGTTATGACCTCCAGACAAAAAAAGATAGCTGTTTTTGTGGCAATACCTCCTCTTGCCGCCATCGGGGTTGTTTTGGATTTATTCACGCCACTGGGCGTGGCCAACTGGGTTTGGTATTTCATTCCCCTGCTGTTGTCGGTCTATGTCGGCAACCGGTATTTCTCCTATCTGCTCGCCGCCATTTTCTCGCTGTTGATGCTCGCGGGCTTCTTGTTTTCACCACCGGGGATTCACCTCCATGGGGCGATCATCAACCGTTTGATGGGCACGGGAATGTTGTGGTTGATGGCGTTCGTGATTTGGCAACGCAAGCGGGCAGAGGAAACATCTGTGGCGCAGCAGAAGTTGTTGGACAGTTTGATCGCGGCCGTTCCCGACCTCATATATTTCAAGGATCGGGAAAGCCGTTTCATCCGAATCAACGAGGCATTTGCCCGGAGATTAAGGATGACCGATGTCCATGCGGCGCTGGGAAAGACCGATCTCGACATCTTTGGAGAACACGCGCGGCAAGCTTACGAAGATGAACAAGGAATCCTGGCCACGGGCCAGCCGATGATTAACAAGGAGGAGCGGGAAGACTGGCTGGACGGGCGGGTCACGTGGGCGACCAGCACAAAGCTGCCGTTATTTGACAGCAACGGGAAGATCGTCGGCATCATGGGCATTTCGCGCGACATCACCGAGCGCAAGCAGGCGGAGCGGCAACTGGCCGAGACGCTCGATTTCAATCAAAGAATCATCTCCGATGCCCCGGCGGGAATCATCGTTTACAAGGCATCCGGCCAGTGCGTGTTGGCCAATGAGTTCGCGGCCCAGACCCTCCATGCTACGGTACCCCAACTCCTGAAGCAGAATTTCCGGCAGCTTGAAACCTGGCGGGTTTCCGGCATGGTCAGTATCGCGGAAGAAGCGTTGGCCACGGGAAAGCCGCAGCAATGCGAATCCCACTTTGTCAGCACATTTGGCAGGGAAGTGTGGCTGGTGTGCAATTTCAATCCCTTCGTCCGGGGCGAGGAACCCCACTTGTTGCTGCTGTTCAACGACATCACCTCGCGCAAACGGGCAGAGGAACATATCCGGGAACAGGCCGCGTTGTTGGACAATGCGCAGGACGCCATTTTTGTTCTGGATTCGGACAACCACATCATCTACTGGAACAAGAGCGCCGAACGAATTTACGGCTGGACCGCCGCCGAAGCCGCCGGCAAATCGGTGATCAAGTTGCTCTTCAAGGGAGTGGTCACGCAACAGCTTGCGAATACCGTCAAAACCGTGAACGAACGCGGCGAGTGGGTTGGTGAATTGCAAGAATATACCAAGGACGGCAAAGCCGTCACGGTTCAGGGACGAGGCAATCTCATCCGCGACGAGCAGGGCCGCCCGAAGTCCCGGCTCATTATAAACACCGACATCACCGAAAGGAAAAAACTTGAAATCCAGTTCCTGCGTTCCCAACGCATGGAAGGAATTGGCGCACTGGCCGGCGGCATCGCCCACGACCTGAACAATGTCCTGAGCCCCCTGCTTGTCTCCGTCCAGTTGTTGAAGGAAAAGGTCACTGATGAAGACGGGCGGAAACTGCTGCGTGCCCTGGAAGCCAATGTCCAGCGCGGCGCGCACCTTGTTAAACAAGTGCTGTCGTTCAGTCGCGGAGCCACCGGCGAGTACATTCCACTCCAGCCCAAACACATTGCCCATGAAATCAAACAGTTCATTCACGAAACCTTCCCCAAATCGGTGGAGTTTGAACTCCAAATAGCTGCCGACCTGTGGACCATTACCGGCGACCCGACCCAACTCTATCAGGTTCTGTTGAATCTCTGCGTCAATGCGCGCGACGCCATGCCCTCGGGCGGCAAACTGTCCATCCAGATGGAAAATATGCTCTTCGACGAAATGTATGCCGACATGAATCCGGAGGCTAAAGTCGGCCCGTATGTGTGCATTATGGTAAGGGACAACGGCACGGGAATTCCCAGGGAGATTCAGGACAAGATTTTCGATCCGTTCTTTACAACCAAGGAACCCGGCAAGGGCACGGGACTGGGTTTGTCCACCTCCCTGGCCATCGTCAAAAACCACGGTGGGTTTATCCACTGCCACAGCACGCCGGGCAAAGGCAGCCGATTCGAAGTCTATTTTCCCGCTGATAATAGTCGGGTGGTCGAGCCAGACGCAACCGCGAAGGAATCCGGGCTGCCGTGCGGCCACAATGAACTGGTGCTGGTGGTGGATGACGAAGAAGCTGTCCGAGATATCGCGCAGAAAACATTGCAACGCTTCGGTTATCGCGTCCTGCTCGCTGCGGATGGCGCAGAAGCGGCTTCCCTTTATGCGGCCCGGCAGCAGGAAATCGATGCGGTCATCACCGACATGGTGATGCCGATCATGGATGGCCCCGCCGCCATTGTTGCACTCAAAACCATCAACCCGAATGTCAAAATTGTCAGCTCCACAGGCATGGCCTCTGAAAGCGGCATGGCGAAGGCCAAGGACGCCGGCGTCCGGCATTTCCTCCCCAAACCTTATACCACGGCAGCCATACTTAATACTCTGCATGAAGTTCTGAACGGGAAACAATAAACGGGTTACCAGGCGTGAACAAATATGCCTGTTATTGACATCGGAAATCTCACGCAGGCATTGTTCCGATATCCGCCCCGGACGGGTTTTAACCCAGGAACATTATGGCCCCAATAATACCCTGTAGAACAGTGTATTGAATTTGGCGGCGTTGGTGTCGTTCCAGGTGAAAGGCAGGGTTGGCGAATTCGCGGTGGCGATGGATGACCAGAAGACAAGGTTTGTGGAAAACTGAATCGTATAGTCAGGGCCCTCATCACCGTTAATCCAAAACTCAAACCGGCCATTGGTTATTAAAACCGCGTTTAGCGTGGGGTGAACCGGTTGCGTCACCGTCGCTGTGAAATTCTGCGTGGCGCTCAAGACCGGGAGGCCGTCGTCCGAAACCACCACGCTTAGCGGCTGGAGGGATGGCGATTGCGCCATGGCCGGCCGCCAGGTGATCTCGCCGCTGTTGGTATCAATGGTCGCATTCGCCGGAGCCTCGAGCAGGTTGAAGGTCAAGGTCTGCGGCGGCGCATCAACATCACTCGCCGAATTGGTAATCACCAGGATCGTCCCCGCCAGGACCGTTTGATTGGAAATCGCGGCCAACACGGGCGGATGATTAAACGCGCCGCCAAACTGGAACCAATTCAGGTTTCCGATGCCCGACGTGGTTCCCCGGAAAACGAGGTAGAGATTGTGCAGGCCGCTGGCGCCCAAAACCGGCGCAGTCACGGTCTGCCATGTTTGCCAGCCACCGGTGTTCAGGATGGCGACGGAACTGATCAGCGGCCCAGCCGGGCCGTCCAATCGAAACTCAAGGGTCCCACCGTTGCTGGCGCTGGCAACACGCGCGGTTACGTTGGTGATGCCCGTGGCGAAATCTACATTTTGATAAACGGCATAATCGGAGTTATCGGCATAGCCCACATCGTAACCGCCCCGCGTGTCCGTCGTCGGTTCGGTCTCCAGGTCCGAAACGGAATTGAAGCTTGAAGCCTGAATTTGATTTGTGGCCATGACCGTATATCCGCCGTTTTGGGTTCCAGTCCAGGCAAAGGTGGCTCCGGCAAATCCGGGCAGGGAATAGCTGGTTTGTTTGTTCCCCCATTGAATTTGAAAAGTCCGGCTGTCCGGCGTGTCATTGAACGCGACCAGCGCCTTTGAGCCGTCTGGGTTCAAAAAAGCGGCGCTGACGATGCCGGACGCATTGCCCGAATAAATTCGATGGGCACCCGGCAAGACAAACTTGCTGAATTGTCCCAAGGTATAGAAATCAATGTCATAGCTGATGGAGCCGGTGTTGGTATTCACCGTCACCAATGGACTGCAGGTATTACAACCCCCGGTGTTGGGGCCGTCATCCGGGTCAGCCGCGAGGTTCCACTTGATGTAAGTCCTGCCCCAACTCCGCATCACGTGGGTTATCTCCTCAAAGTCACTCCGGACCTGATCGCCGACCCAGGTGCCGCCGGAGTGCTCGGTTTCGTAATTCCCTTTGGCGGGATACTGACCAGCCAGAATGAGCATGGCTCCCGGCGTCCCGCCGTAGCCGTGCCACGCGGTGCCCGCCACTTGACTGGAAGCCAGCATGACCGGATCGGAAAGCACCGCCTCCGGATAATCCGGACGATCCCAATTGTGGTCATAGACCAAAACCCGGGTCGTAATTTGATTTGCGGCGAAAGCCGGCAGGACGTAATCGCGCAAAACCGCAAGTTGCGTGGCCGCGTCCATCGACATGCCGGGATAGTCGCTGGGTTCGTACAGGGGTTCATTTTGGAGCGAAATGTAGCTGATCGGAACTCCCGCCGCCGCGTAAGCCTGGATGTATTTCACAAAATAGTTGGCAAACGGCCCGTCCATGCCGGGCAAAAGCGAACCGCCAATCATGGAACCAGAATCCTTCATCCAGCCCGGCGGGCTCCACGGGTTGGCCATGATCTTGAGTTGCGGATTTAGCTGCAGGGCCTGCTTGACCAGCGGGATAATGTCGGCTTGATCATGGGCTATGCTGAAATAAATCAAATTGGTATCGGTGCCTCCGGGCGGATTATCGTCGTAGGAATAATCATAGCGCGCCAGATCGGAAGCGCCCATCGGGTCTCGCACAAAGCTCAGGCCGATGCCGCTGCCGACGCGCGTAAACAAGTTGCTCATGGCGGCGTTTCGGGCGGCCGGCGTTGCCACTTCATTGAGCAGGTAACCGGTCGTATCGGTAAAAGCCGCGCCAAAACCCTCGATCTGCTGGCAGATCTGCGTTTCATCAACGAACACAGGATTGTTATCCCTGTTACCCGTTGAAAACACCACAGGAGTTTGAGGCTGCAGTTTTGTGGTCTGATCGTCAGTCGTAAGCCAGACGCTTACAGTTTGCGCGTCCACCGCGGGTACAACGACCGGCATCAGGGCGGCAAAAACCACGATAGTGTGAATCCCGCTGACAATTTTCATATCAGAGTCTTAGTCCCTTTGCCCAAATAAGGCTGCGTCATTGCAGCGTATCCCAAATAGACAAAATCAATAAATCAAAATCCTGGCAGGCCGTTTGGCGCCCGACCATTCGCTACAACAAAAACGCGACCTGGCCTTTCGGCCAAGTCGCGAGTCAACACTGAACATTCTTAATCCTAACCGCGCAGGGCTTTTGAAGGGCGATAGCGGTTCACGACCAGCAATGCCAACCCGATGCCGGCGAACGCGATGGTTTCCGGCTCGGGAACGACCGCTAAATTGTTGAAAGCAACGTCGCTTCCGTTTCCCGCGGCGTTATTGAAAACGTCAATCCCGACCAGAGATCCCGAAAATGTGCCGCTCCAACTATCCGTCCCCGCGACGGCACTATAGGTGTTAGCACCCGTGACAGTGAACGAAATGTTAAATTCAGAATGATATTGATAGCCCATGCTCCCGGCACTTACATCGCCACCGGACCCTGCATCGCTATAAAAATATCCGTTGCCGGTATAATAAGGATTGGTAGCATCCGGCTCTGCGCCATAAATCCCGAATGTTACTGCAGCTCCAGAGCCATTCAACAAATCAACGCCGACATCCGTGTGGGGATTGGTGGCGGACATCTCAAAAGCGAGAGAAACAGTTTGTCCGATGGCCAAGGCGCCACCATCAAACAAATGGGTGTCGGTAATAGTCCCAATTACGTTGTTTCCGTCAGGATAGGTATACATCTGCCAATAATTGGGGATCAGCGTCCAAGTACCAAACCCGCTTCCTGATCCACCGGTGCCCTGAGTCTGCTGCCAAACCTGAACAGGATTCGAATTTTGATCAACTCCGTCCGGATTATTGCCCGGGGCGTCAGTTGCAGTGTACGAAACGTTGACGGCGGCGGATGCCAAGCCCGCTGCGCCAATCAGGTTGATGAGAGTTAATATGACTTTTTTCATAGTTTTTCAGGTTCAGTTGATATTCGACTATCCCACTGCCAACACCGGTAGCAAAGGATTGTGTTCATGATATCACAATCCTAAAGGCTATAGCACCCCCCTTTCGGGTGGGGGTAAAGCGAGGCTCTTTCGCCATTATTCATCAAATTATCCCCTTTGCCTGCGTAAATCCCGAATTGACCCATCTGAGACGTCAATGTAATCGGATTGGGAGTAATCCCATCAGACCAGCGCCCGTCCGGTCCGGTGTGCCGCCGCCCACAACCGGGTTCCAATAGTTATTGCCCGGATCAGGATAGGCGCCCGGCCCGGAATAATTTGCAGCACCCGCACCGCCCGGCGCGTCGAAGTTGATTGCTTGAGCCCGGGTCAGCGCGCCGCATAACGCAAGCAAGACAGCCGACCCTGTTAAAACTGTCCACGAAGTGTTTATATTTTCAGCGGCTGCCGGAGCAAAGGTTTTTTCGACGAATTGGACCCGTTTGAAATCGTTGATGGCAATCATTCGCCATTTTACAAACCTACCGACGCATTCGCGCCAAATGTTGTTGTCGTCGTCTTCCACTGCGACCAGTCGTTGGAAATTATGGCCGATAAATCTGAAGAAATATTTGGCGTTGGGAGCGAACGAATCGGATCATACCAACCCCAGCCATTTGATGCCAAATCGGTCTTGTAAGCCCACATCGTCCAACTCATGCCATCGTTGTTATAGTCGTTAATGGAATAATCGTAGCAAGCCGCCCCGTTGCCCATGTCATTCCATTCACCGATGTAATCAGGAACGTTCCAGGATTTGTGGTTGTTAAAATCCGTCACTTGGTTGTCAGAGCCGGCCTCACACTGGGCAACGGTTCCGCCAAATTGATATTCATGCATGGAATAGACAATATTGGTCCAGCCGTACACGGACGGGTTGGGCAACATGCTCCAATTCCAGCTCCCGAAGGTTCCCTCCATGATAATGATATGGCCGGGGTCAACGGCACGGACGGTCGTGTAAAGGTTGGTATAGGCAGCCCAAACAGCCGCGGTATTAGGCGCTCCAGATGGTTCGTTGATCAAATCGTAACCGGCTACCGTGCTGTTGCCATTGTAATGTGCGGCAATTTGCGTCCACATATAGGCCGTTTCGCTCTGATCCGTGCTGCTGGTCCAGTATTGATTCTGGTTTTGCTGACCGGTGGTATCGGAGGTGCTTTGACCGCCAACCACGCCATGCATGTCAATAACCACATATATGCCGCGTGAAGTACAATTGGTGACCAGCCAATCCAGCACGACGAACGCGTCCGGGCGCCAACCGGTGCTGGTGGTGTTGGTGATGGAATAAAAATTGCCCCACCAGACTGGCACGCGCACACAATTGAATCCTCCGTTCGTGATGTTATCGAGGTCGGCGGTGGTAATCCAATTGGTCTGATATGTTCTGATGAGGCTTTGCTCGATGGCGACGCCAAAGCCAGCACGTCTGTCAAGATTCGTGATAACGCTGTAGGTGTCTGGCATGTTGCCGCTGTCCAAGGGGCACATCCATTTTTCCATGACGAGCCACCCGCCCAAATT
Source organism: uncultured bacterium (assembly GCA_963708305.1). GTDB lineage: Bacteria > Verrucomicrobiota > Verrucomicrobiia > Limisphaerales > UBA11358 > UBA11358. The sequence continues at coordinate 1,075,818 of CAVPSH010000001.1, read as the reverse complement.
CAGACCTTTCAACTGAACGATAGTGCCGCTGGCATTGACAATCCTGGTGCCGCTGGCATGTAGCATCGTAAAAGCAGGTATGGTGGTATTTGTTGATATTTGCGCCCGATAGAAGCAGCTGTTTTCACTGACTAAATCGCCAACCGACTGAATTGAATCATTGCCGGAAACCGGATTGCCAATGGAAATCCAGGTCGCATCGGTCAAGTTGTTTTTATATTGGAGCTGATAGTTGAACCCGGACCGGGTCAAAAATGAGATGAGAACGTTCGTGTTGTTGTAAGACGCATTGATGATAAAGGGAGCGGCTTGGATTTGAAAGCCATTAATGTCGCCTTCCGCAGTGCCGGAACCGGTGTAAGTAATGGCCAGATTCCCTGAACCATCGGACAAGGCGGGCACGAATTCCACATAATCAACGCCCGCGATGAGCGTGCTGCTGGAACCGTTCCAGGTGCTGCTCTGGTTATTGCCATTGACAGTAAAATAGGTTGTGCGGCCAGCCGCGGCAGTATTTGCCGCGTTATACAGCACGAGGTTGTAGGTCGAGTTTGCCGCGAGACCCGACAGCGTAATGGTTTGGGGAGTGCCACCATTGTAAAGATAGTCCTCCATCAGGGCGTCGTAGCTGGTACCGGCAAACGGCGTAGAGCCGCCATAACTGTTCGCATCGTATCCGCCCCCGGAGGTGAATGTCATCGTAACTCCCGATGCGCTGCCATTTGCATAAATTAGAGGAATTCCACTGCCGCTGTTGACGTTGATGCCATTCCACTGCTCTCCAGCCGTTCCCAGGACGGCCGCGCCTGACATTGTAGGGCCCGGATTGGGGCCGCCGCCTGATCCGGCACTGTCGTTCTCATTAAAATCAACATTGATTAACTGGGCCTGAAGCAGGCCGCTGCCAAAAGCGATGAGAGCTGCGAAAAAAATACCGAACAGGCGAAAGCTTGAACAAGGCGAATGGTGAAGGGTTGGCGTGTGCATAAAACTTCGCAATCATGGGCCCGGCACCGAATTTATTCGGCGCCGACCCGGACGACGGTACATCATCGCATAGCGATACCAGCCTTAACACCACTCTTTCGGGTGGGCATTCTTCACTGCGCCGCCACTCGATAAAACCGCACGGCGCCACCGCTCGTGCTGTCCGTTACCGTTTTAACCGTCCCATCTCCGCTGATGTTGCTGGCCAACGGCTGCCAATTGCTTGGACTCAAACTGGTGCTGTAATACACCGTATAGCTGTGCCCGCTCACCGTCGGGAACTTGATCGAAACAGTGCCCGCACTGACCGAGGCGCTGATGGAATATGGAGCAACGGCACTGAACGGCACCAACATATAGTAATTTGCATTCATCACCCCGGTTATGTTCCCGGCCGCCGGCGCCGCCGTCACCTTCAACGTCTCCACCCCGCCCAGGGACACCACCGCCAGTTGGCCGTTGGTGTTCAACAGCGGTATCCAGTGCCACGATTGGTTCCCGTTGGCGTTGGCATCCGAGAACGTGCCCAATACATTACTCGATTGGTTCATCGTCCCTTGGCCCGATGTCACCAGACTCATTACCGCTCCGCCATAGGGATTGGCAGCCGCCAGACGGCCATAGACCGCATAGGTGTTGGTCGGAATGGTCCGGGTGTAATTGAGCCAGGTCTCGGGCACCCACCAACCTGCGTCATAGTCCGTATTGGTCACTCCCCCAATCACAAACTTGTTGCGCAGGAAATCGGCGGTGATTTCAGTGCCGCAACTGTCGTTTCCCCGGTAGCTGGTTAACTCGCCGGCGACATTGTTGGACGTGGTCAGATCGATGCCCGGCGTGGACATGTTCGCGATATTACCACCGGCATAATAGTAATAACTGTTGGCCGCAAGACTGCCACTGCCGGCTCCATCGCCCGAGGTGGGAACCGGATTGTCTATAAACTGCCCGCCGTTGAAGTCAAAATCCTCCGCTTCAATCATGAAGTTGCCCTGACTGAACGTGTCGAAGGTCTCGTTGTAGCTATGGGAATGTCCGGCAGCATCTGTCGCTGTGATGGTAATTGCGTAGCTTCCCTGTTGGGACAGGGGGAGACCAACCTGCCAATTGGTTGACGAGCCGGTGAAAGTTAATTGCGACGAAACGCTGACTCCGTTCAAGGTCACTTGAATATTATTGGTGCTGACGGTGCTGACGGCAGAACTGACGGTGAAGGTCAGCGAATTGGTATTCTGAAACGGCTGCGAACCGTCAGGATAAACGTTTGCAATCGCTGGCGGCGTATTGGTTCCGGGTGCCAGCATGAAAAAGTTCATGTTTACTCCACCGCCCAGCGGCCCGGATGTCACCCGCAACGTGGTCTGTCCATTTAATTTTACAACCAGTGAATTCCCCCAGGCGTCCGACAGGGGTATGAAATCAAAACTGTTCCAACCACGCGCACTGAATTGAAAGGCGCCCAACTGGGTGGTCGCCTGGCTGGTGGTACCCTGCCCGCTGGTGACTTGGGCCAGAGCGCAACTGGCCAAACCACCGTTCCCGTTGGCCAGACGGCCATAGATATTATAAGTGCCGGCCGGGAAAGTCCTGGTGTAATTCACCCAATTCGACGGATTAAAATACCCCACTAGATAATCCGGGATGCCAGCGGCGGTAAATTGAGCGCGGGCAGCATCATTTGCCAGATCGGTCGAAACCTGATCATTGGTGCGCCAGCCATGCGGTTGGTTTGTGCTATAATTCGGAACATATTCGTCCACGTTCGACACGCCCACTTGACTGTAGTAACTGTTTGGACTGTTTGTGGAAATCACCGGGTTGTCAATGAAATGACCGCTGTTGAAATCAAAATCTTCCGCTTCCCAGGTGAAATAGTTGGAACTGAAAGTATCGAATCGAACGGGCGCGCTCACACTGGCGCCGCTGACATTGGTCACGTTGATTTGGCCGATGTAGATGGTGTCCGACAGGAGGTTGGTGTAACGGGCCGTGACGTTTCCGGTGCCGCCACCGCTGACCACCAGGTGGCTGGATACATCCACGCCGTTTAAGATCAACTGAATGCCGCTGGCATTGACAGCAGCGGACGGCGAATTGATGCCAAAACTGATCGTGTTGGTGGCATTGAATAGCGCTTTGGTATCATCGAGAGAGATGTTGTTGATGGTCAACTGGGGGGCGACCTTTAAATGATTGTATCCTACATCGCTGGCATTGCCGCCTCTGTGGTCGAAGACATCTATTCCGGTAAGAGACCCATTAAATGTTCCAGTCCAGGTGTCGGAACCGGCAACGGCCAGATAGGTATTAGGGCCTGTAACCGTAAAGGCAATGTTGAACGGCGCCTGGTATTGATAAGTCAGGGCCCCGGCTTTCGCGGCGTTTGTCCCCGCATCGGTATAAAAATACCAACCGGGACCACCTCCATAGATATAGAATTTTATCGCGGTGTTGGTGCCGTTCATCAGACTGACCCCAACCTCGCCGGCTGGTCCATTGGTCGAAACCGGATCGGTCGCCCGCATTACAAAGTCGATGGAAACGGTCTGGCCAATTGCCAGGGCTCCACCCGCAAACGTATTGTAGGAGTCAACACTGCCGCCGAGACCGACCCCATCGTTCTGGTAACTATACATTTGCCATGCATTTACATTGCCTCCAATATCATTGTTCCCGTCCGGATTATAGAAACCTACTCCTGAACCATCCGCACCACTGTCGCCCAGGCCATTGGTTCCACCGGCGTAAAGCACATTGGTCCAGACAGTGACCGGGTTTGTATTTTGATCAGTTCCATCCGGCGTACTGCCCGGAGCCGCGGTCGCGGTGTATGAGAAATTGTCCGACGCCGATGCCAATTGCACGGCGCTGATTACGCTGAAAACGATCAAGGTGATTTTTTTCATAATCTTTTGTTCAAGTTGAACTGCTCCCTGCCAGCCATCGACAGCCGAGGGATGGCCACATCATCGCACATCCCCGACAGTGTTGGCACCACTCTTTTGGGTGGGTTCATGGCTCGACTGGAATCGGCACTATCTCCGGTTCGTCGTTTATTTTTTTCTGGAATTCCAGGATTTTAATGATAACTTAAAGCATTCATTTCAGTGCGAAGACCCATTGTATTGCTGCCTTACGCCACATTTGCGCTCCTGAATGCAGCCCAAATGGCTCCGGCGGAACCAGCGAGTGGACCTTTGACCAATGCTTCTCAAGTTCTTTGCCTCTCGGCCGACGAAGCCGCGCGCGGGACTGAGATTTCCATCAAGGGTGTTGTGACCGCTGCGGAACAGGATCTGGGGCGGGAGATTCTTCATCCAGGATTACAGCGGTGGCGTTTTTGTCGAGAATATCAGCAACCTGCAGCCTGCACCCGGTGACGTGCTCGCGATATCGGGGGTCAGTTACCCCGGCGGTTACGCTCCCATTATCAGCAAGCCCCATTGGAAAAAAATGGGGACGGCACCATTGCCGGCAGCCAGGCCCGTGGCCATTGAACAATTGATGTCAGGAGCCGAGGACAGTCAACGAATTGAAATCTCAGGCATCGTGAGGAGCACGCAAATAAGCGGTGCGACCCTTGAATTTGAACTGGTTTCAGGAGGCTACCGCATCCATGTCTATGAACCAATTCCGCCAGGTATTGATCCCCAATCGTTGATTGGCGCCAAGGTTCGCGTGGACGGCACTGCCGCCACCGCTTACAATGCACCTTTAAGACATCTCGTCGCGGTCGATGTTTATGTCCCCTTTCTTTCAGATTGTGTCGTTGAAAAATCTGCAGCTCCGGATCCATTCACCGAGCCGGTAAGCCCCATTAACCAAATCGGCCAATACCAGGCAGGCCGTTCTCTCGGATATCGGATCCATGTCAAAGGGGTGGTAACCTATCAAAGAAAAGGCCAGGATGTATTTATCAGAGACTCCACCGGGGGATTACAAATCAAGAGCAGCCAGCCTCTCTCGTTATCTTCAGGTGATGTGATTGAGGCGGTCGGATTTCCCGGCGTCGAGAATTTTCTGCCCGTGTTGGAGGATGCTGTTTTCCGAAGGACGAGTGAAGCGCATGCCAAAGTGCTGCCCAAAGATGTCCCGATTGAAGAAATATTGATGGGCTTGCACCATGCTGACTTCATAACTCTCCAGGGCAGACTGCTGGATCGGTTGGCGGAGGCAGTCCCGGCGCCGGCCGGTGAATCTAACATTGTAAAAACTACTTTAGTGCTTCAAACCACCAACCTGCTCTTTACCGCCGAAGCGGAAACGGTAAACCCGGATCCCGTGCTGACCTCTATTCCGGTTGGCAGCAGTATTCGCGTCAACGGTATTTGTTTTCTTTCGAGCGAAGCAAACGGAACGATTAAATCGTTTCAAGTCCTGCTCCCCGGCCCGAACAACATCAGCATCATTGCCAGGCCGGGTTGGTTGACGGCGCAACACTTGTTAATCATCCTGGCGATTACCTTGGTCCTCATTACCATTGCCGCCAGCTGGATTATTATGGTCTCGAAGAGAAATTCAGCGTTGAGACACTTGATCCATGAACGGGAATTGGACCAGCAGGAGTTGCAAAAAGCTCACGATACGCTCGAAGAAAGGGTCAAGGAACGGACGGAACAACTCAAGTTCCAGATCACAGCCAGAAAAGAAGCAGAAGTGCAATCCAAAGCCATCCTGGCCGAACGCACCCGGTTGGCAAAGGAACTGCATGACACCCTTGAGCAAACGCTGACGGGCATCACGCTGCAGTTGAATACGGTGGCAAAACTATTCCAGCAAAACCCGGAAACGGCCGGTTACCATCTTGGGTTGGTCCGGAATATGTTGCGAATAAGCCGGGTGGAACTGCGCCGATCCATTTGGGACCTGCGGAGCAGAGAACTCGAGGAGTTCGATTTGTCCAAGGCGCTTTTGATCAGCGGGAATCGAATTGGCGATAGTGCGGGCATCCGCCTCGAAGTTGAAACCAAAGGCGACGTTCGGCCTTTGCCGGAAGTGGTTGAAGAGAACCTCTTGCGGATAGGTCAGGAGGCCATTACCAATACCGTCAAACATTCCGGGGCAAGTTGGGCGAAGATCCAATTGGAGTTTGCGGCTCACCACGTTGTGTTGGAGATCAAAGACAATGGCAGCGGCTTTGCTCCGGAAAATTGCGCAGGCCCGAACGCCGGCCATTTTGGATTGCTCGGCATGTCGGAAAGAGCCAAACGCCTGGGCGGGCAAATCCTGATTTCAAGTGCCCCGGGAAAAGGAACCACGATCCGGGTCGAGCTCCCGGTGGGCCAGACACCGGCGCCAAAATCAGTTCATGAACAAGCCGATTACGAAGAAGGCATCACCGATTCGGATTCTGATCGCTGACGACCATTACATCGTCCGCATGGGATTGATCGCCATGATCAATAGCGAATCCGACATGGAAGTGGTGGCGGAAGCCACTGATGGCGCCCAGGCGGTTGCCCTCTTTGCCAAATTGAATCCGGACCTGGCACTGATGGATTCACGTATGCCGGTCAAAAATGGCATCGAGGCCACAATCGAAATTCGCAAACACAATAATGCAGCCCGGATTTTGATGCTGACCGCTCTGGACGGAGATGAGGATATTCACAAGGCACTGGAGGCCGGCGCCGCCGGCTACGTGCTGAAGGATTCCACGGAAGAAAAGCTCATGCCCGCCATCCGTGCCGTGGCCTCCGGCCAGCGATGGATTCCTGAAGACGTGGCCAGCCGCCTCACGTCGCGACGTTCTTTCGAAGAGCTGACGCCGCGCGAATTGGAAGTCCTCCATGAACTCGCCAAGGGCATGGCGAATAAACAAATTGCCGATGTTTTACACATTACCGAAAACACGACCAAATGGTATCTTAAAAATATTCTGGCAAAACTTCGTGTCGCCGATCGAGCCGAAGCGGTCGCGGTTGCCGTTCAACGCGGAATTATTCATTTTTAACCTGAATGCTATACTTGCGCTTCATTCGCTAACCACTTGGTTGCCGATGTTCGTTGCCTTAGGCTTATATGCCTTTGGATCTGCCAAAACCTTCTTCGCCCGTGACACGACATCCGCCGGATTCCGGTGTAAAGAAATTCCAAGGGCTGAGTGAAGATATTTTTGAAAATCCTGGACGGGATGATTTGTTTGGCAATTAAGCTGCTTATTGAAAACCGGATTTGCCCTGCTGTGTTTGTGATTGGCAACAAATCCGTGAACCGAATAAAAAAATCGATTAGAAACTGGTATGTGGTTGTGGCCGACGTGCCTTAACTGGAAATCGAAAGCAATCCCTCTGTTTCACATGTTGCAAGACATGTTCTAAGGATCGGTTGCACACGGCAATGGCGGGGCAATTAAGTAAAAGGCACCGTGACGTATCAGAGTGCCTTTGAAAAGTGGGACCGTTTTTACATCGTGCCGAGGATGGCATCTTTGGCAGCCTTGGCCACGCGGAATTTCACGACGCGCTTGGCCGGGATCTGGATGGTCTCGCCGGTCTTGGGGTTGCGGCCCATGCGCGCGGCGCGGTCGCGCAGAACGAGCTTGCCGATGCCGGGCAGCGTGAAGGTGTCCTTCGCGTACTCGTAGGCGAGGGCGGCGATGTGTTCGAGGATTTCGCCAGCCTGCTTCTTGGAGAGTTCAGCCTTTTCGGCGATTGCGTCGGCCAGTTGAGATTTCGATAGTGCTTTTGCCATAATTCGATCAGTTCGTTTTGGTTGTTAATAGGCGATACGAAAGACATACAATTACTTGATGAGCTATCTTTTTAAATTCCTTGCGCACGACGTTGTTGTCGTCCGCCAGCAAGACAGTGATTCGTTTCATGATACTGTTACGTCACAAATATTGCCACTTGACCAACGTCGGTTAGTTGCCTCATTCCGTCTATGGGGTGAACACCCCATGTTCTGCTAACCAATGCGTCAACCGACTCCAGCCGGAGGCGTTACTTCTCTCACATGACAGCCGCATCCATCTGTTCTGCGGTGCTCACCGGTCACAAAACCGATGCCGTTCATTGTGGTTATCGCTGGTCGCTGGGTCCTTGTTTCTGCTCGACGGCGACGTTTCACCGGTCGCTGGTGCCCTAGGACAAATGCGGTCCAACGGACTGAAATTAAACGAACCATTGGTTCGTTTATTCAAATTGGGTGTGTTGAATACGAAGGGGTTACAGCTTGTGGATTTACCTTTAACGATTTCTGGGATAAACGAACCGATAGTCGTATATTGAAGGCAAGTTTTGTTGATTACGAACGATTTAAACAATGCAGCTTGGGTTTAAAATCCGGTTTGGATATACAACCAATGGTCGTATAATAACAAGTTAGGCCACGAGAGTTTATGGAGCATCGAAGTCGAGGAAATGGTTTGGAGACATTTTTGGAGCATTGGGGCTTCTTGCTCATTACTTTGGTTTCCCTTGCCGTTTTGCAGCTTTTCATGTTCTTTCTGAATTTGAACGGCAAGCCGTGGATTTACTTTTTCGGGGCTGGTGTAGTTATACTCTTTACCGGCGCCGCCATGATTCTTTATGCGAAGATACCAGTTTATCGGAGCGGCCGCTTTTTCACATTCGGAGTCAAGTCCGTGCCAGAGCATTTGGCTGGTTGTTATCGTTGGGGCTGGAGAGTATTTTTATTCGGCGTGGCGTTGTCGATGTGTTTATTACTGTCGCGGCAGTGACGTGGCCTAACAATGCGCTGGAGCCAACGCCGACTGCCCCTTGAGTTTATGGATGGTCTAGGTTATACAACGATTATCGCGCTTGCGGAGCCAGTCGCCGGTCGGCGTGGTTCAGCTTTGGATCGTTAGGCTGCTTAGTGCACACGTGAAAGCGTTTATCATTCTGGCTTTATTCTGCGGTTCACTCTACGCCGCAGATATTACAAATTCAGTTTCGCCTGGTAAGCGTTTGGTGGAAGTTATCTTCGCTGTTGATGATAGGCCACCCGGCACAATGTTTCACACAGTTGATTGCCTATGGATGTCGGAAAGGTGTCGGGGACAGGACCATGACGTTTTTAGCTGGGCTCTTCAGGGTGGTTATGGTCTGGAACCTGAGGCGCAAAAGAAGATGGCACAGTGCAGAGAGTTGCTAAGGCCTCTTAAAGAGGTGAAGTCGTTACCAGATTCTCCGAATAAAATTGTCACGGTCAGATACGCAGACGATGACAAAACAATCATCAAGCGATTTCCGATTGATGCAGTACCAACTGAGATTCACCAGATTCTCACGATTATGGGGTTCCCTGATTCAGCCTTCAGTCGCCTTAAGTTTGTAAAAGAGCAGCCTAACAATTCACTGCAACCAACGCCGGATGGCCGTCTCAGTTCCGCTTTCGCGGTTGACATCACCACCCCGGCGTGGCTGAGTTCGGGACGTTAGGCGGCTTAGCCACGCGCATCGAAAATATCAATCGTAAGAAATAAAATATCAATTACCGGTGTGGGCGATAGCGCGTTAAGGTAACGCTATGAACAAGACACAGCAAATTGCTGGAGTTATGATATTTGCAGTTGGTTTGCTTTTTACATCCGGTTGCGCTTCTTACGCTGTTCGGCAGATGAGCAATCATCAAGCGCGCTATTATCCAGGAGTGCGCAACGATGCTAACATGATTGTCCACCCTTCGGAAGACATTTGGGAAGGAGGACCTACCAAGACAGAGAGAGTAATCGCTGGCACTCTGGATATTGTGCCTTCTGCTGTTGTTGATACCTTGTGTCTTCCGTTGGAGTTGGCGACTCCCCAGAGGACCAATTCGCCGCCTAACAACGCGCTGGAACCAACAGCCACTGCGCCTGGAGATTTGAACGGGAAATGAAATTCGATTATCATCATTGCATGTGGAACCTGGCCGCTGGTGGCCGTGGTTCAGCTTTGGAACGTTAGGCGGCATCGAGCGTTATGCTTTGTGACAAATGCCATCAGCGAGAAGCCACAGTGCATCTTACATTCATGTTCGGAGGGAAGATGCGGAAGAAGGATTTGTGCGTGGAGTGTGCGCCAACGGAGGTGCAGCGCGACGCACAGCGCGATGCACAGTGCGAAGTTTGCGGCGCACCAGCGGTCACTGGTTGGGGAACCAGCATGTTGAGCGCAGACGGGACAAAGCATGAAGAGAGTCACTTTTTGTGCGAGCAGTGTCTGAAGGACGGACGTAAGAAAGGAACCTGATATGCCGCCTAACAAATCGCTGCAGGCAACGCGGGATGGCCGTTCCAGTTCCGCTATCGCGGACGACATCATTAGCCCCGCGTGCCTGAGCTCTGGACGGTAGGTGCCTTAGCACGCCATGAAGAGATTCATCGCACTTTTTGCCGTCTGCTATATCGCTTTGACCATCGGTGCCGGTTGCGCCGTTTATTACCTCGCGCCACAGCACCATCCCACGGGTATAAACTCGATTACAATTTTACTTTCGGTCACGCTTGTTGGCTTCCAATTCGCTCGACGGCGTAAGAGAGTTTTCATGCCTGCCGAATACTGGACGATTGTTATTAGCTGCATCGTCATTGATACGGCGCTTCAGTTTTTGGGTTGCCTTCCACTGCTTCTCAGCAGCACTCCGCCGCCGCGGCCCTTTTTGCCTAGTTTTTCATTGGTTGTCGGTGTCCACGCTTTGTTATTCTGCGTTGGCTTTTCGTCACCGGTAGTTCGTCGCTATGTTCCGGCGGCACCTAACAAATTGCTGCAGCCAACAGCCACTGCCCTTTCAGATTCAACGAACAAATGAAATTTGATTATCATTGTTCCATTGCTAGCCTTGCCGCCGGTGGCTGTGGCTGAGCTCTGGACGTTAGGCATCGTCAGACATTATGAAAATCACACCATTACTAATCGGAGTTTGCCTGTTGCCAGTGTTGACAGGCTGCCATAAACCTCAAACCAGCGAGGTCATCGGGGCGGCAGAAGCCACCATTAAGACTACCGCGCTAGCATCCATTACTGCGAAGTATCCAGACGTGCGCTCATCTGATTTGAAATTTGCCGAGATGAGCATTCGGGCGAGGCCTGACGGTACGGAAGTGGTTTATGTGAGTTATCTCCTTCCGGCGTCTGCGACGACAAGCACAGAAGGCAAAAAGGCCACAACCACTACAAAAGCAATCGACGTGAGGATGTCGCCGTCAGGGGAGGTAGAGACTGTTTCCCAGAGCACACGGCAGGATATTTACAATGTTGCTCAGTAGTATAAGCCGATGTTTAGTTTCACAATTGAAGTGCGACAAGCTTGGTGGGTGAAATATCATCAATTAAGGACCGAGGAGCGGTATGAGATTGGCGCGATGCAGCCGAGGTTGGCAAACATCACGATTTCGCGTAAAAGTTCCGAGTGCCCGTGATTGATTATCTGTTCTCTTTTGGCAGGGTTCGCAAGGCCATCTGGCAACTTTGGTATCCATTTCTCACGAGGCGGCTGCACGGCGAAGAAGTTCTGTTTCTTAATTACGCTTACGAAGAAGAACCACCTATGGGAATACCGCTAACGCCTGGAGACGAACCCGATCGCGCCTGGATCCAGCTTTATCATCACGTCGCTACGCAGGTGGGATTGCGCGGCAAAAATGTTCTCGAAGTGAGCTGCGGCCATGGCGGCGGTGCCAGCTATCTGACGCGCACCCTGCAACCGCAACGTTACACCGCGCTCGATTTGAATCCCGCTGGAATCCGCTTTTGTCAGCAACGCCATCGCGTTGAGGGATTGAACTTCGTGCAAGGCGACGCGGAAAAACTTGCGTTCTCATCCGACACCTTCGACGTGATCATCAACATCGAGGCGTCCCATTGTTATTCGGACTTCCCTCAATTTCTGGCGGAGGTGACACGTGTGTTGCGACCGGGTGGGTACTTTCTCTACGCGGATTTCCGGTTTGCCGACCGCATGTCTGAATGGGAAGAGGCGCTCGCTGCCACCCCGCTTAAAGTGCGACAAGCCCGAAATATCAATGCTGAAGTTCAGCGCGGCATGAGCCAGAACTCGCCGCGTTCGCAGGATTTGATCGCAAGGCATCTGCCACAATTTCTGCATACACTCGGCGCTGATTTTGCCGGGGTCAAAGGCTCGCGGATTCATAACGCACTGAATAGCGGCGAACTTTCTTATCGTTCCTACATTTTTGAGAAGAGTTCCTAGAGTCGTTTCCGCGCGGTATAACCGGCATGAACGTTCTCGGAATATTCTATTCCCGTAATTCAGAACTCCTCAATGCAGGGTCTCCTCGGCCTCGACCCATCGTCTGTGAAAAATCGGCGATTTTCCTAGGCGGTCACGTAAATGCGACCGTAACGGTAAAGAAGGAGGCTGGACTGCCCAACCTGCATTTTCACGACATGCGGCATTTTTTTGCCAGCGTATGTGTTGCCTCTGGGGTTGATTTCATGACGATAAGCAAACGGCTTGGACATGGGATGGTGGAATGCTCGTGGGACGGGTCTATGGGCACATCTCGAATGAACACGCGCAACGGGCTGCGAAGAAAGTGACCTTCGGGAACGGTACCAAAGAACCGAAGGCGACAGAGACGAGCAGCGCGAACCCACATGACCTGAGCGTCGACGAATTGCTCCAAATTTTGCAGAAAAAAATGGTAAAGCTATGATTGAAGAGTCCCAAAAATCACGCCGGTTACCGCCCGCAATCGAACTGGCCGGGGCGATGACCTTGACGGCTTGGCGTAAAGCCGTTGGCATCTCAAAGATGACCGCCTGGCGCTGGAGGCGATCCGGCAATCATTGCGCAAATTGCTTCATCCGCCGCTTGAATGCCCTATCGCCGCTTTTGAGAAAGTGTCTCTGAAATGGAATGATTTCGATCTGTAAAACCAAGCAAATCCGACATTTTCATATTTGAACTTCCAAAGGGTTAACTTACTGCACTTTTACTGCATCTCTTCGTAAGTTGTTGATTATGAATGGAGCGGGTGAAGGGAATCGAACCCTCATCTCAGGCTTGGGAAGCCCGCATTCTACCACTGAACCACACCCGCCTTCGTTCCGGTCAGCGGAACTTCGGCACGGCGCGCCCGCCCCATTATGCCAGCGCGGTGCACCTTGCGGTTCCGTTTCTATCAGACGGGCTGCCGGCTGGCAACAGCTTTGCGAGGTGTCACGAGGCAGCGTGAAGGCGATGGATGGCGTCGCGCAACCGGCGCTCGATGAAAAGTTGTCGCTCGGGTGAAATAATTTTGCTGCCGTCGGCTTCACGAACATAAAAGCTGTCTATGGCTGCACCGCGCTCGGTCACGATGCGCGCCCGGACAATGTCCACCGCCAGTTTGGAAAGGGTCTGGGAAATCATGTAAAGCAGGCCGAGATGATCCTCGGTTTCAACCTCGATGAGCGTGCGTGTTTCCGACACCTCGTTGTCAAAGTGAATCTGCGTTTGGATGTGCTCGCCCAGGTAAGGTTGATAAACCGGCTGCTGGGTGATTTGGCGCTTGATGAGGGCGGACAGTTCAATGGCTTCGTCCGTCAGGACTTTCTCCAGCAGCTCGGCAAATTGGTCGTGTTGTGGACGCGCGGCGAGATTGCCCGTGCGCCCGTCGTTGACGAAAAACGTGTCGAGCACGATGCTGTCGGCGCGGGTGAAAATTTGCGCGCCCAGAATATTCAGCCCGGCGGCGCTGAGCGAGCCGGCGATTTTGCTGAACAGCCCGGCGCGGTCCCACGTGCAGATTTTGACGGCGCTGTAGCCGCGGTCGACTTCGTCCCGCCAGGCAATAATTGGCGAGAGCACGCGGTCATCTTCAAGCATGAGCCGTTGCATGAAACGATGCGCGAGTTCAAGGTCTTCAATGATTTCTTTGGAAGTGCGAACCTGAAAATAATTGTCCGGCAGGGTGCCGAAATGCGTGTTGATCTCCTCATCGCCCAGGGATTTTTCAGCCAGCTGCCTGACTTCCTGCAAGAGCAATTCGCGCTGCGCTTTCCCGGCACGGACAAATTCCGTGCCGCCGGTGAGCAAAACCATTGCGCGCGAGTGCAACTGCCACAGCAGCGCATCTTTGAAGCCGTTCCAAAGTTTGTCGCTGGTGCCCTGCGAATCGGCGAAGGTCAGCAACGTGAGCAGGTCGAGCGCTTCGGACGTCTCAATTTTTCGCGCGAAATTGCGAATGACGGCGGCGTCATCCAGATCACGCCGCTGCGAGATGCTCGCCATAAGCAGGTGGTTCTCGATGATGACCCGCAGCGTGTGCGCCATCGTGCCATTGAGCCGCAGCCGCTTGGCGACGCGCATGGCCATTTCGGCGCTGACTTCCGGGTGGTCGCCCCGCTTGTGGTGTCCGGCTTTGCCGACATCATGCAACAGCAACGCCAGATAAAGCAGGCCGGGCCGCTCGAGGTTCTGGAAAAGCGGCGCATAGTTTTTGTATGGCATTTCCCCGGCTTCCCAGACGCGGTCGAGTTGTTCCAGGCAGACCAGCGTGTGCTCGTCGGCGGCGTATTGATGATAGAATTCATGCTGCACGAGGCAGGTGAGTTTCCCGAATTCGGGTATGTATTTGCCAAGGAAATTCACCTCGTGCATGGCGCGCAAAACGGGCGCGACGTTGCCGCGCTGTTCGAGAATGGTCAGAAACGTCTCCCGCACATGGGTGTCGTTCAGGAAAGCCCGGTCCACCAGGGAAAGTTCGTTGCGGATCAGCTGCTCCAGGTCGGGATGCAATTTCAGCCGCCGCTGTTGGGCTTGCAGAAAAACGCGCATCAGGCGCTGGGGCTGTTCCCGGAAAATGCGCGGGGAAACGGCGCGGATTTCGCCGTTCACAAACAGAAAGCCATCCACCGGTTCCGGCGCCTTGCGTTTAGGCAGCCACGCGCGCAGCGAAAGCTTCCCCTGACCGGGGGCCAGCAAGGCCATGCGCTGTTCCAGGGTGCGCGTGATGAGGAAGATGTTGCGCATGTGCGTGTAAAGGTCGCGCATGAATTTTTCAATGCGTTTGCTGGGCGAACGATCACCATAACCGAGGCCGAGCGCCACGGCGGGTTGCAGATTTTTGCCGAGCACATCCACCGCGCGGTTGGTTTGATAATGCAATTCCGTCCGCGCCCGCAGCAAAAAGTCGTAGGCGGCATCCAACTGCCGGTGCTCGAAGCGGCTGACGAATTCCTGTTTCTCGAGATCGTCCAGCGAACGCGCGCGGTATTTGAAAAACGCCATCCAGAGCAGGTTCTGAAAATCGCGCAGGCCGCCGCAGCCGTTTTTAATGTTCGGTTCCTGCATGCAGGCGGAATTGCCGAATTTGCTGTGGCGCGCCCGCTGGTCTTCAATGCGCAGGGCAATGTATTTCTCCTCAAAACCGTCAACGCACTTGGCAATGAGCGCCCGCTGGAATTTCTTGAACAGCTTCTCGTCGCCGATGATCAAACGCGCTTCGATGAGCGAGGTCTTGGATTGCATGTCGGTGTTGGCCACCTTCACGCAATCGTCAATGCTGCGGACGGCGTAACCGATCTTCAGGCCGATGTCCCAGAGCGGATAAAGCACGCCGTCAATCAGCCTGGACAGGCAGGGCAGCGGTTTGCCCGCGGCGACCTGGCCGTCGTGCAGAAACATGAAGTCAATGTCGCTGTACGGATTCAATTCCGCGCGGCCATAACCGCCGATGGCCACGAGCGCCAGCGGCGGAAATTCCTTCTGCGCCCCGGGCGACAGGCTGCTGCGCGTGGTCGTCCAGAGATGCTGCAACAACGTGTCGAGCATGGCCGCGCGCGCCCGGCAGATTTCCCGCCCGCCCTCGCCCCCGCGATGCCACAACTTGAGCCGGTGGGTTTCCACCTTGAGGAAGCCCTTGTAACGCGAAAGCCTTTCCGCAGCGCTGGCCTCGGCCGGGAACTGCAAGCGAGCTTCGGCGTCCCCTTCGATTTTCCTGATTAAGTCCTGCACGGGCGCACAAGTTGCGAACAAAACAGTCTGAAATCAAGCGCGGCCGCCAGCGAAAACCTTGTCGCGCGCCGCCTGTCTATTCTAAAGTTCGTCAATGCCGGCCCATCCCGACCCCGATGCTGTCCTGATGCTTCGCGTCAAGCGCGGCGACCGGGTGGCGTTCGCGGAACTGGTGGAAAAATACAAGCAGCCGGTGATGAACCTCGTTTATCGCACCTTGCACGACGAAACCGAGGCGGAGGACCTCGCGCAAAACGTCTTCCTCCAGGTTTACAAATCCGCCAGCCGCTACGAATCGCGCGCCAAATTTTCCACCTGGCTGTTCACCATTGCGCGCAACTTGTGTCTGAATGAAATCCGCCGGCGTTCGCGCCATCCCGCCGATTCCATCGAGGAAAGCCACGCCGAGCACGAGGACCAGCCGCGCCAGCAATTCGAGGACAAAAGCAGCGTCGCACCGCCGGAGAAATTGCTGCAGGGCGAACTGGCGCAAAAGATCGATGAGGTGCTGGCCGAATTGCCGGAAAACCAGCGCACCGCCATTTTGCTCTGCCGGCAGGAAGAATTAAGCTACGAGGAAATCGCCAAAATTCTGGGTTGTTCGCTTTCCGCCACCAAATCGCTCATTCATCGCGGACGCGAAACGCTCAAGGAAAAGCTCAAGCCGTATCTGCGCACCGGCGAGTGGGACGCGTGAAATTTTTGTTTTTATCCGGGTCCATCCCGCCTTCATTAAAATTTCGGCGTGGCCGGCCGTGTCCATCTGTGGTTAAGGTATGCCTGTGAAAGCCGTCATCCTCGCCGCCGGGAAGGGCACCCGCATGGGGGAACTCACCAGCGAGTTGCCCAAGCCGATGCTCCGCGTGCAGGGCAAACCCATTCTGGAACATATCGTCGCCGCAATTCTGGCGGCGGGCATTCGCGACATTTTCATCGTCACCGGCTGGCGTGCTGACGTCATCGAAAAGCATTTTGCCGACGGAAAAAAATTCGACGCCCGGATTGTGTTTGGCCGGCAGGTCGTGCCGGACGGC
This sequence comes from uncultured bacterium, assembly GCA_963708305.1. Taxonomy (GTDB): domain Bacteria; phylum Verrucomicrobiota; class Verrucomicrobiia; order Limisphaerales; family UBA11358; genus UBA11358. The sequence continues at coordinate 1,058,908 of CAVPSH010000001.1, read as the reverse complement.
ACGGGCAAAGCGCCGGAGTTGGCAAAGGAATTCATCGGTGATTCGCCGTTTCTGCTGACTTACGGTGACATTCTGGTTCCGCCCGAAACGTACCCGCAAATGATTCAGCGATTCGGCGAGGGCAATTTCGCGGGCGTCATCACCGTCACGCGCGGCGAGGATGTGACGAAGGGCGGGCTGAATTTTTTCGACGAACAGTTTTGCCTGAAACGGCTCGTGGAAAAACCGTCGCTGGAACAGTTGGAACAATTGCACCGGGATGGCTGGCTCCAGCCGGGCGCCCTGGCGTGGTATAACGCCGGCATCTACGTTTTCTGGCCGTCGTTGTTTGACTTCACGGCGCGCCTGCAAAAATCGCCGCGCGGCGAATACGAACTGACCGACGCCATCAGTGCGATGGTTGCCGCCGGGCAAAAACTGGCCGGGCTGGAAATCCCGGGCCGCTGGGTGGACGTGCGCGATCCCGAAACACTGGCCCGGCTGGAGAGTGGCATGGGGGGCACTGCTTCGTCAGTGCCGTGACCAGATGAGGCAGCGACGAAGCGCTGCCCTCCGGGTTCACGAAACAAACTTCGGCTCGTACACCGGGCCGAGGCCGTGCTTGCGGAGTAATTCGATGAATTTCGCGATGCCGCGCTTTTCGTCCGCGGCCAGATGATAATGCACGTGCCAGCCGAGATAATCCCGGCGGAAATCCTCATCGTACTCCTCACGGGTTTCGATGAGGTAATCCAGCGTTTCGAGGCCGAACTGTTTCGCCTCGATCAATTCGCGGCGCAATGCCTTGTTTTCAATGCCGCGCCGCAATGCCCACACGGCAAAAACGAACGGCAGGTTGGTCAATTCATACCACGCTGTGCCGAGATCAAAAACGTCGTGCACGTGGGTGGCGCGCTGAAAATCAATCGCCGGGTCGCCGATAAGCAGCACCGCATCGCGCTCCGGGGCGGATTCATAGTCAGGCAACGGCTTGAACTCCGGCTTCAATCCGCGTTCCGCCAGCAGGACTTTCAGCAGGTTCACGCTGGTGAGCGAAGCCGGGTCACAAAAGACCTCCGTGATGTTCTCCAACGGCACGCAATGCGCCAACAACACGCTGTAAACCTCGCCCAGAGATGCGACGGCGACGCCATCGAGGATGTCATAGCGATCGTGGAACAGGACCTCGGTGAGGCTGACGAGCGCGGCATCAAGTTCATCGCGCCGGAGCAGTTCGGCCAGTTGGGCGGGGGTGGCGAAATAAACCGTGTCCTCGATGCCGCGCGTGAGCGGCACGGCGTTCAGGTATTTCACCGAACCAATGCGGAATTTGGCGCTCTCAGCCGCAGGCATGTCAGTCATGGAGTGGTCCGGGGAATTTATTGCCGCTTGGTATAGGTGATGGTGTCGGCATCCTCATCGGAGATCGGCATGTTCAACGTGAACATCTGGTTTTGCCCCAGAATGACGGTGGTTTCCTTTTCACTGAAATCCTCGAGGTAATAATCCATGACGTAACTGCCGGGCTGCACCCCGCGTTTGATGTCAATCTTCTTGTAACCTTCGTGCCAGGTGGGGTCGGCCGTATCGAGAATGAATCCAACAAAATCCCGGCCTGGTTTGGAGTTGTCCCGCATGATGCCGATGCGATGCGGTACCGTTCCGGTCCCGTCCCAAACGCCTTCAATCGGGTCGAGATTTTGCCGGTGCGTTTCGAGGTAATTGGCGAACCCCCGTCTTGTGATGGCAATGGTTTCCCAGACATCCGCGTAGCGCAACAGGTCGGCCACCATGCGGTAATTTCCGCTCGTATAACCCGGCTCTTCGACCGACCTCACCTGCACGGCGTCGGCGCCCTTTTCCCAGGCCGTTTTGATTATCTTTTGCGTTTCCGCCTCGGCCGATCCGCCACGCATGGCGAAACTGCCGCCGCCGATGAACACGGTGCCGATCACGACGCACGGCCGGGGAACCATCATGTTCTCGGTGTAAACCGGAATGGGATAGCCTTCGGGCTTCGCCGGTCCGTCCGGCAGATGGGCTTGATACGTCACCACGGTCGAGCAACCGGTCAACAACCATGCCAACAAGACAAACAATGCCAGAAAACAAACGGAGGCGGCGGTCATGTTTTTCACCGGACCGATGCAAAATTTTGTGTCATTGAATGACATAATGCCGACAGTTTGCGTTGCCGGCGTCTTCGGTGCGAGCCAATTCAAAGAGGAAACGCAAAAACGGAAGCTGCCAAGTCGCTAAAAAAAATCCCAAAGGGATTTCGTCAATCAGCCCAAGGTTGGACGCCAGCGGCCTACCTTGGGTGAATGGTGGAACGAATTCAAAACCCTGAAGGGGTTTTGGCAACTCAGGGCCAAGACAGAAGGGCTGAAAACCCGAAAGATAATAGTAATCGTTCACATCTAAGTCTTCTGGTCGCGCGAACGTGTGATAGTCTTGGAGTTCGACAGCCGTAGGTTCATCCAGCAGGACAAAACCAAAATCATACAAATCACTAACAACGGACAAAATGGCATCATGAGTTTTGACATGGAAACACACAAGGCGAACTATGCCGTCGCCAGATTGTCTTCCAGCACTTTCGAGTGCGCGGAATTTTCAGCGGCTTCGGCTGGGTGGCCGTCCGCAAGGACTTTGATCGGCTCGTAAAAGGTATTGCGCTGGACCGGGGTGCGGCCGGCTTCGCGGATGGCTTTGAGCATGTCCGCTTGGACGTGCTGCAACACCGACTCTGTCGCGTGCTCGCGCTGGCGGAGTTGCGGCGGATTCGCCCCTGCCATTCGGAAAATATTTTCCTCAATGATGGTTCCGTGCAAATCGTCCGCGCCGTAGCTCAACGCCACCTGCGCCAGCTTCAGACCAAGCCCGACCCAATACGCGGTGATATGGTCGAAGTTGTCGAGGTAAATGCGGCTGACGGCGATCGTGCGCAGCGAATCAAATCCCGTCGGCGGATTTTCCACGGGAATGTCGTTGTCCTGCGGCTGATATGCCAGCGGCACGAAGCCGACGAAGCCGCCCACACCGTTCGGAGTTCCGCCTTCAGGCGGCTCCGGACCGGCTGAAGCCGGGACTCCAAACCCATTGGCGCGTGCCTCATCCTGCAACGCGCGCAATTGCCGCAGATGGTCCACGCGGTCGGCGAGCGATTCGACGTGGCCGTAGAGCATCGTGCAGGTGCTGCGCCCGCCCATGCGATGCCACGTGCGGTGCACGTCCAGATATTCCTCGGCGGATTCCTTGCCCCTGGCGATGGCCGAACGGACTTCCTTGCGGAAAATTTCCGCGCCGCCGCCGGTAAGCGAATCCAGTCCGGCAGCCTTCAATTCGGTCAACGTTTCCTCGACGGATTTTTTGGCGAGCCACGAGAGATGGAGGATTTCGATGGCGGTAAAGCATTTGAGGTGCAGCCTGGGAGCGCCGCCTTCCAGGCGGCGTGTCTCGGAATTTGTTCCGTTGGAACTCGCCGGCGAGACGCCGGCGCTCCCGGCATCCAGCGCGCGCAGCGCCTTAAGCATGTCGGTGTAATAGCTGAACGGCAGCGACGGATGCAGTCCGCCGACAATGTGCAATTCTGTAATGCCGAGCTTGAGCGCCTCGCGCGCCTTCTGGACGATTTCCTCGACGGAAAACTGGAAGCCGTCGGCGTCGCGTTTCTTGCGCGCGAACGAGCAGAACTGGCACGACAGGATGCAGTAGTTCGAGTAGTTGACGTAGCGGTTGATGATGTAGCTGGCACGATTACCGTTTTTTTTCTGGCGCGCCAGATCCGCAATCGCCCCAACGGCGTTCAAGTCCCTGGACTCAAACAACCGGAGCGCGTCAGCCTCGGAAATGCGTTCGCCAGCGGCAACCTTGTCGTAAATGTCGCGCAATTCACTGCGTTGAACGAAAAAATTCACCGGCAACACTTAACAGCAAATGCGCGTTTGGGAAAGTGAGTTTGTTGCGCGGAAATTCAACTGCAAAACCCGTTACGCCGACGCTCCGGTTTTGCAGAAGTCTCCAATCCATTTGAGTCGGCGCTGGTAAAGCGCCCAAAATCATTCATAGTTACGCGAAAGACTTTTGCAGATCGTGGAATGAATTTATGGAAGAGCAGATTTTAAAATTACTGGGCCGGCGGGATTATGCGCCGGCCAATGTGCCGGAATTGCTCCGGCAGCTCCGGTTGGCGCCCCATCGCCAGCAGGAATTGCAGGCAGTGTTGCGCCGGCTGGAACAGTCCGGCCGCATCGCCCGCACGAAGGGGAATCGTTACATCCAGTCGCGTGAGGCGGACCTCATCCCGGGCCGGATTCGCATCAATCGCCAGGGAAAAGGCTTTTTGCAGCCGGACGATCCGGAGTTGAAGGAGATCATGATTCCAGAAGGGGCGACCTCCACCGCGCTCCACGAGGATCGCGTGCTCGTGCGGCGCGATGTCCGGGCGAAAGGCTTGCGCTCCGACCAGCTTGCACAGGAGACGGGCGTGGTGATTCGCATCCTGGAACGGAACCGGACCCAAATCGTCGGCACGTTGCAGCGGGGCCGCGAGTTTCTTTACGTGATTCCCGATGACCCGCGCATGCCGCACGACATTTATGTGCCGCCGCCGCGTGACGTCGGCCGGCCCGCGAACGTTGGCGACAAAGTTGTGGTGGAGTTGCACGAATGGAAATCGCGGCATACCAACCCGGAAGGCGAAATCATCGAGGTGCTCGGCTCGCCGGATGAGGAAGGCGTGGACATGTTGTCGGTGCTGCGCCAATACAACCTGCCGCTGCATTTTCCGAAGGAGGTGTTGCACGAGGCGCGGGCCATCGGGACGAGCATTTCGCCGCCGGAACTGGCCGGGCGCGAAGATTGCCGGCGGCAGCAGGTCGTAACGATTGATCCGGATGACGCGAAGGATTTTGACGATGCGATTTGTCTGCAGCGGGTTTCGCCGGGACAATGGAAGCTGTGGGTGCACATCGCGGACGTGTCGCATTATGTGAAACCGGGCACGGCCCTGGACGACGAAGCGCGGCGGCGGGGCAATTCAACCTATCTGGTGGACCGGGTGATCCCGATGCTGCCGGAGGCGTTGAGCAACGAGTTGTGCTCGTTGAAACCGGACGTGGATCGCCTGACCAAATGCGTGGAGTTTCTGGTGTCGGATGAGGGCCGGGTGCTGAAAGCGGAATTTTATCCGGCAGTCATTCATTCGCAGCGCCGGTTCACCTACCGGGAAGTGCTGGCGATTTTGCAAGGGAAACCAAACGACCGGATTGAGCGAATGTTGCATGACGCGAACGGGCTGGCGCAAAGGATCCGGCGCTCGCGATTCAAAGCCGGTTCGCTGGACCTGGATTTTCCGGAAATGAAAATCCGGCTGGATGAACGCGGCCGCGTGGCGCGCATCGAAAAGGTGGAGAATGATGTTTCCCACCAGTTGATCGAGGAATTCATGCTGCTGGCCAACGAGGCGGTGGCGGGCCGGTTGATGGCCCGGAATGTGCCGGCGATTTACCGGGTGCACGAGGAACCGGACGAACGGCGATTGCAGGAATATCGCGAGGAATTGCTCAGCCATCATGTGCCTTGCGCGAATCTGACGAAGCGGTCGGAAGTCCAGAAGCTGCTGCAAAAGCTCGGCACGATTCCCATCGGCGCGGCGCTCAAGATCGGCTTTCTCCGGTCGCTGATGCGCGCCCGTTACGCGGTCGAGCCGCTCGGTCATTACGGGCTGGCCAAGGCCAAATACACGCATTTCACGTCGCCGATCCGGCGCTATGCCGACCTGGTGGTGCATCGCGCGTTATTCCAGAAAAGCCATGGACTGACGCATTCGCTCAAGGAGACCGCGGAACATATTTCCGACACCGAACGCAATTCCGCCGACGCCGAGCGGGACAGCAAGGATGTGAAGCTATATGCGTTCCTGAAGGCGCAGCTCAAGTCAACGAGGCCGACGCCGTATCCGGCGCTGGTCACGGACGTGCGCAACTTTGGTTTCTTTGTGGAAGTGCCGGGGCTGGCGATGAGCGGGCTGGTGCATCTATCGAGTCTCGAAGACGATTTTTACGTGTTTGACGCGGCGCGCAATCATCTGGTTGGCCGGCGCACCCGCCGGATGATCCGTCTGGGCGACAAGGTGCGAGGTGCAGGTGGACAAGGTGGACAGTTTCAAGAAACAGGTGGATTTCCGGCTGGCTCGGGATGGGGGAGCTGGAACGGGACATTTTGCAAAAGGCCGTGAATCAGACTCGAAACACCGGCGGAAACCGGCGGCGCGCTCACATCGGAATTGGCGATAGGACGACGGAGCGCAACGCTCGCCCTCCCATTCGCGTTCACTTGTGGCTTCGACGGTTGATCGTTTCAGCGCAGCTTGAACCCGTCCTGAAAAATCACTTCCGCCACAGTCACAATCAAAAAAACCGCGCTGACGAGCGCGTTCAACCGGAAGAACGCGAGGTTGATCCAGTTCAAACTGCGGCGGCGGGCAATCCAGTGTTCCAGCACCAGACAGCCGACGATGATGAACCAGCCGATGAGATAGGCGATGCGGAACTGGCACAGCAATCCGAATGCGAGCAGCAGGCCGCACATGAGCATGTGCGCAAGAAATGCCGCGGCCAGTGCGTTCTTCGGCCCCCACGCCACGACCAGCGAATGCAGGCCATGGGACTTGTCGAACTCGTAATCCTGCAACGCGTAGATGATGTCGAAGCCGACCAGCCACAACACAACCGCCAGCGCCAGCGAAAGCATTTGCAGAACTTCCAATATTGAAATGTTGCCGCCCTTCACTGCCAGCCACGCGCCAATCGGCGCCAGCGCCAGCGCAAGCCCGAGAAAAACGTGCGTGTAATCCGTGAACCGCTTGGTCAGCGAATAAAAACAAACCACCACCAGCGCGACCGGCGACAAGTAAAAGCACAGCGGATTCAGAAAATAACTGGCCACGACCAGCCCGGCGGCGCTCAACAGACAGAGGGCGATGGCGCTGGCCAGGGAAATTTGTCCGGTGGGCAAATGGCGGCCGGCGGTGCGCGGATTGAGCGCGTCAAACTTGCGGTCCACGATGCGGTTGAACGCCATGGCGCAAGTCCGGGCGCAAACCATCGCGGCGAGAATCAGCAGAAATTTCTCCCAGCCCGGCCAGCCATGGTGATCGCGGGCGGCCACCACCATGGCCGCCAGCGCAAACGGCAGCGCAAAAACGGTATGCGGGAAGCGGACGAACGAACCCCATTTGTTAATTAAAGAAAACATCGAACAATGAACATTGAACGCCGAACATCGAACGGTCAGCCGGCGTTGCCGGAAGGATGCTGAACGGCGGTTTCAGGTTTGCGCTTTTGCGCCAAAGCATTTTGTTGTGCGGTCCGGATGCTGGACATGAAAATACGGATCAACTCGTCCGACTCATTCAAAACAAACAATAATGTCGGTTCGTTCTTTGCCCAACTCTTACGCTGAATTAACCGCGCCCAGCGGCGTGTTTCACGAAGTTCCTTCAGGCAAATCTTCAGCTTGTGGATGAAATCATCGCGCGACTCGGCGGATTCCGCCTCGCCGTGGTTGGGGAAAGGAGAGGTGCCTGAGCGCAAAATTTGTCCGGCAATGTGATTTCCAGAGCGCGAGTTTGGAAGTTGTTCCGACAAATCAATCACCGCCGAGGCAAACTCCAGCAAGCGTTCTTCTAAATCGAACTTTCTCCCACCGGCTTCTCCATCATGAAGCGTCCAAGCACCCGCCGCATCATTCGGCGTTCGATGTTCGATGTTCGATGTTCGATGTTTTGCCATTTTATTCCTTCTCTTCCGACCAGCGCGGGACAAGCTTTTGCGGCAGGCCCAGATGATCCAGTACCCGCGCGACCACGGTGTCCACGACCTCCTGAACCGTTTTCGGATTCGAGTAAAAACCCGGATTCGCCGGCAGTATGGTCGCGCCGGCCTGCAGCAGCAGTTCCATGTTTCGAACATGAACCAGGCTCAATGGCGTTTCGCGCGGAACGAGAATCAATTTTTTCTTTTCCTTCAGCACGACATCAGCGGCCCGGAGCAGGACGTCCTCGCTGTAACCGTGGGCGATGCGGCCCATCGTGCCCATGGTGCAGGGGATGACGACCATGGCGTCGGGAGGGTTCGAACCGCTGGCGAACGGTGCGTTCATGCTTTTCACATTGTGCAGCTTCGTCCCGGCGTGAAGTTTCAATCCGTCCGGCAATTCCTCCGCGATCACCTGCTGCGCGTAATTGCTGAGCACGACATGGATTTCGTGCGCGCGCGCATCCAGATTATCGAGCAGGCGCTGCGCGTAAAGCGCGCCGCTGGCCCCGGTGATGGCGACGAGAATCTTCAACAGACAAAATCGTAAATCGTAAATCGCAAATCGTAAATGAGGAAACAACTTGAGTCCGCTTTCCCATTCCGCACAATAGCAGTGTGTTCAAGTTTGCCGGAATCATTTTGGCCATGGCGTTTTTTTGTGCCATTGGCGCGGCCCGGCCGTCCGCCGACGGCAAACCATTGCCGTTGAACTGGGTCAATACCAACGTCGCTCGCAATCCGTTCGGGTCACAGCCGGTCAAGCTGATGGCGCCGGTCGTCCCGTCGAATGCGCCAGTCGCCCCGGCGGAAGAATGGCAGCCGCCGGTGGCCCCCAGGCAGGCGCCGGTCAGGCCCCTGACGACCTGGGTTTCCCTGGACAATTGGACGGCGCAACACGGCGTCAGCAAGCCGCACCTGCTGTCAAATTTGCCGGTCACCACGTATGCGGTTGGTTCTTCCAACGGCGTGATGGTTCTGGCCATCGGCAGCCGGGAAGCGGCCTGGAACGGAATTGAAATCCACCTCGGGTTTGGGCCGCAAATCATTGACGGCCAGATCTTCTTGTACGGACCCGACCTCCAGAAAAACCTGGAACCGCTGCTCTGCGGCCCGCCTTTGGCGCTGCCACCGGCCAATCCGGTCATTGTCATCGATCCCGGCCATGGCGGGGCCAATGTTGGCACGCACAGTATTTTGGACGGCCGGTTTGAGAAAGAATTCACCCTCGACTGGGCCAGGCGCCTTGCGCCGTTGCTCGCGCAGGAAGGCTGGCAGGTCTTTCTCACGCGCACCAATGACGTGGACGAATCGCTGTCCAACCGCGTCGCGTTTGCCGGGGCGCACCACGCGGATTTATTCATCAGCCTCCACTTCAATTCGCTCGCGCCGGACAAAATCCCGGCGGGGATTGAAACTTATTGTCTTACCCCCACGGGAATGCCTTCGACGTTGACGCGGGGTTACGGCGACTACTGGTCTGAAAATTTTCCCAATAACGCCTTCGACTCCCCAAATCTACAGCTCGCCGTTCGGTTGCAGGGCGCATTGCTGCGTGAAACCGGGTTGGAGGACCGTGGTGTCTGCCGGGCGCGCTTTATCGGCGTGCTGCATGGACAACACCGTCCGGCCGTGCTGATCGAGGCGGGTTTCCTGTCAAATCCAAGCGACGCAAGACAGATTGAGAATGCTGACTTCCGCCAGAAGCTCGCCCAGGCGGTGGCGGATGCGCTGCGGCTCAAACCGGAAGCCGGAGGTCAGAAGGCAGAAATTCCCGAAACTGGCACGAACAAGCTTTCGTGGCCGTAATCTCGCTGATTGCTACAAACTGATGCCTTCGCGCGCGAGCAAACGGCGTTTCCAATCCAGTCCTCCGCCAAAGCCGCCGATTTTTCCCTGTGCCGCCAGCACGCGATGGCAGGGGACCAAAACCGGAATCGGATTCGCCCCGCACGCGCCGCCGACGGCGCGGACGGCCCGGGCTTTGCCAATCGCCTGCGCGATTTCGCCGTAGCTTTTTGTTCGGCCGAAGGAGATTTTCCGAAGTTCGCGCCAGACGGCCTGCTGGAACTCCGTGCCGCCGGACAGATCGAGCGGCGGCAGGTTTTTGGCGGCGCGTCCGGCAAGGATATTTTTCAGCGCGGCTTCCGTGGCCCGATGCCAATCGCGCATTTTGTTTTGCAGGAGACGACGTGAGGAGTCTCTGACTGATCCGTTGGAAGCGGAAGATGTTTGAGCCTCGTTACCTCGTCTCCTACAATCATTGGACGGGAATTCCATTTCCGCCAGGCCCTTCCCGGAATAGCGCGCGGTGAATTGGCCGTCGCGCGTGGAAATGGGCAGTTCGACAAATTGATTCTTCACTGAAAGGCAATTTTGCGGTTCAACGGTTGTGAACGAAAAGGGAAATGACGCCAAGCAGAATCACAAACAACACGGCCACCAGCACGATGAACCGGTTGCGGGCGACGCGCTTTTCGTAGCGCAATGGGCGCAGCCCCTGGACGCCACCGGCGGCGAGATAAGTGACGAGCCGGGGATTGGAGGTGGTCGGGCGGCGGAAGTGTTGGCGCAGACGGCCAAAGAGTCCGGGTAAATCATATTTGCGCACGCCGAATTCGTTGAACTGGTCTGGCGTCGCGGTTTCGTCGGCGGGTCGCACCGGTTTGACTTCTTCAAAAACCGGTTCATGTGCGAGATGAGCGGGAACCGGCGGTTCGGAGGCGCGGGCAACGGTCGCGCCGTGCGGCACGGCGGTGGAACGCAAACGGGGTACGGGCGTGTGCTGCAACTGGGAGTCGAGCCGCTTGATTTCAGCTTCGAGCGAAGCAATCTGGTCGTTCAACGCGCGGGCGCGCTCGGAAATCGGATCTGCCTTACTTGCCTTTTTCTTCGCGGACGCCATACGACGGATTTTAGTGGTGCACGGGCACCAGCGACGTCATCCAGATCGCCACCAACACGCCGATGGCTCCCAGAATCACCAATATCAGCGGCCAGGTCATCGCCAGGCCGAATTTGCACAACTGGCCGAAACTGGCATCGGCGAGCAGCGATGTGACGGGCGCCGGCGCATTTTCAGTTTGCGGCTTCTCCGGCGCCGGACCGGACAGGATCGACACTTTCAGCCGCGCGGCGTTCCATTCCATGCGCGCGTTTTCAATGGTGGTCAGCGCGCGGGTGAGTTCGATGTTGAAATTTTCCTTGGTCCACACCTCGTCGTGGATGGCTTGGATTTTGGTGAGCGCGTCGCGGAAATCGCCGATGGTCTTGACCATTTGCTCGGCGTCGCGGCGGGTGTTGAACTCGGCTTCCTCCAGCAAACCCAGTCCGCGCGTCAAACTATGGATCATCTCCTGCCGGCCGGTCTGGAATTCCGTCTGGCGGCGGCGCAATTCCTCCAGGGAGGCGCGTTCGCGCTCCAAATCCTCCTGCGCGCGCTTCAATTCGGCGAGCTTTTGCTGGGCCTCGACTACTTTGCGGTCCACTTCGTCGCGCGTGGGCGGGCGAAGCGGGTCGCTGGCGGACAGCCCGGGTGTTTTGTGCGCCTGAAAATCGGTGTCCACAAACTCCGTTGCGTCATAATCAGATGCCATAGCGCGACTTTAGTCCCGCGCGGTAAAAGTGTAAAGCGGTGATTCAGGGGAATAGTGGTGAATCGTTAAATGAGTGGTTGGTTAAATGAGTTGAGTGGGGTGGCCGTTGATCCGATTTATTTAACCCATTTAACCAATTACTCATTTAACCGTGGCCGTGAATTCGCACTTGTCAACCTCGGACACCGGCCCTAAAGTCGCTCCAGAATTAGGTGAAGCATGATTGAACTGATTCAGTTTCCGTGGAGTCCGTTCTGCATTGTGCAACGCCGCATTCTGGAATTTTCCGGCGCCCCTTTTAAAATCACCAACATTCCCAGCACGGACCGTTCGCTGGTCTGGAAGCTCACCAAGGAACGCTACTATGGCGTGCCGATCATCAAGGACGGCAAAAATGTGGTCTTTGAACTCAGCGACGATACGCAGGTCATCGCCAAATATCTTGATGAAGAACTGGGTCTTGGCCTTTTTCCGCCCGAACTCGAGGGCGTCCAATCCATCCTCTGGCGCTGCATCGAAAATGAGGTTGAAGGCGCGACGTTCCGGTTGAACGACATTTACTGGAAGGACCATGTGCCGAAGGCCGCGCAGGTTCATTGGCTGCGCCATAAGGAACGCAAGTTTGGCCGCGGCTGTGTTGACCAGTGGCGCGCGCAGCAAAAGGACTGGCTGAAAAAGCTGGAAATGGCGCTGATTCCGTTTGAGGAGATGCTGACCCACAATTCGTTTTTGCTCGGCGAACAGCCGCGGTTTGTGGACTTTGACTTGTTCGGGATGCTCGAAAACTTCCTGTACTCCGGCCATTACGAACTGCCCGCCGCGCATGGCCAAATCAAGGACTGGCATCGCCGGCTGGCCCGGTTGAAGAAGTAACATGGAAAAATTCACATCCTTTTTGCACAAGGCAGCTTGTTTTTAACCGTTTAAGATTTATTTTTTGTCCTGAGTGAAGAATTACATCATTGACACCAACGTTCTCCTGCACGATCCCAATTCGCTGCTCAGTTTCGAGGAAAACGCCGTTCTAATCCCCATCGAAGTCATCGAGGAAATTGACCGGTTTAAACGCGAATCGTCCGAGTTGGGCCAGAACGCGCGCATGGTGTCGCGGATGCTGGATGGTTTTCGCGGCGACGGCAGTTTGAGCGAAGGCGTGAAGCTGCCCAACGGCGGCAAACTGAAGATCGTTTTCCAAAAAAATGGTCATATCAACGGCGAAGCCCATTTCCACGGCAACACCGTGGACAACCGGATTCTTTCGCTCGCGGCGTCCATTCAGAAGGCGCAGCCGAAAAACGCGACCATCCTCGTCAGCAAGGACATCAACCTCCGCATCAAGGCCGATGCGCTGGGTTTGCAGGCCGAGGATTACGAGACCGACCGGGTGTTCATCACCGACCTCTACACCGGCATGATGGAGATGGCTGTCGGCACGGACAAGGTGGCCGCGTTTCGCGCCAAGGGTGAACTCGAACTTCCCGCCGGCAAAACCTATTTCCCCAACGAATACTGCACGCTCACTGACGAGACCAATTCCAAAAAGACCGCGCTCACCAAGGTGGACCCGACCGGCACGAAGCTCGTTCCCATTATTGACTCGCGTGAAGGCGTCTGGGGCATCAAACCGCGCAACCGCGAACAGCATTATGCCTTCGACGCGCTGCTCGACGACCGGGTGAAACTCGTCACGCTCATGGGCAAGGCCGGCACTGGCAAGACGCTGCTCGCCATGGCCGCCGGTTTGAAACGCACGGTGAACGACCGCGAATTCCGCCGGCTCGTCGTCGCGCGCCCGACCATTTCTATGGGCAAGGAGCTCGGCTTTCTGCCCGGTTCGCTGGAGGAAAAACTCGCGCCGTGGATGCAGCCGATTCACGACGCGCTCGAAATGTTGAGCGACCTCAACATGGGCCACGACCATCGCCGCAGCACCGACCTGATGCGTTCCGGCAGCATCGTCGTCGAGGCCCTGAGTTACATTCGCGGACGCAGCATTGCCAACCAGTTCATGATTATTGACGAGGCGCAAAACCTCACGCCGCTCGAGGCCAAGACCATCATCACCCGCGTCGGCAGCGGCACGAAAATTGTGTTCACCGGCGACCCGTATCAGATTGATAATCCGTATGTTGACTCGTCGTCGAACGGCTTCAACTACGTTGTCAGCCGGTTCCGCGCCGAAGCCATTGCGGCGCACATCGAATTGCAGAAGGGCGAACGCTCCGAATTGGCCGAGCGGGCGGCCAATATTTTGTAGATTTTCCCTGTTGACAAACCGCCATAACGGTCGAAATTTCCTGTTAGCTGGATGGAACGCCAGCGCGGGCGCCTTCAGCGGGAAATATGATCTCAAACGAACGGCCATCGCCATTTGGGCGGCGTCCTTATGGGCAACCCAGGCCGCCGGTCAACGAGGACACTCTGAAATCCGACAAGGTTCAGATTGAGCGCAAGACCTTCCTCTTCACGCTCAAGGAAAATCCACGTGGCCGCTTCCTCCGCATCACCGAAGACGTCGGCGGCCGCCGCGACACCATCATTGTGCCCGCGACCGGTCTGGAGGATTTCAGAAAGCTCCTCGACGACATGGTGAAGGCATCCAGCGAGATGCCGCAAAAAAATCCGCAAGACGCCTGATTTTCAGGCTTCCGAGTCAATTCTTTTGCTTACCGGCGCAGACTTTTCTACGCTTCCGGCATGCCTTCATTCGACATTGTTTCGCAGGTCAACTCGATGGAAATTGAAAACGCGGTGAACCAGGCCAAAAAGGAATTGGCCAATCGGTTCGACTTCAAGGACAGCAAGGCGGAAATTGTTTTGGAGAAAAACGAAATCAAACTTTCCGCCGAGGACAATTTCAAGGTCCGCACGCTCAACGAAATGGTCATCGGCAAACTCGCCAAACGCAGCATCAGCTTGAAAAGCGTGGAGCAGTGCGAACCGGACATCTCGCCGCTCGGCCATGCGCGGCAGGTCATCAAAATCAAGCAGGGAATTGAAACGACCGTCGCCAAGCAGATCACCGGATTCATCCGCGACGGCAAGTTCAAGGTGACGACGCAGATTCAGGGCGACGCCGTGCGGGTGACCGGCAAAAGCCGGGACGAATTGCAGGCCGTCATCGCCACCGTGCGCGCGAAGGAATTTCCCGTGGCCGTCCAGTTTGTGAATTTCAGGGATTAAATCAAACTCGACAGCTGATCCCGATGAGCAGAAAGTGTTAGACGGAAAATGAAAGTGTTTAGAATATTTCTCGTCTTAACATCGCTCATTTCCTTTTGCTCAATTCTTTACGCTGCCCCGCCCGCTGGTGTGGTTATCGGTTGGGGATTTAACGGCAATGGTGAAGTTGGCCAGATCAAAGGCGCAATTCAGATATCTTCCACTAACGTGATATTTTTTCAAACGAACTCAACGGAAACATATATTCCGAGAGAAGGGTCGATGAGTATGTGGACATATTACGAGACTTCTTCACCTTTTTCGATTGGTGTAGTAACTATCGAAGGGAAAATTCTGACAAATGCCATCGCAGTTTCAGGCGGTAACGGACACGCGCTGGCGTTGAAAAGTGATGGAACAGTTGTCGGCTGGGGATTAAATAAATATGGCCAAGCCACCGGCGTTCCATCGGAAAGTCCTACAAATGGTCAAGTCACTATCGAAGGAATCATTTTAAGCAATGTGGTAGCAATTTCCGCTGGTTATTACGATAGCTTGGCACTTAAAAATAACGGAACAGTCGTTCGTTGGGGAGGTCAACCCGTTTATCCACCTCAAATTTTTCCAAAAGGATTTGGCGACTTGAAAACTATTGCTGGTGGGTTTGGTGTTGGCTTGGGAATCAAGAGTAATGGCGTGGCGGTAGGATTGGATTTCAGTATTCCTGAAGGTGTTGATTCCCCAGTGGCGTGGGCACGTTTACCGAGTGGCGGCACTTTGAGTAATATAGTTGCTGTTGCTCCTGCGGGAGATGGTTATCCCGGATTAGATAGTTTGGCTCTAAAGAAAGATGGCACTGTAATTCAGTGGGATGGTTTTGCTGGAAAGCCTAGTTCTCCCAATGTGAGCAATGTAGTTGCGATTGCAGTTGGCGCGGGAAATTATTTGGCACTCAAAAATGATGGCACTGTTTTTGGTTGGGGAGAAAATCACTATGGGCAAGCCACAGGCATTCCAACGGAACAGACTTCGAGTGGGATTGTTACCATTTGCGGCACAGTGTTAAGCAATGTCCTGGCTATAACTTCTGCTGGCCGACATGAATACAATATCTCGCATAGTATGGCGCTCAAGCGTGACGGCACAATTGTCACTTGGGGAAATTTTGGACGCTATCACATTGCAAATGTTCCAATTGGTTTGAGCAATGTTGTATCTATTGCTTCAGGAGGCAACGATTCAAGCGGATTTTGCTTGGCAATCACTACGAATTGCCCATCACTTTTGCACTTGCAGCCACATTAAATCTCCACCCCGTTTGTGTTCCGGTACGATGACTTTGGCCTTCGGCCTCATCGCTTCAACGTTCTTGTTTTCCTTGGCTTCACTTGCCCGGCGTCGCCCCAGAGGCCCTCCAGATCGTAGTGTTCCCGCACGTCCTGCCGCATAATGTGGACAATCACGTCGAAGAAATCCAGCACCACCCACGCGCCATGCACCGTGCCGTCCACCGCGCGCGGACGCACACTGTGCTCCTGGCGCAGTTGATCGGTGATTTCCTCCACGATGGCGCGCAGATGCGGTTCGCTCGTGCCGGACGCAATCACAAAAAAATCCGTCACCGACGATATTTTGCGCACGTCGAGGATGACGAGGTTCTCCGCCTTTTTATTGTCCGCGAACTCGCGGCAAAGCAAAGCCAGTTTTCGGGAATCCATTTGTGAATTTATGATTTACGATTTACGATTTACGATTGACGATTGACGAACCGCCACCAGCTTGGCGCGTAAATCGTATATCGTAAATCGCAAATTTGTTCAAAGGTAAAGTTTCGCCGCGCGGATAGCCTCGGCGACCGGCGGCGGCACCAGCGGCTCGACGGGCAGCCCGGCCTTTACCCGCGCCCGGATTTCTGACGATGAAACCGCCAACGGAAAACCTTTCAGCGTCCGCCCGCGAAACGGCGGCGGAAAGTTTGGAGTTCCGCCTTCAGGCGGTTCCGGCCGGCTAAAGCCCGAACTCCAAACAGGCCTTGGAATTGCCACAAATTCCGCAAGCTTCGCCAATTTGTCGGCCTCGCGCCATTCATTGAGTTTGGCGGCGTTGTCGGCGCCGATGAGGTAAAACAATTCGGCGTGCGGGAACCGTTTCGCATAGTCGCGCAACGTTTCAATCGTGTACGAAACGCCGCCGCGCCGGATTTCCTGGTCGTCAATCTCACAATTCGTCCTCCCGGCCAGTGCGAGCCGGAGCAGTTGCAGCCGGGCAGGGGCAGGCGCGGGCTGGTTTTCCGGCTTGAACGGCGATTGCGCCGCCGGGAGGAAAAACAGCCGATCCAGGCCCAGTTCCTCGACGGCCGCTTGCGCGACCAGCAGATGGCCGAGGTGGACCGGGTCAAACGAACCGCCAAACAAACCGAGCTTCATTAGTTTTTGATTTTAAATTTTTAGTTTTGAATTACCAGAGGCGAATTCCAACTAAAAACTCAAAATTAAAAATTCAAAACCTTCAGCAGCATCGCCGGACGCCATTGAATCTTTCTTCGGTGACGGCGACATAAATTTTTTTGAGGGAAACGCTTTGTCGCTTCCCTGACTCCGCCAATGGCGCCGGTTCATTGGATTTTATTTCAGTCAGGGCATTGACGAAGCAATGCCCTCCACACGTTTGTTGCGCGCGCTCGAAATGCGATTCGCCGGACAATTCTTTCGCCAGGCCGAGCGCGATGACCGCCGCCCCGGCAGCGGTCCGAAAATTGGGCCCGGCTTCTTTTACGGCATACTCCGGCAGCCAAACCGGTTCGGTTTCGTGCAACACCGCCGCTTTGCGCCGGGACAACAGCAAAATCCACTCGCGCACGCTCAGGACAATGATGGCCGTGACCAGCACCAGGAAGGTTCCAGCCACGGCGGCGTCGAGCCGGTTGTTGAAACGCTGCGCTCTATTGGCGGCAATCGGTTCCAACGTTTCTTCAACAGTTTTTCTCTGTGCTTCAAGTTTGGCTAAAAACTCCGCATCGCGAGGTTTTGAATAATTTTTAGCTCCCAGCACCATCAATTCGAGATTGGCTTTTGTGTGCGCGCGCTGGAGATCAAATTCCTGTTCCTCGAGCAATTTTGCCTGTGCCAAAAACCCGATGCGCGGATCCGGATGCCAGATTTTCTGCACACCGGCCGTGAATGTCACCGCCACCAGCCAGACCAACGGTATCAAGGTGATAAGCGCAAGTGCTGGCTTTCGTTTCGGAGGGGCGAGTTCCGCGAGTCCCAAATTGTCAGGGCGTCGTGTAACTCCGCCCTCCGGTTGCAATTGCATTTTCAAAATAATCGTCGTTCCCAAACACAACGCGATGGCGGCGAGCATCTGGTTGGCAATACCGAACAACGGCCAGAGCGAGTTAATGCCGCCCAGCGGATCGCGCACGCCTTGAATCAAAAAATAGCCCCACGCGCCGACCATCAGCGTAGCGGCCACCGGCGTGGCGAAGAATTTTTTCGGGTCGCCCAATGGTTTCCAGGCACGGCCGAGGACGCTTTGAATCAGGTAACGCCCCACGCGCGTGCCGGCGTCGACCGTCGTTAGAATGAACAACGCCTCGAACATGATGGCGAAGTGATACCAGAGGTCGAGCCCGCGGCCGTTGACGGCCTTGGAAAAAATATGCGCCATGCCGACCGCCAGCGTCGCCGCCCCGCCCGTGCGGCCAAACAGAGTCTTTTCGCCAAGCTGGTTCGCCAGGGAATGCATTTGATCGGTCGTCACCGGAAAACCGAGCGCAGTGACCTGGGCCACGGTGGCGGCGGGTTCACCTTTGACGTTCATGCTGAAATAGACACCGGGGTCGAGCGCGCAAGCGGCAATGAGCGCCATAATGGCCACGAAGGATTCACAACACATCGCGCCGTAGCCGATGTGCCGCGCGTAGTTCTCGCGCGTAATCATTTTTGGCGTCGTGCCGCTGGCGATGAGCGCGTGAAAACCGGAGACCGCGCCGCAGGCGATGGTGATGAAGCAAAACGGGAACACTTTTCCGGCGACAACCAAACCGGAACCGTCGGTGAACCGCGTGAGCGCGGGCAGTTGCAGGACCGGCAGCACGAGCAAAATGCCGAACGCCAGCGCGACAATCGTGCCAAGCTTCATAAACGTGCTCAAATAATCGCGCGGCGCGAGCAACAACCAGACCGGCAGGCTGCTGGAGATGACGCCATAACCGATGATGATCCACGCCAGCGTGATGCCGTGCAGGCTGAAAAGCTGCGACCCCGTATGGCTTTGATAAACCAGCTTGCCACCCCAGACCGCCAGCAACAAGAGCGTGATGCCAAAGGCCGATGCTTCCAAAACCTTGCCGACGCGTACAAAACGCATATAACAACCCATCGTCAACGCGATGGGAATGGTTGCGCCCACGGTAAACACGCCCCAGGGACTTTCGGCCAGCGCCTTCACGACCACCAGCGCCAGGACGGCAAGTAAAATCACCAGAATTGCCAGCACGGCCAGCAGCGCGATAAGGCCCGCGGGCGAATTCAATTCCTCTTTGACCATCTGCGCGAGCGATTTGCCGTCACGTCGTATCGAACAAAACAAAATGACGAAATCCTGCACCGCACCACCGAGGACGACGCCGATCAAAATCCACAGCGTACCGGGCAGGTAACCGAATTGTGCCGCGAGCACCGGTCCGACGAGCGGTCCGGGTCCGGCAATCGCCGCGAAATGATGGCCGAAAACGATGAACTTGTTGGTTTTCACAAAGTCCCGGCCGTCATCGTGAACCACGCAGGGAGTGGCACGGTGGTCATTGAGTGCGAGCACGCGCGCGGCGATCCATTTCGAGTAAAACCGGTAGCCGATGGCGTAGGTGCAAACGGCCGCAACGACCAGATAGCCGGAGTTGATCGGCTCGCCCCGGCGCAGGGCGATGGTCGCGTAAGCCGCCGCGCCGAGCAGCGCCACCAAAAGCCAGAAGAAAGCGGCAAGGGTCTTCTTCAATTTATGATTTATGATTTGCGATTGATGATTGGAACGGCATCATCGGTGGTGAGGCAATTATAAATCATCAATTTTAAATCGTAAATGACGCATCATTGCCACAATTGCGGCGAGCCGTGGACGTTGAATGGCCAGCCGGGGAGCGGTGAAATCTGCATGAAATGCCGGGCCGACCTGCGCGTCTGCCTGAACTGCGCGCATTACGACCCGCGCGCGGCCCATCAATGCCGCGAACGCCGGGCCGAGCCGGTATTGGAGAAACACGTCGGCAACTTCTGCGAATACTTTGAATTTGCCCTGCGCGAATGGACGTCGAAATCCAGCGGCAACCTGCGGGAAACCGCCGCGAGAGAGAAAATGAAGAAACTATTCGGCGATTAACCCGGGGGCGCTGGCATCCTGCCGGCGATTTTCCTGATCCAGCGTGGTGCGACAAGCCGGCAGGATGCCGGCGCTCCCGGTGGTCATGGGGGAAGGTTGAGGTTGTCGGCGGATGCATGTATCTTTTCGGTTTGCCGGTAAATGGTAAATCGTAAATCAAAATGAAAGTCAGCGGGTTCACCTTTCTGCGCAACGGGCAAAAGCTCGGCTATCCGTTTGTCGCGTCCATTCGCTCAATCCTGCCGATGGTGGACGAATTTGTCATCGCCCTTGGTCCGTGCGAGGACGACACGGAACGAATGTTGCATGAAATCGGCGATTCCAAAATCCGCATTGTTCCGACGCAATGGAACGAACGTCTCCGGCCCGGCTACAGCGTAAAGGGTTTTGTTTATGGCCAGCAAAAATCCATTGCCTTGTTCAATTGCACGGGCGACTGGGCGTTTTACCTCGAGGCCGACGAGGTTTTACACGAGACCGACCAGCCGAAGATTCGCGCGGCGATGGAGAAATATCTGGACGACGACCGCGTCGAGGCGCTCGCCTTTGATTTTCTGCATTTTTACGGCAACGCCAACACCATCGCCTGGTCGCCGGGCTGGTATCGCAGCGAAGTCCGCATCATCCGCAACACCATTCCGGCGTGGTCCAGCGAGTCCTTGTTTTTCAACATTGTGGTCAGTCACCAGCGGTCACGCCACCCGCGCGCGGCACACACGGGGGCGACGATTTATCATTACGGCTGGGTGCGCAGCGAGTCACAAATGAATCTAAAGGCTGCCACCGTCCACAAATACTGGGAAGACGAGCCGGCCGCCATTGTGGATTACACGCACATTGATCCGGCCGCGCTGAAATTATTCACCGGCTCGCATCCCCGAGTGGTTCAGGATTGGTTGCCGAAAGCGGAAGGAATCTTTCAGTCCGACCCGAATCACCGGCGGACTTCACGTGAAAAAAAACACCGGCGACTGCTATGGCTGGAAAAGACCTTCGGCCTGCGATTCAGCAAGAGGCATTACCGGCTGATTCGCTGAACGCCTGTGTCGTCGCGGCCAACACGCCGGCCAGGGGAATGGTGGTGATATTGGTTCCCTGCGCCGGCACGACGGCCCATTCAGGGTGCTGAAACGGCACGCAAAACCCGAACCGGTTGCCCGTCATGACCATCACCACACGCTGGCCGCTGGCTACGGCCATATGCCCCAGCCCGGTGTCGCCGCCGAGCATGAAGGAGGATAATTTCGCCAGGCCCAGGGAAACCAGCAAGGCTTGACCGGCGGCAACACAAAAGCCGGCGGTGCGGGCCGGTTCCAGCGCCATCAGGTCGGCCGGGCCGCCACCGAAAAGAATTTGCAGGCCGCGCGAATGCCAGTAGCGCGCGACGGCAAGATAATTTTCCAATGGCCAGTTTTTCTGCGGTGAACTGGAGAACGGCTGGAGGAACAGAATGGGTTTGGAAATGTCCAGGTTTTGCTCAAAAACAAATTTGCGGGCAGCGGCCAGCGCATCTTCCGGCAGGGCAAATTCGTTTTTGATCCCGCCAATTCTCAGACCGCATTGCTGCAAGAGCGAAAGATTCCAGTACGCCGGGTGAATGCCGCCGTTGCGGCGTTCACCCCGGGAGTAAGTCCAACCGCGCCCGGTGGTATAAACACTGCCCCAGCGTTCGGGCGCGCCGCTCCACCACGACAACCATTCCGTCTCGCCGTAGCCCTGGAAATCGATCGTGAGGGAGAATTTTCCTTCGCGCAACCGGCGCAACAAGGAAAACATCCCGGACAAAATGACTTTAGGATTTCCACCTTGAAACCGGGTACGGTCCAGCGCGATGGTTTCAGCCACTTCCCGGAAACCCCGCAGCAACGGGGCATTTTCTTTTGAGGTGAGAAAGGTGATTTTCGCATCCGGAAAATTGTCGCGGACGGCATTGACGGCGGGCAGCGTGAACGCCACGTCGCCGATGGACTTGAGGCGGATAAGCAGGATGCTTTCCTTTGAATTCATCGGTGTTGATCCAACCCCCGTTCACAGCGGGTGTGTTCTTCCAAAATGGCCCTGGCCAGTATTTCGTCGTTGCCGGCGAGTTCGGCGCGGCTGACGGGCGGGTGCCAGAGATGGTAGCATAATGCCCGACCGCGCACATCGAGCCGGCGCACGCCGGAATTCTTCAGGCGGACGGCCAGTTCGGTATCTTCGCGGCCCCAGCCGACAAACGCCTCGTTGTAACCGTTCACGCGGACAAGGTCGGAACGCCAGATGGCCAGATTGCAGCCGCGAATGCCGCGCAGGCGATGGTTGATTTTGCGGAAGGCGAACGGCCAGCGGAAGGAATTTTTCAGGCCCGAAATCTGGTTTTGCAGAATGGCCCGGCGGCGGTCAGCCGAAAAATTATTTTCGCCGAACCACGCGGCGGCTTTTTCCCCGATCAACGCGCGATGGCCTTGAACGAATCGCGATTCGCCGGCGAGCGCCCGGTGGTCCGCCATGAAGCGGGGATGCGGAATGGTATCGCCGTCGAGAAAAACCAGATACTCGCTGTGCGTCAGGGCAATCGCCCGGTTCAAAACACGTGCCCGTCGAAAACCCTTATGTTCCTGCCAGGCATGTTCACAACGAAATTTTTGGGCCGCCCGCCATTGCTCGAATACGGTTTTGGTTTCATGGGCCGAGCCGTCATCGGCGAGCACGACTTCTTCCGGCAACACGCTTTGGCGCGATACGGCGCGGAGCACCCGGCTCAGATAATCCGGCTGGTTGAAAGTATTGATGATGAGCGCCAGTGTGATGGTCTCCCCCATAGGTCAGGACGGGTGCTTGCGATCCGGCGGCTCTGGCGGCGGCTGGTTCTGCAGTTCCCAAAGATTGGCATATTTCAGGAAGGTGTAGTAGGCATGAAGGCCGGCGAGGATAAGACCGGGCATTCCGTCACGAAATCCCTGCTGCGCAATATATTTCCTGAACAGGCCCACCATGGGAGCACCCACGAGCTTCAATAATGAAGCTCGCTGGCCAGCTTCAAATTTTCTCCTGGCCATCAGGGCGGTATAGCGGTCGGTTTTTCGGGCGGCCACCGCCAGTGTGGGCCAGGGGTGCTGCCAGATGGCGTTTTTGAAGTAACCGATGCTGCCGGAGCATTCAAACCCTTCGTGTACCAAATCATCCCGGTAGTGGAATTTGCGCCGGTCAAAAACCTGCGGTTGCCGGTAGTCGGGATACATCCCGCCAAACCTGACCGGTTTGCCCAGAAACGTGTTTCGGCGCGGAACAAAGTAGGCGTCGTATTTGGGTTGGACAAGAGTTTCCCGCACCTCGGCGGCAAATTCGGGGGTGGCGCGCTCATCCGTGTCAATGCTCACGACCCAATCGTGCGAAACCTGTTCAAGCGCCTGATTGCGAATCTTTCCAAATCGGGTAAATGGCACATTGATGTGCCGCACACCGTGTTCCACACAAAATGCGGCTGTGCCATCCGTGCTGAAAGAATCCACGTAAAGGATTTCGTCCGCCCATTTGACCGTGGGCAGCAACTCGCGCAAGTTGGCTTCCTCGTTATAACCGATGATGTAAACTGAAACGGGCCGGCTCATGCCAAGTTTTGTTTTTTGGCCACCACAAACAATTGTTCGCTGAACAGGAGCGCGGGGTGCAACAGCCAACGGTTCAAGTCCTGCTCTCCGTCAAGAAATGCTCCCGGCCCGTTCAGGTTTCGGTCCAAAGTCATCCGGCAGCTCAGCCAAATCAAGGGATATAACATTCCCAGAACGGCGGTCTTGATCGGCTTGACCCGCGTGGAGCGCAGTTCCTGAACGCGCAATCCCGCCTGATGCAGCAGCGCGTGAGCCAGCGGGAAATCCAACGGCGTAATGTGATATGCGTATCGGTCGTCATAGCCGAGGTCCCATCCGAGCCGCCGCCGGATTAACTTGTGCTTGCCGGTAAAAAAAAACTGGAGGCGCGAATGCAGTCGGAAAATGTTCGGGGTGGTGAAGAGCAAATACCCGCCATTTTCCAAAATTCGCCCCGCCTCCCGAATCACCGTTCCATGCCATTCCAGGTGTTCCAAAACTTCCGAGAGAATGACCACCTGAAAACTCGCGTCTGCAAACGGAAGCGGTTTGTGAAGATCAACCCCCGGAAGGATCGGCAGGTTCGAAAGTCCTTTCCGGTTTTCCACAATGTAGTCGTCCGCCCGGTAATGCGTGCCCTGAACCTCGCATCCCAGTGATTTGAGACGATTGAGTATTTCCGCCTCGCCGCAACTCAGATCCAATACCCGCAAACGGGGAAAATTTGGCAGCTCTTTAACTGCGGCCACAACGGCATCCACGACAAATGACTGCGGCATAGAAAGGACGACCAGCGTGACACAGAAACTTTGGCAAGTCAAAGGCTCACTAAAATGGGTAGTGTCCTGATTTAAGGAGCGCGGCATTTATGCCGCTTCAGCGTCCATTGCATTGATGCGTTGAAGTGGGCTGAAGCCCGCGCTCCGGAGACAAATTAGGACACTTCCCTAAAATGGCTAAGGTGAACGATTTTTTCCCCGCTGGTGAAGCGCGCGTTGTTCGCGGCGACGGCGCAACCGCAGCCGCAACTTGCGGAAGGGCAGGGCCAGATACATTTTCCGAACCAGCTCCAACCGTTCAGGCCACGAACTCATTTTGAACGGATGTTCCTTCGGCACGTACCAGTTGTTGAGCGTTGTGCGTTTGACCAGTTTATAGCCGCAGCTTTTTAGAAAATTGTGTTTGGTGAGGTTGCGCACGCCATCCTCGATCAGGATCAGGTCGGGTTTGTATTTCGCAAAATCAAGGCCGCGCATGACTTCAATCTCATGTCCTTCCACGTCCAGGGAAAGGAAATCAATGTGCGAAACGCCGGCAGCCTGCAACACCGAATCCAAAGTGGTAATCCGCACGCGTTCGGCACCGACATAATTGATTCCATGCGAATCGCGCTGAGGTTTCAGCGTGGCGTTACCGTCATGCTCGGTGAGGATGAGATCCGCTTCCCCCTCACTGCCGGGACGACTGCAAGCCACCTGAAAAACCTGTGAGCGGGGGCGTGCGGGCCGTAATTTTTCGCAGAGGCGAGGCCTGGGGTTCCACCAGGACACCGCGCCATCCGTTTCGCTCCAACAGCCAGGTCTGTGAACCCGCCACGGGATCATTCGCGCCGACTTCCACAAAAACGCCATCACGCTTCTGGCCGAAAAATTTCCAGACCAGTTCTTTTTCTTCGGCCTCCGGATTTACGTTTGCATTCACGAATTATCGGATTCTATTTCAAGTTCCTGCAGATTTCAAAACGGATTGCGCGGCCGTAATCAGATCATCCGTGGAAATTTTTCCAAGATGCACAGCGCCGGGTTCGTTCGCGCCGACGATAACGCGATATTTTTGCACCCGCCGGCACCCATTCGCGCCAGCCGGGGTTCGGCCAGAACCACGCGACGACCGGCGTCTGCGTCATCACCGCGAGGTGGAGCGTGCCGGTGTCGCCGCAAAAATGCAGTGCGCTGTGTCGGATGACGGCGGCAATCTGCGTGAGGTTCAAATTCCCGGCGAAAACGCGCCACGGTTTTTGCGGAAGCAACGCGAGCAATTCCGCCATTTTTTCCTTGCTCGCGTTCCGTCGGACGCGCAGGACAACACCAGTTTTTTTTCGGGAAAATTTTTGGTGAGCGCCGCGATGAATTCCGCCAGCTGCGCCGGCGGCAGTTCCTTGTAATCGGCGGTCGTGAACGGGCTGATATGAAAATAAGTTCCGGCGTCGGCTTCGGAAATTTCCGCCGGCGCGCAGATTTTCCGCGGGAATTTCGACGTGAAATTCCGGCTGCGTGAAAGGGAAACCCGGCCTTCGCCAGACTACGGCATTTTTGAAAATAAACCGGTTCTTGCGCGCGCGGACATTCGATGTGCGCGGTGAACATCCGCCGCCAGAATGGCGGGCCGCCGTCGTTCGGGCACGCGGCCCAGCCGTTCGCGCGCGCCGCTGAAGAAACGTCAGCCAGCTTGAACGGTCAGAGCCGTTGAGATTGATGAGCACGTCGAATTTTTCGCGCCGCAGCCGGCGAAATCATCTGGAAGTTTTCCCGCAACGTGGCATGACGCGGATAGCGCATGTAACCCCAAACGCGGTCCACCCATGGCACGCAATCCATGAACGACGTGATGTGCGCGGCGACGGCGACGTGCAATTCCGCCTGAGGATAAGCCTGCCGCACCATCCACAGCGCCGGCAGCAAATGAACCGTGTCACCCAAAAAACCGAGGTCGAGGACCATGACTTTCTTTGCGTCGCGCGTGCGCTGGAAAAAATGTGCCGGGTCGGGAGCAGCCATTGGAAAAAGTCTAGCGCGAACGGCGGGGCTAACAAGTTTGAACCGCGCGCCGAATCCACGATGACGGTTTTCTCCGCCCGCTTTGCGTTTTCGAGCAGGTCCGAATTTGCCGGGCTGCTTTGATCGTGATGGTGCCAACACCGACGGGAGCGGATTCAGGCTAAAGACGAAATGCGGTCTTTGCACCGCCGGCGCGACAACCGGATCTTCCGGAAGGGAAGCCCCAGGTACATTTTTTGAAACAACTTCAGCCGTTCCGTCCAGGTGGACAGGTGGAACGGTTGCCGTTTTGGAACATACCAGTTGTTAACGCCCGTTCGTTTCACCACGCGATAGCCGTGCCGGGCGAGATGACGATGCACGCCGAGTTGTTTCAGGTGATCTTCCACCAACAACACTGCCGGGCGGTGCCGCGCCAGATCGAAGCCGCGCAAGACCTGCAATTCCAAGCCCTCAACATCAATCGACACGAAGTCGAGCTTTGGATTGCCCGCCTCTGCCAGGATTTCATCCAGTGTTCTGACTTCCACTTCTTCCCTTCGGTCAACGACGACCCCATCGTTCACCTGCAGCCCCGACCAACCATCATTGCCCGCGGCCACGTTTAACTGCGCCCGGCCGTGCTGCTCCGGCGCGCCGAGGGCGCACTGGAAAACCCGGCTGCCGGGACGTTGCTGACGTAGCAATTCGCAGTTCCCGGCGATCGGCTCCACCAGAATGCCCTTCCACCCCTGCTGCTCAAACAACCAGGTCTGGCTGCACTTCGTGGGATGATTGGCGCCGACTTCGACGAAAAAACCTTCAGGCCTGGCGCCGAAGTATTCCCATAACAGCAGATCCTCACCGAATTGGGAATAGGAATTCATTTCCGTTGCAAAATCATGATGCAGGAACCGGCCACGATTGGCAACAACTACTACTGAACACGGCGCACTCGTCTTCCGATTCAACTCAATGAACTTGGAATATCGCGGTAATGCCGCTAGATTCAATTTCGTGACGAACGACCGCCTTCGTTTGCTTAACCTGACTTACGCCTTTCCACCTGGTGTGAGCGGACGATTCCCTTCCTTGAATAACTCAGGCCATGCAACGGAGACCCGCATGTCGCAGGCGCTGTCCCGGCAGGCCGAGGTTTCGACGGTGGGGATACAGGCGCGCGAAGTCTTCGGCAAGTTGGAGCCAAGGGACGATTCCCTCGGCCTGGAACATGAACTCCTGCTTTGGGATAGGAGACCGGAACTTTGGCATCGCTGGCACTCGTGGCGGCAGTTGCGCCGCTTCTACCTTGAGAAAACCGCCCGACAGGGTTTGCCCGATGTTGTCCTGGTAAAGAATCCGGGCCCGGTTTACGGCTGTTTTGTGCGTTGGCTGCGCCGGCAACATCCCCGTCCGTTGATTGTATTGCTGCTCGCCGATGCCGGAACGCTGGGGCAAAAAATTCCGATTACCAAACGACTGCGTTATGCATTCAAACCGATGGTAACGTTGGACGAAGCCAGGGTGATTCTCTGGTTTGATGCCTGTATTTCGTTCGGGGTCAACACCCGGCGCTATTTTGAACCGCGCGGCGTGCCGTGGATGTGGATGCCTTCGGCCCCCAATTTTCACTACGACCCGCCGTTGGCGAGCCCCGCACAAACCGGGCCGATCCGATTTGGTTACTTCGGGCAATTGGCAGAACGTACCAGCGTTCTGCCGATGGTTCAGGGATTCCTCGATGCCAAGGTGCCGGGGACGCTGCATGTTTGCGGCTATGGTAAATTATCGAACGTTCTGAAGGAACTTGCCGGGCGCCATTCCAGTTTTCATTTTGACGGTCTGTTTGCCAAGCAGTCTGATTGTCTGGCCTGGGCGCAGCAGGTTGATGTTCTCATCAACCCGCGGCTTCCCATTCAGGGCCTGGAAAACAGTTTCCCGTCGAAAATTTTCGACTTTGGGATGACGGGCAAGGCCATCCTTTCCACCCGGACCGGGGGCGTGGATAAAGTGCTTGGCGAAGAAGGTCTCTACCTTGAAACAGATGGCTTTGCCGGCTCGCTACGTCAGAAACTTTGCGAGGTTGCGGGGATGGATCGCACCGAACTCCAACGCCGGGGAACTGCCATTCGGGAACGGGTGCTCAAGGATTTCAATTGGGATGAGCAGGCGCGCCGGATGGTAGAATTCCTGACCGGAATCTTGAAGCCGCGCTCAGAGTCCGGCGGTGGGGGCGATGGCCGGCGTCAATAACGGCGTGATTTCGCCTGCGGTCCAGATTGAATTCCCGGCTATCTGCGTTCGAAGCTGGTAGCCGTTCTTTTGGAGCAATTCCGACTTGGCCGGGAACTTTGGCATATAATCCTCCGTGATAATGATCCGTGGACGCCAGCGCGAGAAATCCAGCCCTTGCAGGACTTCCAGGTCCATGCACTCTGCATCGATGGTCAGCAGACCAAAATCTTCCGGAATCTGCTGCGCGGCCAAAACATCCGTCAAACGCTCAACGCGCACCATAATCGTACCCTTGGTGCGCGTTTTCAAAAGTTCCGGGTCATCCGACAATGTTGAAGTGCTGGGGGCCTCACCATCATCGCCCACGTGCAAAGGAAAACTCCCGGATTTTTCAGCACACGCGAGATTCAAGCACGTCACGTTGGGTTTGGCCTGGTGAAGTTTTTGCAGATGGGCAAACACCTTTGGGTGTGGTTCCACCAGGAGGGAACGCCAGCCACGAGCAACGAACGGAAATGAATTTGAGCCGTAAAAGCCATTATTTGCCCCGACATCCACCACAATCCGGGGAAAATCCAGCGTCATCAATTTGCGCAATGCGGCAAATTCACCGCGATGGGTGGTGTCGCGCCACAGCCAGTATTTCACCAATTGCCGCAAGTTCACGCGCCAAAACTTGGACACCGGCATGGCAGTGTCAATGCAGAAACTCGCTCTTGGAAGCCGGATTTGTTTGCGTCACCGCTCGCGACAACCAAGGCAATCCATCCCGTTCTTTCCGCGAGGCTCCAGTAACGCACGCGGCCTGATGGCTATGGTAACGTCATAAATTTCGGGTTTGTTTCACTAAACGCCTCAAAAATTCATCCTTGTCGGCGCAACCTTTTCCGTTTCTAATTCTCACAACCCTATAGTGTGCAAAATGCTGAACGCTGGCGAGACCGCCGACAAGTCCAAGACCATTGCCCGGGCATCCGGTCCACTCATTACCGTGGCCATTTGCACGCACAACCGCGCGGCCTTTTTGGAAAAAGCCGTTCGCAGCGTCCTCCGGCAAATGACCGGTGACGCGGAGCTTTTAATCGTGGACAATGCTTCTGCGGACGACACGCCGATAGTGGCCGCGCGGCTGGCTGCAACCAATCCCCAGGTAGAAGTCATCCGTGAGGCTGAACTGGGATTGAGCGCCGCCCGCAATGCCGCGTTGAAGCAGGCGCGCGGGGAATTTGTGCTTTTTTTGGATGACGATGCGACGGCGGAACCGGACTGGCTGGCGGCCTACCGCTGTTTTCTGTCCGCGCCGCCCTCGGAAAAAATCGCGGTGGTCGGCGGCGCCGTGTTTAGTGATTTTGAAATCCGACCTGCCGAAATGGGGCAATGCCAGCGCAGCTTTTAACAGCAGCGGTCCACCGAAGTGTCTTCCCTACCGCGGCAGTTTATATGGTGGCAACATCGCTTACCGCCGTGAAGCAGCGCTGGCGGCCGGGATGTTTGACACGCGGCTGGGACGGAAAGGAAAAAAAAGGATGAGCCGTGAAGAGAGCGATTTGAATCTCCGTTTGCAGGATGCTGGTTATGAAGTGTGGTGGCTGCCCAACGCGGCCATCCTCCATTTCGTGCCGGCTAGCCGCATGAAATTCCGCGAGAATATGCGCGGGCGGTTTGCCGAGGGACGCTCCATCGCCATTCAACGGTTAAAATCACGGCGCGACGGATTGGATTGCGGGTTTTACAGAACGGTGCGTGTCATGGGCGCACCGTTTCATGTACTGATCCATTTGCTGGCCGCATTGGTCACGCTGCCGTTCAATTATTCAAAAGCCGCCGAACACTTGTTGCAAGCCTGTCGTAATTCCGGCTTGGCCTGGCAATTACTCGTGGAGGCAAAGGGCCATGTTTAGAGTGCTTATGCACGAGCTTGATTTCGTTGATTGAAAGAAACTCTTCTCACGCAGCCTGAAGGACATGGCCGATTCCACCTCCAACTCCAATCTCTTCCTTCGTTGGCGCACTCGTTTTCTGGATTACCTTCGCAGGAAAAGAAAGCGGCGCGCCGGCCGGCGATGGGGACGTGATAAAGGTATCCATGCCGAGCGTCTTCGTTATTCGTATGACCTGGGGCCCGAAAGTGTGGTTTTCGATTGTGGCGCGCATCTTGGATTTTTTGCCGCGGAGATTTTTCGACGTTACCAGTGCGACGTGTTCTGCTTCGAGCCGATGCAGCGGCATTTTAAGGAATTATCAAAACGGTTTGCCGATACGCCGCGAATCGCATGTCTCAATTGCGGGATTGCTCCGACTCCGGGGGAGGCAAAAATCAGCGTGGAAGGCGAGGCCAGTTCACGGTTTCGAACGGCCGAGGCGACGGAATCTGAAACCGTCCGGTTTATGGGAGTGGCTGAAGCTTTGCAATTGGCCGGCGGAAGACAAATTGATTTGCTGAAGCTCAACATCGAAGGCGGCGAGTTTGAACTTCTGGAAGCCATTCTGGCGCGCCAGTTGGCGAATCAATTCAGAAACATTCAGGTACAGTTCCACCAGGTGATTCCGGATTATCACGAGCGTTGGCTTAAAATCAGGGCTGGATTGGCCAAAAGCCATCGCCTGACTTACGACTATTATTTCGTATTTGAAAATTGGAGTCTGTGCCCAAAGCAGGCATGAGCGGATGGTCGTCTTTGCGTAAAGAACTCCCCGAGACGTTTGGGTGGTACCAGGTGGCCGAAAACTGTCCGCTAAAACCCGGCAGGCGAACGATGACCTTCCTCGCATTCCGTATCCGTTCCAAAATGAACGGAGCCGCCTGCCTGTTTGCCGCGCGGAATTCAAAGTGGCGATGCGGGTTCGCTTAATCGGCACACGGATTTTGATAACAAAATTCTCGCTTTCCGCCGTTGGCCGCCAACAATATGTCAACCGCCGATGATAAAATTTCTGCTCAAAGTCTGGAGTCTGGCCAAACCCTATCGGACACGATTGTTTCTCGGGGTGTTGACCGGCATCCTGACTGGTCTGGTGTCGCCGCTGGTGATCGGGACGGTCATGTTCGTCTATAGCGCCGTATTCCCGACGCCGGGGGAGGCGGGCGTGGCGCAATTGCCGATGCACAGGCTGCCCGCGTTCGTGCAGCAATGGTTCTACACCGCTCGCCAAGCCTTGGAACAAGGCGTGCAGTCGCATCCGTGGACGGTGGCGGCGCTGGTGGCAGCCATACCCATCATCATGTTTTTGAGCGGCTTTTTCGGCTACTTAAACGTCTATCTATTACAATGGGTGGCCATCCGCACCGTGACCGACTTGCGCTTAAGACTGTTCGGGCATTTGTTGAACCTGTCCGCCGGATTTTACAGCCAAAATTCTACGGGCCAGCTCATCTCGCGTGTCATGAACGACACGGGCGCGTTGCAGAATATCCTGAACAACACCGTCTCCGTCGTCGTTCGCGACCCCGTCAGGCTGGTCGGCGTGCTGGCATTTCTCCTGTGGCAACAGCCCAAGTTGACGCTCATCACCCTCATCTTCCTGCCGGCCTGCATTATTCCCATCGCCGTTTTCAACCGCAAAATCCGCCGGTCCAGCCGCGAACTCCAGACGCAGGCCGCCGAGTTGACGCAAATCATGACCGAAGCCTTCACCGGCCACCGTATCGTCAAGGCCTACAACCTGGAACCCATCGTGGCCGGACAATTTCAAGACGCCACCCGCCGGTACATCAGTCATTACATGCGCATCACGCGCGCTGGCATTATCCCCGGCCCGCTCATCGAATTTTTCGGCTCCTGCGGCGTGGCGCTCCTGCTGGCGTATTTGATTTACCGCTCGCAAGGCCATCCCAACCCCGCAGATTTTCTGCAATTGATCGGCAGTATTTTTTTTATGTATCAGCCGCTGAAAAACCTGACGCAGTTGCAAAATCAAATCGTTCAGGCGCGCGCCGCCAGTGAACGCGCCTTCGCGCTGCTCGATACGCAAACGCTGGTGCTTGAACCCGCCCAACCGCGAAAGCTCCAGGCCGCCGGCGCGGACATTCAGTTTGAGCATGTGCATTTTTCCTACGGCGAGAAAGTCGCCTTGCGGGACATTAATTTGGAGATTCAATCCGGCCGGCTCGTCGCGCTCGTCGGCGCCAGTGGCTCCGGCAAAAGCACGCTGGCCAATTTGCTGCTCCGCTTTTACGACCCCACGCAGGGCGTCATTCACATCGGCGGCGTGGATATTCGCGACGTTTCCACCCACGATTTGCGCAGTCAAATTGCCGTTGTCACCCAGGAAATCATTTTGTTCGACGACACCATCCGCCGGAACATTGAACTGGGCCGGCCCGGCGCAACGAATGACGAAATCATCGCCGCCGCCCGCCACGCCCACGCGTATGATTTCATCATGCAAAAACCGGAAGGCTTCGACGGCGTCATCGGCGAAAAAGGGGTGATGCTTTCCGGCGGCCAGCGCCAGCGGATTGCCATTGCCCGGGCCGTGCTCCGCGACGCGCCCATTCTCGTGCTGGACGAAGCCACCAGCGCCTTGGACACCGAGTCGGAACGGGCGGTGCAGGCCGCGCTGGACGAGTTGATGAAAGGGCGCACGACCATTTGCATCGCGCACCGGCTTTCGACCATTTTGCACGCGGATTTGATCGTCGTGCTGGATCAGGGCCGCATTGTGGAAACCGGTCGCCATGAAGAGCTTGTCCGGCGCGGCGGCGTTTATCAAAAACTTTACGAACTGCAATTCTCGTCGTGAGTGCGCGGCCTGAAAAAATCCTCGCCTTGCAGTTCAAGTACTTCGGTGACGCCGTGCTGCTCACACCGGCACTCCGCGCATTGCGCGGCCATTTTCCCAACGGCGAACTTCATTTGCTCGTGCCGGAGGAAATCGCGCCGTTGTTCCAGCATCTGCCGCATCTGAATCGAGTATGGCCCATGCCACGCCAGCGCGGGCGTGCGCGCTTCAGCCAAAGCTGGCCGATGATTCGCGCGCTCCATCGTGAACGTTTTGACCGTTCGGTGGATTTTGCCAGCAATGACCGCGGTGCCATTATCAGCCGGCTCATCGGCGCGTGCCGGCGATTGGGCTGGGACGAACCAAGCGGATTTTTCGGCCGTAAATTTTGCTACACCGACCGGGTGGCACCGGAAGTGAAACCACAGCACGAATCCGTGCGATTGACCCGGCTTTTGTCCGGCTGGCAAATTCCACCGCCACCTTCGCTGGAAGCCGAAATTCACGCTGATCCATCCCTCGCTGATGCCGCGAAAAAAATTCTTCCTGACGAACGCGCAGTGATTTGCCACGTTGCCTCCAGCCAGCCGAACCGACAATGGCCGGTCGAACATTGGGCGGCCTTTTATCGACTAGCTGCGGCAGGAGGTGTCCGGCTCGCCTTTACCACTGCCACGGGTGCTCGCGAACAGTTGTTGACGGCTGAATTGAAACAACTCTCACCGGATGCGTTGATCTTGCCGCTGATTCCGCAGTTGCCGTTGTTCCTGGCGGTTTTGCAGCGTGCGGTGGTTTTTATTTCCGGTGACACAGGACCGTTGCATTTCGCTGCCGGTCTGGGGGTGCCGACGATTTCATTGTTCGGACCAAGCTCTCCTGCGCGGTGGGCGCCGATCGGCGAGCGTCATCAAATACTGACGGGAAGCTCCTGCGCTTGCGACGGCAACCTGAGTGTCTGCCAAAGTGCGAATCCATGCCTGGCTGCCATCACCCCGGACAGGGTCTTTGAACGATTGAAAACAATCACGAGCGGTACACTCGCACCGCCGGGATGATTTTCACCCGATGATAAACCACTTGCACTCACTCCCAAAAATCTCACCCTCTCAAAACATGAAGGCACTGGTCACCGGCGGCGCGGGCTTCATCGGCTCACATCTCGCCGAGGCACTTCGCCGGCGCGGCGTTCGCGTGGTGGTGCTCGACAATTTGAGTTCGGGCAGTCTCCACAACCTGAACTGGAGTCACGGTGACGAGGAAATGAAATTCATCAAAGGCGATGTCCGCAATGAGAAGCTGCTGGCGGAGATTGTGCCCGGGTGCGACTGGGTGTTTCATCAGTCCGCCTTGTCGTCGGTGCCATACTCCGTGGCCATGCCCCTGGAAAGCAACGCTCACAATCTGGAAGGCTCGCTCAATCTGTTGGCAGCCGCACGTGACGCCGGGGTGAAACGTTTTCTTTTCGCTTCTTCGGCGGCGGTTTACGGCGACGGCGACACAACCCCCAATCACGAAGGGTTGCCGCCGAATCCACAGTCCCCTTACGCCCTGCAAAAATATGCCAGTGAAAAATATGCCCAGCTCTTTCACCGCCTGTACGGTCTGGAGACGGTCGTCTTGCGTTACTTCAACATCTTCGGTCCGCGCCAGTCATTCACCTCGCCTTATTCCGGGGCCATGGCAAAGTTCTGCACCGGGATGTTGCACGGCGAAGCCCCGGTAATTTTTGGCGACGGCCAGCAGTCACGCGACTTTACTTTCGTCAGCAATGTGATCACGGCCAATTTGCTCGCCGCCGAGGCCGCTGCGGAACGCGTGGCGGGGAAAGTTTTCAACATCGCCACGGGGCAATCCGTCACGTTGCTCCAATTGGTTGCCGCATTGAACCGTCTCACCAGCCAACAGTTGCAACCGCGTTTCGAGCCGCCGCGGCCCGGTGATGTGCGCGCTTCACGAGCGGACATTTCCGCCGCCCGCCGCCATCTCGGCTATGAGGTTGAAATAACCTGGGAGCAGGGATTGGCAACTACGCTTGAGCACTATCGCAAAAACCCTGCTGTCCGGTAAAGTGAGTTAAACACAAGGTCAAAAAATGGCTTTCCCAGTGTCACTCCGCTGCTTCTAAAGACACTATTATTTGCGCCCCAAACGTTCCAACAATTTTCCATGTATCCCGCCAAAACCACCGTTGCTGAAGACACAAACAATGTCGCCACCCAGCGCACTGCGGGTGACGTGGGAGACGATTGAATCCACGTCCGGCAGGTAGGCGGCATTTTTGCCGGAAGTTTTCAAATCCTGCATGAGCTTTTCGGGGTCGAGCCGTTCGCTAATGGCAATTTGTTCCAGCCGGGCAACCTCCGAAACCACGACCGCGTCGGCGTCGGCGAATGCGCCGGCCAGCTCGTTTTGAAAGACGTTTCGACGCGTGGTGTTGCTGCGCGGCTCAAAGACGGCCCAGATTTTCTCGCGCGGATATTTGATGCGCAAGGCCCGCAACGTTTCACGGATGGCCGTCGGGTGATGCCCGAAATCGTCCACCACCGTTACCCCGCCGGCGATGCCGCGCACTTCCATGCGGCGCTTGATGCCCGTAAACGTGTCGAACGCAGATTGGATCTGGTGATTCTTTAATCCGCAATGCTTGGCGCAGGCGATGACGGCCAGCGCGTTCCGCACGTTCAGCTCACCGACCAGGTTCAGGTGAAATTTAAAGCTCGGAATTTCAAATTCGGTTGCCGTCGGGCCGAAACGAAGGTTGAAGGCCCGGACCTTGTTGTTTTCGCCAAGACCAAATCGTTGCACCGGACAATGCGTCACGCCCAGAAGTGGCGCGAGGTTCGGGTCGTCGCCGTTGGCCAACAACAGGCCGTTACGCGGCACCAGCCGGATGAAGTGGGAGAAGGTTTTTTTTATCGCGTCCAGGCTTTCAAAAATGTCGGCATGGTCAAACTCCAGGTTGTTGATGACGGCGATTTCCGGCAGGTAATGGATGAACTTGCTCCGCTTGTCAAAAAAGGCGGTGTCGTATTCATCGCCCTCGACGATGAACCAGTCGGAATCGGTAAACCGCGCGCCCTGGTGCAGATTGTTCGGGATGCCGCCGATGAGATAGCTTGGATTCAGTCCGTTGTGTTCGAAGACCCACGTCAGCAGCGAGGTGGTGGTGGTCTTGCCATGCGTGCCGGCGACGACGATGGAGCGTTTGCCGCGGATGAAAAATTCCTTGAGCAATTCCGGCAGCGAGCCATAGCGCAGTTTGTGGTCGAGCACAAATTCCGCTTCCGGATTGCCGCGGGAAATGGCGTTGCCGATGACGACCAGGTCGGGTTTGTACGCCAGGTTCCGCTCGGCGTAGCCGTTCATCACCTCGATTTTCCGTTCCGCCAGAAAGGTGGACATGGGCGGATAAACATTCTGGTCCGAGCCGGTGACCTGGAAGCCCTTTTCCTTCATGGCGGCCGCGGCCGACGCCATGGCCGTGCCGCAAATGCCGGTAAAGTGGACCGATTTGATTTCCGATGAAAACATGCCCGGAAATTAAACCACGAAGACACACCGGCACAAAGTTTTTTGATTGCCCGGCCGGCGTTTTGCCAATGGCGGGGATTGCCCCGCCGGTTGGAATGTGCGAAAAAGAGAAATCTTTTATGGGTTCATCGCATCTGGATTTAATCAGGCGACGCCGTTGTCCGGCTGAAATCGCCTTGCTCGCGCTGATCGTCGTGTTGGCCCCGGGCTTTTTCGTCCGTGCCGCTGAACCAATCTCTCCGCAAAGCTCTGCGAACCTGGACGCCAGACACGACGACGTCGCCAGGTCCGGTTTTCTCATGGGCACCAACCGTGCATTTCCGATGCTGTTCATCGTCGGTGATTCTACGGTTCACAATCCACAAAAAACCGAGCGTGGCTGGGGCGACGTGATCGGAAAATATTTTGACACAAACCTGATTCGCGTGGAAAACCATGCCCTTGGCGGCCGCAGCAGCCGCACATTCCAGACGCAGGGCTGGTGGGACAAGGTTCTCGCTGCCGCCAAACCCGGCGATTTTGTCGTGATCCAGATGGGTCACAATGACGGCGGCCCGCTGGACGACACCAACCGCGCCCGCGGCACCATTCGCGGACTCGGTGATGAGACCAGGGAAATTTACAACCCCATCCTGCACCGGCAGGAAGTTGTCCACACCTACGGCTGGTATATGCGCAAATACATTTCCGACGCCCGTGGCCGGGGCATGACGCCGATCATCTGCACGCCGATTCCGCATTGCCCCCAAAAACCGGTCAAGGCCGGCGACACGGAGGATTCGGATTACGTCCGCTTCGCGACTGCCGTCGCCCAAAGCGAACACACGCCATTCATCAATTTGAATGAAATCACCTTGAGCCATTACGCCGGCCTGACGCCGGGGCAAATCAAAGAAAAATATTTCACGCCTGCCGACAATACGCACACCAGCCCCGCCGGCGCGGAGTTGAATGCCCGGTCGGTGGTCGAAGGACTGCGCGCGCTGAC
The DNA here is from genome assembly GCA_963708305.1 of uncultured bacterium. Taxonomy (GTDB): domain Bacteria; phylum Verrucomicrobiota; class Verrucomicrobiia; order Limisphaerales; family UBA11358; genus UBA11358. The sequence continues at coordinate 1,021,171 of CAVPSH010000001.1, read as the reverse complement.
AAATTGTCCGGTGCAAAATTTTTTGCTGCCGGAAAAGCCCTGAGCCTTTCAAAATTCGCCGCCGGCCCGTGCCTGCGTGCTCGCGCCGCGCGCTGTGCCGAGGCAAACGCCAAGGTCTTTGATTGCCTGGCAAACAGCACCTGCGGCGCAAAAAGTCGTTTTCATTAACGCTATTCGGTTTTCAACTCGCAATTTCCCGCTACACTGTCGCCAATGCACTGGCTGCAAACGCTCGACATCGCTTTATTTCATTTCATCAACGGCTCGTTGAGCAATCCGTTCTTCGACCGGCTGATGCCGGCTTTGAGCGGCAGCGATGGCGTCATGCGCTGGTTTGTTCCGCTGGCTCTTGCCCTCGTCCTGTCCACGATTTGTTTCGGCACCGCGCGCGCCCGACTCTGCGCGGTGATGATTTTCCTCGTGATCGTCCTCGGCGACCCGCTGGTCGTCAACACCGTCAAACACACCGTGCACCGGCCGCGTCCCTTCGTCACACTGCCGGACGCGCGGGTGTTCGGCGTGGTCGGCCAAGGCTATGTCCCCCCGGAGCAAATGACCGCCGACACCGGCGGTCGCAACAGCATGCCCTCGGCGCACGCGGCGAACTGGTTCGCCATGACGATGGTGCTGTTCCTGTTTTACCGCCGGAGTCTCTGGTTCATGCTGCCGATGGCGCTCGCGGTTTCCTTTTCGCGCGTCTATAACGGCGTGCATTATCCCAGTGACGTCCTGGCCGGCATGATTCTGGGCGCGGGTTACGCAGCCGCGGGAATGGTGGCGCTGCAATCCCTTTGGAATTGGATTGGAAGAAAATGGTTTCCGCTCTGGCACGCCAGAATGCCATCGCTGCTTGATCCAGTCCACAGTCCACAGTCCACAGCCCAAAATTCTGAACAGGCTGCGGTCAAATCGGCAATCGGCAATCGGCAATCGGAAATTCAGTGGCTTCGCCTCGGCTATCTTCTCACTTTCGTCCTGCTGGTCGCGAGTTGGATTTACCTGGGCAGCGGCACCATTCAACTCAGCCAGGACGAAGCCTACCAATGGGTCTGGTCCAAACACCTCGCGCTCTCTTATTACAGCAAACCGCCGGGCATCGCGTTGATTCAATTCGCCGGCACGTCGCTCTTCGGCGACAACGAATTCGGCGTTCGTTTTTTTTCACCCCTGTTTGCGGCGATTTTGAGCGTGATGGTGTTGCGTTTTCTGGCGCGCGAAGTCAACGCGCGCGCCGCCTTCTGGTTGTTACTGATCGTCATCGCCACGCCGCTGCTCGTCCTCGGCACGATTTTGATGACGATTGATCCGCCGCTCGTGCTCTGCTGGACATGGGCGATGGTTGCCGGCTGGCGCGCAGTTCAACCGGACGGACAAATCCGCCATTGGCTGGTTGTCGGTCTGGCCATGGGCCTCGCCTTTCTCTGCAAATACACCGCCGTATTTCAAATCGTCTGCTGGGCTCTCTTCTTCGCGCTGGCACCAAAGGCGCGCGGCCATTTACGGCGGCCCGGCCCATGGCTGGCGCTGTTGATTTTTTTCCTCTGCACATTGCCGGTGGTCATCTGGAACTGCCGGCATGGCTGGAGCACGCTCAATGACGTAGGGGGAGACGCGGGACTCCATTCGCATTGGCAGCCGACGCTCCGTTATTTCCGGGATTTTCTGTTTCAGGAAGTGGGAGTCGCTGAACCCGATTTTCTTCATCGGTTCATTGTGGGCCATGTTCGCGTTTTGGAAACGGCGGCGAGAACGACCTTGGTGGCTCTATCTTTTCTGCATGGGTGCGCCGGTTTTTCTGGGTTACGGGCTTTACTCGTTTCATTCACGCATCCTGCCCAACTGGATTGCCGTCGCCATCATCCCGATGTTTTGCCTGATGGTTGCTTACTGGGATGAACGGCGGCGCATCACCAAACCGTTTCTAACGGCGGGCCTGGTGCTGGGATTTTTCGCCTTTGCCTTTCTCCATCAGAGCAAGCTGGTGGGAAAACTCGCCGGTGATGAGTTGCCGCCCGCAAAAGACCCGACCCGCCGCGTGCAGGCCTGGAAACAGGAAGCCGCGCTGGTGGAAACGGAACGTGAAAAATTGCAGCAGGCCGGCCCGCCGGCGTTCATCATCGGCGGTCACTACGGCATAACTGGCTTGTATTCATTCTACATCCCCGAAGCGAAAGCGGCGATTAAATCGGGCGAACCGCTGGTCTATGCCATGGATTCCGACACACCACAGAATCAATTCTATTTCTGGCCGGAATACGACTACCCCGAACATCGCCGGGGCCAGAATGCCATTTTCGTCAGTGAAGTGGATCCGTATCCGCTGGAACCAGGCTGGTTTTGGAAATGGCTGAAGCACGAGCCAATCAACTCCGGCAAAATCCCGCCGTCTTCACCGGCACCGGAAAAACTCTTGCAGCAGTTTGGGTCCGTTACCGACCTCGGCGAACGTGACGTCACCGTCGGCGGCCGCGTCTTCCATCGCGTGCATCTCTGGGCGTGTTACAATCTGAAATGAACAATGTGAAGCGGGAAGCGCAAAGCACCGTCGGCGAACAAACATCTTCGGAATTAACCCGTTCCTCCTCGTCCTCGTTCTCGTCCTCGACTCTCCTCTGCGTTCGGGACTACGACCTGGCGGCCACGCTGGATTCCGGCCAGGTCTTCCGCTGGCATCAGGAGCGCGGGCGGCCCGCCCGTGAGTCTCAACTTTCTCCTCTCGCGGGCGAGCCGCCCGCGCTCCGGGATTCGTGGGCTGGCGTCATCGGAAAGCATCGGGTACGGCTGACACAAGTCTGTGATGGCATTCGCGCCGAAACCGCCGTGCCGGTCAAAAATTGGAACTGGCTCCGGGATTTTTTGCAAACGGACGTTGATTGGACGGCCATCCTCGAAACTTTTCCCGATGACGCGCCGATGCGGGCGGCGGTTGCCGCCTGTCACGGATTGCGTGTGTTGCGGCAGGACCCCTGGGAATGCCTCGCGTCGTTCATTTTGTCTTCGACCAAACAAATCGTCCAAATCCGACAGATCATTTCGCTGCTTTGCGAACGGTTTGGTGAACCTGTCGCACCGGGAGCGCCGGCATCCTTGCCGGCAACATGCGGCTTATACGACGATACTCGCCGGCAAGATGCCGGCGCTCCCGGAAACATCGGCCACTCGTTTCATGCGTTTCCCACCCCCGCCCGAATTGCCGCCGCAACCGAATCCGAATTGCGCGCGTGCAAGATGGGCTTTCGCGCGCCGCACCTGCTCGCCGCCGCGCGCCAAATCGCCAACGGCAAATTTGATTTGAACCGCCCGCGCCATTTGCCGCTGCCGGAAGCGCGCGCGGAACTGATGCAACTGCGCGGTGTGGGCGGCAAAATTGCCGACTGCGTATTGCTGTTCGCTTACGGCTTTGACACTGCGTTTCCAGTGGATGTCTGGGTGGAGCGGGCTCTGCGCCAGCTTTATTTTCCGCGCCGTCGCGTGGCGGCCAAACGCCTGCGCCACTTTGCCGCGACGCATTTCGGCCCGCACGCAGGCTGCGCGCAGCAATATCTTTTTCATTACATGCGGACGAAAATGAAATAGCTTTCCCTTGATGGAAATTGAAATTGGCTGGTCAACTTTCATGAACCTATGATGAAGGTCGCTTAACCAAGCATAGAATCGTGCATGATCTGTAGCATAATGTCATATTTCATAAAGATCTGTTTGCCATGAAGCTAATAACGACAAACCGAGCTTTGCTGGCAGACTTTTTACGCTTGGTGCAGACGTACCCAAACATTGCGTTCGCAGTGGCGTGGGCATCTGCAAACACTCCCGTCTTTGAGCAATTGCTGAAGAATACTTCGCGCATAAGCAAAGGAGTCATCGGAATCCATTTTTATCAAACTCACCCCGACGTTCTGGATGCATTCACTGGATCGGAGCGCATTCGGTTTATTCTCCAGCCGAAAGGTGTTTTTCATCCAAAAATCTATCTATTTTGGAACTCGGCACAATGGGAAGCCCTCATTGGAAGTGCGAATCTTACTTCAGGCGCCTTGACCAACAATTCGGAAGCAATGGTTCTGGTCACCGCTACAGACGGAAATCCGATGCTGAGAGAGCAGATCATCCAACTCATCGAAGGGTATTGGCGAGAGGCAGCCTCACTAACAAAGATGACCGCTCTTCGGTATCGCGAGATTTGGCGGAGCCAACAACCTGTCCTGCGACGTTTGGCCGGAGAATACGGAAAAAGCAAGACTCGCAGGTCGCCAACAGACTCCTGTGTCATGTCAATGTCGTGGAATGAATTTGTCAGCGAAGTTAGAAAGGATGGGCACCACGGCTTCAAAGAGCGTTGTAGCTTGCTTCAACGCATCCAGTCCGGATTTAGGGAATATACCAACTTTGCTTCCATGGAACCCGGATTAAGAAAGACCATAGCGGGCCTACCGAATGCCTTCGATGACAGATGGGCATGGTTTGGGAGCATGAAGGGCGATGGTTTTTTTCATCAGGCAGTTAATAACAACAACGAACACCTCTCACTGGCGTTGGATAAAATTTCACTTCATGGGACTGTCTTGCGTGCTCAGTACGATGAATACTTGGGCGAGTTCATCAAGGCATTTCCAAATGGCAGACATCGTGTCGGTATCGCAAGCCGTCTACTGGCGTTGAAACGCCCCGATCAGTTCGTTTGCTTTGATTCAAAGAATAAGAGGGAACTTTGTAAGGACTTCGGGATTAAACAATCGGGGATGGATTACGAGCGGTACTGGGAAGAAATTGTGGAACGGATCATGGACTCGCCTTGGTGGAAATCTCCTCGTCCGAGCGATGACGAGGCGTGTATCATATGGGACGGGAGGGCCGCAATGCTGGATGCCATCTTCTACCGCCCATGAAGAATGAAACTGCTGAAATATGAGCAATGAGAATTTAGGGACTCGTGTAACTCGTCCCTCCGACAAAACGTATGCCACAACTTGAGGTCATCCTGACGCCGGCGGAGTTGCCCGCCTTGAAACAACGTGATTTGCGCAACGCGGCGTGCGTTGTGTTCGACGTGCTGCGTGCCACGAGCACGTTCGTAACCGCTCTGCACCACGGCGCCAGGGCCATCGTGCCCGTATCTGAAATCACTGAGGCGTTGGCGATTCGGCAACAACAGCCGGATGTTTTGCTCGGCGGCGAGCGCGACGGCGCGAGGATTCGCGCTGTGCAGACGGGCGGCATGGATTTTGACCTGGGCAACTCACCGCGCGAATACACGCCGGAGAAAGTTCGCGGTAAAACCATTGTTTCCACGACGACCAACGGCACCCGCGCGTTGCGCGCCGGGGCGGGCGCAAAAACGGTCCTGGCAGCCTCGTTTTTGAACCTGGCCGCCACGGCAGCGTTTCTGCAGCAGCTTTCGCCCGCGCACGTCGTGCTCGTGTGTGCCGGCACGCGCGAGAACACCGCCCTCGAAGATGTGCTGGCGGCGGGAGTATTGTGCGGAATGCTAATTCGGTGGGGCGAGACTCCCGGCAAGCCGAATAGTAAATTGAAGCAATTCGGCTCGCGAGGACGCTCGCCCCACCAAACAGAAGCATGCGAATTTTCGGATTCGGCGGAAATCGCCTGGCGCGCCCACGTGCAGGCAAAATCCGATCTGGCGGCTGCGGTTGCCACTTCAGAAAATGCGCGACGATTGCTGGCGATTGCCGAACTGCGTGACGATGTGGCGTTTTGCCTGCAACGGGACATTTTTCCGCTCGTGGCCAGACTGGAGGCCGACGGCGCCATTCGTGTCCCGGCAACAGCTTAGCAAGCAAAAATGATCCGGCCTTGCACAGTTTCCGATGTCCAAGACATTTTCACCATCGTCAATGATGCCGCCCAAGCCTATAAAAGCGTGATTCCCGCCGACCGCTGGCATGAACCATACATGCCGCTGGAAGAATTGAGGGACGAAATCGCAGCCGGCGTCAAATTCTGGGGTTATGCAGACGGCGGCCGGCTGGTCGGCGTGATGGGAATGCAGCCGGTCAAAGATGTTACGTTGATCCGGCACGCCTACGTCAGAACCGAAAAACGGAATCACGGCATCGGCGGGAAACTGCTTCACCACCTGTTGGAAAGGATCGAAGGCAAAATCCTCGTGGGAACCTGGCAGGCCGCCGGCTGGGCCGTCAGGTTTTACCAAAAACGTGGATTCCAATTGGTTGGTACAGAGGAGAAGAACCGCTTGCTGAGCGCTTACTGGCAGATCCCCGAGCGTCAAATAGAAACCTCCGTCGTCCTGATTTATAAGCGGCCCTATCGGTTATCAGCCAAGGGTTAAATGGGCTCGACAAGCCGGCAGAACAAAATAAACTCTATTTAAATAAGAAATCGGGTGTCACACACAACCTGATGACTGCCAACCATATAAGATTTCAACCCTGATAAAAATATGGTCGCGGAAAATATCCCCAACGTTCCGAGCGCCTGGCACATTCGCGTGCTGCAACAACCAGTCACATCCATCGGTCTCGCCATCCTTTGCCTCGTCCTTGATTTTTTTATGGGGCCCTACATCGCTTTCCCGCTTATCTTCATCATTCCCGTGGCCGTTTCCGCCTGGTTCTGTCGCTCGTATTACGCTTACTTTCTGGCGATCATCCAACCGCTGGTTCGCCTTGGCTTTCCATTCAGTTGGCAAACCCCCTGGAACGCCGTCGATGCCATCATCAATACCGCCATTCGCGTTGCCGTTTTGGTGCTTTTTGCCTATCTGATCAGCCGGACCGCCCGCCAGACGCGTGAGCTGGCCCGCCGGGTCAACCTGCTGGAGGGCATTCTGCCCATTTGCAGCCTGTGCAAAAAAATCCGTGACGAGCGCGGCGACTGGCAGCCGGTGGAGATATACGTCTCGAACCGCTCGGAAGCCCTGTTTAGCCACAGTCTTTGTCCTGACTGCCTGAAACGCGATTACAAACAGGTTCAGGCCGATGGCTGAAATTCCAAACGCTGCCTGAAAATTGATTTCGTTTCAGTCAGCGTCTCTTCTCTTAAACCACAAATTCCAGTTCCTGCCGGTGCGGAATCAGCCCGCGTTCGAAGGCCCGGCCCAGGAACCGGCGAATGGATTCCCGGCCACGCTCGCCATAATCCAGCGTCCAATGATTGACGTACATCCCGACGAATTTGTCGGCGAGGTCGCGCCCCATGTCGCGCGCGTACTGCAAGGCGTGCTGCACCGCTTCGGCCCGGTGGTCGAGGCTGAATTGAATGCTCGCCGATAATACCCCGGAAACGGTCTTGCGCACGTCCGGCGGAAACTTTTTGTGGATGACGTTGCCGCCCAACGGCAGCGGCAGGCCTTCGTTTTCCTTCCCCCACCAGACGCCGAGGTCTTCGCAAAGCACCAACCCCTCGTTCCGATACGTCAACTGGCCCTCATGAATGATGAGGCCGACATCGGCCTGGCCGGCGCGGACCGTTTTGAAAATCTGGTCGAACGGCACCACCACGTATTTGAATTCCTTCGCGCTTTTGCCCAGCCAGAGTTGCAGCGCCAGGAAGGCGCTGGTCATCGTGCCCGGCACGGCGATTTTTTTGCCGGCGATTTCGGCCCGGGAAAATTTCTGTTTGGCCACGAGCATCGGGCCGTAACCGTCGCCCATGCTCGCGCCGCTCGGCAACAACGCGTATCGCTCGCTGACATAAGCGTAGGCGTGCAGGCTGATGGCGGTGATGTCCAGCTCGCCGCGCGTGGCGCGTTCGTTCAACGTCTGGATGTCCTGCAAAATATGTTCAAAGCGGAAATCGTGCGTTGGAATCAAATCCTTCGCCAGCGCGTAGAACATGAAAGCGTCATCGGGATCGGGCGAGTGACCCAGCGTCAACGTCGTCGGTTGCATCGGCGGAAACTAATTCAAACGACGCGAACTGTCACGATGAGAAGGTTTGCGGCAGTGTCATGATTTCGCGGCGCGCGGCGGTGTTGAGGACCAGCCGCAGCATTTTCGACGTGCTGCGGCTGACGCTGCTGCGCACAGCCGCGCTCCAGGAATTTCAAATCAGCACACTGCCAGGTTTATCACGGCAGAAATTATAAAAATCGCGGTGGGGCGGGCGCGTTTGCCGGCTCGCCCCACCAACCTGTACCGCTGCCAGGTTTATTTCAGGATTCGAACTTTGTTCGTTTTACACTCTGAATTATGTTTCGTCTCGTCTTCACGCGCTCACGCACTGCCCGGCCCGGCCGCAACCAAAATTCACCTCCTCTTTCGCAATTTGCCTTGCGGGCAAACCTGACAGGCGTGGGCGTCGTGTTCCTCCGCCGACCAACGACCCTTTTTATCCCACCCTTCCAAACACCAATCCACTTGCACCTCCCCGCGGTTGCCCCGGGCTCCCCACCCCCCAGCACTTCTCTGCGACAACCGTTTACCACCCACCCGCCTCTTTAAGCACGGGACGTGCCGTTCGCGAAATCCGCGGACATTTTGCGAAAATCCGTTGTGTTTCGTGAATGTGATTTCGGGAGAGAACGAAAACGCTGTTGGTTTTTTCTCAGCGTGACCAAAAACTTCCGCGCCGGATTGCGGCTGAAGGCCCTGGCGCTCTTCCGTCACTTTCCTCTTCCCTTCGAAAGGGGTTGCTATAATCTCCGGCCCGATGAACCCGGAAGTAATGCTTGTTCAGCCGCGCCCGGCTTTGGCTGGTTTATCCACAGCTTCAAGCCGATCCACTTGTAACCTCGATTTCGACGGTCTCGTCTGTTACTCAACCAAAAATGGACTCAATTTAAACACAACCAAACGCAAACAATCCCAGCCACAGGAGTCATCATGAACAAACAACTATCCCTTCTCGCGGTCGTCGCCGTGGCCATGCTGAGTGCCTGGCCGGCCATGGCCCAACACAAACGTCTCAGCCCGCACGAAACCATCAGCGCCGTCATTGATGGCAACCGGGTCACCCTTACTTATGGCCGTCCCTACACGACCAGGCCCGGAACCACCGAGGCCCGCAAAATCTGGGGCGGACTGGTGCCCTATGGGGAACCTTGGCGCCTCGGAGCGGACGAGGCCACGACCCTTATCACGCAGAAGCCAATTGAAATGGGCGGCAAGACCATTCCCGCCGGGGCTTATACCCTTTACATGATGCCGGCAGAAAACGGGGCGTCTCAACTGGCCGTCAGCACGCAGCTCGGCGGCTGGGGAATTCCGGTGGACACGTCGCACGACCTGACGCGCGTTGACCTGAAAAAGGAAGCATTGGATAAGCCGGTGGACCAGTTCACGATGGCTGTCGCGAAAAATCAGTCCGGTGGCGGCGTGGTGAAGCTGATGTGGGAGAACACCGAATTTTCCGTGCCGTTCACCGTTAACAAGTAATCCGGTAAACTTCAACCTTCGAACCCATGAATGCAAAACCGTTGCTTTGTTCGCTGGCCTTCGTGTGCGGGCTGGCCTTTGTGTCCCGGCTGCCGGCGCAAACGCCGGGAGTTCAATTCCCCGCCGCCAGCCCCGCTGGCACGCTGAAACAGCGCGTCGGACTCACGGATATTGAAGTTGATTATTCACGGCCGGGGGTTAAAGACCGCACCATCTTCGGCGGCATCGTCCCCTACGGCCAGGTGTGGCGCACCGGCGCCAATCAAGCCACCCGGCTCACTTTCAGCACGCCGGTCAAACTGGAGGGGCACGAAATTCCCGCGGGCACCTATGCCCTCTTTACCATCCCCGGCGAGAACGAATGGACCATTATCATCAACAAAAGTGCGAACCAATGGGGCGCCTTTCAATATAACGAGAAGGATGATGTCGTGCGGTTCAAGGTGACGCCGGTGGTGTTGACGGACACGCGCATTGAGACTTTCACCATCGAATTCAACCATATCCGCGATGAATCGGCGGTGCTCAATTTGGTCTGGGACAAGACGGTGGTCCCGATCCGGCTGGAAGTGGAGGTCGTCGGCAAGCTCGTCCCGCAAATCGAGGCGGCCATGGCGGCGCCCGGCAAAAAATCGGACGGCTTTTATTTTCAGGCCGCCACGTTCTACTACGATCACAACCTGGACCTGAAGAAGGCCCTCGAGTGGGTCAACGCCGGGCTGGCGGATAATCCCCGGATTGGCTTCGAAATGTGCCACCTGAAGGCTGAGATTCTGGCCAGACTGGGAGACAAGGAAGGCGCGATCGCGGCGGCCAAACAGTCCACCGAACTGGCGCTGAAGGCCGAAGGCCCCGCCAGTTCATTCCCGAAAATGAACCAGGACCTCATCTCCAGCTTGCAGGAATGATGTCCACTGCGCCCATTGCCGAACCCGCGCCGCGTTCACACCGCGTGTATCGTCTCGTCTTTAGTCTGGCCTTTGGAATTGCGGCGCTCAGTGTGCCACTCGGGGCCGGTGCCGCGCCGACGCCCTCGTCAGTGATTCTCCAGGACCTGTACAACTTCGACGAACTGGGCAGCGTGCTTTATGTCGCGGCGCATCCTGATGATGAAAACACCCAGTTGATTGCCTATCTCGCGGGTGGGCGCCATTACCGCACCGCCTATCTTTCGCTCACGCGCGGCGACGGCGGCCAAAACGTGCTTGGACCGCAATTCGGCGACGAGTTGGGCGTGATTCGCACGGAGGAACTGCTCGCTGCCCGGCGCATTGACGGCGGGCGGCAGTATTTTTCGCGCGCCGTGGATTTTGGCTTTTCCAAGGATTACCGCGAGACGCTGCGTATCTGGGACAAACAGGAGGTTTTGTCCGATATGGTGCGCGTCATTCGCGAATTCCGGCCCGACGTGGTCATCACGCGGTTTTCACCGGTGCCGGGCGGCACGCACGGCCATCACACCGCCTCGACGGTGCTGGCACAGGAGGCGTTCAAGCTGTGCGGCGATCCCCAAGCGTTTCCCGACCAGCTCCAGGAAGGTCTCACGCCCTGGCAACCCAAACGTCTGCTCTGGAACGCAGGTGGATTTCAACGCGGCGGGAACGCCACCAACCTGATCCGGATGGATGTCGGCGGCAAAGATTCCGTGTCCGGCGAGTCATTCGCAGAAATTGCCGCACACAGCCGTTCCATGCACAAGACCCAGGGTTTTGGGAATTTCGCCGGTTTCGGCGGCGGGAGCGGGCCGAGGTCAGAATTATTCGAACTCCTCGACGGCGAACCGGCGACCAATGACATCATGGATGGCGTGGACACGACCTGGTCGCGCATGCCCGACGGCGCGGAAATTGGGAAACTGGCCGACGAAGTCATCGCGAAATTTAATCCGTCAGACCCCGCTGCCAGTGTGCCGGCATTGCTGGAAATCAAAAAGCGTCTGAATGCCTTGCCGGGCGCGTCGTGGGTGGAAGACAAACGCAACCAGCTGGATGAAATTCTGCAAGCCTGTCTTGGCCTTACCGTTGAAACGACCGTCACCAACGGCGAAGCGGTTCCCGGCGAGTCATTGACCCTGCGCACCACGGTCAGCGAGCGGGCGGGTATCCCCGCGTTCTGGTATGCCACCCAGCTTGCTTTTCCCGGGCTCAACCGACAGGCCGGAGCAGGCGCTTCGGTGTTCACGGCGTTCGTGCATGGAGACCAGACTTCCGTGATGTATCTGGGTTCGAACCAGCCCGCGAGTCATGACCTGACGATTACTTTGCCGACGGACGTGACGTTGACCCAACCCTATTGGCTCCGCGAAGACCACAGCGCCGGGATGTTTCGGGTTGACGATCCCAAACTGATTGGCCGTCCGGAAAATCCGCCCGTAATCAGGCTGGTCCACTCGTTTGGAGTGGGCGGCCTGGTAATCTCGATTCCAGACGAAGTGGTGCAGGTCACGACCAATTCTGACCATCAGGAAATCCCGCGCGACTTGAAAGTCATCGCCCCCGTCGCGCTCAAACTGGCGTCCGATGTCAGCCTGTTCGCTCCCCGGGCCAGGCGACCGGTAACGGTGGAGGTGACGGCCGCGCGGCCCGGCATTACCGGCATTTTACACCTGGACACGCCCACGGGTTGGAAGGTTTCGCCCGCGACGCAATCGTTCCGTTTGAAAAGCGCCGGAGACAAAGCACAATTCACGTTCAAAGTTACCGCGCCGCCGGAACCCACCACCGCCAATATTACCGCCGAGGCGGAAATCGGCGGCAAGACCTTCGACAACGAACGCGTTGTCATCAACTACCCGCATATTCCATTGTTGCTGTTGCAACCGCCCGCCCGGCTCAAGGCCGTCTGCCTGAACCTGGCCATCCGGGGCCATAACGTCGGCTACCTTCCCGGCGCCGGCGACGACGTGGCCCAATGTCTCGCTGACATGGGTTACAAAGTCACCACGCTCACCGGCGATGACCTGACGACGAATCGTCTCAAGGAATTCGATGCCGTGGTCATCGGCGTCCGCGCGTTCAACGTTCGTACGGACCTGGTTTCCCATTTGCCAGCGTTGTTCGCCTACGCTGAGGCCGGCGGCAACGTCATCGAACAATACAACCGGCCCGGACGCGATTTGAAGACCGACCAGTTCACGCCCTACCATTTGCAACTTTCCAACGATCGCGTGACGGATGAAACCGCAGCCATGACGTTCCTCGCGCCCGACCATCCGGTGCTGAACACGCCGAATAAAATTACCAGCGCCGATTTCGACGGCTGGATTCAGGAGCGCGGGATTTATTATCCCAACGAGTGGGACGACCATTTTACGCCGATTCTCGCATGCAGCGATCCCGGTGAAGCGCCGCTCAAGGGCGGATTGCTGGTGGCCAAATACGGCAAGGGGTATTTCGTCTATACCGGGCTGGTTTTTTTCCGGGAGCTTCCTGACGGTGTGCCCGGCGCTTACCGCTTGTTTGCCAATCTGGTTTCCCTCGGCAAATGACGTCGCCACCCGATCAACCTGTACCTCAAGGCAGGGCACGTCACTCCGTGCGCGCCGCCGAACGAGATGAACACACCCGTTGACCATCGCGGTGCGCAGGGGACTGACGCGCCCTGCCAAGCGGACCCTGACGATGTCACCGGCCTGCCGGGGCTGCGCACCTGGCGCGGCGTTTATCTTTTTGTCTTCGGCTGTTTCATTTTATGGGTGGTGCTGTTGCTCGCGCTGACGGCAATCTATTCTTCATGAACCTGATGTTTGGAGCGCGGCGTTCACGCCGCTTCACTGTCCGCCGCTGCTGGAACTTCCGAGCGCAGAAGCGGCGTGAACACCGCGCCCCCGGCCCTTCCCGACTTTCGAGGATTGGAAATTTTTCATGAACTTCCTCGATTTCGTCGTCCTCATCGGCAGCCTGTTGGCCATCGCCGCTTACGGCGCCTGGCACACGCGCCGTCATCGGAACCTGAACCACTATCTGCGGGGCGACGAAACCGTCGGCTGGCTGACCATCGGTATCTCGGTGGCGGCCACGCAGGCGAGCGCCATCACCTTCATCTCCACGCCGGGCCAGGGATACGAAAGCGGGTTGGATTTCGTGCAAAATTATTTCGGGATGCCGCTGGCGCTGATTCTCATCGCCGTCGTCTTCCTGCCGATTTACCGGCGGTTGAACGTTTATACCGCCTACGAATATCTGGGGCACCGTTTCGATGCCAAGACTCGGCTGCTCGGCGCCGCTTTGTTCCTCGTGCAACGCGGCCTGGCCGCCGGCATCACGATTTACGCGCCGGCCATCATCCTCTCCACCGTGCTCGGCTGGCGGCTGGACCTCACCATCATCCTGAGCGGACTGTTGGTGATTCTTTACACCGTCACCGGCGGCAGCCAGGCAGTGACCCTGACGCAGAAGTGGCAAATGGCCATCATCTTTGGCGGTATGGTGGCAGCGTTTGTCATCCTGTTGGTGAAGTTGCCGACCGGCCTCGGTGACGCCTTCACCGTCGCGGGCGGATTCAAAAAGCTGGATGCGGTGAGTTTCTCGCTTGATCCCGACCGCCGCTACACGCTCTGGACCGGGCTGCTGGGCGGATTTTTTCTTTCGCTGTCCTATTTCGGCACCGACCAATCGCAGGTGCAGCGTTACCTTTCCGGCTCGTCCCTGCGCGAAAGCCGGCTGGGGCTGATGTTCAATGCCGTGCTGAAGATTCCGATGCAGTTCTTCATCCTGCTGCTCGGCGTCATGGTGTTTGTCTTTTATCAATTCGAGCAACCGCCGGTCTTTTTCAACCAAGCCGCCTGGCAACAAGCCGTCCGGCACGACCCCGGCGAAAAACTTCAGGTGCTGCAACAGGAATTCAACACGGCTTACGCGCAAAAGGAACGATTGATTCACCAATGGCTCGACGCCAAACACGCCGGCAATCGCGAGGCCGAGGCCGTCGGGCAGAGGCAGGCCTTGGCGGCGCTGAACCAGGTCAACGCCGTGCGGGACGAAGCCCGGGGCGTGATGCAGAAAGAGGATCCCGGTGTGAGCAGCAATGACGCCGATTATGTCTTCGTCGAGTTCATTTTAGTTCACCTGCCGCACGGCTTGATTGGGCTGCTGATTGCGGCCTTCTTTGCCGCCGCGCTCCAATCGAAATCCGCCGAACTGAGCGCGCTCGGCTCGACCACGACGGTGGATTTCTACCGGCACCTGCTCAAGCGTGAAGCCAGCGACGCCCACTATGTCGCTGCGTCCAAATGGTTCACCTTGTTCTGGGGCCTGGTGGCGCTCGCCTTCGCGCTGTTCGCGAACCTGGTGGAGAATCTCATCCAGGCCGTCAATATCGTCGGCTCGGTTTTTTACGGCGTGGTGCTGGCGTTGTTTCTGGTGGCGTTTTTCCTGAAACGCATCGGCGGGACGGCGATTTTCTGGGCGGCACTGGTGGCACAAACGCTCGTCTTCGTCCTCTATTTTTCGCTGAGCATCAGCTACCTCTGGTATAACGTCATCGGCTGCGCCGCCTGCGTGCTGTTGAGCCTGATCATTCAGGCCGCATTGGGTTCGACCGGCAAACCCGCAACCGCGTCGCCGGTAACATGAGTTCCGCGCCTGTCATTTGTTTCGGCCAGCAACCGTGCGGTTTCTTCCCGCGGCGGTTTCTGGTCGCCAAAATCCAGACGGCCCGGCGGTTACAGACGGAGATGGGCGGCGAAGTCATTTATTTCTGCCACGACAGTGACCACGACCCGCGCGAGACACAGACCATCCTGCGCCATCGCAAAACCAGCGAGCCGGCACAACTCAACTTCGCCTTCACCAACCGGATTCAGCGGAAATTCTCGCCGCAACACCTCAAACAGATTGCCGCCGGCTGGCAGGATAAAACGGCGCTCCAGTTGCCGAATTACGTCGGGCACCCGCTGATTAATATTTTCCAGAAAGTTTCCGCCACCAACATCGCCGATTTCTGCCTGGAAATGTATCGCGGCCTTGGGCTGCTCGACGGTATTCGCGTGGTGCGTTCGAGCGATCCCGCCGTGCGCCGCGCGGCCTGTGACGTGTCGGAATTTTTTGTGGATGTTCCGTTTGAAGGCGAGGTGGTTCGCGCCCGGTTCAACGCCGGAACGCCGGTCTCCGACCCGGCACGCGCCGGCAACGCAATTCAAAAAAACGCCGGGTCGGAGACCGGCGCTCCGACGCTTTCGTTGCACGAAGGCGGCAATTCCTACGTCACGCTGCCGGCGACGGCTTTTGGCAAGGAACAGGTCAGTCCGACCCGCGACACCCGGTTGCGCTGGATGCAATCGGTCGTACATTGCACGCATTACGTTGCCGGGCCGGGCGAAACGGCCTATCTTCGCCGGGAAGAAACACCGGAGATCACGTTTGTAAATCGCGAAACGATTGAGCGGCCCGATGAAGCCTACACCGAAATCCCGACGTGAACGCGGGAGCCATGTGCCGGAGCGCCGGTTTCCGACCCGGCGCGTTCCAACGATGCTCACCAATGAGCCGGGTCGGAGACCGGCGCTCCAGCCGTTGCTGGCCTTCGGCGCGCATCCCGACGACATCGAATTCGGCTGTGGCGGCGTCATCGCGAAAGAAATCCGGGCTGGTCGTGCGGCCCACTTCGTTATTTGTTCGCGCGGGGAAGCGGCATCGCACGGCTCACCGGCACAACGGGTAATCGAGGCGAACCGGTCCGCCGCATTGTTGGGTGCCAAACTCGAATTCATCGAACTCGACGGCGATGCGCATCTTGAAGTCCGCACCGCCCACGCCCTCAAACTGGCGGGTATCATCCGCCGCGTGCGACCCGGAATCGTCCTGGCACCAAGCCTGGCGGAAAACCAGCATCCCGACCATCCGCGGCTGGGGCAACTGGTGCGCGATGCCTGCCGGTTGGCCCGCTACGGCGGCGTCAGGGAATTACGACGCGCGCCGCCGCACGCGATTGAGCAATTGTTTTACTACGCGGTGACGCCGGAAGCTGAACCGCCCGGCCTCACGCCGGTGGTCATTGACGTTTCCGCGCCGGAAATCCTGAAAGTCTGGACGGTGGCGATGGAAGCGCATGCTACACAAGCTGCCTCGCGCAATTATGTGGAACTGCAGTTGACCCGGGCACGGCTGCGCGGATTGCGCGCCGGGGTCAGCCACGCCATTGCTTTGTTTCCGAACGACCCGCTGGTGCTCGACTCGCTGGCGCAAGTGGGCCGTGGCGCACGGCGGTTTTAGGTTTTAACGCAAAGACGCAAAGGCGCAGAGTCGCAAATGAAATTTTATCGAAAGGAACGCACGGTTGAACTCAAAACGCCGTGCCTTGGCTGTTTCGCCATAAAACACGAAAGGTAAAAGGAAAACACCATGAACGAGAATGAAATCAGCAAAGTAATCGTTGATGCCGCCATCGAAGTGCATCGGGAACTGGGTGGTCCTGGATTGGTTGAGGACGTTTACGAAGAGGCGCTTGAAGAAGAACTTCGTTTACGCGGCGTTTTGGTCGAGCGTCAATTGCCCGTTCGAATTGTCTATAAAGGCCGGCTCTTGCGCAAACCGTTGCGCCTGGACATGAAGATTGAGAAACTGGTTTTGGTGGATAACAAGGCCGTTGCCGAATGGAACCCGATTTTCGAGGTTCAAATGCTGACTTATCTCCGACTGACCAAACTCAAATTGGGTCTGGTAATCAACTTTGGCGAACGGATGGTGAAGGCTGGAATTCACCGGGTGGTTAATGGTTTACCGGAGGATATTGAATTTAACGCAAGGCCGCAGAGGCGCGGAAACGCGAATCAAGATTTTATCGAAAGGACGCGCAGTAGAATGTAAAGCAGGATTGCTTGCGCCTTTGCGCCCCGGCGTCTTTGCGTTGAAAGCACGAACGTAATTTGTGGAATGAAAATTGGCATCGCGTGTTATCCGAGCGTCGGCGGCAGCGGCATCCTCGCCACCGCCTTGGGCGAGGAACTGGTGCGACGCGGACACGAAGTCCATTTTTTCAGCTATGAACGTCCGTTCCGTTTGCCGGCAGACGTCCCGCGATTACACTTCCATCCGGTGGTCATCAATGAATATCAGTTGTTCAAGTATCCCGACTACACCCTGCCGCTTTCGGTGCGGATGGCCGAGGTCAGCCGCGATCATCGGCTGGACGTGCTGCATGTCCATTACGCCGTGCCTCATGCCACGGCGGCGATTCTTGCGCAATCCATGCTCCCGCCGGAACAGCGGCCGCGCGTGGTGACGACGTTGCACGGCACGGACACCACGTTGCTGGGCAGCGATCCGGGCTACGGTCCGGCCATCCACCACGCGCTTACCTGCTCGGATGCCGTGACCGTCGTGTCTGAATTCCTGAAACAGGAAACGCAGCGCGTGTTGGGGTTCAACGGGCCGTTGGAAGTGATTCATAATTTCTTTGCGCCGCGCCCGCCGCGCCGTTCGCGCGAGGAAGTTCGGCGTGAACTTGGCATTGCGGACAACGAGGCAATGATTCTTCACTCGTCAAACGTCCGGCCGGTGAAACGGATTGATCTGCTGCTGGAAAGCGTCGCGCGCATCCGCCCGCGTGAGGCGTTCAAGCTCGTGGTGCTGGCAGGCGGTGATTTCGCGCCATACGCCGGCGACGTGCGGCGGTTGGGATTGGCCGACCGCATCATCGTCCGCGAGAAGGTGAACGAAATCGAAGACTACCTGCAGGCGGCCGATTTGGGGCTGTTCACGTCCGAGACTGAGAGTTTTTGCTTGAGCATCCTGGAAGCCATGTTTTTTGGATGTCCGAGCGTGGCCCGGCGGGCGGGCGGGATTCCGGAGGTGGTGGAAGACAACGTGAGCGGGTTGCTGGTGCCATCGGCTGATCCGGATGCCTTGGCCAGGGCTATTGAACATTTAACCCGGGAACCGAAACGCCGGAAGGCGATGGGTGAGGCGGCTCAGCGCCGTGCGCGCAAACTGTTTTCCGCGGACACCATCGTGCCCCGCTACGAAGCGCTTTACCAACGTGTCTGCCGTTGAGCCATTGACGATTTCCACAAGGAACTAAAATCAGTGTTGTTTTCACCATGACCAAAAGACCTTGCGTACCACACTCTTATTGAGCCGGTTTTAAACCAGACACCACCGGGACAAACCGCGCGCGACCTGTTCGTTATTGACATTCCGGCCTCGTTTTGGTAATCAAACGGTATGCTCGGTCGGAACTCAGAACCAATTCTCTGTCATCCGGGCAACACTATCGCTGAGTGGCAAAAAAGCAAATTCCTATCAGAAGTTTGTCAGGCAATCTGTGCTTTTTGAATCAAACACTGGAAACAACGGCGAATGAAAACCGACCTCACCTCCCGCTGTGGGTTGCTTTCACGCCTCCGTTTCAACCCGCTCCACGCCGTCGCCGCCAGTCTGCTGCTCTCGGGGCCGGGCTCCTTGACCAGCCGCGCCGGCCAAATACTGGTTAATGGGCCCCTGCTTAGCGCGCCCTCCTCCCAGTATGCCTGGTATGGAATGTATAGTCCTGACGTCACGGCGGCCTCATTCACGCTGGCAGACAGTTATTTTGTCTCAACGATTGACGTCGTGCTCCGCACACCGGCCGCAACCAGTTTCAACACCTTCGACTTTTCTCTTCAGAATGCCCTGACGGATCCGATTACGGTCTTCGCCAGTGAAAACCTGACGGCACCGCTGGGCGTCGTGAGCACGCAAGTGATGAATGTCAACGAGACGCTTCCGGCCGGTACGTATTATCTGGCAGGTATCGTCCCGGGTTACTATGGAACTCCCATAACTCCCGATGATGTGGATGCTTGGATGGTGTCAACCGGGGTCTATAGCGGAGCGGCGGGCACGATCGCGAACGGCGTGTGGGAAGGCAATCCCCCGATCTTCGGCACTGGGAGTTTTTATGTGGCGCCGGCGTTCACGGTAAATGGGTCCGCGGTCCCCGAACCCTCGATGTGGGCCATGCTGGCTGCCGGAACCGCCTCGCTGCTGGCCCGCCGCCGCTGGAAACAAGCCTGAACGCACTTGTTATCTCCCGTTCGTCCCGGCTGGAAACCTCTGCGGTCTCGCGCCGGCGCCGAGCTTCGGCGCGGCAGGTTGCGTTCTCTGCGGTTAAACAGATCCCGTTCTTCCCAGCGCAGCACTTTCAGCGTGACTTGCTGGAATTCCGGCAGCTTTGGAAACGCGACGACGTTCTCGCCATCCAGCTTCACTTTGCCGTCCTTGCTTGGAGGTTCTTGAGACTCAACCGACGCCTCTGATGCTTTTTTCGAGCAGCCGAGTAAAATCGCCGGCAGGAGCAGGCAAATGATCATGGTTTTCATAATCAAGCCCGTTCGTCCAAGTTCGCGTGTTTTCATCGGTTTTGCCAGATTGAAGGCAAAACAGTTGTCAATCATCCCCTCCAACGACAAAGCGTTTCCAGGTTTGGAGTTCCGCCTTCAAGGCAGCATTTGGAACAAATCCCGGCCCGGAAACAAAACAGCCTCCAAGCTTGAAGCAAGGAGGCTGGTTGAAAATGAAAGCGTTTACAGCTTCGCGACGGCTATTTGCGGCGGCGCAGGGCTAAGACGGCTATTCCCAGACCCAGGAGACCGACACTGGCCGGCTCGGGCACGGAGGTCAGGGTTAAAGTGGCCGTGCCGTTATCTATGACATAAGTATAAGGCGCTACAGGACCACCGGCATCCCAGAGTGAGTAGGAACCAGGGCTGTTACCCCAGAGATTGAAACCAATGGAATTGTCAGCCGCCTCGAAAGCCACTCCGTTACCGTCGAGGAATGGATCCCCAGCCGGGTTTACAAGATTATCGACAACCAAATCGCTTCCACCATTCACGCGACCAGCGTTGAAAACGCCAGACCCGGGCACCAACTGGTAAGTTCCCTGATTTGGCCCCTCAGTAACGGTGAGAAAGCCGCCGATCGCAAGGCCGCTCTGGACTACGATCTGCCCGTTGGCAGCACTGCTGCCTCCGGTAAAGGTTACGTCATACGTATAAATCTGGGCCTGCGCCGCCATGGTCATAAAGGCTGCCACGGCCACAGCTGCGATTTTAAGGGCTACTTTTTTGGGGGAATTCATAACAAGTTGATGCAGAGTTTTCTAATGAATACTTCAATCTGGCAGTGACATCCCGGCCCAGCATGTGCACCCGGAACCACTGCCAGTTCCTGTCATATCAGAACCAATCCCGATAAGTCAATTAAAGAATTCAATAATAATTGCGCCTTGGCGCCTTGGACGGCTCAAGATTGCCAGTACGAAAACAAATAAAGCAAAGAGACTCCTTACAGCAAAGGCGGATGGAACGGTATCAGTCCATTCGGGTTTGCGGTTAAACAACCGCGCGCAAGTTCGCGCTTCCTTTTGGGGCCTTTCACGATTAGCGTTTTCCCGTAAAAGCCGGTGTGGCGAAATGGCAGACGCACAGGACTTAAAATCCTGGGACCGTAAAAAGTCGTGTGAGTTCGAGTCTCACCACCGGCACCAGCCCCGAACGCTTTCGGGGCTGCCGCGTCGCACCGTCAGCAAAGACGTGCTTTCCCGGCAACGTTACCGTTCCAAGCAATTCCGGGCAGGCCAGCGTTCCTCGACTTAGTACCGGAGGCGGGAGGATTGCGCGACTCACGGCAGTTTGCTGGCCATCCGCCCTCCCTCCTTGGCATTGGTTATGCTGACGACTCAAGTGAGTAGCAATTAAGTAGTAATGTGAACACGACGAATCCCTTTCAGTTACCGGCCTGGTCGGATATAAACCGCGAACAGCGCCGCCGCGCACGATTCAAAAAAACGGTCATTTCCATTATAGCCGCCATCGTGCTTTTGTTGATCGGCCTGCTGATTGAAGGTTGCAAAAGCGAGCGCGAGTCATTGGCGACGCCCGTGACACCGCCTGGCCAGGTCCAGACCGTCCCGGCAATGCCGCAAACCACCCTGGCTTCTGCGGCGGAACCAAAACCCGCGGTAAATCCCCAGTCCGAACCGGCTGCCTTTTCAAAAGCCGCCACCCCGGATGCCAGCCAGTCGGGGACGGTTTATGTGGTCAAATCCGGCGACACTCTGAGCCGGATTGCGAAGATACACGGGACAACCATCCAGGCCATCGAAGCCGCCAACGGCTTGACCGACGACCGAATTCTGGTTGGGGCGAAGCTGAAAATTCCCACAGCCTGAACCGGCTTTCACGATAACCTGTTTTCTTACAGGTAGCGTACGCTTCCAGCGTCCGGGTGAGGGAAACCTCTGGCTCCCCGTTCCGGAACACGAAGCCAGAGGCTTCGTAAACCCGCAGGCCGGAGACCCGCGCTACAAACACCTGGCAAGAAGCTGAGATGCGCCCCGGTACAACTCCACCATCGGAAACTTCTTGTCAGAACTTCAATGCGGGAGTATTTCGCCGGCAACCCCGTCCAACTGGGAAATGACCGGTAGTGAGTTAATTCCGTTGGTAGGGACGCCGCGCCGCGGCGTCCGGTCATCGCAGCGCGATGACCCTACCTTTATGAGGACGGCTCAGCGAGCCATCCCTACCTTTAGAATGGCTCACTGCCAAATGTCCGAACTGATAGTCAACCAGATGCCATTATGAAAAAATCTGTCTTTGTCCTTTTTGCTGCCGGCGCGTTGTCCGGTGTCGCGGTAACCGCCCAGCCTGCCCTGACCATTTACAACCAAAATTTCGCCGTCGTCCGCGATGCCGTGCCGCTCGACCTCCAGTCCGGCGTCAACGACGTGCGTTATCCCGACGCCACCGCGCAGGTCGAGCCGGATTCAGTGATTCTGCGCGATCCGACCGGCAAACATTCACTCCAGATTCTGGAACAAAATTACCGCAACGACCCGGTCACGCAGGAGTTGCTGCTTTCGTTGTTTGAAGGCAAGACGATTGATTTTGAGCGGATGCGGCTGAAGGACAACACGCAGATGCCCGAAATCATTCCCGGCAAAATCGTCCGCAGCGGTTATGTGCCGGGCGGCAACCCGGAACAGCCCATCATCGAAGTGAACGGCAAACTGCAATTCAGTTTGCCGGGACAGCCGTTGTTTCCCGATCTGGGCGACGACACGGTGCTTAAGCCGACCTTGAACTGGCTGCTGCAATCGGACAAGCCGGGCAAGTTCGACGCCGAGGTCGGCTACATCACCGGCGGGTTCACCTGGGAAGCGGATTACAATCTCGTCTCGCCGGAAAAAGGCGACCTGGTGGATTTAATCGGCTGGGTGACGGTGAGCAATAACAGCGGCAAGACGTTTCACGACGCCAAAATCAAGTTGATGGCGGGCGACGTGAACAGAATCCAGCCGCAAAATTACCTGGCGCGTGGCCAGATGATGTTGAAAGCGATGGACATGGCAGAAGCCGCCGCTCCCGCGGTCACGGAAAAGGCCTTTGACGAATTTCATCTTTACAGCATTGCGCGGCCGACGACATTACGCGACCGCGAGACCAAGCAGGTCGAGTTCGTTCACGCCGAGCAAGTCGTGGCACCGACGATTTATGTTTATGACGGCGCTCCGGGTTACCGCTTTTACGGCGGACTTAATTACAGCCAGGGATACGGCACGGAGGGCAATAAAAAGGTCCAGGTGATGCGCGAGTTTGTGAATTCGGACACGAACCATCTCGGCATCGCGTTGCCGGCGGGCAAGCTGCGGTTCTACCGCCGCGACGCCGACGGCCAGTTGGAATTTGTCGGCGAGGACCGGATCGACCATACGCCGCGCAACGAAACCATCCGGGTGACCACCGGCAACGCCTTTGACCTCGTCGGCGAGCGCAAGCAAACCAGCTTCCACGTGGATACGGGCGACAAATGGATGGATGAGTCGTTTGAAATAAAATTGCGCAACCGCAAGCACGAGCCGGTGCAAATCCGCGTGGTCGAACATCTCTATCGCTGGAGCAATTGGGAAATCACCCTAAAATCGGACGACTTCACGAAGAAAGATTCGCAGACCATCGAGTTCCGCGTCCCGGTCAAACCCGACGAGGAAAAGACCGTCACCTACACCGTGCATTATTCGTGGTGACTTTCCGGGAGCGCCGGCTTCCAGCCGGCATGTGGTTCGGTGTCGTTGAGATTCGCCGGCAGGATGCCGGCGCTCCCGGTTTGAAACATTCCTTCTGGAAACGAAAAGACCCGCTTCTGCTTGACAAGCAGGCCCGGCCGTCGAACATGGGCGAAACCATCAACCACTACATCCCATGAAAAAATATCTATTGTTCGGCGTACTGGCTTTGCTGGCGGGTTCCCTCTTCGCGGCGGACTCCAGCCCCAAGGATGACGTCACCAACGCGGCCAAGAAACTCGGTGACAGCGCCAATTACACCTGGCACACCACCGTCGTGGTTCCGGAAGACGCCCAATTCAAGCCCGGCCCGACGGACGGCAAGACCGAAAAGGGTGGCTTCACTGACGTCAAGCTTTCGTTCGGTGACAACACCACCGAATTCGTGAAAAAGGGTGAAGACGCGGCGGTTACTGATCCCGACGGCAACTGGCAGTCCCTCACCAACCTGGAAAATAACAGCGAAGGTCCGGGACGGTTCATCGTCGGCATGGTCAGGAATTTCAAGGCGCCAGACGCCCAGGCCGTCCAGTTGGCCGCAGCCGCCAAGGAACTCAAAAAAGACGGCGACGTTTATTCCAGCGACCTCACGGAAGACGGCGCCAAGGCGATGATGACATTCGGCCGGCGTCGCGGCGGCGGCCCCACGATCACCAATCCGTCCGGTTCCGTGAAGTTCTGGCTCAAAGACGGTGCCCTGACCAAATACGAATTCAAGGTGAAGGGCACCATGAGCTTCAACGGCAACGACATTGACGTTGACCGCGACACCACCGTGGAAATCAAGGACGTCGGTGCCACCAAAATCACCATCCCGGACGAGGCGAAGAAAAAATTGTCGTCCTGACGGCTGGCTGGTTGACGTTGACGGCGCAACAGCAACGCCCGGTTTTGGGCCGGCGTATCTCCTGTGATCCTGTTCCACAGGAACATTTGAAAATAGCCCGGCATTTTAATGCCGGGCTTACCGTGACATCGCGTCAAGTCCCGCAGGGACGGCCGAAAGCACACCGTGTCAATTCAGCCGTCCCTGCGGGACTTATCCGATACTCAATGCATTCCCGGTGTTAAAACACCGGGCTATGGTCAGGAAGTCCCTCCGGGACGATACGTTGGTTCCCACGCGGTGGTTGAAGAATCAAGATGCACGATTTGAAGTTTCTTCCATCCATCAACGGTGGGCAATTGAACGCCACCGCTTTATTTCCTGTCTCATTTCCGTTCCTGCCATGGGAATGCGAACGAGGATGATCTTGTTTTTTTGCAGGGATTTTCCGCCGGCAGTGAATTGAAACTATGGACCAGACATCCGAAACCAAAACCGCCAGCCAGCCATCTGCCCCATTGCCGTTACACGAACAATTGATGCGCCAGCATTTGCAGGAGGAAAACCTGCCGCAGGCGGTCATGCCTTCCTGTCCCATCAACCGGGTTTTGAAAGGCCAGAAGGCGCTGGTGACCGGCGCCAATTCCGGCATCGGCCAGGCCGTCGCCGTGGCGCTGGCCCAGGCGGGCGCGGATGTGGTGGTCAATTACGTTACCCATCCCGAAGCCGCCGACGCGACGGTGAAGGAAATCCGGGGCCACGGCGTGAACGCCTATGCGCATCCGGCCGACGTCAGCCGCGAAGATCAGGTGCAGGCGATGTTCCGGAAAATGATTCAGGAATTCGGCACCATTGACATTCTGGTCAACAACGCCGGCCTGCAAAAGGATTCGCCGATTGAAGACATGACGCTGGCCGACTGGCAACTGGTCATCAACGTGAATCTCACCGGCCAGTTTCTCTGTGCGCGCGAGGCCATTCGCGAGTTCAAGCGCCGCGGCATCCGTCCGGAAATTTCCTGCGCCGCGGGCAAAATCATCTGCATGAGCTCGGTGCACGAGGTCATTCCCTGGGCCGGCCATGTCAATTATGCCACCAGCAAGGGCGGCGTCATGATGATGATGAAAAGCATCGCCCAGGAAGTTGCGCCCTGGCGCATCCGCGTCAACTCCATCTGCCCTGGCGCCATTCGCACGCCCATCAACACCCAGGCCTGGAGCACGCCCGAGGCCTATCGCAAATTAATGAAACTGGTTCCCTATAAACGCATCGGCGAACCCAGCGACATCGGGCACACCGCCATCTGGCTGGCATCGGATTATTCGGATTACATCCACGGCGCGAGTATTTTTGTGGATGGCGGCATGACGTTGTATCCCGGATTTGAGACGGGCGGCTGAGCCGGAGCGCCGGTCTCCGACCCGGCGACCCTCGAATACAAGTTGCTTCGCGCCGGGTCGGAGACCGGCGCACCAGTTTTGCAATGGCATCGAAATAAATGAATGCGGAACAAGAACGTCTGGCGGCGGCTCACACCGGCGCGGCCCCCTGGCATCTTTGGGGGCCGTATCTTTCCGAACGGCAGTGGGGCACCGTGCGCGAGGACTACAGCCCCGGCGGCACGGCGTGGGATTACTTTCCGCACGACCACGCCCGCAGCCGCGCCTATCGCTGGGGTGAGGACGGCCTCGCCGGCATTACCGACCGCGAATGCCGTCTTTGCCTGGCGCTGGCGTTATGGAACGGGCAGGACCCGATTTTGAAGGAGCGGTTGTTTGGCCTCACGAATGCCGAGGGCAATCATGGCGAGGATGTAAAGGAACTCTATTATTACCTCGACGCCACGCCGACGCATTCGTACCTGAAAATGCTCTACAAATACCCGCAACGGGAATTTCCCTATGCGCAACTGGTGGAGGAAAATCGCCGGCGTGGCAAGGACCAACCGGAATTTGAACTGCTGGATACAGGTGTCTTCGATGATGACCGCTATTTCGATGTCTTTGTCGAATACGCCAAAGCCGGGCCGGAAGACATGCTCATGCGGGTCACGGTTCATAATCGCGGACCGGAGGCTGCGGCCATTCATTTGCTGCCGCAGTTCTGGTTTCGGAACACGTGGTCCTGGAACGATTCCGCCAAACCGAGCCTTGCCCGTACGGAGTGCGCTGCCGTTTTGGCCAGGCACGCTGTGCTCGGCGATTACGTCCTGCATGGCGACGGTCAACCAGAAATTTTGTTCTGCGAAAACGAAACCAATTTTCAGCGGCTTTTCAGCCTCGCGCCATCCGCCGGTTGTCATTTCAAGGACGCCTTCCATGAATACCTCGTCCACGGCAACCGTTCGGCGGTTAATCCGGATTTGGACGGCACCAAGGCCGGTATGCTTTACCCGTTGACGGTTCCGGCCGGCGGTTCACAACAGATTCGACTCCGTTTGATTTGTAGCAGCGGACATCAGTCCGCTCTATCTCATCAGAGCCAACTCACGTCGGCTGCTACGGATCCATTTGCCGATTTCGACGCTATCTTCGCTCAGCGCATCCGGGAAGCGGACGAATTTTACGCCGATTTGCAGAAGGACATTTCCGATACCGACGCGCGGCTGGTCCAACGCCAGGCCTTTGCGGGCATGATCTGGAACAAGCAATTTTACAATTACGACGTGTCGGAATGGCTGGCTGGCGACGCCACCCAACCGCCGCCGCCGCCGGAACGCAAGCATGGCCGCAACGCGGATTGGAAACATCTCAACAACGCGGATATCATTTCCATGCCCGACAAGTGGGAATACCCGTGGTACGCCGCTTGGGATCTGGCGTTTCACACCGTCGCGCTGGCGTTGGTGGACGCCGCCTTTGCCAAGCATCAGCTCGTCCTGTTCACCCGCGAATGGTACATGCACCCGAACGGCCAGTTGCCCGCCTACGAGTGGGCATTCGGCGACGTGAATCCGCCGGTGCATGCCTGGGCCGCGTGGCGTGTGTTCCAGATTGACCGGAAACAACGCCGTGAAAAAAAACCGCGCGATCCCGGCGACCTCGCGTTTCTCGAACGCGTTTTTCACAAGCTGCTGCTGAATTTCACGTGGTGGGTCAACCGCAAGGATACCCAGGGCCGGAACATTTTCCAGGGCGGTTTCCTTGGTCTCGACAACATCGGCGTGTTCGATCGGAGTAAACCGCTGCCGACCGGCGGTTTCATCAATCAGGCCGACGGCACGAGCTGGATGGCGACGTATTGCCTGAACCTGTTGCGCATCGCGCTCGAACTGGCCCGGCACAACAAGGTTTACGAGGACATCGCCACCAAATTTTTTGAGCATTTTCTGGCCATCGCCGCCGCCATCAATGGCGTCGAGGACGGCTGCCTGGGTTTGTGGGACGAAACGGACGAATTTTACTACGACCGGCTTTGCCTGCCGGACGGCGAAAATATGCCGCTCAAGGTGCGTTCCATGGTCGGCTTGATCCCGTTGTTTGCCGTCGAAGTGTTGGAACCGACGCTGTTCAAGGAATTGCCGGATTTCGCCGCCCGGATGGATTGGTTTTTGGAGCACCGGCCCGAACTGGCGAAATTGGTTTCCCGCTGGCACGTGTGCGGCGCCGGCGAACGCCGCCTGTTGTCGCTGTTGCGCGGTCACCGGATGAAATGCCTGCTCCGACGGGCGCTGGATGAGACCGAGTTTTTGAGCGAATACGGTTTGCGGGCCTTGTCCAAGGTGTATGAACACAAACCGTACCGACTCGATTGCGGCGGGACAATAAACGAGGTCGATTACTGGCCCGCCGAATCGCAAAACGGTCTTTTCGGCGGCAACTCCAACTGGCGCGGACCGGTCTGGATGCCGCCGAATTATCTGCTCATCGAGTCACTGCAAAAATTCCATCATTACTACGGCGACGATTTCAAGGTCGAATGCCCCACCGGCTCCGGCCAATTCCTCACCATCAATGAAGTCGCCAATGAACTGGCGCGCCGGCTGACCCGGCTGTTTCTCAAAGGGGCGGACGGCCAGCGGCCGGTATTGAAGTATCATCCCAAACTGGCGGGCGATCCGAACTTCCGGGATTACGTGCTCTTCCACGAATATTTTCACGGCGACACCGGCCGCGGTGCGGGCGCATCGCATCAAACCGGCTGGACCGGTCTCGTGACGAAACTGATTCAGCCGAGAAGGATCTGAAATCGGACCGGTAGGGCGCGTCACTCCGTGCGCGCCGATGTGGTGAATTCGGATGCACGCCTGACCTGAGGCGGCTGGCAGGGGAGTGCCAGCCCTGCCAGGCTATTTCGCCATTACCATGTCGGCGTTGCTTTCGGATGAAGGAGCGGCAGCCTCCGACCCCTCCGCCTTGTGGAATTTCACGCTGACGATCTTGCTCACGCCGTGTTCCTGCATCGTCACGCCATAAAGCACATCGGCCATGCCGATGGTGCGTTTGTTGTGCGTGATGATGATGAATTGCGAGTGCGAGATGAACCGTTGCAACAAATGGACGAACCGGTTGATGTTGGCCTCATCCAACGCCGCGTCCAACTCGTCCAGCAAGCAGAACGGGCTGGGTTTGACCTGATAAATGGAAAACAGCAGCGCCACCGCCACCATCGTCTGCTCGCCGCCCGACAGCAGGGTGATGCTTTGCAGTTGTTTGCCCGGCGGACGCGCCACAATGTCAATGCCGCTCTCCAAAACGTCGTTTTCGTCCACGAGAATCAGGTCCGCCTTGCCGCCGCCAAACACCTCGACGAACATCGCGCGGAAATTCTCGCGGACTTTTTCAAAGGTCTCGACGAACATCTGCCGCGTCTGCACGTTGATGCGGTTGATGATTTCCAGCAATTGCGCCTTGGCCGAAACCAGGTCGTCGTGCTGTTTGGTGAGAAATTGATAACGCTGCTCGGTTTCCTCGTATTCCTCAATCGCCACCAGGTTCACCGGGCCGATTTCGTCGAGCCGTTGCTGTAACGCCTCGATTTGCTGCGCCACCGCATCCCAATCCGTCGCCGCGCCACTCGCCGCCATTTCCTCCGGCGTGAGCGTCTGGACCTTCGCTGGCCCTTCGTCGGCAAACGTGATGGTGATGCACTCGCTGCGGACGTCGTCGAGGTTGACGTGATATTTCTGCTGGATCCGCTCGCGCAAATTCTGGACCGACATGTTTTTCTGCGCCAGTTCCACGTCCAGGGCGCCGCGCTGGGTCTGCAGTTCCGTCAACCGGCTGCGCTGGCTGCGCAGATTTTCTTCGCGTGCGGCAATGTCCCTTTCCTGTGAATCCTTCCGGCCCGTCAGCTCCGCCAATTGCGTGTTGGCCTGCCCGCGTTCATGCGTTAAACGCTCAATCTGTGAGCGCGAATCCTGGATTTCCGATTCCGCCTGTTCCTTGCGGGTGACAAACGCCGAGCACTCGCTGCGCCGCTGTTCGATGACTTGGGCCAGTTCGCGAATCCGCTGTTCCAGGGATTGCTGTTGCTGGCGGAACGAGGCCAGCAGCTGTTCTTCCGCTGCCAGCGCCACCTTGCTTTCCGTGAGCGCGGCATTGGCCGTGTCGCGGTGCTGGCGCAAATTTTCGAGTTCATCGGTGAGCGCGGCGACCTTTTCCTGGCCGGCGCGTTCGCGCGTCTCCAGTTCACTCAATTGCGCCGCCAGCGCGCTGCGTTTCTGCGAGCCTTCCTGTTCCTGCGCGGCGAGGCTCTGGATTTCAAAAATGACCGTCTCGATTTTCTGGTGCAGCAGCCGGTTGGAGTTATGCAGCGCGTTGAACTCGCCTTCGCGCGTGGCGATGGCGACCTCCTGCTCGCGCAATTCGGTCTGCGCCTGTTGCAGGCTGGCCTGCAATTCCGTCTGCTCGCTTAACAGCGCGCCGCGGCGGCGGCTCATTTCGGCCACACGCATCTGGACTTCCGTCAGTTCACCGTGCAATTCAGAAATCTGGTTTTTGCGGCCGAGGATCGAAGCCGGCGCCTTGGGATTGCCGTTGCCGTTCAGATAACCGCCGGTGTAAACGCCGTGCCGGCTCAACAAATCGCCGGTCAACGTCACAAAATCGCAGCCGGCGTGGCCGTTTTGGATCTGGTCGGTCGCCGTGCCGAGGTCGGACGCAATAAAGGTGCGGCCCAGCAATGCCTGCAGAAGTTTTTCCACCGACGGCTCGGCCTGGACCACTGCCAGGGCATGGATGAACTGACCCTTTTGCAGTCCGTTCTGAATCGCATCGAGTCCGCTGCCCGGCGCCATCTCGCCCTCAAAAGCCAGTTGCTTGTCGTTGGTGTATTCAAGGGAAAGCGCCGCGACGCTCGCGCGACCAACCTTGTTGGCGCTGAGGTCGGCGATGATTTGTTGCGCCGATTCCGGCTGTTCGGTCAAAACGAGTTGCAGATGGTGGCCCAGGGCGTTTTCGATGGCGACCACATACGTATCCGGCACCCGGATGCGGTCGGCGAGCGAGCCGATGACCTTGCGGGACTGGCGCAAGGCGGCCTGGGTGCCCGCGCTGAAACCCTCATGCGAGCCTTCCAGTTGTTCGAGCACGTTCAGGCGCGACCGTTTTTCCGCCTGCGCCTGCAAAAACTGGTCCTGTTCGACGGATGACTGCTGCAATTCCGTCTGCAATTCGCGCAACCGGTTCTGCCGCTGTTCGACCGACCCGCGCTTGGTTTGGGCGTTGAGTTTCTCGGTCTCGACGTTGGCGGCAAATTCCTGCAGGCGCGCTTCCAGCCGCGTCCGCTCCTCCTCCAGTTGCACCTTTTCCGCCGACAATTTTTCCAGCCGGACGACGTTGCCCTGTTTCTGTAAATCGAGCGCGGTGATTTCGTTGCGGATGCGCGTCAAATCCTGCGCGGCGGCGAACGCGGCGGCCTGCGCCTCACGCAAGGCTTCCTGATTATGCTTCAAATCCGCTTCCACCCGGGTCAACGCCTGCTGTCGGGTCCCCAACGTCAGGCGATGTTGCGCCAGCGCGGCCTCCGACCGGGCCAATTTCTCCGTGACCGCCGCCGATTCCTCCTGCGCGGCGCGGCAACGTTCCTCGGCCTGCGTGATGTCCGCCAGCGCCCTGGAATTTTGGGACGCGAGTTCGCGCAGGCGTTCCTCGTTGAACTGAATCCGGCTTTCGTGCCGGTCCATCTCGCCTTTCAATTCCAGCCCGCGTTGCTGTTGCGCGGCGACTTCATGCTCCAATTCGGAAAGCCGTTCGCGGAGCTGGGTGATTTCGTTTTCAAAACGCAGAACATCGGCGGAAATCTGTTCAATCTCGCTCCGCAATTTTTCAGCGGCGGCCTGTTTCGCGGAAATTTCCGCCTGCAACACGTCGAACTGGTGCCGGGCCAGTTGCGTGTCGAGATGCTGGAGTTCCAGCGAAATCTGTTTGTACCGGCGCGCCTTGCCGGCCTGGCGTTGCAGCGAGCCAATCTGCCGCTTCACCTCGCGGATGAGGTCGGCCACGCGCAGCAGATTTTGCTCCGTGTATTCCAGTTTGCGGAGCGATTCACGTTTCTGGCTCTTGAACTTCGTGATGCCCGCCGCTTCCTCGAAAATCATCCGGCGATCTTCCGGTTTGCTGGAAAGAATCTGCGTGATGTGGCCCTGCGCCAGGATGCTGTAACTCGTGCGCCCGATACCGGTGCCCATGAATAACTGCTGGATGTCCTTGAGCCGGCACGGGACCTTGTTGAGAAAATATTCGCTGTTGCCGTCGCGGAAAATCCGGCGCGTGAGCGTGACCTCGTCGTAGGCCACCTCGACGCCCGCCGCGCGCAGGCTTTCCTCGCCCACGCCGCCGAGCATGAGCGACACCTCGCCCATGCCCATGGGTTTGCGGCCGTCCGTGCCGTTGAAAATCACGTCGGCCATCTCGCCGCCGCGCAGCGCCTTGGCCGATTGCTCGCCGAGCACCCAGCGGATGGCATCGGAGACATTGGATTTACCGCAGCCGTTGGGGCCGACGATGGCGGTGACACCGGGTTGAAAGTTCAACGCGGTCTTGTCCGCAAAGGACTTGAAACCAAAAACCGTCAAATTTTTGAGATACATGCTCTTGAACTGGGCCAAGGCAACCAAAGTTGCCCGATTAAGTAAAGCAAAAACCACTATATACAGCGTGGCCCTGCTGTTGCAGGCACAACTAATTGGTGAGGAACCATGATTTGCCTTGTGCCGACAACTGCTTACTCTAATCCATCAAATCGTTGACATTTATACGCCTCCAGCGGGGATTCGTCAACTGGTTTTGAACAGGAAAATTCTCGACAGACAAAGAAATCATGGTTTGCACGCCTCCTTTATCCTTTCGTTAAGCGTAGAGTTGATAGAAGAATCGCGCGCTCGTCGTCAGAACGGAAAAATTAACATTCTTTATCTGCCTTGCTGATTCACGAAGGCAAACGCAAGGCTGGCCACAACGGGAAAAAGAAATTGGCTCAATTCGGGAGCGATGCACTTTGGGCTGGCGGAGGCATTCGTTTTGTGTTGTAGTGATGCCGTACCCGCAGCACCCGGATTTTTTGCGCGCCCCATAACATCGAAGATGCGCCCAACCGGATGTTCAATCTTCCCTCGCCGTCGGGAGGGAAGCGAGTGGTTTGCCGGAAAGGCCAAAGATATGACATGCGAAAGAGAGATGGACCTGTTTTTTGTGCGCAATTGCTACTCCGAAAAGGAGCGCGAAAAAGTCAAAGCCTCGCTGGCCTACCGGCAGGCGATGGAACAGAGCGACGCCATTCAGGCCCAGGAGGTTGCGACCCGGGTTCTCGAAGGCAAATAACTCACCCTTGTTGCCATGGGCAAAGCCAAAATAGCGGGAACCGGAAAAGGTTATCTTGGTGAAACGATGGTCCACAAAGTTACCGGCGCCGTGGGCATCGTGGAAAATGTGATCGAGGCCCAGGCCGGCTGGCCGCCGCAAATTACGTTGAAGTTGCCGGATGGTTCCATCCGGAAAGGCCGGCTCAGCGATTTCCGGGAACCCCGCGCCAACGAACGGGGAAAAATCTCCCCGGCGTAACCGAATTCAAACCGGCTTGCCTACCCCTGCGGGGCATTCGATTTCCCGATTTCAAATGCGGCCACCCGCTGATTGCCGGTGGCAACATCCGCCCGCGTCATGTTGAGGACCAGGGTAATCCAGGCCTTGTCCGAATCCTTGTAGCCTTGCGCAGCGGCGAGGCGGTACCACTTGTAGGCTTCGATCCTTGATTCCGAGGCCTCCGCGGGTTTTTGCTCAAAGCTGGCACGTTGACAACTGTTCCCCAGATAAAACTGGGCTCCGGCATCTCCCAGTTTCGCGGCCTTGCCAAACCACATTGCGGATTGAGCGGCGTCCCGGGCGACACCCTGTCCCCGGGCATACATCACTCCCAGATTGAATTGCGCCAGGGAATGGTTTTGCTCCGCCGCCTTGTGGTACCACTCCACCGCCTGCCCGTAATCCTGCGCCGCCCCTGTGTCAGCGGCGAACTTGAACCCCAGGTTGAATTGCACCTCCGCGTTCCCCAAATCGGGTTTTGAGGATGCCATTTTCGGGCCGGCTGCCGGCGGGGGAGAGAAACTGTTTTGAAGCGATGATTTTTCCATGATTGCGATTATGCACTATTTTGAGTTGAACGCCAGAAATCATTTGAGACTGTGTCTCCATCAAAAAAATCGAGATTTCTGCCAAACTCGCTCCGGCAGCGTTCGGAACGCCGAGCACCGCCTCGGCTCGTTGAGGAAATCATCGCCTCACGCCGAGACGGTGCTCAGCGCTCCAATTTTCCGGAGGCCACAATTCGTGTAAATCGGCGCAATCCGTGTCTCAGGTTTCCGGCGGCAACCGCAACGCGGTATCCAGCGGCTGCACGTCGGCCAGTTCCTTGCCCGCCACCGCGCCGCCGAGTTTCTGGATTTTCTCGCCCGCCGGCCGGATGCGCGATTCGTAGCTGCCGACCGCCTGGTTGAACGCCTTGTTCGCCGTTTCCAGGCCGTCGCGGATTTTTTGGAAATGGTCCGTGAACGTGGCCACGCGCGAGTAAAGCTCCTGCGCCGCGTCCGCAATCGCCCGGGCATTTTCCGTCTGCGCGTGTTGCTGCCAGCTCACGCTCACCGAGCGGAGCAGGGCGATGAGCGACGCCGGGGTCGCCAGCAAAATCCGCTTGCCCGCCGCCCAGACAATCAAATCATGATCGCCCTCCAGCGCGGCGCTGAACAGCGATTCCGCCGGCACGAACAGCACCACATAATCCAGTGCGTTGGGAAATTGGCTCGGATAATCGCGGTCGGCCAGCGCCTTGATGGTCGCCTTCAATTTTGCCGCATGCGCTGCCAGCGCTTCCGCGCGTTTGCCCTCGTCCGCCGACTCCAGCGCGTTGAGAAAATCGAAGTCCGGCACCTTGGCGTCCACGATGATGAAGCGGTCGCCGGGCAGCCGCACGATCAAATCCGGCTTGGCGTCGCCCGCCTGGGTTTGCTCGCTGAAATCGCAATGCGCGCTCATGCCCGCCGCCTCGACGACCCGCCGCAAGGTTTCCTCACCCCAACGCCCACGCGCCTGATTTGAGTGCAAGACCATCCGAAACTGTTGCGTTTCCTGCGCGAGCGACTGATTGGACTGCGCCAGCGTTTCCAACTGTTTCTTCACCTCACCGAGCGTTGCCGCTTGTGAAGTTTCAGCCTGTTGCAGGCGCTTTTGATAGGTTTCAAGCTGCTGCTTGAGCGGTTCGACCAGCGTTTTGATGGATTCCTGTCGTTGCGCCAGGTCGCCTTTGGCGGTTTCCTGGAATTTGCCGAACGTCTGCTCGGCCAGCCGCAAAAATTCCGGCGCGCTTTGTTTCAACGCCTCCGCGCTCAAGGCGCGGAACGCTTCGCGCAAATCGGCCAGCGCCTTGTCCTGCAACGCGCGTTGTTCCACGACCATTTTTTCCGCCGCCGCCCGGCTGGCTTCGGCGGAGGCGCGGGCGTTGCCGGTTTCGGTGAGCTGGCTGCGTAATTGGGTCAGTTCCGATTCGCGTTGGTTGACTTGCTGGCGCAATTCATTTTCCAGCCGCGAATCAGCCTGGGCAATCGGCGCACGACTGCGGCCTGTAAACCAGCCGAAGAGCAGGCCCAATCCGCCCCCGACAACCAGGCCGATAATCAGATAAGCTCCGTTAGACATGATTTATCGCAGCCTGGTGAACAGTTTCTTCTCGTGGTCAGCCACGAGTGCCCGCTTGCCTTTGGAAACAATTTTATGTCCCTCGGCGCGCAAATGTTTGGCGATGCTTCCAACCCCGCCCGGATATTTCGGGTTCAGTTCACCGCCGGATTTGAGCGTGCGCCAGTAAGGTGTAATGCGTTTTGCGCCTTCCGCTTCCCCTTCGGCGGCCGCATGCGCGGCAATCCATGAAAAAATGCCGGTCGTAATGGGACAGGCAAAGTCCGTCTTATGCTTTTTGGCAAGTGCCTTGCGAAGTTCGTTGATGGTGACGACGCGGCCCCTGGGCACCTGCTTCATCAGCGCATCCACCACCCGCGGCGCGGGGATGACAAATGTGCCGGTGCCCCAGCGTTTGGTCAATTTGCCGCCGACTTTGCAGACCCTCGGCAGGCCTTTGTCGTCCGCCAGTTTCTCACGCCAGGACTTTTTCATTTACGATGTTCGATTTACGATTTACGCGCTGACGCATCATGGGCACGTCAATCGTCATTCGTAAACCGTAAATTCAGAAATGGGCAACCACTTCAATTTCCACGTTCGCGCCTTTCGGCAGCGCGGCGACCTGGATGGTCGAGCGCGCCGGACAATCACCGGTAAAATATTTCGCATAGACCTCGTTCATGCCGGCGAAGTCGGCGAGATTGGTCATAAAGACCGTGCTTTTGACGACATTGGCGAACGTCAGCTTCTGGTCGTCCAGGATCGCCTTGACGTTTTGCAGCACGCGGTCGGTTTGCGCCTTGATGTCGCCGATAATCAGGTTGCCGGAGGCCGGGTCAATGGGAATCTGACCGGCGCAGAACAGCAAATCGCCGGTGCGCACGGCATGATTGTAGGGGCCGACGGCCGCCGGTGATTTTGCGGGTTTGATGATGGTTTTGGTCGCCATAAATGGTGCGCAAGGTCTATCGGCTTTGGCGGAGCAGGTCAAGGAACCAGGCAGTGATTTGTTGCTTGACGGATTCATAAAGTCAATCATCGTGAGGCTAATTCCAATCATCAGCGACGTTTTATGAAGACCAGAAGCGTCATTGTTTTTGTTCTGTTTGCCCTGGCCATGTTGAGTGCCGGCTATTTGGTCGGCTGGCACAATGGGACGGCGGGAGGTTCTTTGACTTCAAGCCGGCACCAGGTTCCGGGTAAAATGGCAAACGGGAATTCTTCATCGCTGCCGCCGATCAAAACTTCGCTCTCCAGCCAGCCGCAGGATTCCCAATCTGGCGCCGCCGGAAAAACATCCCTGGCTGACATCGAAGCGAAGATGCTGAAGCTGAATTACCGCAATTTGTATAACGATCCGGATTGGCGCAAAATGATGGATAACCTGGACCCGGCCGACATTCGACAATTGCTGGCGTTTGTGGATGCCAAGGTGCCAAAATTCATGCGGCAGGGGCTGCGCTTCAATCTGCTGCCGCGCTGGGCGCAGAGCGATCCCCAGGCGGCCATGACTTATGCTCAAGCCTTGCCCAACTCCCAGGAACGTGAGAATGCCATCGGCATGGTCGCCGCCGGCTGGGCGCAAAAAGACCCGCCGGGCGCCACGGCGTGGGCGCAGCAGCTTCCCAAAGGCCAGTTGCGCGACCGTGTATTGAGCGGTGTCATCTCCGCGATCGCCGGCTCCAACCCGCAAGCCGCTTTCGACTTGTTTCAAAGTTCCGACCTCAATGCGGCGCGGTATATGCCGGCTTACAATCTTTTTTCAACCTGGGCGGCCCAGGACCCGGCAACCGCCGCCGCGCAGGCGGCTAAATTGACTTCCGGCCGGCAGCGACAGCAAGCCTTTCAAGCCATCGCGGCGGCCTGGGGGCAAAACGATCCACAGGCGGCCATGACGTGGGCCAATTCATTGTCCAACGGACAGGACAAGCGCAACGCCATCAGTTCAATCATTTCCAGTTGGGCGCAAAATGACGTGAACGGCGCGATGGCCTGGGCGAAGCAGTTGCCGGAGGGCCAAACCAAACAACAGGCCATGAGCAGTCTGGGTCTTTCCTGGGCGCAAACCGACCCGCAGGCAGCAGTGGACTTTGCCAACAGTCTCCCGTCCGGCAACGCCAAAAACAATCTGCTGGGCAGCGTTATCAGCCAATGGGTGCAACAAGACCCGGATGCGGCGATGAAATATGTTCAAAATCTTCCGAACGGCCCGGGACGCAACCGCGTTTTGCAGCAAGCCATTGGTTCCATGTCCTGGCAAGACCCGAAATCAGCGGCGGCGCTCGCCTCCCTGCTCCCGCCGGGTAATGACCTGATGAACGCGGTGTCCCAAATCGCCTGGAGTTTTGCCCAGTCCGATCCCAAGGCGGCCATGGATTGGATTCAGACATTGCCCGAAGGCAATGCCAAACGAAACGCGCTGCAAAACATCGGCTGGCAACTGGCGCAGGATGATCCGAAGTCCGCCGCCGATTTCGCCGGTTCGCTGCCGCCGGGTCAGGGGCGGGACAATTTGATCATGAACATCGCCAATGCGTGGGCGCAAAGTGATTTGAATGGCGCGCTGGCCTGGGCCCAGAACCTGCCGGACGGAAACGCGAAACAAAATGCGATGAACAGCGTGGCCATGCAGTGGGGCCAAACCGATCCGGCGGGCGCCATGCAATACGCCCAAGGCCTCCAACCGGGCAGTGCCCAAAACAGTTTCCTGAGCACCGCGGCCAATGCCTGGGCGCAGAACGATCCGAAGGCGGCGATGCTCTGGCTGCAATCCATGTCCGAAGGCGCAGGTAAAAATGCCTTCACCTCCGGCCTGGTTTCCGGCCTCGCGCAAAATTCACCGCAGAACGCGGCGGATTTTGTGGCTTCCCTGCCCGCCGGCAAAACGCAAGACAGCGCCGCGATGAATGTGGTTTCCCAATGGATGCAATCTGATCCGCAGGCGGCGGCAAACTGGGCGGCCACGTTTCCGGCCGGCAACACCCGGAATAGCGCGTTTCAAAGCATTATTTCCAGTTGGGCGCAGAATGATCCCACTGCCGCCAGCCAATGGCTGGGTTCCCTGCCGGACGATAGCGCCAGGCAAAGCGCGGTCCAATCCTTCGTCAACCAGCTGGCCTGGCAATATCCCGACCTGGCCGCGCCGTGGGCGGAAACGCTGAGCGACCCCAATCAACGCAACATGGCCATTCAAAATATTGCGCAACAATGGCTGAAAACGGATCCGCTGGATGCGCAAAAATGGCTGATGAATACTTCGCTGCCGGACGCCCAGAAACAGGCGCTGCTCAACCGCAGCAAGCAACCGTAGCCCCGTAGACCGGGCCAAAGATTCAGTTACAAATACTTTTTCAAAACCGGTCCCAATTCCTTTTTGATTTTCGCGGGCCAGAGCTTTTTGTCGGTCAGAATCGCATTTTTCAGCGCCGCGTGACACGGCCAATTGGGTTCAGCCGGAATTTGTGAGATGGCGGCCACAACAATTTTTTTGGCCATGTCGGCATTGCGATTGAGGTTTTGGATAATCATGGCGAGCGTGACGTGCTCGTCTTCCTTCCAGCAATCGTAGTCGGTGGACATCGCCAGGGTGGCGTAGGCGATTTCCGCCTCGCGGGCGCACTTGGCCTCGCCGAGATTGGTCATGCCGATGACGTCGTAGCCGAGCTGGTGATTGGTGAGCGATTCGGCGCGGGTGCTGAACGCCGGACCTTCCATGTTCACATAGGTGCCGCCGTCGTGGGCCGTCGCGCCGCAAGCGCGCGCGGTTTTCAAAAGAATCCGGCGCAATTCCTCGCAAATCGGGTGCGAAAACGAGATGTGCGCCACGATGCCACGGCCGAAAAACGTGTGTTCCGGTCCGCGCTTGGTACGGTCGAGGAACTGGTCCACCAGCACGATGTCGCACGGCTTGTATTTTTCCTGCAAGGAACCGACGGCGCTGACGCTGATAATCCAGGCGACGCCGAGTTTCTTCATCGCCCAGATATTGGCGCGATGATTCAGTTCGCCGGGCAGGATGCGGTGGCCGCGTCCGTGGCGCGCCAGGAAAACCACTTTACGCCCGGCCAGTTTGCCGGTGAGCAAATCGTCCGAGGGCGGGCCAAAGGGCGTTTTGACTTTCACCCATTTTTGATGGGTGAATCCCTCAAGGTTGTAAAGGCCGGTGCCGCCGATGATGCCGATGCGATGTTCAGACATGCGCGGATTTTTAACCGCGAAACCCCGGAAAGAAACGAAAAAATGACGGGGTTGTTCCGGGAACAACCATTCCGAAACGATTCCATTGCAGGAGCCGAGGTAACGAGGCTCATTTGTTTCCTGGAGGTGAATCTTTATTCAGAGCCTCCTCACGTCGGCTCCTACTTTCTAAACGAGTTGGCAGGGCGCGTCATTTCCGCCGTCGCATGGCTATGGCGGAACAAGGCCGTGTGCGCCGCTGACGTTCGCAGCGGTCAGGGAACTGTACGCCCCACCAAAAATTTGCTTTTCGCGGCTGGCATTCGGGAAAAGGTTGGTTAATCTGGCGGGATGGAAATATTTCAACGCATTCTCAAGACCGCGGTCGAAGGCGGCGCCTCGGATGTACACCTGAAGATCGGCACGCCGGTCATTTATCGCATCAACCGCGAACTCATTGCCGTGGACGCACCCTTTCCAACCGCCGAGTGGATGAACAAAATTGTCGAGGCCATCGCGCCCGACCATTTGAAAAAGAAGCTCGTCGAGGAACGCGAAGTTGATTTTTCCTACTTCGTCCCCGGCACCGGACGATTTCGCACGAACCTGTTTCAACAGCGCGGCCAGTGGTGTCTGGCGATGCGTTTCGTGAAGACGCGCGTGCCCACGTTCGAGGAGCTGGGTTTGCTGGAGCAGATCAAAAAGGTGGCCGAGTCGCCGCGCGGCATCGTGCTCGTGGCGGGCACCACCGGTTGCGGCAAATCCACCACGCTCGCCGCGATGCTCGAACACATCAACAACAACTTCAAAAAACACATCATCACGCTGGAAGACCCGATTGAGTACGTTTTTGAGGACAATCAATCCGTGATTGAGCAGCGCGAGATCGGCCTCGATACATTGACCTTCCATCACGCGCTGGTCCACGTTCTGCGCCAGGATCCGGACATCATCATGGTTGGCGAGATGCGCGACGACATCAGTTTCTCGGCGGCGATGAGTGCGGCGGAGACGGGACACCTGGTCCTGTCCACCCTCCACACGACCAATGCTTCACAGTCGATCAACCGCATCCTGGATTTCTTCAAGGCCGAAGAACGCGAACAAATCCGGCGGCAACTTTCCGGCACGCTCTGTGGGGTGATTTGCCAGCGCATGGTCAACAGCGTGGATGGCAAACTGACGCCGGCGTTGGAAATTTTGATGAACACGCCGATGGTCAGAAAATTGCTCGAGGAAAACCGCCTCGACAAACTGTCGGCGGCCATCGAAACCGGCCTGGACGACGGCATGATCAGTTTCAACCAGTCCCTGTTCAATCTCGTCAAATCGGGCCGCGTCAGCGAAAAGGAAGCCTTGACCAAGGCCACCAATCCGCAGGCGCTGGAGATGAATTTCAAGGGTATCTTCCTGGACGAAGGGCGTCGGATCATCAAGTAAATCACATCCGTCCGCCAAACGGGCGGTTGACTTAAATCCGACTGGCCGTATCGTTATTCATCATGCGGATTTCAAAGCGAACGGATTACGCACTCCGCGCCTTGTTCACGTTGCTGGACCATTATCGTGGCGCGCCCATCCCGATTCGGGAACTGGCCCGGCGCAACGATGTGCCCAAGCGCTTTCTGGAGCAAATCATGCTCGACCTCAAAGCGCAGGGCTGGGTGGACAGCGTGGCAGGAATCCGCGGCGGTTATCTGCTGGCCAAAAGCCCGGAGAGGATAACCATGGGCGAGATCGTACGGCATTTTGACGGTGTTTTGGCCCCCATTGAATGTGTTTCGGTGATGGGATACAAACGTTGTTCTCAGGAGCCCGTTTGCCGGTTTCGCCGGGTTTTCCTCGATACGCGAAACTACATCGCCGGAGTGATGGATCGCGCAACGCTGGCCGAGGTGGCCAAAGGATTGCCAGTTTCCAAACAGGAAGTAAGCGCCAATTTCAGCGGCGGCGAGGGCATTTAAAAAATAATTTTTTAAAAAAAACAATTGACACTTTAACCAAACGGTGGATAATAACGACATAAACAGTCGTTTATTGTTGGATTGAGAATTGGCGGTTAATTCGATAATCCAAAAATGGCAGTCGATAGGGCAGGAAGAAAGGGTGGCTGACCTTTTTATTTGGCTGTAAAGACGACTCAAATGGTCGCTATTTAGTAATGTGGTTTAAACAAAAGAATGGCAATGGTACGGAACCTTGGCTCGACAAGGCCCACGCACAAACCTTTTGGGCCAGCCAGGAAGCCGGGAACCAGAACAAGAATAAAACCAAACAACCAGCAACATGAAACTGAATCAGTCGATACTCGCAGCCGTCGCCGGGGTACTATTCGTTTTCCCGGCGTGGGCCGCCGATGACGCCGCCACCAATTCCACGGAAGCGGCGGAGATCGAAGGCTTGAAAAAGGAAATTCAGGCATTGGATCAAAAAGTCCAAAGTCTCGAACAACAACGCGAAGCGGAACAGTCGGCCGTTACCGACACCAATCAGGAACAAATCCAGGCGCTCGACCAGAAAGTCCGGATTCTTGCGCGCCAGCACGAGCTGGACAAAGAGGACGCAGCAGCAGCGGCCAAAACGCAACCCCGGTTGAAACTGGATGCCAGCGGTTTTACGCTCAGTTCGGCTGACACGAACTTCGCCATCAGCCTGCACGGTTTGGTGCAGTTGGACAGCCGGACGTTTTTCGCCGACCACAATATTGTAAATGACAGCTTCCTGTTGCGCCGGGCGCGTCCGATCATTACCGGCACGGTGTTCCATGACTTTGATTTCAACTTCACGCCGGATTTCGGCGGCAGCACGGTGCAAATCCTGGATGCTTATTTCAATTATCGCTACATCCCCGAATTGCAACTGGAAGCCGGCAAATTCAAATCGCCGGTCGGTTTGGAACAATTGCAGTCCGATGCGTTCCTGTTTTTCAACGAGCGGTCACTGGTGACGGACCTGGTGCCCAACCGTGATCTGGGCGTGGAACTGCACGGTGATTTATTTGGCGGCGCAGCCAGTTACGCGGCCGGCATCTTTAATGGCGCCCCGGACTACAATGGTACGACTGTAAATTCAGATTCCGATAATGACAAGGCCTTTGCCGGGCGCCTGTTCTTCCAGCCCTGGAAGACAACCGGCGTGGATTGGCTGCGAGGATTGGGATTCGGGGTGGGGGGCAGTTATGAATCCGACCGCAATGGGGCCGCCGGGTTGACGCCGGGTTATACGACGGACGGCCAGCAGAAATTTTTCACTTACGCCGGTACGGTGGTGGCCAACGGCCAGCATTGGCGGGTTTCGCCCCAGGGCTATTATTATTACGGGCCGTTCGGGATTCTGGGCGAGTACGTGGTGTCCGACCAGGACGTCAAGAATGGCGCCGCCCTGGCGGATTTGCAAAACACCGCCTGGGAGGTTTCCGCCGGCTGGGTGTTGACGGGTGAAGAGGCTTCGTATAATGGCGTGACGCCGCGCCATCCCTTCAATTTGCATTCGGGTGGCTGGGGCGCCTGGCAGGTGGTGGGACGGTATGAGGAGTTGAACGTGGACCAATCGGCATTTCCGACTTTTGCCAGTTCGACCGCCTCGGCCTCGTCGGCGCATGCCTGGTCGGCGGGACTCAACTGGTACCTGAACCGGAACGTCCGGGTGAACGCCAGTTTTTCGCACACGATGTTCTCCGGTTACACCGGCGCCGTTCCGGCGGTGCCGGCCCAGGCGGAAAACGTGTTTTTCACCCGAATACAATTGGCGTTTTAACTGTCTTAAATCCGAAATTAAAAGCTCATGAAAACGATTCTGACAATTTTGCTGGCCTCGTCACTGGTCGCGGCGGCGGGCGCCGGAGAAGTTAAACTCCTGAACGTTTCCTACGACCCGACGCGCGAGCTTTATCAGGAATACAACGCCGCCTTCGCGAAATATTGGAAGGCCAGGACCGGCGACGACGTGGTGATTTCCCAGTCGCACGGCGGTTCCGGCAAGCAGGCACAATCCGTCATCAACGGGCTGGAAGCCGACGTCGTCACGCTCGCGCTGGCCTACGACATTGATGCAATCGCCCGGCAGGGAAAACTGCTGCCGGCCGACTGGCAAAAACGGCTTCCGAACGACAGCACGCCTTACACCTCGACCATTGTGTTTCTGGTGCGCAAGGGAAATCCCAAACACATCAAGGATTGGGACGACGTGGTGAAGCCGGGCATCGGTGTCGTGACGCCGAACCCCAAAACTTCCGGCGGCGCGCGTTGGACATTTCTCGCAGCCTACGCGTATGCACTGGAAACGTCCGGACACGACGACGCGAAGGCGCGCGCCTTTGTGACGCGCCTCTACAAAAACGTCCCGGTGCTGGATTCCGGCGCGCGTGGCTCGACCATCACCTTTGCCCAGCGCGGCATCGGTGACGTGTTGCTCGCCTGGGAAAACGAGGCGCACCTGGCGCTCAAGGAATTTGGCGCGGACAAATTTGAAATCGTGGCGCCGTCGTTGAGCATTCTGGCTGAACCGCCCGTGGCGGTGGTGGACAAAAACGCCAAACGGCACGGGACGCTGGCCGTGGCCAGGGCTTATCTGGAATATCTTTATTCCGACGAAGGCCAGGAGATTGCGGCGAAAAATTTCTATCGTCCGCGCAACCCGGCCATCGCGGAAAAATACGCCGCGAATTTCAGCGCAATTGAAACTGGTCACCGTGGACCAGGAGTTCGGCGGTTGGGCAAAGGCACAGGCCACGCACTTTGCCGACGGCGGTATCTTTGACCAAATCTATCAACCCTGAAACGCGTTCGAGGCCATTCATTCCGACAACCTCGCTGAATTTATTGCCACCACGGCTTAAAGAATTCTTCCGCAACATTTTGACAACGGCTATCCCGCCGGGAAACAATTCAATCCGCATGGCCAAAAAACAAAACAGCGTGCTGCCGGGCTTTCGACTGACGCTCGGCTACACGCTGCTTTATTTGAGCCTGATCGTCATCATTCCCCTGGCGGCGACATTTGTGAAAAGCAGTGAGCTGACGTGGGCGGAGTTTTCGCACACGGTTTTTTCGCCGCAGGCGCTGGCGGCGTATCGCCTGAGTTTCGGCGCATCATTTCTGGCCGCGGCCGTGAACGCCATCTTCGGACTCATCGTCGCCTGGGTGCTGGTGCGCTATGATTTTTTTGGAAAACGGATTGTGGACGCGCTGGTGGACCTGCCGTTCGCGCTGCCGACCGCCGTCGCCGGCATCACCCTGGCGACGCTTTATGCGCCGAACGGCTGGATTGGCGGGTGGCTCGCGCCGCTCGGCATCAAGGTTTCCTACACGCAACTCGGCATCTTCGTTGCGCTCACGTTCATCGGTTTGCCGTTCATTGTCCGC
The DNA here is from genome assembly GCA_963708305.1 of uncultured bacterium. GTDB lineage: Bacteria > Verrucomicrobiota > Verrucomicrobiia > Limisphaerales > UBA11358 > UBA11358. The sequence continues at coordinate 976,296 of CAVPSH010000001.1, read as the reverse complement.
ACCGTCCAGCCGGTGCTGGCCGATCTGGATTCGGAACTGGAGGAGGCCGCGGCGAGTCTGGGTGCGAACCGCTGGCAGACGTTCTGGCGCGTGATTTTTCCGCTGTTAAGCCCGGCGCTGCTGACCGGTTTCGCGCTCGCGTTTGCCCGCGCGCTGGGCGAATACGGCTCGGTGGTTTTCATTTCCAGCAACATTCCGATGAAGACGCAAATTGTTCCGCTGCTCATCATGAGCGAACTGGACGGATTTCAATACGCCAAGGCGACCGCGTTGGCCGTCGTGATGCTCGTCGTTTCGTTCCTGCTGTTGCTGGCGATCAATCTGCTGCAATGGTGGGCAACCGTTACAACGCAACCAATCTGGCATGATGGATGACGCAAAAATCAATGCCCCGCGCCGCATGAGCGAACCGCCGTTCGTGCGCCGGCTGCTGATTGCCATCGCGCTGGCGTTCATCGCGCTGTTTCTGGTCGTGCCGCTTGTTTCCGTTTTTGCCGAGGCGTTGCGACAGGGCCTGGGCTTTTATTTCCAGACGCTGCGCGACCCGATGACGGTGAGCGCAATCGAATTGACGTTGATTGCCGCCGGGATTTCCGTTCCGCTCAATTGCATTTTCGGGGTGGCCGCGGCGTGGACCATCGCGAAGTTTGATTTCCCCGGCAAAAACATTTTGCTCACGCTGATTGATCTGCCGTTCTCCATTTCTCCCGTGATTTCGGGAATGATTTACGTCCTGATTTTCGGTGCGCAGGGCTGGTTCGGCCCCTGGTTGATAGAACACAACATCCGGATCATTTTTGCCGTGCCGGGCATTGTCCTGGCAACGATGTTTGTCACGTTCCCGTTTGTGGCGCGCGAATTGATTCCGCTCATGCAGGCGCAGGGCCGGACGGAGGAGGAGGCCGCGCGCGTGCTCGGCGCGAACGGCTGGCAGACCTTCTGGCGGGTGACATTGCCAAACATCAAATGGGGATTACTGTACGGGGTGATTTTGTGCAATGCCCGCGCGATGGGCGAATTCGGCGCGGTGTCGGTCGTCAGCGGTCATATTCAGGGCCAGACCAACACGATCCCATTGCACGTGCAAATTTTGTACGAAAACAACAATATCCCCGGCGCGTTCGCCGTGGCGTCACTGCTGACGCTCCTGGCGCTGGTCACCCTCGTGCTGAAAACGTGGGTCGAGTATAAAAGCACCGGGTTGCGGGGAACGGCGTTTACACCGGTGCCCATCGGGAAAAAGCCGGACTGAAAATTTTGCATGAGTATCGAGGTAAAAAACGTCACAAAAAAATTCGGCGGTTTCACCGCGCTCGACCACGTGAATCTCAAGGTCGAGTCCGGCGAGCTCGTCGCCCTGCTCGGGCCGTCCGGGTCGGGCAAGACGTCCCTGCTGCGCGTCATTGCCGGGCTGGAATTTCCCGACACGGCCGACGCTCAGGTTTTGTTTTACGGCGAGGACGTGACGGCCATTCCCGCCAGCCAGCGCCAGGCCGGGTTTGCCTTTCAACATTACGCGCTGTTCCGCCACCTGAGCGTTTTCGAAAACATCGCGTTCGGTCTGCGGGTGCGCCCGAAAACGTCGCGGCCCGGCGAGGAAAAAATCCGCGCCCGCGTCGGCGAACTGTTGAAGTTGATTCAACTTGAACCGCTCGCCAAACGGTTTCCCTCGCAACTGTCCGGTGGCCAGCGGCAGCGCGTCGCGCTCGCCCGCGCCCTCGCGGTCGAGCCGAAGGTGTTGCTGCTCGACGAACCGTTCGGCGCGCTCGACGCGAAAGTCCGCAAGGAACTGCGCCACTGGCTGCGGAAGCTGCACGACGAGATTCACATCACCACGCTGTTCGTGACGCACGATCAGGAGGAGGCGCTGGAGGTGGCCGACCGGGTGGCCATTTTGCGCGACGGCAAAATCGAACAGATCGGCACGCCGGAGGAAATTTACGACAACCCGGCCTCGCCGTTCGTTTACGATTTTCTCGGCAATGTGAACCTGTTCAGCGGCCGGGTGCGCGAAGGGACGGTCATCATCGGCGAAACCGAATTTGCCGTGGAGGAAACGGCGGGCGAGACGGACACGGACGCGGTCGCGTTTGTGCGGCCGCACGACATCCGCATCACGCGCGAGGCGAACGGGCAGAAGACGTTTCCGGCGCGCATCCTCCGCTGCCATGCCGCCGGGCCGATGGCGAATCTGGAACTGGAACGGCTCGACGGCGGGGGAAGTTTTGCCGCGCAACTCAGCAAGGAGGAATTTCAACAGTTGCAGCCCAAAGCCGGCGAACAGGTGTTCGTCGAATTGAAGAACGTAAAAATCTTCTCCGAGGACTTCTCGATTTGAATCAGTTCTGCTTTTCCGGGGACTTTATTGACTTATCTCCGAACGTTCCTATTGTTCTGCCGGCATGGCGGAAAAACCTTATCGCAGTCTCGTCAAGGCGGTGTCGTGGCGGCTCACCGGCAGTATGGACACCATGATTATCTCCTTCCTCATCACCGGGCGGATAAAATGGGCGTTATCCATCAGCGGCGTTGAATTGTTCACCAAAGTCTTCCTTTACTACGTCCATGAGCGGGTTTGGAACAAAATTCCCTTCGGAAGAATCAAGGGCGAACCACCTTATGAAATCTGAAGGCCCAAGTTTCCAATCGTCAATCGCAAATGAAGGCGGCCCGTCTTCGCTGCGACGCAACCTTCCCTGGTCAACGTTCGTGAGGAAGCAGCGTTGATTCGGTCACGTTACGAACAGCCAACGAACACAGACACGACAGCCCGATGGTCAAAAGCAATTTTCGTATGGATTTTGGCAGATGACCGGCTTGTTTTGGCCCGGCAAATCAATTACAGTACTTACATCCAGTATGTTGCCTAAATGACCCACTTCGTACGTACTTTCCTGTTGTTGGCCGGACTTTTTCCGGTCGTTTCATTGCAAGCCGATCCCGGGCCGCTGTCCATTTGGTATGCCACCCCCGGCACGCCCGGTAATGCCGCGTCATGGTATCAAGAGGCGTTGCCGGTCGGGAATGGCAAGCTGGCCGCCATGATCTATGGCGGCGTGGGCAGTGAACAAATCCAGTTCAACGAGGACACCGTCTGGGAAGGGCAACCGCACGATTATTCGAATCCCAACTCGACGCCGACGACCCTTTCCAGCCTCCAGACCCAGTGCTTCAACCGAACGTCCGACAGCACGATCCTGTCCTACGCGACCACCTATTTGATGGGCGTACCGATTCGGGAAGCGGCGTATGAACCCGCGGGCATCATCAATCTCACGTTCCCGCAGAGCGGCACGTCGAATTACCTGCGTTCATTGAATCTCAGCACTGCGACTGTGAACGTTCATTACGACTACAGCGGCGTGACGTATAACCGCGACATCTGCGCCAGCGCGCCGAGCAATCATGTCATCCTGATCAACCTCACGGCGAGCCAGCCCGGCAGCATCAATTTTACTTGCAGCTTCTCCACGCTGCAGACGGCGAGTTATAGCGTCGCCGGCAATGACTTGGTGATGCATGCCAGCGTTTCAGGTGTCTCGGACGCCCGTTATTTCTCCACCGGGTTGACCAACGGTGTCCACTACGACGCGCGGTTGCGCGTGATTGCTTCCGGCGGCACCGTGACGCCCGGCAGCACTTCCATCACGGTGGGCAACGCCGATTCGGTGACGTTGTTGTTGAGCGTGGCGTCGAATGTCAAAAGCTACAACGATCTGAGCGCCGACTATGTGACCACCTGCTCGAACTACGTCGCCAACGCAGCGGCCCTGGGTTATCCCGCCTTGCGCCAGGCGCAAACGAACGATTATGAAAACCTGTTTAATCGCGTGGTGCTCGACCTCGGCGGCAACTCACGGACCAATCAGAGCATCGGCTACCGGAAGAAACAAATGTCCCTGGACGGCGATGATCCCCAGCTCGTGACGCTGGATTTCCAACTCGGACGTTATCTGGTGATTTCCGGTTCGCGCCCGGGCTCCCAGCCTCTGAATTTGCAGGGAAAATGGAACAACCTCACCAGTCCGTCTTGGGACAGCAAGATGACGCTGAACATCAACGAGGAGATGAATTACTGGGGCGCAGAGGAATGCAACCTCTCCGAGTGCACACTCCCGCTGTTCGACATGATGCAGGATTTGTCCGTCACCGGGCACAAAGTCGCCACGGCGACTTACTTTTCCAGCGGTTGGGTGGTGCACCACAACACGGACCTCTGGCGCGACGCGGCCCCCTGCAATGGCAACGACGGCATCTGGCCCATGGGCGCCGCGTGGCTCTGCCAACATGTCTGGTGGCACTTTCTTTACACAGGCGATACCAACTGGCTCGCCACCAACGGCTATCCGCTCATGAAAGGCGCCGCCCAGTTCTTCCAAGGCTTTCTTATCCCGGATACACTTCATGCGGGCAGCAACTGGATGGTAACCTGCCCCTCCTATTCACCAGAACATGATGAAGGAACTTACAATGTTGCCCAGGTCCCCACGCCGACCATGGACAACGAGCTCTGTCGCGACTTGTTCAGCCATGTCATTGCCGCCGGCCAGATTCTAGGTGTGGATGCTTCATTTAGAACCAACATCGCGACCCTTCAAGACGAATTACCGCCCGAACAGGTTGGCAGCGGTGGCCAGCTTCAGGAATGGCTCGACGACGTGGACGCAACCTATGATTCCGGGCATCGGCACTGTTCCCATCTCGTGGGCCTTTACCCGGGCGACGAAATTTCCACATATTACACGCCCGCGCTCGCGGCTGCCGCGAAACACTCGGTGGATTTGCGAGGTTACGCCAACTCCAGCCTGACCCCGTGGAGTTGTGCCTGGAGATTCTGTCTTCGGGACCGGCTGCAGGATGGAGACGGCGCCTGGACCAATCTGTTGTTCCTGTATGGATACAATAAAGTCGCAACCAACCTGATATTCGCTGATGCCGCCAACGAGCAGTTGGATTGCGTTTTCGGCAGGTTGGCAGGTATCGCCGGAATGTTCCTCCAAAGTCCGCGCGGCGAAATTATCCTGTTGCCGGCGCTGCCGACGCAGATCACCAACGGCATGGTGAGTGGGCTGTGCGCCCCGGGCGGATTTGAAGTGGACAATCTCACGTGGACGAATGGCCAGTTCACGGGCGCGACCCTTCTTTCCAAGCTCGGAAACGTCTGCCAGCTCCGTTCGCGCTGGCCGATAGACGTGAAACTGGGAGCGGACTATGTGGATGCGCCGATGGCTTTGCCGGGGCTGTATCAATTTTCCACCATCGCCGGAAGCAATTATACCATCGTCCCAGCCAACATCGCCGAGACGGAAAATCTTTCCACCACGTTCAGCGCTGGTGACACCCACCAGATCGTGACCAACGCCGCATTCAGCAACTGGCGGGGCACCCGGTTGAACGCCAACGCCGGGGGGGATTATGTCGCCTATACCGTCTCCAATCTGACGGCGGGAACCTATCACATTCGCATCGGTGCCGACGAGGACAAGGATCTCGGGCAGTTTCAGCTATCGTGTGGACCGGTCGGCGGCGGACTGACCAACGTCGGGTCGGTTCAAGACACCTATTCCCCAACCAATGTGGCCTATCTTTTGCCAATCCATCTCCCCACGCCTACCAATCTGATAGTGCTTTGGACCAACTTCCTCCAGGAACTGGATTGCGGAACCTGGCAGGCGCCTACGAATGGCAATTACCAGTTCAAGTTCTCGGTGACCGGCAAGAATGCGGCGAGCAGCGGTTACAACCTGATGTTCGATTATATCAAACTGACCCCGGCGACCCTTGCGGCTATTCCGACACTCACCGTGACTGAAGTGGGAGAGAATCTGGTGATCTCCTGGCCATCGTCGGCCGCCGGTTATTCCCTGGAATCCACGACCGACCTCTCCCAAAACAATTGGAATCCGGTCCCGCAGTCACCGGCGGTGGTCGGCGATTTAAACGTCGTCACCAACACGACGGATGGTCAGGCCACATTTTACCGGCTCCACAAATTGTAACAGCAGCATTGCGCGTTTCCTTAACGTCTATGGCCCGCACGGCAGCTGGGATGATTTGATCGCGACGCCCATCAATCCCGGTTCCAGTGAATGGGGTCCATCAACGAACTACTGACCCGGATTGAAAAAATTGCGGGCGTGAAGATGAACCGCAAATCCGACCTGAATGCACCCAAGGACGTGGCGGGCCGCAACAGCGGCAATACCTTTATTAAAAAGTTCTGAAGTGGGAACCTGCGACGCCGTTGGACAAAGGCTTGGCCATTACTTATAAATGGAGCAAGGAACAATATCAGCAGTGCAAGGCCGGCAAACGCGTCGGTATCGGTCGATGAAACGCAAGCCTTTATTACCCGTAGCCGGGTTGTTGGGGTCTCTTCCCAACCGTCTGCAACTGGCAGGCGGCTGGATTGACCAGCCGTTCGTTTCGCGCCACAACCCCGAGCCACACGGTTCGATGGTCGTGGTGCAGATCGAACCGGATTTCCGTCCCATGGACCGTTCGGGCATCGCCAGTGGCACACGCGCCGTCGCCATGCGGATTTGGCGGGGCAAACTGCCCAACCGGGCGCCGGAAGATCTGGTGCGGGAACTTTACGCAGCCGAAAATAAAGGCAAGGCCGAACCCAGCGGTTCGCAGGACATGATTGGCCTGGTCTATCCCGGCATCAACCGGCTGGATTACAGCTTCAAAGTCCAGGGCGGGATTTTCCCATGGCACATCGAATCGTGCAACTCGCCCCGCATCGCGCGCTGGCTGGAAAAGGTATTGCATCTGATTGCCGTCGAACCGCGGCCCAAGGGTTACAGTCCGCTGGGCGCGAAAAATCTCGATCCAAAGTGGGTCGCGCGCCTTGGCCAGTCGGGAAGAAACTGTTTTGATGCCATTGTCGGAATGGATGTAGCAGCCCTTGGAGCTTCGTTCAACCTGAATATGAAATGCTGGGAAATACTCTTGCCGCATGTCGTCCGGCATCCGCTCCTGCGGTCGGATTTACCGGCATTGCTTAAAGCCTATCAGCGGCAATATTCCGGCGCCATGTATTCCGGCTGTGGCGGCGGGTATCTGATCGTCGTATCTCCGGAACCGGTCCCCGGCGCGTTCAAAGTCAAGGTCCGCACACTCTCCTGATGAACCATCGTCCAAAACAAGTCATCGTTTCAGGTGGTTTTGACAACCTTGGCTCGTGCGATTTGCGCTTTCTGGAAGAAGCGGCAAAACTCGGTGAAGTGACCGTGCTGCTCTGGCCGGATGACGCGGTGCGGAGACTCACCGGCCAGGCGCCGAAATTCCCGCTGGTGGAACGTCTTTATCTGCTTAACGCCGTCCGCTATGTCAGCAAAGTCATTCCGGCAGACGCCGCCATCAAAACCGATGAACTGCCGGACGGAATCACCGTGCATCCCGGCGTCTGGGCTGATCGGGAACCTTTTGCCGGACGGGCACGCGCGAGCTTTTGTCGTGAACGAAACTTCGTGTATCACGTGTTCTCTGCCGGTGAATTGAAAGGTTTCCCCAAGCCGTTGCCGGCGCCACCCACGCCCAGCCGGAAGAAAGTGGTGGTCACCGGCTGCTTCGACTGGTTTCACAGCGGCCATGTGCGTTTTTTTGAAGAAGTGGGTGCCTACGGTGACTTGTACGTCATTGTCGGCCACGACGCGAATATCCGGCTGTTGAAAGGTGCAGGCCATCCACTGTTGCCGCAGGACGAGCGCCGTTATGTCGCCGGCTCAATCAAATATGTGCAGCAAGCGTTGATTTCCAGCGGTGACGGCTGGCTCGACGCCGATCCCGAAATTCAAAAACTGAAACCGAATATTTATGCGGTAAACGAGGAAGGCGACCAGGGCGGCAAACGCGAGTATTGCCGGACCAACGGAATCGAATACCTTGTGCTTCGGCGTGTCCCGGCGCCGGGTTTGCTCAGCCGCTCCAGCACCGACCTGCGTGGGTTCTAATGAGAGGAACAAACCATGTTAAAAACCGGAATTCTAAATCCCCAAATCAACTCCCTGTTAAGCCGGGTGAGGCACACCAATACGGTGGTCATAGCGGACCGCGGGTTTCCGTTTTGGCCGACGATTGAGACGGTGGACATCTCGCTGATGGACGACGTCCCGACCGTGTTGCAGGTGCTGGCGGCAGTCCGCCAGAACTTTCAGGCCGGCAAAGCGTGGATGGCCGGGGAGTTTTTAAAACACAACCCTGGCAAGGTCCGGAACGCTTTCGGCACCGCGTTGCGCGGAATTGAGTTGCAGTATGAGCCGCACATTGAATTCAAGAAGCGCGTGCCTCATGCCATCGGACTGATCCGGACCGGTGACACGATTCAATACGCCAACCTCATATTGGAAAGCGCCTGAAATATTTCCTGGCGGCGGCAATTTTATTTGAGCGGCAGTTTCACAATCGCCGCGGAAGCAACCGGTACCGTCACTTTATGCTGATTCGTTTCATTCGCCGCCAATGGCTTCCATTTTCCGGCCCACGAACCGCTGTCTTCGATGGGCGCGCCACCCAGGGTCACGCCGGTTTTTACGGCCACATTGCTGTCTGGCGCACTCAGGAAGATTACTTGCCCGCGCCCGCCCATGCCCGTGGCATTGATGGTGACGTCCGCACTGCGTCCACCAGTACGGTGTTCTTTGTTGATAATGGTCACCAGAAGTGTCTTGTCTCCGCCACGAACCGCGTACGCAGTCAGGTCGAGTGAATCGGAATTGGAAATCGTAAGCGGCAGAACGCTGCCATGTCCGCCCAGGTCAAACGCCTTGATGCCGTAGCCGACGGGATGAACGTTGTACCCCTGGCTCGAACTCCAAAATGCGGCGTAGCGGCACGGCTTGTTCATGTCGCGGGCCGCCACCTTGTCGCCGGTGTGAAAATTGACGCCATCGGCACCGTGCGCGGCCCACCAATGCAGGAAGTCCAGTCCCCACAACGCTGAGGCAAACGTGTCGCTTACCTCCTCCGCCCCGCCGTCATAAAAACTGTTCGCTTCGTCATACCGATACGGCAGGCTGTTCGACAAGGCAGTGGTCGCAAACGCGTTGTAAAATTTTTCATAATGATTAAGCCAAACCGGCGACAGCATCTGGTCGCGGGCGGCAACGACATTGGTTGCGCGCCGGCTGTCGCCGCCGGGATAATCGTGCTGGGTGATGTACGTGATGAGGCCCGATTTCGCGAAATCCTCCGCGAACTGGCGGGACCATGCCACGCGGGTTGGCGTGGCGCACGGCCCGCAAAATTTCGCTTCCGGTGTCACCGCCGTAATGGCTGCAACGTATTTTTTCCATTCGTCGCGATACACGGAATATTCCCTGGTGAACACATCCGGTTCGTTGCCGATGGCGAAACACGCCAGTTGCGCCCGGTAATGCTGTTCAATGTATTTGGCGATGGGCACGACGTCTTTGGCGCTGCCCTGGCGGAGGCGCAAAGTGTAAATTACCTTCACGCCCGCAGCTTGAGCAAAGGCGAACAGGCTGTCCGCATCCGCCGGACCCGGGACCGCGACGCCCGGACGGTCCGCCGTGTTGCCGCCGACGCGAAGGTTTTTGATGCCCAGCGTCTGGAACATTGCGATGAGCGGTTGGTTTTTCGGGCTGAAAAAATACGCTCCGTTCGTGCCGGGCAGGACGCATTGCATCTCAAAACTCAACCCCGCGAAATCATCCGGAATCGTGGCGCCCGGGATTTTTGTGTCGACATTGATGGTAATGGGCGACTGGGCTAAAGCGGTTGCCGCCAGCAAGCAGCCGGCGCCGACCAAACGCGAAATACTTTGCATCATTTTCATGTGATTTCGGTTGAGGACACTTTTCTCCGTTCTTCGAGTTCGGCGTGGATTTGCGGTTCCAGCCTTTCAAATTTTTTGTAGAAAAGAACTGGAATTATGCTCAACCCGAAGCAAATCGTCGGCAGCCATACAAAATTGAAATCGATGCCCTTGAGCGAGGTTGCTGTTTGTTCGACATTTGGCACGTAGCCGCATTTGCCCATGATCCACAACGGAATCGCGCCGCCCAGGCCTGCGCCGGCTTTCAGGCAAAAGGCCGCGCCCACGGCGGTAAGCAAACCTGCGGCGCGGACCCCGGTCTTCCATTCGCCGTAATCCACGCTGTCGGACAACACCGAGAACGGCACGGCCATCGCCATGCCGCTGCCGAGAAAGCCAATGACCCAGCCGGTCAGGATGAGCGGGATGGAATTTCCGGAAGCAACCCCGAGATATAGAACCAGTTGCCCGGCGATCATGACCGCCAGGCCCCATCCCCATGCGGCAGTCTTGGAAGTCCATTGGCAGAACCAGGGGAGCAGAAAGGCGGTGGCCAATGAAATGACATCGAGGCTGTAGGCCAGCGAGACCAGGTCCGGGCGATGCAGGTTGTATTCAAAAAAATAGGGCACGGCGGAGATGCGGGAAATGAAGGCAATCCAAAAAAACAGGCTGCTGGCAAAAATGATGAGCCACGGCCAGTTTCCCTTAAGCGCACCGAAAGTGCCGAGAATGGGCTGCCGTTTCTTTTCTTCAGCCACCACTTCCTTTAAATTCCAAAATCCCACCAGGAAAAACAGGACGCAACCTGCCGCGTAAATGGGCAGCGTCCGCAGGTAACCGATCCGGTCATCGCCATGCCCCAGCCAGGCGACGAGCTTGAGCGCAAAGAAATTCACCGCCAGCGCGCCGAGCTTCGAGCCGAACATGCGGAAGCTCATCAGCGTAATGCGCTCCTGCGGGCGGGTCGTCAAGGTGGTCAGAATCGAGGTGACCGGGGTGTTGATGCCGGTGTAGAGGATGCTGCTGATGATGTAAGTCGCCGCGGCGTAAATGACCTTGGCGTTGTAACTCAAGTTCGGCGCGAGATAGGTCAGCACGCCGAACAGCGCGAACGGCACGCACAGCCAGAGAAACCATGGACGATGCTTGCCAAGCCGGCTGTGGACCCTGTCAAAGATGATGCCCCACACCGGCGCGTCCACGGCATCCGTCCAGCGGGCGACCAGAAGAATCATCGCGGCGGCGCCGGCGGAAATCCCGTAAATATCCGTGAAAAATTTGCTGATGTATCCGCCAATAATGAACTGAAAAATCAGCTGCCCGGCGAAATCGGTGGCTGCGTAGCTGAACCGCGTGGGGTAGGAGGTTTTATTCATCCACGGATCGGCAGCTTTCGCCCGTCGCGCAGGTAAAGCGGTATATTGTCCAGCGGCGCGGCGGCCTTGATGGTTTGTCCGCCCCTGATTGACTTGCCGGTCCAGGCATCCGTCCATTTCGCGCCGGCTGGCAAATAAACTTTCCGGCTGGTGGCGCCCGGATTCAGGACCGGTGCGACCAGCAAATCGGGCCCAAACATGAACTGGTCGTCAATCGCGTTGCAGCCGGCATCGCCGGGGAAATCGAAGAATAACGGGCGCATCGGCGGCGTGCCTTTGGTGCTGGCCAGCTTCATCTGTTTCATGATGTAAGGCCGCAAGCGTTCACGGAGGAAAAGAATCTCTTTGATGATGCCATAGGCGCGGTCGCCGAAGGTCCAGACTTCGTTCGGTCCGCCCCGGGTTGGGTCGCACGTTTCCGGATGCGTGAGCGAACTGTTGCGCCAGCCGTGCAGGCGGAACAGCGGGCAGAACGCGCCGTATTGGAACCAGCGCACGATCAGCTCCTGGAAATACGGCGTGTCAATTTCGCCGCCGAAGAAGCCGCCGATATCGGTCGTCCACCACGGGATGCCGCTCAGGCCGATGTTCAACCCGGCGCGCACCTGTTGCTGCAAATCCTCCCATGTCGAATGGATGTCGCCGGACCAGATGGCCGCCCCATACCGCTGGCTGCCGGCAAAACCCGCGCGGCCGAGCGTGATGATTTCCGTTTCACCGGCCGACCTCATGCCCTCGAACAGCGCCTTTTGCTGGCACATCGGGTAGAGGCAGCCGACTTCCGAGCCGTTACCGGCGTGATAACGAACGTTGTCGTGATCGTACAACGCCATCTCCGGCTCGATGGCGTCGAGCCACCAGACCTTGATGCCATGGCGATAATAATTCTCATGGAGCTTGCGCCAAAGAAATTCCCGCGCTTCGGGATGTGTGCTGTCCAGCAGGTGCGAAATTACTGTGTGCCGGGCGTTCGTGTCCGTGAAGCGGATGAAGGTGTTCATCCCACGCTCGGTGCGGACGAGCAGGTTGCGGCGTTCCAGTTCGGTATAATTTTCGCTGTCCGGATTCACCGTCGGCCAGACGGAAACCATCACCTTGATGCCCAGCTTGTCCAGCTCGCGTACCATCGCCGCCGGGTCGTGCCAGCACGCCGGGTCGAATTTCCATTCACCCATCTTCGTCCAGTGGATGTAATCCACCACAATGACCGACATGGGCAGGCCGCGGCGTTTGTGTTCACGTGCGACGGCGAGGAGTTCATCCTGGGTCCGGTAGCGGAGTTTGCATTGCCAGAAACCCGTCGCCCATTCCGGCAATACCGGCGGATGACCGGTCAAATCGGCGTAACGCTCCAGGATGCCGGCATAGTCATCGCCGGTCATCACCACGTAATCAATCAACCGTGTGGCGTCCGCCACCCAGCGCGTTTGCGTGCGGCCCAATTCGACGCGGCCCAGGCCGGGATTGTGCCAGAGCAACCCGTACCCGCGGCTGGAAACGAGCAATGGGATGGAAATCTGCGAATTACGGTGCGTGAGCTCGAGCACACAACCCTTCTGGTCCAGCAGGCCATGCCGGCGCTGGCCCAGGCCATAAATGCGCTCGCCGTCAAACGCGCTGAAGCACGCCTCGGCATGATACAGGTCGCCACCAACGGACTTGAACGTGCGCGGCGGTGGATAATTCGTCCGGGCGAAAATCTCCTCGACGAGCGGCTCGTCGCTGCCCGTCCTGAAAAACCTCACGCGGCCGGATTTTACCTCAATCCGGGCGGTAAGTTTTCCATTTACGATGCGCGCGAAGTCTTTTTCAATGGAAATTTTGGGGGCGGTCTTGGCCGGCGGAAGCAGGCTCCAATCGCGCAACGGCATCTCGGGCAGGACGGTGGCGCGGACGCGGAGGCAGTCTTTACCCCAAGGCCCGACCCAAAGAGTTTGTTCCTTGGATCGCCAGACGAGCTGTCCACCGTCACGGCTGAAGGGTTGCGAGTCAGATTTCATTGGTAATATCCCCCGACGCGCTTGAGCAGTTGCTCGACCTCCTGCTCGTTTTTAAACTGGATGAGGAGGTAAACACCCTGGTTGCCAATGGCATCGAGCAGCGGCACCACTTCGTCCGGCTCAACATTGACCACCTGCACAGATTTTCCCGCAGACAAAATCCGACGATACAGGGCGTGCCAGCGCTTGTTTCCGCCGGTTTCAATGCCGGCCTGCGGCGTCCATTCAATGGCATCGAGCGGGGCGATTTCAAGCAAGGCATCAAGATGGATTAAAGCCTGGGTGCCGTCGAGGTGATAGAGGGAATGGTCCAGCCATCCGCATTGTGCCGTGAGGGCGGGAAGGACGAAGCGGCGATACATCTTCGGCGAAAACATGGCGGAGGCATCGCATTGGACCTTGGCGATCTTGCCCGGCCCCCAAATATAAAATGCACCAAAGGCCGAACTGCCGTCGTCCAGCTTGATCAGGTCGTAAATACGCTGGTAGGCGGCGAACCAGACGTCGTTGATTTCGCGAATCTTCTCTTCCACCCATTCGGGACGATCAACCAGGTCGAAGCACAACGCCTGGGCGCCGCGCAGCGATGACAGTGTGTCCATGTTTTCGACCAGATCGGGACAGGTGACCAGATATTTTCCGCGGGCCATCTCCGCGCAACGACGCAGGATGTTTTCGGTGATCTGCCACCAGCGATTGTTCCCGTCGAAACGCAGTGGAGGAAGCTTTTCCAGTACGAGCTCATTCTCCATGCAGGGATGAAACCAAACCGTATCCTCGCTGAATCCAGGGTGCGAGCCAAGAAACAAGGCGAGCGACCCCGGCCCCAGATCCGTGATGGCGCCGGGCAGGATGTCCAGCGGAAAAACCGAGCGCGACAATCGGTAATGATTTTCTGAAGCGCGGACGGCGGCGTTGCAGTAGCGTTCCTCCAACGAGTCGGGAATCACTGGTGCAGCCACCGCTTCATGGATCGCGCGTCCCGTCTCCGGCGCGCCCCACATGCCGATGAGGAGGCCCTCACGGTTCCACCATTTCATGAACCGCTGCTTGGATTGTTCCCAATTATTTTTCCACATGCCAGACGTAGAGGTTTACCACTTCGAACCGGTCATTGCCAGGAGACGGCAAGGGACGCAGAGAACAATTCCCGGGCGTCACCCGTTTTCGCCTTTGCGATCTTCGCGTCGCCCGCCGGTCATCACGCTTCTTTCTTTTTGTCGGGATATGGCCCGTATTTCTCCGCCGAATCGTTGGCGTGGTCGTAAATGTTCCGACCGTCCCGGAGAAATGGCGTGGCCATGGCCCAGGGCTTGCCGTCGGGCCGGCGGATCAGCGCGCCGCTGTATTGCGGGAGGTAGATCCGGCGCATCCGGTTTGTCCGATTCGGACCACTGCGATGGAAAACGTAACTGTCAAACGCCACGATGCTGCCGGCCGGTACAATCAACGGATCACCCGGATCGCTGCCGGTGTAGCCGATGAGATCGTTGGAACCTTCTTCTTTGAAGTGGTCGATGATTTTGTCCCGGGTGCCGGCTCGGGAGTGCGGGAGGAGATAGACCGTGCCGTTCTCCTCGTTCACGGCGTCGAGCGTGCACCAGCAGGTCACGTACGGTTTATGGTTGGTCGTCGGATCGTACCACTTCACATAACCGCTGTCCTGGTGCCAGGAAAATTTCATGCCCTGTTCGGCGCCCTTGACGACCCATTGTTCGTGGAACAGATACGCCTCCGGCCCGACCGTGGCACTCGCCACCTCGGCCATCAAATCGCTGAAAATGAACTGCCACAACCGGCTGCTCAGCCGGTAACGGTTGTTGATGAAATAACGCTTGCCGCGATGGCTGATGCCTTCGGTCTGCACACCCCTGGCGTCCATCAGGGAGTCATAGTAACCGAGGTAGTAGGAACATTCCTCGCGCAACATCTCGAGCCGGTCTCCGGGGATGACCCCGGGCAGGATCATATAACCCTCTTTTTGATACAATGCGCGTTGAGATTCCGGAACGATATTCATGGTATTAAAAAGGTTACTAAAAACTTCGCCGCTGCGCTTCTCATTTTGCCGGCGTTTTGTTATCATTTTTTGTCGCTATGCGCCAACAGCTCCACCTGCCGCCGCAATGGGACGGCAACCTCTGGCATTACCGTAACCAGGGGCGAACGCACGCGTTGCACCACCACGCCGAGCTGGAGTTCAATCTTGTTACCGAGGGCGCCGGCGTTTATTTGCTGGCCAATCGCAAGTACCAGATCCGCCGCGGCGACGTGCTCTGGCTTTTTCCGGCGCAGGAGCACGTTCTGGTCGAGCAGACGCTCGATTTTGAAATGTGGATTGGCGTTTTCAAACCCGGGCTCGTGCAGCGCATCGCCACCGATGCCGACACCAGAATTTTGCGGCAGGCGAACCCGGCCGGCGAATACTGCCGGCGTCTGCCGCGAGAGGGCCTGGCGCAGTTGGAGGAATTGTTTTCTGAAATTGCCGGGACGCAGGGCCAAACCGGCCTGTTCAACGCCGGCTTGAGCTACGCGCTGCTCAAGGCCTGGCAACATTTTGCCCATGCCGCCGACGTTCCCGTGCATGACGTTCATCCCGCCGTCGAAAAGGCCGCGCGCCTCATTCGCGATCAAGCCACGGCGCTGGGTTTGGACGAGCTCGCCCGCCGGGCTGGCTTAAGTCCCGCGCGCCTGAGCCGTTTGTTCAAGCAACAAACCGGCGTGGCCCTGGTGGATTTCCGCAACCGCCAGCGCATCGAACGGTTTCTGCAGTTGTACGGGACCGGCCAGCGGTTGACCATGCTCGATGCGGCGCTGGAAGCCGGCTTCGGCAGCTACCCGCAATTCCACCGTGTCTTTAAACGTGTGCTCGGATGCTCACCGGTCAACTATCGGAGGCGGCAGGTTCCTGGTTGAACATTTTACCATCCGCAGCTTCACGTCGGTGGCTACGCAGTCAGTTTCCGCCAAAGCCGGTCCACCTCGCCGCGCAGGATTTTGGCTTCCTCCCAACCGTTGGGAAATGTTGAAAGCGCATAGCCGCCCGCCACCGGACCCATCTCCGGGCAGATGAAGATTTCACGCCCGGTATCGCGATTGCCGTCCAGCCAGCACCGCAATATGGCTTCGGCAAACGGCAGCCAGTCTTTAACTTCCTGTGTCAATTGGCCTTTCCCATCGGTGACGGGTACCTGGGCGTGATGGCCGTTGAATGGACGAAAATGGAATTGTTGCGCGCGCTGGATCAGATCAGGTCGGACGATCATCCGTTCGATGTAATTCCCGGGTTCGAGATGTTTGACGACCGCGATATGTGAAAAATCCCACGACACGGGTAACAGTTCGCCGGTCACTTTCTGATAGGCATCAGCCAGCGCGTAGGTTTTCTCCGGCGTTTCGGTGCAAGTATCGCGGTGCACTTCAATGGCCGGCTCCAGACCAAGCTTGTGGCCTTCTTCGCGAAGCGACAAGGCCAGACCCAGGGCCTCGGGGGTCAGGGTGTCTTCGTCGGCCAACTGCACATTAACATGCAGCGCTCCGGCGTCCTTCTGTTCCTTGAGCAACCTCGCCAATTCCACCGCCTTGCCGGACGACATGCCGCCAACAAATATCAGTCCGTGTCGTTTCGTTCCCTCGCGCAATTCCGGGCTGCCGGCCCAGCACACGCCGTTGAACCCGGCTTCCTTGATCGCACGCAATTTTTGCTCCAGCGACCATTCCTGGTCCGGCGCAGGATGCCCCAGGAACGTCCAGAGGTTGGCGATGTGGCGTAGAACCGGTCTTTTCATGCACGAGTTTCAACCGCAAAGAGCATCGAGAACACAAAGCAAGACTTGAAGAACATTTGAGAAATCTTTGCGCTTTTTGCGTTCTCTGCGGTTGATAGCCTTTCAAAATCCAATGGCCGCGCCGCCGTCCACCGGCAGGACCACGCCATTTACATATTTGGCGGCGGGGCTGCACAAGTAAACCGCCGCCCAGCCGATGTCGTCCGGCCCGCCAAATTTTGCCATCGGGATCCGGCCGAAGATTTTTGCTCTGCGCGCCGGGTCGCCGCGGAGCGCCTGGTCCAGCATGTCCGACGCAATCCAGCCGGGCGCGATGGCATTGACGCGCACGCCGTGCGGACCCCATTCCGTCGCCAGCGTGCGGACCATGCCGACGTACGCCGACTTGGCGGCCGAGTAGGCGACGATCAGGGGGATGCCCATAAAAGAGGACATCGAGGCCGTGAAGAGGATGCAGCCTGATTTGTGCTCGACCATGCGGCGACCGGCTTCGCGCGTGAGCGCGAACGCGCCAAAGACGTGCGTTTGCATGACGGCGGCGAATTCCGCATCGCTGGTTTCGGTGGAAGGTTTTTTGAGATGCACGCCGGCGTTGTTGATGAGAATGGAAATGGATCCGGCAAGTTTCTCGGCCTTGTCCACCGTGGTGGCCGCCGTTTCAAGTTTGGTCACGTCGCCAACCAGCGGGAACGCATTCTGGCCCAGAGTCGCGCAGGCTTTTTGCAATTCTTCCCGGCGGCGACCGACCAAAACCACCTTTGCGCCCGATAGGACCAGGCATTGCGCCATGCCAAAACCAAGGCCGGTTCCGCCGCCGGTGATCAGGGCGGTCTGGCCGGCAAGGTCAAATGCAGAATTAAATTTCTCTTTGTTCATGCGTGGCAACCGGCGGCCAGCCCCGGCGTATCCTGATGTTTATACATGATAAAATATTCGCGATGGCCCAGATGTTCGGGCTTGCTCGGTTCGCCGGCGGCGACGCGCGTGACGAGTCCGGCCAGTTCACGGCCGGCTTGCGCGAGCGTGAGTTCACCTGTGAGCACACGCCCGGCATCGAAATCCATGTCCCCGGCCAGCGCGCGAAACGTGGCGCTGTTGCCGGTAATCTTGATCAGCGGCGCAACCGGACTGCCAATGACGCTGCCGCGTCCGGTCACGAACAAAACAATCTGCGAACCGGCGCTGATTAAATCCATGATCCCTTCGGTATCGTTCGGATTGGTGTAGCCAAATTGCATGAAATGGTCGTCCGGCACGCTGTCGAGAATCCATAAGCCCGGCCCGCGCGGCATTTCGGCCACACGGATGACACCTTGAATTGGCCGGGTGCCGCTCTTGGCGAAGGCGCCGAGGCTTTTTTCCTCGATGGTCGTGAGGCCGCCGGCAAAGTTTCCCGGCGACACCGACCATTGCCGGACGGAATGGCAATAGCGCTCCGCCTTGTCATAGGCGGCAGCGAGTTGTTGTTTCGCTTCCGGGTTCGCCGCACGTGATTGCATCGTTTCACGCAAGCCGATCATTTCGACCGTTTCCTCAAAAATCGCGCGGCCGCCGGCATCCACCAGCAAATCAAAAAAGGCGCCGACCGATGGATTTCCAGCGAGACCGGAGGTTCCGTCCGAACCGCCGCACTCGCAACCGACGGTTAAATCGGCCAGCGTCATGGGCCCGCGCGGAGTTTCCCGGCGAATTTTTTCACGCAGTCGGGCAACGATTTCCTTGCCTTTGGCCACCGAACTGCGCGTGCCGCCGCTTTGTTGAATGAAAAACCATTCAGCGGGTCGGCCGGAATTGCGCACCGCGTCGGTGATCTTTTCGGGCTGCGTGTATTCGCAACCGAGCCCGACGGACAACACCGCGCCGACATTCGGATGGCGCGAGAGCGCGAGCATGAGCCGGATGGCGTAGGCATTGTCATAGCAGCCGGGAAAGCCGATGACGTGGACGTCTTCTTCGTTCGTCGCGATGGCCTGGGCGACGTGCTGCGCGCATTCGACGGTATAAACGACCAGCACCAGATTGCGAACACCTTTGCGACCGTCGGGGCGCAAAAACCCCGGCCATGATTTTGTAGCAGCCGATGTCAGGAGGCTCTGATCAAGTGCCGTGTTTTCAGTCAGAGCCTCGTTACCTCGGCTGCTACGAGATAAGATATTTTCAGACATACGCAGAACTGGTGTCGGTTGGGGCGCCGGAATGCAGGTCCAGCGAGCTGGAACGGTCATCCACGTCGCTGGCGAGATTGTGCAGGTGCACCCACGCGCCGCGCGCGATGGGTTTCGTCGCTTGACCGATGCGGGCGCCGAATTTTACGACCGCATCGCCAACCACAAAATTCTTGAGTGCGACTTTGTGGCCGCGCGCGATCTGTTCCAATAACCGAATCTCTTGCGGCTGCGCGCCGAGGATTTGAATTTCTGCGCCCGCGTCGTCAAGCAGCGTCGCGACGTTGTCATCCGGATGAATTTGAAAAGCGCGAGGCATCATTTGGCCTTGATGATTTTGTGTTCGACGCAAGTGTTGTCAATCGCGTCCCAGTCCAATTCCACGCCGATGCCCGGTTTTTGCGGAACGTGCGCCATGCCGTTTTTATCAATGGGATATTTATCCTTCATCGGAAAACGGAACGGCTCTTCCGGCACGAGCAATTCGAAGTATTCGCAATTTTTAATCGCGCAACTGACGTGCAGGTTCGCCATGTCCATGAAACCCATCGTCGTGCAATGGACTTCGCAGCGCAAGCCGTGGGCCTCGGCGAGGTGGGCGATTTTCAGCGTGCCGGTGACTCCGGGTTTCCAGGAAACATCCGCGCGGACGATGTCCACCGCGTTGAACGCAATCGCCTGCGCCACGCCCCACGGACCGCCGCGGGTGGTTTCCGTCGCGGCGATGGGGATGTCCAGCGCGGCGGAAAGCTTTGCGTATTTCGCGAGTTCAAAATCGCGGAACGGTTCTTCAAACCAGTGGTAATTTAATTTTTCCAGATCGCGCCCGACGCGAATGGCTTCTTCCAGCGAATACTCGGCGACCGGATCGCTCATCAAAACGTAATCGTCACCCGCCGTTTCGCGGAGCGCGCGCTGGATTTCGATGTCCTTTCGCCACGGGCCGGGCGGATGGACTTTGTAGGCGGGAAAACCGCGCTTTTTATAGGCACGCATTTCCTTCAGGTAATCCTCGGTCTTCGGCATGAACAGGCTGCTCGCATAGACCGGCAGGCTGGTGCGGCATTCGCCGATGAATTGATAAAGCGGCAATCCGGCGGCTTGCGCGGCGATGTCCCACAGCGCCACATCCACCGGGCCGGGCAGATAAACCGGAAAAAACGTGATGTGCCGGTCAATGGTCCACAGCTCGTGATAAATCGCCTCGCGCTCGCTCACTCGCCGGCCCAGCACGACGGGCGCAATAGTCTCCTGTAGATACGCCTGGGTGACGATGCTCGAACGCGCGGCAATCGCCGTCGCGTGGCCGAAAATTCCGGCATCCGTGTGCAAACGCAGGACGACCACGTCCCAGTTCATCGGGCTGCGGCCCATTCGCGCGGAGTCGAACAATTTTTCCTTGCGCTGGCAGCGCCAGGTTTCAAATGCCGTGACCACAGGATTTTGCATTTTGCACGCTCATAAAATTCCGTATTTCTTGAACGCCGCGGTGCTGCTCATGCCGGCTTCGATTTCCTTGCGGACCAGTTTTTCACCACGCGCCTTCACGAGCGCGCGTTCGATGACTTCGGCTTCGACTTTTTTCGGCACGATGACCACGCCGTCGAGGTCGCCGAAAACCAAATCGCCCGGCTGCACCATGACTTGGCCGATTTCAACCGGGCAGCGGAAATCCACCACCTGTGTACGCACAGCGGAATCCTGGGCGAAACGGCCGCGCGAAAATACCGGCCAATTCTGCTCCAGAACTTTCGGCGTATCGCGATGAAAGCCGTTGATCACCGCGCCGGCGGCGCCGCGCTTCTTGGCCGTGGCCGTCAGAATTTCGCCCCAATAAGCACAGCGCATCTCGCCGCCGCTGGCGAGATAGATTTCGCCCGGTTGAAGCTGGTCGAGCGCTTCGGTGAGCCGGCCAAACGGTTTTTTCTGTTTCCCGAAAACGTCGATCATTACGACGGGCATCGCGCGGCCGGCGAGTTTCATTTCCTCGCGCATCGGCTGGATGGGTTGCGGCAGAAATTGATGCGTGAAGCCGAGGTCGTCAAGGATGTCGCCGACGACCGGCGTGTAAAGTTCGCGGCAAACGAGCGCGAACAATTCAGAATCGGATTTCCATTCCATGGCCATAACCTATCAGCGATTTTGACCGGTCGCGGTAATTTTCATCGGTTCCAGGCGCGGATTCAAGACCTGTATGGCCAACAACGCCAGCAGGTAGGCGCAGGAGGCGCTGCCGAACAACAGCACATAGCTGCCCGTCCATTGCAGGATATAGCCGGTAAATTTTGCGGCGAACATCCCCGCCCCGGCCCCGGCCATGCCACCGATCCCGACGATGGAGCTGACGACACGGTTCGGCGCCGTGTCGGACACGAGCGTGTAAAGGTTGGCGGCAAAACCTTGATGCGCGGCAGCGGCCAGTCCGATGAGCGCAGTCACGAGCCAGAGACTGGAAACGGTCGCGGCGGCACAGACCGGCACGACGCATAACGCGCATGCCAACATCGCGGTTTTGCGTGCGGCATTCAGCGACCAGCCGCGTTTGAGCAGCCGTGAAGAGAGCCAGCCGCCGCCGATGCTGCCCGCGTCGGCGATCAAATAAATCGCCACCAGCGGCGGACCGAAATCACTCAAATCAAGTCCGTGCTTGTCGTGGAGGAATCCAGGCACCCAAAAAAGATAAAACCACCAGACCGGCGCGACCAGAACCATGCCGGCGGTAAATGCCCAGGTTTGCCGGTGACGCAACAATTCCAGCCATGAAATGTTCGTCGCCGGGTCGGGCGCGTCGCTTTGGATGTGCGCCAGTTCGGCGGGCGAAACGCGCGGATGATTTTGCGGACGGGAGTAGGTCACTTGCCACGCGACGAGCCAAAGCAGGCCGAGCGCACCGGTTACGAAAAAGGCCGCAGGCCATCCCCAACGCAGCGTGATCCACGGAACGAAGACCGGCGTCACCACCACGGCGACGTTGCAACCCGCGTTGAAGATTCCCGTGGCCAGGGCACGTTCCTTTTGGGGAAACCATTCGCCGACCGTTTTGATTGCGGCCGGGAAATTGCCCCCCTCGGCAACGCCCAGGGCAAATCGCGCCGCGCTGAAGCTCATCACCGAGCGGGCAAACGTGTGTCCGATGGCCGCGAGGCTCCAACCCAGAACGGCGAGAGCGTAGCCCAGCTTTACCCCGACACGATCCATGAACCAGCCGCCACCGGGGTAGCCGATGGCGTAAGCGCATTGAAAAGCAAAAACCACGTTGCTGTAATCAATTTCATTCCAGCCCAGGTCATGCATCAAGGTCGGTTTGAGAATGCTGATGACTTCCCGGTCCACATAGTTGATGGTGGTGGCAAAAAAGAGCAAAGCACAGATGCGCCAACGATATGAGCCGGTACTCCAGATTCCGGGCACGATGGGCCGATTGGATGGTTGAGATTCGCCCATCGTCCGCTAGGCACTTGTGCCACGTGGTCCGCGGCCTTCGGCGAAGCCGGGAGTTCCAACACCGGATCTCATCATAAAATCATCGGGTTGACGCCGGCGCAGAATCCTCCGCGGCTTTCAATTTTTGTTTTTCGCCCCATTCTTTATAGGCTTTGCCAACGTCGTGGCCATGCGCCGTCAGGTAAATGTTTATTTTACCCTTGTATTTCTTGATGATCGCCGCCTTTTCCCTGGAACTGCCGGCGTCCATTGCTTCTTCGCGGCCTTCCTTGAGCAGTTCGAGAATTTTGGCCTTATCGGCATCGGTAAGATTCGGAACGATTTCGAGATAAGCCCGGTAAGTCACTTCCACCACGCCGTACGTCATTTTGTCCTTAATCGTCTCAATTTGTTCCGGGGTTAAATATTCCGAAAGGCCGGCGATAAATTCGGCGTGCAATTTTTTCAGCGACGCCCGGATTTGCGCGACGGTGTTCGTGTCTGATTGGGTCGCTTTCAACCGGGCGTCATATTCATCGTGCCAGGCGCGCAAAGCACGCCACTGCACGATGATAAGGTCGTGGACCTTGGTGATCCGGTTCGTATTGCTCAAGGCCAGCGCTTGCAGGATCGCCGCCGTTCGATTTTCTATCGCTGTTGTATAATTCGCTTCGATTTGTTCGGGCGAAAGGTTGGTTTCCACCGTTTTTTCCTTCGCCGCCAGCGCGGGAACCGAAACCAGCAGTAGGGCAATTAGCATCAGTGTTTTTTTCATGGGAATGTTCATTGTTGTTGGCGGCGACCTTCAGCGATGATTCGCGGTTAAAAGTCCGTCCAGGATTCCACGCGGCACGGGAATCGCCGTGCCGTGCTTGTGGCCTTCAGGGAACGAAACTTTTCCGGTGACGTCAGTGAACGTCTTGAAATCCCGGGTCTCGACTGCGCCGTAAAGTTTCCGGCGGTAAGCGTCGAAATAAACCAGCCACTCACCGCCGAGCTTGAGCGCGCACGGGCCTTCGGTGAACTTCGGGGTGAACGGCTCCGAAACGTTTTTCCACGGGCCCAGCGGGGATTGGGCGAAGGCGACGCGCAAATTCAGGTTGGGTCGCGAATTGTCCTTGCAAATCAAAACGTAATGGTCGCCGTCCTTCAAAATAAACGGATCAATCACACTGAAGCCCGGATCAAAAAACAATTTCGCCGGCGCAAAATTCGTGAAATCCCGCGTCGTCGTGCAATACAGCCGGTGATTGTTGTCATGCTTTTCCAATCGGTCGGGAAACCGTCCCGGAATGGTCGAAGCCCAGACGATGATGAAATCTTTTCCGCGGTCATCGTAAAACAATTCCGGCGCCCAGACGTTCACTGTCGTCGGCTCGTTGGTCATCACCGGAACCAGTTTTTGTTCTGACCAATGGATCAAATCCGCGGAACTGGCATAGCCGAAGCCCTGGTCGCCATGCCAGCCAGCGGTCCAGACCAGATGGAAAATCCCATCTGGTCCGCGCAACAGGCTGGGGTCGCGGAATTGCCGGTTGATTCCCACGTTTGCGGTCAGAAAAGTTCCCGGCACATTGGTCCAGTGATAACCGTCAGGGCTGAAGAGAAACCGGAGAAATTTCTGGTCCGCATCACGGAACGACGTGAAAAGATACACGGAGTCCCGGGCTGTCCCGGCACCCCGGGTGTCAAGTCCCGGCCCGAAAAGCAAAACCGCCAGCAGCCACAGGCAAACAGGGCGGGCAAATTCAAGCGGGCGGTTTCGCATGGCTGTGCAAACTTAACATTTTCTGGAAATTTCCTAATTCAAAAAATGCCAGATAAGTTTTGAATTATGACAGACGACCTGGCGGTCCATGGGTCGTATTAACCAGGCTCGAGGCACACGGCACCGCAACTGGGAGGTAAAGCCGGCGCTGTCACGTCAGCGCGCGCCGTCATGATGTCGCAGGATAACGTGGAGATTTTACGGCAGGGGTGGGCCGACTTTGATGCGGTAGAATTGGACCGGCAACGGGCCGGTGTTGGTGGTCCAACCGAAGGGCATCGCCATGGGATTGGTAATCCACAGCGTGTTCCAGTTCACCAAATTGGATGAACCTTGCACCGCGTAGTCCGGCCCCAGTTGCCCATTGACCGATATAGCGATCTGCCCATTGCCTGCGTGTGAAATTGCAAAACTGGGCATGGTCAATGGATTGACGATCACACTGAAACTCTGAGTGGCGCTCAGATTCGGCGTGCCATTGTCAGTCACCACCACAGTAAACGGATTGGTACTGTTGGCCTGCGTCACGAGCGGACGCCAGGTGAAGACACCGTTGTTGGCATCGAGCGCGGCATTGGTCACCGAGGTCGTCAGGCTGAATGTCAACGTCTGCACCGGCACATCGGCGTCGGTAGCCGTGTTGGTCACTATCAGGTTTACGCCCACGTTGATGGCCTTGTCTGACACCGGCGATAATACGGGCGCGGTATTCGCGGCGCCTGGCGCCAGGATGTGGATGCCGATGCAGTTGGTCATGGTGTCGCCTTGCGAATCCACCACGTTGAACTGGAATGCGCCCAAGCCACCCAGACCATTGAAACTGTTGGTAGCGGTGAAACGGGCGGTCTTGCCATCGCCCAACAACTGGATCGTCCCATTGGTCGGATTGGAAACGGCATAGACCGGACTGGTCTGGGAGAATCCGTACGCATACTGGCTCAAGTCCACATCCACTGAGGCGTTGGTCGCACAATCATAATGCGGCGCGGCCATAAAGTTCAGGTACCGGTCGAGTTCGGTGTATTCGTCGCCGACGAGGTCGGCATTGGCATCGGAGAAATCGCCGGGCGGCGAGTGGGGATTCAAGCCGCGCATGACTTCCCACCAATCCGGCAATCCGTCGTGATCGCTGTCCCAGTTCGTGGCGCGATGGATTTCAGGATAATTCTCCCAGCCGCCGACATCGGTTTCCGAATCGGGCAATCCCGGGAGGCCGCTGACACTGCCCCAGTAGGTGTTGGTCCCGTACAACGCTTCCCGGATCTGGCGCGTATCGTGATCGTCCACCATCGGCTGGGTGCAGCCGACGTCCGAGAGGACGATTTTATAGGCGTTGGTGGCCGATTGCGTCGTTACGTAGGATGGGAAGAACGGTTGATTGGTCATCCAGCCACCGGTGTTGCTCTGCGGATAGCCGGGCATGGTGTTGCCCGAGGAATAATAACGCTGGCCGTACGAACCGTCCGCGTTCGTCCCGTGGTCCGGGTTGAGATAAGTGTTGATACCCCCGACAGGACCCTTCTTGTAGTAGTTGTTCACGAAGTCGAGTTCCGCGACACCACCGTCCGTGGTCCGGCCATTCCAGTTATAGACGACGTTGTTCCGGATATCGAGATAGCCGGCGAAATTCCCGTCGCCGGTCAACCCACCCGCCAGACTCCAGTTGCGGCCTTCGGCGTTGGCCAGCAGGTCGTGATGCCAACTGCCGATATTGCCGCTGGTACTGCTGGAATAGCCATGCCGCGTCCCCGGCGGATAATTCTTGTGCCCCGCCACATTGAGCGGCTCGGAAATCATCACGTGCTGGATGGTCATGTTTTGCGCGCCTCGGGTGGGAATGCACTCGTCCATCGACCAGCCGGAAGAACAATGGTCCATGATGGAATTGTCCACGCCGCCAAAACCCATGCCGTTGACGGTGTCGCCGGAGTATTTGCCCGGGAAAGAACGCATATCGCGCACGATGACATCGTCGCCACCGCTGAAGCCGAGGGGATATTTTTTGATGTTAATGCCTTTGCCGGGCGCGGTCTGGCCGGCGATAGTGAGTTTGCTGTTGGCTTTGCCGACGGTCAGCTCGCTCTGCAATTCGATCAAGCCAGAGACGGCGAAGACAATAGTGCGTGGTCCGTCATCGGCCAGCGTTTGGGTCACGGCCCAGCGCAGAGTGCCCGGACCGCTGTCGGCCAGATTGGTCACTTCGAGCACAACACCGCCGCGACCGCCGCGCGCGAACCGCCCGTAACCTTCCGCCCCCGGGAACGCCAGATGCCGCTTCCGGAAATACCATAAATCGCCTTTGGCCACGCCGTTCGTGGCATCTACTTCGTCCACCCGCCAGTAATACGTCAACAGACTGTTGAGACCTGAGACTGCATAGTTGGTCGCGGTTTGGTTCCCCTTGAACTCGGGTGAGGCATGGGTCGCCGTACTGACTGCGTTGCTATCGGTTCCGAAATAGATATCCTGGGAAACCGCTGACAGGGCCGCCTCCCAACCCAGCGTCAAACCGCCGGAATCGACGTCCACATGCTCGTCGCCATTGGCCGGTGTGGGATTGAGCGCCTTGAGCGTGGAAGCGACGGTGTCGATTTCCAGGCCATCGATCCAGACATTATTATCGGTCGCACCGGTATTGGTGTTGGACTGATACAGGATTACGACGTCCTGGTCTTCCTCGGCCACGACGTTCATGAAGGCGGAAGCCGCGTCGTAATTATTCGTCACGCGATTGCTGGGCACCAGGTTGGTGACGGTCAGCACGCCGTTAACCGAAATGTTGATCGGGCTGAACGTGTGCGTCGCAGGATCGGCCCAGGTGTTGTGGTAAGTGGCGATCGTATGTGGCCCGGGGCTGAGACCGCTGATCCGCATCTCAATCTGGCCTCCGAGGTTGCCGTTAGCCACGGTAAGTCCGTCATCGGCCATCAGGCAGTGAAGATCATCCACCCCTGATTTCCACCAGTCGCCCGTGAGGCTCGTCCCGAAAGGTCCGACCCGTGTGAACGTGATGGTCACGCCGCTGTAATTGCTGCTGATCACGTCGGCGCTGTTAATCACCCAGGGGAGGAAGGTCGGGTCAATCGCTTCGGCGCGGCCCGCGATGGAGAAATCGATTTTAAGTGAGGGCGACGGGGTCACGGGCGGGGCGAGCGTGACTCCGAGGGTGCCGCTGTCCGTCAGCCCGCTGGTATCCCACGCCAGACCGTCGCCCGGTCGCTTGGGTACAATATTCGAGAACCCACCGGAATAACTACTGAGGGCGTCGAACACTTTGAAACTGTCGCCATCCGCGAGCGCCGCGCTCAGGTTGGACACCACCAGCGTCCCGCCGTAGGTGAGACTGCCCCCGCTACGCAAGAGGTCGTTCGTCCCGGCGGTCTTGTCAATTTCCACTGCCGTCGTGCCCTGCAGCGCCACTGCGTTGGTCACCGTCAGAATGCCCAGCGGCAGGCCTGGCGATACCGTCGAACCCGGACCGGCGATCAGGTTGCCCCAAACGGTGCCGCTACCCCGCAGCGTCTGGCCGCCGGCCAAAGTCAACGTCCCGTCAGTCCGTCCGCTTACATCCAGCACGGCACCCGACGCCACGGTGAGATTGACGCTGCCGGGAACTCCGGCGGTGCCGGCCAGGGCCAGGCTGCCGGCATTCACCACGGTGTCGCCGGTGCAGGTGTCAGCACCGGCCAGGGTTACCGTGCCGCCGCCATTTTGCGTCAGCGCGCCACTTCCGGAGATGGCATTGGATACGACGAGGCTGTCGCTGCGATCAAAGACCAGCGCAGCGTTGTTGGTGACGCTGCCGGTCCCCAGGCTGCCGTTGGTACCACCAATGCCAATTTGCAGCGTCCCGCCGCCCAGACTGATGCCGCCGGAAAAGTCGTTGGCACTGCTGTTGGCAATCGACAAAGCACCGGAATCGAGCTTGATCAGACCGCCGCTCCCGCTGAGTTTCCCACCGCCCGTGAAGGTGTAAGTGATGTTGGTGTTGTCGACGATGGTCAGGCTCGGGGCGAGCGCTGTGTTCAGATTAACATTGCTGGTAAGCCCCGAATCGTTAAAGCGGACAGGTAAACCGTCGGCGTAAACCGAAGGCGTGGCAGAGAGGTTCACCCAGTTGGTCGTAGTGGTGTCCCAGTCGCCGCTCGTGGTGCCGGTCCAGGTCAATAACCCCGGCGGCACGGTCGATACCACCTTGAGCACACCGTTGGTGATCAGGCTGTTGGTGTCCCAGGCCAATCCGACGTCCGGTGCCGGGGGCACAATTCCCGCGAAGGCGCCGGAATAACTGCTGGCGTTGAATACTTTGAAGCTGTCGCCGTCTGCCAATACCGCGCTCAGGTTCGACACCACCAGGGTTCCGCCGTACGTCAGGCTGCTTTGGCTGCTCAACAGGTCATGCGTCCCGGCTGTCTTGTCTATCTCCACGATGGTCGTCCCCTGCAGCACGACCGCGTTGGTCACCGTCAGCACACCCACGGATTGTCCCGGCGCGACGACTGAACCCGGACCGGCCGTGAGATTGCCCCGAATGACGCCGTTGCCGCGCAGGTTCTGGCCGCCGGCCAGGGTCAAGGTCCCATCCGTTCGCCCGCTCACATCCAGCATCGCACCGGCGGCCACGGTGATGTTTGCGCTGCCAGAAATTCCGGTTGAACCTGAAAGAGCCAGGCTGCCTGCGTTCACCGTGGTGTCGCCGCTGTACGTGTCCACACCGCTCAAGGACACCGTTCCGCCGCCATTTTGAGTCAAGGTCCCATTGCCGGAAATGGCATTGGCTACGACAAAACTGTCGCTGCGATTGAAGACCAGCGCGGCGTTGTTAGTGACATTGCCGGTGCCGAGGCCGCCAGCCGTATCACTGATACCGATCTGTAGTGTCCCGCCGCCCAAGTTGATGCCGCCGGAAAAGTCGTTGGCACTGCTGTTGTCCACAAAGAGCGTGCCCGGGCCCTGTTTGGCCAATCCGCCGCCGCCGCTGAGTTTCCCGCTGCCGGTGAAGGTGTAAGTCACCGCATTATTGCTGACCGTTATGCGGGAAGGTGTGCGCGCCGCCGTCAGGTTGACACTCCCACTCAAACCCGAGTCGTCAAAGCGCACCGGCACGCCATCGGCAAATGTATAGGGCGTGTTGAAGTTCAGCCAATTGGTGGTGGTAGTGTCCCAATCGCCGCTCACCGCACCGGTCCAGGTGACCGGCCCGGGTTGTGTCGGGCCGCTCGTCAGAACGAGGCAGAAGTTGCTGCTGCTGGTGTCGTTGGTAAGGTAACCGGCATAACCGGGGCTGGCTGAGGGCAGATTCCCCAAAGTGAAGCTGGCGGACTGGGTCTCGTAAGAAATGAGCGGGATTTGCACCGGGTAGGTTCCGGTATTGGTTATGGCCGCAAAATTGATGGCGCAGGTGCCAGCGTTCGTCACGGCTTTGGTATAGATTTTGGCATCCAGGCCGTTCAGCAACAGCGTCAGCGACGACGCGTTCAGGGCGAGTTGGTTCAACTTGGCATCGGGAGCGCCGATCGTGTTGGTCAATGTCAGATCGGAACCGCCGGAGAGCGAGATGAGGTTGTTCACGGACACCTTGCCCGGGCCACCAATGGTGACGGTGTTGATTCGGGCCCGGCCGCTGGCGCCGGCGAGGTTCAATTGGCCATTGCCGTTAACGGAGTAGGGACCTCCCTGACCGGTCAGATCGCCGACCGAATAACCGAGCACCATCAGATTGTTTACGACCAGCGCGCCATTGGTAATGTTAAGGATGCCCCGACAATCGTTGTCGTTGGAGACAATCTGATATCCGAGGACGGCGGTGTTCACGTCCATCGTGCCGCCCCGGTAAGTGAGGGTCCCGTAAACATGGGCGTTGGCAGCGGCTCCCTGACGCGGACGGCAGCGGCCCAGCCAAAGCTTGTCCACCAGGATATCGGCGCCGCCCAAATCCAGGGTAAATCGATCGCCGCTGCTGATGGTGTTGGTGCCCGAATCCACCGCCACACCCAGAAGTGTCATGCGACTGGTCCCGTCGGTATTCCGCATTTGGGTGATTCCCGGGATGGATAAGATGTTGGCCGCGCTTTGCAGACGCCCGCCCCCCACGTTCAAACTGTCCGCCCAGAACGCGGCCGAACTGATGGTGTTGCCGATAAACTGCTGACCATTCTGGTAGGAGGTATTGTCGTCATGACTGAAGAATTGGATCGCGGTTTTAAAACTTTCAGCGGTGTAGCCGCTGGGATCGACGTAATAGGCGACAACCGTTGTCACCGGCAGGTTGACTTTGAAATTTTGCGCGCCGACGGTGCCTTCGGTGATGAGCGAGAGGTCACCCACCCCAAACCGGTTTACGTAAGCCTTCAAGCTGGGCAACCCGCTGAAGTCATATTTGTAAGTAGTGCTCGCGGCGGCGCTGTTGACCATGTTGAGAGCGAAGTCTTTGAACTGATTGCTCACGATGAGGCTGGCGCCACTGCTGCCGGTGAAGACCATGCCGAAGTTGTGGGTGGTGCCGCCGCTGGCGTCGGCATTGATGCTGTTGGCGCTGAAGCCGTTTGTGACCAGCAGCGTCACTCCGGGGTTCAGAACCGTGCGCCAGAAAGTGTTATTGGCCGAGCGTAAATAAGTCAGCCGCCCGATGGTCGTGTTGGCCAGCACCACGTTGGTGCCAATGTCAACGGGCTGATTCTCAAAACCAACGTCCAGATTTGCGGGTGGATTGGGGCTCCAGTTGGTGCTGACGGACCAGGCGTTGTTGGCCGCGTCCGTGGCCGTCCAGAAAGTCCGGTTGCCCACGTGCAGCCCGAAGGTCAGAACCGCCGGCCCAATGCTTGGATTCGTGCTGGAGGCGACCAGGTAAAGCGTGTAGTCGCCGGCGGCGACATTCGTCACCGCGATGCCCATCCAGGCATTAACCGAGACGGAGTTGGCGCTGGTTGGAACATACGCCGCGGGGAATATATTCACCGTCACACCCGGAGGCAGGTTGGTGACTTGGAGGTCCACCTCGTCCGTACCGCCGGCGGTCGTGAAGGTAAATCCGTTGGTGTGGACACCGGAATAATTTACGCCGGAATAAACGTCCGCCGGCGCCACTCTCGACGACGACATCCCCAGGCTGATTGTCTGTTGCGCCCGGGCCGGCGTAGGGATGACAACAGCCAGCAGGAGGCAGGCCGTAATCATTCCGAAGCAACGGCCGGTCTGATGGAAAAATCCGGCATCGAAGGGTTTGCCTCCGCGGCGGTTGACAGGGAAAACGGTGGGCGTGTCCTTCATAGGATAAGTTTTGACCGAAGTTTCTGACATTCCTCAGGTCTTATGGTTTGCGTCTCGGGTCTTTAGGAATAGTCTGACTTGCTTGATAAAAGACACTAATCTTAAAAATGTACAAACAGTTGATAACTAATGAATTATGACACATTCCGACCTGCCAGTTAATAGAAAAGTTGCCAAATGAGCTGTAAAAATTGACAGAATGGCGCCCGCCGCGCCGGTTTACCGGGTAAACGGCAACGTTTGATTTTCTGGTCACCGGGCAATTCCGCTTCCTGCGTGCTGCCACCGTTTAAATTCACCTGGAAGGCGTCATCCGACAGGCGCTAAATATAATCGGCGTTTTCGGCGATGGTGCGAACGGGGTTTGGCGGGGAGCACGACCAACTGCCAATGGGAAGTTGGTTTTGAAGTATTCACTTGTTCCCAGGATTTTTATTTTGCGATGCCCTTCCCGGCATTGCGTTTGTCCAGTTGGACCGACTGCGGCACGACGCCCAGAACTACAAAGCTGCCTTTGCCGATGAGTTCCAGCTTTTGCCGTCCGGCGTCGTAACGGAACGCGTGAACGTCCACGTCAGGACATTCGGAAATCACCGCTGCGTTCTCGAGAACCGTATCCACGCCGCCGCGCTCATCGGCCTGCGCCGCGGTTTCCAGGTCCGGCACTTGCAGCCATTCCTTGCCGGGATTGTTAAAATACCCCACCAAAACCTGAACCGGTTGTGAAACTTCAAATTCAATCGGCTGGTAACGCCCTTTCTTCGCAGCGTCATGCGAAAACCGGATGCCGGTCAAGCCCTTCAGTTCCGGGGCGAGGCTTTGAATCGCAAAATTTCGGTCGGCGAAAACCCGCGTACCGACCTCGACCTTGTAAGTTTCGGCGTTGGTGCTGATCAACGTGAAGTCCGCCGCCGGCCAGGGTTTGATGTTTGCATCCGCAATTGTTGGCGGATGGCCTCCAGTCTTTTTCAGTTCGGCAACCCTGGCCCGGAAATTCTCCAGTTCCTTCCGGTAGAGCGGCGCCAATTGCGACCACAGGTAGTTGGTGCCGGCACCATTGACGCCGCCATTGAACGGAATTTTTCGCTGCGACGTCTGCATGCCGTTGGCGAAATGATATGCCGGCGACGCCAGCGCGGAGAGTTTCTGGTAATCCGCGAAACTTTCGGCCAGGAATTTTTCCGCCTGTTCCATGTCACCGACGTCGTGGCTGTAGCCGTAACGCAAAACCAGTTCCGCGGCCTTCACTTTGTCTGCGTAAAACGCAGCCATCTCCCAAATGCAATTGCAATCATTCCTCAGGCGTTCAAATTCATCTCGATTTTTCGTGACCCAATGTGCGGCAGCTGGCATGTCTTCAAAAGCAGCCCACCCCGAAAAATTTAATGCTTCTTGGGTTACTGTTTCCGGGGTTTCGCCCGCGTGCGGCTCGTGGTTCCATTCTTTTTTCACGTATTCGTCCAGACGTTCGCCCGGCGGCGCTTGCGAGAGCCAAAGTCCGTCGAACGCCTTGTATTTTTTGGGTTTCACCAGTTCATCCAGCGTCATGCCAAGGGACAATGTCTGGCGATTGCCCTCGGTAATACCAAAGCGCCGGATAAGGCGCGGGGCGATCTCGCCGGATGCGTTATACGCATCGAGGATTTTTTCCGCTGCGTTGGTGTTGCCATAGCGGTCGGCCAGTTGCGAAATCCAGTAGGCCCGGTCTGCCTGCGCCGGAATATCGGGATTCCAGGAATAACGCGCCCAGGCCGTGAACCAAATCCAGTCGCGCTGCCATTGGAGCAGGGGCGGGTCGGCGACGTCGGGCGCGTAGGGCCAGTTCCAATACGACAACGGATACAGATGAATACCTGTCGCCCCCAGCCGGTCGCGCGCCGCCTGGACGCATTTCTGGATGAACTGCTGGTCGCCGTAACGGAACGGTTCAAGGTTGGCCAGGATGTGGATGTTGACCATGTGCGGCGAGAGTTTGCTCATGGCCACGTGGATGGCCGCTTCCTTGCCGCGCGGTTCCCACGTTGTTAGCGATTCGCCGTTGTATTTCGATTCGGTCCAGATGTTCGTATAAACCTTGAGCGCGGCGGGAATGATGGCGTAGGCGTCCATCGCGTGAGTGCGGATGACGACCGGCGGTTCCTCCTGCAAGCCGGCCTCCTTCATGCCGTCGAGCACGCCCGGCAGAATGACATTGGTACACCACTCCAGTTGATTCGGTGTGCCCCGCAACGCCTCGCCAAGGCAGACCATCAGACCGACGTGAGGATATTCCTTCACAAATTCCGCGATGGATTTGCGCGTGTAATCTTCCGTGAGCGGCGTGGGGGCGGAAAGCTGGGTGGAAATCCCGTTGGTTTCGGCAAACGGTTGCGAGACGAGAATATTGTAAAACATCTGCACCAGCCAGATACCGCGCCGGTCACACTCGCGCGCGAGCCAATGGAACATCTCCTGGTTCTTCCGGAAAACGTCGTCCGGCACTTCAACCGCATACGGATAATCTTTGAGCCGTACCAGCGAGGCGAACGGATGGCCGCTCCAGAGGTAGAGCGTATTCATGCGGTTCGCGGCGAGGAAATCCAGATACTCGCGCCACATTTGTTTGTCGTAGAACCACGGGAACAATTCCGGCGTGTAGGGATATTCATAGACGTGGCGTCCCGGCAGGATGTAGGTCTTTTGCATCCCGATGCAGGCGCCGCGAAGCTTCATCACCGGTGTGTCCTTGCAATTCACCGCGTCCGGCGTGTTCGGCAATTTCCCGCTTTCCCGAATCCGTTGTGCCAGTTCCAAACTCCCGTAAAGCGCGCCGGAATCTTCGCGATACGAAATGAGCACGCCGCCGCCTTTCAGCAAAGTGATCTTAAAACCTTCCGGGCCAATCTCGGGGAAATCCAGCGGGCCGAGCGGCAAATCAAGTAGAATTTTCCGGCCGGAAACATCTTTTGTCTGAACAATCGCCGCGTCCGAATTGACCGACTTGAGCGCCTCAACCAATTTTTCTGCGCCAAACTTCACGCGCGGCGCGGCGTTGGAGGAGACAACGATCGATACAGTTTCCGCCTGTGTGGCCATGGCGGCAAAAAGTGCCAGTCCGGCCAGGAGGTTGAACGGGTTGTGTTTTCCTGGTGTCATTGCGCGAATTTCGTAGTCCAAAAAATCAGTCCTTCACCAGCCAGACCACGCCTGCCGGCAGCGCGATGGTTTTTCCCGCGTGAACCGTTTGGGATGGCGTCATCTCCCGGCCTGTCCGCGGATTAAAGACCTGCGCCTGGAACGAGCCGGACTCTGTGGACAAATCCAGTTCTGATTTGTCCGGTGAATAAACGAGATATTGCCTGCCGGGTTCGCGCAGAACCCAGCGGCTTTTTCCAGAGGCTTCCGGCCAGGGCTGCATTTGCGGAATGGCGGCCAGCAGCCGCGGGTCGGTTGTTTTGGGTAAATCCGGCATTGAACCGCCAGCACACACAAACGCCCATGAACCCCTCAAATTGGCATCTTCACCCGAGGCGATAACGGCTTTGTCGGGAAACTTTTGCCGATATTCCGCCGCCATGGTGGCCAAATCCATGTCGGTAGCCGTTCCTCCGTGCCATTGCCGCTCGAACTGGCGCGGTGAAAGATTCTGTCCACCTTTCGGTGCGAACAATCCCCGGTCTGTCCGCCACCAGTAGCGAAAACAGATTACGTCCACCACCGCGGCGCGCGGCGGATCGGCCAGAATTGCGTCCTGCACGTCCTTGGTGCAACTCAACGCGACGAGTTCCTTGCGCCCGGTTTCGCGTTCCCAGCCGGCGATGGTGTCCAGCCAGAATTGCTCGAATGCCAGCGGGCCGGTGAATTCCGCGCTGGTGAACTGGATCACATTCGGCTCGTTGGTAAAATTATCCAGATTTTGCCGGATGAAATTCCGGTGCAAAGTGCGCCGGACGGCGTTACTGACGTCATAAAACTGTTCGGCCATGAAAATGCGTTTGTCGCCGGCAAACGGCGGCGGTTCGGGAAAACCGGTGTCGTTGATGTTGTTGGCCGAGCGCCAGGGACAATCCACCCAATGCGCGCCGGCTTCGAGGATGTTGTGCTGGAAATAATTTTCGTTGAACAGCACCAGCCCGCGCTCGTGGCCAATATCGGCAAACTGCTTCAATCGCGACCAATACCACGGATTGAACCTGGTGAGATCGTATTTGCTCAAGCCGTCCCAGGCAGTGCCCTGGCCGCTGCGCGCGAACGGCTGTTCGTAAAACGGCGGCCAGACATCCCCGTCCTCGCGCCGGACACGCTCGTGATCCTCGCGGCGGCGGTCATACCAGAGGCCATAGTGATGATCCAGCGCGACTTGATTTTTGGAAAACATTCCATCGGCCACGGCGTTCAAATCGTCCGTAAAGCCCGGCCCGATGCGGCCCGGGGCGAACCGTGTCAGGTTGATTCCGTAATTTTTTGCCTCGCTCGGACGCGTATTGCCGCGCCACCAATTAATGCTCGCCGTGGTGCCGATGAGCAGTTTGCCGTCGCAAACCAACCAACCGTTGGTGACGGAAAAGGCCGGAGGACGGAGGACGGAGGACGGAGGACGGAACTGGAATTTCGTCAAGCCCTTTGGCATTTCCGGGCTCACTTGAAATGGGATCGCGCATTGCGGCGGCGGCGACGTAGTCCGAAAGTTCCGGTGCGGGCTTGCGGGAAGCGGCGATCAATTCCGCCGCCTGCACCGCGGTTGGATTGCTGAATTCTTCCGTCGAGCGTGGCATCAACTTTATTTTGTCCGCCGCGGCGCGGCCGAGCCGGTCGGCGATTTGTGCCGCGAAGAGGCTTTCCGGCCGGACGTGGTCATTCGAGCTGCGCCAGATGCCGTCACCTTCGAATCCGCCCCAGCAGCCAAACGCCCAGTTTTGCGCGCCCGGCGGGTTGGCGCAGGAGATTTGCGAGGCGTCACACTGCCACAGGACGGAATTGGCCGCCGACCAGCCCGCGCCCTCGCCGGCGCTGCCACGATTCGCGAGGCTCAGTCCGTTGCCGTCAATCCGCACGTTGTCGTAGAGCACGCCGGACGCCCAGCTGGCAATCGGCCCGCTGTCACCGAAGGGCAGGGTGGCTTCGCACTGGACGAATGCATTCGGCCCGGCAGCGCAATGCCCCACGGAAAAATCGTGATTGCCGTGTTCGGCCCAACAGCGCAAAAACAGCGTCTGCTGGCCCATCGTGAAGAAGGTATTTCGCCGCCAGCCGCCCCTTTCCGACACCGGGGCCAGCGAGAGACAATCTTCCACCGTCACCCGTTTGCAACTTTCATAAATCGCCACCGCCGAACCCGCAAAATGCTCGAACGTGACCTGCCGGACCCAGGTGTTCTCCGCGTTTTCCATTGTGACCGCCATCCATGAGTGATTTTCGTCTTTGGGATTGGCTGCATCGAAAGTGGACTCGAGCCGCAGATTTTCCACGCCGACATGGCCGATGCGCCCCGGCCAGGAATAAGTTTCCACCCGGCCGCCGCCGAATTTTGATTCGAGGGCGGTCGTAATCGGCGCATCGATGGTGACCTGGTTACCGTCGATGTTTTGGATGACACGGTCCCAGGTGAGGTCATAACTGCCGGGATGCCAGACGAGCCGCCAGTCGCCGATTCCGCCCCCGAATTCCGTCATGCCCAACTGCTCAATCCATTCCTTCGTGCTGGGACGGATGATATGAATGAGACTGCCGGGCTTCAGGCCGCTGGCGTCAGTAACATGAAAGCGGATGGCGCCGACGGGAACATAATCATCCGCGATCTGCCAACCGAAGTTGGTTTGGACCGTCATATCGTTGCGCCCGACAATGCGGATCAGCGTACGGCGATCCGGACCGGCGGCCACCAAAACCGTCCCGTTCGTGCCCATGCCTTGTCCCCGGAGCGCGACGCCGGAATTAGTGATCTGCAGGCCACCCAAAACTTCATGCCGGCCTTTCAACAACAAAACCGCGCCGCGGATCCCATCCTGGTCCGCAGGCAAACCGGCGACGTAATCGATTGCCCTTTGAATTCGCGCCGTTTCATCGCCGGTGACGGGTGGGACGACGACGCGGGCCGGCGCATCGGGGATTTCTTTGTCACCGCCGGCGTAACCACAGATGGAAAAATCGGGAACCCTGTTCCCGTGTTCATCCGTGTCATAAACCAGGTGACCGTCGGAGCCGATGGAAATGATCGGCGACAATTTTTTCGGTGCGGCGCCGGCCGCGAGCACGAATCCGAAGGTGAACAGCAGGAGAAAAGTTTTCACGGGAGTTTGCCGGTGAGTTTTTCAAGTTTGCCCGTGTGGGCG
This sequence comes from uncultured bacterium, assembly GCA_963708305.1. Classification (GTDB taxonomy): domain Bacteria; phylum Verrucomicrobiota; class Verrucomicrobiia; order Limisphaerales; family UBA11358; genus UBA11358. The sequence continues at coordinate 938,412 of CAVPSH010000001.1, read as the reverse complement.
ATTTCTTTTCCGCCGGCCAGAACCGTCAGGCCTTTGCCGCGGTGGTAACGCGTTCCGTCCTGGTCCCAAATGATGGTAAGCGTGTGGCCATGATATTTCACGCCGTCGAGACAAAACCAGTTCCAGGTTCCCTCTGGCAACAGCGGCCAGATTTCCACCGTGTTGTCTGCCCGCGGAACCAGGCCAACGACCCCGGTGATCAGCAGGTCGGCGAACGTGGAATGGTTGTAGTAGCGGCTGCGGCCGTTCGCTCCGTTGATCCACTGGCCGGTTGTTTCGTTGAGGTATTCGCCGATGTAAGGTTTGCCGTCAGCGTGCTGGCTTTCGACATAAGTGAGGAACGCATCAAAATAATCGCGAGCGGTGACCACATTCGGCGGATAATCGCGCAGCACATTGGCCAGCGCATCCAGGGTCTGGGATGTTGCAAACGGCCAGACGGCGCCGTCCCATTCGCAGTGGCCGTAGCCATGCGAGCGAAAGTCCGGACTACGCCGTTCGGCGGTCGTGATGCCATAGGGAGCGGAGAAACCTTGCGGATCACTCAATTGCGTCCAGGCTGCCGCATATTTTGCTTCGCGGTCCGGCAAATCAAACATCCATGGAATGAAACCGGTTTCCTCACGCACGTCTGCCAATTTCCCATCATCGCGCAGCACTTCAAAAAATTGCGCGTCCCGGTTCCACAATTTCTCCTCGACGAGTTCTTTCAGCCGCTCAGCCTTCGCCTCGAATTCGTCGGCGACTTTTTTTTCGCCGGCCATCCGGGCGATGGCGGCGATGGCGCAGGCGTTGGCAAACATGTAACTGTTGAGGGTCGGGCGCAGGTTTTTGTTCGTGCGCGAGCCGCTGATGGATTCCTCCATGCCGTCGCGCACGTCAAATTGCCAGAACAGGCCGTTCGTGGTCAGGTGTTCGTTTTCCCAGGCGCGATAGTCAGCGACGAAATCGCCGAGCAAACTGTCTGGAAAATCCTTGTCGCCGGCCACGAGATAACGGTCATAAACCGCTGCCTCCAGCCAGGTGCTGTATTTGTGGAAATGCGGTTGGGGTTTGCCATCCCGGCCTTGCAGCCAGAAACGAATATAATCGTCGAGATACTTTTGACCGTGCAGCCAGCGGCCTTCCATGATGTGGAATCCGGTGGCGCAACTGATGGTGTTATAAATGCCCGCGTGCCGGACCGGAGTGAGAAATTCCGTGATGACGAAACCATCGGGGGTTTTCACCAGATGTTTTCGGAACGACCACCAGTGATAATAATACATTTCCTCCACTTCGCGGTCGGGGCATTCGAACAACGGGATTTCCTTTTGCAGCCAATTCCATGATTCCGCGTTGGAGATGGAATTCGTGACGTTTTCGTTTTCCATCGAATTGAAATGCGCGACGTAATGTGAGAACGCGGCCGGCTCCAGCACGGCCAGATCGGCCGCACCAGCCGGACCGATCATCCCGAAAGACGCCAAGCCGGCGCAGACCGCAAGGACGGGGGCGGACCAGCGGGAACCGCCAATGGCTGATCGCGCAGGGCGGGCGGCGGTCCGCGCCGCCCGGTTTGTATGTTTCGTAGTTGTGATCATTCGGGTATCACAAATTCCCTTTCGACAATTCCGCTTCGATCTCCTTCACCCGTTTATTGACCAGCTCACGCTCTTCGGCGCGGAAACGATGAAACGGCTCGGCCATGAAATCGTTGCAAAGGCCGAGACAGGCGAGAGCGCATTTGATGCCTTTGATGACCGCGGACGGATGCTTGCCGATGCGATACAGCAAATCGCCGATGCGCCGGATTTGTTCCTGGAAAGCCTGCGCCCGGGCGATGTCGCCGGCCTGGAAGGTCTGGCACAGCCCGACGTAAAGTTTTGGAAACAGGTTCGCGCCGCCGCTCACGCCGCCGTGACCGCCGAGCTGCAGCGAGGCCAGCAGTTTTTCCTCCGGGCCGATGAGTACGGACCAGTCCGGGCGTTGTTTCCGGAACGCGACCACCTTTTTGAAATAATCCAAATCACCGGAGCTGTCTTTGAGTCCGATGATACGTGGATGGTCCAGCGCGCGGCGAACCGTTTCAACTTCGTAGGAAACCTTGGTCAGCGGCGGCATGTTATAGAGAAAAAGCGGCAGCGAAAGTTCGGGAACGAGGTGGTCAAGCCACTCCTGCAACTCCGGTTGGCCTTCGGGCATGTAATAAGGCGGCGCGGCCACGACCGCGTTCGCGCCACAACCCGCCGCCTGACGCGCAAGATTCACCGATTCAACGAAGGACGTGTCGGTAATGCCAACCAGAACGGGCACACGCCGTTTCACTTGTTGGCAGACGCGCTCGATGAGTTCGCGGCGCAAACGATAGCTCAAACCCGGCCCTTCACCGGTGGTGCCGAGAATAAAAATTCCGCTGACGCCGCCGGACAAAATATGTTCAAGCAATTTCTCCAGCCCGGCAACGTCCAGTTCGTCGCGCCCCCGGAGCGGCGTGACCATCGGCGGAATGATTCCCGTCAAAGGCGCTTTCATTGTCTTATTTCACATCGCAAAAAATTATCGCCTGGCCAATTCCGCTTCGCTGCGCGGGTGGACCAGAAGAATCAGCCCCGCACTCAACAAAGCTAACGCTGCCGAGCCGGCAAACGCCACGGAAAACTTGATGCCGTGATCACGCATCCAACCGAGCAGGACCGTGGCCCCCGCGCCCACGCTGATGCTGGCAAAGTTCATGAAACCGTAGCCGGTGGCGCGATATTCGGGTCGCGCGATCTGGCAGAGGATGGGCATGTTATTGCAGTCAAAAAATCCCCAGCCGATGCCGAACAACACCATGAACACCAAGGCCGCGCCGAGACTCCATGCCCAGCCCATGCCCAGCAGCGCCGGCACCATCACAAACACTCCGACGGCGCTGGTGTAAATGCGACCCCGCGGCGTGGCGCGCGTCCACCAGTCGGCGATCACCCCGCCCAGCAACACGCCGGCAAATGACGCCGCCTGGATGTAGCCTGTGGCCGACAACCCGGCCGGACCTTCCGGGAGGTGAAACGCGTCGGCCAAGTAAGTCGGCAGCCAGTTTTTCGTCACCCAGCCGGCAATGGCCGGCAATGTAAAATAGATGACCAGAATCCAAAACGCCGGCCGCAGCCATAGGGCGCGCAGCGTTTCGCCGATGGTCACGGGATTTTTTCTCCCCGGAGCCTCACCGGCAGGTTCCGCCGCATCCCGCAAGGCCAGCATCAGTACGCCCGCGTAAACCACGCCGGCCACCCCGAACCAGGTGAAGCAGTTCCGCCAGGAGCTCGTCTGCGCGATATAGCCGCCGATTCCCCCCAGCGACAGCCCTATGTAAAGACCGCTCTGATGTATGCCCACCGCCCGGGCGCGGGTGTTGCCGGCATGAAAATCCGCGATCAGCGCCAGCGCCGCTGGAAAGTAAAATGCCTCGCTGATGCCCATGAGCGCGCGGAATGCGAGCATCTGCGAATAGGTTTGCGCATGGCCCGTGAGCCACGTTACCGCCGACCAGACGAAAAGGCTGCCGATGACGGTCCAGCGGCGGTTGAAGCGGTCCGCGATGAACCCGCCCAGCGGGCTCAAAAACGCATAGACCCACATGAAGACAGCCATCAACATGCCGAATTCCCGGTCGTTGGCGATGCTGGGAATGTCCGCGCGAATCGAGGCCCGAACGGTGGCCAGCATCTGGCGGTCGAGGTAATTCAACATCACCACCGGCCAGAGCAGCCCCACCACCACCCACGCATACCCTGACAGGCTTTGGAGGTTACGTTTCATGTTGCCAGCCCATCGCTAATCCCGAACCGGCCGTCGTTGGAAAGCAGGAATTCCTCAGTTCCTCAGTTTTTGCCTGGTTTGAAATCACCGGCCGAAAGCGTATTGACGTTGCTCTGCGGGTCGTTCCAATCAATTTTCTTTGTCGGATCGAGGCCGTCGAGATACTTGTCCATGACGGTGTAACCGTCGCCCAGCAAATCTTTCTGCCCCAGGTCAACGTTGTTCGTGTCGAGATGGTATTTCACCTTCCACGAGAGTGGAATGCCGTCGGGGCACAAGTCTTTGACCGGTTCACCCAGGTATTCGGGATAACCGCCAACCTGCGATGGGTCCGTGATGATGCCGTTGCCTGCCGTGCCGACGTTGTTTCTGGCCAGACCTTTCATTGGCGGCGGTGTGAATTCCTTGCCTTCGCTCCAGACTTTTCCGGTCCGGACTTCTTCGATGACGCGCTGGTCCACCGCATCCCGGTCCGGCAGCTTTGCGCCGGCATCATTCAAAACCTCCTCAAAAGCTTTCTTCGCCGAGGTGATCGTCATCGGTGGCATCGGAAACGGGTGATTCACGCGCACCTCGGCGATCAGTTTTTTCACGGCCTCGTTCGTGCTCGTGGTCGGGTCGTCCTTGGAGCCGCCGTCGGAAAATTGTACGCCGCCGGCCCAATTGTCAGCGGAAACTTTTTCGTTTCCTGCGACGAGGTTTCCTGCGACGTAAGCCTTGCCAAAATAGGGGATCATGTCCGGCTTCTTCTGCGTGGCGGAGGGCAACAGGACGCGATACGCCACCGGGCCGGGATTTGCCGCCGGTCCGGCCTTGAAGTAATTGTTGATGATGTTGTAGCGGCTGTGCATGTCGCCGCCGTCAATGGTGCGATGCCGCCAGTTGAACAGCACGTTGTTGACGAAATTGAAATCGTAGGTCATCGCCACGCTGGGATTGCGTCCGGTGTTGCAGGCAAAAAGATTGTGGTGAAAGCCGGTGTTGCGACCGCCCCAGTCACCGCCGAACGCATGGTTGTAAGTGTTGAGCGCCTCGCTGGTGATGCACCACTGGATGGTGACATTGACGCTGGGCAACTTGAGTGCCGGGCCGCCATTGGTCGGCTGATACATGTGGCGGTAGGTGTCGAGGTTCTGGTCCTGGCCCCAGCTCGCCGAGAGATGGTCCAGGATGATGTTGCCGATGGGATTGCCGTAATGAACGCCGTGACGGTTGAACACGTCCAGGTTACCGCGCCGCAAACGCAAATACCGGATGACGACATCGTGGGCATTGTCCACCAGTCCGTTGTCGGCAATACAAACGCCGTCGCCCGGGGCGGTGTGACCGTCAATCGTGATGTAAGGCGCCTCGATGAAGATGGGCATCTTTAGGTGAATAATGCCTGCGACGTTGAAAATGACGATGCGTGGGCCGGCAGCTTCACACGCTTCGCGCAATGTTCCCGGGCCGCTGTCGGCGAGATTGGTCACGACAAAAACCTTTCCGCCGCGGCCGCCGAAGGAAAATTTGCCGCCGCCTTCCGCGCCGGGAAAGGCGGGCACTTTGGCCTGGGGCAGATCGTCAGGCTTGGCGGCCCCGGGGATGAAGGGCCTGCCCTTTTTCGCCCACTCGGCAATTTGTGGCGCGTCTTTGGCGATGACGTCCTGCTCATATTGGTTCCAGGCGGCGTCACGCTGCCTCATCGCGGCGTCAGGAATCGGCCAATTTTCGCGGGCGAAACCGACTTGAGCGGCAACCAAAAGCAGGGTGGCGACAAGAATTTTATTTTCCATGTGTTTCATTTTTTACATTGAATACTCACCAACCAGCGAGTTCAGATATTTTTCGAGATTTGTGTAACCATCGCCGTTCAGATCCTGGTTCGCGTCGCTCGGATCGTTCGGATTCAAACCGTGGGCCTTTTCCCAGTCGTCCGGGATGCCGTCGTGGTCGCTGTCCGCCGGCACGTTATAGGTTTTATACTCCGGCCATGGAAAGTCCGGCGAACCCAGCGCGCTCTTGTCGTCGGTCTGGGTGTCAATAATGCCGGGATAATTCGGGCCGGGCCGGTCGCCGTAGGTCGGGCCGCGCGTGCCGATGAATTCCGCCGTCCCGTTGCGCACGTCGGCGATGATGTGGCGGTCAATCGCGTCCTGCGCGGGGAAATTTGCACCGACGTTCGCGAGCACGTTGGTGAACGCTTCCCGGGCGGACTGCGTGGTGACATAGGACGGATAGAGCGGGTGATCCACGCACACCTGTTTTTGCACCTGCGGCCCGTTCCAAAATGCCGACCAGTTGTTGGTCTCGTTCACAAAGCCTTCAAGAACATTGCCGGTCATGTAATAACTTTCCGTGCCCCAGTTGGGATTAATCGGGTCCAGTTTCAACAACCATTTCACGAACGGATTATCCGGATATGGCTTGTAGTAGTTGTTGACGTAATTCAATTCCGCTACGCCGCCGTCAGTGGTGCGCGCCGTCCAGTTATAAACCACATTGTTGCGGATGTCCAAATAGCCGGCGTAACGCCCGCTCTGGTTCAGGCCGCCGGCCAGGCTCCAATTCCGGTCCGTGCAATCCGCGAGCAAATTGTGGTGATAGCTGCCGATGTCGCCGCTGATGGAGCCGGCGAAGGCGTGCGTTTCCAGCTTCGTCCGGTCGCTGGCGCGGTAATGCGGGCCGTGATGCAGTGCCTCGGCGACGATGTTGCGCTGGAAGGTGATGTTGCGCGCGCCGCGTGAGCTGGTGCCCTCATCCGAACTCCAACTGATGGAGCAGTGGTCAATAATACAATTATCGCAACTGCCCAAACCCGCGCCGTCCATCGCCTTCTTTGCAAAATCACCGATCCGAAAACGCAGGTAGCGGATGATGACGTCGTGCGTGCCGTAGGCGCCACCGGAAAAATTTGCCAGACAGATACCATCGCCCGGTGCGGTCTGTCCGGCAATGGTGCAATACGGGTTGTGGACGGCACAGGGCGCCTTGAGCCGGATAAGACCGGAGACGCGGAAAACAATCGTGCGCGGGCCTTCGGCTTCCACGGCCGCGCGGAAGCTGCCTGGAATTACCGCCTCTCCCTTGCTCCGATCATAATCCTGCAGGTTGGTTACTTCCATTACCCGGCCGCCACGACCGCCCATGGCAAAGCGCCCGTAACCTTCCGCCGTTGGGAACGCGAGGTGCCGGACGCGAAAATGCCAGACCTCGCCGCGGGTGGCCTTGCCCGCTGTGTCCACCTCGTCCACGCGCCAGAAGCAGTTCTGCATCGAATCCAGTTTCGGCAACGCATAGCTCGCTGCATTTAAACTGCCTTTGAATTCCGGCGAGGGGGTGGTCGCGTTGGCCACAGCGTTGGAATCGGTCCCGAAAAAGACTTGATGGGTAGCCGCGTCGGCGGGGGATTTCCAGGTCAATGGTTGTTCATTCGGCCAATGTTCATCGTCGTTGGCGGGTGCCGGCTCGATGGCCTGCCGACGTGGGTCGGGCACATCAATGGCGAAACCATTGATAATGAGGCTGCGATTGGTGCCGGACGATTCCGGGCGAAAGTGGAGCACCACGTCCTTGCCCGCAACCGCATCCACATCCAGAAAGGTGCCGGCCACTTCATAATCGTTGGTGGCGCGACTCGTCGGCGTGAAATTCTTGATTCGCGCGGTTCCGTCCACCAGCACATCGAACCGGGCTGGTGCCAGGTTGCGCACTTCGTTGTGATACGTGACAATGGTGTGTTTGCCGGGCGCCAATCCGCTGACCACCATGTCAAAACCACCGTCATCGGCGGATTTCCCCGTCGCAATGCCGTCGCAGGCCATGTGGGCGCCGTAGTCCAGCAAGCCTTTGAACAACATCGGTGCGAGGGTCCCGTCAGGCGCGACGCGGAAGGTTACGGTGACGTTGCCAAAGGTTTGCAAACCGGATTGGCCCTGGTGCCACGCCCAGTTTTCCCAATGGGGCGTGAGCAAATCGGTCCGCCGCTCGGGCGGATTCAAGTCCACTCTTAGCCCGGCCGCTGGACTGGTTGCGCCCCCAACCATCAATGCCCAGATCATCGCCGGGATAAATTTGCCATTGTGACCCGATAAGAAGCTCATACTAAAGTCAATCAACACTCATCATCTTCCTGTGCGACAAACCCGGCGCCACGGCCGACCGCGCACACATCAAGTAAAAACCGGGGCCAAGTTTTTAACTCAACCCCGGCTTTGCGAAACAAACCAAAGGCCGACAATTCTTTCGCGTCGTTTACGGGAAGACCAGGCGGAAGAACACCGCCGGGTTGGTCGTGGCTATTGAGTTCGTCAAGACCCGAGTCTGATAACCCACTGTGAGATCGTCGGGCGAGTTTGTCCACGATCCCGCGATGCGTGTCCAGTTGGTGCTCAAACCAACGCTCAATGGATTCTCCTGGGTTTCGAGCACCCAGTGCTGGAACACGTTCGTTGACCAGGTGAATGTTCCCACCATGTTCGTGCCGCCAATGATCGAGAAAGTGTTGGTCAGCTTCACCACCGGTGGGGTAATGATGCTGATCAAGCCGTTGGGCCACAAGTGACTCAAATCCCAGGACATCCCCGTGCCGGGTTGGGCCGGCACCATGACCGGATACGAGTTGGTGGAACTGCCGGTCTGACCCGGGGCATCCTGGTTTAAGAACGAATTGCCAAAGATGTTGAACGACTGTCCCACGGCAAAGGGATTCCCGTCAATGTTCGTGAGGATGAGCGTTCCGCCGTTTTGTGACTGGACGCTCTGGCTCGGACCATAATCCAAAAAGGCGGCCAGGACTGTTGTGTTGGCTGGCGATTGCCCGGGATTCACTTTGATAATGGTGGTGGAGCCGGAAGCGAGGGTCAGCCGTCCGGCAGTATTTCCATTGCCATTGCCCTTAACCGAAGTGGTGCCGATGCCGGTCCCGCCCGGGATGAACGTACCGCTCGAGGTAATCGTCATCTGGGTCATCGTTATCCCGGGGCTGCTGTCATCCTCCAACGTGCCACTGACCTGCAACAGATCGCCGCTGATCGTGCCAAGATTCTGCAGATAGGCATTGGAACTGACCGTGGACGTAAAGCCAAGCGGATAGGTCACACTGCCGGAATTATTCATGAACGAACCGTTTTCCAGTGTGAGCGGGCCGTGGACGGCATTCAAGTTGGTGAATACGCCGCCGTTCTGCACGTCCACGGAGCCACTGATAGTGCCCGAACTGACTCCCTTGCCGGCACAGACGACATTGGCGCTGATGGTGCCCGAGAAAAGCATCGCCCCGCCGGAATCTATGGTGGCTGCATTAATGGTGCCGGCGCCGGTCAGCAGGCCCTGATTGACCTCCACCGACAACGAGGTGTTGCCTTCAATATCCAAAGAGCCGGTGCCGGTCTTGAACATGGAGGTGGCTCCGACAATGGAGCCTGACCCGCTGATGATGTAGTTATGCGTGGTATTGGTCATGTTCACGGCGCCTGGAGTGAGCAATGTCACAGCCAGGTTGATGTTGGTCGGAACACCGGTGGTGTCGTCAAAGACGACATGATCCAGGGTGGCAAAGTTCGTTTGCAGTCCCGTATTCAAATCCAGCCAGTTCTTGGTGGTCTTGTCCCAGTTGTTATTCACGAAACCGCGCCACGCCAGGGATTTGGGCGCAGTCGTGCTAAGAAAGACATCAATCGTGCTGCCGGGGCCATTGTTGACCAGGGTGCCGCTGTATCCCCCCGGAAGGCTGCCCAACACGATGGTGGGCGAGCCGGCGTCATATTGAACGAGCGGCACCTGCGCCGGCGTCGTCAAATTTACAATGCTTCCGATATTGATCGTCGGGTTGCCGGAGGTGTTGAAGTTGGTGACATAAGCGTAAGGTGTTGAGTTGTTGCCATTGATGAAAAGTGTCAGCGCACCGTTGGTCATGGTCAAGCTGTCCAGTTTTTGACCCGGACCAGCCAGAGTGTTAGAAACGATCAGCGTGCCGCCCGTGTTAATGTTAATGGAGTTTCCAGTGGACAGACCGGCTCCGCCGTCAACCACAATCTTGTTGGCGGACAGGCTGCCGCCCGGACCCACGACAATTCTGCCGAAATTCTGGCCCGGGTCGGAGTTGACATCCGTATCGGCCGTGAAGCCTAACGTTATGGTGCCATGCGTGATGAACGTGGCGGTGTTGCTGACCAACAGAGTCCCTTCACAGTAGCCTCGAAATTCCTGCTCCGGGAACGCGTAGCGGTTCGTATGCTCCTGATATCCCAGATAGACGTTGTTGGCGTCCACAATTCCCTGGCTGATGGACAGCTGGCCCTGGACGTTGGGAGTTTGATTGCTGGAAATCGTTTGCGGGTCCCGGCAGATATAAATCTGGTCCACCAGCATATCCACCGTGCCGCCGGTGAAATCCGCCCCTCCTTTTATGTTGCTGACAGCGGGACCGGGTGTTGCATCGTCTCCGATGGCAAACATGCTCATGCGTCCGCCGCTGGGTCCGCGGAAGACAGCCACCATCGAGTTGGTGATAAAGTTTGTTACACTGCCTACAATATTTGTGGATCGTGCAAAACCCGGATTGAACTGGAGGTTTCCACCTTCGTTCGCGTGATTGATGCAGACGCCATCCGCAAAGAACACGTTGGACAAACCTAGATTGATATTATTGTGGGTCGTTGTTCCCGAGCTGTAGCTGTTGTCCAGGCAAACCCCATACTCACGGTTATCCGCATTCGTGTAGTTGTTTGGATCCACGTAGAGGGTTTTGATAATGTTGGTTCGGGCAAAAAACACGGTCGGAATAAATCTGAAAGGAGCGGTGTTGGAGTACTTGTTCGTTACGAAATTGTAGTAATTGGGATACAAGGAATAATCACCCAATCCCATGCGGTTCAAGAACGCCGTGAAAGTGCCCAAGCCGGACAGGTCGAGCGTGTTGGCAACCTGATTGTCAATCAACAGGTTGAAGTTGGCGTTTTGGTTGCTGACAACCAGATTGCCGCCACCGAGGAAACTGATGTTCATCGTTCCGGCAAGGTTCACATCGTTCCGCCAAAGGCTGAATCCGTTGGTTCCGACAATGGACAACGTATTCCCGGAGGCAATCGAAAGAATTTCATACCGGTTTGTTTGGTTCAAAAAGCGGAGGGAGCCGATGGTCGTGCTGGTGTCCACGATGCTGTTGGTGAACACGTTCGTTTGCGCTCCGAGATCGGTAAACAACACATCGTCCGAGGCGCCGGGAACGGTTCCGCCCACCCAACTGGACGAACTGGACCAGTTCCCGCTGACCTGTTGCGAGCCGTTCCACACGTCTCCCACCTGCAAGGTGATAAACGTATTGCCGGTCGCCCCGCCGGAGGCATCAATGCTCAACGTGTAAACCCCTTCGGCCACTCCTACCGTGGTCAAGGTCAGAACATTTGTGGCGCTGGCGGTGAGACCGTTGACGTCAAAACTGGCGGTAGCGCCGGTCGGCAACCCCGACACGTTGAAATTTACCGGGTCGGTGCCGCCGCCGATGATGACCCGGTTCGTGATCAAGGTGGAAGTGTTGTTGTTCAGCGGCACCGTCACCGCGACGGGCGTCGTCGTCATGCGCACGGTTTGCGCCGCTTGCGCCGGAACGGCCAGCACCGCCAGCAATAGCAGGCTGCCGGCGCCGGTTGTCAGAAATCCAGCCGATGCTACGGTGACGGACTTAATGCACGCGTTGAAACTGGCGGCAACACCGTGCCTGGGATTGGGCTTGCTTGTTTGCATAGTTTTTATTTGGTTGGTTCTACTATTTATGCTCCCCACAAACCTGACTGTCAATTTGTCAATTTTTGTTTGGCGCTTTTGATTCTCGGGTAAAACGGCTTCCGGCCCACCCATGCCTAATATCTGTAGGCCGTGTGGTCGTCCATCCATTCGTAGTCCGGGCTGTAGCCGGCGTTGAGTTTCCACGGATTATTGCCATCCATCATTGTGACCGGCCAAATCGTCCCTGGATATCCGGGGCTGTTGTTGATCGCCTGCCACTGATGGATTTCAGAATGACCGTCGGCAAAAGTCATACAGCATCCGTGATTGTGGTAGCCGCCGGGAAGATCGCGCCACCGTTCCTGGCCGAGAGCATAACCGGGATCGAACATGAACGCCGCATCACCGCCGGTGCCGCTGATGCTGTCAGCCTGTTCATCCAACATCACAAAAACCATGGCCGGATGAACCAAATCCGACAGTCTATTGGCATCCCGGCCCATGCCACCACCGCTTCCGAAATATTTCCGGTTGTCTGGCGCGGTCCCTTTGACTGTAGGTCCACCTCCCCCTGCGGTGCCTCCCAATGCTCCATTCATCGAATAACTGCGGACGCGATAGCCGTCGGTTCCGGTGGGGCATCCGCCTTTCTTGTAAGTATCTGAAGGGCATTTATAGAGATTGGGTGATTTGATATATTTTGCCATCAAATCTCCGGGACCGCCTCCGACCAGCAACGAGGTGTTGGTATTGTCGGTTTTTACCGCCGTCCACCCTTCGCCGGTACTTTTTTCCCACCCACTTGGCATAGTCGATCATCTCGTCATGAGTGTCGCCGGAATAGAGCATCCAGCCGATCATCATTTGCCGGGTGTTGGACATGCAATCGGTGGCCCTTGCCTTTTCCTTCGCCGCCGCCAGCGCCGGCAGCAGGATGGCCGCCAGAATGGCGATGATCGCTATCACCACCAGCAATTCAATCAGCGTGAAACCTTCCAGGCGGGAGTCCTTCCCACGACTTTTTGGGGCGCCTACACCGACGCACGCCAATGGTTGCAATCCGCATCGCGACTTGTTCATGCTATTAATAACAGGATTGAATAATGTTAACCTTAACCCCGTGAACTCAGAATGCAAAAAATATCAAATCATTTGCTAAAAATGATAAGCGTGGGGCGGCGGATGACCCGTGGTTGGACTGGAAAAGGTGGAACGGATGGACCAATGACCAGCAGCACGCCATCACCAGTTGCCGGATCCGGATGATATTTTCAGGCGCACCCGTCTCGAACGCCGGCGGGACGGGACTTGTGGCAGTGCCGCGAAGCGAGTGAAGCTTTGGGAGCATCTGGATTGGTTTGCAAACCTGCCCGCAGCCAACCGGGACCGGTTGCCCGAAAGGCATGTGGTCGTCCATCCATTCGCAGCCCCGGCTGACGCCCGGATTTAGACTGATCTACGGATGATTATTGGGATGGCTGCCCGGATAAATCATTCCATATTGCTGCCTGGTTCAGCCGTTGCTGTATCAAGGAGCAAAGGAGCAACCCCTGGCAGAAGAGAGACTGCCGGCACCAATGTGATCACCGGCCGGGAAACCCCGCCATTCTCCGGGTTGAACTGCGCAGTTACCCCGCCGGGGGGTTCGACCTGATACTGCGGTTTCCGAGGGGCCTTGCTCTACGCTCCGACTCCATTTCACGTTTGGCACAGGTCTCTTGCAGTCAATTGGCTCTTGCAGTCATTGGCTCGTGTGTTGTCCAGCCTTAACCTGCTTGCCTCAGGCGGCATAAAAATAAGCCAGACAGGCTCTGTGGCCAGGATATGGCTGGCAAAAAACGCATCTTTTCTATCACGAGTGACAAAACAAACCACTGGCCATGAGCCTAAAATAATGCATAATACTGTATATCAGCTAGCAACGTAAAACACCAACTCAGAAATCAAGCAGTATGAAAAAGTATCTGAATCTATTGGCATTATCCGTAGGAGCCTCTCTTGTCGGGGTGGTTTCGGCGCAAGCCCAACTCATTGCCTACGATGGCTTTGATTATCCAGCGGCACCGCCGGGCACTTTTGTTGGCAGCAATGGTGGTGTTGGCGGTTGGGCTGGTGCTTGGACGGATAAGAACAATCTGACCGCAGTGATCTCACCAGGTTTGAGCTATTCGACATTGCCTGTAGTCGGCAATAGCATCGCGGCACAAGGCACCACTGCTTCCAGTGAAGCGGAAAGAGTTTTAAGCTCCACGTTCGGCACTTATGCCACGGCCAATACGTACGAGGCGAACACGCTTTACATGAGTTATCTTTGGAACGGATTAACCACGTCAGCTGACGGGAACACTTTTCGTCAGGCCAGTATGATGTTTCTTCAAGGAGCCACCTCCGCCTCCGGAAGTGGCAGTGAATATCTTGATATTGGCATGCCCAACATTAGCGCTGCCACGGTAGGCACGGTCCATCCCGAAATCTCCCTTTGGTACGGCGGACACGGTTTGGCGGGCCAGACTTCTTCATCCAGCGCTCCCATTCAATCAACTGTGGCTGCGAATAGTGGCGCCACGGATTTCATCCTGATACAAATGGTCATGGATAATGTTAACACTACGGCCGATACCATGAATGTCTGGATCAATCCCGCCCTCACCGGCGCTACACCGGTCGGCACACCGGATTTCACGTATACGCTTCAGGATTTATCATCGCTAAATGGCATCCGCCTTCAAGCGGGAAGCAGCAACGCCAATGGAATCGGCATGGAGCAGGGGGATGAAATAAGATTTGGGGACACCGCCAATGCTGTGGAGACTATGTCGGTTGTGGTGCCTGAACCTGCGAGCATGGCCCTCCTTGGCCTCGGTGCTCTGGGGCTGCTCATCTTCCGGCGGAAGTAGAACAGAAGCCGGCCATTGATTTCACAAGGGCGGAGAAAACTCCGCCCTTTCTGTTTGTACGTCCGGCCGGGTGTAGTAAAGTCGAGGTCCAACAGAAAAAACAGGGTAACGAAAACGGCAACGCCGCAATGGTCGCGTCAGGTTTGGCAACGGGTTTCGCAACCGGGTTTTTCTGCAACTGGAAGCGCTCCTGATTTATTCGCAAACCAACTCGTCGCCCGCTCGCGGCTATTGTCGGCAGGGCATCCGGTCGTCCATCCATTCGTAGTCCGCACTGTAGCCGGCGCTGTTTTTCCACGGATAATTGCCATTGATCATTGTGACCGGCCAAACCGTCTTTGGATATCCGGGGCTTCCGTTGACCGCCTGCCATTGATGGATTTGAGAATGACCGTCGGCAAAAGTTAAACCGCATCCGTTAGCAGGGTTAATGAATACTAACATGCTTATCTGCGGACGCAACCCGCAGCAACGCCCAATCAATTGCTAAAAATATCGCGCGCCACAAGCGGGCAGGCAACCACTGACCGGATCGGGCAGTCGTGCATCCTCCCAGTGACAACGTCGTGGCAGGTTAACCCGCCAGCGGCTTGAACAGCAGCGGGCCAAAAAATCATCCTGACTCTTCGAGCGATTGGTTTTGTCAGGATTGGTCACTTTGGCCAAGCGCCGTCCACGATGGGTCGCAACTTGAACTTTTGCGGGTCGAGTACCACGTGTTTGATGCGTTTGCGTTCCCAGGTATAGGTGATGTGAACGAGTCCATCGCCGGTCTGAATCACGGCCGGATAAGGAAAGCCGTTGGGTGCGTCCGGGTCGTCTTCCAACACCAGGGCGGCAAACCATGTCTTGCCATCGTTGGAAATCGCCACATTGAGCGGGCTGCGGCCCTTGTTCTTTGAACCGGTCCGAGTATTGTGGTTGTAAACCAACAGCTGTCGTCCGTCCTTCAAGGTCACCGCATCTATTCCTGAATCCGGATTCGGCAACGAGGTCAGGGTTATCTTGCTCCAGGTCCTGCCGTCGTCGGCTGACCAGGTTTCAAAAATCTTGCCCAGCTTCGTCCGACCCAGCGCCTGAAGCCGTCCGCCGGGATGAAAAAGAATGCACGGCTGAATCGGCCCGATGTCCGGGTCGCAGGCCACGGGCGGCGTGGCCTGCCACGTTTTCCCCAAATCGCTCGAACGCTCAAAATGCACCGTGCGGCCCTTGGATTCGTCACTGCTGCCGGACAGGATGTCGCCGTTGGCCAGTTGCACCGGTTTGTCTTTAATCGGACCCAGGACGCCCTCCGGCAACCGATGCGGTTTCGACCATGTTTTACCGGAATCGTCCGAAGTCATCATCATCCCCCACCAGGTCGCAGGGCTGGGACCGACCTTGTAGAACAACAGCAACGGACCCGTCTGCGGCTGGAACAACACCGGATTCCAACACGGGTAACGATTCGTCGGCGACATCACGCCGTCGGCCACTTCCACCGGTGGGGCCCATTGGCCGGCGACATCGCGCGAGACCCAAATGCACACATCCGGATTGCGTTCGGCGGTCCCGCCGAACCACGCGGCCACCAGGCCTTCTTTTGTCTCCGCGAGGGTCGAAGCGTGGCAGGATGGAAATGGCGCGGTTGTAAAAATAAACTCCGATTTCACCAGGCCCGGTTCGGCGGAAAAACCATTGAATGAAGCCAACATAAAAGCAGCCAGGGCAAGGTACAGTTTGGTCATCATGGTTTTGATTGCTGGAAATTTTTTTCGTTTATTGCCGTGGCAGCCAGACGCTCATTTCGGATTTGCCGCGGTTGTCCCAGACACAGTAAGGGATCAATTGGATTTTGACCGGTCGCGTCTGAACGTCCGCTGCCTCACGGTACAGTTGTCCGTCCCAGTCGCCCCTCGATTGCACCCGCAGCGTGCAGTTCAATACCACCACTCCACCGAGCAGCCGCCGGTCGTAACGGGCCGCGAAGTCTACATCTGCCGGCACGCGGACCTGCATGACGCCGACGCCGGCCGGCAGGTCGGTGGATTCCAGACAATAGACGATCGGCCCGCGTTTGATAGCAACCTGATTCAAATCATCCTCTACCAGCGGGTTCGCCTCGACCACCTCGGCTGGCATGGGGATGTCCAGGTCAACGATGTCGCCCGACTTCCAGGTCCGGCGCAATTCAAAGTATGTTCCCGGTGCCGGAGAATCGTCCGCCGGTCCGTCGTTGATCCGGACCGACGCGCTCTTCGCCCAGCCGGGGATGCGCAATTTCAACGCAAAAGGCATGTTGTCACACTGATTGATGATGATTCGCACACGCCCGTTCCACGGGTATTCCGTTTCCTGGGCCAGTTTGATTTTCCGTCCATTCCCAATCGTCGTATCGAGCACACTTCCGCCATAAAGATTCACCCAGATCCCATCGCCGGATTTGGCATAAACATAATTCGCGGATTCGGCGATGGTGCGAACCAGGTTGGGCGGGCAGCAGAACGAGTTGAGGAACGGCACGCGCGCCCGCGGCCAGCGTAACTCCGTCGGCATCGTAGTGAGCTGCCGCAGTGGATTGACATAAAAGTAGTTCGTTCCATCAAGCCCGCCACCGGACAACACGCTGTTGTCCAGCGCGAGTTCGACCACGTCCATGAACTGCGCCTGACCCGTCGCCAGGAACATCCGCCAGTTCCACATCACGTTGGCGATATTCGCGCAGGTTTCGCAGTAGGCGGTGACGTTGGGCAGTTGATAATTCCGCCCGTAGGCCTGATGAACGCGCGTGATGGTCTTCTGATCTTTCGCGCCATCCGGCGACGCGCCGTCCCACAGCGCGCCGCACCCGCCGGTAATGTACATTTTCTTCTGGACGACGTTGGTCCAGATCAATTCCAACTGCCTCCCCAATGACGGGTCGCCGGTTTCCAGGAACAAATCCGCCGCGCCGGCGTATAGGTAATTGGCGCGCACCGCGTGTCCCACGGCTTCGTCCTGGTCTTGAAAAGCAATGCGGTCCTGATTGTCATCGCCGCCGTCGTTTACCAGATCACGCATGGCGAAGAGGCGCCTGGCCAGGGCCAGATAACGCGGGTTATGCGTCGTGCGATACAGTTCGACAATCCCCATGTAATGCGACGGACAAACCAGATTCCGGGCCAGGGCCGGTGTGGGATGCTGGAAGGTCTGGTCGAGAAAATCCGCCGCCCGGCAGGCGATGGCGAGCAGGTTGGTCCTCCCGGTGGCGCGATAATTAACGCACGCAGCCGTCATTAAATGACCCAGGTTGTACATTTCAAAATCATCCGGATTCTGAAACGGCGCGGCATTCGTGTCGCCGTTGTGCTCCCGGATCAGCGTGGCCGTTTGCAGATAGCCATCCGCACGCTGGGCTTGGCCGATGACGCTTACGATTTCCCCAATCGTCGCCTCCAGCTTTGGATCGTGCGTTTGGGCGTACAGGGCCGAAGCGCCTTCAAGCCATTTGTAGAAATCACCGTCATTGAACGGCGCTCCGTGGTGGCGGCCCGGCGCCAACCCGGCGGCGATGCGGAAGTTTTGGTAAAACTGGGTGTAATTGGTGCCTTCCATCAACCGCCCCATGGCCGGAATCATCGTCTGGCGGCACAGCGCGAACCGCTCCGCCCACAGACCTTGTGTCCAATGCGCCTCGTCCAAACCCACGCTGCAAACCCGCGCGTCCGGACTGGCACTGTCGTCCACCACGCCGGGTTCAACCGCGACAACCCCGCAGGCTCCCAAAATTGTGGCGGCGAGGACGGTTCCCCAGGAAAAATTCCGCAGTTGGCACATGATCATATCTTTCAGTGATTGGACCAAAATCGGGTCTCATCATAGGCTTTATTGCCCGCGCGTAAAAATATTTCACACAGCTTGTCAAAAAAGACAAAAGTTTTGTTGAGTCTCGCATTCTCGACAATCCGGGCCCACGGACATATTTTGACCCAATGCACTGGTTTGACACGACTTTGGCCGTGGTAAGGAAAACCGTCCGCAGATTTCCACCGGGCATCGTGCTCGCTTTCACCTCCGTTGCCCTTGCCGACCCAACCGTGTCGGAATTGCGCTGCGAGCATCTGGAAAACCCGCTGGGTATTGATGCCCCGCAGCCGCGGCTGGCTTGGATTCTGAATTCCGGGGAGCGTGACCAGCGGCAGACGGCCTATCAAGTGCTGGTGGCTAGCAACACAGCCAGACTCAAGGCAAACGTCGGCGATTTGTGGAACAGCGGCAAGGTGGATTCCGACCAATCCTTCGAGGTGCCTTACGCCGGCAAGGCGCTGGTATCGAATGAACAATGTTTCTGGAAGGTCCGCGTTTGGGACAAGGATGAGAAAGCGTCCGCCTGGAGCGGGCCGGCAGAATGGAGCATGGGATTGCTCCAGCCTTCCGACTGGCAGGCCCATTGGATCGGCCTGGATGGCGAAGCGGCCGCTGATTACCTCGCCGGCACGAGTTGGATTTGGTTTCCGGAAGGCGAGCCGGAAAAAGCCGCGCCGCCCGGCGAACGATATTTCCGCCGCGTGGTCGTGATTCCGCCGGATCGCCAAATTAAACACGCCCGGTTCGTTTACACTGGTGACAGCCTGTGCCGTGGCTGGCTGAATGGCCGTGACCTGGGGGCGCGCGCCAGTTATCACGTCGTCAAGGACAACGATGTCACCTATCGCCTCCGGCCGGGCACCAATGTTATCGCGCTCACCGGATCCAACCGGGGAACGAACGCGAAGCCGGCAGGCGTGGTCGGGCTGCTGACGGTCGAATTTGACCATGGCCTACCGTTGCTCATTCCCACCGACGATCAATGGAAAGTTTCCGACCAGGACCCGACCAACTGGAACATGCCTGGTTTCGTCGATTCTGCCTGGACGTCCGCCAAAGTGCTCGGTCCGGTGGGCATGCAACCCTGGGGCGATGTCCGCATTTCCGAATCACGCCGGCAACCGGCGCGCTGGCTGCGGAAGCAATTCACCGTCGACAAGAAAATCGGGCGCGCGACGGTTTCCTTCTCCGGACTGGGCTGGTCGGAGTTGGATTTGAACGGCCACAAGGTGGGTGACGCGGTTCTCTCACCGGCCTTCGCCCAATACAACAAACGCGTGTTCTATGTTACCTACGATGCCACAAAACAACTGCGCCGCGGCGCCAACGCGATGGGCGTCGTGTTGGGCAACGGCCGTTATTACGCCGACCGCAGCCATGTTTATACCGGGACGGAAAGTTTTGGGTGGCCCGAATTGCTGTTGCAACTTCGCGTGGAATACGCCGACGGTTCGGTGACCAATATTGTCAGCGACGGCTCCTGGAGGCTCACCACCAATGGGCCGATTCTGGCCAACAATGATTATGACGGCGAAGACTACGACGCCCGCAAGGCATTTCCCGGCTGGAGCCAGCCTGGGTTTGATGATTCAACATGGCAACCGGCGCAAATCGTCGAGGCACCGCTGGGCTTGGCCGCCGCGCAGATGGTTGAACCGGAGCGCGTCACCGGCACGCGCCAGCCCATTTCCATGACCGAACCGAAGCCCGGCATCTATGTTTACGACATGGGACAGAACATGGTCGGTTGGACGCGGCTGAAAGTGAAAGGCCCGGTCGGTACGCGGGTAAAACTGCGTTTCGCTGAAGTGCTCAAGCCGGATGGCACGCTGTACGTGGCGAACCTTCGGGGTGCGCAGGCCACCGATACCTATATCCTGAACGGCCACGGAACCGAAATCTGGGAACCGCGTTTCACATGGCATGGTTTCCGATACGTCCAAGTGACCGGCTTTCCCGGCAAGCCGGATCTGCATTCGATTGCAGGCCGGATCGTGAACGACGATTTGCCCACCAACGGGACCTTCGAGTGTTCCAATCCTTTGCTTAATCAAATTTACCGCGCCGTCGTCTGGGGGGTGCGCGGCAATTATCACAGCATCCCGACGGATTGTCCGCAACGGGACGAGCGGCAGGGCTGGCTCGGCGATCGCTCGGAAGAATCCCGGGGGGAAACTTATTTGTTCGACAATTCGACGCTTTATTCCAAGTGGCTGCAGGACATGGCCGACGCTCAGCGGCCCAACGGCAGCGTGCCCGACATCGCCCCGGCTTACTGGCCGATTTACTCCGACGACGTCGTCTGGCCCAGCAGCGGCATTATCATCCCGGAAATGCTGCGCGAACAATACGCTGACACGGAAATCATCGCGCGCCATTACGACGGGGCCAAAAAATGGGTGGATTTCATGAGCGGTTTTGTCACCCATGGCCTCATCTCGAAGGACAGCTACGGCGACTGGTGCGTACCGCCGGAGGATCCGACCTTGATTCATTCCCGGGACCCGAACCGGGAGACGGACAAAACGCTGCTGGCGACCACGTATTTTTACCACGATCTCTGTCTGATGGAAGAGTACGCGCAGATGCTTGGAAAAACTGATGACGCCCGGCAGTTTCGTGATCAGGCGGAAAAGATGAAGGCTGCTTTCAATGACCGGTTTCTCAACCGCGATTTGGGCCAGTACGATAACGGTTCTCAAACATCCTGCGTGTTGCCGCTCGCGTTTGGCCTGGTACCCGACGATATGCGTCAACGCATTTTCCACCATCTCGTGGACAAGATTGTGAACGAAAGTCGCGGCCACATCGGCACGGGGCTGGTGGGTGGCCAATATTTGATGCGGGTACTGACCGACAACGGCCGGGCGGATTTGGCCTACGCTCTGGCCGATCAGAAAACCTATCCGAGTTGGGGTTACATGATCGAGCACGGCGCGACGACGATTTGGGAATTGTGGAATGGCAATACCGCCGATCCCGAAATGAATTCCCGCAACCACGTCATGCTCGTCGGTGACCTCGTGATCTGGCTCTATGAAGATCTCGCCGGCATCAAACCCGACCCGGCCGCGCCGGGCTTCAAGCACATCATCATGCAACCGCATCCGGTCGGTGACTTGACCTTCGTCCAAGCCACGCATCGGTCACCTTACGGTCTGATTGCCAGTGATTGGCGACGGAAAGGCGCCGACTTCGACTGGCACATCGCGATTCCGGTGAACACTACGGCCACGGTTTATGTGCCGGCAAAAAAATTGGAACACGTTTATGAAGGCGGCCGGTCTGCCATTAACGTCCGCGACATAAAATTTCTTGGTATGGAAAACGGTTACGCTGTCTTCAATGCTGGCAGTGGGAATTACCACTTCACCAGCGAAGGCTACTCCGCCCACGAATCATTTCTACGGTGAAACATCTGTCAGTGGTTTACTGGTGATCAAGCCGATGCCGCGCCCGCCGGTGATGTCGCCTTTTTTTCCAGGCACCGCACAGTAAAACAGGTAAAACGTGTCGTTCCCGGGATTGTAAACCAGGGAGGTCTTGTGGGCGTACTGCTTGTCCAATCCGCTGGGATTGCCACCTCCCTTGTAAAGCGGGTCCGGATCGGAAGTCCAGTGCATCAAATCGCGTGAAAATGCAATCATGATGCTCGCCGTGCCGTGCCCAACGCCGAAATAGAACATCGTCCAGTGATCACCGTCCCGATACACCTTCGGATCGGAACAAAACCCGGCATCATAACCGCCGGGCCGGTTGCGAATGACCGGGTTCGCCGGGTAATGAATCCAATGGGTCAGATCGGTTGAAAACGCGACGCCGGTTTGTTCGTGGTTTTTGTGCGCGGCGTTGTAGAAGTCGAAGAACCGGCCGCGGTATTCCAGGAGCCACGGCATGTAAATACGATTGTTTTCCCAATCGCCACAGTCGGGGTCATGGATGGAAAGCGCCGGCCCGTCTTGCGCCCGGCGCCAGATCAAACCGTCATCACTCACGGCCAGACCTTGCCCGTCGGGATGAAGTTCGTAGCCGCCTTGCTGGGCATACGCGCCGTAAAGCGTCCAGAACTTTCCGTCGCGTTTCTTGAGCACGCGTGGCGCTTTGAGGTCGTAGGATTCCAGTAAAAATCCACCGATGGTACAGCCGCCATGATCAAATTCGCCTGCCGGCCCGTAACCCATCGCCAGCCGATAGCTGCCCCAATGAATCAAATCCGTGCTCTCGGCCGCACAGGACTGGTAGCCAGCGCCGTCGAACGCGACGAAACTCATGTACCATTTATTGTCACCGGGAATCTGATAAACCGTCGGAATGTCCGTGCCGATGATGTTGGTCGCGCCCGGAATCGGTGGGCTGGCCGGGATGACGTGCGTTGGCCAGTATTGCCAGTTGCGAAACGGCGCCGACCATTCGCCGAGCGTCTTCGCGTCCAAAGGCTGACACGGATTCGCCGTTGCGTTCGTGGCATCCGCTCCGTGGCCGCCAATTGGACAAGTTGTAACCGCCAGCGCTGCCAACCAGACGGCGCAATATGCCAGTTTTTTTTTACGGGAAATTTCATGGTTTGATTTCGCATGGATTGAAGTTCGCCGCCGCTTCGCAACTCACGGCTCAACCGGCGCAATCGTATCGGCCCGGCCCGCCGCGCCGCCGGCGTAGGTGATGCGCAACGCCATGTAAGGTTTGCCCGGCAGCTTGACCACGCGGCCGTCGCTGTCCACAAACGAGTAGCGGTCCTTCGCCTTCAAGGTGAAAACGCCTTCCGCCGGCGTGATGGTCATGTCCCACGTGTCAATTATATCCACGTGGAACTCCATGCCTTCGGTGAGACCGTCGTGTGGCAGTTCAAACGTCCATGACTTGGACGCCGCGTCGCCGAAGTATTTCAGATAGTATTTGCCCGGTGTTCCCCCCATGTCCCAGTCCTGGTATTTGTCAATCGGGTCGAGACCGTAGCCCGGCGCGTCTTCGAGAATTTTGCGCAGGAACGCGATGCGCGGCGGACTTTGGCCCCGCAATACACCGCCGTAAGAAAGCCATGTATCGTTCGTGTTCCGGTAACACTCACCGTGCTCCACGTAGGTGCCCGCCACCGTGCCGGCCCAGATGCGCTGGACCATCTCCTGCGCGGTGAGCTGGCCCCAGCGGGCGGTTTCGTTCCCTTCGTATTTCACCTCGTCAAACACGACCGGCTTGCGCCAGACATCGCGGTAAAGCACGGCCCGACCCGGGTCTTCCACCGCCGAGCCGTTCTGGATGCTGGCGTGCGTCACCCAGGGCTTGTTGTTGTCGTAAATAAAATAGCCGTTGTGAATCGAGCGGAGGTGATGGTAGGGATCGGCCTGTTCCACAATCTGGAAATAACGGTCCCAATCGGCCTCGTTTTTAGTGCGGAGGAAATCGAACTCATTCGCCATGGACCACCAGACGTTGCGATAGGCCGACAGGCGGGCGACGATATAACGCAGGTAACGCTCATCGGTCAGGGAATCCATTGTGTCAAAACCCCACGACTTGCCGTAGGGATCGAACAGGATGATGTCGGCCTCGATGCCAAGGTCCCGAAGCTGGCCAACGCGCTGCTCCATTTTCTGGAAGAACGCCGGGCTGAACCGCGTGTAGTCCCAGTCCTTGCGCGGTTTGCCCTCAAACGGAAACAGCGTCGGCGGCACTGATTTCTTGAAGTCCTGGTCCTGAGGAAACACGAGGAAGCGCACCTTGTTGAACGGCGAACTGGCCAGTGTTTTGAGCGTCAGTTCCTGCCAGTCGTCTGGCGCCTGCAACCAGTTGTAACACGTGGTGCCGAACGGATAATACGGCGTCCCGTCCGTGTAGGCGAAATGATATGTGTCATGGACACGCACCGGGCCGTGATCATTGCCGGTGGCGGGCGTCACGGTGAACGTGCCAAGATGTTTGGTCAGCGGCCAACGATTGGCGCGCGTCTCGTAATGCCAGACGCCGGGCGTGTCGGGCATGAACCGCACGCGATAGATGCCGTCGCCGTCGTAGAAACCCGGCACCTCGACAGTCTTTGAACCATTGCCGAAGGCCGCGGAAAACCGCACGTCGAGGAACGGGTTGCCGTTGGTCGGCCCATTCAACGCAATTTCGTAAATACCCCATTGCTCCACCGTGCTTGCCGCACCGAAGCCAGACGGCGAAGACGGGTCGGCGGCGACCGCTGGTTGGCACACGCAAATGGAGGACAGCAGGCACAGGATGGCAGCACACGCGGAGCCGCCGAATTGTTGAAAATGAAGCCGGACCGCGCCGGTGGCTACGGAATTTTTCTCTGGTTTCATAGGACGATTCTCTTTTATTGGGATTAATCTTTCCAGCTACTCACGAATTTGTAGGTTCCGGATTCCGCGTCACAGACGAGAAACCGTCCGTCGCGGCCGATGACATTCAAACCTTCGGCTTTTTCAACGGGCACGCCGCTTTCGGTCACGGGCGTTCCGGGTTCGCTCGGCACCGAGACGCGGGCCGTGGTATTGGGCGGAACATGGATGGTCCAGGTGAGTTTCTTTCCAGTGCGTTTCCAGTCACTGGCAATTTCGCCGTGCATGGTGCGGTAATACGCCCGGGCGAAACTGAGGCCACCTCCGATAAACGGGCGCAGTAGAAATTGTTGAAAGCCGGGCACGTCGGGATCGAGTTCAATGCCCGCCACGTGCCGGAACAGCCATTCACCCACTGAGCCGAGCGAGTAATGGTTGAACGAATTCATCTGCGGATTGAAGAAGCCATGCTCTTTCGTCCAACCGTTCCAGCGTTCCCAAATCGTTGTCGCACCATGTTTCACCGGATAAAGCCACGACGGATAATCGTCGCGCAGCAACAGCCGGTAGGCAACATCAGCCCGGCCCGCCAGCGTCAGTTGCGGGTTGAGATGACTGATGCCGATGAACCCTGTGCTCAGGTGCCAGTCCAACGATTTGATGTTTTCAACGAGATGTTCAGCAGCGCGGGCACGCACATTATCCGGCAACAGGTTGAAGGCGAGCGCGAGCAGGTAGGCCGTTTGGGTCTCAACCGTCAACCGTCCGTCTTCGGAGAGGAATTTCTTTTGAAACGCGGCGCGCACTTTTTCGAACATCGCCCGAAACCGTTTTGCCTCCACCTCGCGACCGATTTCGCCTGCCATCCGGGCCATCCTGGCCGCATCGTCGGCCCAGTAGGCCGTCGCCAGGAGGTTTTTCATCGGCGAATGCGTCCGGAAGGTGGTGTCGCTGGGAATGCAGAGCCAGTCGCCGTAGTTGTTGCCGAGGTCGTGCGTGCGCAATCCGTCGGGATTGTGCTGTTCAATCCAGTCGAGCCATTTGGTCATCGCCGGCCAATGCCGCTCAATAATTCGTCTGTCGCCGTAAACACGCCACATCGTCCACGGCACGATGATGCCGGCGTCAGCCCAGCCGGCCGCGCCGCATATTCCATCCAGCCCGACGAAATTCTTACCCTCGCGCAGGCGCGGTGCGGTGTCGGGAAAAATGCCATCTGACGTCTGGGCGTCCTCGACATCAATCATCCACTTCGTGAAAAATGCCGCGACATCCATGTTGTAACTGGCGGTGCGGAGGAACACCTGTGCATCGCCCATCCAGCCGAGGCGTTCGTCGCGTTGCGGGCAGTCGGTGGGCACACTGAGGAAATTGTCGCGTTGGGACCAGAGGCCGTTCAACCAAAGCCGGTTCACGCCGGCATGGGAACATTCAAAACAGCCGGCGGGCGTCATCGCGGAGTGAATCGCGCAACCGGTGACCGCGGCCTTGCCGGGTGCAGATGGCAGGCCGGTCAGTTCGACGTATTGGAATCCGTGAAAGGTGAAATGCGGTTCCCAGATTTCCGGGCCGCCGCCCTTGCAAATGTAAACGTCGGTGGCCCTGGCCCGACGGAGGTTCCCGGTGTAAAGCGTGCCGTCAGGATTGAGTCGTTCGCCATGCCGAAACTGGATGCGCGTGCCGGCCGGCGCCTTGACCCGCAACCGGACCCAGCCGGTGATGTTCTGGCCCAGGTCGTAGATGAAAATGCCAGGGCGGATTTCGCTCACCGAAACTGGCGCGATGGTTTCCGTGCTACGCACCGGTTCGGAACGTTGGGCGACCAGCCACACGCGAGGCGCAGCCACGCTCCGAGCCGGGAGCCAGTTTTTGCCGGAAAATTTAACCGAATCCCAGCCACGGCATTCGCGGCGGGCGTCGTAAGTTTCGCCCATCATAAAATCGGAACTGAGAATCGGGCCGGTGTTGCAGGTCCAGGTGTTGTCAGTACCGACCAAAGCGCGTTTGCCGTCGGCCAATTCCAATTCCAGTTGGACCAGCAGGCTGTTTTCGAGGCTGCCATAACGTCCGCGCGTCTCCTGCCAGCCGACATAGCCGCTCCACCAGCCGTCGCCGAGAATGGCGCCAAGGACATTTCGATCCCGGTCAATCAACTTTGTGACGTCGTAAGTGCGGTAGTGAATACGCTTGTCGTAATCGGTCCATTCCGGCGCGAAGACGTCTTCGCCAACGCGCCGGCCGTTGAGACGCAACTCAAACAGGCCGCGGGCGCTGGCGTAAAGCGTGGCCCGTTTCACCGCGCCGGCAATTTTGAATTCCTTGCGGAAACAGGCCGGCGTGCCCGGGTCCGTCAGCGTCGGCGCCATCGCGTCCGGGTCGCGACTGATGATTTCGGGATTGGCGGCAATCCAGCGCGCGTGCCAGTCGGATTTTTTCAACAACCCCATCGTCCAGAACGAAGGTTTCGAGCGGGCATTCTTGCCGGTTTCATCCCAGACCTCGACGCGCCAGTGGCACACGTCGCGCGAACGCAATGGCCGGCCGGCATAGACGACCTGCGTCGTTTGATTGCTCTCGACGCGCCCGCTGTCCCAGGAATCGCCCTTGCGGGTGGCAAGTTTTCCTGGTGTGCTGGCGACCCAAATGCGGTAAGCCACCTGCCGCGCACCGCCGCGGTTCGACTCGATGGCCCAGCTCAGGCGCGGTGCCGGTTCATCAATGCCCAGCGGAGCCACGAGGTATTCGCAGCGCAGATGTGAGATGCGGATGCGTTGATTCAGGTCTGACGAACTCATGTGCGGGCGCGCTCCACTTCGATTTGCTCCAAAGTTTTGCCGGACGTATCGGGCATGAAAAAGAATCCAACAGCACCGCTGATGATCAGGAACAAGGTCAGCAGCCCGGCAACCGGACCAATCCCGGTTTTTGCCAGCGCCGGCACGAAAAAGCTCCAGATACCCAGCAAGGTCCGGGCCACGCCGAAAGTGATGCCTTGCGCAGTCCCGCGTAGCATGGTGGGAAAGAGTTCCTGGCTGAACACTTTGTAGAAGGCCTCACCGGCCAAAGCCCCGCCGGCGGCGAACAACAGGATGTTGGTGATGATCGTCGGGATATTAAAAGGCAGGACGAGAAACAGTCCATAAGCCACGATTTGCATGAGGGCGCCCACGCCCCACAACCTTTTCCGCGTTGCGTAATTGCGATCGGAGTAAGGCATGAAGACTGTCACGGCGACGATCATGGCGATGACGAAGGCCGAGCTGTACATTCCCACGCTCGCAGCCTGGCTGGCGGCGTGAAGTGTTTTGATGAAGTAAGGATTGAAAATCCCGGCAGTGCCGGCGGCCAGATTCCAAAACAAATAGATGGTGGCGGTCCACACCAGGGCTCGCAGATTGGCGCCGGAAAAGAGCGCGCGCACGTTTTGCCGGGCCGACGTTGAGGCGGCCACCCAGCGCGCTGATTCAGCCAGGCCGCGGCGCAAAGCCCAGGTGACCAGGGCGACGACCAGCAGGTGCAGAAAAATAATGCGGATACCGAGGAGGCCCAGCGGCGCGAACAATACGGCGAGCCAGAGCACGATGGTTGGCCCCAGACACCAGGCCACCTGGGTGAAGCCGAGCAATTTGCCGCGCGCCCTGGCCGGCGCCAATTCACCGACCAGAGCGAGCGAGGTTGGAACATCGGCGCCGACTGCGACACCGACAACGAAAGTTCCGATGAACAGCATCGCCTCGTTCACCGACAACGCAATACACAGGATGCCGGCGGCATACACCAGAAGGTCATATTGATAAATGCGTTTGCGTCCCAGTTTGTCGCCGAGCCAGCCGCCACCGAACGCACCGAGGGCGCAACCGATGGCGTTGGGTCCGATCGCGGCCAGGGCGCCGACGGCGCTGTTGCTCAAATGGAGCTGGCTTTGAAACAAGGCCAGCCCGGCGCCAAGGGCGACAATCGAGCCGGCATCCAGATACGAAGCCATGCCCGCCAGCGCAGACCATTTCCATTGTTGCCGGGTGACGGTGGCCGCGTCCGATTCGGAGGTGGCCGGTGGGAGAACTTGGGTTGACATGATTATGTGAGTTGTTGACAGGTCGGCGAGGCGCAAACCACAGCCCCGACCGGTTTCTTTCGCCAGTAATTCGCCAGGACCGAACCGGAAACGTTCATCCATGGACTGAAAATCGCCGCCGCCAGACCCACGGTGCCGAGCTTGCCCATCGCGCCGGCCAGACCCGACGCCATGCCGCCGTTTTGCAGACCGACTTCAAACGCCACTGAACGCGCGGAATTTTTGTCCAAACCGGTCGCGCGGCTCAGCCAGTAGCCCAAAAAGTAGCCTGTCGTATTGTGCAACACCGCCACGATGAACAGCAGTCCGCCGATCTGGAGCAGATGGTCCCGGCCGGCTGCCGTCGTCACCGCCGTGAAATAAACAATCCCGGCCATCGAAGCCAGCGGCATCCAATGGTCCAAACGGGGAAACCGGCGCGTCAGCCGGTGATAAACCACGCTGATGACAAATGCGCTCAATAAAAATCCGGTCACGCCCGCCATTTGGAGCGGCGTGTCCGCCAGGTTTGCCTTTAGCAGAGACCAGCCGCCCGCCATCAGGAATATCAGCCAGGCTGCGCCGATGGCCGCGATGAGCAGGACCGTTTTCCGGCCCGCAACCGAGGCATGCTTGAGATAATCGTGCAACAGCGCCGCACCGATCGGCACGAGGACAATCTCGATGATGTCCATCATCATCTTGAAGGCGCTGATTTTGACCAGCGTGCCGGCCAGCAATTTCATCCAGAACGGGGTCATGATCGGCGCCAACAACGTGGTGACCGCTGTGATCGTGACCGACAATGCCAGGTTCGCCTGGGCCAGATATGCCATCACATTTGAAGCCAGCCCACTGGAGCACGAACCGATCAGGATGACGCCGGCGGCAATTTCGGCGGGGAAATGAAATAATTTGATCAGTGCCCAGCCGGCCAGGGGCATCACGGTAAAACGGCCAAGGGTGCCAACCAGGACACCGCGCGGGGACCGGGCGACACCGGCAAAATCCCGGAGACTCATCTGCGTGCCCATCCCGAACATCACCGTCTGCACCACCAACAGGATGAGCCATTTGTTGTTCAGGTCCAGATTGCCCCATTTCAGGAACGCCGCCGGATAAATCATCGCTGCCGTCACCGCCGCGATGATCCAGGCGGTGAACTGATAGCCGCGCAGCCTGGGTATGAAACGCAAGCCGATTGCCAGTGCCACGACCAGGGCTACCGCCACAAAATTCCCAAAAAGAGTCATTTAATTCAGGTTTGAGGAACACCGAACATCCAACATCCAACACCCAATATCCAATGTACCGTCCGAACGACGCCCCTTGGATGTTCGATGTTCGATGTTGGTTGTTGGATGTTTTCCTCGGTCATAACACCGTCGCCAGATAATCCACCGCGATTCCCGGGCTGGTCAGGATCGGCACGCGTTTGTCTGCTTCAGCCAAACTCTCCACCACGCGCGCCATCGAGGCCTGGGCCAGTACGATCACGTCCACCTGCTGTGATACCTCCCTTAAGGCACCGGCCACCATGGCGTCGTGTTTGGCCGCATCACCGCCCATCAAGGCGTCGAACGCCCCTTCGCACAACCGGGACTTGATTTGAACTTCTTTTCCAGCTGCTTGCGCCCGGCGTTGGACCAAATCCGCCGTGGGCTCAAGTGTGGTTTGCAAGGTAGCGATGACGCCGATCCGTTTTCCCATCTGTACCGCCTTGTCAGCCATCGGTTGATCCACGCGCAGGACCGGCACACCCATCAGTTTGGCCGCCGCTTCCACCGCCGGGCCAATGGAGGAACAGGTTACCATGATGTAATCCGCGCCCGCCAGTTCGGCGGATTCCAAGTAACCCGCCACGCGCCGCGAGATCTGTGCCGTCAGGCTGCCGGCGGCCATGATGCCTTTCACTAGACTGTCATCAGCGATGTTGAAGACTTCCACCTGCGGCAGCTTCGCCTTGCACAATTGCGCAAACACCGGCACCAGCGTGGCCGAAGTGTGGACCAGTCCCAGTTTCTTTTGTTTCATAGATCAAATCTTTCCGCGCTTTATGGTTTCAAAATAATTTTCAGCGCCGACCTGTCCGCCCTTGAACACGATTTCGCAGTCGTCCACCGGTGAGCCGGGCGCAAACGCCCGGCACAACGGCGCGCCCGGCGTCAGCGACGCAATCATCTCCAACGCCTCGATTCCCAGGGCGCGGGCGGCGTAACTCGACGTGTCGCCGCCGGCAATACAAAGCCGGCGCACCGGCTTTCGCGCCACCACATTCCGTAGAATGTGGCCAAGTGCCGTGCCGAGTATCTGCGCGGTCCGGCCTTTTAATTTCGCTGTTGTCCGATCAACAGAACCACCGGGGGTCGTGTGAACCATGACGCTGCGACCGGTTTGCAGGAGATTTGCCACGGCTTCGGTGGCGCGTCGAATTTCCATTCCGGATTTTTTGTGTGACACCAAAGCCGCGCTGTCGAGTGCGACTTCGGCAAAGCCATGTTTCAGCGCCCAGGCGATTTGACTACGCGTCACCGGCGAGCAACTGCCGGAACCGATGAGGATTTGTTTCGCCCGGAGGGGCGAGCTCTGCGAGCCCCTGACTTTTCGATTGCGGACTCGTGGAACTCGTCCCTCCGATTTCCAGAACGCTGCCAGCGCCATCTCGATTCCTGACGAGCCAACGGAGAACAACGGGCGCTTCGCGCTGGCGTCTGCGTCAATCAATGCGCCGACACGCTCAAGATGTTCCGGACAGAGCGCGTCGAACAAAATCACATCGGTGCTGCCGGCAAGAATTTTATTCAGCGCAGCGCGGGCTTCGACTTCAGGCAATGCAACCTTCAAGATATCAAACAGGGCGATTTTCTTCCGTGTCTGTTTGGCGAGGTGCAGCCGCAGATCCGACTCGGTCATTGGCGTGACCGGATGTCGGCTGATGGACGGATGTCGGTCAAGCCGGTGAATTTCGCCGTTGCTGCCGATGCCAAAGCGCGCAAAGTGATTTCCAAAGACTGTGTAACGTCCGAGCGATGGTGCGGCAACGAGCAAGGGCACAAAACGGGGATGAAAAATTTTCATCCCCACGTCAATTGCGCGTCCAATGCTGCCCACTTCGGGTAACGAATCGAACGTGGAACAAACCTTGTAATGAATATGCCGCGCGCCCAAGGCTTTGAGCTTTTTAAACACCGGACGTAATTCCCTTTCCATCGCGGCAGCCGGCAACGACCGGGTCAGGCCGGCTACACCGACCGCCTGAAGGCCGGGGAAACGTTTTAGTTGCATGGTCGTCGTCGGTTCGATGAACAAAGCCGCGCGAATGCCGGCCAGCGTGAGTTGCTCGAGTGCGTCGGTCGAGCCGGTGAAATCGTCGCCGTAGAAGGTGAGGAGGAGCTTGCTCATGCGAGAACGGGAAAACATCCAACATCCAACATCGAACGCCCAACATCCAATTGCCCGCTCCAAGCGCTTTCATTGGATGTTCGATGTTGGATGTTCGATGTTGGGTGTTTCATTTTTTCTTTCCAAACTTCTCTAGCGACTTTTTTAACTCAGGATATTTATTCGCAGCTTGTTCCATCGTCAGCCCTTCCACCGCCGCCTCCCACCATTTGCGAAGCGAACGCACACCCGCCGCCGGGCCGTCGGGATGCGCCATGATACCGCCGCCGGCCAGGTAGAGCAGGTCCACCGTTTTCGTCCGATGAAACGTCTCCGGCGCCTGGCCGCCCCATTGGCCGGAGGATACAACCGGCAGGACAGAAAGAAAATCCGTTCGCTGCCCCTCCCTCTCCTCCCTCAAAGGAGGAGAGGGCCGGGGAGAGGAGGTCGTTTTGATTAAATTGCCCCTCTCTCCGACTCTCTCTCCGCTCGTTCCTCGCGGGGAGAAAGGGAAAGCAGTTCCGCCAAACATTGGTTTCAAACAGGATTCAATCGAACGCACCACCGAATCGTCACTTTCCCAAAATTTGTTCCCGATGCCGTTGACGTGAATCTGGTCCACCCCGGCCAGCCGCCAGAGTTTTTGATAGGCCGGAAATTCAATACCGAGCAACGGATGCCGGTTCAACATGCCCCAGCCGTTGCGATGCCCGTGAATCGCCAGCGCGCCGATATCGCATATTTTTTTCACGCCCGTAAAGCCAACGCTGTTCAGGCTCACCATGGCCGCCGTGCCTTCGGCCGAAACAACTTTCTCATAGTGTCGCAACATCGCGTCCAGTTCATCGCTGAGGTTGAAAGCGTACATCACTTTTTTGCCGGTACGGTCGGCGTGCCCGTTGAGGACGCGCATGACGGCATCCACGCGTTCATCGAACGGCGAGTGCGGCGGATTGGCCATGAGTTCATCATCTTTGATGAAGTCTATATCCGCCTCGGCCAGTATCTTGACCAGCCCCGCGGTTTGTTCGGGTGCCAGGCCGATGCTGGGCTTGATGATGGTGCCGATGAGCGGCCGGCCCTGGACGCCGGTCAACTGGCGTGTCCCGGCGACACCGAATTTCGGTCCGCGAAAATGTTGCGCGAACGACGGCGGTAACTCCAAATCCATCAGCTTCAACCCGGAAAACTGAGACAATTCGTAGAGATTGCCTTGAATTGTCGAGACGAGCGTCGGGAGATTGTGCCCCATGTTTTCGACCGACCACGATACGACGAGTTCCGCACGCTGGTAGGGCGCGTCAGTCCTCTGCGCGCCGCTTTTCGTAAGGTGGGTTACGGTGCGCACGGAGTCACGCGCCCCGCCTTCCGTTCCGGGCAGGGCGGGCGAGTTCACCGTTTCGAGCGGAGTGATTTTCTCAACCCGCGCGGCAAAACGTTGCTTCAACTCCTCGGTCTCACCCGGCACGGCGACGAACGTGCCGGAGGATTGTTCGCCAGCCAGGCTGGCGGCCGCCACTTCTACCGGCAGCGGTGTTTCGATCAGGTAAGTGGCCGAGATGCGATCCATTATGGTACGTTGTCAGCGTAGGTTTCACCGACGCCAGTGCACAATGAAAAAACTGCTTTCCGATTTGCGGTTTTTGCCGAAACCCTTGCGAGTTGTGGCCGGTCGGCGGTGCTGACTTGATCTTTCCATCGTCTAAAACAACACTCCGGTCAAATATTGCCCTATGCGGAAGTTATTCGTTCGAGCGATGATCGTCGTGCTGGCGTTTTTCTTCAGCCGGACTCTGTTGGTGATGGCCGGCACTGAAACCGGGGAGCTTTACCTTTCCGGTCAGGGCAAGGATGATGGCGTGCCGTGGCAATTCCTGTGTACCTCCGGGGCGCAGTCCGGTTACTGGACCAATCTGGTCGTGCCGTCGCAATGGGAGATGCACGGCTTCGGCACGTTGCATTATCGCAAGGACCCGCCCGAGGCCTGGAATGAAAAGGGGCTTTACCGGCACGACTTCACCGTGCCGGCCAACTGGGCAGGGCAGCGGGTCTTTCTGGTCTTTGACGGCGTCATGACGGATACGGACGCGAAGTTGAACGGCCAATCGGTCGGGCCGGTCCATCAAGGCGGGTTTTACCAATTTCAGTATGAAGTGACCAAACTTGTTAAATTTGGCGAAACCAACCAACTGGAAGTCACCGTCGCCAAACATTCGGCCAATGAATCGGTCAACCGTGCCGAACGCGATGCGGATTACTGGGTGTTCGGCGGCATTTATCGTCCGGTTTATCTCGAGGCTGTGCCGCCGCAATTCATTCAGCGCGTGGCGGTTGACGCGCAAGCGGACGGTGCGTTCACAATGGACGTTTTTACCGATGGTATTTCCCAAAACGATGCGGGAATGACGGTCGCCGCTCAAATCACGGATTTGGACGGCAAACCGGTTGGCCCGATTTTCAGCGAGCCGGTCCCGGCTTCCGAGGGTCAGGCGGAAGTTGTTCTCCAAACCAAAGTCGCTTCGCCCCGAGATTGGTCGGCGGAAACACCGAATCTTTATCTGGCCCAGGTCTGGCTCAAGGACGGTGACCGGGTGCTTCACCACTTCCAGCAACAGTTTGGTTTTCGTACCATGGAAGTCCGCGACGGCGACGGACTGTATGTCAACGGCCATCGGGTGATTCTCAAGGGTGTGTGCCGGCATTCTTTCTGGCCGGATTCGGGCCGTTGCCTGAGCGAAGCGGTGCAGAAGCTCGACGTCGAAACCATCAAGGACGCGAACATGAACGCCGTCCGCATGTCTCATTACCCACCGGACGTCCGGTTTCTTGAGTTGTGCGATGAAAAAGGTCTTTACGTTCTCGATGAACTGGCCGGCTGGCACCATTATTATGACAACACGGTCGGTCCCAAACTCGTCAAGGAGATGGTCACGCGCGATGTGAATCATCCGTGCATACTTTTTTGGGATAACGGGAACGAAGGCGGGTTCAACACCAACCTCGACCACCTGTTTGGCCAGTACGACCCGCAACACCGCCGGGTGCTGCATCCGTGGATTCCCTTCAATGGCGTGGATACCATTCACTATCCGACCTATGATTTTGTCAAACTCGCCTGCGCAGGCTATCCGGTTTATTTCCATCGCAACGCTTACTTCGCCGACACGAACGATCCCGCCAAATACATTTTCATGCCGACGGAATTTGTGCATGGGCTTTACGACGGCGGCGCGGGCGCCGGACTGGCAGACGTTTGGAATTTGATGGAACAAAGCAAATATCTCGGGGGCGGGTTCATCTGGACGTTGCTCGATGACGGCGTCAAACGGCCGGATACCGGAGAGATTGATGTCGCCGGGAATCAGGCCCCGGATGGCATTGTGGGACCGTATCGGCAACGGGAGGCGAGCTTTTACGCCATCAAGGAAATCTGGTCCCCGATTCAGGTGACGCGGGAGAACGACTCTACGTTCACAGTGGAAAACCATTTCAGCTTTACCGACGCGAGCCAGTGCAGGTTTATGTGGGAATGGCGGCGTTTTCCGCAACCGAATGAAGCCGGTTCAAGCTTTACGGTCGTGAGTAGTGGAATATTCAAATCACCTTCAATTCCTCCCGGGGGTAATGGGGAACTGAAATTTAAAAAAATTCCAGTCGCAATCGGCGACGCATTGGCACTGCGCGTGGAGGATCCCGAAGGCCGCGAACTGTGGACCTGGGTCTGGCCGCGGCGGCAGGACGCAGTACTACCGGCGGACGCGGGTATCGTCGCCCGCGCCGACAACTTTGGCGGCACAAACAGCGGCGTGGTGGAGTTGAAAAATCACGACCTGGTGGCGCACCTCGACGCGCAAACCGGCGAATTGACCGGCGTAGAACGCGGCGGCAAAACGTTTTCGCTGGCCAGCGGTCCGCGGCTGGCGACGACCAATTCCACCCTGGATAAAATCAGCTGGCGCTTGCGCGATGACGGCTGGTTGCAGTGCGATTATCGTTACCACGCCGAGGGCACGAACGATTATTTCGGCATCGTTTTCGATTACCCGGAAAATCTGGTCAAATCGAAGCAATGGCTGGGCGACGGTCCCTATCGCGTCTGGAAAAACCGCCGGCAGGGCGTAACGCTGGGCGTTTGGCAGAACAATTACAACAATACCATCACCGGTTGGCGCGGCTGGATTTATCCGGAGTTCAAAGGCTGCTTCGCCGACGTGCGTTGGCTGCAACTCGACACCTCGGAAGGGACCATCACGGTCGTGCCGGAAAACGTGCCCTTTGTACAGGTGCTGACGCCGGAATTCCCGCCGGCCAATCTTGCCGGCAATACTATCCCCGTGCTGCCACACTGTGGTTTGGGATTTTTGAATGCGATTCCACCGATCGGCAGCAAGTTTCAGGCGGCGGATGTCGTCGCGCCTTCGGGCCAGCGCGCTGTGGCACACGGTGAATACTCCGGCACGCTGAGTTTCTATTTCGGCAAACTGCCTCAAACGCATCCATCTCCGTTAACTGAAAAAACCGATCTCCGTCAAAACAACTGATCCTGTCACATGAACACAAAGTACTTGCTCTTAACCAGCTTTCTCCTGACCGGCCTTCTTTCCACTCCTGCTTCGGGCGCCCCGACGGAAGCACCGCCCCTGCCGGTCATCCCTGGCGCTACCTTCGACATCGCCCATTATGGGGCCATTGGTGATGGCAAGACCATGGACACCGCCGCGATTCAAAAAGCCATTGACGCAGCCGCAGCGGCCGGCGGCGGCATCGTGCGAGTGCCAACGGGAAAATTTCTGACCCGTCCCTTCACGCTTGCCAGCCGCATTAATCTGCATCTGGACCCTGGCGCGGTGATTCTGATCAACGACGACATGGCACATTATCCGGTTACCGCTGGCCGCCGCCAGGACAGCATCACAGTTTCGGATGCGCAGGATATCGAGATCAGCGGCGACGGAGCCATTGACGGTCAGGGCGCGGTCTGGTGGGCTGCGTTTCGCATCAGCCCGGCGATGACGCATCGGCCTTATCTGATCAAGATTGCCAATTGCACGCGCGTGCTCGTTACCGGTGTGACGCTGAGAAATTCACCCATGTTTCATCTGGTCCCGCAAAATTGCACCGACGTGACCATCCGGAACCTTCACATTCAGGCACCTGCCAAATCGCCCAACACCGATGGCATCGATCCCTCGGGCTGGAATTTTCTCATCACCGGCTGCGCGATTGACACGGGCGACGACGACATCGCCATCAAACCCACCGCCGTGCGTACGCCGGGAAATAAAAATTACCTGATCCAGGATTGCGCGTTCGGGCACGGACATGGTTGTTCCATCGGCTCGGGCACTGTCGGCGGAATTGAGGATGTGACGGTGAAGGATTGCACGTTTGACCAGACCGATTCGGGCATTCGCATCAAGAGCGGTCGTGACCGCGGCGGACTGTTGCAAAACCTCACCTATGAAAATCTCAAAATGACCGCGGTCAAAAACCCGATTTACATCATTGATTTTTATCCCGAACGGACTGCGCCCAAGGACCCGGCCACCGAAAAGCCGGAGCCGGTGACGGGGCGGACGCCCATCAACAAGAACATCACCATCCGCAACGTCACGGCGACGGATTGTCCGACTGCCGGCACCATTCGCGGCCTGCCGGAAATGCCCATTGACGGCATGACACTGTCGAATGTGAACCTCTCGGCGGAGACGGGTTTGAAAATTTATCACGCCCGCGGCATTCGATTTGAGAATTCCAAAATCACGGTTCAGCAAGGAAAGCCGCTGATCACCTATGACGCACAGGTTACGGGATTGAATTAATTCAGGCTTCACAATGTTTGGAAGCCGGAATTCATAACTTTGACTCAAACTCGTACCGGCCTGAGTCCACGGTGAAAACAGCGCAACCGTCGGCCATCCGCAGGAATTTCACGCCGTCGGCTTGCGCTGCGCGCCGGCCGTTTTCCGTGACCGACTCCGCTGATTTTGCCGGAAGATAGATCGTGGCGGTCGTGTTCGCTGGAATCTTCACGCGCAAAGTGAATTTGTTGTCGCGGATTTTCCAGTCGCTGACAATCTTGCCTCGGATGGATTTGTAACTGGCTTTGACCCAGCTGATATCGCCGACCGGCTGCGGGTGGATGATGATCTTCTTGAATCCCGGCCCGGCTGGATCGCAACCGATGCCGGCGAGGTCATGATAAAACCATTCCTGAATCTGGCCGAGCATGAAATGATCTTGCGAGTGAGATCCGTCCCAGCCTTCGGTCAGGCTGGTGGCGCCTCTGGCCAGTTGATAACCATAACCCGGCTTGTTCGTCTGATTGTTCATGGCAAAAATCACGTCGGAACGCCCGCCGTCGGTCAACGCGCGGAGCAGGTAGCGATAGCCGACGTCTCCGGCGGTGAGCGCGTCACCATGCGCGCGAACGTCGCGCACGATGGCGTCCAGCACGGACGCGCGGTTGGTTTCGTCAACGATCCCCATCACGAGCGGGATGGCATTGGCGGTTTGTGAACCGGTGGCATAATTGCGGTTGGCCGGATTGAAAAACGTTTGGTTGAACGCGTCGCGGATCTGTCCGGCTTTGGCCTCGAATTGATTCGCCGCGTCGGTTTTGCCCAGCAACGCCGCCACCCGGGCGAGAATGTGTGTGTCGTTGTAATAAAACGCGGTCGCCACCAGCGCCACCGGCGTCAATTGCGAAAAGCCCGGCGGTTTGGGACCAAGATCATACCAGTCGCCCAGGCCATGATTGACAATGTCATTGGTCGCGGTGGCGCCCAGATAGGCCACGTATTTCTTCATCACCTCATAATTCCGACGCAACATTTCCACGTCGCCATCGAATTCATATTGTTGCCACGGCACGAGGATGCTGGAACTGCCCCAGGCCGGCGCATCGCGGAAATCGCCCTTGAACTCCGTGTATTCCGGGGCCGTGGTCGGCACCAGGCCGTCGGGCAGTTGGGAATCGGAGATGTCGTTCAATGTCTTGGTAAATAATCGCGAGAGGTCGAAGTCATAGCGCAAAGCCGGACCGTTCAAATGGTCCTGCTCCAGCCAGCCGAGCCGCTCACGATGCGGACAGTCGGTGAGCAGGCTGACCATGTTGTTCTGTTGCGCCCAGCGAACCAGTTCAGCGATGCGATTGAACAATGGGTTCGAGCATTCAAATTGGCCCACCGGCGGCGACGCGGAATGAACGACGATTCCTTCGATGCTTTTCAATGCAGGCAATTTGCCGCCAGAACCCGCCGGAATAAAGTGCGCCTGCACATAACGGCAGCCGACGTAAAAAAATCGGGTCGCCCAGGTTTCGCGGTTGTCCGTTCCCTTGGTATATTCGCACCAGACTCGGCCCCGGTGCCCGCCACCCATGGAACCCTGGTTGACTGAACCGTCGGTATTGGTCAGTTCAGCGGGGAAAAGCTGCACGCGGCTGCCCGCCGGGCCGGTCACGGAAATTTTCAGCACATGGGCAGCGTTCTGGCCGAGATCATAGACCACGTCGCCATCCGCCAGTTTGTGGGCTGACACCGGACGGTGAATTTGGAACTCGCCAATCGGTGGCGCGGCGCAGGAAAGCCCTTTGAGTTCACCACCCGGACCTTCAACCACCTGTGCCGTCTGCCATTTGGAATCGTCGAAGCCCGGCCCGTCCCAGCCCGATTGAACCAGGCGCGCATCAAAATCTTCGCCGCCATAGATCGAAGAAAAGGTGATGGGACCGGGCGTTGCGCGCCAGTGATCGTCCGTGCCGACGACCTGGACCGTCCCGTCGGCGTATTCAAGTTGAATCTGGGCGATGGCCTTAAGCGGACCGAACGAGCCTTTAAATTTGGTGAACCGGTCCGGGACCCGCTCGACGTTATACATGCCGTTGCCGAGAAAGAGGCCAACGGCGTTGTTACCTTTATGCAGGAACGACGTGATGTCGCGCGTATCGTAAAGGCAGGTCTTCCGATAATCGCTCCAGCCGGGTGAGAGGAAATCGTCGCCCGCCTTTTCTCCATTGAGCGACATTTCATACTGGCCGAGGCCGCAAACAAAGACGACGGCGCGTTTGAGGCCCGGCTTGACGGCGAAATCATGACGCAACAACAAGGATTCGCTGTTCGTCGGCGCGGCAATCCATTGGGCCTGCCAGCTCGCCGCGTCGGAGCCGCTTGGCGAAGACGGGTCATCCGCACTGAGCAATCCCATCGTCCAGGTGGCCGGCCTGCTCCAATCGGACACCTTGCCCGCGTTGCTCCACACGCGGACTTTCCAGAAAACCGGCTGTGACGATGTCAGCGGCCGGCCCCCGTAGGGAATCTGAATCGTCTCATCCGAATCAACCTTCCCGCTGTCCCACAAATCGCCCTGGTCTTTTGCCAATTTATTCGCCGAGGAGGCGACGAGAATTTCGTAACCCGACTGGTTTTGGCCACGCTCGCTGCTTTTATCCACCCAAAACAGGCGTGGGTGCGGCACATCCACACCCAGCGGATTGGCCGCATATTCGCAGCGCAAGTGCGCGGGCGTCAGTTCAGCGCCGCACAGTGCGGGCTGAGGAAATGACAGCACCAAAGCCAGCAACAAAACGTTTGGCAGCCGACGGCCTTTTACTGTGAAGGGGATTCGGGTAGGGACATCGCACCGCGATGTCCCTGTCAGCGCGGCGGCAGGCGGAACTTTGGCGCCGCTGAACGCGGCGCGGACGGCGCAGCGCGCCGTTCCTACCAGATTTATGGATGATCCGATCAAAGTGATTCTCATTTTGGTAGCGTCCTAATTTAGGCTTTGGAGTTCCGCGTTTACGCGGTACCAAGCCGCCTGAAGGCGGAACTCCGAGCGAATTTAGGACTCAACCCTCATTTTCAATTTGTCGATTTCGGAATCAAATCCCGGAAGGCCGGCTCCAGTCCGGCTGCATCTTTGATTTTTAGCGAAACCATAGGCCCGTTATTTTCCCAGTGGTTGCCCGGGCCGTTGGCGTTTTTCTTGAATTTTTCCGCCGGACACCAATTGTCGCGGACCGTGATGAACGACGAACCTTCGTCGAGATAAAGGTAAAACCAGTGGTCGGGATCGGGAACGTATTGGCTCATCTGAATGTCGCTGATGCAATTGTCGCGGATGATTGTGCCCGGCTGCGGCGAAAGCGTGTAAATACCGCCTGTGTCGCCCAGGCGTGTGGCGACATTGTGGACGTGATTGGCGACGATCCGGTTGTCTTTCATGCAATTGGCCGCTTTGTTCCAGCCCCAGCCGACGCTGATGCCCGTGTAGGGCAGGTTGCAGACTTCATTGTGTTCGATGGCAATTTCCCGACCGTACCCGGCGCAGATGCCGACACTTCCCCAATCCTCGGTCCCGCAATCGGTCACCAGATTGTCGCGGATTTTCTCGCGCGTGCAGATGACCCGCTCATCCTTTGGATTATACGGAACGTGCGTTTCCACGCCGGCATCGGAGAATTTGCCCACCTGAATGCCGTTGCCGCCAAGATCGCGGAACACACAGCCCTGGATCAGGTCGTCGTGCGTGCCGGACTGGAAATCCAGACCGGCCGCGGCCATGTGTTCAAACCGGCAACGCTCAAACTCAATGTGATTCGCGTTTTTCACCGACACGCCTGCCGGTGGCCGGCCGATCCAGGCCTGATTGTCGAGCCCGGGATGGTACACCGTTCCTTTTGGTTTCAGCCGGTAGGCGTCCAGAAAATACATTCCGGCCTGAAGTGGCACATCGCCGGCTTCGGATGGCCGCAACCACGTGGCATATTCAAACGTGATGCCTTTGAAATGCACGTTCGCCACCGGCTCATCCAGTGAACCCGTGACCTGCACGAGGGTTTCCAGCGCCGGCGCGACGACGCTCGCCCGGCTCAGGTCTTCGCCCGGCTTCGGCCAATAATAAACTTTCCGGCCCGAGGTGTCCTCAAACCACTCGCCTGGTTGATCCAGAAACTCAATCGCATTGGCCAAAAAAAATGGGGCTTGATAGTTGGTATTGACCATCACCGGCGGCCAGGGATGCTCGAATTCAAGTTTGCTCTCGGGTTGCTGGAAGGTGAGACAAGCCTGGTCACCCTCCACACGCAGAGTTTTCACGCGGAGCACCGCGGTTTCCCAAACCTGATCAATCACCATTTCGAGGTGTCCCGGGAGCGCCGGCATCTTGCCGGCAAACTTCCCGTTTCGCAACTCGCCGGCCAGGATGCCGGCGCTCCCGGCGGAAATCCACGCTTGCTGATTGGTTTTGTCCCAGGCGACGAGGCGCGCCAGCCCGCCGTCGTTTGGTTCGCGGGCGCGAATGGCTTTCCGGCCATTCACCCAAAGCTGGCGAAATTCCAGTATTCGTCCATCGACAGTGGGTGCGTCAGCCATCCAAACATTTCCCTGGGCCGCCTTGGGTAAACCAGGAATTTCTTCGCCCGACGGTTTCCAGCCGGTGATTTCGACACCGCCGCTCAACACGGGCTGTTCTCCGGGCGCCGCCTCAATAACGGTCGGACTGGTTTCAGTTCCCGAATCCGCCGAGCGCAACAACAGTGGACTGGTTTGCGGATAGACCCCATCGCGCAGAATAATATGCAACGGTTCGTTGGCGGCTGCTTTTCCCAGCCGCCGAAGTTTGCGCGCCTCCCGTAGGGCGGTGGCAACGGACGCAAACGGCTGTGCTTGCGTACCCGGATTCCCGTCGTTGCCCGAGGGTGAAACCCAAAATTCCGCCGCGGCAGCCGGTGAAAGGAACCAGCCTGACAAAATCAGGATGCAGACAATTTTATTCACGGTTTTCGAGTAACTCCCGCGCAATTCCAAGGATTACATGATGCGCACTTCTTCAGTCACGTTTCCAGTCCCTCGATTTCCAGCGCACAGCCGTAGTCGCAGGGTTTGTCGGGCGGCAACTCAACGGTGAGTCCGGTGACATCGTGTTTCCACGACAATTTTTTGCCGCTGCCCAGCAGTTTAACCTGCTGGATCCGTCCGGCGACATACGAGCGGCTCGTGGCCAGCGCCGCGATGGTCAACCGCGGTGGTTCCGGCCAACCCATGAAAAACGCATACAGGGTTTTGTCTTTGGTCGTGAATCGCACGTCCTCGAAGGTAAAATCTTTCCGGTTGGTTTCGTTGTATTTCTGGCCCGGTTCGGGTTTCACCATGTTCGGGCCTTCGCCGAAGGTCTTCCACGGCCGCGTTCCGTAAATCGCGTCACCGTTAATGCCCATCCAGGTGGTGATAGCGGCGAGGATTTTTTGTTCCCGGTCATCGAGGACGCCGTGAGTGTTAAGGGGGAAATTCAGCAGGAAGTTGCCGTTGCGGCTGACCACATCCACCAGCATGTCAATGACGCGCTTGGGCGTTTTGTATTGCACGTTGCGGTCGTAATGCCATTGGCCGATGCAGGTTTCCGTCTGCCACGGTTGCGGCCAGATGCCATCCACCACGCCACGTTCCTTGTCAAACACACACAGGCCGGCGGCGGAATCCGACAGACGTTTGCTGGTATAAACGGCCTCCAGTTGGCCGCCATGTAAACTGAGGTTTTGGTTGTAAAAATGGGCGACGAGGTCCAGGCCCCATTGTTCAAAAGGAATTTGGCCGTCGCAATAAAGCACGTCCGGCTGGTATTGGTCCACGAGGTCCTGGATGCGCCGGAACCATTCGCGTTTCCACGAATCCGGAATGCCGTCCTCGTCCCATGGCAATTTGCGGTAGATTTCCGGGCAACCGCCGTAAAGATCATTCCTTTGCGGATCGATGCCATCGTAAGGCACCCCGGCGAGCGGGCCGGTCAGGTCGCTGGCGTGCGCGACGGACATCCATTTGTACGCCATCCACAAATGATCGCTCACGCCGAACCTGAGGCCGTGTTTCTGTGCCGCCTGACGGAACAATCCAACCACGTCCCGCTTGATTCCCATTTTGGCCGCGTTCCATCGCTGATAGTTCGAGTTCCACATGTCGAAATTGTCCACATGCACCCCCATGCTCATGAAATATTTCGCGCCAGCTTTTTTATAGAGACCGACCAGATGCTCAGGATCGAACTGCTCGCCCTTCCAGGTGGGAATGATGTCCTTGTAACCAAATTTGGTCGGATGGCCATAGCGTTCCAGGTGGTCATGATATTGTTTGGAGCCCTGGAGATAAAGATTGCGCGCATACCAATCGCCATCCTCGGGCGCCGATTGCGGTCCCCAATGCGCCCAGATCCCGAACTTGGCGTCGCGGAACCACTCCGGGCAGCGATAAGCACCCAATGACCCGCGGGAACCAGTGAAAGGTCCGGGAACGGTTCCTGAGGTTTTCCCCGCCGGGGTCGGATCTGCGCCCCACGAGCGGGTGAAAGCCAGGCCAGACAACGCGCCGCCCAGCAGTTTGAGGGCGTTACGGCGGGTCATGGAGCCGGCGGCTTTCATTGGTTAAGTGAAAGATTCCCATTGTTAACATTTCAACAAATTTTCGTCCAATCATTCTGACCATCTCCGCCATCGTTTTGAACAAACCGTTCAAAAAACCGGTTTGTGTCCTGATTTGGCGGAGCGCGGCTGTATTAAAGATCAGCCGCAGCATTTTCGACGCACTGCGGCTGACGCTGCGCGCAGCCGCGCTCCAGGAATTTCAAATCAGGACACTGCCAAAAACCGAACTGGTTTGCCCCGGCGCGAGCGCCCGATTACGCTGGGGGGCATGTCAGGATTTCGTCCGGCCCAAACAAGCCTCGGCATTTTGATTCTGCTCGGGCTTTTGGGACCTTGCCCGGCTGAGGCTGATTCCCCGCCGCGCGAACGAATCGCGTTGAATGATCACTGGCACTTCACCAAAGGGGACCCCGCCGGCATCGGGGATGAATTGAGCTACCCCGGTCTCAAACCGTGGATTGTCGCCACCGGCGCCGAATTCACCACCAATCCGCCCGCCGCCAGACCGCCAGG
Organism: uncultured bacterium; assembly: GCA_963708305.1. Classification (GTDB taxonomy): domain Bacteria; phylum Verrucomicrobiota; class Verrucomicrobiia; order Limisphaerales; family UBA11358; genus UBA11358. Next base: position 893,550 of record CAVPSH010000001.1, on the reverse strand, counting down.
GAATCCCGGCGCTGATGTCGCCTGCATCCAGCCTGGTTTTGATGACCACGGCTGGCAGTCAGTAAACCTGCCCCACGACTGGGCGATTGCAGGGCCGTTCAAGCAGACATACGCCGGCGAAACGGCCAAGCTGAAATACTGGGGGCCGGTCTGGTATCGAAAGCATTTTGATATATCGGCAGCGGATTCGGGCAGGGAAATCTTTCTCGATATGGATGGGGCCATGTCCTGCTCGGAAGTCTGGTTGAACGGCCAATTCGTCGGCGGCTGGCCGTACGGTTACACCTCGTTCGGACTCGATTTGACGCCGTTTATCCGGTTTGGCGGCGAAAATGTTCTCGCCATCCGGCTCGATACGCCGCCGGAGGCCTCGCGCTGGTATCCGGGCGCCGGCATTTACCGCAACGTCTGGCTGGTAAAGACCGGACCGGTCCATGTCAGCCACTGGGGCACCTCTGTCACCACGCCCAAGGTCAGCCCGTCAGCGGCAACCGTGAACATTCAAGTGGACGTGGTCAATGAAACCGGCGATCCGGCCATGGTGTCGGTAAAAAACGAAATTTATGAACTCACGGGTGATGGCCGGAAAGGAAAATCCATCGCGTCCCTTGCCGCCGATGAGATGAGTCTGGCGGCGCACGAGACCAGCACCTGTGCGGCACAAATCGTCGTGAAAGAGCCAAAGCTCTGGAGCATCAACGATCCCCGGCGGTACGTTGTGGTTACCTCATTGGAGCAGGCCGGCAAACTCCTGGACCGGTATGAAACACTCTTTGGCATCCGCACGATTCAGTTCACCGCAACCAATGGTTTTCTGCTGAACGGGAAGCACGTCAAAATCCACGGCGTGTGTCTGCACAGCGACCTGGGCCCGCTCGGTACGGCCTTCAACCTGCGCGCGCGCCAACGCCAACTTGAGTTGCTGCGGGAAATGGGCTGCAACGCCATCCGCACCAGCCATAATCCACCGGAGCCGGAACTGCTCGATCTGTGCGACCGCATGGGTTTTCTGGTGATGGACGAAGCCTTCGACTGCTGGGCGCTCGCCAAACGGCCAGGGGATTATCATCTGCTCTTTCCTGAATGGCATGAGAAAGACCTGCGCGCTTTCATCCGCCGTGATCGCAATCATCCCTGCATAATCCTCTGGAGCATCGGCAACGAGGTTTACGAGCAGCACGACGCCGATGGCTGGAAACCCGGTCAACAACTCGCCGGCATCGTACACGCTGAGGATCCAACGCGCCCGGTCACCATGGCGCTCCATACGGTTGCCGCCAGCACGAACGGGTTTCAAAAGGTCGTGGATGTCTTCGGTTTCAACTACAAGCCGCTGGATTACGCTGAATTCCGGACCAACAACCCAGGCCTGCCGCTGATTGGCAGTGAAACCGTTTCCTGTGTCAGTTCGCGCGGTGAGTATTTCTTTCCGGTCAGCGATAACCAGAAACTGGGTCGCGCCGATTTTCAGGTGACCTCCTATGACCTGGCGGCACCGCCGTGGGGTTACCCGCCGGATGAGGAGTTCAAGGCCCAGGATCAGAATCCGTTCGTAGCCGGCGAATTTGTCTGGAGCGGTTTTGATTATCTGGGCGAGCCAACGCCTTACGACCACGACACCACCAACCGGCTGCTTTTCACCGACCCCGCAATTCAAGCCAAATGGGACGCGGTGCTCCAGGCCGGCGGGAAAATCGCCGTGCCGTCGCGCAGTTCGTATTTCGGTATCTTCGACCTCTGCGGATTCAAAAAGGACCGATTCTATCTCTATCAATCACGCTGGCAGCCGGATTTCCCGATGGCGCACCTCGTGCCCCAGGACTGGGACTGGCCGGATCGCGCTGGAAAAACCACGCCGGTGGAAGTGTATACTTCCGGCGATGAAGCCGAGCTGTTTCTCAACGGCAAATCGCTGGGACGAAAGCAAAAAGGCCGATACGAGTATCGGCTCCGCTGGGACAACGTGGTCTATGAACCGGGCACGCTCAAAGTCATCGCCTGCCGGAACGGCAAAAAATGGGCGACGGATATCGTAAAAACCACCGGCCCGGCGATCAAACTGGCATTGAAAGCCGACCGCGCGAAGATTCACGCCGATGGAAAGGATTTATCGTTTATTACCCTCACGATCGAAGACAAAAACGGTTTGGTGATGCCGCGCGCAATGAACCCCATCCGATTCAGCATTGAAGGACCCGGCGAAATTATGGCCACCGGCAACGGCGACCCGACCAGCCACGTATCCTTTCAATCAAAGGAGCGAAATGCCTTCAACGGACTTTGTCTGGCGATCCTCCGCGGGAAAGCCGGCGAACCGGGAAAAATCACGGTTCAGGCGCAAGCGGACGGTCTGGGTAGCGCAACGGTGGTCATTCACAGTCTGAGTTATTAGCATCTTTGCAAAGGAACTGACCCAGTCGTCTCGTCCGGGCGTTTCAGGATGTGCCGTTGGTTTTCTGCCATGAGTTATCAATTTTGGCAAGTTATTTGGCGCTTTTCGGATGACACATCATGCCCGTTGAAGGTAAGTTTTTGTACCGCTGGTGAATATGAACCGGGGCGGGATTTTGTCATCGAAAATGTGCTGCGCAATGTGGTCAACGCTGACGGCGAGTTTTTGCCTCGCCGTATCGGCGCCGGTCAATTCGGAGGCGGAATCGCTCAAGGTTCGTGCCGCGGGATTCACCCTGGCCACAAACGCCGCCGTCTCCGACGGCACAAATGAAATTGGATTATCTCTGACATCGGAGCACGCGCCACTGCCATTTTGCCAATCGGCCGTAAAACAGGACACGGCCCCGGCATGGCAGGGACCGAACCCAAAAATTCCCTATTTTACCGTGCGCTTCGCGCTGCCCGTTCCACCGGAGAATGCAACGAGCAATGTCGCGGACCTCACGGGCATGGATCCGGCGGTCTTCACCCACAATCACTCGCCCGGCTTCGAGATTCTGCCTAATGGTGACGCATTGGCAGTCTGGTTCAGCACACCCCCGGGCGAAAGCGAGAGCGCCACCACGACCACTTTCGTTCAGGCACGATTGCGTTACGGGGCGGAGGAATGGGATATGCCTGAGCTGTTTCTGGATTCCCAAGACCTCAACGACCAATCGGGCCTGCTCTGGCGCGACGGACATAAAATCCGGTTTTTCGGCGGTGGACGGGGCCAGTCGCCGTGGATTCCGTTTAAAATCGCGACGTCCACCGACGATGGGGCGACGTGGACATTATCATTGCCTCTGCTCGATGAACCTGCAGTTGATTTTACACCCCAACCGATCACCAGTGCGTTCCGCGCGCCCGACGGTGCAATCTATTTCGCGATGGACGGTGACAAGGCAACGAGTTTTTTATGGCGCAGCACCGATGATGGGGTTCACTGGCAGGAAATGGCCGGACGCACCGGCGGGCGGCACTCGGTGATTGTGCCTTTGGACGACAAAGGTGATCTGCTTTCCATCGGCGGGAAAAATTCCAGCGTCAACGGCTGGTCGCCGGAAAACTTCTCGACCAATTGGGGCGCCAGTTGGAGCAAAAGCGTCGCCTCGCCGTTCCCGCCGCTGGGCAGCGGGCAACGGCCGTCACTCATCCAGCTCGCCGACGGAAATTTGTTTTTTGTCAGCGACGCATTTCTGAACAAGGCGGATAAATTGCCGCCGGACGGCTGGAAATTCGGCAACGGCTGCTTCGTCGCCATTTCCACCAACCACGGCGCATTCTGGCACATCAAGCCGCTGCCGGTACAATTGCCGAATCATGCCCGCGGCACCAACGGGACACTCGGTTACGTCACGGCGCGACAGGCGCCCGATGGGGTGATCCATATTTTGACGACCGAGACGCAGCCGTGTTTGGATTACGAGTTGAACGAAGCGTGGATTTTTTCCAATGCGGGTGACACACCGCCGGAAGACAGTGGCGGCGTCATCCGGCACTACCGGGAAAATTATGCGAACGGAAGGTTGCGCTCGCAATGGAGCGCGCGGATTTGTCCGAATGGGCGTTATTTGCTCGACGGCCAGGAGATGGATTTTTACGCGAACGGAGTGAAGCAACACGAAGTGACGTATGCCAGCGGCCGCAAAGCCGGCGAGGAAACGTTCTGGTCACCGGCCGGGAAAAAAATCTGGAGCTGGTCGCACGATTTGAAAAATAATCACAGTGTCTGGAGCCGGTTCTGGCCGAACGGGAGGAAGCGGGTCGAATCCACCTGGAACACGCAGCCCGAAGCGCGCGATTTGCAGCGGAGTTTCTTCGGACTGGTTGCCGACGGGGCGGTTCAACAATGGGGCGAAGATGGCAAACTGACACATGTCGGTAATTTCGTGAATGGGTTCCTTGTGAGTTGGCTGACCTACATCGACACGAGAGGGCATGGTTATTAGCTGAATCATGAATACCCTGCGCCCATTGGATTTGATCGTCATCGCCATCTACTTCGTTGCGGTGGCGGCCATTGGTCTGCGGTTTGCGAGGCGGCAGACTTCAACGGAAGCCTATTTCGTCGCGCGGCGGGCGGTGCCGCATTGGGCGATGGGGCTTTCGGTCTTTGCCACCATCATCAGCAGCATCACCTTCATCGCGTATCCGGGCGCGGCATTCAAGGGTGACTGGAACCAACTGGTGCCCGGTTTCATGGCGGTCGGGGTGTTGCTGGTTCGTCGGCACGACGTTGATTGCGTTCTTCCGTCAGGCCGTCGGCATGAGCGCGTATGAATATTTTGAGAAACGGTTTGGCTACGGCGCGCGGGCTTACAGCGCGCTGGCGTTCTCGGCGGGACATTTTTCCAAAATGGGTTTCGTCCTGTTCACCATCACCACCGCGATCTGCAGCATGACCGGTTGGGACAAATACCAGGTCATCATGGGTGCGGGTCTGGTGACGATTCTGTACACACTCTTTGGCGGACTCGAGGCCGTCATCTGGACGGAAGTGCTGCAAGGCATCGTGAAGCTCTGTGGCGTTCTCGTTGTCATCGGCGTTTTGGTTTCCATCATGCCCGGCGGCATGGGCGCGGCGCTGCAACTGGCGTCGGAAAAACACAAGATGAGCCTCGGCAGTTTTCATTTCGACCTCTCGGCCAACGGCAATTTCTGGGTGATGCTGCTCTACGGCGCGTTCTGGTATCTGCAAAAATATGCCGCCGACCAGACGCTCGTGCAGCGCTACCTCGTCGCCAAATCCGACCGCGACGCGCTCAAAGGCGTGGCGCTGGGCGCGATTTTGTGCGTGCCGGCGTGGACCGCGTTCATGCTCATCGGCACTTTGCTGTGGGCGTATTACCAGTTGTCCGGCGAAATGTTTCCGGCGCAACTGCTTGACGCCCACGGCAAGGTCATCGCCGACCGCGTGTTCCCGTTTTTTCTGACGACGAAAATTCCCGCCGGCCTCGCCGGGATTTTTATGGCTTCACTGTTTTCTGCGGCGATGTCCACGATGTCGTCCGACCTGAACTGCCTCTCCGCAGTCGGCGTGGAAGATTACTACCGCAGGCTGCGCCCGAAATCGACGGACCAACAGCGGTTGTTCGTCGGCAAAATCATCGTGGCCGTTTGTGGCGCGATTGCCGTCGGCGTCGGCGTGTTTATCGCGCGCAAAGGTGAGAGCGCGCTGGCGCTTTACTACGCGGCCACCTCGATTGTTTCCGCCGGCCTGGCGGGAATGTTCCTGCTCGCGTTTTTCAGCCGCCGGGCCAACCGGCAGGGACTTTGGACTGGAATTATTTGCGCGCTCGCCTTCACCGCGTGGGCGACGCTCACGGGCGGCAAAAACCAGATGCTCGACCTCGGCTGGAACTACACGTGGCCGGAGGTGATGATTGGGGTCATCGCACACGTTATTGTGCTGGTGATCGGTTACGCGGCGAGCTGGTTCTTCCCGGCGGACGCGAGCGTGAGAGCCGAGTGGACATTTCAGGGCTGGCGGGAAAAACGGAAAATGTTGCGCGCGGGGAAAATCATTTCCCCGGCGCCGGCGGAGGCGAATTCATGAACCCGATTACGCTGCTGCAACCGCCGCGCATCGTCTTTGGCAACGGCTGCGCGCCGCAATGCGCCGAATTTCTCGCGCAGCGCGGTTGCCGACGGGTGTTGCTGGTGTCCAGTTCGCCGGTTTTGCCGCTGCTCGGCGCCGTGACGGACGCGTTGGAAAAATCCGGCGTGGTCATGGTGGCGGCGCCGGCGGTGGATGCGGAGCCGACTTTTTCCCGGTTTGAGACAATCCGGCAGGTCGCGGGCGCGGAGAAAGTGGATGGCGTGCTCGGCATCGGCGGCGGCAGCGTGATTGACACGGCCAAACTGGCTGCCGCGCTCGCTGACGGGAAGCAAACCGTGAGGGAAGTGTTTGGAATCAATTTGCTGGAAGGCCGCGAATTGCCGCTGGTCTGTCTGCCGACTACCGCCGGAACGGGCGCGGAAGTCTCGCCCAACGCCATTTTGCTCGATGAGGCGGAGGAACTGAAAAAAGGCGTGGTCAGCCCGCATCTTGTTCCGGATGCCGCGTTCATTGATCCGCTCCTCACGCTTTCCGTGCCGCCCGATGTCACCGCGGCCACGGGGTTCGACGCGCTCACCCATTGCATCGAAGCTTATGCCAACAAATTCGCGCATCCCATCGTGGATGTCTGCGCGCTGCAAGGGATGAAACTGATTTCCGCCAACCTGCTCCGCGCCGTACGCAACGGCGGTGACGTTGAAGCCCGCGCCGCACTGGCGTTGGGCAGCCTTTATGGCGGGTTGTGTCTCGGTCCGGTGAATACGGCGGCCGTGCATGCACTTTCGTATCCGCTGGGCGGACGGTTCCATGTCGCGCACGGCGTGTCCAACGCGGTTTTGCTGCCTCACGTTTTGCGCTTCAATTCTTCCGCCGCGCCGGGACGTTACGCGGAAGTTTCCCGGGCGCTGGGAGTTGCCGGCAACGGTTCGAACCTGTCCACCGCCGAACAGGGCGTGGAGTTTTTGAGTGCACTTTCGCGCCATTGCGGCGTGCCGCAAAAACTTTCGGAATTGGACGTCCCGCGCACCGCAATTCCCGCCCTGGCCAGGTCTGCGATGCAGGTGACCCGCCTGTTGAATAACAATTTGCGTCCGTTGACGGAGGCGGATGCGGTCCGGATTTATGAAGCAACTTTTTAAATGAAAACGGGGTTGAAACATGGCGGCGTCGTGGTGCCGATGATCACACCGGTGATGGAGGACGGCCGGCTGGATGAGCCGGCGGTGGATCGGCTCGTGGACTCTCTGCTGGCGGGCGGTGTGGATGGGATATTCGTCATGGGCACGACTGGCGAAGGCACGGCCATTCCACGTCCCCATCGGCGTCGGCTGGTGGAGCGGACGGTCGCTCGCGTGAAAGGCAGGGCCAGGGTTTTTGCCGGCATTGGTGATGCACATCCCGGGGAAATCATAGCGGGTAATGACTATTTACAGGCCGGTGTTGATGCGGTTGTGTCGCGCCCGCCGGTATCAATTCCCGCCGGGGATGTGGGCCCGTGGTTTCAAGCTCTTTTGGACGGATTGGACGGGCCATTGCTGCTCTACAACATGCCGATGACGACGAAAGTTTCCATTCCCCTGGACGTGATTGAAAACCTGGCGGGACATCCGCGGCTGGCCGGCATCAAGGATTCAGAGAATAACCCGAAGCGGCTGGAGGAATTGCTCCGGCGTCTCGGCGGCAAACCTGATTTTTCAGTGTTCGTGGGCGTGGGCGCGCTGATGGAAAGCGGCTTGCGTCTCGGCGCGGATGGAATTGTTCCAAGCGTCGGCAATTTGATTCCGGACGTGTGCCGGAACCTTTGTGCCACCGCCCGAAGCGGCGATTGGTCCGCAGCCCAAACTTCTTATTCGCGTATGAATGCCGTCACCGCGCTTTATCAAAATGGCCGGACGCTCAATGAATCGCTTTCCGTTTTGAAAGGCGCGCTGCACCTTCGCGGGCTCTGCACGCCGCACGTTTTGCCGCCGTTGAAGCCGTTGACGGAACTGCAACTGGAAAAGCTCCGCAACGAAATGGAACGGCTGCATTTGTTGAACGGACAAACATGAGTGCCAAACCTGTTCTCGGCCTTACGTTGGGCGATCCGGCAGGCATCGGACCGGAAATCTGTTCGCGCGCTCTGCGCGAATCCGGCGTACTGGAGCACAGCGTGCCGGTGTTGTTCGGTGATGCGGCGGTTCTGGAGCAAGTGAGGCGGATAACCGGCACCCCGCTCGTAAAATGCCGGACGATTTCTGTATCCGAACTGGCAAATATCTCCCGCATCACCCGGCCGCTCATTGTGGATTGTGCGGCGATTGACGCGGCGGAGGTCATGCCGGGAAAAATTTCCGCCGCCTGCGGCCGCGCCAGCTATCGTTACGTTGAAAACGCCATTCGGGCCGCCCAGACCGGGAAAATTGACGGCATCGTCACCGCACCGATCCACAAGGAATCGTTGCATCTGGCCGGCGTCAAATTTCCCGGTCACACCGAAATCTTCTCCGCACTCACAAAATCGAGACGCAGTTGCATGATGCTTTCTTCGGACAAGCTGACCGTCAGCATGGTCACCACCCATATCGGTTATGCCGACGTTCCCCAAAAGCTCTCCGCCCGACGAATTTTGGATGTTATTGAACTGACGGCGGAGGCAATGTGCCGGATGTTGCGCCGGGCGCCGCGCCTCGGCGTCTGCGGCTTGAACCCGCATGCCGGCGAGCATGGACTGTTCGGTAATCACGAGGAGGAAAATTTCGTCGAGCCGGCGGTGGCGCAGGCCTGCCGACGGGGGATTGACGTGATGGGACCCCTCGTTCCGGATGCGGCGTTCACTCTGGCCCAGCGTCGGAAATATGATGCCATCGTCACGCTTTATCATGACCAGGGACACATTCCCTTCAAGATGCTGGCGTTTGACACCGGGGTAAACATCACCCTTGGCCTGCCGATCATCCGTACGTCGGTCGATCACGGCACGGCCTTTGACATCGCCTGGCAGGGAAAGGCTGATCCAACAAGTTTGTTTTCGGCCATTCGTGTGGCAGCGGAACTGGCACGGGAAAAAAAACAGAGTTCACGATTCAGGATTGACTCGCGGAATGGGGGTTGCCGCGCATCCCCTGAATCGCAAATGGCAATTTAGCATGATTGGCGTCATTGCAGACGATTTGACGGGCGCCGCCGAAATCGGCGCGGTGGGATTGCGGCATGGTTTGAGCGCGGAGATTGTTCAACGCGGCAAACCGAGCGGCCGGGCGGAGGTGGTCTGCGTGGACACCGATTCACGGTCGTGCACCCCGGACGAAGCCGGGAAACGCGCGGCGGCGGCGGCGAAGTTGTTATGCGAGGCCGGCGCGCAATGGATTTACAAAAAGGTGGATTCCGTTCTGCGCGGGCAGGTTACCGCCGAAGTAGAGGCGGCCATGAAACAACTCCAATTAAACCGCGCCTTGCTGCTGCCCGCCAATCCCTCCCTGGGCCGCGTGATCCGCGATGGCCAATATGTTGTACGCGGCAAGTTGATCCATCGAACGGAGTTCGCGCATGACCCGGAATATCCACGCCGCACGTCCCAGGTGTTGCGGTTGCTGAAGCTGCCGGAGAAATTTTTGATCCGCATGTCCAACGGTGACCATACGCTGTCGGACAACACCATCGTGGTCGGCGAAGCGGCAACGCCGGAAGATGTGCAGGATTGGGCTGCGTATCCCAAAGCGGGGATGCTGCCGGCGGGCGGGTCGGAATTTTTCGGTGCGCTGCTGGACACGGAACACTTTCCGGTGCGGGCCGGAAATGACCTGTTGCCGGAACCAGCGCCGGGGCGCGAGTTGTTTGTCTGCGGCACGTCCACTGAATCGGCCCGTAAATTTATAAACGTGGCGCGACGGTGTAAAATACCGGTGTTTTCCCTGCCGCAGGAAATGATTTGGGGAGCGGAACTATCGGCCCCGGCTGCGGCAGCCATCACCCAGCGGGTCATGGCGGCATTTGATTCACATCCGCGGGTCATCCTGAATGTGGGATTGCCCATGGTGCGCGACCTCGTCATCGCGCGGGGGCTGTCACACTTTGTGGTGCGGATTGCCGAGTCGGTGTTGCGGCAGGTGCGGATTGCCAAAGTGTTTGCCGAGGGCGGTGCGACCTCGGCGGAGTTGGTGCGGTGCATGGGCTGGGCACGGCTGACGGTTCAGCGTGAACTCGCCCCCGGTGTGGCAACGCTGGCGGTGGAAGGCAGTAAACCCACATTATTAACCATCAAACCTGGAACTTATGTCTGGCCCGCAAAGTGGACAAGATAATGGTCAGTTTGGTAGAAAGGGACTTGTGCCCATGCTATCCGGTTCGTCGGACAACCTTGTTTTCGTGGACCCGTCACCCATTGCGCGACGGTTGTTGTGGCATCTTTTCTCCATCGGTTCCCGCCGCATCGTACAGGCGGATCGTCATGAACGTTTTGAAAAACCGGGGGCGCATTTGTTCTGGGTGCAGTCAGGCGCGGGCGAACTGGAATACCGCTCGAGCCGCTTTGAGTTGAAGCGCGGCAAAAAAATCTGGCTGGTGGACATGGCCAAACCGCGCACCTACGTCCCCGCCCCGGGACGGCATCTGACCATTACCGGGTTCCGTTTCGGCGGGCCGGGCCTGGAGTTCTGGCATGAGGAGTTCCACGACGAAGAAAATGCCGAGTTTCCCGTGGACGATTTCCAGGTGGCCACCCGCATGCAAAGTGAATTACTCCGTCTCGTCCGCCGCCGTCCCACCGGCTGGGAGTGGCAGGTTCACCTGCGGATTACGGAGATGCTGGGACGGCTGCTCATGTCGCGGGAATTGCTGGCTTCACCGCATGCGGAACTGTCTCCGCCGGTGGTGCGCGTCCTCAACGCCATCTCGGCCAACCCCCTGCGTGACTGGAAGGCGAAAGAACTCGCCTCCATCGGCAAGGTCAGTTACTCGGGACTGCGCGCGCTGTTCCAGCACGATGGGCAGGGAACGATCCATCAACATATCCAGAAGGCGCGTTTGGATCAGGCGCGTCTCTTGCTGGCTGACAAGCGTTTGTCCGTCAAGGATGTCGCGGCGCAACTGAGTTTTTCGAGCGAATTTTATTTCAGCCATTTCTTCCGCCGCCATACCGGCATGTCGCCAACCGAATTCCGGCAGCATTTGAAAGGATAGGCGGAAAACCCCCGCGTCAGTATAACCGCTTTTTGAAGTAACGGTCCAGGGCGGCCAAAATATCCGGCGCCAACGGGACTTTGTGGCCGCGCGGCTGGGGGTCCAGCATGAAGATTTCGTCGTTGCCGAGTTCTGCCAGACGTTTGCGCAGGACGACCATCTGGTGGAGTGCGTCCGGGCTTTCAGCGCAATTGATGCTTAAAAAGAGCGGGATGGTGGTGTGGTCCAGATAATCAAGCGCACCCTCGCGACGCCAGAAATCAAGGTGCGTGTCCCGGTCGCCCCAGGCCCTGGCATAACGCGGCAGCATGTGGTCGGTGGGGAGCAGGTCGAGATAGGTGAAACGTCCCGACATGATGACGGCACCCTGCACCCCGCTGCTGGCCCCCTGGTTTTCACCGTGGCCCTCGAACTCCTTCAGAGCCTCGGTGGTGACGAGCATCAATGCCATCCCGCTGCCGCGCGAAAAACCGGCGACCGCGATGTTTCCGCTCATTCCCAGCTTTGCGCCTTCCACCCGCAGGGTACGGACCGCGGCTTTGATCTTCCAGGCGCAGTCGGGCATCGGATCCAGCCCTTCGTAGGGTGGAGCCACCGGGTGGTCCGCCATGGCGACGGCAAAACCTTCGGTGGCTTCGGCGTCAAGCATCGTGTCGCTGCAAATCGCCAGTGAAGCGTTGCCCATGCGGTTCAGATTGTCGCAGGAAAACTCCATGATGGCCGCGACCGGTTTCGCCGGATGCGCCGGATAAATGATGTCCATGCCCAATGTCCGGTTCGGGTCGTGGTAGAACACCACATCGCGCAACAAGCGGCTGCCGGCAGGTACAATAAAAATATGCGCCGGATCAATTTCGAATCGAGGCAGGAACCGGCCATGAAATAAATCTTCGCGCAACTGGTACAAATCATCATTGAGAAACGGTACGCGAGCGAGTGGATTCCGGGCATAATTCAGAATTACGACCAGATATCCCTGGGCGCGGAAATCACGAATGATCGCCCGATCGTTGTCGGTGCCCATGCGCGGGGCGGCAAGGTTTTCGAGATAAATGATCATCGGCAACGGTTTGTCGCTGCGGAAACCTTCAGGTTTGAGAATGGTCAAATCGAGGGCTTTCCTCGTGACCGGGCTTTGCCATTGGGTGTATTCCGGAGCGGGCAGCTTCGCCTCAGCACTGACGGCCATGGCGATCACGCAAAGCCCCGCAGCCATGGCAAGCCGGAATTTTCCCAACTGAGCCAGGGGGAACTTGGTCATAAAAGCGGTTTCGCCTGAAAAACGGATTTCAAATACGCAGCGTTGGCACTGAAGTTCCATTTGACATTGTGCGGATCTTTGGCGCTGCGCGAGCGTTCGATGACCAGCCAGCCGCGCCAGCCCATGTCGTCCAGTGTTTGTTTGACCTTCCGCATGTCAATCCTGGGGTCGTCCTGGAGCCAGACGCCGTCCTGGTCGGTGCAATGAATCTGGCAAATGCGATTACGGCCAAGCGTGCGCAATTCGGCAATCAAGTCGCGCCCGTTTTGCACCGCGTTGGAAAAGTTGAAATAACTGCGGATGGCGGGCGAGCCGATGTCGGTCAGCAACTTCACCTCGCCGGCGGCAGCCAGCGCGGTTTCGATGCCGATGACGACGCCCGCCGCCTCAGCGCTGGACGCGATGGCCTTCAGCCGCGCCACGACCGCAGGGCGCAGTTCAGGATGTTTGACCAGATCACACGGCACGCCCAGCGGGAGGAATGCGATCTTCACGTTCAGCGCCGTCATCGTGTCAATGCAGTCCTGCACCATGCGCGGCACGGTGGGGCGCTCGGCGAAGGACTGGGCATAAAAACCGGACATGGCCAGTGAACAGATTTCAAGCCCAAGCTGGCGCGCCGTGTCAAGGAACTGCCGGCGTAACCGGGGATCGGCAAGATGGTTTTCGAAGGTTTCACGCTTGCCGAGACTGCCCATGTCCACTTCCACACCGTCGGCCCCGATTTCCCTGGCCAGCGGGAATGCGCCGGGTTTCTGGCGTTTGAGCATCATCCAGTCACAGACGCCGATCGGGTAGCGGTAATGGGGAATGACGGGCGCTGCCGGAGTGTTGTCGGGCGTTGCGACTTTGTCGGCTTCGGCGGCTCGCGACCCGGCACCGGAGGAAAACCATCCGGCGACGCCGCCGGCAGCGGCGGTTTTGAAAAACTGACGGCGGTTCATGGAGCGATTGATTTCAATTGTCCGTCGAACGCGTAGGTTTTACCGGTCTCGGTCTTGAGTTCAACTTCATGCCCGCCGTAGCGCAACCGGCAGGGCTGGCCAAGCTTCGAGTGGATGACTGCGCGCGTCAACCGGCCATCCTCCCAGGCCAGGTCCACCACGAATCCGTCGCGGGCGCAGATGCCGGAGATCGAGCCGGTCGGCCATTCCCTCGGCAACGCGGGCAGCAGTTGGACGATGCGCACCGGCTGGCCGTCGTGCATTTCCGTCCATTGGCTTTGCAGCAGCATTTCAATCATGCCGGCGGTGGCGCCGAAGTTGCCGTCAATTTGAAACGGTCCGCACAGGTCAAACAGATTGGGCAGGGTTCGACGTTGGAAGAGCAGGTCCAGTTGCCGCCAGGCGAACTCCGCATCACCGACGCGTGCCCACAAGGGGATGCGCCACGCATAACTCCAGCCGGTACTGCCGTCGCCGCGCCATTTCAACAGGAGTTTGGCGGCATCCCAGATTTTGGGGTTATCGGGTGAGATGTCTGCGCCCGGATACAGCGCCCATAACGGAGACATATGGCGATGGTTGTTGCCCGGCTTGTCAATGTCATCAATCCACTCCTGTAACTGGCCGTGCTTGCCGACTTGATTCGGCGGCAGTTGATCGCGCACTTTGACCAGGTTGTCCGCAAACTCTTTGTCGGTTCCCAAAATTTTGGCAGCAGCCATGGTGTTGTTGAACAAGGCGCGAATCAGTTGGTTATCCATCGTTGGGCCATAACACAGGGTTCCTTGTTCAGGCGAATAAGAAGGCGAGGTGACCCGCCAGCCGGTTTTCGGGTCTTTGATCAGGTCATCCACAAAAAATTGCGACGCTGATTTCATGTCCGGGTAGGCGCGGGCAAGGAATTTCTTGTCGCCGGTGAAGAGATAATGTTCCCACAGATGATAACACAGCCACGCGCCGCCGGTCGGCCAGACGCCGTCAATGTTGTTGATGGGCGCGGTGCCGCGCCAAAGGTCGGTATTATGATGGACGACCCAGCCGCCGCAGCCGTATTGCTCCCGGGCGGTGCGACCGCCGCTGATGACCAGGTCGTCAATCATGTTAAACAGCGGTCCGGCGCATTCGCCCAGGTTGGCGAGTTCGGCGGGCCAGTAATTCATTTCGCAATTAATGTTGAGCGTCCACTTGGATTCCCACGGCGGATTGAGGTCCTCGTTCCAAAGGCCTTGCAGATTGGCCGGCTGCCCGCCGGGCCGGCTGCTGGAAATAAGCAGATAACGGCCGTATTGAAAATACAGCGCAGCCAATGCCGGGTCGCCCTCCAGACCGTAAGTCTTCACCGACGCCAGACGCTGGTCCGTCGGCAACCCGGCCCGGTCGGTGTGGCTGAGGTTAAAAGTTACGCGACGGAAAAGGTTGCGATAATCGGCCAGGTGACTGGCCAGCAGCGATTCATAGCTTCGATGGTCGAGCGCGGCCATGTCGTCTGTGCATCGGGCATCGGGATTTCCACTGATGTCCTGGAAATTTTTGAAGCTGGTGGCTGCCACCAGAAGCACGGTGGCGGAATTGGCATTGCTGACGGCAAGGGTATTTCCGTTGGTGCCGGTTTGGCCGCCATCCGCGACCACGCGCACCCGCGATTCGAAGCGCAGCCCGCCGGTTTCAACCTGCCCGTTCAGCGCCAATGTGTCCGGCGAGATGGCCCGGGTCCGGGAATCGGTTTGCGGACTGTCCATGTTGAGCGTGAAGCTGATGTGGCCAGGTTGGTCGGCAGTCAAACGCAGGACGATGACCTGGTCCGGATTGCTGGCGAAAACGTCGCGCCGGTAATTTACTCCGTCGGCCCGATAGGTGACCTGGGCGATGGCGGAATCAAGGTCCAACTCGCGGCGGTAGTCAGTGGCGTTGGTGTAGCCGATGAAATGGAAATGCAAATCCCCGAAGGGCTGATAGGCTTTTTGTCGGACGGGATCGCTGAGAAAGTATTTCCGGACGATGTCGGTAACGTCCCTGGTCTTCCCCTCGAATAAAAGCTGGCGGATGTCAGCCAGATGATCATGAGCGCCAGCGCGGGCGTAATCATGTGGATAACCTTTCCAGAGGGTGTCCTCGTTGAACTGGATACGCTCGTCCGGAACGCCGCCGAAAATCATGGCTCCCATCCGGCCATTGCCGACGGGCAGGGCGTCGGTCCATTGCGCCGCCGGTTGCACGAACCATAATACCGGCGGCGGAATCTTTTCGCCCCGGGCAATGCCAACCGCCGCCGGCGTCAACAGCAGAAAAACCGACAACGAACCAAGCGAGCGCCTTAGGGTCATGCGTTATGATTACGTTTGGATGAAGTCAAAACAAGGACATCCGAAAAACGGAAGATATAAAAACTGGCAATTCATTTACGAAAAACGCCAGTACGCCTTTAATCCAAGGGGCGACGCTAAAGTGTCCGTCTCACCGCCGCCAGCCAGCCGTCGTGAAGCCGTTTGGCCTGGGCAGAGTCCATCCGCGGCTGATAGGTCCGCACGTCACGCGGCAATGCCGCCAGGTCGTCCAGTGAACCGCAGATTCCCAACCCCAATAACCCGCTCATCGCCGCGCCCCAGGCGGAAGATTCCGGGACTTCCGAAACGTTCAGTTCGAGTTCCGCCAGATCCGCCGTGAATTGCATGAGAAATTGGTCGCGCGTCGGTCCGCCATCGGCGTACAGGTTCTGCAGTTTGATCGGCGCGTCCGCCCGCATCATTTCCAGCACGTCACGGATTTGATACGCAATCGCTTCCTCTGCCGCGCGGGCGATGTGTTCCCGGCGCGTGTGGGCGGTCATGCCGATGATGGCGGCGCGCGCCTCCGGTTTCCAATACGGCGCGCTCAACCCCGAAAAGGCCGGTACCAGATACACTCCGCCGTTGTCCGGCACGGCGGTGGCCAGTTGCTCCGCTTCGGACGAACTTTGAATCAGGTGAAGCTGATCCTTCAACCAGGAAATCGTCGCCGCCGAAAAATTGATGATGCCTTCGAGGGCGTAAGTGGGTTGCCCGCGCCAGACCCAGGCCAGCGCTGAAACCGCACCGCGCTCCGACAGGCGGAATTTGCCGCCAATGTTCAGCAACACGGACGTGCCCGTGCCGAACGTCGCCTTGACCATGCCCGGCTGATAACAGCGTTGCGCAAACAGCGAAGCCTGCGAATCGCCCATGACGCCGCAAATGGGCACGCGGCGGGGCAGGATGCCGTCCAGGTCGGTCTCGCCAAATTGAGCCACGCTTTCACGGACTTCCGGCAGTGCGCTCAACGGCACGTCAAAAAGTCCGCACAACTGCTCATCCCAACGCAACCGGTTGATGTCAAATAACAGGGTCCGGCTGGCATTGGTATGGTCTGTGGCGAAAACCTTCCCACTGGTCAACCGATGCACCAGATAGGCATCCATGGTCCCCACAACAGCCTCGCCGTTCTTGATTTTGGCTGCGATGTCCGGCTTTTCCCGGACCAGCCACTTGATTTTTGACGCCGAAAAATAGGTGTCAATTTTCAACCCGGTTTTCCCGCGAACCATCCGCTCTTGTCCCGGTTCGCGGAGATTTTGACAAATGGGTTCGCCGCGGCGGCATTGCCAGACGATGGCGTGGTGCAGCGGCCGGCCGGTGGCGCGGTCGAACGCGAGAATGGTTTCGCGCTGGTTGGTGATGCTCACCCCGGCGAGTTGCGCCAGCCGGTCACGATTCCGGCCGGCGATCTCCCGGACCGCCGTCAAAAGATTCTGCCAGATTTCTTCGGCATCGTGTTCGACCCAGCCGGGCTGCGGATAAATCTGCCGATGATCGCGCGCCGCACGGTCCAACACCTTGCCTTGCGCATCGAACAGCACCGCCTTGGTGGCCGAGGTGCTTTGGTCAATGGCAAGCACCAGGCTCATTTTCCTTTCACCAGGTTCATTGCTTTCTCGGCCAGGCCTTCCATCGAAATGCCGTAGTGCCGAAAGATGTCCGCCTGCGCGCCGGTCACGGTGTCCTCGTCGGGAATGCCCACGATGCGGAAGCGCACCGACACACCGGCCTGCAGCAACACGGCCGCGCAGCCTTCGCCCAGACCGCCGTGAACGCTGTGTTCCTCGACGGTTACGATGGCGCGACACTCGCGACCGGCGCGGAGTACCGCCTCGGTATCCAGTGGTTTGACCGTGTGCATGCTGAGAACGCGGCAGTTCAATCCCTGTTCCGCCAGTTTCGCCGCGGCAAGGAAGCAATGCACCACCGTCTCACCGGTGGCAATGAACGCCACGTCCTTGCCTTCGCGCAACGTAATCGCCTTTCCTGTCTCGAATTTCGCATCCGGCTTGTGCAGGCCATACATTGCGGCCTTGCCGAATCGGATGAACATCGGCTGCTCACTTTGCGCGGCGGCGCGGATGGCTTCACGGGTTTCAAAATTGTCCGCGGGAACGATGATGGAGATGTTGTGAATCGCCCGCAACGCCGCCAGGTCGTGCAGCGAATGGTGCGTGCTGCCGAGCGCACCGTAACTGACACCGGCGCTGATGCCGACCAGCACGGCGGGAACGTCCGAATAACAAACGTCGTTCTTGATCTGCTCCAATGAACGGGCCGTCAGGAAACACGCCGGCGAAACCCCAAAGGCCTTTTTGCCTGCTGCGGCCAGACCGGCCGTGATGCCGACGAGGTTTTGTTCGGCGATGCCAACCTCAATCAATTGCCTGGGCAGCGCCTCACCAAACGGACCCAGTTTTCCCGAACCGCGCGAGTCACTGGTGACAGCAACCATATTGCGGTTGGCTTTCGCGAGCTCGAGCAACGTGGCGGCGAATTCATCGAGGTTGGCGCGGCCTGTTTTCAGGCCGAGTTTTTCTGCCATTGCCTTTGCCGCGGGTGAAAACAGGGAAGGAGCCGGCGCGCTCATGCTGCGACCTCCCTCAGCCGGTTCCCGGCCGCTTCCAATTCCTTCAAGGCGCGCTCGAAATCCGCGTCACTCGGCACGCCGTGATGCCACTTGACCACGTCTTCCATGAAGCTCACGCCCCGGCCTTTGACAGTGTTGGCGATGACACAGGTCGGCTTGCCGGTTTCAGCCGGTTTGCTCAATGCTTCGGTAAGCTCGGCGAAATCGATGGCCGTTCACCGTCACGGACCGCCCAACCGAAGGCGCGGAATTTTTCGTCGAGCGGCTCGTTGCTGCACACATCGCGCGTGCGGCCGGTGATCTGGAGCGTGTTGTGGTCGACGATGGCCGTGAGATTGTCGAGCTCGTAATGGCGCGGCGGCCATCGCGGCTTCCCAGTTTGATCCTTCGGCCAGCTCGCCGTCGCCGAGCAGCGTAAAGACGCGGTAAGGAGCGGCATCCAGTTTCCCGGCCAACGCCATGCCGACGGAAATGGACAAGCCGTGGCCCAGCGCGCCGGTGTTCATTTCGATGCCCGGCACTTTGCGGGTCGGGTGGCCGACGAAGGGAGACTGGTAGCGGCAGAGGGTTTCCAGTTCCGATTCCGGGAAAAAGCCGCGGTCAGCCAGCACCGCATAAAGTGCCTCGACCGAGTGGCCCTTGCTCTGGATGTAACGGTCGCGGTGGGGATCGCCAAACGTTTCCGGCGAAACCCGGAGGATGCGGTTGTAGAGCACGTTCAGGATGTCGACGCAGGAAAGGCTGCCGCCGGTGTGGCCCGCGCCGGCATGATAAATGTGCCGGAGCAAACTGCGCCGGAGCTGGATGGATTTGAGTTCGAGTTCGTGGTCGGTCATTCGGATATCGGGTTTAACTTTTGTGCTCGTACATTTCCCAGCCGAGATAATTCCCGAAAGCCTCGGCCAGAATGCCTGCGGACTTCGATTGCGTCATCACGACGTGATGCTCGAAACCTTGCCGGCAGACATATCGCATCAGCTTCTGCAATTTCGGCACGTGAGCAACCGCGCGCGTGCCGAACGTCTCGAGCGGATCGTTGGTGAGTTCGCCTTCGCCGACATAGGCACGGATTTTTCCTTCCGCATCCGCCGTGGTAATCCGGCCGTATGTGAGCGGGCCGGCCGGCGTGCGGCCCGCGAGCGCACCGTAGGTGTTTTCTTCGCCGACGATTGTGCCGAGGATCGGCGCCGTGGCGATTTTGATGTCCGGCAGGAATGTTTTCGCCCAGTTGCCGCAATGGAAAAGAACGCACTTGTCGTCATCGTCCGCGTAATTGTTGTTCCAATCCACCAGGGCGGCGGGCGTGTTGCCGGCCAACTGCATCGCGTACATCGTGAGCGCGCCGGTCACATCCACTTCGCAGGCGCTGGGCATGAAACGCTCGCTCATCATGCTCATCAACGTGCAGATGTTGCAGCCGTAATTCTGCTGCACGGAGGTCCAGCACTGAATGGCGGTCGCATCGAGGGCGTTGGCGGCCATCCAGTCGTTCAGCACGACGCCCATCTTGGCCATCTGCTCGAGCGGTTTATCGGGAACCCCCTGGCTCGGCGCGTAGGATTTGATTTCCGCGAGCTTGGCGGCGACGGATTTTTCGTTCGCGGCCAGCTTTTCCGCCTGGCCCAAAATTTCCGACAGGTCCACCGTGGTGACGCTGATGCCGTGGCGTTCGAGAATTTTTTCGGAATAACGAACCGTGTTGAACGCGCCCGGCCGCGCACCCACCGCGCCCAACCGCAATCCGCGCAAGCCGTTCACCACGCGGCAGACCGCCAGAAACCGGTCGAGATCCGCGATGAACGAATCGTCGGCCGGTCGCACGACGTGTTTGTCGGTGACGGAAAATTTGATGCCAGCCTGAACGAGGTTGTTGCACACGGAAATTTTTCCGCAGTACGCATCGCGCCGGCGCGCGACGTCGAGCCGTTTTAAATCATCGGGATAACCCTGAACCAAAACCGGCACGTTTAAACCGGACATTTTGAGCGTGTCGGCCACGCCCTTTTCATCTCCGAAATTCGGCAGCACCACGAGCACACCGTCAATCTCATCGCGGTGACGTTTAAATAAACCGGCGCATTTGCGCGCATCGGCGTGCGTCTCGATACCGCCGAGTTTGGTTTCATCCGGCGAAACCCAGATGGGCTTGATGCCGCGTTGTTGAAAAAGACTGACGATATCCTTCCGCGCTTCGGTAATGAGTTGATCGGGAAAGAAATCGCGATTGCCGATGATGACGCCAAGGGTGGGAGTGGATGTTTTCATAAAATGATCCGGTAACAGATTGCGACAGAACGCATCAAGGCCGCAACCCGACTTTCAGGATGAAACACTTGCAGAACCATGCCAAGCACAATGAAGTCGCCCTTCCTGCGGTTTTTGACTTTTACCATGTTTTTTTTGACCGGCGCCAGAGTGTTTTGAAAGGGTCGGCGCTTTTTGGTTTATCGAGCGCAAGCATAAACCCTGGCAAACGGGGCTTGATTAATCAGCTTAAATGCGGTTACACAATTCCGATATGAAGCGTTCTAAAATCATCCGTCAAATCTGTTTGGCCGGGTTGCTCGCCCTGGCTTCTCTGGTCAGCGCCCTCGCGTCACCGGTTCGCGTCGCCTGCGTGGGCGACAGCATTACCTGGGGCTTTGGCATTTCCAACCGGCAATCCAATTCCTATCCGGCGCAACTGGGCGGCCGGTTGGGGACAAATTGGGACGTGCGCAACTTTGGCGTCAACGGCGCCACATTGTTGCATCAGGGAGACCGGCCCTATGTGAAACAAGCGGCCTACACCCGGGTGCTGGCGTTTAAACCGGACGTGGTCGTCATTGATTTCGGTGCGAACGACAGCAAGCACCCCGGCGATGGCAGCCTGGACGCGGACAAAGCCATCAACAACTGGCAGTACAAAACCAATTTCGTCCCTGACTACGGGGAGATGATTGTCGCCTTCCGCCAGGCGAATCCCCAGACCAGGATTTTCATCTGCCTGCCGACGCCGGATTATCCGGGCCGCTGGGGAATCAACGACAAAACCATCCGTGTGGAAATGATTCCCATGATCAAGCGGGTGGCCAAGGAATCCGATGTCGCGGTCATTGACCTTTACACAGCGTTGAGCGGGCAGGCGGAACTGTTTCCTGACACCGTGCATCCCAATGCCGCCGGTGCCAGGCTGATGGCGGCGGCAGTGTATCGCGCGTTGACCGGGCCCGCCGCGCCTGCCGGCGCGAAGTGAGACCGGACCGGAGGGGTCCTGCCTGAAGTCACACATTTTTCGCCTCGGGCGAAAAGTGGGGTGGTCGACGGGACTCGAACCCGCAACAACAAGCTCCACAAGCTTGGACTCTACCATTGAGCTACGGCCACCAGCCAGCAGGTAGAGCTTAGTTTTTCGAAGGCCGCGCGTCAAGTTCGGGACGGGTCGGATAGTGTCCTGATTTGGCGGAGCGCGGCTGTGTCGAAGGCCAGCCGCAGCATTTTCGACGCGCTACGGCTGACGCTGCGCGCACAGTCGCGTTCCGGGAATTTCAAATCAGGACACCACAAAGCTTCACGTCGCATCCGGAGGAGAATCGGCCGGGACGCAGGCCGTTGGGATGGAACGTCAATGGGAATGGGATTCAATCACGCGGACGACATTAGGCAGTTCCATCTTGCTGAACGGACTCCGCCATTTGCCGTGTTTGTCCCGAAAGGCCAGGCACCGGAAATGTTCGCATTCCACCAGCACCATTTCGTCCACCGGCGGCAGGGCGCCGTTTTCTTTTTCACCGTTCGCGGTCGAGGACAGATTCGTCACACCTTGACCATCCGCCGGCCAACGACGATTGGCTCGCCGGATTTTGCCAAAAATTCAACGACTCTTGGCCTGGCGGGTTTTTCCCGCCGTCGAACGCCTGCTTCCGGCGTTGCCAACCGCCTGCGTCGGCCTTAGAATTTTTCACGGTTCATTCAGCACATGGCGGAATATAAAGTCCAGTTCGAGGTCTTTGAAGGACCGCTCGATTTGCTCCTTTATCTCATCAAAAAGGAGGAAGTGGACATCTATCAGGTCAACCTCACCAGGCTCGCCACCCAGTTCATCGAATATATTGATTTGATGCGGCAGTTCGACCTCGAGATTGCCGGCGAATTCCTCGTCATGGCCTCGACGCTCATGTACATCAAAAGCCGCGAATTGCTGCCGGTGGACCAGCAGGTGGCCGTCGAAGGCGAGGAGGAGGGCGAAGACCCGCGCTGGGAACTCATCCGGCAGCTCGTCGAATACAAGAAGTTCAAGGACGCCGCCACCCAATTGCAGACCCTGGAAGCCCGCCAGGAAAATGTCTTCCCCCGGCTGCCGGGCAAGCTGGAATTTGAAAGCACCGCGCCGCCGCCCAAACCGGACGTTTCCATCTTCGACCTGCTCAACGCCGTCAATAACGTCCTCCGGCGCTTTGAGAAGCGCGACGACGCCCGCGATATTTTTGAGGACAAATGGACTGTCAGCGAAAAGATCGAGTTCATTCTCAAAGTGCTGTCCGAACGCGGTTCTGTGCGGTTCGCCGAACTGTTTGAGAACGCCGCCAGCCGGTCGGAAGTCGTTTGCACTTTTCTGGCGCTGCTGGAATTGATCCGGCTGAAACAACTTATCTGCGCCCAGGGCGAGGAATTCGGCGAAATCGAAATCCGCCGAGTAGAAAACGCCGCGCCGGTTGTCGGAACGCCGGTCTCCGACCCGGCACTAACGGTCGAGAACGTAGGACAGGCTTCCAGCCTGTCTCAAACTGAAAATCCGCAGCCATGAAAAACCCTCATGTTCTATTTAGAATCCAGGTTATATTTTGGCTGCTCGTCATGGTTTCCGCGCTTTCTCAAATGTCTGTTACGTTGTTTGGTAAACAAATTTTTGTAGTAGTGGTTTTAAGTATTGTTCTTTTGCCAATTGTCGAAATTGTAACATGGCCTGCTGCCAAACTTGCTTCATCTCAATCATGGCGAAATTATTTTTTAGTATTTCGTTGGGCTGGATGGATGTTTTGGATAGTTAATTTATTTGCCGCATGGGCACTCATTAAAGTTTAATCATGGAACTCAAATTCATTCTCGAATCGCTGTTGTTCTCCGCGCAAAAGCCGCTGAGCGTAAAGGAACTTCGCGACGTGTTCGCCGCGGCCGCCGAAGCCGAGGAAGCCGACGCCACCGCCAAGTCGCTCGCCAAAATCAAGGACAGCGAATTGACCGCCGCGCTGGAACAATTGGCAGGCGAGCACGAAACCGCCGCGCGCAGTTACCGGCTGGCGTGCGTCGCGGGCGCGTGGCAATTCGTTTCCCAGCCCGAATATGCGCCGTGGCTCAAGGCGCTGGTCGGCCAGAAAATCCGGCCACCGCGATTGTCGCAACCGGCGCTGGAAACGCTGGCCATCATTGCCTATCGCCAGCCGATTACACGCGCCGAGGTGGAACAGATTCGCGGCGTGAACGTGGACGCCGTCATGCAGACCATCATGGAACGCGGTCTGGTCGAGGCCGTCGGCCGCGCCGAGGTGGTAGGTCGCCCGCCAACCTACGGCACCACATTGTTGTTCCTCGAATACTTTGGTTTGAGCGGTCTGGAAGATTTGCCTGCTGCGGACGAACTTCGGAAAATTGTCGTCCAGAAACCACCCGCGCCAGTCACGGTCGAACCGGGATTGGCTACGACTCCGCCGGAGCAGCTGGCGTTAGGAAATAAAGAAGGGAAGAAAGAAGAAGCGCCGGAGACCCCGGCAACCAGCGGATAGTGGGTTATTTGGTAGGGCGCGCCACTCCGTGCGCGCCGTTTCCCTTTCGCGTGTTTGGCGTATTTCGCGATTTCAAGGCTTTGACTTGCGTTCCGATACCGTTGCGCGCAAGAAAGGGGCATGGTTTATCAAAAACAAATCCTGCTGGAAACGCGCGGTCACCGGCAGATGCACGACCTGACGGCAGACGTGGTGCAAATCATCCATGACTCTGGCGTGCGCACGGGCACGGCGCACGTGTTCAACGTCGGCAGCACCGGCGCCATCGGCGCCATCGAATTCGAACCGGGACTGATGGAAGACCTGCCCGATCTGCTGGACAAGCTCATGCCGCCCAGCCGCAACTACGGACACGAACAGGCCTGGCACGACGGCAACGGCCATTCACATTTGCAGGCCACGCTGCTGGGACCGTCCTTGACCGTGCCGGTGGCCGGCGGGAAACCGGTGTTGGGCACCTGGCAACAGATTTTTCATCTGGAATGCGACATCAAACCCCGCCGCCGCACTGTCGTGGTGACCGTCTCCGGCGAGTGAATGCGAGCTTTTCACCGCCGAGACGCAAAGACGCGAAGGTCTTAACCGCGGATTACGCAGATGAACGCGGATTTTTGACACGAGACCAGCCGACTGACTACTGCCGATCAACGACTAACTTTGCCCACACTCCGCAGTTGTCCTGCACCGGCGTCCGGCCTAATCTCGATCCGTCGAACACGCGTATGCACGCTCAAACCGCCACCATCCGCGCCGCCACGCCCGCCGACCTCGGCGCGATCAACGATATTTACAATCACTATGTGCTGCACTCCACGTGCACGTATCAGGAAGAACCCGAACCGCTGGAAGGCCGACGGCAATGGTTCGAGCATCACGGCGACCGGCATCCGATCATCGTCGCCGAATTGGAAGGGCAGGTGGCCGGCTGGGGTTCGCTCTCAGCCTATCACGCGCGCTCGGCCTATCGGCGGACCGTGGAAAATTCAGTGTACGTCCATCACCAATTGCAACGTCGCGGACTCGGCTCGTTGCTGCTGCAGGACTTGATCACCCGCGCACGCAGTCTCGGCCATCGCGCCATCATCGCAGGCATTGACGCCGACCAACCCGCCAGCGTGGCCTTGCACGCGAAGTTTCGATTTGAAGAAGTGGGTCACCTCAAGCAAGTTGGCTTCAAATTCGGCCACTGGCTGGACGTGGTTTACATGGAACTGCTCCTGAAAGAGCTGGACTGAGCCGCCTGCCATGTCTTGAACCGCGAGGAACACGGTTTTCTTCACCGCCAAGACGCGGAGACAAAGAGGTTTTAACCACGGATAAACACAGATTTCTTTAGCCGCAAAAAGGCACAAAAGGCACAAAGATTTTGACACAGATTTCACGAATTCACACCGATTCAAATACGCTGAAGGCACAACGCAGAAATTAGAGTTTTACGCCGGGATTGTTTTCATTGGCCGAGCCCATGCGACAAAGCTCATCCAGCGTCTCCGAAAACAAATCATACAGCAGTTTCAGCCGGTCAATGTCCTTGATGACACCCACCACCTGGAAATAAAGTTCATTCACGCCCGACGGAAGATTCCGGCCACCCCAGATTTTTTCCTCGTCGTCCCGGACCGAAAAGTGGATGTCGGGTTGGGCCGCGATCAGGTCCCGGATTTTTTCA
Organism: uncultured bacterium; assembly: GCA_963708305.1. GTDB lineage: Bacteria > Verrucomicrobiota > Verrucomicrobiia > Limisphaerales > UBA11358 > UBA11358. The sequence continues at coordinate 867,839 of CAVPSH010000001.1, read as the reverse complement.
TCGGCAAAGAGCCGGCGCAGTTTCCACTCGTCATTGCCCTTGATGATGAAATCGTCGTCGAACTGCGAATAGCCCACGGTGACGTCCTGCATCCCCAGTTTTTTCCCGAGATTGCTGAAAAAGCCGTGGCGATAGATGTTGAAGTGAAAACCGTCCGGGTTCACATAGGGCGCACGCATCCGGGTGTAGGTGACGGACGTTTTGCCGTTGGACACGGTATAAGTATCCAACGTGACCACCCACTGGCCATGCGCGGCTTCCACCTTGCTGCCGTTCCAAAAGCCGCTTTGATTGAAACTACCGCCGACGGCGGCGGCGAACTGTTTCCAGATTTCGTCCCGGCTGGGCCCGAACAGTTTTTGGAGAAAACTCATAGTGTTCGTGACGACTCTAGGCGCGATGCCGAGATGCGTCCATTATAAACAGGCTCACCAATTGGATTCAGGACAAGACTGACAACCCAAAGACGCAAAAAAGCGGAATTTTTAACCGCAGCTACCTTCGCAAAGGAGCACCAAGAAGAAATTGATCTATTGAAATCGAATTTTGACAGGGTATTTCTTGTGCTGGTTTGCGGCGATGATGGCGTTGTGTGTTTGAGCTACGCAGAATTGAAGCAGATCCTCGACAACCAGCATGATCCAATCGAATGGATAAGTGCAACACGGCACAGGCGGGAGATGTATTCGGTCAAAGGCTCGAACGGCGAATTGGATTTCAAAATTGGGCAGAGCGAATTTCCGAACAAATTGTTTGCCAGTTAAAAATCCTATCGTTCTTTCCGAGTTGGGAATTTTAGCTAGCGAAACAGATTTGATTCTTCCGGTTTGATTCTGCATTCTTCCTGGGCTGTGAACATTCCCAAACATCGCCAGGCGATTGACAAGCTGGACGCGAGCATCGTCCGGCTGCTCAATGAGCGCACGAAACACGTGCTGGCCATCGGCGCCATGAAGCTCAAGGCCGGCGAGGAGATTTACGCGCCGCACCGCGAACGCGCCGTGCTGCAACGCATCTGCCAGTTGAACCAGGGGCCGGTGACCGACGAGCAATTGCGCGCCATCTACCGCGAAATCATGTCCAGCGCGCTGGCGCTCGAGAAGACGATGATCATCGCCTATTTCGGCCCGGAGGCGACCTTCACGCATCAGGCGGCCATCCGCAAGTTCGGCGCCAGCCTGCGTTATTCGCCGCAGAAAACCATCGCCGACGTTTTCACCGAGGTCAGCAAAAACCGCGCGGATTACGGCGTGGTGCCGGTCGAAAATTCCACCGAAGGCGTCGTCACGCACACGCTCGACATGTTCGTGGACAGCGATTTGAAGATCGTTTCGCAGATTGTCCTGCCGATTCAGCAGTGCCTGATGGTGCGGCCGGGGGGACGCGCGCGCGCATCAAAAAACTGTTCGTGCACCCGCAATCGCTCGCGCAATGCCGCGGCTGGATCCAGAATCATCTGCCGCGCGTGGAACTCATCGAGACGTCGTCCAACGCCCGGTCGGCGGAACTGGCGGCGAAGGACAAGAACGCGGCGGCGATTGCCGGAATTCTGGCCGCCGAAAAATACGGCCTGGACGTGCTGGAACAGGACATTCAGGACAACGCCGCCAACGCGACGCGTTTCCTCGTGCTGGGCCGCCAATGCAGTCCGCCCACCGGCCATGACCGCACCAGCCTGCTTATCAGCGTGGCCGACAAGGCCGGCGCGTTGCATGAGGCGATTGCGGCCTTCCGCCGGTATAAAATCAACATGACGAAGATTGAATCGCGTCCGAGCAAGCGGAAGGCGTGGGAATATTTCTTCTTCATTGATTGCGACGGGCACGCGCAAGACCGCAAGGTGGCCAAGGCGATTGAGCTTCTCGGCGAGCACTGCAATTTCATCAAAGTCCTCGGCTCCTATCCGAACGCGGAATAGGAGCCCTGCAAAATAGATGTAGCGGCGCTCTGTGAGCGCCGCATTTTGGTTTCTACAGAGGAAAACGACGCCGGTCATAGACCGCCGCGACAAAACCGAACAATCCAACCTCTTCATTTCAAAGCAGTTTCGGAAAGCGCGCGGATGCAACAGTTTTTGCTTTTCAAACGATTATCAAAGGTGATAAGATGGCATCGTGGAAGGGAAAGAAGAAATTTCAGAAGTAGCCAACGATTTTTTTATCTGGGGAATCGACGACGCCCCTTACGGTCCGGTGGCGCTGGCGATGGTGACGGACTGGATCAAGGACGCGCGGGTTCTGCCGGACACATGGATTTTTGCGCGGCGCACCGGCGCCTGGCAGCAGGCCGGGGATGTTCCCGAATTCAAAAAGCTTTTCAATCAGCCAACCGAGGCCATTTCCGGCGCCACCGCCCGCGCCGGCATCACGCCCGGTTCCCTGCGCCGGATTAAAATCCTCGCCGATTTGAACGACGCGCAACTGGATCATCTGCTCGACTTCATGGAACTGCAGCGCGTGTCGCAATGGTCGGCGGTGGTGAAGCAGGGCGAGCAGGGCGACGCGATGTACTTGGTGCTGTCGGGGGAATTGCGCGCCCGGACGATGACGGGCGATCGCGAGACCATCCTGGCCACGTTTACCGCCGGAGACTTTTTCGGGGACATGTCATTGTTCGACCACGGACCGCGCTCGGCGGATGTGATCGCGAATGTGGACAGCACCGTGCTGCGGATTTCGGTGGTGGCGTTTGACCGGCTCACGCGGGAAGCGCCCGCCCTGGCCACGCCGTTTCTACGGGCGACGGCCCGAACCCTCTCGGCGCGCATCCGGGCCGACAACAAACGGTTCAATCAATTGACCCAGCAGTTCATCGCCAGCCGCAGTTGACGGCTGGTTTTCCCACGGCCCGCCGCAAGCGGGAATCACTTTTCAGAGTAGCGCTTGATAGCTTTGGCCAGATTGGCCGCAGCCGGCGTCACCTCCAGTTTCTTACCGAACAGGATGTCGTTCATGGACACGTAGCGGCCGTAGTAAATTTCATTGTCGCTGTTGGCAGGCGCCAGCGCGCCGTTTTTAAAGGCCACGCCGCCGTAAAAGCCCGAGCGCGCCGAAAACACCAGCGTGGACTGCCGGGGCGGATTAAATCTGTTTTCGACGCCGGAGGAATTGTCACCGGCCGTTCCTTGGGCTACGGCACCGATATCGGCCTCCGGACTGATCAACTGACGCACCGTGTCGTTGTCCATCAGCAGAATGACGCGAAAATTCTGTTCGCCGCCGGCCTGGAATCCGAAACTGCCCTCATTGGCAACGAGAAACGCCGTCGGGCTCCAGTTTCCCCACTTGTCCCGGGCCATGGCCAGGCCATTGCCGCCTTGAAAGGCGAACATAAAGCCCGCCTTGGTGGTATCCAACAGGATGATGCCCTGTGCCTTGCGCAAAATGTCGGCCGGTATACGCTTGTCCGGTTGCACCTGTAACGCCTCAAACTTGCCGGTCAACAGGCGGATGCGGTCATCCAATTGCACCCGATCCACGGCCAAAGCCGAATTGACCAGGCCCAACAAAGCCAAACCCAATATGATTGTTTTCATAGTCAGAAATGCAATGTTTCGTGTTCTCCTTTGTTCAGTACGGAGATTTGACAGCAAGACGCGTGGTTTTGTTGAAAATAAAATTGCCAACGCGTTTCAGTGGAGCGACATGCCAGTCGCAAGTGCCGTCGTCGCAGACTGCGGTACCACCGACGACACGCGCTCCGGCTGGAAGATGGTTTGCGCCAGATGAAAATCGCCGGTGAGCGGGATGTCGCGCGAGGAACGGCCGACGAGGATTTTGTATTCGCCTTTGGCGGCGACCCAACAGCGTGTGCCGACGTCGTAATACGAAAAGGCGTTTTTATCGAGGGTGACGGCGACCGGCTGTTTTTCTCCCGGTTGCAGGAACACTTTCACGAACCCTTTCAATTCCTTGACAGGCCGGAACACACCGGGATTGACGGGCTGCACATAAATTTCGGCGACTTCGGCGCCGGCGCGACCGCCGGTGTTGGCAATTTCAAATTCAACCGTCAGGGGCAACCCCGTCGCGCCGCTGGTTTGAACGAGATTCAGGTTCGTGTACGCAAAGCGGGTGTAGGAGAGGCCGTAGCCGAAGGGGAACAGCGGTTCAATGGCCTTCGTGTCATACCAGCGGTAACCGACGAGCAAGCCTTCCTTGTAAACGACCGTGCCTTTTTCACCGGGATACGCGTTGAGGGCGGCCGCCGGAGTGTCGGCCAGGCGCTTCGGGAAGGTGCACGGCAGTTTGCCGGACGGGTTCACGTCGCCAAACAAAGCGCGCGCCAGGGCGTTGCCGCCTTCGATGCCCGGATACCACGCATAAAGCAGGGCGGGCACGCGCGACAGCCAGGAATCATTCATCTCCACCGCGCCACCGCCGATGAGCACCACGACGGTCCGGGGATTGGCGCTGACGATTTGCGCGAGCAGCTTGTCCTGGCCGGCCGGCAGTTTGATGTCTTTGCGGTCGCCGCCTTCACTGTCGAAACCAAACCTGCGATTCAACCCGCCGACATAAATCACGACGTCGGCCGACTTCGCCGCCGCCACGGCTTCCGTGATCAGGCCGGAGCGGTCCTCGTCGGTCACGTTTGCGCCATCGGTTGGGCGCCGGCCGAATCCGCGACCTCCCGGCGGATAATAACCCCGGGCATAAATGATTTTGGCCTTGCGACCGACATAATTACTGATGCCCTCCAGCGCGGTGATTTCGAAGGGCGCCTTGATGTTTGCCGAGCCGCCCGAATGGCTGAACTCGGCCGTGGCGTTGGCACCGATGACCGCGATGGTCTTGACGCGGGCGGCGTCCAGCGGCAGAAAGTTTTCATTTTTAAGCAGGACGAAGGCTTCCTCGGCAATTTGCTGCGCTATTTCCTGATGGGCTTTTGTGCTCAACGGCGTGGTGGGTTCGGGTTTGGCGGCGGGCGGACGGGACGGGTCATAAATCAGGTTTAATTTGAACATCACGTATAGATGCCGGCGCACCATCGCGTCGAGCGCGGAGACGGGATATTGGCCGCTGTTTAATCCTTCCAGAAACGGCGCGGCCAGATAGTTGCTTTCATAGGGCGGGTGGGTTCCCATTTCGATGTCGAGGCCGTTGAACACGGTCAAATCCGTGTGATGCACCGCGCCCCAGTCGGACATGACGAGGCCTTGGAAGCCCCAGTCATTCTTCAAAATGTCTTTCAGCAGATGCGCGTTTTCGGAGCAATACTGGCCGTTAATCTGGTTGTAGGCGGACATGAGGCACAGGACGCGCGCCTCCTCCACCGCGGCGCGAAACGCCGGCAGATAAATTTCGCGCAACGTGCGTTCGTCAATGATTTCGTTGATGGAACCCCGCTCAAACTCCTGGTTGTTCGCGGCGAAGTGTTTGATGCAGGAGGAAACACCCTGGGCCTGCTCGCCTTCGATATAATTGACGGCCATGCGCGAGGTGAGGAACGGGTCTTCGCCCATGTATTCAAAATTGCGGCCGCACAACGGCGTGCGTTGGATGTTCACCGCCGGCCCGAGCATGATGTCCTTGCCGCGTTGCACGGCTTCCTGGCCGATGACTGTGCCGAAAGCCCTGGCTGTGTTGGTATCCCACGTTGCCGCCAGGCCGAGCGCGCCGGGCAGGGCGGTGGCAAAATCATCCACATGGCCCAGGGCATGAAAATGATCATCCACTTCTTCACGCACGCCGAGCGGGCCGTCGTCCATGACCAATTCGGGAATGCCAAGCCGCGGAACGCCGGCGGTCGCGAAATTGGCATTGGCATGGACGAGCGAAATTTTTTCCTCCAACGAGAGGCGCGGGAGCAGGTCGTTCACCCGTGTTTCAACCGGCTGCCGGTCGTCGAGGTACAACGGGCGTTCCTGGGCGCGCGCGATGCCAACATTTGCGGCCAACAGGGCCGGTACCAGCAGGAGAAAAAAGCGGTGAGGGATTTTGAATGCCAATTTCGTAATGTTCATTTTATTTGATTGGGGCTGAATCAGGCACTGACTACAGAATTTCCGCCACCGTGGCCAGAAAAATGCGCCAGCCCAAAAAAAGGTAGTGTCCTAATTTAAGGAGCGCGGCATTTATGCCGCTTCAGCGTCCATTGCATTGATGCGTTGAAGCGGGCTGAAGCCCGCGCTCCGGAGACAAATCAGGAAACTACCAAAAAAAACGGGAACTTGAATCGTGAACGGTCCTCCTATATTGTGGAAGTTTCAAAGACGTGTATGTTGCAAGATATGTTGAATGTTTCCGGGCACAAACGGACGCAGAAAATCCCAACGGGTGTATCAAAGAGTCTGGCCGGCGCAAACGGACTGGTGCCTGGTCCGGTGGAACGCAAACAAACCTTCACCAAAATCTTCCGCTGGCACCTGCCGGACGGCCAGAAACAGGAGCCGGCCGCGGTGGAAATCGTCGGCACCTTCACGAACTGGGAGAAGGTGCCGCTGGTTCACGATCGGGTGCGAGGCGGCTGGCAGGTCACGCTGGATCAGCTGGCGGGCCACCGCACGCACCATTACATGCTGCTGGCGGACGGCGAGCCGGTCCGCGACAAGCATTGCGACGGTCTGGCGGTGCCGCGCAATGCGCAGGAAGCGCAATATGCGCTGGCCACTCCCCGCGGCCCGCGCGTTTTCATGCTCTTCGCGCAGACGAAGTAGCGCGGAACAAACCGCCCGCGCGCGGCGACAGCCGGCGGTTCGGGGTTGAAATCAATGGACATTCGCCGCATTCTCACGGCGATGAACCCTCTGGCCCAGGCCCGCAACGTTTTCAACATTGAAGTCGCCGCGCTCAAAGCTGTGCGCGCCCAACTCGACGACGCGTTTGGCCATGCGGTGGAAACGATGGCCAACGCACTCGCGCAACGCGGCAAAATCGTCGTCGTCGGCATCGGCAAATCCGGCAACGTCGGCCATAAAATTTCCGCCACGCTCACCAGCACCGGCTCGACCAGCGTGGTCCTCAACAGCGTGGACGCCCTGCACGGCGACGTCGGCCTCGTCAATGACGGCGACGTGATCCTGGCCTTGAGCTATTCCGGCGAGTCGGAGGAATTGCTGAATCTGCTGCCGGCCTTGAAACGGTTTTCCGTCAAAATCATTACCCTCACCGGCGGCCTGAAATCCGCGCTGGCGCGGCATAGCGACGTAGTGCTGAACGTGAAGGTTCCCCGGGAAGCATGTCCGTTCAATCTGGCGCCCACGGCCAGCACCACGGCGATGCTCGTGATGGGCGACGCCCTGGCGATGGCGGTGTTGCAGGCGCGCGGATTCAAGCAACGCGATTTCGCGCGGCTGCATCCCAGCGGCGCGATTGGCCGTGCCATGCTCTGGCGCGTCGCCGACATCATGCGCGCGGGCGACCGCAATGCGGTGGCGGACGAAAATCTGCCGGTCCGGGATGCCCTGCTGGTGATGACCCACGCCAGGTCCGGCAGCCTGAGCGTGGTGAATGCGCGCGGAAAGCTCACCGGCGTGTTCACCGACGGCGATTTCCGCCGATGCATGGCGACGAGCGAAAACCTGCTCGCGCAACCGTTGAAAAAGGTGATGACGCGCCAACCGATTTGCATCGGTGAGAACGCACTCGCCGTCGAGGCGCTGAAAATTTTCAACGAACGGAACATTGACGATTTGATTGTGGTGAACGCGAAACGCGAGCCGGTCGGGCTGGTGGACTCGCAGGATTTGCCGAAGTTGAAGATCATGTGAGGAAATGCCGGTGATACGATGAAGCCAGCCAGTCACCGTCCGCTCGTTCTGATTTTCATGGGCGTGTCCGGGAGCGGCAAAACGACGGTGGGAACGTTGTTTGCGAAAAAGACCGGTGCGGTTTTTTTCGAAGGCGACGAGTTTCATCCGCGGGAAAACATCGAGAAGATGCGCCGCGGCGTTCCGTTGACGGATGTTGACCGTAAGAAATGGCTCCGAACCCTGAGGGAAATCATCACGCGCGCTCTCCACGAGGGCACGTTTACGGTGATTGCCTGCTCGGCCTTGAAGGCGGCCTACCGCGATTTGCTCCAAGGGGGCGATCCGCGCGTCAAATTTGTGCATCTCACCGGCCCACGGGCTCTTCTTGAAGAACGGTTAAAGGCGAGGCGGAACCATTTTATGCCCGCAACACTGTTGGACAGCCAGTTGGCGACGCTGGAGCCGCCGTCGGATGCCTTGACTTTCAGTTGCGAACAATCCCCCGATGAAATCGTGACGGCCCTGATTCAGGCTTTGGGCATGGGCGATTGAATCTGCCGGACAGCTTTCGGCAGCAGAAGGGCCAGCGCGGCGGCGACCAGCATTGCCACACCAAGTCCGTTGAAGGGAATGGCCGTGCTGTGATATCGCATTTCAAGCCAGCCGACGATGAAGGGGCCGGCAAATCCGCCGATGTTCCCGATGGCATTGACCAGTCCAATGACCGGCCCCATCACATTGCGCGGCAGGGTTTCGGTGGGAATGGCCCAGAACGGTGCCAGAGCGGCGTACGGCCCGGGAATGGCCAGACACATAAACGCGTAGGAAAGCCAGAAATGTTGCTGGGATAACACGCTCGCAATCAGGCTGGCGCCGCTAAGCGTATAAACCAGCGCGACGTGCCCACGGCGTTCCTGGGTTTTATCCGAATGCCAGGAATTGAGCACCATGATGACGGCGGTGACGGCGTAAGGCACAGCGAACAGGAAGCCATATTGCAGGGGACTGAACTGTTTGTGCTTCAAACCTTCGGTGAAAAAGGTCATGCAACCGTAGGCCTGGGAATTGTGGATGAAATTCATGACAATCATCACGAGGATTTCCCATCTCATGAACCGCTCCCAGAACGGCACGGGTTTCACTGGCTCCAGCTCCGCGGCTTCCCGTTCCAGGGTCGTTTCCAGAAATTCCCGTTCTGCCGATGAAATCCATTTTGCCTCACGCGGATGATCGCTGATGAAAAACCACCAGATGGGCAGCCAGAGGAAGGGCAGTGTGCCTTCCAGGATGAGCATGGTTTGCCAGCCATACGCGCCCAGCAACCAGCCGGTGAATGGCGCGGACGCCACCACCGCCAGCGGTTGGCAGAGATTCCAAAGCGCATTGGCCCGCGCCCGTTCCCGGCGCGGAAACCAATGCGCCAGCAAAACGATCATGGCGGGATAAACGCTGCTCTCGGCCATACCCAGACAGAACCGCATTATGTCAAATTGGCGGAATGTTGTTGCCAAGCCGCAACCCACGGCGCAGGCGCCCCAAAAAATGAGGCAAAGGCTGACCAGTTTTTTCGCGCTCCAGCGATTGGCCAGATGGCCGCCCGAAACTTGCAATGAAAAGTAACCCAGGAAAAAAATGCCCGCTGCCCATCCCTTCATCCGGTCGTCCATCAACAGGTCCCGCATCATACTGGAAATCTTCGGGTCCAGTGCCAGGGAGATGTTGGTGCGGTCCACGTACGAGATGGTGTACATGATGAGCGCGACCGGGATGATGCGCAGCCAGCGTTGATGTATCATAAGCGGATCACGACGCACTGCATACCAAGCGTCGTGGGAAACGTCAGCCCGAAAAGACGGAATCAGGAAGTTGTAGTGTGGTTGGGAAGGGGGATCGTGAACGCGGCGTGCCAACCGTGAGCCATCACAACAAATCTGCAGTTATATTCTTTTCCCGGAGTTTCCACGCAACCTGAAAATTAAAAAGGCCTGAAGTGGAAACTTCAGGCCTTGTGAATTTGTGCTGTTCAGCAAATGGTTTTAGTTGCCGACTGGCATCTGATGCTTGTAGTCGTTATTAACATCACCGTTGGGCAACTTTATGCACACTGGCACGGTCGAGGGGTCGACAATCGTGTAGCTGGCAGCGAACGTTTTCGTCGAATCCAGCGGGCACCATGGCAACACGCCGGCAGTACCACGGCCCATGTAAGGCTGGATATCAGTGCCGACCACTGCGTCGCTCGGGCCTTTGCCTTTTTCCAGAGCCCATTGCTGGATGGCGCCGTCAATCTGACGGAGGTTGTTAATGCACGCGTTCTGCTGCGAAGTCGAACGCGCCCTCAGGAAGTTGGGAATCGCGATTGCGGCCAGGAGGCCGATAATGGCCACCACAATCATAATTTCCACCAGTGTGAAACCCGCTTTGCGGGAGGTTTTCATTTTCATACTACTTTTCTTTCTGCTTGGCGGTGTGAACGCGCAACAGGCGGGTTACTATGATTTCGGTTTTGTTCACTGATTGCCTGTCGCAACCGCTTTGTGTTTAAAAATAGCAGCCTTGATGCCAACAATTGAAACACCGCTTTGGCTGCTTGGTTTCCATCCCGGCAGGAATTGAGCCAAAATAACCGTAACCTGGCAATTCCGGTATAACTCGGTTACCCCGTTGTCCGTAATCATCCATCGCATTCCCCCGAATGCCTTGGATCCTTGGGGCATCCTGTAACGATTCGAGACACCTCTCCCGCCACGTTGACCCTTCCCTGCCATTCCGGTCTTAATCAAAAGACAGCCAATTCTGATATTGCGTTCACTCGAACCGGGTGTGGGTCATTGCAGCAACCGGCAATAATACGCGTAATGGGCGAGAAAATTCTCCTGAAATTGGTCAAATTGGGAGATCGAAGGCAGGGCGAAATCCGGTGTATTGGTTCGAGTGAAAAAGGTGCGTGCGCCTTGATTGGTCAACCCGTAGGAAGCGCCAGGAATTTTTGGACTTCCGTTTGCCCGTTCGCCACAGACCAATTCATGATCTTGAACAAGCGCATATTGCTGGAAGGAACTAAGATAAATCAACCGTCCCAGATCGGGGTCGGGCGAATCAAGGGAAGTTCCTTCATAAATCTGGCCGCTGGGAAGTGGAATGTGCAACCGGTCAAGAATCGTCGGCAGCACGTCCACCTGTGAACCGATGGTGTCGTTGACGGCGTAACCGGGTTTGGCCGGGTCCATGATGATCAAGGGGATGTTCACCAGCGTCGGCGTCACTGCCCAGCCATGACCAATCGGGCCGCCATTTTCGCCGAGCATCTCACCGTGATCGTCTGTGATAACAATCAATGTCTTATCCAGCAGGCCGGAGGCTTTCAATTGGTCAATGAGCGATGATACAATCCAATCCATGTAATTCAAGGAGTTGAGGTAAATCGGTGTAAAATCCCCGATGTGCTCCAGTTGGCGTTTACGGAATCGGTCTGGCAGGGCATCAAAGGGATTGTGCGGAGCTACCGGAGCGTAGGTTAAAAAAAACTTTTTTTTGCCCGCGGCATACTGCTTGATTTGATCCTGCATGGCCGCCAGCGTTTCCTCCTCGCGTAAACCCCACGAAACCGGCGGCAATTTTCGCGGAACCGGCATCGTGTCCGCATCATACATTTCATCAAGCTCGCGTCCGTTGAGTAAATCCCGCTCATCATCGTAGTCGAAGTAGCATGAGTCGAAGAATGAGCAGTTGTAACCATGGTCATGCAAAATCTCAAAGATGCTTTTTACCGGAACCCGTCGTTGTGTGAACTTTTTATGATCCTCCACCGGATAAAGTCCCGTAAAAGTGGCAAAGCGGGCATAAATGGAACCAGCGAAATTGGAAAAAAAGTTGGGAAACACTTCCATGCGGTCCCGGTATCGGGAGAGCAACGGTTCGGTGTCATTAGTGCCGTCAAACAGGGACAAATACCTGTTATAGGACGATTCCTGAAAAATCAATACCACGTTAAAATTACGCGGCGTCGTTTCGGATTCAGGAATGGCCGCCGGTGTGGCTAACAAACGAATATCAAGCTGCCGCGCCGCTGCCATGAACTGTTCACCGCTCATGGGCTGTTCCACAGTCTTCCGCCAAAGCGGACTGGTGTCCACCAACAAGGTGGTCGTTTGCTCTTCAACTTTGTCTTGGCTGGCAAAACCCCAGCCGGCGATGCCCAGGAGGATAAAGGCAATCAAAGCAAACACCCCGCCCGTTCCGGCTGGTGTCTTTCCCGTTTCGATAATTCGTCCACACCATTTTTGGAGGATGCCAAAGCCCAACGCATAAATTGCCATCAATCCGGCCAACGTTCCCAAAAACATCGGCAAATACGGTTGTGACAGACGCCACATCATGGTCGGACTGGCGCCGAATTCCAAAAGCTGCCAGTCAAGCCGCACGCCCATGATTCGCGAAAGCAGCAGGTCGGCCAAGGCCAGCGCGATCAGAACCAGGTTGATCGTGTCCAGCCACCATAACGAATCCTTGGGCAACAACATCCGATAAGCATAAGCCAGGGCAAACAACGCTGACGCCACGGCGAATTCGCCAAGAAAATAACGCGGCAATGCCAGACCCAGGCTCAAAAGATGAGTGTAATTTACGGCGAGGACGTAGTTGGTGTTGACCAGAATCAGGAACGATGAAAAGGCAAACGGCAATCCCCATGACCAGGCCCCGTAACCGCCGCTGCGCCACACCAGCAACGTCGCGCCCACGAAAAGAACAAGGCTGCCTGCCGCGAGCACGACAAATTCAGGGTCCGGATGGCGCAGCATCCTGTCGGACGGAATGAACAGCGAGTAAAAAAAACCCATTCCCAGGAGAGGCAAACAAACCCAAAACAGGCGCAGAGCGCGCTGGCCGGCGGTCAGGCTCGCAACCAACGACGCGATGCCCAGACAATCAATGGCAATCAGGGCGTTGCGATTAGCCATCAAATCGTGCAAGCAGAATATCGTATAGGCTGTCGCGCCGATCGCGGTGACCCCCAACATCCAGCGTTCTCTCCCGGTGCGCGCCAGGAAATAATATCCGGATATATAAGCCAGTATCCATGCGGCCAAATAAGGCGGCTGGAAGCAGCAATTCATGGCCATATACCAGCCTATGTTTTTCCAGGTCAAAACTCCGTTCATCAAAGGGGATAAATAATTTTTATCCCCGGCATGAAACATCAAGCAGATGAATGCCAAGCCCAGTCCCAACACACAAAAATTGGCCATCCGCATGGTTCCAATGCCAGCAACGGCGCAGCGCCGGCCTAATACCCACAAATTGAATCCAACCAACAATGCAAAAAAATAAAACGCTATTTCGCTGATGTGATCCGATGCCGTTGAAACCGCCCGCCAATGAGTTTCAAAAAGATTCCTTCGATAAGTCAGCAACAACACAATCTTGATTAAAACAAGTGCGCCAAACAACAGCCCGATCCGCGCCCAAACACCCGCGAAGGGCGGGGTGTGAAGCGCCTGACTTTTGTTTCTATTGTTGCTTTTTGGGGAAACGTCGTTCACAACGCAAAGTTTCTTCGGATTGTGGCAATTTTCATGCCCGATCCGCTTTGCGTTTCTCGGGAAGGAAATGTTTCAAAATGAAAACCAGCTTTGCCAGGTTTTCATTATAACAATACAGCGACGCTCATTTATTGGCAGATCGGATCAGCCCCCGGCGTTCTTGCAGATGGCACAAAATATCCCATTCCCGAACAATTCTGAAAATTTGAGACACAGCCCGGAATCAAATGTCTCAACCCTTTGCATACCCGGACCCCATACTCTTTCCCCAACTCGACATTCCCCACCGGTTTGTTATGATGGCATCATGAGTTTTGTCGCTGAATTCAATTCCCTGCCCGTGCCGTCGCTGGTGCGAAAATCGCGGACGGCCGGTGCAGCGGCCGTGCGGGAGAGCCGGGCCAAACCCAGGTTGTCGCTGATGGATTTTGCGCATTTGATTTCCCCGGCGGCGGCGGAATCGCTTGAAGAGCTTTCGCGGTGTTCGCACCAAATGACCCAGCAGCGTTTCGGCAAAGTCATTCGCCTGTTCGCGCCGTTGTATCTTTCCAATGAATGCATCAACAACTGCCAATATTGCGGCTTTTCACGCGACAATCCGATCCTGCGCGTCACCCTGTCGCTGGACGAGGTTAAACGCGAGGCCGGGGCGCTTAAGGAACAGGGCTTCCGCAACGTCCTGCTCGTAGCGGGTGAGCACCCGAAATTTGTCCCGGTGGCCTATCTCGAAAATTGCGTTCGCGCATTGCATGAGGATATTCCCAGCGTGTCACTGGAGGTCGGACCGCTGGAGACGGCGGATTACCGTCCGCTCGTCGCGGCCGGCGCAGACGGCCTGGTGGTTTACCAGGAAACCTACGACCGCGACGTTTACGCGCAAATGCACACCGCCGGGCCGAAACGAAATTTCGACTGGCGGCTGGAAACACCGGAACGCGCCTACGCCGCGGGCTTCCGGCGGCTCGGCATCAGCCCGCTTTACGGACTGGCGGACTGGCGGTACGAGGCCATCAGCGTCGCTGCGCATGCGGATTATTTGCTGCGGAATTGCTGGAAGGCACAATTGACCATTTCGCTGCCGCGGTTGCGGCCGTGCGCCGGCGAATTCCAGCCGCTGACCCACATGAGTGACCGTGACCTGGCCCAACTCGTCTGTGCCTTCCGCATCATGTTCCCCGATGCCGGTCTGGTGCTTTCAACGCGCGAACCGTCAAAGTTGCGTGACGGACTGATTCCGCTGGGTATCACGCTGATGAGCGCGGGCAGCCACACCGAACCGGGCGGTTACACCGGCGCGGGCCGGGAAAAATTGCATCAGACCGTTCGCGGACGCATCGTGGATCTGGGCGCCAGTGAATGGGCGACGGTGGGGCGAGCGTCCTCGCGAGCCGATGCAACCAAACAAAATGGCGGCTCGTCAGTAGCCTCGCCCCACCAAAACCAAGCGACAAACGCAACGGGGCAATTTGACATTGCCGACGCCCGCCCGCCGCAGGAAGTCGCGGAATTGATCCGCAAGCTCGGCTACGAACCGGTCTGGAAAGATTGGGATGCGGCGCTGACGGCGTAAATTGGAAAACATTCAACATCGAATCCCGCAAAGCGGGACCCAACAACCAATCAAAGGCCGGCGTGAAAAATTGGATGTTGAATGTTCGACCCGCCGCGCTCGCGCACCGTCGCGGCAGGTGTTGGTTGTTGGATGTTTTTGAACCATGATGAATTCAAAGACTGTCATCGCCAACGGAAAGTCAATCGAGGCGAAACTGCCGTGCTCGGTGGAGGAATTTCTTGTCGCGCAGAAGCTCCTGCCGCGCAGCGTGGTGGTGGAACACAACGGCGAGGCGGTCGCGCCCTCGGAATTTTCCAAACGCACGCTCAAGGCCGGTGACCGACTGGAGATTGTCAAAATTGTCGCGGGTGGATGACGGGAGGGACGCCGTGTCGGCGTCCCTGATTTGCATTTGGGACGGCGGCACGCCGTCCCTCCCCCACGAGGGGTGAGACGCCGCTCTTTGCGCTTTCGATTTGGGCGTGATGGTTTAAGCTGCGCGTATTATGGATTGGCTGGCCCATTTCCTCTGGAATGACCTCATCTGGCACAATGGCAAACTGCTCGGCATTGATTGGAGCGTTTGGAAAGTTGTCGGCTGGCTGGGCAACTTCGTTTTTTCCTCGCGCTTTTTGGTGCAATGGTATGTCACCGAGAAAAAGAAGCGGGTGGTGGTGCCGCAGGCATTCTGGTGGTTGAGCCTCGTCGGGTCGCTGACGTTTCTTTGTTACTCCATTCACCAGCGGGATTCGGTTTTCATTTTTGCCTACGCCTTCACCTGGCTGCCGTACACCCGGAATCTCATCATCCATCGGCGGCACAAGAATGCGCACGTGAATTGCCCGAATTGCGGGAACAGTTGTCCGCCCCAATCCAATTTCTGTCCGAACTGCGGCGCGCGGCTGGCGGCGGTTACGGCTTAGGCGCGGAATTGGTGGCCGCGGGCAGCGTCAGCGGAATTCCGTATTTTTTCAAAATGGGCTGGAAATCCGGGTGTGCCTGGCCGTAAGTGACGAGTTCCTGGACGAATTTCTGGATATTGGGGAGATTTTTATTGTAATTCTGAATGACTTGGCGGGCTTGCGGTTCCAGCGTGCCGAGGTCATTGCCAAAAGTGTGTGCTTGATAAAATAAATACGTCGTCAGCGTGCCGCTGATCACAATCAGCACCAGGAGCAGGCGGGTAATTTGACAACGCAGCGACGAAACCTGGCTGGCCAAATCGTCCGGGACGGCAGTGTTCGTTTGTGGTTCGTTCATGATATCAATGCGTGATGGGTTTCGCTTCAAAAGGTTGAATAACGCGAGCAATGTCAGGGTGCACCTTCCCGTAAACGATGGCTTCATTCAGCAACATATTTAAGCGGTTCATGTTGCTTTGACAGGCAATGGTCTGGGACTGAAGGTTGCGAAGCTCGCGCGAGCGAAAGATGGTTTGCAGTGCGAACAGCACACTCGCCAGCACCAGGACGGCCAGCACAAGGGTTAAAACAGTATTGGTAGTTTCACTTTTCATAACGAATGTGCCGAATTTAGCGAATTGTCGGCAAATGTCCACTGCGATTTTAAGGGTAAAAATGGGTTGATTTCAAGCCCGCCGGCTGGCATTACTTGTTATGAATTCAACTTTGCCCAAAGAAGAGCCAATTGAATTGACCGGCAGCGTGAAGCAGGTGCTGCCCGGCACCATGTTCCGGGTGGCGCTGCCGAATGGTCATGAGGTTCTGGCGCATATCTCCGGCAAAATGCGGAAGAATTTCATTCGCATCAGCGTCGGCGACAAGGTTGACGTGGAAATGTCACCTTACGATTTGAACAAGGCGCGCATCACCTACCGGCACTCGTGATTTACGATTTATGATTTACGATTTACGAGTCCATCCGAAATCGCAACGGGCGCGTTAATCATCAATCATCAATCGTAAATCATAAATGAATATCCATTTCCTCGGCGCGACCCGCACGACCACCGGCTCGATGTATCTCATCGAGGTCAACGGCAAACGGCTGCTGCTCGAATGCGGTCTGTTCCAGGGTCATCGCGAGGAAACCACGCAACGCAACTGCTGTTTTCCGTTCGACCCGCGGCAGATTGACGCCGTGGTCCTGAGCCATGCGCACATTGACCACGCCGGCAACCTGCCCAACCTCGCCCGGCAGGGCTACCATGGCCCGATTCATTGCACCGACCCCACGCGCGACCTCTGCGGCGTCATGTTGATTGACTCCGCGCACATCCAGGAACAGGACGCGCTCTTCGTTTCCAAATGGCAGGCAAAAAAACATCGGCCGCCCGTCGAGCCGCTTTATCGTGTGCCCGATGCCGAGAAAGCCGTGAAACAACTCGTGGGCCATCCCTACGACCAGGCTTTCTCGCCCGTGGATGGCGTGACTGTGACCTTCCGTGATGCCGGGCACATCCTCGGCTCCGCCCAGGTCGTGTTGGATGTGCAGGAGCCAGGCCGCAAATTCCGCTGGCTGTTCAGCGGCGACGTGGGCCGCGGCGGCGATGAAATTCTCCGCGACCCGGTGCCGGTTGAAAATGTGGATTACCTGCAAATCGAATCCACCTATGGCGGACGCGAACACGCTCCGCGCATCAATACGGATGAAACGATTTGTCGCCTGACCGGCGAAGCCTTGAACCAACAAGGCAAGGTCATCATCCCCGCGTTCTCCGTCGGGCGCACCCAACAGATCGTCTATGTGCTCAAGCAGATCACCTTGAGCGGCTGCCTGCCGCGCGTCCCGATTTTCGTGGACAGCCCGTTGAGCACCAACGCCACCGAGATCTATCGCCGCCACGTGGAATGTTACAACGAAACCATTCGCAAGTTTTTACAGGAAAACAAAGACCCGTTCGGCATGAACAATCTGACGTACATCCGCGACGCCGGGGATTCGAAGAAGCTGAACGACCGCCCGGAGCCGATGGTCATCATCAGCGCGTCGGGCATGTGCGAAGCCGGGCGCATCCGGCACCACCTGAAAAACAACATCGGCGACACGAAAAACTTGATTTTCTTCATCGGCTACTGCGCCGAAGGCACGCTCGGCGATCAAATCACGAAAGGCAAATCACCCGTCAACATCTTCGGCGACCCGTATGTTGTCCGCGCCAAAGTCGCCTCACTCGATGCCTATTCCGGCCACGCCGACAAAAACGAATTGAAGCATTACGTCGAAAACATGTCCGGTAACTTTAAAAAAGTCTTTTGCATCCATGGCGAGGAATCGCAATGTCTTGCCCATGCGGAAACTCTCCGGCAGATGAAACCGAAGGCCGAAGTGCTCGTGCCGGAATACCAACAGGTGGTTTCGATTTGATTAACGGACCGTCTTCCGTAGTCTGGCACGTCAACGGCATGATGAAAAAGCCGAATGGCTTGACGGGTTGAACTTTTAATCTGATGCGTTTTTTGCGGCAATTTTTCGTTTGGTTTCGTGACCAGCGCAGTTCAACGCGCTTGAGCTTTCTTTTGCAGATTATTTGCCGGATCGGCTTTTCCCTTTTTTCATTTATTTGGACGCCCCTGTTGCTGGGCAGCATGGGCAAATCGCTCAATGGCTTGTTTCTGAACTTCCAAAAAATCACCACGCTCGGTGGTCTGGGCGACCTGGGAATGGGCGGCGTTGTTAATATCCGCACCAGCCGGCTGCTGGGGCAGGGAAAGGAGCCGGAGTTGCGAACTTTTCTGGCAACCGCCCGGGGGATTTATTTGGTGATGGCTCTTTTAACCGCCGTGGTTTTCTGTGGAACATCGCCCTTTCTGCTCAAGCTTTTGAAATTTGCCGGCGATCCGCAAGTCGGTTCCCTGACCCTGCTGGCCGTGATTGGCGGCATGGCCATTGCCTTTGTCATCCTCAACAGTTACATCAACAATGTAAATTATGGTTGCGGCAACACGGCCTGGCCGGTGGTGCCGACCTTCGCCTTGCTGCAATTTGCCATTTTGGGTCACTGGCTCCTGGCGCGGCAGCATTTTCCCCTGTGGCTGCAATACACTCCTTATGTCGTCGGCGCGCTGCTGGTTCATGGCATGGGCTGGTTCTACGCAAAAATATCTTATCCCTCGTTGGCGGCCATCCGGCCATTGAATTTCAGTCGAAGGGAATCCGCCGGGCTGCTGGGAACCAGTTTTTGGGTTTACCTCAACAATGTCGGGACCGGTATTTGGTACACCACCGACATGCTGTTGATTACTGCCCGTTTCGGGCCGCAAGTTATTCCTGCCTATCTATACAACTCCAAACTTTGCGAACTGGCCTTGTTTTTTGTCGTCAGCGCGAATCAGATGAGCATGCCCAAAATAACGCAGTGGCTGGCTTCTCCAGATACTGCAACCCGGGAGCGCGGCGTGCATGAACTTTTTCGCGTTAATCAATTCCAGACGTTTTTGGGTTGTTGCGCCGCATTAATTTACCTGGACGTGAACAATTGGTTTATGGGGCTGTGGTTGGGGAAAGATTTTCTGGTGCCTCTGCTCTGGCAAGTAACCTTCGCAGGAATCCTGGCGGTCACCGGCGCAGGAGCGATGGGTGCGGAACTCGCTCTGCGTTGTAGCGATGAAGGGATTCGTTATAACGGAGTCGCCTGCTTGCTGGCCGCTCTGTTAAATTTTGGACTCGCTCTCATCGCCGTGACCTCAAGTTCCTTTCTGGGAATGAACCTTTCCATTTTTGGGATTTCTCTGGCGGCGGTGATCGTTCTGTCTGCCCTGCATCTTACTCTGGGACGGTTCACCGCGCGGCAACTCAAGATCTCCTGGTGGCAACTCACGGTGAAAAATTGGCTGTTGGCGCTGGCGACCCTGGCTTTCGGCCTCCTAATCAGAATCTTTGTCCCTTCGCAAAACGCTGCCGGCATTTCCCTTTTGATTGCCATTAATGTCATTGCCTTCTTGATTATTATGCGCGTAATCGGAATCCGTATGAAGGATTTGCTGCGGGAAAAAGATATTTTCGTGGCAATGTTCGACAAACAAAAATGACAAGCCGAATTAATTGCGCGCTTCAACTTAAGTGCTGACTTGAACAAAGCAACAGGTTCGAGAAGTCGGAGAAATTTGCCCGTCAGGTCACGAAACCGTGTCCGTCCGCTCGCGACAAATTTGCCAGTAATCCAGCTTCCGGAAGTGCCGGGAATTGGTCAGCTTTGGGCTTCCGCGTTTCCAGGAGTCAACCAGGTTTCGTTTCCAATTGCGGAGCCAGAACGGCCAGTAAGGATTCAACGCCATTCGAAGCCATCCAAGCAGGCCCGTTAAATTGGGAGCCATGTTCGTCGGATTTTCACGAAACTTTTCCCATTGGGCAGCATAGTCACTTTGTTGCGGAGTCCGGGCAAAGATGGGTTTGAGCGCAATGCGTTGGGCCAGGGCGGCAAGCAGCAGGGGCCGTTTTGAGACGAGACCGGTGCGATTTCCGGTAACTGCCGGATCGTTGACCTGGTAAAAGACCGCGTCGGTCTTTGAGTCGAAGAGGATGAGCTTGCGCAGGGCGAACCCGTTCTCCTCGCTGAAAACACGAAAAAATAGTTCCGGACTGATTTGGTAAAAGCCATGGCCCATGAAATTGTGAGCAGGCGCACTGGTCAGAAAATGGCCTCCCAAGCGGACCAATTCCATACAATGGCGCAACGCGGCGGGATAATTAAAAACATGTTCCAGCGTTCCACCATCACACACAAAGCTGTAACGTCCGCAGTGACTCCCGGGAAACGGTTCGTTCAGGTCATGCAGAAGATTGGCGCCCTCAAAATCACTTCGATCCACCGAAATGACCTCATCGGCGCCTAAAAATCGGAACAGTCCGTCAGCGTAAAGTTCTCGGAACGGCGGATGTTGAAAACAGCGGTCAATTTGCTCCTCAGTACTGGCCAGACCGAAATCATTCACTGCCCGGCGGAATAAGCCCGGGGAACAAACGAATGCCAAGTGTCCCAACGTGAGGGTTTTCTCGAAAGAAGCACCCAAGTTCCTCGCCCAAAACAATATTTTAACTGTGTTAAAATCAATGGCCATAAGTATTCGAATTATCAAGCAAATTGCTGGTCAGTGACGGCATGCAGATAAAGGAACTGTTCAACGTTAATTACACGTGATCAGCGAACAAAGTAAAACGGGACTAATGGCGAATGCAACAAGTTTCAAGCTGTGCGACTGCCAAATCGGGCACGCAGCTTGAGAATCAGACGCTCCAGCCCGTAATAGGAGGTGGAGTCAATAACAGACACGGTCACCAGCCAGCCCAGGCGGAAGCCGGTTGCCGACTTGACGGGTGGCACCTCTTTGCGTGAATATTCACTGGCTCGAATCTTCAATGATGTGATGACATGACTCCTTCCGTTGGCGCATCAGAAGCACATTCTATTAAGTATCGGCCGGACGTGGATGGACTAAGGGCGCTGGCCGTTTTGGCCGTACTCCTGTTCCACGCTCGACTGGGATGCAGCGGCGGCTTTGTGGGCGTTGACATTTTCTTCGTCATTTCGGGGTATCTGATTTCTTCGCTCATTCTCAAAGAGCTTGGCAACGGCACGTTCAGCATAGTCACTTTCTGGGAACGGCGAATCCGGCGCATCCTTCCGGCAATGGCGGTGGTGGTTCTGGTGACGATCCCAATGGCTTGGTTCTTATACCTGCCGCAGGACTTCAAGCAATTCGGTCAATCCGTCATCGGTCAGGCAACGTTACTTTCCAATGTCGTTTTTTGGCGGAGTACGGGCTATTTTGCCCCGGGTTCGGACACCAAACCGCTGCTGCACACGTGGTCGTTGGCCGTAGAAGAGCAGTTCTACCTGCTCTTTCCCTTGTTCCTGGTGCTTCTAACACAATGGAAAAGACTTTCCCTTTCCAAAACCATTGCCAGTCTCGCCGTCGGGTCGCTCGCGTTAAGTGTGGTCGGCAGCTATACCCATCCGGAGGCGACGTTTTATCTCCTGCCGATGCGCGCATGGGAACTGATGATCGGAGCCTGGCTGGCGGCGACAGCCGGAAGGCCGTCCGGTGGTCGGGTGGTGAGAGAAACGGCCGGATGGCTGGGTATAGGTCTCATGGGGTACGCGATGTTTTTCTATGATGCGGACACGCGGTTTCCGGGACTGGCTGCCATTCCTCCCTGTCTGGGAGCGGCCTTGGTCATCTTTTCCAGCAAGTCGAAACTTTCATTCGTCGGCCGACTCCTTGCGTTCAAACCGGTGGTCTTTATCGGTTTGATTTCCTACTCGCTCTACCTCTGGCATTGGCCGTTGCTGGTCTTTTCAAAATACCAGGACCCGGAAATGCGCAGTATGGGATTCCGTGCTGCCGTGCTCGCCGCGAGCTTCGCGCTGGCCGCACTCTCCTGGAGATATGTCGAAACCCCGATCCGCAAACGCCGGATTCTCCACAAGCGCTGGCACATATTCAGTTTTGCCGGCATTACCATGACAACGTTATTGGGGTTGGGATTGCTGGTCTATTACGGTAACGGCTTCCCTTCGCGGTTTCCCGCAAAGGTCCTTAATCTTGCCGACAGTTGGAATCACCGGGCTTTCATGAACCTGGTCAGCCTCAAGCAGGCCCAGGCCGGCCGGTTTGTTGAACTCGGTTCCGGGGACACCAACCAACCGGTTTACGTAATGATTTGGGGCGACAGCCACGCCATGGCGGTCACCCCGGTACTGGACGACCTTTGCCGGCAGTACGCGCGGCGCGGCGTCGAGGCAACCCAGTCTGCAACCGCGCCCGTTTTGGGATTTGTCAGCAGAGGGGAGGGTCTCGGGGATGACTCACCCGCGTTCGCCAGTGCTGTTCTCAAGTTTATCGCCCAAAGACACGTCAAGAACGTCATCATTACAGCCTACTGGTCCTGGTATCCGGCACCAGATTCACTCCAAACCAATCTGCTCACGACCGTTCGCGCAATCACGGCTTCAGGCGCCCGGGTCTATGTCCTCAAGGACGTCCCGGTTCCGGGATTTGATGTCCCCCGGATTACCGCCATCACCGCCTTGCATCATGGCGATCTTGATCAGTTGGGCATCACGCCGGAAAAGTACGAGAGGTCGAACGGCAAATTCGATCAGACTTTTGAGCAAATTTCCCGGATGGGGGCGACCGTGCTGGATCCGACCAGCTATTTCCTGAACCGCGCCGGTCTTTACGGCGTGGTGCAAAACGGCCAGGTCTTGTACTGCGACTCGCATCATCTTTCAGTCGAAGGAGCAAGACTTTTGGAACCCTTGTTCGAGCCGGTGTTCCGCACCGAGTGACCGCAATCAACCCGTTGGCGGGCGACGTCGGGAAAATACTTAAACGGAGCGGCTGCCAAAGCGCGCACGCAGCCTGAGAATCGGCCGCTCCAGTCCGTAGTAGGAAATGCTCGCGACGACAAATACCGTCACCAACCACCCGGGGAAAGACATCCACCAGACCCGCCCCAGCCCATACTTCTCCGGGGCAGTGCAGAATATCTCCTGCCAGATGTAGAGCGAATAGGACAAAATGCCAATCTGGCTGACCCACCGCCAGTTGAGTACACGATAAATTCCCCAATCCGGCAGGAAAACACTCTGCAATATCAGCAGGCCAAATCCAAAAGCTTCACAATCATGACCGACCGTCACGCTGAAAACTCGCAGGATAAAGCTCGACCTTTGAATCACGGCCATCATGTACGGAATGAGAACCAAAGCTGCTCCCGCAAAAAAGACCGTGCGCCGGCGGGCATAAAAGACACTTGTCAGAAACCCCGTCCTTCGTGCCTCTACCAGACAAAAGGCGCAGGCGCAACCCACAGCCAGAATGTCAAAATAATTAAAAAATGAACGCGATGCCAAAAAAGGCAAATACCTTTCAGTCGCCGGATGGTAGCCCAGCGCCCGGCAAATGGGCGCCACCAATATCGGAAACGCCAGAAAACCTAAAATCCGGCGATTGTTCACGCCCCGCTTGATCAAATAAACCAGGGTAATCGGCCAAAGCAAATAGAACTGTTCTTCCACGGACAACGACCAGAGGTGTCCGGTAGGGTCCTGGCTGTTAATGAAATTTTGAGTGAACGTGAGACATCCGAGCCATTCCAGCCAGTTCTGAGACCATGGCGTGAAGCATTGCAGGGCCGCGACGGCAAGAAGAAACGTATAAAACACGGGGAAGATGCGCAAAACCCTGCGAATATAAAAATTATTAAGACTGATCCTTCCTTGGCGGTCGTTTTCCACCAGCATCAGCCAGGTAATCAGGAATCCACTGATGACAAAAAAGCACTGCACCCCCGCTTCTCCTTGGGACCATTGGAAAAGCGGTTTCCAACGGGGAGGGCATGTCATCCCGCTGTGAGCACCCAGGACCAACAGAATACTCAACGCCCTCCAACCATCCAAAGACGGCAGGCGTGAATTGGCGGACCACGATGACTTTGAGTCTGGTTGACTGGCTTGCACGGTCTCCAACAACATTGCCGGTGTAATCGTAGGTCAAGCAGGTGTTTAATCCGCTAATCTATCACGACCGGGATAATTTGTTTATCAGTCAATTCCTTCGGTCGCAAGCTGAATACCCCACCAACAAGCACGGATTGTCCGCAGAATAATTTCGTAGCTTGGTTACCGTTTGATGATACCTGCGAGGTTCGAGCTGCATACTCCTCTTATACCGAATCCTCTCATGCCGAATGTGCCACTTTTGCCGGCATCGATGGGCAACCCAAGCCCCACACCCACCAGACCGGGCGCTTCGCAGCCATGGGCTTTCAGCCAGAAATCATCGCTAAAAAAGAGTTTTGCTACTTCCAAGTCCAATGCTTCGTGTGAAAAAAAAATGCATTCGGGTTCCAACCTTGGCCAGGCATGCTGCAACACGTCGCGAACCGACTCCACCAGATCCGCGTCCTCAAAAACCAGCGCATATCGTTCGTCAGCCGGCCGAGCTGGCAGAGTGTGGCAGAAGAAACCTTTGACAAATTCAACTTGATCAATTTCTCCATATTGTTCCACCAGGGAACGAACCTCCTCCAATGTGCCGGAATAAGCGCCCTTTGTATATTCCACGACCTTCCCACTTGCGATGCTATGAACCTTCTCCACTGGTTCCGGCAGTCCTTCGAAGGAATCAAAAACAATCACACGTCTTCCTGTATAACGGGCGGCTATCGAAATGACTGCGGAAGTCAAACCTTTGTAGCATCCGAACTCTGCGATCGCGCCAGGCTTCCCGGCAGGAATTTCCAATATAGCACTTACTAAAACCAGTTGCTCACCCAAGGATGTGCCACGGCCATGCTTGTTCCTATTCCGGGCGTGTAGAATACGCCAAGCCATTTTGATGCGTGCAAAACAACTGACGGTCCTCGGACCGAAGATCGTAAAAGCCAATACTTGACGACAACCATTTATCAGATGGTAACCCATGGTGTTTATCAAACGGATAGGAACTGACTTTTTCGGCGCGGCGCGGACAGGGGCAGCCTGGTTGTTAGTTACGTTCACTTTGGAAAATTGTAATCGGCAAGAGGCTTGGGTCGAGTGTAAAGCGGGAGCGAGAAGTGAGTCCTACTGGCGGCACCTGCCCGTTTTTTTGAACATTTTTGGAGGAGCAATGTGAAATTTCTTGTGCCTTGTCCGCGGTTGCCGGATGATTAAAAAATTCGGTTGCCGACTCGTTTTGTGCGGCGTCAACCGGATGTGCTCGGCAAACCGCCTTGAAAATGTAAGTCCAACCATGCCTTCAAACCACCGTTTTGCCATGGCTTGTTTCCTGCGCGCCGGCGACGACAATTTCGCCCGAGCTTTGGAAAAGCACGGCTTGCTGGATTTCTATGCCCTGGGCACCCGGCAGGGTACCCAAGGGGTTCCGCCGGAACACACGCGGTTGCAGCCGATTTTTGGATTGCTCAACTACATCTTTGCCGTGACCTTGCCTGTTTATCAGGCAGAATCGTGCCGTTTCCGGCTGTTCGGGCTGTTTGATCGGTGGGTGCAAAAGTTGTTGCGTCCGGGCCAGCATTTCTTTACTGGCACCGCTTTTGCCAACGGTGCGATGCGCCGGGCCAAACAGGACGGAGGCTTGGCGTTCCTGGATTCCTGGACGTCGCATCCCGAGGAGCATTGGAATCTGACCGCCGTAGAACAGCAGCGATGGAAATCGCGCTGGCCCCCGGGGTCGCGTTACTATCAGGACCGCGCGATCGAGTCGGTGGCAGTGGCTGATTACATCTTCACGGCGAGCACGTTTGTGCGGCAATCATTTTTGAAGCGGGGTTTTGATCCTCAACGGCTGCTGTTTTGTCCGTACCCAGTGGACCTGGAAATGTTTCGGCCAGCGCCGGAACCGCGTCCCACCGACCGGCCCTTTACCATCCTTCATACCGGCGGTCTCAGCTTGCGCAAAGGCACACCTTATTTGCTGGAAGCGTTTCGGCTGATCCGAAAGGAAATCCCCAACGCGGTTTTGCGGGTGAAGCGCTTCATCCGCAATGACGTGAAACACATTCTGCCGCGATACCGGGACCTGCCGATGGAGTGGCTGGGGCGTCTTGACCTGCCAGACCACATTCGGTCTTATCAAACCTCGGACTTGTTTCTCTTCCCGTCGGTCGAAGACGGCTTTGCGTTGGTGGTGGCGGAAGCCCTGGCGTGTGGCCTGCCCGTCATCACAACGCCGAACACCGGTGCGTCGGATTTGATCCAACCGGGAAAGAATGGCGAGATTGTGCCCATTTGTGATCCTCCGGCGCTGGCGCAGGCGGCCTTGAAATGGTGGGAGCGGATCCGTGCCGGGGAACGTCTCGGCGGTCGTGAAGAATTGAAAAACCGCCTTAGCTTTCAACAATTTGAAGAAACCTTCATGGGCCATCTGGTCGGGATTGGTATTCCCTCCCAGCGCAACCCCAAGCCATCAGCCAGTGGCCTATGAGCCCCATCTTGATCAAACGATTTGACCAGCGCGCGGCATTCAGAGTGCGGCGGATTCCTTTCCTGGCCCGGTTTTACTGTTTTGCCTACTACGGGCAGGCCTCGAACCGGATGGGGTTTTGGATGACCCGCATCTTCACCAGGATGTTCCGAATCTATCGCCGAGTCTGTGGCTCCAGTGTGGGTGAGTTTGACTATGAAAGGTTGGGACAGAGCAAAGTGATACGGTTCAATGCAAAGAACCTTCAATACCAGGCGCTTTATGCGCCGTTTTACCAATATGGCTATGAATCGGAAGTCGGGGCCATGTTGGATTTGTTACTGCCGGAAGGCGGAACGTTTCTGGATATTGGCAGCAACTGGGGATACTTCACCCTTCATGCTGCGAGTAACCATTCGCGGTTGACAGCACATGCATTTGAGCCCGTGCCTGCGACCCATCAAGACTTGGTGAGTTGTGTCGCGCAAGCGGGCCTTTCCGGTTTGGTGACCTGCCACAACTTGGCGCTATCGAATACCGATGGGGAAGCCTTTATCCAGATTCCGGATGGCCTCCACAGCGGGTTGGCGGAGATTTCCAATTCGGGTGGCACCGCACGAATTGTCACCCGGCGACTTGATTCGCTTAAGCTGCCGAACCCGGACTTCATCAAGATGGACGTGGAAGGCCACGAACTTGACGTCCTGAACGGGGCACGGGAGACATTGAAAACCTCGCAGCCGTTTGTCATATTTGAGAGCAAGCCAGCCCCCTTCAGCCAGGAAAAAACCCTGAAAGTGCTATTTTTCCTGACGGCGCTGGGTTATCAACTCTATGTCCCCGCAGTTCAAAGGCGACTTGAAGGACGGAGCTACTATATGCAGTGTGCGGGGTTTCCGATTGGCGGCGAAGATAACTTGGCGCTGGTCCCTTTTGATTCCAGTACACGGCTTCTCTGGCAGCATGACATCAACGTGTTCGCCTGCCACGAAAGCCGTCAACAGAAATTAATGAGCGTGTTCAAATCAGGATGAAGCGATTTACCGACGTACACTTGAGGGAGATTTAATTGCACGCCAATTCCTAGTCTGATAACTCTGCGGCGGGATGAAGATTGCTTTTCTGGCCATAGATATGAGGGAAAACAACCGGACCTACGCCGATGACACCCCCAGTTTTCCCGGCGGCACGGCTTCCCTGTTCGACGGTTTTGCGCGACTGCCGGAAGTGGAGTTGCATGTGATTTCCTGCCTGCAACAGCCCGTGCGGTCGCCGGAAAAACTGGCGGAGAACATCTGGTATCATGGTTTGCATGTGCCCAAACTCGGCTGGTTGCGTACGGGTTATCAAGGCTGCATCCGCGCCACCCGGAAAAAACTTGCGGAAATCAAACCGGACATCGTGCAGGGAGTGGGCACGGAACGGGATTGCGCCATCAGCGCCCTGTTTTCAGGTTTTCGAAACGTGGTGACCATTCAGGGGAACCTGGCCGAGCAGGCGCGCGTGAACCGGTCGCGCATCGGGAGTTACCCCTGGCTGGCGGCCAAACTGGAAAATTTCGTTCTGCCCCGGACCATCGGTGTCTTTTGCAACTCCACTTATACCGAGGAATTGGTCCGACCCCGCGCCCGGAAAACCTGGCTGGTGCCGCACCCGCTCCGGCAGAGTTTTCTCGAACCGCCCCCGGACCCTGGGCCGCGTGGGTGTGTCCTGCTGAATGTGGGAGTTATCTCAGCTCGGAAACGTCAGTTGGAATTGCTGGATGTGGCGGAAACGCTTCACCGGCAGGGACTGAAGTTTGAATTCCGTTTCGTCGGCTTCAATCCGTCCGACTCGGATTATTCCAAAGCCTTTTTCGACCGGATCAAACCCATGGCCGAGGCAGGATTTGCCCGCTATGACGGTTCGCCGCCGGACGACGGGATGATTCACCACTTTGATTCGGCGGCGGCCATGGTGCATTTCCCGACCGAAGAAGCCTTTGGCATGAGCGTCCTGGAGGGACTGGGGCGGGATCTAAAGTTTTTTGGCGCCCAGGTGGGAGGTATTGTGGATATTGCCCGGGACATGCCCGGAGCGGAACTTTTTGCGCCGGACGATTGGCCGGGATTGACGGCCGCCATTGCCCGTTGGATTGCCCAGGGGTATCCGCGACCGGTGGGCAACGTTGCGTTCATCCGGGAACGCTATGATCCCGTAACCCTGGCGAAGCGGCATGTGGAAATTTACCAGCAGATCATCGCGGAAGGCCCGCAGAGACCTCGCGCCTGAATGCTTCCAAAGCTTGTGCCATACGCGAAAAGGCTTGCGTGGATTTCATACGTCAAGGCTTCCTCTTCGATTACCCGGCCTTTGACTTATGACTCAATTTAGAACTGAGGCGGGTAGCCGAAGGATGGCAATACCTGAACAAGGTCAAGCCACTTTGCAAAACTCGCGCCGACGTACTGCATTCCGTTGGTGTTTAAGTGCGTGTTGTCCGCGTAAAAAAAAGCCAGGGCCCCGTTCGTGGGAAAAAGGCTGTACGCATCGAACAGCTCGATGCCAAGGCCAAGCGCCGCCGGATAGACGATTTGCCGCTGCCAGTCATCACCTCCATTGTCTGGGTTGCCGGGCTGAGGGTTGACGAACACAATGTCGCAATTGCTGGCACTGGAAGACCTGACGCAATTGACGAAATTAGAAAGGGTCTGTTGGATATGATAGTCACCGATAAACTGGCCATCTTCGACTTCCACGACAATCAAATCCGGCACCATGCCTTGGATAATGGTCCGAAAATCGTTCGAGGTGGTGGTGAAGCCATCCACTGATGGCGCACTTGGACTGGCTACCCAATCGCCCAAGTCCAACCCGCCTTGTCCCATCCAGCTTTGAACGAAACCTTTGTTCTGATTCGTATTCCAGATCGAAGCGCCAAGGATGAGGTTATTGCCCGTGCTTAGAAGCTGCACGTTCAAATGCTGTTGTGAACGGAAAAACCAGTTGGTGAACATGGCGGTTCTGATTCCGCTGTTGTTCGCGTTCACAACCGCCAGCGTCGCGTAAGGCCCTGCACCGACGTTGGTCTGAACCGTAATCGTCCCAAAATTGTTGGATGCCCAGTAGTAAAGCTCGACCGTGTTGGCATTGTAACCTGGGAAAACCAATGTGGACCAAACTTGGAGGCTCTGACCATTGGTCATCACGAATTGGTTCACCGGGAAAATCGCATGATTCACGCTGCCCGCGGCAGTGCCGCCATAATAAAAGTAGGAGTTAGGACCGAAAGCGAGTTTCGCCGCATTAATCTGTGCGCCATTCGTCGGCATATAACCGCTCAAGGTTTTTAGCACGGAGTAGCAAGTGTCTTCGCTGACCGAGTCACCCAACCAAAGTATTTTTACGGGATAATGAGACATTAATTTCCCATAAAAAAAAGGCAAGCGGCCCGTGCCCAAATTTTCCGGCGAAGAAGCCAGGGCGGAAATTGTCAAGTTGGTCGCCACCACCGCTTGCGCGATGGCGGTGGCAATCTGCGCCACGGTATTGCTATAACCGGTGAAAGCGCTGGCGGGCAGCGTGCCCGTCAGCTGTGCCGCGGACAGGGAGCCGGAAACATTGCTCGCGGTATTGGCGAAAATAGCATAGGGCGTTGGTGTCAATGGCTGACGTGGACTGAGGATGGTAAACGCGTTAGTGCTGCCGTTGGTCCGCACGCTAATGTCCAGAAAACATGGGTTACCTGTGAACACACCCGTGCCAAAATCCAGCTTGACGGCAAACAAACCGTTAATGACTGCCGTGGCGGAGTTGGTCAGTGGCCCGGCTATGGCATTTCCCGGTTGGTTGGTTGAATCGTAAATCACAAATCGCAAATCATAAATTCCCGTCGCCGGCCTGCCGCCGTCGTTGAGCCGTCCTTGATATGTGAAAGCAGTGCCTTGGGCACGAAGACCGATATTTGCAGACAACAAAAAAAACAAAACAACGATGAGGCGAGCTTCCATGGCGGTCATGATGGTTTCAACAATCCCAGTGGATATTTCAGATCTGGTTTCTTGCTCACAGTTCAAGTGAGTATGAGCTTCTCCACTTTCGTGGCTTTAGCTCATTTGTAAACGCATTTCTTCTGGGTTCCATCGTACGTCCTGGGCATTTGCTCGTGAAGCGGAATCCAAGAAATCCGGGTTAGACCGATTGACTCGGGATAAATGTTGCCGTGCAGAGAGCAGAAGGAGAGGTTTCCTCTGACGATTTTTCTTTGCCCTGCCTGCCTTATCCAGTATTGAAGCCACTATGCCAAAGCGCAGTTGGGCGGAGCAGGCTGGCTTGATTCTGCATCTGGGGCGGGCTTGCTTATCAGGACTCTGGACGTTGGAAGCCCGCCTGAAAGGGGCGTCAGTCGGTCGTGGCGTCACCTTTGTCGGCCGGCCGATGATCAGCCTGGCCCGGGATTCCCGGCTCCTACTGGGAGACCACGTGAACATCACCAGTTCCCTCCGTGCCAATCCATTGGGTTGCTTCCAGCCTTCTGTGCTCCGGACCTTGTGTCCCGGCGCCGAGCTGGTTTTGGAGACGAATGCGGGTATCAGCGGTTGTGTCCTCTGCGCGGCCAAATCCATATCCATCGGCCATGGCACTAACATTGGTTCCGGGGCCATGGTGATTGACAATGATTTTCACGTGCCGTCGGGGGATTTCGGTTGGGCCGATGGTTGCGCGAAAACTGCCCGACCCATCAGGATTGGCCGGGGCGTGTTCATTGGCGCCCGCGCGATCGTGTTGAAGGGTGTGACGATTGGT
Organism: uncultured bacterium; assembly: GCA_963708305.1. Lineage (GTDB taxonomy): Bacteria > Verrucomicrobiota > Verrucomicrobiia > Limisphaerales > UBA11358 > UBA11358. The sequence continues at coordinate 836,393 of CAVPSH010000001.1, read as the reverse complement.
GACCGCGCAGTGGTCGGAGCTGGAGCGGTGGTCACCAAACCTGTGCCGCCCCGTCATTTTGCCGTGGGCAATCCCGCCCGGATTTTCCCCATTCGCGATGGGAGTCTCGAAACGAAACCAGGGAATTGAGGCGGCGTCATTACCCATTAATCTTTGGCACGGCTTTTTGTACCCGCCAAACAAAGTCCACAAACCAGTAGCGCTGCCGCCCCAACAAAGAGGCAGGCTTCCAACCCCCGCGGCTGATATTGGAAGACCAGCGTCTGCCGGCCGGCAGGCACTGGCACTGCCAGAAACGCGCCCTGTTCCACGTGCGTCTTCAGTTCAGGTGACCGCAGTTCCCATCCGGGATAATACCGGTCAGTCCGCAACAGTTCGTCAGCGGCACCGTCCTCCACTTCCACCGTGATCGTGTCGAACGTCTCCACTGTTATTTTCACCTTGCGTTTGGAGTCATCGCGCCATTGGAAGCGGCTGGGGGTTGGGTGTTTGGAAAGCATAGCCAACGTTCCCGTTGCTGACCCCTGGACCTCGCTGTCATAGGTCGCGTCCACCCAAGGACCATGTCCGGGAACGTTTTTCCACAAGACCTCCAAATCGGGCAGCGGGAAGGAGGTGTAAGTGTGCGTCACATGCACGGCATAAAAATTCGCCGTTGCGCCGGGAAAGAGCGAATCGAACGGCCCGGCCCACGTCTCTTTTAATCGCAGCCCACCCTTGAGCGAGTCCGCAACCAGCCTTTGCTCCGGGCCGCCCCGCAGCATGGCCTGCCACTGTTCGACCGGCGCGCGCGTCGTAAACCGCTTCGCGAAACTCAATTCCGGCACGAGGTTCAATCCCAGCGCCAGCGCCAGCCAAAGCGGCCGCCTCCGCGCGTTTCCGGTTGACACCGCCGCCAGCAACGCGACCACGCCCAGCACGCTCATGACCGTTTCGGGATTTAACACCGAGATTTCCCGCGGCAGATTTTCAATCTGGTCCCGGCGCAATTCCGGCGAGGTGGCGAAGGAAATATTGTGCTTTTCCCGCGCCAGGATGACCGATTCCAAATGGGTGCGCACACGCGGGAAAAGCAAAAAAGCGAAAACATTGCAACAAAGCACCGCGCCAAGCAAAGCGGCCAGCGCCAGCCGTGTCAGCTGTTTCTGCCCGATTGAAACCACCCCCGCCAAAATGTCGCGCGCCCCTTCGCCGGCCAGCACGACCAGTCCCAGCGCGGCCAACCCCGCGAGCCTGGTATAAAAGACGGCGACCAGCGGCGTCGAGCAAATCAACAGATAGGCCAGCACCAGCAACAGTCCGACGCATCCTTGCGGCGTGCGCGTGCGACGAGAAAACACACCCACCGTCCCCAGCAGGCCCAGAATCACCGCCGTCGAGCCGATAAAAAGACAAAAGCCCAGTCCGTACTCGCCAAATATTTTGCTGGCGTCAATGGTGCGGAATGTCCCCAGCGCCCACGGAAAGGCCGCCGTCAAACTGGCCACTCCAGTCAACAGTTTGAGGTTGGAGAACTCCGTAAACGCCGGAACGCGCTGGCACAACAGGAGCAATTCGGCTTGAGGCACCAACACCGGCAACGCCAGGAGTCCGCCCAACAGACCGGAAACCAGGGTGACGTTCAAAGCGGGTTTCCACGCACTGCGATCGTGCCAGAAGTTACCGGCCAAAAAACACGTGCCGAAGACCAACAGAAAGACGTCCGTTTGCTGGTTGCCGGCCAAAAAGCTTAAGCCACAGAATATTCCTCCCGCTCCAATCCAAAAGGGCCGGCGGTTCCGCACGTACGAAGACCAGGCCAGCCAGATCCACGGATACCATGCCGCCGATGCCGGAACGCACAGCGGAGTCTGGAACAGCGCGAACGTGCCCGCAAATTCGAATGCCAGCGCCAGACCCAGCGCCACCCACAGTCGGTGCCCCCAACGTCGCAACAAAACGAAAACGCCCAGACCCAGCAACAGCGAGTGCAGCAGTTTCGTCAGATTGTAGGCTTCCACAAACGGCAGCAGGCGATACAACCCCAGCCGCAACGCGTCGGTCCCGCTAATGTGCCCTTCGGCAACGAGCGGCCGCCCGCAATCCGTGTAGGGGTCCCACCAGGGAAATTCGCCGGACTGCAACGCGCGATAAATGCTGTATTGCCGGGGCAGCTCGTGCGCGAAGATGTCCACAGTATAGTGATTGTTCGGGACCGGTCCCTGGGCCTCGTTCAACCAGTGATACTTTGAATACATGGCGGCGGGGATATCCAGTGGCGCCAGCAGCGATCGACCCCACAAGGCCGACCCGAACACCGCCCCCAGGCACCCCACACTGCATACCCCAAATAACAAGAGCTGCCCGCACGTCAAAAACAAATCTTTCCGCACTTCACCGCTTGCTGACGTCTTTGGCTTCATGTGTCCGGTTCGTGTTCCAACTCATTCCATGCCGATCAATCCGGACAACGACGCGCCTTTGGGAACCCGCGAGCTGTCCATGCCCATGACCCGGCAGGCTTCGGCGGCCACGCGGATGGAGTTGTTGCAACTGCGCTCGTCCGGATACACGTGTGTCATGTTGGCAAGGAACAGGTTTTCCAACGGAGTCCGGCAGCGCGGCACCCGCCTCGAGAAATTCCGATCGCAAACCACCGCCGCCGTCAGCGTGCGGAATACATGCACCCGATGCATCGCGCTCTCGGTAAAGTCCGGAACGATCTTTTTCAACGGCGCCAGCATCGTCTCGCAGACTTGCGCTTCCGAAGCCGTGGCCAGCGGATCGTTGGCCGCAAAATAGCGCGAAAGATAAACGATGTGCCGGCCCTGGTATTCCGCCGGTGGTATCAGGTTGGTGTGCTCAATCACACCGCCGAACGGATAACCCGGATCGGCCACGTTCAGCCAATAGATCGGGTTGAACGCCCGCGACAGTTCCAGGACCGTGCAGACAGCGCCGAAATACTCGATCCCGGCCAGCTTCGCAGCATAATCGGGCAGATGCGGCTGTAACAGGCGCGCCACCACCGTGGTCGGCACGGTCAACAGCACGTCGTCCGCCGTGAACACACCCTGGCTTGACTCGATCTGTTGCACCCGCCCGCCCCGGATCACGAGCCGCTCCACCCGCGCATTGGCGATCAACTTCACATTTCGTTTGCGCAACCCGGCATCCAGGGCGTCCAGCAACACCTTCAAACTTCCGCGCAGATAGCCGAGTTTTTCCTCGCCCGCGCGCCGCGAGTTCAATCGTTGCCGCATCCGCCCCACCATCCACGCCAACGGCACCTGATCCGCATAAGGCCCAAATTTGATCTTCAACATCGGCTCCCACAGCGCCGTCGTGGTGGTCGTGCCGGCGTGCCGCTGAAACCATTCCATCGCCGGCACATCCTCGCTCTTCCGCCAGTCCACCGCCCGGGCCAGGTAGAGGCTGCTGAGCCCGAACCGGATTTTGTCCAGGAAACTCAGCGGTTTGAAGCGCAACAAATCGCCCACGCTGTTGAATGGATAAATGTGCCCATCCCGAAACACACCCATGGTCGTGCTGTGAAATTCCAGACGGTCTTCAATTCCCAGTTCGCGTAACAGCCAGCGAAATTCCACGTCATGCGTGAAATGATGATGGTAAAAATACTCCAGTCGGTTGCCGCCAACCGGAAAGGTTTGCAGCAACCCGCCCAGCTCCGGCGAACCTTCCAACACCGTGACCTGCCGGCCCGACTGCGCCGCCAGATACGCTGCCGCCAACCCGGTGACGCCGCCGCCCAGGATGACCATTTTTCCGGGGGGATCAGTCATTGGGCAGGAATCGGGTTTTTCGGAAGGAGATCAGGCGGTTAAGATTGTATTGCAGAATCACGACGACCAAAATGGTCGCCAGCTTGGCAAGATATTTGTTCAGGCTTACCCGGTCCACCAACAGATACAAGGTACTTGCTGAAGCTGCGAAGCCGAGCAGTGCCACGGTGCAAAAGCAGAGAAATCGCAATGCGACCCGGTCTGTCGCCTTGAAGTTGAAGCGCGCATTCAAGACGAATGACAGCACCGTGCCGCTGGCATAGCCCACGGCATTGGCATATTGATAACGCCAGGCCGCACCCCCGATGAGGGCCGAATAAACCAGGAAATCCAGCGTCACACCGGTGCCCCCAATCACGCAGTACAGTATAAACTGCCGGTTCCGGGCGAAAATGTCCTTGAGCAAAGCCATGCGGAACAGGTCATGCGCCGGGCCGCGCTCCGGGATTGGTTGGGGGAGTGACTCCGATGGTTTCCTTGATCACCCATCGCGGCCGCTGTTTGACCTCTTCATAAATCCGTCCGATGTATTCACCCAGGATGCCGAGGCACAGCAGTTGGATGCCGCCCAGGAACAGGATTGAAATGACCACCGTCGCAAACCCCGGCACCGGTTGCAGGCCGAACCGCTCAAATTGATGCGCAAAAATCCGCTGCAACAGCGTGAACAGCATCCCCCCCAGGGCCAGAAAAGAAATCCAGAACCCGATGTAAGACATGAAGCGCAGGGGCACGGTGGAGAAGGAAAACAGACCGTCCCAGGCCAGCTTGAACAACTTCCGCATCGTGTACTTGGGTTCTCCCGCCGCGCGGGCCGCACGCTCGTAGAAGACACCCGTTTGCTTGAACCCGGCCCAGGCCCGCAGCCCGCGCACGAACCGCGTACGCTCGGGCATCGCGTTCAGCACCTCCACCACCCGCCGGTCCATAATACAAAAATCCCCGCTGTCGAGCGGCAGCTCAAACGTCACCATCTGTGACATCAGCCGGTAAAACACCCAATAACAGGCGCGCTTGAGCAGATTCTCCTTCCGCTTCTGGCGGATGGCATAAACCACGTCATAACCTTCCAACCACTTTTCCAGAAAAAGTTCAAGTTTTTCAGGCGGATCCTGCAAGTCCGCGTCCAGCACGGCGATCACATCCCCCCGCGAGAAATCCAACCCTGCCGTTACCGCTGTCTGATGACCGAAGTTCCGCGCAAAGCTGATTGCCCGCCACCGGGGATCCTGCCGGTGCTGTTGCGCCAGCAACTGCCACGTCCTGTCCGACGACCCGTCGTCCACACAATTCACCTCCCACCGGCAGCCCAGCCCATTGGCGGCCGCCGTCACCCGTTCAAAAAGCTGTGGCAATACCTCCTCCTCGTTGAAGCAGGGAATGACCAACGATAACAGCGCATGGCCCACGGCCCGCGTTGCTGCACTTTGCGACCGCATCCCGCCTGCCTGATTTTGTTCCTGTACTGGGTGCAAATTGATTCTCCAGATGAATAGGCCACAACCATCCAAAATACCAGTAAATTTGCCGGCAGTTGACCGAGGCATGGAATGCCGCCTCAACCCCGTCAAAAAGCAAGGCGACCTTGGCCTGAACGACGGCTGGTTTTGGAGTTCACTTCCGAAACCCACGGACCATTTCCGATCGCTGTATTCGCTGTGACCGGATTGAGCGCTGCCAGGTGACGTTTGCCCCGGACGCCCCGCCAAAGCCCCAAAGAGGTCGCATCAGGGTCAGCGGGATTTTTCCATTGCGACCCGACCGGTATGACGCGCATCAGCGCGGAACATTGGCCAGGAACTTTTTACCGGCGTCGCCAGCCGGTTCATTGAATTGATGGCGTGCAACCAAATATCCTCCCCAAAGTAAACGATGCCGTCCCCGCCGATGGCCGGGGAAGCGATGATCCCCGTACTGTTCAAGTTGGTGCTCACATTCATCAGCCATCGCCGGGTGCCATCCTGTTCGAGCGCCAGCAAAGACCGATAAGGCGTGGCAAAGTAGATCAGCCCGTTGGCGGCAACCGCCGGCGACGCGTCAATCAAGCCAGGAGACCATTCGTCCCAGCGCTTTGTTCCGTCATGACTGATGGACACGTTGTCCTGGTTGACCGCCAGATAAATGTTGCCCTGTTCGTCCAGCACCGGCGAGGACTCCGTCGCGCCGCCGGTGTGCAGGCGCCAGCGTTCCCGGCCGTCCGGGTGCAACGCATAAAAATTCCCGTCCGTCGAGCTGAAATAAACGGTCCCATCATCAGCAATGGCCGGCGAAGAAATGATTTGCCCGCCGGTGGCGAAAGACCAGCGCAATGTGCCGTCCGGCTTGAGCGCATAAAACGTCTTGTCGTGCGAACCGAAATAAATCGTGCCGTCGGCGCCGATGGCCGGCGACGAATCAATGATGCCGCCGGTCGGGAAAACCCACTTCAATGAGCCATCAGGATGCAGCGCATAAAAGTTGGTGTCCCAGGAGCCGAAATAAATGGTGCCGTCGGCGCCAATGGCCGGGGAGGAATCCACCCAGGCGCCAGTTTGAAAAGTCCATTTGAGCCGGCCGCCCGGTGTGACGGCATAAAATTTCCAGTCGCGCGACCCGAAATAAACGGTCCCGTCATCGCCAATGGCCAGCGAAGACTCGATTTCGCGGCCCGCCTGGAAAATCCACTTCACTTTCCCTTCCGGCGAGACCGCCAGCAATTTGCCGGTGAAGGTGGCCAGGTAAATCGTGCCGTCCGCGGCGATGGCCGGGGACGAGGCGATGTGGAAATCCGGCAATCGGAGTACCCAGACATTGGTGGGAGCGGACTGGGCGGAGGAACTGACGGGTGCGCCGATCCAAAACAAACAGGCGAGCGTTGCGGCCAGAGCCGGCGGTTTTAATTTGCGCAGTTCCATCGTGCAGGCGGAGTTAAGCCGGAAAATGGCCCAACCGCAACAATCTGTTGCCAATCTTCCGCGGGTTGGAATATAATAGATGACGTTCCGCCATCGGCGTCCGTGTACCGCCGGTGGGCCGGATGTTGCCGAAGCAATGAATAATTTTTCAGCCCTGTTCCGGTCGCTCATTGTCTACGCTGTTTGCGTGGTGCTGGCGATTTGCCTGGGGTATCTGTTGACCGGTCCGCTCACCTATTCGTCGCTGTTCCTGTACGGCGGGCTGTTTTTTCTTCTGGTTTCCCCCCTCCTGCTCCGCTGGCATTTCCCGCTGATGGTGTTGAGTTGGAACATGGCCGTCACGATCTTTGTTGTGCCCGGGCAGCCCACGCTGGCCCTGTGCATGATTGGTTTGAGCTTGCTGATTTCCATACTGCATCGGATGATCAACCGGGACTCCCAATTCATCCGTGTGCCGCAAATCACCCTGCCGTTGATCGTGATGTTGGCGGTAGTTGTGTTCACCGCCAAGATGACCGGGTTCGGGCTGCATGCCTTCGGCGGCGAGGTTTACGGCGGGAAAAAATACATCTATTTGATCGCCGGCATCCTCGGCTATTTTGCCCTGTCGGCCGGCCGGATTCCGCCGGAACGAATCAACTTGTATATCGGGTTGTATTTTCTGGGCGGCCTGACCTTTATTATTGGCGACCTGATCCCGTTCCTGCCCCACTCTTTATACTACATCTTTTGGGTATTCCAACCCGACATCAACTTTTTCCAGAACTTGGGTCCCAATGCCGAGGCAACCCGGCTGAATGGTGTGTGGCAGGTGTCCCAACTCGTTTTCGCGTACATGTTGGCCCGGTATGGCATTAGGGGCATTTTTCTTTCCGGTAAACCCTGGCGCTTGATGGTATTGTGCGTTGTCTTCGTTTTGGGACTTTTCGGCGGTTTCCGCGGTTATATCATCAGTTGCGGCCTGGTTTTTGTTCTGCAATTTTTCCTGGAAGGTCTGTATCGCACCAGGCTGATGGCGGTTTTTCTCTTTGCCGGCATCGTCGGCGCGCTGGCGCTGATTCCGCTGTCGGACCATCTGCCCTACACTTTCCAGCGGGCCGTCTCATTTTTGCCCTACAAGGTCGGCACGGCGGCAAAGCTGGACGCCGACGCAAGCGCGGATTGGCGATTTAAAATGTGGCAAGCCGTCCTGCCGCAGGTGCCGCAACATCTCCTGTTGGGCAAGGGTTATACCATTTCGACGGTGGATTATGAATTCCTGTCGGTTGGGGTGGGGGGGCAAGCCGCCATCCAGAGGACGTTTGCCGAGGATCAATGGGAGGCGCTGGCCTCGGATTTTCACAATGGCCCGCTTTCCATCGTCATCCCCTTTGGCATCTGGGGCTGCCTGGCCTTCCTCTGGTTTATCATCGCTGCCATCCGCGTGCTTTACCTCAACTACCGTTACAGTCCGCCGGAATTGCAAACGGTGAACACCTACTTCTTCGCGGGCTTTGCAGCGAAGACCATTCTTTTTCTGTTTGTCGGCGGCTTTCTCCATCAAGACATACTGACATTTTGTGGACTTCTTGGTCTCAGTGTCAGTTTGAATGGCGGCGTGCGCCGTCCGGTCCGCGTGGTTCGGCCCGCCGTTGATCGGGACCGACCCCGGCGCCTGCCCTCGACGCCGGCTGCTCCCGTGCCCGCCTTCCAGCGGCGTCAGCCCGGGACCAGCCGGTAGCCGCCTTGTAGGGACGCCCGCAAAGCCAGGATGACGGCACATAATGTTTTTGATTTGCGTTGCAACCGGGGATGGACGGCTGAGCCAGCCGCCCCTGCCATGCAAACAGCCGATCAGTTTCGGATGGCGGAGACGGTCCGGCGGAAATCCGTGCGCAACGGTATTCAGCCGTGGTTTCGAACATCGTTCCGGGTGAGCAGGGAGTCTTGCGCAAATCTAGCATGCGGAAACGGGTCCGGGAGTCACCCGGCCCGACTCACGCAATTTTCAGGAAGGTGGAAATTTTGTGCCGCAGGCTCGTCCGACGAAGGCAAGAGATGGTGCATAACCGGCGACAGGTCCGCGTTTGGATACGGCTGTTTCTGGCTTTTTCACTTTCCCACAACTGCCGCAGGGTAGTTTTAGTATCGGTTGCCATGTTGCCAATCGGTGGGAAATAGGGGCAAAGCTGGACCGAGGCATTTATAACAAACAAATTATCGGTGGCGATGTTACAGGCCGGGGCGGATGGATCCATTTCAAAGTCCTTATGGTGCATCGTGGCCGTACCATCCTTGTCTGCTGCGTTTTGTTTGACCATGTCATCAAGCGACTGATCGGTGGCGTGGATGGCATAACCATCCCGTTTCAACTCGCGAATTTGATCCGTCACACGCCGTAACCGTTGATTATCCTTGATGCGCAACAGTTCTTTTGTCGCTGCCGGCATGCCTTCCATGGCTTCAAATATCTGGGGGGTGCAGATGACACCCTCTATTTTTCCAAACCGTTTTGCGATGGCGGCAAAGGATTCCAGGTTGATGTCCGTCAGGACAGTTTTGATGTTGAGACTGAGGTGCTTTCGCAGGCGTTCCCGTTCCTGCAACAACAGCTTGATGCAGCGAAGAGTCCTGGCCGTACCATCCGGGATTGGGCGGATGATTTCGTTGATGGCCGGATCAAGCGATTCCAGTGAAATTCCGATATTGAAGATGCCGGCGGCGACAAACCGTCGGGCCATGTCCTCATTCATGATATAACCGTTGGTGGTAAAACGAAAATCCAACCCCAACCGACCCGCCAGCTCAATCCATTCGGTAATATGGCGACAAATGGTCGCTTCGCCACCCATGTAGGAAACCAGCGTGCCCCGTCCGCAGAGTTCGTGGATTTCATTCAAAGCGCGCGGCATCAGGTCGTCCGAAAAAGGCGAATTCCACTTTTCCCGCAAAACCTCAGCGGGCAGGAATCCATATTCGCACATGATGCACCGTCCATTGCAGGGAGCTCCGCGCCAGATGTGGACGGTGCGCGGTTTCGCAATAAAGAGCGGGGAGTGGTCAGAGATGGTGGCGCGGATCTCTTTGTTCAAGTACGGCAGACCCTTTATCACTTTTCGTGGCAACGATGAAAGTTTCATAATGACTGATCAATTTGTTCCGGGAATGCTGGAAGCGGCCTGCTTAGGTCGGAAGGTATTGGTATTAAACTATCTTCACTCAATTCCGTCAAGTATAAACTGCCCCTGACACCTTCCGGCGGTAATTTAATCAGGAAAAGCCCTGTTTGCCTCCCGGCAAAATTCATGAGGGGATTCGGCATGTGGAGCAGGGAATTCCCCCAAACACTATTCGCTGGATTTATTGGTAAAATCTGCTATATTAGGGAAATGCATGTGTCCGGATGTAACTTGAGACACAGTATCGAGCCGTATGAAGTTGGACGGAGTGATAAAGTTTCGCGTCGAGCATGAGACAAAAGTCTGTTGCAACGAACCGGAAATTGCGGAACTGACGAAATGGCGAAAGGAACTGCGGGCCGCTGGTCTGGTCGGACAGGACGTTACCCGATACGGAGGCTTGGGCTTTGGGAATTTGTCAAAGCGGATGGAGGACGGAACTTTCCTGATTACCGCCAGCCAGACCGGCCATCTGGATATTTTGACCCCGGAACATTACGCTCGAATCGTAGATTTCGATCCCGGCCAAAATCTGGTCTGGTCAAAAGGAATGAATCCTCCCTCTTCGGAAACCATGAGTCATCTCGCCGTTTACGGTTCCATCCAAGCCGTCCAATTTGTTTTTCATGTCCACTGCCCTGAAATCTGGAATGCGAAAGTTGACCTTGACCTCCTCGTTACCGACCCGGCAGTCGAATGCGGCACCGTGGGAATGTTTTACGAAGTGCGGCGGCTCCTCAAGGTTCGCGATAATGATCAGAAAGGCATCCTGGCTATGGGCGGTCACACCGATCGGGCTCCTGGCCTGGGCAAGAACGGCGGATGAGGCAGGATTTCATCTCCTGTCGCTCTTGTCCTGAGCGGTTCGGTCAAGGCGTCCGTAGCGCAGGAGATCGGCCGGTGCCGATTTTGGTTTGCAGCCCGGGACAAACGGTTGGATCTGCCATCCTGTCATTCAAACAACCGATTTGCGCCGGATGGCGGCCGCCGTCCGGCGCAAATCGGGTGACGGCAAATCCGGCTTGTTCTCCAGCACATGCTTCAGATAGTTCCCGGTGTGGCTGCCGGCGCAACCGGCGATTTTCTCCGGTGAACCTTCCGCCACGATTTTCCCGCCGGCTGCGCCACCCTCCGGACCGAGGTCAATGATCCAGTCCGCCGTCTTGATCACGTCCAGGTTGTGCTCGATCACTACCAGCGTGTTGCCGGTGTTGCGGAGTTTGAACAGCACCTCCAGCAGCTTGGCCACGTCATGGAAATGCAGGCCGGTGGTTGGTTCGTCCAGAATGTACAGCGTGCGGCCGGTCGCCTTGCGGCTCAATTCGGCTGCCAGTTTCACGCGCTGCGCCTCGCCGCCACTCAATGTCGTCGCCGCCTGCCCCAGCCCGATGTAGCCCAGCCCCACCTCCGCCAGCGTCAGCAGCGGCTGGTAAATCAGCGGCACGGCGCGGAAAAAGGTCACCGCCTCGTCCACCGTCATCGCCAGCACGTCGGCGATGTTCTTGCCCTTGTAGGTGATTTCCAGCGTCTCGCGGTTGTAACGCCGGCCACCGCACGCCTCGCAGGTCACATAGACCGGTGGCAGGAAATTCATCTCAATCTTGAGCACGCCGTCGCCCTCGCATTTCTCGCAACGCCCGCCCTTGACGTTGAAGCTGAACCGGCCCGGCGCATAGCCGCGCACCTTGGCCGCCGGCAGCTTGGCGAATAAATCGCGGATGTGGTTGAACATGCCGGTGTAGGTGGCCGGGTTGGAGCGCGGCGTCCGGCCGATTGGCGTCTGGTCAATCACAATCACCTTGTCCAGGTTTTCATAACCGCGCAGCGCGCGGTGTGCGCCGGGCGATTCCTTGGAGCCGTAAAACTTGCGGAACAACGCGCGCCGCAAAATATCGTCCACCAGGGTGCTTTTGCCCGAGCCGCTGACACCGGTGATGGCCGTGAATGTCCCCAGCGGAATCCGCGCGTCAATGTTCCGCAGGTTGTTTTCCTTCGCGCCCAGCACCTCCAGCCAGCCGCGGTCCTCCGACGGCGCGTTCCGCTTTTTGGGAATGGGAATCGTCAGTTCGCCGGTGAGATATTTGGCCGTAAGCGAGTTTTTGTTCCGCAAAATTTCCGGCAGGGCGCCCGCTGCCACCAGTTCGCCGCCATGCACGCCCGCACCCGGGCCGAGATCCACGATGTAATCCGCCTGCCGGATGGTATCGGCGTCGTGTTCGACCACGAGCACGGTGTTGCCCAAATCACGCAGGCCTTTGAGCGTGGCGAGCAGGCGGTCGTTGTCGCGCTGGTGCAGGCCGATGCTCGGTTCGTCGAGGATGTAGAGCACGCCCACCAGGCCCGCGCCGATCTGGGTGGCCAGCCGGATGCGCTGCGCCTCGCCGCCGCTGAGCGTGCCGCTCTCACGATCCAGCGTGAGATAACCAAGGCCGACGTTTTTTAAGAAACCCAGGCGCGCCCGGATTTCCTTGATGACCTCGTGCGCGATTTTTTCCTGAAACTCGGTCAGTTTAAGGTTCGCGAAAAATTCGTCCGCCGATTCCACCGACAATGAGCAGACATCCATGATGGACAGACCCGAAATCGGGAGTTTTGAATTTTTAATTTTAAATTTCAAATTCTCCGGCTCGCCGCCGAGCGTTACCGCCAGGATTTCCGGTTTCAATCGTTTGCCCTTGCAGGTGTCGCAGAACTGCGGGCTCATGTAGGGCTTGATGCGGTTGCGGACGAACTCACTCTCGCTCTCGGTGAACAGCCGCTCCAGGTTCGGCAGCACGCCTTCAAACGGGCGATTGATGGTGTGCTGGCTGCCCGCGCGCCAGAAACGGAATTCCACGTCGCTTGCGCCCGAGCCGTGCAGCAGCACCTTCTTGAAATCGTCCGGCAGGTTTTTCCAGGGTGTTTCCAGGGCCACCTTGAAATGCGCCGCGACCGAACGCAACATCATCTTGTAATAGATGTTCATCCGCTTGCCCGCGCGCCGCCACGGTTGTACGGCACTCTCGAGCGGTTGTTCCGGGTCGGGTACAACCAGTCCCTCGTCAAAAACCATCTTCTGGCCGAGGCCGTGGCAAACCGGGCATGCCCCCGCCGGGGCGTTGAAGGAGAAATGTTTCGGTGTGGGCGGGTCAAAGCTTTTGCCCGTGGCCGGCGAACACATTTTGTTGGAGTGTAACGTTTCGATCCAATCATCACTGGTAGGGCGCGGCACTCCGTGCGCGCCGTCATTGGCCTTCGGACGGGCGGCGGGCAGGGGACTGCCCGCCCTACCTTCCGTCGGAAGCTGATGCAGCGCAAACATCACGCCCTCACCCCACCGCAGCGCGGTCTCCACCGAATCGCCCAGCCGCACCCGGATTTTTTCGTCAATCACCAGCCGGTCCACGACCGCCTCGATGTTATGGAATTTCTTCTTGTCCAGCTTCACGCGCGTGTCGGCTTCCAGCTCGACAAATTCGCCGTCCACGCGGGCGCGCACGAAGCCCTCGCGCGCCAGGCGCTCGATCACGTCGCGAAACTCGCCTTTTTGCCGGCGTACCACCGGCGCCAGCAACATCACGCGGGTTTTGGGCGGCAGCGCGAGAATTTTATCCACGATATCACTGGTGCTCTGGCTGACGATGGGCGCGCCGGTATCGGGGCAGTGCGGCTGGCCGATGTGCGCGTACAGCAGCCGGAGATGATCATAAATCTCGGTGGTGGTGGCGATGATGGAGCGCGGGCTGCTGCCGGAACTGCGTTGCTCAATGGCGATGGCCGGCGACAATCCCTCGATGAAATCCATGTCCGGCTTCTGCATCTGGTCGAGGAACTGCCGGGCGTAGGCGGACAGGCTTTCGACGTATTTGCGCTGGCCCTCGGCGTAGATGGTGTCGAACGCCAGCGACGATTTGCCGCTGCCGCTCAGGCCGGTGATGACTACCAGCCGGTCGCGCGGGATTTCCAGCGTGAGGTTCTTCAGGTTATGCTCACGCGCGCCGCCGATACGGATGAATTCCTTGCTCATGGCCGCGAATTTCGTGTTCGAGTAAAACGGTAACATTACTCAAAACGGCCAGGAATGCAAAGCAGATGCGAAAAAAGGGCAATGGTACGTTCCGCAGCTTTTGGCGGGGCGAGCAGCCTCGCGAGCCGGACGCGACGCGACGAAGCTTTGCGAAAGCGGCACGTTGGTAGTTTTCTGTTCCTGTTTGAATTGCCCACGGACCATGAACCGCATCGCAGTAGCGCGGGCGTCCTCGCCGGCGGGTCCACCCGGCGTCCCGCCGGGTGTTCCTTCCGACAGCGAGACGCCGTCGAAACCCGCAGTCGGGGCGACTGCGCTACGAACCGGCCAGTCGGTAACCCCACCGGAGCTGCAGAATGTGCCGCTGCCTAAATTTCATTGCTACTTCCGGCTGATCCGCTTGCACGCCTGTTTGTAAATGTGCGGATGCAGCACGCCGACGAAAGGCAGGTTGCGGTAGCGCTCCGCGAAATCCAGTCCGTAGCCGACAATAAATTCGTCTGGCACGGTAAACCCGGCGTAATCGGCCTCGATGGTTTCAATGCGGCGCGCGGGCTTGTCGAGCAACACGCAGATTTTGATCCGGCGCGGCTTCAGCGCGCGGAGTTTGGGCAACACGCGGTTCAAAGTCTGGCCTGTGTCCAGAATGTCGTCCACCAGCAGCACGTCGCGCCCGCGGACGTCCAGTCGCAGTTCCTTGGTGAAAATCAGTTCGCCGGACTTCGTGCCTTCGCCGTAACTGGACACGCCCAGAAAATCGAGCCGCAGTGGCAGACTCAGATGCCGCAGCAAATCCGCCAGAAACATCACCGTGCCGTTGAGCAGCGAGATAACGACCATTTCGCGCCCGTGAAAATCACGCTCGATTTCCCGCGCCAGGGTACGGACGCGCTGCGCGAGTTGCGCTTCGGTTATGAGCACGCGCGCAACTTCCTTCCGCCAACGCGGCGGCACAGGGTTGGAACGGGGTTGGGCCATCCGGGTGAATTGTGAAAAGGCCCGCGCCGATTGCGAGTATTTTTTATGGCGAGTTTTTCACCGCCGCCGCGATTTGTTGGACGAGCCAGTCGGCTTCGGGTTTGCTGCCGAGATTTTTTGCCGCCGTGATCTCCCGGCCGTCGCGCATCCGGATTTTCAGGTCGTAGTACGCCGTGTGACCGGCGGAGGCGCCGACGTCGGTCGCAATGCTCGCCACCTCAGGAACCTTGAGCGTGCATTGCTTTTTAAAGCCGAGCCACGCGGTCTCAATCTGCACCTGCGCCGGGGTCGCGACCACGCGGCTGCGGCGGAACCAGAGGTCAAACGCAAACGCGGCCATCAGCAAATCAATTGCGCCGAACACCAGCGGGAAAATGACGGGCGCGTGTTTCCAGACCAGAAAAACGATAACGGCGGTCCAGATGATCAAAAATACGGTCGCCCCGCTGGCGAAGCCGGGATTGCGTCCGGCGGGAAAAACGAATTCCTTCCCGCCCTCGGCCAAATCATTGACCCGGACATGCGAATGAATTTGCTGCCGGATTTCGTCCAGCGACATCTGGTATGGCGCGGTCGGATCGTCGGTGGAAACCGGCGTATCCGGCACTTTGAACACAGGCACTTCGAAGGTGGCGTGGTAATTCGGCCCGCGCACCCTGGCCGAGGCTTCCAGTTTCCAGTGAATTCCGTCACCCGGCGTCGTTGTCGATTCCGGCTGGCCGGCGGGCGGTTTGAAATAGACCGGAATGCCGGTGGCGTTCAAATCGGTTTGTGGCAGATCGGGTCGCAGCCATTTTTCGTCCTGCCAGAGAATTTTCTCGGTCGTGGTGCGGCTGTTTCCGCTGCCGGTCGTGGTGCGGCGAAGGCAGCTCAATCGGAGGTGCAAGCCATGTTCGGGCCGCAGGCGCGTGTTCACTTGAATCACGCCTTCCAGCGTGCCGCCGAGCGCGCCGGGCAGGGCCGCCATTTCAAAGAAGGATTGGCCAAACCGCCGCCAGGCGAGGGTGGTGTTGGCGGCAAAGACCAGCACGGCGACGCCGACGAGGGGAAAAATCAGGGCGATGAGCGCCGCGTGATTGCCTTTGTGCAATTCCGGCGGCACGACCAGAAGGGTGATGACGGTGGAAAACGCCAGCCAGAAAAGCACAAAAATCCAGAGCAAAAGAACGGACTTGCGCGCTCCGGATGTGATACGGCCCGCCGCCCAGTCCTTGCGGGCGAGCCAGGGTTTTTCCGAAGATTCCGCGGTGGCTGATTTGAGATTGGAGGTTTTCAGCGCCATTTTTTTGGCGTTGATGCCGAAGATGAGCGCCACAAATCCAACACAGGCGGCGACGAAACTCAGGACGGTAATAGCTCTTTGCTTCGGGATTCCGCCGATCAGGTCATGCACGAACATCACCAAGGCCGCGATTCCCAGCAACGCGAACGGCAACGCCAAAAGCATCACCCGCGTGCGCGCGGTTTTAGGGTCCGGCGGCCGGGACGGCTCGTCTTTGAAAATCCAGCCCATGCGATTGGGAAATCAGATGTGTTTGTTGTCGCTTTCGTCTTTCACCGTGTAACCGCTTTCCTGCCGCTTGAAATTCACCTCGTTCTTTTTGACGTACGCGGCAAACACGTCGTCGGCGCTCAGGCCGAGCACCTGCGCCAGGCTGATGAGAAAATGAAACAGGTCCACGACCTCGACGCGCGCGTTCTGCGCGTCGAACTTCTGGTACTTCGCCCACCATTTCCACGGCACGCTGTCGGTGAGTTCGGCGATTTCCTGCGTCATGGCACGACAATAATTCAAAATCCACTTGGTCTGGTCCGCCTCGCTCATGCCGTCGGTCCGGACGCCAATGCGTTCGTTCAGGGCTTTTTGCATGCGGAACAATTCACGGAGTTGGTCGGGTTTTTCCATGAGCGGAGCATACAAATTCAGCGACCGGAGACGAGGGAAAAATTCCTTCTCGTCCCCGGATTTCCGATTACGAGAGCGGGGACGACATCGAGGACGATCCAACCGCGCCATTTTGCGCTTTGAACTTGGCCGGTTACGGCCTATAAAAGTCGCATGTTGCCAACGTTTCTGACCGACGGCGGCCCGGTGATCTGGCTGATTTTGCTCGCCGCGGCCGTTGCGCTGGTGGTGTTTATCGAGCGCGTGTTGTACTGCCACCGCTCGCAAATCAATTCCGCGGAATTCCTCAACGGCGTGCGCAACGTGCTCAAGCGCGACAATGTGGTTGAAGCCATTTCCATTTGCGACGCCACGCCCGGGCCGGTGGCGCGCATCGTCAAAACCGCCATTCTCAACCGCGACCATGGCCGTGACCGGGTGCGGGAAGCGGTTGAAGAGGCCGGACTGACCGAAGTGCCGCAGCTTGAGGAACGCCTGAATCTGTTGGCCACCATCGCGCAACTGGCGCCGCTGCTCGGTCTGCTCGGCACGGTCATCGGCTTCATCCGTATGTTCATGCAATTGCAGGCGGTGGGCCCTTACGCGCACCTCAACTCGCTGTCCGCCGGCATCTGGCAGGCGCTCATCTGTGCGGCGGCGGGCATTGCCGTGGCCATTCCGGTCCACGCCGGCTACAATTATCTCGTCAGCCGCATCAATAAAATCGTCCTCGACATGGAACGCGCCGCCGCGGAAATCGTCAACATCGTCACCGAAAACGGCGGCTCCAAATCCCCATGAAATTCCCGCGCAATGCCCGGTTGTTGCGCAGCACGTTGGACGTGGCGCCGTTCGCGGTGGTTTTTTTTCTGCTGGTCATTTTCCTGACGCTGGCCTCGGTGCTGCCCACGCCCGGTTTGTCGTTGCGCCTGCCGGTGGCCAGCGATCTGCCCGGGACGGACAAGCCGACCGTAGCGGTCGCGATTGACGCTGCCGGGCGCCTGTTTTTCGCGAATCAAATTGTCACGGAAAACGAGTTGAAATCGCATCTGTCCGCCGCCATGAAAAATTCCCACGAACCACTCACCCTGATCGTGCAGGCCGACCAGGCCGTGACTTACGGCCAACTCGTTCACCTGACGATGCTCGCGCGCGATGCCGGCATCCGCGACGTTCTGCTGGCCACGCTCCCGCGGGTGGTCAACGAGTCCGGCCAACCATGAAGACTGCGTCCGGTGAACCGGGTGCGTCCGGGGAAACAAAGATTCGAACCGGGAGTTCATGGTCGCTCAGCCGCTGGCTGCTGCTCATCCTGCTCGTTCTCGGCGCGTATATCGCGTTGATTTTCATTTTCGGCACGCGAAAACCAATCACTCCCATGGCAGTAAAAAACGCTCCGAAGCTGGAGCTGGCAGCCGGTTCGAGCGAATGGCTGATGTTGAACGACCCGACCCTCTTCGCCTTGCCTAACATCGAAGGTTTTGCCGGCCCGGCCTGGCTCGAGCCACCGCACGTCCAATTTCACCAGCTGGAATGGACCGAACCACCACGCTGGCTGCAGCTTCCCGCCGGGGAGTTGGGTGCCGTCTTCAGCCGGTTCATGGAGACCAACCATTTTGCCACCCTCAAGTTTGATTTAAAACCGCCGCCCCGATTTACCGTGCCGTTGGTGCCGATGGAACCGCAATTCGCCGAAACTTCAACGTTGCGCATCGAAGGTGACATTGCCCGGCGAGCACTGCTGACACCCATAAAACTGCCGTTGGTGCCTTACACCGATGTCATTGGGCCCAGCAAAGTGCAGGTGCTCGTGAATGCCGCGGGCGAAGTTGTCTCCGCGGTTTTACTGCCCTCCAATAATTCCGGCGAAGTCCATAATGCGGATGCCGACCAACGCGCGCTGGAACTGGCCCGTGCCGCGCGCTTCGCGCCCGCTGCGGATCTGACCATCGGCAGATTGATTTTCAACTGGTGCACCGTTCCGCCGCCCGCGACCAACGCGCCGGCCGGTCCCTAGCATGTCCGCCGACTGGCTCATTGTAATTTATGTGGCACTTGCGCTCGGCGCCTTGTGCGTGTTGGGGATTTATTCAGAGATGCGCCGCCGCCGGTTCTGGCCGACGCATACCGAGGACCGGATTTTCCGTTGCGCCAACTGCGGCTACGTTTACACGGACGACCCGGACGTGGATCGCTCGCGCTGCGCTCAATGCGGCAAGCTCAACGAGCCGATCGAATTTTAGAAGTTAGTCGGTAGTTGGTAGTCAGTAGCTATTTACCTGGTGATCGCGGCCGATTGACTTCCAGTAAGAACTAAGTTGCGGAGCGAGGTTGTCCACCAACGGTTTGATTTTCTCTACGTCGGCGGATGTGAGCAGTTTTCGCTTAAAAGCCCGTCGGAGAAAGTGTTGCGTTTCATTCAACGAGCCTCGCGCGATCTTTACAAAACGCCGGTTGTCCTGGAAATCGTGGCGGCCCGTTCCTTCGGCAATGTTCGCCCCGATGCTATCGGCGCACCGGACGATTTGCTTGCCGACCGTGTCGCGGGCAAATCCGTCCCAACGAAAAGCGATGTTCCAGATTTCGTCTGCGAGTTCCTCGGACAACTTGTAAACCCGAAGATTTTCAAAATTTGTCCTGCTCATAATCCGCAATGCTGCTAACTACGAATTCCAAGCTACTGACTACTAACTACCAACTATTGACTTCCCCTGACTAATTTCCCGTCTTCAACTCCACCACATCATGCGGGGCGGCTTCGCGCATCCCGGCAGGGCTGACGCGGATGTAACGCGCCTTTTCCCGGAGTTGCGCCAGGTTCGCGGCGCCGAGATAACCCATCCCGCTTTGGATGCCGCCGATGAGTTGCGCCAGCACGCGGTCCACTGAGCCACAGGCTTCCTTGAGCGCCTCAACCCCTTCGGGCGCAACCTTCTGTGTCGGGTTCGGCAGATGCCCGTATCGCGCCGCCGACCCGGCTTTCATCGCGGCGAAACTGCCCATGCCGCGGTATTGCTTGTAGAATTTACCACTGATCTCAACCACTTCGCCCGGCGCTTCGTTGCAACCGGCAAAAATCCCGCCGCAAATCACCGCCTGCGACAACGTCAGCGCTTTGACAATATCGCCGGATTTGGTGATGCCGCCGTCGGCCAGGATCGACACTCTTTTCCTCGCGGCTGTGCGCGAGCAAACGTAAAGGGCGGTCATTTGCGGAATGCCGACGCCCGCAACGATGCGCGTGGTGCAAATCGAACCCGGCCCTTGCCCGACCTTGATGGCGTTCGCGCCGCAATCGGCCAGATATTCCACGCCCGCCGCGCTGGTGACGTTGCCGGCGATGAGGGGCAGTTTTGGAAATGCGTCGCGCAGCACCTTCACGGTGTCGCCCACGCCCTTGCTGTGGCCGTGCGCGGTCGAAACGGCCACCACGTCCACACCGCGTTCGACGAGCGCGCCGACGTGGTTGAGAATGCGCGCCCGGTCCAGTTCGCCAAACGCGTTGCGCGTGGCCGAAACCGCCGCGCCGCAGATGAGATGAAAATGGGCGTCGCGCGCCGGTTTGAACTGTGCGTTGCGTTCCTGCGTGATGCGCTCCACGTCGCTCATCGTGATGAGGCCGTGCAAATGGTCGTCATCGTCCACCACCAGCAGTTTGTGGATGCCGATGTGTTCGGTGAAAAATTTGTCGGCGCGGGCGATGGGATCTTTGCCCAGATCCTTTTTCGTGATGGTGTGGACCTGCGCGCGCGGCGTCAGCGCCTCGGAAACCTTCTTTTTGGCGTAACGCGGCTTGACGACGTGGCCCGAAAGCAGGCCGACGAGCCGGCCTTTTTTGTCCACGACCGGAAATGTGCTGAAACCGAATTTTTTCTGCTCAATCAACGCGAGCACGTCGCCGATGGACTGGTCGGGCATGACTTTGATGGGTTCCTGAATCAGCCCATGGACGTGGTTTTTGACGCGGCTGACTTCGGAAAGTTGCTGGCGCTCCGGCATGTTGTAATGGATGAGGCCGAGCCCGCCGTTCAACGCCATGGCGATGGCCATGCGCGATTCGGTCACCGTGTCCATGTCCGACGAAATGACCGGGATATTCAGGTGCAGGCTCTCTGCGAGGATCGTGTCCAGTTGCGTGTCGCGCGGCAGGATTTCCGAATAAAGCGTTGCCAGCGTGATATCGTCGAAGGTTAGCGCAAGGTGGCTGTTCGCCGGAAAGAACTGTTCCGCCGATTGGTAGAACCGGCTGTCGGGGTTGTCGGATTGACGCGCTGCTGCCATGTCGGAAAATGAAGCCTGACCACCGGCTTTGGCAAGCAAAAAATTGATCGTCCTCGTCCTCCTCCTCGTTCTCGTAATCGGGAAATTCGAGGACGAGGACGAAGGACGACGACGATTACGAACCGTTACCAGCTTTTGCCCGCGAACCAGATACAACCGATGGCCATGGCCGCCACGGCGCAGGTGCCCATCAACCCCCGATAGATTTTTACACTATCGGTCGCGTAACGGGTGGTGAGCCAGCCGATGCCCGAGGAAAACCCCGCCATGGCCAGCACGGTGCCGCCGCCAAAAGCAATGAGGTAAGTGATGGCCTGTGCCTTGGTCGGCAGAGCCAGCATGGGCAGGATGCCCAGGATATGTGAGCTGCCGGCCAGCCCGTGCAACGTGCCGATGGCAAAGGCCGTGTGCGTGTGTCGGTCGTGCGCCTGTGGTTCATTGTGCTGCGCCGGATGATTATGAACATGAATGTGAATATGGCGTTCGCCATGATGTTCATGCTCATGCGCGTGAACATTGTGCTTGAGCGCCCGGCGCAGCGCCCAGACGCCAATGCCAAAGAGAACTACACCAACGATGCGGTCGCCCCACGACGACAGCAAATCCACCGGCAGCTGGTCACGCAGCCACAACGCCAGCAACCCAACGACGGCAACGCCAGACGAATGGCCGAGTCCCCAGCGTACGCCGGGAATCCACGCCGCCTTGGGCCGGCGCACCGCCAGCGGGGCGATGGCTGTCAGATGGTCCGGCCCCGTCAGCACATGAATGAGGCCGGCAATCAATCCGGCAATGGCTACGATCATAAATTTAACCTGGGCGAAGCTGCCCGAATCTTGAGTTCGGTGCAAAGCAAACTTCGCCCATCAATTCGGCTGCTTCATTATCCAGCTCGAAAACCGGCCCAGCCACACAGCGATTGACGAAAACCGGCCATTTTCTGCTGTAATTGCGGCCATCCTCGATTTGCCGCTATTGGAAATCGTGCTCCGTAGCGTTCGCGGGAAATGGCGCCGCCAAGCCGCCTCAACTGTGATGTTGCGCCAGGGCGGCGGCAAAACCGATCAAGAAAATAATACCGCAGATAATGACTCCAATAATCAGCAGAATCGTCCCGATGATTCCGCAGATCTTGCCAGCCTGGGTGGTGCCGCGTCCGCTGGGGTCCATGGTGCCGGCGTCTATTTGTTTGAGGTCGCCGGATCCCATGACCCAGGCCGCGATGGCCAACGGCGCGCAAACGACCAGGCCGAGGATGCCGAGAACGAGAATAAGTGTGCCGCGATGTGGTTTCATAATTGACAGGGTTCAAGACTGACTGCGTTTACCTACCAACACCTGTTAATTCCGGCAAGTATCTTCGCGACCCGAATTCTGACTCCCGGCTCCACTGTGGCGGGCGATTGCACCTTTACCCGTCTTCAGATAGTTTCGGCGGGACGGGAAGGTGAATTGTTACCATCAAAACCATGACCATGTCATCCAAACCCAAAGGACTGCCCGGCGCGCAGGTGGCCAGGATCGCTGATTTCGTTCAGTATCAGGACGGCGCAGTCGTCAGCCGGGAGATTGTCAAGCGGCCCGCCGGCAATGTGACGCTCTTTGCCTTTGACGAAGGCCAAGGGTTGAGCGAACACACCGCGCCATTCGATGCGTTGGTGCAGGTGTTGGAAGGTGAGGCCGAAATCCTGGTTTCCGGCCAGCCTCATCGCCTCCAGGGCGGTGAGATGATGCTCCTGCCAGCCGGCCAACCGCACGCGCTCAAGGCCCTCAAGCCGTTCAAGATGATGCTCACAATGATCCGGTCGTGAACGCAAACCCGCCTGCGCCAGACTTCGGCGCGGCAAAGGGGAAACTTGGGTGGCTCCCCGATCGGGGCGGAGAGGAAATTTGCCATCCTCCAGTCTCCCATTCGCGTCAATTTGTGAAATTCGTGTAAAGAATCTTTGCACCTTCTTTGCCTTTTTGCGGCCCGCTCAGGCCGCACATCCTGCATATTTGAGCTTGCTTTTCCATTCGTTTTCATTATGCTAACAACCGTTCATAACCCTTAACAGTTTAAGTCGCGATATCGTGAGTCGGAGCCGTTAGAAGTTTGGGGCAGAGGACAAACGGGACTTTCTGACGGCCTTCACGACTGCGCTTGGACAACCGGAAGTAAAAAATAAAGTTCTTTCAGCAAAGGCTTTCCTTATGAAAGAGACATCTGCTTGCTTTCAACCTAAAACCAGCCTGTCCCTGTTTTTTGCGGCAGGCCTGTCGTTGATGTGCTTTTCCATCGGCCAGGCGCAGCCGGTGAAGGAATATGTCCGGATGGCGGCGGACCTGAATCAGTCACCCGTGAGTTCCGCTGCGGGGAATTTGATGGTGTTCAACAATACCCTCTATTTTACGGCCAACGATGGCGCGCATGGCAGTGAACTATGGAAGTATGACGGAACGACAGCGACGCGCATCACGGATTTGTCGCCCGGCACCGCCAGTTCTTTCATCAGTTCGCTGGCGGTCTTCAACGGAGCGCTTTACTTCCGGGGTTCGGGAACGACCAACGGCATCCTCGATTTGGAATTGTGGAAATACGATGGAACCAACGCGACCCAAATCACGGAAATCCGGCCGAGCGGCAGCGGTTTCAATCCCATCGGCCTGACGGTTTACAACGGCGCGCTTTATTTTTCGGCCAATGACGGGACCAACGGTACGGAACTGTGGAAGTATGACGGTGCCAACGTGAGCCTGGCGGCGGACATCAATCCGGGCGCCGCCAGTTCCAACCCTTCAAGTTTCTGCGTCTATAACGGCAGCCTGTTTTTTGCCGCGAGCAATGTGAACTACGGCGTCGAACTGTGGCAATATAACGGCGCGAGCGCCTCGCTGGCGGCGGATTTCAATCCGGGCACCGGCAGTTCCAGTCCTTCCGGGCTGATAGCCTTCGACGGCGTGTTGTATTGCCAAGCGACACACCCCGCGGTCGGCGCCGAACTCTGGCTCTATGACCCGATGGAAGTCGGCCTGGCTTATAATCTCAACCCCGGCAGCGCCAGTTCGAGTCCCGCCAATTTCGTCGTGTTCAACAGCCTGCTGTATTTTTCCGCCAACGACGGCGTGAATGGAACCGAACTGTGGAAATATGACGGGATCAATTCGCCGACGCGGGTAACGCAGATTGCGCCCGGCAGCAATAGCGCCAATCCGGCGAATCCCTGCGTCTATAACAACGCGCTTTATTTCTCGGCCAACGATGGTTCCAGCGGCACCGAATTGTGGGAATATGATGGAACCAACGCCACTCGCGTGGCGGATATCGTTGCCGGCAGCGGAGGTTCCAGTCCGACCAGCCTGACGGTTTTCAACGGCGTTCTTTATTTTGTCGCCCAGGATACCAATTCGGTTCGCGCTTTGTGGAGTTACAACGGCTCAGCGGTGTCGCTGGTCACGAATGTCAATACCGGCAGCGCCAGTTCCTTTCCCTACGACGGCATCGCTTTCAACGGCGCGTACTATTTCGCCGCCACGCCGAGTAACACTGCACCGAATAATTATTTCTACAAATATGACGGCACCAATGTCAGTGTGGTCAGCACCAGCATCTATCCACCCAGCAGCAGCGGCATCGTCCTGTTCAACGGCGCCCTGTATTTCTCGACCTGGAAGTTTGACGGTAGCAATTTCACGGCGTTGAGCGGCAATCCATTGCCGAGCAACGACGGTTCCATGACCGTTTTCAGCAACGCGATTTATTTTAATGGCCGGGACAATACCTACGGAAACCAATTATGGAAATGTGATGGCACGAACCTGACGCGCGTGACGACTGTCAATCCCAGCTACGGGATTAATCCGCTTGCGCTCGTCGTCTTCAACCATGCGCTCTACTTCAACGCCACCGCCGACTCCGGCGCGACCTACGGCCTGTGGAAATATGACGGAGTCAACCCGCCGGCGCGCGTCGGCACGATGGTTCTCAACAGCCTTAACAACCTGCTGGTTTATAACGGCGCGCTTTACATGGGCGCAGCGACCAGCGGCACGGATTTCGAGCCGTGGAAATACGACGGAACGAATTTCACTTTTCTTGGCCAGGTCAACGCCGGCGGCACCAATGCCACTCCGGTATTCTGGACGACTTACCGGAACCTCGCCTTTTTCTCCGCCAATGATGGTATTCACGGCACGGGTTACCAGCTTTGGAGTTACGACGGCACGAATCTCACGCGCCTCTCGAATTTTGCAGTGAGCGGCGGCATTTATGCTTTTACCTTCAATGACACACTTTACTTTATGGCCAGCGACGGCGTCACTGGATCCGAGTTGTGGAAATACGACGGCACGGCCGTTTCGCAAGTTGCGGACATCAACCCCGGTATTAGCCGACTTCGATGCCGGAGCCGCTATCGGCTTTCAACAACAGCTATATGTTTCAGGCAACCGACGGACTTCATGGCACCGAACTTTGGCGGCTGGACCCGCTTTCCAGCGTGTTCCGCATCACTCAAATTGTGCGCCAGGGCAATGACGTTTCCATTACCTGGACCACGCCGGGCGGTTGGACGAATGTCGTGCAGGCGGCCAATGGCTTGGGCGGCACAAACAATTTCAGCGATCGCAGTTCGTCCATTGTTGCAATCAACGGCGATATCGTGACGACCAACTATCTCGACCTCGGCGGTGCCATCAGCCACCCATCGCGATTTTATCGCATCCGCCAGGGACCGTAGCCTTTAGCCGGTGATATTTTATTTCAGTCCGGGTAGCCGGTGGGATGCTTTTTGTGCCAGGCCCAGGCGGTGGCCACAATATCTTCGAGCTTCGGAAATTTTGGTTTCCAGCCCAGCTCGCGAATCGCTTTTTCGGCCGAGGCCACGAGTTTCGGCGGGTCGCCGGGACGGCGCGATTTTTCCACGGTGGGAATTTTTTTGCCCGTGACCTTTTCGCACATCTGAATGACTTCGCGCACCGAGTAGCCATCGCCGTTGCCCAAATTGTAGAATCCGGTCCTGCCCGGTTGCAATCCAAGGATATGCGCCTGCGCCAGGTCAACGATGTGAATGTAATCGCGGATGCACGTGCCGTCAGTTGTCGGATAATCGGTGCCGAAAATCTCGGCCTGTGGCAACTGGCCCAGCACGACCTGCAGCACCCTTGGAATCAGATGCGTCTCAATGCGGTGATGTTCGCCGAATTTCTCGCTCGCGCCGGCGGCGTTGAAGTAACGAAAAGCGATGAAGTCCAGCCCGTAAATTTTCTGATACCACTGGAGGATTTTTTCAAACATCAGCTTGGATTCGCCGTAGGGGTTGATGGGACGTTGCGGCAAATCCTCGGTCATCGGAATTTTATCGGGCGGACCGTAGGTGGCGCACGTCGAGCTGAACACGAATTTTTTTACGCCGCATTCAACCGCGGCGTCGAGCAGCTTGAGCCCGTTAACCACGTTGTTGTGAAAATACTTTTTCGGATTGGTCATGGATTCGCCGACGAGCGCGTTGGCGGCGAAGTGCATGATGGCGTCGGGTCCGGCGGATTTGACAGCGTTGAGGAGGTCGCCTTCCGCTTCCGGTTGGCCCGAAATAAATTTCGCTCGCGCATCCACCGCCGCGCGATGGCCTTCGGTGAGATTGTCATAGACCGTGACCTGGTGTCCGGCGTTGAGCAGTTCTTCCGTGCAGATGGACCCGATGTAGCCGGCGCCGCCGGTGACAAAAATGTTCATGCGCCAACTATGAAAGGTGCGCGCGTGCGTTCAAAGTCCAAAATAGAAAGCGTGCGGATGGTTTCGACGCGGGTGATGAGCCATTGGCCGCTGATTATCCGCAAGGTGAATTTCATTTCCTGGACAATCAGGTCTTGATCGTCTGAAACGCGGGCTTCGACGGTGAAATCGGCGATGGCGGATTGCCGGTTTGGGGCGATGGTCACGTTTACGTCGAGGAATTTTACGCTCAGGCTGCTGGCCGTGGAACGGGCCGCCACGGCGGCCTGCGTGATTTCATCACGGCCCAGGATGGTGTGCTGGAGGCGTCCGGGCACGTCCAGGTTAATTTCGACATTGGTGGAAAAATAGCTTGCCAGACTTTGCGCGCTGGCCACGCGCGCCAGCGCGCCTTCCTCCGGCGCAAACGAAGCGCGCCGGGCAACGGCCTCAAGGCGCTGGCGAATAATTTTCTGAGGACTGGGAAAGATAATGGTCCACAGCCAGACGCCCAAGGCCGCCAGCGCCGCCAGCAGCACAATACGAAGGACGATTTTCATAGGACGGCCTTGCCCACAATATGATCGCGCTCGACTTTCCCAAACACATGGAATTCCGCGGGCATCGAGCGATTATCACCCACGACAAAATATTCGGTGGGACCCAGTTTGACGGGAGGAAGATTCCAGTCGCAACTGTATTTTTCGTAGGGTTCATCGAGCGCCTGGCCGTTAATCAGAACAATACCATTGGCGAATGCAACCGTATTGCCGGGCAGGCCGATGATGCGTTTTAAATACATGACGCTCGGCCACCGGATGCTCGGATCCGATAACCGGATGCCCACGACGTCACCGCGCCGCGGCTCATGCCGCAGATAGGCCAGCCGGTTTACGAAATTGACCGAGCCATTCGAGCAGGTCGGCAGCATACTGATGCCTTCGACACGGACGGGCAGCAAAACGAACCGGAAAACGACGAAACAGGTGAGGACCAAAACAATCAGGCGTGCCAGGGTGAGTTTCCAATTGCGCCCGATCACGACGATGCGCACCCAACCGGGCGATGGCGCCGGCGATGAGATTGGTGAAGTTTGATTTTGCGCCGGCATTGTTCCGATTTTCGGCGCTTTTGGTCAATCGCGCAACTCAGATTTGGCTCATCGCCTGATCCAACGCGGCATAGAGCCGGTTCATCGTCGCTTCGGTTTCATCGCCCATGTTGGAAATGCGGAAGGTCTTGCCCTTGATTTTCCCGTAGCCACCGTCAATCAGGAACCCCTGGTCTTTGACAAGCTTTTGCAGCTTGGGCACATCCGCGATGCGGCCGCCGGGTTTCGCGCCATTGTTCACGCAGGTAAGCGTGACGGACTCAAAACCTTTTTCCGGGAACAGCGTAAAATCATGTTTCGCCGCCCACGCGCGCGTCATTTCCGCAAGCTTTTTGTGGCGGGCAAAGCGGTTCTCCAGACCTTCGGCGAAAATATCTTCCAGCTTGGATTGCAAGGCGTAGACGTGGCCGATGCTTGGCGTGCTCGGCGTCATGCTTTGTTCCGCGTTTTTCTGGAACTCGACAAAGTCGAAATAATAACCGCGGTCCTTCAGGGTCGCCGCCCGGGCGAGCGCCGCTTGGGAGCAGGTAAAAAGCGCCGTGCCGGGCGGCAGGGCAAAGGCCTTCTGCGTGCCGGCCAGCAACACGTCAATGCCCAAGGCGTCGAACTCGATTTTCGTCGCGCTCATGGAGCTGACGGCGTCCACAATGAACATCACCTCGGGATATTTTTTCTTGAGCGCGGCGATTTCGGCGAGCGGACTCATCACGCCGGTCGAGGTTTCGTTGTGGATGACCGTGAGGGCGTCGAACTGGCCCGTAGCGAGTTTTTTGTCCACGGCCTCGGCGCGGATGGGCGCGCCCCAGTCCACCTGCAGCGCTTCGGCGTCCTTGCCGCAACGCTTTGAGACGTCGAACCATTTGTCCGAGAACGCGCCACACATGCAGTTGAGAACTTTTTTGGCGACGAGATTGCGGATGGCGCCTTCCATCACACCCCACGCGGACGAGGTGGAGATGTACACGAGCTGCTTCGTGTAAAGCAGTTGCTGGAGTTGCGGCTGGATGACGGCATAAAGGTCTTTGAACCCCTGGCCGCGATGGCCGATCATTGGCTTGGAAAACGCCTTGAACGTTTTCTCGCTTACTTCGACCGGCCCCGGAATGTGCAATTTGACGTGCGCCATAAACTTTGTGAAATTTTTCACGACTGGTGGCTTAAAGGCAAGAACAGCTTTGCCAATTGCTCCCCGTAAATTGGCAAATTCGGCCTGAAGTTACCTTTTTACATAGCCATTCGCGCGGAACCAGGCGACGGCGTCGGCAAACGCCTGTTTCGGCGGCGTCTGTGGCAGGCCCAGCTCCCGGATGGCCTTGGCCGGATTGAACCACATTTTGTCTTTGCCCATGCGCACGCCGGCCAGTGGCGCCCGGGGTGGTGTGCCGGTGAAGAAAGCGATTCCTTCACTGATGTGCGCCGTTGCCAGGGCGGCCCAGTAAGGGATCCTGATTTTCGGAGCCGCGATGCCGGTGATTTCCTCCAGCACGGCCAGTGTTTCACGCATCGTCCAATTGCCTTGCGCGTGGCCAAGGATGTAGCGTTCGCCCAAACGCCCCTTTTCCGCCGCGAGAATGTGCCCGACGGCCACATCACGGACATTGATCC
This sequence comes from uncultured bacterium, assembly GCA_963708305.1. Lineage (GTDB taxonomy): Bacteria > Verrucomicrobiota > Verrucomicrobiia > Limisphaerales > UBA11358 > UBA11358. The sequence continues at coordinate 807,001 of CAVPSH010000001.1, read as the reverse complement.
AGTTCAATCCCGTATCGAGATACGCCGGCAATTTGCGATTCAGAAAATCCAAAATGATCTGGCCGGTTGGTGTCGGTTTCACATCGTACGGACCGATGGGTGCGGAGGGATTGACGATGATGACCGGCAGACCCTGGCGCGCCAATTTGGCTGCCACTTCTTCCGCCTGCCATTTCGAGCGTTTGTAATGATTGGTCAATTGCCTTTCCGGGACGGTCTCAGACTCGTCTGCCGCTACGGCATCGCCATTGACCAATCGCGTCAACCCGATGCACCCGACGGTACTCGTATAGACGACGCGTTGGCAACCGGCCAGGCCGGCCGCTTCGATGACATTGCGCGTGCCTTCGACGTTCGTCGCGTACATGGGTTGGTAATCGCGCAGCCACAAATGGTAGCTCGCCGCGGTGTGAAAGCACCAGTCGCAGCCGGCGATTTCGCGTTTTAATAGTTCCCGGGCATTGAGGTCGCCGGTCACGCGTTCGATTTCCAGGCCGGCGAGCGCCCGCGTGCCGCTTTCCGGCCGCAGCAATGCCTTCACGCGATGTCCGCGCGCGAGGAGTTCGCGAACCAGATTCGAGCCGATGAAGCCGGAAGCCCCGGTGACAAAACAATTCATGATAGGCGGCAACTTTGCAGATTTTGTGGTGGCACACCGGAAGATGCCACAAAATTTTTACATCGGTCTGCTTGACTTGGGGCGGAGGCTGCGAAAGACTACTCGGGTTGTATGCCGGTCAAGAGCAGTACCAGAAAGAAGCCAAGCCGCGCCAATCAGCGTGATCTCGACACCAAGATTGAGTTCCTGGAGGGGCTTCTGCGCCGCGACCCCACTTATGTGGATGCGCTGCAGCTTTTGGGCGACCACTACACGCAACGCGGCCGTTACCTCGACGGTTTGAAAGTGGACGAACGCCTGGCCCGGCTCGAATCGCGCAACGCCCTCGTTTTTTACAATCTCGCCTGCAGTTACACCCTGACCAACCAATTTGATCATGCCGCCTTCGCCTTGGAAAAGGCGCTCAACCTCGGCTACCGCGACTTCGACTGGCTGGCCAAAGACCCTGACCTCCGCAAACTCCGCCAACAGCCGGTTTACCGCGATATCCAGGCCAAAATCCGCCGGATGAAGGTTAAAGTATGTTGAAGCGGGATGGGTTGAAGTGTCAGAGTGGTTCACCAACCATGCCCGCCTCAACACTTCAACGATTCGACCCTTTAACCAAATTATGAATGTCACCGTCCGCGGACGTACCCGGCATTATCGCACCGTTACTTTCGATCCCGCGCGGAATGAGGTTTTGCTCATCGAACAACGCCTGCTCCCGCACGAATTCAAAATCATCGCCACCAAAAATTTCCGCGAAACCGCCGGTGCCATTCACGACATGATTGTGCGTGGCGCCGGGGCCATCGGCGCGACCGCCGCGTATGGGCTGGCCCAGGGCGCGCAGGCTTTTCCCGGGCGCGACTTGCAGAAATTCCGACGCCAGGTGGACACCGTTTATCAAACGCTCAAGGCCGCGCGGCCCACGGCGGTTGATCCCGTCAACGCGATGAACGATGTGCGTGCCGCCATGCGCAATGGTCAGAGCGTTGAGGAACAGCAAAAACTTGCGCTCGCCGCCGCCGAGGAATTCGCCAACGAAGACGTGGCGCACTGCGAAGCCATCGGCCGCCACGGCGCCAGGCTGATTCGCCACGGCATGAAAATCCTCACGCATTGTAATGCCGGCTGGCTGGCCTTTGTGGACGTGGGCACGGCGACGGCACCCCTCTATGCCGCGCAGGCGCAGGGCCAAAGGTTCCAGGTTTTTTGCGACGAAACCCGTCCGCGTTCCCAGGGCGCAACCCTGACCGCCTGGGAACTGGCGCAGCAAAAGATTTCGCACCAGGTCATCGCCGACAATGCCGCCGGCCATTTGATGCAACGCGGTGAGATTGATCTGGTGATCGTCGGCAGCGACCGCACGCTCGGGCGGACCGGCGAAGTGGCGAACAAAATTGGCACCTACACCAAGGCCGTTTTGGCGCAGCGACACGGGATTCCGTTTTACGTGGCCATTCCGCTTTCGACCATTGACTGGCGCTTGAAATCCGGTTTTGACATTCCCATCGAAGAGCGCCACGAAAGCGAAGTCCTTGGCGCGTGGGGAGTGGAATCAAGTTCAAGGTCCAAAGTCCAAAGTCCAAAGTCGGGAAGGCATATTTACGTTCGCGTGGCCAATCCGACGAGTGGCGCGCGCAATCCGGGTTTTGACGTGACACCGCCGGAATTGATTACGGGCATCATTACGCCGGTGGGGATTTTCAAGCCGAAGGAACTTTGGCAACGGCGGCACGAAGTTGGGTTTATGGCGATTGAACTTGCTCCGGGCACGAATCGAAATTAGTTTAGAAATTCTGTGTGGCGGGGTAGCCAAGTGGTAAGGCAGGGCTCTGCAAAAGCCTCATCCGTCGGTTCGATTCCGACCCTCGCCTCCAGCCCTTTTGCTGGGATTTTGGAGGAAAAACGGTCGAGTTTCAGTGAAATCTTCAGTGGCCGGACTACTCCGCCACTATTCGGGATAAACCACTTTAACTCGCCCACAACTCGCTAACGCGGGCGGATCGAGACGGTTCATGCTCACAACATGAATCGAAACATGAAAAACCGTTACCGGGTGTTCCGCCGTGGCTGGGGCACCTACTACTGCGAAGACCTCGTTACCAAAAAGCAAACCACCCTCAAGACCCGCGACAAGGACGAAGCCTTTCGTCTCGTCGCCGCCAAAAACGAAACCGAGGACGCGCCCGCGTTCAGCCTGCATCTGGCGCGGGTGTATTGGAAGGCCGGCGATCCCGCCGCCGCCAAACGGACGTGGCAGCACGTCATGGACGAAATCCCCAAGCTCAAGACCGGCGACACGCAAACACCGCTGGTTTACCGCCATCAAGGACAAGGCGTTCGATTCCATCCGCGACAGGGTGTTCTGGAAACCCAGGCCGAACACTTTTTGAAGGTGTTGGAGAACGGCTCGGTCTCGACGAACGTCTATTTGCGTCGCATCCACAACTTCGCGTTGGACATGAGTTGGCTGCCATGGCCGGTGCTGCCAAAAAAGCGCTGGCCGGCCATCAAGTTCAAGGAGAAGCGCAGCATCACTTGGAAGGAGCATCAGGCCATCGTTGCCCGCGAGTTGAATCCCGAGCGCAGGACGTTTTACCAACTGGCGTGGCACTTGGGCGCATCGCAATCGGACATTGCGTTTCTGGAAGCAGAAAACATTGATTGGGAAACCAACGTGATCAGCTTTTCACGCAAGAAAACCGGCTCCATCGCCATCATGCGCTTTGACAAAGAAGTGGCGGAGCTTCTTCGGGATTTGCCAGGAAGCGGCCCGCTATTTCCTTATTTGCGGCGTATCCGCGCCTGCTGACAGGGCGACAGAGTTTCAAACAACGCTGCGAGGGGCTTTTTATCAAGGGGATCAGCTTGCACAGCTATCGTTACGCTTGGGCTGAACGAGCCAAGATCGCTGGCTACCCTGAAAGGTTCGCCCAAGAAGCTCTAGGGCACAACAGCAAGGCCGTACATCGCGCTTATGCTCGCAAGGCAAAGGTCGAATTGCCCTCTTTGGCCGAATACGAGCGCAAGCAAAAGACCCTTAGCGATGGGAGGAGAGTGCACCTCGTTGTGCAGGCGTAAAGCCTCACGAATTAAGGACAACTGTAAGAAAATGATGATGTTTATCTCGCACAATATTTAGATTCTTTCATCATCGCTTTCTGAGGCTCTCAAAAAGCAAATCCAAACTTTTCGATTTGATTTGGTTTGCAGCCTTGGAGTTCTCTCTTATTATCGAATTGTAATATGAACAACGGAACGGCGGCCATTCTGGAACCTCTCGAAGCGACTGAGGGAATAGTGCGCCGACGAACCGGCAGACCCCCTTCAATATCGCAACTAAGAACACGAAAACTAATTCCTTTCGGCTGGTATGGAGGAAAGTTTTCTCATCTAGCATGGCTTCTGCCACTCCTTCCTAAATGCCATCATTATTGCGAGCCCTTTGCTGGTTCTGCTGCTGTTCTCCTCAATCGTGAGCCATCTCCAGTTGAAACGTATAATGATCTTGATGGTGAAGTTTGTAATTTCTTCAGAGTTCTTCGTGATACAAAGATGAAGCTTATTGAGGCTATTGGCTTAACACCATTCTCTCGTGAGGAATTTGCGCTTGCCTGTAAACTTGAGCCTCATCTTTCAGAATTGGAACGAGCTAGACGTTTTTACATTCGAGCGCGTCAAGTTCGTACAGGACTCGCTCAAACCGCGACAATTGGAAGGTGGGCAAATTGCAAAAATACTAGCCGAGCAGGCATGAGCGGAGTTGTAAGCCGATGGCTTGGCGGTGTTGAGATGCTTCCAGAAATAGCAGATCGTTTTCTACGCGTTCAAATCGAAAATCGTCCTGCGGCAGATTTGATAAGGCTTTACGACTCGCCCACTTCGCTCTTTTATTGCGACCCCCCTTACATTCACGGAACACGAGGGGATTCAAAGGCGTATGGACATGAAATGACAGATGAACAGCATCGAAAACTCGCTGAATCTCTCAATTCAGTAAAAGGAATGGTAGCCTTATCAAATTACGATTGTCCGTTAATGGACGAGCTTTATCCCTCCAGTAAATGGCACAAGATTGTCGGTCCTTCTAAAACCAATCATTCGACAAAGGGAAAACGGATTGAAGTCCTTTGGATAAATTTTGATCCTAACCGAGCACAATTAAATGACCGCAACCGATCCTTGTTTGAAGATTCTGAGTGACTCGTACAAACGGGCCCTCGCTTCATTAACAAAAGCTTTTATTGCTGATGCCGCAATTCTCAAACGGGTAGAGGTGGTTGCCCTCTGCCTCAGAAATCGTGCTGGCGTTAGAGCGCTTTTGGCCGGGGCACTTGCCAAAGTGCATCAGCCCAAATTCGACATCCGCAAGCCCTACACCGATATTGCTGGCGAGGACGGAGATGATTGTTTCTCAGGCCGCGTTTATGATGAGAACTATATTCAGTTGCTTGTTGATAAGCCTTATCTGTTGCCAATCAATACAACCACGGCCTATTTGACCCCTGGCTTTCGGACAAAAAACATCGTTTTGAAACCCGGCGTCGAACTAGAAGGCCGGCCAGCAGAAATGTATAAAGCTGTGCTCCTGCTTTTCGATGACGTACAAAAAAATCGTGTTTCCGCTCAAAACGTAATGGATGAGACTTTGAGGCTGCTCATCCTCGAACGCGATAAACGCAAACAAAGCATTCAAAATCTCATCACAGACATAAAACGAACTGTCGATAAATTACCCCCCGCTGCAGAGGACATTGTGAATTTGATTGTGCAGCATTTAGCGTGCAAAAACTCGGCTCGGCTCCCTGTTCTGGTAGTTGCCGCTGCTTACAACACTGCTGCTGAAAGACTCGGAGAACGCATTCTGCATCTACATTCTCACAATGCTGCCGACAAACAGACAGGGGCCGCTGGAGACATCGAAATCACGCTCCTGGGTGATGACAACGTCGTGACCGCTTACGAAATGAAGATGAAGGCCGTAACGGTCGGCGACATAAATATTGCCCTGAACAAAATCAACGAACACAAGGCGACTATTCAGCACTACGTATTCATCACAACTGACGAGATCGACCCAGAAGTCCGCGAATACGCCTCAAAACTTTATGATGAAATCGGAGGGGTCGAAATCGCAATCCTTGATTGCGTGGGATTTCTTCGACTCTTCCTGCATTTGTTTCACCGTCTGAGAACTGATTTTTTAGATGCTTATCAGGAATTGGTGTTAGCAGAATCAGAGAGTGCGGTAAGCCACGCTCTCAAGGAAGCGTTCCTTGCGCTCAGAAAAGCAGCTGAAGGCGCAGAATGAATGAAACGGGGCGTCCTTCAGTTCACGGTAAAACCGTGTGACTGACGGAAGCTGGTTTTTTTAGACGGATGGGTTTATCTCGCACCATTTAGCAGGCGTGAAGAAAATCAAACACTTTCTCGACCAATCCGTTGGCCGCTTTGATGTTTCCAGCTTTCAACTAAAGCAAAATTGTGTAATGCTCCAACGAAAGGCAAACACAACTCGAACCATTAAGCCAAAAGTCAATGAGCACAGGGGGCAGGGGTAAAAAGATTCTCCCAACCTCGTTTACGGGGCACAAAGGGGTTTTGCTCATCGATAAAATCGTCACTGAAATGGGGTGGCTTTTCACGCCAACGCTGGCCCACACGGACGGAGGGGTTGACGGATTTATTGAAATTCGACGGACTGACACGAGTGAGCTCACAAATTTAATCCTCCAGGTCCAAAGCAAGGCAACAACGAGAGATTGGGTGGCCGAAACAGGTGACTCGTTTGAATTTCGTTGTTCAGAACAGGACATCAATTATTGGCTTCAAGGTAATACGCCGGTTATTTTGATCGTTTCCCGCCCGGATTCCGACGAAGCGTATTGGGTTTCAGTCAAAGATTACTTCAAAGATTTATCGGCACTGAAATCCAAAAAAATCCGCTTCAATAAGCGAGCCAATCGGTTCGACGCGAACACGGCCATCGGCCTCCACAATCTTGCTGCCCCCGTTGATTCCGGGCTTTATTCAGAGTTGCCCCCGAAATCGGAATCTGTTCTTTCAAATTTGATCCAGTTGGCACGCTTCCCGAAACATTTTTTTCTAGCCTATACCGAATTCAGGGACCCGGCAAAACTGGACGAAGAATTGCGAAAGTTTGAAGTGCATCCCGGGCATGAATGGTTTTTCAAGGAGGAAAAGATATTTTCGATTTACGATCTGAGCAACCCTCCTTGGCGTTCGTATGTCGATGTCGGAACGATTGAACAGTTTGAAACCACAGAGTTGTCGCGATCGGAATATCCCGAAAAACGGCGGGATTTTGTTCGCTTGCTTAACCAATCGTTGAGGAGATTTTTTTCGGTTCGCGGAATCTGGCGCTTTGCCCCCAAGAAGAAGGACGTTGCGCCAATTTACTATTTCGCACCGGGACGAGATAAAGTCGAACGTCGCGAATCCTGGGAGGGAGCTGTTGATGCAGACCGTTACGTCGTCAAGGCTATCTACGCTAAAAAAGACCCAAAGAGAGTTGTTTGTTATCGACATCAGGCAATTCGTCCGCGGTTTGATCGGTTTGACGGCAATTGGTATCTTGTTGTTGAACCCACCTATCATTTCACGCGTGACGGGGAGATCCCGTCCGGCTACCGCGAAGAATATCTCTCAGGCTTAAAGAGAATTGAGAAAAACCAGGCGGTGAGCAACAACGTGCGATTTTGGGAAGCGATCTTGTCGCGCCAAGATTTATTTTCCAATCCCAATGAATCTCTGGCTTTTGGCCGCGCGCTACGCTTTGACGCCGAATTTGGGATACCAGAGGATGCTTGGCTGGCAAAAGCTGATCCCACTGAAATATCTCGCCTGGCGACTGCCGACGTAGATGCCCAACTTTCACTGATATGAAGCTCGTATTACTACAAGAACCAGAGCTGGAATTTGGGGCAGGGAAGCACGTGGATATTCGCTTTGGCTTGAAGAATTATGGGCCGGTCACCTTTGAATTGGACACATCGCCAAAGGAAATTCAGGTTGGGTTCGTTGGTACGTCCAAAACGATTCAAGGGGTCAAAGATTGGATGGAACAATCCCAATCCGGCGTGCGGGCCAAGGCTAGCAATAAACCAAATTTCTTTCCGGCCTTCCCTGGCTTCGGTAAGGAGAGTTGCTTCAAATGTGGTTGGATCACGGGAGAGCGATTACAGCGAGATATTTCAGCCCGTGAAATAAGCCTATTGCTTGCCAATCAAAATAAAGCCGAGGGGGTACGAAAAGCCGTGGAAATCATCATGGCAGAGTGCCGGTATTTGACGGAAACAACCAACGTGGACGTTGTAATTGTGGCACCGCCTGTCGAATTGATAAACCACTTGGATGTAAATTTGAGCATTGAAACTGAAGAGGAATCGACTGACGCCAAAACAGAAGATGACAAAAATGAAAATAGTGTGGTCGCTCAATTGGATTTACATGACATGTTAAAAGCTCAAAGCCTGACGACGAAAAAGCCGATCCAATACATCCGTCCATCCACTTATGATGAAACCGTAAAGGAGGTTTCAGGAGTTGGAAAACGCCGGCAGCTTCAAGATTCAGCAACGCGCGCTTGGAACTTTTACACGGCCCTTTATTACAAAGCAGGGGGAACACCTTGGAGGTTAAAACGCCATGTGTCCGATCTTGAAACCTGTTTTGTGGGAATCAGTTTTTACCGCAGCCTGGACAAAAAGTCCGTAAACACCAGCGTTGCCCAAATATTTAACGAAAGAGGCGAGGGGATGATTTTGCGCGGCGGAGAAGCTAAAATATCCAAGGAGGATCGGCAGCCGCATCTTTCCGAAAAAGACATGCACACTCTGTTGTTAAGCGCCCTGAAAGAATTTGATCGAGAACACCGGCATACGCCCGCCCGCGTTGTGGTCCATAAAACTTCCGGTTTTAACGACGCTGAACTTAAAGGCTGCAATTCTGCTATTGACGAGTTGAGAATTAAAGGCCGCGATATTCTTGTCATCCGGGAATCTTCCGTGCGCTTGTTCAGGTCGGGTCAGTACCCTCCGCTTCGTGGAACATTTCTTGAGATGGATGAACGGCGCAGTTTGCTTTATACGCGGGGAAGCACGCCGTTTTTCCAAATGTATCCCGGAATGTATGTTCCCCGCGCACTTGAAATTGATGCTGTGGATACAGAAGCACCCGCCAGAACACTCGCTCAGGAAATCTTGGCGCTAACGAAAATGAATTGGAATAACACGCAGTTTGATTCGGCGTTGCCAATAACACTCCGCGCCGCCCGCCAAGTAGGTGCAATCCTCAAATACGCCGGGGATTTACCGCAGATCACTTCGAGCTACGCTTATTATATGTGATTGGGGCGAAACTAAACATTCACCGCACAATTTAGATTATGCCTTGTGGCGTTGGCGTGCCGATGATCCTTATTTAACTTGACGGGCATGGCCGTTCCGGAAACGGCCCAGCTTGGTGTTTTCTGCATTTTTACCACGCCAATATCGATAAACGGTGCTACGGATTTTATTGAGGATTGCGACTTCGCCGGCTAGTTCCAAAACTTGAGCCGTGCCAAAAGATTTCACCGCATTGGGCGGTGGGTTCCCCAATGGCTTTAGGAATCCTGTGCGCACCAGCACGGGAATGTCATGCTCGGCCAACCCCAAGAGGACGGCAGTTTGCGCGGTGTTCAACATGGCGGGCAAGCGCCGAAGGTTCAGCAATTCTTTGGCTTCAGCAGAAACCAGCCCCGGCCTGCCGTTCGATCTCGCGGCAAGAATTTCGTTGATTTCAGAATTCATACCTTTGAACCACTGGTTACCTAATGTGGCGATTGATGGGCGGCGCGGGTCGCGCCTCAACAAAGGTTTCGGCCTCTGCATGAGGTCGTGGAGCAAGCCGCTCCGTTTCAACTCGATTGTCGATTGCATCGAGTCGCCGGGTACGCGAACGGGCACGCTGCACCTGTTCTTTGATGAAAAGCGCGATGGCTGCGAGGAAAAGCCAGCAGGCCAGCACAGGGTCGAGGAGCAGCAGAAAGCAGGCGATGAGGCAGCAAAGAGCCGGTTCGAGGTATTGTTGGACCGTGGTCGTGTCCAGAGTCAGTTCCCGCCAAAACGGCCAGGGTTCACCACTAGAGTAACTATGGATTTGGTTGGCTTGGCGAAACTGGCTGATGAACCAGTGGCCGGCGGCGGTGAAAATGTAGGCTAGGAGATAAACAGGGAAAAGGGGAAGGGTGGCTTGAAGGTCGCCGTGCCCCGACACCATACATACGAAAACGAGAAGCAGGAAACCTTTGAGCAAAGCCTGGCCTGAGCGGGCGCCAAAGCGATGATGAAGAAAAACTTCAACTGTGGTCGGGGCCGAAACAGCCGCGCACTCCAGGATCGCCCAAGAAAGAGGTATCAGCCAAGCGATCTGCGTGCCTCGGAGCGGGTTTAATGCAGGGGGAAATTTCATGATTGTCTGAAGGTGACGCGCAAAAAGCCCCGGCCGCTCGGCCATGGACGCGAGACAATGGCGTCCACGCACCGGTTGCTTCCCGGGCCACCGCGCCGGAGATACAGAAACGCCTCCGGGGGCACGCGATATTCGTGGGAATCGCTGAGATTGGCATTGTGAGACATGCGCTGGCGGCCGTCCGAATCATCGCTGTGGCTGGTGCCCGAGCTCGCGCGCAGGCGCCAGCATTTGCTGATACTCTCGCTGGCCCAAACATTAGTCTCGGTACAGACATTTTGATGGTGGATGCGGGTCACCAAATTGCCGATGAGGGCATCCGTTTCGGCCTTGCCAAGCGCCGAACGGAAATTCGGAAGGTTTTGGGTCAGATAAACCACACAGGCGCGGCTGGAGCGAGCGGTCATCAAAAAGGTGCTGTCATTGCGACTTACAAATGTCTGAGCCTCGTCACAAAAGCAGAAAGCAGGCAGCGAGTTCGCCTGGATATTGCGGCCCTCCGTGGCCTGCTGCCAGAGCTGTTTCCACAGAAGCTGAATCAGGATGCCGGCGGAGTGATAAGTCTTCGCAGGCAGGTCAAGCACTATGATTTTGCCCCGGTGGGTTGCGGCCGGCGTGATCGTTGTGGTCGTGTTCGTCAATTCATGGACGCTGCCGCGCAACAGGGGGTCAATTCCGGTCGTGACCATCGAGATAACGCAACTACGCGTGCGTGGGGAGAGATCGGGAAATTCCTTCAACAAGAAGTTCGACGTCATAACCAGGTCGTGGGCCGCTGTGGCTCCTTGTGGTTTCCGGTGAGCTTCAGCAAGGAGTTGCATGCAACGGGAGTTCCTCTGCCATTCCCGCGAGCGGAGCTGCTCCGGGTCAGTGGGTGCGGTGATAATCGTTTGGTAAATTTCCTGAAGCGTCAGACCCTTGGTGCCGCGGGCGAGTAGGACAAGATCCAGTGAATTTCTTAGGAGTTGTTGAGAAGCTCTAGCCCAATACGGGTCCTGGGAATTTGTCGTTTGCCCGCGGTTGGCCACCTCGATGACAGTGCTGAGCAGTTGGGTGAGGTTTTCAGCGGGGCGAATGTCGCCCGGCGTAAGCTGCGCAGCGAAGTTAAGATAATTGAACCGGTGTGGATGGTGTGGCCCGAAAAACACAAGGTCGTGCTCGCGGCCGGTTTCGCGGGCATACCGGCGCCAGACCTCAGCTTCATCCGGTTTGCAGCAGGTGACAATTCCTCCGAACCCGTTTCGCAAATAGGCTTTGGCAATCGCCGCACCACTACCTGTCGTTTTCCCGCTGCCACTTGACCCGGTGATGAGGATGGATTCGCAGCAAGCTCGCAACGTGAAGGCTTCGTCGCCAAAAAATAAAAGCGGTTGGTCGAGCTCATCCTGAGAAGCGGGAGCCTGGCGTGGATTGAACAATTCTCTCAGGGCGCGCATCATAGTTCCAACTCCATTTCCATTGCGCGTTCCTGGAGGCGATTCCGTTGCATAGCACCGTAGGTCTGGACAAGAGCATCCGCGTGGTTAATTTGGTTCACGGCGGTTACCGCCTGGTCAAAATCCCGTGCAATTGCTCGATCCGCCTGGCCAAGTTGTTGACGTGCGTGTTCAAGGCCGTCACTTGCGTTGCGGTAGCGTTGAGCTGCCTCGTTAAGTCTGAGAGCGTCGCCCCAAATTGACGCTCGCGTTCTTGGTGGGTTTTCTCCAATCGCTGGACGATTATCAACAAACGGTTTTCGAGTTCGGTCATAGTCAGGTTCCTCCTTCATTTGTAACGGCTCGACACTCTGTTCGGTTATTTCGTAGCGTGCGCGATGGTAGGCGGCGCGTTTTTCCACAAGGCGTTCGAGTCGCCGATCCAACGCCAGGAGCTGTGCCGGGTCACGGCGCGCTGGAGCGGGATCCAGGTCCTTCGGGCGGAAATGTTCTCGGAATATGTTCCCTTTGAGACGTATTCGTTCGCCGGTGTCGGGCCGAACAACGGTAAGATAATTGACGCCTTCGCGGGTGACCGCGAAACCCTGGTCTTTAAGGCTGCGGATTACATCCGCACGGCTGGCAACCAATCCGGTCCTGGCTTGCTCTTCGAGACGCTGCGCAATCACCTGGCGAATATCTGGCTTTGGCGACCGGCCAAGACGTTTGGCCTGGGCGGCGAGTTTGGCCACATGAACCGGCAGTGAGACAGCTTGCGCACACTCGGGGTCGCCTGGGTCTCGAAAGCCGTACCGGCGATTGATGCTCTCCCTGAGTGTGTCCAGAAGATGACGGCTCGCCGGTGTCGGCGGTGCGATGTTCAGAGATTTAGATTTGTCTGTGTCCAAATAGACCCTGGGAACAACGAAATGTAATTCGGTCCTGTTTTTGTCAGAGTGTTTGATCCAGACGATACTCCGGCGGTCAGGCGCGAGGCCTGCGAAAACCGCGCTTTCGAATCGGTTCATGATGTCCTCCTGAATTTCAGGGGTGACGCGGTCTTCGGGGGCAAAACTCAAGACACCCGACGAGTATCGGCGCTCGAACGGGAGTGCGTCTATGATCTGTGCGACCACCTGTGGGTCGCCGCGCAGGATTTCGGGTTTCGGATCACGGGCCTCGCCATTGACAAGGTAGCCGGTCAAGTAATCCAGAACCGGGCCGCTGCCGCCGATTCCATAATGACGTGAGAACCCGATAATCATAACGTTTTGAATTTCGAAAGTTGCCGCTCTACGGCGATGAGCTGTGCGACGATCTGAACCTGCTCCGGTGGCCTTCGTCGTTCGGAGTTTCGGGCGATCTGGTTGAGGAGGTTCCTGGCGCGGGCGAGTTCGGCGACGACCTTTAGCCGTTCACTTTGCACCTGTTGCCGGTCGGGACCCAGAGCGCGACGGCGCAGAAGCGCCGAGATGCCGCGCGCGCCAGCGAGGGCTTTCAACCGCCGGTGCTCCTCGTCTGTCAGCCGGATTCTAATGTTCTTTGTTCGTGTCATAGTGAGGGGAAAGGGGAGCCACTCCCCGTAGAGGCCCCGGTGAATTTTTTCTCGGGTGGACTTCCACCGGGGGAGCCTCGTTCTGGTTGTTTTAAAGAACAGAGCGGACAGTCAGGGTTCCGCTCGACAACGATAGATACATCCGGCGCATAGCCGGCCAAATGGATACGCCGGTAGTTCCAGTTTCTCCGGCGCGCCATAAGAACAGAGTCCACAGCATAAAGGCCCAGACCGGTCGTCACCTTAAGAATGTCCTTGGACGAGGGCACAAAACAGGGCGCCTTGCGCCCGACCAGCGACCTGGGAAACGCGCAACCGAAGCACGCCATTGTTGGCGCGCCTTCCTGCACGAAGACATGGCCGCTCTCGGCCAAAAGGTCGACGGCAATAAAAATGGTCGGGACGGCCAAGCGGCGATAGTGCTCGGAGACCACGACGCGGGTATCGCTGTTGTCCACGCCGCAGACGACGAATGAGGCCGACATATCCATTTCTAACGCCAGTGCGTCCTCAAAGGACAATGGGTGACCCTCAAGAGCGGTTCCGGCATGGCAATGAAGCGCCAGATTGCGCGCGAGGCAGCCGGCCTTGTTCCGGCCAATGTCGTGCCGGAAGAAGTGCTGCCGATTTAGGTTGGTGTGCTCAACGACATCATGGTCGAAAATGCGGAGTTGCCCTACGCCTTTGCGGCACAGTCCCTCGCCGACTTCGCTGCCAATCCCACCAGCACCGATCAAAACGCCTTTTGCGGCGGCCAAGGTGGCCTGGTCGAATCCCTCGATCAGTTCCTGGCGGTGAGTGACCGCAAAGCGCGGATCCGGGGAGGGAAGCCGGTCAGTGACTATCTTGAAGGGTGATGTGGAAAACATTTTTGGACACCTCCTTCACGCCGGCTCCAAGAACCATGATGTGAAAAATGGTTTCGATCGAAAAGAAACGCATATAACCGTCGCGGGTGACGATACAACCTATTGCCGGCGAGCCGGCCTTTTGCAATTTGCCGAGGCATTCAACATCCGTGGATGATGGCGTGGTTGCGCCGGCGGTGCCCCCCGGATGGCTGTGGGCGCAGACGTGAAGTTCGGCCCCCTGTTCGATGATGGGAATGAGGATGTCTGCCACTGATTTGGCGGTGGCGCGCACGAAGACGGATGATTGTCGGTCAAGCCTGACCGGCCGGGCCAATCGGGAAATTATCCGGACAGGCCCGAGCTTTGGCCCGGTAAGGAAATGCATTTCCTCATTGGGCCCGGTGGTGAGCGCCCTGATCAACTCGCGGGCGAAGAATGATTCGATGATGAAAGTCTGGGGGAAGGATTTCATCATGGTGATATGCCTTTGGTTAAGGCGCCGCATCTTTTTACGCTTCAGACGCCGGGCCTTCTTCAACAAATGTTTGATGTAACAGATGAGTAGTTTATAACGCATAAGCCTCTGTGATTGTTTTTTCCACACCGAGAATGCCCGCCGAAACATCCGCAACACGGTTCACCGGATGGACGAAATACCAGCCGCCATTGCGGGGCCGAAAACATTCCCAATGGGGATGGCGTTTGAGAGCCGACGGAGGATTGTGGATGTAGACCTCCACACGTCCGCCGGGCGAAACGACCACGTGGCCGGGCCAACTGCCGGACGTGGTCTGATAGTTGCCCTGATAGATCTGGCCATTTTGCCTCCACCCGCGCTCTTGCCAGTACGGCCGAGGCTCACGCTCTACGACAATCGCGGCTCTGCGCCGCGATCCGGAGGACGGTGGAAGATATTGCCGGTGCAATTGGACCCGCGGAGGTGACTGGACAGGCGGATTTGGCTGTTCAAACCACCGCTGAATGGTGCGAAAAAATGAGTTCATTTTCCCCACTGGACGTCAGTCGTCGCAAAAAGCTTGCTGCCATCAGAAACCGACTCGTAGAGGTTTTCGTCATCAGGAATCGGCTCGGTTCCCCTGCCTCGCGTCAGAACAAAATTTTCGGCGAGGCCGAGTTGTTTTTTTACATCGCGTGGGGTTGTGCCAGGGGCTATCGCCAGGTCGGAGTAGGCTCCGCCCGTCGCCGGAACGATCGTTATATTTTTCATAGGTTTATTTACTTAATGGCGCTGGTGTTTGCGTCGATTATTGCCGCTCGCAACGGCTTGATTGCTCCACGCGACCACCAATCCCGTGGGCCGGCCGTAATGCCGGCGTTTTATGTTTTCACCCGGTGGACTTGCACCTGGCGTGTTTGGCCGGAACAACATTTGTTGTGCGCAAGAGCGAAACACTTTCGCACCTGCGGTGGGCTTCTTTACAAAAACCCAAGGTGAACTACTCTGTATTGTTATGGGCTGATTGGGTTGGTCCCATGATTGGATAGAGGCAAAAACCGCAACCCTTATTAATTTCGTGCCGCGCATAATCCGAAAGAGTGATTTAGATTCATTTCTTAAACGCATGGCAACTTATGAATTTCGGCGTGCCAGCTGTCGTAATAGGCCGCCCTTGTACGATCGAACCGGGTCAGGCTCGGGGCGGCGCTGCCGTTCGTTGGGAGCGCATGACCCGTTGTTTGAGGAACCAACCTGCTTCGTTTGGAACTCGTCCGAGGAGTCGCTTGAATTGCACGGATGAGAGAGCAGCTTGACTGTTGTGTCTATATTTGAGACACTAGACTGGCGGACGTTTATTGTAACATCTCTGTTCATAGTCTGTTACGATGATTGGCCGCATTATCGGCTGGAAGTGCTCTAAACTTCCGCCGGTGCGCCGTCGGTCACAATCGTGGCTGACGGCGTTATTTTTACCATTTTAATGGACAGTCTGTCAACTATTATTACAAGTCTGTTCAAATACAATCACAGTAACATTTCTATTTTGCAATAAAGCCGCTTGGAGTACGTTGTGGGGTATCAAATGAGCATTGACCGGAAAAAAGCAAAAGCAAAACTCGGCAGGCCGCGCAGGCAAATTCCAGCCAAGTATAATACCAGATTTGTCAAAGAGAGGGTTGAGTCGGTGGCTGAATCAATGGGTGGAACCAGCAATCTGGCGCGCGTGCTCAGACTGTCCCATTCGATCATTTACTGTTGGTTCCGAGATGATGAACGACAATTAGTACCGTCGCCTGATACGGTTCTGATGTTGGCTCTCTTGGATGCGGCACGGTTGAAAAACGATCCGGTTGCCAGCTACCGGCTGTGGCTTGAAAACACGGGCGTTGAGAAAACGGATCAAGCGTCATCCGAAGAGAAGATCGTCGAGTCCACTGACATTTTTGCGCTGCGCTGCAAAAACGCTCTTCTAGATATTATCGAGGAATTCAAACGAGAAAGCTTCAGTGATTTCGAAGCTCGAACCGCACTTTCAGCCTTTATCGGTCAATGGAGCCATGAGGAACTACTTTCGATTTGGCACAAGGAAAATCTTGGCCGCGGTCAAGTCGCTTTTTTTTGGAGTTGGCGAGAAGGGGAAACCAATAAACGGCTCAAGAAGGAGGGCCCGTTTTTGGAGAAACTTAAACGGTATTTTAAGAACATCCTCCTTTCACAGCAACATACCGAAGGGCATGTTTCCCCGTGTCAAAATCGTGTTTCCGGTTTCTTTCTCCATTGCGATCGTGCCGCGGTCGACTTTTTAAAACAGCTTAAGGCGCAACATTTTTCAGGGAAAGAATGGGAACGACTCACTATTTACGCGAACTGTTCTACAACCCCGGCCGATGTTCCAGCCATGGGATCTCTCGAACGCTGGATTGATGCGTGGGTTTTCGCGGGCTCAACGACAACTCCGTTTGGCGTTCTTGTTTCCGATGAACGGTCGGTCTTGGCAAAGATTTTGAGCAAACAGGACCGATGGGCGTTCAGGTCAAATCCAATTTGGGCGTCCCAGATTCTGTATTTGAATCGAGAGAACTTGCCCGGGTTTCTTGGCGAGCGGCGCGTTGGTTTTTCCTTGATTGACAAGGTTTTCGAGCCAGACAATACCTTTTGGAAACCGATATAAACACAAATTATATTTTAATATTATGGGAGTCTTAGCAGAAATGGCTTTGGAGGGATTCGGTTCAAATGAACGATCCGACCGGCAAATATTGTTCAACTTGGAATTAAACAACCGTTGTTCCTATAGCGTGGCTTGCGGTAACAATTGCTATTTGAATGTGATGGCCAAGGGATCTCCGGCAGAGAGTCTTACGGAAGAACAAATATTCGAAGCGGCGAATGAGGTTATATCGCAAGGAGAAGAAGTTCGCCATCTAGCTATCGTCGGCAAAGAGCCTCTGGAATCTCCGGAATTGTTATTGCGCATCCTGAGAAGGTATCACGCCGCTTCAGAACGCATTCGTCCTTGGAAAATCGGCGTCATTACGGCCGCTGCGCGACGATTGTCGGAATTAGCCGAGGATTTCATCTCACTGCCGTTAGACTGGTTGGCTGTCAGCGTTGATCCCAGCAACCTTCTCCGACCCAATTCAAATTCGCGTTCTTTGCTGCAGAACGCGCTCCAATTGCGAAAGCGGGGTGGTGTTTCCCGTGTGGGGGTAAATACTTGTTTTGACGACAGTTCATGGGAGAGCGCTCTGGATATTGGGAAGCAGGTTCTCTCTCAGGGCATTGACCAGTGGTCGATAGCCTCACATGTCATGCCTCGTAACGGCTTTATGACCTCCACAACCGGCAGAGAAACGTTACGTCGTCTGGTAGATTCATTGGTTCGGGATTTTGCGGAATTTGATTCTTGCATCATGCTTGAATTGGATTATTCAAAGTTGCCAACGATCTTTGGGAATCATCCAGCTTTGAAAGATCACGCCCGGCATTGGAGGATTGAAATCCCACTTTCCGAGAACGTTCGAGTCATTACGCCAAACCCTCTCCCTGGCTTCTTTTTACGTTTTCGACATGACGGGCAACTGATGAGCAAAGACGATTTTCGGAAAGTGGGCTTGCGAAAGGGGAGTTGCGGGCATTACGAGCCCGGAAAAATCGTCCGTAACTTCTCGAACTTTACAAGTGCGATCCGATCGAAAAATGAAACTTTCTCGGTTTCTTAATTATGCGCTCAGGCTCGCGCTGGTTTCTGTCGTCGCAGCTTTGGTTATTACGACAGGCTGCAAACCACAGGGAAGCAACCCAGAAGCGAATGGCCGCGAAACGGTCGCGATTGCCTTGGAGGCAGAGCCCACAACAATTGATCCGACAGCCGTATTGGATGTGTATAGTCAGACTCTCGCGACATCAGTACATTCACCGTTAGCATGGGTGGATCAGCGAGGACAATTGAAAATGGCACTCGCCAGCAGCATCACGGTTACGCCGGATGGCAAACAATGCCAAATTCAACTGAAAAAGGGGGCCGCATTTTGGGATGGAAGTCCGGTTCGCGCCGAAGACGTGCGGTTTTCCATAGAAAGATTTCGCCGTTCATCCCATCCACACCGCTGGATTTGTGACCGAATTGCGGGTGTTCAGGAGTTCGATAAAAAAGCGACCAACCACATTGCTGGTATCGTTGTGCAGGACGACTCGCGGTTGACAATTTATTATTCAAAGCCGGAGCCGGATGCGGCATTGTTCTTAAGCAGCCTTGCAACCGCCGTTGTGAAAGAAGGCAGCGATACGATACCGGAAAAGCCGTTTGGCAGCCAGATCATTGGTTGCGGGCCCTTCAAACCGGAGTCGTTCAAAGCTGGTGATACTTTTGACGTTGTTAGAAACACCGGTTTCCCTCTGTCGAACAATGTCGCGCACCTTAGATTTGTCGTCATGGTGGACACCCAGGCGAGACTTCAAGCGGCACGACTAGGGCAAATCGAGGTTGTGCGTCTCAAAGGGTCAATGCTGGCGGAGGCATGTGAGCAGGAAGGCGGCAGGCTTAAGCCGAAACCCGAGTTTGCCGCTGATACAATTATCACCGCTAGCGCAAATGAGTTGGCTTTCCTCATGGTCAACTATGGAAGCGATAACCTTTCCCGCATGAGTGTAGCGGAGCGCCGACAATGGCATAATGCGTTATCCGACGCAATGGCTCGTGAGTCTCTTGTTGACGACCTATACCTCGGGCCAGCAGGCGCCGAACCAGCCTACGCTATTGCGCCGCCCTCAACAATCGATTCCGAAGATGTTGTGCGACAGACTGCCACGCGCGAGCGACTCATGGGGCCAACCAAGTTGACCCTTTTATCAGCAAACGACCCAACTTCACGCCAATTATGCGCGTACGTCCAAGGTCGATGCCAGACAATTGGTTTAGACCTAAACATTCAATACGTTGATCTTCCCAGCCTCATTCAGCACCTTATTGAAAAGAAATTCGAAGTAGCGGGACTATGGGTTGAACAGCAAATCCCGGCCTCCGGCCCTATTCCATGGATTTCCTTTTTTGATCCCAAAGCCCCGTTGTCTGTTTTTGGAGAAGGAATTCCTGAAGTTACCGGGCAATTAGATGACGTGCGGGGTATCACGAATGCGGCATCAAGAAGGGCTGCTTACGCAAAAATAGTGGAGTTTATCGACTCGAGGCAAACCACTTGGGTACCGCTCGTATCAAGAAAGGCCGTGTTTCTTGTAAGCAAGGATGTTCATTTATTCCTCGATCGAAATGGAACGGCTGTGACAGGTTTCGTTGGTATTCCGTGATGAAACAAAATCAGTCATTGGCCGGGAAGAGCCGCCCGCTGTGGCAAAAGTTGTTGGCGAAGGCGGCGGAAATTCTCCTTTTCTTGTGGATGCTCCATTTGTTTGCCTTCGCTCTTTTTGATCTTTTGCCCGAAGCGGCTATCGGCCAAGTGGGCGTATCTGCGGGCGACCCGGCGGTTTTACAGGCCGCCCGACAGAGACTCGGATTAGAGGGAAGTTGGCATGAGAGATATTGGAGTAACATGCGGAATGTCCTTCATGGCGACTTGGGAAAAAGCATTCAGGGCAATTACCCGGTGGGAAAACTTCTCAAAGAGAGGATCGAGGCGTCCGTCCCGTTGCTTTGTTCAACGTTGATTGCAGCATTAATTTTAGGTCTTTCCGTTGGAATGATGTTTTGCCGCCGCCGGTTGAGCCGGATGCAAAGAATTATGCTTTGGCTTTCGCATGGAGGAATGATCCCCCAGTTCCTGGCTGCCGCTCTTTTTAGCGCAATTTGGGTATGGTTTGGAAATTCTTTGGGTAGCTCCCAAAACACAGTGCGTTTTTGTTTTGCGTTGGCCACCTGCGCCCTGTTGCCAACAACAACCCTATTGTTGGCCACGGCAAATACCGCGCACGAATTGGCCAAGCAACCTTTTGTGACCGCGTACGAAGCCATTGGAACTCCCTGGACGGGCATTCGCCTGAAGCTCCTTAAAAATGTGTTGCTTGCGCTGCGGCCGGTCGGTTCAAGACTGATCCTAGCTATACTTACTGGCACTGTATTCGCAGAGTACGCCTTTAATTTAGGAGGAATTGGGGCGCTCTTGGCCGATGCCGTCAAGGCAAGCGATTTTCCGGTTGCCTTCGCCTGGTTGTTGTTTGCCGGCACGGCGACCATCGTTACCTCCATATTGTGTGAAGGGAATTATGATTATGCCGATGAGCAAACTTAAACAGGTCGTACTTTTGAGCGTCGTTGTCGTGACCATTATTGGCTCGATGATAAGAGTCACCTCACAATCTGAAATGGGGGTAGTGGGAATAAGTCTCGAACATCCGTTTGGTTTTTCTCCTTATGGTCATGATTTATTGCTGCTGTGTCTGTCAGCACTAGCAAAAACCGCGATGAAAGCAGCAGGGACCGCCGCACTCACACTTGGTTTGGGGATGGGGCTCGGGCTTGTTGCCGCATACAAACATCGCCAATTTGCCGATTTTACGATCAGAAGCTTGGGCCGTCTCTTAGACGGGTTGGGGCCATTGTTGGTTGCGGCTTGCTTGCTTTCGGCCATGCCACGCGTTGGCAGTGGTGTTCTGGCCGTGCTTTTGGCGTTGGTGAGCTGGCCTGTTGTAACATCCGTAGTCCGCGCCGAAGTGCTGGCGATGCAACGTGTCGCCTATGTCGAAGCTGCTGTGGTCGTCGGCGTCAGACGGTGGCGAATGTCCACAAGCTATCTCCTGCCGGCTATAGCAGAGCGACTCGTACCGCTGGTCTTTGCATTATTCGCAAGTTTCGCTGGAGTATTCGGCGCGCTTGCGTTCCTTGGACTCGGAACTGGAAACGAAAATGGTTTAGGGTTTTTGATCTATGACAGTCAAGGCTATCTGAGAAGCAAACCGATGTATTTTCTGGTTACATTCACAGCTTTCTTGTCGTTGCTGCTCGCCGCCGCTTATCTTGGCGGATCGCGCTCAACATCGAGCCGACGGCTGTTCTCAGGTGATGAGAAACAAAGCCGGATTTGGCCGACTGAGTAGGAAACAGCCATCATCACGATACGAAATGAGCCTTTTGGAAATTAAAAATCTGAAGATTGACTTTGCAGCCGGGCGGAAGTGGGTATCCGCGGTAGACGGCGTATCATTGGTGATCAATCCCGGCGAAGCGCTCTGCCTAATTGGTGAAAGCGGAGCTGGAAAAACTGTGACGGCCCTCTCAATTGGCCGTCTTTTACCGGAGCCGCCAGAGTGTCAATATGAAGGCCAGATTTTAGTCGAAGGCAAAGATGTGTTGCGCATGAGCGATCTTGAAGTGCGCCGGATGCGCGGAACAGTTGTCACCTACGTATTCCAAGAGCCGCGCATGGCTTTCAACCCGGTGTTTACAGTTGGCGCACAGGTCAAAGACGCCCTGAAACTACACCGTCCTGGTGCCGCAAATGACGCCGAAGTCGTTAGGTTGTTGACTCTGGTTGGAGTGCCAGACGCCGCCGGCAGGTTTCGGGATTATCCTCGTCAATTCTCCGGTGGGATGTTGCAGCGCGCCGCGCTCGCGCGAGCGCTCGCGTGTAATGCAAAACTGATGATTGCTGACGAACCAACGGCTTCTCTGGATGTAACCATCCAGGCGGAAATTCTTGGTCTGTTGCGAAAATTGAGGAAAGAAACAGGCATGAGTCTCCTGTTTATTACTCACAATCTAACCCTCGTTGATGAACTTGTAGATGTGGACAAGGTAGCTGTGATGTATGCCGGTCAGATTGTCGAGTCCGGCCCTGCCCAGGCAGTCATGAAGAAGCCAACGCATCCCTACACAAAAGCTCTATTAGAATCAATACCAGCATTTTCAGGGCGCGAGAGACGCTTGAAGACAATCGCCGGACAGGCCCCGTCGATTGGCGCAATGCCAACAGGTTGCCGTTTTCATCCCCGTTGCTCGATGGCTCAAGCGGACTGTGCACAGAAACAACCTGAGTTGCAGGCAGCAGATGAAAATAGAATTGTGCGCTGTCCCTATTGGACAATCGTGAATCAGGAAGCGCCAAGCTTCGCTAAGGCCATCCCATGAGCCTTCTAGAAGTTAGTAACGTGACAGTACATTTCCGGACAGGTAGCCGTCTGTGGAATAATCATCGTGTCCTACGCGCTGTCGACAACGTAAACATTTATATTGAGGAGGGTGAGACGCTGGGCCTAGTCGGGGAAAGCGGGTGTGGTAAGACAACGCTAGGGAAAGCATTAGTCCGCCTCGTAACGCTCAGTTCAGGGAAGATTGTGCTAGACGGAGAAGAAATAAGCCAAATGCAGCGAGAAGAATTTAGGCAACGCAGGCAAAAAATACAGATGGTTTTTCAGGATCCTTTCGCTTCGTTGAACCCTCGGACGCGGGTAGGAGAATCGATCGGTGAGGCATTGGATGCGCATAAGCTCGCGGAAGACAAACGAAGTCGCACACAACGGATAAACGAATTATTGATGGCAGTCGGGCTGTCGAAGGATTATGCGGAACGGCTTCCACACGAATTGAGTGGAGGACAGCGACAACGTGTTGGAATCGCACGAGCGCTTGCAGTCAAACCACGCTTGCTCATCTGCGACGAGCCGGTGAATTCTTTAGATGTATCTATGCAGGGACAGATTGTTAACCTGCTAATGGACCTGCAAGAACAGTTTCGGATCGCCTATCTGTTCATTGCGCACGATCTGTCGCTTGTCCCACGTATAAGCCACAGAATCGCTGTGATGTATGAAGGCCGAATCATAGAACAAGGACCTTGCGAGAAAATCGTAAGCGATCCACAAATCCCATATACCAGATCACTGTTCGCGGCTTCGCCTATATTAAAGAGGTAACTCATTAGCTTTGAGGAATGGTTTGTTGCCCCCTGAGGGGGGTGCTCCGGTGGGGGGATCGGGGAGCACGCCCCCCGCCAGCACAAAAAAAGCCGAAAAAACAGGGTTATCCTGTCGAATGATTACTCTTCATGAACGGAGCAAATCGTGCATTCGGCCATGGCGAATTCATCAACCGCATTGGCGGCAAAGAATGAGTGTTTTTGGCAAATAAAAAGAGGTGATTCCTAAAAGGTAATCACCCCTTTGGGTGTCATTTAGCTCCAGAAGTAGCCCAGTTCCCGTAACGACGCATAATCCTTCGGTCGGTCCACAGTTGCGCAACCGAGAATGATGTGATCTAGCACCTCGATCTTTATGAGCTGTCCCGCCCGGATTAAGTCGCGCGTGACTTTGATGTCGGCCTCGCTTGGCGTCGGGTCGCCGCTGGGATGGTTGTGAACCAAGACTAGCGCAGCGGCACGAGCAGCAATGGCTGACTTGAACACTTCGCGAGGATGCACGAGAATCGTGTCGAGCGTTCCTTGCGAGACCTGCTCAACGCGGATCAAACGTCGTCGTGTGTTCAAGAGTAATATCTGGAACGTCTCGACTTCCATCAGGCGGTTCTGTTCGCGCAGAAGCCCTGCGACGGCTTCGGGAGTATCGAGTACGGGCGAATCGCGCTGTAATTCTTCCGCCATCTTGCTCGCGAGCGTGAATGCGGCCACCAATGTGACGGCCTTGTCGCGGCCAATGCCACGGACGCTTTGCAAATCGTCCACTGACGCTCGTGCCATCGCTCCGAGCGAGCCGAATTTGCAGACCAACTGTTTACCTATTTCAACCGCGTTTACGCCGCGCAATCCGGTTCTGACCAAAATGGCGACTAACTCGGCTGGGCTTAGTGCTTGCGCTCCACGTTCGATAAGACGTTCGCGTGGCCGTTCGCCGGCAGGTTGATCCTTGAGCCGGCTTCCCGAACCTGCGGTTTGTATCTTGTTTTCATTACTGTGTCTGCCGTAGAGATTCACAGGACACCCCCGGCGCGTAATTGCTCCAACGTCAGGTGTTCAGGCTGTGTGCCCGGTTCATCGAATAGATGGATTTTGACGAAACAGAACCGGGAGATACGGCAGGCAATGTCTTCACGTCCCGCCCTGCCCGCTTCATCCTCGTCCAACATGATGATGACCCGGCTGTCTGAGTGCGTGTGCCGCCGGACCAGATCCTGTTGCGCAAGTGACATGCTGCTGCCCATGAGGGCTACCACCTTGCGGCAGCCGTTCTGGTGAAGTTTGACGGCATCAAAGAAGCCCTCGACGATCACCAGCGGTTTATCAGGCGGCTCCTTAATCGCCCGATTAAGATTGAACACTTCCTGACCCTTCCTGAATCCGGTCGGGAGTTTGTATTTGGGCGTGTCTTTGTCGGGCGGTTCGCCCGGCCAGCGGCCGGCATAAGCAACCAACTCGCTGTTGACATTCAGGATGGGGATGACCACCCGGCCAACCATCAAGCCTTTGTCCCCGGCGAAATAACCGAGTCCAAAATCAATGATGGTTTCCAGTGTCAACCCGCGTTCCTGGGTGAGATACGGATGTTCGCGCTGTACCTTGTCCAACTTGAACTTCAACGGAGGATTGGGCGCGTCGCCGTCCGGCTTTGGCGCCGGTTTGGATTGAGGCTTGGATTTGGCTCTGACGCCGGGTCGTCTGCCTCCGGTTCCGCCGCCTTACCACTGGCAGTTTTAACCTCCTCCAGAGGGATGCCGAACAATTCACAGGCTTTGAGGGCTGCGTCGTGAATGGAGACATCTTCCATCTTGGCGATGAAATCCAAAACATTGCCGCCTTGTTTACACTCGCTGAAGCAATGCCAGATGTTTTTCTCGGTTTCGACCCGGAATTGAGTCGGGTTGTTACCTTTGTGGATGGGGCATGGGCCGCTTAAACGGTCGCCGGTGCGTTTGAAGGTGTGCAGCACGGCGTAGTGCTCCAACACCTGCTCTATTGTGATCCGGGAACGAATGTCCCGGAAATCAACGAACGGTTTCTTGGGCATGGGAATTCTCCTTTCAAGGGTTCACTGTGCGGTTCGGGAATCGAACCGCGTCTGATAGGGAATAATATCATGAACGGAGAAATTTGTTTTCCCCCTAGGGGAGGCGTCCGTTAAGGAAGCCTAAGGTAGGGGGAATAAAAAGGGGGTCGGGGATGCCGCCCCCCCACGCCACGCACATGCACGAAAACAGCCCCGCCCTGTGGCGGGGCTGTTCAGGCAGACGATTACTCGTCTGCCTTCAGTTCCCGAACATCGGCACGGATGGTGCCAAGCTCGTCGGATATGTCCTGACGGCTGGTCTCGATTTTGTCCTCAAGTTCGGACAGGCGGGAATAGATGCGGCTTTCCGCTGCGTCTATCCGCTCCTCCAGCCGCTCGAAGCTGCGGGCTACGGACACGGCAATGTCGTCGCCGTTCTTGTAAATCACACGCTCTATCAATTCGATGTCTTTTTGCTCTAATGACATTGTGGTAACATGGTTATCGCACTTTAGTAATCGTCGGGCAGAAGAACGGTCGTCACGCTTCTGTCCGCTTCCGTGATAATCCAGAAGACAACGCCCGCGCGGTCGTGATAGACGGAATGCAGCCTACCGCCGGATAGAAGCGCCCAATCATTCGCCGCCCGGTCGTCGTGGGTAACATCTCCCCAATCGCCAAGACAGTGGCGAATAACCGCCCGTGCCGTGTCGTCCCTGCAAACGGTTTTGTCCAACGCCTGCGTAAAGACGATTTGGCCGAGCGGGAACTTGCCTGACGGCATAATGACGCAACTCGCATCGGTCATGGAAGTTGGATAATTGGCTGATAATCGGCGGCCGATGACTACTCGGCCTTGTCTGATGAATCTTGCCTGCGGCCCTGCCCTTGGCGGGCTACGGTGGCCCTTTTGCGGCCTGCAATGACGCCATTCTTGAAGCTTTCGAGAACCTTCTCGGAAACCCAGCGAACGATGGAAGCCGTGTCCTCGCTGCCATTCAGCTTGGCCACAAGCTCCTGCTCGAACTGTTCGATGTATGACATAGAAGTTTGTTGTTGGCTGATAAAGCTCGACCTTTGTGCGTGGCGGCTCGTGAGCCGTCCGCGCTCTTGACGCACCGGCCGAAGTCAAGGGAGCGGAGCGACCTTGACCGGCTGGTATAATGGAAAGAGCCGGCGGCGAACGATTCTCCGGGGGCGGCGGGGGCAAAAGCCGTGCATGAGGCGAAGCCGAATTCTTATTGGCAATTTGAAGTTCACACCTTACGAATTTCCCGATGAATGAAACCTTTGAAATCCAACGTATGACCAAGGCCGTTGCCAACCTGGTTACAGTCCTTGTCGAAATCACTACCGTAAAAGCCCGCGAACAGGTCGCGGTTTCGACTCCCAGCCCTCCTCAGTCCCGGTTAGTTTCGGATCCCGTGAATACGCTTATGACCAAACGGGACGTAGCCGCATATTTGAAAGTGTCTATGCGGACCGTTGACAGCCTCATGCGAAAAGGCGGTCTTCCGCACATAAAGTTCGGGAAACGGTGCGTACGCTTCACATTGGGGAGCCTTGAGGATCATGTGAATAGGAACAGCAGGCGCTACTGAACGCAACGAACGCTGTCATGGGACTTTTCCCGAGGCCCTTTGAAACGCTCAATCCAGCAAACCCACCGTCAAGCCCGCACGAGCAGTCTGCCAGTGTAGCGCGAAGAAGTCAGACTGTTGCCGCAACGATTCAGCGTCGGTGAAAAGGAAAAGTCCTTTGGCATGTTTCAATCGCTGACACGCCTCAATCATTCCCTGAACCCGTTGGGAATCAGTCGTCAGAGTGAGAACCCTGAAACGCCGCCAGCCAAATTGAAGGTGGAGATTTTGTGCCCATGTCGCTTGGTAAGCGAGCATCTTGCGGCGAAAACTGCTCCGCTCCAGATTGCGGCGGCTTATCGGCATAGTGGCGCGGTCGGCTTCGAGGACAAACCATGCCTGCGTTCTATCGGTATATTCCAAACCAAACACACGGTCAGGAATCACCGTGCAAGCCAAGCCGCCCGGAATGTTGACGCGCCAGCGGAAAGGATTCTGACCGGCAACGGCGGCATCCGACAAATTCAAATCATCCTCTGTCAGCAAACGAATGTCTTGCCGCCGACGGCAGGCAATTTCGACGCCCACCATGAAATCTGAAACCAACAGGGCGTGTTCCAGAAAATAACGCACAACGTTGTTTTTGCGCGGCCAATCCAGACGGTGATAGGGAAGTGCCAGTTCACGTTTCAGCCACCCTGCCCCTTTGTTGCCGATGCCGTAGGCAATCCGGCGTGAGCCGCTTTGATAATAATCAATCTGGCAGCGGGGCCGTTCCAGGTAGTAATGGTGGTACAGCCGTTGCAACCGCCGCAAAACCTGTTGCGGACTGCCGGTCGTCAGCGCAGCGATGTGGTCGGAGCGCAAAAAGCGATGGCGATGTACATGTTTTAGAATTTCCCGATCCCGGTCGGTCAAGCGCAGTGGCCTTATGGCAGGTGAACGTTTGAAGCGGGGAAGTCGCAATGAGCGCATTGGCTCATTCTAGCACGATGAAGCCGGCTATCTTGAGTTTGCCCTTTTCGCGGCACGTTCGGCCTGATTCAAGACCGTGGACAGTTCAATTTTCAAGGCATGGCAGACTCGCAACAACGTATCGAGCGATGGATTCCGGTGCTCATGCTCAACTAAGCTGATCATCCCTTGCGACAAGCCCGACATTTCAGCCAGTCGGGTCATCGAGACATTCTGCCGCTCCCGCTCCTGCCGCAATAAACCCGCGACATGCGAACTGACAGATTCCCGGTAACTGGTCTTTGCCACAATCCAGATTTACCAGAGAAAAAGTTTGACAACTGACATTACAATAGTAATAGTTTGGTATGTTCTTGAAACGGCTTGGCCCTGATCCGCACACGGGCGGTTTGCAGACGCC
Source organism: uncultured bacterium (assembly GCA_963708305.1). GTDB lineage: Bacteria > Verrucomicrobiota > Verrucomicrobiia > Limisphaerales > UBA11358 > UBA11358. Next base: position 778,797 of record CAVPSH010000001.1, on the reverse strand, counting down.
CGCCCTGCGCGGTTGCCCGGACATCTGGCAACTGATGGACGGTGATTTCGCAGTCATTGGTGTGGATATTACAGGGGTGGCCGAGCCGCAATTGCCGCCTACAGCTGGGTGCGGGCCGGATGAACGGATTGTGAAGATTCCGCGCCGGACGCTCATCCTTGCCAAGCAGGATATTCCTGATCTCCTTTAACATTTTCCGGCCAATTGCGGTATAATGGCCGACAATGGCTTTCCAAGATTGGTTTACAGCGAACTGGTATTCAGTGGTGGAAGCCGCAGGCATCATTGGCGGGTTGATTTTCACGGCGGTTTCGTTCCGCACCGATACCAAGGCGCGGCGGATTGGAAATCTCCTCAAACTGACGGAGCAGCAGCGGGAGATTTGGCGGGAGCTCCTTCACTGGCCAGAACTGTCCCGCGTCTTGGACGTTGCCCCGGATTTGCAGACAGAATCAATCACGCAAGCAGAGGAATTATTTGTGAACTTTTTAATCCTCCACCTGAACAGTGCATATCAAGCCGTTCGCGCCGGCATGTTTTCATCGCCGGAAGGCCTTAAAGCCGATGTGAGGGAATTTTTCTCACGTCCAATTCCAAAGGCGATTTGGAAAAAAATGAAGACGTTCCAAAACAAGAAATTTACCGCATTCGTGGAATCGTGCCGGAACTGGAAATAATGACAATTGAAACAGAAATAAGCCGCGAATTTTTAAAGGGTCACAACATCGTTTCTCATATACAAGGGGATTCCCGTTGATACTTTTTCATTGAAGGCGAGGCAAATGGGTGCAGAATTTGATCACTTGGTGCAAATTGATTTTGATAAACTGGTCGGTAGCGACTCAATGGATACGCTCATTGAGCCGCGAAAGATTTTTTCCACGTTACCGAACAAGGCTGCGAAGTATTCCTATCTTCGCGACGTTCAATCCGAAGTTCTGGATGCTTGGTTTGCCCGTCGCAATGAATCCGACCTAGTATTGAAGATGAATACGGGGGCGGGGAAGACTGTTGTTGGTCTGCTGATTCTCAAATCGTGTTTGAATGAAAAGAAGGGGCCTGTCGTTTATGTGTCGCCCGACCATTTCCTTTGCGATCAGGTTATTTTTGAGGCCGGTCAACTCGGTGTTCCAGTTGTCAGGGAATATTCGTCACTGGAATTCAAGCGCACTGAAGCAATCTTGGTGATTCCGGTCCATACGTTGATTAACGGCAAATCTGCCTTCGGCGTGGGTCAGGAAGGCATAAAAATGCGCATCGGCAGTCTATTGATCGATGACGCACACGCCTGTCTCGCGACAGCCGAAGGCCAGTTTACCCTTCGGATTCCGGAGAGCCACGCGGCTTATACGAAACTACTGGACTTGTTCGCTCACGACTTGGAAGGCCAGTCGCAATCCGGGTTGCTCGACATTCAACAACACGATCCCCGCAGATTGATGCTGGTCCCGTTTTGGGCGTGGGCTGACAAATTACTGGAAGTGTTGAAGCGGATTCATCCGCATCGTGAGGAGGACGAATTCAAATTCGTTTGGCCGTTGCTGGCGGAGAACTTGGGCCTTTGCCAGTGCTTCTTTACCGGTTCGGCGTTGGAAATCTCGTCGCGATGTCTGCCCATCGAGCAGATACCGAGCTTCGTGGACGCTCAACGGCGTTTATACATGACTGCGACTCTCGCAGACGACAGCGTTTTGGTGACGGATTTCAACGTTGGTCCTGAACCCGCTGGCAAACCAGTCACGCCGAAGAGCGCGAGCGATCTCGGTGACAGAATGATAATCACGCCGCAGGAATTGAACCCAAATGTCACCGATGAAGAAATTCGGGAATTCGTGAAGAAGTGCTCAAGCAAGTTCAACGTGGTCGTCATCACGCCTTCCGATCACCGCGCTGCCTTCTGGAAAGAAGTGGCAGACAAATTTCTCAACAAAGAAAATCTCCATGAAGGCGTCGAGCAGTTAAAGAAAGAACACGTTGGTCTTGTTGTGCTAAGCAATAAATATGACGGAATAGATCTGCCTTACGACGCCTGCCGATTATTGGTTCTGGACGGTCTGCCGGAAGTTCGGCGCTTCGTTGACCGTTACGAGCAATCGGTTTTGAACGACGGCGACGAAATCCTGTCGCGGCAGATGCAGCGCATCGAGCAAGGAATGGGACGCGGTGTGCGGGCCAATGACGACTACTGTGTCGTCATGATCATGGGAAGCAAGCTGACGCAAGCTCTGTTCTCGACCGAAGCCGCCGGCAAGTTTAGCCCGGCGACTGCGGCCCAAATGAAGGTGTCCAATAATCTCGCCAAGCAAATCCGGGGCAAACCGCTCAGCGGTATGCACACAGTCATTTCGCTATGTTTGCAGCGCAATTCCCGCTGGGTCACAGCAAGCAAGCAGGCGTTGGTGAACGTCACATATGACGGCGCGGGAAAGATCTCAGAAACAGCGGTCGTTCAACGGAAGGCATTTGGTTTGGCGCAACTGAATCAATTTCGTCAAGCGGCCGACACCATTCAGCGGCTGGCAAATGCGGAGACGAATCTGAAGATGCATGGCTGGCTTAAACAACAGCTCGCCGAATACGTGCATCGCTTCGATAAGCCGCAAGCGCAGGAGATTTTACTGTCGGCCTCCCTGCTGAATCATTGCCTCACGAAGCCGCTCGGCGGGATTACATATACAAAGCTGGGTGTGAGCACCATTAGTCAGGCTCTCAGGGCGGAAACATATCTTGCCGCGAAGTTCACTGACATTAATGAAATCGTCATCTGGCTTCACGGATTGATTGACGACTTGCACTTCTACGAAGACGACGCCGAGAGGTTTGAAAAGGCGATGGCGCTTTTAGGCTTTGCCGTCGGTTTCGAGACACAACGGCCAGAGACAGAATTGGGCAAAGGCCCGGATGATTTCTGGGCGTTGGGCGGACTACGATTTCTTGTTATCGAGTGCAAGAACGGCGCAACGGCGACGACGATTGCAAAGAAGGATGCTGACCAGCTCGCAGGTTCTATTAACTGGTTTCGTGGAGCTTACGACCAAAGTTGTCAGATGACGCCTATCATGGTTCATCCGGCTTTGGTTTTTCATGGAGCCGCTTCACCGGTGCCGGAGGCGCGTATTATTGACGAGGAATGTCTTGTCAAAATTCGCTCAGAGCTTTTGAGCTACGCGAACACCATTGGTGCGCTTAAGATGATGCCGAAGGCGGAACAGCTTCAGGGCTTCTTCGGTCAATCAAATTTCACACGCGAAAAATTTGTCGCGAACTTCACCAAGACTCCAAGGCGAAGTTAGAAAGCGACGCGCAATGACGTCATCATGTCAACGAATTTCTTTCTCGGCTGCGGCAAATTCGTGCATCGCTTCTCCCAAGTCCTCCAGAATCCCTTTCATCAATGCTTGAGGAGTTTCCGTTTTTGCTGAACCCTTCATCTCCTGCGCCCATTGAATATCAAGATTCGTTTTGTCCCGACTGACAATTTCAGAGTATTTGAATCGCCGGAAGCGTTCGCTTTCCTTACGGCAAGCAGGTTTATCTGCCTGGTAGCAGTGAATGAAATCGGCTAAATCTTCGGTCCGAATCGGATTCCGCCGGATCGAAAAGTGTTGATTGGAACGCAGGTTATACACCCACACTTCCTTGGTGGCAGGAGTTTTCGTCGCTGGTTTCTTATCAAAGAAAAGAACGTTCGCTGTTACGCCGGGTGAATACCAAATGCCAATTGGCAGCCGCAGCAGGGTGTGTACGTCACATCGCTGGAGCAAAGTCCGGCGAATTTTTTCGCCTGCGCCGCCTTCAAACAGCACATTATCAGGCACGACCACCGCGGCACGACCAGTTTCCTTGAGCATCGAATAAACGTGCTGAACGAAATTGAGTTGTTTGTTACTGGTTGTCGCCCAGAAATCCGGTCGGTGATACGAAATTTTGTCCGTCAAGTTCCTTCCATCTTTGCCGATGACGGTGTAACTGCTTTTTTTCCCAAACGGAGGGTTCGTAAGAACCATATCTACGGGGTCAGTTTTCGGTTTCAATTCCAGACTGTCACCGATCTCAACCACTGGCCGTTTAGGGTCAGTGCCGATCCCATGAAGGAAAAGGTTCATGGCGCACAAACGCGCGACATTCGAGACAAGATCAACCCCATGCAATGTCCTATTGCGCAGATACGCGACCTCCTTCGTATTTGCTGTCCTGCTCTTGAGATAATCAAACGCTGCAAGTAGAAAACCGCCTGTTCCGCACGCTGGATCAGAAATACGCATCATTGGTTTGAGCCGCATCACTTCGACAATCGCGCGAATCACGGGCCGTGGCGTGAAATATTGTCCCGCGCCGCCCCGCACATCTTCAGCGTTCCTGGCCAGCAATCCTTCATAAACTTCACCCTTCACGTCCACATCCAGACCTGACCAGTTTTCGCTATCAATTATTTGCATCAGGTAATGAAGTTTGGCCGGGTCGTTAATCTTGCTCTGTGGTTTCGTGAAAATAAGGCCGAGCAAACCTGGGCGGGTGCTCAGATTGTGCAAACCTCGGTGATACCGGGCTAATCGCTTTCCGTCGTCGCCGATCTTCTTCAAAGTTCCCCACGTGTAAAGCGATGGAATCTCCGTCGCCCTTTCATGTCGCCGTTCCCAAACCATCTTTAGAAACAAAAGGTAGGTGATTTGTTCGGTATAATCCATGAACGCCAGTCCATCGTCCTTGAGGACGTGGGCGTAGTTCCAAACCTTCTGAACAAGGGCTGACGCTGTCTGATTCATTGAATCTTTTCTTTCATCGCAGGCCGGGAACAAAATGTTCCAAGAGGTCCGCATCCTGAACAATTTGAAGACAAGCCGACGAGAATTCTGCGAACGGACTAATGTAGGCGACGATCTCGTCGATCTTATTGTTGTAAGCGGCCTCGTCTCTCGGCTGGGCAAGGGCGAGTTCTTCCAGTTGCCCGCAAAGCACCGTAACAGCGGCCATTAGATCGGCACGCTTGGCATTCCAAGTCCCTTCATTGAGATGGTAATACTCGATGGATTCAACTGCACGCCGATGCAACCATTCATTTTCACTTCTTTTGAATCGCGGACGAGGTGTTCCAGAAGGTTCATCAAAACAGATCAAGAGGGTATCTGAAGGGACAACTGGATCAAGAAGGGCTGGCTCTTCATTGATTTCAGCGGCGGCGTTGCTCGCTCTGTGTGCTGGATTGCGAAGTGGAAAATACGAGCCTTTACCCATTTTTCGTTTCGTTAGATAATCCTCCCTACGAAGATTCACAGTCGGGTGCGCTAATCGTAAATTGTGCCAATCAAAGGCTTTCCACCAGTAACCGCCGTGAGTTGCACCGGAAAGCCGACCTTTCGGTCTGAAATGCTCTACATGACCCTCGCCCTCCTGAAGTTCGGCTTCGGAATACCAACACTTCATACAGCCAACAGCCCAAAGTCCCGTGCGTAAGTCACGCCATTCTTCTTTGTGCTCCTCAATAAATTCGTCCCGGTTTGCCTCCGGGACCGCACCAATTGCTACATTTGACGCGTTGATGGCATCAAGGTTGGCAGCCCTGCGTAAATGTCGGTTGTCTATCGGTCTCATTGTTGTTTTTTTACTTTGAGCAGGCGCTTCGCAATATCCTTGGCAATCTTCTGACGCTCACGCCACATCTCCGGCTTGGGTGCAGGTTTCTTTAGTTCTGGCTGCTCTTTTGTGGCGATCGTAATCGCGCGGATGAATTCTTCATAAAGCGGGTCGCGGACCGCGTGCGAAAAGTCTAGTTTGCCGAGTTCCATATTAAGTCGTTCCAATTGTTTATGGTCTTCGTCTGTCTTGTTCGGCTTCAGGGCGAGTTCACGTTTCGTATCGAGTCGTTTAAGGGTGTCTTTGTCGAGCGTCGAGCGAAGTCCGAAGAAGTCGCTCGTGAGAATTGCCGCGAAACCCATACCTTTTGGTGCACTGGTCGGATGCGCTGCGAAAATTCTACCTTCCGCGTTACGTTCCACAACGACGACTTCGTTCTTGTCCATGCCCGCGAAGGTAAGCGGACTGTGAGTGGTCATGATAATCTGGCTATTCTGCGGCGAGCCACCGTATTTTTGAAGATTGTCCAAGTAATCCAAACACCACGCCGGATTCAGATGGGTATCCGGCTCATCGAGGAGAAATAAGGCCTCCTTTTCTGCCGTGAAGCGCATCAAACCTAGAACGGTAAGTAATTGGCGTTCACCCTCGGCAAGGTCCTGATACGTTGCTGGTTCTTTGCAACCCTTCAGGCGAATCCATATCCGGACATCTGTTCCACTCCCTTCGACCAAGTCGCTGAAGACAAGGCTTTCCAGCCGTGCAAAGAATTCTTTGTTGCTCAGTCCTTTCCCAATGGATTGGAGCGATTTTTCGTCAGGTAGGAAGCAGTAGCGGCGCTCTTTCGTCTTTTCCTGGCCAATAGAAATTCGAATTCGCTCTTCGCCGCTCATTGGTGCAAAGGAATTAACAAATAAAGAATTAAGAAATGGCTCGACTTTGCCGCCGGCAAACCAGAATCGCGGATCACCTTTGTTGGCTCGACCCTTCGTGGGTTTTGACTGCTTCCAGTATGGCTCGCGGAGTGAGAATAGCACCGAATCAAAACCCTCGATACGGAATTCGTCTTTAAGGAACTTTTTCGCTTCTGCATCATGCGTTGCGTAGAATGCGAGAAGCGCAAATTGGCTGTGGTGCGGTTTGGCCTGAAACAAAGGACGCAGTGGTACTTCCGCCCCGGCGATCTGGTCCTTGAAATACTTTTCTTCGTGCTTCTCAAAAATCTTAGCGAACCGCGTAATCGTTCCTGAATAGTAGCCGAATACGTAAAGCGGCAGGAGTCGTTCTGGGTTCGGTTCGTTAGTAACAGGGCGATTCTGACGAAAAAACTCTGGTTCCGCCATCTGCTTATAAGGCTTTGGCGCTCCTTGAGGGATAAATGCGCAGGCCGCCTCAGGCACTATCCAATACTGACGATTGAATCGTCTCGGGATGTTTGGATTAGCCTTGCGCTCATCCGCATTGGTCTGGACGCAGGCAATCTTGATATAATGCTGATTGCACAAATATTCGATCTCGTAACCAAACTCTGATTCCTCCTCTAAATCGAGGTCGCGAAAGATTCGGGTCAACGCTTCCAACAAGTTGGACTTACCGACGCCATTACGACCGACGATGACCTGGCGAGTGCTGGTCTGATCAAAATCAACCTCGAAATCGATGAGGTTTCTAAACTCCGTAATATGAAGGCGATCAATGCGCATAGGTCAGATCTATTTGAGTTTCAGCAGCACTTGCACATGATGCGGCCAAGCCTTTTCCTCGGGCGCTGACGGCTTTTTCTCCCGCAGAATGTTCCGCAATGAAGCCAGCTCGCGATAAAAAACGTCCGCTTCCTCGGGCTGAAATCCGGCCTCGCGAAACAATTGTTCCGGGGGAATCGGTTTCGTGTGTCCGCGCAACACATCAAGTAACGGGCGGCGGGTAGTTTTCAATTTGGATTTGGGCATACGCTTGACTTTCGGTTTTTTGGCTTCGGCTTCCCGAGCAGCTCGGATGCGGTCGAGCAGGACAGAGGCGGACTCGTCGTTTGCGTTTTGCGGAACAAGTTTACCTGCGAACGCTTCACACAACAAGGATTGGCGTGTAGCGCGAGCGCGGTCGAGTTGTCGATCAAGTGTGGTGGCCAACCGCTTGGCGGCCGTGAGGCGGCGCTCAACTTTGCGGACGATTTGCCTTTGCTCGGCGAGGGGAGGCAATGGGATTGCAATGGCTTTAACCTCGCCCAGATTCAGGCGCGGGCGCCCTACACCGTGGATTTTCAGTTCCGTGCGATGCTGTGTGGGCGGGGAGTTCAAGGTCGACATTACGTAATCGGTAACGATGAACTCGCTAGCTACTTTGAGCCTAATACAGTCGGCTTTTACGATCGCAGGGCCAATGTCCGGAATCTTACACGCCCTCGGCGCTGGGATGCCAAGAGCGCGAATCACCAAATCTCCTTCATGAACTGCATATTCTCTAAGGAGTTCGTAGTGTTTGCGACTGATGTGGGCTTTCTCATCAATAAAGACGCCGTCCCCGATATTCTGTAGCCGGATTACGCGAGGGCCAGAGTCGGTGTAGTGATTGCTCTTAAGGTTTGAACCAAAAGGTCCATCCGTGATTGATCGCGGCTCGTGTGCCGCCATCTGATCAACGGATGCCCAAGTCCAATCTTTTGGAAGCTTGGGGAGGTTGGTTGTGTCCGCTTCAATCGGTGCGCGATAGAGGGATTTCCACTTGTCGTCTTTGGGCGTCCTGCCTGCTTCGCGGAGACGATTGAGTTCAGCTTTCTCCCAGCGGGCGCGGCGAATTTTTAGGAGATGTTGCAGGAGTCGCCCGCCGGTTTTGCTGGGCTTGTGGGTTTTGCGCCAGTTGCGACTCAGTGCTCCGGTGACGGCGTCGCGCAGCACAGCGGCGCGATAACGGTGAACGCGTTCGTAGGCACGCTGAGCGACCTTCTCTGCATTTGCTATCCGGGACAGAGCCGCATTCAACTTCGTGACGATCCTTTCCTGTTCGCGAGTGGGTGGAAGCAGGATCGGCTGGGTAAAGACATTGTAATCGCGGATCGCCGGATAGCTTGACCCGCTTTGAAGCATGTGCAACGGCTGCAAGAACTCCTCTGTCAAAACTTGGTAAAACAAAAATTCTGAAGAAACACCATCAGCAGGACGAATAACCGCAAAACCAGTCGAAGCAACCGGATTCAGGTAGTCACGTTCAACACGAGCAATATTTCGCAGGTATGTCCGAACCGTGGAAAATAAAATATCATTTTTACGAACGGCCTGCCGAGCGCGACTTGGTGCGTTCCAGCCGGGCACCGTTTTGGTTTCGACTATGCGGTTGGTCTCGTTATCAATGCCGCCGATGTCAAAGTAGGTGAACTCCGTGTCAGGGGAGTCCTCGGGGTAGATTTTTGCGACGGGGAGGCAGATTTCCCCCAGCGTCGTTTTCACCCATTTATCTGGGAGTTTTTCAGGCATTTGTCAGCAACATGATGGAAAGTGGCGGTCGCACATCGGTTGGGAACATTACAGATAAAAAGGAAGTGAGTAAATTTCTTTGCAGCGCTGAAATCGTTAATTAATCAATGGTTTTTTCTGCCCAACTGCGGAGTTTGTTTTCAATATTCACGCGTGAGGTTGCAAATCGCTCACGGGAGTATTGAATGAGTTTGTGTCGTCGCCCTTGGCGATTTTCGAGCGTGGGCAAGGTTTTCGCCGGGAATGGTGTCGAGGCAATGCCGTTTTCCAACAGGCGGATGAAAATCTGGAAGCGGTCGAGCTCAACAAACTGGGCCGGAATGAATGTGTTGGCGAATTCATGGGCGAGCAATTCCGCGTCGCTGTAGCCAATACGGAAGGTGATCGTCGTGCCAACATTGCCGAAGACCGCCTGCCGGATTTCAGGTGAAAGTTGATCAAGGTATTGGTGGGACAGGGTTAGGCACAGGCCATATTTCCGGGCTTCGGCAAGGATGGCCGCAAAACTGTCGGTGGTGAAGTTGTGGAATTCGTCAATGATGAGGTAAAAATCCCGCCGACTGGCTTCCGGGGTATTGGCACGAGACATCGCGGCCAGTTGAAACTGGGTGGTCAGGAGCGAGCCCAGCAGGTTGGCTTTGTCGGCGCCCAGCTTGCCCTTGGAGAGATTGGCAATGAACACTCGGCTGGTATCCATCATGAAGCGGAAATCAATCCGGGTTTTGACCTGGCCCAGGATATTGCGAATCGGCGGATTCATCAGGAACTGGCCGACTTTGTTTTGAATGGGCGCAATGGCTTCACGCACGAAGCGCGGGTCATAGCCGGCGAATTCATCCGTCCAAAAGCTCCGCACAAACGGGTCCTGGACCTGACGAATGACCCACGCCCGATATTGGGCATCGGTGAGCATCCGGTTGACGCCGAGCAGGGAAGTGTTCTGGCAATCGAGCAACGCGGCAATCGCGTTATAGAGGATGTATTCCATGCGTGGCCCCCAGGAATCGCGCCAGATGCTCTTAAACGCCCCCACGATCCCCGAGGCGACCAGATGCCGGTCATCCCTGGGCAGGTTGGCCAACAGATTCAAGCCGATGGGGAATTCCAAGTCGGAGGGGTTGAAATAAACCAAGTCGCCTGCCCTCGAAGGAGGGAAGTGGTTGAGTATTTCTTCAGCCAAGTCGCCATGCGGGTCCAGAAGGGCCACTCCGTGCCCGAGGTAGATATGTTGGAACACCATGTTTCGCAACAGCGTCGTTTTCCCCGAACCCGTCTTGCCGATCACATACACGTGCTGCCGCAAATCCGGCAGGGCAATCCCGAAGGGAATCTGTTGTCCCCATTCCTCACGCAATCCGATTTGGATGCTGTCATCGTTCATGGTGTCAGGTTCAGCCGCCACTCCCGGCCACGCCCAAGATTCCCCGCTTCAAGTGGAATCCGTGGGCTTGGGAAACGTTGCGCCGGCAGACACGTTTCCGAGGCTGTCATGTTCGACCACCGGCAAACGCTATTGGGTGCGAGCCGGCGGGGTAGTCGCGGCTGAATCCGAAACCCGAAGGGAATCATTGTAGCACGCGGAAATGGTCGCGCTGTGTACGTCTCTGTGGATTGGTGCAAGTTGCACCTTCCTAAATTCGTCGCGGCGCTTTTTCCTTCAATCGAAGGATTCGTTCTGCTCAATACCCGTCATTCGCCCAATCGGTGCGAATTCGTCCCTGTGCTCGTAGAGCCCGATAGGGCATTCTTGAACCCGTCCCCCCAACGTGTCGTCGGCTAGGACGGTAGGACGATGCCGGGCGACTTCGCGCTTTTTGGTGAGAGAACGACGGTTAGGAGGAACGAATCCCGGAAGCCGCAGGAAAAAGCGCGAAGTCGCGCGGTAGCCGACGACACGTTGGGGTACCCGTAAGGCTCTGTTGAGCCACCCGTGAAAGTTCGGTACAGTCTGCACCCCTACATATCATGTATGTAGCCTTCGTCGCTGTGTCCGTGTCATTAACATGTGCAGGTTGGATCCAGCGATTTCCGTTTGCGATTCACTGTTTTGCATAGGTGCTTTTATTTTTGGGATGACAGGTTTTGTGTTTTGTCTGGGAGAGCGCACCAACCTTTTCCAATAAAAATCAAATGGCCGCGGTCTGGATGTTCTACTACTGGCGAACCACGAAAAATAAGTTCTGGGATATCTGCATGCCCATTGCGGTCGGTCGTACTAGGGTAACCGCCCGAATTGTGTCGGATTGCGAACAATTTGACATCTGTATCTGATTTTGAGATACTCGATTGGCGGGCATCCGTTGTAACGTTTTTGTTCACAGTATGTTACGACGTTTGGCTGCATTATCGGTCTTGGCTCGTTACCTTGACCGGTACACCATAGCTTTCACAGCTATGGTGTTTTATACGATATTATAAGCAGTCTGTCAATATATTTTACAAGACTTGTTTATTTATAACTCACCATTTCTTTTGAGAGGAGGATGTGCAGGAGAGGTGAGTGTCGAATCCCCCAATTGAATTGAATTTGGAGGAATGGCTCAACAAGGCCATTTTGGAATGTCGCACAATAAAACTTGTACGACATGGCATTGAAAAATGGCTCAACCAAGCCACCATTTGGAAACGGAATTTAAGATCGAAAATTGCTCGTGTTCCACCTACAAATTTTTCCGTGCCGGAATTGTTGCCAGTGTCCACGCGTTAAATTTGGACCATAAAATTGCGGTTCTTGATATCGCTGGTTTTTTGTGTGGTTTTGCGTGGTCGGGGTTGTTTCCTTTCCCACCTTCGTGCTACAATGCCACTGCACTTGTGAGGGCTTGCTCTCTCGCGGTCGCATGAAAACCGCAGACAAGTGCATATCAAAGGCCATCGGCTCATCCCGGTGGCTTTTGCTTTGTCATTCATCGGCGGGGTTCCCGTTGTGCATGAGCCGTCTTCCCTGGTCCGTCTGCCGCCAAAATGGAATCAGGCTCCAAAAAATGCGTTCGTTATTTGGCAGTTGCTTCACGATCACCTTGAACCGGCGCTCGGCGAGAACCGCTATAAATTCATAGTACGTGACCGCAACGAGAAGCTTTTCCCAGCGGCCATGCCGGTGCTGCCGTTTCCATTCGTTCGTTTGGAAAATTCCCTGCACCGTGCGGCTTAATCGCAGAATTTCCGGCGCGCGGGCGATGTGCTTTAATCGCATAAACTGGTCGCGCCGATCCCGGCCCCGATTCCAGGATTTGAATAGCAAGTGGCGAAAGCCCTCGGAACTGAAAGCGACCGTGGTTTGGAAATATGGGCACTTAACTGAGTGGATGACGCCGTATAGCGCTTCGGCTCGCCAGCGCACGTCTTTGAATTCATCATTGTTAAATTCGAGCCCCATGTCAGAATTGAATATCCGCCAGCTCGGTTTGAATGAGCTGCCCGCGAATGACAGCTCGCCAGCGTTCGTCCTGTAATGCCCGGTTCAACCAGTGCAGCAAATTCGGCTCTGCCGCCGCTTCTGTGGATAAGTGTCGCTTTTTTCTTAACGGTCTGCGCCTATTACTCATTGTATTATTTATGTATTACTATGTGGAAGTTTTCTTCCGGGGTGGCCTACACCTTACTTCCTACCCCCATGGAAGTTTTCTTCCTACCGGGTAGGCGGTCGCGGACTCATTCTGTGGACAAGTGCCCGCCGGTCCTGGTCTAAGCGCCGGATGTCGTCATCCCTGATTCGGGCATACTTCCCTGCCGCCCGCATGATCCGCTCGTTACGGTTCTTGATCGTAACGGTGATAAAACCGTGGTTCTTCAACGAACCGATGTAGGTGCGAATCTGGCGTTCGCTGATGCCGAAGAACTTTGCGAAATGGCGGTTGGAAGCGTAGCAGCCACGTTCGTTGTCCAGCGAATGGATTTCAACAAATAGGACTTTTTCGATGAGCGAAAGTTGATCGGAGAGCCAAATCTCCTTGGGAATCCAAACACCTTTGAAATCGCGGTGGGCTTTCTCCATCCCCGCCATTCTACCATGCCCGCCGGCATTTCAACAACTGGCTCAAGCTGTGGAGGGCGGTGTCTGGTCGTTAACCACTCCCCCCTCCATGGTAACAACCTCCGCCACCTCGGTTTTGCCGCCGGTCAGCCTGAGAAGGGTTTTGATTTCCTGGGCCTGCTGCAACATGGTGCCGGTCAATTTCAGGGTCAATTCGTGGTTTTCCTTCAACTGGTCGCCCTGTTCTCGCAATTGCCCATCTTTGACGCGGATTTGGTCTTTTAGCAGATCAATTATTTCGCGCGCCAGCGTCGTTTCTCCGCCTTTGTTATCAGGACTGTTACCAGTATTGTTAGCAGGTTGGGTAACAACTTTGGGCGATTCGACGTTGGGTACTGCGTGATTGTTACCGGACTGGTTAACCATTGGTATCGGTTGGTTATCAGATTTGTTATCCATTGTTACCGGACTGGTAACAATGGGTTTCAAACCCGATTCCTGCATGAAGCGGAGGGGGTGGACTTTCCAGAGAAAATGCTGGTCATCCTTGAAATCGTCACGGTGGAAATCCTCGTGTTCTTTGAGCTTTCCCTCGGCGATCAGCTGAATGAGCCGGTAACGGATAATGCGGGCAGGGACATTCAATTCTCGGGAAAGGTCGTGAATGGTAACAAACTCCATGCCGCCATTTTACCATGAAAATGGGGCAGCTTGTTAACAGGCTGGCATTGTATTGCATGGTGGGATGTCCGGGTCGTGTGATAACTTGTGGGCGTTGAATTTGATTTGAATGTGTTCGCGATACACATACACAAAGGACGAAGCCAAGCTGCGGTTGCGGGACAAGATTTTGATTTTCGGCGCGGTGCCGCGTGCCAATATCCGCCCCACTGACCTTGGCCCGGTCATCGTGCCGGAATACGAGGGCTTCGCGTGTCGGGAAATGCGTTGGGGCTGGGGCGTGCCGTGGGACAAAAGCCCGGTCATCAACGCCAAGTGCGAAACAATCTCCACTTTGAAAACCTTCCAGCCGCACCTGGACAATCGCTGTCTGCTACTCGCCGATGGATTCTATGAGAAAGGCGTCTGGTTCCGGCAACCCGGCGGGCATCCGTTCTGCCTGGCCGGACTCTGGCGCGACGAATCCGGCGTGAAGAAATACACGATGCTCACCACGTTGCCGAACGAGTCCGTGGCAAAATATCATCATCGGATGCCGTTCATCTTGAAACCGGACCAGTATGATTTGTGGTTGGGCGAGAACTGGCGGCAAGTTTTAACCGAGCCGGATCACGCGCCGCTGGAAAAAATTCAAAAGCAGCCGGAATTATTTTAGGTGGGACAGCCGTTGTCTCACCCAAACGGTCAAAGTGCAGGCATGAATGCTGCACGCTGGTTTCAGCGCCGGGAGGAGTATCAGCCGCCCCAAACACCGGCTGACAGTCCGGTTCGCAAGTTCGATGTGAAATGTCTGGCGTGCGGGTCATATCAATTGCGATTGGTGGCACAGATGGATGATGAGGCCGGTGAAATGTGCGTGGTGCTGGTCTGCAACCGCTGTCCGCAACGGGAAATCCTGCCCGTCAGATTATGAGGCGCTGTATTGAGCCGGTGCGGATTGACCGGGACTTTTTCGAGTAGCAGTGGTGGGTGGATGAGAAGGAAAACTGAAGGCCAAAATCTGAATGAACTCCATAAACCGCGAGCGGGGAATGGACGGAAAACCAAACTGCAAGTCTTCGCAATACAGGATTAATTCGCACTTTTCTTAATTTGGTGCATGCATTAGCATGTGATTGCAATGGCAACGGAAAATCTCGAACCGGAACAAATCGAAGGGATAGAATTGACGTCGGCAGATGGTCTCGGCGAATATCCAATCGACAGCGTTTTGATCCGTCAAGAGCAACGTTCTGTTTTCGAAATAAAACGACGGATGGATCCTGAGTTAAAATCTGGCCGGTTCATTCTTGATCCTGATTTCCAACGCGACTTCGTTTGGGAACTTGAGAAACAAAGCAAATTGATTGAATCGGCCCTCATGCGAATACCACTACCAGTATTCTATTTAGCCGAACGGCAGGACGGGGATGTAGTAGTAGTGGATGGACTACAACGGCTATCAACTTTCTACAGCTATCTGACGGATGGGTTCAAGTTGAAAGGTCTCAGTTATGCCACGGAACTTAACGGTCTGTATTTTTCTGATCTTTCACCAAAATTGAAGAATCGCGTCGAAGATACTCAGTTGATTCTTTACATGATCGATAACAAAGTGCCTGAGCAAGCCAAGCTAGATATTTTCGAAAGAGTAAATAGCGGTGTCCCACTTACACGCCAGCAGATGCGGAACAGTATCTATTGCGGCCCGGGAACACTTTGGCTTCGAGATGCTGCACGCGGAACAGACTTTCTGTCCGCAACAGGAAGGTCGATTCGCTCCAAGACGATGCGCGACAGAGAATGCATTAACCGATTTTGCGGATTCTACTTGATCGGGCGGCAAAACTATCGCGGTGACATTGATGGTCTGCTTGCGGAAACGTTAGAGTTCATGAATAAAATGGATAAGGACAATCTAGCAGATTTGCGAGTGAAATTCGACGCTAGCATGAGAAATAATTACGAAGTATTTGAACGCCACGCATTTCGAAAACATGTTGCTGGTAATGATGCGCGCAGTGTTATTAACGTAGCACTGTTTGATGTCTTTTCGGTACTCTTTGCCGGTGTAAACGAGGAAATCGTAAAGGCCAATGCCGCCGCGATTCGTGATAATTTTTTCACACTCATGAACAATCCTGAATTTGTATCCGCTATTAGCTTAAGCACTAATTCAACGCGCCAAGTGAATACTCGTTTCGACCTTGCGAACGGATTAATGAAGGGCTTAATTTCCAATGTGGACGCGCCTACATCTTGAGCAATTCAAGTGCTTCGAGAAACTCGCTTTGCCTCTCGCCCCGTTGACGTTGCTTACGGGGCTTAACGCTGCTGGTAAGTCAACTATCATCCAATCAATTGCGCTTTTGAATCAAACGATTCGAGAGAATGAATGGGCAAACCGCATCCTCCTCAATGGAAGCGCTGTAAAACTCGGGACGGCAGGCGATGTTATCAACAAGGTTAAAGGTCGCAACAGCTTTACCATCGGCCTCGAATCAGACCGAATCAGTTGCAATTGGACTGGCATCAGCGCAGATCGCTCGGCTTTAGTTGTGCCAATTAGCAATATGCAGATTGACGGTACCTCCTATCCAGTTGTTCCGGAAGAAGGCCCAACACCCAACGGTTTGCTTCGTTGGCTAATTCCGGCAGACACAAAATTAGAAAATCGCCACGTCGCACAAGGCCTCACCACACGACTTCGTAATCTTACCTATATTTCCGCCGAACGTCTTGGTCCGCGTGAGGTTTACGAAGCCTTTTCAGAAGATGAGGAGCGGACTGTCGGTGTTCAAGGTGAACGCACTGCCTATTATCTCTTCAAACATGCAACCAATTTGACACGTGAGCCGCTCCGCATACCTAATGCTCAGCCCCAACTAATGCGTCAGACCAGCGCATGGCTTGATCAATTTTTCCCCGGTGCCGAATTCAAAGTTGAAGCCGTGGCTGGTGCGAACCTCGTTGTATTGAGCATGCGGTCGCATCCCAGCACAGATTTTCATCGCCCACAAAATGTCGGCTTTGGGCTTACTCACATTCTACCTATTCTCGCCGCTTGTTTAGGTGCCGAAGAAGGCAGTGTTATTCTGATAGACAACCCCGAGGCGCATTTACACCCATCCGGACAGGCAAAAATTGGGCATTTCCTGGCGCGGGTTGCTGCATCTGGCGTTCAGCTCATCGTCGAGACTCATAGTGATCATGTGCTCAATGGACTTCGCCGCGCGGTTCGCGAGGAGATGCTCAGACCAGAGCAGGTAGCAATCCACTTCTTCACAACGGTTGCCCTGAAGGAAGAGGCTCGCCCAAAGGTCGTATCACCTGCCATAAACGCGCAGGGTCAACTTGACCACTGGCCACCAGGTTTCTTCGACCAGTTAGATAAAGATATGATAGCGCTAATTAGTTGAAAATGAACGAATTCTTTCTAAACGAGTATTCACTGCATGGGCAATATTCCGAATCAAAGGAGTTTTTTAATGCACTTAGTGTTGTCTTAGGAGCAAGGATGTCAATCGAGGAAGCTGGATTCAGATTTTACAGTGATGCTGGCATCCTCATGCGGAAGGCAATTGGGGAAGTTATCTTTGATCAAGCCGTCAAAACATCTGGTAAAAGAGACCTTAACACCAGGGTTTTGTCTTGGTTATCGAAAGCAGGGCCCTTTTGGATCTCTGAGCAGTCACATTCCGTTGGTGATCTCTTCGCTTGCATGGATGATGACGTAACCGGCTCAGCAATTGCGGAAGCAGCTTGTCGCCATTCTCCAGAAACCCCTTGTGAATTGTTTGGTTTCGCTCCTTCGAAATATACTCGCACGCCTTTACCAGTTGTGTGGACCCGCAATACTGGTGGTGAGGTCGACATCTCAATCGGTAATTTCTGGGAATTACCGGTGCTAAAGGAATATCTTGCTGCACTTACGCCGATTTGCAATTGGGATAGTTTACTAAATTGGGCGAAGCAAAAGTGTGAACATCTTCTGTTTTCTGAAGACGTAATTATACCAATATTAAACGAGCCATTCTCGTATTCAGCTGCTCAGGATATACAAATGCTTTTGCTAATTCTTGATGATTTCAGTAAATCTCACGACGCATCGGGCGCGCTAAACTCGCACGGTCTCGAATTACATAAAATCCACTTTCAAGGAAAACACACTCGCTTTTCAAGCGAGACTCCGAATACAAAATTTAACTTCATTCATCCGATAACAAAAAGTCAGGTGCAATGTTCCTGGCATGGCAAAGTTAGATTGGATCTGCAATACCGCATTCATTTCCAATGGCCAAAACCTCGTGATATGAATCTTTGGATAGCTTATATTGGCCCTAAACTTACAAAATGGTGATCAATGATATCGCAGTTCGGTGAGGAGCTGGCGAATGTTGCCGTTGCCGGCTCAGGAGGGCAGTCCACAGTGGTCAATCTACTTCAAAATGGTCACTGTCTATTCTTAGACGCCGGCGTGAGCTGTCGTTTAAATAAAATGGCAATAACAAAAGATATGCCGAATGCGTGCTTCGGAATATTGCACCGCGGCGTGAAATCTGCGCAGAGAAATTAACGCGTTAACGAATGCGTGCTACTGATCACGGATTAAGTGGCCAAGGGTCATATGGCCGGTAAGACCTTCAGTGAAATCTTCAGTAAGAGGGTTAAACAGGGTTAAGCCAAATAGTGAAGGATTATATTGAAATAGTGCGGAGAGCGGTGTAGTTTTTCCTTGAAAACAGGGCATTAGCCGTCCGATTCCGACCCTCGCCTCCAAGTAATAACGCAGTTTGCGATTTACCGTCGGTCATTTTCATGGTTCTAAAGATCTGTTTCTTCCGGCGCTGGGCCTAGGTTGTATACGACGTGAACGAATCATTAACTATCTGCAAAACAAATTCCCCGAAACCAAGACTGCCCGCGACTGCACCCAGGCCATTGTTGACGCACTGGTGGCAGGAGGAATTGCCTCAGCCAACGGAGGTTCGTGCCCAATACGATATCCCCGCAGACCTCGCAACTCCAACGGCTGCGCCCAGTGCTCCGACAGCAGCCAATTTCAACGCCACGCGTCGCGAAACGGCGCCTAGTCCTGCCGGGGCTGTAGCGCCTTGTTGAGTCATACCTCATCTTGGCCCCCATGTCCGGAATTTGGCAAATAAACTCAAAATGGCCATCGGCGGTGTTTTCAGTTCCATGAAAACGCCAGATTGACAGAGGCGGACACCGGTGAGAAGCTCTTGGCGACAGAATCCACCGTGCCGTCATGCATCAATTCAACGCGTTCTGCCTGTCGTCGCTGCTCTGTCTGGTCCCCGGCGCACTCGTGGCTCAAACCAATCAATCTGAGGCTCAACGCTGGCTGGCCGGAGCCGACCTGACTCCGGCATTTGTCGCGCCGGCATCCAAGGCGGCCTGGGAACTCGAACGCCCGCAAATCCGCGCACAATTGTGGCAATTGCTGGGCAAACTGCCGCCGCGACCCAAGGCGCCGCGGGTTCAGGTCCTTTCCCGCGAAGACCGCGGCGATTACACGGTCGAGAAATTCCAGTTCGACAACGGGGCCGGGGCAACCGTGCCCGGATATCTGCTGTTGCCGAAAGGTATTTCCGGCCGGGCGCCGACCATCCTTTTCTGCCACTGGCACGGCGGCGAATACGAAATCGGCAAGGAGGAGCTCTTCCAAGCGCGGCACATGCCCGAGCCGCCCGGCCCGGCCCTGGCCCGGCGCGGCTATGTCGTTCTGGCCATCGACGCCTATTGCTTCGGCGAACGAAACGGCTGCGGGCCGGACGGGCCTTCGGAAAAAGGGGCCGACGGCGAGGCCTCGGCGTGCAAATTCAATCTGTGGGAGGGCCGCACGCTTTGGGGGATGATCATTCGTGACGACCTGATGGCGCTGGATTATCTGGCGTCGCGGCCGGAAGTGGACGCGGAACGCATCGGCGTGATGGGCATGAGCATGGGAGCGACGCGGGCATGGTGGTTGATGGCGCTGGATGACCGCCTCAAAACGGGCGTGCCCATCTGCTGCCTGACGCGGTATCAAAACCTGATTGAGCGCGGTTTTCTGAGCGCGCACAGCTTCTATTATTTCGTGCCCGGCATGCTGAATCATTTCGACACAGAAGCCATCGTGGCGCTGATTGCGCCGCGCCCCGTGCTGTTTCTCGACGGCGACAACGACAAGACGTGTCCGGTGGACGGCATTCACGCCATCGAAGCCTCCGTGCGCCCGGTCTATGGGCTTTACGGCCGGGAGAATAATTTTGAAAGCGTCGTGTACGCCGGACAGGGACATCTCTACACGCCTCAGATGTGGCAAAAGACGCTCGATTGGCTTGACACGCAACTCAAGGGCGCTCCGGCGCGGCGCTGAATCAATTGGATTATTCCCTTACATCTGTGTCCAATCAACAAAAAGCAGAAAATCTTCCGGGTGCGGGCAAAAGACAGACTCTGCGGATGACGTTTGATCGTCGGGTGAAACTGGGTAGTCACAATGTCCTGATCCCGGCGATTTGCCTGCTGCTGTCGGTGAGCGCCGGGTTGGAGGGAGCCTCTGCTGCGTTCGGCGACCGCATTGTCGTCTCGGGAACGGAATTCAGGGTGGGTGGCAATCGGATTTGGATCAACGGGGCCAACACACCCTGGCATGTGTGGAATGAATTCGGCGGGCAGTTCGATTCCGGCTGGTGGGACAATCACCTGCGTCAACTGCATGAAAGCGGCATCAACGCCACGAGGGTGTGGATTTCCTGCAACGGCGAAGCAGGGATCAACATCAATTCCGCCGGTCAGGTCTCAGGCTGCACGCCGGCCTTTTGGGCGAATCTCGACAACCTGTTCCGAATCGCCCGGCAAAGGCAGGTGTATATCAAGGCCACTCTGCTCTCGTTCGACCACTTTGCCGATCGCCATGCGCATTATATGGACTGGCGGCGCATGCTCACTAACAGCGATAACATTGATTCTCTGGTGACGAATTATGTGGTTCAGTTCGCGGTTCGTTATCGCGACAACCCTTGGTTGTGGAGCATCGACCTGTGCAATGAACCGGATTGGATTCCCGAAACCGCCAAGTGCGGCCGGATTTCGTGGGATTGGGTCCAAATCTACGTCGCGCGGGCGGCGGCGGCGATACACGCCAACAGCTCCATCCTGGTCACGGTGGACGTCTGCATGGGGCCGAAATACACAGCACGCCCGCCGGGAAGGAATGTCGTCAGTGACGCGATCTTGCATCAGCGGGACCACGACAATGAAGGCGCGCGGCTCGATTATTATTCGCCACATTATTACGATTGGGAACGGGTCATGCGGGGCAATCCTTTCTATCAGACGCCGGCAGCTTTTGGTCTTGAGACGAATAAACCCATAATCATCGGCGAATGTCCAGCCCTGGGCACGGCTGGACATACGGTGGCCGAGGATTACGCAGGAGCCTGCAACAATGGCTGGCAGGGTGTGATGGCTTGGACGTCAAACGGGGTTGATGACAACGGCAGTATGGCTGACCTCGCCTTGGCCACACGAGCATTGCGGGACAAATATCCGAGCCTGATCTTTCCCGACGGCGCCGACAAAACCAATGGTCTTCCCGGCTCCGCCCGCCCCGGCAAGTTTTGATTTTGTGAAGGATCGCAAATGGGAAGGTGTCACTGAGCTTGCGGCTGGAAAACCAGGCCGTTGGGGAATCCCGTAACGACGACACTTACAGTTTTGACAATCCTTCTTTTTGCTGTGATATGGCAGGATGAGCCGGGACGGAATCCGGACAAAGTATCGCCAAACTATATGCTTTCACGTGTAAAATACATACCCTTTCGTGCAAAAATGCCCTCTCTCAAGGCTACAAGGGTCTCCCCGTTGAGAAAGCCCGCGAATATTTGCTTTCGGTCAATACCGCCCCTTCGCCCACTTGATTGTCGAGGTGGATACAAATTACTCATGTCTTACTTCTCTCCGGTTGAGGTGGAATAGGGCAAATCTTCATCCTGGATGGGGTGCATGTTCGCATCTTGCCCCATGATTAACTTCATTTCCCCTCCTTGCATGATTTCATTGTATGGGATCCAAGTCCGATTATCATCGGCACCATTTAATTGCCGCTTTTGAACAAAGACATTTTTTTTATCATTGAATGAAGCATTGATGACAAACGTCTTATCTTGCGGCAGATGCAAGGTGATTTTGGGAAACAGTGGGCTGGTAAAAATGTAGGAGGGTGTGCCCGGACAGAGTGGATAAAGGCCGATGGAACTTAATAAATACCAACTGGCCATGGAACCGGTATCCTCATCACCCGGAAACCCCTCTTCGCTTGAATTGAACAGTTCCGCGCAAACGCGTCGAGTCCAATACTCCGTTTTCCAAGGCTGGCCGATGGCAGTGTAAAGATAAAGAACGTCAAATACTGGTTGATTACCTTGATCATATTGTCCAAATTTGGCGTCGGCCATCTCCGTCATTTCGTGGATTACTTGGCCATAACCGCCAACATGAAAAACGGGGGGCAGGCCCAACATTTGATCCAATTTTTCCGCGAGCTTTTCCCGCCCGCCTATTAAGCCTGCGAGGCCGGCTGTATCATGAGGAACAAACCAACTACATTGCCAAGGCCCTCCCTCCACATAAGGCCCCCCCCAAGCAAACTGGTCAAATGGTTCAACCCAATTACCATCAGCATCTTTGGGCCGCATAAAGCCGACGCTTGAATCCCAGAGATGGCGATAATTTTGTGCGCGCGACATGAGAATTTTGTAATCGTCAAGCTGGTTCTGCTCCTTGGCGATCTGCGCCACGCACCAATCATCGTAGGCATAGTCCAGACTCGCTGAAACGGCGTATCTGGCCGAACCATCCGGGATATAACCGAGTTTGAGATAATCAACCAGGCCGCTTCTGCCCGGTTTACCATTTCCTGGCGGCTGAAAAGCGCTTTCCCGCAGCGATCGATAAGCCGTCGCCACATCGAAATTCGTATTGCCCTTGACGATGGCGTCCGCAAAAATCGCGGCGCAATGTTGACCGATCATACCCTCGCGATAACCGGGGCTGGGCCATTCCGGGAGAGTTCCACCCTCCACTGAGGCACTGACAAACCCCTGAAGTATTTCGTTGAGTTGTGAAGGATAAAGAATCGTGATTAAGGGAAAAGTCGTGCGGAATGCATCCCAGATTCCAATGTCTCCATAGAGTACGCCATCATGGATTTTACCATCATAGGGACTATAATGCAGAGCTTTTCCATCTGCATCCAGCTCGTACAGGCGGTGGGGAAACATTTGGGCGCGGTAAAGACAGGAGTAAAATGTCCTTTTTCGATCCGCGCTGGCTTCGATCTCAACTCGGCTAAGATTATATTTCCATGTTTTCTCAACCCGTGCGTGGACCACGTCGAAACCTCCAGAGGTTTCCACTTGAAGATTCTGCTCGGCTTGCTCCCAACTGATCAAGGAGGCTCCAACCCGCAACTCAACTGGATAGTCCGGTGTGGTTTTAAACTCCACATAGGCGGTCAGGTTGTTGCCTTTCCCGGAAGAATTGCCTATCGCGGTGTTGTTAACAAATACGTCGCTTTTGGCGATATCGCGATCCAGTTTGATGACGAAGTACGAGGCAAAATTCCCGGCAACTCCTCCACTGTTGGCCCGGCTCAACCCGCGAATGGTCCGCCCATCTATCTTAATCTCAGATTCCCCAAAGGCATTTAGAATCAGCCTTGCTGATTGTCCTTGGTGGAAGGCGAATCGGAACACCGCACTCCTTTCTGTGGCGGTCAGTTCAGCCGTGATTTGACCCCTTTTGAGATCTAGTTTTTCGTAGTCGGGTCGTAAAATAGATGTCTTAGTATCGTATTCGGACATTCGAGCTCGGGCGTCCATCTGTAAATCACCGACCTGCGGCATCAATACAAACTGACCGTAATCAGCGATCCAAGGGCTGGGCTGATGCGTGGCGCGAAACCCATCAATTGTGCCGTTTGGTTGGAAAAACCAACTACCGTTTTCATTTTCAATGGACCAATCAATCATTCCCCAAGGCATACCCACCAGCGGAAGCGTATTGCCATGAGATAATTTAAAAGATGAATCTGTTCCCTGAAGGATGTTGACATAATCAAGCAGGCCACCCCCTTCGGGAGATTTTATTTCGTCCGCTTGAACCGACAGGTGAAAAACAAGTCCCCAAAAAATGAGAACGCGCCTTTTATTCATAAATGTTAAGTGCCACAGGGCAGTCAAAAATTGCAGCCTTTTGAGACAAACTGGAATCATAATTTCGAGCGAGTTTATGATGACCTATTATTCAAGCTATGGCTTCAACGGCGCGGCGCGCGGCTCCAACGACTTCGGCATGGCACAACGCCCCTTTGGCACTGTGCATGAGCCATCCAAGACGGCTTTGGACGGCGAGATTTCCGGCGGCATCGGCATAAGCTGGCACGACCCTATAGAAATGATGTTGGCGCGAGGAAATTCGGTGTCAACGTTGACATCCCAGTACTTACAGCACACGCCCAAATGCTCCTTCTTCTCATCAAAATTGACAAATTGTGTACACCAAAACGTGCACCAAAAGGATTAGGAGGGATTAAGCCGGATTCCAATGGATTCCGCTTGATTCCTTGAATAAACATGACATTTTTCACCTGAAACATAGGGAAATGAGAGCGATTCCGACCCTCGCCTCCAATCAAAACCCTTTATTTATAGGGGTTTTGTAGGAGTTGGGAGTCAGAGTTTCACCGGAATCTTCACCTGATTGGCTGCCCGTTCAGAAACCTGTTACTGCTCGGCTATAGCCCGCCCACTGCTCGCTTACGTGACGGACGCCGACCCTGACACACTCATAAACATGAGTGAAACAATGAAACAAGCATTCGGTCTGGTCCGGCGTCCCTGGGGCGTCTTCTACCTCAAAAATTAAATTACCGGCGAACAAAAGAGCCTCAAGACAAGCGATATCAATCTGGACGAGCATCAGAGAATCGTCGCCGCCGAGGCCAACCGGGAGCGGAAAATCTTTTATCAATTGTGCTGGCATCTCGGCGGAAGCCAGGGAGACATCGCATTGCTCAAGGGTGAGGACGTGGACTGGACGAATAGTACCGTCAGTTTCTTCCGCAAGAAAACGGGCCTGCCTGTGCTGGTGCATCTTGGTACCGAGGCATTGAACCTCTTCAGAGACCTGCCAGCCGAAGGCTTGCTCTTTACTTATCTGGCCTCAGTAAGAGCAGGGGACCGCGCCACAGAATTCGCCTCACGCTGCCGTCAGCTTGGCATTGTTGGCGTGACGCTCCACAGTTATCGCTACGCTTGGGCGGAACGTGCCAAAACCGTTGGCTACCCCGAACGGTTCGCGCAGGAGGCTTTGGGCCACAACAGCAAGGCGGTGCATCGGGCGTATGCGAAACGCGCCTTGATGAAGATTCCATCGTTGGAAGAATACGAGGCGAAAGTTGTGTAAGTGAGATCACACACTGATTCCGCTTTTAGCAGGCGAGCCTGGCGTGAGGGATGCCGGAGCATCAGGCATGACACCTGAGCGTATCAAGTCTGTCTCCGGCGGGCAACGCACGGAGTCAGACAAAATCCACACGCCGGCAGTCGGCGATTTTCAACGCAACGCAGTGGAGGGGAAATGTCGCCGTCTGGCGACGTGTCTGCGCGGTCAAACTTTCAATCGTTCGATGCCCATTACAAAAACGCGCCAATTTAGGGCTTGACTTCATGTGCCCGAAGCTTAAAAATTATTAGTGTGTTATGCAGTTCTTGGAAGCTGCATTACGACAAATAAATATGAGGGAGACGCTCGACCGTCATTCCGCACGTGTTGGATAATCCCGCATCGACAGAAAGGCTCCCACATGAGCACTAACGAAGTTTCTACACCCCGATCGCCTCTTCCACGGCTCTTGGCTTCACTTGTTGGCGCGGCGCTTGGGCTGATAAGCCTCGCCGCGACCGGTGCCACCTTGGCAATCTCCGAAAAAATCCCTTTGGGAGAAAATGTCATGTGGATGCGGCCCGACCCTGGCCGCCCATGGCTCTATGCCATCGACCAGGTGAACAGCGAGGTTCTCTTTATCGACCTTCGCACGGCGTCGGTCTCGAGAAGCATTTATGTAGGAAATAGCCCCTCGGATCTGGACATAGACGTGACGGACAACTTCCTGTATGTCGCGAACCAAGGGCCGGGTACCGGCCTGTACGGCTCCTGGCGCATCGGCGTGGTTGCGCTCACCAACCAGACCCTCGTCAATTCCTTTATCACTTTGGTCTCCGCCGTGCATGTTTCTGCCGGCCGCCCCGGACGTCTTTACTACAACAATGGCAACGAAGTCCATTCAGTGGACACCGATACCGGGATGGATTTGGGGGCTTTTAACTATATTAAGACCCGGATGGTGATCTTCTCGGATAAAACCCACCTTTTCGGGCAATATGTTTACACGGGAAATCTCGGCGCCATGGGGGATTTTGATGTAGCGACAGATACGATAACCCTGCTCGATACGGCGTATTATAGCCCATACCCTTACGGTTGGGATTACGACAATTACTCACTTTCTGGAGACAACCACTACCTAGGGTATGGCAAAATAATGTTTACGGCAACGAATTTTGCCGACCAGATCGGCCAGTTCCCAGAACAAATCTACGCTCTCAACGGCGATGGCTCGGTCGCTTTCGGGCAGACCAACATTTGGGATACGACGACCTTCCCGATTCATGGCAACGCCACTCAAATCACCAATATGCCGTTTTCGACCACAATCATGGTCTTCGATAGCTACACCAACGTCCTCTACGCTTTCAATCCCGCCGACTCATCAATATACGCCCTCGCGCAATCAACGACCCATGGGATTCCCTTCTCCTGGTTGACATATTACGGGTTATCAACGAACGATAGCGTGGAATCGCAGCAACTAGGCGGCGATGGACGAACGGTTTTGCAAGACTGGTTGCTCGACACGAGCCCCACAAATCCGGCTACCGGCTTGCGGCTGGCGTGGAGTACCAATTTCGCCCTGAATGTTCAGGGCACCTCAGCACGCCGCTACTACCAACTGCAGCGGAGCACAAGTATAAACTCGCCAAGCTGGCAGACACTGGCTGCATCGAAAGGGACCGGCAGCAATCTCTTATTTGGCGTGTCGGCCGATAGAACCAACTACCCATCGGCTTACTACCGTGTGAGCCCTAGGGTTTATTAAACTGAATCGGTTCGCATCGGCATCGCCGGGTGCCAATTCTAGTGATTTTAGAGAGCTTTTTGCTATTTTTCCGAGCATCGGGCCAATTCCGATCCTCGCCTCCAGCTCTAACTGCGCGTGCAGCAATGTATTAGGAGTCTCGGAAAGCCGATGGCTAGCAGTTTTTGAATTGCTCCAACCGCGAATGCGGAACTGATATTTCCAATATTATTAGGCAATTGACCCTTCCAGATCCTTGCCCCTTTGCTTTTTATTCATTTGCCGCTCAATTCTGGTGTTGAGTGTTTGACTAAGGATGCCAGTGGTCGTGGTCGAACATTTCTGCCAAGTGTTTTCTGCATGGCGTGGTACGCAAAAGAATTCGGCCTTAACCAATTTCAAGACCTCACCAACGAGTTTGAGACGGAAACCTTAATTCCGTTTGAAAAGTATCAGTCTTCGATATTCGAACCAGATACGGTAGAAGCGCGAATCCAAGGTCAAGGAGGCGTTTGCACCCGGTAAAACCTCAGAGACTGGTTGCCGGCATTAGGGTCAACAATCTGGAGGATCCCGCCAGAACCGGATACGTTGGTGACCACCAGCGTATTCCAGAAGTTACCGGTCAGATTGCTGCTCCATTGCACATTATAAGAACCCAGCGGAAGGCTGGCAAAATATAATTCGATTTCCGGGCCAATGCTTTGAATGGTGATTAGACCCGGGGTGGCCAATGCCTGTTTGACGGCTTGCAACAAAGGATCCGATTGGCCGTTCTGGTGGTCCTGGGCAAGTTCCCAAATCATCACGCCTCCGAGTCCGTGATTGCGAGCGTAGCTGACTTTCGATTGGCAGGTGCGTGGATCATCGTATGAAATGAACATGTCATTGGCCGGATTTGCGTTGCTGATACTAAGATAGGCGGCCTGACCATTCATGTCCCAGTGGTACAGATTTGACTGATAATAACCGGACACGATCGTGTTGTAAGGCGACTGGTTCATCGAAGGCGCCGTGGTCCAGGATTGGCGCGGCTGTGTGACACCGCCGGTGCTGGTTCCAGCGCCGCCTTGCCAAACGTCGCCGTAAAAAGCGATGCCGATGCCAAGTTTCGCGGCCAACACGCCGTTGGCGATGAAGTTGCCAACCGCGCCGTCCACCGATGGAACCAGACCATCGCTGCTGGGGAAGCGATAGCCGCCGTCGTATATGGGGGAATTGAACCAAGTCACCCATCCCGCATAAGGCCCGGACAGGTCGTAAGTCATGATGTTGATCTGATCGAACTGATTCTGCAGCGAAGCGTACATGGTGTATTCCACCGTCGGCGGGTCGCCGTAAGGGGGATACGCGCCGGCGGCGGCGGTCAGCAACTTGTGCTGGGGAAAACCACTCAACGCGGATCGCAGGCTGTTCACCAAATTCGTAAATTGTCGGGCATCAACGGCGGTCAGCGGCTCCCAGTCGAGGTCCACGCCATCATAGCCGCGCGTCGCCATGAAATTCGTCAGGCTGCTGACGAAGACGGGCAAAATTGCGTTGCTTGTGGCCGCCTGAAAGTCGCTTTCACTGCCGGCACCCCCCACGCAAATGAGCACCGGCTTGCCGGCGGCATGCGCCCGCGCGACGATGTCCGTGGAATTGGCCAAGTCGACACCATTGGCGCTGCTGTTCAAGGTTCCGTCACCGTTGGGAATGACCGAGAAATGAATGAGGTGGGTCAACGCGGTAAAATCAATATTGGAAGCAGGCAGGGAACCTTGTTCCCATCCCGGATAGTAGCCCGTACTCCAAAGGTCGGCACAAGCAACGAACGAAAAAAGGGAGAACGCGGTTATCCAAAGAACGACTCCTCCCTTTCTGTAAGAGCGTTTGGTGTTAAAACACATGCGCGACAAAGAGTGTGAATTCGGTTGACCAAGTATCGCTCACTTCCGCACGGTCGTCACCCTTTGCAATTTGGAATAATCCGGGTTTGGAGGCGTGTTGATATTTGCCGGGACCGGCCATCTACTACGGCCATCTGTCAGGTTGTAGATCTCAGAATGCCCATCCACAAACGAAAGCCCGTAGCCTCGATTATGTCGTGTGGCCGGAAAGTCGGCAAAGGGGCGCGTACTGGTCATATCCACCCAAAAAAATCCATCGTTGATGCTCTTCTCATGTTCATCAATCAGGTACCAGGTCCGGGATGGGGCCTTGACGTCAGTATCCTTCAGGAAATAGAGAAAGAACGTTGCCCCAGACACCCCAAAGGTCGGGTCGTACGCATGGGTGGTTCCGATCCAACCGTTCATTGAATAACTGCGCACTCTCGGAAGGCCACCCGTCGTACTGGGATCCGCCGGACAATGATATATGGCTAAACTTTTGTTGTAAGGCCAGAAGGATGCCAATTCGTCGCAAAGGACGTTGGTGGAATCAAGCACCCCTGCTGTGACATGGCCATATACCCCACCACTGTCACTCATATCTCCCTGAACCCAGGAATTCGAAGACGCGCCGGCCGTCGGATTATTCGGAGCGAACATCTCATGATTATCGCCGCAGTACTCTATGCCGCACAGGTTCAATTGCCTGAGATTGTTCAGGCATTGCATTTGTTTTGCCTTCGATTTTGCTGCGGCCAGGGCTGGAAGGAGCATCGCAGCGAGAATGGCAATGATGGCGATCACAACCAGAAGCTCTATCAGCGTGAACGCGGTCTTTCGGCGGTGCACGCTCCGAGAGCCCGGGATATTTCTTGTGAGGCGAACCTTCATCGTCATCATGATTTTGCCCGTCTGCCGGGTTAATCGGCACCCGGCAGACGGATGTTAATCTTTGCTACCCATTACTGTAACTGGGCCCGATAGAACAATTTTGATGACCCGCTCAGAGAGTTCGTATACGGCGACGCTGGCGACCCACTGACATTGGTATATGGCCCAACGACGTTTGTTGATGATTGCAGCGTGCCGGCACCCCAGGTAATCACCACATTGGTGCCATATTGCACTGCCGTCAGGCGGGTTGTGTTCAGGAAGTGATTCTGCATCTGTTGCGGGCTGAGCACATAATTATAGACTGCCACATCCTCAACGCCACCATCCCAATCAGCATATTGTCCGTCACTGCGGGTGGCGATGGTAGTCGGATCACCGGCAACGCCGGGATCCCCATTGATGCCATTTTGAACAAAGCCCTGGTTTTGCACGGTTAATGGTGGATTAAACGCCACCAGGCTGTTGTTGACGTACCAATTCATATTGGTGCCATCGTCCGTCAGCACCATGTAATACCAGGTGCCAGGCTCGGGATTGACAGCAAAATCACTGTTAAAGGCGCCACTCCCAGTGCCATTGTATATGACCCAGGTCCAGTAGCTTGTTGGAACCCCCGGATATTGGTAAATATTCCAACCCGAGAGAAGGTTCGCGTAAAGGCCCCCAATGATTGGATTGGCCAGGGACGCAATCGGCGTGTGAAAGTTGCTGGGATCGAGCGAGGTGGGCTGGATCCAGAATTCGTAGGACCATGGCCCTGAAACCGGATTGATCTCCAGCGCGTAGGGAATCGTCACGATCGCTGTATTGGTGACGTGTACGGCGGTATCGGTGTCATGCGGAATGCCGCTCGGATACGCGTAAGTCAAATCGCTTCCGACGTATGAATAGGCGCCGTCGAAACTGCCCGCGGTATCCAATGCTGTGGTGCCACTCGTTTCATCCAAGCGCCAAAAGGCGACCGGGTTGTCCGCCATGACGACCCTGGAATATGCGTTTGTCGGCGCTGAGCTGGTGCGGGCAATCACCGTCAGGCTTGCCTGGCCGCTGAGCTGGTTGCCAAAAGGACCGGTAACCTGAGCGTAATAGTGAGTTCCACTGGCGGAGGGTTGGACATTCGATAACCACAGGGTGTCGCTGGTGGCGCCGGTGATGGTTCGATCCACCGCATTGGAAATGCTGTGCCACTGATAGGTAATCGGCAAAGCGCCGTTGGCCACGACCCGGAAGGCGGCGTAGCTGCCCACTCTGCGGGTAATGGAGAAGGGATTGTAAACCAGGTTCAAATTGGTCTGCACGGTCAGTGTTACCGTGTCGCTGTTTGTGCTCCCTGCGGAATTGGAAGCCGTGACGTAGAACATGGCTCCATTATCACCAGGATAAACCGGCGTGATGGTATAGTTATTGTTAGTTGCATTCGGTATGGCACCGCTGCCAACTCTCGTCCACAGATACGATATTGGTTGCGAGCCGTTTGCCTGTGAGGAGAATGTTACTGGCACGCCTGCGTACGTATTGGTGGACACCGGTTGCGTGATAAACGACGGTGCCGTCGGCAAAACCCGAATCTCGTTAGTCCCAATCGCATAGTGATTAGCGACTTGCGCCGCGCTCAACGCGTAGTTGTAAATGGCAATTTCATCCACACCTCCATCAAAGGGAATCTGCCCGGTATTCGGGCCTTCGCCTACTAACAAATCTGCGGCGGAACCAGTTCCGGGATTAGCAAGATATTGGGGAACGGCGTACGTGGCGTAATTAGTGCCATCGTTGTAAAAGATTGCGTTGGTGCCATCATAGGTGAGCACCAAATGGGTCCACTGGCCCACCGTCACGGCGGGTCCATTTCCGACAAAGCCGGGATTGGGTCTCAAACTGAACGACCAAGTGCTTCCGGGTCCAGCTGTCTCATAAAAGTTCCACCCGGCCGAATTGTTCCATGGAGGCGGTTGAGCGAAGTTGCAGGAATCGTCCAAAGGCACTCCGTAACCGCTGGATTGTTTGGTGGCTTGCACCCAAAGTTCGGCAGAGAATGGCGCTCCATTTGAGCCACCGGGTACGGTGGGATTCATTGCCGAAGTCCATGGAACATCAATATTGCCCTGTCCAATGCCGGTGGACGTGGCGAAAAGCGCAGAATTGGTGTCAATACCCGGCAGTCCCAACTGCGGGTAAACCGTAACGTTATCGCCTTGGGTAACGTAAGTGACGTAGCCGGTATTAGCGTTGCCCGAAGAATCGGCCACGGAGCCGGCTCCGTTCGGTTCTTCGAGCCGATAGTAGGCAACAGGATGATCCGCCAGGATGGTTGTGGGATAATCGGCCGCGCTGGCCAGGCGCAGGCCCAATAATACGAATGCCGCCGCGAATGGCAGCGACACATGCCTCCAAGTGACCGACTTTATTGTTGGTTTCATACATTGTTTAGGTTGTCTGGTTTATGAACTCCGGCCTGTTTGGGGTCGCGGATCAAAATCAAGCATGCACTTTGCCTGCTTTATCTGTGTCATTCATGCGCCTACTGTAGATTGGTTTTCCGGTTTGCGTCCATCCCCTGTTTTGGGGGGGAGGTCATTAATTCGAACTGACGCGCGGTTGGGCGTGCCTGATGCCGACGGAAGAAATTGGCTGGATTATTTTTCCAAATACCGGATGACCGCTTCAGTGCGGGTGCGCACCTGGAGCCGCTCGAAAATATTTTTGATGTGGCCATGTACCGTCCACAGGCTGATGCCCATGGCCTGTGCGATTTCCTTATCCACACAACCTTTGCTCAAAAGCTGCATCACTTCCTGTTCGCGGTGCGTCAGCTTGGCCAGCGCCAGGTTGTCATGGCTGGGATGCAGTTGCAGCAGTTGCTGGAAATAATACTTTACGCGCTGAAGAAAATCTTCGGTCATCAGCTCTGACCGGCTGGCGACTTTGAGAATGGGTTCCAGCAACCGGTCCGGCCTGACCCGTTTGACCAGGTAGCCTCCAGCACCGCCGGGTGTGGAAATAAACATATGGTCGCCGTCGGCATGAACCGAATAGGTGAGGGCCGGTACTCCAGGTAGAATGGGGGTGACAGCGCCGGCGGATTTGAAACCGATTCGTCCGGCCATATTGCGATTCAGGAGAACCATGCGGGGCTTGTGAAGTTTCAGCGCATAAGTGAAAGATGCCGTCGAGTCGCAGGGAACACTCACGAATCCGGCTTGCTGATCAATGCTCCAGCACAATGCCTGGCGGATGCCTGCGTCCAATTCCACCACCAGGACATGCTGCCGGTTGGGATTGCGCGGTGACGTATCGGATTGGGGCTCTTTTTTCCCCCGACCATGGTATGTATGGTGGTGTAGGTCCACAACACCGGGTTCATACACCATTCGAAACTCACAATCAGTTCGCGGGAGAAATGCCGGCAGGCGGCGCTCCAACCTTGTTTCACCACCGCCTGATAAATCTGACCCGCTTTGGCGGCGGCCGTTTCCACATCCGGGGTGCCAAGCGGGAAAAAAAAGCCGATGCCGGCATGATCAATCTGCGCGGCCAAATCTTGCTCCGATTCGCCGGAGGCCGGGAAACGATAGCGACGCAGGAGCAACCGTTGCCGCCAATAGCGCGTGTCGGTCTTTGGAAAATTATTCTCTGGCAGGTCTTTTTCCGAAGGTGGGGCGGAAAAAATTTCGCTGGGAGTTTTGATTCGCCCGAACTTTCGGGCCGATTTGCTTCGATGCTGCGTGGACTCGGATTTCATCGCCAGACGGCCAAATAAGAAAACATTTGGCGCGTGTCGTCAAAGATTTTCCTTTCCGGAGGATCGCCAAAGCCGTTATCCACCGTCCAAAACCGTCGCAATTTCTTTCTTCCGTCGGCCGGGCTTGATGGAATGACCATCCAAACTGGAAGCGTTTGATCCAGTGCGGTAAGACTGCCATTGCGGTTCATTCTCAAAAATCCAGCGATAATAATCCGCCTCTTGGAGCTGGTCGGCCGCCGCTTCGTCCAGCACCGCCGTGCAATGCGGATGGAATTGCAGCGCCGTGGCGGAAATCATGCTCGTCACCGGCCCTTCAATCGCCCGCGCAACGATCTCCGCCTTGTCCTCACCGGTGGCGAGCAACAGGCAGCGGCGCGCGTCGAGAATCGTCCCCACGCCCATGGTGATGGCGCGTCGCGGCATTTCATCGGGCGGCACGAACAATGGCTCGTTTTGGGCGCGCGTCAACGGCGAAAGCACCTTGATTCGCGTGCGTGAGCGCAGCGAGGAGACCGGCTCATTGAAGCCCAGATGTCCCGCCAGCCCGATGCCGAGCAACTGCAAGTCAACACCGCCGCATTGCGCAATGAGCCGTTCATAATGCTCACATTCGGCTTCGATGTCGGCAGCGGCGCCGTCCGGCAAATGCGTGTTGCGCAGATCCACGTTCACGTTCAGGAACAAATTGTGGTTCATGTAATGCCGGTAGGAGTTACGATGGCCGCCCGACAATCCAACATATTCATCCAGGTTGAAAGTGCGGCAGGCTGAGAAATCCAGACCTTCCGTGCGATGCATTTGCACCAGCCGGGCATAGACCGCTTCCATCGTGCGCCCCGTGGCCAGCCCGATCGCTAGTCGCGGATTGTCCCGCAGTTCCCTGGCAATGACCCGTGCCACCAGGTCGGTGGCGGCCTCCGCATTTGGTCGAATGACGACTTCCATAAAGTTAGTTTGCTAAAACCATTTTGGCCTGTGTATCAAAGGTTGCTGTTCACCTAAATTTTATCCAACCGGCTCAGGGCAACAACCCCCTGAATTGGGGGTTGA
Organism: uncultured bacterium; assembly: GCA_963708305.1. Lineage (GTDB taxonomy): Bacteria > Verrucomicrobiota > Verrucomicrobiia > Limisphaerales > UBA11358 > UBA11358. The sequence goes on along the minus strand of CAVPSH010000001.1, from coordinate 744,353 downwards.
ACTGGCGGGGCTTCCGGTGAAAAATCATGTTCCGTCGCACGGTAAATACGATGAACCCTTGTCATAATTTTGTTTCCTCCTTCGCCCGCCTCATAGTAACGGGCAAATCGCTGTCCTTGGGCGGCATTCTCCCATATTGCAAAAGCAAGCCGCCGCCAAATGCAACGGCGATAATCCTGTTTTTACCACATCCATGAACAAGAATCAGGGCGCGGCCCCAACCAGCTACAATCGCTTTCTCCTGTTCGTCGCCGGGCTGGGCGGGCTGCTTTACGGCGTGGATGTCGGCATCATTTCCGGCGCCCTGCCGTATCTCGAAGCCACGTCCGGTTTAAGCGCGGGGCAACTGTCGTTCGTGGTCGCCGCCGTTTTGCTCGGCAGTGTCATTTCCACTTTGTTCGCCGGCCTGTTGTCAGATTGGCTGGGGCGAAAAAAAATGATGTCGTTGAGCGGCATCCTGTTCGTCATCAGCATTCCGATGATTGCGCTGGCGCACGGTTACTGGCCACTGGTGTTTGGCCGGTTATTGCAAGGCATCAGCGCCGGGCTGATTGGCGTGGTCGTGCCGCTTTATTTGGCCGAATGTCTCGGTGCAACGAATCGCGGGAAAGGCACGGGCATTTTCCAATGGCTGCTGACTCTGGGCATCGTCGCCGCCGCCGTCATCGGTCTGTATTTTAGCGCGCGTGTGGATGAAGTGGCAAAACTGGGCGACGCCGGCAAATTATTTGCGTTCAAGGACACCGCCTGGCGCAGCATTTTCTGGGTTTCGCTGCCGCCCGGGATTTTATTTGTCATCGGCAGCTTCCTGGTGGCCGAATCGCCGCGCTGGCTGTTTCGGCACGGAACAATTGACGCTGCGCGCGCTGCGTTGCTGCGCTCGCGCACAAAGGAACAGGCGGAAGTGGAGTTGATGGAAATGGAGGAGACCGCTGCTGCGGAAAAAGCCAAATCAGCCGGCACACGGGTCAAGGAATCCCTGTTGCGCCGCAAGTACGTCATTCCTTTCGTCCTGGCCTGCATCATCCTCGCGTGCAACCAGCTCACCGGCATCAATTCGATCATCGGCTACAACGCGACCATTCTCATCCAGGCCGGGCTCGGCGACAAGGAAGCGCATCTCTGTAATTTTCTTTTTACGATGATCAATTTTCTGGCAACCATCGGCGCCGTTGTCCTGGTGGACCGCAAAGGCAGAAAATTTCTCCTTTCGCTCGGCACCTCCGGCATCATCGTCTCGCTCGTTCTGGTCGGGCTGTTGTTTCGCCAGACGGAAAAGCTTCAAGTGGATTGTCGGGATGCGGTTCAGCAAATGGTCGCCCCCAACCAGACTTTGACGCTGGCCTTCAACGGGAAAGCCTCCGCCGATCTTCTCTCTGGAAAACCGATGAGCGGCCGGCCAACCTCGCTGGTGATTATCTATTCCTATGGCGATTTTCGCGGGGCAACCACAGCCATTCGTTCCGACAATGCATCCGCGAAACCTCTCGGGATTAAACGCGACAGCGTCGTGCCGGCGAAAAAGATTGAGGCGATTCTCACCCGTCCATTTGCGGATTACGACGCGGCAACATCCGCACCGTTGAAGATTGATGATGCGTTTATCACGCCGGTGCCGGACGCACAGAGCGGCTGGCTGACCGCGATGCTTCTTTTTGTTTTTGTGGCGTTCTTTGCCGTCGGACCGGGCGTGTGTGTCTGGCTGGCGTTGTCCGAGCTGATGCCAACGCGCATACGTTCCAATGGCATGAGCATCGCTTTGTCCATCAACCAGGTGGTTTCGACCACCATCGCCGCGGTGTTCCTGCCGACGGTCGGCAAATACGGCTACGCCACCATGTTCTTCGCGTTTGCCGGCTGCACGGTCATTTATTTTATTACCGCCACCTTCTTCCTGCCGGAAACAAAGGGAAGAACTCTCGAAGAAATCGAGGAACATTTCGAAGGAGGGAAAAAATTATAAACGCAATAAAAATTCAAATCACGGCCCTTCGCACCATCGTCTTTTTTCTGTTGACGGCATTTTTATTTTCGGCCGTTCCGGCGCGTGCAACGGAAATTTCCAAAAATCCAACCGCCGATGCTGCGCGCGGATTGATAAAGCGGCTGATTCCGGAACAAGCGGGCCAATTCGTCGTTGAGACAATACCCGCCGACAACGGCCACGACGTTTTCGAAATTGAAAACCGCGACGGCAAAATCGTTTTGCGCGGCAACAATGGAGTGTCCATCGCATCCGCGCTGAATTGGTATCTGAAAAATGGTTGCCACTGTGACATTTCATGGAATTGCGGCGACCAGTTGAATCTGCCGAAGCCGTTGCCGTCCGTGCCGGAAAAAACCCACGTCGTCAGCCCGCACGAATTCCGCTACGCCTACAATTTCTGCACGCACGGCTACACGATGGCATGGTGGAATTGGCCGGAATGGGAGCACGAACTTGATTTCCTGGCACTCAACGGCGTCAACCTCGCGCTCATTATCGAAGGCCAGGAATCCGTTTGGATTCAAACGCTGAAAAATTTCGGCTGCACGGACGCCGAGGTTCGTGCCTGGCTCCTCATGCCGTCGCACCTGCCGTGGATGGAAATGGGCAACATGGAAAGTTACGGCGGCCCGCTCTCGCCACAGCTTGTCGCACGCCGGCTTGAACTGGGCCAAAAAATTATCGCCCGGATGCGCGAGCTGGGCATGGAGCCTTGTCTGCCCGGTTATTATGGAATGGTGCCCCCGGAGTTTCACAAAAAATTTCCCGACGCCAAAGTTCACCCACAGGGCAACTGGGCGCGGTTGAAGCGCCCAGATATTCTTGATCCGACTGATCCGATGTTCCCAAGAGTGGCGGCGGCGTTTTACGCGGCGCAGAAGGAATTTTTTGGCGGCGCGAATTTTTACGACGCCGATCCGTTTCACGAGGGCGGCAGCACCAAGGGAATTGATATTCCCGCCGCCGGGCGCGCGATTTTCAACGCGATGAACGGCGCGACTTGGGTGTTGCAGTCGTGGGAGGCCAATCCGCGACAGCAAATGATTGATGCGCTCGACAAAAACAAACTGCTCGTGCTCGATTTATTTTGTGAAGACCACGAAAACTGGCGCGCGCGGAATAATTTCAACGGCGCACCGTGGCTTTGGTGCGTGATTCTTAATTTTGGCGGCAATTCGGACATGGGCGGCCGTCTCCCGTGGATGGGCGAAGGCCCGGCGTTGGCAATGAAGGACCCGGCCCGCGGCCGCTTGTCCGGCATCGGCGCGCTCATGGAAGGCAGTGGAGTGAACCCGGTTCTGTGGGAATTGTTTCTGGAAAATGGTTGGCGCACGAACGCTCCAGATCTTCAAAACTGGCTGAACGATTACGCACAAAGACGTTACGGCGCGAAGATTCCCGCCGCCGAACAGACGTGGAAAATTCTCGCGGGAACAATTTACAGGGAGGCTCCGATCAATTCCGTCGTCTGCGCGCGACCATCGCTCAATCCCAATCAACGCGCCCGCGAATGGGCGAGCACGCAACCGTCTTACACCACGCAACTCGTGACAGCGTGGAAATTGCTGCTTGATGCCGCGCCACAGGCCAAGTCCAGCGACGGCTACCGTTTTGATCTTTGCGATGTTGGCCATCAAGTGCTCGCCAATCTGGCCATAAGTTATCACCGGCAAATCATCGCCGCCTACAAATCCGGCGACGCAAAAGCGCTCCGGAAATCAAGCGACAAAATGCTCGGCCTCATCCGCGATATGGACACGCTCACCGGCACGCGGCGCGAATTTCTCCTCGGCGTCTGGCTGTCTGACGCCCGTTCCTGGGGCGAGACGAAGGCGGAAAAAGATTTGTGTGAGCGCAACGCGCGTGAACTGCTCACGGTCTGGACGGGTTTTGACAACGTCACCGATTACGCAAATCGCCAGTGGAACGGTTTGATCGGCGAATTTTACTACCATCGCTGGCAAATTTGGATCGCAGCGCTGAACGATTCGCTCACCCGCCACGAAGCGTTCAACGAAACCGAAGTTCGCAACCGGATTCGCGATTGGGAACTGTCGTGGACGCGCCAGACAAACGGACATTTTGCGACTAAACCGCACGGCGATGTCATCGCAGTTTCACGAAAACTTTTTGAAAAATACGCGGCTGATGCCTCACTGCCGGCTGTGCCTGAAAAAGAACTTTAAAAATGAATTGCGCCATAAAAAAATTATTCGTTGGAAATGTCGCCTTGTTTTTGGCTGCAACCATCTTTGCCGCCGACATGAATGCGCCGGCCATTATTCCGTTGCCGCAAAAAATGGAACTTCATGCCGGCACATTCACATTGACGCCGGACACGCGAGTTTATGTGGATCCGGCTTCGCGCGAAACCGAAACATTTTTGATGGCGCGGCTTCGTCAATCCACCGGTTTTCCACTCAAAATCCACACGAAATTCATTTCGGACACGGCCAGCAAGGGCAGTATTCTGCTGACGACCAAGGATGCCAACACGAATTTGGGCGAAGAAGGTTACGATCTCACGGTCGCGCCGGATTCGGTCGTGATTCGTGCGCCGACTCAGGCGGGTTTATTTTACGGCGTGCAAACCTTGTTCCAATTACTGCCGCCGGAAATTTTCTCCTCCAACGTGGTGCGCGATGTGAACTGGCAGATACCGTGCGTTCAAATCGAAGACTGGCCACGCTTCAAGTGGCGCGGATTAATGCTGGACGTGAGCCGCCATTTCTTTAACAAAACCGAAGTGGAAACCGTCCTCGGCGCCATGGCATTGCACAAATTGAACGTGTTACACTGGCATTTGACGGACGACCAAGGCTGGCGGATTGAAATCAAAAAATATCCAAAGCTCACCGAGATCGGCGCGTGGCGGCCAAGTGTCGGTTTTGGGTTCGATCCAAAATCTACAACGGCTTACGGTCCGGACGGACGTTACGGCGGTTTTTACACGCCGGCTGACATTCGCGAAGTGCTGGAATACGCAGCAGCGAGGCACATCACCGTCGTTCCCGAAATCGAAATGCCCGGTCATTCAACGGCGGCGCTGGAGGCGTATCCACAATTCAGTTGCACCGGCGGGCCGTTCACCATGCCGCTCACCGGCGGAATTTTTAACGGCATCTACGACCCGGCCAATGAAGAAACCTTCAAATTTCTTGACGACGTGTTGTCCGAGGTTTTCCAGCTCTTTCCGGGCAAATACGTTCATCTTGGCGGCGACGAGGTGCCGAAGGAAACCTGGACAAACAGCCTGGCCTGCCAGGCGCTTATGAAACGGGAGGGATTCACGAACGAGGACCAGTTGCAGGGCTGGTTCATGCGGCGCATGGAAAAATTCGTCAGTGCTCATGACCGCACGATGATTGGCTGGAGCGAAATTCTGCAAGGAGGACTCGCGAGCAACGCCGTCGTCATGGATTGGATTGGCGGCGCGGCGGAAGCCGCCCGCGCCGGCCACGATGTGGTGATGTCACCGACGGCTTATTGCTACCTCGACTTTTACCAGTCCACCAATCGCGCCACCGAACCCCCGGCCGCCACCTGGGGAGGTCCCCTGACGTTGCGCAGGGTTTATTCCTTTGACCCGATGCCGACAAATATGCCGGCGCAGCTGCAATCGCACATTCTCGGCACGCAGGGAAATTTGTGGACTGAATGGGTGCCAAATTTGAAACACGCGGAATACATGATCTTTCCGCGCGAATGCGCCATTGCCGAAATCACCTGGTCATCGGAATCGTCTCGAAATTTGGACGATTTCATTCACCGGCTGCAGATTCATGCGCAGCGGCTGGACGAACTCGGGATCAATTACCGCCACGCCTCCATCGAAACCCCGGAGCCGGATCCACTCAGATAAATCATCCATCACTGCCCAAAATCGTCGCGCCGCCGGAGCCGGATTTTCAACTGACGTCGCTGTTCAAAAGTCATTACCTGGCGGCCGTAAAGAATCCGGCAATCTCGAGTGCCTGACCACGAGGGTCCTGGAAATGATTCCTGCGCTTACGTCAAATCCGTCATAACAGTTAGGAGGGAAATTTCAGTGAAATCTTCAGTGAGCGAGTTAAAGAGGATTGAGTTAGCTAAATAGTGCGAGAGTTTTTTGAATAGCTGGAGAAGACATGTAATTTTCTTGCGAAAACCGGGCATTAGCCGCCCGATTTTGACCCTCGCCTCCCGTTAGGTTAGATCGCCTGTTAATACAGAGATTTGCTAGGAGTCCTGGGAAAAACTTCAACGAAATCCTCAACGATTTTAGCTCTCGCTCACTATCCGGTACGAGCACGGGAAGCCGCAGGGAAAACCGCTGCCGAACCCGGTTGCGTTTTGACACTGCGAAGCACGACGGGCCATTGAAACGCTCCATGCTGGAGGGGTAGATATGTCACATTACAAGACACATTGCCTCTCCTCGGAAGTCATTTGCTCAGGCGCTCTTTTCCTCCTTTTCCTTCTTCCTCTCCACCTCCCTGTTCCTTTCTCTTTCCTTCTTCTTTCTTCTGTAACTTCCGCAGTTTACCAACAGTGGTATATGCTTTGCTATACTTGACTCGATTGGCGGCGGCAGAGCTTCGTTACCAACACTTTGTATGATGGCCCATACTGGACAAATAAGGAAGCGAATGGCAAACACAGCGTTCACTCTGGTGGAGGTGGTGGTGTCCATTGCTATTTTGGCCCTGGTGATGGCGGGAATGATTAGTGGCTATGTCCAAACCAACTACCGGGCCGAATGGAGTTCCATGTCGCTGGATGCTCAATCTTTCGCCACCGAGGCGATCGAACAAGTCCGGGCAGCGCAGTGGTCTCTCAATGGGGGCACGGCTACCAACCAACTTCAACGGCTGCCAGCAAAATCCTATCAGACCAACACGATGCTCATTCCTTCAACCGGCCGATTGACGAATGTCGTAACCACAATCAGCGTGACCAACATATCCATTAACCCGGCATTATACCAGTTCAGCGCTTCCTGTGTTTGGTATTTTCCAGGTAAAACAAGATCGTTCACCAACACCGTGATCACCTGCCGTGCGCCGGACCGATAAACGAATGAAACTGCCGCCAAATTATTCATCGCGTCGGCAACCGGTCTGGGTTGCTGTGGTTCGGGCCTTTACGTTGACAGAAATAATGGTCACGATGGCAGTTTTCGCTCTGGTTGTAATCGCCATGGTTTCATTGCAGATTTTTGGGCTCAGGATCGGGTCCTTTACTTCAAGCAAGCTGAAAACCACCGCTGGAAGCCTTAAAGCCATGGATCAAATCATGAATCAAGTCCGGGGAACGCCAAACCCGGTATTTGTTGGAAACTTCAATACCGGCAACAACAAATTTACTGCCATTGCCAATGGCCAGTCGGCCGTTGGCAACGCCCTCCTGGTTTCAAACGGCACAGCCAACATCCTCACTTTTTATTTGAATACAAACACACGGGTTCTTTACGAGATCCAAACTACGGCGACCAGTACCAAAAGCCGTACCTTGGTCGGTTCTGTCACCAACTTGCAGCCCTTCCAGGCCGAGGACTGTTTTGGCAAAACTAACATCGTCGGCAGCTCAGGGCATTACACCATTAAAATGACGTTGCAGTATAGCAACTGGCTTTATGCGTTACCGACCAACGTTTTTGAGACTTATCGCCTGGAAGCTCGCGCCACCCCTCGTTCACAATAAACCAAACGCCAAAGGACGGAGACAGCAGCCATGAAAAAGACACACAAACCATCTCCTCACAACAACAAAGGCTACGCCCTCTTAATCACGGTCGTATTTATCGGCATCGCGCTGCTGCTGCTCGGCAGTGTGATGAATTGGAGTAACGGCAGCGCCAAACAGACAGAACGAAATAATTTATTCAGCCTGGGCACGGGCGCAGCGGAAGCAGCAGATGAAAATGTTATCGCCTATGTGACTCGCGACTTTTATAATCAAGCTCCCAAATCCGCGACGAACTACACCGGCTCCACTTTTCTTCCCAGTCAAAACGGTTGGCCCGTCAGTTTTTCATTCTCCAACAGTCCCACGTTGATATTCCCCAGCATGTACGGCAGTAACTTGCCAAGCCAGGTCTTTGCCATATTGGGCTGGCAATTCCAGGGTTCTTTCGGCATCGTGACCACAGGCATCGTAAGCTCTACCGCGACCGCGCTCAACCAGCCTTACAGCGTGTCGGCCACCGTCCAGGAGCAATTTCAACTGGCCACGATTCCCCTTGCCCAAAAGGCCATCTTTTACAACATGAACATGGAAATCTGCCCCGGGGCCACCATGAGTGTCAATGGTCCGACATACGTGAACGGACAGATTTACGCCGACCCCAGCTCCGGAACTTTAACATTCGCCGGACCGGTGAATACGACCATGCCTACGGTTATATACACACGCAGCCCCAACGATCAGCAGTCCAGCACGGCCAATCCTTCTGTCGTTTATACGGTTACCAACTCGCCGATGACAAATTCCCCTTCATTAGTTCTGCCCGTTGGAACCAATAGTTATCAAGCCGGCACCAATACGGCAAACGTCGCCACCATTTTGGATCTGCCTCCATCCGGCACGGACCCCAATTCGTCCGTGGGCCAGCAGTACGTTTACGACCAGGCTGATATTATCATCTCGAATTCCGCCAGTGGCACCATTTCCGCCTTTTACCAAAACAGCAACAATGTGAGCCAATTGACTTCCATTCCCTACGACGTGACCAATGTCGTCGGTGGCGTCACCAACAAGTCTTATTCTTTTGCCACGAATGTTACTTTCTATGACTACCGCGAAACCGACACGGTCAAGGCAACCCAAATTGACGTGGCCAAGTTCAACACCTGGCTCTCCGGCAAAGGAGCAACTTATAACAATCAAAACAACAGCGGCAGCACCAGCAAAGGACACAGCATCAATTCCATTTATGTTTACAACGCCACCCCATTGAGCAGTACGCAACTCCCCGCCGTGCGGATGGCCAATGGAGGCACTCTTCCCAGTCAAGGTCTCACGGTCGCCTCGCCGGACCCGCTCTATGTGCTGGGCAATTACAATGCCAGCGGCTCGTCGCTGAATAATGGCACCAACGTGGCTAATACCGCACCCGCGGGCCTCATGGGAGATTCTATTACGATCCTTTCCACAACCTGGAAAGACAGTTACACCTCGAGCACAGCGCTGACTACGCGAAATGCCGGCAGCACCACAGTCAATGCTGCCACCCTGGAAGGCATTGTCGAATCAACCACGGTCGCTGGCACAAAACACTACAGCGGCGGTGTGGAAAACTTCATGCGCCTGCTGGAAGATTGGTCTGGGGATACGCTCACTTACAACGGTTCAATCATTGTTTTGTTTGACAGCCGCTATGCCACAAATTTCTGGAATACGCCCGGCAGTTATTATAACCCCCCTACTCGTGCCTGGGGCTTTGATGTTAATTTTGAAACCCAAGGCGGACTCCCGCCGATATTCCCCAATGCCAAGGCCATGATCCGCCAAAATTGGAGCGTTTATTGATTGACGATTGGCAGACGCAAGCAAGGCGAAGCCCTGCTTTTCCCCGGCGTCAAAGAGCGCCAGCGTGATGGCAGCTGCCAGCACGCTGCTACGGGACAAAGAAGTGAATTCTCAATCAGCGGATTTTTCTTCCGGCAACGTGAAGAAAAACGCCGCGCCCTTGCCCGACTCGCTTTTCGCCCAGACCTCGCCATTGTGATTTTGAACGATGTGCTTTACAATCGAAAGCCCCAGACCGGTGCCGCCTTGTTCGCGCGAGCGCGCCTTGTCCACGCGATAAAATCGTTCGAAGATCCGATCGAGTGATTCGAGTGGAATACCGGGCCCGTCGTCCTGCACAAAGACCTCGATTTTGCCGGCATCAGCTTTTCGCCCGCCCACGGTCACCGTGCCCTGGGGACGGCCGTATTTGATGGCGTTATCCACGAGATTGGCGAACACCTGTTCGAGGCGGTGCGCGTCCGCCAGGGCGATCAAATCGTTTAATTGGTTGGCCAGTTTCACGTCTTTCTCCTCGGCGCGCGTCTTTAAATCGGTAAAAACCTTTTCCACCAGCGGGCGCAATACCACCGGTTGCAGGTTCAGTTTGACCCGGCCCGATTCCAACGCGGAGATCGTGAGTAAATCTTGAATGAGCAAATCGAGCCGTTGCGTGTTGCGCTCGATGATTTTGAGAAAACGTTCCACGACTTCGGGATTGTTGCGCGCGCCGTCCAGCAGGGTTTCGACGTAGCCTTTGATGAGCGAGAGCGGCGTGCGCAATTCGTGGCTGACGTTGGCCACGAACTCCTCCCGGGTGCGTTCCAGTTGCTTGAGCCGGGTCAGGTCGTGAAAAACGAGAATGGTGCCTTCGCGGTCGCCGGCGGAATTGGAAATGGCGGCGGCATTGACCTGCAGCCAGCGCTCGCTCAATTCCGGCAGCTTCAGTTCGTAGTCGAAGACCTGGCCGTCGCGCTCGACCCGTTCGACGAGGGCGGCCAGCTCATGCACGCGCAGCGCTTCCATGATGGTTTTGCCGCGCAACTCGGTTTTCAGGCCGAACAGGTTTTTGAAGGCGCGGTTGGCGAGATAAATCCGGCGGTTGCGATCGAGCAACAGCAGTCCCTCCAACATGCTGTTGAACAGGACCTGTTGTTGCGCCTTGGCGTCAACCGCAGTCTGCTGCTCCCGCTGCTGAAAATTCTCCATGTCGGCCTGCAATTGGCGTTGCTGGTGCCGGAATTTCTGCCGCCACCAGAAATGAATGCCCACGGCCACGGCCACAGCCAGAATGGTCAGAAGCGGCCACATAGCGGAAAAGCTGGAGGCTGGAGGCTGAAGGCTGAAATCAGCTTCGCACGGAAGGAAAGCACAAATCCGGTCTCGTCATTCTTCGTTCTGCATTCTGCCTTCACTCCACAAACCGATAACCGACCCCGCGCACGGTGTCCAGATGCTTTGCGGCCGGGCCGAGCTTTTCGCGAAGACGGCGCATGTGCGTGTCCACGGTACGCGTGTCAATGAGGCTGTCGTATTCCCACACGTCGCGCAGCAGGTGGTCGCGCGATTGCACGCGCCCGGCGCGCTGGGCGAGCACGACCAGGAGTTTGAATTCGGTGGCCGTCAGCTCAATCGTCTTACCCTTCCAACTGGCCACATGCCGCGGCAGGTCAATCAACAAATCGCCGAAACGCATCTGATCGTTCGGCTTTTCGCCGTTCTGCCCGCGCACCAGAATTTTTTTGATACGCAGTAGCAGTTCCCGCGGACTGAAAGGCTTCGTCAGGTAATCGTCAGCGCCCAGTTCCAGGCCGAGCACGCGGTCAATTTCCGCCGCCTTGGCCGTCAGCATGATCACCGGCACCCGCGCGGTGACCGGTTCCAGCCGCAGCGTTTTGCATATTTCGAATCCGTCCATTTCCGGGAGCATCACGTCGAGCACGATGAGGTCCGGGGGCTGCGTGCGCGCCTTTTTCAGCGCCTCCGCGCCGTCCGCGGCCGTGCTCACGGCGTAACCGGCCTGCTTGAGGTTGAATTCCACAAGCTCGACGGCTTCCGGTTCGTCGTCCACCACTAGAATTTTGGGCTTCACCTTTGCTTTCACATCATGCCTTAAATCGCCCTCACCCCACAATTTCAAATCGGTGACAACCGTGTGACGATTCGGTGACAAACTCATTTATGATTTATGATTGATGATATACGATTTGCTGCGTGCGCGCTTGGAAAAAATCATCAATCATCAAGCGTAAATCATAAAGAAATGCCATGTCAGTTCCGGTCCTCAATATTGACCAGATGCGCGAGTGGGAAAAGGCCACCTGGGCTGCCGGCCAGACCGAAGCCGAAGTCATCCGCCGTGTCGGCGGAAAAATTGCCGGGCTCGCATTGCGACTGACCCGGCCGGGTGACGCCATTCTCATTCTTGCCGGCAAGGGCCATAACGGTGATGACGCTCGCTCCGCGCGCGAACCATTGACCGATCGGCGGGTTGAAACAGTTGGCGTTGCTGCGCCGGAGATCGATCTGCCAAAACTCGAAACCGCCTTGCGCTCCCAACCTGCACTCATCATTGACGGCTTGTTCGGTATCGGCCTGAGCCGCCCACTCGATGACGGCTGGAAAAAATTCATCACGGCGGTCAACGAATCAAAAGTCCTGGTTCTCGCCGTGGACGTTCCGTCCGGCTTGAACGCAGACACCGGCCAGCCACAAGGAGCAGCCATTCAGGCGGCGGTCACGCTGACGGTGGGCGCTCCCAAAATCGGAATGCTCCAGCAAAGTGCCTGGCCATTTGTTGGCCGGTTGGAAGTCGCCGAAGATGTCGGTTTAATTCCTTGTCCGCATCAAGGCGAATTGAACTGGACGTTGCCCGGCGATTTTGCCGGGTTTCCGCCGCGTCGGGGTGTGGCCGATCACAAAGGGTCATTCGGGCATCTGGCGATTATCGCGGGCAGTTTCGGCTTTCACGGAGCAGCGGTCTTGGCTGCGCGGGCGGCGCAACATGCCCAGCCCGGGCTCATCACACTGTTCACGCAGGAAGCTGTCTATCGCCCCGTGGCGGAGCAATTGCAGGCCGTGATGGTTAACGTTTGGAAAGCGGAAACCCAATTGCCGGAATCCACCAGTGCCATTCTGATCGGGCCGGGTCTGGCTGCGCCCGGGATCGCCGAGGCAATGAAAACGCCGACCCGGAAATTGTGGCCCGACTCGGACCTGCCGGTGATCGTGGACGCCAGCGCGCTTGCCTGGCTTGAGCCGATCGCCGCGCCGAAGAAGGCCATTCGCGTCATCACACCGCATCCCGGCGAGGCGGCGCGGCTGCTGGGCACGACTTCAAGCGAAGTGCAGGCAAACCGTCCGCGGGCGTTGCGGGAAATTTCGACACGCTTTGGCAATTGTTGGGTCGTGCTGAAAGGACATCAAACGCTGGTGGGCCGGAGCACGGGTGAAATCTTTGTGAATTCATCCGGCAACCCGTATATGGCTCAGGGCGGCAGCGGCGACGTGCTGGCAGGTTTCATTGCCGGACTGCTAGCGCAGCCGGCGGTGCAAAGTGATGTCGGCAAGACCCTCCGGTTCGCCGTCTGGCAGCATGGTGCAGCCGCGGATGCGTTGCAAGCTGTGCGGACAAATTGGGTGGTGGAAGATTTGGTAGCCGAATTGGGTAAGACAGACTGAAAAACTGCTTGATGGAAATTTGCAAAACTTTTTCAATAAACATACTCAAAAAAGTCCAAGCAAAAATAACTGTCCATCGGGAAAACATGTGCCGGGGTTGAATACAGGTTAGACGGCGTGACGCGATATTCTCTGTTTCATCCAAACTGACATGAGAAACAACTCCAAAGTCACCGAAGGCTTCACACTGACTGAGTTGCTGGTCGTGATTGCTATCATTGCGATACTCGGCGCGCTGTTATTGCCGGTCTTGAGCGGTGCCAAAGCCAAAGCGCAGCGAACGGTCTGCCTGAATAACCTGCGTCAAATCAGTCTGGGAGTGAGGATGTATTCCGACGATTCGCATGAAACCTCGCCGACTGGAGCCATCACCAACCGGGACTTTTATTCGCCGCTGTATTCAGGCTACAAGGCGCTCATGAAAAAATATGTCGGCCTGAAGGGCGCGTCATCTCCGCAGGACAAGTTGTTTGCCTGTCCGGCGGATGTCTTCAATCCTTGGTGGGTTTTTGGCCCGCCCATCGCAAAGCCTCCGTTTATTAAAAAGAGCGTTCATGACGCATCTGATTTTGATTATTCAAGCTACGTATTTAACGGTGGTGACAACGTAACCCGGGAGCTTGGCGGCGCGGACAGAACCTTTAAGTTAACCTTGCCCGGTCTCGGGAATGTCAAATTGAGTTCGGTGAGACATCCTGGCAGGACATTATTGGTGGCAGAATTTCCCGCGCTCATTCCCTATTCCTGGCATGACCCATCATCTCATGGTGGCGACGGCTTTATCGGCTCGCAGTACAATGATTCCAAGAATGTCGTAAGCTTTGTGGACGGCCATGTCAGTTACATAAGGATGTATTGGAAATATCACGATCGCAGCTTCGCGTTTTATTATAATCCTCCTGCCGGCTACGATTACCAATGGACTCCAGACTGATTATTCGGGACACAGCGCCAGCTAATACTTGGTAGGCTGCAAATTTTCTTCGCCGCCTTCGCGTCCTTCGCGCGACACCTTTCACTTTGCCAACTGCGCCGCCATTTCCTTCACCTTCCGCAAATCCAGTTTGCCGGTGCCGAGCAGCGGGAACTGCTCCACGCGGAAAAACTGGTCGGCGCGCGGTTTCCAAAGATTCGGCAGGTCGCATTGCGCCAGCTTTTCCAGGCAAGACGCCAGTTTTTCGTCGGTCAGTTTGTGCAGCACCACCAGCCGCTCGCCTTTCTTTTCGTCCGGCACGCCGGCGACGACGAAGGTCTGTTCGGTTGCGCCAGCCAGTTCGTGCAATTTTTCCTCCACCTTGATGTGCGGCACCATTTCACCACCGATTTTGCTGAAACGGCTCAGGCGATCGGTGATTTGCAGGAAACCATCCTCGTCAATCGCCGCAATGTCGCCGGTGACGTACCACTTTGCGGCCTGGCAGGGCGCGTCACTCCGTGCGCGCCGCTCATCTTCTTGCGGTGCGGCGGCGGGCAGGGGACTGCCCGCCCTACCCGGATCATCAATCATCACCTCCGCCGTTTTCTCCGGCTTGCCGAGATAGCCGAGCATCACGTTCGGGCCGTTCACGAGCATCAAACCGGGCTGGCCGATGCCGAGTGGCGCTCGCGTTTCCGGATCAACAATTTTGACGCTCACGCCCGGAAGCGGATGTCCGATTTTGCCGCGTTTGGCGCCGATTTGCCGGAAGCCCGCGGCGCGGAAGTCGTGTGTGTTGACCGCCACGGCCGGCGCGCATTCGGTGCAGCCATAGCCTTCCAACGGGCGGATGCCGAAACGTTCCTCAAATGCGGCAGCCAGCCGGTCGGGCAATTTTTCCGCCGCCGTCATCACCACGCGCAGGCTGCCGAAATCTTCCGCCGAACAACCGCGCAGGTAGAGTTGCAGGAAAGTGGGCGTGGCAAGCAGGAAGGTAGTCTGATGCTGGCGGACCAGCGGCCCGATGCCTTTGGCATCGAGTGGATTCGGATGATAAACCACGCCCACGCCCAGCACGGCCGGCAGACAGAGCGTGCCGGTGAAACCAAACGAATGGAAGAACGGCAGGATGCCCAGGAAACCATCACGGCGGTCCAATCCGAAAACCTGTTCGAGTTGCTCGATGTTGGAACCGATATTGTAATGGCTCAACATCACGCCTTTCGGCTCACCGGTACTGCCGCTGGAGAAAATCACCGTGGCCAGATCGTCCAGACGGGTTTTTCTTTCCGCGCCCAGGAGTTGCTGCAACCAACGGTCTGGCACGAACCACGCTATGAAAAAGGCGGCAAGCTTTTCGCCCAATTTCGGAGGGTGGAGCTCTGCGACGCCCTGTTCCTTTGGTTGATGGGGGCTCGCGGAGCTCGCCCCTCCGACCAAGTCCTCCAGCAAAACGGTTTCGCAGGGCAGCTTCAGCTTGAGCCGGTCAAGCAGCGCTTTTGAGGTGACGATGGTCTTGAGATTACATTGTTGAATACAGGAGGCGAGGGTTTCCTGCGACACCGTGTAATTCAAATTCACCGGCACTTTGCCGAGCAGCAGGGCGGCGTGATTGACCACGGCGCCGGGTACCGACGGCGGCAGCAACAGGCCGACCATTTTTTGGCCCGACCAGATTTTTCGCAATCGCCGCGCAAGAAATACAGACCGCACCAGCGCAGTGCCAAAGCAGACACGAGGATTTTGCGCATCGGCCATCGCAAAGCGGAAGGGATAATTGCGCGCGGTGTTGACGAAGGCGATGGGCAGGGGACGCATCCGCGCCTTGCGAGTTTGCCAGGCTTCGGCGAGCAGTTCCTGCACGGTTGAACGAACCTGGAACGGCGTGGCGGTGGGCGGCAGCGGTTTGCCGTAATTGATGGTTATGGGGTAGGGAAAGCGCCGCGGCAGTTTCCACAGGAACCGGCCTTTGTGAAAACTGAAAATGCTGCCCCAGACGCCGTCCATGCCGATGGGAATGATCGGCGCGTCCACGTCCTTCATGATGCGCTCGAACCCGCGCCGGAAGGGTAGCAGATGACCGATGCGCGTGATTTGTCCTTCGGCGAAAATGCAGACGACCTCGCCGGCACGGATCGCGTCGCTGGCGGTCTGCAGTGACTTGATCATTTCGCGCGGTCGTTGTTCGGAGGAAATCGGAATGACACCCAGGACTTTGGCCAGGGGCTTGAGGTAGGGCCGTTCATAGATGCCTTTGTACATCATGATGCGCACCTGCCGGTCGGTTGAAGCCAGCAGCAGCACCGCGTCCACAAAGGAAACGTGGTTGCACACAAAGAGCGCGCCGCCTTTTTCGGGAATGTTGTCCCGTCCAAGAACGCGGATGCGATACAGCGAATGCGTCGCGCACCAGAGGAGAAACCGCAGGAGCGAATCCGGCATCAGCCAGATGCAATAAACGGTTCCGGCCAGTGACAGTACCGCGCCAAAGAGAAAAATTTGCGGCGGACTCAGGTGGCATAAAGCCGTGAGGAGACCGTAGACTCCGGAGCCGAGCGAAATCCCAATCCAGCTCAACAACGCGCCGGCGGCAATAATCTTGCCCTTGTTGGCGGCCTCCGGCCGGTGCTGGATGATGGCGTTCACCGGCACGTTGTAAAAGCCGCCGAAGAAACCGAGCAGGCCGAGACCCAGTGAGAAGCCAAGCACGCCAAACCCGGCATGGGCGAGCAGCCCGGAAAAAATCGTCAAGCCAGCCATGCCCAGCGGTATCAAGCCGTATTCAATTTTCCCCCCGGACAGAAATCCGGCCACCAGACTGCCCGCGCCGACGCCGACGAGCAGCCCGCCTTGTAAATAGCTGCTGTGCCGATCGTCAAAATGAAAAATATCCTTGCCGTAGAATACCACGGTCAATTGCAGCAGCATCGCGAGAAAGGAAAGAAACGTGTTGCCAACGATGCCGAGGAACAAAACGCGATCGCGGCGGATGGTCTTAAGTTGCGACCAGAAATCGCCGACGAAATTCGCGCGGAATTTTTTGTGCGGGTCCGCGGCAGGCAGTTGCCGAACACCGAGGCAAAGGGACAGGCCGACCACTGCCAGAGCGATGAGGATGGCGCCGGACCAGAGCTGTCTTTTGCCGAACGTATCGGAGAGCCAGCCGGCGAGAATCGTTCCGGTGATGGCGGCGGAAAAGGTGCCGAGACCGAAGATACCGTTGCCCCACGACAGTTTTTTCTCCGGCAACAGCTCCGGCAACATGCCGTATTTGGTCGGGCCGAAAATCGCGCTGTGCGTGCTCATCAGGAAAATACCCGTCAGCATCAACGGAATATTGACAAGCCACAGGCCGAGCGTGACCACGGACATGATGCCCAGTTCGACGCATTTGACAGTAATAGCGACGTTGCGCTTGCTGAAACGGTCGGCGAAAAAGCCGCCGGCCATCGAAAATAACACAAACGGCAGCGCGAACACGTCGCCGACCAGCGGCACGAGGCTGTCACGCTTCTCCAGCGAGAAACCCATGCCGATAATCATGAACGAGACGAGCCAGCGAAGGACGTTGTCGCTGAAGGCATTTTGAAATTCGACGACGAACATGAGCCAGAAGCTGCGAAGATTGGAAAGCGGAGGCCGGAGGTCAGAAAGCGGATTGCCACCGTCTGTCTTTGGTCTTCCGGCTGCCGGGTTCTGGCTTTCGGTCACGCTGGCAAGGCTAACCTTTCATGCGGCAAAATGTGAATTGAAAAACTTTTACCGGGCATCGTTTGTGGCAATGTCGTTCTGCTGCCTTGGGTTCCAGCGACATCCCGGACGGACGGAAAATTCCTTGAACTTTTTTTACCGGCGGGCATGATGGGGTAGGATGCGAGTTCATCGCTAAAGAATCCCCGGCGGTTTATGGCATTTCATTTCAAAAAAAAGGAATCGCCGACCCGGGCGGTGCGGCGCTTGAGCCGTGAGCGGATCGGAAAGGCGCTGGACCATTTGCAAAAGTGTGACCGGCTGGAGGCCATTCACAGCGTGCGCAAGGAGATCAAAAAAGTGCGCGCGACCCTCGGGCTGGTCCGTGGAAAAATGGGGGAAAACGCCTACCGCAAACGCGTCAAGGCATTGCGCGCGGCGGCAAAGCGTCTGCAGGATCCGCGCGACGCTCGTGTCCGACCCCAGGCGCTCGAACGATTGGTCGTGCATTTCAAGAACCGGTTGCCCGCGCGACCGTTCGCCGGAATCAAAAGAGTTTTGAACCAAAATTGCCGCGCGGAAGTCCACGAGTTCAGGAAGGACAAATCCGTGGCGGTGGTCGGCCGCCTGTTGCGGAAAATAAACCGGCGGGCAAGCGATTTGAAAGTCAAGGCCGACGGCTGGACAGCCATTCAGCCGGGATTGCAGGAAAGTTACCGCCACGGACGGAAGGCGTACGAAACCGCTCTTAACGGAACGTCGCCGGAAAATCTCCATCAGTGGCGGAAAGACGTGCAGAACCTCTGGCATCAACTCCGTCTGCTCCACTCGATCCAGCCGGAAAATCTGCGCGTCGCAGTCGGCGAAATGAAAACGCTGAGCCAATATCTTGGCGACGACCATGATTTGGTCATGCTGCGGCATTTTGTCGGCCGTCACTGTGCCCGCAAGCACGCCCGGGAAGTCAAGGTGCTGAGCAAGCTGATTGATTTGCGCCAAAAGGAACTGCGATCCGCCGCCTTCGCTCTCGGCGCGCGTTTCTATGCAGAGCAACCTTCTTCGTTTTGCCGGCGACTTGAGAATTACTGGCGTGTCTGGCGCGCCGGGAGAAAGTCCAAAGGTTAAGCGCACTTGCAAACGGCAAAACATTCGCCGGTCAAATCATCCCTGTTTTTACCGGGGGCATTTACAAACGGACGGCATCAGGTTTGAACCAAGGCTGGTTAAATCGATGTTCAGCGGAACCAATTTGG
Organism: uncultured bacterium; assembly: GCA_963708305.1. Lineage (GTDB taxonomy): Bacteria > Verrucomicrobiota > Verrucomicrobiia > Limisphaerales > UBA11358 > UBA11358. Next base: position 725,338 of record CAVPSH010000001.1, on the reverse strand, counting down.
ATTCAACGGCTTGTGTGGCAAGTAGCCGTACTTAATGCAGCCAACAATTCCTTAGATTGGCACACCCGGTGCTGTTTCATCCAGTGGCGAAAGGCTCCTTGAATTCATGTGAATCGGCGTAGGCCGTTAAATGCGTTAAAAGATGAAAGTTGAAACTGCAAAGAAAAAGACCATTGTTTTCGTTGAAGACAATTCCACCGTACTGATGGCGTACCGGAACCGTCTCGAACGGCAGGGGTTTCACGTTGAACCGGCCAAGGATGGACTGGAGGCGATGAAGATTTTCGCGCGACTGGCGCCTGATTTGGTGGTACTCGACCTGATGTTACCCAAGTTCAGCGGCGTGGATGTGCTCACATTTACCCAGTCAAATCCACGACTCAAAGGCGTTCCCATCATTATTCTTTCCACCAGTTCCATTACCGATCCGACGGAGGAATATATACTGGAACGCGCACACAAGCGGCTGCTCAAAGACTCTTGCACCCCGGCCATTCTGCTCCAGGCCGTTCAGGAACTGCTCGGTCATCCTCCCGCCCCAAGCAACGTTTATTCTGCCAATCCATCGCACAGCGCCCAAACCGCAAAAGCCCGAACCGTCGTTTACGTTGAGGACAATCCGGTGGTGTTGATGGCTTACCGGAATCGTCTGGAACGGGACGGATTTCACGTTGAACCGGTCGCCGATGGGCTTGAGGCGATGAAGTTGCTTTCCGGGCAGGTGCCGGATGTGGTGATACTGGATCTGATGCTACCCAAATTCAGCGGTGTGGAGGTGCTTAAATTCATCCGCTCGAATCCGCGCCTCAATGCGGTTTCGGTCATCATTCTCTCCACCAATTCCATTATAGACACGGCGGACGAAAGTGTGCTGGAGCGCGCCAACAAACGGCTGCTCAAAGGTTCCTGCACACCCGCCATCATGGTCCAGGCCATCCATGAATTGCTGGGTGATGCTTCGGGTTCCTCTGTCAATCAATCGGATGGTTCGCAACCGGCCGAATCGAAGACTGACGGCGTTCTCGCCGGCGTAAAAGTTGCCGGTTGAGATACCCAGACCAGCTCGTACGAGCAAGTCGGCGGACGTGCAAGGTTGAACAAGGTGAAAATCTGAAGGCCTGGTCACTGCTGGCGAACGTTTCCCCGAAACTCGTTTTGTCCGGATCCATTCACCGGCGGCAAATCCGCCAGTGTTCCCGCCACGGTGAATTTCGACCGGCGTTCGCGGTCAGGACTTTGTTCAGCTCCGGTGTTTCAACTGGGTTGGCTCTTCCCAGGCGTTCGTGTTATTGACGTATTTGAGTATGAACCGCTGCAATTCCTTTGTGTCGGCAGTCAGAATAATCCGACCACCCTGTTCGTCCCCGGCTTTTTCACGCAACACCATGTGCCGAATCGCGTTGGGGTGATTCTCTACCAATTTGGCAAGCCAGTCGTAATTGAGGTTGGCCGTTTCCAGGACCGGCCCGATATGCGTGACTTTGGAGACCTGATGAACTGGCACAAAGTCCAGCGAACGGTTGGTGGGGAACGAATCCAAAAACAACTGCTGTTTCAGGCAAAACAGGTGCACTTCCATGCTGTTGGTTTCGTGCTCGCCAAATACGGTCGCCCAATAACCCTTCTCGCCCAACGATTCAATCTGCACGTATTCGGGGGGCTGATTGGTCGTGCCGGCTTCCACCCATTCGCCGACCAGCGCCGAGTCGGAGACCAAATCTTTATCCGTGTAATACGGGTAGATGGAGGTGACAACGCAGCCGGCGATAAACAACATCACTGCGAGCAATGCGGCCACGGCACCGATGGTGCGGGCTATGGATCGGTTCATGATTCGTATTTTCATAATTTACCTTTCATTGGTTGCTTTCGGGACGTGGACGATGCCACTGTCTCTGAAAACGATTGAGTGTTTCTACGCTGCGAGCATTTGCTCCCCTCGCACCGCGTGCCGGCCATAATGCGGCGATGTTTTCAACATGCGTTTAAATTTCGTGCGGCGTTCATGAGTTTGCCCGGCAGAGTAAAGCTGTTTCACCAGCCTCAAGAAACCGCTCTGCAATTCGGCAACGCTCATGTGCTTCGGTTGAAAGTTGATGTCAAAGAGCGTGCAAAGCTCCCACGCGTTGTCGCGGAGAATCCGGCCTTCTTTTTTCAGCCGCGAATATAGCGGCGTGCCGGGAAACGCCGTCTGAAACGTCACCTGCACTTCGTAAAGGTCGGCGTCGCGCACAAAATCCAGTACGTCATCGAAGGTTTCCGGCGTGTCGCCGTCGAGGCCGAGGATGAAACAGCCGTTGACCGAAACGCCGTAGGACTGGATTTTGGCTATGGCAGTTTTGTAATGGTCCTGTTGGCGGGCCTTCCAATTATTTTTGAGTTCGATGCCGTTGAGGTTCTCCTGGCGCGGGCTTTCCAGACCGATGAGCACTTGCTGACAGCCGGAATCGCGCATGAGGCCAAGCAATTCGCCGTCTCCGGCCACACTGACGTCGGCTTCGGTGAACCAGCGGACTTTTTCTTTTACCAGTTCGCGCAGCAATTTCTTGTAATGCTCGTGGTGGACAAAGCTGTTGTCGTCGGCAAACTCGATGAAGGGCCTGGGCCAGATTTTTTTGATTTCGCGGATTTCGGCGATGACCTTTTCCACCGGTTTCATCTTGTAGCGCGGCGTGAGGAGAATGGAACTCGCACAAAACTCGCATTTGTGTGGGCAACCGCGACTCGTCTGGACGGTGAGACGGTTGTATTTCCGCGGGGCGAGCAGATCGAAACGCGGCATCGGCGCTTCGGCAAGATCGAATTCGCGCCGGGTCGTGTAAAAGGGCTTTAAATCACCGCGTTCGAAGTCCGTCAGCACTTCCGGCCAGAGCGATTCGCCTTCGCCGACAACAACGCTGGTACAGTGACCTTTCGCCTGCTCGCGCAGCGACGACACCGTGATACCGCCCATGACGACAGGAATTCCGTGCGCCCGGTAAAAATCTGCAACGTCGCACGCCTCGTAAAATTGCGCGGTAAAGGTGCTGAGGGCGACAAGGTCAAAGTCAGTCGGCAGTGCCGGCAATTGTTTTAGATCGGCGATTTCGTGGTAGGCGATTTCAAATTTCTCCGGCGTCAACCCGGCGAGCGTGAGCAGGCCGAGGCTGGGCAGCGAGGCGATGATTTTGTTGCGTTCCACAAAGCCGGGCAGGGTGAGGCCGAGCCGGGTAAGTTCCTCGTTGTGAGCGCGCACGCCGCTCATGGCGATGAAGCCGATGAATTTTTTTGTGTTCATATTTTTATAACCTCCAGCAAAGTCAAAATTCCGCCAGTGATGAGGCTCACCACCGGCACGGCAAAAATCAGGTGCGTCTTCGGAAAATGCGCCATGATCACGCAGCAGACCGGCATGGTGATGGCGCCGATAATGAACGCCCACGAGGCAACCCCGGTCAACGGCTCCGGCTGGGAATTTTGTTGCATCGTCAGCCAGAACAGCAGATTCATCGTGCCGAGGCCGAAGAAGGAAATGTGCGCGAGCCGATACATCCGGCGTTTGAGGCTGCCGTAACCGCCGAGCCAGTTTTCGTGGTGGAAGAACAAGCCCAGCACCATGCCGGTCACAAACCCGAGCAAAATCCACAGCCAGGCCAGGAAAAGATTTGGATTAGATTTCATTTGAGTATTTCTGATTGGCTGCTACAAACTTATGGCATGAAATCCGCCAAAGAAAAGTATTATCGTGGTTTGTTCACCATCGCTGCCTTTTACGACCTTCTGCTCGGCGTCACGTTCACCTTCTTCCCGGCGCGGGCCTTTGCCGCACTGGGTATCAGCGAAAAGCTGCCGGCGTTCGGCGGCTATGTCACATTGCTGGGTGCATTCATACTGGTGATTGGCATCGCCTACGCGCTGATTTCGCGCGGCGACCTGCGGGGCAACGCGGATTTGATCCTCGTCGGCACGCTTTACAAACTGGCCTACTCGGCGACGGCATTTTATTACTGGGCGGCGGGTACCCTGCCGCATGTCGCCTTCGCCGCATTGTTCGGCGTGGCGGACGCGGTCTTTTTCGTCCTGATGGCCGAATGTTATCTCTATCTGAAACGGGAAATCAAAAGCTGAAACCATTTCTTTTCCTGCTTCCACGGACAGCACGACTTCGCGACGTTTTTGAATTTCGTGACGATTCATTTCAATCTCCGGTAACAGCGAGATCGGAGTTGGATTAAATCCGGCCCTGGCAAATCAATTCGCATTGGTGCCTGTTATTTTTGTGTTCTGTGGGGTGGCTGGCTGATGACAACTTGTAATCTTGTTGAGGAGCTCGGCTGTTAATTTGTCAATCAATTCATCGCGAAGCTGCGCGCGCATGTCCTCGGTCTTGCCTTCGGCCAGGTAATCAGGGGTCATTTCTGAAGCTTGAGCGTCCACACTCACAAAGAACACCGGCTCGGCCGTAGCCGCATCAATCAAAGTCCCGGCGGCTTTCCCTTCCATTTCAATTTTGGAGCTTGGCACAATAAAAGCACCCACAATGGTAAGATCGAAGACGGTTAGAAAATTATTCTTCCGCCAGGAGTCAACATTACCGCCAAACAAAAACACATACTTTGCCCCAGCGGCCTGCGCCAGACTGCAAACGGATTTCACGCGGGCGGAATAGTCCATAGAAGAGGTTTTGGCCTGGTTATAATTCGCATACCGTTGTTCCGGTCCATCGGGCAGAGGCAGGCCGACAGTGGAGGCGATCAGCGCGTTCTGCCCTTTCAATTTATCCAGCATTTTTCTGGACGGAGCTGTTTCACCAACTTGAGCGACGGCCAAATGAACCGGTGCGGTCAGCGTTTGGGTGGGATTGTGTGATTGTCCCGGCTGCAAGCTCAGAATGTAATGGGAATAGTCCGCTCCAGCACGTTCGCCGGGTGACAAGCCGGTTGCTTCACATCCCGTCACCAAACCGATTGCAACCAATGTGAGCATGGATTGAATTGTTGTTTTCATGTTTTTCCGTTTTGTTGTTGTCGTTAATCATTTCACCACTCTCATTGCGTGACACTATATTCACCCTGCCATGGCAGCGTTAATTGATAAAACTTTGCGCAACATCGGCTGGTTCAATAGACCCCCTTGGAACCGTCCTATCGTTTTCATGGCTAGAACTTGCAGGTCAAAGCCACCAGCACCGAATGCGTCAGGGTCCCGTCTGACTTGTACTCGGTTGGGGTGGTGCCATCGTAGGCGACACCTGGTCCGACATCGTGTCCGGTCGTGCCGAGGAACTTGTAGGCAACGCCAAGATCCCAACGCTCATTGATCGCATATTTGACCCCTGCCATTCCTTGAAAGGCAAAAGCGGAGTCGCTGGGAGTCGTGTCGCCGAATTCATCGCTGTACTCACTGAAAACGCCGCCAACTCCGCCACCGGCATAAGCCATGAAATGGTGGCCCAAGGGTTGTGTGTAAATGACGTTCAGCATCACAGGAAGTTCGGTGAAGTCCACGCTCATGAAATCGGTTCCGAGCACGTAGGAATGAGCGACCGGGTTGAGGATGAGACCGACTTCCAGTTCGGCCGCCCAATTTTTAGTGAAGTTATATCCCAGTTCACAATCCAGCCTGGCTCCGGTACCGAAGGCAACCTTGTCGCTGTCGCCAACGCTGTCGGTGATGGTGATGTCCTGCTGGAAAGCGGCGCCGGCATCGAAACCCAGATATACTTTGCCGCTCAGTGGTGTTGCATCATAGCGGCGCGGCGCAGCGCCAACCGGGGCGTTGGAATACGGCGCTTCGTAGCAGGCAAGTAGCGAGGGTTCCGCCTGAAGGCATGACGTGAAGTTTGCCAAAACGAATGTGGCAGTCCCGGCGAGGATTCTACTTTTGGTCGCATTCATAAGTTCAGGATTTGAGGTTTTGGTTATGTTTATGGTTTTGTCTGACAACTGCATTTCCATCTTCTTTTGTAACTCCACTTGCCTTGCGGGTGTTAATTGATAAAACTGGGGGCATCATCGCTAAAACCAATGAACATCCATCACCTGGAGTTGTTCTATTACGTCGCCCGCTATGGCGGCATCATGCCGGCAGTGCACAACATCCCCTACGGCATCCAACAACCAGCGGTCAGTTCCCAAATTACCCAACTTGAGGAATTTCTCGGCGCGACATTGTTTCATCGCCGGCCGTTTGCGCTGACGCCGGCGGGCCAGGAGCTTTATGTTTACGTCAAGCCGTTTTTTGACAACCTGGATTCAATGGCCGAAAAAATCCGCGGCGGCGTTTCCCAGCATCTGCGCATTGCCGCGTCCGAAACCGTATTGCGCGAACATCTGCCCGTGATGCTGCAGGAACTGCGACGACCGTTTCCGAAATTGAAAGTGACGTTGCGCGAAGGCTATCACCCGGAGGTCATCACCTGGCTGCAAGAGCGGGAAATTGACGTGTCGCTCGGACTGGTCGGCAACAAGCCGCCCCCCGGCGTGAACGCCCTGTCCTTGTTCAAATTGCCGCTGGTGCTGCTCGTTCCGAAAGCGAGCAAACTAAAATCCTCCACTGAACTCTGGAAACGCGATCCGATCGGGGAATCGCTCATCACGGTGCCGAGCAACGAATTCATCAGCCGCGCGTTTCAGGCCGGGCTGGCGAAACTCGGCGTGGATTGGTTCAGCCGGATTGAAGTGAGCTCCGTCGAGTTGGTCCAAACGTACGTTGCCAACGGCTATGGCATTGGCGTAACCGTAGGCGTGCCCAGGATGAATCTCCACCCGCAGGTGCGGGTACTGCCGCTCGACGAATTCGAGCCGGTCAAGTTTGGCGCCCTCTGGCAGGGTGGAAAAAATCCCCTGCTCGATGCCTTTCTCAAAATTGTCCAGGCCACGGCGCGTCGGTTGCTGGCCGGGGAAAACCAGGGCTTGTGATTTTCCCCACGCGGGCCGCTTCCCGGCATTCGGGCGCAATGGGAATTTTTCAAATCACTCCCGCCGCCGGGAAAAAACCTTGGAAAACATCCTTTACCTTGCAGTATAAGCGAGTGATTGATTTCCGGACCAGCCGTTGGCGAACCGGCCTTGTATGTTTGGCGCTCGTCCTGGGAACTTTGGCCATTTACTGGCCGGCGCGCCATTATGGTTTTGTTGATTACGACGACAATGATTATGTGTTCAATAACCCAACGGTACGCGCCGGCTTGAGCTGGTGGGGATTGGCATGGTCGTTCGTGGATCAACATGCGAGCAACTGGCATCCATTGACCTGGCTTTCGCACATGCTTGATTGCCAATTGTTCGGGTTGAATGCCGGACCGGCTCACCTGGTCAACGTCTTGTTCCACTGCGCCAACGCGGTTTTGTTGTTGCTCTTGTTGAATTCCATGACGGGCGCTTTCTGGCGGAGCGCCGTTGTCGCGGCTTTGTTCGCCTGGCACCCATTGCATGTGGAATCGGTCGCGTGGATATCGGAACGCAAGGACGAGTTGAGCGGTTTTTTCTTCATGCTGACGCTTTGGATGTATGTGCTCCACATAAAACGGGAAGTCGTTCCGTTCCCGAAAAACATGGAGGAGAATCATCGGTCAAAACTCATCTCGGCGTCGCGGCGTTCGTTTTTTTACAGACTCTCGCTGGGATTTTTTGTTCTGGGGTTGCTGTCAAAACCGATGCTCGTGACGGTGCCGCTGGTTCTGTTGCTGATTGATTTCTGGCCATTGACTCGTTTTGCCGCCAGTAACCGGGATAAACCGGTGTCGAAAATTGCAAGGGAGTTGTTAGCAGACAAACTGCCGTTCTTCGTGCTGTCCATCGTCATTGGCGTTGTCACGTTCTTTGCCCAACGGGAGGGTGGGGCAACCACCTCCGGCCCGCCGTTGGGATATTTTTCACGAATGGGTGATGCCATCGTCGGATATTTGAGGTATCTGGAAAATATATTCTGGCCGCAGAACCTTACCTGTCTCTATCTACGCCCGGCGCAGGTCAACGCCGGCGAACTGCTGCTGGCCGTCCTGGTCCTGGCCGGAATTTCCTTCCTGGCGGTGATGAATCTCCGCCGGCGGCCGTATCTAATGATGGGCTGGCTCTGGTTTCTGGGAATGTTGCTGCCGGTAAGTGGTCTGGTTCAATTCGGCCTCCAATCCATTGCCGACCGTTATACCTATTTGCCTTCCATCGGATTTTTCATCATGGGCGTATGGGCAGTGGCCGAAGCGGCTGAAATTTTGTCCCTGCCTGCCGCGCGGAAACTTTTGCCCGGTATTGCCGCCACAGCGGTTTTGGCCGGATGCGCGATGCTGTCCCGTCATCAACTCACCTTTTGGCAAAACACCGGAACGTTGATGGAGCGTGCCTTGAAAATTGACCCGGACAACTACGTTGCTCACGGCGACCTTGGGGTTTATTTCTCCAAAATCGGACGGACCAAAGACGCGCTGGTGCAATACCAACTGGAGCGCGAACTGGATCCGAATTTTGGACGGTCAACGGAATCTTCGACCAGCTCAAACTCATTGAAAGCCCCGGCCGCCTCAAAATAATCCTTCCCAGTTCTATTTTCGTTTTGTTTGGGAGACGGCGTCATTGACGCCATTGTCAAAAACGGCGTGGTTCTTCAGGGGTACTTTTAGTCGGAATGTTCAGTGCTGTTGGGCAGTGGCGGTTTAAGGCCATTTCTAAGACAGCGCGCCTTGGGTCGGGACAAATAAATGCCGATTTAAAGTAATTTCTCCTCGCACGGGAATCTGGCGCGGCGATTGCTAAACTTGCGAAGAATCTGTTTGAGAGCTGCGTGTAATCAAGCAATTAAAGCTGGACGATTAAACAACAAATGCAAATAGGCTTGCCATTTCTGAACGGTGTCGTGGGGAAAAGCCGGAACCAAATGATCTCTATTGATTTGGGAAGCCGCACGACCAAGGCCGTGCTTTTGGAGCGGCGGGGGGAGAATTTTGCCTTAAACCGCTATGCATTGCTGGACGCCCCAATTTTCGAAAAAACGCTTCCCCCGGAATTGCTGTCGGAACATTTGAAAGCAGTTTGCCGAGCCCTGGAAGCCAAAACCAAATTTGTCACGTTGGCCATCGGTGGCAATGACGCCATCGTGCGGCCGGTGGAGTTGCCGCAAATACCGGTGGATGATATGCGCCTGGTGTTGAAAAACAACACCCGCGGTTATTTGCAACAGGATTTGCCGGATCGCGTCTTCGATTGTCATATTATTCCGCCCAAAGCGCTCCCCAAACCTGCCGATGCCGGTAAAACCGTTACCGTTCCTAAATTAAAGGTCCTGGTGGCGGGTGCGAAGAAGGATTTGATGGCCAACTTTCAAACTGCAATCCGGGACGCGAACCTGGTGGCGGACCACATCGTGCCCGGTCTGATTGGCCCGGTGAATGCTTTTGAAATGGCGATGCCGGAAGTGTTTGCCAACGACTCGGTCGCGTTGGTGGACATCGGTTTCAAAAATTCTTCGATTTGTATCCTGCATCAAGGTGAATTGGTGTTGAACCGGGTGGTGGGCATCGGCGGCGACAAATTGACCGCCGGTCTGGCGGAGGCGATGAACATCAGTTACGCCGAGGCGGAAAGTATTAAAATAGGCATGGCTCCGGAAATTCAGTCCACACTGGAAGCACAGGTGTTGCCCCTCGGTCGCGAGTTGCGGGCATCGCTTGACTTTTTTGAACATCAACAGGACCGGCCGCTGTCACAGGTTTATGTCAGTGGCGGCTCCGCCCAATCAGAACTCATCCTGCAAATGTTGCATAGCGAACTGGTTGTGGGTTGCAAGGCTTGGGACCCAACGGCCTTCCTGCAATTGGCATTGCCGGGACAACAGGCTGTCGAAATTGAGCACATTGCGCCGCAACTAACGGTCGCCATCGGTGCCGCGATGGCCGCCTTTTGAGTTATGCCGATACGCCTCAATCTATTAGCCGAAGACCAGGCCGCCGAAGAATTGCGGCGCCGGGATCCGATCAAGCGCGTGATCTTCGGAGGAGTGCTGGTGGTGGCAATGATATTTGCGTGGTGGAGCTGGCTCCAACTTCGGGTCATGGTCGCCAACACCAACCTGTCCCAAATCGAAGCCCAAATCCAATCGCATACCAACGCCTATCAAGTTGTATTGGTCAGTGAAAGAAAGATTATTGAGGCCAAGGGAAATCTGGCAGCCCTTCAAAAATTAACCAATAAGCGTTTCCTTCAAGGCAACCTGTTGAATGCCTTGCAGCATGCCACGGTGCCTGGCGTACAACTGGTCAAGTTGCGGGTGGACCAAACGTATCAGGCCAATCAAGGAACCGGGATTCAGACCAACGTCAACATTACGGAAAAAATTGTCCTGTCATTGGATGCGGAAGACTTCAGCAGCAATCCTGGTGATCAAGTCAACAAATTTAAAGATGCCATCAGTCACGAGTCATACTTTGAAACCGAACTGGGCAAAACAAACGTTGTCCGCCTGACAAACCTGTCTGCGCCACAAGCTGATCCCAATGGCAAACCGTCAGTCTTGTTTACCCTGCAGTGCGCTTACCCCGATAAAACCCGATGAAATTATCCAAAGACAAACGCAATCAGCTCATCCTTGTGCTTATCGGCACATTAGGGGTAATCGCGTTGATGTGGTCTGAGTTGATTCAGCCGCGATACGCAGCGCTGGACCGGGTTGTCGCGAGTCAGAGTGCGGCTGTAAAAAAACTCGATGGTATTCAAACGGCCATAAAACATGCCGGCAACACCGCCACCGAATTGACCAATATCACGCAGACTCTGGCAGACGCCGAGAATGACATGGCTTCGGGGGACCTTTACTCTTGGACCTATAACACCATTCGGCTCTTTAAAGCCCAGTATCAAGTGGACATTCCGGAAATAGGCCATCCGGATGTCGGGCCGGTGGATCTATTGCCGTCTTTTCCATTCAAGCAGGTTAAATTCAGCATCACCGGAACAGCCTATTACCATGACCTCGGCAAATTCATTGCCGATTTTGAAAATACCTATCCGCATATTCGGATGGTCAATTTGCTCATCCAGCCGGCTGACACCACTGACGGCGCCGAAAAGCTTTCCTTCAGGATGGATATCATTGCTTTGGTAAAATCCACCTCTTAGCCAACAAAACTCCTATGAAGCGGCCATGAAGAATTTTAGCGAAAAAACAATGACGGTTTTGCTGGTGATCGGCTGCGCGATGGCCCTTGCGACTGGCGCCGCGCCGGCGCCCCAATCCAACACGACCAATGCGAACCCCTCGATCTTCATTCTTCCGTCAAATCCCGGCGAAGGCCGCGACCCATTTTTTCCCGGCTCCATCCGGCCATATAAAGTTGCCGTCATCGCCAATGCTCGGGCGGCTGATGTGACATCGCTGGTTGTGAAAGGATTTTCCGGCTCGGTGGATCGCCGTTTGGTCATCATCAACAATCACACTTTTGCCCCCGGCGATGAGGGCGACGTGGTGACTCATGATGGCCGCATTCATGTAAGCTGCATCGAAATCAGAACCAATTCCGTTGTGATTGAAGTTGGCGGCCAACGCCACGAACTATTTTATTCCGACAAACCTTAGGGTTGAAAACCGTCAGAACCTTAACATTTAAACAGGCATTCATTCCGAATCCTTTGATTCGGGACGGTGGTTTTTTGCTTTGAGCATGGTTGAGCGGAATCTCATTTTCCGATGGGAACAGAATACCGACGCTTCTCATTAGAATAAAAGTCCTGGGCTTCTTCGGGGTTGGCTCGGTATCTGCTGAGTACTTCCACCATTGGACTAAAAACCAATAAAACAAAAAATATGAAATCGAAACTGCTAATTGCCACGCTGTGTGTGGGCCTTGTCTCGCAACGGTGGGCTGTGTCTCAAACTGATACCAACAGTGTCGCGACAAATCAACCCGCGATGAGTGAGTCAACTCCCGCTGCCACCGCCACCGTTCAAACGACAGCTGTCGTTGACACCAACACGGCAACAGCGCCGGCTGCCAGCCCCGACACCTCTTCCGGTGTCACCACGAGCAACGCCCTGGCCATGACGGTAACGAACACGGAATCTGCCAATGTGGGAAGTACCAATGAAACTGCCACTGCCGCCACCAACGCGGCGGTCAATGTGCTGCCGATCCAATTCCAGGATGTTCCGATTACCACGGCCATCGAAAATCTAGCCCGTCTGGCCGGGATCAATTACCTCCTCGACCCCAAGATTGGTTACGGCCAGCCCGACCAAAATGGCCAGATCAAGCCGGAACCGACGATTTCTGTCCGTTGGGAAAATGTCTCCGCCCGTCAGGCGCTGTTGGCGGTGTTGGATAATTACAACCTTCAGCTTACAGAAGATGCGAAAACCAAAATTGCCCGCGTCAGCATAAAAAACCCCAATGCGCCGCCGCCGCTGATGACCCGGGTCATCCAACTCAAATATGCCAGTGTTTCAAACATGCAAGCCGCGGTGGAAAGCGCGCTGACCGACAAACGAAGCAGAGTGGTGCCTGACTCTCGCACCAGTCAGATGGTTGTGGTCGCCACTGAAAACGAGCAGGATGCGGTGGACACGCTGATTGACCAGCTTGACAAACCCACCCGCCAGGTTTTGATTGAAACCCGGTTGATGGAAGTTTCCAGTTCGCCCAGTACCACCAAAGGCATTGATTGGTCGGGCACTTTGTCGGCGCAGAACGTTTCGTTTGGTAATGCTTCACAGTTTTTAGTGCAGCCGAGCATTGGTACGAATGGCAACGTCGTTCCAGGTTTGGAGAGCGGAGTGCTTGGCAATCCTGCGATTATCGGATCAACAGCAATCAAAGGCTTTTTCGCTTCGCCGTATTTTCTCAATGCTGACGGAGTCAAGGCTGTGCTTTCTTTCTTAAACAACGATTCCGATGCGCAAACCATCGCCACTCCTCGCGTGGTAACGCTGGACAATGAGATGGCGCACATAGAAGTCACCCGGGCCGTTCCGATTTTTGCCACCACTGCCGGCACTCAAGGTTCACCCGGCGGTTCGCAGGTGGCCTATACCAACCTGGGAACCATCTTGAACGTCACCCCGCGCATTTCCGCCAACGATTACATCTGGCTCACGGTTGAACCGGAGGTTTCCAGTGTGTTTGACACCGTTACAAAAATCGTCGCCGGTGTGGAAAACCAGGCGGACGAATATGACGTACGCAAGGTTCAAACCCAGGTGTTGATTCCTAACGCGAACACACTGGTCATGGGCGGCTTTATCAAGGACAACACCAAAAATATTTACACAAAGGTACCCGTGCTGGGTGACATTCCGGTTTTGGGATATGCCTTTCGGTCTGAAAATAAGGGCATCGATAAGGATAATCTGCTGATTTTCATCACCCCGACCATTGTCAAAGACACTGACTATCAGCCAACGTCATCGGAATTCCTAAAATCCAGTGCCTTGGGTCCCAAATCGCCGATGAATCCCAAGACACCATGGAACAGCGCCAAGCCCTATGACTGGAGCAATCCAAAAAATACGGACCCTTACTACGATGTAGCCAATCAACCTGCAACCGAATGGCAGGCCCCCAGCAAGGCGGCCGGGGCTTCGACAACGTCGAATTGAACAGTCAATCCTGATCCCTAAGGGGAACTGATCCTTAACGGCGCGCTCAGGAGAGTGCGCCGTTTCTTTTTCATTCAGTCGAATTTTTGTTGGCGATTCGTTTTAAATAATCAAAGGAATAAATCCCTGTTGCGTGCCCATCCGCCCAAACCGGCTGAATGGCATAGCCGCCCACCCGGTCAAACCGGACCAACTGAAAGGCTGCCTGCGTCAACGGTCGCCCGGGATTTTTATGGACGTTCCCCAAAATATCTCGCCTCACCCTTGCAGCCGGCGCAGGGACAACATCGCCGCAACGTTTCCAGCGGAATGAAACTTTCGCTGCCGTCGTCCCATTTGATGGCCAGTTCGTTGCCGATTTGCTGAATATCCCTCGGTCGCATCAGTGCTTTTTCAACCGGCGTTCGAACGCGGCCAGCGTTTCGGGGCTGACGTGATGTTCAATCCCCTCGGCGTCCAGCTCGGATGCCTTTTCCGAAATGCCCAGCGAACGCAAAAACGCCACCACGGTTTCGTGCCGTCGCTTGCATTCCGCCGCCAGCCGGTGCCCGGCTTCGGTCAGAAAAATGGACCGGTAAGGCCTGGTGTTCACGTAACCTGCCTGTCGCAAGCGCGCGAGGGTTCGATTGACGGTCACATGCGTGACACCGAGTCGGCGCGCCAGATCCACCACACGCGCCTCGCCCAGGGCAGCTGACAAATCGGCAATGGCCTCGACATAATCCTGCGCGACTTCCGTGGCGCGATCGCGGCGCGACCGGCGGAAGTTTTCCGCCTGTTGCGCCACAGGATGTGCGTCGGTGCGCGATTTGCGTGAGGAACGCGGCATAACGGGAAAAGTAAACCCCAAGCCGTTCCATTAGTCGAGGTTTAATTTGTAGTTCAGGCTACATTTTGTTTGACGGCCCGGTCTTTCGATTGTACCTAATGCTACATGTTTTTGTTTAAGCTAAAAATGAACGGCCTGGATTGGGTTGTTTGCCTGTTCGTGGCGGCGGAATTACCCACGGCAGCGCAGGAAACCAAAGCCGTTCCGCCGGACAAAAGCGGTTACAGTCTTTTCAATCCCGTCCCGGACAATTTGATGCGGGAATTGAGCCCCGACCGGCCCGATCAGACCGAATCGGCCTACACGGTGGACGCCGGCCACTGCCAGTTGGAGATGGATTTTGCCAATTTCAACTACGATAAATCGGCTGGCACGACCACGGAGGCGTGGGATGTGGGCGATTTCAACCTCAAAGTTGGATTGCTCAACCAGGTTGATCTGCAACTCGTCTATGACAATTACCTGAATGTGCGGACAGAGAGTTCGGGCAATACGGTCACACAATCGGGTTTCGGCGATTTCACCACGCGGGTCAAGGTCAACTTGTGGGGCGAAGATGGCGGGCAAACGGCATTTGCGCTTCTGCCTTATGTCAAATTTCCGACAGCCACGGACAATCTCGGCAACAATGCCGTCGAAGGCGGAATCATTTTGCCGCTGGCGGTGAGTTTGCCGCATGATTTCGATTTGAGCATGGAAACGGCGGCCAGCTTGATGAAAAATGATGTCAATGGCGGCTACCACGAGGAATTCATCGCTTCGGCCAGTTTGGACCATCCCATTATCGGAAAGTTGAGCGGCTATTTGGAATTTTTCAGCAACTTCACCACGGAACGTCACGCCGGTTGGGTGGGAACGGTGGATACTGGCCTGGAATATCTGGTCACGAAAAACATCCAGCTTGATTGTGACTGTTATTTTGGTGTGACGCCGGCGGCAGCCGATTACAACCCATTTTGCGGAATTACCGTGAGATTTTGACAATGGAACGGGACTTTATGAGCAAAGACAACAATACCCCCACGGACTTGATTGAACCAGCGGCGGCCAAAGTCGCCGCGGTTTCGCATTCCGGAGCCATGTCGCTGGAAGGAATGCACGGCAGCGTAAAAGTGCCTCATCATAAAGCCAGTTTCTGGCGGCAAATGATTGCCTACTTTGGCCCGGCGATTTTGGTCAGCGTGGCTTACATGGATCCGGGCAACTGGGGAACCGATCTCCAGGGTGGCGCCCAGTTCAAATACGGACTGCTTTGGGTGGTCGGCCTGGCCAGCCTGATGGCGATCTTCCTGCAGATTATCGCCGCGCGGCTCGGCATAGCAACCCGGCGCGACCTGGCCCAATGCTGCTACGACTGGTATCCCAAGTGGACGCGCGTGCCGAACTGGCTCATGGCGGAACTTGCGATCATCGCGTGCGATTTGGCCGAAGTCCTGGGCGGCGCGGTGGCGCTGAATCATGTTGTTCCATATCCCCATTTTTTGGGGAGTCATCATCACGGGTGTTGACGTGCTGCTGCTGCTGGCGATGCAGCGGTTCGGGATGCGGACCATCGAAGCCATCGTGCTGCTGCTGGTGGCGACCATCGGCGTTTGCTACTTCATCGAGATTTTCGTCCTGCCGCAGACGCAGCCCAGCTTTCTGGAAATGGGCCGGGCGATGATCGCTGCCCCGTTTGGGTTCGGCCACCATGGTTTATGTGGCCATCGGCATCATCGGCGCGACGGTCATGCCGCATGTGCTGTATCTGCACCCCGCCCTGGTGCAGAGCCGCAAATTCCAGAAGGACGACGAATCCATCCGAAAGGCAATCCGCTTCAACACCATTGACGTCATCGCCAACCTGTCGGTCGCCTTCCTGATCAACGCCGCCATCCTGGTGCTGGCCGCGATTGTCTTTTACGGCAAGACCAGCGTCACCGTCGCCGGCGGACAAGTAGTCCAGTTCAATGATTCAACGGACTGGATCCAAGCGGCCTACCTGACTTTGGCGCCGCTGATGGGCACGGCTGCCGCGGGCACGCTCTTCGCCGTCGCGTTGCTGGCCAGCGGGCAAAGCGCCACCATTGTCGGCACGCTGGCCGGCCAGGTGGTGATGGAAGGCTTCATGCACTGGCGAATCAAGCCGTGGTTGCGGCGGCTGATTACCCGCTCGCTGGCCATCATTCCCACGGCTGTCTTTATCGGCATCCGCGGGGCCAATAACATCACCGACCTGATTGTCCTGAGCCAGGTGGTGCTGGCGCTACAACTTCCATTTGCGATGTTCCCCCTGCTGCACCTCGCCAGTTCCCGCAAGCGGATGGGACAATGGCGGCTAGGCTGGTTTCTGCTCATAGCCGGGTGGGGTTCGGCGTTGCTGATTACGGCCTTCGACTTTTACGGTCTGCCTGATGCCGTGAAACAGGCTTGGCAGGTTATCACAGGCGGATAAACTAAAGAAGCTAACCCATGTATAAAACCATTCTCGTAACGTTGGACGGCACACCGACCGACCGCGCCATTATCGAGCACATCAAGCTGCTAGCGAAACTCGCGCAGAGCCGCGTTGTGCTGCTGCACGTTGCGGACGGTTGGGCGGCAAGAATTTTTGGACCGGACGCGGTCAGCCCCGAGGTCACCGAAGATACCGCATATTTGAACAAGGTTCGGTTGGAATTTCAATCCGCCGGTATTCCCGCTGAGGTGGAACTGGCTTATGGTGATCCACCGAAGGAAATCGTCAAGTGGGTCGGTCAAAAGGGATGCGACCTGGTGGCGATGAGCACGCACGGACACCGTTTCTTGGCCGACGTGTTTCTTGGTTCTACGTCCAGGCATGTCCGTCACACCATTAAAGTGCCTGTGCTCCTGCTTCGGGCAAAGTAAATCATTCGCGCCATCGCACGAATTTTTCGGCTTGGGTTCGGGCGCGCAGAAAAAATAATCGGCTCAGCCTTTCCCCAGTGGCGAATCCGCCGGACGCTCGACCAGATGCAGCAGATTGCCTTCGAGATCCTCGAAGAACAACACACGCCCGCCACCCGCCGCCGGCCGGACTTCTTCGCCAAACTTCGCGCCGCATTTTTCCAATTCGGCTTTGGCCGCCTCAATCGAATCGACCCGCAGCGCGACGTGGCGAAAACCGGCGAGTTTGTTGTTGCCGCGGTTTTCCGGCTGACCCTCGGCGGCATAAATTTCAAACCAGCCCCCGCCCGGCAGGGTAATCAGGCACGTCGGCGGACTCTGGCCGTTGTTGAAAATTTCGCGCGCTCCCAGAACCCGTTGGTACCAGCTTTTCAAGGCGACCGGGTTCGGAGACGGAATGGCGATATGTTCGATGGCAATGTTCATTGATGCAGATTAGGGGGCGGGTGGCGCTGTAGCAAGGCGAAGGCGGACGAGGCGCGAAGCCGTTCAACTTTGTCTGAATTTCAGTTCACTTGCGCGGGTATTTTTGTAGCCTTACGGGAACTTTATGAACGCAGAACATTTTCTCAAACAGCGGTTGATGTGCATCACAACCATCGACCAGGCCGAGGATGCCGTGCCCTTGGCCAGGGCACTCCTTGCTGGTGGCCTGAATGTCATGGAGATCACCTTCCGCACCGCCGCCGCGGCCGAATCCATCCGGCGCATCCGGCAGGAAGTTTCGCAGATGGCTATCGGCGCGGGTACATTGTTGGCGGTCGATCAGGTGCAACAGGCGGCGGCAGCCGGCGCGCAATTCGGCGTTTCGCCGGGCCTGAACGAAACGGTGCTGGCGGCGGCAAATAAAATCCAGATGCCTTTTTTTCCCGGCGTCATGACGCCTACGGAGGTGGACCATGCGCTGAATCTCGGCTGCAAATATCTGAAGTTTTTTCCGGCGGAACCCGCTGGCGGGGTGGCCATGCTCAAGGCGCTGGCCGGGCCGTTTGCGCACACCGGCGTGAAATTCCTCCCCACCGGCGGCATCAATGCCACGACGTTGCCAAATTATCTGGCCTTGCCGCAAGTCGCCGCCGTTGGCGGCTCGTGGATGGCTGAAAAGAAGCTCGTCACCGAAAAAGCCTGGGGCAAAATTACCACCATTACGGCCGAAGCGTTGAAGGTGGTGGCACAATCTCAGAAACCGTAGCAGCCGACGTGAGTCGGCTCAAAATTCCAAAATCAGAGCGGACTAACGTCCGCTGCTACAAGATTTTAATTTCCCAATCGTCACCTGCAACGGCTGGTCGCGGCGTTCGGCGAAGCGTTTCAGGTAATCCTCCCACTGGACGTGGTTCGTGAAATCGCCGCTGCGATCCCAGCAGGCGCCAAAGTAATACGTGAATGGCTGGCCGACCTTGGCCTGCGTGATGGCGAGCAGGTCGCGGATGGGCGGATAACCTTCATGCGTCGGTTGCGGCACCGCAGCGTGAAGTTTGGACTCCGGCATGTCCGGCGCGTCGTTCGTAAACGCGTCCACGCTGCCTTTGGGCAAAATCATCGCAACGCCGATGATGCCTTTCGGCTTGTCTTCCGGCTGCCAGTAGCTCATCCAGCCTTCGCTTTGATCGTCGGCGATGAATTGCTACGCGATTGGTCGGGCACGCGCGCTCGGCCAGACCGACGCCAATCGTCAACGGCGATTTGTCCTCGCTGCTGAACGTGCTTTGCGCCTTGGTCATCCACGACCCGGCGTCAATGCTGTAGCGTTTCGTCTCGGAAACCATGCGGCCATTGCCGGCGTCCCACGCGTCGTAAGTCAGTTCAAATTCCGAACGGATCGGGCCGGTGGTGATGAGTTTCCAGTTATGGTAATTGCTGGACGTGTAAAGTTTCTTGCCGTCCCAGATGCCGAGGCCGCCGCAGCCGCGGCTGTGGCCGACGCGGTAATCGTCCATGAACGAGCCGTTGTCCTCGTGATAATGTTTCGTGGCATACATTGTATTGATGATGAGGCCGCGGTCCTTTTTGATCCACACGTCCGGCGCGCTGCTGATGGTGCCTTCGGCCTTGATGAGCGCCATGCCGTAAGCGCGATGCGCGATGCGGTCGCTTTCCCACGCGAAATCGTCATAGCGTTCCGGCACGTAACGCGCGAATGTTTTCACGATGGGTGGTGGTACGGCGGCCAGAGCCGCAGCGTCCAAGATGTAATAGGTCCGGGTCTCGTGCGGCGCGAGATCAACCTGGAAAAGCAATTTGTCCGGCGCAGAATTTGATTCAGAATAAGTTTGCGAATCCAAAACGCGTGATGAAAAGCTATCCGTAACCACAAATTTACGGTGATTCAAATCTTCCGGCACATAAGCCGAAATTGGTGCTGGAGGCGAAAGCGATGAGCGAGACAAAAATGCTTCATCAATTGTCTGTAGATTTATTTCTACAGTTTCGCAATTGCGTCGAAAAGAGGATGAGTTAGAAATCGCAACTTCAAGCAACGGCTTTACAAAAGTAATTACGGATGCCATGGAAACCGGAACAGCTTTTTCCAAAACGGCCATCCGATAAACCTCACTACCGGCCAGCAAAAACGCGCCGACGCCGTAGGGCGCAGTCGAATCTTCCGCGAATTTTTTTGGATCACTGCCGACCGGCTGAACGTCCATCAGCTTGCCGTTGGCAGCAACGCATTCCACCAGCGCCGCCCAGCCTTTGCGAACAGCCGGCTCGAATTTCGTGCGGTCGAGCAGGCCCTGATTTACGCCCCAGGCCAGCGCGTAGGTAAAAAAACCGGAACCGCTGGTTTCTTTGGCTGGAAAATCTTCCGGGTCGAGCAAGCTCGCCCGCCAAAGGCCGTCGGCTTGCTGCAACGTCAGGATTTTCGCGGCCATATCCTTGAATAATTGCTCGAAGCGCGGACGATCGGGATGGTTCGTTGGCAGGTATTGCAGCACGCGAACCAGTCCGGCCATCACCCAGCCGTTGCCGCGGCTCCAGAAAACCTTTTGGCCGTTGGCTTCACGTTTGTCGAAATAGGTGCTGTCGCGGTAAAACAGGTGTTCGTCCTTGTCATAAAGATAATCCGTCGTGCGCCACCAGTTCGTCACCGCAAAATCCAGATAACGCCCGTCCCCGGTCGCGACGTAAAGCCGCAGCCAGGTTGGCGGCGCCATGAACAGGGAATCGCACCACGACCAGAGTTCCTGGGCCTTGCCGTGCGGTTGCGTGAAATCAAGGCCCGGTGCGTCTGAAGGATGGGCGAGGATAAAATCAAACTGGTCGCGCACCGGTGCGATCATTTTGTTTTCCCGGTACAAAAAATACAGTTCCGTCCAGACTTGTCCCTCGCATTGGTCATCGGCGTGATATTTGCGCCCTTGATACGCCGCCAAATTCCAATTATTCGCATTGCCTTTTGCGAACATCGCCTCGCGGTATTTCGGGTCGCCGGAAATACCGGCCAAAGCCATCATGCCTACGTCCCCGGCAGCCTCGACCCAGCCGGTCGGACGGTTCGTGTCAGGGTGCGCCAGTTCCCAATCGGCCACGCGCTGCATCGCTGTGAGCACCGCATAAGGTTTCACCGCCGGCGAAAGGCTCGCAGTCAGTGTGACGGGAGCGGGCATGGGAAATGTGCCCGATTGTGCGCAAAGCGGCATGGGGGAGGCGAGGCAAGTGAGCCCGGCGAGCAAGCCGGCAAGGCGATTAAAAGTCCTGCGGACAGGAATGGTTTTCATACGCCGGGGATTGGATTAACAAACATTTAGGTTGGCGTCAGGGAATTTGTTGGGCCGGGCCGGTTGGCCGGCTGGTCAATGATTGCACTTCGATGCCGGCGAGGACGAACGGGCCAATGCCTTTGAGATCATTATCCATCACCGGTTCACTGACATAATACTCGAACGAGCCGTCCCGGCCGTAGCCCAGCCCGGCCACCGAACAGCAATGGCTCAACGACCATTGCCCGTTGCCATCGTCCCGGATGAGATGCTCAATGATGCCGCGATAACCTTTCAACGTCGCCGGTTCGTAACTGCGCGGGAGATAGCCATGATTGATGCCTTTGGCCATCGCATAAACAAACATGCTCGACGCCGTCGCTTCAAGGTAATTGCCCTTGCGATGGCCCTGGTCAACCACCTGCCACCAAAGGCCGGTCTGCGGATCCTGATACTTTACCACGCCGACGCATAATTTTTGGAACGTGGCAATGATTTGTGCCCGTGCCGGATGATTCGTCGGGAAATAATCGAGCGCGTCCACCATGGCCATCGCATACCAGCCCATCGCACGCCCCCAAAAATTGGACGATGTGCCGGTGATTTTGTTCGCCCACGGTTGCGATTTACTTTCGTCCCAGCCATGATAAAACAATCCGGTCTTGAGACTGTAGGTGTGCTCATCCGCCAAACGAATCTGTTTGGCCACGTCGTCGAAATCCGCCGGTTCATCGAACAACTTTGCGTACTCGGCATAAAACGGCCCCGCCATGTAAAGTCCATCGAGCCACATCTGATGCGGATACCGCTGCTTGTGCCAGAACCCGCCATCACCGGTGCGCGGCTGGGTGTCGAGTTGCTTTCGCAGAAGTGTGGCGGCGTTGCGATAGCGTTCATCCTGGGTGATTTGCCACAACACCACCACGGTCCGGCCCGGTGCGATGTTGTCCAGGCTCTCATCCTGCGGCTTGTAACCGTTGATTTCCCCATCCGGCTGGACGAACGAACCCATCGTGTCCTCGGCGAATTTAAGATCGCGCAGGTCGTTCGTCTGTTCGTTCAATTTGAGTAACGCAAACGTAAACAGGCCGGTGGTATAATCCCATTTGGCCTTGCCGCCCGGTTTCCATTCCAGGCTGTTCCCGCGCCGCGCCATTTCCGAATCGGCCATCCGCACCGACCATTGCAGCGGCGTGGCACCGGAAAATTCGGGTACCGACGTCGGGTGCGTCACACAGGAAGTTTGCAGGGCGAAAAAGCCCGCGAACGCAACGAAACAAACGAACCGTTTGATGAATTGTTTCATAAATCGATGCCTGGTTCAACGCGTAATCCGGCCGCGCTTGCCCTAAATTGTAGCCGCCGACGTGGGTCGGCTCTGACTCCCGAATTCCAAATGGAGCCGACTCACGTCGGCTGCTACGGGATCAGAATCACCGTGCCAGCCAGCCGCCGTCAATGTTCATGATCGTGCCGTTCAGATAATCCGCCTCTTTCGAGGCCAGGAACAATATCGCCCCGGCGATGTCCTCGGGCGTACCCCAGCGCGCCTCGGGGATACGGTCGAGAATGGCCTGGTTTCGCTTGGCGTCCTCGCGGATGGGCCGGGTGTTTTCCGTGGCGATGTAACCGGGCGCCACCGCGTTGAAATTCGCGCGTTCCTTCGCCAACTCGTTGGCAAACGCCTTGGTGATACCCGCGATACCGCTCTTGCTGGCAGTATAACCTGGTACCAGAATGCCGCCCTGAAATGACAGCATCGAAGCGATGTTTACGACCTTGAGGCGCGCATCCGCCGGCGATTTTTCGCGTCCGCCGGTGACCCACCATTTGGCCACCGCCTGGCTCAAAAGAAATGGCGCCGTCAGGTTGATTTGAATGGTGGCGTTCCAATCTTCTTCCGGATGATCCACCACCGGTGCGCGGCGGATGATGCCAGCGTTGTTCACGAGAATGTCCACGCGCCCGGCGTCAGCGATGATTTTGGCGATAAGGGCGGCGGCACCCTTTTGGGTGAGCTTGCGCAAATCTTCGGTATAAGAGTTGAACCTTGCGCCTTGCGCTTTCACCTGGGCGCTGGTCTCGGACTGGTCGCCGACGTCCACGCTGACGGCGTGGGCGCCTTCGCGGGCGAACGCAATGGCGACGGCCTGGCCGATGCCCCGGCTGGCCCCGGTCACAAGGGCAACTTTATTTTCGAAACGTTTTGTGTTCATGAATTCAGCAAGTAATTTGTTAAATGAGTTAAATCAGTTCAATTGGCTTAAAGCTCCGGGAGGGCACTCATTCAACCAGTTGCCCATTTAACGAGTTACCAATTTAACCAATTACTCTTCATCTCAAATCCGCAGGCTTCACGCCATCCATGTCATCAAATGTCTGGTTTTCGCCGGCCATGCCCCAGATGAACTTGTAATTGCCGGTGCCGCAACCGCAATGAATGGACCAGTTCGGCGACAGCACGGCATCTTCGTTGTGCAAAAACAGGTGCCGGGTCTGCTGCGGTTCGCCCAGGAAATGGGTCAGTACATTGTCGCCGAGGTCGAAATAAAAATAAATCTCCGTGCGCCGCCAATGCGTGTGCGGCGGGAACGAATTCCACACATTTCCTTCTTCCAGCGCGGTAAAACCCATCACCAACTGGCAGCTCTGAATGCCGCCGGTGTGGATGTATTTGTAAATCGTCCGCTTATTCGCCGCCGCCTGCGAACCCAGCGGCACTGGTGAAGCGTCCTTTGGCTTCATGGTCGCGGCAGGATGGGCCGCGTGTGCCGGGCAACTCAGAAAATAAAATTTTGCCGGATTTTTGGCGTCCTGGCTTTCGAACGTGACCGTTTTCGTGCCCATCGGCAGATAGATGCAATCCAGCCGATCGAGCGGAAACACTTTGCCATCGGCACGAACCGCGCCCGGCCCGCCGATGTTGATGGCCCCCAGTTCGCGGCGTTCGAGGAAAAAGGCGCGGCCGGTCTCCTTGTGGTTCGGCAATTTCAACCCCGAAAGCTTTCGGGGCATGATGCCGCCGACCACGAGGCGGTCAAGATCGGTGAACAGGCCGCGCAATTCGCCCGGTGCGAAAAGGCTGGTGACGGCAAAAGTGTCGCGAAGCTGTTGGGTGGTCAGGGTTGCCGCATCCTGCGGACGCGGCATCCGGCGGATGGTGTTTTCGAACATGACCTCAGCTTTGCAAAAGTGAAACCGTCGGGCAAAACTTTTAAACGTGAATTAAATGCACGGCGACCTCAAAATTCTCCCCAATTGCTCTATTACGGCCGAAGCATTTTGTCCTGCGTTACCTCGACTGCTACAAAAGCGGTGGTGCAGGTTTATTGGGACACGAATTGCACGAATTGTGCAAATGGCGAAATTCAACCGGTGTCAATTCGTGGAATTCGTGTCAAAAAGTTTTCATGTTCGGCTCGCGAAGACGTTCGCCCTGCCAAACTGCGGCGGCATCACGGTCCGATCTGGAATTTATAGAATCGTGATGGATCAGCGGAGTTGGTGTCCATCACGGTAAACGGAATCGGCGGCGAATTGGTGGTAAATAACGTCTGCCAATTCACCAGATTGGTTGAAGTCCACAAGGTGTAATCGGGTCCCTGCGGTCCATTGACGGTCAAGCTGACTTGTCCCGGAGAGACATTGGCTGAACCGATCACGGGATTGGTCACCGCGTTGACGAACACATTGAAGTTGTTGGTTGCGCTTAAAGGCGGTGAGCCGCTATCCGTGACCTGAATTTGAATCAGGTTGGTGGTATTGGCCTGGCTGACGAGGGGGCGCCAACTGAAAAGCCCGCTGGAATTGACCGTCGCGTTGGCCGGGAATGAATTTGCCGAACTAAAGGTTAATGTCTGGGCCGGCAAATCTGAATCGCTGGCGGTATTGGTCACCAGCAAGGTCACGCCCACATTGACCGTTTGATTGGGCACGGCTCCAATCGTCGGCGGCGTGTTGACTTGTCCCACGACCCCTTGTCCCACAAACGTCACCACGCTCATGGCCGGCACATCGTAGGTAAATGAGGAATTGGTGACATTCACCGGTGCTTGCGGAGCCAGTGAAAGTGAGGCGGAAGTAATCCAGGGCGTTACTGAAGCGGTGGTGAAATTGGTCAGGTTGAAAGTCTGAATCACATCGGTTCCGGCATTGATATTGACGACGACAATCGCAAAGGCGGTAGAGTTAGTGTCTTTGTAAGCACTGATTAAAGCTGACGGCTGGGACGAGGTTGCGTCGATGCGATAAAAGTTCGGGCGCACGAACCGGCTGTAGTTGCCGATGGTAAACATCCGTTTGGTGGGCCCGGCATTTTGGCTCATCAGACCCGTTTCGCTTCCAAAGGGGACGATCCACCAATAATGCCAGGCGTTGGCTTGCGCAGCCGTCAGGAACAGGAAGACCCGCTGGGCGTAATAAACGCCATTGGCAATGTCGCTGGTTTCACCGCCAAGCTGGGAAACCTCCGTTTCCCAAAGTGCCTTGCCGTAATTATTCTTGACCAGGCTGGCTGGCCCGTTGGCACCGTCGTAATTATGGTCGGCAATAATGCCCACGTCCGCCGCGACATTGGGATCGGTCATGGCTGGACCGGCAAGATTCTTATAATCCTGCCAATTCTGGCTCTCCGGCAGAATGATTTTGGTTGAACCCACGCCTTTGGCCGCCAGCGCAGTTGTAAAGGTTGGTGACAAAATCATGGATATAGGTGTTGGTCCATTGGCACGCATCGTAACTATTAACGCTCGCGTCCGGTTCATTTTGGATGGAAATGGCGTAAAGATTGATGCCGTAAGTAGTTTTCATGCTGGCCACATAATTGGCCAATTGGCTGGCGTAAGCCTGGTTGGTGGCATCGCCGCCCAGGAAACTGCCGCCATCGATTCCATTAGCGGTGGCCGTTTTCGTATCATAAATATCGTTAGTGGCTTTAAACCCCGCCGCCGGCGTCCAAGGCGTGCTCCAAACGCGGGCACCGCGGTCTTGTGCCCATCTCATAATGTTGGTTTCGACCGTCGTAGGTGTCGAGCTCGCCGAAGTGTCATTGGCCCACACAATATGATTCCGCAACAAGGAGAGGCCAATGCCATTATTGGTGTACTGGTTGGCAGAATTGTCGGAATAAACAACGTTCAGATTGGTGGAAAAAAGAATGTCTGCCTGGTTGGTTGTCCAACTGCCATTATATGCCGAGGAGGCGCCAAAACCGTCAATGCGCTGATGCACATTATTCCAATCCACAACGGACACGCCATTGGTCGGCGGATTGGTGACGACGGTCCCTCCGCTGAACTGGACGTCATCAATGTAGTAAGAGGCGTTCGAGCTGCTGGTCACTTCCGCATAAAAATTCAGCGCGCTGACTGTACCCGAAGGATTGTACGTGTATTGTCCGGAAAGCTGCGTCCAGGCAGTCGAAGACACGGAACCCGAAGTGATCAGCGCATAAGATGTTCCGCTGCCATCCGTCTTTTGCATCGTCAACTGCATCGTCTGGTTCCCGCCGTTGGCCAGCCTGAGCCACGCCGAAACATTGTATGTCTGGCCCGCCTGGAGGACGCCGGCAAACGATTGGGCAATGCCCATATAGGTGGCTGTGCGGTTGGACACCTGGGCGGCGTAAGTGCCTGAATGAACCTGACTCGTCTCGACGGAAAGCGTTGGAGAACCAAATGCGAACCAGCCCGAGGTGTTGCCGGTTTCAAAGCCGGGATTCGTCACGAGGCTTTGCGCCTGGCCTGACACACTGAATATCGCCAGCAACAGGGGCAATAAAAGTCCCGGAACAGACTGAATTATGGATTTTTTCATGGATTGGTAAGGCGGAATTTGCTGCAACAGATTTTCCATTAAAGCTTTCGACACATTTGGATGTTATCATTTACTATCGCAAAAAATTTGCGGGATGGAATGGAGGATACCACGTTTTTCATGTGTCGTCCGGGTACGAGGATAACATATCAGGTGGGCCGTCAAACCCCGTAGCGTCAGCGGAGAGTCTTGCCCGGCTGGATTGGTTGCCGGCGATTACCTTTGCTTGACGGTCGGGGTGGTGCAGTTTTTACTGTTGGCTGAAATCGCATGGCAAAATTATTTCTCGGACTGGATTCCAGCACGCAAAGCCTGAGCGCGGTGGTGATTGATTATGATCGGCGCAAGGTGGTGTATGAGAGGTCGTTGAATTTCGACCAGGCGTTGCCGCAGTACAAAACCCTAAACGGCGTGCTGCCCAATCGGGATCCGCTCGTCAAGCACAGCCCGCCGTTGATGTGGGCCGAAGCGCTGGATTTGGTCTTTGCCGTGATGAAAAAGGAGGGGGTGGCGTTGGGGGAGATCCTGGCGGTCAGCGGCAGCGGCCAGCAGCATGGCTCGGTGTATTTCAACGACCGCGCTGCCGCTGCGCTCGGCGATCTGGATTCCAGGAAAAACCTGGGTGAAAACTTGAAGGGAATTTTTGCGCGCCGGACTTCGCCGATTTGGATGGATTCCTCAACGGCCAGGGAGTGCGCCGAGATTCGGAAAAAACTGGGCGGCATCAAGGAGACGGCGAAGCAAACAGGGTCGGACACTTTCGAGCGATTCACCGGTCCGCAAATCCGCAAGTTTTACCGGACCGACCCGGAGGCTTATGCCCAAACCGAGAGCATCGCCCTGGTCAGCTCGTTCATGGCGTCGTTGGTCGCCGGGCAGATTGCGCCGATTGATTACGGCGACGGCGCGGGGATGAACCTGATGGACATTCAGAAAAAGGTCTGGCACCCCGGCGCGTTCAAAGCCACTGCCCCGGGCTTGCGGCACAGACTCCCGCCACTGGCCGATTCGTCAAAAATCGTCGGACCGGTCAGCAGCTATTTTGTGAAGAAATACGGTCTGAATCCTGCCGCGCAGGCGCTGGTTTGGTCGGGAGACAATCCTTGCAGTGTCGTCGGCCTGGGGCTTATCAAGGAGGGCCGGGTGGCCATCAGCCTGGGCACGAGCGACACCTATTTCGGCCCGATGAAGAATTGCTGCACTGATGAACTTGGCGAAGGCCACGTGTTCGGTTCGCCGGCGGGCGGTTACATGTCGTTGATTTGTTTTAAGAATGGTTCGCTCGCGCGCGAAAAAATCCGGGACGCTTACGGCATCAAGGATTGGAAAAAGTTCGGTGAATTGATGGCCACCAAACCGCCGGGGAACAACGGCGGCATCGTGTTGCCGTGGTTCGAGGCGGAGATTGTCCCGCGCGTCAACCGGCCCGGTATTCATCGCTTCGATCTTGATGAAAAAGACGCTGCTGCCAATTGCCGCGCCATTGTGGAGGCGCAGATGCTGTCCAAGCGGCTGCACGCGCAATGGATGAAGGTGGCGCCCGACCGGATTTATGCCACGGGCGGCGCGTCGAATGATCCGGCGTTGCTGCGGGTAATAGCCGATGTAATGAACTGCCGCGTGTTGCGCATTGAAATTTCCAAGAGCGCCGCATTGGGCGCTGCCTTGCTGGCCGCACATGGCTGGCTCGTCCAGGCCGGACAAAAACCGGCATGGCAGGAGGTGGTTGCCGGTTTTACTGATCCGATTCCGGGCAGCGAAGTCCGTCCGGACCCGAAAGCCGCGCGCGTTTATGACCAGCTCATCGAAAAATACGCGGCGTGCGAGCGCGAGGCGTTGAAACACCTTGGCAGTTAAAAAAGCCGCAAACCGGAGATTACCGTTTGTGCGAAGTGGTTATTCCACGACGCGCCGGCCTTTTTTGCGGTTGTGGTACTGCTCCTTAATCCACTTATAGGTCACGGCCAGGCCCTTGTCCAACGGTGTGTCCGGTTCCCAGCCGAGAGTTTTCTTGATGAACGTGTTGTCGCTGTTGCGGCCGGCCACGCCGCGGGGAGCGTTCAGGTCGTAATGGCGCTTGAGTTTCACGCCGGCAATCTTTTCGATCTTCGAGAGAAGTTCGTTGACGGAGACCAGTTCGCTGGTGCCGAGGTTGATCGGCGTGGCAATCAAATCATCGCAGTGCATAATCATGTCAATGCCCTTCACGCAATCGTCAATATACATGAAGCTGCGGGTCGGCGTGCCGTCGCCCCAAAGCGTGATGCTCTTCCTGCCGGTATCAATGGCCTCGATGACCTTGCGACACAGGGCGGCAGGGGCTTTTTCGCGGCCGCCGTCCCAGGTGCCGTTCGGGCCATAGACGTTGTGGAAGCGGGCAATCAAGGTTTTCATGCCGCGTTCGACCCAGTATTCCTGGCAGAACATTTCGGAAATGAGTTTCTCCCAGCCGTAACCTCGTTCGGCCATCGCCGGATAAGCATCGGACTCCTTGAGCGCGCGGACGTTCGGGTCCTGTTGAAGCGTGATGTTGTAGGCGCAGGCCGAACTGGAGTAAAAATAGCGGCGCACGCCGGCCTGGTAAGCGGCCTCAACCATGTGCGTGTTGATGAGAATCGAGCGCAGACATTCGACACGGAAACGCTCGATGAAGCCCATACCGCCCATGTCGGCGGCCAGTTGATAGACCTCCGTCGCGTTCTCACAGACCCGATGGCAGTTGTCTTCCCGGCTGACATCGAGGCAAAGCGACTCGACGCCCGGCACTTTGAGATACCATTCGTAGAGCGGTTTTTTGTCCACGGCGCGAATCCGCGTGAATCCCTTTTTCGTGAAATAGAGCGCCAGGTTGCCGCCGATGAAACCGCCGGCGCCGGTGATGACGATCAGGTCATCCTTTTTCAGGGCTGGATCCTTTTCGACAAGTCGTTTTGTTTCCATGTCAGCTGTTTTGTTACGTCAGAAGATGAATGTCTGAGATTAATGGTCGGATACCCAATCGAATTGACCACGGATAAATTTGCCGTCGTCTGCAGTGACAGATTGGTTTTGCATGAGAGCGCGAAGTTTGTCCGATAGGCGACGGTGTGGCAATCCAATTCTCATCCCCTCCGGGAGAACAGGGGGAAGTGCCGACTTGCCTTTGGTGGACATTACAGACAGGCTACCACCCATGTCTAACCTTCAAAAACTGTCCGTTTTCGGTCTGGGCAAATTAGGCGCCTGCATGGCGGCTACCTTCGCACAAAAAGGATTTGATGTGCTGGGCGTGGATATCAACGCCGAGGCTGTCCACAAAATCAATGCCGGTGAACCGCCGGTGGACGAGCCGCGCCTGGCGGAAACCATGGCTGCGGCCGGTTCCCGCTTGCGCGCCTCAACCAACGCGCAGGATGCAGTTGAAACCGATGCCTCGTTTTTCATCGTGCCGTCGCCAAGCCTTCCGGACGGGAGTTTTTCCAATGAATTTCTCATGCGGGGACTGCAACCCCTGGCCAAAGCCGTGCGGGCGGCGGGCAAGAAGAACCATCTCTTCATCATCAGTTCCACCACCACGCCGGGTTCCTGCCGGCAGGTCTTCATTCCCATGCTCGAGCAACAAACCGGCGGTGTTTGCGGCAAAGATTTTGGTTTTTGTTACAATCCCGAGTTTATCGCACTGGGCAACGTTGTCCGGGGATTGCTCGAACCGGACATGGTATTGATTGGTGAGTCCGATCCGGCCAGCGGCGAGCGATTAGAGGCGCTCTACAAAAGATACAATTCGAACCGGCCGCATATCGCCCGCATGTCCTTGACCAGCGCCGAATTGACCAAAATTTCCGTCAACAGCTACATCACCGCCAAGATCAGTTTCACCAACCAGCTGCGGATGATCGCCGAGGAATACCCGGATACTGATATCGAAGCGATGCTGGATGCCATCGGCGCCGACTCGCGCATCGGACACAAATACCTTCGCGCAGGTCTGAGTTACGGAGGGCCCTGTTTCCCGCGGGACAACCGGCTGGTGTCCTACGCGGCGAAGCAGGTCGGTCTGGCGGCGCCGTTGGCGGAGGCCACAGACACGGTGAACGAGCTGGCCAAGAATCGCCTCGCCCAGCAGGCGTTGGCCTGTGTCAAAAATGGTGAAACGGTCGCCGTGCTCGGCATGTCGTACCGGCCCGATACCTATATCGTGGAGGAATCCGCCGGGTTGCACATCGCCCAGACGTTGAAGCGCCATGGTTGTCGCGTAGTGGTTCATGATTACGCAGCCAATCCGCAAAAAAGCCCGAGCCTGCTTGAGTTTGAGTTTTTGTCCGACCCCGCCAAGATGAGCGACGAGGTTAAAGCCGTGCTGATTTGTTGTCCATGGGATGGCTACAAGAAAATGTCCTTCCCCAAGGGCGCAAAAGTTTTTGATCCGTGGGGTGTGCGCAAGTAACGCTTTGGGCCCACGCGGCGGGCTATAATTTATCCAGTCCGATGTTGGACGAAAACTGTGTGCGGTTCCGCATGTGCCGGCGTAGATGCCAGCGGCCTGGTACCAGATCGCATTTGCCCAAGATTACGAGCTTTTGCGCCTGCCTTTTCAATCGGGCGTAATGCTTCAGCATCCAGCCCAGCAAACCACGCGGCGTGCCGTATTCTTTGCAAATGGCTGATACTTCCCGTTCCATGTTAACCGTGACACGCTTGTCCGCCGATTGTCCGAACTGGTGGTAGCGATAGCGCACGACATATTCGCGAATATGCCCCACTTTGCAATGGTTTTGGGCCATCCGCATCATGAATTCAAAGTCACAACAGTTCTTGAAATCCTTGTAACGCAGCCCGCCGAGACGTTCGTAGGTCCGTTTGCGAACAAACAGCGCCTGGTGGTTCGCCAAACCATACCCAAACCGGACGATTTGAGGGTCCCAACAGGCTTCCTCCCGGCGGAAGATTTCATTGCCTTCTCCATCCACAAAAATTATGTCCCCGAACACGGCGTCCCATTCGGGATGCGCTTCGAGGGCCGTGGCGACTTTGGCAAGAATGCCGTCGCAATAGCAATCATCCGCGTTCAAAATGGCTATGGCTTCTCCGGTAGCCATTTGAATGCCTTTGTTCATGGCATGATAATGGCCTTCATCCTTCTCTGAAATCAGCCGAACGTGCGGGAATTGCCGGACGATGTCCAATGTGCCGTCAGTGGAACCGCCATCCAAAACAATATGTTCCACGTCGGGATGGTCGTGGCGAGACACACTTTCCAGCGTCTCGCGGATGGTATGCATGCCATTAAGCGTGGGCGTAACGATGGAAAGTTTCATTTTCGGTGCGTAATCTGCCCGGAGCGGTCTTTGTTAGCAATAATACGATAAATGCCGGGATTTTCAATGAGAACCCGTCGTTACTTTGAAGTGCGGAACCTCTGCGCGATCGGAATACGCCGTCCGATACCGAAGGCGCGCGGTGACACTTTTAATCCGGGCGCTGCCTGCCGGCGCTTGTATTCGCTGAAGGTGATCTTGTTGATGACATCGTTTACGACTGCAGCATCAAATCCGCGTTTAATGATTTCCTGCTTGCTCAAATCCTGCACGACGTAGGCGTCCAGGATTTGGTCCAGGATATCGTAAGGCGGTAATGAGTCCTGGTCCTTTTGATCCGGGCGCAACTCAGCGCTCGGTGGTTTTGTAATGGAAGCGGCGGGAATGATTTCGCGCTCACGGTTCACCCACCGCGAGATTTTGTAAACATCCATCTTGAAAACATCCGCCAGCGGCGCCAGCGCGCCGCACATGTCCCCGTACAACGTGCAATAACCGACCGCCATCTCCGATTTGTTGCCAGTCGTCAGCACGAGCGCGCCAAATTTGTTGGATAATGCCATCAAGGTCACGCCCCGCAACCGCGATTGGACATTTTCCTCGGCTTCATTGGGTTTGGTTCCCGCAAAAACTTTGGCCAGTTGTTTTTCAACCGACTGGAAAACCGCTTCAATCGGCAAGATCTCGTAACGAATCCCAAGATTTTTCGCGAGTATCTCGGCGTCGCTCAAGCTGCCCTCGCTCGAATAACGCGCTGGCATGGAGATGCCCATGACTTTGTCCGGTCCCAGTGCGTCCGCCGCCAGCACGGCGACGAGCGCAGAATCAATCCCGCCGGAAAGTCCGACGATGGCCGATTTGAAACCGCATTTGCCGATGTAATCGCGAATTCCCAGGGACAGCGCCGCGAACAACTGTTGTTCCCGCGCCGGCCACTCAACTTTTTGCAGGGGCGAACCAGCATCCCAATCCACCACCAAAAGGTCGTCCGCAAATCCTCTGCCCAAAGCCAGGGGTTCACCGCGCTTGTTGACAACAACACTGTGGCCATCAAAGATCAATTCGTCATTGGCACCGATGAGGTTTGCGTATGCCAGCGGCACGCCCTCGTCGCGCGCCACGCGCTGGAGCATTTCCAGCCGGACACGTTCCTTGCCATCGTGCCAGGGCGACGCAGAAACGTTGACGATGGCCTCGGCGCCTTGGGCAATGAGTTCTTTAATGGGGTCGCGGCGGTACAGCCGTTCCGGCCAGAAATCCTGGTCGTTCCAAATGTCTTCGCAAATCGTGATGCCGAGTTTGTGTCCATTGAATTCAAAAGGGGCGACGCTTTTGGCCGGTTCGAAATAACGGTCTTCATCAAAAACATCGTAAGTCGGCAACAGACATTTGTTCGTGCGCCAGACAATTTTTCCATTATGCAGGACCGCCGCGGAATTTCGGAGCGCGCGACCCGGCCGGTCGGGATTTTGGTCCACGTAACCAACGCAAAGAGGAACCTGGCCAATACTTTGTGCCGTTTCCGCCAAGGCGGCAAGATTGGCTTCAACGAAATCCGCGCGCAGCAACAAATCGCGCGGCGGATAGCCGCATAAAAAAAGTTCCGGCGCGAGAACGAACCCGGCGCCGCGCGCACAGGCTTTTTCGTAACCCGTGAGAAGTTTCTGGCGATTTGCCGCGAAATCGCCAATGGTTGAGTTAAGCTGGAGCAGCCCGATTTTCAATGCGCTAAGGATAAGGATTACCGGCGGTTTCGCAATGACTTTGCGCCCGGTTTTAGAATTTTTCCACGCTATGGATTGCTTCAGCCAGATTGACCAAGTGGTGTTCCAATGTGAAACGACTGAGGAATATTTCGCGTAGCGATTCGGCCAGGTCCATGCGAACCAGGCGTTGCAGTACCTCGGCGATTTGGGCGGGCGATTTGGGATCTACAAACCCGGGATAATCCGGTGGCAGGATTTCCGGGATGGATCGCCAGCGGGTTGTGATGACGGGCAGGCCAAACGCCAGGGCTTCCACCACGACCAGGCTGAAATTTTCCGCGGGATAATACGTCGGAAAACAAAAGCAATCGCTCGTGACAAATGCTTCCCGTTTGGCCTCGCCGTTGACAAAGCCCAGAAAATCCACCCCGGCGACATTGTTGGATTCGAGCTGCGACACACGCCGGTTGAACTCTTCCTGCTCCTGCCGGCTGACAAATTCCCCGGCCACCGTGAGTTGCAGATGGAGGGGAGAGTCCACCTGTTTCAGCCGTTCATTGGCCAGAGCCACACCCTCCAAGGCATCAAATAAACCCTTCTCTCTCATGCAATTCGCGAGGAACAAGACCCTGACGGTTTGCGAATTGCCGCCGGTCTGGACGGGTTCCCTTGAATTCAGGAACCCGTCTTTGAGCATCCTTGCGTGCGCGGCCAATCTGGCTTTGCGCCGCGGTAGAACCGCTTGCGCAAAATCCGGACAGGGATCGGGAATGCCGTTGTTTACGACGCTGATGCGCCGGGATGAAAGTTTCTCGGCGTCGGCCAGATTGTATTTGGACAGCACGATGCTCAGGTTTGCGGATTGGAGCAGGCGGCAGGTGATGGCGCGGGTAATCCCGGACCCGGATGTTTCCAGCCATTCAGTGAGGCCGGCGGCGTGCCAATGCAAAATGAACTTTCTAAAAAAAAGACGGCAAATCAACATCACCAGCCAATCGCGGTAGAGCGCAATGCGTTTGCCCGGCGCTGGGATGTAATAGAAGTTATCCACTCCATAGCGAAACCGGCACCAAATCGCTTCGAGACAATGGAAGAAAAGCCGCGCCAATTTGACGGCCTGAAATTTGCCGATGTCCTCAAGCCCGCGCGAGAGTTGCGCGTTGACGTGATAGCATGCGATGCCGAACGGATTCCCGGCCCCGCGTTTCTGCCCGCGCCGGTCGCCGCCGAAACCATTGAGCATCAATTGGACCATATAACTCTGGCCGTGATGCGGCGGCGGCACATGGGCAAAAACGAGCAGTTTCATGCTAAGTTCAATCGAGCTGCGAGTTTGATTTTGGGCCAAACCGGCATGGCAAGAAAGACTTTTTACCCGGTTTGCGCCGGTTCACGATCATCCTGCGGCAAAAAGGGCATTTCATTCCGCCGCCGGTGGAGTTTCGACAGTGCCCGGTTTAGCTGTTAAGAGTGTCGGCGCTGTGAGCCCATTTCGCGCCACGGCTCGACGCTTCAACTAATTCAGTACAACCAAGTTTTCTGGCATTTTGGCTTTTGATCCGTATCCTGCGGCGAACTCTTTTAATTTTCATGGCGATTGAGCGTGTCAATGTCCTTGGGGTCGGCATCAGCGTCATCAATTTGCAGACGGCGCTGGAAGCCATTGCGGATGCCGTACGTCAGCGGCGTAAAGGTTACATTTGTGTGACCGGCGTGCATGGCGTGATGGAGGCGCAAAAAGACGATCTCTTTCGCCACATTTTGAATCAATCGTTTCTGTGCACCCCGGATGGAATGCCGATGGTCTGGATGGGAAGGTTGTATGGCCACCGGACCATGCGCCGGGTCTATGGTCCGGACTTGATGCTGGAGGTGTGCGCCTGGAGCGAAAAAAATCCGTGTCGCCACTTCTTTTTTGGCGGCGTTCCAGGAGCGCCCGAGCAATTGCGCGAAAAACTGGTGGCGCGGTTTCCTCATTTGCAAGTGGTTGGGTGTTGCGCGCCGCCTTTCCGTCCGTTGAATACCGGCGAAGTGGCGCAATTGCAGGAAACGATCCATGCGTCACAGCCCGACATCATCTGGGTTGGCCTGAGCACGCCGAAGCAGGAAAAATTCATGGCGGAATTTTTGCCGCGACTGGAAGCGACCTTGATGATCGGGGTGGGGGCGGCCTTTGATTTTCACGCCGGACGGGTAAAACAAGCGCCGCGCTGGATGCAGCGAAGCGGGCTGGAATGGTTCTATCGCCTGTGCCAGGAGCCTCGACGTCTGGCCGGGCGCTATTTGCGAAACAATCCGCGGTTCCTCCTGAAAATTGCCGGACAATTCTCCGGCTTGAAGCGATATCGCCTGGAATAGGCAACTTCGATGCTGGTTTGCCCGAATGCCGGCCTGTTCAAATAGGTCAATTAAGTACCGGGAAGCAACGGCGGGAGGGCTCTTATAAATTTGATTGAGTAAACCTGCGCGATTGGCTATCAAATAGGTTTCAATGTGCACACATGAATGACCAAGCCAAACTCGTGGCTTCTGCGGGATTCCAAGCCGATTTTCTGGATTGCTGGCAGCGTCTGCCAAACAAAGCCTTCTTTTTTGCTTTGCTGGCAGCCTGGCTGGGACTGTTTCATTTTTTAGGCAATTCAACTTTTGGCTATACCAAGAGCTCGTCACTGTTTGGATGGATTTTTATGGCCGACAACAACGCAGGTCTGTCCGGCGATGATGCTTATGGTACCCTCATTCCCTTCTTGGTGATTGGCTTGTTTTGGTGGAAACGAAGGGAATTACTGGTCCTGCCGTTAACAATCTGGCCCCCCGCGCTGTTGCTGGTTGGTTTGGGACTGATGTTGCACATTGCGGGATACCTGGTTCAAGAACCGCGCCTTTCTACGGTGGCGTTATTTGTTGGCATCTATGGATTGATGGGATTGGCTTGGGGTTCTGCCTGGTTGCGCCACAGCTTCTTCCCGTTTTTTCTTTTCTTTTTTTCAATACCGCTGAGCGTGGTGCTTGAGCCGATTACTTTTCCTTTGCGCCTTCTGGTTTCCACGCTGGTGGAATGGATCGCGCATTACGTCCTGGGGATTGGAGTGTTACGCATGGGCACGCAACTGTTCGACCCGCTCGGCAGCTACCAATACGACGTCGCAGCGGCGTGCAGCGGGATTCGTAGTCTCATGGCCATTTTTCTGTTCGCCACGGTTTGCGGATTTGTGATGTTCCGCTCACCGTGGAAACGTTTGGTGATGATGACGCTGTCCGTTCCTTTCGCTGTCCTGGGAAACCTCCTCCGGATGCTCTTGATTATCATCGCCGCGGTCATGGGCGGACAGGAATGGGGTAATTACGTGCATGAGAGCACCCTCATCAGCCTGGTGCCTTACCTGCCGGCCTTTCTGGGCTTGCTGTTGGTCGGACGGTGGTTGGAGGAAAAACCAGCGCAGCCGGAAACAAACTCCAGATGAAGAGTTCCAAAATTCTTCTCTTTACCATTGTGCTGGTATTGATCGGCGCCGGCGCCGGCGCCTTGGTGGTGCTCAAACAGAATCAGCGGCTTGGCATGCCCGGCCTCCAGGCGACCCCGGTTCCCGGAAGCATCAAGATGAGCTTCGATCTGCCCGCCCAGGTTCTGGATTACACCTCCAAACAAGAGGCCCAGGACGAGACAGTTCTTGACATGCTTCCCAAGGACACAAGTTATGCGCAGCGACTTTACACGGCGACGAACGGATTTTGGGTGAATGCGAACATCATTTTGATGGGCATGGACCGGACCAGCATTCACAAACCGGAGTTTTGTCTGCCGGGGCAGGGCTGGCGCATTGATCAAAAAGCGTCGGTCAACATCCCTATCGCCGGCCCGCATCCTTACCAATTGCGGATCGCCAAATGGAAGCTCACCAATTTTATTCAGGGCGCCGATGGCCAGAAGCATGAAGTTGGTGGATTGTACGTCTTTTGGTTCGTCGCAAAAAACGAAGAAACCGACAGCCACATGCAGCGCATCTGGTCGCTGACGCGGGATTTGATAACGACTGGTGTGCTGCAACGCTGGGCGTATGTTTCCTATTTCACTGTTTGTGCGCCGGGACAAGAAGATGCCGCTTTTGACCAGATGGAAAAACTTATTGCCGCTTCCGTGCCGGAATTTCAGTTGCCGCCGGAAATGAAATAAAGCCAGCCGCTGAATTCGACAATTGAGTTCTTATGCGATTGGGCCGTTCCGGGAGACACGCAATAGTATGACAATATGTTGAAACGCGATCGTCAGATTCGAACGGTGGTTCATCAACTGCTGGACGCCAGTCTGTTTGCCATCGCTTTCTGGCTGGCGTATGCATTGCGTTCCAACCCCGACATGATCGCGTGGCTGCGGCTGGAGCCGTCCAGTCCATTCGAAAATTTCGCCTGGCTCTATCTGGTATTGATTCCGGCCACACCGCTGGTTCTCGAATCTCAGGGATTTTATGATCATCCTCCGCTGTGTTCCCGCAGGGCCATTTTGTGGCCGCTATTCAAAGGTTGTGTGCTGATTACGGTGGGATTGATGCTGACGGTCTATGTTTTCCACCTGGTCGTGGCGCGCGGAATTTTCATTTTATTCGGATGCCTCGGCTTTTGCATGGTGTATTTAAAAGAGGAGCTGTCTCGTTTGTTGCTCAAAAGCAAACTGGCCCAGTTGCAATACAAACGCCGCTTTATCCTGGTTGGCACCGAACGGGAAATCGCCAAGATGAGGAAGGAACTGAAGGAACAAACTGACCGAAGCGTCGAAATCGTGGCTGACCTCAACCTGCTGGAGACGCCCGTACAACAAATTGTATCCATGCTCCATCAGTATTCGGTGTATGGAGTGATTCTCAGCGCCAAACACACCTATTTCGAACAAGTCGAATACGTCATCCGCGCTTGTGAACTCGAAGGCATCGAAGTATGGCTGATCGCCGATTTTTTTGCGACGCAAATCTCCCGCACGAGTTTCGACGAATTGCTCGACCGCCCGTTGCTCGTCTTCCGCACCACGCCCGAGGCCTCCTGGCAAAGCGTCATCAAGCACGTCATGGACCTGGTGGGCGCCTTTATCCTCTTGACCGTGCTTTTACCGCTGTTTTTGTTGATTGCCATCGCCATCAAGCTTACCTCGCCCGGCCCGGTCTTCTTTCAACAGCAACGTTCCGGTCAGAACGGCGCACCGTTCACCCTTTACAAGTTTCGTACGATGATCTCCAACGCCGAACAACTCAAACACGAATTGGAGGCCATGAACGAAATGAGCGGCCCGGTGTTCAAAGTAACCAACGACCCGCGTATCACCCGCATGGGCAAATGGCTTCGTCGTTATAGCCTCGACGAATTGCCCCAGCTCTTCAATGTGCTGCGTGGCGAGATGAGTCTGGTGGGCCCGCGTCCCTTGCCGGTGGATGAAGTCAGACGCTTCAGCGACCTGGCCCACCGCCGCCGCCTCAGCGTGAAACCCGGTATCACCTGCCTCTGGCAAATCAGCGGACGAAACCAGATCAAGGACTTCAGGGACTGGGTGCGGCTCGACCTCGAATACATTGACAACTGGTCGTTGTGGCTCGATTTGTCAATTTTGCTGCGCACCATTCCCGCTGTGTTTGCGGCCACCGGTGCCAAGTGAAACGACGGGCTCCTTTAATCGTTGAATCCTGCTTCCGTTCCACTACCCTGCTTTCACCTGGCCGTGGAACTGTCAAACATTTGCCTTTGATGAAAAAAAAGCAACCCACCTCTGTCGTCACCGGCGCCGCCGGCTTTCTCGGCTCGCATTTGACCGATTTGCTCCTGGCACGCGGCCATAAAGTCATCGGCATTGACAACTTTGTCACCGGCACGGTGGACAACATTTCTCATCTCGGTGGCAATCCCCATTTCAAGTTCATCCAGCAGGATGTCTCCGAATTCATTTTCCTCAACGAACCGGTGGATTACGTATGGCACTTTGCCTCGCCCGCCAGTCCCGTGGATTATCTGGAACTGCCGATTCAGACGCTCAAGGTCGGTTCGCTCGGCACGCATAAGGCTTTGGGCCTGGCCAAAAACAAGCGGGCGCGGTTTCTGCTCGCCTCCACTTCGGAAATTTATGGCGACCCGCTGGTGCACCCGCAAACCGAGGATTATTGGGGCAACGTTAATCCCATCGGCCCGCGCGGTTGTTACGACGAAGCCAAACGGTTTGCCGAAGCCATGACGATGGCTTACCGCCGCGAACACAGAGTCGGGACGCGCATTGTTCGCATCTTCAACACCTACGGCCCGCGTATGAGATTGAATGACGGCCGGGTCGTTCCCTCCTTCATCAGTCAGGCTCTCCAAAATAAACCCGTCACCGTTTTCGGCAAAGGCCGGCAAACCCGGAGCTTTTGCTTTGTGTCTGACTTGATTGAAGGCATTTATCGGCTGATGATGAGCCGTTATGACCAGCCAATGAACATCGGCAATCCCAGCGAATTGACCGTGCTCGAATTCGCCAGGGAAATCATCCGCGCCACCGGTTCGCGCAGCAAAATTGTATTCAAACCGTTGCCCCAGGACGACCCCAAACAGCGCCAGCCTGACATTGCCCGCGCGAACAAAATCCTCCGCTGGGTGCCCAGGGTACCGCTGGACCGGGGCTTGACGGACACCATCGCCTACTTCCGAACGAAGGTCTGAAAGATTCGCGGTTTGTGATTTACGCGTCGAACGAACTTTGAAATCGTAAATCGCAAATTGTAAATCGTAAATTCCACCAATGATGTTCCTTGCCCGCCAGTTCGAGTTTGTTTTTCCGCGACCGGCGCTGGTCATGGGTGTGGTCAACGTTACGCCCGACTCGTTTTCCGATGGTGGAAAATTTTTTGATGTTAATGCCGCCGTGGCTCAGGCATTGGAACTCGCTGCCCAGGGAGCGGAAATTCTCGACCTTGGCGGTGAATCCACCCGTCCCGGGGCCGAACCGGTCAACGAAACGGAAGAGCTGCGCCGAATTTTGCCCGTCGTCAGACAATTGGTCGGTCGGGTGGGCATCCCCATTTCCGTTGAT
Source organism: uncultured bacterium (assembly GCA_963708305.1). Taxonomy (GTDB): domain Bacteria; phylum Verrucomicrobiota; class Verrucomicrobiia; order Limisphaerales; family UBA11358; genus UBA11358. The sequence goes on along the minus strand of CAVPSH010000001.1, from coordinate 684,476 downwards.
ACCATGAAACCCGCCGTGGCGCGCGCCGCGCTGGCGGCGGGTGCGAGCATCATCAATGATGTGGCCGCCAATCGCGAAGACGGTTTGATGTGGGAGATTGTGGCGGAGTTCAAGGCGGGGTATGTTTGCATGCATGCCCGCGGCACGCCACGGACCATGCAGGAAAATCCGGTTTACCGGGATATTGTTCGCGAGGCCGGTGAATATTTTCAGGAACGATTGGAACGATTAAATGCCAATGGTGTTGCTGCCGACCAAATCGTGTTGGACGTGGGCATCGGTTTTGGCAAAACGGCGGAACATAATTTACAGTTGCTCGGGAACTTGCGGAGTTTTACAACGATGGCACGTCCGCTGCTGATTGGGGTTTCGCGCAAGTCGTTTATTGGAAAAGTCCTGGGCGCGGATTTGAATGAACGATTGCCGGCTTCGCTGGCGTGCGCGTGCCTGGCAATTGAGTCCGGCGCCCAAATCATTCGCGCCCATGATGTGGCGGAAACCGTGCAGGCGGTGCGGATGACGGAAGCTGTGCTGGCTCGGAAAAGAAAATAATGTGGCTCTACCTTCAGGAAGGCTGGCGGCCCGCGTTGGAAATTTTAATCCTCGCGGTGATGATTTATTACGCCTCCCGTTTCTTGCGTGGCACGCGCGGTTGGCCCGTGGTGGTCGGCTTTGTCGTTGTGTTGCTGGTGCTGGCCTTCACCACGACGCTGCTGAAATTGAAAGTCTTGAGTTGGTTGCTCGGCACGTTCTCGGCCTTTTTTGCCATTGCCGTGCTGATCATCTTTCAACCGGAATTGCGCCGCATGCTGGCCGAACTCGGCAACCTGCCGCTGTTTGCCAGCGCGCGGGAACAGCGCGAAAACATCGAAGTCATCATTCAAACCGTCGAGCGCCTCGCGGACGTCCGCATCGGCGCGCTCATCGCCATCGAACAGTCCATCCAGCTTTTCGAAGCCGTTGAATCCGGCGTCCCCGTGGATTGCGAAGCAACACCGGAAATGCTGGAAACGATTTTCTTCCCCAACAACGCCATTCACGACGGCGGGGTCATCATCAAGGGCGACCGCATTGCTTACGCGGCATGCATTTTCCCGCTGACGCAAAGGCAGGATTTGAACAAGTCGCTCGGCACGCGCCATCGTGCCGCCATCGGTCTGACCGAGGAAACGGACGCGGTGGTCGTGGTGGTGTCCGAGGAAAACGGCAAGATTTCGCATGCCCACAAAGGCCAGCTGGTGCGCGGTGTCACCCTGGAGGAATTGCGCGCGTTTCTAACCTCCCTCCTCGTTCAGCCGGCAAAATCGCACAGCGTTATTGATTGGCTCCGCTCTCATTTAGGTGAACGGTACAAGCCAAGCTCGGCGGTCATTACCAAAAACGAGCCTCGCCCGGAACTCAAACAGACGGGCAATTGAATTTATGCCGAAGCGTGACTGGATTACCAAGGACCTGACGTGGAAATTGTTTTCCCTGATTCTGGCCGTTGGGCTTTGGATTACCATCCACAACCTCCGCGAAACGCCCGAAATCGCCGTTACTCCCTTTGCCAGGATCAGCACGGTGACGTTCACGAACCTGCCGGTGCTCGCGGTTTCCGCCAACGCGGACGTACACAGCGCCCAGGTCGTCCCCAACGTCGTGACCGTCAAGTTGAGCGGGCCCTCCGACGTCATTGCGGTTTTGCAGTCAAACAAGGTTCACGTAATTGTTAATCTGACCGGCATTGATACCGCGAGCGGTTCACGCCTGAACGTGGATGTTTCAGCGCCACCCGGTGCGGCCCTCGATATCGTTGATCCTCCCAAAGTCAGCGTGACCATCTCGCCCTCGACTGAATAAATGCCATGAGCAACCCCCAAAAAATTTTTGGAACGGACGGTGTCCGCGGCACGGCCAATGTCGAACCGGTCACCGCCGAGACGGCGCTCAGGCTCGGTCGCGCCGCCGCGCACGTTTTTAAAAATCTTCGAACGCCAGCCGCGGCAGGGGAACCGGGGCAAACACAAAATCGTCATTGGCAAGGACACCCGGCTTTCCGGCTACCTGCTCGAAAATGCGATTTCTTCCGGCATCCTTTCCATGGGCGTGGACGTGCTGTTCATCGGGCCGCTGCCGACTCCCGGCGTGGCGTACATCACCCGCAGCCTCCGCGCCGACGCCGGCATCGTCATCACCGCCTCGCACAATCCCTACGCCGACAACGGCATCAAATTCTTCCGCGCCGACGGCTATAAGCTCGACGACAAAATCGAAGGCGAAATCGAACATCTGGTTTTCAGCGGCGAAATCGAAAACATCCGTCCGACCGCTGACGAGATTGGCAAGGCGGTGCGCATTGACGACGCCTTGGGCCGCTACATCGAATTCGCCAAGGCCTCATTTCCTCGCGGTATGACGCTGGAGGGCATCCGCGTGGTTGTGGATTGCGCCCACGGCGCGGCCTACAAATCCACGCCTTGCGTCCTGCGCGAGCTGGGTGCCGAGACCATCGTCTATGGCAACCAACCCGACGGCATGAACATCAACCAGGATTGTGGTTCGATGCACCCGGAAAATCTCTGCCGCAAGGTGGTCGAACACCAGGCGCATCTGGGCATTGCGCACGACGGCGATGCCGACCGCGTCCTGCTGTGTGATGAAGCCGGCCAGTTGATTGACGGTGACGACATCATGGCCATCGCGGCGCTCGACATGCTTGCCCAGAAAACGCTGGTGGAGAAGACGCTGGTCACAACCGTAATGAGCAATGCCGGCCTGGAAGCCGCCGTTAAATCCGCCGGCGGCAAAGTTGTCCGCACCGCCGTCGGCGACAAGAACGTGATTGATGAGATGCTGCATCACGACTTCAACTTTGGCGGCGAGCAGAGCGGCCATTTGATTTTCCGCGATTTCAGCACTACCGGTGACGGATTGGTGGCCGCGTTGCAGGTCCTGCGCATCATGCGCGCGAAAAAAGCGCCGCTTTCAAAGCTGGCGAAATGCTGGACGCGCTTTCCGCAACTGATCACCAACGTCCGCGTGCGCGAGAAAAAGCCGTTCGAACAACTGGACGGCCTGAACAAACTGGTGACCGAGGCTGAAACGGAGCTGAAAGGGCAAGGCGGGCGGGTTTTCCTCCGTTACTCCGGCACGGAACCAAAGGCGCGGCTGCTCCTCGAAGGCCGCGACGCGAAGGTTTTGGAAAAATGGTCCGAAAAAATTTGCAACGCGATCCAGAAACAGATTGGCGTGTGAAGGCGGCGAGACCTGCATTTCCAGTCATCGCCGTGGATAATTTTTCGAGTGAAGCTTTAATGATTCGCGTCAAGCTGGTACGCGCCGTCAGTGTGGGCTACCACGAGTGAGAACGGCGCGACATGGATTTTGTTTCTGACCGTCGCCAATGTCTCCGTGCCCGCGGCCTGGTCGTTGGCTACGATGGCCCAATCGCCGGTCACGGTTAAATCTTTTGGCGCCGCGTTGCCATTGTAAATCACCAGAATGGTCTTCCAATCGTCTCCGTTTGCATGGTTCTTGAGCGCATATTCGACGACGTTCGCCGGCACGGCAGTCGCGAATTCCCAAGCCTCAGCCACGTGCGCCCGGTCCGTCATCTGGAAGGCAGGATGCGCGTGCCGCAAGGCAATCATCCCCCGGTAGAAGTTGAAAACGTCCTTGTGTCGGTCCTTTAGCGACCAGTCTATCGGATTCACGCGCGGGTCGTTGTCATTGTAGCTGTTGGGATTGAGGTTCTTGGAGCGCAGAAATTCGTCGCCGGCGTGGATGAAAGGAACTCCCTGGGCGGTCAGCACGATGCCGGCGGCCAGTTTGTCCATGTTGATACTCAGGGCTTCCGGCGCGTCCGGCGCGGACAACCGCAGCTTGTCCCAGAGGCAAAGGTCGTCGTGAACGGAGTCGTAATTGATGGTTTCGTTCGGAGACGAGACTTCGATGCTTTCTTTTCCCCTGCCGGTGCTTTGGCCTTTGATTTCCAGGTGAAATCTCGTCATGCCGCCGAAGGGCGGTCCGGCTCCCTGGACGAATCCAGCGTCGGACGCATTTGCGTAGTTTCCCTTGATGTTGTCGCGGATGCCATCATTGAAGGCGGCGATGCCCGTGCCAAAGACGTTGGCCTGCGTCATCATTTGCTCGGGCGGCAACACGCGTTCCATCTGCCAGCCTTCGCCGTAAATGATGGCGCTGGGATTAATTTTTTTGGCCTCGCGATACACCGCCAGCATGGTTTCGCGGTCCAAAATCCCCATCAGGTCGAACCGGAATCCGTCCACGTGATATTCCGTCATCCAGTATTTGATGGAATCCATGATGAATTTCCGCGCCATGGGTTTTTCCGAGGCGAATTCGTTGCCGCAGCCGGTTCCGTTGGCGTAACGCCCGGACTGGTCCATCCGGTAATAATAACCGGGAAACACCTTGTCGAAAATAGACGCCGGACGCGAACCGGTGGCGGCGGTGTGATTGAAAACCACGTCCAGAACCACGCCGATGTGGTTCCGGTGAAAGGCCTGAATCATTTCCTTGAATTCCTTCTGCCGGGCGGTGCCATCAGGATTCGTGGCATAGGAACCTTCCGGTGTGTTGTAGAGAACGGGGTCGTAGCCCCAGTTATACCAGGTGTATTCATCCACCTTCTGTCGCTCGTCCCCGCCTGCGTAATCGAAACAGGGCAGCAGATGAACATGGGTCACACCCAGCTCCTTCAAATGATCCAGGCCGCTCGCCTCGCCACCCGGCGTCTTCGTGCCCGGCTGTACCATGCCGGGATATTTTCCGCGGTTGCGGTCGGCAATGCCGGAATTTTTGTTGATGGAATAGTCGCGAATATGCGCCTCGTACAGCACGGCATCCGTGTTGTTTTTCAGGGTGACGAAACGATCCTGGTCCCAGCCTTCGGGATTGGTTTTCTGCGGGTCATAAATCAAAGTCCGGCCGGAATTGGCGGAACAACCACGGGCATAAGGATCGTTGACACGATAAACCGTCGGTTTCACGGATCCCACCGGTAAAAACGTGACCTCGTACAAATAATACCTGCCATCCATGTCGCCCGCCAGGTCGGCGGACCAAATGCCGTTCGGATCGCGCGACAGGGGGATGGCCTGAAAAGATTCGTTGGTCGCATCGTTGAACAACAGCAAGCGAACCTGCCTGGCGGTCGGCGCCCACAACTTGAGCGACGTCGCTTCCGGATGATAAACCGCCCCCAGGTCGTCGTTGGTATAAACGTATGACTCGGTGAAATGGTTTGGCATCATGTCATTTTGCGCCGGCGCCACCGGGTTTAAAAGCAACCAGCTGAAGCCGGCAACACCCAGGAAAAGCAGGCGCGATCGCATCATCAGCCGGAGGTTAACATTTTCGGCCCGGCCGCCCAATTGAATTTGCGCCGTTGAGTTACGGGATGACCAAAATCTCCGATCGCAATCGGCCGACCAACTGCCCCGGCAGCCGCAGATCCATCGAGCCGGGCGCCGGATTCTCCAAACCCACATGACCATCGCAGAAAACCACGTTGGCCTTCTGATCGTGACGGAAATGGCCGTTGGGATAGCTCGTGTTGGTGTCCATGTAATACCATTCCTCCAGCATGGGGTTCGCGGGTGAAGCCGGCGCCTGAAAATCATTGACCTGGGCGGCGTCGGCGAAAAGCGCGGTTCCCGTCGGATGCGGAATTTTTCCCGTGGCGACAGCAGGTTTGGTTGATGCCGCGGAGAGATAAAAATTGTAGCCATAGCTGCACACTTCGCCATCGGCCTTCAATTTGAACTGTGCCAACGCGTAGTTTAACGAGGGACAAATTCTCACATGGCTGTCGCTGAGATAGGGATGCAACGCGCCCAAAGATAAATCGTACGGGCGCTGGCCTTCCGGCCCCGGCCCAATCCAGCCGAACCAGTAAATTTGTCCGTAGTTCGTGTTGCCAAAAATGTATCGGAAGCAATTTCCTTTGCTATCGTCCCAGTACATTTCCGTGGCCATTCCCAATTGGCGCAGATTGCTTGTGCATTGAGCGTGCCAGGCGGACTGTTTGCTCTGGCTCAGCGCCGGCAGAATCATCGCCGCCAGAATCGCGATTACCGCGATGCTGACCAGCAATTCAATCAAGGTAAAAGCGTGGTCGAGGGTCGACAGTCGAGGGTCGAGCGCGAATGTCCCGCGCGTCGCTGTTTCGGCACTCGACTCTCGACCTGCGACTTGTTACTTTACTCATGGTCTTTGAGCGCTGATTCGGTAAAACGCCTCGCTCGGTGGCGGGCTGGCGTCTTGCAGGAAAAGATTTGTCGCGTTGCCCGGCATCGTTGACGAAACATTTGTCCACAATTGGAAGTCTGGCGAACGTTGCAGTGTGTAAAGCCAGTTGCTTTGGCTGAGGAATTGGGTTTGCCAGACGCCGTGGGTGAAGCCGCCGGCGAAATTTTGCACCGGTGATGGCGGAACGGTGAGAATGAAATTGTCCACTGCGCCGTGCGCCAGGATCGAGCCGGTGGCATTCTGGTCGCTATAACTGCTCACGGAAACGGCGGTGACGCGGAAATCAAAATTAGTTGGCACCAGAATTGTCTGGGTCATGCCGTATTGGACGCCATTGTTGGTCACGATGGTGGTGAGTATCCGGGTTGTGCCGTTGTAATCCATGTCCACGTGGAACCATTGTCCGGGCGTCAGGTCGAGGAGGTTCTGGTTGTTGTAAAGCCAGGCGTTGTTGGTGGAGACGATGACCTGGCTGATGGTGGGTTGGTAGATGGAAAAGGCCGGAAAGAAATCGAACTCAACCAGATTATCCGGGCCGGACGTTTTGTTGATGCCGGCGCCACGCGAGAAGTTTGTTTGCATGGCATTGGCGAAATTTAGAAAACCAATCGCTGCCTCAAAATCATACGGTTTGCCCGGTGTGGTGCCGCTGGCATAATCCTGAAACATCAGGTCAAAACTCAGGTGAAAGTTGTCGTCACCGGCGGGAATGGTTCCCAATGGATGATAAAAGTAACTGTTGGTTTGCGACGAATCCCAGGTGACATCGAGGTCTTGGTTGGTGGCATCCCATTGGAACAGGTTGGTATCGCCGAAGATTTTCCAGCCGTTCTGCAGCGGGTCGCTGGAAAAATCCTGCTCAAGGGTTGCCGCCCCGCTGATCGAGGCGGCAACCAGGCCCCACAAAATGAGCAGACCAGTGCGCATGTTATCAAGCGCGCCGTCGCAGTAAGAACAAGCCGGCACCGGTCAAGGCCAACGTCCCGGTCGCCGGTTCAGGCACCACCGAAATCGCGTCAATGTACGCCGGCGTTCCGTCATTCAGAACCTCCAGCCGGACATAATCAACGGATGACAATGACACGCTTTGGCCATTCGCATCTATCGCCCAGGCAAGGCTGAAACCCGCGCCGCCGGCGGACCCGTTGTAAAGGGCGCGTATACCGGCCAAATCCAGGCCGGCAAAATCAGCCGCCGTCAGGGCGGGATTCACCGGCAAACAAGGATTGCCGCTCCCGTCGGTTGGGAACAGGCCGTCAACCTGGGGAGTTAACGCTGGATTCAACGTGTAAAACGTCGTGCCGTCCATGCTCACCGACACGCGTACGTCGCTGGTGCCGCCGGTATAAAGCGAACCGTCCACCGCGGTGCCAGTGCTGAAATCTTCGATGAAACCGGCGTGGCCGAAGATGATAAAGTGCAGGCCGAACGGATTGCCGGGGTTGTTTTGAATCGGTGTGGCGAATTGCAACGTGATGGAACCGCCGGTGCCGACTCCGACGATTTGGCTGGATAAATAGGGCGCATCAAACGGGTCAACCGGTCCGCCATAGATACCGGGTGTTACTTGCGATGGGGCGCCCAGCGCAGCCGTCGGGTCATTGTACCCGGATGCAACCCCGCTGCCTTCGGTGTAATCGTGCACGCCACTGGCAAATTGTGCGCGGGTGAGGGCGGGAACGAACAGAGCGCCGGCCAAGGCCAGCGAAACGAACAACTTCTTTTTCATGTGCTGATCTTTCAATTTGGCTCTCCGAAAGTCTTCGGAGAACGGTTTTACGGTTGAGAGACCAGCGCGGAGCCTGAAAATAAAAAACCTTCAGACCCCGGCAAAACGGAGAATGAAGGCATCCAACGAATCCTGTCGAAAACCGTTCGACAGGCTGGCCTCATCCTTCTCTTTGACGGAGAAGTCGGCCATTGCCACGACGGTCACAGACCGCCGCTACAACGACCGCGACGAGCACAGCCAAACCGGTATCCTGACTTCGGCCTCAAACCTCATTCCGCCTTCCCGCCGTGCTCATGGACGCATGAAGCAGGGCAGTGGCTTTGGGAATTTGTAGCCGTTACAGTGGCGCAACCGTCCCGGATTTTCACCGGGTTCCCAGACATTTGACTGCGTTGTTTCAAAGAACAATTCGTTTCTACGCCTGCAATGAAGTTTTGCCAAGGATTTTTTTGTAAAATCTTTTGCGCGCGCTGGAAACAAATCGGTGCTGTCATGATTTGCTCGGAGTTCCGCCTTCAGGCGGCCTGGAACCGCGTAAACGCGGGACTCCAAACTTCCAATCACGACACGGCCAGCGAATCTCCGCGCTTTACGCCCGGTCGGTTGGGCTGATACCTTGGACGCGTCGAAATCGCAGGGTAACCCGACACCAACACATGGTTCAGGTCGAAAGTCTCACCAAACTTTACGGCGAGTTTACCGCCGTAAATGAACTTTCCTTTTCCCTCCAGCCCGGCGAAGTGCTGGGCCTCGTCGGTCCGAACGGCGCGGGCAAGACCACCACCCTGCGGTGCCTCGCCGGCATTATTCCGCCCAGCGCGGCACCGTGCGCGTTGGCGGTCATGACATTGTCCACGATGCGATTGCCGCCAAGAAACAACTCGCCTTTTTTACCGATGAACCGCGCCTGTTTGATTATCTCACCGTCTGGCAGCACTTGAATTTCGTCGCGCGGATCTACCAGGTTGCCGATTACGAACGCATCGGCCGCGTATTGCTGGAGGAGCTTGAAATTGCGAACAAGCAGGATGCGTTGCCCGGCGAATTGTCCCGCGGCATGAAGCAAAAGCTCGCCATCGCCTGCGGCCTGCTGCATTCGCCCCGGGTGATTTACTTCGACGAACCGTTGACCGGCCTGGATCCGCTCGGCATCCGGCGGATGAAGGATTCCATCCTGAAACGGGCGCGCGATGGCGCGGCCATCATCATCAGTTCGCACCTGTTGCACCTGGTCCAGGAAATCTGCTCGCGCATCCTGATTTTAAAGAACGGCCGGAAAATCGCCGACGGCACGCTGGCGGAAATCACGCAAAAATTTTCCGAACAACCCGGTGACGCCAATCTCGAGGAAATTTTCTTCCGGGCCACCAGTGAAACCAATGCCGGTGCGGCTCCTCCGCCGTTGCCACACTGAATTGAGCCATGGTCTCCGCGCTGCTTTATCTGCAATACCACACGTTCCGGAACCGGCTGGTCAGCCGGTTCAAGCGGCTGAAACAGCCGAAATACCTCATCGGCGCCATCGTCGGCGGACTCTATTTCTACTGTTATTTTTTCCGTTATCTCTTCGGTCGGCTTCGGCATCGGACCGCCGGCGAGCGGCAAACCTGGCGTTCCCGCCGGGGCATCTGCTGTTGCTGGAACTGCTCGGCGCGCTCGTGCTTTTCATCATCATATTGCTGGCCTGGATTATTCCGCATGAACGCGCGGCGTTGACCTTCACCGAGGCGGAAGTGGCGTTCCTGTTCCCCGCGCCCGTCACCCGGCGCATGCTGATTCACTTCAAACTCCTGCGTTCCCAGTTGCGGATTTTTTTCAGTGTACTCCTGCTGACGTTGGTTTCCCGGCGGTTTGGCGGCCACGCCTGGATCCATGCGCTCGGCTGGTGGCTCATTCTCTCGACGCTGAACCTTCATTTCCTGGGTTCTTCGTTTGCCCGGACGATGCTGCTGGATCGCGGCATCTCCAATTGGCTCCGGCGGCTGTTCGTTGTGGTGTTGGCCGGCGCGATGGTCGTCGTCGTTTGGATTTGGGCAAAACAGACCATGCCGCAATTGAATTCCGCCAACATCACCGATTTCGGTTCGGCGCTGGATTATTTGCAGCGCGTTTTGACCGCCGGCCCCGCTTTGTATTTGCTTTACCCCTTCCGGCTGGTCGTGCGGCCGTTCCTCGCCCCGGATGCCATGGCGTTTCTGGTCGCGCTGCCTCCGGTGTTGCTGATTTTTCTGCTTCACTACCTGTGGGTCATCTATTCGGACGTGGCGTTCGAGGAAGCGTCGGTGGAAGCCTCGCAAAAACTCGCCACCCGCCTTGCCGCCGTCCGGGCCGGCAACTGGCAGGGCGCGCGGAAGAAGCATAAGGCGAAACGCCCGTGGTTCCCTCTGACGGCCTCCGGCCCGCCCGCCACGGCGTTTCTCTGGAAAAATCTCATTGGCGTCGGCCAGGTTTTTTCCCCGCGCCTGTGGGTGGCGCTCATCGTTATTGTGGTGGTGTTGTGTTTCAGCTTCGGACATGGCGGGCTTAACCGGAATCTTTCCTTCGTGGTGGGAATTTTTATCGCCATCATCCTGGCTTATTCGCTGCTGTTAGGGCCGCAAATTCTGCGGTTGGATTTCCGGCGCGACCTGCCGCTGGCGGACGTGCTCAAGACCTTTCCTCTGCGCGGCTGGCAGATTGCCCTGGGCGAAATCCTCGCGCCGGTGGCTGCGCTGGTGGTGTTCCAATGGCTGTTGTTGTTGATTGGGGCCGGACTGGTTTTTTATCTGCCCTTCAAACTGGAAAGCCTGTTCCTGGCCATTGCCCTTGGCGCGGCGGTGGCGCTGCCGCTGCTGGACATGCTCCTGCTGCTCATCCCTAACGCCGCCGTGCTGCTCTTTCCGTCGTGGATTCAGACCGGCAAGGACAGCCCGCGAGGCGTCGAAGCCACCGGCCAGCGGCTGATTTTTGCGTTAGGCCAGTTACTGGTTTTGGTGCTGGCGCTCGTGCCGGCCGCCGCCGCATTTGCCGGCGTCTTTTTTCTGCTGAATTTCACGATCGGTCCGGTTGCTGCCGTACTGCCGGCCTCGCTCGCGGCAGCGGTGGTCGTGGCGGTGGAGGCGGGTTTTGGCGTGATGTTGCTCGGCAAACTGTTCGAACGATTTGATGTAACGGAAGAACACACGAGTTGAAGAATAAATCGTCCTCGTCCTCGTTATCGAAAGCGCCGGCGAGGACGAGGACGAGAACGAGGAGGAAAAAACGGTTCCGCGCTTGCGCCGGATTGACGGCGACACCTATAATCGCGGCCCATTTTGTTATGAGCCAGACACCCATCCGAGTCGCAGTCACCGGCGCCGCCGGCCAAATCGGTTATTCCCTCCTGTTCCGCATCGCCTCCGGCGCGATGTTCGGCCCGGACCAGCCCGTCATTCTCCATCTGATTGAAATTGAACCCGCGTTGCCCGCGCTCGGCGGCGTGGTCATGGAACTCGACGACTGCGCCTTCCCGCTGCTGAAAGGCATCGTGCCGACGGCGAATCTGGACGAAGGTTTCCGTGACGTGAACTGGGCGTTGCTCGTTGGCAGCGTGCCGCGCAAGGCCGGCATGGAACGCAAGGATTTGCTCGGCATCAACGGCAGGATTTTCATCGGGCAGGGGAAGGCGATTCAAAAAAACGCCGCAGCCGACGTGCGCATTCACGTCGTCGGCAATCCCTGCAACACCAATTGTCTTATCGCCATGCACAACGCGCCCGATATTTCACGCGACCGGTTCTTTGCCATGACGCGTCTCGATGAAAATCGCGCCAGGGCGCAGCTTGCGAAAAAGGCCGGTGTGGACATCACCGCCGTCAGCAACGTCGCCATCTGGGGCAACCATTCCGCGACGCAATATCCCGATTTTTACAATGCCAAAATCAACGGCAAACCCGCCACGGGCGTTATCACTGACGAAGGCTGGCTCAAGGGCGAATTCATTACGACCGTCCAGCAGCGCGGCGCGGCCATCATCAAGGCGCGCGGTTCCTCCAGCGCCGCCAGTGCCGCGAACGCCGTCGTGGATAGCGTCCGTTCCATTATTACCCCAACGCCCGCCGGTGACTGGCACAGTGTCTGCGTTTGTTCCGACGGCAGCTACGGCATTGAGAAGAGTTTGATCTGCTCCTTCCCGGTCCGCAGCAACGGCCAGAAACTGGAAATTGTCCAAGGCGTGCCGGTCAATGAGTTCAGCCGCGGCAAAATTGACGCCACGGTGAACGAATTGAAGGAAGAACGCGCGCTGGTCGCCGAGCTGTTGCCGAAATGAACGAGAACCAAAACCATGTTCACCTGCCCAAATTGCGGAAGCATTCTGACTCGCAAGCAAGGCAAGGTCGGTTTGATTTGGAGTTGTGATTCTTGTGGTGGAAGAGCCATAAGCGTGGCGCTGCTGCGCAAGCTTATTGGCAATGAACGGGTATCAGCGATTTGGTCACGCGCAATCAATCTCGCCGGCAAGGGTGGCCGGTCCTGTCCGATTTGCTCGCGAGGTATGACCGAGGAATCCATAGGCATCGCGGGCCACCTGTTAAAATTTGGTATTTGCACCCGCTGCGAATTTATCTGGTTTGACACGCCGGAATACGAATCCATTCCTCCTCCGCCGAAACCCAAAGACCCCTGTGAGGTCAATGAAGCCGATTTACCTCAGGCGGCGCGTGAAGCGCTGGCCATTTACAAAGTCCAACAAATGGCCAAACAGGCGCAGGAAGAAGATCCCGAACCGGATGCCAACTGGAAAATCGTGCCGGCGGTATTGGGGTTGCCGGTTGAAATGGACTCCGATCCGTTGTCCCGCGCGCCGCTGGCAACCCTGTCGCTTTCACTGCTGATCGCCGCCGTCAGTATTTGGGGTTTCTTTGATTTGGACAATATCACCCGAAATTTTGGGATGATTCCCGACGAGGCCTGGCGATACGGCGGGCTGACTTTTCTAACCTCGTTTTTTTTGCACGGTGGAATCATTCATCTGGTCAGCAATCTCTATTTTCTGATCATTTTCGGAATCCACGTTGAGAATTATCTCGGGCCGAAACGTTGGTTGCTGTTGGTATTTCTGGCGGCCTTCGTGGGGGATTTCTTGCATATCGCGTTTGATCCCCGGGGCGAAATGCCCTGTATCGGAGCCAGCGGTGGGATTTCGGGATTGATTGCGTTTTACGCCTGCAAATTTCCGCATGCCAAACTCGGTATTTTGTTCCGTTATTACTACGTTTACTTCAAATGGATGCAATTTCCGGCATGGTGCGCGTTCCTGCTTTGGCTGCTCCTGCAATTCTGGGGCGCACATGACCAAATCGCCGGGTTCAGCAACGTTTCTTCCCTGGCACACCTGGGCGGCACGGCGGTCGGTGTCGCGTTATGGTTTTTCTGGCGAAGGGTTGAACTGGAACCTGCGCCCGCCGCGGCCAAGATGGCGGATTGATTTCGTTTTTCAGCGCCGCATTGCCAGCGGTGCTGTTTTGTGCCGCCTCGCGTGTATGGTTTTGGAGGATAGCCAGGTCGCCTTGACTATTTCTTCGCAGGCGTTGGCGCCAGCTTGGCGTATTTGTCCTGGAGAACTTGTTTCAGCAAATCATCTTTGAATTCCGCCTGTGTGGTTTGAAACGCAGCCAGCATCACCGTCGCTTTTGTTTGAGCCTTGTCGCACTCAGATTTTTTGACACGGTTGGTGACGGTTCCGGAATAAGTCGCGTTGAGCAACAATCTTTGGTCCGCCGCGCGCCGGACGGCGAAATCGAACGCCGAATTGCCGCACACGGGCGTGCCGCCGAGCATGAACAGACTTCCCACGGGAATTCCGGTGACGCCGCCGACGACAAAATTGAGCGTGTGCCCCACGGCTTTTTCGGAGTGCACAGCAGTGTGATGCGGCAATTCCGAATCCAATCGCCGCAGCGTTGGTGTGACTTGATAATCGGCGGTGGCAACATGCGCCGGATCATTTGCCACCGTCACGGAGCTGAATAATCTCATGCTTTCAAGTTCCCGCCCGATCGCGGTTTGCATGTCCACCAGATAGCCTTTGTTAAAGACGCGGTCCGCGTCGTGGTTGTCGCGACTGTCAGTCAGTGGCAGCAAGACGATACTTGGTCCGGTAGGGTCCAGACTCGCGGGCGGCGTGTTGTAGGCAAATTCAGGGGACCGGCAACCAGTCAGTAGTGAAATTCCGACCAGCCCCATGAACATTAGCAGTGCTTCCTTCATACATTAATTAATAGACCGGGCGAAACTTTGTTCAAGTGAAAAATAAACTGCAATTCAGTGGGTATTCTGCCAGTTTTGCCTGCGTATGGCTTTTGAATCCTTCCGCGATTTTGTCGGGCAACTCGACCGCGCCGGTGAACTCAAGCGCATTACCCAGCCCGTCGCCACCGAACTGGAAATCACCGAAATCGCCGACCGCGAAATGAAATCGCCAGACGGCGGCAAAGCGCTGCTGTTCGAAAAACCGACCGTCAATGGCGAAGTCTCGCCCGTTTCCGCTCGCCATCAACACGATGGGTTCGCTGCAAACGCATGGCCATGAGTATGGGCGCAGATTCCGTGGACGAAGTCGCCGCCGAACTCGGTTCGCTGATGAAAGCCAAGCCGCCGACCAGTCTTCGCGAAGCCATCAAACTGCTCGGCCAGGCGCTTGATTTGCGCCACGCCAAACCAAAGCTGGTGAAGGACGGGCCGTGCAAGGAAGTGATTCATAAATTCGATGCGCCACCAACACGCACGGAGACGTGGCCGAAGGCGCCAAGCGTAGGACAGGCTTCCAGCCTGTCTCCATCTTCCTCACAAGACCATGTTAGAGACAGGCGCGACGCCTGTCCTACATTGCTCAATCTTCCCATTCAAAAATGCTGGCCGCTCGATGGCGGACGTTTCATCACGCTGCCCTGCGTCGTCACCAAAGACCCCGACACCGGCGAGCGCAACGTGGGCATGTATCGCATCCAGATTTACGATGACCGCACCACCGGCATGCACTGGCAGCTCCAGAAAGTCGGCGCGCGCCATGGTCGCCGTTATTACGAAACCGGCACGCGCATGCCCGTGAGCATCTTCATCGGCGGCGACCCCGTGTTCACCTTCGCCGCCACCGCGCCGCTGCCCGATGGGCTCGATGAATTCCTGCTGGCGGGTTATCTCCGCAAAAAATCCGTCGAACTCGTCAAATGCGAGACCAACGACCTCGAAGTCCCTGCCAACGCGGACTTCGTGATCGAAGGTTACGTGGATCCGAACGAACCGCTGCGCGAGGAAGGGCCGTTCGGCGACCACACCGGCTATTACACCCTGCCCGAGCCGTATCCGGTCTTTCACGTCACCGCCATCACGCACCGCAAGGACGCGGTGTATCCGGCGACGATTGTCGGCATGCCGCCGATGGAGGATTTTTACATCGGCAGCGCGAGCGTGAAATTGTTCCTGCCGATCTTCAAAATGAACTTCCCGGAGATCGTGGACATCGCGCTGCCGGCGGAAGGCGTGTTTCACAACCTCGTTTTCGTGAGCATCAAGAAGACCTACCCGATGCAGGCCTACAAAATCATGCACGGCCTGTGGGGCATGGGCCAGATGATGTTCACCAAATACATCGTGGTGGTGGACGACGACGTGGACGTGCACAACACCAGCGAAGTCCTGTTCCGCCTCTGCGCCAACACCGACCCGCAACGCGACAGCATTTTTACCAAAGGCCCGGCCGACGTGCTCGACCACGCGACCACCGAAATGGCCATCGGCAGCAAACTCGGCATTGACGCGACGAAGAAATTGCCCGGCGAAGGCTACAAGCGCGCCTGGCCGCCGCTCATCAAGATGGATGAGGCGGTGAAGGCGAAGGTGGAAAAGCTTTTTGGTAAAGTAATCTAAAATGACAGAAAATCCTGAACATCTTGACGTCGTTGGCAACTGGACGGAAATGAAACTCCAGATTCTTCAGGATTATGCGAAGGAGTATGCAAAAATCCTCAAATCACAGCCCTACATCAGGCACGTTGCTTACATTGATGGATTCGCCGGTGCTGGTGCGCACATTTCCAAGAAAAGCGGTGAAGTAATTAAAGGTAGCCCGGCGCGGGCTTTGGCCATCGAACCACGGTTTTCACACTATCACTTTGTTGAAATGCGCGAGGACCGTGTCGAACGTCTCCGCAAAATGGGTGAAGACAAGTCCGTCACAGTTTACCAAGGTGACTGCAACGAAGTGTTGCTCAAAGACGTATTTCCACAATGTCGCTTCGAAGATTATCGCCGTGCTTTATGTCTGCTTGATCCTTACAAGCTGAACCCGAATTGGGAAGTTGTTCAAACAGCCGGAAAGATGAAGAGCATCGAAATCTTTCTGAACTTCATGATCATGGATGCGAACATGAACGCTCTAAAAAATAATCCCGATGCCGTCACGCCGGATCAGGCTCAGAGAATGACAGCATTCTGGGGTGATGATTCTTGGCGGCAGGCTGTGTATCGAACCGACCAAGGCCTGTTCGGCCCAATGGAGGAAAAGGAGGCGGGTAACGAGGCTGTTGTTGAAGCATACTGCAAGCGTCTGAAAGATGTAGCAGGATTCAAATTTGTTCCCAAACCGCTTCCGATGTGCAACACGCGTGGTGCGGTTGTTTACTACCTCTTGTTTGCCTCTCACAATTCGACCGGCAACAAAATTGCAGAACACATCTTTAACAAGTATCGTAATCGCGTGACCGGCAAATGAGCGACAAATCTAAAATCGAGTGGACAGACGCAACGTGGAATCCGGTTCGCGGATGCACGAAGATCAGCCCCGGCTGTCTGCATTGCTACGCCGAGACGTTCGCCGAACGCTTTCGCGGCGTGCCCGGCCATCCGTTTGAGTTTGGCTTTGACCTGCGCCTCGTTCCCGACAAACTCGGCGACCCGCTCCGCTGGGGAACTTCCCGCATGATTTTCGTCAACTCGATGAGCGACCTTGTTCCACAAGGACGTGCCGGATGATTACATCGTCTCGGTCGCTCGCGTGATGGTCGGCCGCAAACTGGCATACCTACCAAATTCTCACCAAACGGGCTGATCGTCTGCAAAACTTGTTGCAGGGCAAACTTCGTTTTGCCGCAGAGCAGAATCACATCTGGTGGGGCGTGAGCGTTGAAAATCGCCAGCATGGTTTGCCACGGATTGACTTGCTACGCGAAGCTCCGGCCAAAGTTCGTTTCCTGTCAGTCGAACCACTTCTTGAAAATCTCGGCGCGATCAAGCTCAAAGGCATCAGTTGGGTTATCGTCGGTGGCGAAAGCGGCCCGGGCGCTCGCCCGATGGAAGCGACATGGGTGCGTAGCATCCGCGCACAATGTCGTGCGGAAGGCGTGGCTTTCTTCTTCAAGCAATGGGGCGGCGTCAGAAAGTCCACAACCGGCAGATCGCTCGATGGTCGGACATACAGCGAGTTTCCCGAGCGAGTGCAAATTGAAGCTGCCAGCCTTGGATGTTCGCCGCGAGAAGCTTGGGCGTTTTGAAGCCGAACTCGTTTAAACTGCAGTTCTATCACGCGCCGGGCGGCGGCAAAATTTTCGGCCCGATTTTTTTCGCAATCTCCATCACGCGCGGGATGTCCTGCTGTTGCTGCGGGTCTTTGCAGACGGCCACCAGCGTGCCACCTTGGGCTGGCTGTAAGCGCGCCGCTCAAGTAAGTTCCTTAACCGATGATGTTGCCGGACGATCCCAACTGGCAGATGACCGTGTTTTTCCTGCTCGCGCTGGCGGTGATGGGATTTGTGATGAAGCTGGTCGTGTTGTTCCTGCCGGTCACCATCCAAGTGGAGCGACCCCTCTCATTTTGGCTGCTGCTTTCACCAGCTTCACACCGGCGGTTGCAACCGATAGTGACCATCCGCAAGGTGCTGCTTCGAGCCGCGCTGTTGTTCGGTGCACTCGTCTTGAGCTACTGGATTTTCGGGTGGTTGGTCCGCGCCGGGTTTATCCGGGGAATTGCCCTAAGCTATTGTGCCGCGCCAATCCTGCTGCTGATGTCCGAAACGCTCGTGGCATTCATGACCGTGCTCTGGTTGCCCAGCGGCCGGCTGCTTCCCTCCGTTCACAATCGTCCATGGCGGGCCCGGAGTGTCGCTGATTTTTGGGGCAACCGGTGGAATCTGTGGTTCAGTGATTGGTCTCGTTACCTCGTTTTTCAACGACTGCGTTCCTGGCCGGTGTTTGCGCTCCTGCTGGTGTTCGCTTTTTCCGGTCTCCTGCACGAATGGGTCATCAATGTGCCGCTTTATTTCGTCACGGGCAGGGCACTCTTCGGCTCGATGATGATCTATTTCCTTCTTCAAGCCGTTGGTATTTTATGGGAACACTATGTTCTGAAAGGTCATCCGCGCTTGATAATGACATTCGTGTGGCTGGTGGTTTTCGTGCCGTTACCGTTGGTGCTTAACGAAGGAATGCTTCGAGTGCTCCACCTCTGGCCTGGCATAAAACCATGAGAAACGAAAAAGGAAACTATGAAGACGCAGGTGGAAAAATTACTCGGTTAGTTCCCGTGAAAAAATTCCTGCTGCTCGCCGTCCTGCTGGTCGTTGCCAATTTCGCCCTGGCACAAACGGCCGTTGTCACTGCTGACACGAATGCCGCTACCACGCGCATCCGATGGTGGCGCGAGGCGCGGTTCGGAATGTTCATCCACTATGGCCCGGTGACGTTGACCGGCAGGGAAATCAGTTGGTCGCGCGCCAACTCGAATCCGAAGTGTCCGAACCATGGCCCGACGCCGGTCGCGGTCTACGACAATCTTTACAAGGAATTCAAACCGACGAATTTCAACGCCGCTGACTGGACCGGTGTCGCCAGAATGGCCGGCATGAAATACATCGTGCTGACCGCCAAGCACTGCGACGGCTTTCTGCTGTGGGATTCCAAAGTGGACGGTTACAACATCACCGCCACCCCATTCAAGCGCGACCTCTGCGCGGAATTGTCACAAGCCGCGCGCCAGGACGGACTGCGGATCGGATGGTATTTTTCGCCGATGGACTGGCGCGACCCGGATTTTCGCACGGAGCGGAACGGGGACTTTGTCAAGCGGATGCAGGGCGAAATCCGCGAATTGCTTTCCAACTACGGCAGGATTGACATGATGTGGTTTGACTTCGACGGACGCGAGGCGGTTTATGACCAGACCAGTACTTACGCCCTCGTCAAAAAATTGCAGCCGGAAATCATCATTGATAACCGGCTCGACCTCGGCGTGAATCAAAGCAACCGGCGCATCCTGAGTCCGAACGCGGACTATTACACGCCCGAGCAGCAAATCGGCGCTTACGATGACCAGCGTCCGTGGGAAACGTGCATGACGATTTGCCAGCAATGGGCGTGGAAACCAAACGACAAGCTGAAATCACCGGCTGAAGTCGTGAGCATCCTTTGCCGGGTCGTGGGTGGTGACGGCAATCTGCTGCTCAACGTCGGCCCCATGCCGGACGGCCGCATCGAACCGCGCCAGATCGAAGTGCTCAAACAGGTCGGCGCGTGGATGGAAGTGAACGGCGAAAGCATCTACGGCACGCGCGGCGGTCCGTGGAAGCCAACGCCGGCCATGACCAGCACGCGCAAAGGCAATTCGGTTTATGTTCAGATATTGAAAGCGGACGGTGACCGAATTGAACTGCCCGCTCTGCCGCGCAAAATTAAATCGGCGTCCGTGCTCGGCGGCGGCAAAATTAAATCGGAGACGGCTGATGGGAAATTTATTCTCCATCTTCCGGAGAAACGCGATCCGCTGGCAACGGTCATCAAACTGAATTTAGACGGCTCGGCGATGGATATCCCGGCTTTGGCAGCCGGGCTGTAAACCGATTAAGTTTGCATGCGGAATTCGAATTCATTTACATTTCTCCAACCATAAAGATGCCGCCTCCGCAGGACCCCGGCGAAGGCACAAGCGCGGCTGGCCGCCATTGATTAAAATGGATGAGGCCACACGGAAGAAAATTGACGCGCTTTTTCAAGGAACTCTATAAACTGACTTTGTCGAATGGCTGCATCTCAATCGCCAAAATCCATTCTCCTGCAGGAAGAACGCCGCCGCTTCGTCGAAGAGCAGTTGCTGCGTGGCCCTTGGCTAACTGTATGTGCCCTTGGCGGCAACGTTCATGACCATCTCTCGCTCTATTGCGCTTTAATCCCGAAAAACTACGAAAAGAAATTCTTTGAAGACGCTGGCTGGGATCTCCGTGTGGGTGATGGCGGGCCGTCAGTCTGGGAATCGTTTGATGGCAAACGCCGGAAACTTGGATATGAACGGTTTGGCGGAAACTCCGGAGTCGAGCCCCTGATTTTGTATCGTAGCTATCACAACAATTGGCCAACCCATCTCGAACTGTCTCAGGAGTTTTGCCTTTTCCTAAATCTATTCTACGACGCCAAGAGCAAGTCGTATCTGGCCTGCAATTTGAATGGTGATATCGAAGAGGTCGCGCGCATCACAGATTTGAATTGTGAAATCAAAATTTCCTACGTCTTGCGATATCTTGCCGCGAAACAGATGCATCTCGGGCTATTCTTCGATGGTATTGCCAGCACAACCGAAACACTGGACCAACTCGGTTTGCTCGAGCATGAAGTCAACGAAAAGCGAGCCAACCTGTTTTATTCGCTTGGGGTTCGCAAAGACACTTTCTCGATGGGTGAACGGAATGCCTTCTCGCGTTTGCTCGGTAAAGGACTAATTCGATGTCCAAGCAGACTCAAGGAAGCGCCCCTTGCTAGTCGCGGCAAGGAAAGCTATTGCGATTTCATCATTGGGTTGAATGACAAAGGAGAACCGATCCGCCATACCTGCGATCATGAGAAGCTTGCCAATTACTTCGGGAAGAACCCAGATGCACCACACTATCTCACGCCCGTCCATTTCCGTCGTGAAGTGCTGCAAAAATACTACGACAATCCGCAGAAGTATTCGGTCGAGGACGCACTGATTCGTTGCGGGGGACTTTGGTCAATCCGAATCGATAATGACCTGCCAGACCGCGTTATCGTTTGGCTGGGCGATCTGGGCCGCGACCTCGCGGAAGAGGAACGGCTTCATTGGCAACACCACAATATTCCCCCTGAGGGTGGCATCAGCAAAACGAGCTACACGCGAAATATTCAAGGCTGGTTCGCTGACCCACGAATGCCAGATTTGGTTTTCAAGCACCTCTACCCGCATGTGAACTCAAATTGGGAAAAGCAAAAAGGTTGGCCGCTTTTTCTGCCGCTCCGTGGTGAGGACGAACACGTTTTTCAAACATTGCGCGTGCCGCTCGCAGATAATAGGGCCGAGTTCGACGGCCAGGTTCTTTCTCTGGCGAAGGTGTTGGTTGATTCGCTCAACGAACACGCATTGGTGCAGGGTCCTCCTCAAGGGCCAAAGGATGAAAAAGGTATAAGCAAACTGGGGCGGTGGTTTGAGCATCGCAAAATTACAGGATTCGAGTCGCACATTCAATTTCTGCGAGACTTGCAAGACCTCAGGGCAGGCAGTGCGCACCGTAAAGGCGAAAGATATAAAAAGGCTGCGGCTGTCTTTCGAATAGAAGGGCGCGATTTGCAAATCGTTGGAAGAGAAATCTTCTCCTTCGCTGTTGATTTCGTAAAATTCCTCAAAACCTTAGTTGCGACACCTCAAACGAAGAGGTGACAACTACTACGCATTTGGTGACTGCGGAAATTCCAGCCCGAACTTTTTCGCAATCTCCATCACCCGCGGGATGTCCTGCGGTTGCTGCGGGTCTTTGCAGACGGCCACCAGCGCGTCACCGTGGACTGGATGTAATCGCGCCGCTCAAGTAAGTTCCGCAACCGATGATGTTACCCGACAATCCCAACTGGCAGATGACCGTGTTTATCCTGCTCGCGCTGGCAGTGATGTCATTCGTTATGAAGCTGGTGGCGTTGCTGCTGCCGGCCAAGCGTGAAATAAAGCGAAGAGCCATGTCGTGGGTGCTGTTTTCGCCCAACTCGGTCTTGCGCTTGCAACGGGCAACCGGCGCCGGGCCGGTGGCGCTGCGAATCCTGATGCTGTTTGTCGCTGTGGTGTTGAGTTATTGGGTCTATTGGCAACTGGTCCGTGGTTTTCAAATTCACGGAATTCTCCTGAGCTATCTTGCCGTGCCACTTCTGCTTCTGATCGGAGAATCGCTCGTTGCCATTATGAACCTGTTCCTGCTGCCTGGTGGTTGCCTGCTTCCCGCGCTGCATTGCCGTCCGTGGGCTGCGCGGAGCATTGCGGATTTTTGGGGCAACCGATGGAATCTATGGTTCAGCGACTGGTCTCGCTACGTCATCTTCGGCCGATTACGCCGTCGCCCCCTGTTCGCGCTGTTCCTGGTCTTTGCGGCTTCCGGCATCGTGCACGAATGCGTGATTAACGTCCCGCTTTACTGTGTCACAGGCAGAATTCTCTTCGGCACGATGATGGTTTACTTCCTCCTTCAAGCGGTCGGCATCCTGGTGGAACGCTATTTCCTGAAAGGTCATCCGCGCTTGATGGTGATGTTTGTCTGGCTGGTGGTTTTCGTGCCATTGCCTTTGGCGCTTAACGAAGGATACCTTCGCGGGCTCCAGCTTTGGCCGGAATGGAACTAGATTTGTATTCACGCGCCGGGCGGCGGCGGGAATTCCAACCCGTATTTTTCGCAATCTCCATCATGCGCGGGATGTCCGGCAGCGGCTGCGGATTTTAAGCAATCCCACAACAGTTGCTGAAAGACCACAGGCGACAGACGCGCCCACGTGATGTAAACTCGCTTCAACATTTAACTGAAAGAGGGATTCAATTATGCAAAAGCGCAAACTTGGAAAAAGTAATCTGGAAGTCTCGGCACTCGGGCTGGGCTGCATGGGCATGAGTTCCGGCTACGGCCCGGCAGGCGAAAAGCAGGCGATGATCGCGGTGATTCGCTCGGCGGTCGAAAACGGCGTCACCTTCTTCGACACCGCGGAAATCTACGGTCCGTTCAAGAACGAGGAACTCGTGGGCGAGGCCCTCGCTCCCTTTCGCGGGCGGGTGAAGATCGCCACGAAGTTTGGGTTTAAAATCGGGCCGAACGGGGAGCGCATGGACGGCCTGGACAGCCGGCCCGCCCACATCAAGGAAGTCGCGGAAGCCTCGCTCAAGCGGCTCAAAACCGATGTCATCGACCTGTTCTATCAGCACCGCGTTGACGAGAACGTGCCCATCGAAGACGTGGCGGGTGCGGTGAAAGAATTGATTCAGGCCGGCAAGGTGAAGCATTTCGGCCTTTCGGAAGCCGGTGCGAAAACCATCCGGCGCGCCAACGCGGTCCAGCCGGTCACCGCACTGCAGAGCGAATACTCGCTGTTTTGGCGGGAGCCGGAGGTGGAGATCATGCCGACGCTCGAGGAACTCGGGATCGGCTTCGTGCCCTTCAGCCCGCTCGGCAAGGGGTTCCTCACGGGTAAGATCGACGAAAACACCAAATTCGACGCCACCGATTTTCGGAACATCGTGCCGCGGTTTTCGCCAGAGGCCCGCAAGGCGAACCAGGCCGTGGTCGATCTGCTTAACTCAATCGCCGCGCGAATGAAGGTGACACCCGCCCAAATCGCGCTGGCCTGGCTGCTGGCGCAGAAGCCGTGGATCGTGCCGATTCCCGGAACGACGAAGCTGCCGCGCCTGCTCGAAAACCTCGGAGCCGCCTCCGTCGAACTGACGCCAAACGATCTCCGTGAAATCAACGCCTCCTCCGATAAGATCACGCTTCAGGGCGCGCGCTACCCGGAACACCTGCAAAAGCTGGTCGGCCGCTAAACGAGACGAACAACTGCCATCCTGCTGCCCTCACGCGCCGGGCGGTGGCAGAAATTTCCAGCCCGAATTTTCTCGCGATCTTATTTCCGCGGCGTGGCGGGAATCAGCCCGTGCTGGTTCATCACGGCATGGATCGTCTCCAGTTCCTGCGGGCCGCCGGTTTGCCCTCCCGGAACGCATTCCGGATTGAAGCCCGCGTTGCCAAAATTTCGCAGAGCCAGGTGATAGCCCGCGTTTCGTGGAATATTCCACCACAGGCCTGTGCGTGAGCGGGCCATGCGTTCGATGATGGAACCCAGGGAATAGAACTGCCTGGACGCCCATTCCATGCCCATCAACAGCTCGCGCGGCGACATCATCGCCGGCTGAAAGACCACATCTTTCTTGCCGTTATACTTTGACCAGTCCCGCGTGAGGATCCGTCCCTCCGCCTCGAGCCGCTTGAACAGCGGAGTATTGGGAAAGGGAATCAACACACTCACCGTGGCGGAATCCAGCCCGGCCGAGCGAAAAAACTCGACCGTCGTCCGGAAAATCGAACGGTCGTCATGATCGAATCCGAAGACGACGCCGGCCTGCACCGCCATGCCCTGATGGTGAAAACGCCGGATGACTTCGCGATATTCGTCTGCGCGGTTGTGCCGCTTGTTGGCGAAGTTCAAGCTCGCCTGGGAAATCGTTTCCAGTCCCAGGAACAGCGCTTTGCATCCGCTGCCAGCCGCCAGCGACAGGAACTCGTCGTCGAACGCAACGTCCGCGGTGCATTGGCTCGTCCACCAACGTTTCAACGGCGCGATGGCCGCGAACAGTTCCTTTGCGTAGCCACGGTTGGCGCCGATATTATCGTCCCACAGGACGAGGGCGCGCCCGGGCATCCGCCGGATTTCGTCCACGACTTCGCCCACGGGCCGATAGCGCATACGGCGCTGATACATCCGGGGAACCGTGCAATAGTCGCACGCAAACGGACAGCCGCGTGTGGCTATGGTGACGCCCTTGCCATACACGCGGCCCTTGATCAAATCCCAGCGTGGCGCCGGCATGTTTTTCAAATCCGGCAGGGCGCAGGATTGGTAAATGCGTTTGAGTTCGCCGCGCTCAACGTCCGCCAGCAGTTCGGGCCAGACCAGCTCGCCTTCGCCAACCACCACCGCGTCGGCATGTTCCACCGCCTCCCCGGGCAGCAGCGTCGCGTGCGGTCCGCCGATCACGACCGGCACACCGCGCCGGCGAAATTCCCCGGCCAAGGAATAAGCATGCGGGGCGGCTGGTGTGTTCGCGGTGATGCCTGCCAAATCCACGCGCTTGTCGAAATCCACGCGCTGGACGATCTCATCCGTGTGGCTCACCTCCCAGTGGTTTGGCGTGCAACCCGCCAACAGTGGCATTGTGAGCTGCGGAAACCGGATCAAGCGCCGGTGACGAACAAAGCGCGAGGCCTCGGATTCCGCGGTAATCAACTCGACGCGATACCGCCGGGATAAGGCAGCTTGTGAAGGCAGCTTCAACACATCATCATTTTTTGGGTTGATCGCCAGGAGCAACGGTCGGTTGCCATGATGAGCAAAATTGCGGCCGTCAGCAAGCCAGACATTGATGCGACCAAAAAAATTCCGGGGAAAAGCTTCAAGTGTCCCTGGTGATTTGACGGTGGGTGACTGTCTCTCTTGCACGAATTGCGTTTATCAGTGCAACAATTTTGTGGACAAACCACGGGCGTTCACTGATAACAACTCAAGCGTTGATGATCGACCCTTTACAAAGTGAATTTCCGTTGCGCGTGGCGGTTTGTGCCTGGTGCAAACCAAAGAGGCGTGGCGTAGAGCCGGGCACTAATCTCAACCCGATTTCGCACGGCATTTGCCCGCGCCACTTCAAGAAGCTCAAGTTGGAGTTGGTGATGAAGAAGGATGCCGGTCACCCTGTTCATGCGATTACGCCGCCTTCGCGGCGGCGCCGGACACCGCTCAATCATCCGGAACTGAAGTACCAAGCTTGAAGCAGTTGGCTGATGGCTGCAATCCAGAATGTAATATTGCGCAGAACGGCTCACGCGCCAGACGGCGGCAGGATTTCCAGCCTGAATTTACTCTCCATCACGCGCGGGGTGTCCGGCAGTTGCTGCAGACTTGTTTTATGCCTCAGGCTGATTGAAACACCGGGACCGGAGCGGTTTCAGGTAATGGTCGCTCAAGGTGTTCAACGCTTCGCGGGCGAGCGTGAATTTTTCCGCCAGTTGCTCGAGCACGGAGGCCGGTCCGGGTGGCTCGGCTTCCCGCGCGGCCAGCGTGTAGAAGCGCCGGCCTTCCCGTTCGTAATCGGGCACCAGACGCCAGTCCTGGCTCCGGGGCTTACGAACAAAAGCCGACGCGTGATCGGGATAGATACCGGTAAGAAACAACGCGATGTCGGCGATGCGTTTGTAAAAACGCGGCTTTAGTTGCGATTCAACCAGTTGGCACAACGCCATCATGTCGTCCATGTCCATGTCGCTGAATTTGCGTTTTTGCCAGCCGCGGCCTTCCTGCCGGTAAAGCACGGCGATGTTCGTGCGGACGAACGAGCAGAGCATCTCGGTGAGATATTCGCGCATCGGCGGGTCGCCGAGCAACTCTCCGGCCTGGGCCGCTTCGAAAACCGGAATACGTTTCCCGTTCGCGTCCCGTTCGAGCACGAAGGACTGGCCTTCGAGGTCGCGCCGGACGCGGCGCAACAGAACGGTGAACATCAGGTAAGGCGAAATGCGTACGAGGACTTCCAGCTCGTTGACAAGCCGTTCCGCCAGCTTCGTGTCCTCCAGCATCGGCTCCAGGAGGTCGTCCTTGTCCCGGACCAGGCCGATGATATGGTCATGGTCCCGCCGCTTGGTCGCCACGGTTTCCACGACGAATTTCAGGTCTGCTTCAGTCAGGCGCATTTTGCACAAATGGCGTGGGGGTTCGTGCCTCACGCCGCAATCAATATAGCCCGTTTGCCCTGATTACGCAAAAGTCCGGTTCCAACCCGTACCGGGTGAGGGATTTCCCGGCGAATCGCGAAATTTTTCCACGCAATTGTCCTGAACGGTTCAGCCCGTTCGTCGTCTTATTGAAAAGGGCAAAAAAACAAAGGAACGAAAGGCAGAACATGACCACATCCAGGAAAAAGACAGCCGCCAGTATTATCTGGTTCGAAATCCCGGCGGACAACCTCGACCGCGCCCGGACGTTTTACAACCAGTTGTTCGGCTGGAAAATCAGCCCGTTTCCCGGCCTGGCGGGCCTCGAAGCGCAAAATTACCTGCACATTGACACCGGTGGCGAGGATGCCTCGCCCGACGGCGGAATGATGAAGCGTATGCATCCGCAACAGCCCATTACCAATTACGTCAATGTGCCATCAGTGACGAGCTATATGGCGAAGGTCGAGAAACTCGGCGGCAAGGTCTGCTTCCCCAAAACCGCCGTGATGCAAATGGGTTACTTCGCGGTCTGCCAGGACACGGAAGGCAATACGTTCGCCCTGTGGGAGAGGAACGAAAAGGCAAAATAATTGTCCTGATTGCAATTTCTCATTCGTCGTATTATTGAATGACCGAAAATCATCCAACCACAACCGAAAGAACATCATGAGCACACAAACGAAGAATGGATACATGCTGATATTCCGTGGAACTGACTGGCACAAAGGCCTTTCGCCGGAAGAAATGCAGAAGGTTTCCGAGCAATGGATGGCGTGGTTCAAGCGACTGACCGAACAGGGCAAGGTCGTCGCGGGAAACCCGCTGGAACGAGAGGGTAAAATCGTTTCCGGAAAGAACGGGCGGATCGTGGCCGACGGGCCGTTTGCCGAATCCAAAGAGGCCATCGGCGGTTATTTTTTGCTGAACGTGGGCAGTCTGGATGAGGCGGTGGCCATTGCCCAGCAATGTCCTGGCCTGCCGTATGGCGCCAAAGTTGAGGTCCGGCCGGTCATGGACCAATGCGCCCTTTCCGGCGAAGCCCTGCCCGAAACTCAACTCGCGGAGGCGACGGCATGAATTCTCCGCTGGCCTTCCCGCCGCATTCGGCGGGAGGGCCGGCTCGAAACCATCCGACGATAAAAATTATGAGCACGACCAAAAATAAACTCCAGGTTGGACCGTATTTGTTCTTCGACGGGCGCTGCGAGGAAGCGATTGAGTTCTATCGCAAGGCGCTCGGTGCGGAGGTGGACATGCTGATGCGCTTCAAGGACAGCCCGGAACCTCCGCAGCCGGGCATGCATCCGCCTGGTTCCGAAAACAAGGTGATGCACGCGAACTTGCGTATCGGCGAAACCCAAATCATGGCCAGTGACGGACGTTGTGGGGGAAAACCACATTTCGATGGTTTTGCCCTGTCCCTCACGGTGTCCACGGAAGCGGAAGCGGACCGGCGATTCACGGCCCTAGCGGATGGGGGAAAGGTGCAGATGCCGCTGACGAAGACGTTTTTCTCGCCGCGCTTCGGCATGGTGGCCGACCGCTTCGGCGTGATGTGGATGATTATTGTCCAGCCATCTGGACCACCGATGAAATGAACCGGCCCAAGGAATACCTGGCTAAACCCGGAGGGAGACCTCCCGACCGCAACCAGAAATAAAGTCATGCAAAAGATCACCCCATTCCTGTGGTTCGACAATCAAGCCGAGGCGGCGGTGAGGTTTTACACCTCCATTTTCAAGAATTCGAAGATCTGGAAAACCGCTCGTTATGGTGAAAACGAGGCAAAGGCGAGCGGACGACCAAAGGGTTCGGTGATGACCGTTCAATTCCAGTTGGCAGGCCACGAATTCGTGGCGCTCAACGGCGGGCCGCATTTCAAATTCACCGAAGCCATCTCATTTGTCGTAAGCTGTCGGACACAGGCGGAAGTGGATTATTTTTGGAGGAGACTCTCCGCCGGCGGCAAGGAAGTGCAATGCGGCTGGCTCAAGGACAAATACGGAATTTCATGGCAGATTGTGCCCACCGTTCTGGGTGAGCTGCTGAGCAACAAAGACGCCGCCAAAGCACAACGCGTTATGGACGCCCTGCTCAAAATGGTCAAACTCGACATCAAAAAATTGAAACAGGCCTGCGAACCAGCCGGTCGAAAACCGGCAAACGTCGCAGTCGCTGATTCATGACCGGAGAACAGAACGCCAATACAACCGATCATCACCAACAAACCGCACAGGAACAAACCATGAACTCACCCGCCCGTTATCTGCCGAACATCGCCCGCATCCTGATGGGGCTGATGTTTTTTGTGTTCGGCCTCAATGGATTTCTGCATTTCATCCCACAGCCCAAGGACCCTATGCCGGATGGAGTCATGGCGCTGATGGGCGGATTCATGAAGAGCGGTTACATGATGCCTCTCATTTTTGGCACGCAAACGCTCGTCGGCGCGCTGCTCCTGCTGAACTGTTTTGTGCCGCTCGCGCTGGCGTTGATTGCGCCGGTCATCGTCAACATCATCGCCTTCCATATATTCCTCATGCCTTCCACCATTGCGCCGGGCATTGTGGTCCTGGTCCTGGAAATTTATCTCGCGTGGTCGTATCGGAATGTATTCCGGCCCATGCTGGTTCTGCGGGTGAAACCCGGCACCAACGCTTGACTATTTTGCAGAAGAATTGGAACAATCAACCAACCAAATCAAAAGGAGGAAATTATGCTCATGCCAATACTCGCCGGCCTCGCCGTTATTGTGGTGTTGTTCCTCATCATCGTCGCCACGCGGCCGGCCGACTTTTGCGTCACACGGTCTGCTACCATCGCAGCGCTGCCGGAACAGGTTTTTCCCCACGTCAATGAACTTCGCAATTGGGAGGCGTGGAACCCGTGGGGAAGATTGGACCCTGATTGCAAAATGACCTATAGTGGTCCGCCCGCCGGTGTCGGTGCGAGTTACGCCTGGACGGGCAACAACAAAGTGGGTGAGGGACGGAGCACGATTACCGAAAGTAAACCGAATCAAGTGGTGCGATTCCGGCTCGAATTCGAAAAGCCGATGAAAGCGACCAACACTGCCGAGTTCACGTTTCAGCCCGCTGGCGATCAAACCATCGTGACGTGGACGATGTCCGGCAAAAATAATCTCATCGGCAAGGCGTTTGGATTGGTCGTAGATTGCGACAAGATGTGCGGCGACCAGTTTGAAAAAGGCCTCGCGCAGATGAAATCATTGGCGGAGGCGGAGGCCCGGAGAACTGCCGTTCACGCATAACTCAACCGGAGGATACCATGAGCAAGATCCGAGTTCTCGTCGGGACAAAAAAAGGCGCGTTCATCCTGACCTCGGATGGCCGGCGCAAAACCTGGAAAGTCAGCGGCCCGCATTTCGCGGGCTGGGAAATCTACCACGTTAAAGGTTCGCCGGCGGATCCGGATCGGATTTATGCGTCGCAAACCAGCGGCTGGTTCGGGCAGATCATCCAGCGTTCTGACGACGGCGGCAAGACCTGGAACACACCCGGCAGCAGCCCGGACGAATTGAAAAGCCCGGAGGGTTTTCCGAAAGGCGAGAGCAACAAGTTTGTGTACACTGGCAAGGCCGGCACGCATAAATGGTACGATGGCACGCAGCATCCGTGGGAATTCAAGCGCGTCTGGCACGTTGAACCCTCGCTGACCGATCCGGACACGGCTTATGCCGGCGTGGAAGACGCGGCGATTTTCAAAACCACTGATGGCGGCAAAACGTGGAAGGAACTGCCCGGCTTGCGCAGCGCCAAGGGCCATCTCTGGCAGCCCGGCGCGGGCGGCATGGCAGTTCACACCATCCTGCTGGATCCGAAAAATGAGAAGCGGATTTATGTTGCGATTTCGGCGGGCGGCTGTTTCCGCACCGACGACGGTGGAAAAACCTGGAAGCCGATTACGCGCGGGCTGAAATCTCCGTATGAACTGCCCGACCCGGATGCGGAAGTCGGCCACTGTGTTCACCGCATTGCGCTGCATCCGGCCCGGCCGGACGTGCTGTTCATGCAAAAGCATTGGGACGTGTTGCGCTCCGACAACGCCGGCGAGCAGTGGAACGAGGTCAGCGGCAATTTGCCGACCGATTTTGGTTTTCCGATTGATGTTCACGCGCACGAACCGGAAACCATTTTCGTCGTACCCATCAAGAGCGATTCCGAACATTATCCGCCGGACGGCAAACTGCGCGTCTATCGCAGCCGGACGGGCGGCAACGAATGGGAACCGCTCACGAAAGGCCTGCCGCAAAAGGATTGCTACGTAAACGTCCTGCGCGACGCGATGGCCGTGGACCAGTTGGACCAATGCGGCATTTATTTCGGCACGACCGGCGGACAGGTTTATGCCTCGGCTGATGGTGGCAATTCATGGAACGCCATCGTGCGCGACCTGCCGGCGGTTTATTCGGTCGAAGTACAAACGCTGAAATGAACTACCCGAATCAATTCAAATGCAGATTCGTTGGCAGGGCGCGTCACTCCGTGCGCGCCGCTCGTAAAAGGTTGGGCAACGGCGCGCACGGAGTGACGCGCCCTACCTTTCTGGTTCGGCGATGATCCGCGTGGTGCTGCCATTTCATCTGCGCCACCTCGCGCGCGTCAACGGGGACGTGGAGCTCGACGTTGCCGATCCGGTCACCGTGTGCTCCGTGCTCGACGCGCTCGAAACGCGGTACCCGGTCCTGCGCGGAACAATTCGCGATCACGGGACGCTGAAGCGTCGGCCGTTTGTGAGATTTTTTGCCTGTAAGGAGGACTTGTCCCTCGAGCCGCCGGAGACGAGACTGCCCGACGCCGTCGTCAACGGCGAGGAACCGTTCCTGATTGTCGGCGCCATGGCCGGAGGCTGAATGGAGACAGAAATCCAGGTTGCGAACGGTAAACCGCCGGAAATTTCCGCGGTGGTGGAGCATCTGTTCCGGCATGAAGCGGGGAAAATGGTCGCCACCCTGACGGGCATTTTCGGGATTGAACATCTCACTTTGGCCGAAGACGTGGTGCAGGAAGCGCTGACGCGGGCGTTACAGACCTGGCCATTCTACGGCGTGCCGAAAAATCCGGCCGCGTGGATCATGCGGGCTTCCCGCAACCTCGCCATGGATGTCGTCCGCCGCCAAAAGGTTTTCCGCGACAAGGAGGCGGAAATCATCCGCCTGATGGACCGGGAAGGTTCCGCGCCCGATGCCGCGATTTTTCCCGAACAGGAAATTACCGACGACACGTTACGGATGATGTTCGTGTGCTGCCATCCGGGCATTCCGGCGGAGGCGCAGGCCGCGCTCGCCTTGAAAACCCTGTGCGGTTTCAGTGTGACGGAAATTGCCCGGGCATTTCTGACGACGGACGCGGCGATCGCCAAGCGGTTGACGCGGGCGAGATGGAAGATTCAGGAGGCAAAGATTCCCTTTGAGATTCCCATCGGCGCGGAGCTGGGACGGCGACTGGACGGGGTGTTGCCATCGCTATACCTCCTGTTCAACGAAGGCTACAAAGCGTCGAGCGGCGACAGCCTGGTGCGCGAGGATATTTGTCAGGAGGCCATTCGTTTGACGGATTTACTGGTGCAGCATCCGGCGGGCAACCGGCCGAAAACGCATGCCTTGCTGGCATTGATGCTGTTGGACACCGCCCGCATCCCGGCGCGGGTGGACAGCGAGGGCAACCTGCTTCTCCTTCAGGAGCAGGACCGTTCGCGCTGGCATCAACCGATGATCGCGCGGGGAATGTTTCACCTGGCGCAATCGGCGGACGGCGGGGAAATCAGCGTGTATCATCTGCAGGCCGGCATCGCTGCCTGCCATTGCACGGCGCAGGATTATGGGTCCACGGACTGGCGGCAAATTTTGTCGCTTTACGACCGGCTGGTGGAGCTGGACGGTTCGCCGGTGGTCGCGCTCAATCGCGCCATTGTGATTGCCAATCTTCATGGACCCAAGGCAGGACTTGATGCCCTGGCGGCCATCCGGGATTTGGAGGCGTTGAACACCTATTATCTGCTCCACGCGGTCCTTGGCGAATTCGAGTCGCGGTTAAACCACGGGCAGGCGGCCGCCGGCCATTTCCGCAAGTCGCTGCAACTGGCTGGAATCAAATCCGAGCAGGCATTCCTGGCGAAACGGCTCCAGGCTTGTGAAGAAAAAGTGTTTTATTCCTGACGAAGGCGTGCTTGAGGTTGGCCCGAACCCGCGCTAGGCTCTCCGGCGTTCGTGCGAGCTTATGTTCCGAGGATTAAAGGACAATCTATGAAACGCAAAGCATCGGCAATCTGGCGCGGCGGTTTGAAGAATGGTCGGGGCAACCTCTCCACTGAGAGTGGTGTGCTCCGGGAGACGCCCTACTCGTTCAGCACCCGTTTCGAGAACGAAATGGGCACGAATCCCGAAGAGCTGGTTGCCGCCGCTCACGCCGGTTGTTTCGCGATGGCGTTCTCCGCGGAATTGGGCAAAACCGGCATCCTGCCCGATGCCATTTCCGTCACGGCCACGGTCTCGCTGGACAAAACCGACGCGGGTTGGACGGTGACGGCGTCGCATCTGGACGTGACGGCAAAAATTCCCGGCGCGGACAAGGCCCAGGTGCTCGGTATTGCCAATGTGGCCAAGCTCGGTTGTCCCATTTCGCGCCTGCTCAAGGCGAACGTGACGATGGATGCGAAGGTGGAGAGTTGACCGGAAATTATCGTGCTCGGATGGACCGATGACGGCGGCTGAATTTCCGCTCTCGCCCGCTCATCTAATATGAATCCGTCAAAAATCCTGTGCCTCGGCACCACGCCCGCCGTGCAGCGGGTGATGATTTTCCGCAAACTGGCACTCGACGCCGTCAATCGCGCCACGACCACGCTGGACGGTGCGGCGGGGAAATCTGTGAACGTGGCGAAGGTGCTGAAGGCGCTGGGCGAACAGCCAATCGCGATGGGTTTCCTTGGCGGTGACCACGGCGAGTTTTTGCGCACGGCGCTGGTGGAACGAGGCATCGAATCCGATTTTGTGACCGTATCAACCCGGACGCGGCAGTGCATTACCGTGGTGGATGAATCGGCTGGCACGCAAACCGAATTGGTGGAAGAGAGCCAGCCGGTTGAGCCGGCGGACTTCGTCAGGCTGATGGCGATCATCCGTCGCCATGTGCCGGAATGCCGGGCGATGGTGATGTCGGGGACAATCGTCACTGGCGGGCCGGTAAATTTGTATTTCGACTGTACCCAACTGACGGAAATCGCCGGGGCGTTTACGGTGGTGGACGCACAAGGAGCTGCCTTGATTGAAGCCTTAAAAGCAGAGCCGGGCTTAATCAAGCCAAACCGCTCTGAACTGGCGGCAACGGTGGGCCGCGAACTTGGGGACGACGCAGACGTGATGAAGGCGATGCGCGAATTGATTGAACGCGGTGCGCAACGGGTGGTGGTCACGGCGGGGAAGGAGCCGACGTTGGCATTTGACGGGAAACATTTCTGGCGCACCGTCTCGCCGCAAATCAGAGCGGTGAATCCGATCGGTTCGGGGGACGCCTTCACGGCCGGTCTGGTGTCACGTCTGGTGCGCGGCGACGATTTGGGTGAAGCCTGTCGCTGGGGCACTGCTGTCGGTGCAGCCAACGCGCTTACGCCCATGGCTGGAGAGATAAACTGGCCGGATGTGGAACAATTGGCGCCCGGAATTGAAGTCAAAAAGATTTGACTGCTCGGCGGCAACGGATGGTTCGACAAATCCCGTTTTTTGAGTATCTTATAAGCCTGATGAAGCAAGGCAGGATCAACCCTCGATTGGGGATTTGTTCACTTGTCCTCTGTGGATTGTTGTCTACTGTTGCCGGGTCTGCCCAGGTGTCCGTTCAGATTGGGCAGAATTTTGTCGGCAGCGACAATACTCAGACTCTAATCACGCCGGCGGACGCCAATGGCACTGTTGGGCCAAACTATTTCGTCGAATTCATCAACGGCTCCTTCGCCGTGTATAACAAATCCGACGGCTCGGGGGTGGTAAGAATCTCCGACGCGCAATTCTGGAGTTATGCGGGACCCACGGGTGGCGGTACGAACGGAATTAACTTTGCCCCGTCGGACACGGTGAGTGATCCACGCGTGATTTATGATCCGGCTTCGGATCGATGGTTCGCCTCTCAGGTGAGATACGATGGCGCGGCGGCCGATCCGACCAGGGAATCCGATTACTATCTGCTCGGTGTTTCCGATACTGACGATCCCGGCGGCTCGTGGCATGTCTTTTCGTTCCTCGCGGCCCCGGGGGCGATCCGGTTTGCAGATTTCCCAACAATGGGCGTGGATGCCAAAGCCGTTTACCTGTCCGGCGATATGTATTCCACCGGTACCAATTCACTGGGGACCTCGCTGACGATGATCCCCAAGGCGGATTTGCTGGCCAATCCGCCGACCATCAACAACCGGGTTTTCTTCGGCGTCACGAACTACGCTGCGCGCGGTGCCGTGCTGCAACCCGTCACCTGCCTGGACGGCAGCAGCAGCGGAAATATTCTGGCCGCCGGCTCGCTCGGTGACGATTTTCTCTTCCACTCCAATCTGGTGGCTTCGACCGTGCTCAATCCCGGCGCTACCAACGCTACCTGGGTGTTGGGTACGAATATTTCCGTCGAGGCCTATACTGCCCCGCTTGACGCGACGCAGCCGGACGGTATGTCAACGCTCGCGGATAACGACGCGCGGTTCAGCGCCCGGGTTTACACCGTCGGCGGCGTTATTTTTGCCGTCCATAATACCGAAGTGGACGGACTGGCTGCTATCCGATGGTATCGTATCAACGCCACCAATTACGCCCTGCTGGAATCGGGCACCATCGCGGATCCGAATCTGGATTTGATTTTCCCGTCCATCGCGGCCAACACCAACGGCGTGGCGGTCATCACCTGCAACGGTAGCGGCCTCAACACCTACATCAGTTCCTACGCCTATGTCGGGCAGACCGTGAACGGAGTCACCACCTTCGGCAATTCGATTTTGCTCGCCTCGAGCAGCGCCAATTATCACGACCTTAACGAGCAGCTAGGGAGCACGGTGGACAGCCGTTGGGGCGATTACAGCACAGTCTCGGTGGATCCATCCGATTCAACTCATTTCTGGATCATTCAAATGCTTCCCGTCTACGACGCCGACCTTGACGTATTCGGCAACGGCGACGCCGTGGTGTGGCAAACGCAAATCACCGAACTCATCACCAGCCTGGCGTTGCCGCAACTGACTATCGCGCTTGCCGGCACAAATGCAACGATTTCCTGGCCGAGTTCCGCGGCGGGTTATCAGCTTCGGTCAACCTCCAGCCTGATTCCACCCGTGGCATGGTCAGGCGTGACGCAAACATTGTCCACCAACGGAACTACGATTTCCGTGGTCGTGCCCGTCTCCGGCGGTCGGCAGTTCTTCCGACTGCAGAAATAGCCGCGCCGGCGTAAACGCGGAAATCCGAACCGATTCAGGAAACTGCCTCCTTCCGGTAGCGGTGAATTTTCAGCTTTCGGTGGGACGAGCTGGTGGCCGTCCACAAGGACCGCGAGCCGCGTACAACAAACACTTTGACACGAATTTCACGAATTAAAATCCCGGTCGCGATAATTCGCGCAATTCATGTCAACACCATTTCAATAAACCAAGACTGGGTGGGGTCATCGCGCTGCGATGACCGGGCGCCGCAGCGCGTCCTTGCTTAGGCGTTCTTGTCAATTCCTGAAATCCGTGTCTGTATGCCTCCCCGCATTTTATGCCGCAACTGGGACAACGGCTGTCCAGCCACACAATTTGAACGTTAATTGACGCGCACAAATTTCGGGCGCACAATCGCCTGCGTGCAGTTGCGTTCTTGAAGACCCGGCATGAAAGCTTTCGCGACCACTCAAAAATGTTTCTTCATCGCCCTTCTCGTGGGAGTTTTTGTCTGGCTGCTTTTCGCTACCTTTCATCCTTTTGAGCCGCGGTATCAAGGCAAGAGGCTTACGCAATGGGCAAAAGAGGTTTGCCCGCTGGAACCGTTCCTCCCAAATGATTGGCGCTCGCCGGAGCTTCGCGCACAAAATGACCGGGCGGTCGCAGCTATTCAACATATAGGAGCAAAAGCGGCGTTACCATGGGCGCTGAAGCTGTGCCGGGCCAGAGATTCGTGGCTCAAGAGAAAACTGGAGGATGGGATTCAAGATTGGGTTAACGGGCATAACGATCAGGTTGCAGAATATAACGAGATGCATTCAGGAAATGAACAGCGCTCTGAAATCCAGGTCCATCTCACAATGGCAGCCGACAAGCAGGAGGAAGGCGGCAATATCATTTGGGCTTTGGGGCCGAAGGCTGTCCCGGCCATTCCCGCCTTGATTCAATTATTGCAAAGCCAGGATGAGACGTTTGTCTCGATCGCCAGCTACGCATTGCGCGGCATCGGCACGAATGCCGTTCCGCCGCTGGCGGTACTGGTGGCCGACACCAATAGTCTTGTCCGCTGTCGGACAATACGAGCCTTGGGATTATTTGGCTCGCAGGCAAGAACAGCAGTTCCAGCCTTGGTTCAATATTTAGAAAGCCCGGACCCGACCACACGCTATTGCGCCGCCGACTCCCTCGGCACGATTAAAGCCGATGCACCTCTGGTGGTGCCAGCTCTTGTCCAGTGCCTTAAAAGCGGAACGAATGACGTAAACCAGGTCAGTTATATCCTGGCGCTGGGTCGTTTCGGGACGAATGCAAAACCAGCCGTTCCGTTACTGGTAAATATTTTAAAATCGGATCCCCGCTTTCCCGGCCCCGAACCGCCTGTTGTCGCTTATCGCCAGGCAGTAGTCTTGGGCACGCTGCGAAAAATTGATCCCGAAATTGCCGAACCATTCTTTGAAAAATGGAAGGCAAGCCTGACCAATGAGGTGCCTCCCAAAACACATGGGGCGGTCCATGCGACAAATCCGCCTAGCGCTCAAACAAATTCCGCGTCGCCTTGATTTGTTCCAGTGTTAGCGGCTGGCAGTTGCGCGCCAGTGCCATTGCTAATAGCCGTCAATTCGTTCCGAAGTCCTGGACGAATTCCATCAATTCCTTTTCGTTCAGGTCGGACACGGCCCAGAACGTCATTCCGCCTTGGGACCAGTGAATCAAATGGTAACCGTTAATGGGCGCGCGCACGGCCGGTTCCGAGTCGCTTTCTTTCGTTGGCCAGATGAAAAGATTGATGATGTGTTTGTGACGATGAAAGACCAGTGCGGCTACGGCGCGATTAGCCGAGATAATCGAGCCGGCCGCCGATCAGCGGGAACTCCTTGGGCGGCGAGATCCTTGACCGGCGGCGAGAAGTCGAGTTTGCCATCAAACCACGGCTTGACCGTATGCTGGTCGAACGACGCCACATCCATCTCGTGGTTTGCCATCAAGGAGCGGATGTGGCTGGAAACAATCTCCTGCGCGAGCAGTTGACGGGCTGAAGGGTGGGTGAGTGTGAGTGACAGCAAAAGTGCCAGACTAATCACCGCAATACCGGTCGTGGCCGCGGCCAACCAGTTCCAAATCCAGAAAGGCCGCCTGGATTCGGCTTGTGGACGCAATTCAGCCTTTAGTTTTTGCCGTAATTCTGCCGGTGCGGTAAAAAAGAGCGCATCCTGTTTCAGGGATTTTTTCAAGTTTTGCACGTTGCGAAAAACGAGTGCGCACGCGGGGCAGTCGTGCAGATGCTTTTCCAGTTCCAGGATGCTGGCGGGATCCAATTCGCCGTCGGCATAGGCATCAATGAGCAGTCTGGCTTGCGGGCAATTCATGGCTTGGCTCCGGGTTTGAATTCGCCGGCGAGGCGTTTTTGCAACTGCCGGCGCGCACGGGTAAGGCGCGACATGACCGTGCCGATGGGCACGTCGGCCAGCTCGGCGATTTCTTTGTAACTGAATCCTTCCATCTCGCGCAAAACCACCATTTCACGAAATTCAGCCGGCAATTCTTCGATGGCGCGCCGGATGGTTTCGGTGTCGGCCAGCCGCGAATTCAAAATCTCCGCATTCACGGAAACATCTTCGACCGCCAGGACTTCATCGCCAAGTTCGACGACGTTTTCCGGCGGACGGTTTTTTCGCAACCAGGTGTAAAACGTGTTGCGCACGATGGTGAGCAGCCAGGCGCGGGCATTGTCGCCGCGGAAACTGCCAAAGAACTTGAACGCGCGCAGGCAGGCTTCCTGGGTCACATCCTGGGCGTCGTGGTCGTTGCCGGCGAGCCAGCGGGCGAGGTTGTAGGCGGCGTCCAGGTGCGGCAACACCGTTTGCTCAAAGGATTTCAATCGTTCGTGCTCGAACACCCGCACTGTTTGTTGGCCAATTCATCATTTAGCAAGACCATTTTTCAGGAGATTTTATTCCCGAAAAAATAATTTTTCTTTGGGGAATAATTGCCACACCTGCGCGGTTTGTAAGGTGAAATCCATCTCCCATTATGAAAAACGATAAAAAGAAAATCGAAATTCGCTTTCTGGAAGCGGGTGCCGGTCAGATTGGCCGCAACCTGGAAAACGACGGCGTTGACCGGCGCGGTTTTTTGAAGTGCATGGCCTGGGCCGGCACGGGGATGCTGTGGACCATCAGCGGTGGTGTGCTGGCCTCAAAGATTTTAAGCCCGGTCAATGCAGCGGCGGCGGACAGTCCTGGGGGCGGCTTCAGTTTTGTGCAAATCAGCGACAGCCATATCGGTTTCAACAAACCGGCCAATACCGACGTCATCGGTACGCTCAAAGAAGCCATTGCCAGGATCAATGCCCTGCCCACCGCGCCGGATTTCATTCTGCACACGGGCGATCTCTCACACCTTTCTGCAGCCGGAGGAATTTGACGCGCTGGAACAACTGCTCAAGGGCACGAAGGCCGGCCGGATCTTTTATGTGCCCGGCGAACATGATGTTCTCAACGACAACGGCAAACAGTATCGCGAACGCTTCGGCCGGGAAAGCCAGGGCGACGGCTGGTACAGTTTCGACCACAAAGGCGTCCATTTCATCGGGCTGGTCAACGTGATGAACCTGAAACCCGGCGGCCTCGGTTACCTGGGACACGACCAATTGGAATGGCTCGAAGACAACGTTGCCGATTTGTCCGACAGCACGCCGATTGTCGTTTTCGCGCATGTTCCGCTTTGGACGGTTTATCCCGACTGGGGTTGGGGCACGGACGACGCCGGCCAGGCGCTTTCATATCTCAAGCGTTTCGGCTCGGTCACCGTGCTGAACGGCCACATTCATCAGGTCCAGCAAAAGATCGAAGGTCAATGTCAGTTTTCATACCGCCATGTCCACCGCCTTTCCGCAACCACACCCGGGTACCGCACCATCGCCCGGCCCGATGAAAGTCCCCGTGGACAAACTCCGCACTGTGCTGGGGTTGACCAACGTCAACTATGTCCAGGGCGAGAAATCGCTGGCCGTCGTCGACTCGACTTTGGCCGGTGCTTAGACCATCGAAACCAGCAAATGACGATGAATGTGAAAATCAAAAAAAGCCTTCTGCAGAACCCAATTTATCCAGTAGCAGCCGATGTGAGTCGGCTCCATTTTTCTTGGATTTCCAATAAGTTCAGTGCGGACTTACGTCCGCTGCTACAGTCTTGCAGAAGCCTCAAAATATTATTCGGACTGCTGGCAACGATTGTGAGCCTGGCCTGGCTGCCGACCAACTCGCTGGCTGGCGATGCCATGACGAATTCGGTACAAGTGACCATTGATAACTTCAATTTTACGCCGCCCACTGTGACCGTTTCCGCCGGAACGAAGGTAACCTGGGTGAACAAGGACGACGTGCCCCACACGGTTACCAGCGACGACAAACTCTTTGGTTCGCGCGCGCTGGACACTGACGACAAGTTTTCGTTCACGTTTCAAACTCCAGGCACCTATCCGTACTACTGTTCGGTGCATCCCAAGATGACCGGGAAGGTTGTCGTGAAATAAAAAATATATTCCGGGACGGCGATGTGGCTTCCGTCCATTGACCTTGAGGGAATTTGCCAGCAGCGTTTTCCCGCGACCACGAAAACCGGCTGTTGAACGTTTGATGGAAAACGGAGACAACTGGTTTCCGGCATTGCATCCGTGCTACTAGTTCGCCATGCTGTGGAAAACCACTGAATCCCCATGAAAACAATTCTTCTATTTCTTTGTCTGGCGGGTGTGAGCGCCTGCGGCCAGAAATTTCCGGATCTGGCCCTGACACCGCCGATGGGCTGGAACAGTTGGAACAAATTCGGCAACACGGTGAACGAAGAACTGATCCGGCAAACTGCCGACGCGATGGTTTCCACGGGCATGAAGGACGCGGGGTATGAATATATCAACATTGACGACACTTGGGAGGGCGAGCGGGACAGTCAGGGTTTCATTCAGCCGGATCCCAAAAAGTTTCCTTCGGGGATGAAAGCGCTGGCTGATTATGTCCATTCCAAGGGACTCAAGCTTGGGATTTATTCGGATGCCGGCGCGAAGACCTGCGGCGGATACCCTGCCAGCCGGGGACACGAATATCAGGACGCTCAAAGGTACGCCCAATGGGGGATTGACTACCTGAAGTATGACTGGTGCGGCTGCGAAGATTTGAATGCCAAAGGCGCCTACACGACCATGCGGGACGCGCTGCACGCGGCTGGTCGGCCGATCGTTTTCAGCATTTGTGAATGGGGCAACAACAAACCGTGGGAATGGGGCGGCGAGGTCGGCAATCTGTGGCGCACCACCGGCGACATTTCTCCCTGCTTCGATTGCAAGCAAGACCACGGTACGTGGTATCAATGGGGCGTCCTGCAAATTCTGGACCAGCAGGAAGGGTTGCGAAAGTATGCCGGCCCCGGTCATTGGAACGACCCGGACATGCTGGAAGTCGGCAACGGCATGACCACGAACGAGGACCGCGCGCACTTTTCCATGTGGTGCATGTTGGCCGCGCCGCTCATTGCCGGAAACGATTTGCAGAACATGTCCCCGGAAACGTCGGAAATTCTGATGAACAAAGACGCCATCGCAGTTGACCAGGACAAACTGGGGATTGAGGCATTCCGGTATTCCTCGGACGGCGTTCGGGAAGTCTGGTTCAAACCGCTGACGGATGGAGATTGGGCCATGTGCGTGCTTAATCGCAGCACCCGGCCGCAGAAGGTGTTTTTCGATTGGAACAATGAGAAGGTCAGCGACGAGCTTTCCAAACGGGAAACGCAGTTCAACACCACCGTGTACCGCATTCGCGACCTGTGGACGAAGGCGGATTTGGGGACCACGGAAAAACCTTTGAACGCCGAATTGCCGGGACATGATGTGCTGATGCTGCGGCTCCAAAAACAGTAAGCTCTTTCAGGTTCCAAAACCTTTTTCACTTGTCGTTGAATAACTGGCGTTGCACTATTTTGTGAACCAGCCATAAACCCCCAATGCAAAACGGA
Source organism: uncultured bacterium (assembly GCA_963708305.1). Taxonomy (GTDB): domain Bacteria; phylum Verrucomicrobiota; class Verrucomicrobiia; order Limisphaerales; family UBA11358; genus UBA11358. The sequence goes on along the minus strand of CAVPSH010000001.1, from coordinate 642,311 downwards.
GAAAATATGAATCATACAAAATGTCTCACCTTGTGGTCGTGCGGATCGCTGATTTCGGCGCTCGCGATGTTTTTGCTCGTCGGTTGTCAATCTGCCAGGGAGCAATCCAGCAACAAACCGGCAACGGTGACCGCGCCGGTGGCGGCGCCCGCCGCGACCGCCGAGGCCGCTCCTGCATCCGTACCCAAGGCCATCCGCATTGATGCCGGCTCGGACACAAACTACGTCGATTCCGAAGGCAATGTCTGGCTCGCCGATCAAGGTTTTGCGGATGGAGAGGTGATAGCCCGGGACGACGACATGCCCATTGCCAATACGAAGGATCCCTCGCTTTATCGGACAGAGCATTATGACATGACGTCCTTTTCTGAAAATGTTCCCAACGGCAAATACACCGTGAAATTGCATTTTGCCGAAACCTATGAGGGCGTCACCGGCCCGGGAGAGCGGGTGTTTTCCTTCAAGGTGGGCGGACAACCGGAATTCAAGGATTTCGATGTCTGGGTCAAGGCTGGCGGCCCGCAACACGCCCATGACGTAACCGTGGACAACGTGGATGTCACGGATGGCAAACTGGTCATCACTTTCACGGCCAACGTGCAAAGTCCCGCGATCAACGGGATTGAAATCATTCCGGCCCCGTAACGTCCAGCAGTGGAGGTTTTTCGTCTGAACTCCAAGCGACTCGTTTGGCTGGCGGTGTCTGTCTTCGCCGGAACGGGCGTTCTTGGCGCCGGGGAATCGCTGGTCATTCCCCTCTGGCCGAATGGCGCGCCGGGTTTTGAAGATCGGCGCAACGAGCCGGAACTCGCCAGAGATTACTGGGTGCGCCACATCAACAATCCGTCGCTGACCGTGTTTCTTCCGCCCAAAGACCAGGCGACGGGCGCGGCGGTGGTGATTTGTCCCGGTGGCGGCCACCGCGAACTCGTTTTTAGTGCCGAGGGCGTTGACCCGGCACGCTACTTCAACCGCCTGGGCGTGGCCGCATTTGCCCTCAAATATCGGCTCGCGCGCGAGGAAGGTTCACCTTACACGATTGACAACGCCCGCGAGGACGCGCAGCGCGCCATGCGGCTGGTGCGTAGCCGCGCCCGGGAATGGGGCATTGACCCAAAGCGCATCGGCCTCATGGGCTTTTCAGCCGGCGGCGAACTGGCCTCAATAGTCACGTTCGGTCCGACCGATGGAAATCCAAAAGTGACCGATCCGGTTGACCACTTCAGCTGCCGCCCGGATTTTCTGATTGAGATTTATCCTGGACCGCTGGGAGAGCCGGGGTCCGTGCCCACCAATGCACCTCCGGCGTTTTTTCTGGGCGCCAACGACGATACCGGGCCGGCGCAAATCATCACGGAAATGTTGGGAAAATACCAAAAAGCGGGGGTTCCCGCCGAGGCGCATTTGTTTGCCAAAGGCAGTCACGCCTTCAACATGGGCTATCGCTCGAAGCTGGCGACCATCAAAAACTGGCCACAGCGCCTGACGGATTGGTTGGCCGACAACAACATCCTGAACGCATCGGTGCCGGCACCGGGTGTCAAATAATAATTTGTAGCGGCGCTCTGCGAACGCCGCAGGCGGTTAATTTCCCCTGGAGATAAGCGGCGGTCACAGGCCGCCGCTACAATGTTTAGCGTTGCTCGACGGGCGCGGGTTTGCCTTGCCGCAGGGCGGGCAGCCAGCCGCTGTAGCGGCGCTGATTGTAGTGACTTTGCGTTCCGTGTTCGTCTTGATGGCCGGACTTTGGCAGAATGACCACTTCTTTCGGCGAAGTAATTTCGTTCACCGCCGCCAATACGCTCGAGGGCGGACAGGTTTCGTCTCTCAGCCCCAGGCCGACCAGTACGGGGCATTTAATGTGCCGCGCAAAGTTGGCAATGTCATAATAGCGGCTGGCTTCATGCACTTTCGCCGGGTCTTTGCCTTCCGTGTTGAAATACCACTGCGGCCAGCCGGGCGCGCGGCCAATATCAGGCGCCAGCGTGTCGCCGTTCGCCGGCACCAGCGCCAGCGCCGCGGTAATGTCCTTGGGATGCAACCCGGCGATCATGATGGTTTGTTGTCCGCCCTGGCTGTCGCCCATCACCACCAGCGTCTTGCCGTTCCAATCCGGCCGTGTTTTGAGATATTCAATCGCACGGTAGCAGGACAAATACATCCGCAAATAGTAGCTGGTGTCGCGATTGTCGTCGCCGATGGACCAGTAATCCTTGAGCGGCCCGGCGAATTGGTCCTGGTAAAACTCCGCCGGTTCATCAATCGGCAGATCGTGAGGCTCGATGTTCAGCGCCAGCCAGCCTTCTGCGGCCCGGTCCGTCACCCAGCTTTTCTGCAATCCGTAAACACCCGCCCACTGAACAATGAGCAGCGCAGGGAACTTTTTGCCTTTTTCAGGCCGGGCAATCTGGCCCTGGATGTGGGTTCCGCGGATGTTGTTCATGGTGATTTTCCAATAGGCCACGCCCGACTTTCCGCCGGTTTCCTCTTCAAGTTTTGGATCCGTGGGGACTTTTTTCAATTCCTTCAGTTTGGCCTTCCAGAATGAATCAAAATCGGCCGGCATTGACGCGGCCGGCAGGATTTTGTCCGGCGCGGCCACGGCGCCGCCCACGGCTCGATCGGTGGCGTTCTCCGGCTGCCATTTTACTTCAACCAGCATGGTGCCCGGCGCATCGAACCGGGTTGCGATGCCGGCGATATTGTTGCTGAAACTCAGGTCGCCTTGCCCCACCTCTTTGAGGCCGCCGCTTTTGAGAAGGTAATGGGCCGCTGGCGCATTGGATTCGCCTTTCCATTCAATTGTCCAATGAACGGTGTCCCCGACCGGGTACACCCCGCCGGGTTTATCCGGTACAACTGTTATTTGCGCCCGGCAAAGACTCGCGGCCGCGAACGTAATCAATATGAGAGCACGGACATGGAAATATTTGGGTCGCATGGGGCAAACGCTATACAACGCCTACCGGCCCGCGCCAGAACGAAATATCCCATCACAGCTGATGGCAGACAGAGTGAGCGGAGGGCAATCGCCTGGCCTGGAAATCTTTTCCTGGAAATTCCGGCAGGCGGCCTTAATCAGTCGCGGTGACTGTATTCCTGAATGGCCGCCCGCCACCACGGCGCGAGCGATTCGTCAGGGCGCAACCAGGCCTGCTGATGCAAACGGACCATCGCATGTGCATCCGTCAGGATTAGAAATCGTTCCCCTGCGGTCAATTGGGCCGGGCCCTCAGCCAATAATTTTTTTCCGAGGGTTCGTACTTCTTCACGTCCGGCGCCGAGCCGGGCAAGTTGTTCAGCATAGACGGGATTCAGCTGCTTTTCACGCAGCAGCGAAACATGGATCGCGTTGACGTAAGGATCCAGCACCGCTTCGGCCAGACCGGCGTGGGCCCGGCGCGGGGTGGTGTCATCGGTCATTTCATGGATTCTCAACTGCGAACGCAAAGAAACGAGCTCGACCGGCGGTTTGGTTTCCTCCGGCGTCAGAAACAGTCCGAGTTTGCGCGCGCGCGCGCCGAGGCTGCGCCGGCTCGTCCACACGCTGAGCGGGATGGAAAGAACCATGCCGGTGAACACCGGTGTGAACCACCAGAACAGGACCTGATCCAATTGCCACATGAATACGCCCCAAACCAGGCCGATAAGAGTGTGGCCCCAATGCCGCCGGATGGCGGACAACCACGTCGTGCCGTCGGGGCCGCGCCTTTGCTGGCTCCAGCCCACGCTGGCGCCAAACAGATTCGTGACAACAAAACGCGTGTGCCAGAGCATCAGCAGCGGCGCATGGAGCGTGGAAAAAACGGTTTCGCCCACGACCCCAGCCGTGGTGCGGGCCAGGCCGCCAAAGGCCCGGCGGCGTTCCCAATCGAACGAAAGGTCAATCAACGCCAGCACCTTCGGCAAAAACAAAACGGCCATGCAGATGATGAAAACCAAAAAGGCATGGGCGGTGCCGCTGAGGTTGGTCAGGTAGCCGTGCACCGTGAATTCCGACAGGCCGGTGTATTTTTGATACCAATGGATCCAGTTAAACATCAGCAAAAACACCAGCCACAGCGGCCCGGCGAGGTAGCCGAAGATGCCAAGCAACAGATGCAGCCGGTTCACACCGCGCAGGCCTTTGGCGAACAAGACGAGGCTGTGTTGCAGATTGCCCTGGCACCAGCGGCGCTCGCGCTGCGCGTTTTCAATCATTCCCTGCGGAACTTCCTCGTAACTGCCTTCGAGATCGTAGGCGAGCCATACCTCCCAGTTGGCCCGCGATAACAACGCGGCCTCGACGAAATCATGGCTGAGAATCTGGCCGCCAAAGGGTTTTTGTCCGGGCAACTGCGGCAGATCGCAAAATTGCATGAACGGTTCGGTGCGAATGATCGCGTTGTGCCCCCAATAATTGCCCTGGTTCAGCGCCCAATAATTAAGCCCCGCGATGAACACCGGCGCGTAAAGGCGGTTGGAGAATTGCTGGATGCGGCCAAAGAGGGATTCCGCGTTCACCAGCGCCGGGACGGTTTGAATCAGTCCGACGGTCGGATGCAGTTCCATCAACTTCACCAAAGCCACCAGCGTTTCGCCGCGCATGACGCTGTCGGCGTCGCACACCAGGAAATAGCGGTAGCGGCGGCCCCAGGCGTTAAGGAAGTCGCGCACGTTGCCACTCTTACGGCCTTCATTGTCCGTGCGGCGGCGGTAATAAATCCGTCCCAACGCGTCCAGCTCGTGGGTCAATTCATACCAGCACCGCTCTTCCTCCACCCATTTGTCGGGATCGGTTGAATCACTGAGAATAAAAAAGTCGAAGTGCTCGAGCTGGCCGGTTTTGGCGAGTGATTCGTAGGTGGCGCGCAGGCCTTCATAGACGCGCACGATATTTTCATTGTAGATTGGAAAAACGATGGCCGTGCTGGTGCCGGCGATGCTTTGCCCGCGGTAATCCGTTTGCGTGATGCGGCGGGGATCGCCGAAAGTGCGCAAGAGAAAGCCGAACACGCCGTGCATGCCACCGATCGCGATCAGGAGAAATAAAATGACAAACACGGCGAACAGCACAGTGCTGGAGGCGGACCAGCCGGTGCGCCAGAGCAAATCGGCAAAGAGCAGGGAGACCAGGCCCGTGAGCAGGAGGGCGGAGGAATAAAAAATAAACACGCGCCAACCGCGGTGGACCCGGGGCAGGGGAGTCACTCCCAGAGGCGGCGACTGGTCCGATACAGAAGCGGACTGGGGGGGGGCGCCGGGCATGGTTCAGTGCGTGAAATAGAAAACCACGAACAGCAACAGGACGAACAATGTCCAGGCCACCACCATTTTCAAATAAGGAATCCGGCCCAGATTCGTCAGGGTCGTGATGGGACCGAGGTCAAACGGGCGCGATGTCATTTTGGAAAGTTGAAAACCCGGTCCGGCCCGCAGGTAGGCATCGCGCATGGAATGGACGAATTCCTCGGGCCAGGGCGACGGGCGGAGGAATTGATCCTGCCACTTGCCGGGCATGTCCGCAAGGAGCAGGGCGAGCCGCCCGCGGGTGGACAGCATCTGGTCGGCGTTGGTGGGCGGTTCGTGCAATACTTCGGCAAACCACTCGGTCACAATGCGGTCCATTTCCTCGGCGGCAATCTGGGTGGCGGAGTGGTCCGGCTCGACCGGGGCGCGTTTCATGGCGCGTTCGAGCACGCGGAGCACCAACTGGCCCAACAACGCCTTGTTGCGAATTCGCAGGGCGTGGAAATAGTTCTCCACCTTGGCGTAAGCGGCGTTCCACTCTTCCAACGGGCGGCCAGCCAGTCGGCCGGAAACGTCGGTCAACGCACCCGGGCCGGTTATGGCGGGCTCCATTGGTAGGTCCATGTTTCGCTCAGAATGTTCGTTCCCTGTTGTAACGTGCAGCGCATATCCACGGGATTGGTGTTGCCTGGTTTCGGTCGCATTTTTAAAACCACCCGCCAAGTGTTGAGGAAAGTATTACGCAAAACCTGATTCCATACAATCGCCGCGTTGGTGCTGCAACTGGCGATGGCCTGCGGCGGGTTGTTTTCGGGAATGGCGTCCAGTTTTGGTCCGGCAAAATCAATCATGATGACGCGGGTATTGGTACTATCCGAATCAAGACCGATGCGCGTGCCGACGACCCGGTTTTCCGAAAGTTTTATGTCCGCTTCACCATTTTCCCAGTAGAGGGTGTAACCGAAACGGAAGGGTTGCATCGGGGCCGGTTTGTTTTTTGGATCCCAGAACGCGACGATGTTGTCCAAGCCTTCGTAGTTGGCACTCAATTCAACCAGATGCAAATCACCTTCGCCCCAATCGCTGTGTGGCTCGACCCACACACTGGGTTCCTGTTGAAAGAGGTTGAACATGTCCTGATACGCCGCAAAGGAACGTTCCCGCTGCAACAGGCCAAATCCACGGATGTTCGGCGCAAAAAAAACCTGGTGCCGCAGGATGGCCGGATTGTCGAGCGGGCGCCAGAGCGTCTCGCCGTTGCCCATGCGAACCAGCAGACCGTCGGCGTCGTGTACCTCCTGGCGATAGTCGTCAAATTTGCGTTCCGAATTTTTGCCGTACCAGAACATGCTGGTCAACGGCGCCAGGCCGATGGTTTTGACCGGCAGTTTCCGTTGCGGGTTCGCCTCGAGAATTTCTTTTGGTTCGCGCAGGAAGATCACCGCCTCGACATCGGCCGTGGTTGTTGCACCGGGATGGATGATAAATTGATACGCGCCGGTGCAACTAACGCTGTCCAGCAGGGCGTAGAGTGTCAATTCCTTGTCGTCCGGCTGCGGTTTGCCCAGCCACCAGTCGGTAAAGATGGGAAATTCCTCCGGCCGGTCCATTTCCCCACAATCCACCGCCAAGCCACGCGCCGACTGGCCATAGCGCTGGTTCTGGCCCAGCAACCGATAATAACTCGCGCCCAGAAAGGCGCCCAGCTCATCCCATTGGTTGGTTTTGTTAAGTTGATACAAAACCCGGAAACCGGCGTAACCCGTATTGGCCGGAATTTCATTTTGAATATTCAAACCTCCGTAATCAAAAAAATCCTCCACAAACCGGATGGGCTGCAAATGGGTCGCCGTGAATTCATTCACGTGCACCGGCTCCTGATAGAGATAACCCGGATGGAAAAACTCGATGCGGAAAGGAAGATTTTCCACCCGCCACAAAGCCTGGCTGCGGCGGAAACGAATCTGCCGGTACTTGTCGTAATCGAGATTATCCTGCCGCAGCACCTTGGGCAGGTCGGCCCGCGGCGAATGGAACGGATGGTGGGCCCGTTCCTCGGCGAGCTTGATGACATAAGGCAGGTTCACCTCGCCAGATTCGAGACTCGCCGCCACTCGTCCCGTCAAGGCCATCATCACCGTTAAAATCAGGCAACTTCGTCGCCACATTCAGGCTAAGGAGAACCGAAGTGGGGGAAATATGCAAGTTCAGTGCGAAACCTGCTAAGCAACAAAAAGTTATATTGATGATGACAATTATTCAATCCAACGTCTGCCGGTAACGCTTGATACCAATGGTCAGCATCACCGCGAGGAACAGGGCGATCGGCCAAAGGTCAGGTGTCACGTCAACCAACCCATTTCCTTTCAACAAGATGCCCCGCACGACGCGCAGGAAATGAGTGAGTGGCAACACCTCACCAACATCCTGCGCCCAACCGGGCATTCCACGAAACGGAAACATATAACCGGACAGCAGCAACGACGGCAGGAAGAAGAAGAACGCCATTTGCACGGCTTGCAGCTGGTTCCTGGCAATGGTGGAAAAGGTGATGCCGACGGCGAGGTTCGCCACAATGAACAGAAAGGCCAGCACCAGCAACAAAGGCACGCTGCCCACGATCGGCACATTGAACAAATATCGCGCGGCCAGCAGAATCAGAAAAATCTGGATGTAACCGACCGTGATGTAAGGGACAATTTTGCCGATCATGACTTCGCCGGGCCGGGCCGGCGTGGACAGCAGGTTTTCCATGGTGCCCCGCTCGCGTTCGCGTGTGATGGCCAGCGCGGTAATGATAATCATCGTCATGGTCAACATCACACCCATGAGACCGGGCACAATGTTATACTGCGTGATGTTTTCCGGATTGTAATGTTGATGCACCACCAGATTGAAAGGAGGCGAAGCACCCTGCAATTTGGCCAGCGGCCCGGTGAGGTCACGGTCCAGAACCGTGGTGGCGAGCAAATTCACCGCGCCCACGGCGTAACCAATCGCCGAGGGGTCCGTCGCATCGGCCTCCAGGAGCAAATCCGGCTTTTCACCGCGCAATAATTTCCGGGAAAAATCCACCGGAATGTGTACCGCGAACTGAACCGTGCCCTGGGCGAGCATTTTCTGAATGTCGGCCTCGTTCCCCGGCTCACGGACGACGTCAAAATAGCTGCTGTTGCGCAGGCCCCACACGATGGTCCGGGAAAAAACGCTGTTGTCCGCCGAATAAACGGCCGTGGGCAGATGTTTGGGGTCGGAATTGATGGCGTAACCGAACAGCACCAACTGGAGCAGGGGAATGCCGACCATCATGCCGAACGTCAGCCGGTCGCGGCGCATCTGGATGAATTCCTTGCCGACAATCGCCCAGAACCGCCGCCAGTTGAACTCGTGCAGTTTCATGCCGGCAACTCCATTTTCGTAGCAGCCAACGTGAGTTGGCTCCAATTTTCTTTGCAAAAATCAGGATGAGCCGACTGACGTCGGCTGCTGCCGCAAGGATTTTTCATGAGAAATTATCCATGGCCGTTTCCATCAGGCTGATGAACACGTCCTCCAGCCCGGAATCAATCTGTTGCCAGCGATACGCGCCGGTCATCCACGAATTCACGCTGGCACGCAATTTTTCCGTGTCACGCCCGCTGACGTGGAGCGTCGTGCCGAACGCAACGACCTGTTCCACGCCGGGTTGGCCGCGGATTTTTTCCGCCAACGCCGCCAAATCCGGTCCGGTGACTTCCCAGGTTGTCAATCTGGCGGTCTGCACCACTTCCGCGACGCTGCCGCGCGTCAACAGATTGCCGTAGGCGATGTAAGCCAGACGATGGCAACGCTCGGCTTCGTCCATGTAATGCGTGGTGATAAGCACGGTCAGCCCTTCGGCGGCGAGTTGGTGAATTTCCTCCCAGAAATCGCGGCGCGCCTTGGGGTCCACGCCTGCCGTCGGCTCGTCGAGCAGCAGCAATTGTGGTTCATGAATCAGGCAGGCGGCCAATGCCAGGCGTTGTTTCCAGCCGCCGGACAATTCACCGGCCAGTTGGCGCCGCCGTTCGGTCAGGCCAAGTCGTTCCAGACTTTTATCCACGGCAGCTTTCCGTTGCGGCACGCCGTAAATCCGTGCGATGAAATCCAGATTTTCCTCGATGGTCAAATCCTCGTAGAAACTAAACCGCTGCGTCATGTAACCGACGTTTTTCTTGATCTCGATGGATTCGCGGCGGATGTCGAAACCGAGGCAACGCCCGCTGCCCGCGTCCGGGGTTAGCAAGCCGCAGAGCATCCGCAGAAAGGTGGTTTTACCGCTGCCGTTCGGGCCGAGGAAACCGTAAATCTCGCCGCGCCGCACCTGCATGGGAATATTGTTCACGACCGTGCGGTCGCCGAACCGCTTCGTGATGCCCTGAACGTCGATGACGAGATCGGAGAGAGTTCATTTTGATATCGCTTGCGATCAATGGTCAATAAAGTAATTGGTTAACATCCAATTGCCGGACAATGGATCACTCATTTAACTCGAAAATATTCCAGTTACTCATTTTCAACCGACACCACCAGGAAATCACATCCACCGGTTGGCCGGGGCGGAGGTCGCTGGCGTCCGCCGGGGAGAATTTCGCCTCGATCATGTAAACGAGTTTGGCGCGGTTTTCCTGGCTGTAAATGACCGGCGGCGTGAACTCGGCCTGCGTCGAAATATAGTTCACGGTCGCCGAATAATCGCGCTTGCCGCCGTCGAAGGTTACGCGGACGGTTTGGCCGGGCTTGATTTTCGGCAGGACCGCCTCCGGCACAAAAAAGCGCACCTTGAGATTGGCCGGTGGCAGAAGTTCAACGACCGGGCTGCCCGCCGCTACCCATTCACCGACGCGATACAAGGTGTCCTGAACAAACGCGTTCGTCGGCGCAAACTGTTCCTTCTGTTCGAACGACCAGTTTGACCTTGGCCAACGCGGCGCTTTGAGCCGCGACCTGTGCCTCATCGGCGTCGTGTTGCGCCCGGGCCTGGTCCAGTTCCTCCGCGGAAATTACGCCCTGGTCGCCGCGCAGTTGCTCGCGGCGGGCATATTCAGCCTGGGACAGTGCGAGATTGGCCTTCGCCTGCGCCAGATTATTGCTGGCCTGACGGGCGGCGTCGGCCTCGGAACGGCGCTCCAGTTGAAACAGCCATTGCCCGGTTTCAACCTGATCACCGCGCGCCACGGCCAGATTTTGAAGCGTGCCGCTGAGGGGCGATGCCACATAAACGTATTCACCCTCGATGTAGCCTTGAAACTGGTTTGACGAATTCCGTGAACAGCCGGCGATGAAAATCGCCGCCAATGCCAAACCACAAAGAATTTTGCCTCGCGTCATTGGGCTCAATAAGTCTTTTTTCAGTGAATTTACAAAAAAAAGTTGACATGTCAAACAAATGTTTTAATTATTTGTTTGAAACATGAATTTGAAAACGTTGTCCGAGACCGGGAATCCGGCGCATGATGAAACGCGGGGCCAGCTCCTGGAAGCGGCGGGTGAGGTGTTTGCCGAGATCGGCTTTCGCAATGCCACCGTGCGCGAAATCTGCCGGCGCGCCGGCGCCAACGTCGCCGCCGTCAATTACCATTTTGGCGACAAGGAAACGCTTTATGCCGAGGTCCTGCGTGATTCGCAGCAAAAGGCATTTGAAAAATATCCTCCGTTGCTGGGCGTGGCGGCGGACGCGCCGCCGGAGGAAAAGCTGCGCGCCTTTATCCAGTCTTTTCTGCTCCGCATCTTCGACAGTGGTACCATCACACGATTTGGCAAAATCATGTCGCGCGAAATGGTGGAGCCGACCGGGGCGCTGGATTTGTTGCTGGCAGTGCGGATCCGGCCGATGGCCGAGCAACTTCGCGGCCTCGTGGCGGAAATTCTTGGTCGGCCACCCGGTGACGAAGATGTCCGGCTGTGCTGTTTCAGTGTCGTCAGCCAGTGCGTTTTTTATCATCATTGCCGGACGGTGATTTCACGGCTGTTTCCCGACCAACGGCTGGACGCCTCGGCGGTAAACCAACTGGCCGGGCACATTGCACGTTTCTCGCTTGCCGCGATGAAACACTTGCCCGACCCTGAAGCACCCAAGTCCAAGCCGGTTTCGGCCTTGCCCCGTAGTAGCGAGGCCAATGTGCGCCGTAACGCATTACTCCAGGGGCAAGCGCCGGCGGCGTTGAAGGAATTCGAATAATATGAAAACGACCAAACTCATTTTTCTGTTCATGCTTGTCTGTTTCATTGCCGGTTCGAAGGTGCCGGCACAAAGCAACGCCACCGCCACCAACGCGCCCGCCTGGATCACCCGGCCGCTGTCTCTCGTGGATTGCTTGAATCTGGCGCTGAGCCAGAACGCCACGATTCTCAAAGCCAAAAGCGATTTGCAGGCAAACTACGGCATCGTCATCCAAACCCGCGCCGTGGCGCTGCCCCAGCTGATCGCTTCCGGCCAGTACAAACGAAGTGAACGCAGCGCGATTGAGAGCTTCCCGGTACCGGGCATTTCGCAGCTGCCGGATCAAAATTGGAATGCGGGCATTCAGATTGTGCAATCCATCTACGAAGGCGGGAAAATGCTGGCCGCCGTGCGCGCTGCCCGGCTCACGAAGGAGCAGTCCTTGTTGCAGTATCAAACCGTTGTGGACGATACGCTGCTTAATACGCGACTGGCTTATTACGATGTCCTGCTGGCCGCACAGCAAATTGTCGTGCATGAAGCGTCCGTCGAGCTTCTTTCCAAGGAACTTGAAGACCAACAGCACCGCTACAATGCCGGCACGGTGCCGCACTTCAACGTGCTGCGGGCTGAAGTGGCCGTGGCCAACGAGCGTCCGGCTCTGATTCAGGCGCGGAACAATTATCGCATTGCCAAAAACAACCTGGCCAACCTCCTCGGCTACAATCTGCCGCGCGATATTTGGGAAGATATTCCGTTGAACCTGTCTGACAACCTCGAGGCCCAGCCGTATCAAATTGATCTGCCGCAAGCCATCGAGCAGGCGCTGGCGAATCGCACTGAACTCGCCGCGCTGCGCAAAGCGGAGGCTTTACAACGAGAAGATGTTATCAGCGCCAAGTCAGGGTACAAACCGACGATCCAGGTTTTTGCCGGCTACAACTGGTACAACGCGCAATTCACCCCGCCGGTTGACCTCGATCACGATATCCATGGCTGGAACGCAGGGGCGCAACTGAGTTGGGACATCTTTGATGGTATGTTGACGCGGGGAAAGGTCGTGCAGGCCCGGGCGCTCTACGAAAGGTCCAAGACGGATGTGGAAGACATGGGGCGCCAAATCGAGCTGGAGGTCCGCACGGCGTATTCCCAATTCGTCGAAGCCCGCGAGGTGTTGGATTCGCAAAAGACCGTTCAGGCGGAGGCCGAGGAGGCCTTGCGCGAGGCCGAGGCACGCGCCACTGCCGGCACCGGCACGCAATTGGACGTGCTCGACGCCCAGACTTCGCTGACGCAGGCGCGCACGACGGAAATTCAGGCGTTGCACGATTATGCCACCGCCCGCGCCCGGCTCGAACGCGCGATTGGCGCGGACATGGTGCAAACGCAGAATCCGAAATCTTGATTTGCCATTGACGGCATTGGCGGCTTTGAGGGATTTTTACGGAGCTATGGCAAAAATTCAAAGGGCATTGCTCTCAGTTTCCGATAAAACCGGCCTGGTTCCGTTGGCACAAGCTCTCACGGCGGCAGGCATTGAACTGATTTCCACCGGGGGTACTGCCAGAGCGTTGCGCGAGGCCGGATTGGTAGTAAAAGATATCAGCGAACACACCGGCTTTCCGGAAATGCTCGACGGTCGCGTCAAGACATTGCATCCAAAAGTTCACGGCGGGCTGCTTTTCATCCGCGGCAACGCAAAGCATGAGGCCGCCGTGCAGGAGCACAACATTCAGCCGATAGATCTCGTCGTGGTGAACCTTTATCCGTTCGAGCAAACGGTCGCCAGGCCGGATGTCCCGCTGCACGATGCGATTGAAAACATTGACATCGGCGGGCCATCCATGCTCCGGAGCGCGGCCAAAAACCACGAAAGCGTGACGGTGGTGGTGGATCCGCTGGATTACGCGGAAGTGGCCGGCCAAATCCAGGCAACGGGCAACACGACGCTCGAACTGCGCCGCAAACTGGCGGCCAAGGTTTTTGCGCGAACGGCGGCCTACGACGCGGCGATTGCAGCCCATTTGCAGAAGGAATTCATAGCGGCCCAGGGTTCCGGTTTACCGGCGTCGCTTTCCATTTTCGCGCCGCTGGCTCAACCGCTGCGGTATGGTGAAAATCCGCACCAAAAAGCGGCGCTTTACGGCAAATTCCGCGAATTTTTCCAGCAGCTTCACGGCAAGGAACTTTCCTACAACAACATTCTGGATCTGACGGCGGCGGCAAATTTAATCGCCGAATTCGCAGGCGAGCCGCCGACGCTGGCGATTCTCAAGCACATGAATCCGTGCGGGGTCGGTCAAGGCCCGAGCTTGCGCGAGGCGTGGGACAAGGCGTTCGCGACGGACCGGCAGGCGCCCTTCGGCGGCATCATCGCCGTGAACCGCACGCTGGACGGCGCCTGTGCGGACGCCATCGCGGAAATTTTCAGCGAGGTCATCATCGCGCCGGATTTTTCGGTGGAAGCGCTGGCGATTCTACAAAAAAAGAAAAATTTGCGACTGCTCAAGTTGTTGAGATCGCCGCTAAATGCGCAATCCGAGGACGTCCGCAGCGTTGGTGCGGGTTCTTTTTTGTTGCAGGAACGAGATTTGAAGAAGACGGCGGCAGCGGACTTGAAAATTGTCACACGGCGCCAGCCCAGCAAGGTGGAGCTGGGCGCGATGCTGTTCGGCTGGCGCGTCGTCAAGCACGTGAAGTCGAACGCAATTGTTTATGTGGCGGCGGATCGGACGCTGGGCATCGGCGCCGGCCAGATGAGCCGCGTGGACGCGAGCCGGATTGCCGTCTGGAAGGCGGGCGAGGCGAAACTTTCACTCAAAGGCAGCGTGGTTTGCAGCGATGCCTTTTTCCCGTTTCCAGACGGTTTGATTGCCGCGGCGGAGGCGGGTGCGACGGCGGCGATTCAACCGGGCGGTTCGGTGCGTGATGCAGAGGTCATTGCGGCGGCGGATGAGCGAAAAGTGGCAATGGCATTCACCGGCACACGGCATTTCCGGCATTAACGAATCAGCCGGTAAATCAGAACAAATTGGCCGAGGACGACTGCTGCCAGGAGCACCCAAACGAATCTTTCCCGCAACCACAAGCCACGCTGGCGGGCGGCCGCAAGCCAAAATTGCAGTTTGGCGGAGCCGAGGGTAATAATATCACCGTTGCGGAGCAGCGCGACCTGGACTGGTTGATTATTGATCATGACCAGGGCGTTCTGCGCGGCTGCGAGTTTGAAACCTTCCCGCCGGTGAAATTCCAGGGTCAAATGTTGATCCCACGTGCCATCATCATTCAATTGCAGGTCGTTCCCGCTGGCGCGACCGATGCGAAAAGGAAAACGGCGGACAACCGATTGGCTACCCGCCTTTTTTCCTGCCAGAATGTGAAGTTCAATCATCAGAAAATCCGGCGCGGCACCTGAATTTGATCACCGGGATAAACGGGCGGGTCCAAAGTCTGGTCTTGCAGGGCTTTGACGCAGTTGACGGTGATGACCTCACCATTGTGGCGGATGAGCTTGACCTTCTTCTGATTGGCAAAATCGGTGAAGTCGCCGGCGGCTTGAATGGCCTTGGTGACCGTAGTTTCACCGACGTAGAGTTGGCGGCCAGGCTGTTTTACTTCTCCCCCAACGTAGAAAACGCGCTGCGGAGAACTAACCGTGACAGTCAACCGGACATAGTACTTGGGTACATAGAGATCATGAATATCATTTTGCAATTCGCCCGACGTTTTGCCCAGTGCCCGAACCGCGCCGATGTAGGGAAGACTGATGCTGCCGTCTTCGGTGATGGTTTGGACACTTTCCGGGATGGGCGTCACGGTGCCCGAGTAGTCCACGGTGACGATGTCGCCTTTGTGAAAACGGGCAGCGGTCAGATCGCCTGACATGGTGTCCGCCGATGTAGTTCCGGTAGTTCCTGTTCCCGTTTCCGTTCCGGTCACGGCCGGAGGCGGCGCCGGGTTGTCAGAAAAGAGAATATCTTCGGACGACGATGAGCACCCGCCCAAAATGAATCCGGCCAGCAACAATCCCAACCCCGACCATTTCCCGCGCGACAGAGTCCAAAACAGTTTCATTACCAACAATCCTCGCGAAATTGGCCGCACAATCAATACTTTTGTTTGATACCGACTTTGTTCGGGTCGTCCGGAGTGCTTTGAGGCGTGGCTTCCACTTCGTCTTCGTTGCGTGAATAGTAGTAATAATAGCCTTCGTCCTGCGACATGGTGATGTTATTGAGCACAATCCCAACAAGATTGCCACCGGCCTTTTCAATCAATTGTTTGGCGCGAATGTTCATCGGTTGCGGGTACCGGCGATATTGGATGACTTGGATGGCCATGTCCACTTCGCTGGCGAGCACCGCGGCATCACTTACGCCCAGGATGGGCGGCGAATCAAAAAACACAAAATCGTAGCGCTGTTTCAATTCGGCGATCAAGTCCTTCATCTGCGGTGAATTGAGGATGCTCATGGAACTGCTTGGCAGTTTGCCGCTGGCCATGAAATCGAGCATCGGGACAGGCGTGGTTTGAATGACTTCTTCCAGTGAATTTTGTTTCAACAGATAATTGGTCAAACCGACGTTATTGCTGACGCGAAGTATTTTGTGGAGGGTCGGGCGACGGAGATCCGAGTCCACGATCACAACCCGCTGGCCCGCCTGGGCAAAGACGGTGGCAAGATTCAGGCCGGTGGTGGATTTGCCTTCGCCCATGCCGGCGCTGATGATGACGATGCTGTTGAGCTTGTCGTCCTTTCGCGAGAACAAAAAATGAGTTCGTAAGACCCGGTAGGCCTCGGCATGCTGGCTGTCCGGTCCTTCCTCCAGCAAATAACCGACGTTCTGGGGAATGACACCAAGTACCGGCGCCTGGAACGCACGTTCCACCTCGTCAATGGTTTTGACGCTGGTATCCAGATATTCGATGAAGAAAGCCAGACCAATGCCGACAATCAGCCCAACCACCACGCCCAGAACAATGTTCAAAGTTTTGTTCGGGCGGACGGGGTCTTTGCCCGGTTCGGCCCGGCGAACAATTTCCACCATGCCGGTTGTGGGAATCTGCTCGTCAACTTTTTCGGCTTCAATCTTCATGGCCACCACCCGCTGAAAATCCAGCATGGTTTCCAGCTTGCGTTTTGCCTCCCAATACGGCTGAGTTCTCGCGGCGTCGTCCAGGTCTTTCTGTTTGGCCTCATTCACCGACTTAGTGAGCGCATCCAGAGCGGCCTTCTGGGATTGCACTTGGTTGTTCAGGCCAGCCATAATGCCGCTGACCCGGTCATTGATCTCATTATTCAACTCGTCAATCATGGATCGAATACGGATGACATCCGGATTTACCAGCGAGTAATCGTTCGTCAGGCTGACAAAGCTCTGTTTGGCGGTGTTAAATTTGACCAGCAAATCAGACAGCGTCGAGTCTTGAACCACGGTGGGCAGAATTTCTCTTAATTTTTCCGGGCTTAACGGTTGCAGTTCAGTCACTTCGTTTTCCAGCTTCATGTATTGCGCCTTGCCCTCAATCATCTGGTTATTAATCGCTCGCAATTCCTCTGCGTCCAGGGTGGGGGATGGACTGCTGGAGTTGGGATCGTAATTATTAACTTTCAGATCACTGCGCAACTGATCCACTTTCTGCTGGGTGGCATCGATTTTCGCTCCGTCTTCCTGATACTGATCCTCCAAGGCCTTGATGCCGCGTTGGGTTTGTTCCGTGCGCAGGCTCTGCCGGTAATCGCGATAGGCTTCCACAATGGCATTGGCAATGTTCGCCGCCATGTTCTTGTCCTCATCAAACACCGTTATCTCGATTAATTTGGTATTCCGGACCGGGTCAAGAGACAGTCGCCGCTTGAGCATGGTCATGGTGATGGGAGTCGGAAACGGTGTGCCGCCATTGTACCGTTTGCCCCATTCGGTATTTAAATCCAGCTTGGCAATAACCTTGTTGAGCACCACCTGGTCCTGAATGATTTCAAACGCAGTCTGGATGAAGTAAGGATCGTACGGGGCATAAGTGGCATCACCTGGTCCACCAGCAACCCCTTGAATATCAGCAATGGTGTCCGGCTCAATCTTGATTCGGGCGGTGCTGGAATAGGATTCGGGCAAAATGAACGTTACTACGGTGGCAATGGTAAACGTGATTAAAAAAACGGTGATGATGATGGCCTTGCGTATCCGCAGAATGCGTAAATAATCCAGAAAATGCAGTTTGGCTTCCTGCATCGAATCGGGTTTTAATGAATCCATAAATCAAAAAAAATAGGAGCTAGAGTAAAGACTCCCGCTCCCCTGCTAACGTTCAAAACATCTCACGCAATGCTTTCTGATCAATAAGTGCCGGTGACACCCAGATAAACGCGGTTACGGTCATACCCCGGCGCGAAAGCCCCGGCTGAGGTGACATCGTCGTAATTGTAACCGATTTCAGCCGAGACATGTGGGTTAAAGCTGTAAGCCAAGTTAAGCCCCACGCTGTACCAGGTTTGCGACTGGTTATCTGCGGCGCCGCCGTTAAAAGTCGAGTATTGAATCTGGCCCGTAATGTTGCCGGTCAATCTTGGGGTAATCTGGTGGTTAAGGGCGCCATAAACCACCGAACTTTCTTGATCTTCGGTAATTTTGCCACCCAAGGGGGCAACGACATCCGTTGCATTCCGAGTCTGGGTGAAGCCTACCTGCACATAACTTCCCGGTAAATAGGTATAAGTTCCCGATAGTTTTGCGTAAGGTGAAAGCGAGCTGGTTGATGACGCGCCGGCTGGAGGATTGTAATAATCTGCGTATTGTATGCCCGCCTGTGCCGCAAGGGTCAAACTGTCCAATGGATTATATTGCGCGCCGACATATCCATAATGCGACCAGTTATCGCGATTATCGCTAACAAATCCAACAGCAATAGGCTCATTCGCGGTATAATTAATCAGCCCAAATTGGTAACCGACAAACGCCAGCAATGTGGGTTGGAGACGCCAGTTGACGTTCAACGAAATATTGTGCTCGAGCCGATTCAACAGTCCGGCAAGACTTGGCGTGGCTGCGTTGCCTCCGCTATTCTGGTAGTCGTAAAGATTGTTTTGGTAGCTTAACTCTGTGCCCAGGAGCCGGGTCCATTGCGTGTCCACAGAAATGGCTCCGGTGTTATGAATGTTGTTTCCTTCCGTACGCTGTAATGTGCCGCCATTAATCAGTTGCGGCTCCTGGCCCACCGCCAGGGTGTCCTGCACTTTCGCCTGCCAGCGTTCGGTGAACGCATGGTCCACCCACAAATCAAGCTGATGCGTTTGATCAATCGGTTTCCCGTTAATTTGTTCCCGATCCTGGTAATAATACAAACCGTAGGTGTATTTCAACCCCAACTCGGTTTGCTGCAACGGCACGTTCAAACTGAGGGAGGGACTGACTTCGAATCCAAAACTATCGCGTTTGGCTGGGCCCGAAGGTGCAGTGTTGTAATTGTCATCATAGAAACCACGCAAGGTGCCCGACACACTCCACAGCTTCGCGGTTTCCATCTGGTTTAAATCTGGCGCGTAAGCGGCTTGAAGGCTGGTCGTTCCAGCCAGTGCCAGACCCGCACAGATAAAAAATTTTCTCATAGGGCTATATTTTATACCGCTACACTACTTGACATCTTTTTGATGTTCAAGGATACAAACAACTAACGACAATTTCACACCAGTTTTGACTACCTTTCAAATATCAATAAAATAGGAATTCTGTCAAACATCATTTTTTGCTTTTTTCCGCAACAATTACTGCATGTAAGACCCCACCGGCCATTAAAACGCCTTACTTTTTAGCCGCTTTGACTTTAGCTTTACAAATAAGGCTTTGAGGGGAGATGTGTTTACCACATCTTGCCTCTCCAACCAGCCTTTGGCCGCAATTCCAGTGCCAAATCGGAGGAATCCACTATGTTCGTTCCGGTGTGCGTCTGGATTGATGACACATTTAACACCTTTGCTCCTGGCATAAGGCCAAAGCCGCCAGTCCAAATCGAGTCGATGCGGGTTACAATTCAACTCGATCCACGTGCCAGTCTCAGCGCAGGCATCAATCACGGCCTGAATGTTGACCGGATACGGCTCACGCTCCAGCAACAACCGGCCGGTGGGATGGCCAATCGTGTGGACGAAGGGATTTTGCGCCGCACGGATCAGCCGTTTGGTGTTTTCGGCCTCGTTATTGGACGGTACATGCAAACTCGCAACCACCACTTCCAGTTCCGCCAACAACTCATCATCGAAATCCAGCCGGTCGCGTAAAATGTCCACCTCGCAACCCGTGAGGAGCCGGAATTCACTGCCGCGTCCGGCGAGTTGACCATTGATTTTTCTGATTTCTTTTATTTGTTGCCGGACACGTTTTTCCTCAAGACCATTGGCCTGGAACGACGATTTTGAATGGTCGGTGATGGCCCAATATTCCAGCCCCAGTCCTTCCATGTACCCGGCAATTTCCTCCAGGCGATTGTGTCCGTCGCTCCAGATCGAATGGTTGTGCAGTGCGCCCTTCAAGTCCGTCCACTCGACGAGCTTGGGCAGGTCATCCTTCTCCGCGGCGGCGAATTCTCCATGATCTTCGCGCAACTCGGGCGGTACAAACGGCAGATTCAGCCTGGCGAAAATTTCCGCTTCGTCCCCGCACGGCACAAGCAATTTGGGATCGCGGGTTTCAATTTTGGATTTGAACAGGCCGTATTCATTCAAACGCAGACCACGCTGAATCGCGCGCTGGCGCATGACGATATTGTGTTCCTTGCTGCCGGTGAAATAGGCCAGGGCAAATGGAAATTCCCGGTCACTGACCACCCGCAGGTCGCATTGGATACCGCCTTTGAGAATGACGCTCGCCTTCGTCTCGCCTTGGGCGGTGATTTTGATGACATCCGGCTGCGCCACAAAAAATTTAATCACGGCCGACGGCTTTTTCGACGAGGCAAGCAAATCAATATCACCGATGATCTCCTTGAACCGCCGCAGGCTGCCGGCCGCGCTGCACCGGATGACGTCCGGATGCCCGCGCAGAACCTCCAGCAACGGTTCGGCCGCCAACCAGGCGTCGCTCAACAGGTGTTTGGAAGCGTAGGTGCGGCGGCGCTCAATGCCTTCAATCAAATTCGTCTGCGTCTTCTCGCCGAAGCCGTCGAGTTGTGCGACTTTGCCCGCCCGGCAGGCCGCTTCCAATTTCTCCACCGAGTCCACGCCGAGTTTTTTGTTGAGCGCCTGGATTTTTTTAGGGCCAAGCCCTGGAATGTCCAGCAGTTCAATCAACCCCGGTGGTATCGAGGCTTTCAACTCGTCGTAGTAGGCGAGCTTGCCGGTTTCCACCAGTTCGGTGATTTTTTGTTCCAGCGCCTCGCCGATGCCCTTGATTTTGCCCAGCCGTTTCCCGGCCACCAGGCTCGCCAGCGGTTCGCTCAGACTTTCAATGGTGCGCGCGGCGTTTTGGTAGGCGCGCGTCTTGAACGGATTTTCCCCTTTCAATTCCAGCAAGGTTCCGATTTCGAGCAGAATTTCCGCAACCTGATCTTTGTCCATGGGTTGAGTATAAGTGCGGCCGAAAGGATTCAAAAGCGAAAGTAGTACAAAGTCCGCCTCGGAAGGGAAAAATGGCGCGCCGCTTGCTGTATTTTTCATGAAATCAGCGGGTTTGGAGCACATAGGACAGAGGAATGATGAAATTTGCGAGCGCACATTTGAATTTTTCAGAGCAATATTTGCAGGCGACCTTATTCGTTTCGCTGTTGAGCGTATGGTTGCTGGTCGGGCTTTTCTATTATTTAAACCGATACACTAAGCGGGAGTACTTTACAGTCTGGACTACCGCGTGGCTGTTTTACGCGCTCTGGTTGACCTTGGGATTGACGATGCATAATGTGGTGTCCAACAAGGTCATCTTCATGCTTCGGCAATGTTGCGTGGCCATTTCTGCGGTGTTTCTTCTGTGGGGCAGTGCTCGTTTTCTGAGTCTGCCAATCCGGCAGACCTCGTTCGGTTTGTTCATGACGTTCCTTTTGGCCTGGACTTTTATCAGCTCGCAGACGCTTTCGAGCAGCCTGCAAATCGAATTGCCCGTGTTCATTTTAATCGGCCTGAGCAGTGTGTTTGCCGGAGTTTGCTTTTACCGGGTTAGAAAGAAAATGCCGTTTGTCGGGGCGGGAATGCTGTCCACGGGCTTCCTCCTTTGGGGACTCTACCTTGGCAGCTATCCATTTTCCCAGGAGTATCAGGACCTTTATAACGCGGGCTTTCTCATCGCAGCCGTATTGCAACTGTTTATCGCCGTCAGCATGGTGGTGCTGGTGATGGAGGAAGTCCGTTACAATGCTGAAAAGATGCGCGTGGAAATTGCCGAGGTCCGTTCCGAGAAGGAGGCGTTACAGGTCAAAATTCTCACCACCGAGGAACAATGCCGCAACCTGTATGACCAGGTGCGCCTGACCGAAGGCGTGCAAAAGGCCTACGATGAACTGCGCCGCACGCAACAGGTGGTGGTACAACAGGAACGCCTGCGCGCCCTGGGCCAAATGGCCAGTGGCGTGGCCCACGACGTCAACAATGCCCTGTCGCCCATTGTTGCCTATTCCGAATTACTGCTCGCCACCCAGACGAGTTTGCCCGATGCGGCACGCCAGTATTTGCAAATCATCCACCAGTCGGGCGAGGACGTGGCACATATTGTCGCACGCATGCGGGAGTTCTACCGTCGGCGTTCCGATACGGAGGATCTGGCCAAGGTGGACATCAATAAAATTATTGAAGGGGTGATCGAACTGACCCGCCCCCGCTGGCGCGACCTGTCGCAACGGCAGGCGGTTTCCATACAAGTTCAACGCGAATTGGATCCCCAGTTGCCGCAACTGCTTTGTGAGCCGGGCGATTTGCGTGAGGCGTTAATCAACCTGATTTTCAATGCGATCGACGCTCTGCCTCAGGGCGGCACCATCACCTTGGCCACCCGATCCGTCAGCCGCCCGGCTCTGGTGAAAAACCAACCTGCCGAAAAACAGATTCAGATTGAAGTGCGGGACAATGGCATCGGCATGGATGAAAAAACCCGTCAACATTGCCTGGAGCCTTTCTTCTCCACCAAAGCCAAACGGGGTGGAACGGGCCTGGGATTGGCGATGGTTTATGGCATGATGCGGCGCCACGATGGCACCATTGAAATTGAAAGCGCGTCCGGTCAGGGGACTTGTATCCGGCTCAGCTTCCCCGTGCGGGAAGAAACTTCACCAGCACCCGCTTCGGCCTCCCCGGCGCGCAACGGTCAAAGCCGTTCGCTGCGCATCCTTTGTATCGATGACGAGTCGCAGATACAGGAATTGCTGAAACATTGTCTGACCACCCTGGATCATCAGGTAACGACCGCCTCCGGAGGAAAACAGGGCGTGGAAATGTTTCGTGCGGCGATGCTTCAGAAACAGCCCTATCAGATGGTGATAACGGATTTGGGGATGCCGGACATTGACGGTCACCAGGTGGCCAGAACCATCAAGGCGGAATCTCCGGCTACGCCAATCGTGATGATGACCGGCTGGGGAACGGTAATGAAAGAGGACGGAGAAACCGCCCCGGAAGTGGATGCGGTGGTCGGCAAGCCGCCGCGCATCCAGGAGTTGAACAATTTGATCCTTCAACTCACCGCGTAGGGCCAAATATATTTACGATTTACGATTTAAGATTTACGATGGCCGCAAATGTCCGAGCGGAACGTCAATCGTAAATCGTCAACTCGCCGCGGCGCAGCCTCTGGCGCAACTTGGATCGTAAATCACCAATACCCGCGTATAGCGGTGTGGCCGCCACGCGGCTTTACGCCGGTGGCGCTGACCATCGCCGGTTCGGATAGTGGTGGTGGGGCCGGCATCCAGGCCGACCTAAAGACGTTTGCCGCGTTTGGTGTCCATGGTGCCAGCGCCATTACCTGCCTTACCGCGCAAAATCCCCGGCATATTCTTGCCGTGGAATCCACCACGGCGAAAATGTTGCGGCAGCAAATCGGGGCCGTCTTCCGGGAATTGCATCCGGCGGCGGTGAAGACCGGCATGTTGCTCTCGGCGGAAAATGTCCGTGCCGTCGCCAATTTTCTCAAAAGCCAAAGACGTCTGCGGTTGGTGGTTGATCCCGTGACAGTCTCAACCAGCGGCGCAAGGTTGCTCACCCCGGCGGCCATCAAAGTTTTGCAGGAACGGTTGTTGCCACTCGCAACGTTGGTCACACCCAATTTGCGCGAAACCGAAATTTTAACCGGAGGAAAAGTCACATCGGTTGAAAATATGCGCGCCGCCGCCTGCGAAATTCACACGCGGTTTGGCTGCGCCGCGCTCGTCAAAGGCGGCCATTTGCGCGGAATGTGCGAAGCAGTGGATGTTTTCTACGATGGCCGGACCGAGTTGCTTTTAACCGCGCCGTTCATCAAAGGCGTTCGCACGCACGGGACGGGCTGCACCTATTCGGCGGCCATTACGGCGGCGCTGGCGTTGGGCCAGGATTTGCCCCGGGCCGTTGGGCTGGCCAAAAATTACATCACTCAAGCCATCGCCGGCGGTTATCGCGTCGGGAAACACTTTGCACTGAATCCGCTGTTTCAGTGAGGCATCCCCCACTCGACCACCAGCAACGAAACCGCCTCCCGTGGCAAAGTTATATGCAGGACGCCCTGGCCATTCCGGAAATGGATTTTTTTTGACGGCTTCAACTCCGCGAGCTGCCCGGCTTCTTCCAGTTTCGCGAATTGTTTCGTGGTCGGTTGCATGGGCGATCCCATTTGTTGCCAAACCGTGAAGGCGTCGCTGTGATCGGCGTCTATGCGGAAATGCCGGACCTGGGCTTTTACAATTTTTGCCGGCAACCCGTCGAGTGTAAGTTTTATATCCGCTGCCGGGCCGGGCGTGTCATCGTCATGGTAATGCCAAACCAGCACGCACAACCGGTTTGAAGCCAGACTGGCGAGCGCCGAAACATCGGGCTGGGTTCGAACTCCGCCCTTTAAGGTTGAATCCAGCGAGGTACTGTGGTCACTTTCCGCCGCGAGTTGTTGGCTGCCCATTTGGCTGAACATTCGGAAGACGTTGAGCACCGGCAAATCAATGCCGTCACTTGCCAGCGAACGGAAACCGGCAAACGGTGGTTGATCCTCAAATTCAAACGCCCAGGTCAGTGCTCCCTCGAGATTTACACCATATTTACCGGCCAGCTCGAATTCGCGTGCGATGCACTCCGCCGTGTAGCTGGCATAAACCGGGCGGTTGCGGTATCCAAACTGTTCGCTTTGGCAGGCGGCGCACCCGTCCGGGTCCGATTCACCGATGACGATCGGAGTACTTTTCAATTCAGGAAACAACGCGATGATGCCAAAAGCGGAATTGATGTCTCGCAACTGGTTCGCAATGCCCATGCACACATGACCATCGGTGAAAATCGGCGAACCTTTCGCGTGAAAGGAGACAAAATCAAGCGGCGTGCCAATCTGGCCGGTGACGAAATTGGTTCCGTGGACGCAATGCTCCAGAAATTCCCGGAAAAATCTCGTCCCACCACCCGCCGAATCCGGTCCGCCGACTTTCGCCCCGGGCAGTGCGCGCCGCACGGCATCCACTGCATCATCCTGCAGACGGAAAAATTCCTCGGGCTTGCCCTGCCAATAGCCAATGTTTGCCTCGTTCCACGTTTCCCAATACCAGTTCGTCACCTCGGCGCGTCCGTAGCGTTCCACGTCGTGCCTGGCCCATTGGTAAACCAGTTCCGACCATTTCGCGTAATCCTTCGGCGGGTAAGCCCAACCGGTGTAAATTTCGTTGTACTTTGCCTTGGGCGTCCAATGATGCTGGTAAGGTTCCGGCTTGATGGACAGCGCTTCCGGCATAAAACCGATTTCGACATAAGGCCGGATGCCGTGGTTGCGGTAAGCGTCAAAAATCTGGTCCAGAATCATCCAGTTGTAAACCGGGTTGCCTTGCTGATCCTCGGTGTAGGCGCCGGTTGAACCCCACTTCAACGCAGGTGTGCCATCACCGCTGGTCAGCAGGTTGTGGGTCCGGAAGTAAACCTCGTTTGTCTTCAACGCGCCCAATTCGCCCAGCAGTTTCTTCCCGTCCGGCAGACAGGCATAGTTTGGCTCGTCTGCGCCGAAGAAGCGCCAAATCGGTTTCCATTCCCCAATCGGACGGTCGGCATGAATCTGCATGGCGACCGGGAAGGTTCCTGTTTCCGCCGGAATCCGTTCGGCGGCGAAAACCAAAATCGCTGTCGTTACAACAGGCAATGCGCGTCCAACCATGAATTGTGAAATTGACCGGCGACATATTTGCCCTTTCCTGCACGCATGGCAATGCGCAGTTTGGTGCTGGCGGCTCAGGCAATTCCACCGTTCACACGGATGTTCTGGCCGGTGACCCAACCGGCGGCCTCGCTTGCCAGAAACGCGACCATCTCGGCGATTTCCATCGGCTGGCCGAGTCGGCCAAAGGCAGACGCACGCGCAAACTGCTGAATCTGTTCCGGTGTCTTGCCGTTGGTGAACAACTCCGTTTCTGTCGGGCCGGGTGAGATGACGTTGACCGTGATGCCGCGCGGCCCAAGCTCCCCGGCCAGCGAACGAGTGAGCTGTTCCACCGCGCCCTTGGTGGCGACATACGCACCGTAAGTCGGCATCATTCTCACCGTCGTCGAACTGGACATATTGATGACGCGTCCGCCTTCGGCCAGCCGCGTCGCCGCCTGCTGACATGCGAAAAACGTGCCCTTGACGTTTACGGCAAAGATGCGATCGAACTCGGCTTCCGTGACGGCGCTGACCGGCTTGACGGGCATGATGCCGGCGTTATTAACCAGAATGTCGAGCTTGCCGAATCGGGCGATGGTTTCGTTAAACAACCGGACAATTTCCGACACGCGTCCGACGTCGGCTTGAATGGCAAGCGCTTTTCCGCCGGAAGCTTCGATTTGGGCCACAACCTTTCGCGCTTCGCTGGCGTTGCTGGCATAGTTGACGGCCACCCCCGCTCCCTCCCGACCGAGGCGTTCGGCAATGGCTCGTCCAATCCCGCGCGAGGCACCGGTGACGAGGGCAACTTTTCCTTTTAAACCAATACTATTCCTCATGACTTTGTTTGTGTGAAAAAGCACACGGGAAAACCATACTCGCTTCCGAACAAAAATCCAACGCGAGATGCCGAGGCATTTCGGCGGGAGGAGAAGCATGGAAACCGGACAATCACCGGGGATTTACGGCCTTTGCAGGCGGAAGAATTGGCTGGCGTTGGCAACACCCAACGTCACTTGATTCTGGTTGTTAGTCACGACCGGCGTTGCGTTAAGCGCGTTCCAGACAATGGGAGGCGTAAGACTTATCGTCGTTTCAACGACAAAGCCGTTGGGATAGATTGGCCAGGTGAGCGCCACATTGGTGCCGGACTGTGCGACATTTAGCGACAGGGAGAAGAATTCAAACGCGAGCGCGTAACTTTCACTGCTGCTGACCGTGTTGAGTCCTCCATTCTTCAAGACCTGCAAGTCGTAGCGACCCTGCGGTAATTGCGGCAGCCAGATGTGTTCCACGTTGTCCACCATGCTGGTGCTGGCGGCAATAAGATTGCTGGAGGCGGCGTTATAAAGGAAGAGATTGAGATTGTTAATATTGTTCTGATTCTGCTGACGGTTCCACACCAGCGTCGTCGTTACGGTGAAAGCAGCGTTTTTCACCCCGTTGGTAACATTGAAGTAATAATGATTTATACTGTCGGAGGGGATCGTGCTGGAAATGGTGTTGAAATCCCAGCCGCTCAACGTGCTGATCGTGCCGCTGGCGCCGGTGGGCGGATGCGGGTTGCCGGTGGGCACAGTGTTGTTGACGATGAAGGTGTGCCTGCCACCGGCGAGTTGCTCGTAAGCATTAAAGACGTTTAATATGCCCGCTCCATAGCGTGGGTCGAGGGGGTACGGAGGATTGTTCGTCCAGTCCGCAGGTTTGATGGCGCCGTTGAGGAGCAAGGCTTTCACCGTGCGGATATCAGCGGCGGAATTGGTGCTGCTGCCGCCGTCGCCGCGTGAACCCGCCTGCATTAAAAGCGCCGCTGCCCCGGCGACTTGCGGCGTGGAAAAACTCGTGGCGCCTTCCGGCGCGGTAATATCCGGTTTGGCGCGGCCATTATCCAGCGTCGGCCCGATGCTTGAGCCACCACCGTAATCGCCCACCCCCAGACCATTGTAACAGGTTGCCGGCGGGCTCACGTGCAACGGACTGCCGTTGCCCGCACCCGAGACAAAGAGCGTATTGTACTGGGCGGCATAAGTGTCATAGGTCAAATCTATGGCCTTTTGTTCGTTGGTCGGAACACTATTGTTGCTGGAATCGATGAAAATAAAACTCTGATTCACGACGGGGTCGTCAATATTGGTTGAAGGCAGCGACGCAGTGTAATTGGTGGTGGATCCAATGACTTGTTCAGAAACCTGGATGAAATAGTTTGCGTCGTAATTGTCAACGTGCGCGATATTGGTGGCAACGCCGGCCGGCAACCCGTAAAAATTTGAAGCCACTTGATCCGCATGACTGGAGTCAGACCCCAAAGCGTTGGGGAAATTGTTCGTGATGCCACTGCTGGTGATGTAATTGAACCGGCTGACGGGCTGTTGCACCCAACTGATTGACGGATTGACTTCAAATGTCGGATAACCCGCTTCGGGCTGCGCCACCCGGATGCCCGTGCCATCCACATTGGTGGTTACGCTCCGCAGCAACGTTACTCCAATGGCGTCAAGGTACTCCGCGTGGGCGGTCGAACTCGCTTGCAACCCTCCCAGGAAAACCAACAGGACCACAATGATTCGCAAACAACGCGCTTTTTTCATGGGCTCTTGCCTTCTATTAAGCAAGTTTTGTGCTCAAAAGTCCAGCTTTTAGTCTGAATTCCGGGCTATTATCAAATTTTACGGGTCAACCAAACCCGGAAAACACGCAGCGTGGTTTCCTTTTTTTTGCCCGCCGATTACACTTCCAATGATGTCCGACACACTCGTCATCAACGAAATTTATTTAAGCCTGCAGGGCGAGAGCACCTTTGCCGGCCTGCCGTGCATCTTCATCCGCCTCACCGCCTGTAATCTGCGCTGCTCCTATTGCGACACCGCCTACGCTTTTACCGAAGGCCAGAAAAAATCGCTGGCGGAGATTTTGGCGGAAATCACGAAACTGGCCGGACCGTTTTCCAACTCAAAACTCAAAACTCAAAACTCAAAACTTCCTCTCATCGAATTGACCGGCGGCGAGCCGTTGCTCCAAAAAAATTGTTTGTCGCTCATGAAATCACTTTGTGACGACGGCCTCACCGTGTTGCTGGAAACCAGCGGTGCCCACGATATTTCACCGGTGGACCCGCGCGTCCATCGCATCATGGATTTGAAATGCCCGGGCAGCGGCGAGGTGGAACGCAACCGCTGGGAAAACCTCAAGCACCTGAAAGCCACCGACGAAATCAAATTCGTCATCGGTACGCAGCAGGATTACGATTGGACGAAACAACAAATATCGGACCGCAAACTCGACTTGATTTGTCCCTTGCTGATTTCCTGGGTGCATCCGCTGTCGCCCGAACAGCAGGACAAATCGTTGAAAAAGATTCCGGCCGGGCAGACGCTCATTTCACGGCGCGAGCTGGCGGAAAAAATCATTGCGGATGCGCTGCCGGTCCGGTTTCAGGCCCAACTGCACAAAATCATCTGGCCGCCGGAACAACGCGGTGTTTAAAAATTTACGATTTATGATTTACGATTTACGATTGTCCCGAAGTTTCAAGTGGGCGCGTAAATCGTAAATCGTAAATTTGTGGCGAGAACCAAAACCATCCTGCAATGGCTTCGTGACTTTGAGTCACGCAATATCACCTTCGTCGAGCGAAACGGTTCGTGGCCGATTATTTGGGATCGCGCCAGAGGTGTGCACGTCTGGGACGCCAACGGGAAAAAGTATCTTGATTTGACCGCAGCGTTTGGTGTGGCCGCCGCCGGCCATGCCAACCGGTGTGTGGTTAAAGCCGGGCAGAGGCAATTGGCCCGGCTGCCCCATGCCATGGGTGACGTACATCCCCACGCGCGCAAGGCCGAACTCGCGCGCGAATTGAGCCAGATAACTTTTGAACGTTGGGAGCGATCTCGGAGGGGCGAGTTATACGACCCCTGAAACCAGGGGCTCGTGTAAAATCAGGGACGCGTATAACTCGTCCCCCCGGAAAGGTGATTTTCTCCAATTCCGGTTTTGAAGCCGTCGAATCCGCGCTCAAAACCGCCATGCTGGCCACCAGCAAACAAGGGGTCATCGCCTTTTCGGGTGCATACCATGGACTCGGCTACGGCGCACTTAATGTGACGCACCGCGATTTTTTCCGGGGCCCGTTCCACTACCAGCTTCGCGAGTTTGGCCATTTCGTGCCTTTTCCAGCGACGATCAGTGAAATCTCCGCTGTCGAATGGGCGATTCGGCGGCTTTTTCGCCGTGAACGAATTGGCGCGATTCTGGCCGAGCCGGTGCAAGCGCGCGGCGGCATCAACGTCCCGCCGCCGGAATTTTTGCCGATGCTCCGCAAACTGTGCGACGAACACGGCGCACTGTTGATTCTGGACGAAATTTACACGGGGTTTGGTCGTACCGGAAAATGGTTTGCCTGCGAGCACAGTGGCGTGAGGCCCGACCTCATCTGCCTGGGCAAGGCATTGACCGGCGGTTTTCCGTTGTCGGCCTGCGTCGGGCGCGCGGACCTCATGGACGCCGCCTGGCCGAAGTCACGCGGTGAAGCGATTCATACCAGCACGTTTCTGGGGAATCCGGTCGGTTGCGCGATGGCGCTGGCGCAAATCGGGGAAATCCGGCGGCTGAACCTTTGCCAGCGAAGCGTCGAACTCGGTGCCTTTTTGCTGGACGCGCTGGCTTTGCTCCGCATTCCGCATTCCGTACTCCGTACTTCTTTTCGAGGTCTGGGCCTGATGGCCGGTGCCGAATTGCGATTGCCCGACGGCAAACCGGCGACCGGGATTGCGATGCGGGTCATCAAAGAAATGTTACGTCGCGGTTTTATTCTTCTGCCCGAAGGCGAACACGCCAACGTCATCAGCTTTACGCCGCCGTTGACCATCACCAAGCGGCAATTGACAAGGACGGTCAGCGCACTGGCTGAGGTTTTAACCACGAATGGATGTGGATAAACGAGCCCCTTGGCAGGGCGCGTCACTCCGTGCGCGCTGTCGTGGTGATAATAATCATTCTGCCCGCCCTACCAGCGATGTGGTGGCGTTTTATCCGTGTCCATCCGTGTTTATCCGTGGTTTAATCCTTTCCGGTGAAACTTTCCGAGATGCGGGAACTGTTGGCGGCGCGCGGGATTCAACTGACCAAATCCCTCGGCCAGAACTTTCTGCACGACGGCAACCAGTTGCGCCGGATTGTTGATGCCGCCGAATTGGCCGGGAACGACAAGGTTCTTGAAATTGGTCCCGGCCTTGGCCCCTTGACCGAATTGCTTCTGGAAAACGCCGGCGAAGTTCTGGCCATCGAAAAGGATGCCCGGCTTGTAGAGTTCCTGCGTGAACGGTTTGCTCCGGAACGGAACGCCGGTCTCCGACCCGGCGCGTCGAATGAGCCGTCGAACCCGCCGGGTCGGAGACCGGCGCTCCAATTATTGCATGCGGACGCCCTGGAGTTCCTTAAATGTGAGCAACGGGATTGGAGCGCGTGGAAATTGGTCGCCAACCTGCCGTATTCCGTCGCGTCGCCGATTCTGGTGGAACTGGCCTGTGGCGCACGCGCGCCGAAAAAGATGGTTGCCACCTTGCAACTCGAAGTCGCCCAGCGGCTCATGGCCAGGGCCGGTGACAAAGATTACGGCCTGCTGACGTTGCTGGTGCAGCTCGATTTTGAACCGCGCGACAGGTTCATAATTCCGAAAAGCTGTTTTTTTCCGGAACCGGACGTGGATTCGGCCTGCGTGGTTTTGGATCGGCGAACCGCACTGTTGTTGCCGGAAAGCCAATGCGAAGCGTTTGTAAAAATCGTCAAACGCGCCTTTTCCCAGCGTCGCAAGATGATGTTGAAATTATTGCGCGAAGACTGGCCGGAGGAAAAATTGAAGCGGGCATTTGCTGAATTGAAAATTTCGCCCCAGGAACGCGCGGAGAAATTGAGTTTGGAAGAGTTTGTCCATTTGACAGAGGAACTTTTATCGTAGCCGCACTGGTGAAAGTGCGGGAATCTCCGCCGGTTTGCATCAGCGACCACAAAGCCATGAGCGAAGAAATCTTTGATGTTGTCAATGAGCGGGACGAGGTGATTGATGCCAGGCCGCGCGCTGAGGTGCACCGGTTGGGTTTGTTGCACCGGGCCATTCATGTGCTCGTTTTCAATTCGCGTAGCGAGATTTTTCTCCAGAAGCGTTCGATGACCAAAGACCGTGAACCAGGCAAATGGGATTCCTCATCGTCCGGTCATGTGGATTCGGGCGAGGATTACGATGCCTGTGCGGTGCGTGAGTTACGCGAGGAAATTAGACTGATTGTCCCAAAAACGCCGGAACGTTTGTTCAAGCTGGATGCCTGCGCCGAGACGGATCAGGAATTCGTCTGGGTTTATCGCTGCGAAGCGGAGGGGCCGTTTCAGTTGCATCCCGACGAGATCGAGTGCGGCGAGTGGTTTGCGCCGGAAGCAGTTACGCGTTTGGTAGCCGAAAAAACGGAAGATTTCGCGAGCGCTTTCCGCCTGATTTGGTCGAAACTGCAATCTGCTCCCTGCTCGTTTTCGTCCTTGTAATCGAAAAGTTGCCGACGACGAGGACGAGAAGGAGGGGGATGACGATTTTTTGACGTTCGGCATGAGGTTTGCTCCTTTACTTGCGCTGAAAATGGAGTAGTTATTCAGTCATGCAAAACTTTTTGGTTCCAATTGTGGTCGAGCAGACCGGTCGCGGTGAGCGGACGTGGGACATTTATTCCCGCCTGCTGGTGGACCGCATTATTTTTCTCGGCACGGCGGTGGATGATACGGTGTCCAACATCATTATTGCCCAGTTGCTGTTTCTCCAGATGTCCGATGCCAAGAAGGACATTCATCTTTACATCAATTCACCGGGCGGCAGCGTCACGGCCGGACTGGCCATTTATGACACCATTCAGTTTCTCACTTGCGACGTAAACACGTATTGCATCGGCCAGGCGGCGAGCATGGCGGCAGTGCTGTTGGCGGCGGGCACGAAAGGCAAACGTTACGCATTGCCCAATGCGCGCATTCTGATTCACCAGCCCTGGGGCGGGGTGCAGGGCCAGGCCAGCGACATCAGCATTCAGGCGAAGGAAATTTTAAGGCTCAAGGACCGGCTCAATGAAATTCTCGGCAAACATTGCGGACGCAAAGTGGATGAACTCGCCCGCGACACTGACCGTGACCGTTTCATGTCCGCCGACGAGGCGAAGGAATACGGCCTCGTGGACCACGTCGTGCAATCACGCAAGGAAATCACCGGTTTGGTGGAAAAAACATCAGTGACCGTGTAACAAGAAAGTAAATCTTAAATAAAAAATCGAGAATGGCCCGTCCAAACCAACTCACCATGTGCAGTTTCTGCGGCAAATCGCACGCGGAAGTGCGCAAACTCATCGCCGGGCCGGGCGTTTATATCTGCGACAACTGCATCATCCTCTGTAAAAGCGTTCTCGACCGCGAACTGGAACTCCAGAATCAAAAAAAACAGCCGAAATTCACCGTTCCCAAACCGGCGGAGATCAAACGGCAACTGGATTTGCACTGTGTCGGCCAGGAACACGCCAAGAAAACGTTGGCGGTCGCGGTTCATAATCATTACAAGCGCATTCAGCAGGAACCGGAGGGGGGCTTCGCCACCGGCAAGACCAAGCACGCCGGCGTGGAAATCGAGAAGAGCAATATTTTGATGATCGGCCCGACCGGTTCCGGCAAGACGTTGCTGGCGCGCACGCTGGCCAAAGTCCTCGATGTCCCCTTCGCCATTGCCGATGCCACCACACTTACCGAGGCCGGCTACGTGGGTGAAGACGTGGAGAACATTATTTTGCGGCTGTTGCAAAACTCGGATTACGACGTGAAACGCGCCCAACGCGGCATCGTTTACATTGACGAGATTGATAAAATCGCGCGCAAGGCCGACGGCCCCTCCATCACGCGCGACGTGTCCGGCGAAGGCGTGCAGCAGGCGCTGTTGAAGATCCTTGAAGGCACGGTTTGCAATGTGCCGCCCCAGGGCGGCCGTAAACATCCGCAGCAGGAATACATCCGCGTGGACACGACGGACATCCTGTTCGTTTGCGGCGGGGCGTTTGTCGGGCTGGAGAAAATCATTCACCGGCGGTTGGGCCGGCACACGATGGGTTTTGGCGCCATTGGCGAGGTGCCAAAGAACGGCCAGGCCGCGCGCGATCAAATTTTACAGCGCGCCGAACCGGAGGATTTGCTGGATTACGGTTTCATTCCCGAATTTATCGGCCGGCTGCCGGTGGTGACCACCCTGGCGGAATTGTCCGAAGATCAACTGGTTTCCATTCTCACCGAGACCAAAAACGCGCTGACGAAGCAATTCGCCAAGCTCATGGCGATGGAAGGCGTGGAATTGGAGTTCACGCCCGATGCCTTGCGCGAACTGGCGGTGTTGGCGCTGAAAAAGGGCACCGGGGCGCGCGCCTTGCGCGGGTTGATTGAACGGCTCATGCTCGACGTGATGTACGATGCGCCCGAAAGGGGCGACGTCGTTCATGTGAAAATCACGCGGTCCGCCGTGCTCGGTGAAACCCAGCTCTTGGTGCGGCGCAAGCCGGATATGGAAGCAGCCTAGTTTCTACCGATGAAATAAATCTTTGACCTTTGCGAAAAAAGAAGGCGCGCGCAAATGGTTGATGTAAGTTGCCCATGAATTTTCAGTTCCGAATTTCCTTTCAACCCGCTCTTCTTCACCACGCATCAATTCCAGAATTTGGTCGTCTTCATCCTTGTCCAGCCAGAATCCGTGGTCCGGGCAGCATTCAAGCTGCAGGTCAAAAAACCGATAATCAAATTCTTTCAGCGGCGCGGAGCAGACTGGGCACTTGAATGCAGTTTCGTAACCGGTGACATAAAGTGAACCTTTGTTGGCTTCATTGCTGAAAGCTTCGTTTTCCAACTGATCCAGTTCCGCGGGCGTCAGCCACATCCCTTGGCATTGGGGACAGGTTTCCACTGTCACACCACGATCGTTTTTCGTTTGCAGGTCGGCATTGCACTTCGGACATTTCATTGCGAAGAGGATAAATGGAATCCGCCGGCGAAAGCAATGGCTCCTTGCCCCGCGAAAATCTGGCGGCACCAACTGCTGAAAAGGAAGGAACCCGTCGTTTTTACTTGCAGGCCGAAAGGATTTCGGGAGTTTTAAGGGCTACTCGAATGAATTTGCCGTCCGCCAAACTTGCTAACACGGGGTCGCTTGTGACAGAAAGCCCGATTCGTGACTTGGAGGCCATCATCCGTTCGCGAACACCGCTGATTGTCGTTGAGACCGGCGAAGAGCCCCAGATTGTCCAAATGGTGCGGCAAATTGCGAACCGTTTGCAACTCAAGGCGTATCGTTGGACGGTGACGGAAGGCTTGCAGGCGTTCGATCCGTGTGACCAGCCGCTACAATCGGTCAGCAAATCCCAGGAAGTTCTGAGCTATATCAAAAATTCCGCCTCGTATTCGCTGTTCCTCCTGCTGGATTTCAATCCCTATTTGGAAGATGCGGTGGTGGTCCGTTATTTGAAAGACATCGCCCTGACGTATTCGCACCACTTTTCAACGGTGGTATTGGTTGGCTCGACCATGCCGGTGCCGCCGGAACTGCAGCCGTTCACCGCGCGATTCCGCCTGCCGTTGCCGTCCGCCGATGAAGTGCGCGGCATCGTTTATGATGTGGCCGCCGACTGGGGCGCGGAACACGGCAAACGCGATGTCCAAACCACCAACAAGGCGGTTGATTTGCTGGTGCGGAACCTGGTCGGCCTTACCGCCACGGATGTGCGCCGCCTGGCGCTCAAGGCCATCAACGACGATGGCGTCATCTCCGAATCGGAGATGCCCGAAGTCATGCGCGCGAAATATGAATTGCTCGGCCGTGACGGCGTTTTGTCATTTGAATATGAAACCGTGCAATTCTCGGAAATTGGCGGCCTGCAGCGGCTGCGGAACTGGCTGGCCGTGCGCAAGGACTTTTTCCTGGGTGACGCCGACACGCAACTCGACCCGCCGCGCGGCGTGCTCTTGCTGGGTGTGCAGGGTTGCGGCAAAAGTCTCGTGGCCAAGGCGGCCGCCGCGATTTTCGGCGTCCCGCTGCTCCGGCTCGATTTCGGCGTGCTTTACAACAAATACTATGGCGAAACCGAGCGCAATCTGCGCAAGGCCTTTGAAACCGCCGAAGTCATGTCACCGTGCGTCCTGTGGATGGACGAGATTGAAAAAGGCGTGGCCGTGCAGGAAGACGACGACGGTTTGTCGCGCCGGATTTTGGGAACCTTCCTGACGTGGATGTCCGAACGCAAAAAACCCGTTTTCGTGGTTGCCACCGCCAATGACATCATGCGCCTGCCGCCGGAATTGGTGCGCAAAGGCCGTTTCGACGAGATTTTTTTCGTGGATTTGCCGTCGCCGCAGAACCGCCGGGACATTTTACAGATTCACCTGCGGAAACGCTCGCTGGAACCGGCACAATTCGACCTGGACGCGCTGGTGGAAGCCACGAAAGGTTTTTCGGGTTCGGAAATCGAACAGGCCATTGTGTCGGCAATGTACACCGCCCACGCGCAAGGGCACGGCCTGACGCAGACGGATTTGATCACCGAAATCCAGCAGACCCGGCCCTTGTCGGTGGTCATGAGGGAAAAGATCCAGGAAACGCGCGATTGGGCATCAGACCGCACCGTGCCGTGTGATTGATTCATCGCGCGAAAATCTGGCGGATGACCTCTTCAATCGGCACTTCCTCGATGTCAATGTCGGTCACTGGCAAATCGTCGAGTAATGATTTACATACGGAAATCACGTGGTCCCGTTTGACTTTGAGCGTGATGGAACCGGAGTTCTTCTCCACCACTTCACCATAGCGCGCCAGGCTTTCGGCCGATTGCGCTTCCGCGTTGGCGCATTGAATCGTGACGAATTTAAAATCGGCGAAACGGTCCACAATCTCGTCGAGTCTGCCGTCGAAGAAAATTTTACCGTGGTCAATGATGATGACGCGCTGGCAGAGCGCCTGGATGTCGGCCATGTAATGGCTCGTGAGCAGAATCGTGGTTTTTTGCTCAGCATTGTGGCGGCGGATGAATTCGCGGACGGTCTTTTGTGAGACGACGTCCAGTCCGATGGTGGGTTCGTCCAGGAAAAGCACCTTGGGCTGGTGCAGCAGCGAGGCGATGAGTTCCATTTTCATCCGTTCGCCGAGGGAAAGTTCGCGCACGCTGACATTGAGCTTCTCCTGGACGGCGAGCAGTTCGCTCATTTCGGCTACCGTTCGTTCAAAACGGTCGGCGGGTATGCCGTAGATTTTTGCATTCAATTCCAGCGATTCGCGCGCGGGCAAATCCCACCAAAGCTGGTTTTTCTGGCCAAGGACGAGTGCGAACTGGCGGCGGTAACCGTCGGCACGTTCCCACGGCGTGTAACCGAGGACCCTGGCCGAGCCGCCCGTCGGATAAAGCAGGCCGGCGAGCATTTTGAGCGTGGTGGTCTTGCCGGCGCCGTTCGGGCCGAGAAAGCCGACCAGTTCGCCGGGTTCAATCTGGAAATGCACGTCGTTGACGGCGACGGTTTGCTCGTATTGCCGGTGGAAAAGCCCTTTGACCGCGCCCGCAAAGCCGGGCTGCTTTTTATACGTGCGAAATGCCTTGGTCAGGCCGTTGACTTCGATAACCGGCATGACGGAAGTGTTGAATGAGGCGGGAAAAGTGTCGAGCGCGGAATCAGCGCATCAACTGCTTTTCGAGATAATGGACAACCTGGCGGACGTTGGAGTCCACTTCCATGCGGTCTTTCACGAGGCGGCAGGCGTGGAGAACGGTGCCATGATCACGGCCGCCGAAGGCTTCGCCGATGGTATTGAGCGAGCTTTCGGTCATCTGGCGCGACAAATACATGGCCACCTGGCGCGGGAAGGCAATGTTTTCCGGGCGACGCTTGCTGGTCATGTCGGCGAGGCGAATATCAAAATGCTCGGCCACCCGCTTCTGGATGACTTCGATGCTGATGGAGAGCCGGCCTTCTTCGTGGAGGATTTCACGCAACAAACCTTCCACCACTTCGATGCTCAGCTTTTTGCCGGTGAGCGAGGCATAGGAAGCCACGCGAATGAGCGCGCCTTCGAGCCGGCGGACATTGGTGCGAATGCGACTGGCGAGGAAATTCATCACGTCTTCCGGCAACACCACACCCATGAGTTGCGCCTTTTTATTGAGAATGGCCAGGCGCATTTCGATGTCGGGCGGCTGCAAATCAGTGACCAGCCCCCATTCAAAACGGGAAACCAGACGGTGTTCGAGATTCTGGATTTCACTGGCCGGGCGGTCGCAGGTGAGCACGATCTGCTTGTGCGCCTCGTGCAACGCGTTGAACGTGTGAAAAAATTCCTCCTGAATCCGTTCCTTGCCGGCCAGAAACTGGATGTCATCAATCAACAACACGTCGGTTTGCCGGTATTTCTTGCGGAACCGGGCCAATTGGTTGTTTTGAATGCCATCAATGTACTCGTTCGTGAACTTTTCGGACGAGACATAGGCGACGCGCGCGCTTTTCTTGTTGCTGGCGACATGCTGGCCGATGGCGTGGAGCAGGTGAGTCTTGCCGAGGCCGACACCGCCGTAGAGGAAAAGCGGGTTGTAGGATTTGCCGGGCGCCTGGGCAACGGCCAGTGCTGCCGCGTAGGCGAAATTGTTATTGTTGCCGACCACAAAGGTGTCGAATGTGTTTTTGGGGTTGAAATTAATTTCCCCATTGTGCGACGCACGCTCGTGGCTGGACTCGGCGGCTCGGGTTGGTCTGGCCAGCGCGGGAGCGACGGGTGCGGGAAGTGCCTGGGCGCCGGCACCGGCGGCGATTTTGAATTTTATCTGCAACTGGCGCCCGGTGGCGACGGCCACGGCATCCTGCAGCAGGCTGAGATAATTGTCCTTGAGCCAGACCTCGCAGAATTCGTTGGCCACCTCCAGGGTAACGCAGTTGGGATCAACCGCATTGGCCCGCAACGGGGCGAACCACATGTTGTAAGTGTCTGTATTCAACTTGGAACGAAGATGTTCCCGCGCTGAATTCCAAATTTTTTCAACCGAAAGCTGCATTTGCGTTTTGTCAAAAAGCCCGTTTTCCAAGCGTTTTATTCACCTAGCCTCAAAATTGGCGTTTGACTTCGCCCGCCATGCTCACTTGCGCCACTTCAAACTTAATGTTTCGATAAAGCGCTCACACGCACGCCCTTATTCATCGAAACCATTGCTCAAACATCAATGCAACATACTGATTTGTAATATGTTGCGAATTGTAAAACCCAAACTCTGATTCTACGTCTTCTAAACCTTTGAAACATCACGACCCACTTTTTGCTTACGCGAACTTTTTACGCAAATTGGCCGAACGTTTCTAGGACAACATATTAACTTTTATTCACGAGTTATTCACAACCGCCTTCCACCTGGCTAAATCAAAGTGATTTCATGATTCTACTGACTGCTTCATTAAATAAAGGCCGGTTCTCAAACGAAAAATCTTCTCTGCGATTTTATCCTTCCAAATTACGGTTCAAACGGCTTGTTCGCCCGTTTCGCCGGTGCGAATACGAATGACGTCTTGAATGGAGCTGACAAAGATTTTCCCATCCCCGATCTTGCCGGTCTTGGCTGCCTTTACAATTGCTTCCACCGCGGAACCCACCAGCGAGTCCGCCAACACCACTTCAATTTTGATCTTCGGTAAAAAATCCACGACATATTCGCTGCCACGATAAATTTCCGTATGCCCTTTTTGCCGGCCAAAGCCCTTGACTTCGGCAACGGTCATTCCCGCTACGCCCAATCCATTCAGCGCGGATTTCACATCCTCTAGTTTAAAAGGTTTGACGACAGCCTCAATTTTCTTCATGCCTTTCCTTTCTCTCGCCTCGTGGAATGATATTAACAGTCAGTTTTAACCTGTAAACAGGAATCTTCGATTTGGCATTTTATCCTCAGCGAGATTCCCATCGGAGCGTAAAAACACCGGGGATTGCGGCATACCCTTATTGGTTTGGCGCGGAAAAAGAAATGTTCCTTATACTTTTCGGAGCAGGTTGACATAAATAAGTGTTTATGATTTTATATCTGCAAGGTGCGACGGTTTCATGGGTCTGTCGACGGTGTTCTTTGAATTTCTTTAACAGTTTTCGATCCGGGTATTGGTACGCTCCCGGATTGGAGTTCTTCGTAATCCTACGTACGTACTCTCGAAAATTCCCCGGGTCTCTCGGCCACCCCCTGGCCGTTTGACCCGGTTTTTCTTTTTCAGCATCAAACCAGGCCGACGGTGGTAGGGTCCTGATCTAAGGAGCGCGGCATTTATGCCGCTTCAGCGTCCATTGCACTGATGCGTTGAAGCGGGCTGAAGCCCGCGCTTCGGAGACAAATTAGGACACTTCCCCGACGGTACGTTCGTTGACACTGTTTTTCCCGGCTGTTAGCTTCGTTCCTTCTGAAAGTCACGATGGACTACAAAAACACATTAAACCTGCCGCACACCGATTTTCCGATGAAGGCCGACCTCGTCGCCCGGGAGCCCGAACGGCTGAAAAAGTGGGAAACCGCCGGGCTTTACGAGAAAATCCGGGCCACCCGCGCCAAGGCAACAGAAAAATTTGTCCTGCACGACGGCCCGCCGTTTGCGAATGGTGACGTGCATATCGGCACCGCGCTGAACAAGATTCTCAAGGACATCGTTGTTAAATATAAGTCCTTGCGTGGTTTCAGCGCCCCATACATTCCCGGCTGGGACTGCCACGGTTTGCCCATTGAATTCAAGGTTTCCCAGGAAATGCGCAAAGCCGGCGACACCAGCGCCGATGCCGTCACCATCCGCAAGGCCTGCGAAGCCTACGCCCGCAAGTACATTGACATCCAGCGCGTGCAATTCAAACGCCTCGGTGTGTTGGGCGATTGGGAGCACCCCTACCTCACGTTGAACAAGGAATACGAGGCTGAAGAATTGCGGCTGTTTGCCAATATCGTTGAGAAAGGCTTTGTTTATCGCGGGAAAAAGCCGGTTTACTGGAGTATTCCCTGCCGAACTGCGCTGGCCGAAGCTGAAGTCGAATACCAGGACCACGTCAGTCCGAGCATTTACGTGAAGTTTCCAATCATTGGCCGGGCAAACACCTTTGTGCTGATCTGGACGACGACGCCTTGGACCCTTCCGGCGAACCTCGCCGTCGCTTACAACGACAAATTTCAATACGTTCAGGTCGAAGTTGGCGGCGAAAAATACATTTTATTCCGTGGTTTACTTTCTGTCGTCGCCGAGAAATGCGGCTGGGCAAATTACACGGAAACGCCTTTCCCCGCTGACGATCTGGCCAAATTGGAATTCCAGCATCCGTTCATCCCGGCGCGCCTGGGGAAAGCGTACGCCGCCGATTTCGTCACCAGCGACACCGGCACCGGCTTCGTTCACATTGCTCCCGGCCATGGCCTCGATGACTACAATCTCGGCTTGAAGGTCGGCTTGCCGATTTATTCGCCGGTGGATGACGATGGCAAATTCGCTTACACGAACGAGTTGCCGGTTGAACAACAGATGCCGAAGGAAATGGTCGGCAAATCGATTCTCGAAAAACACGGCAAAAGCGACGCCAACGAAGCGGTTTTACACGAACTCCGCGCGCGCCATGCCCTGCTGCATCAGGAAAATTATCATCACAGCTACCCGCACTGTTGGCGGAGCAAAACGCCCATCATCTTCCGCGCGATGGACCAATGGTTCATCGAGATTGACCACGTAGCCGCTGACGTTAGTCGGCGCAAATCCAATAATGAAGGAGATCAGCGCGGACTGATGTCCGCGGCTACATTCCGTCAGGAAGCCCTTGCCGAGATTGACCGTGTGAGCTGGATTCCCGACTGGGGCGTCAATCGCATCAAAGCCGCCGTTGAAACGCGTCCGGATTGGTGTATCTCACGCCAGCGGACCTGGGGCGTCCCCATCCCGGCGTTTTACGATGCGAAAGGCGAACCGATTCTGGACGCGCAAATCGTCCGGAACACCGCTGATTTGATTGAGCAGCACGGCTCGAACGTCTGGTTCGAAAAATCCGCCGCCGAACTTTGGTCATTATTGAAACCGAAAGACTGGCAAGGTTCGGAAGGTGTTAACAAATCCAGCGACACGCTGGACGTGTGGATTGATTCCGGTTCGTCATCGCGTTCCGTTTTGATGCGGCGAAGCGAACTCTCGCATCGGAGCGTGGACGGCTCGTCCACAAGTTCCTCTGAAACGAAACGCGCGGACGAGCCGTCCGCGCTCCCATGGCAGGCCGATATGTACCTGGAAGGTTCGGACCAGCATCGCGGCTGGTTTCAGTCATCGTTGCTGTTGTCGCTGGCGGGCAATGGCACGGCACCGTACAAGACCGTGCTTACCCATGGCTTCATGGTGGACGCCGACCGGGAGAAAATTTCCAAGAGCAAGCAGCATCAAGGCGGTTACGATAAGCCACAAACCTCCGAGGCTTACATCAAGAAATGGGGCGCGGATATCGTGAGGCTCTGGGTTTCATCGCAGGACTTCCGCAATGACATCATCGTGAGCGAAGAACGCATCGCCAAGGTGGCCGAAACTTATCGTGGCATCCGCAACGCGCTGCGTTATCAACTCTCGAATCTTTACGATTTTGATCCCGCAAAACACACGGTTGTCGATGACAAGCTCACCGGTCTTGACCGCTGGATTCTTGGCGAATTCTCGAAGCTCGAGCAGGAAGTCATCAAGGCTTACGACGCTTACGAATTTCACGTCGTTTATCAAAAGGTCAGCCAGTTCGTCGCCGTGGAATTGTCCTCGATTTACCACGACGTCATCAAGGACCGGCTTTACACCGACCCGGCGAATTCGCATCGCCGCCGCTCGACGCAGACCGCGCTGCACCGGCTTGTGACCGGTTTGTGTCAAATGCTCGCGCCGATTCTGTCTTTCACGGCCGACGAAGCTTGGGAATTTGTGCCGGCGAAACCGACGGGGTCGGTGCATGAAAGCGAATTCAAGCCAATGCCATTCGCAAGAAGCGATGCGGAATGAACTGTGGAAAAGATCTTTTTGAATTTCGGCAATGATTTGCCCGGCTGGAAGCAATTCGCCAAACAAAATCATCGGGAAATCCCTTGAAGCAAAAGTCCGGTTGTTTGGCCAGAAGTGTCTCGAACCATTTTCAGATTGGATTTTCAACAAAGTTCTTGGGGTTCAGAGAGTTTGCAATGTCTCAATTGGAGGTTACAGACGACAAATGATTCCAATCGATTGTCGTGTGATGCTGACGGCCAGAAATGCGAGCGTTGCTGGCATTGGGAGACGGATGTGGGTTCAAATCCGGAGCATCCCACGATTTGTGGCCGCTGCGTCGCGGCAGTAAAGGAGTTCGCCGCGAAATAGTTACGGTAGCTCAGGCGTCCCGCCTGTTGTTTCCGGCGTCGCGCCGGAAACCATCGGGGGGCGAGATTGCCACGACTTTGTCCGATGCGCCGCCGCCAGTGTCATTCCCGGCGCGGGCCACGTCTGACCTTGCCGCCGTTGACCCTGCCCGTCGCACCCAACGATGTCTGGACGGTGGATTTCAAAGGTTTCTTTCGCACCGCCGACGGCACCCGTTGCGATCCGCTCACCGTCCGCGATCTCTTCAGTCGCTTTCTCCTGGCGGTACGCATTCTGCCGCACCAGCGCCAGGCCGCAGTGCGACGGGTGTTTATCGGCCTGTTCCGCCGCTACGGTTTGCCCAAGGTGATCCGCATGGACAACGGCTCGCCTTTCGGCAGCACGGGCGCTTGGGGTCTTTCGGCCCTGAGTGTGTGGTGGTTGACTTTGGGCATCCGCGTCGAGTTTATCCGACCCGGCCATCCCGAGGAGAATGGCGCGCATGAACAAATGCATCGTGAACTCAAGCGGGACACCGCCCGTCCGCCAGCGGCTCATCCGCTCGGCCAGCAGCGGCGCAGTGATCGCTGGCGAAGGTATTACAACAACGAACGTCCGCATGAAGCTTTGGGTGGACGCTATCCGTCCGATGGCTATCGGCACGGGCGGCGACGTTATCGCGGACCCCAACCCATTCATTAC
The DNA here is from genome assembly GCA_963708305.1 of uncultured bacterium. Classification (GTDB taxonomy): domain Bacteria; phylum Verrucomicrobiota; class Verrucomicrobiia; order Limisphaerales; family UBA11358; genus UBA11358. The sequence continues at coordinate 598,532 of CAVPSH010000001.1, read as the reverse complement.
CCGCGCGGTTGGGTCGTGCGCCATGTCCGCCACAACGGCCAGATCAAATGGCAAGGTCGGATGCGCTCCATCGGTGAAGCCTTCATCGGTCAGCCCGTCGCACTGCGTCGCCAATCCGCAGGCAGCTATGAAATCTATTTTCAGCAGCTCTTGCTGGGCACGCTCCACGACCGTGATGCCGGTGGCATTCGCCCTTCCAAACCTCGTCGCCTCAAAACTTGAACTCTTTAATGTGTCAACCATGTCTATGCCCTCCGTGTCAACGATGTCTATGCCCCGTGCCGGGGTTCGACGCCTATCGGCGGTCGAACGCCCAGCAAAAATTCGGCGCGACGCCGAATCTCACCCGCGGGACGCGGGTGCTACCACAATTACCCCGGCTGTTGCTGCGTAAGGCAGTGCAGCGTGCCGCGACCGAGCACAAGATCAACCGCGTGAATGCCTACGACCGCCCGGTCTTTGAACAGCTCGCCCAAAATGCCAAGGGCAACGCGGTCGTTGGGATCATTAAATGTCGGGACGATGACGGCGGCGTTGCCGATGTAGAAATTCGCATAGCTCGCGGGCAAACGCCGGCCGTCAAAATAAAGCGGCGCCGGCATGGGCAACGGCACCAACTCGGGCTTCGTGCCGTCTTCGAGCCGTAACTCATGGATGCGCTCCCAGTTTTCGGTGAGCGGGCGGTAATTCACATCCTGGGAGTTTTTCTCGCGCACGAGCACAAGCGTTTGGGGATTCACGAAGCGGCAGATGTCGTCGATGTGTCCGTGCGTGTCGTCGCCGACCGGGCCTTTCGCCAGCCAAAAGACGTTTCGGACGCCGAGATAATTTTTCAGCGTGGTTTCGATTTCCGTTTTGCCGAGGCCGGGATTGCGGACCTGGACTTTGGGATCGAGGTAACATTGCTCCGTTAAGAGCAGCGTGCCGCGGCCGTTTACTTCGATGCCGCCGCCTTCAATCACAAAATTTTGAGTTTTGAATTTTGAATTTTGGGTTGAAATAGACTTAGCGTGGAAAAACTTTTTGCGTAAAATGCGCGCGGCGGTTTCGGGAACTTTCGTGTCCTTGCGCCAGTTGTGGTACTTGGCCCAGCCGTTGAAATGGAAATGAACGATGGCGGTCTCGGAGTTCGGGTAGGGCGCGTCACTCCGTGCGCGCCGTCCGTCGGCGGGCAGGGGACTGCCCGCCCTACCTTTTTTTACAAAGATCGGGCCGCTATCGCGCGTCCAGCTCCGATTCGTCGGATGCACGATAAACCGGATTTTCTTCAGATTGCAGCCAACGCGCTTGAGAATTCGGCGCGCGGAATTTTCCTCGGCTCGGTGCCGGACGAGAATGCGGACGATTTCACCCGGCGAAATGCTCCGCACCATCTCGCCATAGACCCAGGGAATGGCCGCGAATTTGCCCGGCCAGTCACTGGCGTTGTGCGGCCAGGCGAGCCAGGTGGCTTCATGCGGTTCCCATTCGGCGGGCATCCGATAACCCAGGTCGGCGGGAGTTGCGGTGTTTGGGGATTGCAAGTTCGCCATAAAGGTGCACGGAGCATAATCATTTCGCCCTGTCCGGGGAATCTTGAAACGACATCCACTCGCTGGACGAGCAGTGTTTGAAAGCGGCTTTGGTTAACCTTCCAACCATTATTATCGCCCACATTACGGATTAGTTCAAATTAAAAATTTTACAAAAAGTGATGGTGATTGGGTGCAAATTCGCCTGACTTGAACGACCCTAAACTAGGAACAGCGATTGCTCACAACGGTCTCGCTCTTATGAAGATGAGCCTAAATAAAGTCAGAAATCGGGCGGCTGTGACAAGCACCACGTTCATTGAGCTGTTGCTCTTGTCGCTGACCTGTCTGGCTGTCTCCCAATTATCTGTGCCGGCGGCTCAACCGAAGGTCATCCGATTGGCCGTCGGGGTGACAGGCTTGCAAATCCAACGCGCACTGGATCTTCTGCCTGAAAGCGGTGGTGAAGTGGTATTACCGGCAGGAGTTTTTACAGTTTATCAACCCATCGTGTTGCGACGGGATCACCAGACCTTGCGCGGCGTCGGGAGGCAAACCGTCCTCCGGCTGGCGGACGACGCCAATTGCCCGGTAATCATCATGGGAGAACCGCTCAATAATCCGCAGCACACCATCCGATCTCTGTGCGTCCGCAACCTTTTTATTGACGGGAACCGTTCACACCAGCAACGCGAACTCTGGCGATTGTTCGGTGAAGGTTCGCAAATCCGCAATAACGGTATCACAATACAAAACGTGAGCGATTCGGCTGTGGCCCATGTGACCTGCGCCCGTTCCCGCTCGGGCGGTCTGGTCACCACGCGGGGCGTGCGGCGGCTGACCGTGCGGGATTTGACGGCGTTTGACAACGAATTCGACGGCTTGGCCTGTTATCATACCGAGGACTCCCTGTTTACGGAGCTTAATCTTCATCACAATCCCGGTGCCGGCATATCGCTGGATCTCGCTTTTAACAACAATGTGGTCAGCAACGCCGTGCTGGCTGCCAATGACCTGGGCATCTTCATGCGGGCGAGCCGTGGCAATAGATTTTATAACATTTCCATCCAGGACAGCCGCCACTATGGGGTCTTCATGGCCCACGCGGAGAGGCAGACCGTGCGGGGTTGGGCGCCGGCGCCCCGGACCGAATGCGTGCATAACGCCTTCACCAACCTCATCGCCAGCAATTGCGGGAGTGCCGCCTTCCGGGTCAATGACACCACCTGCACCAACAATATCATCGTTGGCGCCAAATTTCATGATGATGTGCAGGGCGGGCTCTCACTCGCCCGGCCGGATCTGGTGGTGCTGCAGTAACTCCTTTCCCGTTTCCGTTTCGACGCAAATCCGCGCACCGCAGGAAATTTTGCGCCGTGACCAATTTTGAATTTGGGATTGGCAATCACGCAAACCTTTGTATCGTGGGGCAACGCGGAAATTTTCAGACTCCACCTATGAATAAGAAAGCACAGCCCAAATCCTCCGGCGGGGCGGTTTCCGATTTCATTGAGGAACACTTCCGGCATTTCAACGCCGCGACGATCGTGGACGCCGCGCGGGCCTACCGCACGCACCTGGACGCCGGCGGTCGCATGATGGTTTGCCTCGCCGGTGCCATGAGCACCGCCGAAATCGGGTTGTCGCTGGCCGAGATGATTCGCCGCGACAAGGTGCATCTTATCACCTGCACCGGTGCGAATCTGGAGGAGGACGTGTTCAACCTGGTGGCGCATGATTCTTACGAGCGCGTGCCGCATTACCGGCATCTGACGCCCGCGCAGGAGGAGGAGTTGCTCAATCGCCATCTCAATCGCGTGACCGACACCTGCATTCCTGAAAACGAAGCCATGCGCCGCATGGAGGAAGCCATGCTCGAAGTCTGGGTCGCCGCCGAGCAGGCGGGCAAACGGTTCTTCCCGCACGAGTTTTTCTATCAGATTCTCCGCAGCGGCAAATACCGGAAACATTACCAGATTGACCCGAAGGATTCGTGGATGCTCGCCGCCGCTGAAAAAGACCTGCCCATCGTTGTGCCCGGCTGGGAAGACTCGAGCCTCGGCAACATGTACGCCGCCGCACTCATTCGCGGCAGCTTGAAAGAGGTTCATACCGTCCGCACCGGCATCGAATACATGGCCTGGCTGGCGGATTTTTATGCGCGCACGGCGAAAAAAAGTCCGTTCGGCATGTTCCAGATTGGTGGCGGTATCGCGGGCGATTTCCCGATTTGTGTTGTGCCCATGTTGCATCAGGATTTGCAACGCACCGACGTGCCGCTCTGGGGCTATTTCTGCCAGATCAGCGACTCGACCACCAGTTACGGCAGTTACAGCGGCGCGGTGCCGAACGAAAAAATTACCTGGGGCAAGCTCGGCGTGGACACCCCCCGGTTCATCATCGAATCCGACGCCACCATCGTCGCGCCGCTGATTTTTGCGTACGTGCTGGGGTGGTAGGACGGAAAAGGACCGCACCCGCCATTTTTCTCAATAAACGCTTGTAAGAAAAAATTTTTTCGGACAAAGTGCCGCGCCAAAAATATTCTGCGATGCTGGAATTCAAAAATAAAATCCTGTTCGTCGGCTACGGCGCCGTGGCGCAATGCGCGCTGCCCATCCTGTTCAAACACCTCAAGACGCCCGCCAAAAACGTCACGGTCATGGATTTCGAGGATCGGCGCGGCGTGCTGTCGCCGTGGCTCAAGCGCGGCGTGAAGTTCGCCCGCAAACGCGTCACCCGCGAAAACATGGACGTGCTGCTGGGCCGGTATCTTTCCGCCGGCGACCTGTTGATTGACCTCGCGTGGAACATCGACTGTTGCGAAATCCTCCAGTGGTGTCATGAGCGCGGCGTGCTTTACATCAACACCTCGGTCGAGTTGTGGGACCCGTATGAAAATTCCAAAGGCGCGCCGCCGCAGAAGATGACACTTTACTGGCGGCACATGAACCTCCGCCGGATGGTTTCCCAGTGGTCGAAACCCGGCCCGACGGCAGTGCTCGAGCACGGCGCGAATCCGGGTCTCATTTCGCATTTCACCAAGCAGGGCTTGATTGACATCGGCCGGCGCGCCATCAAAGACAAAAAAATCTCTGGAAGCACGGCGGAGGAAATTCAACAACTCATCGCTGACGGAAAATTCAACCGATTGGCAATGAAGCTCGGCGTGAAGGTGATTCATTGCAGCGAGCGCGACACGCAAATCACCGACCGGCCGAAGGCGGTGGACGAATTTGCCAACACGTGGAGCGTCGAAGGTTTCCGCGAGGAGGGCACGACGACCGCCGAGATGGGCTGGGGGACGCATGAAAAGGAATTGCCGGCGCTGGCGCACGAGCATACCGACGGCCCGCGCAACCAGATTTGCCTCGCCCGCATGGGCATCAATACCTGGGTGCGTTCATGGGTGCCGGATTATTGCATCCACGGCATGGTCGTGCGCCACGGCGAGGCGTTCACGATTTCCGACCGGCTGACGGTGTGGAAAAGCGGCAAGGCGGTTTATCGCCCGACGGTTCATTACGCCTATTGTCCGGCGGACGTGGCCATCGCGTCGCTCAACGAACTGCGCGGCTACGATTATCAATTGCAGCCCAAGGCGCGCATTTTGAACGACGAAATCACCAGCGGCGCGGACATTCTGGGAGCATTGCTGATGGGCCACGCCTATAATTCGTGGTGGGTCGGCAGCGATTTGAGCATCGGGGATTCGCGCCGGCTCGTGCCGCATCAGAACGCGACGACGATGCAGGTGGCGATTTCCGTCGTCGCGGCCGCGATGTGGATGATTGAAAATCCGGCCCGCGGCGTTCTGGTGCCGGACGACTTGCCGCACGATTACGTTTTGAAAGTCTCCAAACCTTATCTGGGCAAATGGATTTCCAAGCCGTCGGATTGGACACCGTTGAAACACCGCACCAACGTGTTCGGCGCTTACAGCCAACCGGACCTGGATTTGGCTGATCCGTGGCAATTCAAGAATTTTCTCGTCACCAATGGAGAATAAATGATTTCCAATAGCTTCCTGAAAAAACTCGCGGCGAAGCATGGCACACCGCTGTTCGTGATTGATCACGACGAATTGCGGCGCAACTACGCGATGTTCAGAAAACACCTCCCGCGTATCCAGGTTTACTATGCCGTGAAGGCCAACTCCAACCCGGAGATCGTAAAAACGTTTTACCAGGCCGGCGCCAGCTTTGACGTCGCCTCCATGCCGGAGTTTGAGAATGTCTATGAGAACATCAAACACATGCCGGCGAAAGAGCGGCAGGATTGGATTTGGGACAAGATCATCTACGCCAATCCCACCAAAGCCATCGAAACGCTGAAACAACTCGATCAGTACAAGCCACTGGTGACGTTCGACAATTCCGAGGAAATCAAAAAAATCAAAAAGCACGCGCCACACGCCGGTCTCGCGTTGCGCCTGAAGGTGCCAAACACGGGCGCCATGGTGGAATTGTCGTCCAAATTCGGCGCGTCACCTGGCGAGGCGGTGGATTTGATTCTTGAAGCCGACCGCGTGGGCTTGACCGTCGAGGGCATCAGTTTTCACGTCGGCAGCCAAACGACGAATTTTGACAATTACGTTGCCGCCCTCAATCTGTCCGCCAACATTTTCACGGAAGCCCGCGCCCGCGGTTATAACAAGATGAACGTGCTCGATATCGGCGGCGGCTTTCCCGCGCCGTACGACGCCAGCGTCAAGCCGTTCCGCGAACTGGCCAGGGTTATCAACCGCGAATTGGACCGGTTGTTTCCCAAAAATGATCCGTCATTGCCGAAAAAATTCGAGATTCTCGCCGAACCGGGCCGTTTCCTGTGCGCGACCGCCGCGACGGCCATCTCCAAAATCATCGGCAAGGCCGTGCGCGATGGCAAACTTTGTTACTACATTGATGACGGCGTTTATCACACCTTCTCCGGCGTGATTTTTGACCATTGCCAATACCATCTGAAGGCGTTCAAGAAAGGCCCAACGCAAATCTGTTCCGTGTTCGGCCCGACGTGCGACGCGCTGGACGTGGTTTCGATGGCAGAAAATCTGCCGGACAACCTGGAAATCGGCGACCTGCTTTACAGCGAACAAATCGGCGCCTACAGCCACGCCTCTTCGACGTATTTCAACGGTTTTCCACCCGCAACCGTGGTGCATGTGAACCAGTAAGCGGCTCCGCTGCACCGTTGCGCTTGAATTCAAGCATGGTTCGCGTCATGCTGGCGGTGTTCCGCAGGTATGAGATCAAATAATTTTTCCGATGCGCGGGTGCTCGTCACCGGTGGCGCCGGTTTTATCGGCAGCGCGCTGGTCTGGGCGCTGAATCGCCAGGGCTGTGAACACATCGTCGTTTGCGACCGCCTCGGCCCGGATGAGAAATGGCGCAACCTTACGCCCTTGCGCTTCGCCAATTATATCGAGGCGGACGAATTGCTGCCGCGATTGCAGAACGGCGCGCTGGGGAAATTTGATTTGATCCTCCATCTGGGCGCTTGTTCGTCCACCACCGAGCGCGATGCCGGTTTTCTCATCCGCAACAATTATGAATTCACCAAGGACCTGGCCGCATGGGCGCTCGCCCAAAAGGCGCGCTTTGTCTATGCCTCTTCTGCGGCGACTTACGGCGACGGCTCGGCGGGCATGCAAGATGACGAGGCCAAACTCGACACCTTGCGCCCGCTGAACATGTACGGCTACTCGAAGCATCTGTTCGATTTGCATGCCAAACGGGCTGGATTCTTGAACCGCATCGTCGGGTTGAAATATTTTAATGTCTTTGGCCCGAACGAAGATCACAAGGGCGACATGCGGTCGGTGGTTCACAAAAGTTTCGGGCACGTGCGCGAAACCGGTGTCATTCGCCTTTTCAAGAGTTACCGGAAAGACTATTGCGACGGCGAACAGAAGCGCGATTTCCTTTACGTCAAGGACGCGGTCGCCATGACGCTGCATCTGGCAGCCAACGAAAAAGCCGGTGGCTTGTTCAATATCGGCAGTGGCGCGGCGCGGACGTGGCTGGATCTGGCGCGCGCCGTCTTCACCGCGCTCAAACGCGAGCCCAAAATCGAATTCATCGAGATGCCCGAAAGCATCCGTGATAAATACCAGTATTTCACGGAGGCGAACCTGGGCCGGTTGCGCGCCGCCGGCTACGCTGCGCCGGTGACCTCGCTCGAAGACGCGGTGAGCGATTACGTCCGCAATTATCTCGCGCCGGACAAACGGCTCGACCCCGCTGTGGCATAAGCTGAATTTGTAGCAGCGGACGTTAGTCCGCTCACTCTTGATTTTTTGAAAGTTAGAGCCGACTCGCGTCGGCTGCCACTTTTGGGCGGAATTTCACCGCCATGTAACTTGCTGGCAACTGTGTTTTGGTGCCATTCTGGGGCGGAATGAAACTGAAATCGTTCATCTGCCTTTCCGGGTTGTGCGTTTTGGTTGGATTTAATTTCGTTTTTTTTGCCAGCCAGTCAAACGCGGAAAACTTCGACGCGACAACCGAAACCGTCGGTCGCAACACCAATGGTTTCGAAACGCCGGCCAATCAACTCGTCACGCCCGCCGGAACCCTGGTCGAACTTCCCGGGATCAGGCCAAACGCGCTCGCGTTGAGTCCCGACGGCCAGCGGCTGGTGACTGCCGGTTTGACCCAGAGGTTGATCGTGATCAATCCCGCAACCGGAACCATCCTGCAACGGGTGCGATTGCCTGCGGACGACAAAATTCCACCCATCGAATCTGCTTCCAATGGTATTCTCCAACCGAACGAGAAGGCCAAACTCAGCTTCACCGGCCTGGTCTTTTCGCCCGACGGCTCGCGGATTTACCTCGCCAACGTCAATGGCGACATCAAGGTTTTCAGCGTTGACCCGGACCACAAAGTCACACCGCTGTATTCCCTGCCGCTGCCGCCGGCCAACGCGCCGTTGCGCAAAGCCGAGATTCCCGCCGGGATTGCCGTTTCGCCCGACGGCAAAAAACTTTACGTCGCGGGCAATCTTTCCAATCGCCTCCTTGAACTCGACGCTGCGACTGGAAAAATTCTGCGGACATGGGCTGTGGGCGTCGCGCCGTATGATGTCGTTCTGACCGGGCAGAAAATTTACGTCAGCAACTGGGGCGGGCGCCGGCCGGATGCGGACAACCTTGCTGGCCCTGCCGGCAATGGCATGAGAGTGCGCGTGGATGCACGGTCTATTGCCAGCGAAGGCTCGGTTTCGGTGATTGATTTCAATTCCGGGAGCGCCGGCATCCTGCCGGCGAGCGCTTCGACGAAAGACGCCGCCGAGACGGCAGCGCTCCCAGGAGAGATCCTGACCGGTTTGCATGCCTGCGCATTGGCGTTATCGCCGAATGGCCGCTGGCTGGTGGTCGCCAACGCGGGCAGCGACACGCTGAGCGTGGTGGACACGCGCACGGACAAAATCGTCGAGACAATTTGCGCGCGGCAGAATCCGGCGGATTTGTTCGGCGCGCAACCGAATGCGCTCGCCTTCGACAAAAAGGAGAAAACGCTGTTTGTCTGCAACGGCACCCAAAACGCTGTTGCCGTTTTCCGCTTCAAACCCGGCAAATCCAAATTGCTCGGCCTGATTCCCGTCGGCTGGTTCCCCGGTTCCATTGCGTATGACGCGAAGCGGAAGGAAATTGACGTGGCGAACCTCAAAGACCTCAGTCCGGGAATTCAAAGCCATACCGGCGAAACGGAGTTCAACACCAAGGAATACTATGGTTCCTTGTCGCTCGTGCCCGTGCCCTCAAACAAGGAATTGGCAAAGTTTACCCAAACGGCGCTGGCTGATTTGCGTTATCCTTTGCTCGCGCAAGCTGCGTTACCGCCCCGCGCGGACCAGCCGGCGCGGCCGGTGCCGGAACGTGTCGGCGAACCGAGCGTTTTTCATCACGTCATTTACATCATCAAGGAAAACCGGACTTACGACCAGGTCCTGGGCGACATCCCGGAAGGCAACGGCGACACGAATCTGTGCACGTTCGGCGAAACCGTTACGCCCAACCAGCACCAGCTCGTCCGCGATTTCGCGCTGTTGGACAACACGTACTGCTGCAGCATTCTGAGCGCCGACGGCCATCAATGGGCCGACACAGGCATCGCGATGGATTACGTGGAGCGCGGGTTTGCCGGCTGGCCGCGCAGCTATCCGGCGGGCGGCTTTGGCGACGAAGGCCGGGACGCGCTGGCGTATTCGCCGGCGGGTTTCATTTGGAATGACGCTCTCGCGCGCGGCAAAACGGTTTGCGATTTCGGCGAATTCACCACCGCCCACAAACAATGGGCGGATGCCGGCCGCAAAGGCGAACCGAATTTTCTCGATTGTTACCACGATTTTCTGGGCGGCTCGAACGCCATTGCCTATTCCTGCGAACCGGACATCGAGTCGTTGCAGCCGTATGTGGTGACGAACACCATTGGCTGGGATTTGGACGTGCCGGATGTCTGGCGCGCCGCGCAATTCGTCAAAGACCTGAAACAATTTGAAACGGCGGACAACCTGCCGAATCTGGTCATCCTGTGGCTGCCGAACGACCACACCAGCGGTACCGCATTCGGTTCACCCACGCCTGCCGCGCAGGTGGCGGACAATGATTTGGCGGTGGGGCAGGTGGTCGAAGCCGTCAGTCATAGCAAGTATTGGAAGGACACATGCATTTTTGCGGTGGAAGACGATCCGCAGAACGGCTGGGACCACGTGAGCGGCTATCGCACGACGGCTTACGTCGCCAGCGCCTACACCAAACGCGGCGCAGTAGTCAACACCCAGTACAACCAGACCAGTTTGTTGCGCACGATGGAACTCATGCTCGGTTTGCCGCCGATGAACCAGATGGACGCGACGGCCACGCCGATGTTTGATTGCTTCACCAACACGGCGGACTTCACACCGTTCACCGCCGTGGCCAATCAGGTTCCGCTCGACCGGATGAATCCCGAGCCAAAGAAAATTTCCGATTCGCGGCTGCGGAAAGACGCTTATGTTTCCGAGCGCCTGCCGCTCAAGAAGGAAGATCAGTGCCCGGAAGACGTGTTCAATCGCATTTTGTGGGATGCGACCAAAGGTCCGCAGACGCCGTATCCGGTCTGGGCGGTGAGAGCGGTGGATGATGATTGAACACAGTTTTTTTTGACACGGATTTCACGAATTAACACGAAAGCAGAGTCAAAGAGAGTCGGACGAGGTGGTGCGTGGCACTAAATTTGTGTTTTACGATCGCTCTCACCTGATCTCGACCTCGCAGCCTTCGGCATTTTCAAAAAAGCTGAAGTGCCTTCGAGCTTTTTCAAACAATATGTAGCCGCTGACGTCAGTCGGCGCAAATTGAATAGAGACGGATAATATGGCGCGAACTGATGTTCGCGGCTCCGAGATTAATTAAATTGCTTTAGAATTGTTTCCAAATTCGTTTCCGCCGGTGTCCACTCCGCACGATTGCTGCGGTATTGGGAGCGATACTGAATCAAGTCCGGCGCATACAAAAGGCTGACATTGGAGTCGTGATAAGCGGGGTCGCTATAAACCACGAAGGCCGACGCAAAACACAGGGACTCAATTTTCCGTATCCCATCGCTGGTGTCTCCTGCCCGAAGCTTGTCCAGAGCACCCATCGACATGACAAACGCGGCTTTCCATACTGCTTTGGCCTGGTCAGGACTCCCGGTGGGACTGTTGGTGACTGAGCCGTTCTGCACATGCAGTTCTCCAGTCCCGCTGGTCAGGTAAACATCTCCATCCGAACCCAGTAATTGCACGGCCCGGCCGAAGCCCGCGCGATAAGCCACCAGTGAGCACGCGGAGCAGCAAGCGACCAGGATAATAATTACAATAATAGTACGTTTCATAAAAGTGTCTGCGAATGCCGCCTGTCCCCGGCAGTAACACGGTTCCGGAGGATGGAGCGGCCAGGCTTTGGATGCAACGATGGAATGCGGCGGAGGGCCGTCGCAGTCAAAAAGTAATGCGCCCTGTCGGGCTTTCCCATTGGATGGAAGGAAGGATTTTTCTCCTTGTTGGAGTGAGAGTTCCACCCCGCACGCTTGAAAGGGCTCGCCTGTCCGCAGTCTATTGATTTACGCTGCCCCGGTGGCCTTTGATTCTAAAATTGCGCAAAGGATCGTTTACCTGACGTTTCGCGGATGCGTTACGGCTGAAGACCTTCGGGACATGGCGGATTTATTCGCGAAAATCGAAACCGAAGCCAGGGTATCTCCTGACCGGATGGTTGACCTCTCGGCGATTGAAGGGCTGAACTTGAACTTCTCGGCGATAATGAATTATGCCGCCGCCCGGCGGAATGCACCGCTCCAGAACACGGTGAAGGCGGCGATCGTGGCCCCGCAGACGCTTCAATACGGATTTGCGCGCATGTTTCAAACGCTGAATGTGAATCCGGACATCAGCATGGAGATATTCATTGACCAGGCCAGCGGTCTGGCATGGATCGCAGCCGGCAACGGCTGCGATAAATGATCCGGCCTGCCAGGGCAGGGAAGGCTTTAACCTTGGCCGGAGAATTGCTGTTGCAATGCACATCAGGGCTTGCGGCTGCCGTTTAGAAACAGGCTGCCCAGCCTTGTAGTCGCAAGCTCCTGATATTTCACCCGACATCGGCCGCCGGCCGGATCGCCTCAGGAATTTGACCAACACCGGCCGTCGCTTCTTGCAGCCAGGCCATATTGGACAGCGACTGTTTGTGGGCCAGGAATTTCTTCACGTTATCAGCCAACCAGGTGATGTCGTTGACGGCTTCCTGTCCCATCCAGTGCCAGATAAAATCCCGGCCCGTCCTTTGCGCGCACCCGATGAATTGTTTCACGGTCCAACCCAGTTCACCGGCCTCATGGTCTTCATCTCCCAGCAGGCCGATGATTAATCGGGAATCCGGCGGTTCGGTTTTTTCGCCCGCCAGCGCATCGAGCCATTCAATCAGTTTCGGTTCGCGCTGGTCGAGGGAGCTGAGCGCGATGACCAACACATCCGCCTCGGCCGCTTCCTGGAGCATTATTTTCCTGATCGATTGGCTGGCCTTGAAGGAATCGAGATTCCACATTTCACAGCAGGTTTTCCACTTTGGGCCGACCAGTCTGGTGATGGCGCCGCTGAGCCACTTGGCCCGCGCCGACGCGGCAAAATCCACGTACAGGGAAAACAAGCGCAGTTTCGCAATTGGCTCCGTTTCCTCCGGCATAAAAGTTCCGGTGTGCATTAACTTAACTCCCATGCCCGGCAGATTGAATGGGAATCGTTACATCCGTATGAAGGCCCGGTGCCGTTTCGGGAACTTTTTCCCGCCATGGATGTCCGGACGCGTTTGCTTCGTCGAAGAAATGGCTTTCCGAGGCCAACAGCATCATCTTGACCCCGCGCGGCAGGGTTTGAAAATACGGATACGTTGTTATGATCGATTTCATACTCCTCCTCTTTTCCTCTCGAAAGCATGAGACAGCGCCCTCGCAAAAAAATTCAATCGGGCAAGTTTTAAAACGCAATTCAAGTCCAGCGCAGTGGAAAAGTTTGTGAAATCGGGCTTTCTCATTCCATCATCGGCCGCACGCTGGTATCCGTGCGGGGCTTTCGCGATGAAATAATTGCCGACAATTCTTGTAACTTCGGCTGATTTTTGCCTAAGTAATGTTTAAGCCTTTTAACCGATTATGGAAACCACCGCACCAATCCCTGAACCTCAAACCACTGCACCGCAAACGCCGGCCACGTCGCTGGCCGGGAAATTGTTTAACGTCATTGCCGCGCCGGGTGAAGTTTTCAACGAAATCACCCCCGCGCCCGCGCGCGCCGCCAACTGGCTGGTGCCGGTGTTGATTTACGCCGTGGTGGGTGTGATTTCCGTGTGCATCATGTTCGCCCAGCCGGCGATTCAACAGACGATTCACGACCAGCAGGTCAAGGCGCTCGATCAGCGGGTGCAACAGGGCAAGATGACCCAGGCGCAGGAGGATCAGGCGTTGCAGGTGATGGAAAAATTCATGGGACCGACGATGCTGGCGGTTTTTGGCAGCGCGGCGATGATTATTTTCAGTTTCGTCTCGATTTTCTGGTGGGCCTTGGTGCTGTGGTTGCTGGGGCGCTGGTTCCTCAAAGCGCGGTTTGGTTATCTGAAAGTCGTGGAAGTTGCCGGGTTGGCGTCAGTCATTCTTGTTTTGGGCATGGTCGTGGCGACGCTGCTCGCGGTGATTCTCGGCCGGCTTTATGGCGGGCCAAGCCTGGGCTTGCTGGTGAGCGATTTTGATCCCACCAAACGCGTTCACCTCCTGCTGGGCGCGGCGAACATCGTTTACTTCTGGCACACCGCCGTGCTGGGTGTCGGTCTGGCCAAACTTTCGGGTGGATCAACGGCCAAAGCCGTGATGGTCGTCTTTACCTACTGGATAGTGGCGGAGTTGTTGTTGATCGCGGTCGGGCTCGGGCAGTGGACATTGTAAAAACACTGATAAATTGTAATTTCCCGGAACTAATTTCCATTCATCTTGTCTGTATACCTGACATTATGGCAAAACCCAATAAACGCCGGAAAATCATCATCTTTTCGGTCATCGGTCTGATACTCGTCGCGCTGGCGCTGGTGGCTGTTTTCAAGAAGCGCGCCCCGGTCATCACGGTGCAAACGGAAAAGGTTTCACGCCACAGCCTCACCAACATTGTGGTGGCCAACGGCCAAATTCAGCCGGTCCTGCAGGTCACCATCAGCCCGGAGGTCAACGGCGAAATCATTGAACTGCCGGTCAAAGAAGGCCAGCAGGTTAAAAAGGGCGATTTGCTCGTAAAAATCAAACCCGACACCTACATCGCGGCGGTCAACCAGGCCAAGGCCGGTTACGAATCCGCAGTGGCCGCCAAAACCTCGGCGGCGGCGAACCTGGAAAAGGCCGAGGCGGACTACAAACGCAATCTGGCCTTGTTCAATATCAAACTGCTTTCAGAATCGGATTTCGTCGGATTCAAAGCCGCGCGCGACGTCGCCAGGGCGCAACTGGACAGCGCCGATGACCAGGTCAATGTCGCCAAAGCGCAGGTGGACAACGCCGAGGAGGAATTGGCGAAAACCACCATCCTTTCGCCGCTGACCGGCACCATTACCGACTTGAATTCCGAGGTGGGCGAGCGCGTGCTGGGCACGACTTACAACATGGGAACTTCCGTAATGACCGTCTCGGATTTGAATCGGATTGAGGCGCGCGTGGACGTGGGGGAAATGGACGTGGTGGGCATCGTGCCCGGCCAGAAGGCCAGGCTGGAAGTGGACGCCTTCAAGGACCGCAAATTTACCGGCGTGGTCAGCGCCGTCGCCAATTCCGCCCTGGGTTCGGGTTTAAGCAGTTCGCTCGGCGGCGGCGGCGGCGGGGGCGGCGGCCAATCCCAACAGGCCACACAGTTTGAAGTCCGCATTCGTGTCAGCGATAAGGAAGTGGCCTTCCGGCCCGGCATGTCGGTGACGGCGGAAATCGAAACCGAATATCGCACCAACGCCTTGACGGTTCCCCTGGCCAGCGTCACCACCCGTCCCATGAAGCCGGCGGTGAAAACTGATCCCCCGAAAAAAGGCCAGACGAATGCCGTGGGTTCCGCCGCTTCGGGCACCAACACGGTCGCCGGCACCAACGCCCTGGCCTCCACCGTGAAGAGCAAGGAATCCTCCAAACCGGCGGATGTCGTCTTTGTGGTGGCAGGCGACCATGTAAAAACCGCGCCGGTGAAAATCGGCATTTGCGACGACAACTACTGGGAAATCACCGACGGACTTACCAATGGAGAAGAGATTGTCTCCGGCGGTTACCGCGCGGTGGGCCGCGACCTGCAGGACGACTCAAAAATCCGCGTCGGCCCGGCTGAAGTGGAAAAGAAATGATTAATCGGATGAAGGGATTAGATTGATAATCCGTTTGCAATGAGCTTGATTCGTCTGCAAAGCATTTCGCGCCGTTACCAGATGGGCGCGGAAACCGTCCACGCCCTGCGCGATGTGTCATTGGAAATCCAGCGCGGCGAGTACGTTGCCATCATGGGGCCGTCCGGCTCCGGCAAATCCACGTTGATGAACCTGATTGGTTGCCTCGATACGCCCAGCGCCGGTCATTATGGTCTGAATGGGGTCAGCATCAGCGAAATGGACGACAACCAGCTCGCGGAGATTCGCAATCGCGAGATCGGCTTCGTGTTCCAGACCTTCAATCTGTTGGCGCGTTCGAACGCGTTGCACAACGTCGAGTTGCCGTTGATTTACGCCGGAATTTCCGCCGAGGAACGCCGCCGCCTGGCCCTGGAAGCGTTGGCGCAGGTCGGTCTGACGGACCGCATTCATCACAAACCCAACGAGCTCTCCGGCGGCCAGCGCCAGCGCGTGGCCGTGGCCCGCGCCCTGGTCAACAAACCTTCAATCCTGCTGGCCGACGAGCCGACGGGTAATCTGGATTCCAAGACCGGCGCGGAAATCATGGCGCTGTTTAACGATCTGTCCCGGAAAGGCAACACCATCATTGTCGTAACACACGAAGAGGACATCGCCAAGCAAGCCCGCCGGATCATCCGGCTCCGCGATGGATTGATTGCCAGTGACGAAAAACAAGTCGAGGGACGAGAGTCGAGAGTCGAAGGCAACAGCAATCCGGCGCTGGACCCTCGACCCTCGACCCTCGACCGGTCATGAAGGTTCTCGGCGAAATCGGCGAAAGTCTGGGCATTTCCTGGAATGCGCTGCGCGCAAACAAAATGCGCTCGGTGCTCGCCACGTTGGGTATCGTCATCGGCATCGTCACGGTCACGCTCATGGGCGCAGCCATCAATGGCTTGGATCAGGCGTTCATCAGAAACGTTTCCGCGCTCGGTGCGGATGTGTTCTACGTCTCACGTTTCAAGTGGTTCAATAACACCTATGAAGACTGGGTGGGCATGCGCAAGCGTCCCAAGATCACTCTGGTGGAAGCGCAAACCCTGGCCCAACAACTGACGTTCGCCGAAGCCGTCGCGCCGACCGCGGACAACGAAGATTCGGTAAAATACAAAAATCGCAGTGCCAGCAGCGTGGACATTGTTGGCACCACGGAAGCCTATCTGCAAACCAGCGGAGTGGACGTGGCCCAAGGCCGGTTTCTGACCGCGGCGGATGCCCAGGGCGGCCAGCCAATCTGTGTCCTCGGCAATGACGTTGCCACCAATCTCTTTCGCACCGATCCGTCGCTGGGGGAACGCATCAAAATTGAAGACCAATCTTTTCTGGTGGTCGGTGTGCTGGAGAAACAGGGGACCATGTTCGGCTACAGCCTCGACAACCGGGTGGTCATTCCCTTGAGACAGTACATCGGTTTGGTGGAAAGAAATCCCGGCATTGACATTCAGGTGAAAGTCGGGGGGGTGGCCCATCTGGATGAAGCCCAGGAGGAATTGCGCCAGGTGATGCGCCGTATCCGCCATCTGCGGCCCAACCAGCCCGATAATTTTTCCATCAACCAGCAGGATGAGATCGTGAAATGGTTCCATGACCAGACCGCCACCATCGCCCTCATTGGCTTGTGCGTCACGAGCCTGGCACTGTTCGTCGGCGGCATCGGCATCATGAACATCATGTTCGTTTCCGTGGTTGAGCGGACGCGCGAGATTGGTGTGCGCAAGGCGATTGGCGCCAAACGCCGGAACATTATGCTGCAATTTCTGATCGAGTCCGCCGGCATTTGCCTGATGGGCGGCCTGATCGGGCTGGGCATCGCCTGGCTGGTATCGCTGGCGGTTTCGAAGTGGCTGTTTCCGGCGTCCCTGTCCATGACCATCGTCATCATGTCCCTGCTCGTGTCGTTGTTGACGGGGGTGATTTCCGGTTTCCTGCCGGCCTGGCGCGCGGCGCGCATGGACCCGGTGGAGGCGTTGAGGAGTGAATGAGGAGTGAATGAGGAGTGAAACGTGATGTGTGAAACGTGAAAAAGCGCGGCGTCGAGTTATGAATTATCAAGATTGGATCAAGTCAGTTCCGGTGGAAATAACCGGAGACTCGTTGTGGAAAATGGAAGCTTATCGTCTGGCTTTGTTTCTGGCTGACCTTGGCTGGCACGATGCGACAAAACTGATGCAAGACAAGCGAACGATTGGTCTATCCGACCAACTTTACCGCGCATTGGGTTCGATCGCCGCCAACATTTCAGAGGGATATTCCCGCGGCAGCGGTAAAGATCGTGCCCGGTTTTATGAGTATGGCCTTGGCTCCGCACGCGAAAGTCGAGGCTGGTTTTACAAAGGTCGGCACGTACTTGGCGAAACCGTCGCCAAACATCGGATACGGCTGGTGACTCAAATCATTCGGCTGCTGCTCGCGATGGTGCCAGACCAGCGAGGTTTGGTTCTGCACGAAGAAGGCCTGCCTTATCAGGCGGCTTCGAACGGCTTCACACCGGAGAATTCCTCCGATCCGATTGATCTGTTGTCGCTGTTACAAAACATCCCTACGCCTTGATCCCGTTTCACGCATCACGTTTTATGCCCGCCAAACGAATTAGCCTGCTGTTGGGAGAGATTCAGGAAAGCTTCACCATGGCCCTGAATGCGCTGGCGGCGCACAAGCTGCGCTCGGCGCTCACGCTGCTCGGCGTGTTGATCGGGGTGTTTTCCATCATTGTCGTGATGACCGCCATGCGGGTGCTGGAACGGGACGTCGAATCGAACCTGAGCCAGTTGGGCGGCCAGACGTTCGCCATCCAGAAATGGCCGGAAGTCCAGTTCGGCGACCGGTCCGACTGGGAAAAATACTGGCGGCGCAAGGACATTACCATCGAACAGGGCCAAACGGTTGAGGAAAAGGCCACGCTCGCCGCCGCCGTCGGCATCGAAGGCCAGTTTTGGAGCGGCGGCATCCAGACCCGCTACACCAAAACCGCGCCCACGGTGCAGATGTTCGGCGAAACGCCCGGCAGTTTCCTCGCGCACAACTGGATTCCCGAGGAGGGCCGCATTTTGGTGGATAGCGACATTGACGATGCCCGTGACGTCTGCGTGCTGGGCAGCGCCCTGGCCAAAACCGTTTTCCCCTTCGGTTCAGCCGTTGGCGAAGAACTCAAAATCAACGGCATTCCCTACGCCGTCGTCGGCGTCCTGGCGTCCAAAGGCGCTTCGCTGGGCGGCAACCAGGACAATTTTGCCATCGTGCCCCTCACCACGGCGCTCGACCGTTACGGCCTGCGCTGGACCGGTCTGAGCATCCTGGTCCAGGCGCGCAGTGCGGCCAGTTACGGCGATTGCGAGGAACAGGCGCGCAGCATCTTGCGGGCAACCCGCAAGGTGCGGCCGGGCGACCCGGATGATTTTGAGTTGTTCTCCAACGACTCGTTAATCGCGCAATTCGACACGTTCACCCGCGCTGTGCGCATCGGCGTGACGGTGGTCAGTTCCATTGCGCTCATCGCCGCTGGCGTCGGCATCATGAACATCATGCTCGTTTCGGTGACGGAGCGGACGCGCGAAATCGGCGTCCGCCGGGCGGTGGGCGCCAAACGCCGGAATATCATGGGGCAATTCATCATGGAAGCGGTGGTACTCTGCGAAATCGGCGGCGTGATCGGCGTGGTCTTTGGCATTCTGGGCGGAAACATCCTCGCCTGGTTCATGAAAGTGCCGCCGGCCATTCCGGTTGACTGGATTGTGCTGGGCCTGCTGATTTGCTCCATCGTCGGGGTCGTTTTTGGAACCTATCCGGCTTACAAGGCGGCGAACCTCGACCCCATCGACTCGCTGCGGTACGAGTAAAAAAAGCCCGTGAGATATTGGTGTGCTGCAGCTGATATTTCTGCACAACTCTGCGACATCGAAGTGAGGTGGACGCGCCCCTCGCCCTGCCCTCTCTCCGCCTGGCGGGGAGAGGGTGGCTTCCAGCCGGGTGAGGGGCTGGTATTTCATTCGGATGGAAAAAGCATTTCTGTGACATCACACTGGCAATTTGGCAGCCTTTTTGCTTTGAACGGCTGTTGCCGGCACCCGGTCTAATGCACAACGACAAGGAATTTTCAGGAGAAATCATAAAGATGCGATGGTTGTTTTTTTTATTTTGCGCCGTTTTTGGGTTGGCGCTGCTCGCCTGTGGTCTGCTGGTGCCCCTGCACCTGCGGGCTGTGGATGCCGGCATTCTGGCAAGGGCCGGCCGGAACGGACCCGCATTGCTTGAGCAGGGGCGGACCCTGGCGGGGGAACAAAGATTGGGTGCAGCCCAAATGCTCGGGCAGGCGGCGCGGCTGGAAGGCTTTCCTGGCTGGGACCGGCTCGACCAGGCCATCACCACCGGGGCACGGCAAAATCCGTCGGCGCTGGCCTGGGGCAATGACGCGCGCGTGAAAAGTCTTTTCGCCAACACCACCCCGGCGCCCTTTACCGATTTCATCGTCCGGCAGGAAAATCGTGACGCGGCGCTCGCCTCCTTGGGCCATTCATCATTGTTCACCGTGCAGGCGCTGATGCGCAGCCGTTCCCTGACCAAAACCGTTCTCCTGCCTCCGTCATCATCGGCTTCGGGCCAGGCTTTTGACGCGGCGATTGGCATTTGTGGTCTGCTGTCGGCCAGCGGACATTTGACCGCCAGTTTGGACAGCCAGATTTCCACGCTGGCCGCGCAGGCCAATCACGGCGACGGTTCAAGACCGTTGGAGGAAGTGCTGATGGATTTCCTGTCGCTGGGCGAACGGTTCAATTGGGACCAGCTCGTGGCGTTTGTCGCGCAAATCCCGGACACCGGAACGCTCCATCAACTCTCCGGCCAGGCCCGCAACGCCGGGACACAATTGCCCGTGCTCTTTGCCGTCGTCGAATTATCGGGCAAACCCGCGGCCGTGGCCGGATACCTCGCCAAATTCAGTCAGACTGGCTTGAAGGACCTCGGCGCCAGCCTGGCTTATGGCGGTGGCGGCGTGGGCGAACTGGCGCAGCGCGGCCAGCGTTTTTACCAGCCGGATTGGGAACGGCGCGTCACCGCATTTGCACCCGTGAGCAATCTTTTTTATCGCTCGGCGGATTATGGCTGGCAACAGCCGCGGTTGGTGCTGGCGGCCAAATGGCTGGCCTATCTGCTTGCCGGATTTTTGCTGGCGGCCGCCATGCACTTTGCGCGTCCCGCCGTTTCACCGCTGGAACGTCCGTTGCAAGTGCGCGGCTTCCATCTGTTTCGGGAGTTTTTATTTTCGCTGGGGTTCCTGTTCGTGGTCCTGCTCCTGAGCGAGCCGTTTCTCGCCCAGGAGAGCCAGAAAGGGGGATTCTCCTTTCGACTCATGCCGCTCACGACGGGCGGCGTGGTCCCCGCGGGGATCGCCGGCATCCAACAAACCATTATGAACCCAATCATCCTATTAACCCTGCTGCTGTTTTTTGTGTTACAGGCGCTGCTCTATATTTCGTGCCTCGTCAAGCTGGCCGAAATCCGCCGGCAACAGATCCCGCCGCGCATGAAGCTCCGACTGCTGGAAAATGAAGACCACCTGTTCGATGCCGGCCTTTACCTCGGCTTCGTCGGCACCATCATCTCGCTGATTGTCGCCTCGCTGGGGCTGGTGCAATTCAGCCTCATGGCGGCGTATTCCTCCACGTCGTTCGGCATCATCTTTGTGGTCATCTTCAAAATTTTCCACCTGCGACCGGCGCGCCGGAAATTATTGCTGGAAGCGGAAGCGGGAACTATTGCCGGCGATCCGGGCTATGTTCCACCGGCGACCGCGCCAACCCCTGCCTACCAATCATGAACCGCAGCATACTCATCGTCATCTGC
The DNA here is from genome assembly GCA_963708305.1 of uncultured bacterium. Taxonomy (GTDB): domain Bacteria; phylum Verrucomicrobiota; class Verrucomicrobiia; order Limisphaerales; family UBA11358; genus UBA11358. The sequence goes on along the minus strand of CAVPSH010000001.1, from coordinate 577,259 downwards.
GACTTTCTGTTGTTGAGTCTGTTGACGTTTTCGACGGACATCAACCACATGGCCGACGAGAAGTCGCGGCCACCGACGAAGGTCGTGGTCACACCCAATCCCGTCGCGAACCCGGACATTGACCTGACTTCGGTGATGAAACAGGCGCTGGCCGAGGAACAGAAAAATCGCGAGCAATTACAACAGCAACTGGCGCAGGCCCGCAACACGACGGGCCAGCGCGAGCAGGAAAACCAGCAGTTGCAACAGCGGGTCGCCGCCGAGCAGGCCAACGTCGAAAATTTGAACCGGCAATTGCAGAACAATGCCGAACAGGCGCGGCAAAAATTGACGGCGACCGAAGCCGAGGCGCAACGGCAGGCAGATCAGGTCGCGGCGCTGCGGTTGCAGTTGGATAAGCTGACGCAGACGAGCCAGCTTGCCCAGTCCGAGAAACAGCAACTGTCCAACCAGCTCCAGTTGGCTGAGGTACAGGCGCATGCCGCCGCCGAACGGGCCACCCTTATGCAACAGGAAGTCCAGGTCCAGCAGGCGGAAAACGCCCGGCTGGCCGAAGGCGTCAAATCGCTGGCGACCAATTCCGGCCAGTTGGCGCAGGAAATCCGGGCGAACACGGCCCTGGCGCCGAACACCATTTTCAGCGATTTCATTTCCAATCGCCTTGAGGCCGGCATTTCCGCGTGGCGCACCAGCATGTTTACCATGGATACCGCCAGGGACAAACAAACCGCCACCGTGCTCGTCACCGACGGGACGAATTATTTTGCGCTCTGCCATGTGCAGGACACGCCGGTGACCTTGTGGGACCCGGGCACGGACTGGGACAAATTGGCGGGCACGTTGAGTTGGGGCGGGCGACAGGTGTCGCTGCGGTCGATGTCCTTCGACGCCCAGGACCCGCGCGTCGTGATGATGCCGGTGACCCGGGCGGACGCGCAGAAATTGGGTTGCAAGGTTTATCGCCTCTCCTCCGACCCGTATAAATTCCAGGACGCCGTGCTCGTCGGCGCCACCGAGGAATATTACGGGCAGTGCAATTTTCAGATTGAGATGAACACGCCGCAATATGTGAAGCTGGACCGCAGCTTGTTGAAGGGATTGTTCGGCAAGTTTAATCCATCCCGCGGCGACTTGGTGTTCAGCCGCACCGGTGAATTGCTGGGCATCATGGTCAACAACACCTACTGCCTGACGATCCGCGCCTTCGCGCCCGCCGCGACGTTCGCCTTCGGCCAGGACTTGCACAACCAGCACACCGGCGGAACGCTGTCCGAACTCTACGGCTACGTCTTCCAACTGCCGCTCAGGTTGCAGTGAGCTTTGCGGATGGAAATTGATGGCTAAATGTGCAGACTATCCTCGTATTAGGCCACGTCTTCATTTGCTATTTTCAAAAAAATGATGTGGTCTCGAAAAATACGGTGCGCGTCTTGCCATCAGCCGTGACAATCTTGATCTCGGTGTAATACCGGCCACCATTATCATAGTCGAAGCCCTCGGCTTGAAAACGGGAACCGGGATAATGCTCGTGCAACCAAATATAGGCTGCTCGATTTCCTGTCTCCTCACTGCTGGCAGTGATAACAACTGCATCTTTGATGCTCGAACCGTCACCTCCTGAAAATGTAGCTTGTGCTTTCTCGCCATCGTGAACGGAATCATAATCCGAGGCAGGGTCGGAACTATTAGCGACGGTAGTGCGAGTCAAAACGATCCCACCATTCGTCGAAACATCCTTCACTATTTTCTGACCGCCGACTGTGTCAGTCGTGACGAAAGAACCAGAACGGCCGCAACCAACTGCGAGCAGTGTAGCGAATAAAAGCGCGGAAATCAGTGAACGCATACGTCGTGGCCTAACAATTAATGGGCGGCTCGTTTTGCAGCCTATCATTATTCATGTTTCGATTTTATTTCGCATTCAAGTCTTTGTCCAGAACGCTCTTGGCGGCGGAGGGCTGCCGCACTCCAGGATGCGGGCGTGATTGGCAACGTTTCGTCCTGCGCACAGCGTTTTGGACTGCGCCAGCCCTCTGGCACTTTCACATGCTGAAACGATCTTCAATCTTCCTCGAACAGATACTCCAAATCGTTGGCATGAGGCAGATGGAAGCCGTCCAATAAGATAGGTAATCGGATGTCTCCAAGAAAAAGACTTGACAATTATATCCGTAACAGATATATCCATTGCGGATGATAAAACCGGCATGAAGACAAACCGAATCGACCCGGAAAAACTGCTTCCGCTGACCCCGGCGGTATTTCATGTGCTGCTGGCGCTTGCCGGTGGGGAACGCCACGGTTACGCCATCATGCAGGAGGTGACCGAGAGCACGGAAGGCCGCATCAAAATGGGTCCCGGCACTTTGTACGGGACGATCAAGCGTTTGCTGGAGGCGCGGCTGATTGAGGAATCGGATGAGCGCCCGGACCCCGGGCTGGACGATGAACGCCGCCGCTATTATCGCCTGACCGGAGTGGGCGAACAAGTGGTCAAGGCCGAGGCCAGCCGCTATGCGGGGATCGTTGCGATGGCCCGCGGAAAACGATTGCTGGGCGGGTCGCTCAAAGCGGCGTCCGCCGGAAATTAAAATGTCCATGCGCATCGTTAACCCGACTTTGCTGCGTTCGCAAAAACTATACGAACGTTTGCTGATGGCATACCCGAAGTCCTATCGCTGGAAATATGGTCAGGCGATGTCGCAGTTGTTCCGCGACCAGTGTTACGACGCTTGGAATGAGGGGCGACACTGGGGCTTGGCCATACTCTGGTTGCGCGTTCTGCCGGATTTGATCAAAACCTCGATAATAGAGCGCTTTTCCGCGCTGAATGAAAGGAAATCCATGTTCGACAAAATGGCCGCACTTTTTCGTCCACGCCTGGCGCCGCTGTTCACCTTTCTCGCGGTGTTCGCGACAGTGTTTATTTTGGTGTTAACGGCGAGCGTGGTGATCACATTCCTCCTGCCGGAAGCCTATGCGAGCACTGCGCGGCTCAAGGTGGAACCGGAGACAACAAGTTTATCCAGTGGCGCTCCGACCTCCGGACTGATGTCAGACTACGACCCGTACTTTATTCAGACGACATTTGAGATCATTCAAGATCCAGCGATTCTCGACCCGGTTATTGACAAACTGGATCTCAATGTCAAATGGGGCAAAAAATACAACGGCGGTGTGCCGCTGAATACTCAGGTGACCATGAAATTGCTTAAACCGCGGCTTTCCCTTGATACCATTCGCAACACCAAACTCATTGAAATCACGGTTTACGACGATGATAAAAACGAGGCCGCGCAAATCGCCAATGCCATTGTCCAATCCTATCGGGATTATCGAGTCCAAATCCACAAAGAAGCCATGGCCAGGGGCATTCAAGCGTTGCAGAATCAATATCAGCAAGACGAACTGCAGATTCAGAAAGCCACGGTTGAAGTGGAGGTGCTATATCAGCAGTACAAAATTGGTAGTGATGTTTCTGCTCCTCAGTCACCCCAGGAACAGCCCTACCGGGACAGGAAACACGACTTGGACAAAATGGTCGAGTTTCACAAATTGCTTGCCGCCAAAATTGAGGTTGAAAAAGTGGACGCCCAGATTCCAACGCCCGGACCAGTGGAAATCGTGAGACAGGCTCAAGCGGGTAATTCGCCGGTGAGGCCCAACAAACCATTGAACATTACCTTGGGAGCAATCGTGGGAATCTTTCTGGCCTCGGTCGCCGGCGCCATTTCCGCGTTGATCGCATTTCTGGTCGGAGAGCGGAATCGCAAAACCCCGGCAGCAACTGGATGATAAAGCGCGTTAACTCCGCTTGGGCACCGGCTCAATCTTCCGCGAACGGATACTCCAGGTCGTTGGCATGAGGCTGCGGGCGGAAATCTTTCAAGCAGGAGTTTTGGCGCGGGCGAACAATAGATTTTCCACGGATAAATCCTCATCAAGGCTTTTCCAATGAATGCCCGAGCCTTTGCCAATCAAACGCCACTTGTTCCGTTGTTTTACCGTCGCCTGTTCCAGCCGGGGATACCGGTTTACATTCACAGAAATCCTGCTGCCATTGATAAAGCGCGCGACGAGTTTGTCTCCAACAAAATCCACGCCCGACAGCCGCAACTCGTTAGAGATGTCCGAAACGCGTCCGCCATTCGGCGAGGAGGTGCGCGTGCTTCTCTTCAATGATGTCGAAGATTTTGTTGAGTTCATGCTGCTTGAATCCTTCGTCCCGTCACAAGCCAACAGGCTGCAGCCAGAATTCACAATTGTTTCCCGCTTTTTCAACGTGAATGTGCGGCGGCACGAAATCGTCGGCAAAGTTAAAGTAGAACCGAAAACCATTTTTACGCAAAACGGTCGGCATAGTTTTATCAATCTTTAGAGAACATGTATTCCCGAATCCGCCGCGTGAGCCGCGGTCATTGGGCGATCTCGCGAACGAATTCCGAAGGCAAGTCCGTGCTGGCGAATTCGCTTTGCTTCAAACGTTTGCCTTGTCCGATCAACATTTTGGCGATTAACCGGCCCGAATAGCAACGCTTGCAATAAATCATTTGCAGGCTGAATCTTACCGGGAGCATGATTGTCCGCTTTTTCCCGGGTTGCAGCTCCGCCACTTTTTTCCGGAATTCCGCCGCGTTGTTTCCGGCGACACATTGTTGAATCGCGGCCACGATTTGTTTTCCGCCGTCGAGCGCCTGCTGCTGTTCGGCCTCGAAGGCTGCCTTGCCCGCAACGTCGGATTTTTTCACTTTCCGGTTCGGCACGCTCGCCGGCACAAAGGCGAGTGGCCGGGTTTTCATGTAACGCTGGCAGTCCGGGCAGTAGGGCGCTTTGAGCAACGCCAACGGCACAATCAACCCGCCGGCAACAAATCCGACGACCTCCAGTCCACGGAAAAAATAACCCCACACGCCCAGCGGCTCGCCCATCGAACCGTTACTCTGTTTCCAGGCAAAGGAGCGCGCCACGGCGTCATAGTATTCAAAGAATCCGACCGGCTGTCCGCTGGCCCGGTAGACCAGATGCAAATTTATGAACTCGATATATTGCGCGGCGAAATAGGCGGCAAATTGCAGCGCCAGGACGGTCCAAAGCAGGTTGCGGGTGATTTTGACGCCGCTGAACCACGACGCCAGCCCGTAGCCACTCGAAGCCGCGATTCCCACGATGATGGCCCCTGCGGGTATCACGTAATTGGCATACCAGCCCATGATGTGAAAGTCGCTGGCTTTGGTGTCCAAAAGGTAAATGCCCAGCAACGTCAGCGCGGTGGTCCCCAGTCCGGAAAGGAGCACGGGCAAATTGGGGCGTTCCTCGCGCAATCCGATAGGGGCGGGTACAGGGCCACTTTCGTGAGAGCTGTCCATAAGGGTCGCGGCGGATTCAGCCAAAAATGGTCTGCACGATCAAGAACGATTATTCGCCGCCAAAAACTACTTCAACTCACTCCTCCGCGAACAGATATTCCAAGTCCGTCGCCGTGAGGCTGCGGGCGAAACCTTCCTCGCCGAGCACGTCGGCGATGGTCTGCGCCTTGTTCTGCTGCAGTTCCCAGATTTTTTCCTCGACGGTGCCGGGCGCAATCAGCCTGTAGGCGTTGACGGTCTGCGTCTGGCCGATGCGGTGCGAGCGGTCAATGGCCTGCGCCTCGACGGCGGGGTTCCACCACGGGTCGTAAAGCACCACATAGCTGGCGTTGGTCAGATTCAAACCTGTGCCCGCCGCGCGCAGGCTCAGCAAAAACACGCCCGCGGACGTGTCGCTTTGAAACGCGCTGACGACCTGTTGCCGGTCTTTGGTCTGGCCGGTGAGAATGTGCGTGTGAATTTGCCGCGCCTGACATTCCTTTTCCAACAGGTGCAGCATCTGGACAAATTGACTGAACACCAAAACCTTTTCGCCTTCGGAAACCAACGGGTCGAGCAATTCAAACAACGTCTCGGTCTTGCCGGACGCGGTGTCGCTGCCGACCAATTGCGGATGGCAGCAGATCTGGCGCAACCGCGTGAGCGCGGCCAGCACGTGCATCTTGCTTTTGTTGAGGCCCTGTTCAGCGACGGCGTGCATGATCTGGTCGCGGCTGCGGCGGAGTTCGGCGAGGTAAAGTTTCCGTTGCTCATCGCCCAGCGGGCAATCGCGCCGTTCCTCGATGCGGTCGGGCAGGTCCTTGGCGACATGTTTTTTCAGGCGGCGCAGCAACAATGGCCGCAATTTGGCCGAAAGCCGCCGTCGCGCAATGCGCTGGGCCGACTCGGTTTTCTCGCCGCGTGCCTCCGCCGTCGGCACGGCGTCCTCGCCGGCGCGCAGGCGCGGTTCGTAGGTCTCGATAAATTGTTCCTGGTTGCCGAGGTAACCGGGCTGGATGAAATCCACGATGCTCCACAAATCGAGCAGCCGGTTTTCCAACGGCGTGCCGGTGAGCGCCAGACGGCACTCGGACTTGAGTTGCTTGACCGATTGGGTGACCTGCGCGCCGGGGTTTTTGATGAACTGCGCCTCGTCCAGAATCGCCGCGCGGAACGCGAATTTTTGCAGCTCCTCGAGGTCGCGGCGGAGCAGGGCGTAATTGGTTACAATCAGATCATGCTGGGGAATCTGTTTGCGCAAGTTGTGCCGCGCTGCGCCGCTTTCGAGCACCAGCACCTTGAGGTTCGGCGTGAACCGGTTCGCCTCGCGCCGCCAGTTATGCAGCACGGACGCCGGACAGATGACGAGCGACGGCTTGGGATTTTTCGTATTGCGTTCCTTGAGCCACCCCAGCCAGGCGAGCGTTTGCAGCGTTTTACCCAGCCCCATGTCGTCGGCCAGAATCCCGCCCAGCTTGATCCTCGTCAGGTGCGCGAGGAAATCGAAACCGTCCTTTTGATACGGACGCATGTCCGCTTGCAGACCCTTGGGCAAATCAATCGAAGGCACGCCCTTGAAATCGCGGATATGCCCGCGCAGCGCCTTGGCTTCGGGCGAATCGGAAAACCGCGCGAAGCCGTCCTCGTCCAGATGCGCGACGTGTTCCAGGCCGACCTTTTGGGGCACAGCGATGAGGCCGTCCACGCCCATGTCGGCCATGGCTTCGTGCGCGTTTTGCACGGCGCCGGTGTCGAGTTCCACCCAGCCGGAGTTTGGCAGCTTGACGAAGCGGCCCGTCGCGCTGGCGAGGCGTTCGAGGTCGGCCTTGCTGAGCTTGAGTCCTTCCGCCTCCCATTCCGCCGAGACCGCCAGCCAGTCAATGCCGCTGCCTTTGACTACGAGTCGCGGCTTGAGCTGGCGCGGTTGCAGAAACAAACGGTGAAACGCCGGGTTGCCGAGAAATTCGGCTTCCTGGGGCCGTTCCGCCCAGGCGCCGGCCAGCGAACCGAGGAAATTCTCATTCGCGTCGCCAATCCACAAGCCGGGTTCGGAGGTGAACCAGTCCAGTTTGCGGAGCCATTGGGCGGCCGGTTCCAGGCGCGGATCGTCGAGGATTTCCGGTTTGTCGCCGGGCCGTTTTTTGACTTCGTTTGCCACCCATTCGTGGCCGTTCCAGAACCAGACACTTTGGTCGCGCTGGCTCCGGGCGAGCAGCCGCAGGCGCACGGTGTCGTCGAGCAACTCGAAGACAAATTGCGGCGCGGCCTTGTGCGTGACGCAAAGCTGTTCCCAGTTCACCCCGTGGTTCGACTGGGTCTTGCGCAGGTGCAACAGCAGCCGATGACTGAGTTTGCGCACCGGCACGGACGGTTTGCCGGCCAGGTATTTCAACACCGCCGACGGCGGAGCATTGCGCAATAGATAAAATGTGCCGTTGACCAGCGCCAGCGGCGGCTGGCGGTTGAAAAATTTCACCGCGGCTATGGGATGATTCTGTCCGTCGGGCAAAACGACGTAGTGGGTGAACGAAAGTTCCTTGTCGCCGTTTTCGAGATGCGGCGACAGCAGGGCGACCTGCCCGTGGAATTTTAACGTGGCAGGGCGCGCCACTCCGTGCGCGCCGCTTTCCGCATTCGCGGCGGGCAGAGGACTGCCCGCCCCACCTTGCAGTTCCAGGCGGGTCGCGTGGCCCCAGCGCGCCAGCCATTGGAGCAATTCGGCATCGGACAAAACCAGTGTGTCCGCATCGCGCAAGGCGGGATTGCGCTGCGTGTCGGCAATCCACTGGATGAATTCCCAGTCGGCGGGCGGAAACAATTCCTGTTCATGGGTGGCCCGGACGACGAGATCGATCATTTCGCGGAGCGTGCGCGCTTTCTCGCCGGTACGCGGGCGCGACAACAGGAATTGCACGGCCAGCCGGTGACGCGACGGCTCTTCCTCATCCGGTTGCGGGCGGCAGACGACGCGCAGGACGGCGCGCGGCGTGTCGAGCAACGGCAGCGCGGGCGGCGACAGCCAGTTTTCCAGTTCCTGCACGAGCTTTTGCTCCTGTTCGGCCTCCTCGGCCTGGGTAAAACGGTCGAGGCTGGCGTGCGGCTGCAGTTCAGGCGGCACGGAGCGCTTGGCCCGCAGGAACAGGAAGGCCAGTTCTTCCAGGCGCGTCTTGCCCTGGACATTCAGCAGACGCGGCCACCAGTTCGTATCGGGAAAATCCTTGCGCGACAGCGAGAGTTTTTCGAAGTAATCCTCCAGCAGCAGCCACGAACGCTGCGAATCCGGGCAGGCGGCGAAGCCGCGCAGGATGTCCTCGCGTTCATTGACGGTCGCCTTCGAATCGGAAAGTTCCCGGCGCAAATCGGCGAACGCGCCGTAGGTTTGCGACAGCACTTTGTGATGCGCATCGTATTTTGTCGTGCCCGCCGTCCGCGAGCCGTTCCCATTTCTGACTGAGACTTTCGGCATTTGAATAGACTAGGTTATCATTCCGTCATAAGCGGTGGCGTTGGTCAATCAGAAAGCGAAGAAATTTATGCACAGTTATGCACAACTTGTTGTCAGCGCATTGACACACCGCGCGTGTTTGCTATAATGGGTGGCCTTTTTATGAACCCAAACCCGCATGTGGCCGTGGTGGGCGCGACCGGCGCCGTCGGCATCGAAATGATCAAGACTCTGGAAAAGAGAAACTTTCCAGTGGGCCAACTGACGTTGCTCGCCTCGGCGCGCTCCGTCGGCAAAAAGCTCAAATTTCGCGGCCAGGATGTCACGGTGAAGGAATTGAAAAAGGATTCCTTCGCCGGCGTTGACATTGCGCTGTTCAGCGCGGGCGGGAGCATTTCAAAGGAATTTGCGCCCATCGCGGCGAAGGCCGGCTGCGTGGTGGTGGACAATTCCAGCGCCTTTCGGCAGGACGACAACGTGCCGCTGGTGATTCCTGAAATCAACGCCGCCGACGTGAAATGGCACAAAGGCATCATCGCCAACCCGAACTGCACCACCGCCATCACCCTGATGGCGCTGTATCCGTTGCACCAGGCGTTTGGCTGCAAACGCATTTTTGCGTCCAGTTACCAGGCCGTCAGCGGCGCCGGCGCCAAGGCCATGGAAGAATTAAAGCGGCAGGTGGGAGAAATCGTGTCCGGCAAACCAGCGACGAAGGAGGCGTTCCCGCATCAGATTGCTTTCAATGTGTTGCCGCAGGTGGATGTCTTTCTGCCGAACGGTTACACCAAGGAAGAAATGAAGATGGAAAACGAAGGCCGCAAAATCATGCATCACCCGAATTTCCGGGCGAGCGTGACCTGCGTGCGCGTGCCGGTCTATCGTTCGCATTCCATCGCCGTGAGCGCGGAGTTTGAAAAGCCGGTGAGCGTGGATGCCGCGCGTGTGGTGCTGAAGAAAGCGCCGGGACTCGATCTGGTGGACGAGCCGGAGAACAAGAAATATCCGATGCCGCTGTTCACCTCGGAGAAATACAACTGTGAAGTCGGCCGTGTCCGTAAGGATTGTGCTTTGGACAACGGGTTGTGTTTCTGGGTGAGTGGCGATCAATTACTACGCGGCGCGGCGCTCAACGCCGTGCTGATTGCGGAAGAGCTGCTCAAATAGCTCCGTAGCAGCCGATGTGAATCGGCTCAAATTTGCGGAAGGGGAATAATGAGCGGACTCAAGTCCGCTGTTACAAAGAGTTACTGCGTGGCTAGCCGATAAAAGCAACTATCGTTTGTCAGTGGCAGTGTCATTTCATCCTGCAAATTTGTGAGATTGAGAGCCGGCGTGTTGGTCGCGTCCGCCCAGTTCGTCGTGGTCAAATCCGGATTCTGCTGCAATACGAAGTTTGTCGAAGGCACGATCCAGGAAAGCAGGAGATTGGTGTCAGAAGGCGCGATGTTCAACACGGGGGCTGGGGTTGTTTGTAATATGTAAATTCCGCCGGAGGAAGAGCCTGCCACCAGCTTGTTTCCGTCCGCCGATGAGGCAACGCAAGCCTCGTTTAAATTTTGAATAGTGTTCGACGTCCAGATTGCCCCTGAATCAGTTGAGGCGAATATTTCATCATCTCCCCATGAAACCGCAACCAATTTGGTTCCATCTGCCGACGAGGCGACCGACTGCCATTCATTGGTAAACGCGGTTGGGGTCCAGGTCGTTCCCTGATTGGTCGAAGTCCAAACCGGAATGGCAAAATAACCCCAAGCGGTATTAGTGAAGTACGGCGCCGCGACCAGTTTGATTCCATCTGCCGAACAGGCAACGGAAATCCAGAGGTTACTGGGCGAACTCGTCGGCGACCAAGTTGTCCCCGAATTGGTTGAAGTATAAATAGGGAGGGGGTAAAGGCCTCCGCTACCCCAACCTGCAGCTGCCAAATTGACGCCGTTCGCTGAAGAGGCGACAGAGTTCCAGAGCCCCTGAGGTGCACTGGTTTGCGTCCAGGTCATTCCCGAATTGGATGAGGCGTAAATTCCGCCTCCCTGAATTGCAGCCGCCAATTTGGTTCCATCTGCCGATGAGGCAATGGAATTCACATTTGGCAAGTTGGTCGGTTGTATCCAAGATGCACCTGAATCTGAAGAAATGTAAATGTTGCCGGATACATCTGCCGCAACCAATTTGGTTCCATCTGCTGATGACGCGAGAGAATTCCCAAGGTAAGGGGCGATATAGGGACCATCGGGTGCATTCGTAGCTTGTGTCCAACTGACCCCCGAATTGGTCGAGACGTATAAGCCCTGGTCTGCAGCGACCAATTTGGTTCCATCCGCTGATGAGGCGACGGAAATCTGTGCATAAGTTGGCAAGTTGGTTTGAAGGGTCCAAGTTTGGGCCAATGTGGGATTTACACCGCACCAAACGGCCGCGGCCAGCGCTAAAGTTTTAATGACTTTCATTGACCGTTTGTTTGGTGTAGGCGACGAGGTTTTTGACGTTCGCCTTGGCGGCGGCGTCCCGCACTTGCACCACTTTTCCCCACGGCGCCTTTTCGTCGGCGTTGATGGCCAGCACCAGTTGCGGATTTCTCGCTGCCCGTGCAACCAGTTGGTTCTGCAACTGCTCGAAGGTCACCGGCAATTTTTCCAGGTAATATATCCCGTTGGAGTCAATGCTCACCACAAACGGCGGGTTCTCATTCGCGCCGGCCTTTTTGGCCTGCGAGGATTCGGGCAACTGCAGTTTCAACGCCGCCTGCTGCTTGAACGTGGTCGTCACCAGCAGGAAAATCAGCAGCACGATGAGCACGTCAATCAGCGCGACGATGATGACGGCGGGCGTGGTGCGGCGTTTGCGGACAAAGAAGCGCATGTTAACCGGGATCGGACATCTGGGATTTCACTCCCGGCTTCCGGGATTTCGCGTTTGCGACATACTGTGTTTCCGAAACCAGGGCGCCGGCTTCCGGTTGCGGCACGCCCGGGTCCGGCTCTGAATACTGCCGCCGGACGAAATCGTCGCAGAGCGCCTCCATTTCGACGGCGAACACCTCGACTTTTTTGCTGAAATAACTCCAGAAAATCAGCGACGGAATGGCGATGAGCAGGCCGATTAATGTCGCGCGCAAAATCAAGGCGATGCCGGCCGCCAATTTTGCCGCGTCGTTCAAACCAGTTTGCCCCACATCACTGAAGACGGTCATCATACCCGCGATGGTGCCGACCAGTCCGAGCAAGGGCGCGATGCCGACAATGATTTCGAGCACGACGAGGCCGCGTTCGAGCCGGACGATTTCATGACGCGCGGCGGTTTGCAGCGCGTCCACGTTGTCCGTTTTGGGCCAATCCAGGTGGTCGGTGGCGAGGAGCAATAAGCGGCCGAGCGGGGACGGTTTTCGATGGCAAATGTGGCACAATGTTTTGGCGTCCTCGCGGGTCCGGCAGGCCGCGAGCGCTTCGGTGATTTCCGGCGGCACGACCTTGTTCCAGCGCAGCACCAGCGCGCGCTCGACGATAAACGTCAGTCCGACGACCGAGGTTGCTCCCAACAAAATGTAGATGAGTATGTCCATAAAATCCTTCTGCGAGCGTGAACGGCTCAATAATAGTAAAACGTAAAGGTAATTTCGCGATAGTCCAGACCGACCATGGCCCGCATGTCCGTCGGCCACTGGGCGTAGGGCGCGGGATCCATCACCGCTTTCTGGCAAACGTAGCCCAGCAAATCCCCCACGGTATTTTGCATGACCACCATATCGGAGACGCGTCCGTCATAATTCAAGTGAAATCGCAGGACCACTTTGCCGCTGCGGTCCCGGGCAAATTGCCGGCTGTCTAGCAAATCGTACCAACGCTGCGTCACGGCCTGGATGAAGGCAGCATCATACGCGCCAAACGGGGTGGCTTTCACGTCCAGCGACGGCACCAGCGCTTCGCGCCGGACGCCGCCTTCCTGTTTCATTTTCACGCCCGGCAGTTGTTTTTGCTGGGCGAGCGCCTGCTTGAGTGTGCGGGGACGCGGTTGTTCCGCCGGCCGGGTGTCGGACGGATTGCCGAGCGTCAAATCGCCCGCATTTTGCTGCCGCGACGCCAGTTCTTCCCGGGACGGCTGCATGGCGGGTTGAAGTTTGGAAAAATCCGTGCGCGGGGCGTCTTCGGTTTTCGCAACATCGGTCTGCGTGCCTTTGATTTGCGGAACTTGTGTGTCGCGATTTGCCTCGGGATTGGCTGCGCGTGAATTCTGGTCGGAATAGTATTTGGCATTCTTCGGCGCCTCGGTGGTTGCCTGGGTTGAAGGTACAGGCACAAATGTCAATTGGAGTGATTGAGGTGGCGGCTGGGCCGGTTTGATTTTGGTAAAGAGCATCAGTGGCGGCAGGCGAAGTTTTTGCCACAAATTAAATTCCTTGCCGGCTTCGTAACCGCCCCACGCCAGCAGATGCACGAGCAGGGACAAGGCAAAGACCAACGCGAGCCGCCTTGATTCAAGGCTGCTGAACCGCAAGGAATCCAATTGTGTGCCAACTCCCGTCATGACCATCAAGCTTGCCCCAGGGAAACAGGTTGAGCAACTTCTTTGCCGGGTTTGGAGCGGTCTTGCCTCCGCCGGGTTCGGAAATTACGCGTTGCTTTTTTGGCCGACGCTGGCAGTCTTACCCGTCTGCGTCGGGGCGTAGCGTAGCCTGGTAGCGCGCTTGTTTCGGGTACAAGAGGTCGTGAGTTCGAATCTCACCGCCCCGACCATTTCTGAATTTTAGGCAGCCGATAAAGACCGATAAAGAGTTTGGGAAACGCCGACCTTTATTTAACCTCCCCTTCAACCGCTTTCCCGGGTGCTTTTGTGAATAACTTTCCCGGATTTGCCTTGATTTTCGGAAGATGAACAAATAGAAACATTAATTGTCTTAGTACAGGCGTTAATGGACAGAAGCTGCCTATGAAAAGAGCGGTGCGAATGCCGGCCGGGGCAATCCCTTTGGCCGTGGAGATGCTCATCGTGGTGTGTCTTTTTGCGCTTTCCGCCGAGGCTCAATCCGGGGAGCTCTTCATCAAATCCGTCCAAGGGACGGCAACTTGTTCCATGGATCATTCGTCATGGACCGCTCTCAAACCCGGCATGGTTTTGGGAAAAGGCGCCGAGCTTAAGACCGGACCGGATTCCACCGCGGATCTGGAATTTGACTATAGCGGGACGGCGCTCCGTCTGAGGCCGGATTCGTTGCTGGAGCTGGCCAGAATGGACGAGGTGGTTGCCGGGGAAAATGTCATCACTGATACGAGGTTGAATCTCAAAGCCGGCAGCGTGGTCGGATCGCAGCGCAAGCTGGCCACACCTTCCACCTTTACCATTACGACGCCAAACGGTTCAGCGACCATCCGAGGTACGGAATATCTCGTTACTTCTGCCGGCGCCGTAACCTGCTTCCGGGGAGAAGTGGCCGTCAATTCCTCCCGTCAGGGCAGCCCGATAAGCGCGGAAGTTCCCGCCGGGTTTTCGTTTAATCCGGCCACCGGTCAGGTGGCCGCGACCGCTTCGGCCAATCTGATGAGTTCCAGCCACGATATGCAGGCCGTGCGCGGCAATTCGGATAAACTCGGAACGGGTGGCGATAGTTTTAACCGGGATGATTGCGATGGGGACCACGGCCACGACCACGATGTGTCACCTCACAAGGGCCATCACCATGATCATGACCACGATCATGATGATAACCACGGTCATGACCATGGCGATGATCATGGGAAAGACCACGGGGATGATCACGGTAACGACCACGGCGGCGATTACGGCGGCAATCACCATTAAGGATCGTTTGTAGATTTCCCCGGGAATGACTGAGAGTGGATCGGCTTTCGTGGCAGCTTGCACTTCGGCGGCGTTATTTTTCCAGGTTGTATTTGACAAAATCCACGTCGGCGGTTCCCCCATTCGGACCGAAACTGAACAGAGCCAGCCGTGCCCCCTTCCACTTGCCGAACTTCAATTCCACCGCCCGCCCGGTGTCGGTGTAGTGTTCGCCATCCGTGCTGTAAAACAGCCGTGCATCCTTCCCCTGGTATGTGCCCCGGAACCACACGCCCTTGCCGGTCAATGCCACCCCTTGACCATTCTCCCACGTAATTCGCCGCACGCCGTCGCTTTGTGTCACTCCAACCCAGTCAAACGAGTCGCCGCTCATGAAAGCGAATCCGGCCTGCTGGCCTTCGGCCATGGCACTGACGTCGAACTTTGTGTCAATGATGCCGTCCTGTCCCCACAATTTTTCGGTCAGGGTGTTGTGGGCGTCGGACAGGCCGGTGGCGGGCAGGGCTTTGAGTTGCAGCCAGCCCGGCCGCGCCGTCAGTGACCAGGCATCGTTGACCGGGTTGTGGTTCCACTGCCAGATCGGAGACAGCGCCGGATCATCGAAATCGTCGCTCCTTTGTGGATGATGAATGGGAGAGCCGCGTCCGACATATGGTTTTTTCCATTGGTCCACGGAATGGCCGTGATCGCCGAAAACCGGCCAGCCGTCCGGGCCCCAGGTGACCGGCATCAGATAGGTGATACGCCCGAGGAAACCGCTGGATTTGAAGCAGAGAAACCACCAACTGCCGTTGAGCAGTTCCACCAGTGCGCCTTGATGAGGGCTCCCATACGGCAGCACCTCGCGGCGTTCGTAAGGGCCGTAAATATTTGTTGAACGCAACATCGTCTGGCCGCCCGTGCTGACACCGCCTTCCGGGAGGGAAATGTAATACCAGTCGTTCCGTTTGAAGAGTTTTGGGCCTTCCGCGTTCGTGCCATGATAAATTTCCACGCCGTCGTCCAGTAATCGTATTCCGTCCGGGCTCATGCGGTGCAGAATCAATGGGCCGGCGCCTTTGAGACTGTGAATCAGATAAGCCTGCCCATCGTCGTCCCAGAACGGGCAGGGATCTTCCCAGCGTTCCACGGCTTTGACGGTCTGCGTTTGCGACCACGGCCCCGCAGGATCTTTGGCGTGCCACATAAACAAACCTTCGAATGGCGTGCAAACGAAGACATAATACGTGCCGTCGTGATAACGCAGGGTCGGCGCCCACGTCCCCTGGGCATAGCCGGTCATCTCGTCGTAATTTGGCGACATGGTCAGCCGAGGGAACACCTGACCGATGACCTCCCAATTAACCAGGTCGCGCGAATGCAACACCTGCAGGCCGACGAAGTGAAAATCCGACGCGACCAGGTAAAAATCGTTCCTGACGCGAATGACGTCGGGGTCCGAATAATCCGCGGGTAGAACCGGATTCCGATAGGTACCATCGCCCTGGTCGCCCCAGCTCAACGGTGCTTCGGCGGGAAGGGCCGATGAGGCCGGTTGGCCGGCGGCGGCAAAATTCGCCAATATAATTAGAGTCCATCTTGGAATTGTCCTTGGTAGGGACGGCGCGCTGCGCCGTCCGCGCCGCGTCCAGCGGCGCAACTCCCCGCGTGGGAATTGTGCCCTCGTTCCGCCCGCTCTGCGCGGGCGGGGACATCGCAGCGCGATGTCCCTACCAAAATCAAGAACAGTGTTAAGATACGCCCTAATAATTACTCCGGTAAAAAGCGAAATGGCACCTTTTCGGACGAAAGTATATTTTGCAACTTTCGGTGGGGCGAGCGTCCTCGCGAGCCGTCGTCGCTTCGCTATGACGTGCCAAGGCCGGCTCGTCAGTAGCCTCGCCCCACCAAAATGTACCATTACCCGTTGGCAACGGGCGCGGATGGTTGGGAGCGGGTTCTTCATTTTCATTCAGTTATTCGCAAACGGGTTTAAAATCCGAAGTTGGCAACAACGGCGCGTTGTCTGTCATGCATTGATGATACACACTTGTCAAAACCGTCAATCCTGTAATTTAATTCGAGTGATGCCGTTGAGCGAAAATTGTCCTGCCAGTTTGATTTATGATTTACCGTCGATCATCAACCGGGTTGACCTGGCGGCACTGTTTCAGAAGGCCCAGCCGTTGGAGGTGGAACTGGGCTGCGGTGATGCTTCGTTTCTGGTCGAGCTGGCGCGGCGGCATCCGGAAAAGAATTTCATCGGCGTCGAACGGTTGCTGGGCCGGCTGCGCAAGCTGGATCGCAAGGGCCACCGGGCCGGACTGGTAAATCTGCGCGGCGTGCGCGTCGAATCGTCATATTTCCTGGAATATCTGCTCCCGCCGCGTTCGGTGTCGGTCTTGCACATCTATTTTCCCGATCCCTGGCCGAAGAAAAAACACCGCAAACACCGGCTCATCAAGGAACGTTTTCCGGAGCTTGCCCGGGCCGCCCTCGTGCCGGGCGGCGCGGTTTATCTGCGGACGGACGACGAGGATTACTTCCAGCAAATGACTGAAGTATTTGGCGCGAGCCGGGAATTTGAGCAGATTGAAACGCCACCTGAACTGACAGAACTGCTGACAGATTTTGAGCGGGAATTTAAGGCGCGCGGGATCAAAACACTTCGCGCGGCGTACGGGCTTGTTAAATGAGTGAATGGTTAAATCAGTTAAATGAGTTGGCGCGGCCAGCCTGTTCACTCATTTAACCAGTTACTCATTTAACCAATTGCCTGCTACACATCAATCACCGGGCCATTGCCATTGTCCTGGGGACCCTTGGGTGGACGCGGCCGGCGCTGGATGGTGACGCGTGTGCCGCCCACGCCGGTAAGAATGTTGAGCGCAATGGACACGATGCTGATGATGAGCGCGCCAAGAAAAGCAAACCCGAAACTGTCCACCTGGAAGTACGGTCCCATCAGCACGCCGACGAAATAAAGCAACAGGGCGTTGATGACCAGGGTGAACAGACCGAGCGTGAAAATCAGCAGTGGCAGCGCGAGCAGCATTAAAATTGGCCGGACAAACGCATTGAGAATGCCCAACAACAAGGATGCAATGATTAAATCCGCGGGTGTTTCACAATGGATGTGATTGTGAAGAATAATGGCCGCGATGGCCACCGCGAGTGTGTTGATGGCCCAATTGCCAAGAAAACGCAGAAATTTTCCAGTTCCCGGTCGCATGTTCAACGCCGAAAAATCAGCGTTCTCCACAATGCGTCACCGGGCAGGGAAAAACAAGGAACGTTTTGATTGGATTCTTCATGGTCACCGCCGCAGACTCTGCCTCCATTATGAAAGCCATTTTGTTTCTGTGCCTCCCCTGGCTGGGATGGATCGCCGCGCCATTGACATTTGGCGCAAGCGTCATCGCCCCGGGTGCCAAACTTGAAAAGCTGGCCGGCGATTTTGCTTTCACCGAAGGCCCGACGTCTGACAGGAAGGGGAATCTGTTTTTTGTGGACCAGCCGAATAACCGTATCATGGAATGGAATGTGGAGGGAAAATTGTCCACGTTCATGCAGCCGTCCGGCCATGCCAATGGAATGATGTTTGACGCGGAAGGCAACCTGATTGCCTGCGCCGACGAACACAACGAGCTTTGGTCCATCACCCCTGACAAAAAAGTGGCGGTGCTGGTCAAAAATTATCAGGACAAATATCTCAACGGTCCGAACGATGTCTGGGTTGCGTCCAACGGCGCGATGTACCTCACCGACCCGTTTTACCTGCGCAAATGGTGGGATCACGATACCATGGCGCTGCCGAGCCAGGAGGTTTTTTATCTTTCACCGGACAGAAAAAATCTGATGCGCGTCACGGACGATTTAAAAAAACCAAACGGCATCACCGGCACGCCCGATGGCAAGACACTGTTCGTCGCCGACATTCAGGCGAACCAGACCTGGCGCTACGATATTCAGCCGGACGGTTCGCTGACAAACAAAACGCTGTTTTGCGCAAAAGGCTCGGACGGCATGACGATTGACGAAGACGGCGACCTTTATCTTTGCGGTCAGGGCGTGACCGTTTTCGACAAGACCGGCCGACAGATTGAACACATTGATGTGCCGGAACCCTGGACGGCCAACGTCAGCTTTGGCGGCAAGGACCACAAAATGCTGTTCATCACCGCGAGCAGGTCGCTCTATTCAATTCAACTGCACGTCAAAGGGGCTAACCCGGCAAAATAGTCCGTTTTCAAAAAAATGTAGCTGCCGACGTCAGTCGGCGCAAATTGAACAAAAGAGAATGATATGGCGCGAACTGACGTTCGCGGCTACGGGATTAATTGAATTACTTTAGAACGTTAAAGTGGCCTTGGTTTGGGAATTTGGTGTTGAACCGCCTTTGACCGCCGGGAATTGTTGGTGAATTCAATGTGAATAACTTTTTAAGTTATTCACATTTTAGGCACGCCAATTGCGGATTCCGGAGGCATGCATAACAAGTCGTTTGATGCACCGGAAGCCCGTGAAAGAATCGAAATAACACTGGATGGCCTCCCCGTGTTGCCGCCGTTGGAATATCGTTCTCTCCCCGCCATTCGCTGTTATTTGGAAACCCTCGCTTTGGAACGACAGCGCATTCTATGCTCTTTGAGCGTTGACGATGAGGCTATGAACCTCGCCCTGCCATTGGTTATGGAGAAAAATTTCTGTCGTATCACCGCCGAGACCATACCGTTGGAGGAAAAATCTCTGCTCGCACTCAAGACCGCGCTGCAGCAGGCCGATCAGGCGCGGGCGGGTGTGGAGACCGCCGTTACGCTCGTTTTGATCAACAATGTTCGTGTGGCGCGTGAACTCTGGTGGAACCTGGCGAAGCAACTCAAGGAACCGGTGCTCACGCTCAGTCTGCTGCCGGACAACGCCTGCGGACCGGCCAATGGCCGTGCGTCACTCACCCAGCTTCGCAAATGGCAGCTCGAACAGGTTGCCGCCATTATCAAAGACGTGGATGCGACCTGCCATGGAGAGGACACCATTCCACTTTCCAATGCCTTGGAGAAACGCGTGTTGCCCTGGCTGCAAAATCTGGTCGAGCTCATCACCCTGTGGCACGACACGGCCCAGGCCGGTTCGCGGCTGGGAATGAGTTGCGCCCTTGCTTGATTCCAAACGGCACTGTCGATATCAAACTGCAATATTCAAGACGGCTGTGAATCCTCAGTGTCGGCGGATTCCCGCTGATTAGAACCGCGTTTCCAATTCAGCAAAAACGAGAGCCAATAGATCGGGGCAAGGAAGGGAAAGATTCCCAGCGTGATGAGGAAGTAACCGATTACGATCAACGGCCGGTTGCGAAACCGGCCACCGACACCGTTTCGCAAAACTTCGCCTTCGGAGAAAACATTCAAGAAAGGCATCAGGTTGTTATAGGGCCCGACAGCGGCTCCGCAATGCTTGCAGAACCACGTGCCCGGCTCATGGGGAGTCAGGCAACGATGGCAAATCTCCTGAGTTTCGGGGTCTTGCAGTTTTTGTTGAACCTCCGCGTCCCACGGATCCGGCGTTGGCGGTGCCTCACGAATCCAAACGACCAGCCGCCAGAGGAAGGCGAGCGCCAAAAGTCCGAGGCCATAGCTGCCGACAATCAGATTGGGATCGCTGGTCACAACCATAAGTACTACGACAATTTCCCACGCTTTCCGGATTTTTCAAAGGAATTGCTGCCGCTATTGGTCTGATTTGATAAAATGGCACATGGCCCCGCCGGACGACGAACTCAATTGGATTCGGAACAGCCTCGCCGGCGATACGGAGGCTTATGCCGCGCTGGTTCAACAGTATCAAAAGATGGTGCATGCCCTGGCATTTCGGATGACTGGTTCGCTCGCTGACGCGGAAGATCTGGCGCAGGAAACTTTTTTACGCGCCTATCAGCAACTGGATACCTTTCGCGGCGAAGCCAAATTTTCGACCTGGCTTTGCAAAATCGCCATTAATCTGAGCTTGAACTGGCGCGCGCGGGAACATCGGCGCGGCGACGTTCATTCAAAATGGGCGGAGAACGCCGCGGTAGAACGGGACGCGCCTGATGAATTCCCCGATGAGTTATCGCGCCGTGTCCAGGAAGCGTTGAATCGGTTGCCGACCAAACAGCGTGTCGCCATCGTCTTGACCATTTATGAAAACCGTACGCACGCCGAAGCCGCGAAACTCCTGGATTGCACCGAAGCAACGATTTCCTGGCGCGTATTCGCCGCCCGTCGAAAATTGAAACGCTGGCTGAAGCCGATTTCCCATGAACAACGCTGAACTTGAAGCCATTCTGAAAAAGGCCCGAGCGCCGGAACGCTCCGGAGATTTTTTTGAGGTGTTCCCGCAGCAGATCGTCAGACAGCTGAAACGCGCCGAGGGGCGCAGCCGTCGCGTTGAACGGCGCTGGTTTCCGCGATTGGCCTGGGGATTGGTCGCGACCGCTTGCATCCTGATGGCTTTTGCGATCGGCCATTGGCGCGGGCGGGTGGAAATCAAAACGACCGCGGCGAATGACATTATGCAAAACGGGAAGTTGATTCGGGAAACGCTGGCGATGTTTCCCAATCGGGTGCGGGCCATTGTGTGCGATAAAAACGGGTTCAATCTGATTTTGTCGGATCAAAATGACGTGCCGGATTCGACGCCAATTTATATTCGAGTTTGCAACGGCGAACAGTGCGCGTCGTTTGTGACCTTCAGCGGCCAGGAAATTGCCATGGCGGGCCGGGAAGTAACGGTGCTTTCCGACGCGCGCGGCGGTGTCATTTTGACGGGCAATCAGTTTCTCTGGTCAAGCGACGAGCAGGTGGCCATGGACAAAGGGCTTAAAATCGAAGCAAAAGATTTGAGCCAATTATAAAGGAATGGAACAACAATGAACAAATGGGCGATGGTTCTATTGGTTCTGGCAGCAGCGGTAACATCGCCGGCGGAGACGAATGCGTCAGTCCGGCTGGCGTTGGTTTCAGAAACCAGCGAGGCGATGACGGCGGCGGATGTTTTGACGGCCCAACTTTCACGCAACGACCAGATCCAACTCTTGGAACGCGATCAAATTGAAAAAGTTTATCGGGAACAAGGAATGTCGGAGGCCAATCGGGACGATTTGAAAGTCGGCCGGATTTTGGGCGCCGACGGTTTGCTGCTCTTGAACGTAGTGCGAACACCGCAGACCACCAATTTGACCGCCCGTCTGGTTGCCGTAAAGCCGGGGGTGGTTTTGACAGACGGAAGCTTTCCCTGGCCCTTGAAAGATACAGCGCAATGGGCAGATTCCGCCGCCACCTACCTCAATTCCTTTCTGCCGAAACTGACCGTACTGGCCAAAGACGCCATCCCCATCTCCATCGTTAATCTCCGTGCCGCCATTTCCGCCACTGATGAGCAGGAAACAGAACGCGATTTGAAATCGTTAACCATTCAACGATTTAGTCAGGAACGACAGTTGTTTGTTCTGGAACGGCAAAAAATGCAATTGCTGAGCGCGGAAAAGGAGTTGAAGTCGGATGAATCAGCCTTCTGGGACGGCAGCTATCTGCTGGACGGCATCGTGGACCAGAACGGTTACTCCAAGAACACCCTGACCATTAATGCCCGGTTGACTCCGCCAAAAGGCGCTGCGCCATTGAGTTTTGAGGTCAGCGGCAGCCGCACCAATTTATCGGAAGTCGTCAAACGTCTGGCAGTGAAGGTGACCGAATTGCTGAATGTCAGTTCCACGGTGCCGGAATGGAGTGCTGCCAATGAAGCGGCGCAATATTTTGACGAAGCGAAATGGGCATTGCGCTGGGGCTTAAATTCCGAGGCTGAAATGGCGGCAGATTCGGCTTGGGCTTTGGGGAAACACGATATGGATTGTGCCATCGTCCGCGTGAAGGCTTACGATGAGGTGGCGGCGAATGCGCGGAGAAACTTGTGTTTTCGATGCTGTCTCGGCTGATAAACCGCCCGATCCAAAGAATATTGAATGCGCGTTGCACGCCTTGGACCTGTACTATCAATTCGGACGAAATTCGTCGGACGATCTTTGAAGGTGGCCTGGGAAACCGGCTGGACGATTCGGAATGGTACGACTTGGGAATTGAAGATTTAACAGCCGCCTCCATGGTCCTGCAAGACTTCATTTTGTTCCTAAACTCAAAAACGCGTAGCGGACAAGCTGGCCGATTTACGCGCGGGGGCGCGTTCGGTCGCGGATTGGATTTCACAATCACCCGAAGTGCATGACAGCTATTTCGTGGATGATGAGATTGCCACAGGGAACGATACTCGAATATCACGATTCAAAAGGATCCCAACCTTTTTAAATTGCAACTGGACTGGGGCTGTTTTTGGCAGGAGCGTCCAGAGGACACTATCAACCTTTACCGCATGCTCATGGGCAGCCCGGTATTTTGTTACATCTATCAAAACCTTTGGTTCGCGACTCTACATAATAGCCGTTGGACGCGGCCACGGTTGGTGGCGTGGAATGCAGAGGACGAAAAGCGCATTCCGCAAGTTGTGGAATAATTTCCTGCGGGAACTCGGCGATTCCACAAACGCTTCTTGCAATTGGAAGTAAAAGCCTTTCAAGTGGCGGATGCAAAGGATGATCCACAATTGGCCACGGCTTTTACTAATCTATTTGACGGACTTTTCAAAAATCGCGACGCGTTGGTGGCCTGTAATGTGGAAGTTCTCTATCTCGGATTGGGGAACGGATGCACTGGTCAGTGCGAGGACGGGCAACGGAATCGCGACGGACATCCGACAATCGCTAAACCACCTCTATTACTCCGAATACTGGCCCAAACTCCAGGCTATGGATCAGGAATGCCGGAACAAGCCCATGGCCGCAGGGGTAAAGCGGCAAGCCTTTGAGAAACAAAAACAATATCTGAGGGAAAACCGGCCCTATGATTTCTTCGAATTTACGGACATTTTTGCTAATGGAGCGCCGCAATTATTCCAAAGCCCAGGCGCTGGAAATCAAACCGCTGTTCGAAGCGTACAAATCCAATTTAGTTGTCCGATCCGAATCCGCTACCGGGATACAAAAATCAAAATTGATGGGAGCAATAAGCTTTGTCAGCCTGACGGAAGGCAGTGCGGATCAGGCTCTGCATCCGCCTGTGTTGCCACCGCCTTCCCAGCCGGAGGCTCATTCGCCAAAACCTGTTCCCGTGACGAGAACCACCGCCGCCATTGACATCGTCACGAACGCGCCAGAAGTGGTCACCAATGTCATCGCGGTCAACCAATTTTTCCCGATTCCCTGGGAGCGGCTTGTCGACTTAAGCAGTTTTCAGCGTATTGAATTTTCCACGGTCTATATCACAGCCCATCACTGGTATAACGGAAAGCTGCTCTTAAATTTTGAATATGGCGCGGGCATACAATGGCTTGACGAGAAAGGAAAGATTGTCGGAGGCAGTAATGCGGGTGGTCCTGCCATTGCCGTCTTCGATCCCAAGATGGAACATTGGGAGGTTGTCGGTTGTCCGACGGTGGACTTTTTGGCGCAAAATAATTTTTATCATCGCAGTGCGCTCTGGCATGGCGAGTTGTTTGATTGTGACGGTGGGCAAATCAGAGAATACGATTTCACGTTGCGGCAATGGCAGACATTAAAGATCTCGGATGGAAATAATTATGAATTGTTTGTCGTCAATGGCCGTCTTTACGCTGCCAGCCAAACCGCGATTTTTGAAATCGCTGATGATGGCAACCAGACACACATTCTGGCGAGCACGCGCAGACATCCATCCGTTTCCGCGCTGGATGCGCAGGACTTGGGAACACCGGTACTGTTTGCAGGACCGGACGATTCCCTCCGGGCCATCGCCGCAGGCAAAATTTGGACCTGGACGGGCAGTGATTGGCGCAATGATTCTGTCGCGCCGCCGGCCCAGTTTCCGCCGGAGATGACTCCCGAAGGCGTTTTGTTCTGCAATAGCGGGAGCCTTTCCTATGTGAGCGCGGCAAGCAACTCTCCGGAACTATGCCTGGAGCAGAAATATGACATGAACAACAACGCAAATTCGTTTCCAGGAGTGGAGGCAACCCATGCCCCGGACTCGCTCTGGAAGATGCCGCCCGATTGGGTTCTTCCCCACCTGCCGGCCGCGATTCGCCAATCCGAATTGTATCTCTTGGCGAACCATTCACGGGTACAGGAGATTGCCAACGGCCGGGCAAGAAGTCGTCCAGGAAAAGGTAAGTGCAGAAAATGGATATAATGCGGTACTGCTTTGCTTTTCCCGTGGTTTGTCAAATCCGCAAAAATTATTTCTGAAATTTGACGCGTCAGATGGCTGCCCGCCTTCTGCCGGTATAGATCCGAGCTCCAGCTTGGGGTTCCCGGCGCCCCCGCCGGCCTGGATGCTCTTTACGACTAACTTTCTTTTCTTTGGGTTGGAGAATCCCCGAAATTCCTTTCCCACGTTTAACGGGGCCGAACGGATCGGTATCGGCTACAAAACGGGGATTTGGCTGCTGTCTCCGTCCCGGATCGAACCGGTTATTAAAGCGCAAAAGCAAATCCAAATAGCCGAATTGGTGGAAAACCAAAAACGGACGCTGGCTGTAGAAGAAGAACATCGCCAGGCATTGGCGCAGCGGCATAAGGATTTACTCGCCAAATATGATCACAATCACAACGGCATCATTGATCCCGAAGAGAGGGAAGCGGCTCTGGATGACCCTGCCTTCATCGAGTCCGAATTGGATGTGATCGACGCCAATCATAATTGCCGGCTTGATCCGGTGGAGCTTGCCTATTTCGATGCCAACAATGACAAAATCTTGGAGCCAAAGGAACAGGCAGGAATTGACATCGCCGCGCACCTGTTTGCCGAACGGCTTATAAAAAAATTTGATGCCAATGGCGATGGCGTTCTGGACCGGGACGAACTCAACAACCTGTGGCATTCCTGCGGTTTTGGGAACAACACTCGAGGTTTTGTTCCATTTTCGGAATTTTCCGTGTCGGATGAAAACCACAATGGGCAGGTTGACTTGAAAGAATTGGAGTCCTTTCTGAAGCAACAACTCCGCCTGCAACTCCATCCTCGCGGAGCTGCCGGGGCTGTATTTTTCAGGCAGCAAATGGCTCTTCCCAATGCAACCGCCGACCCGCAGCGAATGTTCAAGGCTTACGTGGAGTTCTATTGGCAACATCCTGATAGCAGTCCCGGTGGAAAGTGAGCAATGAATCCAATGACTGGAATGCACGATTTTTTTCAAAGGTCCTGGTATTCTGAATTGTCGCAGTAATTGGAAATGAAATTGGTCTGTCAATGGCTGTTGCTGGCGCTGGCCGCTTGTTGGCCCGGCGTGGCCCGGGCGCAATTGCAGCTTTTGCCCGACCGCGAACCGCAACGGGTGTTTGCCGGTGATGCGCGAAAAATTGCCGTAGTCTGGCGCAACGCCGGCCGGCAGCTGGCCAGTGCCGAAATTCGCACACGGGTTTTTCAAACCACTTCGGCGACTATGGTTCAGCTTGGCGAAAGCGTATGGGAAACACTTCAAGTGCTGCCGGGACAGACGGTTCTGGAATCGGTACAAATTGATTTCCCCGACGTGAAGGCGGAAACCAAATTTCTTGTTCAATGGCTCGAAAACACAAACCGCCTTATTGGCGTGACCGAAGTCCGGGTTTATCCCACGAACCTGCTCGAGGAATTGAAGCCGCTGGCCGAGAATCGGTCCCTGGGTGTTTTTGATCCGCAGAACGAACTCAAGCCGTTGCTGAAAAACGCAAAGGTGGATTTTGTGGATTTGGAAAACTCCGAACTGGAACATTTCCCGGGCAAGCTGGCCATCATCGGTCCGTTTGCGTCGAAGGCGCAGGTTCCCGATGGCCTGGCAAGACGAATCAAGCTCCTTGCTCAAAAGGGTACGGCCGTGGTTTGGCTTCTGCCGCCGGACGCCAGCGAAAACCTACAGCCATCCTTTTATCTGGTGCCGGAAGGTTTAGGTGTAGTGGTGGTAGCACAATCCGCTTTGGTTTCCGACCTGCCGGCAAATCCAGAATCGCAATTGCATCTGCGCAATTTTTGCGAACTGGCGTTGCAGCTGCAGTTTTTGACTTTGCCTGATTTGGCCTCACAACCCTAAACTTGAAAAAATGAACCCCAAAATCGCTTCGACTTTCGTCCTGCTTTGCGTGGCGACGACAATTTTCGCCCAGGTGCCAAAACCAGTCACTGTCGCGGTCTATGATTTTACGTGTCCTGATAAGGATACGACTGGCAATTACGGCAACAAAGTGACCGCGCTGGTCACCGCCGATCTGACCGCCGAACCCAATCTGGTGATGCTGGAGCGCGCAGAATTGAACAAGGCGCTTCAAGAACAGGCTTTTGGTGATTCGGGTATGGTCAGTTCGGACGTCGCCGCCAAAATCGGCCAAATTACTGGTGTAAAAGTCTTGATTGCGGGTCAAGTGTTCGAGGTGAAGGAAAATCATGTAGTGATTGTCGCCGACATTATTGGAACAGAAACGGCTCGTCTTTACACCGCAAAAGTAGAAGGGGCTCCGAATGAGTTGATGAATTTGACTTCCAAACTTGCACAGAAAATTTCGCAAACCATCAGTCAACAGTCCACCAACCTTGTAGCCCCGACGGAAAAATCGCACACAGATCGTTTAGAAGGCCTTGTAAAGGGCATTAAAGGTAAAAACCGTCCCACGGTGTCCGTGAACATCACTCAATATAACCATTATGGAACCCGATGGCCTGATTATGTGGCAGAAAACGAATTCGGTGCAATTTTGTTGAAAGCTGGTTTCAAAGTGGTTGACGATAATTCCAATCAGAAGCCAGACATAGAAATTAGCGGTGACGCTACCACAACTTGGGGTGAAGCTAACACACAACGTGGTGGTTTGCTTTCAATTCGCGCATCCATTGCACTGAAAGTTCAGGAAAGAAAGACGGGCACTATCATAACTTTGGACCATCAGGAAAGCGCTGCTACCGGTATTGGTGAGACCGTTGTTGACAGAATGTCCCAGGTCAATGCCGTGGATGATTTGGCCGAGAGAATCCTTCCTTTGCTCGCAAAATAATGTAACCAAAATGAATTTATGAAAACATTTCTGAAATTCACATTGATGGCCGCGCTATTGTTGTCTGCTGGAAAAACAATTGCCGCCGATAAAATTCTCACTGTCGCCGTTTTCAATTTTGAGTCGAAGGACGAAGCTGTGCATGGCCTCGGCCCCAAAGTCTCTGATTTGATCAACGCCAATCTGTCCGCCGAACCGGAGATCATTACCGTGGAACGCGCGGAACTCGAAAAGGCACTGGGCGAACAGGAACTCGGCCTGTCCGGCATGGTCAATCCGGACACCGCGGCGAAGGTCGGCAATCTGACGGGCGCCAAAGTGCTCGTGACCGGGCGCGTTTTTGAGGCCGACAACCAGCTTTTTATCGTCGCCAAAATTATTGGCACGGAGACCAGCCGAGTGTATGGCGATCTGGTTAGCGGGCCGGTGCAAGGTTCGCTTGCAAATTTGTCGGCACAAATGGCGAAAAAAATCGCCGCCGTTGTCACGAAAGAGGGTGACACGCTGATTGCTAAAGTCGAATCGCGCGACGACCGGATTGCCAAAATCAAAAAGCAACTGGGGAATAAACAACTTCCCGCCGTTTCCGTGAAAATCGCCGAGCAACATTTTGGACAATTTATTGTTGACCCGGCGGCGCAGACCGAGTTGTCGCTGATTTTACAGCAATGCGGGTTCACCGTTGTGGATGACCTTTCGACCAACAAGGCGAACGTTGCCATTACCGGCGAAGCGTTCAGCGAGTTCGGAATGCAAAAGGGCAACTTGAAAAGCTGCCGCGCGCGGATTGAAATCAAAGCGCGTGATGTAACCAGCGGGAAGATTTTAGATATAGACCGTCAAACCAGCGTCGGGGTGGATTTGGCCGAGCATGTGGCGGCGAAAACCGCGCTGCAAAATGCCGCGGACGACCTGGCGGAACGCATAATTCCAAAACTGGCATCACAATGACATGACTTTGTTTTTTAACCCACAATCCGTTAGCTGCGCGGTGAAACTGGTTATGGTTTTTGGTCGTTGATCGGTTCGGGCTTGTGTTCCGGCACTGGCGATTGGAAGATTCATCTCCGAACCGGTTTGCTGAAATAGTAACAACAGCTTTTAATCATGGAACCAAAAGCACTGACGGCCCTTATCCAAACCATCATCGCGGCGGTGGAGAAACGAATCCCGGAATATCTCGCGTTTGAGGCGGACCGAAAACTCAACGACGGGAATTGTGCCCTGTGCATCGTGGATGAAACCGGCGCCGTGCATGGAAAGATGTTCGGCACCGACAAAATCCGGCAACGACAGTGCTTTCGCGTCGCCTGGACCAAGGCGAGCCAGGTCTGGATCACCGGTTATAAGACGGGCGATTATGAGAAACTGGTCTTTACCGGCAAAGTGGACGAGAAACAGTTCGGAATCATCCGGCCGGACTTCATCGGCTGGATCGGTGGTCAGCCCGTCACTGTTGACGCGCAAACAAAGTTGTCCGTCGGGTTCAGCGGTTTTCGCGGCACCAGCGACCTGGAGATCGTCCAAAAGGCGGTTGCGGAGGTGGGCGCTTCTTGAGGACGTGTCCCAAAAGCTCAGGAAACGCCAAAGGTAGGGCGCGTCACTCCGTGCGCGCCGTTCAAGCATCCAAAACAATCCAATCCGCGAAACACGTCGGCGCGCACGGAGTGGCGCGCCCTACCTGAACCGGCTTGGGCACCCCGCCAACGTGAAGGACTGTGAAGGTTAACGATACCCGTTGAAGCAGAACGGCACGCTCAACGGTCCGCGTTTTTCTTGCGTTTGGCGTAACTGATTGGTTTGGCTGGCGAGTGTTTGGTTTCCTTTGCCGCTGGCGATCCGTCAATCATGTGTTTTAATTCCTTGATTTGGTCGCGGAGCAGGGCGGCCTTTTCAAACTGCAAGTCCTCGGCCGCTTTGAGCATTTCGGTCTCCAACTCGCTTATGGTTTCGGTCAGGTCCACGTCCAGAGCGGCGTCCTTGAGCATCGAGGCGCCGGCTTCGCGCTTTGATTCGTAAACGGCCAGGCTTTCTTCAACCGCGCGGCTCACGCTCCGCGGCGTGATGTGGTGTTCCTCATTGTAGGCGATTTGTTTTTTGCGCCGATATTCGGTAACGGCGAGGAATCTTTTGATGCTGTCGGTCATCACATCGGCGTACAAAATCACTTCGCCGTTGAGATGCCGTGCCGCGCGGCCGGCGGTCTGGATCAGACTCGTTTCGCTGCGCAAAAAACCTTCCTTGTCCGCGTCGAGAATCGCCACCAGCGAAACTTCCGGCAAATCCAGGCCTTCGCGCAGCAGATTGATTCCCACCAGCACGTCGAATTCGCCCTTCCGCAGCGAACGCAAAATCTCCACGCGCTCGATGGCGTCAATCTCACTGTGGAGGTACTGGACGTTGACGCCGATGCCGCGCAGGTAATCGGTCAGTTCCTCAGCGGTGCGTTTGGTGAGCGTCGTCACCAGCGTGCGTTCCTTGAGGTCAGCGCGCTTGCGGCATTCCTCGATGAGATCGTCAATCTGGCCCTTGAGCGGTTTGAGCGTGACTTTCGGGTCAATCAATCCGGTTGGGCGGACAACCAGTTCCACAACGCCGGGTTTTCCCTGGTAGGGCGCGCAGTCCTCTGCGCGCCGTTCGGATTGTATGGTTGAGGCGGCGGGCAAGGGACTGCCCGCCCTACCTGAAGCACTTTCCCGCGACCATCCCAGCTCCCGTTGGGCCGGCGTGGCGCTGACGTAAATCGTCTGGTTTTGCATCGCCTGAAATTCCGCGAACTTTAACGGGCGATTATCGAGCGCGCTCGGCAGGCGGAAACCATATTCCACGAGGACGGTTTTACGCGAGCGGTCGCCTTCAAACATCGCGCCGATTTGCGGCACGGTCGCGTGCGATTCGTCAATCACCAGCAGAAAATCGCTTGGAAAAAAATCAATCACCGTCGCCGGCCGTGAGCCGGGCGGGCGACCAGCGATGTGGCGCGAATAATTTTCAATGCCGGAACAGACGCCCATTTCCTCCATCATTTCCAGGTCGAATTCCGTGCGCTGTTTGATGCGCTGGGCTTCGAGCAGTTTTCCGTTCTTTTCAAACCAGACGATGCGTTCGCGCAATTCCTCGCGAATGGCGAGGGCGGCGCGCTTCATCTTGTCAGCGGTGGTGACAAATTGTTTTCCCGGAAAAATGGTCACCGCGTCGAGCGATTCGGTCTTGCTGCCGGTCAGCGGTTCGAAACGCGTGAGCCGTTCGATTTGTTCGCCAAAAAATTCGATGCGCAAGCCGTCTTCGCGTCCGGCGGGCCGGACTTCCACCGTGTCGCCGCGCACACGGAAATGGCCGCGCTCGAACGCGATGTCGTTCCGGTCGTATTGTAAATCCACCAGGCGCGTAAGGAGTTGCTCGCGCGAAATTTCCTGGCCAACGCGAAGCGGGATGACCATCGCTTCGTAATCCTCCTTGCTACCGATGCCGTAAATGCACGACACGCTCGCGACCACCACGACATCGCGCCGTGAGAAGAGCGAACTCATCGTCGAGAGCCGGAGCCGCTCGATTTCCTCGTTCCGGCTGGAATCCTTCTCGATAAACGTGTCCGTGCGCGGGATGTAGGCTTCCGGCTGGTAATAATCGAAGTAGCTGACGAAGTATTCGACGGCGTTGTGGGGGAAAAACCCCTTGAACTCGGCGTAAAGCTGCGCCGCCAGCGTCTTGTTGTGCGAAATGACCAGCGTCGGTTTGTCCACGTTTTTGATGACGTTGGCGACGGCAAAGGTCTTGCCCGAACCGGTCACGCCGAGGAGCGTCTGGTGTTTCGCGCCGGACAAAACGCCGTCGGTCAGCTTCGCAATCGCTTGCGGCTGGTCACCGGCAGGTTTGAAGGGCGCGACGAGTTCGAACATGCAAGGTGAAGGTAGAAGTCCCGCCGACCAGAGTCAACAGGGGCTGCTCGGTCCAATGCCCTCACGTACCGGTGATAACGACAGTCCGACCGTCAGGAGCTTTTCCGTAATTATTGTTTCAGCGTGTCGAACCAGATTTTGGCGTTTGTAAGACACGGAATAAGGCCATCTTTGTGGTTGGCGCCGGGATCGGGATCGATCAGTTGTACCTGCGAAGCACCCCGTGCCAGGAAGTTACTATAGGCGACCTGGGAATTGGCGTAGGGCACCTGGTCATCAGCCAAACAATGATAGAGGTGCAGGGGCGCAACCGGTTTCCATTGATCCACATCATTGTCTCGCAATGCCAGACGGAGTGGACCGTTGGAATCGTTCTGGAGGCTGGCCAGCAATGCGGTGCTGAGCATGTTCGAAATGTTGCAGGCGGGCAGGGACAGGTTGATGACAGAGCCGTCGGTATTGCCGTTGAACAACGGTGGGATGGTGGTGTCGTAAGGCGATGCAAACAGGCCAGACCAGGTTGAAGCCAGGGCATAAACGTGCTCATAGGAAATGATGACATAGGCGTAATAGCAGGGGTTGGGCGGACAGCGGGCGGACAGCAGGTCGCTCATTTCCACGCCGGACATGTCATACGGTCCGGCCATGGGTGCGCTGGCGGTGATGGTGAACTCGTTGGTATGATAATTCTCCAGTTCGCGGTGCAGGGCCATGGTGGCGTGGCCGCCTTGGGAATAGCCGGCCAGGAACAACTGGCTGGACAAGGGGATGCTGTTGCTGGCGCAAAACCGGCGGGCTGCACGCAGCAGGTCAACCCCCGCAGTTGCTTCGGTGCGGGCGTGAACATAGGGATGAAACCCGGGGCCATCGCCCAGACCCAAATAATCCGGCAACACGGCGGCGTAACCCGCCGAACCAAAAACCAGGCCCACAACATCATCATCCGAAGTTCCGCTCGAGGGCACGTCATTGGTCAACGTGGTGGTGCCATGCTGATAGCTGAGCAGTGGAAGCGGCTTTCCGACATTCTGCGGCAGAAACAATGCGCCGGAGGCTTGGATGCGTCCACCCAGCGGATCAATCGTTTCATAATCAATCTTGTAGAAATTCACGGCATACGTCGCGGTGAGACCAAGATTGTAATAGTTGAAATAGCTGTTGATCGTGGCGATGGAATAGGAATAAACCAGAATCGAAGAGAGTATGTTTCCGCGGGTGGCGGACGGAACCGCCGCGACCCGGTAGAACCGGACGGCTTGATTGGAAATTGTTGTGTCGAGCCATTGAGTCTGAACCGTGGGCCAGGGTTGGTTGGCAGCCAGCGTAATCCAGATGCTGTTGGCAAGCCTGTTCCGGCTCTGCACCGTATAATTGGTCCCGGCACCCGCGTTCATCCAATTCATTAAGAAACCGTTGGTTACCCTGGCTGAACTGATGAATGAGAAGCCACCATGGGGGTTCTGGGCCGGGGCCGGCGCGGTGGTGTACCACAGGGTGATGGCCGACAGCAGGATGGTGCCAAGAGGTGTGAGTTTGGTTTTCATAATGTCAGGTTTCAGGTTGTAACCGTGCGGAGGACGGGGAGAAAAAGGATTGCGGACGGGCGTTGACAATGTGGCAGCCGCCGTGAGCAGGCTTGCGGCAAATTCGGAAATTGAAAATTGAAATGAGCCTCGTTACCTCAATGGCCACCAGGGAATATCTTCCTGCCTCGCGGTTTTCCGACCGCGAGGCAGGATTACAAGCGTCGCTCCCGGTGATTGACAGCAGACCGGCGAAACGACGACTTCGATCGGAAGCGGAGTCTTGCAAGAATGCCTCCTGAATTAATTCAGCATGGCCATTCCGTTGTTTCGGATGGCGGCCCGACCACCCGCTTGACTTCCGAGAACGTTGTTGTTCTCGAACCCTTCTGTAAAATGGATTATAATCTGTAAAAGTGATATGTCCAGTATGTAAAATTTTTAAAACTTATCGTTTCTGTGGATTTTAACCCCTGAAAGGGCAAAGGTGGTGAAATCCATTTTGGCCGGGCGAAATGGGATCAAACAGACAAGATGAGGCAGGAGGGAAATGGGTGAGAGTCAATGGGTCGCCGCTTCAGGCTTCTCCTGGTTGATAAATCCGGCTACGCTGCTGCCCTGTGAAACCCGATTCCTGGCGTCGTGGTGTCACGCCCTACCAATGGCTGGTACTATTTGTTGCGTGGCTTGGCTGGGTGTTCGACTCGATGGATTCCACGATTTACGCGCTGGTTCTGCAACCCGCCTTGCAGGACCTCATGCGTTCTCCCGGTGGTGGACCCGTCACCACCGATGTCATCGGCTGGTACGGTGGAATCATCTTCTCAATTTTTTTGATTGGCTGGGCGATTGGCGGAGTCCTGTTCGGAGTCCTGGCGGACCGATTTGGCCGGGCCAAAACGTTGATTTTCACAATTCTGATCTATGCGCTGTTCACCGGCCTGGCAGCGCTGTCGCATACCTGGTGGCAACTGGCATTGTTCCGGTTCATCACGGCGCTCGGTATCGGCGGCGAATGGGCGGCGGGCGCGGCGCTGGTGGCCGAGGTTTGGCCGGAGAACAAACGCACCCGGGCCGCGGGCTTGTTGCAATCAGCGTGGGCGGGGGGATTTCTGGTGGCGGCGGTGCTCAGCCTGCTCCTGCGCCATTGCGGCTGGCGTCCCATGTTTGTGGTTGGCATTGCGCCGGCCATCGTGGCGGTCTTTGTTTTCCTGTGGATCAGGGAACCGGAACGCTGGGTCAAGGCGCGCGCCGAAGAACAACGAGCCGGCGGAACGCGTCCGTCAAAACTGGCGGAGCTGTTTACACCGGGACTGGCGCGCTCCACCTGGGTTGGCTCCGGATTGGCGTTTGTCGCCGTCTTCGGTTTGTGGGGTGCTACGAACTGGACGCCGACGCTCATTCGTGCTTTGCCGGATTTGCACGGCCTGAGCGCGTCCGAACTCACGAGTCGCGTCAGTTACGCCACCATGCTGCTGAATGTCGGCGCGCTGGCGGGTTATCTCAGTTTTGGTCCGTTGGCCGATCGTCTGGGCCGGCGGCGCGTCTTTGCCCTGATGTGTCTCGGCAGCCTGGTGATGTTGCCGGTCACGTTTCTGACGCCGCGGACCTACGCCCAGGTATTGTTGTTACTGCCGTTGTTGGGCTTTTTCAACAACGGCATTTTCAGCGGCTTTCCCATTTACCTGCCGGAATTGTATCCGACGCGGATTCGCGCGACCGGCGCCGGTTTTTGCTTCAACATTGGCCGCGCGCTGGCTTCGGCCGGCCCGTTCATAACCGGTTACCTGGTCACAGCGCTGGGTAGTTTTGGCCTGGCGGTCTGCGTCGTCGCGTTGATCTATCTCGTCGGGCTCCTGATTCTGCCTTTCGCACCTGAAACCAAAGGTCAACCGCTCCCGCCGTAATTACGGAAGAAAATAGTTTTTGGTTGAATCAGCCTTGGGACTCCTCAAGAATTCGGCTCCGGTTAGACTATGAAAATCATCTTTGCGTCAGCAATTTTAATCTCATCTTTGGTTATGTCGCATGCCGAAATTATGTCTCCCATTCCCCTCTGGCCGAACGGTGCGCCCGGTGCGCTGGGTACAAAGGCTCAGGATGTTCCCACCCTCACGCCGTATCTGCCCGACGCT
The DNA here is from genome assembly GCA_963708305.1 of uncultured bacterium. Classification (GTDB taxonomy): domain Bacteria; phylum Verrucomicrobiota; class Verrucomicrobiia; order Limisphaerales; family UBA11358; genus UBA11358. The sequence goes on along the minus strand of CAVPSH010000001.1, from coordinate 542,050 downwards.
ACAAATGCCACCGGTGCGGCCATGGTGATCTGTCCCGGTGGCGGCTACAGCCATCTTGCGCCGCACGAAGGCAATGATTGCGCGCTCTGGCTGAACCAGCACGGCATCACCTGTTTCGTGCTGAAGTACCGGCTCGGTTCGGGCGGGTATCATTATCCGGTGGAATTTGAAGACGGGACACGCGCCATGCGTTGGGTGCGGGTGCACGCGGCGGATTATAAGATTGATCCACACCGCATCGGTATCATGGGTTCGTCAGCGGGCGGGCATATGGCTTCGATGCTCCTGACGCATTTTGACTCCGGCAACACGAACTCGGATGACCCGGTTGAGCGGCAAAGTTCGCGGCCGGATCTGGGCATTCTTTGTTATCCAGTCATCACCATGGGCGAATACGCGCACCAGGGTTCGAAGGAAAATCTGCTCGGCAAACACCCCTCGGGAAAGATGGTTAAGCTGCTCTCCAACGAATTGCAGGTGAAAACGAACACACCGCCGTGCTTTATCTGGTGCACCTATGAAGACAAGACCGTGCCGATGGAAAACAGCCTGATGTTTGCGGAAGCGCTGCGGAAAAATCATGTGCCTTTCGATTTACACATCTACCAAAAGGGCGGGCACGGCATGGGATTGAAGGACAAACCACCGTTTGCGCATCCGCATCCGTGGGCGGCGGATTGCCTGTTCTGGTTGAAAGCGCAGAATTTTGTGGAGTAAATCCCGTTCGCCGCGAAGACATCAACGCGCGCCGAGGCGAAACAGCTCCCTTTCCCCGCTCAAACGGGGAGAGGGGCGGGGAGAGGGGATTCGAGTTTAAAAACTTTGGCCTCCTTTCCCCGGCCCTCTCCTCCCTCGGGCAAGGAGAGGGAGAAAAATGCGCGGATCAAAGTGCCGTCCGAAACACAATGTCAGGCGCGAACGAACTTGCTTCCCAGCCAGCCGGCGATTAGTTATTGGCCTTGATTGGGTTTGATAGTTGTGCGCCGTTTAAGATTCCATGATCCGTTCATTTGCCTTCACCACGCAAGGACGCCTGCACACGCGGGACATTGATTTGTTCCTCATGCCGACCCTGCTGGCGGACACGAACCTGTTCCTGTGGGTGGATTTTGAAAATCCGACGCCGGAAGAAGTGCAGGCCATTCTGGCCGGCGTGTTTCATTTTCATCCGCTGTCCATTGAGGACTGCACGGCCGTCAACTCGTCGCCCAAGGTCGAGGAATACACGCCCAAGGAGGGCGACCTGTTCACGCCGTATCTGTTCATGGTGATCCACTCGGTGGATTACAACCGGCAGGACGGGAAATTCGCCACGAGCGAACTGGATTTCTTCCTCGGCAAAAATTTTCTCGTCACCTATCACCAGCAACCGTTGCGTCCGGTCTCGGTGATTGAAGAACGCTGCATGCAGGGAGCCATGCAGATTGCGCGCGCGCCCGACCGGGTAGCTCATTCGCTGCTCGACATGCTGGTGGACGGCTACAAGCCGGCGCTGGATGATCTGGCGCTGGAAATCGCCAACGTGGAGGAAAACGTCCTGCATAACCCCGGCAAGCAGACCTTCAATCACATCCTCCAGCTCAAAAAGAAGGTGTTGAATCTGCGGCAAATCATCAGCCCGCAGAGTGAAATCCTGGCGCGCTTCGCGGCGGGCGAGTTCAAGCTCATCCGTCCGCAGCTTGTGCCATATTTCCGCGACGTTTACGATTCCTTGCGCCGCATCAACGAACTGGCGCACACCTATACCGATTCACTGACCGGCATTTTGCAGGTCTATCTCAACATGTCGTCCAACCAGACCGGCGAGGTGGTCAAACTGCTCACCATGATCACCGTCATCACCACGCCGTTGATGATGGTCGGCACCTGGTACGGAATGAACTTCCGCGACATGCCGGAGCTGAGCTGGAAACACGGTTATTGGGTCGCCGGCGTCATTACGGCTTTTTCCACGGGCCTGACCTTTTGGTATTTCAAAAGGAAAAAGTGGTTTTAGGCGGACCGTAGGACAGGCGTCGCGCCTGTCTCCATCTTTCAGCAGATCAGCAAAACCCGTCAGGAGGACCACGCGGCCTGGACCACTCAAGCGGGAATTTTTCAATTTTGAGACAGGCGCGACGCCTGTCCTACGTTGCAACGATTCCCTTTCCGCACGCTCACCGAGGATTGGGCATTCGCCGGCTGACGGGCAACTTTTTTGAAATCCGCGTCGGCCTGGACGTCCGGCTGATATTTCAAAACTGCGCCGACTCGCTTTTGTTTCTGATGGCCGGCAGCCATGACGAAATTCAGAAGTTTCTTCGCGGAATTTAACGCAAAGGCGCCAGGTCGCGAAGTGGAACAGAAACTGCTTTCGACGAAGGCTGGCCCGAAACAAAGAGAAGATAGTTACGATGAGAGCATTGTTTCCCAAAAAATTAGAGCGACTGCAATATTTCGTCCGCTTGCTAATATATTTCATATCGGTTGCGATCATTGCCGCGTTTCTTTTGCCTTTAACAAAAAGTGTTGGCATTCCGCCTTGGCTGCCACTGATTATCATTGTTTTGCTCGTTCTTTTAAGATTTCCATGTTTGGACATACCAAGATTTCGCAGCATGGGTTGGTCGCCGTGGCTCGTGTTGCTGTTTATTGTCCCGCTCGTTAATTTTATCATTCAACTGTTGTTACTGTTAGTCCCGGCAAAACAAACCGACCAAAACAGCGGTTCGCTTTCGCCACTTTCAGGAACGCCCTCATCGGCTTGGCTAGAACGAAATTGGAAGTGGATTGTCCCCCTGATGTGTTTGGCTGTTTTGGTAATTATTGGCTGGTTCACAATATTTGTTGAGAATCTCATGAAGTCGTCAGGTGCTTATTCGAGTGCCTTTGCGAGTGCCAAATCATCGCCTGCCGTTATTGCAGCTCTTGGTGTCCCAGTTAAAGATAGATTCTTTGTCACTGGCACAATTTCCGAGAACGACACTTCAGGAAGTGCACAACTGGTGATTCCCATCAATGGTCCTAAAGGGACTGCGAGTTTATATGTGTCCGCGAGCAAGGCGCTTGGCAAATGGCATTTCGATGATCTTTTCGTACGAATTGATAAAACTCAGGAGCAAATAGATCTTTTGGCGACCAACCAATTGCCAGTAGCAATGCCCACCACCGACATGCCTGCTGCTAAAAAGCCGTAGTGACGTACCTATATGGTTGACGGTAGGGTCAAGCCAAGTACCTATTGACAGAGTAACGACGCGATAATTGATTTTATTCCCCCTTGCCATTCTACCCATTTCCACTATTATCTATTTGCCTGAACGCCGCGTGTGCGGACGTTCGTTAAGGCTGAGAAAAAGCAGTTAACCAACAACCTAACAGTCAACCTCCGTTGCCGTTTGCAGCGTCGGTAGTTAGGCAATGGAGCTTCGGTTCCCGCCGTCCGGGTTCCCAGGTTCCCGCAGTTCAAATATCGTTATGCTCACCATGGAAGAAGCCATGAAGCAAACCGGCTCGCTGCCGTTTGCCGCAGGCAATATCGTCAAAGGCCACATCATCGAAGTCCGCCCCAAGGAAGTGCTGGTGGACATCGGCTACAAAAGCGAGGGTGTCATCCCCGCCCAGGAATTTGAAGACATCAAGACCATCAAGGTTGGCGACGAAATTGATGTCCTCATCGAAAAACTCGAAAACAAGGAAGGCACCGTCGTGCTTTCGCATGAGAAGGCCGAGTTCAAGCGCAACTGGGAGCGCATCCTCACCATCTGTAACGAGGGCGGCACGATCCAGGGCAAGGTCAAGTCCGTCGTCAAGGGCGGCCTGGTCGTCAACATCGGAGTCGAGGCGTTTTTGCCGGCGTCGCAAATTGACATCATCACGCCGAAGAATCTTGCATCGTTTGTCGGCAATTCCTACGACTTCAAGGTCGTCAAAATCAACCAGGACCGGCAGAACATCGTGCTGTCGCGCCGCGAACTCATCGAGCAGGAACGTTCCGAGAAACGCGCCAAGCTGCTCGCCGAAATGGTGCCCGGCGACATCCGCAAGGGCACGGTCAAAAACATCACCGATTTCGGCGCGTTCATTGACCTCAACGGCATCGACGGCCTGCTGCATATCACGGACATGAGCTGGGGCCGCATCGCGCATCCATCGGAACTGTTGAAGGTCGGCCAGGAAATTGATGTGGTCGTGCTGGACGTGAACAAGGAAAAGGAACGCGTCAGCCTCGGCCTTAAACAGAAGATGGCCAATCCGTGGGACAACATCGAAACGAAATTTCCCGTCGGCCAGAAGGTCAAAGGCAAGGTGGTCAACCTCGTCCCGTACGGCGCGTTTGTGCAGCTCGAACCGGGCGTGGAAGGCCTGGTGCACGTCACCGAACTTTCCTGGACGAAACGCGTGGCCAAGCCCAGCGACATGCTCAAGCCGGACCAGGAAATCGAAGCGATTGTTCTGGGCATCAACCGCGAGGAACAGAAAATATCCCTTGGCATCCGCCAGTTGGAAAGCAATCCGTGGGACAGTGCCGAGACAAAATACGCCGTCAAAACCCGGGTCAAGGGCAAGGTGCGCAACCTTACCAGCTACGGCGCGTTTGTGGAGTTGGAGGAAGGCATTGACGGCATGATTCACGTGTCCGACATCTCGTGGACGCGCAAAATCAATCATCCGTCTGAAATCCTCAAGAAAGGCGACGAAGTCGAGGCAGTCGTGCTGGAGGTGGACCGTCCGAACCAGCGCATCGCTCTCGGCGTGAAACAACTCGGCGAAGATCCGTGGGAGAACATTGACAAGCTGTACAAGGTCGGCGACGTGGTTCAAGGCAAGGTCACGAAGCTCGCCAGCTTCGGCGCGTTCATCGGCCTGCAACATGAAATTGACGGCCTGGTGCACATCTCGCAGGTCAGCGAGGAGCGCGTGGACAAAATCAAGAACGTGCTCAAGGTCGGACAGGACGTGACCGCGCGCGTCATCAAAATTGACAAGGGCGAACGCCGCATCGGCCTGTCCATCAAGGCCGCCAGTTACTCCGACGAGCAGCTCAAGGAAGAACAGAAAATGCTCGACTCGCTCAAGCCCGGCGAAGACCTCGTGGCGTTGCAGCACGCCTTCGATGCCGCCGACGAGGCCAAGCAGGACACAAAGGAATAACCGTCACGGTCGGAATTCATTCGCGCAGGCGGGCCACAGCGGCCCGCCTGTTTTGCTTTGGGAGGGTCGCCGTGCCGGCGACCCAAATTTGGGACAGCGACACGCTGCCCCTCCCAATTTTAATTTATTCCATCAGCGATTTATGCCGGTAGTGCAAAATCTTGAACTCCGGTTCGTCGCGGATTTCTTCAGCCAGAACAAATTTCTCTTCAAACTGCGGAAAGAAGGCGTCGCCTTTCTCAATCTCGCGTTTGACCACGGTCAGGTAAAGGTCGGAACAACGCGGCAGGGCCTGTTCGTAAATCTGCGCGCCGCCGCAGATGAAGATGTCGTTCGGAAACTCCTCCGGATTCAACCGGTCCAGTGAGTTGAAAATCAAAATTTCCGTCCGTTGGTTTTTCTCCAGTTTGGTGAAGTGAAACTGGTAGGCGCGTTTGAGGTAACGCCCGCCCCGCCACTCGTGGTACTGGCCGAAAATCTCCGGATGCGTTTTGATGAGCCGCTGCGGGTGTCGCGTGAGAATCATGTTTTTGCGGCTGGGCAGCGGCCGGCCCAGGCTTTCAAACGTCTTGCGTCCCATCACGACGACATTGCCCAGCGTCATTTTTTTGAACCACTTGAAGTCCTCCGGCAGGTGCCACGGGATCTTGCCGTCCGCGCCAATCACGCGGTTCAGCGACATCGCGGCGATGGCTTGAAAGTGTTTCATTCAGTTTGCAGGCACGCCCAGCGCGCGCAGCCGGTTTTTGATGGCGGCGGAATCCGGTGCGAGCCGCAAGGCCTCCCGATATTCGGCGACGGCCTCGTCCAATTTATGCTCCACGAACAGCGCGTTGCCCAGATTGAAATGCGCGTCGGGAAAATCCGGCCGGTAACGAACCGCCTCGTGAAAACAGGCGATGGCCTGGTCGGTCCGGTGTTCCTGATATAACACGACACCCAGATTGTTCCACGTTTCCGCGTCCGCCGGACTCAATTGCAGTGCCTGCCGGTATTGCGGGATGGCTTCATCGAGTCGGCCGGCTTTTACCAGCATGTTGCCGTAATTATAGTACACGTCTTCATCGTCAGGTTTCAGCCGAATTGCCGTGCGATAGTGCAGCTCCGCATCCGCCAGAATTCCTTGGGCCGTGAGCAACCGGCCCAGATTGGTATGCGCCATCCAACAGGCGGGATTTTTGGCCAGCGTATCGCGCCACAAAGTTTCCAGGTTCTGGTAAACACCGGCTTGTCGCCATGTGAGCGTACCCAGCACCGACAGAAGTAAAAATATCAACGCATATTTTGTGGAGGGATTAATCCGCCACTTTTCTGAAAAATACGCCGCGGCGCCCGCAAACAACGCGATCGGTCCAAGACAAGCCAGATATTGATAATGATCGGCGACGAACGTGAATCGCATTGGATAGATGTTCACAAATCCAAGCGCCGGAGCCAGTGTGCCTGCAAAAAACAGCGCGGCAACCAATGGCCCTTTGCCAATCCACCGCCGGACCAACCACAACTCTGCCACCCCTCCAATGGCCGCTATTGGATATAACCACCCCCACCCAGGGGCAGGGTCTATTTCCCAGCGGGGATAGATAAAGGTGAGCCGGGCTGGACAAAGCAATTTGCCGGTATAAAAACACAAGGCCCGGCCTGCCACCAAAAAACGTTCCGTCAAGGTCAACGACCAATCCGTACCGTGTGCGCCGACGTGATTTTTCTCCAGCCATGCCGTGGCAAGCCCCAAACCCATGCCAACCAAAAAAAATGGGAGCAACGACAAAATATCCTGCGGTCGCAATCGGCCTTTTTTCCACCAGTACACCAGCAACAGGGCCGCCGGTAACGAACAGGTCACCGTTTTGCTTAAAAGTGCAGCGACGAACAAGATGAATGCGGCAAAATAAAAGTATCGGCGTTGTATGTCCGCGCTGCCGCTATTTTCCGTGTTGATAAAACGGAGGTAGGCCAATGCCGCCAAAAAATAGAACACCGCGGACAAGACATTTTTGCGTTCAGTGATCCAGGCCACGGATTCGACCTGTACCGGATGTAGTGCGAAAATGGCCGCCGCCAGCCATGCGCCTGGCACCTTCAATTGTGCCAGCACCCGCCAGAGCAGTAGCGATCCCAATGCGTGCAGCAAGACGTTTACCAGATGGAAACCGAGCGGGTTCAGCCCCCATAAATGATATTCCAGCCAGAATGTGGTAAAAACCAATGGGTAATATTGAGGTGTCGCGCCAGCGTTGAACCAGATCTCTTGTAATCCATTCAGATTGTGCAAGGTCTGGTTGTGTGTGACATAGGCGTCATCGTCCCAGATGAACCCGCCGCGCAAGGCTGGCCAGTACGCGATGAAAACCGCCAAAACGATGAAAATCGCGCCCCAAAGCTCCGGCTTGGATATTTTTTTCATGGTGTCAAGCCAACCGCCCGGCCAGTGACACCGCGGCAATGGCTTGGAAGTGTTTCATGGGCGGAGTTTTAACGCAAAGCCGCAAAGTCGCAAAGATTCTTTACTCTGCGCCTTGCGTCTTTGCGTTGAAATTTTCTTAAACCGCAATTGGCGCCTTGATGGCCGGGTGTGGGTCGTAGCCGGCCAGTTCAAAATCCTCGAATTTGAAGTCGTGGATGTTTTTCACCGCCGGGTTCAATTTCATTTGTGGCAGCGGACGCGGCTCACGCGAAAGCTGTAACTTCGCCTGTTCGAGATGGTTTTTGTAAAGATGCAAATCGCCGAACGTGTGGACAAATTCGCCGGGTTTCAAACCGCAAACCTGCGCCATCATCCGGGTGAGCAGTGCGTAGCTGGCAATGTTGAACGGCACGCCGAGAAATAAATCTGCACTGCGCTGATAAAGCTGGCAGCTCAACTCGCCGTCGAGCACGTAGAACTGAAACAGCGCGTGACATGGGGCCAGCCGCATCTGATCCAGTTCACCCGGATTCCAGGCGGTGACGATGTGCCGCCGGCTGTCGGGATTCTTTTGGATTTGCGCGATGACGTCGTCGATCTGGCTGAAGGAACGACCGTCGGACGTGCGCCAGTCACACCATTGCGCGCCATAAATACGACCGAGGCTGCCATTCTGGTCGGCCCATTCGTCCCAAATCGTCACGCCATGTTCGTGGAGATATTTGACATTCGTGTCGCCGCGCAGGAACCAGAGCAATTCGTAAATGATGGATTTCAGGTGCAGCTTTTTTGTCGTGAGCACAGGAAAACTCTGGCGCAAGTCGAATCGAGCCTGCGCGCCGAATACGGAATAGGTGCCGGTGCCGGTGCGGTCAGCCTTGAATTTGCCGCTTTCCAGGACCAGCCGGAGCAAATCGAGATATTGAACCATCGCGGGAAAAATTTAACCACGAAACACGCGAAAGACACGAAAAGAATATTTGGACACAAATTGCACGGATTAACACGAATTATCAGAGTATGGTCGAACGCATGTCCTCTCCCGGGGGCAGGAGACAGGTAAGGGCAGTTGTAAAAACGAATTAGTTTGGGAACGTCCGCCCTCATCCCGGCCTTCTCCCCCTGGGAGAAGGAGAATGCACGACCGCTTTTTTAAAATACCTGCGCCAGGATTTACCGGACGGATATCCGCAAACCCGAAAATAGCCGATAGCTGTCCCTTCTCCCGGGGGAGAAGGTCAGGTTGAGGGCGAGCGTAAAACGAACTGACCAAAAACTTTCGTTGTTTTTGGCGATTACCGCCGTCTCATTGCGCTTGGTTTTATTGGAAATCATGAAATTTGCTTGCACTGCGCCGTGGTTCCACCGCCTATTGCTGCCATGCGTGAATTGCCTCACACCCATCATTGCTTCGTCTGCGGCGAAAGCAACGCCGTCGGACTCAAATTGCGTTTTACGACCGACGGGCGCGTCGTGCAAACGCGCTTCCGGTTGCGCGCCGCGCATATCGGCTTTCGCGGCGTCGTTCATGGCGGCATATTAACGACCGTGCTGGACGAAATCATGGTCTGGGCGTGCGCGGTGCCGACGCGACGCTTCGCGTTTTGCGCCGAGTTGACCGTGCGGTTTTTGAATCCCGTGCGACCGGACGACGAAATCATCGCCACCGGCGAATTACTGGTGAACCGCAAGAACCGGATTTTCGAGGCCAAGGGGATGTTGGCCAATCCGTCCGGCCAGATTTTTGCCGAGGGCACGGGCAAATATCTGCCGATCCCGAAGAGCGATTTGACGGGCATGATGACCGACTTGATTGGCGACACAAGCTGGTTGCGGGACGGCGCCGGTTCGCCGGCACGTTAATCTTGATTGTCGACAAACGTTACAAAAAGTAGTCTCCAAAAAATTGATTCAATGCGCATCCTCGCCCTCGATCACGGAACCAAACGCATCGGCGTCGCCATCAGCGATGAAACCAAGACCATCGCACAGCCACTGGAGTACATTCCCGCCGAGCCATTCGCGGATTTTCTGGATCGGTTAAAGAAATTGCTGGTGGAAAAGGAAGTTGACCTCGTGCTCATCGGCCTGCCGCGCAACATGGACGGCAGTTACGGTCCGGCGGCGCAAAAGGTCGAGGCATTTGTCGCCGTGCTGCGCAGCGCCATCACCGTCCCGATCAAGACCTGGGACGAGCGGTTGACGTCGGCACAGGCAAACCGGATTCTGATTCAGGGCAAGGTCCGGCGCGACCAGCGCAAAGAGAAGGTGGACAAGATGGCGGCGGCAATCCTGCTGCAAAGTTATTTGGATGGGATCTGATAAATCGGAGGGGCGAGTTATACGAGCCCCTGAACAAATCGAAATGGGACTCGTGAAACTCGTCCTTCCGAGAAATGTGAATTTGCTCAAATTCAAACTGACCATTGCCTACGACGGCACGGCGTATGAAGGCTGGCAGACGCAAAAGATCGGCACCGGCGTCCAGCAAAAGGTCGAGGAGGCGCTGGCAAAATTATTTTCCAGCCGGCCAGTTGTTCACAGTTCCAGCCGGACGGATACTGGCGTGCATGCACTTGGGATGGTGGCGCATTTTGAAGTGCCGCACGCAGAGTTCAAAATGACGGTGCGTAAGCTTGGTTTGGCGATAAACGCCTGGTTGCCGGAGGATATTCGCGTGCTGTCGGTTTCGCGTTCGGCAAAAACATTTCACGCCCGGTTTGACACGGTCGGCAAGCAATACCGCTATTTCGTTTGGAACCATACAGCCATGAATCCGTTGCTTCGCCGCAACGCGTGGCAGGTTACGCGCCCGCTCGATTTGCGGGCCATGCGCGCCGCCGCGCCGCTGTTGGTCGGACGGCATGATTTCAAATCCTTTGCCGCCAATCGAAATTACCAGATGGAATCCACGAGGCGCAGGCTTACCCGGTGCGACATCAAAAAATGCGGTCCACAATTGACGTTCATCATCGAGGGAGACGGGTTTCTTTACAAGATGTGCCGGGGCATTGTCGGCACGCTGGTGCAGGTCGGTTTGGGCAAATTTCCCCCGGCGGAAATCCGGCGGATGCTGGCGAGGAAAGACCGGCGCGTGGCCGGCATGACGGCGCCGGCACATGGCCTCGTTTTATGGAAGGTTTTTTATTCAAGGTCTCGTAGCAGCCGACGTTAGTCGGCTCTAACTTTTGGATGAGCGGACTGACGTCCGCTGCTACCAATTAACGAATGAACATCGTTTTGGTTGAACCGGAAATTCCGCCGAACACGGGCAACGTGGCGCGGCTCTGCGCGGCCACCAGGACCACGTTGCACCTCATCGAGCCGTTCGGTTTCAAGCTCGATGACGCACGACTCAAGCGCGCCGGCATGGATTACTGGCAGCACGTCGAATGTCATCGCTGGAAAAACTGGGGCGCGTTCGAATTGGCGCATAAAGCCAACGCCACCAGGTTTTGGTTCATTGAGTCGAAAGGCCCGAAGCTTTACACGGAAGCGAAGTTTTCGCCGGATGATTATCTGATTTTCGGACGCGAGACGGCTGGTTTGCCAAAATTATTGCTGGAACAGAACCGCGAACACTGGTTGCGGATCCCGATGTTTAACGACCAATCGCGCTCGCTGAATTTGTCGAATTGCGCGGCGCTGGTTTTGTTCGAAGCGTTGCGGCAGCAGGGTTTTAGCGGAGAGATTTAACGATTGGCCTGCCGAGCCGAAGCTCGGCGCGTTTCGCTCCGATGCTTTTTTCTCTGGCCCGTCTTCGTTTCACTTCGACGCGGCAGCCCCGAAAGCGTTCGGGGCTGGTGGGCGCTGAGGGATTCGAACCCCCGACCTACTCGGTGTAAACGAGACGCGCTAGCCACTGCGCCAAGCGCCCGACCACGAATACGCTATCAAAAAGTGGTAATGACAACAAGTGTCCGACGAAAATCAAGAACAATACTGCGCGACAGTACAATGGGAATTTGCCCATGAAGACGGATAGATCAGCCGCAAGCGACTGAGTGACGACAGATTCTCGACTGAAAGGCGGGCTTGCAACGCCAACCGCTTTTGGGACAACGTCCGACAAAGCCCCATCCGGCTGATATTGATCATGCCAGCCTGACAGCGACCGATTTCCACCGCGTGATTCTTCGCAAATGCGACTATCCACCCGACAAGCAAGAAAAGGCCACCCAGACCGTTTTGGAGCAAGCCAAGTTGCTGTGCGCTGAGTGGGCGGAATGAGAATGACTTCACTTGCCGAACGGCCACACCAGCGGCGTGACCAGGGTCGCAATAATCCAGGTCAACAGCGCCATGACCCCGCCGATTTGCAGGTAGTGTTTGAATTGGTAACGGCCCGGTCCCATGACCAGAATCGTGCTTTCGTGCGCCACCGGCGTGCAAAAGGCCGACGACACACAAATGGCCAGCCCGACCAGAAACGGCTTGGGATCAACGCCGGTGTCCTTGGCCATTTGAAACGCCAACGGCGCGAGGATGATGGCCACGGCGGCGTTCTCGATGAATTGCGTCAGCACGGCGGCCAGCACAAGGAACGCGCCCATCACCACCATCGGGCCGAATCCTTGCAGCGCTGTGACGATGGCCTGCGCCAAATCCGCGGCGGCGCCGGTTTTTTCCAGCGCCAGGCCGAAGGGAATCATGGCGGCCACGGTCACGACCGCCTGCCAGTTCACCGACTCGTAAGCGTCCTTGATTTTGATGCAGCCAAACAGGATGGCCAGCACCGCCGCCAGCGGAATGGAGATGGCCGGGTTCAGCACTCCCGTCACCGCCAGAACCATCACGCCCGCCAGCAACAGCAATGGTGACCGCCGCCTTTCGCCGGCCCAGCGCGGGAAATGGGTCTGGCCCAGCAAGATCAAATTCGGATTGCGCCCCAGCCGTTCCACCCCGGAAACATGTCCCAGCAGCAGCAGCGAATCGCCAAACTCCAGCGGCGTGGCCATCGGCCGTTCGCGAATGGTCTTCCCGTGACGCGAAATGCCCATGACGGTGAAACCCGTAATCGCGGCTGAAATCCATCTGGTCGAGTGTGGCGCCGATGTAATCGGAATTCGGCGGGAGCAACGCTTCCACCGTCACCAGGTCCACGCTGTGGAGTGTCTGGTTGTCAATTTTCAATTCCTCCTTGAGTTGAAAATCGGGCGACTTGAGCAAATCGCCGATGGTCGGCACCGGCCCTTGCATAATCAGCACGTCGCCCGGCATCAGTTTGATCCAGCCGGAGGCCGGAATGCGTTCGGCGCCCGCGGATCAGTTCCACGACCGTCAGATCGCTTCGTTTCCACCAGGAGAGTTGATTGAGGGCCTTGCCGACGGTCGCGGATTGCGGGGTCACCAACACCTCCGTCAAATACTCGCGGGCCAGCGATTCCTCGGCCGATTCACCTTTACCCGCCTTGGGCAACAGCTTGCCGGCCATGCAAAAGAAAATACGCCGCCGCCGCCCAGGAAAACGACGGCGGCAATGGGCGTGAAATCGAAAAAGCCGATGCCCGTGCCCGTCCGCTGGAGCAGAAAATCGCTGATGATGATGTTGCTGCGCGTGCCGACCAGCGTCCATTGCCCGCCGAGCAGCGAGCCGTAGGCGGCGCACAGCAAATAGCGCGAGGGCGAAAGATTCCGTTCCTTGCATACGGCCATGATGAGCGGCATGAACACGAGCACCACGGTCGTGTCGTTCATGAACATGGAAAACAGCGTGGACGTGCCCAGAATCGCGAACTGCAGGAGCGGCTCGCTGTGGGCGCAAACGCGGAACAGTTTGCCGCCGAGTCCTTCCGCCGCGCCCGTCCGCACCATCGCCGCTCCCAGCACAAACATCGCCGTGACCATGATGACCGCGACGCTGCCGAAGCCGGAGAATCCCTCCTGATACGTCAGAATGCTTCGCCAATGCCCGTCCGGGTGCGGCCAGGGAATGATGAGGGCGAGCGTGACCAGCAGGGCCGTGATGTCCGTCCGCAATTTTTGCGTCCAGAAAAAGAAGAGTGCCACCGCCAGGATCACGCCCAGCGCGACATAATCGAGATTGACTGCCTGCATGACCGGCAGCTTAAAGGTGCCCATTGAAAGTGGCCAGCCCCACATGCTGTCAAAGGCAAATCATTTTCCACAACTCAAATACCAGAATCCCGGACCCGTTTGGGGTGTGAGAACAGGCTTTAGTTGCCGCCGTCGAAGTGGTATGCAGGCGGAAACATGCGAATGCCAACCTGAGTGCCATCGGCAAAAGCGAGGAGACCAACATGAACGAGACATTGAATCATTGGCGGGTGGATATTCAAAACGTCATCAACTATCCGTTGATTGAACTGGGTGACAGTCATCTGACATTGAACAGCATCGTCAAACTGCTGCTGGTCATGTTGTTGGTGGTGGTAGCGGAGCGGTATTTGCGGAAAATCTTGCGAAAGCGGATTCTGGCTCGTACCCACCTGGAGCCTGACCTCCAATACGCGGTCAGTCGTTTCGTCGGGTACTGCTTCATCGCCGTGGGCTTCTTCTTTGCGTTCAGAGTGATTCACCTGGATTTGAGTTCGTTGGCAGTCATCGTTGGCGGTTTGGGCATTGGCATCGGTTTTGGCCTGCAAAACATCGTCAGCAACTTCGTCAGCGGGCTGATCATCCTGGCGGAACGTCCCATCGCCCTCGGCCATCGCGTTGAAGTCGGCGGAGTGGCCGGCCAGGTCACGAAAATCAGCCTGCGCAGCACGGTCGTCGTGACCAACGACAACATTACCATCATCGTTCCCAACTCGAATTTCATCACCAACCCGGTGACCAACTGGAGCTACGGCGATCCCAAGGTGCGCTTGCGCCTGCCCGTCGGCGTCGCCTATGGCAGTGACGTCGAGAAGCTCCGGCGGTTGTTGCTGGAGATTGCGGCGGAAAATCCGGGCGTACTCAAGGACCCCGCCCCCATGGCGCGTTTTCTCGAATTCGGCGACAGTTCGCTGAATTTCGAGCTGGCCGTCTGGACCATAGACATGGCGCACCGCCCGACGCGTTTTCGCAGCGATTTGTATTTCGCCATCGAACGCAAGTTGCGTGAAAACCACATTGAAATCCCGTTTCCGCAACGCGACCTGCATTTGCGCTCCGGCAAAATCATACTCGAGACCAATAGCGGTGGCCAGTTCGGGGCGCGTTTGCAATCGGATTGAGCAGGTTCACTGCAATGACTCCTTTTAAGAGCCCGTTTTTGGCATAACAGCGCAGACGATGCCGGAACACTTACGGCTCCGCAAACCAAAGGAACCGTCACCTCCGATTGCCACCACCGGCGGGAATAAATTGGTGCCTGTTTTGGTCCATCTGAGTCCATCCGAGCTGGCAAGGAAAACATTACGATCGGTCTGTCAGTCCAAGTGATTCCCGATGGAGGCCTGTGAGTCCGGGATTCTCGGGTTTTTGTGCAAACGAGGAGCTCTTCCGCTGAGCTAAACGCCCGAACGCCAGCAGGCTATCAAAGCCGGCCAATGACAACAAGCATCTCGCGATGGTCGAGAAAAGCGCGTGCCGAAAACACAACTAAAAAAGCGTGTCAGGATGAACCTCTCTTGCCAACGAATAGCCGAACCGCGAGGCGCATTGAGATGTAATCAAAACCTGTTCGTGATGGAGATAATTTAGCGTCGGTGGCGTGCAACATAAAATGGGCAAGGTTATGGCGATTTCACCCGGTAGAAGCGCCGCACGTGATTGGTCGCCTGCGGGTCGGTGAATTGGAATTGACCGTCCGCAATCTCGGTGACGCTGCCCAGCGCCGACCAGTTACTCAATGTCAACGACAGGTTCGTTGTGGCCAGCGCAGTAAAGACTGCCCCGGGCGTATTGGTGAATCCGAACTGAAATGCGCCATTTGCCAGACTCGGTTGACGGAGGAGAATAATGGCCGTCGGGGCCGGCGCGATCAGGAGGATGCTTGAAGCACTGGGTATGCCGTTGACAAACACCGTCGCCATGGCCCAACCAGTCGGGAAATTGGTCACCGGTAAGGAGAAGAATGAATTGGTGGACCAGTTCGTGGAAGAGAGAAAGAGACACTGCCCGCTCTCGATGGCGCGCAATTGCACTGCCGGGCAATCACTCGACGAGTTTTGTGAGCCATTGCCACCCGAGGCTTCGGACACACCGCGGAATCTTGATCCCGTGAGCGAGAGGTTGCCGCCCGGGTTGAGCACGGAGGTGAAGGTGGTGATCTGAGGTTGCCATGAGGCGCTGAATCCCAAGCCAATATCATAGAGATCCTCACGGTTGGTCACACCGTAAACGCCGGCCCAGCCGCCGGCAACCAACACCTTGCCGTTAGGCAGGAGGGTCGCCGTGTGAGCGTAAGTGCTCGGGAAATCATTCGTCGCCGTCCACGTTCCGGTGGCCGCATCGAACAGCTCGGTGTAGCTGCTGCCTCCGAATTGTCCCAGCCAACCTCCCGCGAGCAGTACCTTTCCATTCGGCAACAAGGTGGCCGTATGCTGCTCAAAATCGTAGGTCAACGGTGCAGCCAGCGTCCATGTCCCGTTGGTGGGATTGTACAACTCTACGATCGTACTGTCCGTAAACGTGCTGTCTTCACCGCCTGCTACCAGTACCATGCCGTTGGGCAGCAGCGTGGCGGTGTGAAGATAGCGCGCGACGTTGAGCTTGCCGGTGGCAGCCCACGTCCCGGTGGCCGGGTTGTAAAGCTCGGCTCCATTCGTGGGATAAAGGAACCCGTCAAAGCCGCCAGCCACGAGGACTTTGCCATTCGGCAGCAACGTAGCCGTATGCCCGTATCGGCGTGCGCCCATTGCTCCGGTGTTGGTCCAGGTGCCTGAAGCCGGACTGTACAACTCGGCAGAGGCTTGAATCTGGATGGGGTTCCAGCCGCCGGCCACGAGCACCTTGCCATTGGGCAACAACGTCGCGGTGTGATCGTAACGTTGATAGGCCATGCTGCCGGTGTTGGTCCATGTTCCACCGGCTGGATCGTAGAGTTCCGCGTTCGAATACGTGCCGCCATGAAAGCTTTGCCCGCCAGCGACCAGCACGCTCCCGTTAGGCAGCAGTGTGGCCGTCTGATTCTCGCGGTTGACATTCATCGAGCCGGTCGCGGTCGTGGTTCCCGTGGCCGGGTCGTAAAGATCTGCGCTATACAGCTCGTCGTTGGTGCCGACACCTCCTGCTACCAATACCTTTCCACTGGACAGCAACGTCGCCGTATGATCCATGCGTGCTTCTACCAACGGGCCGGTCAACGTCCATGATCCTGTGGCCGGATCGAACAGTTGTTCGGCGGTCAAGCTGGAGGAGCCCGAATACCCTCCCGCGACCAGAATCCTGGCATTGGGTAGAAGCGTCGCCGTATGGGTATTGCAGGCTATATTCAGCGAACTGGTCGTGGTCCAGGTCCCGGTCAAATAATTGTATATCTCCACACTCGAAAATGTCCCGCTGGACCCAACCCCGCCGGCAACCAGCACGTTTCCGTTGGGTAGTAGTGTGGCGGTGTGACCGGTTCGCGCCGAATTCATAGAATTTACTACATTCCAGGTTCCTGAATTTGGATCGTACAGTTCCGCCCCACTGAGAGTAGTGCCACTCAGGCCAGACCCCCCGGCAACGAGCACCTTGCCATTGGACAGCAACGTTGCCGTGTGGCCCTGGCGTGGGGTGTTCATCGCGGAAGCCGTCAAGGTCCAGGTTCCCATGACCGGGTCATACAGTTCCGCGACGGAAATGGAGTCGCCCGTGTTATCATCGCCTCCGGCAACCAGAACCTTGCCATTGGACAGCAACGTTGCCGTATGACTATCGTGCGCCGAGTTCATCGGGGAAGCCGTCAAGCTCCAGGTCCCTGTGGACGGATCGTACAATTCGGCGCTGGAAACCCTGGTATAGGTCTGATCACGTCCCCCGGTGACGAGTACCTTGCCGTTGGGCAGCAGCGTCGCCGCGTGATAATAGCGCGCGCTGGTCATCGAGCCAGTGACGCTCCAGGTTCCACTGAGCGGATCGTAAAGTTCCGCACTGTTGGTGACGCTGGTATTACTGCTCCCTCCTGTGACCAGCACCTTGCCATTGAGCAACAAGGTCGCCGTGTGGCCGAACCGTATTTGGTGCATCGAGGTTGTCAGGGTGTTTGACCCGGTTAAAGGGTCGTAGATCTCTGCACTGTTTGTGGCGCCGGTGCTGGCTTCGCCCCCGGCGATCAGTACCTTGCCATTAGGCAGGAGAGTGGCGGTGTGATACAAGCGCCCGACCTTGAGCGGGCCGGTGTTAATCCAGGGAGCCGCGAGAGCGAGGTGTATGGGGAGTAGGCCCAACATGAGGGCGGCGAGGGCTGTCGCCAGTGAGGAGACGTTGGTGTGAGTTTTCATGGAAATACCTGTGTTGGATTGGAGGTTGAGCGTTGCAAGTTGTGGGTTTTTGGTCTGGCTATCTCTACGGGATCACGGCGAGCGTACGCGGTAGAAACGCTGTGGGTTGTTGGGCGCCTGCGGGTCGGTGAATTGGAACTGGCCGTCTGAGACTTCCGTGACTCCGCCTAGAGTTGTCCAATTCCTCAACACCGTTGACAGATTCGTGGTGGCCAGTGCAGTAAATACCGCCCCTGGCGTATTGGTGAAACCGAATTGGAACGCGCCACCGGGAAGCTTCGTCTCCTGGGTCAGAATGAAGCTCGTCGGCATCGGGGCAATACGCACAGTGGTGGAAATGCCGGGAATGCCGTTCACAAACACTGTGACCAGCGCCCAGCCAGGTGGAAAATTAGTCACCGGCAGGGAAACAAAGGAATTGGTGGACCAGTTCGTGGCGAGCAGAAACAGGGTTTGCCCGGTTGCGATGTTGAGCAGTTGCACGACCGGACAATCCGAAGATGAGTTTTGCGAACAGTTCCCGCCGGAAGCTTCGGCAACACCCCGGAATTGCGACCCAGTCAGCGCCAGACTACTGCCGGAGTCGAGCGGCGAGGTGACGGTGGTAATTTGTGGTTGCCAGGCGGTATTGAACTTCAGGCCGGGGTCATACAGTTCTGCGCTTGAAAGAGGGACTGGTGTACCATTGGTTAAACCGCCAACCAGAAGCACTTTGCCATCGGCCAGCAAAGTGGCCGTATGACCCTCGCGCGCCGCGTTCATGGGTGTACTCGAAATCCACGTGCTCGTCGCGGGATCGTATAGCTCCGTGTAAGGGATAATGCTGCCGGAGTTGCCGCCTGTTATCAGGACTTTCCCTTGCGGCAGCAGGGTGGCGGTGTGGCTGTAATGTGGGTTGGGCATGGCCGGGATGGCTGTCCATAACTCAGTGGCAGGATTGTAAACCTCCGCACCGGAGAGCGGACCGCCGTTGCCGACTCCACCTGCTACGAGTACCCTGCCGTTTGGCAGTAATGTTGCGGTGTGGAGATAGCGTGACGCGTTAAGGGTGCCGGTGATCGTCCAGGTCCCGGCAACCGCATCGTACAGTTCCGCGGAATTGGTCACCCCGGTGGCCGCATAACCTGCCGCCACCAAAACCTTCCCATTGGCCAGGAGTGTTGCAGTAGGTGCAACCCGCGCCGTATTCAATGGGCTGGTGAATGTCCATGTCCCGCTGGCCGGATCATACAGTTCCGTACTGTTGGTCGGAACGCCGCTGCCACTCGTGATGCCACCAACGACCAGTACCTTGCCATTAGCCAACACGGTCGCAGCGTGCTGTGCTCGAGGAGAGTTCATCGGTCCGGTGAGGGTCCAGGTTCCGGTGGCTGGATCAAACAATTCGGCGGAGTTAGTAGGTGACCCGTTCGCAGCGTCGCCGCCAGCGACGAGCACTTTGCCCTCCGGCAACAGCGTCATGGTAAAATAGAGCCGGGGGCAATTCAGCGAATTGGTCGTAATCCAGGTTCCGGTGGCTGGATCGTAAAGCTCAGTGTTTGTGAGAGTGGTAGAGTTGTTTTGACCACCGGCCACCAGCACCCTGCCATCCGGCAGCAGGACTGCCTGATGAAAAGCACGAGCCGTATGTTCCGCCGCGGGCATCGCGACCGTCGCAACGGTCCAATCATATGTTTCCACGGCATTCGTGGTTTCGAGCATGGTTGATAACCCTCCGGCAACCAGCACCCGTCCGTCACGCAGCAACGTGGCCGTATGGTATATCCGCGGGATCTTCGTTGGACTGGTGGCCGTCCATGACCCGCTGAGTGCATCACCGCTGAGAGGAGTAAACACTTCCGCCCCGGCAAATGTAGATTGGGCATTCAAGCCTCCTAAGACCAATACATCCCCATTCGGCAACAATGTCGCGGTGTGTCCGTAGCGGCCCGAGTTCATCGGGTTGATCAACGTCCAGGATTCGCTCTCTGGATCATAAATCTCTGCGCTGCTGATGGAAGAGAAACTGCTGCCTTCACCACCGGCCACTAACACCTCGCCGTCCGGCAGCAAGGTGGCCGTGTGGTTTTGGCGCGCGTCGTTCATCGATGCTGTCGGACTCCACGTCTCCTCCGCTGGATCATATAGTTCGGCGCTGGACAATTGGTTGAGGCCATTGTCAACACCGCCGACTACGAGCACCTTGCCATTGGGCAGGAGGGTGGCTGTGTGACGCGACCGGGCGCTGGACATGGAAGCCGTGGCTGCCCAGGTGCCGGAGGCCGGGTCGTACAATTCCGCGATGCTTGATCCTGAACCATAAGCAAAACCTCCCGCCACCAGCACTCTGCCGTTGGGCAGCAGGGTGGCTGTGCCCTCCGCATGCGAGGTAATCATGGGACCGGTAACCGTCCAAGTCTCGGAAGCCGGATCGTACAGTTCCGCACTATTTGTTTCTGAACCAATGGCGTAACCTCCCGCTACCAGTACCTTGCCATTGAGCAGCAGTGTGGCGGTGTGGCTGTTACGACTGACGTGGAGCGAACCGGTTGCCGTCCATGTCCCCGTGGAGGGATCGTACAATTCCGCGGTGTTCGTCGCTTCGGTGCTTACCGCACCTCCTGCCACCAGCACCTTGCCGTTGGGCAATAGTGTTGCTGTCTGGTAGTAGCGCGCTGTATGCATCGGGCTGTTGGTGATCCAAAATGGGGCGGGAATTGCCAGCGAGTTGAATTGCGACAGCATCAAGAATGTCAGAATTATTTGCGCCAATACCCAGCCGTTGCCGGCCGAGTTTAACGGGAAGAGTGGTTTCATGGGTTTTAAAATTCCAGTTGTTGGTCGGTTCGAGTCATTTTATGTTTGCCTCCAAAAGAATCTCCAAAAGCGATGGTGTCCTTGTCCGCTGCGATGTACGGCGACGGCCGCCTTGGTCCGGGCTGGACCGGTAAAGAATGTGCTTGGAGCTAGGGATGTCAGTGCAAGGGAAGCCGTTGCTGAGTAGCGCGGAAGGACGCGGAAAGGAGTGATTGTTCTCATGGTTTCGGTCATGTTCACGGCGGTGGTTTTGCTTTGGAGTTGATGAATGAATTGACGCGTTGTTTGTCAGGGCGACTTAACCGCCGTTCGGCGGCACGAAGACACAGTTTGAGGCAGGCGGATTCCCTGTCATTGTCCTTGGACTGGCTCGCGCAGGTTTGATCCTCATTATCCGACGCCAATTCCGTCAAGCGGATGGAAGGCGACGCTATCGGATCAGTCGTGTAAGAATTCACCAGGCTGCTTTCCGGGTAATCAACGACGTGCGATTGACATTGGCTTGAGGCGAGCAGTTTGCTTGCGCTGAACAGAGGCTGGGCGAAAGACAGTCCGGAGGAATGAACTTGCGCTTTACCTCCATCGCAGACGCAAAGAATGGTTGTGAACCAACTGCAGAAGACAACCATTTTGAATAGCCATACGTTTGGTTTCATAAGGAAG
Organism: uncultured bacterium; assembly: GCA_963708305.1. Lineage (GTDB taxonomy): Bacteria > Verrucomicrobiota > Verrucomicrobiia > Limisphaerales > UBA11358 > UBA11358. The sequence goes on along the minus strand of CAVPSH010000001.1, from coordinate 520,678 downwards.
CTTTTGCCAACGGGTTGATTCAGCAAAAGCCATTTCGGGTTGGTTGGCCTTTCGCAACCGACCAACCATTTAATTACGTAATGGTAATCATTATCCAAATGTTGTTGCTAGACAAGCAAAATCCGTCCATTGGCAGGAGAACACCCTATGAATTGCCAGGCGGGAAAGATAAATTGCCCGTCGGCAAAGTAGGTTCAGGTAATTTGTAGCGTTGGAAGCAGTTACGCCGCTGCCGCCGTCTGCTTCAATGGGCGCTTTCGCTTCATGGTCAGATTATCGTCTGACTCATCGGAAAAAAAAGAAATTGAGCCAAACGAAAATCATAGAAATCGTCACCCTCGATTGTCGCCCCCGATGAAAAAAATTGGGGGCTGTTTGAGGGCTATTGGGTCCATCCATGCAGGCAAAGGAAACAACAGGATCAACTTGTCAGTCCAAGTGATTCCCGATGGAGGCCTGTGAGTCCGGGATTCTCGGGTTTTTGTGCAAACGAGGAGCTCTTCCGCTGAGCTAAACGCCCCACCGTCGGAAGGCTGTTCCAATTCGTTGACCTGGCAATCAGATGACCGCAAGAAATTCTGCACCATCATTGAGTGCCGGCAGTCCGGCGTGACGGACACTGAATTCAATCAAGCCAGAGCGCGGCTGCGGTCGGTCGTTGGAGACGACCACGCAGGGCGAACGTAAGCGCTTTGACGGTGATTTCCGAAGTGAGAAAAGGTTTCCGCATCAGGCCGTTGCCACCGTCGCTACTCATGAGGGCGCGCGCGTCGAAGTCGCCAACGCCGGTTACAAACACCACCGGCGTGGTGCGATTGGGAACGGTATCACGAATTCTTGAGCAAACCTCGAACCCATCCATGCCCGGCATCATCACATCCAGGAATATCACGTCGAACGGTTTGTCCAGCGCCAGGGCGAGCGCCGCCTCTCCATTTTCCACGCTTTCCGCCTTGTTAAACGCCGTTTGCAGGGCGCCGACGATACTCCGGCGTGCCACCAGATCATCGTCCACCACCAGCAGGCGAATCGGTGGATGGATGGCCAGGTTCGCTTTCACTCCGGGTACACACAAATCATTGAGCAAATCCACCGCTGTGGCCACGGTGGCCAGCGCGGACGGGGTGGCATGCCTGGAATTCTGCAGCATTTTTCTGAACAGTCCTTCCAGCACAGTACTCATTTGATAAGCCGGATGTACGACCTCGACGGCGGGCCTGGGAAGCAATGAATTCATGCGCAGGAAACCGTCCACCAGCATGATCTGGCGCGTCTCCTCATCCGGGGTTTGAAGCATCGCCTGACAAACTTCCCGCAACGGTCCAAGCTGTTTTGACGCGCGGGCCAGGAAGGCATGGGTAAGCTCATCCGTCTCCGGCAGTCGCGGCGCTGAAAGCGGCGGTCGCAAGGCGATGGTGGGAGTGGGGATGGGGCGCGGAGCAGCCGTGACCGTCCGCAAGGGATCCGGCGTGTCCCGGTCCTGGTCGGGTTTCAGGAGCGGCTTCCGGGCGTGCCCACCGAGACGACCATCCAACGCCAGCGTGAGCGCCTTTACGGTGACTTCAAAAGTGAGGAATGGTTTGCCCATGAGATCGTTGCCGCCGCTGAGGGTTGATTTGCAGCGCGCGTCGAAGTCGCTCTGGCCGGTCACAAACACCACGGGGGTGGCGCGATTGGGAACGGTGGCGCGAATTTTCGTGCAAAGCTCAAAGCCGTCCATGCCTGGCATTTGCACGTCGAGGAAAATGACGTCGTAAGGCTGCGCGATGGCCTGAGCCAAAGCCGTTTCGCCGTTCCACGGCGAGATCCGGCTGGCTGAAGGCTTTTTTCAGCGAGACGGACAGGGCCTGGCGACTGATCAAATCGTCGTCCACCACCAAAAACCTGAGGGGATGATCCGTCAGGAGATTCGGCGACAATCCCGGCACGCACAAATCATCCAGCAAATCCAAACCACCCGCGATGGTTCGCAGCGTGGAAGGCGTGACGTTTCTCATTTTTTCCGTGAGTTGTTTGAGCAGTCCCTCCAAAGCGGAAGCCGCCTGCCACACCGGAAGCACCTCCGGAAAGCCGGCCTCGTCTTTCAGCACACCCATCTCGAAATGCAGATTCGTCAGCAACTTCTGCCGGGCCGCGTCTTCCGACTCCCGACCGATGTCATGAAGGAGCTTTCGCTGCGTGATGAGGCGCTCCTTGACCCGTGCACGAAATTCGTTGAACCGACCGTTGTCCCCAGGCGCGTCAGCACAGGGTGATGCGACCGGGCCGACCCGGAAGGCCTCCATGAAACTGGCAAAGGCTTCTTCTTCCGCGAGAACTTTTGTCGAAAGGTCCTTCCCGGCGACCGGGACAGGCGTCCACGGATTGAGAAGGTGATTGATGTCAACGAGCACATGGGGGGCAAGTCTTTGGACAATCAGAACCCCGGTCAAAACGAACACGGCGGCGGAGAAAAACATCTGGAAGACGTTTTTGGATGAGGCGGTTGGAGCGGGTGTCCGGGCCGCCACTTTTTTTGGACCATTGACCAAACTTGCCGCGGCGGACCTTGGGACATTTCCACCAAAGGCATCCGGGATTCGCACACGCTTCCGATAGCTCTCCTGGCGTTCCCGGGCGGTGCTTTGATTTATTTCCCATTGGATGGACCCCGGCTGCAGTGGCCGCGTCTCGAATTCGGAAGTATTCGTATGCGTGGCTCCGCGCAAGGGAAGGCACCAAAGTCCCGCCGTGAAGAGAACCAGAGACGGTTTAACCCACGACGCCCGTGCTCCACGAGGAACCATTCGATGGGCAAAACCTTTCGCAGCCAATTGGAACCGGTTTATCAGCCCAAATGGAATTAGTCGGGCAGCCGCGTGCGGCCGCAAGCCGACCGCCCATCTGTCGAATGCTGATTTCGGTCCCATTTTTCCGATCCTGCATGAAATTCAACCGGACTGGCGAACTCTTCCGCCGGCCACGGAATTACGGCGCCACATTTTGGCCGGGAGCTACGTTGGCCCACTGACCGCGAATCACCTTCAGCAAACTCGGTGTTTTCGGCGGAAGCTTGGTCGGGTCGTCAAAATTGGCGTCATAAGCCCAGTTGCGTTTGGGCGGGGCGTAAACGTTTGCCTGGCCCCAAACATTGGTGGCGTAGAGGCTCGGGAACATCTTGATCATCGAACCGTTATAGGTGAATTTGGTTGGCCAATCCCCAGGTTTCAAGAAAACGCGGAAAGTTTTCCATGCCGCCGCTGTAGTGTCCCAAGGTCGTGTCGACGACGCCGGTCAGAAAGGCGGCATTGACGGTGGTGACTGATGCAACTCGCGAACCCACCGGGCTGGTGCTGTTGGCATCCGCCCAACTGTCGGACAAAATCGTGATGGCGTCGCCCACCAGCGAAGCCGGCCGGGTGGCGGAGGTGTTGGCGGTTCCGAGATTCGCTGTATTCAGCTCGTTGTAGTCGCCCCAAACATAGAGCGGACGCCCTGTGGCCACGGTAAGCCCATTCGGTGGCAGATTGGTTCCGTTGAACACGCGAACCGCTCCCAGGCTGGTGCCCGGCAACGCGCGGCTATCCACGACATAAACCGAATTCAAAATCAGATTCGATCCGATGGTCGAGAAACGCAGGCTGGTATTGGTCAGGCTCCAGGCCGTGAGGTTTCCAATATTGATATCAATAGGCTTGACGGTTTTGCCCTCGCGCGCGTCCGTAAAGGAATTTGTGGTCGAGACAAACGTCAGTCAGCTCATTGGTCGGGATGGAAGTCACAAAACCGTTGAAATGCCCGCTGGTGGCGCTGATTCCGGTGTCCGAGGCAACCACCACCATGTCACACTGATTGTAATACCGCAGTTGGCCGATGGGTGAGCTGGCGTCTTCACCAAGTGGGGGCGGCTCGATGATTTCCCGGACGGCTTCCGGGGTGTTGGTGGTGCCGATGGGCAGCGTCAATGCCGGAACGGGAGCGACTTTTTCGTCCAGATGGACATAAACCACACTGCCGGACGGTTTGCCACGCGTATCGAGCGGGTCACGCTGAGAACAGGATGCTCTGAACGGCGGTGACACTGGATTCAAACGTCAGAGAGTTGTCAGGCTCGACATAAAGTTCCCCGTTGGAATGCACCCGTCCGGTGATGTCGAACGGCTGGCCGCAACTGATTTCCATGTTCACCCGAGGAATACATGGCAAACTGGAAAATGGGGATGCTGGCCAACTGCAATTGCTGCAGGACCCCCCCGCTGACGTCTCTGCGGACTGGCCGTGTCCTGCGCGTGGGACACCACCGTGTAAGTCGAGACATATCCCTTCAAGCCGGCGTAAGCCGAGTCCAGCCACGATATAGTTGGTTCCCGGCAGGCGCTGCACATAAGTCTGGCCGCGATTGCCGTTTCCGTCATCGAATATCCACGTGCTCCAGTACGCGGAGTCCGACGATGTGGGCACCGTGTTCTGGCGATAAGTGTTCAGGTTGTTGCTGACCAGGTTTTCGCCACCGTTCAGGAAGTCCCGGTTGATCTGGCTTATCGCCTTTTCCGTGGCCGCTTCCGCCGCCGCGACCGACCGGTTATATTGGATGGAGCGGTACGTCAATCGGGTGTTGGTTGCCGACCATGACATCGCCCCGGCCAGCACGACCAGGGCAACGGCCATCATGATCATCGTTAGCACCAGGGCGCTGCCGGTCTGGCCCGGCTTTCTAAAGGTAAAGGTGGTCTTCATGTTCATTGTAAGGCGCGTCGGGTCATGGAGGTTTCCATTTTGTAATAATCCGCGCCCAGCAGGAAACGCGCGGGTTGATAAAACTCAAGGGTGAGGTGAATCACCCGGTTGTTACTGTTGTTGGTCAGCACATTTGTTCCCGAAAAATCTTGCGCTGCAAACACCAGGGTGTTGGTGACCGAATCGGCCAGAACCACGGCGGTCCCCGGCTGGCCCGTGGTTCGCCGGAAGGTCTGATCCGATGGATTGACAAAATAGAGGATGAAGTTGTTGGTATTCGTGGTCGGATAAATCAGCAGGCCGTTGCCCTGTTGTGTTTCCCCGTCCAGCAGCGTCTCGAAAACACCGTTCGTCGCGATGTTGCCGACCCAGACGGAATTGCAGGCGTGTACTTCAGCCGCCATTTTATCGCTCGTTTGGCGGGACCACGTGACGACGTTGAGCTTGGTTTGAGTGATTTGAAACATCTTCAACCCAAACAGATTGGCGGAAACGATTCCAATGATGACCAATAGAAACACCGTCGACGCAATGAGGACTTCGGGCAAAGTGAAGCCTGCATCCGGCCTGGGCCATCGGCCGCGATCTGAACCTGAAAATGGAATTTGAAGCTTCATTGGTCGGGGGCTCGAATGGTTTCAATGGTGTTGGTGATCATCCCGGTTCCCTCGAATTGCCAGATGCAATCCACCCGTATTCCCCGGATCGGCGGGGTGAGTGAAATCTGGGAAATCTTCGTCTTAATGGTGGCCGACGTGCCCCGGGCAGTTGATCCGGGCATATCCAATGAGACGACCTCGTCAGGAAAATTCGTGGCCACCAACTGGTCCACGATCGGCCAACTGGCCGTATCCCACTGGGCACTTTTTGTCTCCTCGAGGCGTTGTCTCGCTCGCGCGCTCGCCGCCTGAACCAGTTCGGCTTTTACGGTGGCCGTCGTGCAGTAGATATATCCTTTGACGATTCCCGCCAGGGTCAGCACGGTGATGGCCAAAGCGATGACCACCTCAACGAGCGTCATTCCTGCCGGCCCTCGCTGCGGGAATTGAACGACTTTTTGATTTGAACACATGATTTTCATCGGATTCCGGACAACCGCCAACGGGAACCATTACTTTCTGACGTAAAGAATTCCCCGTAAATTCCCGCTTTTCGGGGTGAATTCAGCATGTTTTGGTCCAATTTAATGGACAACGGGAGTATGGACTTGACGCAAATGGGCAGGCATCATTATGTGCATTAATAACCGTCTTGTTTTGTCTCTCAAATGAGAGAAATCATCACCCCGGCTCGTCACCCTTGGCGAAGAAAAATTGGGGCTTTTGAAGGCATCGGGGTCCATCCAAGGAGGCAGGCGAAACATCAGGATCGGCCTGTCGGTCCGAGTGATTCCCAATGGAGGCCAATGAGTCGAGGCAACCCAGGTCTTTGTGCAAGCGAGACGCGCCGGCGTCTGCGCCAGGCACCCAGCCCGAATCCCCTTGCCCAAGCCTGGCTCTTTGGCAGCAATGGACGCGGTTTACTCCATTTTAAACAAAGTTCCGTCGCCGCGAAGTTTCATTCGTTGTCCACGCCACTCGACCGTGTTGCCCATAAACGCGCCCAACCAAACCGCCACTTGCAGCAAATCCTTCACCGGCACCAGCCAGAACGGCGAAACCCACTTGCGTTCCGGCGTGAATCGGCGTTGGAGATTTTGAGCGATACAAATCCGGATTAACAAGCCGGCAACGGCGGTGAGTGGGATGCACGGCGTTGCCGCCGAAGTCAGTGAAATAATCAGCCACAATAGCAGCCAAAAGGTCGCATTGGACAGGATGCTGAAAAAGTAGGGCAGAGGCTGGCAGGACCGGATGGTGCGCGCCCAGCGGAGTTGATGATGCCAGACGTCACGCCAATTCATCGGCGCATCCCAGCATTCCACGACGACGGGACAGAGTGCAATCCGATGGCCTTTTTCGGCAAGGCGATGACCCAGCTGGTAATCGTCGGCGAGACAATGGGTGAGGGACTTGAAGCCGCCGATTTCAGTCAACGCCCGGCGGCGCACCAGAATGGCGGCGCCGAGCGCGAAATCGAGTGGCTTGAGCCAGGCAGCTTGCAACACCTGACTCCAAAAATCGGCGTTGATGGCGATGGCTTCCCAACGCATGGCCGTGGTGACGGGGTTCGCCAACCGGTAAAAACAATTTACGAGAGCAGTTTTGTCATCCCACAAGAGCGCAACCATATTGGTGAGGAAATCCGGCGGCACGCGTACGTCGGCATCACTGACGAGAATCAATTCGTATTTTGCCGGGCGTTCGAGCTGGAGGAGCGTGGAAATTTTGCCGTTCGTTCCGAATGATTCACCGCAGATGACGAGTTGTGTGTCACGCCCCGGATTTTTTTCAATCAGCCCGCCAACAATTTTACAAACCGGGTCATTGGCATCGGCAACGCCAATCAGGATTTGCACCGGGCCGGCATAATTTTGATTGAACCAGCTTTGCAGTGAAGCGGCGGTCGTTTCGTCGCAGCCTTTGAGGGGTTTGAGCAGGGTGACGGCCGGCGCAAAAGACGGGTCGGCGACGCGCCGGTGGAGGGGAAAGCGCCGGGCGGCCAGCCATTGCCAGAGGACGAGCGCCAGGCTCAAGAAGGCGAGCGCGGCAAAAATTGCGTTGGGAGAATTCACCAATGGAGCAGGCAACCGGACTCAAACCGTGGCCGGGGTGTCCACTGGTTTGGCTTCGATGCGTTCGTCAAGGACCAGCACGCCGTGCGGCGGGATGTCATAGTTGCCGGAGAACGTATTGCCCGTGAGGAAATCGTGCATCGGTTTGTAGAATTGGATGCGGACGGGCGAGTTCTGGTGGTTGATCAGGAAGAAAACGCGCATGCCTTCCTTTTCGCGCATGCTGACTTCGACGTTTTCGGGAACCTTGAGCAACGGTTGCAATCCGCACATCTGGCGCAGCCAGACGACGAGGTCATGATAAAAATGCTGATGGCTCATGGTGCCGATGTAAACGGCCCGGCCGAGACCAAAAGTGTTCATCGTCATGGCGGGCCGGCCGGCGTAAAAATCCTTCGCGTACGTTGCCAGTATCTGGCAACCCTTCGGCTCGATGATGTCGCACCAGAGCCGCGCGGGATGCACATGGCTGGTGGGAAAGGCGCCTTTGAACGTCAGGTGATTTTCTTCGCCGGGCGGGATGGGATCGAATTCCAAAACCTCCAGCCCGAACAAATCGGTCAGGTCGTTCGGATAACCCGTGTCGGGAGCGATGCTGTGTTCGTTGACGAGACCGGTGTTGAAGGTGCTGACGAGCGTGCCGCCGTTCTGGACGTAGAGTTTGAGGCGATCGGCCTCGCCGGCGGCCAGCAGGTGCAGCGACGGCGCGAAAACAATCTTGTACGATGACAGGTCTTCGGTCGGACGCGCAAAATCCACGGGGATGTTGCGGTCATGGAGCGCGTTGTAGATGAGTTGAATGTGTTCGCGCAGGTTGAAAAATTTGTTGGGCTGCATCGGCTGTTGCAGCGTCCAATCGTTGTCGTGGGTGTAAAGGATGCAGGCTTCGCGCCACAACTTTGGTGTCCTTGAGGGCGGGCGCAAGCAGTCTTCAATTCCTCGCCGATCTGGCTGATTTCCTTGTAGATGCGGGTATTGCCTTCGAGGTGGTGCGGCAGGACCGCGCCGTAAAATTTTTCGTTGCCGATGCGCGGTTGGCGCCAGTGATAATAAAGCACGCCGCAGGCGCCGCGGGAAATGAGCTGATACGTGAACAACCGGATGATGCCGGGTCGCACCAGCGAATTGACGTCCTGCCAGTTGACCTGGCCGGCTTTTTGTTCAATAACCCAGAAACCGCAGTCGCCGTCGGGCGTTTTGATGTCGGTTTTTTTCAGCGAACGGAGTATGTCAATGTCGCACGCCAGTTCGGAGGATTTGGTCTTGATGGCCGGCTTGCTTTCAACGGAAACGAAATCGACGGCGTCGGCCATGTCGAAGTGGTCAAATTTCCGGTGGAGCGCGCGCAGGTTGACGGTGACGGGATGGTCGGGGCAAAGCTCGTGCAGCACATCGGCCTGCATGCGAACGAAAGCCACGATGGCGTCGCTGCAAAACCGGTGCCAGTCCAGCAACAAAGCCGCGTTGTGGGACGTGGGCGCGGACATGGGCATGGGCACGTCCTCGAAGGAGGAGACAATCTGACCCAGATAACGCAGCCCCAGCTGGTCGTTCAGGCGCTCAACGGTCTTGTACTTCAATTTCAGCCAGTTTTGCCATTCCAAACGCGAATCCTCATTGAACGACCATTCGGTCTGATGTCCGCCGAGGCCGTTGTCAATCTGCCAGGCAATCAATTGCGGATGGTCTCCCAGCGCCCTGGCCATGTTTTCGACCAGCCGCTTGGAAGCGTTCCAGTAGGCATCATTGTTGAAGCAGGCCGCCCGGCGCGTGCCTTCGTGTTTGACCAAACCGTGCTCGTCGAGCGGCAAAATCCCGGGGTACTTTCTCGCCAGCCAGATGGGGGGAGCAGCGGTGGGCGTGCCCAGGACAACCTTGATGTTTTGATTTTGCATGATGTCCATGACGCGGCGCAGCCACTGAAAATCGTATTTACCCTCCTTGGATTCGCAGATGCCCCAGGAATATTCGCCGATGCGGACAACATTGATGCCGGCCTTGGCCATCAATTCGGCATCATGTTCCCAAGCCCCCTCGGGTTTGTCAGCGGTGCCGCTGTAAGGGAAGACCCACTGCTCAGGATAATAGTCAACGCCAAAAAACATAACCTCGCCTCGCGGTTTCAGCAGGATACTAAAAGCAACTCGCCACGCTGGCAATCTCAAAATCACCGGCGTCGCCCGGGATAAAACGACGGACAGATCCTATTTGCCCAACAGGTTGCCGAGCCCTTTGTTGATAATATTGCTGACTCCGGCTCCTGCGTTTTTGCCGGTGTCTTTGATCAGGCTTTCGGCACCCTTGCTGACGCCGGCTTTGCTGACGGCCTTCAGGGTTGCGGTCACCACCGCGTCCAGCACACTTCGGGTCAATTCGGCCGCCGTGATGCCATCCGGGTTTTTGCCCAAATTGGCAAGGTGAATCGGTGGCAACGGAAGCGTCATTTCCTTTCCGCCCAGGTCCGTCAGGCTGACATGCACTTTGGCGCCGGTGATCAGGAGATCGTCGACTTCAATTTTTTTGGACGGTTTGGTTTGCGCGGGTGCGTTGGTCGAAATCACCCCGGGTTCTGAGGTGGTGTGGGCCGAAGCGTTTACATTGTCCAAAATTTTGCTGAGATTATTGCCGTTGAGGCCGCCTTCAAAAGTGATTTCGGGCGATTCAACGTGCAGCGAGCGCACGACGATTTTGTCGGACAGCACGGACAGGGGATTCACGCCCACAGAGATCATTCCGGCGCTGATGGCTTGGGGGGCCTGATAACCTTCAGGGTTGCCGACGACCAAACCCTTGACGCTGGCCGATCCGGTCAGCAAGGTCAGGCGCACTTCATCCACTTTGACCGATACCTGGGTGATCCGCGGGCCGACCGTTTCAACGCCTTTCTTTACCAGGTCGCCGAGAAAAATGCTGGCGACAATGGCGCCAATAATGGCCAGCACAACCAGGATAAGGACCACACTCCAGAATATTTTTTCGAGCTTTTTCATAATCGTACGGATTCCATACTGCTTCCGGCTTCGCCGGGCAAACTCGAATTAGCTCACTGCGCGAGCAGCGAGCGAATCACTTCCACCAGTTTGTTGATTTGATACGGCTTGGCCAGAAAATGGTCCGGTTTGACCGGCGAATTGGTGTAAATGCTTTCATCCACGGTGCCGCTGAGCAGGATGGTTTTTTGCTGCGGGTTGAGCTGTTTGCATTCACGAATCAAATCCATGCCGTTCACCTGTCCCATGGCGTAATCGGTGACGAGCACGTCCGGGCGAGATGGGGAGGCAGTGTATTCCGCCAGCGCCTTTTGCGGATCACGGAACAGGCAAACCGCAAAACCCACCGGTTCCAAAATCATTTTAGCCAAATCCAGCAATACTTGTTCATCGTCCACCACATAGATTATGGGCGGCGAACCGGTAACCCCGTTACTTTCAGACGGACTCATGCAGGCCAGCAGCCACGAAAGCATAATTTGTCCCCAACCGCAAGCGCATTTGACCGGTGAAATTCCCGTTGCGCTGCGCGTGCTTCCGCCGTAAAGTCCCCATGGCCATGAGGACATCGCCACGAAACAGGGATTTGCTGCCATGAAGAGAAAAACGGCAAACGCATCAATCAAGAAGAAGGCAACCACCCAAACGGGATCTTCGCCTCGCGCTGCCGAACCTTTGTCCGAAGAAACCGCCGCCGGCGCCAACCCGGCCACGCCGGCAAAAGCCGGACGTTCGACGGTGGGAAAATTGAAAAGCCGCATCGTTGCCGCGTTTGAAACCGTTGCCGCTCCCGTGAAAACCAAACGCGCCGTCAAACCCAAAATCGGCGGAGCTCCCCGGCGCAAAAAAATCCAAATTCCCGCCATTTTGCTGGAAGGCGACCGGCCTTCGCCATCGCCCATCAGTGGTCCCGGCCAGAAATACGCGCTCGGCCCTGTGCCGCCGGCGCAACAGTTTGAAACGACCGAGGCCGAATTGCCCGACGGTTACGGCACGCGACAGTTGTTTTTGACCGCCCGCGACCCCCACTGGCTTTACGCGCATTGGGACTTGACGCACGAGCAGCAAACGCGCTGCAATACCCGTTCCGCCGACGGCCATCTGGTTCTGCGGGTTTATGCGCACAAAATTGAAGGCCATCCGATCAACGAAATTCACGTCCACCCTGAATCGCGCCATTGGTTTGCGCACGTTGAACGCGCGGGAGACGCCTACGCCGCCGAACTCGGCTACTACTCGCCGGTCGGCAAATGGATGCGGGTGGCCGCCTCAGCCGCCACGGTGACGCCGCCGGACGCGGTTTCGCCGGAAGGCAGCGCTGACTTTGCCACGATTCCGTTTGAATTTCCGTTCGCCCAGTTGATGGAAATCATCAAGGCGGCGGTCCATGAAAATCTTCCGCTGGCCCAGGCGCTCGAAGAGCTCCGGCGGCAGGGCCATCGCGATCTGCCGCGTGCGGCCTTGCATCCGTCCCTGGCCTGGACGCCGGAACAGGAACGGGCGCTGGCCAAAATCATCAATATTGACGACGTCCGCCGGGTGTGGATGGGATCCCTCGAAATCACGGAACTCATCCGCCGCCGATTGGCCCACGAAATTTCCTCGCTCGGCGCGTCGCAGTTCGGCATCTCCAGCCTTTCCAGTCCGTTCGGCGGCATCGGGCCGGCAAAGGGTTTTTGGTTCAACGTCAATGCCGAGTTGATCATTTACGGCGCGACCGAGCCGGCGGCCAGGGTTACCCTGGGCGGTCACGAAATCAAATTGCGCCCCGACGGTTCGTTCAGTTACCGCTTTGCGTTGCCGGACGGAAAATATGATTTGCCGGCTGTTGCCGTTTCGACCGATGGCACGGAGGCCCGGGCGGCGGATCTGAAGTTCAGTCGCGCGACGGAATATCTTGGCGACGTTGGCGCGCACCCGCAGGACCCGTCCTTGAAAGCGCCGTTGCCGGAAAACGTTTGACCTTCATGGACGCGCCCCATCGCGGAGCCTTGATGCTGGTTCGTTTTATCGCCGCCGCGTTGATCGGCCTCGGCGTGATTGAACTGAGTTTGTCCTGGCTCCAAAGCTCCACGCACCATACGCCCATGCGAATTTTTGATTTTGTGTTTCCGGCTGTTCTCGTGGTGTCGGGGGTTGTGGCTTTGTTCAAGGCCGATTCCCTGGCGGAATGGATTTCAAACAAACTGGACGAGTGACGGCAACGTTCTGACCGACTATGCAAGGATATTTGTCCCTGGTGTTGCACGCGCACCTGCCGTTTGTGCGGCATCCCGAGCACGAAAAGTTTCTGGAGGAATCCTGGCTGTTTGAAGCCATCACGGAAACCTACCTGCCGTTGCTGCAAACGCTCGAAGGCTGGCGCCGCGACGGCATGAGCGCGCCTCTGACACTTTCGCTCTCGCCCACCTTGTGCGCGATGCTGCTCGACCCGCTGTTGTGCGGGCGTTATGAACGGCACTTGAACAGCCTCATCGAACTGGCGGAAAAGGAAATCCACCGCACTCACTGGGACCGCGCCTTCCGCGAACTGGCGTGGATGTATCACCACCGGTTCACTTTGATTCGCGACACCTGGCGGGCGGGCGACGGCAATCTCGTCAATGCCTTCCGCAAACTTCAAGACGAGGGCCGCCTCGAAATCATCACCACCGCCGCCACGCATGCGCTCTTGCCGTTGCTGGCCGGCCATCCACCGTCGCTCCGCGCGCAAATTCTGACGGCGCGCGACCATTACCGCAGTTGTTTTGGCCGCGACCCGCTCGGGCATCTGGCTGCCGGAATGCGCCTACGTGGAAGGCGTCGAAGTATTTTTACAGGAGGCCAACATCCGCTGGTTCATTCTCGACACGCATGGCCTGCTGCACGCCCGTCCCCGCCCGCGCTACAGCACGTTCGCACCGATTTACACGCCCAACGGCATCGCCGCCTTCGGGCGGGACTTTGATTCGTCGCGACAGGTCTGGAGCCAGCACGAAGGTTATCCCGGCGACGCGCGTTACCGTGATTTTTACCGCGACATCGGCTTCGACCTCGATTTCGATTACGTGAAACCGCACCTGCCGTCGCCGGAAAACCGCGGTTTCACCGGCATCAAGTATTATCGCATCACCGGCGGGGCCGGGGAAAAGCAGATTTATCAGCGCGACCTCGCCTTGCAGGCGGCGGGCGATCACGCCGGGCATTTTCTCGATGAGCGCATCAAACAGGCCCAGAGCGTCGCCGGATTTCTGGACCGCCCGCCGCTGGCCGTCGCGCCCTACGACGCGGAATTATTCGGCCATTGGTGGTATGAAGGGCTGGAGTTTTTGGATTATTTCGCGCGCAAACTTTTTTATGACCAGAAGATTCTTGCGCTCATTACCCCGAGCGAATATCTGCACCGCCATCCCACCAATCAAATCGCCGCGCCCGGCGCCTCGAGCTGGGGCGAGGAAGGTTACTGGCGCGCGTGGCTGAACGAATCGAATGAATGGATTTATCCGCACCTGCAAATCGCCCAGGAACGCATGACCGGTCTGGCCAAAAAATTCCACACGGCGACCGGCCTGAAGGCGCGGGCGTTGCGGCAGGCCGCGCGCGAATTGCTGCTGGCGCAGGCCAGCGACTGGCCGTTCATTTTGCGCACCGGTACCAGTCCCGACTACGCCCGCCGCCGGGTGAAGGACCATCTGCTGCGTTTCATCGCCCTGCACGAACAACTGACCGACACGACCGTGGACGAAAAGTGGCTCCACGAAGTTGAGTCTCGCGACAATCTTTTTCCTGAAGTGAACTGGAGTTACTGGAAGTAGCGACCAACACCGATGGCAATTGGGCTGGTTTCTCAATCAGGCGTCGCGGGCGGTTTCGATGGGGTGGGGTTCAAACCATACCGCTGCCGCCACTTGAAAAGAGTCGGAGCAGGTCGCACAATCCGGGAAGTTCCGATTCAACGGTGCACCATCATGAAAACCAGAAGCAATCGGCCGGCAATGCGAAAGCGCGACTTTATCATTTCGCTGTCCTTGACGCTGTCATTTATGTCCCTGACCATGGTCAGCGGATGGACGGCGGAATCCCCCGCGTCGGCCGGCGTTTTTGATGTCCGGCAGTTCGGCGCGAAAGGCGATGGCCGGACTTTGGATACCTCAGCCATTCAGAAAGCGCTGGACGAATGCGGAACCGCCGGCGGTGGCGCTGTCCGGTTCCCGGCGGGTACGTATCTCAGCCAGCCCATCTTCCTGCACAGCGGGACGACGCTTCAACTCGAGGCGGGCGCCATCTTGCAGGCCACGGACGAACGCGCTGATTTCGTAAACCCGAAAAAGACCAATGCGTTCATCGCGTTCGTGAATGGAACGAACCTTCACAACCTTGCTGTCATCGGCCCGGGCGTGATTGACGGCGCGGGCAAGCCCTGGTGGGGACCGGCCGAGGCGGCGCGCCGCCGGACACCAGGCTACGTGTTGCCTCGGCCAATAATGATCGCGCTCGACCACTGTAATAACGTGCGGGTGCAGGATGTGACCCTGCAAAACTCCCCGCTTACCCATCTGGCCCTCAAGGCTTGCGAGCAGGTCGTGGTCAGCAACGTTACCGTCCAGACACCGGCCGGAGCAGCCAATACCGATGCCATTGATCCGATCAACTGCAAAGATGTTTTGATCAGCCGTTGCCGCATAAACGCCGGCGACGATAATATTTCCATCAAGTCCGAGGGAGCGATGCCCGGGCGCCCGTTTGCCAGCGAGGACATCACCGTGACCGACTGTATTTTTCTGCATGGTCACGGCATGTCCATCGGCGGCGCCACCGTCGGCGGCGTGCGGAACGTGACCGTGCGGAATTGCACATTTGCAGACACCGAGAACGGAATCCGCATCAAATCGCTGCGCGGCCGGGGCGGTACGGTGGAGAACATCCGCTTCAGCGACATCACCATGAAAAACGTGAATCCGGCCATCACGTTTACCTGTTACTATATGACCAACTCCGCTGGCGACCCCGTGCAGAGATTCGCTCCTCCAAATGACCCGGCTCAACCCGTCAACGAAACCACGCCAGTTTTCCGCAATATCAGCGTCAGCAATCTGACCGCCACCTGCCAAAAATCAGCCGGGGTCATTATCGGTCTGCCGGAAAGTCCGATCGCAAATGTCGTTCTGGAAAATGTCAGCATCCGGGCAGTTACCGCCGGCCTGTCCATCAGGAACGCCAGGGGCATCCGGTTCAAGAACGTGACCGTTGTCAATCAACATGGCCCGCCGTTCATTCTGGAGAACGCGCAAGTTGAAGGCTTGAAAGCAAATAGCAATTGACCCCGCATCCCACCGGGTCTGCCGGGACCATGGCCTCATGTCGGGCCTTCAGTCTTGCCGTGCCGTATATCATTTTTCTTGTCCGTGTCCTCTTGTTCTGGCGACTGATCTGACTGTCGAAATATCCTCATCCCCGATTTCCCGTTTATGCAGGCAAGCTATTGCGAGCGGAGCACAGCCCCATGGAAAGTTTCTTGAAGAATCGTCTTGGTGCCTGCGAGCTGGCACGGTATAATAAGATTACCTGCCAAAACAAGAACAATACATATGATGACCTTCTTGAAAAAATGGCAATGGCCGGCCGTCATGGCGATCGTCGCTTGGATCGCTTTTCCTGCGTCGGCCTCTTTTATTCAACTGATTTCCCAACGCGATGGTTCCCTGCCGCCCATTGCCGGCGGCGGCGGTTCTTCTCAAATGCCGATGGTCAGCGCGGACGGGCGTTATGTGCTCTTTGTCAGCACGGCAAACAATCTGGCGCTGATGAGCAACGGCGCTCCGATGGCCGCTTCGACCTTGCTGAATCTGAACGTATTTCTCCGCGATCGCGCCAGCAATACCACCACGCTCATCAGTGTCAATCTCACGGGAACCGGCGGCGGCAACGGAAATTCTTTTCCGCTTGGCATTTCCACCAACGGTCGGTTTGTGCTTTTCGAGAGCGACGCCGACAATCTGCTCGCCAACGATACCAACAACGCCGGGGACATCTTTGTCCGCGACCTGGTCAACGGCACGACGACGCTCGTCAGCGTCAACACGAACGGGTGGAGTGGCAGCGGCGGGTCGCGCGATCCGGCCATGACGCCGGACGGGCGTTATGTGACATTTGTCAGCGCCGCCAACGACCTCGTGTCCGGGGACGCGAACGGCATTCCAGATATTTTTGTCCGCGACCTTCAGTCGAACACGACGATGCTCGTCAGCGTCGGTGCAACTTCAACGAGCAGCATTTCTCCGACCGGTAGTTCGGAGACGCCGGAAATCACGCCGGATGGCCGGTACGTTGCCTTTTACAGTACCGCCACCAATCTGGTTCCCGGCGTCACGACGACGGGCGAAGTTTATATACGCGACCTGACAGCCGGAAACACGATTTGGGCCAGCGCCAATGCCCGCTCCATCTTCCAATCCATGACCGGCGGCACCAACGAGGTTTCCTGCAATTTCAGTATCAGCACCAATGGACAATTTGTCGCCTTTGAAGCCTGCACCAATCTGCCGGCGGGTGTCATTCCACGCGGAATTATTCTCCGTTACCATGTTCAGGGCAATTTCACCGATGTCATTTGTTCGAATGCGCCGGTGCCCGCCGAAAGCTTTGAGGAAATCCACAACCTGGACATGACGCCCGACGGACGGTTCGTTGCGTTTGTTGCCACCGTTGGAAACAATTCGCTGACCAACACGGCCGTTTACCTTTGGGACGCGCAGACTGGCAGCAACACGCTCGTCAGCCCGGACCAGAACACCGGCGGGCCTGCCAGCGGCGTTTGCGACTCGCCGGTGGTCAGCACCAATGGGCAGTACGTGGCCTTCCTCAGCGACGGCACCAGCCTGGTTCCGGGTCCGTTGAATGGACCGTACCATGTTTATCTCAGAAACGTGCAGGCCGGCGCCACGATTTTGCTGGACGCGGACACAAACGGCACGGGTTTCGGAGTGATTTCCGTCACCGTTCCCAGCCTGAGTGACGACGGCTGCGTCATTGCCTTCGAGAGCGGCGATGACAATATTGTGCCGAATGACGGCAATCCCGACAGTGATGTTTTTGTGCGCGAACTGGCGGCCGGCACTGCCGAATTGATTTCCGTTCACGATCCGTCTCTGCCTTCGGTGACGCCGAGCGGCGGAATCAGCGGTGTGACGCCTTATTCGCTCAGTGCCAATGGCCGCTACATCGTGTATTTCAGCGACGCCGGGAACGTAATTCCCAATGATACGAGCGGTTATCGCGACGTTTTTGTCCGCGACTTGATGACCGGCACGGATGTTCTGGTGAGTGCGAACACAAATGGCGTCGTCGGAGACAGTATTTCCACTGACCCGGCCATCAGTGGCAACGGACGTTATGTCGCGTTCACCAGCAGCGCCGACGACCTGATGGCGAACGGCACGAACAACGCGCAAGACGTATTTGTGCGCGATTTGCAGGCCGGAACGACAACTCTGGTGAGCGTCAGCACCGATGGTGTTCATCCTGGCAACGGCGATTCGTTTTCACCCGCGATCAGCGCGAACGGAAGGTATGTTTTGTTCCACAGCAAGGCGTCAAATCTCGCTTCGGGTTCTTTCGGTACTGGTAATGAAAATCTATTCCTGCGCGACCTGCAAACCGGAACAACCTGCGCGCTGACGTCGGGTGGTTCTGGAACTGGCGTGTATGCGGCTGCCATGACTCCTGACGGCAGTTATGTCGCCTTTTGGGGAATTGCTCCGGGAGGTTTTGGGGTCAACGTGTACATCTGGAGCACCGCATTGGCCACGCTGACCTATACCAACGGTCTGCCGGTGGCTCCGGGCGCGTTTCCAGCCATCTCGATCAGTGCCAACGGCCAACGGCTTGCCTGTCTGCAAGGCACCACCAGTACATCCGGCACGCTGTTTGGCGTGGATGTCCCTTCCAATACCACCTGGATCATTCAGTCGAACAAAATGTTCCAGGCTTCGTTCGATGGATTACAATTCAGCGGCGATGGCCGGTTCCTCACGTACGCGATGTCAACCAACTCTTTTCCTCCCAACAACGTTTACCTGTACGATTTTGAAACGGGAACCAATCTGCTTATCAGTGAAAATCCAAATACACTCCAACCGGCCAACGGAAGTTCCGACTCGCCGGATATCAGTCCCGATGGTCGGTTTATTGCCTATCGCACCACGGCCATTGACCTGGTAGCCGGCAACACCAATGGCATTCCCCAGTTGATTGTCTATGATCGGTTGTTCGGCTCAAATACACTGTTAAGCACCGCCGCGACCGGAACTGCCAGCGGGGACAATCGTTCTCTGACCCCGGTATTTAGCGGCGACGGCCGGACGCTCGTGTTTACAAGCTGGGCCTCCAACCTGGCCACCAATGATTTCAACCATTTCAGCGACGTATTTGCCTTTGCGTTCCTTTACGTCAACGTCACCTTGGGCGCTCCAGGCCAGGGACCAGTCATCACCTGGCCTTACGTCTCCGGACATACTTATCAGGTCGAATGCAAGAACGACCTGACCGACAGCGTCTGGCAACAGGTCGCTGGCACCATCAACATCAACGGGAACCAGGCTTCGCTGATTGACTCGATGCCGGTTGCCAGCCAGCGATTCTATCGGGTCGTCGCGCAATGAGTGGACTAAAAAAGAAAGGCGGCACATGAACGCAAACAGATTTCATCGTGGCCTTCCCGGTCGGGTCAAGGCCGTTGATGATACGAAGGCGACAGAAACCGGCTTCACCTTGATTGAATTGCTGGTGGTTATCGCCAGCCTTGTCATTCTGGCGGTCACGTTGCTGCCGGGGTTTGCCGGGACCCGGCAGAATTCGCAGGTGATCGGGTGCCTGGCCAACCAGAGGCAATTGGCCGCTGCGTGGATGATGTATGCCCGCGACAATAATGACGTGCTGGTGCCCAATCGGGGTCTGGGTGGACAACCTCCCCAAGTTACCTATACGGACCCTCGAACCAACCCCGATCTGCAACCGGGAGGGCAGTATGCCCAATTGGTGCCCTGGTAATATGCAGACCATTCAAATCGCTCTATATTATGATCAGTGGATAAAGGCCGGCTTGCTCTATCCCTATATCAATGGTCTGAGCCCTTACCACTGCCCAGCCGACCATAACATTGTTCCGCGCAACGTCGCTCCGTCATTCCGAAAACCCGCGTTGCGCACGTATTCGATGAATGCCTGGGTACAGTCCATGGACGGCGCCGGGTACCATACGACGGCGTGGAATGGGATAACCGGCTACGTTGTGTATACGAAGCTGTCAAACATGACGCGTCCCGGCCCCGGCAAGACCTGGGTTTTTATGGAGGAAAGCTCGATTGGAATTGACGATGCTTATTTTGCGATAGATCCACGCTCAACGTCGACTTGGTATAACTTACCGGGGGTTTTGCACGGCAATGCCAGCGTACTGGCGTTTGCCGATGGACATGCGGATACCCGTCGCTGGACGGACAGCAACATGATTTACGGCATCGGCGCAAATCAAAACGGGGACAATACACCCGCTGATTCCAACTCGCCGGATTTGCCGTGGTTGATTTCAGCAAGCACAGCTCACCAATAGACAGTGGAGGGAAAATGATTCACCGAAAAGGTTTCGCAATCAAAGCCAGCCAGCCGGTGGATAAATTCGAACAGGAAAATCTACGCCGCGGGCGGATCGAGCTCGAGTTTGGGGGCGTTGCGAACCAGCTCGGCGGCGCGGTGGGCCGCCTCCGAGATCTTCTTCAAAGCCGGCGCCAATAGGGCGTCCTCCTGATGTTTAACGAAAAGGCGGTCAGCGTGGCCCTGGACAACGGTGAGGAGATTGTTCAACTCGTGCGCCAGGGTGAGCGAGATGTGCCGGTCGGCATCGGCCCGGCGGTTGTCCTGGCGATTTTCCCCGCCGTTTGGTTGAAGCGGCGAAGCCGTTTTTTCATCCGTTGATTCGAGATACGACATAGCGTTTGGCTAAGCACCTTGCGAGCCACATTTTCCAAACGCCTTTTCCATTTCTCAAAGACAAACTGTGCCGGGACGGGACACAGAAAATGCGGAAGGCAGAAGGAAGAATGAAAATTGCAGGGCACGACGCAAGGAGTGCTCGCACAAACGACTCGTTACCTCGTCGCCTACACAACAGGACGCCACCGCGCTTCCAAGCCTTTTTGCATCCGGCAAATGCGCAAAAAGACAGCGCATTCCCGGGCAAAAAGGAAACCTGCTTGTTTCTTCCTGCTTCCTTCTTCATTCTGCGTTCACATGAACGCCGCGCCCGCATCCCTCGGCTTGATTGCTGGCAATCGCTCGTTGCCGCTGGAATTTGCCCGGCAGGCGCGTGCCGCCGGCGTCCAACGCCTCGTCGCCGTTGCGTTTGAAAATGAGACGGACACGGCGCTTGCCCAACTCGTGGACGAAGTTGTCTGGCTCAAAGTTGGCCAGCTTTCCAAAATGATTGCCGCCTTCACCGGCCGCGGCATCCAGCAATGCGTCATGGTCGGCCAGATTACGCCAAAAAATCTTTATGAGGTGCGGCCCGATTTGCGGGCGATGGGACTGTTGTTGCGTCTGAAGCAAAAGAACGCACACACGATTTTCGGCGCCATTGCGGATGAATTGAAGAAGGACGGCGTGGAACTGATTGAAGCCACGCCGTGGCTCAAACCGCTCATGCCGCAGGCCGGTTTTCAACTTGGCCCGAAGCTTTCCGCCGGACAAAAAGCCGACGTGGACTTTGGTTTTCGCATCGCCAGGGAAACGTCGCGGCTCGAAATCGGCCAGACGGTGGTGGTCAAGAGCGGCGGGGTGCTTGCCGTCGAGGGTTTTGAAGGCACGGACCAATGCCTCGCGCGGGGCGGCAAACTGGCGGGCAAGGACGGCGGCGCGGTGGCCGTCAAGGTCGCCAAACTCAATCACGACATGCGGTTTGACATCCCCTGTATCGGCGCGCAAACCCTGGAAACCTGCGCCACGTCAGGCGTGGCCGTGCTCGCACTGGAAGCCGGCAAGACGCTCTTGCTGGAACAGGAGACTTGCGGACAACTGGCCAAAAAAAATAAGATTTCCGTCACAACTGTTTGAACTTTGGACTGTGGACACCGGACTTTGAACTATGCTGACCTCTCATGAACTCTTCGGCTTCATGTCGCCCAACCTGGCGAATGAAATCCTCGGTTTCACCCATGAATCGGACAAGCCGACCTACAAGGCCACGCTCGGCGCGGTGGCGCAGGCGCGCCACGTGCGCCCGGTGTTTCTCGAACGCCAGCCGCGCGCCCAATGCCATGCGACAATCATTTCCACCCTGTCCAAGCCGGCGCTCGAAGCCGCTGCCGCTACGCTGATCCGCGTGTGGCTCGTGAAAAAGCAGCGGCAGATGCTCGTGGATTTTCTCAATGCCCTTGGTTTGCCCAACAACGAAGGGGTCGTGGACGATTTGCCCGCGACCATGGAGGACGCCAAATTGAAGTCCGCCATTGACACGTTGCTGACCAAATATCCCGGAGAAGCCGTGGCCGTTTATCTGAATGCGTTCAACGACATGAACGAGGCGAACTGGGCGAACCTAAAGACGATGCTGGAAAGTGACAAACGTCTGCAATTGGGCGCGCCCGCCTGAATGGCAAAACAAGTGAAGACACAAAGGTAAGGTGGCTTCTGGACACGGATTTCACCAATTGGCACTGATACCGGCGGTCACAGACCGCCGCTACAAAGCGTGAATTTATTTTGATGTTTATGCGCCATTGGCTGGCCGGTGTTTTGGCCGGAGAAAACCCCGCGCTGTTCCGTGAATTGCCGGAAAGTTTCAAGGTTGCCCATCCTTTGCCGGAGAAGCCTTGTAGCAGTGGACGTGAGTCCGCTCCATACTCCCACCGGCGAAATCAGAGCCGATTCACATCGGCTGCTACGGTCTCTGGAAGGAATATCCGCCCGCGTTTCGTCCACGGCTGCGAGTTGCTGGCGGTCTGAAATTTCAGTACACAATTTTGGGTGAAGCCCATGCCGCTGGCTTGTTTTGCGAAAAAAGGCATTCGCAAAAAAACCGGCATGGGACCCTGTTTTTCATAAAATACTGCTGGCGTGGCGGACGGGCTGTTGTATCGTCAGTTCGCCCATGCCACTGTTTTTTTTGCAAAACAAGGCGTTTGCAAAAAAATCGGCAGGGGACCCTATTTTAACTGATACGACAAATGGAACCGCAAGCTGACATTGCACTGATTGGGCTGGCCGTCATGGGCCAGAATCTCATTTTGAACATGAACGACCACGGCTTCACCGTGGTGGCCTTCAACCGCACCGTTGCCAAGGTGGACGACTTCCTCAACAACGCTGCCAAAGGCACCCGGGTCATCGGCGCGCATTCGCTCCCGGAAATGGCCGCGCTGCTCAAAAAGCCGCGCCGGGTGATGCTCATGGTCAAGGCCGGCCAGGCGGTGGACGAATTCATCGAGCATTTGCTGCCGGTGCTGGAACCGGGCGACATCATCATTGACGGCGGCAATTCGTTGTTTGAAGACACCAACCGCCGCGCGAAATATGTCGAGAGCAAGGGGCTGCTGTACATCGGCACCGGCGTGAGCGGCGGTGAGGAAGGCGCACGGCACGGTCCGAGCATCATGCCCGGCGGTTCGCCCGCCGCGTGGCCGCACGTCAAAAATATTTTCCAGGGCATCGCCGCGAAAGTGGACGACGGCACGCCGTGCTGCGATTGGGTGGGAGAGGGCGGCGCCGGCCATTACGTCAAGATGGTTCATAACGGCATCGAATACGGCGACATGCAGTTGATTTGCGAGGCCTACAACATCCTGAAAAACGGCCTCGGCCTGACGGCCGCCGAAATGCACGAGATTTTCAAGGAATGGAACACGGGCGAACTGGACAGTTACCTCATCGAAATCACCCGCGACATTCTGGCTTACAAAGACACGGACGGCACACCGCTGGTGGATAAAATCCTCGACACCGCCGGCCAGAAGGGCACCGGCAAATGGACGGTGCAGAGCAGCGCGGACCTGGGCATTCCCATTACCCTCATTGCCGAGGCGGTTTATTCCCGCTGCGTTTCTGCGTTGAAGGACGACCGGGTGAAGGCGGCGAAGAAGTTAAAGGGGCCAAAACCGTTAATGAGCGTCGTCAAAAAAGACGCGAAGAAAAAAGAGTTCATCACCGAAATTCGTGACGCGCTTTACGCCTCAAAAATCGTCAGCTACGCGCAGGGTTACATGCTCATGCGCGCCGCCGCCGCCGAGCATAAATGGAATCTCAACTATGGCGGCATTGCGCTAATGTGGCGCGGTGGTTGCATCATCCGCTCGCGTTTCCTGGGCAAAATCAAGGAAGCCTTCGACACGAACGCCAAGCTCACGAATTTGCTGCTGGATAATTATTTCCGCGGCGAAATCAAGCGTTGCCAGAAAAGCTGGCGCAATGTCGTGGCCGCGGCCGCCAAAAAGGGCATTCCGGTGCCCGCGTTTGGCACGGCGCTGGCATTTTACGACCAGTACCGCAACGCCGTGTTGCCGGCCAATTTATTGCAGGCGCAACGCGATTATTTCGGCGCGCATACCTACGAGCGCGTGGACAAGCCGCGCGGCGAGTTTTTCCATACCAACTGGACCGGCCGCGGTGGTACCACCGCTTCCAGCACTTACAACGCCTGAGCATCCGCCGTGGACGCTTTCACCTCAGAAAAGCGTTGGACGGAGACATTCAGCAAGGTACGTGGTCTGACGTGGCTCGACTCGAAATGGGCCGGGCTGGCGGTCGTAGCCGTGGCATTCGTAGCCGTGGCGGCGGTTTCCTGGCGCAAATGGCCGGACGTGCTGGTTGATTTCGGATTGCAACTCTACTTGCCGTGGCGGATTTGCGAGGGGCAGGTGCTATACCGGGATTTGCATTATCTGGCGGGCGGTCCGCTGTCGCAGTATTTCAACGCGCTGCTGTTCAAAATCTTCGGCGTTTCGTTCCGCACGCTGATTTTTGCAAATCTTGCCATCACCGCCACGCTGCTGGTTTTGATCTACCGCCGGTTTCTGGCGGCCGCCGACCGCTGGACGGCTACGACCATTTGTCTGGGTATCGTGTTGGTGTTCGCCTTCAACGAATACCAGGTTGTTGGCAACTACAATTACATCGCGCCCTATTCCCATGAGCTTTTTCACGGTCTGGTTCTTTCCATCCTGGCCGTCGCCTTCCTGTCCGATTGGATCAACAAACCAAAACTCCGATATGCCTTCGCCGCCGGTTTCTGTTTCGGCCTCGTGTTTCTGACCAAACCGGAAATTTTCGTGGCGCTGGCTGCCGGGGTTGTCACCGCCTTCATTCTGTTTTATGCGAAGGCCGGGCGGAGCGGTTTCATGGTCAAATCCGCTACGGCGTTTCTGGCGGCCGCCGTGATCCCGGCGCTGGGATTTTTCCTCTATTTCCTGAGCGTGGAAGATTGGCGCGCGAGTTTGTATGCCACGGCCTTCGCCTGGGCGCCGTTGTGGCTGACGCCGGTTGCCCAAAATCATTTTTATCTCTGGTGCACCGGACTCGACACGCCCGTTGCTCATCTCCGCGAAATGGCCATCCACTTTTTCTGCGTCGCGCTTTTGGTGGCGTTGTACGCAAGACTGTTCCAGCGCGAGACGCGTTTCGGTACAGAACGAACCACCCAACTGGTGCTGCTGATTCCGTTGCTGGCCGCCGCCGCCTGGTTCAACTGGCTCAACAGCGGCGCGTCGCTGCCGCTGCTGGGTTTGGCTGCCTGCATCCTGCTTTGGAGAAATTACCAGAACCTGTCCGTCGAACGGGAAATGGCGTTCCCACTGTTGTGGAGCGTGTTCGGTCTGGTATTACTGGCGAAACTCGGATTGTTTTCCCGCGTCTGGCACTACGGATTTGCCCTCGCCATGCCCGCGGCCATCACGGCCCTGTTCCTGTTGTTCTGGCTTCTGCCGGTTTTGCTGGAAAAAAAATACGATGTGGCTCCGCGCCCGTTTCGCCTCGCCGTCTGGTTGGCGTTGATGATCGGATTTGGGGTCCTGGTCCGCGATTCGGAATCGTGGTACAGCACAAAAGACCTGGCGGTGGGAAAAGGCGGCGACCAAATCCTGGCCTTCGACCCGCGCCTCAATCCGGCGGGCGCGGGAGTGCGACTGACACTGGAGTGGATTGAAAAAAACGTGCCCCGTGACGGAACGCTGGCGGTATTGCCGGAGGGCACCACCATCAATTACCTCAGCCGCCGGGTGAATCCAACGCCCTGTCTGGATTGGACGCCGACGGTCCTGACCGCATTTGGCCAGGCCGGCATGACGGCGGCCTTCGAGAAAAACCCGCCCGACTACATTTTCCTCGTGGAGCGGGACACCGCCGAGTTTGGCATCGGATATTTTGGCCGTTCGCCGGGCTACGGCGTCGAACTGATGCAATGGATTGGGGAAAATTACCAGCCGGTGTACTTGATCGGCCACGAACCGCTCGCGAACGGCCTTTTCGGCATCGAGGTTTTGAAACGGTTGCAGTCCCGTTAGCCGGGAACGCGGAAAATTTTGTTTTGCAAAATTCCGCCCGCCCGCATTGAATGGAGAAAACCACCTTGATCCGATCCATGAAACTCGTGAAACCGACACTACTTTTTTTGGCGATCATCTTGTCACTGGCGGCCTTTTCCACCTGCGCCGATGGAACTTTCAAAGGGCCATGGGGCCTTCAGCTTTACAGTCTGCGCACCGAGCTGGCGACCAACGTGCCGGGCACGTTGGACGAGGTAAAAAGCTGGGGCGTCAAGAACGTCGAACTGGCCGGCACCTACAACCTCACGCCCGAACAGTTCAAAGCCCAACTGGATTTGCATGGCCTGACCGCCGTCAGCGGACATTTTCCGTACGACGAATACCGCACGAATCTCGACGGCGTCATCCGTGACGCGAAGGTTTTGGGGTTGGGATATGTCGGTTGTGCGTGGATTCCGCACGACGACAACAAACCGTTTGACGAACAAACCTGCCGCGAAGCCGTTGCTGTTTTCAACCACGCCGGTGAGGTGTTGGCCCGGCATCACCTCACGTTCTTTTATCATGTGCATGGTTACGAATTTCAGCCTTACCAGGACGGCACGTTGCTGGACCTGATGATGAAGGAGACAAATCCCCAATATGTGCACTTTCAGATGGACGTGTTTTGGATTGTGCATCCGGGCCAGGACCCGGTGAAACTGCTGCAAAAGTATGGCAAACGCTGGCAGCTTATGCATATGAAGGGAATGCGCGACAACACGCCTACGGGTCTGCTCACCGGCCATTCGGACGTGACCAATGATGTGGCGGTGGGGACGGGGAAAATTGACTACGCGCCGATTTTACGTGAGGCGAAAAAAATCGGCATAAAATGGTACTTCATCGAGGACGAATCGCCGTCCTCCGAAAAACAGGTTCCGCAAAGCATCCACTATCTCAAAACGGTGAAGTGGTAATAATCCGGAATTATCGTTTATGAAAAAATTGGCCCCGGCTTTTTTTGTTCTGTCCCTGAGCGCAATCCTGGCTTTCGGCGATTCAACGACCAACCTGGGCGTCTTTGCCGAGCAGGCCGACATCGGCAGTGTGGCCAAACCCGGCTCGGTCAATTTCGACCCGGCGGATGGCGAATACCTCATCACGGGTGGCGGCGAAAACATGTGGTTCACCAACGACGCGTTTCATTTCGTCTGGGTAAAGATGTCGGGCGACCTGACGCTCGCGGCGGACATCAAGTTTTCGGGAACGAACGGAAACCCGCATCGCAAAGCCTGTCTCTCATCCGCCAGTCGCTCGATCCGGATTCGGCTTACGCGGACGTTGCCCTGCACGGCGTCGGGTTGACCGCGCTGCAATACCGCGAAACCGCCGGCGACACGACGCATGAAATCCAGTCGGACGTTTCCGGGCCCGCGCGGGTGGGCATTGAGAAGCACGGCGACCATGTGACCATGTCCGTGGCCGCGGCGGGAGAAGCGTTGCACCCCGCGGGCGCCATGTATCGGATTCAATTCAAGGAGCCGTTTTATGTCGGCCTTGGTGTTTGCGCGCACGACAACAGGACCAGCGAGCAGGCAATTTTCTCAAACGTTGAACTCAAGTCCATCCCGGCTGGAACCAACAATCAGGCAGTTATTGAGAGCGCGTTGGAGACGGTTGAAGTCGCTTCCACGGACCGGCAGGTGGTTTATCATACGCGGGATCACATCGAGGCGCCGAACTGGTCGCGGGACGGAAAGTATTTTCTCTTCAACAATAAGGGACGGATTTACAAACTGCCGGTCAAGGGCGGCACACCGGAGCTGCTCAACACCGGCGGGCAGACGCAATGCAACAATGACCATGGCCTTTCACCCGATGGCGACCGATTCGCCATCAGTGACCAGACCAAGGACGGCAAATCGCGCATTTATGTGTTGCCGATTTCCGGCGGCAAACCCCGCCTGATGACAAAACTCGCGCCTTCGTATTGGCATGGCTGGTCGCCTGACGGCAAAACGCTCGCGTATTGTGCCGAGCGCAATGGGGAATTCGACATATACACCATTCCGGCCAATGGCGGGAAGGAAAAGCGGCTGACCACGGCGCCGGGTTTGGACGATGGTCCGGATTATTCGCCGGATGGAAAATACATTTACTTCAATTCCGAGCGCACCGGTTTGATGCAAATCTGGCGGATGAAGCCGGACGGCTCGGACCAGGAACAAGTCACGTCCGACGACTATAACAACTGGTTTGCGCATCCGTCGCCGAACGGCCGCTGGATTGTTTTTCTCTCCTATGCCAGGGAAGTGAAGGGCCATCCGCCGGGTCAGGACGTGATGATCCGGCTCATGTCGCTGGCCAGCGGGAAAATCCAGGTGGTGGCGAAATTGTACGGCGGGCAGGGGACCATCAACGTTCCGTCCTGGTCACCGGACAGCCGGAACATCGCCTTCGTCAGTTATCAAATGATCCATCCATGAATATGACTGCAAAAAAATATCTGGTTGAGTTCATCGGCACATTCTTTCTCGTGCTGACTGTTGGCATGACAGTTATCAATCCGGATGCCGGCACGATTGCGCCGCTGGCGATCGGTTCAGCGTTGATGATTATGGTTTATGCCGGCGGTCATGTGTCGGGGGGCCATTACAATCCGGCCGTCACGCTGGCGGTCTGGCTGCGCGGCCGCTGTCCGCAGTCGGATGTTCTCCCCTACATGGGTTCACAACTCGCCGGCGGCATCCTGGCTGCGATGGCGGTGTTGTTTCTCAAAGGGGACCCGACGGTGATGCCGCAGGAACCGGGAATTTTTCCCGCGCTCGTCGCCGAGTTAATAGGAACCTTTGCGCTCGCCTACGTGGTATTGAATGTCGCGACGGCGAAAGCCACGGCGGGCAATTCCTATTTCGGGCTGGCCATCGGTTTTACGGTCATGGTGATGGCTTTTGCCCTCGGTGGGGTTTCCGGCGGCGCATTCAATCCTGCCGTAGCCTTGGGCATCACCGTCATGCATCTGGCCAAGACCGCCAATCTGTGGATCTATCTGGTCGCCAATTTCGCGGGCGGCGCGCTGGCGGCGGTGACATTCCGGTACATCAACCCGGAGGACAAATGATTGGTCGCTCCTGAAATGGCGGCTACGGTTATCCCCAATTTTCTTCGTGCGCAGTCGGACGGCGTCCTGCTTTCCGTGAAACTCCAGCCGCGCGCGTCCGCCAATGAAATCATTCCCCACGGCGGGGTCGGCGACGAATTGCGAATCCGAGTCACCGCGCCGCCGGTGGATGCCGCCGCGAATGAAGCGCTGGTCCGTTTGCTGGCCGAACGGTTGGATTGCGCGCGCAGTTCCATCGAATTGGTGCGCGGTCACAAATCGCGGCACAAGGTCGTCAAACTTCATGGTTTTACGCCGGAAGAGGTGTTAAAGCGGTTTTGATTCATGTGCCATTTGAAGATTTGGTGCGGAGGGGAAGCTTCGCCTGGGATTCCCCTTGTCCTATTTGGAGACAAAAATTGCATGAGACGGCAGAGGGGAATAACGCTGACGGATTTGCGCGGAAAAGGCACTTAAACTGCTAGTGTTTAAGCCAACCCGAATGGCCTCAACGGAACCGGGATTTGAATGAATTAACATGAAGCCGCTTCAACGCAAAAAAACGTCACTGTCTGGCGGCGCTTTTGGTTCGAATAACGGACTGGCCACGGATGTTCTGGAGCGGTCATTGGCCGCCGCACCGCAGAAGAATCTCCGTGACGAGAATGCGCGGTTGGCGAAGGAAAACGCGCAATTGATCCGCGAACGGGATTCCCTCCGGGCCTCGGTTGACAATCTGCCCGGTCATGCCGCCGCGGAGGGAAAAGGTCAGGAGGGAACGATGACAGACCCCCATCGGCTGCTGGAGGCCATTCTGGAGAATATTCCAGACCGGATTTATTTCAAAGACACACAATCCCGGTTCATCAAACTCAGCAAATCCCTCGCCCACCGCCTGGGTGTGGAAAATCCGGCTTCGGCCATCGGTAAAACGGACTCTGATTTTAACATTTCGGAAAAAGCCGAGGAATTCTATCAAGATGAGCAACGGGTCATGCAGACCGGCCAGCCCTTGATCAACAAGACTGAGAAGCAGATCCTGCCCAACGGCGAAATCGGCTGGACTTCCACCACCAAGGTGCCGCTGCGGGACAAGGAGGGCAAGGTCATAGGTTTGGTGGGCCTCAATCGGGACATTACGGAGCAGAAACGGGCAGAAGAGGCGCTGCGCCAGTCGTACGACGAGCTGGAGAAACGGGTTGCCGTGCGTACCGCCGAGATTTCACAAGAACGTCTGCTGTTGCGCACCCTGATCGACAACCTGCCGGATTATGTTTATACCAAGGATGCCGAAGGCCGGTTTATCCTGGCCAACATGGCCGTGGCGCGCCAGATGGGATTCTCCTCTCCCGATGAGATCATAGGAAAATCGGATTTCGACCTCTTCCCGCCCGAACTGGCAGCGCGATACCGTGCCGAAGAAGAACAGATGGTTCGTTCGGGCAGAGGATTACACAACCATGAAGGGCCTACCGTTGATGCAAGCAAGCAAGGGAAAAATCGCTGGGTTGCAACCACCAAAGTGATTTTGCGCGATACGCAAGGCAAGGTTATCGGATTCATCGGCCTCGGCCGGGACATCACCGAACGCAAACGGATGGAGGAGGTGCTGGCGCAGGAACGATCCTTGCTGCGAACGTTGGTTAACAATCTGCCGGACTGCATCTACGCCAAAGATACCGCCGGTCGGAAAATCCTGGCCAATCCGGCTGACCTGAAAAACTATCACTGCCAGACCGAGGCCGAGGCCATCGGCAAAACCGATTTCGACCTCTTTCCCCGTGAAATTGCCGAAAAATTCTATGCCGACGACATGAAGGTGATTCAAGGCCAGGCGGTCACCAACCGGGAGGAGTATTTCCTGGACGACTCGCGCGGGAAGCGGTGGCTGTTGACCAGCAAGTTGCCCTTACGCGATCAAAACCAGGAGATTATCGGGCTGGTGGGCATTGGCCGCGACATCACCGAACAGAAACAGGCCACGGAGGCTCTGAAAGAGAGTGAGGAGCGGCTGCGTGAAGTCATGCGGAGCACGCGTTGCATCCTGAATCGCGGAGAAGTGGAGGCGCCCGCGGGATGGCGGGAACGGGTCGGGGAAGAACTGACGATCTTCCGCTGGAACTACCCCGTGTTGAATGAAGAGGCGGCCCAGGAGGTGTTTCCGCTTAATGTGCCACCGGACAAGACTTACCAGCAGGTCTGGAGTGAGAGCCGTAACCCGGATGATTTCAATCAGATGCACCAGGTTGCCCGGGAGGCCTTCCTCAACAGCGCGCCGTTTTATCGCAATGAATTTCGTTGCACTGACAAGCATGGAATCGAGCACTGGATGCAGGAATTCATAACCATTCATAAGCTGACAGAAAACCGCTGGCAGGTTTTCGGCATCAACACCGATATTACCGATTTGAAAAAAAGCGAGAACGCCTTGCGGGTCAGCGAAGGAAAATTGCGCCAGTTCACGACCCAGCTTGAGCGCAGCAACCGCGAGCTGCAGGATTTTGCCTATGTGGCCTCGCACGATTTGCAGGAACCGTTGCGAAAAATCGTGGTTTTCGGCGAGCGGCTCAAGGATCAGGGGGGCGCGAAACTGGACGCGCAATCGGGTGATTATTTGGAACGGATGCAGAAGGCGGCCACACGCATGCAGACGCTGATCAATGATTTGCTGACTTTTTCGCGTGTCACCACCAAGGCCCGGCCGTTCGTCCAGGTGGATCTGGCAGAGGTTGCCCGTGAAGTCATCAATGATCTGGAAGGGCGGATTGAACTGGTCAAGGGCCGCGTCGAAGTGGAGACCCTTCCGCTGATTGATGCCGAAGCGCTTCAAATGCGCCAGTTGTTTCAAAATCTGATTGGCAATGCCCTCAAATTCCGCCGTCCCGACTTGCCGCCCGTCGTAAAAGTCGCCGCGCAAATCATTACCGGACCTTCGTCGGACGGAGGCACGGCGGTTATGAAAAAGCTTTGTCGTTTGACGGTCAGTGACAACGGTATTGGCTTTGACGAAAAATACCTGGACCGGATTTTTAACGTATTTCAACGGTTGCACTCGCGTAATGAGTATGAAGGCACGGGCATGGGACTCGCCATCGCACGAAAAATTGTGCTGTTCCATCACGGCGAAATCACCGCCAAAAGCAAACCCGGCGAGGGCACCACATTCATTGTGACGTTGCCGGTGACCCATCCCAAGGAACCACCAAACACAGGAGAAAACCATGAGTAAGGAAGGGAAAATGATTACGATTCTATTGGCCGACGACGACCCGGATGATCGCCAGTTGACGCGCGACGCGTTCGCGCAAAACCGCCTGGCCAATGAACTGCATTGCGTCGAAGACGGGGAGGAATTGTTGGATTACCTCCACCGCCGGGGTCGCTACGAGAATTTGAATGGCAAACCATTGCCGGGCCTGATCCTGCTCGACTTGAACATGCCGCGCAAAGATGGGCGCGAGGCCCTCAAGGAAATGAAGGCGGACCCCATTCTGCGCCGGATTCCCATCGTCGTTCTCACCACTTCCAAGGCGGAGGAGGACATCCTGCGGAGTTACGACCTGGGCGTGAATTCCTACGTGACCAAACCCGTCACCTTCAAATCGCTCGTCGAGTTGATCAAAGTCCTCGGCCAATACTGGTTTGAAGTCGTCGAACTGCCGAACGACTAACATAACCCCGCGTATGGCCGATGCCCCCGTCAGAGTCCTGCTGGTGGATGACGATGAGGATGATTATGTCATCACTCGCAATCTGATTTCCGAAATCAGGGATCGCCGGTATCAGCTCGAATGGGTGGATAATTATGACGCCGCCCTGGCCGCCGTGCATCGTCACGAACACGACATCTGTTTGTTGGACTATCGTCTGGGTGGCCGGACGGGCCTCGAATTGTTGCGGGAATCCAAATCCCTCAATGACCGGTCGCCCATTATTTTGCTGACCGGGCAGGGTGATCACGAAATTGACATCGAAGCCATGAAGGCCGGGGCTGCCGACTATCTGATCAAGGGCCAGCTTGACGCCGACAAACTGGACCGCGCCATCCGGTATGCGATCCAGGGCCAGTACGCCAAGGAACACCTTCGCCGGGAGCGCGATCTTATCGGCCGCATCATGGAAACCAGCCCCGTGGGCATCGTGGTCGCCGACCAATCGGGAAAAATCACCTTTGCCAATCTGCAGGCGGAAAAGATTCTTGGCCTGACCAAGGACGCCATTACCCGGAATTTATGCAGTGTTTTGGACTGGCATCTGACCGATTCGGAGGGCAATCCATTGTCCGGA
The DNA here is from genome assembly GCA_963708305.1 of uncultured bacterium. GTDB lineage: Bacteria > Verrucomicrobiota > Verrucomicrobiia > Limisphaerales > UBA11358 > UBA11358. The sequence goes on along the minus strand of CAVPSH010000001.1, from coordinate 487,423 downwards.
CCGGCCTCCACTTTGAAACAAATCCTCGATTCGGGACAGCCGGTCCACGATGCCTGTTACGCCGTTAACGCTGGCGCGCGGACTGACGGTGATGTTACCAGTCGGGATCACCCCCTGCTTTCCGTGAATGCCGCGCCACTTTTTGACGCCGGCGGCAAGATTGACGGCATGGTGGTGACGGTTGAGGACATTACCGCGCGTCTGGCGCTGGAGGCGCAGTTGCGGCAATCCCAGAAAATGGAATCCATCGGCCAGTTGGCCGCCGGTGTGGCGCATGATATCAATAATATTTTGACCATCATCCAGGGGCATGCCGGGTTGCTGCTCAACGCGGCGTCGCTGGACGCGGATTCGGTAAAATCCCTGAAGCAGATTTCCGCCGCCTCGGAACGCGCGGCTGGATTCATCCGGCATTTGCTCATGTTCAGCCGCAAGCAGGTCTATCGGACCAAGATTCTGGATTTGAACCACGTGCTGCACAATTTGGAATACATGCTGCCGCGAATGCTCGGCGAGCACATCGGCCTGGAAGTCCGCTGTGGCCCCGACCTGCCGCGCATTGCCGCCGATATCGCCATGGTCGAACAGATTGTAATGAATCTGGCGGTCAATGCGCGGGATGCCATGCCCAAGGGCGGCAAACTCCTCATCGAGACTTCTGCCGTTGAAACCGACTCCCCTTATGTAAAACTCCATCCCGAGGCTCATACGGGCCGGTTCATCTGTTTATCCGTTGCCGACACCGGGTGCGGCATGGAGCGCAGCGTGTTGCAGCGGATTTTTGAACCATTTTTTACCACCAAGGAGGTGGGGAAGGGAACGGGACTGGGGCTGGCCACCGTTTACGGCATTGTCAAACAACATCACGGCTGGATTGAAGTCCAGAGCAAGGTCGGCCTGGGGACCACTTTCAAAGTGTTTTTCCCGGTCGCCGGTGAAACCAGCCACCTTTCGACCGGTTCCCCTTCGGAAACCGAGATGGTTAAAGGTGGCCGGGAAACCATTCTTCTGGTTGAGGATGAAAAGGATCTGTTGGATCTGATGCAGGAGGTTCTCCAACAATATCACTATCGCGTTTTGACCGCTTCTTCCGGTTCCGAAGCATTGCTGGTTTGGGACGAGCACAGCGGCCGGATTGATTTGCTTATCACCGACATGATTATGCCCGGCGGTATGACGGGCGATGAACTGGCTGTCGAATTGAAACGCCGAAAGCCTGATTTGAAAACGATCTATGCCAGCGGATACACTTCCGCCTTTGTGGGCCGGGACTTCGGTCACGAGGCCGTCACCTTTCTGGCCAAGCCTTATCAACCACTGCAGGTGGCGCAGTTGATTCGGGAAACACTGGATGCCCCGTCCAGGGGCCCATCTCTGCCGGACAACCTTCAACCCAATGCCGTTCCCGCTTTGACCGGACAATCGGGGTAAGGCAAATCAGAACGCAACTGCCGGTCGGACATTGCGTCAGGAAATCCCCGCCGCCCTTTCCGCAATTTTGCGGGTAAAACCGTGAAAAGCCCGCTGCTTTTTTGGGAAGTGTCCAAATTTGTCTCCGGAGCGCGGGCTTCAGCCCGCTTCAACGCATCAATGCAATGGACGCTGAAGCGGCATAAAAGCCGCGCTCCTTAAATCAGGACCACTACCGCTTTTTGTGCTGGCCGGCCGCTCGTGCGGTGGTAGCATTCCAATGCGCCCTTCTATGAAGAATCTTGTCATCACCCTTCTGGCCATCACGACGATTGCGCTCGGCGCGTGGTGTCTGAATCAGCAAAACCAAATCAAAAGCCAGTCCGCTCAACTCGCGCAAACCGAAACCCAACTGGCCGCCGAAAAGGCGGAGTTGCAGACGCAAAGCGAGGCCATCGAGCACGCCCAATTTGCCGCGGCGAATGAGAAAATTTTACAGCAGATATTGGCCGAAACCGAGGCCGGCGCAGCGGAACAATCAAAAAAGGCCGAACACCTGGAACAATCGCTGGCGGTGGCGAAAACCAACAGCCCCATGCAAGCTTATGCCGCGATCTTCAAGAACCCGACGATGCGGGAGATGATCAAGTCGCAGCAAAAAGCGGTCATCGGACCCATGCTGGACAAGCAATACGGCTCGTTGTTTCAACAACTGAACCTGACGCCGGAGCAAACCGCTGCGCTGAAGGATTTGCTCGAAAAGAAAGCGTTCGCCGGCACAGATGCCGGTTTCTCGATGCTGGATAACACCCTGGACGCTGCACAGCGCGCCGATCTGGCAAAACAGGTCAAGAGCCAGACCGACGATATCGAAAGCCAGATCAAACAATTTCTGGGTGATGCGAACTATCAGACGTTCCAGACTTATGAGAAAACGCTTCCCGACCGGACGACGGTCAGCCAGTTCAACGAGCAACTGGCCGGAACGGCGACGGCGTTGAATGCCAGGCAGCAGGACCAATTGATTCAGGCCATGGGTGACGCGCGCAGCAATTTCAAATGGACGACCGATTTGAACAACAAGCCCGGCATGGCCAATGGCGATTTCGCCTCAATGTTCAACGAGGATAACATCAACCGATTCGCACAGGACAAGGAGCGGTTTGACCAGCAATTCCTCACGCAAGCGCAGCAGATTCTGACTGCGGAACAACTCGCGGCTTTTCAGGGTTTCCAAAAGGCACAGCGCGACCTGCAGATCGCCGGAATGAAAATGGCCGCGCAGATGTTCGCACCGAAAGCTCGGTAAGTGGATTTTTTCGGCCGGGACCGGATGACCAGCCGGTGCGGTAACAAGTTCGTGGATCAAACTGCCAGATAGTTTGTCAGTTATTCCGCTGATCGACCACTTATGCGTGGTATGATGACCACAAAAGCCATGTCCCTCGCGATTCCAACCGATGCCGATCTGGTGGGCGAAACCCTGTCCGGCGACCGCGACGCCTTTGGCCGGATTATTACGCGCTATCAATCGCTCATTTGTTCGCTGGCTTACAGCGCCACCGGCAGCCTCGGCCAGAGCGAGGATCTGGCGCAGGAAACCTTCATCACCGCGTGGAAACACCTCAGCCACCTGCGTGAACGCGACAAGCTTCGCGCCTGGCTTTGCGGCATTGCGCGCAACCGCATCAACGGCTTTCTCCGTCGGGAAGGCCGCGAGCCGGTGCGGGACGCCGAGCCGCTGGAAAATCTCTCCGAATCGCACGCCCCGGAACCGTTGCCGCCCGATTACGTCATGAGCCGGGAAGAGGAGGCCATTCTCTGGCGTTCGCTGCAAACCATTCCCGAAACCTACCGCGAACCGATGGTGTTGTTTTACCGCGAACACCAGTCCGTCGAGCGCGTGGCGCAGGCGTTGGAATTGAGCGAGGACGCCGTACATCAACGGCTGTCACGCGGACGAAAACTGTTGCAGGAACAGGTGCTGGCGTTTGTGGAAGGCGCGCTCGAACGGACAAATCCGGGCAAGGCCTTCACCCTGGCCGTCCTGGCTTCGCTGCCCGGACTCACGATTTCCGCCAAGGCGGCGGTGGTTGGCGTGGCGGCAAAAGGCGCGACCGCGAAGACCGCCGGTGTCATGGGTTTGTTCGGTGTCTGGTTGGGTCCGTTAATTTTCTTTGTGCCCAATTACATCGCTTACCGTGTCATGCTGGCCGGAGCGCAGTCGGGTGAGGAACGCGCCGGTGTCAAATCCCTGTTCGGAAAAGTCGGCGCGATTACCCTGGCCTTGTTCATCCCATTGGCGGCAATCGTCTTGTGGTTGACCCGGAACCAGCCTGACCGTTCGTATTTGTCCGGCCTCTTCGCTACCTGTCTGCTCCTGATTTTCCTGCCCGCAATTGTTATTCTTAGCGCCGCTTCATCACGCAAGGGTCGCCAATATTACTCACGAATTCTGGCGCAGGAATACGCCGGCGTCTTTCCCAAACCGGCGTGGGAATATCGCAGCCATTTGAGCTTGTTCGGCCTGCCACTCATCCATATCCGCATCGGCGACCGGTTTGCGATCCTGAAAAAGCCGGTGAAGGCGTGGATTGCCGTGGGCCACTCGGCGATCGGCGGATTGTTTGCGTGTGGCGGATTGGCGATCGCGCCGTTGAGCCTCGGCGGCTTGTCCATCGGCATACTGTCACTGGGCGGCCTGTCCGTGGGGATATTTGCCCTCGGCGGTATCGCTTTGGGCGTCTGGGCGTTTTTTGGCGGGCTGACGATTGGCTGGCAGGCCGTGGGTTGCTTTGCCGTCGCCTGGAACGCGGCGGCAGGAATGTTCGCGCTGGCACACGATTTTGCCCTCGGCCAGTTTGCCTGGGCCGCACAGGCCAATAACGAAATCGCCCGACAATTTCTCATGCCTAATTTGTTTCGCCGCTCGGCCGAGTTCATAAACAATCATTGGCTCTGGCTGAATCTGTTCTGGCTGATTCCGTTTTCAATCCAATGGCTCGTTTCGCGCCGCGCCAGACCGGCAAAACCAAACTGAATCACAGGACTTTCTCCGCCAGTTCCTCCGCCGGATAGGTCCAGATCTCCGCCAGCGTCGGGTGATAATGCGGCATTGCAGCCAGTTCGTGAACGGTCATGCGTTTGGCCATCGCTGCGACAATCTCGTGAATGAGTTCGCCGCCCACCGGACCGATACAGGCGCCGCCGATGATTTCGCCGGAGTTCGGATCCGCCAGCAATTTTACGAAACCGTCCTTGGCCTCCATGATGAGTGATTTGCCGTGGTCGTTGAACGGATAACTCGCCGCCAGATAAGGAATACCGCGCGCTTTTGCCTCCTTCTCCGTCAAACCCACAAAGGCCACCTGCGGTTCGGTGAACACAACCGAAATCAGCAACCGATAATCCATCCGGCGCAGCGCGCTTGGATTGGTGATGTTGTGCGCCGCAATTTCGCCCTGCTGGACGGCAATGTGAACGATTTCATGCGGCCCGGTGCAATCGCCTCCGGCGAAAATGTGCGGCACGCTGGTTTGCATCAGCTCGTTCGTGATGATGCGCCCGTTGTCGGTTTTCACGCCGGCGTTTTCGAGATCCAACGACGCCGTATTGGGCACGCGCCCGAGTGCAAACAAGATTTCCTCGGCGGAAACAGCAACCGTTTTCCCTTCGTGTTCAAACGCAACAGTCTTAAGTGTCCCCTTTCGCTTCGCATCCACGAGCCTGGTGCCGGTAAAAACTTTCATGCCTTCCCTCCGGAAGACCTTTTCGATCTCCGCTGCCGCATCGGAATCAAATTCCTTCAAAATATGTTCACTGCGCTGGATGAGCGTGACCTTGACTCCGAAGCGCTCGAAAAACTGGGCAAACTCGCACGCCACCGCGCCGCCGCCGAGAACAATCAGCGACTTCGGCAGCCGCTTGAGCACCAGCGCATCGTCGCTGGTGATGAACCCTGTTTCGTTGAGTTGCGGCAGCGGCGACGGCGCAATGGTGGAACCGGTGGCGATGATGAAGTTTTTTGATCGGAGTGTAGCAGCCGACGTCAGTCGGCTCTGTTCAACTTCCAATTTTGAAGAATGAGCGGACTTACGTCCGCTGCTACAAAGAGAATTCAATTCCACTGTGTGCGCATCCACAAATCGCGCGTTGGCCCGGATGAATTCGAACTTTCCGGCATTGAGCTGCTTCACGCGATGATCGGCAAAATCCTTGATCAGCCTGTTTTTTTGCGCCATCACCTTCTTGAGATCGAAGCCGACCCTTCCGGCGCGAATGCCCCACGGTTCGGGGTGGCTGGCCAGATGCATCACTTCCGCGGCGTAGAGCAAGGCCTTGGTGGGCATGCAACCGCGCAGGATGCACAATCCGCCGACCTTCTCGCCACCCTCGACGACGACGGTTTTCAAACCCGCGCTGGCCGCGGTACGGGCTGCCGCATAGCCGGCACTGCCGCCGCCCAGAATCGCCACGTCATAATCGAATGGTTGCATGGACGGAAGATGGCCGGGCGGGGATTTTTTTCAACCGAATTTCGACTTTGCTTGCTTCGCGGCCTGCGCGCGACCTGTTTTATTTTCCGGCGCAGTTGACAGTTTGCGACGGGATGGGAATGATGGGCGCATGAGCGACATCATTTATCCGCGCAGCCCGCGCGAAACAATGGACGGCTGGATGTATCTGCCGCGTTACGTTGACAAAATCCGCCTGCACCTGGCGGGCCAACTGCACTCCGATTATCAGGAAAATCTTGGCAAGGGTTTCGACGCGATGTGGCTCAAATACGCCGGTGTCACGCACGAGCAGATGATGGACGTGGTGAAAAAATCTCTCACCGACGGCCAGGTCTGCGACTGGGTCCGACAGAACGTGAAAAAATCCGCGGCCGATAAGGCGGCTTACGCCAAGGACATGCTCAGCCGGCCGTTGCCGGGCGATGAAGCCGCCCTGGCGCGATTGAAAATGCGCAAGGAACAATGCCACGGCTTGCACCGTGACGACGTCAAGACGTTCGTGGATGTGATTGACCTGGACGAGCAGCGGATTTAACCGCTCATTCGATTGCCAGTTTCCGCTGGATTTGTTCGAACGAGAAACCTTTGATTTCAACCGGGCTTCTTTGTGCGTGCTTCCTCGGCGCGCTTTTCCGTGAGCATTATTATGGCTCTCCCGATTCGGGCCTTTCTTGTCTCAGGCCGTTTTGCCCCGGCAATCCATTTCAGATATTCGCCGCGATGCGCGTTGGTGCAATCGGCGAAGAAGGCCGCCAGACCGGCGTTCTTCAGCGCGCCAGCAAAGTCTTGCGGCAAGTCATTCATATTGGCACGGCGACCAGTGCCCGGCATTACAGCGACTTTGCGTAATCCACCATGCCCTGGAAATCAACCACAACGACGGGCTCGCTGCCAACGACCCATGCATCATGGCCCGGAGGCAACAGGGAAACGTCGCCCGGCTTGCAATCAAGCTCCGTCCCATCATCCATGCGGATCCGCAGCACACCTGAAATGTGATATTGAAAATGCGCCGCCTCGCAGCTCCTGGTCTTGGCGATAGGCTGAACGGACGTGGACCAGCGCCAGCCCGGCTTGAGGACGGCACGCCCAACGGTCGCGCCACCGATCTTGACCACATCTACCTGTCCGTTGGGAAACTGACGGACTTCGTCTGGCTTTCCGAAGTTTTTCAATTCCGCTTTTTTCATGATTAGTCTCCTGGGTTCAAGGTTCGATTCGTGCGGCACTCTCTGCGCCGCGGGCGGCCACTGAGCCATGCGAGACCGAAGATGTCAACCGTGAAAATGCGCTCAAGGGCTGAAAGGCGGTGGCTGGCGGCAAAGTCATTTTATCTTCGCCAACTCGGCTGCCAGCTTCCGCTCCATATCACTCCAATCTGCGCTATTGGTTCGATAAGTGGCACGATACTGCGACAACTCTTGCGCAAGTACCCTGGCCTCGGCGGGGCCGGGATACCACATCAACCGTTGTGCGCTCACCCATCGACGGGCCTCTCCCGTGGGAGCCGGCTTTTCATAAAATATGTGTGCCGCGTCAAAGCAAATCCTCTCCAGAACGCGAGTGGCAAGCGGAACATTACCAGCCCGAAGGGACTGCAACACTCCGAGAGCGCCGGCGCTTCGGCCGAAAGAGCCTTCCCCAATAGCAGTATCGACACCGTTCCTGTAACCGCTCTCATAACCGCGGTGATAAACGATTCGATAGGTGGCGAGCGAACCAATAGCACAGGCCACCACCGAAACCAGAATCCAACGAATCGGGAGTTTCATAATGTTGATGATCTAGTGTCGCCTAACGTTCCAAAGCTGAACCACGGCCACGGGCAGCCAGGTTCCAAATGCTATGACAATAATCGAATTTCATTTCTCGTTCAAATCTCATAGGGCAGTGGCCGTTGGTTCAAGCGCGTTGTTCGCCAACTTTGTCACCCGTTTTTCAAGCCCGCCATAATCCTTTTCGCGTCGTCCCTACTCACGCCACAAAACTTGTCGGTCCGATGTTTGAGCCAACCCTCTCGCCATTCGAAATACGTTGCACAACCTGGCATGGGCTGGAAAGACTGAGGCCGGAAGCAAGGAGCGATTACTCCAGTAAATTTATAACTTCCGACCTCGGTGCAAACTGTCTGGCCCACATGCGCTTCCCAGAATGTCAGCATCCTCCTTGCACCTGCCTCAGTATAGGTCCACTTGACAGCGAAGGTATTCGTCGAAAATCGAACCAACTGAACGCTGTCTGCGACAATGTTCTCGGGAAGAATGCTGATAACAGGCACAGATTTGGGCGCACTGACGTAATTAGGTGCTGCATTAGTAGCTGTGAAGCTCACCGGGCACAGCCAATCAAAAGTGTCAAAAGTGTCGTTCTGAGCCAGACCTGCGTTGCGAAAGCCGAACCACAGTGCGATAAGGATTATTTTTGTGCGCATGGCGAGGTAAGTTGGCTAACGAAGAAAGCTGAGCCACCGCCGACTCGCGGCGTGAACCGCGACAGCGGAACTGCACAGCGCCAACGGCGGTTGGCTCCGGCGACTTGTTAGGCAGCATCATGTGAACTCACTTGCTTGCTCTGCAAATCCGCGACCTGCTTCCGCAACTCCTGAATCTCCTTCTGCATCTGCGATGTGGCGGAACCGACAAAAAAGAAACACATCGGCAGGAAAGAAAAGAATACTGGCTTCCACCATTCGACATTCCCGCTCGTTGGTGCAATAAACAAGGCGTTGAGGCAAATGAACGCGCAGAAGGCCGCGGGCGTCCAGTGTCCGAATTTCTGTAATGTCTGCTTCATGGTATGTCTCCTTTTTGTTTGTATGGTTTACTAAATTAGTGGTGCGCTCATGCCGCCTAACGTCAAAAGCTCAGGCACAGCCGCCCGCCTCACTTCGGCGATTGAATGCAGTGATGACAAGCAAAACTCATAAAATCAATCGCAACTGGCAGGGGCAGCGGCTGTTTCCTGCAGCAATTTGTTAGGCAGCATATCGTTCATATTTCACGGCCGATTAACCAGCTTGATCTTCCCGTCAGCATCCTGGATTGTCGCAATTACCATGCCAATTCATTCTGCGGTCTTGTTTGTCTATACATGAAACCTCCCAAACACCATTTGTAAAACTCGTATGATATGAATATCCAACTTGCTGGTCGAATTGCAGTCCCCGCCAATGATATAACGTCCATCTCTGCCATCCGCCGGCCGGGTAAAGCCTTCATTGCGGAGTCTTCCGTTTTGCAGCCGATGATTCCAATGACAGCCAAACAAACGATGAATGATAATAGTCTCATAAAGTGTAATGCTGCCTAACGTCCAGAGCTCAGGCACGCGGGACCAACCCGCATGAACCGCAAAGCGGAACTGGAACCGCCATCCCGCGTTGCCTGCAGCGATTTGTTAGGCATCGTATTCATTTCGTGGGACTCTGCGATAATCTTGGGCTAGTGTTTGTCTGCTGGCCGTCAGGTGAAACAATGCTATACTTCTCAACAACGCTGCCACCAAACACACTATCTTTCGTGAGACGGTAGCGATATGGGCTGCCAGAAGCCTCGGCATCGTGGTTGAGCCTCCTAACTGCTGTATCTGCTGGAGTCATCACACAACCGGGCGACAACAATATAATAGCAGCAAATAAAATCAGCGAGAATGGTGATCTCATATGATTGACGCTCTCACGATGCCTAACTAATTGTTTAGTAGGAAAGAATTCCTACTAAGCAGATAATAGGTGACAAACCGGGAATTCATACCTGCATTTATTAGTATTCTTCATAAAACTATGGAGTTTTCTCAGGAAAGTCAACGGCAAAAACGACTTGGGGACACATGGAAGGGTTCGGGCGGGGCGGAACTGGTTTGCCCAATCCCAAACTCAAGTTGTTGGAACAAGTGCGGGAAGTGATGCGGGTGAAACACTACTCCGCCTTCCGCCACAGTTTTGCGACGCATCTTTTGCAACGCGGGCAGGATATTCGAACGATACCAGAGTTGCCGGGCCACGCCGATTTGAGCACGACAATGATCTATACACACGTTCTTAACCAGGGTGGTTTGGGCGTGCGCAGTCCGCTGGATGCGGTTTAGGAGTTGGGAGTTCGGAATTTTCAATGTCCACTTTTCGGGGAATGGCGGCGGTCATAGACGCGCCGCTACAGCGGGGTCCGCCGTTTGACCACGGCGGCTACGGGTTTGATTGCGGCTTGAGGACTCTCGCCCCACCGGCGGACATCGCAGCGCGATGTCCCTACCTGATTTTGGCGGCTACGTGCTCCACCGGACTTCACTGGCCGTCGTAAGAGGCGTCCACCTTGGCGGCCACGTCCTTGTAGCCCGCGTCCACTTCATAAATGAGTTTGAACTGCACGATGGCTTCTTCCTTTTTGCCCATGTTTTCGAGCACGCAACCGAGGTTGTAAACCAGTTCCTTCTTTTCGTCGTCAAAAACGGGTTTCTCCTTGATGGCGTCCTGGAGCTTGCGCGCGGCCATGTCGAACTTCTTGCCCTTGGCAAAACATTGCGCGAGATAACTCATCGCGGCCAGTCGTTTGTGCGGATTTTGCTGTGCCTTTTGAAATTCGGCAATTGCCTCGTTGATTTTGCCCGCCTGAAAATACAACTGGCCCAAATCAAACCGGATGACCAGGTCTGTCGGATATTTTTCCGCGCGTTGCTGGCATTCGGTGACCTGATAATTTAATTTTTCAGCCTGGATTTTGGCCGACTGTTCGGCGAAATCGGGCGCGGCGGGATCGAGTTTCTCCAATTGAAAGTCGAACTGCCGCACGACGGTGTTGGCCATCGCGCGTTCGAGGGATGAGTCGCCGCCCATGTCGGAATTTTTGACGCGGTTGAACAGTTCCAGGGCGCGGTCGAATTGATTCTTTTGCGTGTAAAGCTCGGCGAGGGAACGGATGAGCTTGAGGTTTTTCGGTTCGGTCTCCAGGCGCGCTTCGTATTCGCCGATGAGCCGTTCGGTGGTGTCCTCGGTCTTCACGACGCGTTTTTCCTGTTCGAGCGAGACGGCCTCCTTTTTGTCCTTCAGGATGTCGCGATAGGAGCCTTTGCCGCCTTCCAGCGCGGCGTAACCGCCCTCGTCCATCGTCTGGCGCGCGGAGAGATTTTTCAGCGCCTGGTTCAGCTCGCCGTCATTGGGCGAATGGCGGAGGAGTTCGGCGAGGATTCGTTCGCCCTGCCGGGTGTCGCCGCCGCTGGCGGAAAGAGCCTCGGCGAATTCGATGGCCAGGCTTTTGTCCTTGGGCGAATTCTTCACCAGAACTTCCAGGGACATGGTGCCGGTGCGCGGCAATTCCAGCGACTGCGCGGCCTGGACGACCAGGCGGTGTCCGGCAGAACTGTTCGGGTCGCTGTTCAGAATCTGCTCGGCGAGGGCGAGGGCGCTGGCGGGATTGGTGCGCAACGCGATTTGCCCCTTGGCGACGAGCGGCGAGGAACTGGCGCCGCTGAGCATTTTCTTGAAAAAGCCGCCGCCGCCGCCGGTTTTTTTGAGCTGCAATTCGCGCAGCGCCTTGCGGCCCTCAAAAAACCCCGGCTCCTTTTCGAGCACTTGATTGTAAAGCGCGATGGCGTAATCGAGGTTCTCCCGTTGGGCGGCTTCGTTGGCCTTGTTGAACAAAACCCGGGCGTCGCGCGAAATTTCGTTGATTTCTTTTTCTGCCATGTTATTTGCGATGTTGAATTAAGATTGCTTCTGCCGGTCCAAAAATCAATCCCCAAGGCTGCTCCAGGTCAACCGCATTGTGCCCGGTGCCGCAGGGCGTGGTCCACGAGCACCAGCGCCGTCATCGCCTCGACCATCGGCACGGCGCGCGGCAGCACGCAGGGATCGTGGCGGCCCCGGCCCTGGAGCGTGGTGTTGTGAAAGTGCACGTCCACGGTGTCCTGCGGATGCATGACGGTGGCGACCGGTTTAAAGGCGACGCGGAAAAAAACCGTCTGGCCGTTTGAGATGCCGCCCTGAATGCCGCCGGAAAAGTTGGTGGTGGTAAAAACCTTGCCCTGTTTCGCGCGGAAGGGATCGTTGTGCTGCCGGCCGGTCAACAAAATGCCGCCAAAGCCGGAGCCGATTTCAAATGCCTTGGAGGCGGGCAAGCTCAGCATCGCCTTGGCCAAATCCGCTTCCAGTTTATCAAAAACCGGCTCGCCCCAGCCGGCGGGCACGCCGCGCGCGATGCCTTCGACCACACCGCCCACGGTGTCGCCGGCTTGGCGCATTTTCTCAATCAGCCGGATCATTTTTTCCGCCGTCTTCCGGTCGGGGCAACGGACGATGTTGGATTCGACGTCCTGGAACTTCACCCGGTCCGGGTTGACGTCGGCGATGATGTTCCGGACCTGTTTGACATAGGCCAGGGTTTCGACGCCGAACCGTTCGCGCAGGATTTTTTTGGCGATGGCGCCGGCGGCGACGCGGCCGACGGTTTCGCGGGCGCTGGCCCGGCCGCCGCCCTGCCAGTTGCGGATGCCGTACTTGACCCAATAGGTAAAGTCCGCGTGCGACGGGCGGAATTTCGTTTTCATTTCCGAGTAGGCCTCGGGGCGCGCGTCCGTGTTTTTCACCCACAGACAAATCGGCGTGCCCAGGGTTCTGCCCTCGAACGTGCCGGAAAGGATTTGCACCGTGTCGGATTCCTTGCGGGGCGAAACGATTTTGGACTGGCCGGGCCGCCGCCGGTCCAGGTCGGGCTGGATGTCGGCCTCGGTCAGTTTGAGGCGCGGGGGACAACCGTCCACGACCACACCCACGCCGCCGCCGTGGGATTCACCCCACGTCGTGATCCGGAACAATTGCCCCAACGTGCTGGCCATGTGGGAATGATGCAAAAAAAAGGCGGCGGGGTCAAATCTATCGGAGGAACAGTCGGAGGGACGAGCTATGCGAGTCCCAAAATCCTGAAGTCAGGGACTCGTGTAACTCGTCCCTCCGAAATTTTGGTAGTTTGGGACTCGTGTAACTTGTCCCTCCGGAATAGAATAGCGCGAATGAATCGCATTGAGGAATGCTTTGCGCGGCTCAAGCGCGCCGGCCGGAAGGGTTTCATCGTTTATATCGGGGCGGGCGACCCTAATCTGGCGGCCACGCGCGGGCTGGCATTGGCGTTCGACCAGGCGGGTGTGGACATTCTGGAACTGGGCGTGCCGTTCAGCGACCCGCTGGCCGATGGATTGGTAAACCAACTGGCGGCGCAACGCGGCCTGGAATCCGGCACCACGCCGCCCAAGGTTTTGGCCACTGTTGCCGCCATCCGCAAACACTCGGGAATTCCCATCATTCTTTACATTTACTTCAACCTGATTCACCGCGTGGGTTTGGAGCGGTTTATCAAGGACGCAGCCGAGGCAGGCGTGGACGGTTTGCTGGTGCTCGATTTGCCGCCCGAGGAATCGGAGAATTATGAGGCGCTGATGAGAAAGAACGGCCTTTGCCACATTTATCTGGTGGCGCCGACGACGCCGGAGGACCGGATGGAGTTCATCGTCAAACGCGGCAGTGGATTCATATATTACGTTTCACGCGAAGGTGTTACGGGGATGCAGAAGCAGGTGGCGTCCAATCTGGCACAGCAAGTTGCCAGGATCCGAAAGCACACAAAGTTACCCATCGCTGTCGGGTTTGGCATCTCGACACCGGAACAGGCCAAAGCCGTTGCGGCGGTGGCAGATGCCTTTGTCGTTGGCAGCGCGGTGGTCAACCAGATTTCACGGCACGGCAAGTGCTTGGATCTTGTTTTGCAGGTCACTCAGTTCGTTCGATCGCTAAGTGCTGAAGACCGTTAGTCACGTAAAAGAAAGAATATTTTAATAATTAACGAAACAATCTCATAATCAGGAAATTATACAGATTAAAGGCAATGTGCTTTTTTATACAAAGAATCGTAATTTTGTCCATTCCCAAACGCCAAAATTGTGTTAACATATATCCGTAAACGCGAAAGTAAAACGACCTTATGAGAAAAGCACTCATTTCTCTTTATAGCAATTTGTCCCTAACTTTGGGGACATGACAAGAGGGCAAAATCTGTTATATTAAGGACAAATCGGATTACACTAACAAAATCGGAAATAACGCTAACAATAGTCTTATGAAAAAAAATATATTAATCGGTTTGGGGACAGCGGCAGTTGCCGTAACTCTCGGTACAATTCAAGCGCTCGGCCAGTCGGTTACTTTCGATTTCGCCGATAACACCCCTGACGGTTGGGTGGAATCAGGATTCGGCGGTAGCCCGGCCGCCTCCATGGTTACCATCGGTGGCCAAAATTATGTCAGCATTATTATGCAGGGTGGTTACCAGTCAGGAAGTGTTAATTCCAGCACTGTTAGTGGTGCCCCTGCCGCCAACTTCACCGCTGCGATGGCTGCCGCCTTTGCGAACCCGGCCGGCTACGAACTTACTTATAACTGGTACGTTGATACGTCATCCCCTATTAGCGCCGGTACTTACCTCCAGCTTGGCTCGTATGCCAACGCGGGCAGCGGCTTCTACGGCCAGACTGGTACTCCTAGCGCTTACGAACCCCAATTGAATGGCACCCAGTTGGCCAGCGGTGGTGTCTTCTCTGGCTCCGTGACGGTTCCCTTCACTGCGTACGGTACCGACCCGAATGGCCCAGAAACTTATGCCCGACTGGGATTCATTTTAAATGGGGATGGAACAGGCGTTACCGTGGACTATACCGATATCGCGATCACTCAAGTTGTTCCCGAGCCGGCCTCGCTGGCCCTGTGTGGAATGGGTTTGCTGGGTGGTTTGCTCGCGCTGCGTCGGCGTAACAGCTAACAGAAAAATCCTTTAATTCTCATAAGGACCCCGGCTTTTGCCGGGGTTCTTTTTTTGCGTCTTCACGTTTCGACTTCATTCCGCCGAGCGCAGGCGACATAGCGGACGGGCTTTCGCTGCGCATGGTTCCGGGCGTCCTTGGACTCTATCTTCTCAGCAAGCCAGCTTGAGCCGATTCCCGAGTTTGTTTAATCTGGTCGGGATGAAATTCGCGCCGGATTCCAAATCGAACCAGCGAAGCGTTTCGACCCTGGCCGGTGCCAAGGTGGCCGCTCCACGAGGCCACGGACCGGACAAGGTTGTTGATTTTCTAACTTCTTCGCCGCACCGGTGGTGGCTGTTTGGCCTCTTTCTGGTAGTTGCCACAATTCTCGCTTACCAGCCAATTTGGCACGCGGGGTTCATTTGGGACGATGATCATTACGTGACTGGCAACCTGACGTTGCACTCTCTGAAAGGTCTTTGGCAAATCTGGTTTGTGCCAGGCGCCACCCCGCAATACTACCCGATGGCGTTCACCGGTTTCTGGGTGGAATATCACCTTTGGCAACTGAATCCGCTGGGCTACCATTTAACCAACGTCCTGCTGCAAGCGCTAAATGCCATTCTGCTATGGACTATTCTGCGCCGGCTGGATGTACCAGGTGCCTGGCTGGCGGCGGCCATTTTTGCCCTGTATCCCGTCTGCGTGGAGTCGGTGGCATGGGTCTCGGAAATCAAGAACGTCTTGTCCGGGGCGTTTTATCTAAGCGCAGCATTGCTTTACTTGAGATTCGACCGGAACAGAAACTGGAGGCCTTACTTCTTCGCTTTGGGGATGTTCTTGTTGGGATTACTGTCCAAGACCGTCATTGCGACCTTGCCGGCGGCGTTGTTGTTGGTTTTCTGGTGGCAACGTGGAAGATTGTCCTGGAAACAGGATGTGTTGCCCTTGATTCCGTTCTTTGTGGCGGGGGTGGGTGCCGGCTTGTGCACCGCGTGGATAGAGTGGGCATTCGTTGGCGCCAGCGGTTCAGAATATAATTTTTCCTTCATCGAGCGGACACTCATTGCCGGACGCGTTATTTGGTTCTACCTGGGCAAACTGATCTGGCCGGTGGACTTGATTTTTATGTACCCTCGCTGGCATGTCAGCCAGGTGATAGGGTGGCAATATCTCTTCCCGGCGATGGCACTGTTGGTCACGCTGGGGTTGTGGCTGCTATCGCGCCGGAACCGCGGACCGCTAGCAGCATGGCTTTTTTTCGTTGGAACCTTGTTCCCGGCGCTCGGATTTTTCAATGTCTATCCGTTCCGCTTTTCGTTCGTGGCCGATCATTTTCAGTACCTGGCCATGATCGGTCCGCTCACGTTGGCTGTGGCAGGAATTGACAAATTATTCCGCCATTTGAGGAGCAAGGAGCGACTCGGGGAGCTGGTATTTTGCGAAATGCTGCTGTTAATTCTGGGCGGATTGACGTGGTATCAATGTGGCATGTATGCGGACGGCGAAACACTCTGGCGCGCCACCCTGGCCAGGAATCCGGACTGTTGGATGGCCTGCAACAACCTCGGTTTTATACTGACCCAAAAAGGCAAAGTGGACGACGCGATGGCCCAATTTCAAAAGGCCCTGCAAATCAATCCCAAAGACCCGCCCACCTGGAATAACGTCGGCAATGTACTGCTCCATTGGGGCAAGGTGGGTGAGGCGATTCCGTATTTCCAAAAGGCGCTGCAAGTCAATCCTGACTACGCGGAGGCCCGCAACAACCTCGGCAGCGCACTGCTCCAGGAAGGCAAAGTGGACGAAGCGGTGGCCCAATTCCAAAAAGTTCTGCAAATCAATCCTGACTCCGTGGAGGCCCACGGCAACCTCGGCAACGTACTGCTCCAGGAAGACAAAGTGGACGAGGCGATTGCCCAGTACCAAAAGGCCCTGCAAATCAGTCCCCACAACCCGAACCTCTACAACAACCTCGGCAACGCCTTGTTCCGCCGGGGACAATTCGAACAGGCCATCGCGCACTATCAAGCCGCCATCAAGCTGGAACCAAACAATCCATCCTTTTTGAACAACCTGGCATGGCATTTGGCGACGTGTCCCCAGCCGCATGTTCGCAATGGCCAGCAGGCCGTCCCATTGGCTGAACGGGCTTGTGAATTGACCGATTACGGGAATCCGCAATTGATTTGTACCCTGGCCGCCGCTTACGCTGAGGCGGGACGATTTGAAGATGCGGTGGCGGCATCGGGAAAAGCCCGCGAATTGGCGCTGGCGCTTGGACAACAAGCGCTGGCGCTCCAGAGCCAGGAGTTGCTGCAACTTTTCAAAGCCCACCAGCCCTATCGTGAGCGGCTTGTCCAGTGAGAGCTGGAGTGTTTGGCGCAGCGCCTTGTCCGGACTTGAAAATGGGTGCGCGCGAGAGGACTTGAACCGACCGCGCTTGTCATCGATCCTTAAACTCTGAACTCTCAGCCCTCAAGCAATCCGGTTACTCATATCCGAGGGCCTTGACGAACGGCTCCAGCCGCTGCAGACACGGCTCCAGATATTTCTGGTAGTTCCGCCAGCGGCCCGAGAGCACGTTTATAGACGGGTTGTGTTACGTCAGCATAAGTGGGAGAGCGCACTCTTTTGCTCCGCGCGTGTTCATCAAAGCGCAACACCGATGCATCCCAGGACACACCCAGAAAATCCAATACGCGCCGGGACACTGATTCCAAATCGGCCACGACGTCTTCGTAACGTACTTCCAGCCGCGGGTTTTTTATCGCGGACGAAAGAATCTTCCACTCCTCCGCCGTGTGCGCGTAGCCTTCAGTTGTCTCCTCCAGACTCAGATAGGTTACGCTGGAAGGGGTGACCGGCACATAACATTGCATGAAACAACTCAGGACCACGTCCCGCGGGTCCCGCAATGCAATCAGAATTTTGATTTCAGGAAATATCCGGATAAAGGCCGCGAGGAAAAGGGTTACCGAAGGATTTTTGTCAATCAGCAGCCGGTCGCCGATCGGTTTGTTCAAGCACAATTCCATGGCGTGGAAATATCTTGCGCGGGACTGTTGCAAGGCATCGGTCTGCGCTGCTTCCAGATATGGCTAGCGGCGAGCCTCCCGACAGTTTGGCTCTCAGTGGGTTGAGCGCGTCGTCCACAAAAACCTGTGTTTCCTCGGCCGAGACGATATCCGGATGCGAATCCAGGACTTGTTCCAGCAAGGTTGTCCCCGAACGCGGATGGCCGCCCAGAAACGCCACGCGCCGGAGAGGCTGGAGTTGGGAACCGAAATCAAACCAGCGGTGCATGGTTTCCGCCGTAAAGTCAGCCAGCACCTTTTTTCTGGAAATGCGATTTGCTTTCGCCTGCGCCAGCAGCGGTTGGGTTTCCGCGCGCAACGCCGCCTTGGCTTCCAGAAATGCCGTCATGGCATCGTCGTACCGCCCCTGCCGATCCAGAATAGCGCCCAGTTCATAGTGGCCGCGTATCCGCATCTCACTCTGAGCTGATCCCAGGACCGGAAGGAGAATCTTTTCTGCTTCTTCCAAATGTCCGGCCTGGCGGCTTAACCTGGCTTGGGTCAGGCGGGCCAAAACGCAGTTGGCGTCCAATTGCAATGCCTGGTCCACCAGTTTGGAGGCATCTTCCAGGCGGTGCAGGCGTTCGTAGAGTTCTGCCAATCGGGCGAAGGATTCCGGGGACGCGTCTTTTTGTTCCAAGGACTGCTGAAAATAACGTTCAGACAATTGATGGCTGGCAAAATCGGTGGATAATTGGCCCGCGGTCGCTAATGCCTCGGATTTTTTTGTCGCCAGGCGCACGGCCTTGTCAAAACAGCGCTCGGCTGCGGCATATTCGTAACGTAATCCGTAACGCTGACCCAGGATGAACGGGACACTGGGATTGGCCGGGTCCAGACGGCTGGCGCGTTCCAGCCACTCAAAGCATTGCTGGAAGTCACGCCGTTTCCAGGCTTCATCCGCGGTCTGAATCATTCGGGACACGGAGCCTTGGGAAACCAGCGACGGTCGTTTCAACGTCATGATGCCCATAAATCGTAAAGGCCATTACTGCCGGAAGCCATGAAAAAAATGGCCGCCGGCTTGACCGGGCCCGACATCCCTGCGAGGAGACCATCCGCAGCGCGGAACACCGATTTAGCCCGTCATGATATTCGCAGCCTGATGCAATGTTGTGTGTTCAAGCGGCTTCCAGCCGCCTGTTTTTCAAGAACAGATTCAAGTGGCGCCCGGAATGGAACTAAAAACAACTTTTGCAATTGTCCCCTTCTCCGTGTTCAATCGGTCGCGATGAAATCGCAAAGGGATAATACTAAAAACCGGTTCGTCATCATCATGGCGGGCGGGCGCGGCGAACGGTTCTGGCCGGTGAGCCGCGACAAAACACCCAAGCAATTGCTCACGCTGCTCGGCAAGCGCTCGTTTCTCCAGCAGGCCGTTGACCGTGTCCTGCCGTTGGTGCCGGTCAAAAATATTTTCGTCATCACCAACGAGGTGCAATTGCCGGAAGTCCGCCGGCAGCTCCCGAAAATTCCCAAAGCCAATCTTGTTGCCGAACCCATTGGCCGTGACACCACCGCTGCTGTCACTTTAGGCGCGGCATTGGTGGGCGCGCGC
This sequence comes from uncultured bacterium, assembly GCA_963708305.1. Taxonomy (GTDB): domain Bacteria; phylum Verrucomicrobiota; class Verrucomicrobiia; order Limisphaerales; family UBA11358; genus UBA11358. The sequence continues at coordinate 468,077 of CAVPSH010000001.1, read as the reverse complement.
TCGACCACCGGCGTCATGGCGGTGTTGCCCGCCGACCACGTCATTCCCGAAGAAAAGAAGTTTCAGCAGGTGTTGAGCGATGCCTTTGACCTCGCGTCGCGCGGCCAGGCCGTCATCACCATCGGTATCAAGCCGGCCGGGCCGGATACGGGGTACGGTTACATTCAGGTCGGCCAGGAATTGCCGCCAGCGCAAGGCGCGAGGAAGACGAAGACGACTTTTTTTAAGGCGGAGCGGTTTGTGGAAAAGCCCGATTTCCACCGTGCGCTGGAATATGTCAACAGCGGCCAGTATCGCTGGAACGCGGGCATGTTTGTCTGGTCGTTCGTGACCGTCACGGAAGGATTGCAGAAACATCAGCCGGAAATGTACGCGGCCTGCCAGCGTTGGTTCAAAGTGGCGAACAAACCGGCCAGGCTCGCGAAAGTGTTAGCGAAGGAATATCCCGACATCAAAAAAGTTTCGATTGATTATGCGCTGATGGAGAAGGCGCAGAACGTGATTGTGGCTGATGGCGCGTTCGAGTGGGATGACGTCGGTTCATGGACGGCGCTGGGGCGGCATCTCAAGGCCGATCCGGAAGGCAATTGCGTGGTGGCGGATTTCATCCACGTGGACGGTGCGCGAAACATCATCTACGACGCACGGACGAAAAACAAAACGCCGATTGCCGTGGTGGGCTTGCGCGATTCGATTCTGGTGCAGACCGACGACGCGGTATTGCTGGCGCACAAGAGCCAGGCCCAAAAGGTGAAGGAACTGGTCCGGAAACTTGGCGAGGACGCGAGGTTAAGAAAACTGGTTTGAAATTGAAACCCTTTCCGCGCCGCGAACGGCCACTGTTGCCCTTTCGATGATTGCCCGGGTTTACGGGTTTTTGAGGCGATAGAAGCCCTGATCGTTGTTTTGGGGGATGATCACCTGGTATTGCAGGTTAGTCGTGTCGAGGGTTGGTGCGCCGGTCACGTCGATCCAGTTTGATGTGGTCAGATCGGAATTCTGCTGCAACCGGAAGCTCAGGGAGGGCACGACCCAGGAAAGAACAAGGCCGTTATCGGAAGACATCAAGTTTAACAAGGGGGCCGGAACGGATTGCCGGGTGTACAGCAGCCCTGGGATGGCCGCGGCGACGAGTTTGACGCCATCTGCCGACGAAGCGGCGCAATACCAATTCTCCTTCGGCGCCCCCGTGCTGGTCCAAGTGGCCCCCGAGTCTGGTGAGACATAAATCGTATTATCGGTGTCAACCGCCGCCAATTTGGTTCCATCCGCCGATGAAGCGACCGAAGCCCAATCTGCGCCGCCGGGTGCGCTCGTTAGCGTCCAGCTTGCTCCCGAATTGGTCGAGGTGTAAATCGGGCCATATTGCACCCCCGCGACCAGTTTGGCACCGTCCGCTGAGGAAGCCACACAGTTCCAACTATTGACCGGCGAGCTGGTCGCGTTCCAAGTGGTCCCGGCATCCGTCGAAGTGTAAATCCGGTCGCCACTGGCGACCGCCACCAGCTTGCTTCCGTCAGCTGACGAGGCGACGCCACGCCACTGCAGGCCGGGTGCGCTGGTTGATGTCCAGGTGGTCCCCGAATCTGCCGAAACATAGATCGGGCCGTTTTGCACCACGGCGACGAGTTTGACGCCATCTGCCGACGAAGCAACGCCCCACCAGTATTTGGTCGGCGCTCCCGATTGCGTCCAAGTGGCCCCTGAATCATCCGACGTCCAGATCCCACCGGCATAACCGAGGGAGCTTAAAGCCACGGCGACCAGTTTCGTGCCATCCGCCGAGGAGGCGACGGCCGTCCACACATTTTGAGCGGCGCTGGTTTCGGTCCACGTCACGCCCCCATTCGTCGAAGTCCAAATCGGGCCGATTTCCACCACGGCAACGAGGTTGTTTCCGTCGGCGGAGGAGGCGATGGAGTGCCAGAACAGGATGGGCAGGGTCGGTAACCAGGAAGTTCCCGAATTCGTCGAAGTGTAAAGCGGTCCCCATTCGGGGGCGGCGACCAGACCGGTGCCATCGGCGGAGCAGGCAACCGCAGTCCAATTGTTATAGGGCGCGCCCGTCTGAGTCCAAGTGGTTCCGGAATTGGCCGAGGTATAAATGGCACCAAGGCTTGCGGCCGTCAGCCTGGTGCCGTCGGCTGAAGTGCAGACGGAATACCACATGTTCGAGGGTGCACTGGTCTGCAGCCACGTGCCACCCGAGTTGGTGGAGATGTAAACCGGTCCGGCAGAAGAGTTGTAGTAGCCAACGGCGGCCACGAAGGTGGAACCATCCGCGGACGTGGCGACAGCGTGCCAATAGTTCAAGGGGGCGCTGGTCTGTGTCCAGGTGGTCCCCGAGTCTGGCGAAACCCAGATCGGGCCGTAGGACGTCGCGGCGACGAATGTGGTGCCATTGGCCGACGAGGCGACGGCAGCCAAGTAATTGCTCGGCCCGCTCGTCTGAGTCCAGGTGGTTCCGGAATCGGTCGAGGTATAAATCGGGCCGCTGAGCGCATAGGGTTCGGTTGCCGCTGCCACCAGTCTGGTTCCGTCAGCGGAGCAAGCGATGGATGTCCACCCGTTGGTTGGCGCACTGGTGGCCGTCCAGGTGAGCCCCGAGTTGGTCGAGACATAAATCGCGCCATCCATGGGACGGGGGACCCCCGGAAGCAAAGGAGTGGGATAAATATTCAAGACCGCCGCCACCAGTTTGACCCCGTCCGTTGACGAAGCGACTGAAGCCCACCCTTGGGTGGGCGCGGTCGTCTGCATCCAAGTGGCTCCCGAGTTGGTGGACACGTAAATCGCGCCGGAAGCGGCCGCAACCAGCTTCTTGCCATCCGCCGCCGAGGCGACGGAAGTCCAGTTTTCCGTAGGCGAGGCCGCCGACACCCCCGGCATCCATGGTTGGGCCAAACCGGGGATGGCCGTAAGGAAAAGGTCATTAATAGCCGCAACCGCAAGCAGGATTTTCACGAGTTTCATAAAACTCTCCGGGTTGTTGCTTCGCAAGGCCTGCATCGGGCGATCGAAGAACGGCCCTCTGTCAGTTCGAATACCTGATGATAAGCAGAGCAGACGGATCCGTCGATCTTTTTTGCGCGCTCGCGGACTTGACCTTTTCCGCTTAAAAGGCATTCTATCAGGCTTGGTTCATTGGAGTTTTGAGGGTTGAGTTTTGAATTTTAAGTTGTGGGTTGCGGCAAATTGAATTCAAAACTAAAAACTCAAAATTGAGAATTAAAGCAAATGCAGCACATTCGAAACATCGCCATCATCGCGCACGTGGACCACGGCAAGACGACGCTCGTGGATTGCCTGCTCAAGCAGTCCGGCACCTTTCGCGCCAACCAGCACGAGTCCAGGATGAGCGCCTGATGGATTCGATGGATCTGGAAAAGGAAAAGGGCATCACCATCCGCGCCAAAAACGCCGCGTTCAAATACAAGGATTACCACATCAACATCGTGGACACGCCCGGCCACGCGGATTTCGGCGGCGAGGTCGAGCGCATCATGAACATGATTGACGGCGTGCTGCTGGTCGTGGACGCCGCCGAAGGGCCGCAGGCGCAGACCCGGTTCGTCCTGCGCAAGGCGCTGGAAGCCGGCGCCAAGCCGATTGTGGTCATCAACAAGATTGACCGCGACAACGCGAACCCGAAGAAGGTGCTCGACCAGGTTTTCGAATTGTTCATTTCGCTCAACGCGACGGACGAGCAGCTCGATTTTCCATTCGTCTATTGCTCGGCCAAGGCCGGTTACGCGAAGATGGATTTGAGTCACGTCAGCGGCACGATGGAACCGTTGTTCGATGCGATCGTAAAACACATTCCGCCTCCGCGCGCCAAGGCCGGCGACGGGTTTCAGGTGCTGGTGGCGAACCTCGATTACTCGGATTACCTCGGCCGTATCGCGTTTGGCAAAATCATGGCGGGCAAGGTGAAGGTGGGCGACGCCGCGTGCTGCCTGCACGGCCACGGCAAAATCACGCAGGGCAAAATCACGATGATTTACCATTTCGAAGGCTTGAAACGCATCGAAGTGCAGGAAGCGCACGCGGGCGACATCGTCGGCGTCACCGGGTTCGAGGAGGTGTTCATCGGTGAGACCATCGCGGACAAGCCGGAACGCGGCGCGCTGCCGTACATCCCGATTGATCCGCCGACGATCCAGATGGAATTCGCCGTCAACGACGGCCCGCTGGCCGGCCAGGATGGCAAGCTCGTCACCGCGCGGCACATCTGGGAACGGCTGCAAAAGGAAATCCGCACCAACGTCGCCTTGCGCATCAAGCAGACCAGCGACCCGAAGATTTTCGAGGTCGAGGGCCGCGGCGAAATGCAGATTGCCATCCTGGTCGAACAGATGCGGCGCGAGGGCCACGAGGTGCTGGTGTCGCGTCCCGAAGTCCTCTACAAAAAGGACGCCAACGGCAACATGCTGGAGCCGATTGAAAAGTTGTTCCTCGAAATCCCGCAGGAATTCATGGGCGCCATCATGGAAAATCTTTCCGGCCGCAAGGCCGAAATCACCAACATGAACCATCACGGCGACCAGGTGACCATCGAGGCGCTGATTCCCATGCGCGGGTTGATTGGATTTGAGACCGACCTCGTCAACCAGACGCGCGGCCTTGGGGTGATGAGCCATCTGTTCCACGAATACGGCCCGGACCGCGGCGAGATTGCCGCGCGCAAGAACGGCTCGCTGGTCAGCATGGAAAGCGGCGAGGCCATGGCCTACGCGCTGAACATGATCCAGGAACGCGGCCGGCTGATGGTGGAGCCGGGCGACGCGATTTACGCCGGCATGATTGTGGGCGAAAACGCGCGGGAAAACGACATCCCGGTGAATCCCTGCAAGGCGAAGCGGCTGACCAACATGCGTTCGCAAGGCGATGGCAAAGGCATCCAGCTCAGCCCGCCGTTCAAGCTCTCGCTCGAACGCGCGCTGGAATACATCGGTTCCGACGAATACGTGGAAGCCACGCCGAAGAATCTCCGGCTCCGCAAGAAAATCCTGGATGAAACCCGGCGCAAACGCGCCGAAAAATCGCGCGTGATAAAAATTCTGACGGAGTAGTTACTTGCCTATGGGGCTGATTTCGCCTTGTACTCCATTCCCACCAGACAGACGTCATCGGCAAATTCATGGTCCACGGAAAAACTGCCGATGGCCGCCAGCAACTCGTCGAACAACTGGCCGGCGGGCTTTTGACAGACGGTCTTTCACGTCCATGATCAGCCGTTCCTGGGAATATAATTCCTCGTTCGGTCCCTGCACTTCGTAGAGGCCGTCGGTGAACAGCATCATGAGATCGCCGGGCACGATGTTGATTTCGGTGGTTTGATACGGTGGGTCCTCGAACAGGCCGAGGGCGGGCTGGCTTTTGCCGGAGGCGTTGACGAGCGGTTCGATGCGGCCGGCGGAGCGGCGCACGAGCAGGGGTTTGGGATGGCCGGCGTTGGCGAAGCGCATGATGCCGGTGCGCCAGTTGGCGACGAGATAAAACGCCGTGGTGAGCATCGGCGAGCCGGTGGTCTTAAGAATGGTGAACAGGTCGGCGTTGACCTTGCGCATAAACATTCCCGGATCGCGCGCAATGGGTTTCAGCTCCTCCACCAGCGCGCGAATCATGGCGGTGACCAGCGCCGCGCGCATGCCATGCCCGGTCACATCGCAAATGAAGACGGCCGCTTCGTCCTCCGAGAGCGCGGAAACGTTGAAGAAATCGCCGCTGACCGTTTCCGCCGGCTGGTAGCGGTGCACGAACTGGAAGGCGCTTTGTTCCACCGGAACGGTGCGGGGAAAGACCGGATACTGCTGGGGCAGCATGGCGAACTGGATTTCCCGCGCCATGTGGAGGTTTTCCTCCATCAACAGGTTTTTGGTCCGCAACTCCTCGCGGCTGCGGGCCAGCTCGGCGTTCGCCCGGCGGATTTGTTCCTCCGCAAGTTTCTGCGCTGTGATGTCCCAGAAAATCCCCTGCGTACCGATGATGCTGCCGTCCGCGCCGTAAAGCGGGGTTTTGACGACCTGAACGATGGTTTTCTCCTGGCCCAGCGGGTGATGTTCCTCGATGATTTCGTAGGTCTGGCCGGTTTCCATGACGCGCTGGTCGTCTCTCTGGTATTTTTCCGCCAGTTCCTTCGGAAAAAAATCGAAATCCGTTTTGCCGAGGATGTCCTCCAGCTTGCATTTATAATGTTTGCAGTATTGCTGGTTGGCAAACGTGAACCGGCCCTGCAAATCCTTTCGAAATACGTTTTGGGGCATCGTCTCGACCAACGAATGATAAAGGGACTCCGAATTCCGCAGGCTCATCTCCGTCTGCTGATGCTCGGTGATGTCCTGGACCGTGCCTTCGTAGTACAGCAGTTTGCCCTGCGCGTCGCGGACGGCCCGGCAATTTTCTGAAATCCAAATGACCGTGCCGTCCTTGCGATAAATCTGGGAGGCGAAGTCGGTGATGGTGTCGTTGGCTTGCATCAGCCGGATGAACTCCTCGCGCCGGGCCGGCTCCACATACAGGCTGCGTCCGATGTCCTTGATGCTGGCCATCAATTCCACAGGCGAGTCGTAGCCGTAGATGCGCGCCAGCGCGACGTTCGCCAGTTGGTAATGCCCGTCCGGCGTGGTGCGGAAAATACCCTCCACCAGGTGATCAAACAAGCCGTAGTAATTTTCCTTTTCCCGGAGCAGGGCGGCTTGTTCCAGGTGACGCTCCAGCGCGCAGCGGATCACCGGTTCCAGCGCGCGTTCCCCCAGTTCCGCCCGGGCGAAATACTCCTGAGCGCCGGCGCGAATGACTTCCACGGCGAACGCCTCATCCTGGTTGGGACCCAACACCACCATCGGCACGCCCGGCGCCTTGGTGGCGAGAAACGTGACTTGAAAGAGGCCGGCGGCATTGGCCGAGGGAAGTTCGAACAAAACGACATCAAATGAACTGGCCGACAGCCTGGCCACGCCGGCATCCAGCGCCGGCGCCGTGGCGATTTCAACGGGTTGTCCTTCTTTGCGCAACTTCTCGGCCACGGCCTGCGCCAAACGCCCGTCGCCGGCAATCAACAATACTTTCAACAATTCAGATTCCATAATGTGAACCGGGCCCGCCCAAGTGCCCGGGCCGGTTCCGTTCGACCCGTCCGGCCATGAACATACGAAATTAACGCGCCACCGCAAGTGAGTTGCGCACGCGTCGGAATTTTGGTTGAATCAGATTCAATGAATCGGCGACCTGAACTTCCTGGGACCAATTTCTTCAAAGGGTTTGGGTTTCCGCTCCCGCGGACCGCTTTCGCCGGCAGTGGCTGGCAAAACCTCAATGTGTGATTTGGATTTATGAAAACCTATCAACCAGCAGACATCCGGAACTTTGCCGTCGTCGGCCACGCTTCGTCGGGCAAGACGATGCTCAGCGAGGCGATGCTCGCTGTGCGGCGGCGTCATCAACCGCATGGGCCGCATCGCCGACGGCTCCACCGTCTCGGATTATCACGTCAGCGAAAAAAACCGGCAGATTTCCGTCTCGGCGTCCCTGTTGCACACGGAATGGCCGGGCAAGAAGTTCAACATCATCGACACGCCCGGCTACCTCGATTTCATCAGCGAAGGTCTGGGCGCGTTGCGCGTCGGCGATTTCGCGCTGGTGGTCGTCCACGCCCATCACGGCCTCGGCGTCGGCACGGACCGCGTCTGGAATTACGCGACCGGCTACGGCATTCCGAAAATGATCGTGGTCAATGCCGTGGACAAGGAGAACGTGGACTTTGACGCCGTGGTGAGGCAATTGCAGGAGCATTTTGGCCGGCACGTGTTTCCGTTGGCGGTGCCGATCAACGCCGGCCCGGGTTTCAACAAGGTGCTGGACGTGCTGCGCAATGAAATCGTCACCTACGCGACGGACGGCTGCGGCAAATATCACGGAAGAACCGGCCACCGGCGAATGGGAGGCCCAGGTCAAGGAATTGCACGGCCAGCTCATCGAACACATCGCCGAGTCCGATGACGAGCTGATGAACAAGTTTTTCGAGCAGGGCAGTCTTTCCGAGGAGGAATTCCGCGCCGGCATCCACGCGGCGGTGCAGAAGGAATTGTTCATCCCGCTGTTCTGCCGTCTCGGCGGAAAACAACATCGGCGTGGCGCGGCTGATGGATTTCATCGCCAAATACGGTTCGTCGCCGGTGGACCGCAAGAAGGTCAAGGCCATGGACGGCAACGGCAAGGACATCGAAGTGGCGCTCGAAGGCGGCGAGCCGGTGGTTTACATCTTCAAAACGATGGCCGAGGCGCATTTTGGCGAACTGTCGTTCTTCCGCGTCTATTCCGGCTCGATTTCCACCGGCACGGATTTGTTCAACAGCGACCGCAAGATCAGCGAACGCATCGGGCAGATTTATCTGCTCAACGGCCAGACCCGCGAGGCCGTTCCCACGCTCGGCCCCGGCGACATCGGCGCGGTGGTGAAGCTCAAGGACACGCACACCGGCAACACGCTCTGCAACGCCAAGCATCCGGTGACCCTGCCGAAGGTGGTTTATCCCAAGCCGAATATCCACGCCGCGCTCGTGACCAAGGTGAAGGGCGAGGAAGATAAAGTCGCGTCCGGACTGGCGGCGTTGCACCATGAAGACCCGACCTTTCTTTATGTCGTGGACTCGGAATTGCACCAGACCATCATTTCCGCGCAGGGCGAATTGCATCTGGAAGTGGTCGCCGACCGCTTGCGCCGCCGGCACAACGTGCATGTCGAACTGGGCGAGCCGCGCGTGAAATACCGCGAAACCATCAAGGGCAAGGGCGATTCCAAATACCGGCACAAGAAACAGACCGGTGGCGCGGGCCAGTTCGCCGAGGTCTGGATGCGCATCGAACCGAAGCCGCGCGACACCGGCGTCGAGTTCACCCAATCGCTCGTCGGCCAGAACGTGGACCGCGTATTCGTGCCGTCCGTGGAGAAGGGCGTGCATCAGGCCTGCACCGAAGGCATCCTCGCCGGCTACCGCGTGACCGACGTGAAGATCGATTTTTACGACGGCAAGATGCACCCGGTGGACTCGAAGGACATCGCGTTTCAAATCGCCGGTTATTTTGCCTTCAAGGAGGCGTTCATGGTGGCCAGGCCGGTTTTGCTGGAACCGATTGAAACCGTCGAAATCCGCATCCCCGAGGATTGCATGGGCAAGGTAATGGGCGACCTGTCATCGCGGCGCGGCAAAATCATCGGCATGGATACCGACGGCGCGTTTCAGCTCATCAAGGCGAGCGTGCCGACCCAGGAGCTTTACCATTATTCGAGCACGCTGCGGTCACTGACCGGCGGGCGCGGCGTTCACACTGAGGAATTCAGCCACTACGAAGAAATGCCGCGCGAGGCGACGGAGAAAGTGATTGAGGAAGCCAAAAAACGGAAAGCCGCGGCGGAAACGCACTAGAAAACTGAAATTAGCTCAAGCGCTTTCAAGCCTTGATGGCGAAATCAGCGTGGCGGAAATGTTGCCGCCAGATTAAATCGTCCGGCGCTCAGTGCACGAGCGCCGTCTCGTGCTTGCGCACGGCGGAATAAAGCGCGTCCTTCAATTTGGCGCGCTTGAACTTGAGTTCGTCGAGTTCCTGATCGGTGGCGTACTCGATGTCTTCCTCGATACGGCAGATTTCGTCGTCGAGTTTGTGATATTCCTCGAACATCGCGCGGAACTGGGTGTTCGCCAGCTTGAGCGAACGGATGGTTTCGCGATGTTCGGGGAATTCCGTCACGAAGGGATGATGTATGTCCATTGGAAGTCCTCCGGTTGAAGGTTTGGATTGCTGCGCCGGACTGCGGCGAAAGCGGGTCGTCGAACTGCTCGGTTGGTTCCCATGACCTGCTGATAATAAAGCCCAACTTGTCCAAACTTGCCAATCATATTTTGGGAAAAATTTTGCGAGGATTGGCCGCTGCCGCTAAAGCACGGGGAAAACCCTTTATGGGAGCGCCGACATCTTGCCGGTGTGTCTCAGACAGTGGAACTCGCCGGCAAGATGCCGGCGCTCCCGGAATGCCCGCGTCTTTCCGCCTTTTCAAGGCCGGCGGAATGACCTAAATTGCCGTTATTCTCATCCCATGCCGAGCGTCTATATCAAAACCTACGGTTGCCAGATGAATGAGCGCGACAGCGAAGCCGTCGCCGCACAACTCGTGGCCAAGGGCTACACGCTCGCGCCGTCTGAAACCGCGGCGGATGTGATCCTGCTCAACACGTGCAGCGTGCGCGATCTCGCGGAACAAAAGGCGCTCCGGAAAATGGAAAACCTCGCCGCGGACATCCGCCGCAGCCGTCCCCATGTCGTCCTCGGGTTCATGGGGTGCATGGCCCAAAGCCGGGGACAGGAATTGATTGACCTGTTGCCAGACGTGGATTTGGTTCTTGGCACGCAGAAATTTCATCGCGCGGCGGATTGTCTCGACGAAATCATCGCCGGGAGGGCGGAAAAAATCGTGGATGTGGCGGAAGAGCAGGGGAGCGAAGCGACCATTCGCGAGCATCTGCTTTACGGAAACGGTGCGAAAAATGGCGGTGGAAATGGCGACGGTCATAGACCGCCGCTACCGGTCACTGCGTTTGTCAGCATCATGCAGGGCTGCAATCAATACTGCACGTTTTGCATTGTGCCTTATACGCGCGGCGAGGAGCGCAGCCGCGGCATTTCCGACATTGTGGCCGAATGCCGACAGTTGGTGGCGCAGGGTGTGAAGGAAATCACCCTGCTCGGCCAGATTGTGACGAGTTACGGAAAACACAGCCAAAGCAGTCGAGAGTCGAGAGTCGAGAGTCGAGAGCCAAACAATTTCCAACCCTCGACCCTCGACCCTCGACCCTCGACCAGGAAATCTCCGTTTGTTCAGCTCCTTGAAGCCGTTCACGAAATCGAGGGACTGGAACGCATCCGGTTCACCTCGCCGCATCCAAAGGGTTACGGCGATGACTTGATTGAAGCTTACGCGCGGATGCCGAAACTCGTCGAGAGCGCGCATCTGCCTGTCCAGAGCGGCAGCAATCGCGTGCTGAAACTGATGCACCGCGGCTACACGCGCGAACGTTACCTTGGCATCATCGAAAAACTGCGTGCTGCCAAACCTCAAATCGGCGTCAGTACCGACTTCATCGTCGGCTTTCCGGGCGAAACCGGGAAGGATTTCGAGGAGACGTTGTCGCTCGCGCGCGAGGTGGAATTTGACCAGGCGTACATTTTTAAATACTCGCAGCGCCGCGATACGCCCGCCGCCGGAATGCCGGACCAGGTACCGCAAGAAATTCGCGAGGAACGCAACCAGCGCCTGTTGGAAGTCATCAACGAAATCGCCAAACGCAAGTACAGCGCATTGATCGGGCGGCGGATGCAGATTCTGGTGGAAGGGCCGAGCAAGAAAAACCCGGCGCGAATGACCGGTCGAACGCGTTGTAACCGGATTGTGGTATTTGACGGCTCGGAACGGCATCGCGGCCGGCTCATGGACGTAAAAATCATCCGCGCCGGCTCCTTCACTCTTTACGGCGACCCGGCGATTGTGAACCTGTAGCCATGGACGTCAGTCCGCGCTAAAATCATTTGGGCGGGGATTTTTCAAAACGGGAAGTCAGCGCCGACTAACGTCGGCGGCTACAAAAAAGTGTAGCCGCGAACGTCAGTTCGCGCCAAAATCCCGTCGTGAGCCTTGAACCCTTCGATGCTCCCATCGTTTCCGAACGAAAACCGCGGTCAGATTTTTCTCATTACCTGCCGAGGCTGAAGCGCGAATTCTACCAGGGCGACGCTGTTGTGTTCTGGACCATGCCGGTTTCCCATCGTCAGCAAGGCCGGCTGACCGATCGTTTCCACGCCACTGTTCGGGAAATCATGCTTCATACCGCGGCACGTGAAGGATTGCTTTGTCCGGCTTATTGCCTTATGCCCGACCACATTCACCTGGTTTGGATGGGGCTCCATCGCGACACCGACCAGCGCAACGGTATCAAGTTTCTTCGCGCTCAAATCGGTTCGTTTCTCAAGCCGGCGAAATTCCAACATCAGGCGCATGACCATGTGCTCACCGCCGAAGAACGGCAACGACACGCATTCAGCGTCGCGTGCGCGGATTATGTCATGCTCAATCCATTCAAAGGTGGCTTGGTCAAATCACCGGAGAACTGGCCGTTTCTCGGCGCGGTGATCCCTGGCTATCCGCGGGCGAATCCATTCGAACCCGGTTACTGGCCGTGGTTTTGGGAACATTACTTTGTTGTGCGCAAGCCGGATATTGAGAAACGCATTCTGCCGCCGCGCGAAATGGAATGACGCCGTAGCCGTGGACGTATAGTCCGCGCTAAATTTTTTTTGGCGGGGGGTTTTAAATCGAGAAGTTGGCGCCGACTGCACGTCGGCGGCTACGAGTTTTGTGGCGACCCGGCGATTGTGGAATAGCGAGACTGTCAAAGTATTCTGGCCTTTTTTGCCTCTTTGAGAAGTTGCCGGAGGTTTCTTTTGGGATAACAAGGACAATATTGCCCCCAATACCATTTTCCGTTTCGGTCTATTGTGTAATACCCGAATCTGATCTCACACCTTTTCTCTTCCACGAACTCTATCAAATCAACAGTGTTAATTTGAGGATAATCCTCCTCTGCAATTGCGACTCTCTTCTTTATTCGTGACTTTAGGATCTCGCCCTTGTCCTTCCATTTCCTCACCCATCCAAAGTGTTCGGGCGACTTTACCTCTTTCAACATTTGCTCTTTGCTCTTGTTCATCGTTCTTATGCGGCGACCCTATGTCTGGCAACATGAAGTGTCCAGATTGAATTTTTCCGTGTCAATTTGCTCGCGATTTGTCGGAGTTCATGTTTAATTCCCCGCGATGAAATTGTCGTTACTGTCCATTGTGCTCGGACTCGGCATGGCCGTGCCGCAGGTTTATGGCATCACCCGGCCGCAGCAATTCGCGGCGGCGGCCCGCAAATTTCCGCGCAACCTGCCGCTCGGCGTCGCGCTCATGTTGCTCGGCACGGCCTGGTTTGTCTGGAACGTCCACAACGAGTCGGTCTCCGATTTCGCGGCCTTCAAACCGGCGATGATGATGGGTTTCGTGGCGGTGGGCGTTTTGAGTTGTATCTTTATCCAGGACTTTCTGGCCGTGCGCGGACTGGCAGTCGTCGCGTTGCTACTGGCGAAATTGATGGTGGACACGGGCCGGCCGCATCTGGGCCAGACCCATTGGGTGTGGGTGATTCAAGCGTGGGCCTACCTGCTCGTCGTCGCGGGCATGTGTTTCACGGTCTGGCCGTGGAAGCTGCGTGATTTGGTGAATTGGGCCACGGCCACCGAAGCGCGCATCCGTGTGACCAGCACCATCCGGCTGGCGTTTGCGATTTTCATTTTGCTGCTGGGCCTGACCGCGTTCCGCGCGATGTAATGCCCGCCAGGGGCGCCGGTCTCCGACCCGGCTCGAAGGGGCTGATTTTCCAAACCGCCGGGTCGGAGACCGGCGCTCCACATCACGCGCAAAGGGTTTTGCCGGGGCCTCATTTACCCCGCCATCGCGTTGTAACATTATCCACACGGAGTCGTGACAATGTTGTCTTGTCACGCAATTGTAACATTGCCTCCGTTTGTTTGTAACAATGTTGCTTCAGCCTGCCCTCGCTTAGCAAACGACAACCATGAAAAAAAACAAAAATCACCAGACCACCAAGGTTGCCATCTTTGCCGGTGCTGCCGCACTGATGGCTTTAACTCCCAACAGCCACGCGCAATCGTCCGTGGACAACCTGCTCAACAAACTGGAACAAAAAGGCATTCTTACGCCGAATGAAGCGGACGAACTGAAGGCCGAGAACACGACCAATTCCGTCGCTGATTTCAACCAGGCGATGAATTCCCGCTTCCCGATGCCGGACTGGATTACCGGTTACAAATTGTCCGGCGATTTCCGCGGACGGTTCGATGAACGGACGACATCGAACCCGGCCCAGGAAGACAATATCCGCCTGCGCTACCGCTTGCGCGTGGGGTTGCTGGTCAACATGAAAGACGATTTGCAGGTGGGCTTCCGGTTGGGCTCCGCTGACCCAAATACCGCCGCCGGTCCTGCGGGCGGTAACCCGGTGTCCAACAACACCACGCTGCAAGGCAACGGCACCAAGAAGTTCATTTATGTGGATGCGGCCTATGGCAAATGGATGCCGATTAACGACGGCACCTGGATGGTGGCCGGAACCATCGGAAAAATGGACGAGCCATTTCAGGAAACGCCGATGGTGTTCGACCCGGATTACACGCCGGAAGGCGGCGCGCTGCAGGCTTCCTATAAAATCAACGACTGGAATTCCGTGGCGGTCAACGGCGCGGGCTTTGTCCTGGCCTATTCGGGTTCAGCCGCCCAGAACATGTCGTTTCTCTACGGTGCGCAGGCGTCGTGGAATGCCAACTGGACGGATCATCTTTCCAGTTCGCTAGGAGTTGCGGCCTATGACATTGTCAATCGCGACCAGCTTACCACGGCCAACGCCGGCGACGGCAACAAGGGAAACTCCGTCAATGCCGCGGGCGATCCCATTTACAGCCTGAACCCTATTGTCGTGGATGCCAGCGTCACTTACAAGCTGGGCAGCTTCCCGCTTTACAAGGGTGCGTTCCCCATCAAGCTCGTCGGTGAATACCTGAACAATCCCGGCGCGCCCGGTTCCGGCGGGGCCATCGTAGGCGGCGCGCCCAGCGGGAACGAAGGTTTCTATGGCGGCATTATTTTCGGTCAGGCGGGCAAGCAAGGCACCTGGGACGTCGGCTATCGTTACGAATCGCTGGACGCCAATGCCTGGTTCGCCCAAATTGTGAACGACGATAACCTGACCTACAATGCGGGCTTCGCCGGCGGCACCAACGTCAAAGGCCACCTGTTCACGGCGGACTACGCGTTGACGGACGCCTTGTTTTTTTCCTTCACCTGCTACGTCAACAGCATGATTGGCAATACGAATCCCGCCGGTGCCGGTTCATCGGCCATCCATGCCATGGCCGACCTGATGTGGAAATTTTAACCTGATTGTAACGTGAACAACCCATAAGAAACCGACTACACTCCCAAATTGAAATGAAAAAAATCATTCTCTCCATTCTCGGCCTTGGCGCCGTGGTCGCCGCGACCGTGGCCATTCTAAACGCGAAGCGGCATCTGGCGGTCGTCGGCACGGCGGCCTTACTCGTTGCCACCAATGTGCCGGCACAAACGCTCATCAACGGCGCCGGTTCGACCTTCGACTATCCGGCCTTCACCAAATGGTTTGAAGCCTACGGCAAGGATCATCCTGACGTCCGCTTCAATTATCAATCCATCGGCTCCGGCGGCGGGCAGAAACAATTGCTCAATCAAACGGTGGACTTTGGCGCTTCCGACGCGCCGATGACCGACGCCGCCATGGCCAAGGCGCCGGGCAAAATCCTGCATTTCCCGGTCGTGGCCGGCGGCGTGGCCATCATGTATAACCTGCCCGGCAATCCCAAACTGAAGCTGGACGGCGATACGCTGGCCAACATTTACCTCGGCAACATCAACAAATGGAATGATCCCAAAATTGCCGCGCTCAATCCGGGCGTTGATTTGCCGGACCTGGCGATTGTTCCGGTTCATCGCACCGAAGGCAGCGGCACCACGTTCATTTTCACCGATTACTTGAGCGCGTGAATCCGGTTTGGGCGGATACGGTGGGCAAAAGCACTTCCGTGAAATGGCCCGCCGGCATCGGCCTGGGCGCCAAAGGCAGCGAAGGCGTGGCCGGCCAGGTCAAACAAATTTCCGGCGCCATTGGCTACGGCGAACTGGCCTATGCCGACCAGAGCAAAATCCCCTACGCCGACATGAAAAATTCATCGGGCAATTTTATTTCGCCCGCGCCGGCTTCCGTCAGCGCCGCGCTGGCCACCGCGCACATCCCGGACGACTTCCGTTTCTCCATGGTCAATCCGCCCGGCGACCAGGCCTATCCCATCGCCGGTGCGAGCTGGGTGCTGGTTTATCAGCAGCAGAAAAACGCCGACCATGGCAAAAAGCTCGTGGCCTTTTTGAAATGGGCGGTCACGGAGGGCCAGAAAATTTCGTCCACGCTGGATTATGCGCCGCTGCCGGACAACGTCCAGCAGCGTGAATTGACAGTTGCTCGATACAATAAAATACTGACTTCGCTCCGGCGCCCGGTATTTTTGCGGGCGTGAGCTGGACGAAGAGCGTTGTTCCTCCCGCTCTTCGTCCTTTTGGTTTTGCATGGAAACAAATGGACAGAACATGGGAACCGGAGAGTGCCGGAGTGTGCAATCATTACTCCGCCCGCCGTTGGATTTTAAGAAACCGTGAGTGAATCTTCGGTCATGGCAGCCACCGCCTCCGCGCGAATGCGCGGCGGCTCCCACTTCGGCGACCGCGCCTTCAAATGGCTGACGCTGCTGATGGCGCTGTCCGTTTTTGTGCTCATCGCGCTCATCGGCTACGAACTGGCCCGCGGTTCGCAGCCGGCGCTGCACAAATTCGGCTGGCACTTTCTCATCAGCAGCGACTGGGACCCGGTCAACGACATTTATGGCGCGCTGCCCTTCATTTTCGGCACGCTGGTCTCATCGCTCATTGCGCTCATCATCGCCGTGCCCATCAGCGTCGCCACCGCCGTTTATCTCACCGAACTGGCGCCGCTCTGGATGCGCCAGCCGCTCATCATGTTCATCGAATTGCTTGCCGCCATTCCCAGCGTCATTCTGGGCTTCTGGGGATTGTTTGTCATGGTTCCGTGGCTGCACGATCATCTTTATCCAGCGCTGCGGACGACGCTCGGTTTTCTGCCATTCTTTCAAGGGCCGGATTACGGCCCGTGCATGCTGGCCGCCGGAATCATCCTCGCCATCATGGTTGTGCCCATCATCACGTCGGTCTCGCGGGAAATCCTGCGCTCGGTTCCCGGTTTGCAGCGCGAAGCCGCCTATGCCCTCGGCGCGACGCGCTGGGAAGTCACGCGCATCGCCGTGCTGAGCTACGCGAAAAAGGGCCTGTTCGGCGCGGTCATTCTGGGGCTGGGCCGCGCGCTGGGCGAAACGATGGCCGTGACGATGGTCATCGGCAATTCGCCGCAATTCGTCAAATCGCTTTTTGCGCCTGGCAGCACGCTTGGCCAGTTGGATTGCCAATCAATTCACCGAAGCCATCGGCGATTTGTTTTACAGCTCGCTGTTTGAACTCGGGCTGGTCCTGCTCGGCGTGACCGTGCTCGTGAACATTTTTGCGCAATTGCTTTTGAAAACCTTCGCCGGACCCGGCGTAAAACCGCAACACTGAAATGACCGCCCCGAACCATAACTGGCGTCAAGTTCAAGAACATCCTGATGCAGGCGCATCACGTTCGCCTGCGCCATTCTGGTGGTCACGCCGCTGGTTCTGATTTTTTATCACATCGTAAAGGAAGGGTTCAGTTCGATCAATCTGGGCGTTCTTCACGCAACTGCCCAAGCCCCTCGGCGAAAAAGGCGGCGGCATGGCCAACGCCATCGTCGGAACATTTGTTTTGCTCGCGGCAGGCGGCGGTCGTCGGCGTCCCGATCGGCGTGCTCGGCGGCGTGTTCCTCTCCGAATACGGCGGGACCAGGTTAAACTGGTGGATTCCGGTTCGCCGCCGACATTCTCAACGGCGTGCCGTCCATCACCTGGGGCGTGGTGGTCTATGCCCTGATGGTCGTGCCCATGCACGGCGCGTCCGCGCTGGCGGGCGGCGTGGTGCTGGGACTGATGATGATTCCGCTCGTGATGCGGACGACCGAAGAAGTGCTGCAACTGGTGCCCGGCGGCTACCGCGAAGCCGCGCTGGCGCTGGGCATTGCCAAATGGCGGACCATCGTGCAAATCGTCATCCGCACCGCGCTCAAAGGCATTGTCACCGGCGTGTTGCTGGCCCTCGCGCGCGTCGCCGGCGAAACGGCGCCGCTGCTGTTCACCACCGGCAATCTCGGCTGGGCGCACAAACTGACCGAACCCATCGCGGCCATCCCCCTGCAGATTTACGTTTATGCCATCTCGCCCTATGACGACTGGCATCGGCAGGCCTGGGCGGGCGCCTTCGTTCTGCTCCTGCTGGTGCTGGCCATCAACGTCGGCGTGCGCTTTTTCACCCGCGACCGGTTCCAACGCAAAGCCTGAAATTTTGCAACGCCATGCCTGAAACCGCCATGCCACCGCTCAATGTCCCGCCGGAATCCAAATCCGTGGGAGCGCCGGCCCTGACCGTGCGCCATCTCTCGGTGTTCTTCGGCAACACCGCCGCGGTCAAAAACGTTTCGCTCGACGTCGCCGCCCGGGCCGTCACCGCCATCATCGGCCCCAGCGGTTGCGGCAAATCCACCTTTCTGCGCGCGCTCAACCGGATGCACGAGTTGAATCCCGAAGCGCGCATGGAAGGCGAGATCCGCCTGTTTGGCGACGATATCTACTC
Source organism: uncultured bacterium (assembly GCA_963708305.1). Taxonomy (GTDB): domain Bacteria; phylum Verrucomicrobiota; class Verrucomicrobiia; order Limisphaerales; family UBA11358; genus UBA11358. The sequence continues at coordinate 449,605 of CAVPSH010000001.1, read as the reverse complement.
GCGTAACGTCGAGCCGGTTACGGTCCGCCGCCGTGTCGGCATGGTGTTTCAAAAGTCAAATCCGTTCCCGACCATGTCCATTGTTGAAAACGTCACCGTCGGGCTGCGTTTGAACGGCATCGGCAACCGAAAGCTGCTCGCCGAACGCACCGAACAATCACTCCGCATGGCCGCCCTTTGGGACGAGGTGAAGGACCGCCTGCACGCGCCGGCCATCAGTTTGTCCGGCGGCCAACAACAGCGCCTGTGCATCGCCCGCGCCCTGGCGGTGGAACCGGAAGTGTTGCTCATGGACGAGCCGGCGTCGGCGCTTGACCCGCTGGCCACCTCCAAAATCGAAGACTTGATTGTGGAATTGAAAAAGGAGTACACGATTGTGATTGTGACGCACAACATGCAGCAGGCGGCGCGCGCGTCGGATTACACGGCGTTCTTTTATCTGGGCGAACTGGTCGAGTTCGGCCCGACGGTAAAAATTTTCACCAGCCCCTCGCAAAAACGCACGGAAGATTATGTGACCGGCCGGTTCGGCTAAAATCCTGGTCCCAATCCTGCTCCTCCTCATAATCTCATTTGCAATTGCGGGCATGGTGGTCAGGATGAGGACAAAGATTATGAATAAGCCGGTTAAGAATTAAAACTATGGAAACCCACTTCGACATCGAACTGGACGGGTTGCGGCAGAAACTGCTGCTGATGGCCAGCCACGCCGAAACCGCCGTGAACCAGGCCGTGCAGGCGCTGGTTCAGCGTGATTATGACCTTGCGTTGCGGGTCAAGGACAACGACCGGATCATCGACCAGTTCGAGGTGGAGATTGACGATCTGGTCATTCAATTGCTCACCAAGGCGCCGCTGGCCACGAACTTGCGCCTCGTCACCGTGGCGATGAAAATTTCCCAGAACCTCGAGCGGGTCGGCGACGAAGCCACCAAAATCGCCAAACGCGCGCGCGATTTAAGCCAGGAACCACCCGTAAAAATTAATCTCGACCTGCCACGCATGGCCGGCATGGCGCTCGACATGCTCAAGGCGGCGCTCGACGCGTTCGTGAACCGCGACTCCGCCGCCGCCCGCGCCATCATCCCGCGCGACAAGGAGGTGGATGCCCTTAACAAACAGATTCATGAAGCCATTGCGCAGCACATGGTCGCCAACCCCGACACCATCGGCCGCTGCCTGAACTGGATGGTGGCCACCAAGAGCCTTGAACGCATTGCCGACCACGCCAAAAACGTGGCCGAGGAAGTCGTTTATCTCTGTGAAGCGCAGGACATCCGCCACCCCGGGGCGAAAAATCAGGGCGCTTCCGCTGCCGCCTCCTGAACGCGGGCTTTTATACAACCGCCAGCAGATAAATGGCCACCGCCAGTCCCGTCAGCGCGAGGATCCCTGCCACCGAAAAGGCAAAAGTTTGACCGTAGGCCTCCCGGAATTCCCCCCGGTCAATGGCCTGGACCTGGCGATGGTGGCGGACGGCGGCCACCACGGTGACGAGAATACCAATCGCAATCAGCGTGACCCCCACCGGCAGTGAAAACCCGCCGTGTTTGTCCTTTTCCATCATTTTGTTCAGGGCCAGTTCCTGTAAAAACAGGCCAAAACGCGCGACCACAAATCCGAAGCCCATGAGGGCGATGCCCGTCCGGATCCAGGCCAGAAAGGTGCGTTCGGCGGACATGTAGGTGCGCGGGTCGCAGGGCGGAAACCCGCCTCTCGTGGACGTCGGTTCTTCGGTGATTTTCATGGAAGCCACATCTTCATGGCGCAGAACGGAGCTTACGCCGCGGCGTTCCACCCGTCAATCGTCGCGCCCGACTCCCGGGCAGGCCTCCGCCAAAAAAAACACTTGTTTTTTGCCCGGACCGGGAGCATAGTTATTTCGTCATTTGACGAAATAACAAATTATGCGCGAATTCATGGCCGTCACCAGGGCATTGGCCGACCCGAACCGGGTGCGGATGCTGCTGGTATTGCGTCGCGGTGAACTGTGCGTCTGCCAGCTCACCGAATTGTTCGGCCTCGCGTTTTCCACCGTCTCCAAACACCTGTCCATCCTGCACTACGCCGGCCTGATTCAATCGCGCAAGGCCGAGCGCTGGGTCTATTACCGGTTGCCCGGCAAATCCGCGCCGGTCGCCGTGCGCGAGGCGCTCGATTGGGTGAAAAAATCGCTCGCCCAAACCGCCGAGGCCGCCGCGGATGCGAAGAAACTGAAGCGGGTGCTGAAAACCGATCTCGCCGTCATCTGCCGCCGACAATGCCGATGATGCATTTATCCAACCCAATGAAGCCTCTGCAAAAACCCGTTGCGTCAACGTTGGGAGCGTCGGGCACCGCCGCGACCTGTTTCGGTGCCGGCAGATTCGCGCCGGGACCATGCCCGGCGCTCCGGTTTTGCCAGGACCTTGATTTATGAAAACGAACACAACTGATACTCAACAAACCGTCCACGAAATGGTGCGCAAAGGCTATGCCGCCATTGCCACCAGCGAGCCTTCCAGCCGGTCTCATTCCTGCGGCTGTGGCGGTGCAAAAATCACACCGCAGGACCTGGCGGAAAAAATCGGCTACTCGGCCGGGGACCTGGCCGCGCTGCCGGAGGGCGCGAATCTGGGGCTTTCCTGCGGCAATCCCGCCGCGCTGGCCGCGCTCAAACCCGGCGAAGTCGTGTTGGATCTCGGCAGCGGCGGCGGCTTTGACGTATTCATCGCCGGACGCAAGGTCGGCGCCACCGGCCGCGCCATCGGCGTGGACATGACGCCGGAAATGCTGGCCAAGGCGCGGCGCAACACCGCGGGTTATCGCCAACAAACCGGCCTCGACAATGTCGAGTTCCGCCTCGGCGAAATCGAGCATCTGCCCGTGGCGGATAACAGTGTGGACGCCATCATCTCGAATTGCGTCATCAATCTTTCGCCGGACAAACCCCAGGTCTGGCGGGAGATGGCCCGCGTGCTCAAGCCGGGCGGGCGCGTCGCCGTCTCCGACCTGGCGTTGTTACAACCGCTGCCTCCGGCGGTGCGTGAAATGGTTGAAGCGGTCATTGGCTGCGTGGCCGGCGCGGTGCTGGTGGACGAAACCGAACGACCTGGCGCGCGAAGCGGGTTTGACGGACATTGTGCTCACCAAAAAATCCGATTTTCTCAAGGCCAAGGCGGATTGGAACGACCCGCTCTATCGAAAAATTGCCGAACATCTGCCGGCCGGAACCACCGCCGCTGATTTCGTCACCAGTCTGGAAATCCAGGCGCGCAAGCCGAAGGGCGATTGTTGCGGCAGCGATTGTTGCGGAGCATGAGGGACCGGTGTCTGTATGCCAGAAATCGCAAATCATAAATCGCCAATCGTAAATCCCCGGCGGCTCGCGTTCTTCGAGCGTTACCTGACCGTCTGGGTTTTTCTCTGCATGGTCGTCGGCGTGGCGCTCGGCAAGCTCGCGCCCGCTTTCACCGCCCAATTGAGCAAGGCTGGAATTTGGCCAGGGCTCGCAGGTCAACGTGCCCATCGCCGTGCTGATCTGGCTGATGATTTATCCGATGATGCTCAAGGTGGACTTCAGCGCCATCGGCGGCATCGCCCGAAACCGAAAGGCCTGGCGGTGACGCTGTTCGTCAACTGGCTGGTCAAGCCGTTCAGCATGGCGTTGCTCGCCTGGCTGTTCATGCAACATATTTTTGCGCCGTGGATTGAACCGGAAATGGCGAAAGAATTACACCGCCGGCCTCATCATCCTCGCCGCCGCGCCTTGCACGGCGATGGTATTTGTGTGGAGCTATCTCACCGACGGCGACCCGGCTTATACGCTCGTGCAGGTGGCGGTGAACGACCTCATCATGCTCGTTCGCCTTCGCGCCCATCGTCATGTTTCTGTGCGGCGTGGCGAACGTCGTCGTGCCGGCGAAAGTGCTCATCACGTCGCGTCGTGGTGTTCATCGTCATTCCGCTGGCGGCGGGCTGGCTGACGCGGACGGTGCTGCTCAAATCGCACGGCAAGGATTGGTTCGAGCAAAAGTTCCTGCCGAAATTTCATCCGGTGACGATTGTCGCGCTGCTGCTGACGCTGGTTCTGATCTTCGCGTTTCAGGCGGAAAACCTGACGACGCGCTGGTTCGCCGTGCTGCTGCTGGCCGTGCCGATTGTCATCCAGGTCTATTTCAATTCCACGCTCGCCTACCTGCTGATGCGCAAGTTGCAAGCGTGCCGCACAACGTCGCCTCGCCCGGCGCGCTCATCGGCGCGAGCAATTTCTTTGAACTGGCCGTGGCCGTGGCCATCACGCTGTTCGGCCCCGGTTCCGGCGCGGCGCTGGCCACCGTCGTCGGCGTGCTGGTGGAAGTGCCGGTGATGCTGTCCGTCTGCAAAATCTGCAACCAGTCGCGCGGCTGGTATCAACGCGAAATGGCCTGATGAAACCTCGAACACTGAACATCGAACATCGAACTCCGAGGGTCGGAACCGGAAATCCGTTCGATGTTCGGCGTTGGATGTTCAATGTTCGATGTTTTCTAAAATTATGAAACCCACCATTCTCATCCTCTGCACCGGCAACTCCTGCCGCAGCCATATTGGCGAAGGCTTTCTGCGCGACGGCGGCGGGCGATCTCGTCAACGTCCAGAGCGCCGGCTCCAATCCGGCCGGCTACGTTCATCCGCTCGCCATCAAAGTCATGGCCGAGGTGGGCATTGACATTTCCGGTCATCGCTCGAAACATTTGAAGGAATTTCTGGACCAGCCGGTTCACACGGTCATCACCGTCTGCGGCAATGTGGACCAGGCCTGCCCGATTTTTCCCGGCCAGTTGAACCGTCATCACTGGCCGTTCCTTGATCCCGCCAAGGCAACCGGCAGCGAGGAGGAAATTTTGAATTCCTTCCGCACGGTCCGTGACGAAATGCGCCGCGTGTTTGAAGCCTATGCCGCCGGATTGAAGGATGCAGCGTAGGACAGGCGTCGCGCCTGTCCTGACAGTTACTCAAATCTGTCGCCCGCTTTCAGCGGATGTCCCGCTAGAAATTCCGCCGGTTCAGGCGCCGGCCGCCTTCGCGTTGCAATTCCAGAATCCGCAGCGCGCCCTGGCCGCAGGCGACGACAATCCCGCTTTTGTCCGCCGATAAAATGGTCCCGGCTTCACCGGATTTTTCGCCAACTTCGGCCTTCCAGATTTTCAGCAGATGCGGTTTGGAACCGGCGATTTTCGGCTCGCGGGGGCGCTCGCCCCACCGACAATTGATCGGGCAAAAACGTGTAAGCACCCGGCCACGGCGTGAAGGCGCGCAACCGGTTCCAAATCGTTTGCGCCGGCAGATTCCAGTCAATCCGCCCGTCTTCCTTTTTGATTTTCGGCGCGTGACTGACGCCGTCAACCGGTTGCGGTCGCGGTTGGATTTTGCCGGCGACATAATCGGGAATGGTCGCCACGAGCAGTTCCGCGCCAAGTCTGCGCCAGCCGGTCGTGGAGCGTGGCCGAATCATCCGCCGGTTGAATCGGCGTGCGCTGTTGCGCGACGATGGGCCCGGTGTCCAGGCCGGCGTCCATTTTCATGATCGTCACGCCGGTTTCGGTATCGCCGTTGGCAATCGCCCACTGAATCGGCGCCGCGCCGCGATACTTCGGCAGCAGCGACGTGTGAACGTTCAGGCAACCGTGCCGCGGCAAATCCAAAATGCTTTGCGGCAAAATCTGGCCGTAGGCGGCCACGACGATCAGCTCGGGCGCCAACCGGCGCAGTTCCGCGATGAATTCTTCGTCACGCGCTTTTACCGGTTGCAGCACCGGCAGGTTTAATTTCTGCGCCAGCGCCTTGACCGGTGACGGTTGCAGTTTGAGTTCGCGGCCTTTGGGCCGGTCAGGCTGGGTGACGACGGCGGCCACCGGGAATTGTTGGTCGCGCGCCAGCGCTTCGAGACTGGCGCCGGACAACTCCGCCGTGCCCATGAAAACGATCGTCATTTATGATTTACGATTTATGATTGATGATTTTTTGCCACACGTGAACGGCGGGCAAATCGTAAATCGTAAATCGTAGATCGTAAATCAATGAAGTTTCACGACCTGTTTGAGGATGTCGAGAAACGTCTTTACCGGCGGTTGGTCGGTGTCGATGCGGTGGACCAGCTTTTTGCCGTAGAAATTGATGACGGGCTTGGTTTCCTTCTCGTAGGTCTTGAGGCGCTGGCGGATGACATCCAGGTTCGCGTCATCGAGGCGGTTGTCCTTGATGGCGCGGCGCTGCATGCGGGCGATGAGATTTTCGCGGCTGGAAGTGAGGTAAAACATGGCCACGACGTCGAGCGTGTCGCTCAGCATTTCGGCCTGCGGCACGTTGCGGGGAATGCCGTCCAGCACCAACGTGTCTTCGCCCGGATGAAACCGCCCGATTTTCGTGCTGGTTTCAATATATTGCCGCCAGAGTTCAATCGTGGGCTGGTCCGGCACCAGCTCGCCGCGGCTGGAATATTCGAGAAAAATTTTGCCGAGCGGACTGTCGGGACGCAGGCCGCGGAAGACGTCACCGCAGGCGCAATGGAAAAATCCCGGAATGACACCGAGGTTCCGCCCATGCGTGCCCTTGCCCGAACCGGGCGCGCCGAACATGAGAATCGTGCGGTACTTCATGCAGTTTTTAATTTTGAATTTTTGGTTTTGAGTGATCGGCGCGGAACGATGATGGCAACTAAAAATTTAAAACTCAAAACTCAAAACTCCAATCACGCGTCCTTGTGCTTGAGTTGAATTTCCTGGATGTCGGCGAACGGCACCATGATCTCCTGCCGCGTCCCGCCTTGCACCACCTCGAAGTGCGCTTCATTGGCGGCAATGCGGCTGATGCGCTGGACAATCAACTGGGCGCGCGCGGTTTTGATCACGAGCACCAGATCTTTTTCTGTCGGCCGCCGGACCACACCGAAGAAACCCGAAAATTTCGTTTCAAAAAACCGGCGGTTGAACATGAACTGGCCGCGCTGGAACACCTGGGCTTCCGGGTGTCCTGCCTTTGCCCCCGCCGGAGCGACGTGGATTCCCGTCGTGGACAGGCCTGCCGCCACCGGCGCCGCCGCGCCCGGCACCGCGTAGGTTTGCGCTTCCGACGATGATTGCGTTTCATCCGGCGGGGCCTCCGTGCGCATCGGCAGGGAAAGGAAAATAATCGGCCCCAAAACCGGCAACACGGCCGCCACCCCCATCACCAGCCCGATGGGCCGCGCGCGCACGATGGCGATTTCATAGGCGGCGTAGATGTTGGCCGCGTAAATCAACAACAGCGCGACAAACCCCACCGACGAGGACAGCAGCGCCGCAAACAGGAATCCCGGTGGCGGCAACTCCGGGCGCGACACGTCGCGGATTTCCACTGTCTCGTTTTTGGGTTGCCGCGGCGGGGTTTCGATAAACGGCTCGACCAATGTTTTGGCTTTGGGGTTTTGCGCGAGCTGCTTCAACGCCGGCTGTGAAAACTTCGGCCACACCACGTTGGTGTAGGTATCTTCCACCGTGCGGAGCGTGACCCCGCTATCGTTGAACATGACAATATCGCCGGAGACCGATGTGCCGTCCGACAACTCAAATGTATCGGCGCGGGCGGCCGCGAACCCGCCGCAAAGGCCCAGGCTCAAAATCATCCAAAACAGGTTGCGCACGGGATTTCTTTAACAAAGGCGGCGCGGCAGCGAAAGCAAATTTACAGAATGGCGTCTTTTGCAATTTTCGGTGGGGCGAGCGTCCTCGCGAGCCGAAGCACCGTTTATCCATGCCGCCCCGGCTCGTCAGCCACCTCGCGGCGGAACGCCGGTCTCCGACCCGGCGCGTTTCAAGCTTGATGTCCTGTCAGCCGGGCCGGAGGTCGGCGCTCCAATCATCGCTTGAAGGCGTTCTACAAACCAAGGTATTCCGCCCGGATTCCTTTTCCGTCGCAATGCAAAATGGCCACGCTCCGTTCCGTTCCCGACTTCGGCTGGCCCGCATAACCGGGATTGAAATACAGCACGCCGTTCAGCGACTCGCAGAAGCGCTGGTGCGTATGGCCGAACACCACTACATCCGGCCGTTCGCGCGTGAGGCGTTGTTGCAGGTTTTCATTCAAATCATGCGGCCGGACGATGTGCTGAATGAAAAATTTCCGGCCGGCGAGTTCAACGGTTTTGACCGGAGCATAGCGCAACGCCGGATCGTCCGTGTTGCCGCTCACCGCGGTGACCGGCGCAATCCGTTCCAGCTCCTGCAAAATCCACGGCAATCCGATGTCGCCCGCGTGCAGAATGTGGGCCACCCCCGCAAACCGTTCCGGGATTTTCGGGTCCCAAAAATTATGCGTGTCCGAGATGACGCCAATCTTCATGTTGTCGGAGGGGCGAGTTATACGAGCCCCACTATTATTTGAATTTTAAATGGGACTCGTATAACTCGTCCCTCCGCTCGTCTCTCCGGAGTTTAGCCGCGCGTCACTCGCCACCCGCCACTCGCCACATGTTACGTCTTCGCCTCCTCCGGTTCATCCTCGGTTTCCGGCTTCGGGCGCGCGCCTGCCTCCTTTTCCGCGGGCGATTCGGCGGGCGCGGTCAGTTTCATTGCCGCCACGAACAGGGCGGTGAACAGCCCGCCGCTCAAAAGTGTGTTGCGGAAAAATTCCCACGTCTGCGGCCAGCCGCCGGTGCCCTTGATCAGCGCAATCAGCCAGCCGGCCAGGTTTTTCGTGTATTCCGGGTCTTGAAACGGATTGAACAGCCACGACGCGGTATTGGTAATCAGATAAAACAGCAACGCGCCCAGCACGCCGCCGCCCAGCAGCCCGGCAAACGACGATTGCGGCTTGAACCGCCGGCCCAGCCAGATCAGCACCGCATAGCCGGCGTAGTTGGCCAGTTGATATCTCAGCACGGACAAATCCCAGACCGGCCAGCCGTGCCGCCACCAATACACGTTGAGGGCGAGGTCGGAGAGCAACACCGCGCCCAGCGGCAGCCACCACGCCCGGCGTCCGGGGAAAAACGCCCCCGCGCAAAACATGAGCGCGTACACGGCGCTGAAGCTCGGCGGAAACAATCCGGGCCAGCGGCTCAACGCCACCAGCGCCACAAAGACCCACGGCAGCCAGCGATGCCACTTTTGGTTCACAGACCCGAAGGATAATCCGGCGCGGGAGAATGACAAGCGCCCGCGTGTCCGCCGAATCATCGGATCATTCATTGGTTGAATCGTCCACGCACCCAAGATGCCTAATCCCCAATTCAACGCTTTGACCGATTACGCTCCAACAACTTGACGTTCAGCGCGTTTAGTCATTAGTATTGGGAATACGTTAGTTAAAGCAAAATTATTTTCTTGACATTTTTTTCATGATTATTTTAACTGTGCCTCCGCAGTTCAGAAACAAACAACAACGGACAACACAATCCCGCGTGCTCTTTTGAGGCACCAATCGGAAAAAGGAAAAACTATGAAAAACAAAACAAGAATCATGCTGGCGATAGCCGGCATTTCAGCCTTCATTATCACACCCGCCTTCGCCCAACCTTTTCAAAGTGTGACGTGGACGATAGACGAAAACGGACCAGCCCTGTTTAACGGATTGGACATCCCTGGCGGAAACCCCCCATACAGTCAAAACATAGTAGGCTTCTCGAGTGGGGTTTACCAACCGGACCCGGTTTCGGGAATTGTGGGGTGGTATTATCCTCTTCTTGGAGCAGCATTCCCGACCGTCGCCGGCGATGTTGTTCTGCTGGAGTCCCAGGCTCCCAGTGGCGCCCCGTCGGACCTGCTCCGATTCGATGGCTTGGGCGGAGTTTATTTCTTCTCTGACATGGATGGCCCTCCCTTTGACAAGGCCGATGTCCCCGTAATCCCTCAACCGATTAACCCCGTGGTCATTAACGAAGTCGGTCCGGAAGGCAACAATGGCGCGCTCTATACCCCTCTTCCGGGACAGCCCGGCTACGACGCGTCAGGTCAACAAGGAGTAATACAATATAACATCATCAGCGATTCTCCCGTTCCCGAACCCGCTTCGGCAGCTCTCCTGTTGGCCGGTGCCGGCCTGGGGCTCTTGAACGCCGCTCGTCGCAGAAAATCATAGCCACAAATAACCATCAGCACGGCCCGAGGCGATCGCATTCGCTTCGGGCTGTTTTGCTCAGGCAAAAACGGCTGGCCCGGCCAGCCGGTCTTCCTTTCCTGTCCTCCGTGGTTCCACAATGCAGGACGGAGGGCGGACGAAACGACCCTGCCATTTGAATGTATCCCGCCAACGCCCCTCGAAATTGTTGGATCAGCGTCGGAATTGAATTGCGCACGACAACCTGTTCTGGCAAAAAATCAGCGTATCTTGGATATGCGACGTATTGAACTCATTCTATTTGCTGCCATCGCCTTGTTGACTGGCTGCCGGCCAAACCATTCCGCCGAAAGCGCGCCTCCCGCATCAACGCCTGACTCCAATCCGGTTTCGCCGGCTCCAATGCAAACGGTCGCCCGCGTTCATTGGTTGGGGATGAAAACTCTTTCTGGTGAAACCAACGCGACCTCTTTGATGGCGATTTGGAATTTGCCTGAAAGCGGGAAGCTTGAACAACAAACGCTGGACAAACTTTCCCTCGCGCCCTGGCTGTTGTTGCACCGCAGCCCTGACACCAATGCCGCCGTTCTTTTGCGGCCATTGCTGGATGATGTGGTGGAGGATGAATCCTGCTTGGAAATCCGCCAGGCCACCAATCCGTCGGAAGAACTGGTTTTCGCCATCCGGCTCGACGATCAACGCGCCGGGTTATGGCAGACCAATCTCGCGGCGGTATTGGAATCTTTGACCGGCATTTCTCCGGTACCCGAGCCGGACCATCGTTATGGCTGGTCGCTTAACAAACATCATGACCCCAATTTCCTGGAGCTGACCCGGGTGGGCGGATGGATTCTCGTGGGAGCGGCTGAAGACCACAATGACCTGGTGGCTGAGTTGAAATCCAGCATTCAGCACGGGCAGGCTCCGCTGCCGGTGGCGAACACCACCAACTGGCTCGAAGCGGATCTCGACCCGGCGCAGCTCGTTCCCGGCCTGTTGACTTTCAACTTTCAACCTTCAACTTTCAACTGCCCTCGCCTTCACTTGGCCGTGTCGGGCGACAACACAAACGTCTTGATGAATGGCACGGCTGATTTTCCCCGGCCGGTGGCACTCGACCTGGAACCTTGGAACATTCCGACCAACCTCATTGACAGCCGGCTGTCCAGTTTCACGCTCATTCGGGGTTTCCGGCCCTGGCTGGCATCCTCGCAAGCCTGGACCAACCTCCAAATCGGTCCGCCGCCGGACCAGATCTGCTTTTGGGCGTTGCAAGCTTTTCCGATGCAAAGCTATTTTACCGCGCCGCTGGCAGACGCCAGCAATGAGATGGACCGGCTTACGGACCTGGTGCTGCAAAACCAACATCGTTGGTTTGGGACCAACGACCTGGCAAAGTTCGTAAGAACGAATGCTTTCCCTGGTTTTGTATGGAAAGGTGTGCCCTACATGACGCCGTTTGTGCGTTCCATCACGGTCAGCAACCAAAACTTCGTCTTTGGTGGAGGTATCCCGAATTCGGTGGTCACTCCATTGACGCTGACATCCCTGTCGGCGGTCTCCAGCCGGACCAATCTGGTCTATCACGAGCGGGAGATCACCGGTCTGCGGGTCGAGCAATGGATTTATATGGGTCAATTCGCCCGCTTCGTCTCGCACAAGGCCCAGGTGCCACCCGGCTCACCGGGCTTGTTCTGGCTCCACGCGATTGCTCCCAAATTGGGCGAGACGGTCACGGACATCACCGAGACCGGAACGAACCAGCTTTCTTTCACCCGCCGGTCCAGCTTCGGTTTCACCGGCATTGAGTTGAACCTTCTGGCCGATTGGTTGCAATCACCGCAGTTTCCACTGGGCCTGAATACTTTTCAGGCCCCGCCACCTCCTCAGATGTGACAAGTGACGGGTGACGAGTAAAAAGCTGCTGACCACCGACTATTGACTGCTGACTCCTTCTAAAAATCCGTGTTCATCATGGTAGCAGCCGACGTCAGTCGGCTCTATCGCGCCTTTCCAGCTTTCGGAGATAAATCGAACTGACGTTCGATGCTACGGGTAAAATCGTAGCAGCCGGCGTGAGCCGGCGCACTATTTGCGATATACGATTTACGCGCTGCGTTGCAGTGCCGAAGGGGCTCGTAAATCGTAAATCGCATATCGTAAATGCAATCATCCGTGTTCATCCGTGCAATCGGCGGTCGAATTCGGGTCTGATGTCTGGGATTTGGCGTCCGGAGAGTTTGGCCGCAGCATTCTGACTCCAGTGCCACGTCTTGCTGATGTTCTGACGGGCCAATTCGATGTTCAGAGTTCAATGTTCGATGTTCGATGTTTGGTAGTTTGGTATTTTGCTTGCGTCTTGGCGTCTTTGCGTCTTTGCGTTAAAACTTCTTTCCGTTAAAAAATCCGCGTCATCCGCGTCATCCGCGGTCGAATTCGGGTCTGGTGTCCGGGGTTTTGCGTCCGGAGAGTTTTGCCGCAGCATTCTGACTCCAGTGCCATGTCTTGCTGATGTTCTGACGGGCCAATTCGATGTTCAGAGTTCAATGTTCGATGTTCGATGTTTGGTAGTCTGGTGTTTTGCTTGCGTCTTGGCGTCTCTGCGTCTTTGCGTTAAAACTCCACCGTGTTCGTCATTCCCAAAACCATGCGCGCCGTCGTTTATCGCGGCGTCAACGACCTCCGCCTCGAAACCGTCCCCGTCCCGCGCATCGGCACGAACGAACTGCTCGTCAAGGTCGCCGTCTGCGGCGTCTGCCCCACCGACATCAAAAAAATCCAGCACGGCACCGTCCCGCCCCCGCGCATCTTCGGCCACGAAACCGCCGGCACCATCGTCAAAATCGGAGATCGGGAGTCGAAGATGGGAGTTGGGACACTGAATTCAAAACTCGAAACTCAGAACTCAAAATTCGGCCTCCGACTCGGCGACCGCGTCGCCCTGCACCATCACGTGCCGTGTCTCGACTGCCATTTCTGCCGGCACCACGCCTTTGCCCAATGCGAAACCTACAAACGCACCGGCATCACCGCCGGATTCGAACCGGCGGGCGGCGGCTACGCCGAATACGTCCGCGTGATGCCGTTCGTCCTGCCCGGCGTCGTGAAAATTCCGGCAAAAAATTCCTTCGAAGAAGGCGCCATGCTCGAACCCGTCAACACCGTGCTCAAAGCCGTGCGGCGGCTGAACCTGTTGCGCGGCGACATTGTGCTCGTGGCGGGGCAGGGGCCGATTGGCTTGATGTTCACGCGCCTGCTGCAACTCGCCGGCGCGCGCGTCCTCGCCACCGATTTATTGGAATCCCGGTTGCAGCTCGCCAAAAAATTCGGCGCGAAATGGACGCAGTTGGTAGGGTCGGCTCGCCGCACCGACCGGACGCCGCAGCGCGGCGTCCCTACCTCCCTCGACGCTGCCATTATCGCCGTCCCTTCCGACGCCGCCGTGCATCAGGCCCTCCAGCTCGTTCGCGGCGGCGGCCAGGTTTTGTTGTTTGCCCACACGAAGCGCGCGGCGCTGGTCGAGAGCCGAGAGCCGAGAGTCGAAGGCAGGAAAGTTCTGGCACTCGACCCTCGACGCTCGACCCTCGACTTCTCGTCCATTTGTTTGGACGAGAAGGACCTCATTGGCAGTTACTCGTCGGATTTCACGTTGCAGGCCGAAGTCGCGCGCCTGGTCTTTTCCCGCCGACTCGACGTGCGCCGTTTGATCACGCATCGGTTTCCGTTGGAGCAGACTGCCACCGCCGTCGCCTTGGCCGCGCAACCGACGGCCAATTCTTTGAAAGTGATGGTCCGTATGGCGGGTGAAGACTGAAAACTGCGACTACTGACTACTGACTGCGATATTGAATGTTCGATGTTGAGCGTTGAATGTTTCCCCGCCGCGTGAGGCGACAGCCGCGTATAGCGACATAACCGCCACGCGGCTTTACGCCATGTTCATCCGTAGTTAAATTCCGTCCTCGCCTCATTGATTGGCCCCGCCGCGTGAGGCGCCAGCCTTTTACGCGGCCTTCAGCCCTTAACACCTTTTGCCATCGCTGCTCCGGCCCGCCAAACTGGACCAGTGCCTGGCTTTGAGCATCCTTGATACCTTGGTTTGTTACGTTAGAATCGCGGTCATGTCACGTTCGCTCATCGTGGGCATACTGCTCATACTGGTCACATTACTGGTCTATCTGCCGGTGTGGCATTACCCATTTGTCAATTATGACGATGAAATGTATGTGACGGGGAACCCGATGGTCCAAGCCGGGCTGACGTGGACGGGGGTCCAATGGGCTTTCACCACGCTGGAGACGGGCAACTGGCATCCGCTCACCTGGTTGTCTCTCATGCTGGACCGCCAGTTATTCGGATTGAATGCCGGCGGCTGCCACCTCGTTAATGTTCTCTTTCACACGGCCAACACCGCTCTTTTGTTTGTGTTACTGTTGCGCCTGACCGGCACCTTGTGGCCAAGCGTGTTCATTGCCGCCTTGTTTGGCCTTCATCCGTTGCACGTCGAATCCGTGGCTTGGATTTCCGAACGCAAGGACGTCCTGAGCACATTTTTCTTCATGCTCACGCTGATGGCTTATACCCGCTACGCCCAAAGACGGTCGAGGGTCGAGGGACGAGAGCCGGGGAAAGTAACCTCCGGTGGGGCGAGCGTACCCGCGAGCCGTTCGCAATCTGTCGGTGGGGCGAACGTACCCGCGAGCCGACTCGTCAGTAGTCTTGCCCCACCAAGCCCAACCACGACCGCCGCGGATGCCGAAGGCGGCAGTTTGGCCCTCGACTCTCGACTCTGGTCTCTCGACTATTCCCTGGCTTTGTTCTTCTTCGCCCTCGGCCTGATGAGCAAGCCCATGCTGGTCACGGTGCCGTTTGTGTTTCTATTGCTGGATTATTGGCCGCTGCGAAGGGTGCCGAATTTCGAACTCCGGATTTCTCATTGGCCACGTCTGGTTTGGGAGAAATGGCCGTTCTTTCTTCTGGTGGCGCTCTCCTGTGTGGTGACCTTTGTCGCGCAAAAATACAGTGATGCGGTTTTCCCTCTGCAGGCATATCCGTTGTCTTCCCGCATTGGTAATGCGGCCATTACTTATATTAAGTATCTTGGAATGAGTATCTGTCCGGTGGATTTGGCGGTGATTTATCCGTTACAGGAAAAAGTTGTGTGGGGACAAGTTGTTGGGGCCGTCGCCCTGCTGACTGTGATTACAGGGCTGGTTTGGCGGCTGAGAACATCCGGGCCATATTTGCTCGTGGGTTGGTTCTGGTACTTGGGGATGCTGATACCGGTGATTGGTGTGGTTCAGGTGGGTGTTCAGGCTCTGGCCGATCGCTACATGTACCTGCCGCTGGTCGGTTTGTCCATCGGCGTGATATTCGGCCTGGCAGAATTGGCTGAACCATGGCGGTTCAAACGGGAAATTTTGATTACAGCCGGAGGTATCGTTCTGGCGGGATGTTTGTGGGGAACAGCACGGCAGTTGCAGTATTGGCGGAACAGCGAAACCCTGTTTGAACATGCCTTGGCGGTTACGAAAGATAATCCCGTCGCCCAGGGTAATCTGGGCGGTGCCTTGGAAAGAGCAGGGCATCCCAGAGAGGCAATGGAACATTTTCGCGAGGTGTTGCGACTTGAACCCGACGCTGAGGCCTACAATAACATGGGCTCCGCTCTGGCTGAAACCGGCCGGCTCCCGGATGCCGTGGAATGTTTTCAGAAGGCGCTACAACTTGACCCGCATTCTGCACTGGCCCACAACAACCTGGGCATGGCTCTGGCCAAGACGGGTCAGTTGCCGGCGGCCATTCAGCATTTTCAGGAGGCGTTGCAATCCAAGCCTGACTATGCCTCGGCCCACAGCAACCTGGGCATGGCTTTGGCCAAGACGGGTCAGTTGCCGGCGGCCATCCAACAATTTCAAGAGGCTTTGCGTTTTGAACCCGATTCGTCGTCGGCTCATAACAATCTGGCCATAGCTCTGCTGCAGACTGGCCAGCTGCCGAAGGCCATACAACACTTTCAGGAAGCATTGCGGCTAAACCCTGACTCCGTTGAAGCGCACTACGATCTTGGTGTCGCACTGACCCAGGTTGGTCGCCCGGCAGAGGCAATCCCCCACTTCAGGCAGGCATTGCAAGCGGGGCAAAACAACCCGATAATCAATAACGCACTGGGTCTGGCTTTGCTTCACTGCGGGCAATCGGATGAAGCCATCGCGGAGTTCCGAACGGCCCTGCAATCCCAACCTGACTTTGATGACGCGCGCAAGAATCTGGGTGATGCGCTGTTTCATCGGGGTTGGACACGTTTGCAAACGGGACATGTGAATCAGGCGCTCGCTGACCTGCAGGAAAGTTTGCAACTCCGTCCGGACAACGTGGACACACAGATTAATCTGGCATGGATATTGGCGACTTGTCCAGACGCTTCGTTTCGCAACGGAGCACAGGCGGTCAAACTGGCGGAACGGGCCAATCAACTTTCCGGGAGCCAAAACCCGTCCGTGCTCGACGCGCTCGCAGCCGCCTATGCCGAGGTTGGGCGATTTGCTGATGCGACTGCGACTGCTCGAAGGGCCCTCCAAATGGTGCAAGCCGCCACCGATGTCGCCAGCGCCAACCATCTGCGGAAACAAATCAGTTGCTATGAAAAAGGTCTCCCTTTCCGCGATAACGTTCTGACTAACGCGACAACCCACGTTCCTTAGAGAAGCACATTCAACCGGCGGTATCGTATCCAACGACTCTCGTCTGGATGGTCTCTGGATTCAGAGTTGATGTCACGGCCGGCGAGCAGCGAGCCACAAAAGAAAGATGACCACTGGCCGCTTCGTTCACTTAGAATTCTCTTAAAATTCTGGCAGCCTCTGGCGTGAGTCGGCTTTGACTCATTATTGTGCCTTTTTGCGGCGGCTTAATTCTGGGGATTCAGGCCTGGCCTTCGTCGCTTTGTGTCTTGTCGGTTAATGTCCTTGGTATCTTGGTATTGCGATAAAACTGGTTACAATACTGGTTACAGACCAGATCGGGAGTATGTCTTTAACAGATGCAGAAAGTTGGTAGCTAGAACAGGGCCAAAAGGTTACTGAGAATCCCAAAAGAGCACAAATTTTACAAAAGCGACAATGATTAGAATGGTTCCGATGACCACCAGCAATTGCACCAAAAACGAAAGCACTTCAAAAACCGGATGAGATTCCTTGGCACTTTGTTGTTGTTGGTTTTGCGCTTGTGGCTTTTGTGGCGGTGGTGAGTTAATGGGAGTCTCTCTTTGGCAGGACGGGCAAAAGGTAGTCTTGCTGTCCACTTCAGATTCAAAGTCGTGGCCGCAATGCTGACAATGGACGCGGACAATCATTTTTAGATGGGGCGGTATTGGAACGGAATAGGGGTAATTTCCTTAGCGTAGGGTGCGGTCGCATATCCAGCTTTGGCAATGTCTATAGCCTCACGCGCATCTTGATTTCCGCCAGTCATGGGAAACCATTCTGTGCGGCTTTCCTTTACTTTTGCATCCCTGCCAAATCTCTTGTGCACGTACACCAAATCTCCAGAGACGATTGACTTGACCACCACATCAAATGGGCCTAGCCGCTTTACAACGACCGAAGCATTTGACAGTGGCGGGACTGTCTCCCACGGAAGTCCGTAGGATTCAAGAACAAGAAGCTCGAACCCAAGACCCTTTTCATCCGCTGTTATTTCTTGAGGATAATTTTCATCTTTCATGTGAGGATAAAGAATGGATTTTATGCGGTTATCATAACGTGCCAAACATCCGGCAGACAATTAGGATATTGGCGCAGTCTTTCAAAAGGGCCAGTCAAATGCGCACGGTTGATTTAGGCACGTCTAGCAGCGGCTAACAGTTTCTTGCGCACCCATTCGGTTTTGGCCTCACCGGAGGCACGCACGGCTTGTTCAATTTCCTGATATTCCGGTGGTGAAAGGCGCGTGGAGATGAATCTCCCGCGCTTTTCCTGTTTCGGCAGCGTCGGCCTGCCCATGTTGTTTGTTTTTGTCATAATATAATGTGTCACATTTAGCATTGACAAAAGGTACATTATGTGTCACCTTTAGTCAAGATGAAAACTGAATTGGATGCAGATGACATAAACCTGATTAAACTCGCCAAAGAGTATTCCGATGAGGACAAGGCACGGGAATTGTTTGAGGCGTGGCGCTGGCCGAACGGCGTTACATGTCCCCACTGCCATTTTAATGAGGCATACAAAATCACGTCAAAGCCAAATACCAAAAACAAGGCGCGCAAAGGTCTTTATTGCTGTGCGGCGTGCCGGAAAACTTTCACGGCCACGGTGGGAACGGTGTTTGAAGATTCGCGCGTTCCGATTTCAAAATGGCTCATGGCGACTTTCATTCTTTGCTCGTCCAAGAAATCTGTGAGCGCAATGCAGCTTTCGCGTATGCTTGGCACAACTTACAAAACGGCGTGGTTCATGGCGCACAGAGTCAGATTTGCAATGGGAACGGATTTGAAAACTGCCAAGCCGTTAGAAAACACCGTTGAGGCAGACGAGACGTTCTTTCCAGACCGAAACGCCAAAAAGTCATTGATGATGAATCGCAGTGTCACACTGGCCACAATCATAGAGCGCGATGGAGAAGCCCGAACGCGGGTTATCCCAAGCGTGACAGCAAAGAATGTCGGCCAGTTCCTAAACGAGTGTGTGAACAAATCGGCAACAGTGAACACGGATGAACACCGTGCTTATAGAATGCCATTGCGACGTTACAAACGGCATGACCGCGTGAGCCATAGCAGATACGAATATGCACGGCACAATCCAGACGGCACGGTTAGCCACGTGAATACGTGTGAAAGTTTTTTCAGCCTGCTAAAACGCGGTGTTTTCGGCTCATGGCATTGCATTTCGCGTGAGCATCTTTCCAAATACGCCAACGAATTTGAATACCGTTGGAACACCCGCCATGACACAGACGGCGAACGCATGGAAAAGTTTCTGCCGATGATTGAAGGCAAACGGCTCATGTATCGCCGTCCAAAGAATTGAGGGAAAATCATCTCCGTCAATGACAAGCCGATTAGCTGGCTTGTGCATCCGCGTTTGCCGCGTGCGTGATAAACTTATTTTCTGCGGCACGAAAATATGCGATAAATTCCGAATGCCACATTTATTAGTCCAAAAGCGACCACCGATAAGCAGCAAACACCCCATATTGAAAAAATGAACTTTTTTGGTGTGTCGGAATTTTCATCGTCTTGGGGCTTGCCAGTTGCGGCCTCTATTGGTGGAATAATTGTATTAATCGGATTGTTGTTGGAAAAAATCGCGGAATGGAAAAATGAAAAGTTTAGCGCACCCTTTCTTAAACCAGCTAAATGTCTAGGGGAGATTGGATGGGTGATTTTGATGCTTGGCATATCTGCGGAAATAGTCGTTGGGTTTGCATTGGCGTGGAAAGACGAACAGGACATAAACGCCGCCAAAAATGCCGAACGAAACGCACCCATTTCCGTAATGACGGCAACTGCATTCTTGATCGTAGCCCCCACAAACATTTCTGAGTTAACAAACTTGGTTTCTGGCCGTGAAGCGCGATTAACGACTTGGAAAAACGAACGGTTGGGAACTCCATTGGAAACATTAAATGCCAAAAATGATGATATAAACGAATTCCCCCTCCACTTCGTTTTTGGAACACCACTGGGAAAGATATATCGGATGCAATTCAGTTCTCCGAATTTTAACACGGCGGCGGGCATTGAATATCCTGTCAAAATTTTAGATGACATCCACATAGTTCATATTGATTTGAATTTTCTCCCAAGAGATGCAGAAATTGTGGACGGTTCGGTCGAATTGGTGTTGAACAGCGAACACAAGATGTTTGAATTCCCACGCCAGAATGACACCAATTCTGGCCTAGCCACATACTTAGGTTTTCCATGTTTCGCGATTGCAACTAATGGTGTGACGAATTCTGAAAGACAATTTTTGTATTTGAGATGATTGCGAACCGCATTGATTTGTGATTCAATAGAGCTATGGCACGAACCATTGATTTGAGGCTGAGCGGCGTCACCTTTGAGGACGCGGTGAAGCGGATGATTGCCACGCCACCTCCGAAGAAGGCCAAGCGGCAGAAGACCCCAAAGCCGCGCCGAAAATAATCTGCAATCTCCGTTCCACATAAACGGCGTATCTTAACCGAATCAGAATCGTTTGATAAAAAAAGTTATAAATATTTTCGGAGGCTCAAAACCTGCCCATTCCGTTCATTGATGAGTTTGGTCTTATTTTCGTCTGATACCATTTTTGGCTCATAAACATTGGAGTTTTTTCTGCATCTGTTAGATATACAGTCCCGGACCAGATTTCGAGGCGGTTGACCAGGTTACGATTGCGTTTCAACCATCCATCTTTAGTTGCAAGTTGCTTACTTTAAAATAGTTATAAGCCTGTATCAGCCCATGAAATTCGTACCAAAAAACTTTAAAAAAGTATTGACGTGCTCCTTGCAATCTGGGATATTAGTGGCACACACGGTAAAACTAAAAACAATATGAGAACAAAAATACTATTAGCAGCTGCAGCCGCATTGGTTGCCGGGGTTGTTTCCTCAAACGCGCAGGTTACTTCTGCAAACATTGTGGGATACACCATAAAGGTTCCCTCAAACGCTCCCTCCTATTCATTGATCTGCAATCCGGTGGATAGCGGCAGCAACACGATTAAGAATTTGTTTGCAAACAGCCCAGTGCCTGGTGGGTCTCAGATTCTAATGTGGACTGGGTCAGGTTTTAACACTGCAATCTATAGTACACCTGCGGGTGGGCATTGGAAGACGAACGCTGTGAATGCTGATAGCACGCTGCTTCCCCCGGGCGTAGGCTTCTTTATTCAAATTGCGGGAAGCGGTGCCTACAGTAACACATTTGTTGGGCAGGTAACTCCGTTAACGGGTGTAGTTGCTACCAATCCGGTTCCGGGCAATTTGCAAATGATTGCGAGCAGTATTCCATATTCTGATTATGTAACCAATCCAGCGACGTTAAATATAACCGGCGTAGCGGGTGGAACACAGATCCTGTTGTGGAACGAACCTAACCAAGGTTACGACACCTATATTTACAGTACTCCAGCGGGTGGACACTGGAAGTTGAATAGTGTGAATACCACACCATTCGTGAATCTTGGCCAAGGGTTCTTCCTGAATGCGGCATCCACATATAATTGGGTGCAAACTGGCCCATAGGCAGAAAATTTCGGAAAAATCAAAAACAATAAATAACCATAAAAAAGACATAGAGTATGAAAAAATCAATAGTATTGGCAATCCTCGGAATCGCTGCAGGCACGACTGCATCTTATGGCCAGGGAACCGTATCGTTTAATAACTACTTTAGTTCGACGTCGCCCACGATTAACTATTCGTCAAATGCCGGATTGGTGCCGGCTGGCAAGGCGGGTTTGGCGGTGGGTTCAGAGTTTGATGTCGAATTGGCTTGGGCGGTTGGAACAGTTGGCAGCACTAGTGCCTTAACGTTCCTGCCAGGCACGCTAACTACGTTTGGCAACGCGCAACCTACCTATCCGGCTTCGGACGGTAATCTTCTTCCAAATACTTACGGGGCGGGCTGGTTTGAAGGACCGAATGTGACCTTGGCCGGTTCCGGCACTGCTGGTTCGATCGTGACGTTGGACGTCTTCTGCTTCAACAATGGCAGCTTGGCTGGTTCCACGATTAACGGATCATCTGGTCTGTTTCAAGTGGCTGTTGGTGGTGGCGCTCTTCCGCCGGCCAGCTTGAATGGTACAGTCGGGCAAAGCTTCACGGTTGCAAATTCGGTTCCTGAACCCACAACGATGGCGTTGGGCGGTTTGGGGTTGGCAGCGCTGATGCTGTTCCGTCGCAAACAGGTCTAAGTTAAGGACATTGTTTTTGGTTTTTCACACAAGCCGCTCCCTTGGGGGGAGCGGCTCTCTTTTTGTTTGTCAAGAAGCACCCTGCTCGGAAAGCTTTCGGAGCACCTTTCTTTGCCTGGTAGGGTGATCGCGCTGCCCCAAAAGCGTTCGGGGTGAACTTAATGACCGTTTCGGACAGCGCAGCACGCCGTCCCTACCAAAGTCGTGACGCTCGTAGCGTCTTTGCTACAATCAACCCGTGATTGGCCAACCACAAACTTCCAAATCTTCCCGCCCGTTACCCATTCCCGCTTCATGGTGGATTAGCGCCTTGCTGGTTCTGGGTATAATTGGCGTTTACTGGCCGGTGGCAGGTTACGGATTCACGTTTCTGGATGATCCGGACTATGTCTGGCTGAACCCGCATGTTGCCAGCGGCCTGAGTTGGTCAGGCGTGGCCTGGGCCTTCACATCCTTCGATTACTCCAACTGGCATCCCTTGACGTGGCTATCCCACATGCTGGACGTGCAACTTTTTGGAATGCGCGCAGGCTGGCATCATGCGGTCAACGTACTATTCCATGCCGCAAATACCGTCTTGTTGTTTCTGTTGCTGAAACGTCTGATGGGCCTTCGCCGTGACGATCCGACACAATTGAGCGACTCACCTTCACAGAACGTGAACAAAGCAACCAGTGCAACCGCAACGGCTACGGCCCCACAGGCGGGTGCGCTTTGGCGCAGTGCGTTCGTAGCCGCCTTGTTCGGCTTCCATCCGTTGCACGTCGAATCTGTGGCTTGGATTGCTGAACGGAAAGATGTCCTCAGCACCTTTTTCTTCATGCTCACGCTGATGGCTTATACCCGCTACGCCCAAAAGCGAAGTTTGGCCCTCGACGCTCGACCCTCGACCCTCGACTACGCTTTGGCCTTACTCTTCTTCGCCCTCGGCCTGATGAGCAAGCCGATGCTGGTAACGCTGCCATTTGTGCTGTTGCTGCTGGATTACTGGCCTCTCGGGAGAGTGACAGGTGACAGGTGGCGGGTGACACGTTTAATACTGGAAAAAATTCCGTTTTTTGTGCTTTCTGCCGGCTCGTGTGTCGTTACGTATCTGGCCCAGGCGCACGGTGGTGCCGTAAAGGCGATAAGCGTCCTGCCGTTCGATGTCCGGATACAAAATGCCCTGCTTTCCTATGCGCTTTACTTGAAAAACATGGTCTGGCCGACTTCTTTGGCTGTCTATTATCCCTATGTGCCGGTCGAGCCGGCATCTGTGGCCACAGCGATTTTCTTGCTGCTTTTGATTTCAGGAGGGGTGATGTTTTTTTTGGGGCGCCGACCATATCTGTTGGTCGGCTGGCTCTGGTTTTTGGGGACGCTGGTTCCGGTGATTGGTCTGGTCCAGGTCGGCGCCCAGGCCATGGCGGATCGCTATACTTACGTGCCACTGATTGGAGTGTTTATTGGCATTACCTGGGGCGTGGGTGATGCTCTGGAGGGGTGGCGGTATCGCCGGGGCGTGATGGCAGTTGTGTCCGTGGGTGTGTTGGCTGTCTGTTTGCGATTAACAGCGACGCAGGTGCGCTATTGGCAGAACACCGAAACCCTTATCCGCCACGACCTGGCAGTGACGCCGGATAATCCGGATATGCAGGTGCTTCTGGGGAATGCATTGCTCGACGAGGGCAAGCCTGGTGAAGCTGGCCACCACTTCTCCGACGCGCTACGCATCCAGCCGAATAATCTCTATGCTCAAAGCGGGTTGGCGTCGGCAATAGCCGACCAAGGTTACAGGGATGAGGCCATCGAAGCCTGCCGGGCGGCCATTGCCATCAATCCGCACGAAGCCAAGCCGCACTATATGCTGGCAGGACTGTTATTACGGCAAGGTAACTTTGCGGCAGCCATTGTGGAATACCAGATGACTTTGCAGATTGAACCCAATCATCCGCTCGCGTTGAACGACTTTGCCTGGTTGCTGGCCACGGCGCCTGATGCCCGGTTCCGGAATGGGGCCGAAGCGGTAGGACGCGCCGAACAGGCGTGCCGAGTGACAGGTTATGAAATGCCGTTGTTTGTCGGCACGCTGGCGGCGGCGTATGCCGAGGCTGGCCGGTTTGATGACGCGGTCAAGACCGCTCAACAAGCCATGAACCTGGCAACGGCGCAAAAAAAGGCGGCACTGGCAGATAAAAACCGTGAGCTTCTCAAATTGTATCGGGACGGGAAAGCCTATCACGAGCCGACGGTTCATTGAACTGGATAGATGGGGCGCCCGTCCTCCGCAGTAGTTTGCTACGGAGGGTGGAAGGCTGCTGACGAGCCGTTGGTGGGGTCATCGCGCCGCGATGACCGAAGAATGCCTTTGGTAGGGACACCGCGCTGCGGTGTCCCCGGCGGTAAAGCCGCCGGCCGCATTGAGGGATTGCGCCCGCTTGGGGCGCGGACGGCGCAGCGCGCCGTCCCTACCTTGGCAACCGCGCCGTCCCTACCACGGAAACGCGCCGCGTACCCAGCATGCTTCGACATTGCCACTCATTTCTTACGATCCTATCATTTTCTCCGTGGCCAATCCCCGCAGGAAACCATTGCCACACGAAATCCCTCTCTGGGTTGACCCGCAACACTCAACTGCGTTTACCATGCCATTGAGTGCAGTAATCACACCACCAATTGTGAGCGCAGTGGGCCTTTTTATGCCGGCGTTCAGTGTTATTACCCCCGTTCCCGAGCCTGCTACATTGGCGTCGGGTACTTTGGGCCTGGTGTCGTTGCTTTTGTTCCGCCGCAAACAGGCCTGATTTCAGTCTTTTGACAGCCTGAATTATTTCGGCTTTATCTTTCCCATTAAGCATGAGTGGGTAAGTCGTCTCACTATTTGCGATTGACGATATACGATTTACGAGCGGCGCCACATGTGGGAAGGGTTCGTCAATCGTCAATCGCATATCGTAAATTCCATCAAGGCGGCTCAACGTGCGGAAGGTGATTTCCATGGATTGACGGCGCGGACGCCCAGCGCCAGATAGTGGTCGAGGTCAACGGTGGCGACGGTCAAATCTTCCAGCTCGGCAACCGCGGCGTGCAGCCCGTCGCCCAGCGGCACGGTCGTTCCCCCGCGCCTCGCCGCCGCCAGCAGTTCCCCGGCCTTTTCACAAACCTGACGGTCCAGCGGCACGGAGACCAAAAGCGCAACGAACGACTCCCAATAATTCTGCCAGCGTTGCTCCTTGCTGGCGTCTTTCAATGGCTTGCCGCGATGTATTCGGCAATCGTCGCGTCGCAGATGAAGACCTCGTGTCGCGCAACCGCCACCCATTTACCGAGGTCAAAATTTCGCCGCTCACCTTCCACGAGCAGGGAAGTGTCAATGAGGATTCTCATTTGGCCCGGTCCAAGGCGGCCAGGTTGGCGGAGATTTCACGCGCGGTGGCGGCGTCCAAAGGCTGGCGCGTCCGGTAGAGTTTGGCGAAGACCGCCGCGCTCAGGCCGGTTTTTTTGACCCGGTGCTTTTTTTCGGGCGTGATGAACCAGCCACCGGGCTGCTCGCGCACGATGTATTGCTGTCCGTCAATCAATCCCCGGATGGTCAGTCGGCTTTTGTCCGCCTTGGCTATCGTCGTCATTATGGGAAATTTCCCATAAAACCTGCCAACGTCAAGCGGTTTTTATCCGTGTTCACCTGTGGTTAAAATGTTTTGTGCCTTTTTGCGGCTATCCTGCTTTTTCGTGTGTTTCGTGACTTTCGCGGCCAACGGTCTTTGTGTTCTCTGTGTTTTTTGCGGTTTAAAGCCCGTCAAGATATGTGCCATTCGCCTTCCGTCCTCCGCCTTGCCCTCGCCTCCAGACTCCTGCTGCCGAATAGTAGGAGACGACGTAAGGAGTCCTGTTATTTTCGATTGACGATATACGATTTACGCGCTGCGTTACCTTATCGAAAGGGCCTCGTAAATCGTAAGTTTTTCTGCCCTCGACTCCCGCCTGCTTTACCCGTATCCCAACGACCTCACGAACGGCTCGAGCCGGTGGGGAAATTGCATTTATTCCATTTCCAAGGCGCAAAAGAATTTGCGGCCAACCGGTCGCAGCGGTAACTTGTCCTATGAGCTACACTGGAACAGTGGAAGGCGGCGTGGTCAAATTGCCCCCGGAAGCGGGATTGCCGGATGGCACTAAAGTGCGCATCGAACCGCTGCCGCTTGAAACCAGCCGCACGTTTGCCTCGAACGAAGAATTACTGGACAAGACCCGCCGGAACCGGATATTAACGGATCTTGATGATTCCGAAGGTTGGTGAAGTTTACATGCTGGACCTTGATTACCAAGGCAAGGTGCGTCCAGTAGTCATTGTCTCCAGGGAAGACGCCGATGCGCCGCGAGCATTGTCCATATTTGTGCCGCTGACAAAAGAAAGCCGTGGAAGCCGCTATGAAGTGACCATGCCGCGCGTACCGTGGTTAAAGTTGCAGTCTTATGCGAACATCCAGGGAATGGGTGTGGCGGGACACCATGAGTTGACGGATCGTCGCGGCCGATTTGACGCCACCATTGTCGCGCAGATCAAGGATGCAATTCGCTGGGCTTTGGATATGTAAAGCTTCCTGCCGGCATAGCACTTCAGCCTTCTACCTTCAGCCTTTCCTTGGCAAGTGGCATGTGACACGTGACAAGAAAATCCTGTAGCATCTTAATCTTAATCTCATTGGACGTTCGATGTTGGGCGTTCGATGTTCGATGTTTCCTTTGATCTTTCCACTGTAGCGCATTCAACCCTCAACCCTCAACTTTCAGCCTTCAGCCTTTCCCCCTCTGTCCTCAGTCCTCAGTCTTCTGTCTTCCGCTTTTCACCCATATCCAAACGCCTTCACCAACGGCTCCAGCCAGAATGGTAGGGACGCCGCGCTGCGGCGTCCCCGGCGGTAGAGCCGCCGGAATGTAGCGCCCGCTTGGGGCGCGGACGGCGCAGCGCGCCGTCCCTACCTATTCATATCCAAACGCCTTCACCAACGGCTCCAGCCAGAATGGTAGGGACGCCGCGCTGCGGCGTCCCCGGCGGTAGAGCCGCCGGAATGTAGCGCCCGCTTGGGGCGCGGACGGCGCAGCGCGCCGTCCCTACCTATTCATATCCAAACGTCTTCACCAATGGCTCCAGCCAGAATGGTAGGGACGCCGCGCTGCGGCGTCCCCGGGGGTAGAGCCGCCGGAATGAAGCGCCCGCTTGGGGCGCGGACGGCGCAGCGCGCCGTCCCTACCTATTCATATCCAAATGCCTTCACCAACGGCTCCAGCCAGAATGGTAGGGACGCCGCGCTGCGGCGTCCCCGGGGGTAGAGCCGCCGGAATGTAGCGCCCGTTTGGGGCGCGGACGGCGCAGCGCGCCGTCCCTACCTATTCATACCCAAACGCCTTCACGAAGGGCTCCAGCTTTTCCAGATGAGGTTCGAAATATTTCTGGTAATGGCGCCAACGGCCAACGGCGCCTTTATACACTGGTTTTGTTACCTCTGCAAAAGTCGGCGAAAGCACGACTTTCTTTCGAGCATGTTCATCAAATCCCAACACCCGCGCATCCCACGGAGCGCCCAGAAATTCTAGTGTCCGTCTCGCCACCGATTCCAGGTCGTTCACCATGTCTTCGTAACGCACCTCCAGAAAAGGATTTTTAATCAGTGGCTTCAGGGTTGTCCACAACCCCATCATCACGGTGTATTCTTCGACCGTGCCTTCCAGACTCAAGTAAGAGCTGGTCGGTTCGCCCAGAGGCCGGAAGGCCTGCATGAAACAACTTAGACAAACATCCCGCGGGTCCCGAAGCGCTACGAGGAACTTGATTTCAGGAAAGACACGAATCAGGTTCGGTATCAAAAGGGTGAGCGACGGATTTTTGTCCAGCAACAGCCGGTTTCCCACCGGCTGTTGCAAAAACTGTTCGACGGACTGGAAATAACGTTTTCGTGACTCCAGCAAGACGTCGCTTCGTGCCGATTCCATAACAGGCAGCTTATAGATGTCCTGTAGCGATCTGCGGGTGAAGAAGAAACAGCCATCATCACGAAATATGGTCGTTTCTTCCGCTGAAACGATGTCCGGATGTGAATCCAAAACCTGTTCCAGCAAGGTGGTTCCAGACCGGGGGTGCCCGCCCAACAGCGCCAGCCGGTAAGGCGGCTGGAGCGATTGGCCGAAATCAAACCAGCGCTGCAACATTTCGGCGGAGAGACCGGCCTTCATGACGTCTATGCGTCCGTAACTAGACTGCTGTGCAGCGATGAGGCGCCCGGCGGTCGGGCGCAACAATGCTTTGGCTTCAAGGAATGCTGCCATGGCTTCGTCGTATCGCCCGAGCCGATCCAAAACGCCGCCCAATTCGTACCAACCTCGTATATGGGTGTCTGCCTCGGATAATTCGTACCAGCCTTGCTGACCCATATCCGGTTTGGCCTCTGAAAGAAAAGACCTGAGTGTTTTTTCCGCATCCTCCAACCGGCCGGCTTCCCGATCCAATCTGGACTTGGCAAGTAACGCCAAGGCATAATGGGCGTCTGAATGTAATGCCCGTTCCACCAATTCATTGGCCGTATCCAACTGGCGCAGACGTTCATGGATTTCCGCGAGTTTGACAAGAGCTTTCGGTAGGGCGTCCTTTTGCGCCACGACACGCTGGAAAAAACGTTCTGCCATCTCGTACTGGTTGAAGTGGCAGCACCGTTCTCCTGCTGCTGCCAGCGCCTCCGTTTTTCTCATCGCCACGCGCACGGCCTTTTCAAAGCAGCGCTCGGCTGCGGCATAATTGTACCGAAGGCCATAGGTGCTGCCCAAATCCAGAAGGATTCTGGCGTTGGCAGGATCCAGTTCGCTTGCGCGTTCCAAGGTCTCGATACTTTGTTGGAATTCCCTCTGGTTCCAAAGAGCGTTTGCGGTCAGAACCATTCGGGACACGGAACTTTCCGGGACCAGCCGTTTTCGCTTCAGCTTCATAACGATGGTAGAATTATAAGTGCCGCTTCCTTCGGCGCAAGCAGAAGCCCTTCATGCCTCGTAAGCAAAGGCTTTGAGAAAGTGATCCAGCTTAGACAGGTGTGGCTCCAAGTATTTCCGGTAATGCTGCCAGCGGCCAACGGCATGTTTATATACTGGTCGCGTGACGTCGGCGTAGGTCGGTGAGCGCACTACTTTCTGCCGTGCATGTTCGTCAAATCTCAACACCCGGGCCTCCCACGGGACGCCCAGAAATTCCAGCGTCCGCCGTGCCACCGGTTCCAGGTTGTCCACCATGTTCTCGTAACGCACTTCCGCATAACGGCCTTCCAGCATCGGTTTAAGCGTTTGCCACAGGCTCATCATCGCGACATATTCTGCCACCGTGCTTTCAAGCGTCAGATAGGGCGAGCTGCCCTGGTTGAGCGGCAACGATTGCATGAAACAACTTAAAACCACATCACGCGGGTCGCGCAAGGCGATGAGCAGCTTGATTTCCGGAAAAACCCGGACGAGGAGGGGAATCAAAAAAGTTAGTGAGGGATTCTTGTCAATTAACATCCGATTGCCAACGGGGCTGCCAAGAAACATCCCGGCGGAATGAAAATAGTTGGTACGTGATTGACGCAGCGCTTCGACAGATGCTGCCTCAAGTACCGAAAGCATCGGCGAGTCATCGGGTAGTTTGCGGGTCAAGGGCATGTAAGCGTTGTCATGGAAGATGGTGGTCTCTTCCAGTGAGATGATGTCCGGGTGCGAATCCAGAACTTGTTCCAGCAGGGTGGTTCCCGAACGCGGATGGCCGCCCAGCAAAGCCAATCGGCAGGGCGGCTGCAATTCAGGAGCGTACTCAAGCCAACGCTGCAATAGTTCGGTGGAGATGCCAGCTTTCAGCTTCTCCAATCGGGCGCGAACGATTTTCAATTCCGCAATATGCGGTTCGGCATTCGGAATCAACAGCGACTTGGCTTTGAGAACGGCGGCCATCGCCTCGTCATAACGGCCTTGGCGGTCGAAAACGCCACCTGATTCGTACCAGGCCTGGGCACGGACAGCCGGCGCCGCGTTTGAAGATAAAAGAGAGCGTAATAGCTTTTCCGCTTCGTCCGGCTGGCCGCGCTGACGTTCCAATCTGGCCCGGACGAGCAGAGCAGGGGGGAAGTCCGGTTGCAACTGCAACGCGCGTTCGATCAATTGCACGGCATCCTCCAACCGGCGCTGCTGTTCGGAAATTTCCGCCAGCGCCACCAGCGCTTCGGGTGAAACATCCTTTTGCTCCGCCGCGAGCCGGTAGTAGTGTCCAGCCATATTGTAGTTTCCGAAATCGCGCGCCCGGAACGCGGCCTCCGCCAGCGTCTCGGTCTTTTGCCGCGCGAGCCGGATGGCCCGCTCAAAGCAGCGTTCGGCCGAGGTGTAATCGTAGTGGCTGCCATGGGCATGGCCCAGACTGAGGAGAATTTGAATATTAGCCGGGTCAAGCCGGCTGGCGCGTTCCAGGATTTCGATGCTTTGCTGAAGGTCGCGGCGTTTCCGCGCTTCATCCGCCGAGTTGAGCAACCGCGTCAGAGTGCCTTGGGAAACCAACGACTGTCGCTTCAACTTCATGATGGCCACGGAATCATAAATGCCCTTGTTCCCGGCGCAAGCAGAAGTTGGCTGTTCCTGGTTTAGGAACAGGCTGGGCTTGGCTTGCACAAACGCCCGGTTTGATTAATTTATATCGACTGTTTGAACCAGAAGCGACGATGTGAGCAAAAAGATCAAACCCAATTTCTTCATTATTGGCGCGGCCAAAGCCGCCACCACCTCCCTTAGTTCGTTGCTGGAACAACATCCGGAAGCGGCTATTGTGCGTGGCAAGGAACCGCATTTCTTTTCTCTCGATCACCTTTACAAGTTGGGCTGGAAACAATACCTGAAACTGTACGACCATTGTGATGCCCAAAAAGCAATCGGTGATGCCTCCACGTCCTATTCCCGGATTCGGTATTACCCCGCCGTGGTGGAGCGCATCAAAGAACATGTGCCCCGGGCAAAGATCATCTACATGGTGCGGCATCCGCTCAAGCGCATGGAATCAGCTTACGTGGAAAATGCCTGCTCGGTTGGCAGTCAGGCATTCACCTCGATTAACGAGGCAATAAAACAATTGCCGATGATTCTGGATTCCAGCCGGTATTGGGAAGTCTTTGACGCCTACCGGCAAAAATTTGGCGAATCGAAAATAAAAATTGTTTGGTTTGAGGAATATATTGCCGATACGGTACCTGTGTTCCAGGATATATGCCGCTTTCTGGAAATTGATGACAAAGTGGTTCCCGACCTTGAGCGCGAACGCACCAACAGCCGGGAGAACGCGGCGGCAAGAATGGCCATAATTGATCGGGATAACGTTCAAGTAAACACCACTTGGAATGAGGAAACCCGGCGGTGGGTCATTGAACAGCTTCGCGACGATAACTGCCGTTTTCTTGATCATTTCGGCAAGCCGCGAAACTATTGGGGTGACCTCTTCTAATCGTCGGGTTTGTGTCTGGCTTCTTTCTTGACGGAGAAAGACTTCCATTTCAAACTTCGGTGTGAAAATCACGAAGGTATTCTGGCTCTTCGGGCGTAGCGGCGCGGGCAAGACCACTCTGGCGCGGAAACTGCGCAGCGGGTTTGCGGACCGGGACATACCGGTTTTTTTTCTGGATGGAGATGACATGCGGTCCGGCCTTTCCTCCGACCTGGGTTTCAGCTCGGAAGCCAGACTGGAAAATCACCGGCGCATCGCCGAGGTGGCCCGCTTGGCCCTGGATCAGGGGATGAACGTGGTCGTCGCTACCATGGCCCCGGAGCATATTCAGCGGGATGCCGTGTCCAGGATCCTGGGCAATCGGCTGGTCTGGATTTACATCCACGCGCCCATGGACGTCTGCGTGGCGCGCGATCCCAAAGGACTTTACCAGCGGGCAAAGGCCGGGAACGTGCAGAATTTGTTGAGTTTTCCCTTTGAAGTTCCCCGGCCTGAAGAGCGTGAAAACTACATAGACACCGTGGCGCTCAATGTCGAGGGCTGTTACAATTCCATCCTGGAACTGGCCCAGGCCCAGCTCAGTGATTTTGCAATTTGAAAATCCTGGGAGCGCCGGCATCCTGCCGGCGAGATTTTTGATTTCGACTTGAGATTAACACGCCAGCAGGATGCTGGCGCTCCCGTCGGAAGTCTCACGATTTATGATTTATAATATTCGATTTACGCGCGTGTCCTGATCAGGAATGGATTCGTAAATCGTATATCGTATATCGTAAATGACGACAGTTTATTTCGCGGAAGTCTTCGCCGCTTCAATCAATTCCCAGAATTTGGGATTTTCCTGGAGGGCCTCGTCTTCGGCGGTCTTGAGGCCGGAACGGAAGTAGAAATCCTTGAGCGTGTGCCGGCTGAGAATCCGGTGCACGAGCACGCCCAGTTCGTGCCGTTCAAAATAGACGCGGTAATCGCCGACGCGAAACCGGTGCAGGATGCGCCCGCCGCGTTCCAGCTTGCCGAATTCGTCCAGTTCCGTGCCGCGCACCTGTTGCGGCAGGCCGCGAAACTCGCCGAGAATCTGCAATTGCAGTTCCTTGGGCATCCGCGCCAGTTCGGCGGCGCTCGTCGGCGTGAAGATGATTTGAAAGGTGTTCATGGGACAGTTGAGGGTTGAGCGTTGAGAATTAAGAGTCAAGTCTTAGTTGATGTTTGAGGGATCATACCACTTCCAGCGTGCATCATGATCGAATTAATCACTTTACTGTTTGACGCGGAAGAACATCGCCGGGTTGGTCTGCGGGACCGTCACGGGTGAAGCAGTGGTGTTTGTCACCCACGGTCCGAGGATGTTGGTTGTCTGTAGTAACACGCCATTTGAATAGACCAGGGTCAGATTCGACCCGGTGAATCCGATGGACAGACCAGGCGGTTGTATCGGCGCAAGTGCGTTTATGAGATTGGCTCCATTTGGCGTTCCCCAACCCGTGCACAAATCGTAACCAGTGGTCGCGGCAAACTGGGAAGGACTGGAGCTGCTGAAATTATTGCCAATGGTGATATCATGGAAACACGAAGTGTAGTTTGGCCCGTTACCGATTGTATAGATGGCGGGGTTGATAAAACCCGCGCCTGGCCGGCCATTGAGAACGGCTTGCTCGTTGACTAATGCGATAAAACCCGCCCAAAGCGGCGCCGCAATACTGGTGCCCATGAAACCAGCACCCTTCCCATTATTGTATATGACCCAAACATGATTGGCGACCATTGCGACATCGGGTATGTTTCTCATGGTGGTCGAACCCCCGTTGTTGGACATGTCAACGCTTTGTTGCCAACATGGAATTGCGGTAGTGGTGCTAACACCACCACCACTCCCCCAATAGCCGTTCCCGTTTGGAGGCCATGCATTGGCAGCACCAAGATTACCCGGGTTCCAAACAGTTTCCGAAGCATACGACGTTCCTGTACCATCCATCGTCAATTCAGTTCCGCCGACGCTGGTGACCCAGGCATCATCGCAAGGCCAGTCAACGCCCATTGGATTAACCCACGCATCTCCGTCTCCCGACGCCATGAAAAATGACTGACCCTGTACCGCCATTTGCTCCAGGATTTGATCGCTGGTTGAACTGGGACCACCAAAACTCCAGGAAGAACTGAATTGTTTAATGGAGTAATAATTGGAGCTGGCCATGGTGTTTAAGATGTCATCCCAAATATCGCCTTGAAATATCACAACCTCGGCCAAATTGGTGGCCATGGAAATCACCATGTCAATATCCAGCGATGCCTCGCCGGTATTGCCGGAGGGTTCTCCGCTTGAGTTGTCCAACAACACTTGTTGCAAAGGGACATTCGGCAGGTGGGTTCGGGTCTCGTAAGATGCGATATCACTTGCATAATACCCGTTGGTGAAATCAACCAGTCCCACCATTTGCCCGGAACCATCCAATTCAACCCCCGGCACGAAAGCATTTCTGAAGTCAATGCCCCAGTAATTGCCGAGTGGCCCGGAACCGGTTGACGGAACCGCACTTCCCGCAGGTGAGACCACGTGCAACATCGGATGCGGCAGCGTATAGTTGTCCAACCCGCTCACATCCAAAATGTGCACATTCGTCTCCACCGAAGGCTCAACGTCCGGGGCGTAAAACTCCCGATTCTCCCTGGGATGTGGGTAGGTACGCAGTGTGATCTGAAAAGCTCTTTCAATGTCCGAGACCTTCCCGGACACATCAAGCAGGACGCGGTTGTCAAACATGCCAACGACTTCCAGTCCATTTTTTTTGGCAAAATTGATGACCGACGCATAATCCTGTTCCGTCGGACCAAATCTTTCCCTGAATTGCTCGGGGGTGAGATAATGGTGGTACTTACTGCTCGTCGGATCATAGAGTCGTTCCAGCAGATTGGTGAGTGCCTCTTCATATCGCAACGGCAATCCAATTGCCAGGTGAAGCCGATTCGTGGCCGGCAGCCGGCCAATAGGCTGCAGATGCAAACGCGATACAGCTTGAGGCACGTGACCGGGCAGGGTCTGGTTTCCCAACGCGGTTGATAACAGAAAAACGCTCGCACCTGCCGCAACGGTGCAATAGAACATTTTCACGGTTTTATCTCTGATAACTTATGCTGAAAGCAATCGGCAGGACCGCTCCGGCAGGCCGCGAAACTCGCCGAGAATCTGCAACTGCAGTTCCTTGGGCATCCGCGCCAGTTCGGCGGCGCTCGTCGGCGTGAAGATGATTTGAAAGGTGTTCATATTGGTCGAGAGTCGAGAGTCGAGAGTCGAGGGCCGGTCAAGGAGCAGGCGAACGGCGTTTTGGACGTGGTAACTTCGCAGACCGCGATTCAACGAAACAATCCTCCTGGCCAACGTCTCCAAACTGTCGAACAAGCGATCAAGGTCGGGTTCCGGAAACCTGACCTTCGTCGATGTGCCAGTTAAAAAAGCGAGGCTATTTCCATGAGCGAACCATAGTCGCTTGTTCGATGAAAATGTGCAAAATCCTTGTCCGAATTGCGACCGGAGCCTTCGGCTATATTGGAGGGAATTGAAATCGCAGCCCGCCGTAATTGGCGATCGTCATGGCAAATCATTTCGTGTATCAGGAAAGATTTGGGGCAAGTCGGTAAACTTGTCGCGATTTGCGGCGCGCGCTTCCTGCCAGACCTCCAATTTCTCAAAATGAAATGGTGGTTGAAGTTAAGGGTTGGCATCGAATGTGGGCTTTTGTACTCCCGCATTCCCGCTTTTTGCCTTCGACTTTCATCCCTCGACCCTCGACTGCTTAAGTGGTAGCGCGTACGGGAATCGAACCCGTCTTTCCGGATTGAGAATCCAGCGTCCTAACCGATAGACGAACACGCCACTTGAACCATGTTACCTTTCCCGCCGACATCTGTCAATGTTACCGCAGATCATTTCTGTTTGCATGTGGCAACTGGCGTGAGGAAGCGCCTTGTTTTTGATTTGCGATATACGATTTACGCGCCGCGTCCGGATCCGTAATGGCTTCGTAAATCGTAAATCAGATATCGTAAATCACTCGACGTCTTCGCCCAGCTCGACGTTCCAGTAGGCGAGGTCAATGAAGTGTTTCCAACTGTCGTGCCGGTGCAGGCTGAAGTTGATCTGCACGAACGGCCGCCACTTCGGCCGCTTGGGTTTGCGGATGAGATGCAGCGCGGCTTCCTGCGGCGTGCGGTTGGCCTTCTGGGTGTTGCACTCGATGCAGGAACAAACAATGTTCTCCCACGTCGTCGGCCCGCCGCGATCGCGCGGGATGACATGGTCCAGGTTCAGGTCCTTCCGGTCGAACACGCGGCCGCAGTATTGGCAGGTGTTTTTGTCCCGCTCAAAAATGTTATGGCGCGTGAACTTGACCTCCTTCTTCGGCAACCGGTCGTAAATGAGCAGCAGGATGATGCGCGGCACGCGGATGCGGAAGGAAATGGCGCGAATCGATTCCTCCTGTGGCGCGCTTTCCGAGAGGTCGCGCCATTCGTCGAAATCAAACGTGTCGAACGAACCGTCGTCGCCGTCGAGGACGACCTGGGCGTGGCCCTGAAACAACAACGTGAGCGCGCGCCGGGCAGTGCAGACGTTGACCGCCTGCCACAGCCGGTTCAACACCAGCACGTGTTGGTTTAGCGCGGTGTTCATGGCGCGTTTTCCAGGTGGCTGCAGGGTAGCAGAACCGGCGGGACAGGTCAATCGGGGAGTCTGTGGGGTGATGTTCTGGTGGGGCGCCCGTCCTCCGCAGTAGTTTGCTACGGAGGGTGGAAGGCTGCTGACGAGCCGGGGGTGGATGATAAAATGGGCTACGGCTCGCGTGGATCAGCCTTCACCGGGCTACAGCTCGCGAGGGCGCTTGCCCCACCGGATTTATAAACCGATCCGCCACCGCCGGCGTTGCCAAATCACCGCCGCTTGGAGTATTTTGCCAACATGAAACGCTTGGCTGGGTTTGCGGTTTTGTTTGCCGCGCTGTCGCTGTCGCCGATGGCGCGCGCGCAAGGGAATCCCGACGATCAGTACCTCATCATCTACGCGATGATGCAGCAGGCGGACGCGTTCGACAATTCGGGCGAATCGCGACGGGCGTTCGAAGGTTATACCGGGGCGCAAAACGATCTGCAAAAGTTTCAAAGGGTTTTTCCGGACTGGAATCCCCGGATCGTCAATTTCCGGTTGAATTATCTGGCCGAAAAAATCGCCGAGGTGACCGCCAAACTTCCGTCAACCAATGCACCTCCGCCGACGGCAGCGGTGCCCGCGAAACCAGGTGCGCCGGTGGCGGGCACAACCACCATCGCCGCCACGGCGGAATTGGAGTCGCAACTCAGCGCTTTGCATGAGCAACTCAAACGGTTGCAGGGCGACAACGAAACATTGCAGTCCAAACTCAAGGAAGCGCTGGCAACGCAGCCGGCGGCGGTGTCGCCGGAGCAATTGGCCCAGACCCGGCAACAGTTGCGGTTGTTGATGAAGGAAAACGATTTGCTGAAGGTGAGTCTGCCGCACGGAAACGGCGGCGGGACAGCGGGCGTGGACGCCAAAGCCTTCGAATTGTTGAAACAGGCGCTGGCCGAGGCCAACCAGAAACTGGCCGCCCAGACGGAGCGCGCCGACAAGCTGTCACAGGAAAATCAGACGCTGCAAACGCGCCTGCAATCCTTGCTGGCCGGCGCGGACGCGGTCGAGGCCTTGCGCCAGGAGAATGAACTGCTCAAGAAACAGGTGGCCCGTCTCCAGTCCGCCCCGGCCGCCGTCGTGGGAACCGGCAACGCGGCCGCCGAGCTGGCCAAGGCACAGACGCAGATTGCCGCCCTGCAATCGGCGTCGGAAGTGAACCTGCTGGAGAAAATAGCGCTGGAAAACCGCGTGAATCAGTTGCAAGGCATGGCGCCGAAGCCGCCGCCGGCCGTGGCGGGGCCGAGCCAGGCCGAAAACGAGGCGCGCATCCGCGAGTTGGAACAGGAACGCAATGAATTGCTGGCGCGGCTGGGCGATGCGAACAAGAAGCTTTACGGTCCCAAAGGCCAGGACGCGGCGGCACAGATTGACGCGCTGGCGCAACAGGTGGACACCTTGCGCGCGCGGATAGCGGTGGATGAGGCGCAGGCGGTTCCCTATACGCCCGAGGAACTGGCCTTGTTCAAGCAATCAACGCCCTCGACTGACCGCCAATCCCAACGCGGAGAAGAAGTCGGTTCATGAACTGCCCAGCGGCGCGGCTTCCCTGGTGACCGAGGCGCAGAATTATTTTTCCGCCCGGGAATACGGCAAGGCCGAGGCCGATTACCAGGAAATTTTGAAACAGGACGTAAACAATGGGCTGGCCCTGGCCAATCTGGCCGCGATTGAGCTGGAGGAAAACAAGCTGGACGACGCGGACAAACACATCCAGGCGGCGCTGGCGCAGAGTCCGAATGACGCCTATAACCTGACGGTCCTGGGCCGCATCCAGTTCGCCGAGGCCAAATATGACGAGGCGCTGGACGCATTGAGCCGCGCGGCGAAACTCGACACGCAGAATCCGGACATTGAAAATTATCTGGGGGTGACGCTGGCGCAAAAAGGATTGCGCACCCAGGCGGAAACGGCGTTGCGCCGGGCGGTGCAACTGGATCCCAACTACGGCGCGGCGCACAATAATCTGGCGGTGATTTATCTCACCCAGCAGCCGCCGATGGTCGAACTGGCGCGCTGGCATTATCAAAAGGCGCTCGCCGCCGGCCAGCCGCACAATCCGGCCCTGGAAAAAATGCTGGCCGAAAAAGGCGCGCCCGTTTCGCAATGAAGAAAGAAGGCTGCTCGATGTTTTCAGCGGATGACAGCGTATGAAGCAAGTTTCATCAGGTGTGACCGGGAAACCAGTGAAGAGGTCCGCCCTCACCCCGGCCCTCTCCCCCGGGGAGAGGGAGAATCGTTCGCCGCGTTTGAGCGATGCCGAAATGCCGGATTTTCGTGCGTCTCACGGCCAATGACATAAAATCGGAGCCGGCGACGAAGATCGCTGAAATGGTCCAGCGAGGCGCCGAGGCGCACCCTCTCCTCCGGGGAGAGGGCCGGGGTGAGGGCGGGCGTGAACCCTGACTCCACTGAAAACGTCGAGGAACCAGAAAAAAGGATTGTTGGATTTGTGGATAATTGGATTATTGGGCGAAGCAGTAGCCATTCATTTATCCATCAATCCAATTATTACAAACCCCTCACCCGGTTTCGCTGCCGCTCAACCACCCTCTCCCCGCCCGGCGGGGCGAGGGACGGGGCGAGGGGCGCTGATTTAATATGATTCGGCAACTTTCGCATGAACTGACCGTCGCCACGCGCGGGCGCGGGCTGTATGAGTTCACCCATGAGATTGAGGCCTGGGTGGACCGCAACAAATTCAAGGAGGGCTTGCTGACGATTCATCTGCAACACACCTCGGCTTCGCTGTTGATCCAGGAAAATGCCAGCCCCGATGTGCGTCGCGATCTGGACGCTTTCTTACAACGGCTGGTGCCCGATGGCGACCCGCTGTTTGAGCACACACTGGAAGGCGACGATGACATGCCGGCACACATCCGCACGGCGCTCACGACGGTGAATCTGAGCCTTCCTGTGCGCCAGGGCCGGCTGGCTTTGGGCACTTGGCAGGGGATTTACCTGTGGGAACACCGCCTCCACGGGTACTCGCGGCACGTCGTGCTGCATTTCATCGGCGAATAATTGTCCTCATCCTCCTTGTCCTCGATCAGATTCCCGGCGGAGATGAAGATTAGAGCAGTTCCATCTTTCACGTAGCGCACACATTCTTGTCTGCGGGTCTGTGGGACATTCCTGTCCCGTGTTCCGTCCGTGCAGTGGCGACTGGAAAGTTGCCAGAATCCGCAGGCTGGAAACCCTGCGCTACATCATAACTATAAATTCTCTAAGATTACGAGGAAGGCTAAAGAGACGGGAAGAACGAGGACGATTGGGATGCGAATAAACTGGCCAATCACATCGGCAGATGGCAGGTTGCGCGGCATGAAATTTTCATCGTATGCCGTCCTGACGGCGTTGATTTTCAGTTTTGTTTGAGTCGGTCATGCGAAAATGAACGCGAGCGGTTTTGGTTTTACCGGCCCGGAAATCTTTCCGATTGACCAGCAAATCACCCTGTTGCATGCGGCGGATTTGAACGGCGACGGCTTGAAGGATCTCATCGTCGCCAACAACCTGCGCTCGAAAATCAATTTGCTCTACAATCAAACCGGCAAAACCAATCCACAAGCCGCCGCGGATTCATCGCAACCGCTGGAAATCAACCAATTGCCGCCCGGCTCGCGTTTTCGCATTGATTCCATTCCTGTGGACGAGCACATCAGCGCGATGGTGGTGACCGATCTTAACGGCGACGGCAAGCCGGACATTGCCTTTTACGGTGACGGCAAGGACCTGGAGGTGATTTACAATCAGGGAACCAACGGCTGGAGCGATCCGGAGCGCTGGCACATTGAGAACGGGCGGACCGACGCCAATGCGCTGGCGGAGGGCGATTTGAACGGTGACGGGCGCACGGACCTCGTTTTGCTGGGCGACAACGGCTCGCTGTATTTTCTGCCGCAATTGGCGGACCACACGCTGGGGGAACCGCAAAAAATTCCGTATTCGGGCACGCCGGAGGCCGCGCAAATCCTGGACGTGAACGGTGACGGGCGAAAAGATTTGCTGTTGGTGGATTGGGACAGTGCGACCCCGTTTCGTTTCCGGTTGCAAAGTGCTTCCGGCCAGCTCGGCCCGGAGATTTATTTCAAATCACCGCCCATCCGCTCGTATACGGCGGACAACCTGGAAGGGGACGCCAAAAATTACGTCGTGACCATCGCGCAGAATTCCGGCCGGGCGGAAGTTTCACAATTCATCCGCAAACCCGCCGAGCCCCTGTCCGGCGCCCTTCATCAGGGCCAATTCCAAATCCTGCCGCTGACCAAGACGGACGCGGCGCAACGGGGTTTGCTTTGGGCCGATGTCAACGGGGATGACCGGCCGGATCTGCTGGTGGCCCAACCGGACAGCGGGCAAATCGCGGTCTATTTGCAGCAACCGGATGGTTCGCTGGCGGAACCGCAAACGTTTCCGACCCTGGCCGGGGTAACCCAGTTGGTGGCGGCGGATTGGAACAAGGACGGCAAATCGGAAATTTTTCTCCTGAGCCAGGGCGAGAATGCGGTGGGGGTGACGCAATTTGACAAAAATGGCCGGTTGCCATTTCCCACGCTGCTGCCGATTGACGGCAAGCCGTTGGTCATGGCGGCGGGCGCTTTGCATCACGGCGCCAAACCGGCGCTGGCGATGATTGTGGATCAAAACGGACAACGTTTTCTGGTGATCCGCACCGCGGACGGCAAAATCCGGACCCAAAAGTTGAGTGAAACGTTTCACGCTCCAACCCGGTGGCCATGGCGATTCAGGATGTGAATCAGGACGGGTTGCCGGATCTGGTGGTGCTGATTCCCTATGAAAAAATCAAGGTCCTGCTGCAGAAAACCGACGGGGATTTTGAGGAAGAGGATGTGGACCCGCCGGGTGGCACGATGGAACGGCCCTGGCTGACCTCGGTGGACGTGGATGGCGATGGCAAACCGGAATTGTTGCTGCCGCAAAAGAATTTCGTGCGCGCGGTCGTGCTCGAAAAGGAAACGGAAACCGCGGGCGCCACCAACCGGTCGGCGTGGGTGTTTCGCGTGAAGGACCAGATCAACGGTTCGTGGAGTGATTCGCGCATCGTTGGGGCGACGGCATTGCGAAACGGCACCAACATGATCCCTTCCATTTTCCTGCTCGACGCCGAACATGGGTGTTTGACGTTATGCGAGCGCGATGCCGCCGGCGTCTGGCAGGTCAAGCGCAATGTGCAATCTGCCGGTCTCCGATTTCAACGGTCTGCAATCCGTGTCCCTGGGCGGTCCGGACACGCACAGCATTGCCTTTCTGGGCCAAAATGCCGTGGCCTGGATGTCGCTGGGTGGCGAAGTCTGGGACCTGGAGGCGCTCGATGGTTATGACACGCCAATCAAGGACGGTTATCTGAATGACGTGTCGGCAGGTGATTTGAACAATGACGGCCGCAAGGAACTGATATTTTTGGAGACGGCCAAGAATTATCTCGATATCGTCAATTTCAGCCGGCAGCACAAGCTGGTGCCGGCCATTCGCTGGCAGGTCTTTGAAGCAGCACACCTTCCGGGGCGCACGGACGCCCTGCCCGAACCGCGCGAAGTGCTGGTGGCGAACGTGACCGGCGGCAAGAAAAACGATCTGGTCCTGGTGGTGCACGACCGGATTCTGGTCTATCCGCAGGAATAAAACGAACGATCCAAAGGCGCCCACCTCAGCGTAGCTCGGCAGGAGCGAAGAGGGGAGCTACGCCGGCCAGCGGCAGGCCAGGCCCGGCAAGTGCGATACTCGAATTTCATGGCTGCGGAAGTATTACAGAGTCAATCAAGCATTGTGCCATCCACTATTTTAAGCATGTCAGGCTCTTTGCATTCCAGTGCGCCTCGTTTTCTCATGCTCTCGTGGAAAGATTTGGTCATTCGATCGATAAACAACTCATACTGCAATTCTTTTGCTGCTTTGAAGATGACCTTTATCAATTTTCTCCCTATTCCAAGATGTCTCATAAAATCAGGCAGATAGATGTTGGAAACAAAAATCTTCTTACTCTCCTCGCTGATAACGATGCGTATCAGAACAAATAGACTCGTTGTCTTGTCATCAGTAGCACCAATCAGTTCTATTTTATCACCCTTATCTTCAACGCAATAATGGTGCAGCTTTCCCAGATGAGGTTCGAGATAGTATGTAATTCGTGCAATCAGTAGCTCCTTTGTTTCATTCAAATTCATGATTCACCCTGGTGGTTGGCTCACGCTTGCAACAATGATAATCGAATTACCTGTATCGGTCAAAACTGAACGGGTGGCGACCGGAGGCTCCAGCGCGGGTGTCAGGCGGCATCGTGGCCATCCCGGCCTATGGTGTAAACCATTCGTTTGTGGGAATCTGATTGGTATAGAATTGGTACAGAAACCAATGCTCTTCGTGCCCGTCCATAAAGCCCAAATCACACCGGCCCGAATGGCGGGTTGAAGGCCGGGCATCCTCATCGTCGTTAAGCGGAGCGCCGGGAGTCGTCAACTTCAAGGTGTCAGGGAGCGGCGTTACAAAACATCCCGGTTCCAATATCGCCCGGCATAATCGTGTTGCTGGCCGGTGGAAGAATGCCAGACGTGTCAACGGGCCGGGGTTTGGATCCGTCAGGTCAACAAAAGCCAGTTCGTTCAGGCCATAGGAGTTC
Source organism: uncultured bacterium (assembly GCA_963708305.1). Classification (GTDB taxonomy): domain Bacteria; phylum Verrucomicrobiota; class Verrucomicrobiia; order Limisphaerales; family UBA11358; genus UBA11358. The sequence continues at coordinate 406,829 of CAVPSH010000001.1, read as the reverse complement.
GTCTGAGAAAGGCGGTCGGTTGGGCAAAGATAGATTTTGGCGACATGCCCCAGGTAGGGGTCCAGCAAAGATGGCCAATCCACCTCATTGCCATTTGCATCAACGTAGGCGGTGGGCGGGAGAGTGTCATCGTGCCCATCGGCGTACATGAGGACGGCCAGCGTCAGTTGTCTGACATTGTTGATGCAGGCCGTCTGCTGTCCCTTTTGCTTTGCCATGGCCAACGTTGGAAGCAACAGAGCCTCAAGGACGGCAATATGCCAATACGACCAACAGTTCGATGAGAGTGAACCCTCCATCGCAATGCCGTGACAGCGGTTCCATGTGATCGGCCCATCCTTAGTCGAAAAGTATCACAATGTACAAACTCTTTCAATTCAGCCACAAGACTCATGCTGATGAGGAGGGATAATTTCTCCGTTTCAATGCCCGGGTTTGCTTTTCCGCCCTCGGCCTCTACGTTAAGGGGTTCGTGTAACTCGTCCCTCCGACACCTTACCACTGTTGACGTGAGCGCTTTTACACGGAAATTGGAAAACTCCATCCCGATAAGAATGAAAGTACCGGTTCATTGTGGCCTGACGATCCAAATCCCGCAGCGCAGGACACGGCTAGTTCACAGCGCTGCAATCTGGACTCTTCCGCCTCTCGCTGGAAGCTACGGCGAGACTGCGCCGAAAAGTGAAGACGGGAAATCTCATGCTCAATCTTTATCCTTGTCTGTCCTCTGTTTTCCCGGTTTCAGCGCGGTGTTAGCACTCCAACCCCGCCGGGCGGGGGCAATGACCCAAGAAACAAGACAGGACGGTTTCGTTGATTGTCAACCACTTGTGCGTCTCTTTTCTCAGGAGGCGGCACTCATGTTCATTCTGCCGGATGCAACGAATCCCAATGACAAAAGCCCACGCAATCAACGCACAAAGCGGAAGGTACGCAGCGCCAGCAACAAGAGACTCCGTCTATCCGCTTCTTGCGGCGCAAGCCACCACCAAGCTGCCGAAAGCAGTGCTTGGACGATCGTCGCGCAAATCGAAATGACGAGCACGCGCAAAATGCGAAACTCTTTCCGGGCGTCCCGTGTAGCCCACCACGCGATGCAGAGGATCAAAGACCACACCCACCAACGAGGCCGAGAACCTGAATGGGAAAAGATGATGCTGAGTCGCTTCATTGTGTGAGACGGCCTAACGTCCCAAAACTGAACCACGGCCACCAGCGGTCTGGCTCCACATGCAATGATGATAATCGAATTTCATTTCCCACTCACATTTCAAGGTGTAGTGGCCGTTGGTTCCAGTGCGTTGTTAGGCAGGTCGGTTATGCCGTCTGAACTTCCAGACGCTGAAGATTGTGTATATTGAAAGTGCAACGCCACACCAAATCGCCACATACGGCTCTGGCCCCTGCTTCATCCCTTGTGTCAGAATATACCATACGCAAGCCAGTAGAGAAATTACACCAAGAAGATCCTCCAGCGACAATCGCCCGGTGTCGAAGACCAATCGTAGGCCCAAACCAATCAGCATAATCAGCAGGAAAGACACTTCCACCGAAAGTTGCGTGACCCAGAACCCGACACCGAGCGGCACCAGAACCGATTCTGTATTCTGGATGCGTTACCAGTGACCACACATTGAATGGGTGTTTCAGCGCCGGGAGCAAACCCGAAATCAACCACATGAAACCTATGATTCTCAGATGTATCATAAGCGGCCACTTGCCTAACATTTAGGTATCTATCATATTAGATGCATTAGAAGGCCTCGCCAGAGGAAAGTCGCGCTTGCCAAGTGGCGTGTCAATAATCATTTGTCGCAAACAACCGCCTGAATATTGAGATGGCAAATACGTCATGGGCGACTGCCGCTCGTGGACAGACCTAAAACCCTTGGCCGGACCCCAGGCCAAAGCGTTTCAGCCGGTGGCAAAAGAACGGTCTGGTCCTGGTGGTGCACGACCGGGTGCTGGTTTGCCATCGTTCTAAAATGATCATTTCCGGCGGCGAAGAAGCAGCCAGCCGCCCCACCCTCCCACAGCGGAAAAAGCCAGCGTGGAGGGTTCGGGCACAGGGCCGACGGTAAGATTCACCGTCAAGGCTGTATCAAATCCGGATTCTTCGGACTGATATGTCCCCGGGTTGAAGTTGGAGAAATCAACAGGAATGAGCACTGATTGCGTTCCAGGTTTGTACAGGATCTCCATACCAGGTCCCGCCAGGTGAGGAGGTAACGGTGGGGACGATAAACCGAAGCTATCAAGCCCGCTACCCGGCGCGTTGTCGGTGTCATACGAGGAGATGGCGGTGTAAACCGGGCTTTCACCAAATTGGAAATAACTCCCATCAGGTGTGGGTAAGACTTGGGGCGTCCCGTCGGCCAGATACGCACCAGTATAGATGCCGGGGGCATTCACCGACACCGCCAGACTTGATTCACTGACCACCAAGACTGCTCCCGGAGATGAGGCCAGGCTGCCGGCAACACTCCAGGTGACCAGTGAGTTTCCGCCGCCTGCATCCGAGATAAAGTAGTTCCAGGTGGATTGCGCCGGAGTTGTGATCACTGCCCCCAGCAGGCAGAGGCCACAAGCGTATTTAGCGGCGCATAATTTCATATTTTGTGTGAGCGATAGCCGCCCAACCTGATCTTTGGATGGAAAAGTCCGGTTTCATTTTCATCACGATTGGAAGTGTGTTTTATGTGTTCTGGCCTGTCCAGAAGATTTGGTGACGCAGACACGGATTTCACGAATTAACACGAATGTCGAAGCACGGACGCCGCACCGCGGCGTCCGATCGTCTCAGCCCGTTCCCACCACGGCACGGGATTGGACAGAAGAATGGGGACAACGGAATTGCTTTCAAAATTATTTTCCAATAATTAATTTCCCTGTCCCCATTCCTTTGTCGGGATTCTTTGCCGCGAGAAGGCGCAAAAGTTTTTTTCTTTGTGTCTTTTGTGCTTCTTTCCGGTTGTTCAGCGGCGGTTTTGGTTTATTGGAATCGTAGGGGACGACGTGCCTGTCACGCCGAAATCGGATGAAGGCGGAAGGAGTCTCTGTTTGAAATGAGTCTCGTTACCTCGACTCCTGCCTGAGTTGGTGTTGGTGTGGTGAAGTGGGTTGACGCGAATTGCGCGCTTAAGAACCGGGAGGGACGGCATGTTGCCGTCCCAAATTTCAGGGACGCCGACACGGCATCCTTCCCGTTCGGATTTGGGCTTTATTTCATGCTCCGCAACCCCGTGCGCCGGGCGCGCACGGCCAATTGCCTGGCCTTTTTCGAGCCGTATCGCCAAACCGAAAACTCTTTGTGCTGGCTGACATACGGTTTTGGACTCCAGGTCGCCACCCAATATTTCCGGATCTCGCCGTGGCGCCGCACCTTTTTTAGCTGCAAGCCGACGACGCCGGAGGACCCTTTGCGCCTGCGAATTTCGGCCCAACGCCGGCGCTGATTTCGCACCGGCGGCCCCCATTTCGCCAGTAATTTCCGGTAATGCTTTTGTGCCGCGGCCAGCGCCCGTTTCCGTCCGCCATACTTCTGATCGGTGAAGAAGGCGGAACGGGTTTTGCCCCGGCGTTGCAACCGCACGAAAAACCCGTGAGTGCGTTTGTCGGTCTGGTCAATGCGGCTGACGCCCGGAGTTCGCGAAGATTTGCTCATAAGTCGTGGTGGGGAGTTTTGTCCAAAATGGCCGGAAGTAAAGCATCGAGTTCGACACGGTTTCGGCCGGGTGGGTTGCCAACCGGAGGATTTCAATTGGAGCGCGGCTGTCCCAGCCGCAGCAAGTTCCATCCGTTGAGAATCGCGGGAATTTCGTGTGCTCATCCGGCATCCGGAACCGCTGCGGGTGAGGACACCCGTGCTCCGTTTCTTTTGTGCAACAGGACCTCAAGAGGCGCTCGTTTTGGCTTGCGGCAATTTCGCCAGGGGTGGTTCCCTGAAATCAATCTGCCGCGCCGGCTTTTCCCGACGCTGCTTTAGACTTTGGACTTCCTTGCCGGTCAAAGTTTGAACCTGGCCTCGATTTGCGATTGTAACGATCTGGTGCGCTTTTGCGCGGCCTTCAATTGTTGAGGCGTCAATTCCTTCTCCAGCAAGTCGCGGTTCCGGGCTGCCTCTGAATCTGTCCTGGCCGCCAGGCTAAACCACACATACGCCTCGACCGCATCCCTGGTTACGCCCTCGCCCTGATAGTAACAGAGGCCCAGCCGCCATTGAGCCTGAGCGAGATTCTGCCCGGCGGCCTGGCGATACATCCGCACCGCGGCCACCGCATCCTTCTTCACGCCTTCGCCGTTGGCATAGCAAAAACCCAGAAAATAGTGGCCAATCGCATCATCCGGTTTGAGTTCGAGGGCTTTGGTGAAGTCCACGATGGCCGCGTCCGCATCGCCTTTGGCCAGCTTCGCAACGCCGCGATTGACGTAGGCCTCCGCCTCATCCGGTTTGAGTTCGAGGGCCTGGGTGAAATCGACGATGGCGCCGTCCAGGTCGCGTTTGGCTAATTTCGCAACGCCGCGATTGACATAGGCCTCGGCATCTTCCGGCTTAAGTTCGCCAGCCCTGGTGCGGTTGGGCGGGGCGGCGTTCAAATTACTTTTGCCTCCCTTCACACTATCGCGACTGGCATCGGCCTGGGTATCGGGCGATTTGGGTTCGCTGGGCTTGAGGCTGTTTGCCAGGGCGACATCCGAATCGCCTTTGCCTGCTTTCACAACGTCCTGATTGATGTTGGCCTCGGTGTTGTCTGGTTCAGGTGCAATGGTTTTGGCGGTGTTTGCCATGGCCATGTCCGGGGTGCCTTTGCCTCCCTTCGCGGTGTCACGGTTAGCGTTGACCTCCGAATCATGCGATTTAAGTTCGATGGCTTTGGTGCTGTCGGCGATGGCGCCATCCAGGTCGCCTTTGGCTCGCTTCGCAATGCCGCGATTAACGTAGGCGTCCAGATCATCCGGTTTGAGTTCGATGGCTTTGGTGAAGTCCGCGATGGCGGCATCCGGCTCGCGTTTGGCTAATTTTGCAACGCCCCGATTAACATAAGCCTCCGCATTATCCGGTTTGAGCTCGATGGCTTTGGTGCTGTCGGCCATGGCGCCATCCAGGTCGCCTTTGACTGCCTTCGCCGCGCTGCGCAGGATGTAGGCTTTCACCGCATCCGGTTTGAGTTTGATGGCTTTGCTGGCGTCGGCGATGGCGCCGTCCAGATCGCCCCTGGCTTTCTTCGCAATGCCCCGGTTGATATAAGCATTCAAATCATCCGGTTTGAGTTTGATGGCTTTGCTGGCGTCGGCAATGGCGCCGTCCAGGTCGCCTTTGTCCACCTTCGCCGCACTGCGCAGAACGCAGGCCTCCGCATCATCCGGTTTGAGTTCGATGGCCTTGGAGCTGTCGGCAATGGCGCCGTCCCAATCGCCCTTGGCCCGCTTTGCAATGCCCCGGTTGACGTAGGCGTCCGCGTCATCCGGCTTGAGTTCGATGGCTTTGGTGTCGTCGGCGATGGCGCCGTCCAGGTCGCCTTTGTCCGCCTTGGCGGCACCACGCAGGACATAGGCATCCGCATCATCCGATTTGAGTCCGACGGTTTTGTCTTTAAACACTTTCGTCGTCCCGCTGCGTGTGGCCGGGGACGAAGCATGGGCTGGTTGAGCCAATGCGACGATCAACGTTAAAAACAAAAACCACTGATTTACTTTCACGACGGTATCCTAATGGGTCTTGATTCGCTGGCAAGCATCCGTGACCGTTAAATATCAGGCAGGCTTGCATCTGGTGTTCCTCGGGCGGATAGACTTTTCCAGTCTCCCGATTCGCCCGACCGGCTCCTGCCGATAATCAACCCGGTGTGTGGTGCCAGTGCAAGAAAATTAGGCAGTGGTACAGTTTGGCGGGGCGAGGCTGGCGACGAGCCGCCTTGGCGCGCCTAAGCGAAGCGACGGCGGCTTGTCCCACCGAAGGTTGAGATTGACCCACCACTGAAACTGGCTGCTTGAAGCCGGTCACAGATTGGCCTTAAATATGCATACAGACGTGGATGAAGACAGGTGATTCCATGAAAGCCGGAACCTTTATGATTATATGCGCCGCCGTGATTGCGAGTGGCATCGCCATCCAGGCGGACGACACGGCCGACCAGGCCGCCGCGCGCGCGGCGCTGGAGCAAAAATTCTATCAGTTGGATCACCCGGAAGCCCTGCCGCCGACGGATACAAATTCCACGACAGCGTTGGCGCAGTCTTCTGAATCCGCCACTCCTGTGACCAACGCAGCCTCCGCCCCGCCGGCTCCGGCGACTAAAGTTCCTGCCGCGGTTGCTCTCGCCAAAGCCGCACCCGCCCCGTCGGCTCCGGCTGACGCCGATTTTGCCCAAAAAATTCCCGTCGCCGATGCTTCGGCCCAGGCGGCAGCCCTCGCTGCTTTGAACCAAAAAATGAATGAGTTGAATCTCCCGGAAGCCCAGCCGCCACCCGTTACCCATTCCACGGCCACGCTGGCGACAGCTCCGATGATTGCTCCTCTCCATGAACCTTCTGCCGCGGCCACGCCGGTAACGGAAGCCCCTACTGCGGAAGCTCCGGTGGCAGTGGCTCCCGCGATGGCTCCCGCTGCGGTTGCGCCGGTTTCCGCTGCTGCGGTTGCAGTCGCGCCGGCTCCAAAAGTTTCCACTGCTCCGGCGGCGGCAGCTTCGGTTGCTGTCGTTCCTATTGCCACCCCGGGGCCGGTTACCTTGCCGGTCGACACTCCGCAGGCCGCGGCGCCGGCCACGCCCCAATTGCCATCAGGTTCATCGGGGCAGGCGAGACCGGCCAATGAACTGGTGACGACGACCGGGGTCATCTACAAAAATGTGGAAGTGCAGAAAGTGATGACCGACGCCATTGTCATCAGTTACACCCCGGTGCACGGCGACTGGGCGATGGCCAAGGTCTATTTCCGGGATCTACCCCCCGAAATCCGGCAGCAATACGAGAAACCATAAACCGATCATTGAACCGCAGAGAGCGCAAAGAGCGCCGAGGGGAGGCCGGCATTGTTAAGACGGTACACAATGTTGAATTGCAGTTTTCAATCAGAAGTTATTTGCTATCATCGCCCGGAAATGCGGCGGTCAGTTTCTCATCCGGTAAGGCTTATCGCTTCCCGCCTGCGACGGGTTTGCTGCATGGGCGTTTTGGCGGCGGCGATTCAGGGAAATGCTTCCGATCTTTCCAACGTAGGGTTTGCACCGCCCGACAGTTGGGTGAAGCCCCAATTTTTCAATGAGCAATCTTCGACCAGCCTCCTCGATTCCAGTGCCGATGAACATTGGCTGCTGCTGGAACGGCAAATCAACGCCCTGCAAACCGAGACTTTCTTTCATTCCGTCCGGCAGGTCCTCACGGTGGCCGGCGTTGAAAAAGATGCAACCCTGACGATCGATTTCAACCCGGGTTACCAATCCGTGATGTTGCACTGGGTGCGCGTCTGGCGCGGGACACAACATTGGGATCGCCTCGATACCAACAATGTCAAAATCGTGCAACCGGAACGGGACCTGGATGAATCCATTTTGAACGGCGAAAAATCCGTCGTTCTGGTGTTGGACGACGTTCGCGTCGGGGACATTATTGACTACGCCTATTCGCTCAAGGGCACGAATTCAGTTTTCGACGGACATTTTTCCTGCGTCATTCCGGTGCAACTGGATCAACCTGTTGATCACTTGCTGACGCGGGTGCTGTGGCCAAGCCAGAAGCCGCTCTACGCCAAAACGCATGGATGCTCGGTTCAACCGGTGGCGGTCACGGGGAAAAAGACCAATGAATATGTCTGGGATTTAAGGCAAGTGCCCGGCGTTGCCCTGGAAGATTCCCTGCCTGCGTGGTACGACCCCGAACCGTGGGTGCAACTGACCGATTTCAAAACCTGGGCGGAAGTGAATCAATGGGCATCGGCGCTGTTCCGGGTTACTCCACCCTTCTCGCCCGGCCTGTCCCGGAAGATTGAAGAATGGAAGCAAATTCCCGACCCGGAGCAGCAGATTTTGACCGTCCTGCGGTTCGTCCAGGACGAGGTGCGTTATTTCGGAATTGAAATTGGAAACAGCACGGAAGAACCCGCCGACCCATCGGTGGTCTTCACGCGGCGTTTTGGCGATTGCAAGGACAAGTCTCTGTTGTTCGTCACCATTCTGCGTGCGTTGGGAATTGAAGCCTATCCGGTGCTGGTGAACGCCACCTCGGGGCGCGCGATCTGGGACTGGCGTTCGTCGGCCAGCGCCTTTGACCACTGCATCGCCGTCGTCCGATGCCACGACCAGACGTACTGGCTTGATCCGACCATGAATTATCAGCGCGGGCCGCTCGCGGCGCATTATCTGCCGAACTACGGCTGCGGCCTGGTCATTTCTCCCCTGACCACGGGATTGACCGTGATCCCGCAGGCGACCGGTTTGCCGCAGACGACCACAACCGAATATTTTCGGATACGGGGAGTAACGGAGCCAGCCGACCTGAAGGTGGTTACCATCGCGGAAGGCCGCGATGCCGACCATTTACGGGAACTTTTTGCCAGCACCAAGCGCAGCGACATCGAAAAGAACTACACGCATTTCTATTCCGGTCTGTACCCGGGAATTAAAATGTCATCGCCCATTGCCCTCGAGGACGACCAGCAGCAAGACAGAGTTCAAACCACCGAATCTTATTCAATTGATAAAGTGTGGACCCGGTTGGACAAGGATGGGACGTATCGCTGCGAATTTTACCCTTCGACCATCGCCGCTTTGTTAAAAAAGCCCGTGGACACAGATCGAAAGCTGCCCCTGGGAATCAATTATCCGCAGCACCAAACCCTGCGGACGGAAGTCATCCTGCCGCAAGCATGGCCGGTTGAAGTGGACCAGAAAACCTTTTCGGATTCCGCCTTTACCTTCCAAAAGGATTACCGGTGCACGGGCGGGCAGCTCGTGATGAAGTACGAGTATCAGTCCCTGGCCGATTCGATTTCTCCGGAGCAGGTCAGCCAGCACATTCAGCGACTCGATCAGAGTTCGCAATCTTTGGGCTATGCGTTGACCTGGCGATAACTTCTTATCCGGCTATCATCGCGCAATTTTTGAAGCGTAGCTGTTGCAAAAAACTCCGGCTCCCGAGAGTTGGATGCCCTGACGGCTTGAGCAGCCCGGCACTGACAAGCACAGGAATATCATACGGCGCAAAACCAAGAAATTTCTGGCCAAACCCGTTCGGCTGTTCCAAATTAAGCCGTTGAAAAATTATGCCGCACGTTCTGGAGCCTGTCACCATCCCGAAGCCGACCACCGGAAAAAAGACCCGCAGCCAGGATGACCTCGCGCCCGTTTTTTTTGTCATTTGTTGGAATGACCCGGTCAATCTGATGGTGTACGTGACGCATGTTTTCATGAAGGTGTTTGGCTGGAACCGGCAGAAGGCGGAGAAACACATGCTGGAGGTGCATGAAAAGGGCAAGAGCGTGCTGGTCCGCGAAAGCGCGGAGCGGGCCGAGTTTTATGTCCACCAACTGCAAGGCTACAAATTGCAGGCCACGATGGAGCTGGCGGAATGAGATTGCTCAAACAGGGCGGGGCAGGGTGGAAATACGAGTTGGAACAGAATGAAGGAATCCTTCTGCGCGCGCTCGTCAAAGAATTCCCGCCGACGGCGGCCACCGCCGTCCAAATCTCCCGGACCGGCGCCGATCCCCAGTCAGCGGAACGGGAACGGTTGCTGAACGAATCCCTGGCCCAACACCGGCTGGAATTAAAAAAGCTGGCGGGGAAGCTGCTCGCGGCCAATCTCAAGGCCGGAAAGAACAGTTGGCGGCTGTCCGTGAACGTAAATGAGCGGGAAGTTCTGCTGCAACTGCTCAACGATATCCGTGTGGAAAGCTGGCATGCGCTCGGCGAACCGGAAAATCTCGATGCGCTCCCGTCGTCGCCGTCCGAGTCGGACCTGCGGTATCATCATCTCATGCATTTGGCCGGGTATTTTGAATGGAAGATGGTAAATCGGGAGGATGGATGACAGGAGTTGGGAGATGGAGGTTGGAAGGCGCAGTCAGAACATGGGTAAGGCGCCCTCGGTGGTTGTATTGAAATGGCGGACATTTTCACCAGGGCAAAGCGGGTTCCGCCTTGACCGCGCGCCCGGCCATGCCTAATCAATGCGGATGAAAATCTGCCTGTTTGGCATTTCCAGCATTACACCGGGCAAACATAATCTCAAGGAGCCGCGGCTGGACCAGGTCCACCAACTGGTGGAGGCGCAGAAGAAAACCTACGCCCAGGTGGACGTGGTGCCGGAAAAGGAGTTGCTCACCTGTGATGCCATTCTCACCGGCCGCGCCGCGTTGAGCGACTTGTTGATGAAGGACCTCGATTTCGTGGAAACGCGGATGAGTCGCGACGCGAGCGAAGCGGAGAAGGCGGTGCTGCAGAAGCTCGCCTATGCGTTGGTGAGCGAGCAACCCGTTTCGGCCGCGGGCCTCACGGCGGACGAGCTGGCGGTCGTCTCGGCGCACAATTTTTATTCAAACAAGCCGGTGGTGGTGGCCACCGAGGCCGAACTGGCGGCGCCGGAGGCTTTGCTGTTGCGGGCTTTTGGCGGGAGCGGTTACATCAGTTTTCTGACGGTGGGCGGCAAGGAAAACCGCGCGTGGCCCCTCCGCGCCGGTCTGACGGCGTGGGAAGCGGCGGGTACCATCCACACGGATATTCAACACGGTTTCATCCGCGCGGAGATCATCAGCTTTGCGGATTTGGTGGCGGCGGGCGGCGAGACGCAGGCCAAACGGGCGGGCAAACTGCGATTGGAACTCAAGACGTATGTGATGCAGGATTACGACGTGGTGAACTTCCGGTTCAATAAATGAGGGGGAGCGTGTGAGTGCGGAGTCGAGGGACGAGAGACGAAGGCCGTGAACCGCTCATTATCCTTCATCAGCGCTGATGGGGGATAAGCGGTTGAGATTGAATCTTAAATCGGCAGGTAATGAAACGAACGGAGTACTACCTGTCACCTGCCACGTTTCACCTGTTTCCTTCATTTTCTGCAGTAGAAACAGTCTGCCAATCTGCACTTAGCTCTGGCATCCGCGGTTGAAAAAGCAAAGGAACTGGCACGGAATATGCCGCTTTCGGACATGATGATAAACCAGCGCACTGTACAACCTAGACGCATATTGGTTGTAGATGACGAGCCTCTTGTCCGCTACACCGTTCAGTTGCTGCTCCGAGATGAGGGTTATATCGTGGAGGAGGCCGAAAACGCCACCCAGGCGCTGGCCCTGTTCAAGCCGGGTAAGTTCGACATGGTTTTCACCGACTACTTCATGCCGGACATGAAAGGCGATCAACTGGCGGCGACCATCAAAATGCTTGCACCCAAACAGCCCGTCGTGATGTTGACGGCCTTTCCCGAAAAGCTTCAGTGTTCCGCCTACCCCCTGGGTGGGGTTGATTCCATCATCTGCAAGCCGTTCGAACTCGATACGCTGCGATGGGCGATTGACCGGTTCGCTCCCGGCTGAAGTCAGAAATCGGACGTCCAAAGACAGAAGCCGGAAGTCGGCAGCCGTAGCCGCTGGCGGCTAATATTGGTCGGGGTTGAGGGTTTTCTTCTCCTTTGTGTCAATTCGCGAAATCCGTGTATCCGCCCAGGCGGTTAAAGGAAAAAGGCGCGTCCGGAGACGCGCCCGTGAGTAGTATGATCTGAAATTATTTCGCCACCAGTTCGTCAATGGGTGGCACCAACGGTTTTGAGTCGTTCTCTGCCGCCGACGTTTTGTCCGCCGGAATCCGCATGGCGTAGAACGAGCGATAGACGAAGGTCAGCGCGACCAGGAAGAAGACGATGCCGATGCCCGTTTTCAAGGCCTGGCTTTGCATCGTCACGGCAATTTCCGCCGCGAGCAAACCGAACAGCGTGGTGAACTTGATGATGGGATTCATCGCCACCGAGCTGGTGTCCTTGAAGGGATCGCCCACGGTGTCGCCGACCACGGTCGCCGCGTGCAATTCGGTGCCTTTCTGTTTCAAGTCCACTTCGACGATTTTCTTGGCGTTATCCCAGGCGCCGCCGGCGTTGGCCATGAAGATGGCCTGGAACAGACCGAAGAACGCGATGCCCACCAGATAGCCGATGAAGAAATAGGGATTGAAAAACGAGAGCGCCAGCGCCATGCAGAACACCACAATGAAAATGTTGATCATGCCTTTCTGGGCGTAGATGGTGCAGATTTCCACGACCCGTTTGCTGTCGGCGATGGAGGCCTCCGCCTTGTTCAGGTTGAGGTGTTCCTTGATGTAAACCACCGCGCGATAAGCGCCGGTGACGACGGCCTGCGCGCTGGCGCCGGTGAACCAGTAAATCACCGCCCCGCCCATGAGCAGGCCCAGAATGATTTGCGGCTGCACCAGGCTCAAGTGGGCGATGACGCCGCCGTAAACCTTTTCGAGCAGCATGATGATACCGAAGATCATCGTGGTGGCGCCGACGACGGCCGTGCCGATGAGCACCGGTTTGGCCGTGGCTTTGAAGGTGTTGCCCGCCCCGTCGCCCTTTTCGAGCTCGAGCTTGGAGTTGTCAAAGTCGGGTTTGAATCCGAAATCCCTTTCGATGTCCGCGCGGACGTTCGGCACGGCCTCAATGCGGCTCAATTCATAGATGGACTGGGCGTTGTCGGTGACCGGGCCGAAGCTGTCCACGGCAATAATGACCGGGGCCATGGCCAAAAAGCCGAAGGCCACCAGGCCGAAGGCAAAGATGGGCGCGGCAAACGTGAATTGCGCGGGCATGAGCGCCAGCAGGGCCGGGTTTTGCGAAAACGCGTAGGCGCCAAACATCAGCGCAATGATGACCAATCCCATCCAGAACGCGCAGAAATTGCCCGTGACGAAGCCCGACAGGATGTTCAGCGACGCGCCGCCCTGGCCCGAGCAGGTGACGATTTCCTTCACGTGCCGGGACTTGGTACTGACAAAGATTTTGGTGAATTCCATGATGAGCGGCCCGGCCAGCGTGCCGCAGGAAATGATGCCGGCCAGGACCCACCACAGGTTGGGATCGGCCACGCCCGCTGCGTCCGAGACGCCTTTGAGCAGGAACCAACTGGCCACAAAGGCGACCCCGATCGAAACGATGGAGGTCAGCCACACCAGATTGGTCAGCGGCTGTTCCCAGTTGAACTCCTTGACATGGCCGTAAAGCGAGGTGCTGACGGCCTTATTGACATAAAATGAACCGAGCGACGCCAGGACCATCAGGCTCTGAATCACAAATATCCAGACGATGAGCTGGCCGCAAATACCCTGGGTTGCCATCGCGCCCCCTAAAGCCAGGGCGAGGAATGAGACCAGCGCCACGCCGGTCACGCCGTAGGTCTCAAAACCGTCCGCCGTCGGACCCACCGAGTCACCCGCGTTGTCACCGGTGCAGTCGGCGATGACCCCGGGATTTTTCGGGTCATCTTCGGGCAGGTTGAAAACGATCTTCATCAGGTCCGAGCCGATGTCGGCAATCTTGGTGAAGATGCCCCCGCCGATGCGCAGTGCCGCCGCGCCCAGCGATTCGCCGATGGCGAAACCGATGAAGCACGGGCCGGCGAGATCACGCGGCATGAACAGCAGGATGCCGATCATGCACACCAGTTCCACGCAGACCAGCAGCAGGCCGATGCTCATGCCCGAACGCAACGGGATCAGGAGCGTCTGGAGTGAGTTGCCCCGCAACGAGGCAAACGCGGCCCGGCTGTTGGCGTAGGTGTTGATGCGGATGCCGAACCACGCCACGCCGTAACTGCCCAATATCCCCAGCACCGAACTGGCCAGAATCACCAGCACCGCGCCGATGGACTTTTCCTGAAGGAAATAGAAGTAATAAACGATGCACGCGGCAATCAACGCCCAGAGCAGCACGAGGAACTTTCCCTGCTGCCACAGGTAGGTTTTGCACGTCTCCCAAATCATGTGCGAGACGTCGCTCATGGCCTTATGCACCGGCAGCGCGCGGCACCGCCCGTATTCATAGAAGCCGAACAGCGCGCCCACCGCGCAAATGGCCAGCCCCAGATACAGCAGGGCGTGGCCGCCCAAACTGACACCCGGAAACGTCACTTGCGTCAGGTCGGGCAGGTTGATGTCGGCATCGCCGGCAAACGCGTTGGTCGCCCCGAACAGCGCGGCCAGCACGATTCCAGTCCGGAAGAGTGATTTGTTTTTTTGCATAAATTTGTATCGGTATTGGCTATGGTCTGGTTTCACTTTTTCACTTTTTTTGCGGCTTCTTCTTCAAGCGCGGCCTGGGCGGCGGCCAACCGGGCCACCGGCACGCGGAACGGCGAGCAACTGACGTAATTGAGTCCGAGGCGATGACAGAATTTCACGGTTTCGGGGTCGCCACCGTGTTCACCGCAAATACCCAGCTTGATGTTAGGCCGCGTCGAGCGGCCTTTTTCCACGGCCATCTGCATCAGTTGGCCCACGCCGGTCTGGTCAATCGTGGCGAAGGGATTCTTCTTCACAATTTCCAGTTCGGTATAAGGCGGCAGAAAACTGCCCGAATCGTCACGGCTCATGCCCAGACAGGTTTGGGTCAGGTCGTTGGTGCCGAAGCTGAAGAACTCGGCGGTCTGCGCAATTTCATCGGCGGTCAACGCGCCGCGCGGCACTTCAATCATCGTGCCGACGAGGTAATCGAGCTTCACTTTTTGCTCGGCCATGACCTCCTTGGCGACGCGATGGACCACTTCGACCTGGAGGTCGAGCTCCTTCTTGAAGCCGACCAGCGGGATCATGACTTCCGGCTTCACTTTGATGCCGGATTTCTGGACTTCGGCGGCGGCTTCAAAAATGGCGCGCGCCTGCATCTCGGAAATTTCCGAATAGACGATGCCGAGCCGGCAACCGCGGAAGCCGAGCATGGGGTTGAACTCGTGCAGTTCCTTGACGCGCTGTTTGATCTTTTCCACCGGCACGCCCATTTTCGCGGCGAGGTCCTGTTGCGCCTTGTCCTCGTGCGGAAGGAATTCATGCAACGGCGGGTCGAGGAAACGAATCGTCGCCGGCAGACCTTTCAGCGCCTTGAAGATGCCGACGAAGTCGCCCTTCTGGTAAGGCAGGATTTTCGCGAGCGCCTTTTTGCGGTCCTCGACGTTTTCCGCGAGAATCATCTCGCGCATGGCATCAATGCGGTTGCCTTCGAAGAACATGTGTTCGGTGCGGCTCAGGCCGATGCCCGTGGCGCCGAACGCAATGGCGTTCTCAGCCTGCTCCGGCGTGTCGGCATTGGCGCGGACCTGGAGTTTGCTGACCTTGGCGCACCAGTCCATCAACTGCTGGAACATCTGGTAGGTCGCGCTTTCCTTGCCGGCGAGGGATCTCTCGACGAGCACCTGGACGATTTCAGACGCGGCGGTCCGCAATTCGCCCGGATAAACTTCGCCGGCTGTGCCGCTGATGGACAGGTAGTCGCCTTCGCTGAACTTGTCACCGTTCACAGCCATGGTCTTGGTGGTGTAATCAATCTGCAACGCACCCGCGCCGCAAACGCAAACCTTGCCCATCTGCCGGGCCACCAGTGCCGCGTGCGAACTCACGCCGCCTTTGGCCGTCAAAATGCCTTCGGCCGCAATCATCCCGCGCAAATCTTCGGGCGTGGTTTCGTTGCGGACGAGCAGGACTTTTTCGCCTTTGGCGGCCGCCGCCGCGGCGCGGTCGGCGTTCAGATAAATTTTGCCGGAAGCGGCGCCCGGTCCCGCCGGCAATCCTTTGGCGATGCATTTGGCCGCCTTGACCGCCTTGCGGTCAAATACCGGCGCGAGCACCTGATCCAATTGGTCGGCGGGCACGCGGCGGATGGCTGTCTTCCAATCAATCAGTTTTTCCTTCTCCATTTCGATGGCGAAACGGACGGCCGCCAACCCGGTGCGCTTGCCGTTGCGGGTCTGGAGCATGAACAATTTGCCGTCCTGAATGGTAAACTCGAAGTCCTGCACGTCTTTGAAATGCGATTCCAGGGTCTTGCGGACTTTTTCCAGTTCGGCAAACGCCTGGGGCAGATGATTCTTGAGCTGCGCCACCGGTTCCGGTGTGCGAATGCCGGCCACGACGTCTTCGCCTTGGGCGTTGATGAGAAATTCACCGTAGAAAACCTTTTCGCCCGTCGCCGGGTCACGCGTGAAGGCCACGCCCGAACCCGACTGGTCGCCGGTGTTGCCATAGACCATCGCCTGCACGTTGACGGCCGTGCCCCATTCGGCCGGGATGCCGTATTTGCGGCGATAGACGATGGCCCGGTCATTCATCCAGGAGCCGAACACGGCGCCAATCGAACCCCAAAGTTGCTGCCACGGGTCCTGTGGAAATTCACTGTTGGTGCGCTCTTTGATCAGCGCCTTGAACCGCTTCACCAGTTCCTTCAAATCGGCCACGGACAATTTGGTGTCCTCAATTTCGGCGTGGTGCCGGTCATGTTTGAGTTTGTGAATCACCACTTCAAACGGTTCATGATCTTCGTTGGCGCTCTTTTGCACGCCCATGACCACGTCGCCGTACATTTGAATGAACCGGCGGTAGCAATCCCAGGCAAACCGCTCGTTCTTCGTCGCCTTGACCAGCGCCAAAACGGTTTCGTCATTCAAGCCGAGGTTCAAAATCGTGTCCATCATGCCGGGCATCGAATCGCGCGCGCCGGAGCGGACGGAGACCAGCAGGGGCATGGCCGTCTTATCGCCGAACCTGGTGCCCATGATTTTTTCAATCTGGGCGATGCCGGCTTGGACCATGGGCGTGAGCGTTTTGGGATAAGCCTGTTTGTTGGCGTAATAATGGGTGCAGACTTCGGTGGTGATGGTGAAGCCCGGCGGCACCGGCAGTCCGATGCGGGCCATTTCGGCCAGGTTGGCGCCTTTGCCACCCAGCAACGGCTTCATGGAGCCGTCCCCGTCGGCCGTCTTGTTGCCAAATTGATACACGTATTTTGATGTCTTCGATGCTTTAGCCATAAATTACCAGTTAGTCGTTTGTGTGATGTTCACTTGCGAAATAAAAAATCGATCTCGCTTACAGCATTAAGTTTTGCACATCCGGCGGACACCTCTCCACATATCTTGGCAATACCTTCACTTTTTCTGACGACGCCTCATCGTGCTGCCGTAAATCCAGGGAAACCAGTTCATTCAAATCGGTAGTGTTTCGGCCAAAACCGGATAAAGGCTCAACCCGAACCTGAATAAATCCAGGGAAACCAGTCCCAAACCTGGTCGGTGACAGGATGGCGCGGACGGCACTGCCGGAAACGAGAGACCTTTACGCCGCAAAAATGCACAAAAGGCGCAAGCATCTGTTATGCAACTTGCCGCTGGCGGAGCTTGACGCGGCATGTCGCGATTTATCGGAGTCGTAAATCGTAAATTAATGGGGCCAACGTTTTGCAATTGCAAAACTGCCCTTCCGTCCTGCGATGCCAGCCTATCCGTATGGCAAAGGGAAACAGTCAGAAAGAGAACGATGCCGGCCTGAACTTCGAAGCCCAGCTCCGGGCAGCAGCCGACAAGATGCACGGACACATGGCCAAAGGCATAATCCCAAACATATCAGCATCTTGCTTGTAACTGGTATTTTGTTTATCAGGTCAAACGCCAGTGAGCCTGACACAAAAAACTCTTCCGACTGCTCCGTCCGATCGCGCCGCTCAACCGATCCTTCCAATCAAGCATGGCGATTGGCGTGCGGTTTTGGGTGTTTGCGTATTCCTCATCGGCGCGGTTTGGTTGGTGTTTGGGCAGACGCTGGGATATGGGTTCGTCAATTATGATGATGCCCACTACGTTTATGAAAACCCGCAGGTCATTCACGGACTGAATCTGAAAGGGATTCATTGGGCGTTCACCCACAGCGTGGTTGCCAATTGGCATCCGCTGACCGTGATGTCGCACATGCTGGATTGTCAGCTTTACGGATTACATGCCGGTGGCCATCACTTGACCAGTCTTCTGCTCCATGCCGCAACGGCCATTCTCCTGTTTCTGGTGTTAAGGGAAATGACCGGAACCCTGTGGCAAAGCGCGTTTGTGGCGGCAGTGTTTGCCATCCATCCGTTGCGGGTGGAATCGGTGGCGTGGGTATCGGAACGCAAGGATGTGTTAAGCGGGCTGTTCTTCATGCTGACGCTGGGCGCTTATGTCCGCTATGTCCGCCAGCCGCGGTCCTGGGGCCGTTATCTGACGGTGCTGTTTCTGTTTGCCCTTGGGTTGATGTCCAAACCGATGCTGGTGACCGTGCCGTTCGTCCTGTTGCTGCTGGACTACTGGCCGCTGAACCGGTTCGGGTCGTCGGGAAACGGTCATGCGATTCCATGGAAACTGATTATCGAGAAGATTCCCTTCATGGTATTTTCAATCACAATCTGCGTAGTGACAGTTCTGGCCCAGCAACCAGACAAGGAGATTTCCTTCTTCCTGCGGGCCGGCAATGCGCTTGTGTCCTGCGTTGCTTATTGTGGACAGATGTTTTACCCGGTGGGATTGGCTTTATTGTATCCGTTTCCTCTCAAGGGCGTGCCGGCGCGAGAAGTCATTCCGGCCCTGCTGTTGTTGGTTGCCGTCACGCTGGCGGCATTTTATGGGAGGCAAAAGCGTCCCTATGTTTTGGTGGGATGGTTATGGTATTTGGGAATGTTGGCGCCGGTGATCGGGCTGGTTCAAGTCGGAAGCCAGGCGCGGGCGGATCGCTACACCTACCTGGCGCAAATCGGCCTGTATGTTCTCCTGACGTGGGCGGCGATTGGGTTGACGGCCTGCTGGCGAAGCCGCCGTTGGGTGCTGGGCGGTGGCGCGATGGCAGTTCTGGCCGTCCTGATCATGTGTGCCCATGCTCAAACTGCCTATTGGCGGAACAGTGAATCGCTGTGGACCCACACACTTGCCTGGACCTCGGATAACAACGTTGCCCACGACAATCTTGCCAGCGTCTTTACTGATCAGGGACGAATGGACAAAGCCATCGATCAACTCCAACAGGCCATCGCCATCAGTCCGGGTGATGATGAAGCCCATGGGAATCTCGGTTATATCTTTCTGCAACAGGGGAAGACGAATGAAGCCATCGCGCAATTTCAAAAAGCACTGGCAGCAAAACCCGACAACCCGGAAGCTAACTTCAATCTTGGCAATGTCTTTCTGCAACAGGGACGATTGGAAGAAGCTATCGCTTGTTACCAAATGGCACTGAAAAGCAATTCCGACGATGCCAAGATCTACAGCAATCTTGGAAGTGCTTTTCGCCAGCAGGGACGGTTGGAGAGAAGCTATTGCACAATTCCAAAAGGCGCTGGCAATTAACCCCGACTATGCCGAAGTCCACAACAACCTGGGCGTCGTCCTTGCCCAACTAGGCCGGAAAGATGAGGCGATCTCGCACTTCAAAAAGCCCTGGCCATCGAACCCGACTACGCCGAAGCCCGCTACAATTTAGGCAACTCCCTTTTCCAACAAGGCAACGTGGCGGAAGCCATCACGCAATTCCAAAAGGCGCTGGAAATCAAACCCGACTATGTGGCCGTCCAGAATAACCTGGCCTGGGTGCTGGCCACTTGCCCGCAGGCTTCGTTGCGAAACGGAACTGCAGCGGTGAAGCTGGCCGAACGGGCGAATCAGCTTAACGCCGGGGAAAATCCGGTCGTTCTCTGCACGCTGGCGGCGGCGTATGCGGAGGCAGGCAGGTTTGGAGAAGCGGTGGCAACGGCGCAACACGCTTTGCAGCTGGCGGCGGCGCAACCCAACACTACGCTGGCCGGGGCGCTTCAATCACAACTGCAATTATATCAAGCCGGAATGCCATACCACGCCACGGAGCAAGGGCAATGATATGGCGAGTGGTCCATTCCAGCCTTTGCACGTGACAATCTGAAGGCAGTGACATCCCGCCGGTGTACCGTTGTCAAGAGACGGGTGACAGGTGTTTCAGGACATGGGTAACACTTCGCCTGAGATGTGGCAGACCGGGCAACGGCCTGCCCAAAACCATGTCGGTCTCGGCACCGCCTCCAGCCGTTGCCCGGAAATTATTTTGCATCTCCTGGATGGTCGGGTGTTTCCAGCCATTTCCCTCCGGCAAAAAATGTGCACACAAAACCAAATTGCGGGGAGAGTTTGTCGCCGTGCGCCATCACATTAGATTTGATGAATGTTTTATAGATTCGCAGTAGTCTGTGGAATTTAAGAAACGGCAGGTTGAGTTTTATGTTACCCACTCTCTTAAACGACAAACAAAAGACGGCCGACCGGGTGATGCAGCACGCCAGCGGCGACAAGCGCTTCAAGATCCTGGAAGCGCACATGAAGAAACACCAGTTCAAGCACGACGCGCTGATCGAGGTTTTGCACAAGGCGCAGGAATTGTTCGGTTATCTGGACGACGACCTGCTGCTGTTCGTCGCCTACAAACTCAAACTGCCCGCCAGCCGCGTGTATGGCGTGGCGACGTTCTATCATTTCTTCACGCTCAAACCGCAGGGCAAACACACCTGCGTCGTTTGCCTCGGCACGGCCTGTTACGTGAAAGGCTCGGCCGAGGTGCTCGCCGCCGTCGAAGCCAGGGCGAAAATCAAGGCCGGCGAAACCACGCCGGACAACCAGCTTTCCCTGCTGACGGCGCGGTGCATCGGCGCCTGCGGCATTGCGCCGGCGGTCGTTTATGACGGCACGGTCACGCCGCGGCAAACCCCCGAAACTGCGCTCGAACATGTGAAAGGATGGGTTCAAAATGATCATTGATGATCTCAACGCGATTGCCGAGAAGGAACGGGCCGCCCGCAAGAAAACCGTCATCCGCTGCTGCATGGCGGCGGGCTGCATGTCCTCCAATTCGGAAGCCGTTAAAAAGAATCTCGAACAGGCGGTGAAAGACGCCGGCCTGGGTGATGAAGTCGAGGTGCGCGGGGTCGGTTGCATGAAACTTTGCTGCGAAGGTCCGCTGGTGAGCGTGGATACGCACAAGGCGCTTTACGAAAAAGTCACGCCGGAAGATGCCTTGGAACTGGTCAAAACCTTGAAGGGCGGCAAGACCAGCGTCAAACGCGGCGACCTCAATCATCCGTTTTTCAAGAAACAATTCTCCATCGTGCTGGCCAACAGCGGTGTAATTGACCCGGAACGGATTGAATCCTACATCGCGGCCGACGGTTATCAGGCGTTGCACCACGTGCTGCGCGAAATGACGCCCAAGGAAGTGGTGGAGGCGATGGTCAAAAGCGGTTTGCGCGGACGCGGCGGCGCGGGATTCCCCACCGGCCTCAAATGGGGCACGGTCGCCAAAACGCCAGAACGCCCAGAAATACGTCATCTGCAACGCCGACGAAGGCGATCCCGGCGCGTTCATGGACCGCAGCGTGCTGGAAAGCGACCCGCACAGCGTGCTCGAAGGCATGGCCATCGCGGCCTACGCCGTCGGCGCCAACCAGGGTTTCATTTACGTGCCGCGCCGAATATCCGCTGGCCATCAAGCGGTTGCAGAACGCCATCAAGCAGGCCAAGACAGCTCGGCCTGCTCGGCAGCGGCATCTTTGAATCGCCGTTCAACTTCAGCATCGACATCCGCATCGGCGCCGGCGCGTTTGTGTGCGGCGAAGAAACGGCGCTGATGGCTTCCGTCGAGGGCAAACGCGGCACGCCGCGTCCGCGTCCGCCGTTCCCGGCCGAAAGCGGATTGTGGGGCTGCCCCACGCTGATCAACAACGTCGAGACCTTTGCCAACGTGCCGCCGATTCTTCGCAAGGGCGCGGAGTGGTTCGCCGGCATCGGCACGGAAAAAAGCAAAGGCACCAAGGTCTTCGCGCTCGCCGGCAAGATCACCAACACCGGCCTCATCGAAGTGCCGATGGGCACGCCGTTGCGGCAGATCGTCGAGGAAATGGGCGGCGGCGCACCGGACGGCGGCAAAATCAAGGCCGTGCAGACCGGCGGGCCGTCCGGCGGCTGCATTCCTGCCGACGCGCTCGACACGCCGGTGGATTACGACTCGCTCACCAAGCTCGGCTCCATCATGGGCTCGGGCGGCATGATCGTCATGGACGACACCACGAAGATGGTGGACGTCGCCCGTTTCTTCATGGAGTTCTGCATGGACGAATCGTGCGGCAAATGCATTCCCTGCCGCGCGGGCACGGTGCAGATGCTGCATCTGCTGGAGAAAATCCTCAACCGCCAGGCCACGGCGCGCGACCTCGCCAAACTCGAGGAACTGTGCGACATGGTGAAAAACACCAGCCTGTGCGGCCTTGGCCAGACCGCGCCCAACCCCATGCTGAGCACGCTGCGATATTTTCCGCAAGGAATACGAGGAACTGTTGCAGCCGGATAAATTCGGTCCGAACGGCAACGGTGAACCGGCTCCGAAAATCGTAAATCAAAAATCGTAAATCATAAATTTTTTGTATGGCCGCCAAAACTTTAACGATTGATGGAAAAGAAGTCAGCGCCGAGGAAGGCGCGACCATTCTGGAGGTCGCCACGGACGCCGGCATCAAACTCCCGACGCTCTGCCATCTGGACGGCGTCTATGACGTGGGCGCCTGCCGCCTGTGCCTGGTGGAGGTGGCCGGTATCAACAAATTGCTGCCCGCCTGCACGACCAAAATCAGCGAGGGCATGGACGTGAAGACCGACAGCGAACGTCTGCGGAAGTACCGCCGCATGACGCTGGAACTGCTGTTCGCCGAACGCAACCACGTCTGCGCCGTGTGCGTGGCCAACGGCCATTGCGAACTGCAGACGCTGGCCTACAGCCAGGGCATGGATCATGTGCGGTACGAATATTGTTTCCCGAAATGGAACGTGGACACGACGCACCGGCTGTTCGGCATGGACCACAACCGTTGCATTCTTTGCACCCGCTGCGTGCGGGTCTGCTGGCACATCGAAGGCGCGGGCACCAAGAACGTTTCCGGCCGCGGCGCCAAGGCCACCATCATCACCGATCTGAACCAGCCGTGGGGCGATTCCGAGACCTGCACGGCCTGCGGCAAATGCGTCATGTCCTGTCCGACCGGCGCGCTGTTTCACAAAGGCTCGACGGTGGCCGAGATGGAACGTGACCGCGACAAACTGGAATTCATCGTCAACGCGCGGGAGAAAAAACAATGGCTGCCGTAAAATTTGAATTATGAAATTGCGTGTTGCCACAGTCTGGCTGGGCGGCTGCTCCGGCTGCCACATGTCGTTCCTTGACCTGGATGAATTTCTCATCGACCTCGCCGGCAAAATTGACCTCGTTTACAGCCCGGTCATGGACGTGAAGGAATATCCCGAAAATGTGGATGTCTGCCTCATCGAAGGCGCGGTTTGCAACGAGGACAATCTCGAAATCCTCCACAAAATCCGCATGCGAACGAAGGTGCTGGTTTCCTTTGGCGATTGTGCCGTCACCGGCAACGTACCTGCCATCCGCAACCAGCTTGGCCTCGGCAACGCGGAAAATGTTCTGCAACGCGCCTATATCGAAAACGCCCAGGACAATCCGGGTGTGCCAAAGGCCGACGGCATCTGCCCGCGTTGCTCGAACGCGTCATGCCCGTGCATGAAGTTGTTCACGTCGAATATTATCTGCCCGGCTGCCCGCCGCCAGCCGACCGCATCAAGGCGCTGATGGTCCAGGTGTTGAACGGCGAAACACCGAAGCTGGAAGGTTGAATTTGAAATTTGGTTGAAAGAAATTTATGTCAAAGCGCATCGTCATTGATCCGGTGACCCGCATCGAGGGCCACGCCAAGATCAGCATCTTTCTGGACGACGCGGGCAACGTGTCCGACGCCGAGTTTCACGTCGTGGAGTTTCGCGGCTTCGAGAAGTTCTGCGAAGGCCGGCCCTACAGCGAAATGCCCGGCATCACCCCGCGCATCTGCGGCATCTGCCCCGTCAGCCATCTGCTCGCCTCGGCCAAGGCCGGCGACGCCATCATGGCCGTCAACATTCCGCCCGCCGCCGACAAGCTGCGCCGCCTGATGAACCTCGGCCAGATCGTCCAGAGCCATGCGCTGAGTTTCTTCCACCTGAGCGCGCCGGATTTCCTGCTGGGCTGGGACACGCCGCCGGCGCAACGCAATGTTTTTGGCTTGATTGCCGCCAACGCCGACCTCGCCCGCGCCGGCATCCGGCTGCGCCAGTTCGGCCAGGAAATCATCGAAATTCTCGGCGGCAAAAAAATCCATCCCGCCTGGGCCGTGCCCGGCGGCGTGCGCAGCGCCGTTGACCGAGGACGGCCGGGCGAAAATCCGCGCCTGGCTGCCGGAGGCCTTCGCCACCACGCAAGTCGCCTTTGACCTTTTCAAAAAAACGCTCGACGACGCACGAGAAGGAGGTCCAGATCTTCGGCAATTTTCCGTCGCTGTTCATGGGCCTCGTCGCGCCCGACGGCACGTGGGAACATCACGGCGGCAAGCTGCGGTTCACGCGACAGCAGCGGCAGCATCATCGCCGACCAGCTTGACCCGCAAAAATACTACGAATACATCGGCGAGTCGGTGCAAAATTCCTCCTATCTCAAATCGCCGTATTACCTGCCGCTGGGTTTCCCGGACGGCATGTATCGCGTCGGGCCGCTGGCGCGCCTGAATGTTTGCGAACGCATGGGCGTGCCCCGGGCGGACGCCGAGTTGAAGAATTTCAAGAAACATGGGCCGCGGCGCGGTGACGTCGTCGTTCCTGTATCATTACGCGCGGCTCATTGAAATTCTCGCGTCGCATCGAATACATCGAGCGCTACCTGGACGACGCCGGATCTGTCCGGCGATTATCTCCGCGCCGACGCCGGCATCAACAGCCTGCGCGGGGTGGGCGTGAGCGAAGCGCCGCGCGGCACGCTGTTCCACGATTACACGGTGGACCGCAACGGCCTGCTGAAAAAGGTCAATCTCATCGTCGCCACCGGCCAGAACAACCTGGCGATGAACCAGACCGTGGCGCAGATCGCGCGGCATTACGTGCACGGCAGGGACATCCCCGAACCGATGCTCAACCGCATCGAGCACGGCATCCGCTGTTATGATCCCTGCCTGAGCTGCTCGACGCACGCCGTCGGCCAGATGCCGTTGCGGGTGCGGCTGATCGCGCCCGATGGCACGGTGCTCGACGAACTGGCGCGCGGGTGATTAAAACCGTCGTTCCCGCCCGCGCAGTCTGAAAACGGAACGCTCGGATTGTAGGGCTTGTTTTGAGCGCTGAGAAAGAATCGCAGCCGGATTTGACGCGGACGCTGGTGGTCAACGGCCCGTTGCCCTGGGGCAACGTCGGCCCGTTTACCCTGCCGCATCGCGACGCCCTGGCCGTCCTTTTCCCCCAGCTCGAAATTCTGGAATTGCTGGGCCACGGCGGCATGGGCGCAGTGTACAAGGCCCGCCAGCGCGGCCTGGATCGGATGGTCGCCCTCAAGATTCTGCCGCCGCAGGTTTCCGCCGAACCCACCTTTGCCGAAAGATTTGCCCGCGAAGCCCGCGCCTTGGCCCGGCTCAGCCATCCGAATATCGTCACGGTTTTCGACCTCGGAAAATCCGGCCCGCTTTACTATTTCCTGATGGAATTCGTAGATGGTATGAACCTGCGGCAACTGCTGCAATCGCACCGTCTGACGCCGCGGGAAACCCTGGACATCCTGCCGCAGATTTGCGAAGCGCTCGAGTACGCGCACGGCGAAGGCGTCGTTCACCGCGACATCAAGCCGGAGAACATTCTGATGGACCAGAAGGGACGGGTGAAGGTTGCCGATTTCGGACTGTCCAAACTGATTGAGCCGGGGCCGCAGGACATCCAGTTGACGCAATCCAACCAGGTCCTGGGCACGATGCATTACATGGCGCCCGAGCAGCTCGAAAAGCCGCTCGACGTGGACCAGCGGGCGGATATTTATTCCCTGGGGGTCGTGTTTTACGAAATGCTCACGGGCGAATTGCCCCTGGGCCGTTTCGAGTTGCCTTCAAAAAAAGTGGCGGTGGATTCGCAGTTGGACGAACTGGTGTTGCACGCCATGGAAAGAAACCCCCAACGCCGCTGCCAGCGGGCCAGCGAAGTCCGGTTGCGATTGGAGGCGATTGCGGGCGTGGCCTCGCGGCTTTCGCCGGAAGCAAGCCGGAAGTTGAGTTACGAATATCGCACCAAAACCACACTGTTTGGCTGGCCGCTGATCCATGTGGCGACAGGCGTTGACCCGTCAACGGGGCGTAAGCGCACTGCGAAAGGAATCATTGCGGTGGGCTGCCATCCGTGGGGTGTGATCGCCTTTGGCGATGTGGCCGTGGGCGTGATTGCCTGCGGTATTTTTGGGTATGGGCTGATTTCGATATCGGTCGTGGCGGTGGGCGTATTCGCGGTCGGCAGCGCGGCGGTGGGATTGTGGCTGGCGATGGGAGGAATAGCGCTGGCCCCGATTGCGATTGGCGGGGCCGTGTTTGGTTATTACGCCAACGGAGCCATGGCGTGGGGAAAACACGCTCTGAGCCCGGGGGTTTACGACCCGTTGGCGGCGAAGTTTTTCACGCCACAGGCGACGGGGTTAACTCTCTGGGTGCTCAAAGGCTCCATGGTGGCGATGCCTTTGTTTCTACTGCTCGGATTTATTCCCTCCCTGATGGCCAGATTTTCCGAACGGCGCCGGAAACGCCGTTTCGAGCCTGACAAAACAAAACCCGTTTAACGTCATGAAATACATCGGGAAAATTATTCTGTGCGCGTTGAGTTCGGTGATTGGCACTTTTGTCGGTGGCATGGTCTCTAACGCGCTGTCTTTGGAGCAGCCCAATCTTCCCGGACCGGTCAATATGCAATTGCTCGGCCTCCTCTGCCTCGTCGGCGGCTTTGTGCTTTCCGTCGCGCTCGCTGAATTATGCCGGTGCCTTCCGGGAAATCGTCGGGCGCGCTTTGCGGTCATCGTCTGGTTTGTGTTCGCGTGGCTGGGAATCAATAATACGATCGAAGCTTCTATCTTCACAACCATCGGCGGTGCAACGGCGATGATGGCGACCATGCTGTTTTTGTCCCTCTTCGTGGCCGGCGCGGTCGTGCTGTTGTTCGGTAATCGGGAACGGGGAACCTCATTTTCCGATGCCGTCCGCCTTTTCTTTTACCATCGGACCGTCGCGCAGTGGGCGGTCCGGTTTTCATTGGCGGTGCTGGCCTTTCCGATTGTCTATTTCTTCTTTGGCATGCCGGTGGGTCTGATGGTCGGGAAATTTTATCAGAATCAGTCGTTTGGCCTTCAGATGCCGTCCTTGGGTGTCGTGATGGGTGTGCAGTTCATCCGCAGCCTGATTGCCTTACTGGTCGTGTTGCCCATTCTCGTTGCCTGGCCGGGTTCGCGGCAGCGCTTTGCCTGGACCTTCGGCCTGAATCTGTTTGTGGTTTCCGGACTGTATGGGTTGATTCAGGCTTATTGGATGCCGTGGACGATGCGGAGCGTTCACCTCGTCGAACTGCTTTTGGATTCCCTGGCCTACGGCTGGTTGCTCACCGTATTGCTGATGCCTCGCGCATCGGCACACCACCCGGTGCCGGTTGAAGAAACTGGTGTCCGGAATTATACCATTTAATCTTGTCTGGTGAGCAAAAACAAACCGCCCCCTCAAATCACCGGTTTGCTGGTCATCGGCTACGGCAACACGTTGCGCGGCGATGACGGCGTCGGCCCGCGCGTGGCCGAGGCCATCGAGAAACTGAATCTGCCCGGCGTGCGCACACTCGTCTGCCAGCAACTTTCGCCCGAATACGCCGACCCGGTTTCCCGGGCGCAGACCGTGGTGTTTGTGGACGCCGCCGTGGATGCCCCGCGCGAAGTGCAGCTCCGCAAGCTCGAACCCGGCGAATCGTCGCAGCTCATGGCGCACGCCGCCGACCCGCGCACGCTGCTGGCGCTGGCGCGCGATGTGTTTAGCCACGCGCCGCAGGCCTGGTGGCTGACCATTCCCGCCGTGAAACTGGATTTCAGTGAAGAGCTTACGCCGGAAGCGCAGCGCGGTTTTGAAGAAGCCGTGGAAAAAATTCAGGCGCTCTGTGCTGAAAAGTTTTGACATTAATTTCACCCGCCGTGCTCGCGCCCGTCGCGGCAGGCGAATTGACGCGGATTAATGCCCTGTAAGGGTGAAAGATATCAGCCCAGGGTAAGTTCGCCAGAACGCCACCCTGGCTCGCATCCCACAAATATTTCCTTCTCCGCATCGGATGGGGAGAAGGTGGCCGGAGGCCGGATGAGGTGCCACCCGTGGGAACGGGAGCGGGTGGCGAAGCCGGGTGAGGGTTGTTGGGTGAAAACAGTTGTTAGTCGCGTTGCTCCAACCCTGGGCTAATATCTCTTGCCCCGTCAGGGCAATTCAGTTTCCGCCTTCATCAAATTGCGGCGCGACAAGACAGGCTTTTAATCAGCGGTTCGGCTCGCGAGGACGCTCGCCCCACCATCCGTGTTAATCCGTGTCCATCCGTGGTTGAAATCAAGCTGTGTGCTGTTTCACCAGAAAATCCAGCCAGGCCTTCATGCCGTCGCCGGTTTTGGCCGATAGCTCGAAAATCTTCGCGTGATGGCTCACGCGATTGAGGTTTTCCAAAGCCTGTTTGCGGTCGAATCCCGCCGCAGTTGCCATATCGCTTTTCGTCACCACCGCGACCTGCGCCGAATGGAACATCGGCGGATATTTCAACGGCTTATCCTCGCCTTCCGTGACGGAAAGCAGCACCACGCGCAAATCCTCGCCCAAATCGTAGTCGGCGGGGCAGACGAGGTTGCCGACGTTTTCAATCACCAGCACGTCGAGCTTGTCCAAATCCATTTGCGCCGCTGCTTTGGCAACCATGTCCGCGTCGAGATGACAGACCGTGCCGGTGGTGATCTGCACGACGGGAATTCCGGCGGTGCGCAGCCGCGCGGCATCGTTGTCCGTGGCCAGGTCGCCCACAATCACGCCGACGCTCAATTTGCCGGCGAGCTTGGCCGCTGTTTCCCGGATCAAGGTGGTTTTGCCCGAACCCGGTGAGGAAACTACATTAAGCACCAGCAATTTTTTGGCGCGGAAGAAGCCGCGATTCTGCTCCGCCAGCCGGTCGTTCTTCTCCAGCAATGAGCGATTCAGGTCCAGGGTTTTGCCGCCGTGCGAATGGCCGTGTTCGTGGTGGTGGTCATGTCCATGAGCATGGTCGTGGCCGTGGCCGTGATTGTGGGAATGACCGCTGATTTTCACATCGTCACCGCCCAGACCGCATCCGCATTCTTTGCACATAAAATCGTAAGCTACTGTAGCAGCGGACGTCAGTCCGCTCCATTATTTCACACCGAGTCAGAGCCGACTTACGTCGGCTGCTACGGTTTAGAGATTCAATTGATCTCCACCGAGGCGATTTCCAGTTCCCGCCCGCGCCGCAACTCGCCATTGGGATTGTGGCAGCGGGGACATTCGCTGATGAAATCCGCGCATTCGAATTCGGCGCGGCAAACCGGGCACCAGCCGGCGGCGGGAACGGACACCATTTCCAGGCTCGCGCCCTCGGCGATAGTATCGCGGCAAACCACATCAAACGCAAACCGCAACGCCTCCGGCACGACCCCGCTCAACGTTCCCACGCGCAGGCGCAACGCCAGCACGCGCTGTGCGCCTGCCGACTTCGCGGCGGCCAACGCCATCCGCACCGCGTCTTCCATGATCGAAACCTCGTGCATCGTGATCCTTCAAAAGCATGCCCCTCACTACGCTGGCCCGTATTCTTGTGTAAATCAAACCGTCTCTTGTCAATGTTTTGATGAAAATTGCTCCGTCGGTTTGCCATCGCTACAACTTTGAATCCGACGTCATTTCAGGCAGAATGTCCCCGTGACTGAAGCCGGCCCCACCCGCCCGCCCGTGCGCTTGAAACTCGCCGTTCGCGGCGCGGTGCAGGGCGTCGGCTTCCGACCCTTCATCTTCCGGCTCGCGACCGAACTCGAACTCGCCGGCTGGGTCAATAATTCTCCCCAGGGCGTCTTTATCGAAGTTGAAGGCCCGCGCCGCACCCTCGAAAAATTCCGGCTGCGACTCGAGAACGAAAAACCGCCACGCAGTTTCATCCAAAGCCTCGAAGCTTCGTGGCTCGATGCCGTCGGTTATGCCGGTTTTGTAATCCGTGAGAGCGAAACGGGTGGTGACAGAACCGCGCTCGTGTTGCCGGACATCGCCACCTGCCCGGATTGTCTCCGCGAAATTTTCGATTCGAAGAACCGCCGTTATCGCTATCCGTTTACCAACTGCACGAACTGCGGCCCGCGCTTCAGCATCATCGAATCGTTGCCCTACGATCGGGCGAACACCTCGATGAAATCATTCACGATGTGTCCGCAGTGCCAGGCCGAATACGACGACCCGGCAAACCGCCGTTTCCACGCGCAGCCCAATGCCTGTCCCGTTTGCGGCCCGAGATTGGAATTTTGGGAGTGCGGCGACATGTCGCCGCTTTCAAAGCGCGGACACGTCCGCGCACTCCAAAACGACGACGCCTTGGTCGCTGCCGCCAATGCCGTTCGCGAAGGTAAAATCGTCGCCGCCAAGGGACTCGGAGGATTTCATTTGCTGGCGGATGCGCGAAATGAAAGTGCCATTCGTTGCTTGCGTGAACGCAAGCAACGCGAAGAAAAACCGTTCGCGTTGATGTTCCCCTCCCTTGAAAGCATTAAAGTGGTCTGCGAAGTCTCGCCTTTGGAAGAACGACTCCTCCGCTCACCGGAAGCACCGATTGTTCTGCTGCGGCGACTCTCAACTCTCAACTCTCAACTTTCAACTTCGATTGCCTCCGGCAATCCGTACCTCGGCGCGATGCTGCCCTACACGCCGTTGCATCATCTGCTGATGGCCGAACTCGGATTTCCGGTCGTGGCGACCAGCGGCAACCTGAGCGACGAACCGATTTGCACCGACGAACGCGAAGCCTTGGAACGGCTGGGCGGCATCGCCGACGTTTTTCTCATCCATGATCGTCCCATTGTCCGGCATGTGGACGATTCGATTGTGCGTATCATGCTCGACCGCGAACTGGTCTTGCGCCGCGCCCGCGGCTACGCGCCGTTGCCCGTCCAATTGCGGAGTGCAGATTGTGGAGTGCGGAATGCGGCTCGCGAGGGCACTCGCCCCAACGAAACTCCGAACTCCGAACTCCGAACTCCGAACTCCGTTCTGGCCGTTGGTGCGCATTTGAAAAACGCCATCGCGCTCTCCATTGGCAACCAGGTTTTCATCAGCCAGCACATTGGTGATTTGGAAACGGAGCAGGCGCACGCCGCCTTTCGCCGCGTTATCGCGGATTTTGAGAAACTTTACGACGCCCGGCCGCAAGTTATCGCCGCCGATCTGCATCCGGATTATCTCTCGACCAAATATGCACAACGAACTAGGTTCGGAATCACCGGCCTCCAGCCCGGTTCGGGCCGCCTGAATGCCGCTGAACTCCAAACGACAGACCCGCAGACCGGCAGCCCGCGCTACCTTGTGCAGTCCAGCATCACGTCGCCCACGTGTTGTCCTGCATGGCGGAAAACGAATTGCCGCCACCGGTGCTCGGCGTCTCCTGGGATGGCACCGGCTACGGCCTGGACGGCACCATCTGGGGCGGCGAATTCTTTCTCGTCACGGATGAGAACGTCGAACGCGCCGCTCATTTGCGTCCATTCCGGCTGCCCGGTGGCGACCAGGCGGTCAAGGAACCGCGCCGCACCGCGCTCGGATTGCTCCACGAAATTTTCGGCGCGGCCGTTTTCGAGCGAAACGACCTTGCGTCCGTCACCGCCTTTTCCAAAGCCGAACTGACGGCGTTGAAGACGATGCTGGCCAAAAAATTAAATTCGCCGGTGACGACCAGCATGGGCCGGTTGTTCGACGCGGTTGCTTCGTTCATTGGTTTGCGGCAAACCATGCGTTTCGAGGGCCAGGCAGCAATGGAACTGGAGTTTGCGCTCGACCGAATCGAGACCGATGAAGCGTACCCATTGCCGATTGCCGATTGCCAATTTTCGATTGAAAAGCCTGCCACGACTGCAAGCAAATCGGCAATCGGCAATCGGCAATCGGCAATGATTCTGGACTGGTCGTTGATGGTGAAAGAAATTTTATTTGATGTGAAAGGCGGCATTCCAACCGGCATCATTTCCGCGAAGTTCCACAATGCACTGGTGGAAAGCATCCTTGCCGTCGCCAAACGTGCCGGTCAGAACCGCGTCGTGCTTTCCGGCGGCTGTTTTCAGAATCGTTATCTGACCGAGCGCGCGGTGCGGCGTTTGCAGGCGGAAGGGTTCCGTCCGTATTGGCATCAGCGTGTGCCGCCCAATGACGGCGGAATTGCCCTGGGACAAGTCATTGCTGCCCTGCGCATAAGCGGTTAGATTAAAGGCGCATGTGTTTGGCCATTCCAGGAAAGATTGAGAGCATCAGCGGCGATGACCCGTTGACGCGCATGGGCAAAATCAATTTCGGCGGCATCCTCAAGGAAGCCAGCCTGGCCTATGTGCCGGAGGCCAGGGTCGGCGATTACGTCATCGTCCACGTCGGCTTTGCCCTGAGCCGGCTCGATGAGGACGAGGCGCAAAAGGTTTTTGAGTATTTGAAGCAGATCGAGGAACTGGGCGAACTTGAAGAACGTAGCGCAGGCGTCCCGCCTGTACAGAGTGGCTGAAAATTATGAACTGGTGGGGCGAGCGTCCTCGCGAGCCGGCTCGAGGCTGAAATGAAACGGCAGCGGCTCGTCAGCAGCCTCGCCCCAGCAAACCAACATGAAATATCTCGACGAATATCGCGACGGCGAACTCGCGCAAAAAATCGCGCGCGAAATGCACCGGGTCACGACGCGGCCGTGGAACATCATGGAAGTCTGCGGCGGCCAGACCCATGCCATTGTGAAATTCGGCATTGATGAACTGCTGCCGAAACAAATCACGCTCATCCACGGCCCCGGCTGCCCGGTCTGCGTGACGCCGCTGGAAATCATCGACAAGGCGCTCGATATCGCCGCGCGGCCCGACGTCATCTTCACCTCGTTCGGCGACATGCTGCGCGTGCCCGGCAGCACGACCGATTTGCTTTCGGTCAAGGCCAAAGGCGGCGACGTGCGCATCGTTTATTCGCCGCTCGATGCCGTGAAACTCGCCGAACAAAATCCGGCGCGAGAAGTGGTTTTCTTCGGGGTCGGTTTTGAAACCACCGCGCCCGCCACGGCCATGGCGGTTTATCAGGCCGCGCAAAAGGGGCTGAAGAATTTTTCCATGCTCGTCTCGCACGTGCTGGTGCCGCCCGCGATGGAAGCGCTGCTGTCGTCGCCGAACTGCCAGGTGCAGGGCTTTCTCGCCGCCGGCCATGTCTGCACCGTGATGGGTTTCGAGGAGTATTTTCCCGTCGCGGCGAAATATCATGTGCCGATTGTCGTCACCGGTTTCGAGCCGCTGGATATTTTGCAGGGCGTGTTGATGGTGGTGCAGCAACTGGAATCCGGCCGGGCCGAGGTCGAAAATCAATACGCGCGCTCGGTGCGCCGCGAAGGCAACCAGCCCGCGCAGAAGCTGATTCGCGAGGTATTCCGCGTCGATCCCGCGCAAATGGCGCGGCATCGGCGAAATCCCGCAAAGCGGCCTGGGCTTGAACGAAGCTTACGCGGCCTTCGACGCCGAGAAAAAATTCGGCGTGGCGGAACATCGCGTCGAGGAACCGGCGGAATGCATCAGCGGCCTGGTGTTGCAGGGCTTGAAAAAGCCGCATGAATGTCCCGCGTTCGGCACGAAATGCACGCCGGAACATCCGCTGGGCGCGACGATGGTCTCGAGCGAAGGCGCCTGCGCGGCCTACTATCGGTATCGAAGGCGTAATTGAATCGATCATGAGGAAACGCCGAACATCCAACATCGAACGCCGAACATCGAACCACTTCGGTGTTCGTTGTTCAGCGTTCAGTGTTCGACGTTTTTATTTCTGAGTATTTATGGACTTTACCCCGGCCTGTCCCATTCCCATCTCGCAATATCCGCACGTGCTGATGGCGCACGGCGGCGGCGGCAGGCTGATGCACCAGCTCATCGGCCAGATGTTCCTGACGGCTTTCCGCAATCCATTGCTCGAAACCCAGCACGACTCGGCGGTGGTGGAGTTGACCGGCAAAAAGTTCGCGTTCACGACCGATTCCTATGTCGTGCGCCCCTTGTTTTTTCCTGGCGGCGACGTCGGTTCCATGGCTGTCCACGGCACGGTAAACGATCTGGCCATGAGCGGCGCGCGACCGGTTTATCTCAGCGCCGCGTTCATCATCGAGGAAGGTCTGCCGATGGAGACACTCTGGAAAATTGTCTGCTCCATGCAGCAGGCCGCGCAACGCTGCGGCGTGCAAATCATCACCGGCGACACCAAGGTGGTGGACAAGGGCAAGGGCGACGGCGTATTCATCAACACTGCCGGGATTGGCGTCGTCGAGCACGACCAAAAAATCGCGCCGCAAAACGTGCGGCCCGGTGACGTCGGTCCTGGTGAGCGGCGACCTGGGCCGGCACGGCATGGCCATCATGGCCGTGCGCGAAGGGCTGCAATTCGAGAGCGCCATCGAGAGCGATTCCGCACCCGTGCATGAAATCATTC
The DNA here is from genome assembly GCA_963708305.1 of uncultured bacterium. GTDB lineage: Bacteria > Verrucomicrobiota > Verrucomicrobiia > Limisphaerales > UBA11358 > UBA11358. The sequence continues at coordinate 372,224 of CAVPSH010000001.1, read as the reverse complement.
TGGAACTGCTCAAGGCCGGGATCGAAATTCATTGTCTGCGCGACCTCACCCGCGGCGGGCTGGCCAGCGCGCTCAACGAAATCGCTGAAGCGGCGCGCGTGCGCATCGAAATTGTGGAAAAGTCCGTACCGGTGCGGGAAGACGTCCACGCCGCGTGCGAAATGCTCGGCCTGGACCCGTTGCACGTTGCTTGCGAAGGGCGCCTGGTTGCGTTTGTCGCGGCCAGGGATGCGGAGCGGGCATTGAAAATCATGCGCGGCCAAACCCCCGGCGCAGGGTCGGCGGCGATTGGCCGGGTGACGGAAAGTTCCGCGCCGCTCGTTACCTTGAAAAGCGCGATTGGCGCCAGCCGGATTCTCGACATGCCCAGTGGCGAACAACTGCCGAGGATTTGCTAGTCCGCCAGGACACCTTCGAGCGCAATCATCGTGCGTTGGAACGTTTCCTCCGGCGTGCCGCCGGCGACGATGGGTACCAGCAAACCGCGCTCCTGATAGAATTTAATCAACGGCCGGGTGCTTTTTTCGTAGGCCGCCATGCGCACGCGGACGGATTCGGGCCGGTCATCTTCGCGCAGAAGCAATTTCCCGCCGCAATGGTCGCAGACGTCTGCCACTCGTGGCGGGCGTGACGTGACATGATAGACCGCCTTGCATTTGGAACAGGTACGCCGTCCACTGATGCGGGCCACGATTTCCTCCAGCGGCAGCTCGTAATTGAGCACCGCCGTCAACGCCACTTCCTCGTGCAGCATCAATTTTCCCAGCGCTTCGGCCTGGGCGACTGTGCGCGGAAAACCGTCGAGCAGGAATCCGCCGCAGCAATGCAGGCAGCGCAGCCGTTCGCTTACCATATCCAGCACCGTTTTGTCCGGCACCAATTCGCCGCGCCGCATGAACTCCAACGCCTGCTCCATGGCCGGGCTTCTTTGCCCGTCCGGCAAACTTTTGGCCGCGCGGAAAACATCGCCGGTGGACAGATGGCAGGAGCCCAATCGTTGATGCAGCAGTTCCGCCTGGGTTCCCTTGCCGACACCCGGAGAGCCCAGCAGGACCAGCCGCCACGCTTTGGCCGGCGCCTTGTGCGGCGGGTTTGAGCAAACCGCCTTGCCGGCTTTCAGCCACGCCGCCCGATCATTTTTTATCGCATTCATGTCATCAGTTTACCTCAGATTAGTTCTACAAACAATAAGCATGCCGATATTCCCAAAAGATGTTCTTTCTTTGCCAAAATCCGCGAACCAGAACAGCTTGGACCGATAACCCAACACTTCGCCGGCCTCGTGTATCGCCGGTTGATGACTTTTTCAGCCGGCTGTCGGTCGGGCCGCTTCGCGTTAAATCCCCTTGTAGAATCCGGCCTTTTCTCCTGCAAGGTATGGCAAAATTATGCCAATAAGCGTGTAGTCCGCGGCCCGCCCCGGTCTTAGAGTGCCTTGTGAGAATTGTGGAAGAATCAAAGACCAGAACCTCGCCGGTAAACGGGCATTCGGAAAAGAAAAATCACCTTCCGGTGCGCGAAGCCGCGTTCGACCGGCCGCGCGACTTTCTCGACAACCGGTTTGTTTACGTGGTCATCTCGTCGCGCGCACACGGCCTGTCGGTGGGCGTGAACATGAACCCCGACAAGCAGTGCAACTTTGACTGCCTGTATTGCGAGGTGGACCGCCGCACGCCACCCGCGGAGACAACGCTGGACGTGAATGTCATGGCCGGCGAACTGCAACGGACGCTGGCGCACATCCTGCAAGGCCAGTTGCACGAACGTCCCCAATACCAGTCGCTGCCCACCGAGCTGTTGCAATTGCGCCACGTGGCGCTGAGCGGCGATGGTGAGCCGACCCTGGCCCCGAATTTTGCCGAAGCCATGCAGGAAGTGATTCATGTGCGCGCGCTGGGCGGCTTTCCATTTTTCAAAATCGTTTTGATCACCAACGCCACCGGCCTGGACCGGCCGCAGGTGCAGGAAAGCCTGAAACGCCTCACCAAGTCGGACGAGATCTGGGTGAAACTCGACGGCGGCACGCAGGATTACTTGAACCGGGTGGACCGGCCGGGTGTGCCGCTGGAGAAGGTCCTGGCGAACATTCTGGCGCTGGGCCGCCAGCGGCCGGTGGTCATCCAGAGCTTGTTCCCCGCCATCAATGAGGAAGAGCCCTCGCTGGAGGAGATCGAACAATATGCGCAACGGCTCAAGGAATTGAAGAACCGCGGCGCTCAGATTTCCCTCGTGCAAATCTACTCCGCCGCGCGTCCCATGTCCCACGCCGAGTGCGGGCATCTGCCGCTGAAGACGCTGTCGCACATCGCACAAATCGTGCGCCAGGTCACCGGCCTCAAAGCGGAAGTTTTTTAAGACTGCGTCCTCGAAAAGGGGATCAACCGCAGATTGCGCAGATGAACGCAGATTCATCTCTAAAACAACTCGACCGGCTACGACTTAATGTCCGATTACTCCTCCTGTACTTGGGAATGGTTAATGACCAGCCCACGGCTGAAACCGTGCGTTATTATCGGTTACTGCTTCGAAGCTTTTCATCGGTGTTCATTCGTGAAATCCGCGTCTTTGGCTTTTGGCGTCTCAGTGGTTAAAAATCCAAGTTCATCAGCGGATTAACTGACGGTGGAACCATTCGGTCACCAAGTCGCGCAGTTGCGTGATGCACATGCCGGCCACCAGATGATTGGCGAGGGGAACTTCCTTCACCTCGGACCCCGGCTGCGCTGCTGCTTGAAAGCGGCTCAAATCTTCCTTCAGGCACACCTCATCATTTTCACCGCGTACAAACAAGATTGGACGTTTAATTTGCCGGACGGCGGTTTCCGTGGCCAGGTCCGGGAATTCGGCGAGGTGGGAAGCCACCAGCGCGGCCGCTTTCCGGTCGGTTCGCCAGGTCAGGTTGGGAGCAAACGTCCTGAGATACCGGTCCACGGCGGTGCGAGGGTCGGGGTAGGGTGAAATGGCCGCCACGCTTTGTACGCGCGGGTCAATGGCCGCCCATTGCAACGCCAGCACCGCACCATACGAAATGCCCAGCGCCCCGACCGGTCCCTCGCAAACATGCCGTTGCCACAGCGTATCCAGGCATTGCACCAAATCCGTCCGCTCGATGCCGCCAAAGTAGATGCGGTCGCCGGTGGAATGGCCGTGCCCGCGTAAATCCACGAGCACCACCCGGTAGCCTGCTTCGGCCAGAACCAGCGCCCACGGCATCATGGCCTCCTTGTTCAACCCGTAGCCGTGCAATAAAAAAATGGTGCCGCGAATATCCTTCGCTGACGGCTTCGATTTCGGGGCAAAACGCGACAGATCAAAGGTAAAATTGAAATCGTAACGATTGGTGTCGCCGTGATGTTGCGAATGATGCACGGTGATGGTTGAGTTCAGTTTGGAATTATAATCTCCCGGTTCCATCACCATCAAATCCAGCATCGCCGGTGGCGGGCCGACCGTGATCCGTTGGATGGGAAAATTCGTGGCCAGAATCGCCCCCAACCGCTCGAATTCCGCAGGAATTTTGATGTGCTGATTCGGCGCTTGCAGCGCGGTCCGGGCAAGCTTGCCGGGTGACGTGCAACCGCCACACACCAGACACAGGAGCAATGAAGTAACCGGGATTTGTATTCCAAATCCTTTCCGCGAGCGCGTCACATCCATGACGATTCCATTTAGCCACAGAGGGAACCCGGATGAAATGCGGATTTTTGCGGGTGAATCATTCAGGCGTGGAAGAGGCGGGACTCTTTCCGCGGCCTTATGACAAAAAACATCGGACTTTTGTCAAATTCTGTAAATGCCAGCCTCCGATTTCATGTCACAATTTCATTGGTCAGGCCACTTACTTGGGTGAGCATGAAAACGAATCTTGCCGTGGAACCGGAGACGCGAAGTGACGCCTCCCTGGTGGAATTGAGCCTGACCGGTGACCGTGATGCCTTTGGCCGAATCGTCGCCCGCTATCAATCTTCCATCTGTGCCCTGGTTTACAGCGCCTGCGGCAGCGTCGGGCGCAGCGAGGACATCGCGCAGGAGATTTTCATCACTGCGTGGCGACGGCTCGGCAGTTTGCGGGAACCGGCCCGGTTCAAAGCCTGGCTCTACGGCATCGCCCGGAACCTTATCCATAACGCCTTTCGCCAGCACACCCGCAATCCGCTCGCCGATGCCAGACTGCTGGAGGAGGAAACGGAAGCGGCGGCGGCGACGGCCGGTGAACCCGACGAACAGGCCATCAGCAAGGAGGAAGAAAGCATTCTTTGGCACGTCCTGTCGGGTTTGCCGGAGGGTTACCGCGAGCCGATGGTGCTTTTTTATCGCCAGAATGAATCGATCCCTCAAGTGGCCGAGGTGCTGGAGATTTCCGAGGAGGCGGTGCGACAGCGTCTCTCCCGCGGCCGGGCCTTGCTGAACGAGCGGGTAACGAAGGTGATCCAGAGCGGCCTGCGCCGTTCGGGGCCGGCGGACACTTTTGCGGTGGCGGTGATCGCGGCATTGCCGATGCTGGCGGCGGCCACCACTGCCAAGGGTGCGATTATGGGCATGGCCACCACCAAGAGCGCCACCGGCCAGGCCACCGGCCTGATTGGCCTTCTAAAAGGCATCGGTTTTTTTGCCGGCCTGATTGCCATCCCGGCCACGCTGGGTACGCTCTTTGGATATAAACTGGGCCGCGACGCGACAGGCCTTCCGCAGCAACGCAAGTCTGCGGCCAAATTCTGGCGCATCTTCGGCGGCGGCCTCGTCCTTTTTCTCTTTCTGCCATTGCTCCTGACGTTCGGGGTCACCCCGTTTTTACAGGAACAGGCCCGTGCCGGATTTCTTTCGGTCATGACGGTTTGGTTGGGGCTGGCCTATCCGCTGGTGCCGGCCTCACTCCTGTTTTGGGCCTGGCAACGCCGCCGTAGCCGGTCGCATTCCGATTCTGCCGACACGGCGCCGATTGCCCAACCGGTCGAAAATATCCAGCCCGGCCCCGCCCGAAGGATTTCACGGCGTCTCGTTCTGTTCCTGACGATTGCCGCTGCCGGCCTCCTGGTTTTTTGTTACACCGATACAAACCACAACGTCGGAAATCTCACGGGTGCCGGACTGCGTGATCTCATCAATCAAAGCACGCCGGGCAAACTGAAGGTCAGCATCATGGAGGATCATTATCACTCCCTCTATCGCGAATCCCCCGGCATTATAATCGTTCGACGTTGAATCCCGGAAGGGTGGCAAGGCAGTCAAATATTCGGCAGACGTGGATGAAACAACGCTGGCGTTGATCGCGCAAAAAGGAATTTCCTGCCCGACGTATGTAGCAGGCCGCGACTACGAGATCCTCGGAACACCGGGGCGGATGCTGCCTCTCCTGGCCGCATTTGTCCTGGCCATCAGCGCCATCTTTCTTTTCAAACGCCGTCGCGCCGCAGTTCCGCGTTGATTTTATTCCGGCCGGCCTCCAAAAAACTTCTTGCCTTCAGTAAACCCTTATGATAAGCATCAGTTCGTCTTTATTGTTTCTGGCGCCCGACGAACCGGCCGCCAGTTCATGAACATCGAGACGTCGTTTTTCACAGAAGTTCGGCGAACCCGGAAACAGTTATGCAACCAAGCCGCCTGTGGAATGGGAGCCTGAGCACCGCTTGCCTGGCCCCCGTCGTGGCAGGTTTTTTGTGCTTTGTACCAGCGACCCTGGCCACGCCCCTGCTGCCCGACATCAATACCAACAATGTCATTACCATCACCGACCCGCCATTCAATGCCGCGGGTGACGGCGTGACGGACGACACGCTCGCCATTTCGAACGCGATCGTCCAGGCGTCGCAAGGGGGCAATACGAACAATTTATTTGGCGGCACGGTCAGAATTCCCGGGCCGGGTGTTTTTTTATCCGGGCCACTCACGCTGAGGAACAATGTGAATGTGGAGATTGACGCCGGAGCAACGTTGCAAATGCTCCCGCTCAATCTCTTCACCAACTATCCGGCCCAAAACCAGACCTTTGGCAATCTTTTCTACGCCTCGGGGTTGACCAACCTGGAGTTCAGCGGTTCGGGAACGATTGACGGTCAGGGGGCGGATTGGTGGAGTGCGCCAGGTCCGGTATTCAGCGGTCGTCCCTACATGATTTTTTTCAACGGCAACTGCGGGCGGGTGTTGATTCAGAACGTGACGCTGCGGAATCCACCCAAGATGCACATCGTTTTCAAAGGGGCAGATAACGACATCACCGTCCAGGGTATCACCATCAACACCACGGCGACCAACGCAGCCAACACCGACGGCATCGATCTGGTCGGGGCCAACTGCCTCGTGAAGAACTGCGTCATCAACGCCGGTGACGACAACATCGCCTTGGGCAGCAGCAGTGCTTCGGCGGTTTCGTCCGATGTCGTGATCACCAACTGCGCCTTTGGCAAGGGCCACGGGGTGTCCATCGGCAGCAACACGGCCGGCGGAGTGTCGAACCTGACGGTGATCAATTGCACTTTCAACGGCACGGATTACGGCATTCGCATGAAGTCCAACGACGCAACCAGTGGCGGCAGCGGCCAGGGCGGCATCGCCCAAAAACTCAATTACTACAACATCGGGATGACCAACATCGTGAACGGGGCCGTCGTGATCTACAGCTACTACGGCAGCAGCGGCCAATTTGGTACTCCCACCGGGGTCTCACCCTATTTCGCCTCAACCCAGGCGGTGGATACCACCACCGTTCCCGTGTGGCGTGACATCACCATCAGTAACCTGACCGCTACGGTGGCTTCCAACGGCGTCCCGGGAATCATCTGGGCGCGCATAGAAGTGCCGGCAACCAACCTCGTTTTCAACCACGTCAACATCTCCGGACCCAAACCATTCGAGGTGTACAGCGGCCGGGGCGTCCAATTCATCGACTGCCAAATCACACCGCCGGCCGGCAGCAATACCTTTCTGATTTACAACGCCGATGTCACCATCAGCAATTCAGCGCCGTCGGCGAACCCCGTCACGTTCGACGGGTTGTCAACCAACGGGTACGGCAGTTCGCTCGCGCTGTACCATGCCCAGGCGTCGATCGCCAATACCAACGTATTTGCCGCGGGACCGCTCACTTTAGGTGCCAGCACCCTGATGGTCAGCAACCATTTAAACCTGGGCGCCGCTTCAGTCGTAAATTTTGTTTTGGGCACAAACGCCTCGACCGTTGGCGTGCAAAGCAATCTGGCCTTGAGCGGCACGGTGAACCTGGCCGCGGGCCCCGGTTTCACCAATACCACCTATACGCTTTTCACCTACGGCGGCAATTTGACGTGGGGACCGCCGGCGCTGACGCAGACACCCGGAGGTTATAATTGCGCGTTTGATACCAACACGCCCGGGCAGGTGAAAGCCGTGATCACAGTGCCCGTGACGTGGACGGTTTCCAGACTCAACAATACGGGAACCGGCTCACTGCGGCAGCAGATCGCCAACGCGCAATCCGGTGACACGATCGTGTTCAGCAACGGTCTGACCGGAACCATCCTGCTCTCCAGCGGCGAAATCGTGTTCAGCAACAGCATCAGTATCCTCGGTCCCGGCGCCGACAAACTTCCGTGAGTGGCTCCGGCTCAGCCGGGTTTTTGATGTTACCAACGGCTTCTCGCTCCTCACGGGTTTGTGCATTACGAACGGGAAACCTGCCAGCGGCGATGGCGGCGGAATTATCGTTGATTCCGGGGCCGGGCTGGTTCTAAGCAACTGTTGGGTTGTCGGCAATTCAACCGCAGGCAAGGGCGGCGGTTTGATGAATCAAGGGGCGTTAACCGTGTGGAACAGCCTCATTACGAACAACGCTTCCACGTTGGCCGGACATGGGGGCGGGGTCTATAACTATGCTGGCACTTCTGTGTTTTGGAACTGCACCATCTCCGGCAATTCGGTTAACATCGGCGATAATCCTCCCTACATCGGCGGGGGAGGCGGAGTGGATAACGCTTTCGGCACTTGTATTTTCGCGAACTGTACGATCTACAGTAATACCGTGAAAAATGCCTCGACCTCAGGAAGCGAATACGGAGGCGGCATCTACAACGAACCACCGGAAGCGGCGATAAGGGTGATGCTTACCAATTGCACGGTTGCCAACAATCGGTTGATTACCAACGTCTTCAGCAACATCCAACAAGGGGGCGGGGGCATCTGGGGTAACATCACGTATGTCGCCGGCAGTATTATTGCCAACAACTTTGCCGGTACAGGGCCGGACGTCGGAGATTATTTCTTTTCGGGCGGCTACAATCTCATCGGCAAAAGCGACGGCAGCACCGGCTTCACCGATGGCGTCCTGCACGACCAGGTCGGCTCGATCGCTTCCCCCATCAATCCACTCCTGGGACCACTGCAAGACAATGGCGGCCCCACGCCCACCATGGCGTTGCTCACCAACAGTCCTGCGCTTGATCAAGGGAATAGCTTTGGCCTGACCACCGATCAGCGCGGCGCCCCGCGTCCCTTCGACTATCTCTCCATCGCCAACGCCGGCGGGGGGACGGCAGTGACATCGGGGCCTTCGAATCCAGCAGTCCGGCTTTCCAGATTGGCCAGTCCGGCAACAACATCATTCTCTCGTGGCCTGCTTACTATGGCGGCGTTACCGTACAGAGTTCGACGAACCTTACGTCATCCAACAGCTGGATATCGCTTCCGGGTTCGCCCACTCTGGTGGGAAATCAATGGATCATAACCAACGGCCTCCTGTCCGGGAGTCAGTTCTACCGGTTGAAAGGCAATTAGCCGGTTGGGAGGGTGGCGGTTTCCCCGGTTCTCTGATGTTGTGGCTGACCGCTCTTTCCCGCAAAGCGGGATTCACTCCGGCTGGCCGACACGGGAAATGGAGTTCTGGAGTCCGGGATCAGTGGTTCAACGAGGGCAGGGGATAGGTCGAAATGGCCCGCATGTATTGCGCGCGCTCGAACGTGGCCGGGTCGGCGCAGTTCTTCTGGCTCAGGCTGCCTTTGAGCTGGGCTACGGATTCGTATTCGTGCTCTTCCATCCACGCGACCAGTTCCCGCTCAATCACGCCGATTTGCTGGATGCCGTGCCGGATGAGCACGGAGCAAAGCATCGTCACATCCGCGCCAGCCATGAGCATCTTCAACACGTCGGTGGCGCGATGGAACGCCGCTGGTGGCCGCCAGGCTGGCGTTGAGGCGGAGGTAAAGGATGGCAATCCAGCGCAGCGGCAGCCGCATGGCCATCGGCGTGCTGAGCAGGATGTTCGGTTTTACTTCCAGCGTTTCCAGATCAATGTCCGGCTGGTAAAAGCGGTTGAACAGCACCAGGCCGTCCGCGCCCGCTTCGTCGAGCCGTTTGGCCATGTTCGCGAAATTGGTGAAGAACGGGCTGAGCTTGACGGCGACGGGAATCGTCACCTCGGACTTTCACCGCCTTGAGAATGTCGAGGTAGGTTTGCTCCACCTTGGCGCCGGACAGATTGCAAATCCGTCGGGATGTAATAGATGTTCAGTTCCAGCGCGTCCGCGCCGGCCTGCTGAATCTGCCTGGCGTATTCCGTCCAGCCGCCGGTCGAGGAGCCGTTCAGGCTGGCGATGATCGGGATGCGCGTCGCTTTTTTGGCCTTGGCGATGTGGTGGAGGTATTCCTCCGGGCCGAGATGAAATTCCTCCGGTTCGGGAAAATAAGTGAGCGCTTCGGCGAAACTTTCGGTGCCTTGCTCCAGGTTGTGCGCCAGTTCGGCGCGGTCCTGGCGCAGTTGCTCCTCGAACAGGGAATACAGCACCACCGCCGACGCGCCCGGCGTCCTCCATCCGTTTGATGTTGTCAATTTCCTCCGACAGCGGCGAGGCCGCGGCGACCAGCGGCGTCCGCAGTTTCAGGCCGAGATAGGTGGTGGTCAGATTCATAGCATTTATGATTTGTGATGTAGCGATGTCGATCGGCTCGTTCTGAATGCAGCAGCCGGGATGGCAGTCGCCCTCAAGATCAGTGTCTGTTCACGGTTGTTGGTCGGCGGTAGCGGCGGGTTTTGACGCCGGCACGTGGCCATTGCCGGTCTTCATATCGCGCCCGCTTAGATATTGGTAAAATTTCCAGCGGCGGTCCGGCGTCCACCTGCGCCTGGGCAAACAACTGCTTCGCATCCTCCGGCTTGCTCTTGGTGAGCATCTTGAAGCGGTTTTCCGAAAGCAGAAAATCCTGCACCTTCGCCTTGGCCGCCAGGGAATCGAGTTGCAGCGGATTCTCGCCGCGTTCGGCGCGGCGCGGGTCGAACCGGTAAAGCAGCCATTGGCCGGAATCCACCGCGAGCTTTTGCTGGCGCGCGCCCACGCCCATGTCCACCGCGATGCCGTGCGCGATGCAATGGCTGTAGGCGATGATGAGCGACGGGCCGGGATAAGATTCCGCCTCCACGAACGCCTTGAGCGTCTGTTCGTCCTTCGCGCCCAGCGCCACGCTGGCCACATAGATGTGGCCGTAGGTCATGGCGATGAGGCCGAGGTCCTTCTTGCCCATCGGCTTGCCGCCGGCGGCAAACTTCGCCACCGCGCCGCGCGGCGTGGATTTGGACATCTGCCCGCCGGTGTTGGAATAGACCTCGGTGTCGAGCACGAGCACGTTCACGTTGCGTCCGCTGGCCAGCACGTGGTCCAGACCGCCGTAGCCGATGTCGTAAGCCCAGCCGTCGCCGCCGACAATCCACACGCTCTTCTTCACCAGTTGATCGGCGAGGCCGAGCAGCAGTTTCGCTTCCGGTGAATCGAGCTTCGGCAATTTTTGTTTCAACGCGGCCACGCGCTCGCGCTGGTCGTAAATGCCGGCTTCGTCGGATTGGTCGGCATTCACGATGCCGTTCACGAGGTCATCGCCCAGTTGCGGCGCGAGTTTCTTCACCAGTTCGGTCGCAAATTCCTTTTGCTTGTCAATCGAGACGCGGAAGCCGAGGCCGAACTCCGCGTTGTCCTCGAACAGCGAATTGCACCAGGCCGGGCCGCGGCCTTCGGCGTTCTTCGCGTAAGGCGTCGTCGGCAGGTTGCCGCCGTAAATCGAGGAGCAGCCGGTGGCGTTGGCGATGATGGCGCGGTCGCCGAAAAGCTGTGACAGCATTTTGAGATAGGGCGTCTCGCCGCAGCCGGCGCACGCGCCGCTGAATTCGAACAGCGGCCGCATGAGCTGTTGCTGGCGCAGTTGCGTCGTCTTGACCTTGCGCCGGTCCAGTTCGGGCAGGCTGAGGAAGAAATCCCAGTTCTCGCGCTCCGGCAACCGCAGCGGCGCCTGCGGCCGCATGTTGATGGCCTTGAGTTTGGTCTCGGTTTTGTTGCGCGCCGGGCAAACGTCCACGCACAACGCAGCAGCCGGTGCAATCCTCGGCGGCGACCTGGAGCGTGAACTTCCAGCCCTTGAACTCCGGATCGCGGCTGTCCGCGGATCTTGAACGTCGCGGGCGCGCCGTCGAGCGCCGCCGGTTCATAGACCTTCGCGCGGATGGTCGCGTGCGGGCAGATCGCCACGCACTTCACGCATTGGATGCAGATTTTTTCGTCCCAGACCGGAATTTCGAGCGCGAGGTTGCGTTTTTCATATTGCGCCGTGCCGGTCGGGAACGTGCCGTCCACCGGGAACGCGCTGACGGGCAGATCGTCGCCTTCGCCGGCGGTGAGCCGGCCCAGCACATCCCGCACGAACCGCGGCGCGTTCGGCGAAACGGGCGGCAGCAGGTCGCCGCTGCCGTTGACGCGTTGTCGGGCACCGGCACTTCGTGCAGATGCTCCAGCGTGTTGTCCACGGCCTTGAGGTTCATGGCCACGATTTCCTCGCCTTTTTTGCCGTAGGTTTTCTTGATGGAATATTTGATGGCCTCGATGGCCTTGTCGCGCGGCAGCACGCCCGACAGCGCGAAGAAACAAACCTGCATGATGGTGTTGATGCGCCCGCCCATGCCGCTGTCGCGCGCCACTTTCGTCGCGTCAATCACGTAAAACTTCGCCTTCTTGGCGATGAGCGATTCCTGCACCGGCGTCGGCAGCTTCGACCAGATTTCGTCCTTCGGGTAGGGCGTGTTGAGCAGGAACGTGCCGCCGGGCACCAGCGGTTTGACCATGTCGAATTGCTCCAGAAACATCGGCAGGTGGCAGGCCACGAAATTCGCGCGCGAGATCAAATAAGTCGAGCGAATCGGCTTCGGCCCGAACCGCAGATGCGACACCGTCATGCTGCCGGATTTCTTCGAGTCATAAACGAAATAGCCCTGAGCGAAATTGTCCGGTGCCTTCGCCGATGATCTTGATGGAATTTTTGTTCGCGCCCACCGTGCCGTCCGCGCCCAGCCCGTAGAACAACGCGCGGATGACATCGTCGGGTTCGGTCGAAAAATCGTGGTCCACCGGCAGGCTGGTGTGGGAAACGTCGTCGTTGATGCCGACGGTGAAATGGTTCTTGGGTTTGGCGGCGGCCAGGTTGTCGAACACGGCCTTGACCATCGCCGGCGTGAATTCCTTCGACGACAAGCCCGTAGCGGCCGCCGACCACCTTGGGCAGCCATTTCAAATTGCCCCAGCCGTTGGCCATGCCTTCCAGAACCGCCGCGACGCAATCCTGATACAACGGTTCGCCCGCCGCGCCCGGTTCCTTGGTGCGGTCCAGCACCGCGATGGACTTGACCGACCGCGGGCAGCGCCTCCACAAAGCGTTTGCCGTCGAACGGCCGGTACAACCGCACCTTGACCAGGCCGAACTTCGCGCCGCGTTGCATTCAGATACTCCACCGTTTCATGCGCGGCTTCGCAGCCCGAACCCATCAGCACGATCACGCGCTCCGCGTCCGGTGCGCCGACGTATTCGAACAGTTTGTAGGCGCGGCCGACCTGCTTCGCGAAATCGTCCATCGCCTGCTGCACGATGTCCGGGCAGGCGGCGTAAAACGGATTGCACGCCTCGCGCGCCTGGAAGAAGGCGTCGGGATTCTGCGCCGTGCCGCGCAGCACCGGATGGTCGGGCGACATCGCCCGCGCGCGATGTTCCGCCAGCAGCTGGTCGTCAATCAACGCGCGCAAATCCGCCTCGGTCAGCATCTCAATCTTCTGCACCTCGTGCGACGTGCGGAAGCCGTCGAAGAAATGCACGAACGGAATCCGCGACCGCAGCGTGGCCGCCTGCGCAATCAGCGCGAAATCCATGCGCTTCCTGCACGCTGGCCGAACCGAGCATCGCCCAGCCGGTCGCGCGCACGGCCATGATGTCGCTGTGATCGCCGAAAATCGAAAGCGCATGGGTCGCCACCGCGCGGGCGGTGACGTGGAAGACCGTGGGCAGCAGCTCGCCCGCAATCTTGAACATGTTGGGAATCATCAGCAGCAGGCCCTGCGACGCCGTGAAGGTGGTGGCCATGGAACCGGTCTGCAACATGCCATGGACCGCGCCGACGGCTCCGCCTTCGCTTTGCAATTCCACAATGGACGGGATGGTGCCCCAGAGATTTTTTTTGCCTTCGGACGCCCATTGATCGCAGAACTCGGCCATCGGCGATGAGGGCGTGATGGGATAGATGGCCATGACTTCGTTGAGGCGATAGGCGACGTGGGCGACGCCTTCGTTGGCGTCCAGTGTCAGTTTCGGTCTTGTGCTCATTTTGATGAAAAATTTTAAAATCTTTGACTGCTGAACCGGCCGTTCCGGCATGAATTTCAACCAGTTTGGCTCATCGCCAACGACCCTGAAATCAGCATAGTTTGTAAAGGGGCGACCACCCTCACTTATTTTGCCAAAGAAGCAACATCGGTTGCTTCATTCAGCCAATTTCACAGAGCCCCGGTCAAAACGTGTATTTCACCGCCAGCGACACGAGGTGGCGCGTGAATTCGTGGCTGTTCGTCAAAGGTTCTTCCGCGGCTGAAACTTTGCTGTCCACCCAGTCGTAGGAATAGGCAAACTCAGCGCCCAAATGTTTGTTGTAGTTGTAGGTCAGCCCGGCACTCGGCGTGTAAATCCAATCGTCGCGGTGCACCGGGTTCTCCCAGTCGCCGACGTAGAGCGTAAATCCCAGGACCGCGCTGAAGTGGTCGTTGAGTTTGTGCTGCCAGGCGAGGTCGGTTTTGGTGTCCTCGTACATGCTGAAGCTGGAGAAGGCGGGTTGCTCATAGCGCATGGACTTGAGTGTCACCGTGTCATTCCGTGTCGGCGTTGCCGTTGCCGAGATGTCCCAGTAATATCGGATTCCAGTCCGGTCGAATCCCGCCGGGGTACTGTTGTCCCAACAACGGATGTCCGGTCCGCCCAACGCGGCCACTTTCAACCAACCAAGCGGGCTGCCTTCAAAGCCGAAGAGGACGCGATGGTAGGCGTTGCCGTAGGGGCTGCTCGTGGTGGTGCCGCCGGGACCGGGGAGCGTGTATTGGTCCTGTCGCCCGTAACGATAGCCGACGACGAGATAATTTTTTTTGCCGATGTCATAGCCCACATCGAGGCCGCCGCTGACATCCTGGCGGTCCACGTAATTCTCGTAACTGAAAATGGCCTTCTCGGCGGGCGCTTGATAATGCTGGTCTGTTTGGAAATCGTGAATGTAAGCCGCCGCCATCGGACGGAAGAACCATTTCCCGACCGGTTCAGTCAGGCGAAAGCTGTTGCGAAATATGAAGGCCGCCCGACGGTCGCGCAGCGGAATGCCGCCGATGGCGGGGATGTCATCCGGGCGGGCAAAGGTCGGCCCTTGCCGGCTGCCGTCAATGTAAGTGGCCGTGTTCACCAGTTCCCAAGTGGCGTCGCCCAGCTTCCCGCCGAAGTTGAACAGGGCGCGATGGGTCACGTAATCTTCGGAAGGAGTTGAATGATAGAAGGCGATCTCCGGCGTGTAACCCAGGGACAGGTTAAACCCGGAGCCGGGTTTGTAGTCCAGGCCGACCTTCGGCAGGATTGACGTGACAAAGGAGCCTTTGTTCGCCTCGACCGGCTTGAATCCGGCAGCCTGGGCGGCGGCGACGTTGGCAGGGTTGGGCGTGTTGTTCTGGAGATAAACGTCACTGTCGTAGGTTTCCTTTAGTGTGACGTCGGCTTTCCAGGTCAAATTGGTGTCAGCCGCGAAGACAGGACCGGCGAGCAGGGCGATGACAAATATCGCTGGCCAAGCCCAATTAGGTTCTATGTTAAAAGAAATTCCAGTTGGATGAGTCATGGTTGAGTCCTGGTTTGGAATTGGAGTTCGTTTTTTTTGTTCTCAGTGTGCCAGCTTGATGCCCGCAAGTTTGGTCACCGTCTCGATGTCTTTGGCCTTCTTGATTTCGATTCGCACGGCAGTTCCCTCGGCGTAACGCCTGGCTTCGTTGATGATTTTAATCACGCTTTGCGGAAGGTCGCTTTGGCGCGCTGCCGCCACCGCCCGGTCGCCGAGGACAAAGGCCGTGCGAAACGCACCCCGGCACGGGCCGAGATACACAATGTTGCGTCCCTTGTGCTTGAGCCGCAGCGACCATCCGGCTTTGAGCGAGTAAGAATTCCATTCCTGGACGGTCAGTTTGTGTTCACTGGCCAGGCTGGCGAGCAACCCGTCCCAGAGTTCCTTCGCAGGACCCAGCGCACCGGCCAGCTCGGCGACGGTGGGCGAATGCGATTTGCCTATGAATGCGTTGGGCAACATGGGGGGTCGGATTCAGGCGGCGGCTGCCAGGGCAGTTGGCCCCGGCAGCTCCCCTCTAATTTACTGCTTCCCTTTGACCAGAAGTTCCACGACATGCGGATCGGCCAGCGTCGAAACATCACCGATCTGGTCCGCGGCGTTCTCGGCGATCTTGCGCAGGATGCGACGCATGATTTTGCCGGAACGGGTCTTGGGCAGGCCGGGTGCGAACTGGATTTTGTCCGGCACGGCAATCGGCCCGATTTCCTTGCGGACGTGATTGCTCAGCTCCTTTTTGAGCTCGTCACTTTCCGGCACGCCGTCCTTGAGGGTCACGAAGGCGTAAAGGCCCTGGCCTTTGATGTCGTGCGGCATCGGCGCCACGGCGGCCTCGGCCACCTTCGGATGACTGACCAGCGCGCTCTCGACTTCGGCGGTGCCGATGCGGTGGCCGGACACGTTGACCACGTCATCAATGCGGCCCATCAACCAATAATCGCCGTCCCCGTCGATGCGGCAGCCGTCGCCGGTGAAATAGATGTTGGGATACATCGTGAAGTAGGTTTCGATGAACCGGCTGTGGTCGCCCCAGGTGGTGCGCATCATGCCCGGCCAGGGTTTGGTGATGCACAGTTTGCCGCCTTCGTTCACGCCGCACGGCTTGCCGTCGTCGCGCAGGACGACCGGTTCAACGCCGAAGAACGGACGGTTCGCGCTGCCGGGTTTGAGCGTGTGCGCGCCGGGCAAAGGCGTGATAAGAATGCCGCCGGTCTCCGTCTGCCACCACGTGTCCACGATGGGGCAGCGTTCCTTGCCGATGACGCGGTGATACCACATCCAAGCCTCGGGATTGATCGGTTCACCCACGGAGCCGAGCACGCGCAACGTGCCCAGGTTGTATTGGTTCGGCCATTCTTCACCGAGCCGGATGAGCGAGCGGATGGCCGTCGGCGCGGTGTAAAAAATGGTGACTTTGAATTTTTCGACGGTTTTCCAGAAACGCCCCGCATCCGGAAACGTCGGCACGCCCTCGAACATCAGGCTGGTCGCGCCATTGCAGAGCGGGCCGTAGCAGATGTAGCTGTGGCCGGTCACCCAGCCGATGTCGGCGGTACACCAGAAAATGTCGTCGTCGTGAACGTCAAAGATGTATTTGTGCGTGAGGCTGGCCTGGAGCAGATACCCGGCGGTGGAATGGACGACGCCCTTGGGTTTGCCGGTGGAACCGGAGGTGTAGAGGACAAACAGCGGGTCCTCGGCGTTGTTGACCGCCGGCGGGCAATCGGCGTTCGCCTTGGCCATGAGTTCGTGATACCAGGCGTCGCGGTCCGGTGTCATGTCGCACGGCTGTTCGTTGCGTTTAACGACAATGACTTTTTTAATGCTCTTCGTGTGTTTCAACGCCTCGTCGGCGATGCCCTTGAGCGGAATGTTCTTGCCGGAACGCAGGGAAACGTTCGAAGTGATGAGCAGACGGCAGGTGGCGTCGTTGATGCGCCCAGCCAGCGCTTCGGCGCTGAAACCGCCGAACACGACCGAGTGAATGACGCCCAACCGCGCGCAGGCGAGCATGGCGACGGGCAGTTCGGGAATCATCGGCAGATAAATCGAAACGCGGTCGCCCTTTTTGAGGCCGAACGATTTCAGCACGTTGGCGAATTTGCAGACTTCCTGATGCAACTGCGCGTAGGTGAACGTCCGCACGTCGTCTTCCGGTTCGCCCTGCCAGATGAGGGCGGTCTTGTCGCGCGTCTTCGTACTCAAATGGCGGTCAAGGCAGTTCACCGCCACGTTGAGCTGGCCGTCCTCAAACCACGTGTGCTCGATGATTTTCGCCGAGGTGTTCCAGATGTATTTGCGGCCTTTGGTCGGCGATTTGAACCAGTCGAGTGTAGCGGCCTGTTCGAGCCAGAACCCATCCGGGTCCTTGATCGAGCGCGCGTACATTTTTTGATATTGCTCCGCGTTCAGGAGGGCGTGTTGAACCACATCCCGATCGGGCGGGAAGGTCCGGCTTTCCTGCATGAGGGAACTGGTCGAAACGGGTTGAGGTAGTGTGGTTATCATAATGCTCTCTTATTTGTTTTGGTATGTTCGTTGGTGGGAAGGAACCGCCCGGACACCGTCACCGTCTGCCGGGAATCGGCGCGAAGCCCGTGAAATTGGAAAACGTGATGGGTGATGTTATTAATCGTCGTCTGCAATTCCGATTCGACGGCCCGGCGCTGTTCCGCGGTCACCGCCAGGGTCCGGTCTCGCAAACCACCCGCCCATTCTGTGTTGGCCAGCATGACGCCGCCCATGCCCATCCCAAAATCGTCCACGTTCTCGTCGCAACAGGTGCGCCAGGCCAGCGCCCAGCCGCGCACGGTGTTCTCGACGTGGTACCCGCCGCCGCCGGCCACGAGCAGGGGACGATGGAGTTGCAGCAGGGGTTCAAGGATTGCCCCCACGATGTTGTTAGTCATGCGCAGGTGTGTCAGCGGATCGCCCGCCAGCGTGTCCATCCCGAGTTCGAGGACGATTGCGTCCGGGGCGTAGGCTGCCATCAATGGCAACACCACGTGGTCGAATGCCTTTAAAAAAGCTTCGTCGTAAGTCTGCGGCGGCAGGGGGATGTTGACGTTGAATCCCAGACCCAGTCCTTCGCCGATTTCATCTTCAAATCCGCCCCATGGAAAAAGGGTGCGGCCGGTTTCATGCAGGGAAATGGTGAGCACGTCGTCCCGCCGGTAGAATGCCGACTGCACGCCGTCACCGTGATGCGCGTCTACGTCCAGGTACAAGACCCGGCGTCCGGCCCCGGCGAGCTTGAGGCAGGCGAGCACCACGTCGTTCAGATAGCAAAACCCCGCCGCGCGCTCGGCCATGGCGTGATGGAAACCACCCAACAAATTGAAAGCGACGTCCGCCTTGCGCTGCAGCAACAAATCGGCGGCCATCAGTCCGGCGCCGCCCGCCCAGGCGCCCCATTCGAACATGTCCTTGAACACGGGTGTATCCGGCCCGCCGAAACCCATGTTCCAGCCTTGCACTGTCAAGTCCCCGGCCGCCGCCCGCTGCAGTTCCTCCAGGTAACGGGCCGAATGAAACCATTGCAACTGGTCCAGCGAGGCCGGTGGTGACGCGATTTCAAAACGTCCTTCGCCACCAAGCAGGCCGAATGATTTCAACCGTTGGCGCGTCAGCTCGACGCGCTGGGCTTTGAACGGGCAATCCGGCGGGTAACTCAGCCTTTCGATTTCAGGCGGGTAGAGGAAGGCGAGGGTGCGATTGTTCATGAGCAGCCTCCAGTGGCGGACGTGCCTCGGGGACATGAACCCGGGAGCGCCGGCATCTTGCCGGCGAGTGGGTGTTGGCTCTTTCCATTTCGAAACACGCCGGCTGGAAGCCGGCGCTCCCGGACAAAGTTGCTGGGAAGGTGGAAAGTGCGGACAAAACGCCGGTGCCAGATATAGGGATTTCCCCAACCCCGAAAGCTTTCGGGGCTGAAGGGCTCCATCGTCTGGCAAGAGGCCATTGGCTGTTTGCGTGTTACGGTCATCTCATCCTGTCCGGCGCTGGACTTTTCCTCTCGCGAGGAACGTCTTCCGGCGACCAGTTGTGATGCCATTTCGCCCGGCGGTGGGCACATCTCCGCCGGCAAACTCACGATGCGCCCGTCAGGCGGGATTCACCCGCGCCCGCATCGGTTTCCCGGTGGCGACCCAATTCCGCCTGGCGGAACTGGTCCACTTTGTTTGAACCGACGCTGCAAACGGCGCGCTTCGTCCGAGTTTGCAATAATAAGCTAATCTCAGGAAAACAATATAGCTCAACCATTTTTGCTAATTGTTTGATTTTTTTTGGGTGTAGTCGGCAATGAAATTCAGGAAATGAACCTTGGGCTTGTCGAAGAAGGCTTTCCGAATTTCGAAAAGAAAAGTTGGTCGAAACGACCGTCCTCGCCCGGTCCTCTCCTCCGAGGAGAGGGAGAATCATTTGCCGCCGGGTTGAAAATTCGTGCGGCGGCATTTGCCGGACGCGCATCCATAAAACCATAAATGGCCGAAAACTGTTCCTTCTCCTGGGGGAGAAGGTGAGGATGAGGGCGGGCGTAAGAACCAAATTGCTCTTACTCAAAATCCATCTCGTAGCTGTACACGTTGCTGCTGAGCTTGCTTCTGATTTTGCAGTTGGATTTGTTGACGACGGCCTGCATGGACTTGTTGTCCGTGAGCACCTCGGCGGTGAAGCCGCGGATGCCGTTGCGCCGCGCAATGCGCATCAGGTGCTTCAACAGGAAAGTGCCGATGCCGTGGTTCTGCCACTTGTCGCTCACCACAAACGCCACTTCCGCCAGGTTCGTCTTCTGGTCCAGATAATAGCTGCCGACCGCGAGGATTTCCTCCCCGGAAGCCTCGGGCAGCGTGCCGACGATGGTCACATCGTTGCGATGATCAATGTAAACGAAATCCTGAATCTGATGCCGCGACACCCGTTTCTGATGGCTCATGAAGCGATAATAAATCGTCGCTTCGGACAGTTTGTAAAACAGGTCGCGCATCCGCGGTTCGTCGGTTGGATGGATCGGCCGGAAATTGAGCAACGTGCCGTCGTTGAGCAGGTAGGTCGTGCGCAACTCCTTCGGACCGACGAGGATTTTGCCTTCCTTGTCCGACATGGTGGCGGAGAGATATTTGGCTTCGATCGCTTCGCGGAGCAGGTCGGCGCGGAATTTCGGGTGCGCGATGCTGATGAGCGCCAGCGCGCGTTCCTGCACGCTCTTGCCGTGCAGATAGGCCACGCCGTATTCGGTGACGACGTAAAACACGCCCGCCCGGGTGGTGACGACGCCCGCGCCGGGACTGAGCTGCACGACGATGCGTGAAACGCTTCCGCCCTGGGCCGTCGAGGGCAGGGCGATGATCGCCTTGCCGCCGGGCGATTTGGATGCGCCGCGGTTGAAATCCACCTGGCCGCCGACGCCGGAGAAAAATTTTGCGCCCAGCGAATCGGCGCAAACCTGGCCGGTGAGATCAATCTCCAGCGCCGTGTTGATCGCCACCATCTTGTGTTGCTGATGGATGATGAAAGGGCTGTTCACGTACTCCGTCGGGTGAAACGCGAACATGGGGTTGTTGTCCACCAAATCATAAAGCTTCTGCGTGCCCAGGCAGAAACTGGTCACCACCTTGCCCCGGTCCACGGTCTTGCGCGCCCCGGTGATGACGCCGCTTTCAATCAATTCGATCACGTCATCGGAAATCATTTCGGTGTGCACGCCGAGGTCCTTTTTATCTTTAAGGAAACTGACCAAGGCCTGCGGAATCCGTCCAAGACCGATTTCGAGCGTCGAGCCGTCCTCAATCAAAGCGGAAAGGTTTTCCGCGATCTGCCTGGTCGTGTCGGTGACTTCCGGCGGTTTGACTTCCAGAATGGCTTCCTCGCCCGGCACCAGCACGTCAATGTCATACGCATGAATGAACGAGTCGCCCAGCGTGCGCGGCATCCGGGGATTGACCTGGGCAATGACAAGCGACGCATTGGCCGTGGCGCTTTTCACGATGTCCACCGACACGCCCAGGCTGCAAATGCCGTCCTTGTCGGGCGGGCTCACCTGAATCAACGCCACATCCAGCGGCAACTGGCCGGAGTCAAAGAGGCGCGGGATGTCGGACAAATGAATTGGCGTATAATCACCCAGTCCTTCCTGAATGATGTCGCGCACGTTCTCTGCGATGAAGAAACTGTTCACGCGGAAATATTGCGCCAGTTCGCGGTGGGCGTAAGGCGCCGTGCCGAAGGTGAGGAGATGCACGATCTCGGTGTCGGGCAGTTCCACCGCGCGTTTGGTCAGGGCGCTGACCAGTTGCAACGGTTCGCCGACGCCGGTGCCGATGAAGATGCGCTGCCCGGGCCGGATTTTTTTGACGGCATCCGCCGCGTTCAGGATTTGCGGCTGGTAGGTTTCCTGCCAGTTGGGGTCGTATGAAATCGGTTTACTCATGATTCCTCCCGGCGGCGACGACGTTGGCAAGGGTCATGCGCGCATCCGCCACATACGCCGGCATGCCGACCGGACCGACGATAAAGGGATTGATGTCCAGTTCCTTGATTTCCGGATAATCCGTGGCCAACTGGCTGATGCGTTGCAGCGCGCCGGCAATGGCGTCCAAATCCACCGGCGCCTGGCCGCGCGCGCCTTGCAGCAGCGCATACGAACGCGTGCCTTTCAACATCTGCATCGCCTCCTCCGCCGTGATGGGCGCGAGATGGAAGGTCACGTCCTTCATCACCTCGACGAAAATGCCGCCCAGGCCGAACATCAGCATCGGGCCGAACTGCGGATCGCGCGTCATGCCCAGAATCACTTCGCGGCCGCGCTGGCCCATCTTTTCCACGTAAACACCGCGCAGATAGGCGTTGGGCGCGCGTTTCTGGATGCGCAACATCATCAGGTCAAACGCGTCGCGCACCTGCTCGGCGTTGGCCAGGTTGATGCGCACGCCGCCGAAATCGGATTTGTGAATGATGTCCGGCGACGAAATTTTCAGCACTACCGGGTAAATCAGGCGCTCGGCAATCTCCACCGCTTCATCGGCCGTCCGCGCTATCTGGCCGCCGAGCACGTTAAAATCGTAGGCGCGCAGAATTTCCTTCGCCTCCACCTCGCCGATCTGCGCCTCGCCGCTTCGCATCTGCATGTGAATCACGCGGTCCACGCGGCGGCGGTTGACCGGGAACCGGGTCACGATGCGGGCCGGCCGGCGCCGCCACGCCGCGTAATCGCACATCGCCCGCAACGCGGTGATGGCGCGGTCAGGCGATGGATAATTCGGGATGCCCACGGCCATCAATTTTTCCTTGGCCGCGGCCACTTCCGTGCCGCCCATGAACACGGCCAGCACCGGCTTCTTGCCCTGGTGCGCGGCGCCGAGCTTTTCCGCCAGTTCCAGCGGGTGTGTCATGTTCTGCGGCGTCACCACCACGACAATCGCATCGGTCTTTTCGTCCTCCTGCATGACCTCGAACGCCTTGGCGTAAAGGTCGGGTTCCGCGTCGCCAATCACGTCCACGGGATTGCCAAATGCCGCCGAAGCGGGCAGGAAAGACCGGAGTTTGGCGTCGCTTTCCTTGCTGGGAGAAACCATTTTCAAGCCCAGTCCTTCGGCGGCATCCGCCGCCATGATGCCGGGTCCGCCAGCATTGGTGATGATGGCCACGCGCTCGCCGTTCGGCAGCGGCTGCATGGCAAACGCAGCGGCATAATCGAACAGCGCCTCAAAATTTTCGGCGCGAATGACCCCCGCGCGCTTGAAAGCGGCGCCGTAGGCAATGTCGGCGCCGGCCAGGCTGCCGGTATGCGACGAAGCCGCCTTGGCGCCTGCCTGCGTGATGCCAACCTTCAGAATGACCACCGGTTTGACGGAAGCCGCCTGTTCCGCGACGCGCAGAAATTTGTCGCCTTCCTTGATGCTTTCCAGGTAGCCGGCGATGACGTTGGTGGCCTTGTCTTCCGCCAGCGCCTGGATGAAATCCGCTTCGTTGAGATCGGCCTTGTTGCCGAAGCTGATGACCTTGCCCAGACCGAGCTTCTGGTTGGCGGCCCAGTCCAGGATGGCCACGCACAGCGCGCCGGATTGCGAGATGACGGAAATTTTTCCCGGTGGCGGCACTGACGGCGCGAACGTCGCGTTCATGTGGTGGTCCGTGTTCAGCACGCCCAGGCAATTCGGCCCGACCATGCGCGCGCCCTGCGCGCGGCACAGTTCCACCAGTTCCTGTTCGGCCTTGGCCCCTTCGGCGCTCACTTCCTTGAACCCGGCGGTGATGACAATCACCGACTTCGCCCCGGCGTCCAAGCAGCTTTGCAGCGCGTCCTTCACGAATTTGCCCGCCACCACGATGATGCCGAGGTCAATCGGGTTCTTATATTCGCCCAGTGACTTGTAGCATTTGAGCCCGAGGATTTCGTCGGTGCCGGGATTGACGGGAACGATGGCGCCTTTGAAGCCGCCGTTGACAAGGTTGGCCAGCACCGCGTGCCCGACCTTCTCCGGGCTGCGGGACGCGCCGATGACGGCCACGGCTTTCGGATATAAAAGTGTCTCAAGCATAAAAAATCCGCCGGAACATAACTTCGCCGTTTTCCGGCGCGTTACTTACCAAACCTTGGTAAAGACTTAACCGATTTTGCAAGTTTGGTCAGACCGGATGGGAAAAGCAATTTCAAGCAGGGAAATAATCTCTAAACCGGAACGATTCAGTTGTGAATGGCTGCCAGCCGGCAGCCAACACACGTAGGACAGGCGTCGCGCCTGTCTCCATCTAAAAATTTCCCTCAGCAGTTGGTGACGGCCAATCATCTTCGAAAACAACGCCTCAAGGCGGAAATTCAAAGTTAGAGACCGGCGCGACGCCCGTCCTACGCATGGTTACGGAATCGTGCCCGGACGGAATTCTCCTTTGCGCAACCAACCGTTTTATCGCCCGAAGAAGAATTTGGCTGCGCAGCCTATCCTGGTATTAGGCCGCTTGTAACCCATGCTGACTCATTGTCGCATTGCATGCATAACTCGAAGCTTGTGCCCAGAGGTCAAGTGACAGCGGAACCAGAGGATGGACAAATCACCCGGAAAATACAACAATGTCCCTATCGCTTGACTGGTCCGTAGTTTGAGCGAGAAACCGACTGCCAGCAAACAGGCTGACTATCACAGATGCCAATCGCCAACGCCAATGACATTGCCGTCGAAATGAAGCCAACGCTGACCATTAATCCACGTCAAGAAGGGTGACCGGAGTATCGCCATTAAATCCTACGTGGCTGAAGCCGTGGTCGGGAAGCCTAGAATACCAGTCTTAACTGCCACGACTTGCAACCACGCTGCGATGATCAATACAGCTAAGTGTCAAATGTGCGCATACGGTTGGCAACTAACGATCCAAAGTTAGGCGTGTCGAGTGAGGCGACAACATAACGAAGGCCTTGGTCCGCAGTGTTCCCTGACAGCCAAATACGAGTGCTTGCGATCCCAATGTATCACAACAACTCCTGCCTGATCACTAAATCTGCTCAATTAGCTTAACAACTTCGGCGCGCGTCAGGGGCCGCGTCTGATTGATCATGATGAACTTGTCAACATTCCGGACTCCGTCAGTAATTTGTACGTCTTACCGCTCAACCAACGTATCTGGCGTAAACGTCAAGCATCTGTGGAACGTCTGCACTCAATGTTTTCTCCCATTCCGAAGCCTTGGCTCAACACAGCCACATATTCCAAGTACATCCATGAGAGCCAACACGAAGGCATTTTAATCGTGCTCATCCTGAACTATAATAAGCACCGGTACAAACAGGATGTTGCAGCGCCTAACAGATAATCGGCGGCTGGTTTTGCAGCCTATCCTTTGCCACGATCAGCCTATCCTGTTTCATGGAAATGACTGTAAGTTGGCTTAACTTTCTGTCCAGTATAATGTTTTCGCAAATATGCACCTGACTGCATTCCAGCAAAGGCTGCACCGGCTTGCAGGGGAGGATTTTAATTGTTGGTGAGGACGGCGCGCTGCGCTGTCCGGGCATTGCAGCGCGATGTCCCTCCCCGCGGCTCGTTAGTAGTTTCCTGTTCCTTTTTGAACTGCCCACGGAGCTTGAACCGCATCGTTGTAGCGCAGGCGTCCTCGCCTGCGGGTCCACGCCCGGCGTCCCGCCGGGTGTTCCTGACGACAGCGGGACGCTGTCGGAACCCGCAGTCGGGACGACTGCGCTACGAACCGGTTCATGGAAAGCCTCGCCCCACCTGACTGTGTAGGCGGAGACACCCGCGATCCCCACCAGCAAAGACAATAAATGATTCTTTTTTAACAATTTAGTTGTTTCAGTTTAACTCATTCATGTATTATAGTGGGAACAGACAACGAAAGGCAATCTATGATTCTGGATTATGCTTTGGAAAAGTTTCCGCTCGAGGTGAAATTGCGCGACGGCACGGAATGTGTCGTGCGCCCGCTGGGCAAGCGGGACGCCGCGCGGCTGCACAAATTTTTTCTCGCTGTGCCGGAGGAGGAGCGGCTGTTCATTAAACAGCCGGTTTCCGACCGGGCACTGTTTCAGGAATGGTGCCGCGACGCCGAGTTCGACCACAATCTGCCGCTGCTCATGTTGCACGGGGAAAAAATCATCGGCGAGGCGACGCTGCATCAACGCCTCGGCGGCTGGAAACGCCACATCGGGCTGGTCTCGGTTCTGACGCATCTGGACTATCGCGATCGGGACGTGGCCAAAATTCTGGTTACGGAGCTGGTGGAAATCGCCCGCTCACTGGGTCTGCGCCGGCTGGAGGCGGAATTGAACGGCGAGCGCAAGGTGGCCATTAACGCGCTGGAGCAACTCGGTTTCAGCCAATTGCTCTGTCTGCCGCGGCACGTGCTCGACATGAACACCGTTCCGCACGATTACGTGTTCATGGGCGCCGACCTGCACTTGGACGAGGAATACGCCGGCGTGGGCGAGTGAAGTGGCTAGCAGCAATTTAATTAATCTCGTAGCCGCGAATGTCAGTTCGCGCCATATTATTCTTCTTTGCTCGATTTGCGCCGACTGACGTCGGCGGCTACATATTTTTTGAAAAAGCTCGAAAGAGCTGCCCGGTAACTCTCATTCAATTGTAACCGCCGACGTGAGGAGGCGGAATGCGTTCAGAGATTTATGGCATTTCGTCCGCTTCGTTACCTCGGCGGCTACGTTTTAGAAACGGTCAGGAACCGGTTTTTTCGGTCTCCAGCCAGCGGACGGCGTGACGAACCAAATCGGTCGCCGTTTGCAATTTCAATTTCTTCTTGATGTTCAGCGCGGTGGACCTCGACGGTCTTTACGCTCAAGTGCAGGTGCGCGGCAATTTCCCGGGTGCTTTCGCCCTGGCCAATCAATTGAAACACTTCAAATTCGCGGTCGGAAGCTGTTGGACCGAGGAAACCGCCGCCTCGGCGTGGCGTCCGGAAAAGATTTCCAGAATGCCCGCGGCCATTTTTTCGCTCACATAAATCTGTCCGCTCAACACCTGGCGGATGGCCTGGAGCAGTTTTTTGCCGCCTTCCTGTTTCATGATGTAGCCGCGGCCGCCGGCCCGGAGGACGCGCTCGGCGTAGAGCGATTCGTCATGCATGGAAACCACAAGAATCGGCAGTCCCGGCTTGAGCGCCCGGATGTCTTTGATGAGTTCCAGGCCGCTCTTGTCGGGCAGGGAAATGTCGAGCAGGATCAAATCGAGCGCCTGGCTGACGGCGATGTCCATCGCCTGGCGGGCGTTGTCCGCTTCGGCGCAAACCTTCAGGTCCGCCTCATTGTCAATCAATTGCGCCAGCCCGGTGCGCATCATCGGGTGGTCGTCAACGATGAGCAGCCGTTTTTGGGGCGTCTTATTTTTTGGGGGCATGATGGTGGTTCTGTTTTGTGCCGGACGGTTCTGTTCGGGGCCGCCACGGTCACGCTGGTGCCGCCGCCGGCGTTCCGTTCGATCGCGAGCGTGCCGCCAATCATCCCGGCGCGGGATTGCATGATGCGCAAGCCCATGCCCTTTGATTTGGGAATTTGTGTCGGAAACCCCGCCCATTGTCAATGATGCTCAGCGCCATCCGTCCCCGTTCTTCCTTTAATCGAATCAAAATCCGTTTTGCCTTGCCGTGCTTGATGGCATTGGAAACCGCCTCCTGCGCCAGCCGGAACAGGTGGGTGGCGGCGGGATAATCCTGGACCAGCACCGGCGGGTGGCAGTCGAACCGGCACGTGACGCGGAAAATCTTTTCCGTGTTCAGGGCCAGTTCCTGCAACGCGGACATCAGTCCTTCCGATTCGAGGGTGACGGGCGAAAGGCCGCGCGCCAGCAGGCGCGTGTGGCCGATGGCGTCGCGGACGTTTTTGGCGATGTCGCCCGCGCGGGCGGCGGCGGCTTTCGAGCGCCGGGCCAGTTTTTGTTCCAGCACCTGGCTCATCAGTTCAATGCCGGCCAGATGCTGGCACAGGCCGTCGTGCAAATCCTGGCCGATGCGGCGCTGTTCGCGCTCGCTGATTTCCAGAATTTCCTTTTCCAGCCGCTTGCGCTCGGTGATGTCGCGCGCCACCTTGGACGCGCCGGTGATTTTCCCGTCCGCGTCGCGGATGGGCGAGATGGTCACCGAAATGTCAATCAGCCGGCCATCCTTGCGCCGGCGGACGGTTTCATAGTGGTCCACGGACTCACCGCGTTTGATTTTTTCCAGAATCTCCGGTTCCTCATCCTTCCGGTCCCGCGGGATCAGGAGGGCAATCGGTTTGCCCGAGCATTTCTCGGCGGGTATAACCGAAGACCGCTTCCGCGCCCTTGTTCCAGCTCGTGACGCGACCGTCCAGCGTTTTGCCGATGATGGCGTCGTCCGACGATTCCACCAGCGCGGCGTAATGCAAGAGCGCCTTCTCGGCCTCCTTGCGTTCGGTGATGTCGCGAATGAATCCGGTGAACAACCGCCGGTCGGCCAGCCGCACTTCGCTCACGGAAAGCTCCATGGGAAACACCGTGCCGTTCTTCCGGCGGGCGACAATTTCGCGGCCGATGCCGATGATTTTCGCGTGGCCGGTGCGGAGGTAATTGCCGAGGTAAGTGTCGTGTTGCTCGCGATGCGGCGAGGGCATGAGAACGCTGACGTTTTTCCCGATGACCTCCTTCGCCTGGTAGCCAAAAATCTGTTCCGCCGCCAGGTTGAAGGATTCGATGATGCCGCGCTCGTCAATGGTGATGATGCCCTCGACGGCCGTTTCCAGAATCGCGCGGAGGCGTTCGGCGCTGTCGCGCAAGTCGGACGCCGCCTGTCGGCGCTGCACCCGGGTTCGCGTGGCGTGTCGGGACCGGAGCCGCGTTATCCACGCCAACAATTCGGCCCGGGACATTTTCCGATAGTCCTTCATCTCAAGAGCGAAGAAACTATCGGGAAAATCCGCGCCGATGCCAATAGCAAACGGGCGACGTGACGAGTGGCGGGTGACGGGGACTGCGCGTCGCGGCTTTTTTGTCACGTCACAGGTCACGTGTCACGCGTCTCACTCAGTGAGCCAGCAACTGCGCCCGGTAGTCGGTGGGGGACTGGCCGAGCAGCTTTTTGAACACGCGATTGAAATGCGTCAGCGATTGGAATCCGACTTCAAACGCGATTTCACTCACGCGCAGATTGGGGTTGAGCAGCAGGTTCTTCGCCTTTTCGATGCGCACCCGCGAGAGGTAGTCGGTGAAATTGATGCCCGTGACCCGTTTGAACATCTTGCAGAAATAGAAGGCGCTCATGTTGACCGCCTTGGCCACGTGGCCGAGCGAAAGTTTTTCCGCCTGATGTTCGCAAATATATTCCTTGGCCCGCTTGATGACGGGTGATTCGGAATTTTCCTGCTGGATGAAGACCTGGTTGCTGATCATGGCCAGGTGCTGGGCGAAAATCGCGAGCAATTTGACCACCGATTCGTGCTCTTTGGCAGACACCACCTTGCCGGCAAAATAGGCCTTTTTCAAAACGTCATGGTCCACCTCCACGCCCCATTCCGCCACCTGCCTGGCCACCCGCCCAAATTGCGCCTGGGTCGGTTTCTTGCGGAACAATTGCCCGGTCTGGAGATAGCCAATCAACCGGTCGCTCAAGCGCACCGGGATGGCGGTTTCGCAAAGCCCCGAGTGGCAGGAAAGGGACTGGGGTTCGACGCCGCCTTTTCGCAAAGTCGTTCCCGCACCTGCAAACACGCCGCGCACGCCCGGCTTTTCTGCGACATCATCGCACAAAACGGATTTTCATTCCGCTTGCCGTGGTACGGCAACTGCCAGGTCTCAATGGGTTGCAACGCGATCGGCAATCCGGTCATATCGTTAAACGCCCGTTCGTATTCCTGATAGACCTTGGAAGTGATGAGCGCCTCGACCAGGGCGCGGTTGGCATTGCCATTGCCATTTCCGTTGCCATTGCCATTAGGCGTGGCGAGAAAGTTATCCCTTTTGGCACCCGCACTCTCTTAGCCACAACCACGCCCGTGTCACGCGGTTGAGGCTGGAGCGCGGTATCGGAATGCTCCTGGGAAGTGGCGGAAGCCGGAAGGCTGCCCGAATCGTGCCGAACAAATGTTGTTTGCATGACGACAAATTAGGTGAAGGCGTGGATTCCTACAATTGGTGCTCGGCCTGATTGGATGCAGGGATAAAACACTAGCCATCTAAGGGAAAACCCTTACACACGAACACATCCGTTTTGTCCCCTGGTAGCCTTAAAACCGGATTGGTGGGGATCAATGCAGGCGGTTCTTTCAGGTTTTGAAAATTTGGCACGCTCTCACGGACTTTGCGCTTTGAACTCGCGCCGTTGCCGAATATAAATTGCGCGTGTCTCAACCGGGCCAACCCGCCATCAATGCCGCCACGCGCCTGTTGCGCGGTGTTTGGCTCGCCCATCGCGCATTCCGCGTCGCCCGCGATGCACAACGCCGCGTTCGCCGCGCTCGGTCTGAACTGGCGTTACCTCGCTTTTGAAGTGGATCCCGAAAAATCTGCGCGCCGCGATTGAAGGCGCGAGGGCGATGAATTTTGCCGGACTCAATCTGACCGTGCCGCATAAATTGCTCGCGGTGGAAATGGTGGATGCGCTGGACGAATCGGCGAAAATATGGGGCGCGGTCAACACCATCAAATTTGAATCCGTGCGTGAATGGCCGGGAAAATCCGCGCGATCGGTTTCAACACGGACGCGGACGCCATCATCGCAATCGTTGCGCGAGGATTTGAAACTGGAATTGCGCGGGGCAAAAATTCTTTTGCTCGGCGCGGGCGGGGCAGGGCGCACGGCGGCGTTGAAGCTCGCGTCGGAAAATGTCGCGGAACTTTTTCTCGTCAACCGCACGCGGAGCAAAGCCGAGGAAATTCGCCGCCGAAATCAAAAAACAATTTCCGTCCGTGAAAGTCTCCGTCGGTTATCCGAAAGCAAATGTGGATTTGATTTTGAACGCAACTTCGCTTGGATTGAAAGCCGGACGACGCTTCGCCGCTGGACGAAAAACAATTTTCCCTGAAGCAAACGCGCGCGGTCTATGACATGATTTATCGTCCGGCGGAAACCAAGTTGCTCAAAGCGCGAAAGCCGCCGGCTGCAAAACGGCGAATGGCCTCGGCATGTTGCTGCATCAGGGCGCGAAGGCGTTTGAAATCTGGACGGGCAAACCCGCGCCGCTTGACGTGATGCGCCGCGCGCTGGAAACCACGGTCCACGGTCCACAGTCTTGAGTCCCCAGTCGTGATTGCATTTGCGCATGCGCCTTTTCTTGACTGTGGGCCGACGACTGTGGACTGTGGACTGAATCATATGAGCAAAATTCAGAAGTTTGAGGACATCCTCGCCTGGCAAAAGGCGAGGGAATTGACCAAAGCAATTTATGCTCACGCCAAAGCCGGTCTGTTCGCAAAATATTTTGGGCTTGAGGGACCAGATTCAGCGCGCGGCCTCGGTTTCGATCGTGGGAAATATTGCGGAGGATTTGACCGGGGCGGCGACAAGGAGTTCATCCAGTTTCTTTCGTTCTCAAAAGGCTCTTGAAAAGGCCGAAGGGGTAAAGTCACACCTCTACGTTGCCATGGATCAGCGATACGTCGGTGCCACGCAGTTTGACCGCCTTTACAACTCGGCTGACGAAGTAGGGCCGGCTAAACGCTGGGTTTATGACTTACCTGAAACAATCCGATCTGCGCGGCAGGAAATTCAAATGATACATTCAGTCCACGGTTTACAACCCACAGTCCACGGTCCAGTGGGCGACTGTTTATCGTTTTTTGGGGCCGGGCTCCAACCTTTAAACTGGCAACTGTGGAGTGGCAACTGTGGACTGGCGACCGTGGACTGGCGGCCGTGGACTGCGGACTGGTCATCGGTGCCGTTTCATTTCTGGTCGTTGGTTTTCTTCGTCTTCGGCTGCATGGTCGGCAGTTTTCTGAACGTGTGCATCCACCGGATGCCGCGGGGAATGAGCATCGTTACTCCGCCTCGCATTGTCCGCACTGCCAGTACTCCATCCCGTGGTATCTCAATGTCCCGCTGGTCACGTGGCTGTTCCTGCGGGGCCGGTGCAAAAATTGCGGCGCGCCGATTTCGCCGCGTTATTTCATCGTTGAATTGCTGACGGGGGTGACGTTTTTGGGCTGCTGGCTGGCTTTTGGACCGCGATGATCACCGATCCTCGCTTTCATTTACGCCTTTTTTCTGGCCGGGCTGATTGCGGCCACGTTCATTGACTTCGAGCACTTCATCATTCCCGACGAAATTACATACGGCGGCATGGCGGTCGGCCTGGTCGCCTCTTCTTTGTTTCCGGCGCTGCAAGGTGGTCGCGCGCTGACTGACGGGCTGTGGCAAAGCGTGCTCGGCATCGCCGCCGGCGCGGGCATCATCTACGCGATCTGCGGCTGGGGAAATTGCTGTTCGGGCGGCAGCGGTTGAAATTGCCGGCGGACACCAAGATTGTTTTCACCGAGACGTCCGTGCTTTTGCCCGACCGGGAGATTCCCTACGACGAATTGTTTTACCGCCAGTCGGACGTGATTGCATTGCAGGCGCGGACAGTGGAACTGGTGGACCGTGGCTACAAGGACGTGATGGTGCGGCTGGCATTCGGTCGGGCTGGCTGGAAATCGGCGGGGAACGACTGATCCCGCTCCAGGTGCCGTTTCTGGAGGCGGTCAGCGCGGAGATTGTGCTGCCGCGCGAGGCGATGGGCCTGGGCGACGTGAAATTCATGGGCGCCATTGGCGCATTCATCGGCTGGCCGGGCATGGTGTTCTCGTTGATGATCAGCTCGATGATTGGCGCGGCGGCGGGTATCACGCTCATTATTATGCGGCGGCGCGAATGGTCATCGCGCATGCCGTATGGCCCTTACATCGCGTTGGCGGCGGCCATTTGGATTTTTGGCGGGAAACAAATCATCCGCGCCATTTTCGCCATGTAAACAGCCGCGTGCTGCGTTGATATTGAAATGGCTGGGGAAGGGTTATTGGTGAATCGTAGCGCAGGCGTCCCTGCCTGCGGGTAACGGCGGCGGCTCGCCGCCGGTTCCTGAAACACGCACCGGGCCGGTGCTTGAACCCGCAGCCGCAGACGGCTGCGCTACATGCGCGCGCTACTCCATTGCCAATTTTCCGGCTGTTCGCACAAACCCGCGCTCATCGGATTCATCAGCGTGTATTGACAGCAGCGATGCAAATCGTCGTCATCACGAACGAGATGGTCGTAAGATTCACTTTGCCAAAATGGAATCACCGGTGATGGCAAACGATGGTTGATCTCATGCGCCGAATAGGATTTCCAACCGTGCAAAATGTTGCTCAAGGTCCGTCCCGGCATCGGCCAGACGACCACGTGGGAATGTGATTCGGCATTACCACCCAGGCCCGCAGTTCATAACGTTGTCCGTCAAAAAATCGAATTGCCCCGGCTACAATCCATGCCAGTCCCGGCTCGCGCAGATACAAATGCCGTGACCCGAATCCAGGTATTTGTCCACCCGGCTCGAATACCACCTGAACAACTCCTCCTGCTCGTGCCAGGTTAGTGGACGTTTCGCCGCCAGCCTGCGGAGAATAGCCTCGCGCTCCTGTTTGAACTGGAGCAGCACTTCTTTCGGCAGCGTGCCCGCCTGACGGAACGTGACAAAATAAGTTCCACCTTCGCGCTTCAGATGCGGCAGCACCCCGCGCGAGTGCAATCCGGAAACCAAATGTTCTTTGTCAGCCATAATCTGCAACCGTAGCGCCGGCGTCCCGCCTGCGGGTAACGGCGGCGCTCGCCGTCGGTTTCGGAAACGCGCACCGGGCCGGTGCTTGAACCCGTAGCCGAAGACGGCTGGGCTACGTGTGCCATGGCTACCGGAACTCCAAATAAACCCGGCTGCCGTCGCTGCGCACGCCGCCGGTCTGATTCTCCGCCAGGAACAGCCGCTTTGCCTCCACCTTGCCCGTGGCCAGAATGTAGGCACGTACCGCCCTGGCGCGTTCGGCCACGAGCGCCTCAAAGTCGTTGTCGGTGACGGGAATTGAGGCCGACAATACAACCTCCATAGGATCAGCAATGGGCGGAAGTTTCAGTTCTGAAGGCGTGGCCGTCATGGTGCCGGAGCCGGTTGCGTGGAAGCCGGCAGCCCTTTCATCAGAATGGTCGCATCCTTTTGAATCTTCGGGGTCTTGGATTTGATTTGGGCTACCGCAGTTGCGAGATTCGTGTTCGCCGCAAGCATGGCCGGTGTGATTTGGCCCTTGGCCCACGCCTCGTTATAAAGTTTTTTCACCAAATCCGCGCGTTCCGCCGGCGTCAAGGTGACCTGCTCCGGCGTCACGGTCGCCTGCTGGGATTTGCGGAGTGACAGCCATTTCCTCATATGAAGTTGTTTTTCCAGGAAGACACGTTGCAGGCCGTCGTGGTCGGCATCGGGATCAATGCTGCCGGAAATTTCCAGGTTCAATCCCGGCCGCGCATAAAGCGCTTTGACCAGGGTATCCAGTTTTTGTTTGTCGGCCGGGGTCAATTCCGCGCTGCCCGGCACAAAATCCTGATAACCCAGTTCCTCGCCGCCGCCGCCGAAAGCCGCGCCAATCAACGAGAACGGCGACGTGGCGACCTTGGTCAGAATGTTCACGATGGCGCGGTGACGACCTTGCCGATGCGGAATTTCGGGTCGTCGAGGCTGCCTTCCACGGGCACGTCCAAAACAATCTTCCCGTCGCGATCCTTGAGGATGGCAATCGCCAGCCGCACCGGCAGTTGCGTCGCGTCCGGGCTGTCCACCTTTTCGCCGAAGGTGAACTGGTCCAGCGTGATGACATTCTTCGACTCCAATTTTTGCCCGACCAGATTGTATACGCCAGGTCCAGATTCAATTTTCCCTTGGCGATGCGGTAGCCGGCGAACTTGGCCGCATAAGGACTGGTCGGCGTCAAATCCACATCCTTCACCGAAACCTGATATGGTTCGTCTCGGTGCCGCTGAACGGATTGATCCTGGCCGGTGATGTCCACCGGGCCGACGCCTCCACGAGCGCGTGCAAGTTCACGTCGGCGTGCTGGAGATTCTTCGGAGGAAATGCCGGAAATCGTCCCGCCCGACTGTTGGATCGCCAGATGCACGTTCGGCGTGAGCGAACGGTCGGTGAAACTGATGGTGGCATTGGAAATCACGATGTTACCGACGGAAATTTTCGGCAACGCCGGCTGCCGAATTGCGTTGCGGTGGTGGCGCTGGAATTTACTGGCAGCCACGACGGCATTGGTTGGTCGCGGGCGCATTGGTTTCAGCCGGGCGCAACGCCATTAGCAGATTGATGGTGTGATTGGTTTCGATGACGACGCGCGCGTAGGCGTTGTCCAGCGGCAATTTCCTTGATGGCAACGGATTGCGGATTCAGGTTTGCGTCAATGCCGTTGAAGCGCAGCGAATCCCATTTCAACAAATCCTGCCCATGGCGCCGTCCACGGTGCGGAAATCGTCGAGCCGCGCGTCGCCGTGAAAAGTAACCTGCGGCAGCGCGTTTTCCAGCGTGCGCAGACGGATGTCGCCGTCGAGTCCAAGCCGGCTGCCGAGGATGAACAGGTTCAGTTTGGGTTCGAGATACGGATCGAGCGTGCCGAGATCGAGATTGGACGAGCGACAGATGGATGTCGGCGGTCGGCGGCAGAAAGGGACGCGGCGATTTCCGTGTTGATGGCGCCATTGGTGTTCCAGCGCAGGGACAATTCGGCGGTGAGATTCGTGCGCGGGCAGGTTGGAAATATTTTTGGCCGTGAGCGTGATGTCGTCCAAATCCAGCCTGGCCGGGCGCGAATTCACAAGGTCTTCGAGATGCAAGCGCGCAATTCGTGAAATCCACGTCGTGGACGGTCGCGCTCCATTGATTCGTGCTGTTGAGCAGCATGGCGACGGCGTTGGTGACGGAGCGGAGCAGCAATAAAATGCCGCCGGGCGCATTCGTTGCGTTCTCGACCGGCTTGGCGAGTTCCACGACGTTGATGGTGTTGTCCTTGTCGCGCTGCAGAAACATTTTCGCGCCGCTCGGCGGAAACCGACTCGACTCCGCCTGCCGGGATTCAAGGTCCACGCTCGCGCCGGTCACCGCAAAATGCGCCAGATCAACGATGTTGTTGGTATCGCCGGGCTCGCCGAGTTTGAAATTGCGCAGGGAAAAAGCGGTGTTCGTGACGGTGGCGACGCGGTTGGCTGGCGCTCAGTTCAAAGCGGTAATCCGATTCTAGCCCGATGACGCCGCCGCGGATTTCAAAACGCACGAAGTCCTGGTAGAGCGGCGCATATTTATTCAGCGTGAAGTCTTGCGAGCGTCAACTCACCCTGCGAACGCAGCGGGTCCAGGTAAAAAAATCCGCTCCACGCGAAATGTTCGCCGGCATCGGTGGTGCCGGCAAATGAATAGGGATTTTTGTTGTCCGGGTCGGTGCGGAAATTCTCCAGCGTCACGTCGAGCGGGCCGATGGTCGCGCTTGAACGGCTCGCGCGGGGTGAAGATCCGCTGAACGAAGCCGCCGCGCCGCTGATTTGCAGCCGGCCCACGTGCAGGGCGAGCGGCTTGGGCGGGGTCGCTTGGGCGCGGCGACGGGCGCGTTCGTCGAAAATTTGGCGACGAGGTCGGAGAAATTCAACGTGTAATCCTTGTTCATTTGCACGCGGACGTACGGTTTGGTCATGCTGATTTCCTTGAACACCCAGGGATGGCCGAGGAAACGACGAGAGCTGGAAGTTCACATAAACTTCGTCCCACGAAATGAACGGCTGGCCGTCCTTGTCCTTGATGAGCAGCCCGCGAACGGTCGTCGAAAGCACAAACGGATTGATTTTGACCTTCGGATCGAAACTTCGCG
Organism: uncultured bacterium; assembly: GCA_963708305.1. Taxonomy (GTDB): domain Bacteria; phylum Verrucomicrobiota; class Verrucomicrobiia; order Limisphaerales; family UBA11358; genus UBA11358. The sequence continues at coordinate 335,747 of CAVPSH010000001.1, read as the reverse complement.
GTCGAGTTGCCGGGACAACTGTTTGACCGCGATGGCGCGAACAATGGGCGGCAGAATGAGGAAGCCCAGGATGGTGTAGAAAAGCAGCAAACCGAGAATCCAAACCACCAATTTGCGGCGGCGCGGCGGGACCGAACTCCAAAAGTTGGCCTTCATTATTCCGTCGCGAGAGCATCCGCCGAAACGCGCGCGCCGTCAACTCTTCCAAGTGGCCGGCGAAGGATGATGTTCCACACCATGTGCCGGCTCAAATCGCGAAGTCGGTGTATTCCGGTTTCACGGCTTCGGTGGGCGCGGACAGCATGCCGGCGGCGACGGTGGCGTTCGTGCCTTGCTCGATCAGGATGAACGAGCCGGTCAGCCGGTTCGTGGTGTAACCATCGAACACAATCGGCTTGGAAATTTTCAAACGAATGACGCCGATGTCGTTGATGGCCAGCGCCGGCGGTTCCGGTTCCGGTTCGAACGTGGCCATGTTGATGCGGCTTTCCAGGCTGGTGACGACGGCCTGCACGGTTTGGGTGGTGTGTTTGAGGAAAAATTTCTTGCCGGTTGCAACGGCCGCTGGTGCATCCAGCAAATGCGCGCGTGCAAATCCGAGCCGCAAGCCGGGGAGATTTTCCAGTCCCACAATCATGTCGCCGCGGCTGACGTCAATGTCATCGGCGAGACAAAGCGTCACGGATTGCGGACAAAACGCCTCCGCCAGCGAGCCGTCGTAGGTCCAGATTTCCTTGATGGTGGTTTTCAATGCCGCCGGGCAGCACGATGACTGTCTGGCCCTTGCGGACGATGCCGCCGGCGATTTGCCCGCTCAACCCGCGAAAATCGTGCAGCTTCGGGTCGCGGGGATTGTTCGGGCGGTTGACCCATTGCACCGGGAAACGGAACGCATTGAGGTTCCAGTCGCTGGCGATGTGCACGGTCTCCAGATGGCCCAGCAACGCCGGTCCCTGGTGCCACGGCATTTTTTGCGACGGCACGACGACGTTGTCGCCGTTCGAGCGCGCTGAGCGGAATGAATTTCACGTCGCGGAAAACGTCGAGTTTCGGGATGAAATCCTCAATTTCATCGCGAATTTCCAGAAAGCGGTCCTCGCTCCAATCCACCAAATCCATTTTGTTGATGGCGATGACCAGGTGGGGAATGCCGAGCAACGCGGCCAGATAGGTGTGGCGGCGGGTTTGTTCGATGACACCCTGACGCGCATCCACCAGCACGATGGACAGATTCGCGGTGGACGCGCCGGTGACCATGTTGCGCGTGTATTGGACGTGGCCGGGCGTGTCAGCGACGATGAATTTGCGTTTGGGTGTGGCGAAGTAACGGTACGCGACGTCAATGGTGATGCCCTGTTCGCGTTCGGCGCGCAGGCCGTCGGTGAGGTTGGCCAGATTGATCTGGCCGCCGCCGGTGATGTCGGCGCTGCGTTCCAGCGCTTCCAACTGGTCTTCCATCAGGTTTTTGGAGTCGTAGAGCAGCCGGCCGATGAGCGTGGACTTGCCGTCGTCCACCGAACCGCAGGTATTCAGGCGCAAAATTTCAACGGGATGTTGTGTGTGGGGCATGGGTTCGTTAAATAGGTTAAATGGTTAAATAGGTAAAAGCGATTACACCGTAGCGCGATTTTCAGATGCAACAATTTAACTCATTTAACCAGTTACCAATCACAATTTTCAAAAATACCCCGCTTTCTTCCGGTCTTCCATTGCCGCTTCGCTGGCCTTGTCGTCGGCGCGGGAGCCACGTTCGGTCACCCGCGCGGCGGCGATTTCGGCGATGATGTCGTCCACGGAATCCGCCGGCGATTCGACCAGGCCGGTGCTGATGATGTCGCCGATGGTGCGGACGCGGACAACGAGGTCTTTGACCTGTTCCTTGTCCTTGGGCGGCAGCAAATCGGAGACGGGCAGCCACTGGCCGTTGCGGCGGACGCATTTTCTTTGATGACTGAAATAAATTGTCGGCACTTCGAGCTTCTCGCGCTTGATGTATTCCCACACGTCCGTTTCCGTCCAATTGGACAGCGGAAAGACGCGCATGTGTTCGCCCGGATTGACGCGCGCATTGTAAAGATTCCAGATTTCGGGCCGCTGATTTTTGGGGTCCCACTGGCCGAAGTTGTCGCGGAAACTGAAAAAGCGTTCCTTGGCCCGGGCCTTTTCCTCGTCGCGTCGCGCGCCGCCGATCAGGCAATCGAATTGAAATTCCTCGACCGCTGCGAGCAGGGTCGGGATCTGGAGGCGGTTGCGGCTGATTTCGCCCGGGCGTGGGACGGCGATGCCCTTGGCGATGGCGTCCTCGACCTTGCGGACGATGAGTTTGGCGCCCAGTTCCTTGGCGCGCCGGTCGCGGAATTCGTTCAATTCAGGAAAGTGATGTCCGGTATCAATGTTGAGCAGCGGCATGGGAATGTCCGACGGGCGGAAGGCCTTTTCGGCCAGATGCAGCAGGCAAATGGAATCCTTGCCGCCGGAGAAGAGCAGGGCGGGACGCTCGAATTCCGCCGCGACTTCACGCATGATGTGAATCGCTTCCGTTTCCAGGTACTGCAGATGATCCAAATGGTAGCTGTTCAATTTGTCAGGATTTGATTGGTACATGGATTAAATAAAATCAATTCGAGCTTCCATTTCTAGCGGCTCCGCGCCGAAATTCAAGACTCGAACCCAACTTGCGGTCGCGGAGATAGCGTAAATAGCCGTTCGTTAATTTCAAAACTTGCCAGCCGGTATTTTTCAATGTGACGACTTCATCCGCCGGCAAATAATTTTCGTCGGAACAAACGTTCAAGTCGTCAATTAATTCCGCCAACGAACCGCGGGAGATGAGCGTGAATTTGATTTGATCGAGAAAATGAAACCGGCCGTGGCCTTCGGCCAGATTGTTCGTAAGCGAGACGGCGGCGCGTCGGATTTGGGATGCCAAACCGAATTTCTCGAAGTCTGGTAATCGTTTGGCAACCCGATACATGGCCTTGCGAAATTCTCGCATCGCTTTGTAGACCTCCAGATCTTCGAACGAACGGTAAACCGGTGAAGGTTCATCCAGTGGTGTATTCATAGGCGGTTCGACCAATTACTGATTTAACTCATTTAACCAATTACTCATTTAGAAATTCGTGTAATCCGTGTCAAAGCCTTTCTTCAAATGCCTGAACCTAGCGCCTGCGATCCCCAGGTCGCGTGCAAACCGCATTCGCGTTTGTCGTCGGCCTTGGCCGGATCGAAATAATCCCACTCATTTGGGAGCTTGTGCTGTTTCAGGTAATTGTCCATTTCGGCGTCGGTCCAGTAAAAAACCGGGCTGATCTTGAGCGCGCCAAAATTCTTGTCCTCGGTAACGATGTCGAGTCCGGCGCGATTCGGATTTTGGACCTTGCGCAAGGCGGTAATCCAGACCGTTGGCGCCAGTTCCTTCATACCCCGTTGGAACGGTTCCAGCTTCATCAGCGCGCTGAACCGTTTCAAACCGGCCTCGTCATCGGTGGACGGGATGTCGCCGTGAATGGCGTCATGATGCGCTGCGGAAATCCTGGGCAGATAGGTTTTCAAGTTCAGCTTGAGCAACTTTTTCAACGCCTCGGCGTGTTTGTAAGTGGCCGGGCGATTGTAACCGTGGTCCACCCAGAGCACTGGAATGTCCGGTTGCACCTGCACGCACAAATGCAGAATCACCGCTTCGTAGGGCCGGAAATTCGTCGAGACCAGCGCGCGACCTTTCGCCTGCGCCACCGCCCAGCGGACAATTTCGAGCGGCGATTTGTTCCGCAACTCGACATTGGCTCCGGCAATTTGGTCGGCAGTCATGGGATTGGAATTTGAATGCCGACTTAATTGACCGCGACCGGGGTTGGTTCGGCTTCCCACAAAACACGGTCGCACCAGTCGCCGAAACGTTCGCCGGGATTCCGCTCTTTGGCAAAACGCGCGAGCACCGGACGCAATTCGTTTTCAATCTCCGGGTCCTTGACCGTTTCCTTCCACACGCGGTTGAGCCGTGTGCCGGAAACATTGCCACCAAGCCAGAGTTGATAACGTCCCGGCGCTTTGCCGACGAATCCGATTTCCGCCATGTACGGCCGCGCGCAGCCGTTCGGGCAACCGGTCGAGCGAATGATGATTTCCTCGTCGCCCAGTCCGAGGTCGCCGCAAAGCTTTTCGATGCGGTCAACGAGTCCCGGCAACATCCGTTCGCTTTCGGCGAGCGCCAGGCCGCAAGTGGGCAGGGCGGGGCAGGCCATCGCGGCGGCGTGCAGGACGCTCGCCTGATTTTCAACCGGAATTTTGTGCGCGGCAAAAATCGAATTGATGCCGGCTTTATCCGCATCGTTCACGTTTGCGAGAATCACGTTCTGATTCGTGGTCAGATGGAATCCGGTTTGTGGAAATTTCTCCGCGATTTCGCGCAGTGCGATTTTTTTTTCGTTTTTCACGCGGCCGGTTTCGACGTACAAGGTAAAGAAATTCGACCCGTCCACGGCCTTGTGCCAGCCGAGCAAATCGGCCGTCGTCGTGAACTGGTAAGGCCTTACCGGCGCGAATTTGATGCCGGCGCGTTTCTCGACCTCGGCGCGCGTCCAATCCACGCCGCGCTCTTCGACAACGTATTTAAAGCGCGCGTGCTTGCGGTCGGTCCGGTCGCCGAAATCACGGTGAATCGTCAGCACTGCCCGGGCGACATCCATCAATTTGTCCGGCGTGATAAATCCAAGTTCGCTCGCCAGACGCGGATAAGTTTCCTTGTTTCCGTGCGTGCGACCCATGCCGCCGCCCACCACGAGGTTGTAACCGACGAGTCGATCGTTCTCCACGACTGCGATGAAACCCTGGTCGTTGGTGAATACGTCAAGGTCGTTCACCGGCGGGATGACGAACGCGGTTTTGAATTTTCGCGGCAGATAAGTTTTGCCGTAAAGCGGGTCAGCGAACGCCCGATTGAACGGGTCATCAATCTTGAGTTGGTAGCCGTCAATCCAGATGGCGTGGTACGCGCGGGTCTGAGGTTTCAGTGCATCAGCCACACGCACGCAATCCCGATAGACTTCATCGCGCGCCCGGGTGTAGGCGGGCGTGGGCGGCGCGAGAACGTTGCGGTTCACATCGCCGCAAGCCGCGAGCGTGGAGAGCAGGCACTCATTGATCTTCTTGACCACCAGGCGCAGGTTCGCCTTGACGACACCGTGAAACTGGATGGTCTGGCGGGTGGTAATCCGCAGCGTGTTGTTGCCGTAAAGCCACGCGAGTTCGTCGAACACGCGCCACTGGTTGGCGGTCATCACGCCGCCGGGAATCCGGCTGCGAATCATCATGATGTATTTTCTGCCGGCCGCAGAGCGCAAATCGCGGTCGTCCTGCGGATAGACGCCGTGAAATTTCAGGAATTGGCTGTCGTCGCCGGAAAACGAGTCGGCGGTCGGGTCGGCCAGCCTGGCCGCAATGGTGCCGGCGAGCGTCGGAATCGCTTCCTTGATCTCTTCATTGTGCGTAGGTTCCCTTTCTGCCCGGAAACCCGTTTGCGGTGTAACGGGTTTTCCGGTTGCAGAAAGGCCGCTAACTTGGTCTGGAAAGCCTTTCAAGCCTTCAATACTCATAAACAAACCACTACAATAACCGAAGGTGATTGCCTGTTCAAGCGTAGCTTGTGAACTAAAGGCTGAAGGCAAAATGCTAAAGGCTAAAGTCTGGAATTTCAGCCTTTAGCCTTAAGAATTCAGCCTTTGCTTTTCTCAAGTTGCCGGCACGAATCGTTGCAACCCCAGCGTGGCGCCGAACAGGATTAAAAACACCATCTTTAACGAGGTCGAACACTCTGGTGCTGGCGCGACTGCCAGCAAATCCACCCAAACGATACCGGCCAGCAGACCGGAAACAATTCGTCCCACGTTCACGGCGCCTCCCTGAAAAATGGTTCGCACGCAACGTGCGATCCAGAGCACCAGAATAAGCGACAACCAGATGGCCGAAACGCGTTTTTCCTCGCTGTTCATCAACATAGCCAGCAAGACCGGCGCGGCCAGCAGGGCCAGCGGCCAATAGGGAACCCGCTCGCGCGAGCTTTCCAGCCGCGCGACGTGGCTCAAGCCGGCAACGTAGAACGCCAGTGCCACGCCGCACCAGATCGGCCAGCCGTTCACACCCCAACTGGCACAGGAACCGGCGATGACATAAACCCAGAACCGGCAGGCGCCCATCAGCCATGGTGAGGCGGTGATGACTTTATGTGTGGCGTCGTAAAGGACGATGCACAGCAGCAACACGAGCGCCAGTGCGCCGGTCGTTTTCCCGATCATAATCAAACTCAATGCGCCCAATGCCAGCCAGGCCAGTCCCCAGCCCCAAACCGCCGGCAACGAAATCGCGCCGGACGGAATCGGGCGTTCCGGACGATGTTGGCGGTCGAAAGTCCGCGTCGAACGCATCGTTCAGAAACATGCCACCGAGGTAAAGCGCGGTGACGCCGGAGAACAGCCAGGGCAGATTGGGATAATTGTCTCCGCCACCGAGCAGCCAGCCGACCAGGCAGTTCGACCAGACCGTTGGCAGGTTCGACACCCGCCCCAGAATCACCAGCGTACGGAGGTGGCGTAAGAAATCCCGGTTCATTACGCGGAGCAAAGCAGAAAACTCACCGGTTGGCCAGTCCGCGTTCCGCCAGTTGTGGCAGCAGCCATTCGTATTCTGCCGCGAGTTGTTCGACCACGCTGCGGCTTTTCAGTTCCGGCGGCAACACCTCCCAGGTGTAGGTTTCCATTTCCAGATGTGAGCAAAGGGTTGGATTGTCCGCGAGCAGGTCCAGCACCGCGAGCAAATGATCGGTTGTGGTTTCAAACAGCGGTCCAATCGGCGTGTGCAACGGAACGTGGAAATGAATCCGCCATTCGGGCAGATTTCCGTTCGGCGCCGGGCGCCGGGCATCGGGGTCGGCCAGCGCGTCGGGCAGGTCATAATAAATGTTCCGGCTGCCGACCGGGTCGCGCACGACCACTTGATGCAGGTAAACATCGTTGGCAAACATCTTGAGCGCCTCGCGCGTTTCGACCGTGGGACGGACCTTGAGCGCGGAGCTCAGGTGGATTTTGCTGATTTTGATGCCATGCTGGCAAAGGCACGGCAGGGCGTTTTGGGGTTCCTCAAAATTCACGGCGAAGTGGCAGGTGTCGTAGTTCACGCCAAGGTGCTCGGCCAGGCGGGGGTCGCGCGGATGTTCGATGCGCAACCGGTCGAACAGTTGGATGGTCTCGCCGCTGCTCTCCAGCAGGCAAAGTGGCTCGGGTTCAAGGCCGAGATGCAATTTTCGGCCCGTCTCTTCGCTGAGATGCGCGATGTGCTCAATACAATGCCAGAGATTGCTGCGGGCGGTTTTCAGCGCGTCGGGATGCAAATGAAAGCCCTTGAAGGAACCGGGCAGGGTGCTGACGCTGCCCTCGACGCCCGCGGGCAATAATTTCGCCAGTAGGTCGAAAAGCAGGTTTGTATAGGCCAGCCGTTCCGGCGAAGTCCAGTCCGGCAGGTAGGCCTGCTCTTTCACCCGGATGCCATGAAACTGCCCGTAAGGAAAGCCGTTGATCGTGAAAACATAACAATTCTTTTGCGTGAGCCAGCGTTGAAAGGCCAGTAGTGTGTCCGGCTCGCTCAACTCGCGCGCCGACCGGTTGCTCAGGCGCAAGCCGATGGCGAAAGGCTTTTGGGGACAAACCCGCTCGCGCACCGCGAGGGTATGACTTTGCAGCGACTCAAACGTTTCGCGCCAGGTCTCGCCGCGATGAATATTGGTGCTATAAGCCAGGTGCAGACCGTGATTTAATCGCATGGCCGATGGCTTTCTGACTATCCGCGTTTACTTCTGTTCCGGCCCGGTTTCAATCGCGCAACCCGTTCAGCAGTTGTTCCGGGTCCATGCTTAAAAGATGGTACGAAATCCCCGTTTAGCAAGACGTAAACCGGCGTTGACATCTTTGGCCCAAGTGTATATTTTATCACAAAATTGAAGTGACCCATCCATGTTGATTCGCATCAGTTTAATTGTGGCGATCGTTGCGGGACTGCTCGCGGGCGCGCTGAACATCGTTAAAGTTCGGGACAAGATCACTACGCTGATCACCCAGCGGGACGATTTCCACACCGAAAGAGACCAGGCCCGGACCGAACTCGCCAGCACGAAAAAAGACCTGGCCAAGACGAAAGATGATTTGACCCAGACCCAGCAGGAATTGGCGGACACAAAAACCCAGCGCGACAAGGCCGTGGCCGACGCCAAGACGCAAACCAAACGCGCGGATGAATTATCGGACAAACTGACCAAGACAACGCAGGAACGGGATGACGCGCAGGCCAAGCTGGTGTCCTATCAGGCAACGGGTCTGACCGCCGACCAGGTGGGCGGTTTGAACAAGGCATTTAAAGCCACCCAGACCGAGCTCGAGGCGGTCAAGGAGGAGAATGGTGTTTTGCAGCGCACGGTCAACCGGTTAACCGTTCAAATCAACGAGTTGATCGGGACAAACATCTATATCGTCACCTTGCGTGCTGATCTGAAGGGCAAAGTTGTTGCCGTGGATCCCAAGTGGGATTTTGTGGTGCTGAACATTGGCGGAGATCAAGGCGTATTGAATGATGGTGAAATGCTGGTGAGCCGTGATGGCAAGCTCGTGGCCAAGGTCATCGTCCGCAGTGTTCAAAAGGACCGCAGCATCGCCAATGTCGTTCCGGGCTGGCAACTGGGAGACATTATTGAAGGCGATGAGGTCACCCCGGCACATCCGGCTTCCTGAAATGGAAAGACTGGCCATCAAATGGCTTTTGCTGCTCATGTTGGGTGTTCTTCTTTTCGGGATTACCGGCTGTGAAACCAACGAACCCGAGAATGCCTCGGTCCGCCCGTGGAATGCGCCGCAAAGCTGGGAAAGCTCTTCGCCGCTGATTGATCAGCAGCACCAATAAAATTTCGCGGCAAATCAGCTGGGAACTTTCACCAGCCGTGCGGGCGTCACAATAAAATCCATCCGGACGTCATGAGTTCCGGCGGGCATTTCCTCGACCATTTGCCCATTAAATGCCACGCCGCATTTGATGCCGTGCACCTCCGCCAGCAGCCGGTCGTAAAATCCCCGGCCGCGTCCCAGCCGGTGTCCGTGCGGATCAAAAGCGACCGCGGGAACCAGAATCAAATCGAACTGCTCCAGCGGAATTGCCACGCAACCGGCGGACGGCTCGCGAATGCCGAATTTCCCGGCGGCGATGTCCGTCGTTAAATTTTGAACCCGTCGCGCCGAATAGGTTTGGGTGGTGGAGTCGAAAGCGGGCAGGGCGCAGTTTTTTTTTGTCGGCAGCAATTTTTCCAGCAACGGCCAGATATCCGGTTCGTCCGGCAGCGGCGCGAAGAACAAAATCGCGTGGGCGCTTTGCAATTGGGGTTCCAGCCGGTCGCAAAGCTCGATGGATTCCACCGCCCGCACCGCCGGGGAAAGTCTTTGTAGCACTGCGCGAATTTGTTTCCGCAGCGCGCTTTTTTGCCCATTCAAATCGACAGTCATTTTTCCTTTTTCTTTCGCGCGGCGGCCAGTTCCGCACGCCATTTCTCGACGCGCTCCTTGATCTTCTTTTCCACGCCCTGTTCGGTTGGCTGGTAATAAATCCTGTCCGTCCCGAGGTAATCCTGCGCCACGAAATGGCCAGGATGGTCGTGGGCGTATTCGTAACCTTTGCCGTGGCCCAGCCGTTCCGCGCCTTGATAATGGGTATCGCGCAAATGTTCCGGGACGGGCAACGTGCGGCCGGACTTTACGTCTTCCAGCGCGGCGTCAATGGCCAGATACGCGCTGTTGCTCTTGTTGGCGGTGGCGATGTAAACCGTCGCCTCGGCCAACGGAATGCGCGCCTCCGGCCAGCCGACAAATTCCGACGCCGACAACGCCGCGTTGGCCAGCACCAGCGCCATCGGATCGGCCAGGCCCACATCCTCGGCGGCGCAAATGACAATCCTGCGGGCGATGAAGCGCGGATCTTCACCGGCGTGAATCATCTTGGCCAGCCAGTACAACGCGGCGTCCGGGTCGCTGCCGCGCATGGATTTGATGAAGGCGGAAATTGTGTCGTAATGCGCGTCCTCGTCATCATACACGACGGCCTTTTTCTGGATGCTTTGCTCGGCGGCGGCAAGGTCAATGTGGACAACCCCCTGTTTGTCCGGTGCGGTGGTGAGCGCGGCGATTTCCAGCGCATTCAGCGCCTTGCGGGCGTCGCCGTCGGCGATTTTGGCCAGGTGCCGCAGAGCCTGTTCGTCGGCTTGAATTTTCAGGTAACCCAGGCCGCGTTCGGTGTCGGCCAGGGCGCGTTGCAGCAACGCGAACAATTCCGCTTCGCTCAACGGACGCAGTTCAAAGATTTGCGAGCGTGAGACCAGGGGCGAGTTGACAAAGAAGAACGGATTGTGCGTGGTGGCGCCGATGAGCCGGACCACGCCGCTTTCGACATCCGGCAGGAGCACATCCTGTTGGGCCTTGTTGAAACGATGGATTTCGTCAATGAACAGGATGGTCGGCTGGCCGGTGTTTTCGAGGCGGTTGGCGGCGGCGGCTAGGACCCGGCGCATGTCCGCCACATTGGATTCCACCCCGCTCAACCGGTCGAACTTGCTTTTGGTCTGACGCGCGATGATTTGCGCCAGCGACGTCTTGCCGGTGCCGGGCGGCCCAAAGAAAATCAGCGATTGGATGCGATCGGCCTCGATGGCGCGGCGGAGCAACTGGCCAGGCGCCAGGATGTGTGACTGTCCGGCAAACTCATCAAGGTTGCGCGGGCGCATCCGCGCGGCGAGCGGCTGGCTTTGGGAAACGTCCGGCCCGGCCGCGGCTTCCGGTCCGGGTTCCACCGGTTTCTGAAACAAATCGTCGCGCGCCATGGATTGAAATTAACACCGGCGAAAGAATTGCCCAAAACAAAAAACCCGCCGTCGGGCGGGCTTTGGATCGGCAAAAAAAACCCCGCCCTTGCCGTGTGTAACTGTTCCTTTGAACATGTTTTGCAACATGTGGGACGGGCTGAACTGCTTTCGACTTCCAGCGAAGGCGTGTCGGCCGCAGCCCCGGCTTGGGTCCCGGGATCGTATTATTACGGTTCAAGGATTAGTTGCCTAATCACGAACAGGGCAGGGTAAATTCAAGTTGTCTCAAAGAGCAATTCTTCTTTCTGACGGTTCCAATATCGCTTGAGTCGGGGATTTTCTCAAGAAAAATTCCTGTAAATTTTTTGTTGCGCCCCGGGAAACCAGTTGCAAACTCGTGCCCGTTCATGAACCGCTCTTTCCGCATCAGGCTGTTCGGCATGATGGTCCTGGAATTTTTCATCTGGGGCGCGTGGCTGCCGCTCATTTTCAGTTATCTGCCGAGCCTGAATTTTACCCCGTTCCAGCAATCCCTGATCCTGAACGCGTTTCCGGTGGCGGCCATCGTCGGCCTGTTTTTCAGCAACCAGTTTGCCGACCGGAATTTTGCGGCGGAAAAATTCATGGCCTTCAGCCATCTCGTGGGCGGACTCGCCCTGCTCGGCCTGGCGATGACGAAGACATTCTGGCCGTTCTTCGGCTTGATGCTGGTCTATTGCCTGCTTTACGTGCCGACTCTTTCGATTGCCAACCAGATTGCGTTCGCGCACTTGAAGGACGCCCGGGACTTCGGTTTCGTCCGCATGGGCGGCACGCTCGGCTGGATTCTGGCCGCCTGGCCGTTCACGTTTATTTTCGTGGACTGGAACAAGGTGCACGCCGCCCAGCCGCAGGGAATCGCCGGCTGGATCGGCACGGCCTTGGCCAATGGACTGACCGGCCCGGCTTTGCAGGACGCGACCCGATGGACTTATGTTGTTGCCGGCGTCGCGTCGCTGCTATTGGCGACCTTCAGTCTGACGTTGCCGCACACGCCGCCGAAAAAAGCGGGTGAGGGCGGCGCGGAAAGACTGGCCTGGGCTGAGGCGCTAAAACTCCTGCGGCATCCCTTTGTCCTGGTGTTGTGGATGGTAACGTTCCTCGATGCCGTCGTGCACAATTGTTATTTCAACTGGGCGGGTTCGTTTCTGGGCGCGGGCCGGGACGCGGGCGGCGTCGGCATTCCCGGCAACTGGATCATGCCGGTGATGAGCGTTGGTCAAATTGCCGAGTTGCTCACGATGTTCATTCTCGGCGCGACCTTGAGGCGCCTCGGCTACCGCGCCACCATGATTCTCGGTATTCTGGCGTATCCCGTGCGCTTCGCGGTCTGGGCATTTTTCCCTCAAAATCCAGCGCTGATCATTCTGGTGCAAATTCTCCACGGCATCTGTTATGCCTTTTTCTTTGCGGCCGTTTACATTTTTGCGGAGGAATATTTTCCCAAGGACGTGCGGGCCAGCGCGCAGGGACTTTTCAACGTCATGATTCTCGGCATGGGTGTGCTGGTGGCCAACAGCATCTGTCCGCGGCTGGCGCAGGAAACGTTCCTGCGGAATGGCACGACCGATTTTCATCACCTGTTCCTGGTACCGTTGACCGCGGCCTTGCTGTCTGCCGCCGCGCTTGCGCTTTTCTTCTGGCCGCCCCGGGGAAGGGAAGGCACTTCCGGCCGATAATGTCTTGCTAGTTATGACCGAGATGGTCCTGTAAAATTTGCAGGAGTTTTTGGGGCAGATACGGTTTCTGGAGAAAGTTGGCGCCGTCGACCAGACTGAGACTTTTGCCAACCACCTCGCCGCTGTAACCGCTGGTATAGACGACCTTGAGTCCGGGTTTGGCGGCCTGCAATTGTTGGGCCAGTTCATAGCCGTTCATGCCGTCGGGCATGATGATATCGGTCAGCAAAAGTTGAATCCGGTCCTGATGTTCCTGCCAGACTTTCAAGGCCGCCACGCCGGATTCCGCCGCCAGGACGGTGTAACCGCAACGCTGGAGCAGATTGGAGACCAGCACACGCACAGCCAGTTCATCTTCAACCACCAAAATGGTGCCCGTCCCGTGGGGCAGTTTGGCGGCGGCGAGGCCGGGTTCCTTTCCTGCCCGATCGCCTTCCACAGCCGGGAAATAGATGTTAAAGGTGGTGCCTTTGTTGACTTCGCTCGACACCGTGATCCAGCCGCGATGTTGTTGGATAATGCTGTAAACGGTGGCCAGTCCCAGCCCCGTGCCCTTGCCCACTGCCTTGGTGGTGTAAAACGGCTCAAAAATGCGCAGTAGGTTTTCCTTGGGAATGCCGCAACCAGTGTCTCTGACGGCAAGGCGAACGTGCGTCCCGGCGACCGCGTCGTGATTTTTTTCCACCTGCGCCTTGGTAAATTCCTCCTTGCTGGTACTGATACTCAACTGTCCGCCGGTGGGCATCGCGTCGCGCGCGTTGACCAGGAGATTCATGAGCACCTGTTCGATCATGCCGGTGTCGGCGTGAATGAGGGCCAGATCGGACACATAGTTGGTTTGCAGTACAATGTCCTCGCCCAAAACGCGCCGCAGCATCTTGGTCATGTTGGCAACCACCTCGTTCAAGTCCACGTTGGCCGGCCGCATGACCTGCTTGCGGCTGAAAATGAGCAACTGGCGTGTCAGGCTGGCGGCGCGTTCGGCGGCCTGGACAATCTGGCGCGAACAACCGGACCTCTCCGCGGGGTCGATCTGCGGATTCAACAACAGGGAAGCATTGCCCTGGATGACGGTGAGAAGGTTGTTGAAGTCATGCGCCACCCCGCCCGCGAGCTGGCCGACGGCTTCCATTTTTTGCGACTGCCGGAGTTGTTCCTCGAGGTGCTTGCGCTGGACCCGGTTTCGCAGGGTGGCAATGCCGAAGGCCAGGTCATCGGCCAGCTCCATTAACAGCGCTGTTTCCGACGGGTTGAAGGCACCCGCCTGTGAAGCGTAAACCGTTAGAGCGCCGAATATTTTGGCATCCGTCTTGAGTGGCAGGCCGATGCTGGAGCTGAAGCCATGACGCAACGCCTCTTCCCGCCAGGGCCCAAAGTCGGGGTTCTCGGCCAGATTCGCGAAAGTGGTCGGTCGGTCGGTGCGGATGGCCGTGCCGGTTGGGCCGCGGCCGCGTTCCGTGTCCGCCCAGGAGATTTGCAGATTTTCAAGATAGCCGGCTCCTGCCCCGGCCCAAGCAACGGGACGCACGGATTTGGATTCGTCCTGCTCCGAATAGCCCACCCAGGCCAATCGAAATCCGCCAATCTCCGTTATGATTTGACAAATCTTCGTCAGCAGCGTGGTTTCGTCGGTGGCCCGCACGACCACCTCGTTGCATTTGCTGAGAGTCTCGAGCGACCGGTTAAGTCGGTGCAATTCCTCCTCGGCTTGTTTGCGTTCGGTGATGTCGCGCCCAATTCCCACCAGGCCCTGAATCCGTCCCTGGCTGTCCCGGAACGGTACTTTGGTTGTCAGGTGGATACATTTCTGGCCAGCGGGGCTGACGCCTTTGCCCTCATGGTCAATGAGCGGTTCGCCGTTGAGGACCTTCAATTCCGCCGCCCGGAACGCGGCAGCCGCTTCGTTGGGGTAAAAGTCCGCGTCCGTCCGGCCAACGATTTGGGAGGGGCTCTTCTTTCCGAAGTGTTTGGCGAGTGCCTCGTTGGCAACCAGGAAACGGCTCCCCAGGTCCTTGACGTAAAAAGTTTCCGGCAGCAGATCAATCAACGTGCGGAGCAATTGGCGTTCGTTGGCAGTGGCTTCCGCTGCCTGTCTGCGTTCGGTGATGTCCTGGCAAAAACCAATGGACAAGCCGCTTTCAGTCATGACGGCACGGAGTGAAACCCAGATCAATTTTCCATCCCGCCGCTTGAAACGGTATTCACCCTCAACATGCTTCTCGGTTGCCAGGATCTGATACGCCTGGCGCACTTCCTCAAGGTCTTCGGCGGGATGTAAATCCTTGATGGAGGTGCCCAACAAAGTCGCAGCGTCATAGCCCAGCAAATTGACGGCGGCGGGATTGCAGTCCACCAGGCGGCCTTTCTCATCGGCCACGAACACAGCCGACGGTGCATGTTCAACATAAGAGCGGAATTTGGCTTCACTCTCCCGCAAGGCGCTTGCGCTTTTCTTCAAATCGGTGATGTCGGTGTTGATGCCGAAAATCTGCCAGCGGTTCTCTGCCAGCTTGTGGATGGTGATGAATTCCTGCATCCAGTGCTCAATCCCGTGCTTGTCCGTGCAACGAAACTCATTTCGATAAAACGGTTTGTCATGGAGGAATGCCTCCCGGGTAACCTTGTGCATCTCATTAAAATCCTCCGGGTTGCGGCTCTCACTCCAGACCTGCTGATAGGTCTTGTCCGGCGGCACGTCCAACGGAAACACCCCCTGCGCCGCCTCTTCATTCAGCACGGGGAAATTCCAGTGGAAGATCGTCAGCTCATTCATGACCCGTTCGCGCCAGCCTTCGGGCGCCTCCACTTCTCCGCAATTGAGGATGCAACGCGTACTCCGCATCACTTCACGCAACCGCTCCTGACTTTGTTTCAAAGCCTCTTCCGCCCGCTTCGTGTGGGAGATGTCACGGAAACTCCAAATCCTTCCGTAGCACTTTCCATCCTTGCCGACCACAGGCGCGGAATACCGGTCCAAAACGGTTCCGTCTTTCAATTCAACTTCATCCCGGCTGATTTCGTTGGGATGCGAGTAAAGGTAAACAACTTTTTCGACAAACTTTTCCGGGTTTTTGGTCTGGTTCATGACGAACTGGACCTGCTTTTCGTCATCATGATTATTGGCGATGTCCTGTGGAATTTTCCACAGGTCAATGGTGCGCTGATTCTGGATGACCTTCTTTCCCCGGTTGTCCACGACCAGAATTCCTTCAATGGAGGAGTTGAGCTGGGCTTCCAGCAGCGTGGTTTTTTCCAGCAATCCTTCCTCTGCCTGCCGGCGTTCCACAGATTCCTCTGCCGTGCGCCGCAACTGGCTTCGCAACAGGAAGTAAAGCGCCAGGGCCGTGATGGCGACAAATGCCCAACCCTTGTAGATCTCCAATCGGTTGCGGATTGCCGGATCGGAAACGAGGGCAAACAACACCCGGCCGGAAAGCAGTATCCAGGCGCTCCCAATTACGGCGTAAACCAAACAGGTGCGCAGCGCTACTTTGGCTGGTCTATTTTTCATCCAGATTGTGGCAATTCAACCGTACCTCGCGCCTTGATTTGCCGTTAAACCAATTTTGCGATTTTGAAATCAATTTTTGTTGCACATTCAATCCACCCGTCAATTTGGCCGTGACACCTGGTCAGCAGGAATTCTGCCGCTTCCGGAACGGGAACAGACCCCATCCGTCAATGTCCATAGGCAAAATCCAGATAAACTTCCAACTCGCCTTGCCTCGGTCATTGGCATAATTTGTCTCTTTGTTAATTCACAATGACGACATCCGCTTCAATTCGCCCGAGCAGCCACATCCGGCAGGACTTTCTCAATTTCTTCAAGTCGAAGCAGCACACCATCGTGCCGTCTTCGAGCCTGTTGCCCGATTCGCCGAACTTGTTGTTCACCAACGCGGGCATGAACCAGTTCGTGTCGATTTTCCTGGGGCAGACCCGGTGTCCGTATAAGCCCGGCCGGGCGGCCGACACCCAGAAATGCATCCGTGCCGGCGGCAAACACAACGACCTGGAAGACGTCGGTCTGGATACCTATCACCACACTTTCTTCGAGATGCTCGGCAACTGGAGCTTCGGGGATTACTTCAAAAAGGAGGCAATTGACTGGGCGTGGGAACTGGTCATCGAAGTCTGGAAATTTCCGCCGGAACGACTGTACGCCACGATTTATAATCCCGACAAGTCCCGAGGCGACCCTTCCGAGCGCGACGAAGAGGCCTGGAACTGCTGGGCTGAAAAGTTCCGCGCTGCCGGACTCGATCCGGCCGTCCACATTGTCTATGGCGGCAAGCAGGATAATTTCTGGATGATGGGCGACACCGGTCCGTGCGGTCCCTGTTCCGAGCTGCACGTGGACCTCACGCCCGGCGGCAACACCAACGGCAGTCTGGTGAACAAAGGCGACGCCCGTTGCATTGAAATCTGGAACCTTGTTTTCATCCAGTTCAATGCCAACCCCGACGGCTCGTTCAGCCCGCTGCCGGCGCGGCACGTGGACACCGGCATGGGCTTCGAACGCGTCACCTCGATCATTCAGGGCACGAAGAATTTCAAGGATTTCGCCAACGCAAAAATCTCGAACTACGAGACCGACATCTTTCGTCCGATTTTTGACGCGCTGGAGAAATTGAGCGGGAAACAATATGGCAGCACACTCCCGCCGGTGGATCTCTCAACGCTTGGTCCCCAGCACACGATGGACATCGCTTTCCGGGTCATCGCTGATCATATCCGCACGCTCGGCTTTGCGATTGCCGACGGCATCCAGCCGTCGAACGAAGGGCGCGGTTATGTCCTGCGCCGCATTCTGCGGCGGGCCGTGCGCTACAGCCGTGCACTCGGTTTCAAAGGGCCGTTCTTCTACAAACTCGTGACCGTGCTCGCCGATACGATGGGTGATGTGTTTCCCGAGGTCCGCGCCCGGAAGAAACACATCCAGGAAGTCATCCGTGTTGAAGAGGAAATGTTCAATAAGACGCTGGACCGGGGCATTGAGCTCTTTGCCGAAGAGGCCCGGCGGGTTTCCACGAACGTCGTCGAGTTCCCGGTGCCCAAAGGGGGTCCGATTGTTGAGATCACCGATTTTGGCAGCAAGGTGATTTCGGGTGAATTTGCCTTCAAACTCTACGACACCTACGGTTTTCCACTCGACCTCACCGAATTGATGGCCCGCGAACGCGGCATGACGGTGGATCGGGACGTCTTTGTAAAGTTGATGGAAGAACAGCGCGCCCGCGCCCGGGCTGCCCAGAAGAAAACCGTCGTGACCGTGCAGGACGACGTGGATTTAGTGGCGGCAACGGATTTTGTCGGGTATGAGAGGACAAAGATCTCCTCGCGTGTTCTCAAAACCATCCCGCAGGAGAAACGCTGGGCGGTTATTTTGCCGGAGTCACCTTTTTATGCTGAAATGGGCGGACAGGTTGGCGATACGGGAATTATTTCCATCGGCGCACATCTTTGGCCGGTGGTTGACACAAAGAAGGTTCATTCGACGTGGCTGCATCTTATCGAGACTGATGAACCGCCCGCAGTCGGCGCCCAGGTGGAACTGGCAGTGGATACCGCACGCCGCAACGCCATCCAGCGCCACCACACCGTCACGCATTTGCTGCACTGGGCGTTGCACGAGGTTGTGAGCCATGATGCTTCGCAGAAAGGCTCGTTTGTCGGCCCGGACAAGCTCACGTTCGATTTCAACAGCGGGCCGCTCACGCCGCAGCAGGTGGCCGACATCGAAAAACTCGTGAACGAACGCATCCTGGAAAATACCGGCGTGTCGTGGGTGGAAGTTCCCTACGCCGACGTGAAATCGCGCAAGGACGTAATGCAATTCTTTGGCGACAAATACGGCGACACTGTCCGCGTCGTCCAGATTGGAGGCGGGGCAGGGCAGTTGAATGGTTATTCGATGGAACTATGCGGCGGCACGCATACGCGGGCCACGGGCGAGATTGGTTTGTTCCGCATCATCGGTGAGGGCGCGATTGCCGCCGGTGTGCGGCGCATTGAGGCGGTTGCCGGGCTGGAAGCTTATCGCCGGGCCACCGACGAAGTCACGCTGATCCAATCGCTCTCGGACAAGGTCAATTCACCGGTGCACGAGTTGGAAAAGAAAATCGAGGCGTTGCTCGAACACCAGAAAATGGTTGAAAAGCAACTCAAGTCGGCGCAACAACGCGAAGCTTCAAATGCCGCCAGCCGTTTGCTGGAGGAAATCCAGAAGGTAAACGATATCCCGGTCATTATTCACAACCTTGGCGCGGTGGACGGTGACTTCCTCCAGGCCGTCGCCGATTCGTTGAAAGAGCGTTTCAAGGGCGTGATTGTTCTGGGCGGCGGTTCGGAGGCGGGCAGCGTGGCGTTGGTCGCGGCGGTCACGTCCGATTTTCTCTGGAAGGTGCAGGCCGGCAAAATCATTCAGCAAATCGCGCCGATCGTCGGAGGCAAGGGCGGCGGTAAACCGGACAACGCACGCGGTGGCGGCAAAGATGCCAGCAAACTGGACGAGGCGCTGGCCATGGTCAAAACGATGCTGCATTGAAGGTCAATACTCGCTGTTTTGTTGGTCTTTTGGAGCTTTTGTCGCTGCCTTTTACCGATTTTGCCTAAAATCGGCATTCAGCTGTCAACGGTATATTATTTTTCTGACTATAAAGTACTTATGAAAACTTTTTTCTTTTTCCCTGTTGCCGGATAATCCCTCCCCGTAAAATTCAGCCGGTATGAAACCTAATCGGGGGCCAAGCAAGGCTCCAAATGGCAATATTATATTGAGGCAGATGCAGTTAAAGGACCTGCCTCCAGTTTTTCGACTGGGACAAAGGCTTTTCACGGCTGAAGACCTGCCGACGCTGTATCGCAGTTGGGATGAATACGAGATTCTCGAATTGTTTCGTTCGGACGAAGAAACCTGCCTGGTGGCTGAGGGCGATGAAAAGGTCATCGGATTTGCGCTGGGCTGCATGATGGATAAACCGCGCAGCGCCTGGCGATATGGCTGGCTGGAATGGCTTGGGGTGTCCCCGCGTTACAAGCGGCATGGCGTTGCCCGGCGGTTGCTGAACCAATTGACGCAACTCTTCATCGATCGCGAAGCGCGCATCATGCTGGTGGACACTGACGAGGACAATGCCGATGCCCTGGCGTTCCTGCGTCAGACCGGCTTCGGCCAGGAAACCCGGCACGTGTATCTGTCGCGAAATCTGGATGAACATCCCAAACGTCCTGGACGCAGAAATGGACATCGGAACGGCAAAGTTCACTGAACTGGCAGTGGACGGGCCGGCAAATTAATTTGTCATGTCCGCGCAATCGCGGATTTTCTGGAGGAGTCTGGCGGGTTCGAAAGGTTTTTCGAGGAAGCTCTCGTTGTCGCGCAGGGGCGAATCCTTGCCGGGCATGTTGTTGGCGTAACCGCTGCAGTAAATGATCTTAAGGTCGGGTTTGTCGGTCCGCAAGCGGTCAGCCAGTTCCCGGCCGTTCATGCCGTCAGGCATGACCATGTCGGTGACCAGGATGTCAATGCCTTCCCGGCGCTCGCGCCAGATTTCCAGGGCCTGCACGCCCGAAACGGCGGCGTGGATATGGTACCCATGCCGTTCCAGCACACGTTGCATCAACCGGCGCAAGGCGGTCTCATCCTCCACCAGCAGAATCGTCTCGTTGCCACCCGACACCTCGGCCGGGGCCGTCGGTTGCTCTCCGTTAACAAGCTTCTGGGCCAGGCGTGGGATATAAACGTGGAAGGTGGTTCCCTGGTTGAGCTGGCTTTCGACTTCAATCCAACCCAGATGTTGTTCGACGATGCCAAAGACAGTCGCGAGTCCCAGACCGGTGCCTTTGCCCACGTCCTTGGTGGTGAAGAAGGGTTCAAAGAGGTGGGGCAGATGTTCAGGCGCCACGCCGCAGCCGGTGTCGGTGATGGACAGGCGGATAAACTCGCCGGGCCGGGCGGTGTGTTTGGTAAACCGGGTGGTGTTGGTGAGAGTGACGGGGACGGTTTCCACGGTTAGCCGGCCACCTTTGGGCATGGCATCGCGGGCATTGACGGCCAGGTTCATAAGGACCTGTTCCAACATGCCCGGGTCGGCGTGGATGGGGGCGCCGCCGGGGGCGTAACGGGTTTCCAGAGCGATGTCCTCGCCGATGAGCCGGCGCAACATTTTGGTGATGTTGGCGACGACCTCGTTGAGGTCGAGGTCCTTGGGTTGCATGGGCTGGCGGCGGCTGAACGTGAGCAACTGGCGGGTCAGGTTGGCGGCGCGCTGGGCGGCGCGGAAGATTTCGGCGTTGGCGGAGGCTTGTTCGGTCTGGGAGAGCTGGCCCATTTGCAGGAGGGAGACGTTGCCCTGGATGACGGTGAGGATGTTGTTGAAATCATGGGCGACCCCGGCAGCCAACTGGCCGAAGGCCTGCATCTTCTGCGATTGCCGCAATTGCGCTTCCAGTTCCTTGCGCTCGGTCAGGTCGCGCACGGCGGACACGCGTACCTCGCGATCATTCCAGAAAAGGGTCTTTGACTGTGCCTCGCATTCGAAGGTGCTTCCATCTTTATGCAGACATTGATGCTCAAACCGTTTTCCTTCGCCGGAGTGAACCCGTTCAGCGACGGCAGCGCGCCATTCGGGTGCAATTAATATGAGAATGTCGCGCCCGACCAATTCATTCCGTTCGTAGCCGAACATGGTGGCGAACTGGTCGTTGACATCCAGAATACGGCTGTGTTCGCTGACACAAATGCCTTCGAAAGAGGCCTCCGCCAAAGTTCGCAATCTCCGCTCGCTTTCCCGCACCGCCTCCTCGGCCCGCTTGAGTTCGGTGATGTCGTCGTATGTCCCCAAAATGCCGAAGACCCGACTGTCTTTGTCATGCAACGGCACCTTGCTGGTCCGGTACCATCCGATCGAGCCATCCTTCCGGGTTTGCGGTTCCTCGAAATTGAGTTTGGGCTGGTTCTTTTCCATGACCTCCAGGTCATCAACGCGGTATTGTTCGGCGTATTTGGCGGCACCGGTCTCGTAGTCGGTTTTGCCGATAATGTTCCCGCACTCTTGTATCACCGCTCGGTTGCAGCCAAGGATGATGCCATTGCGGTCTTTCCAGACAACATGGTGGGGAATGGTGTCGAGCACGGTGCGGAGCATCAATTGAGAACTGGACAATTCCTCCTCGGTTCGCCGCATCTGTCGGCGTTGCCATAATAACGCCAGGATCAATAAGGTTTGCACCGCGAGCGCGGCCAGAACGACAATGACAATCACATGATAAGCCTGCCACAAGGTCGGCGGGCGGAAACGGCCTTCACTGTTGGGCGGAATCTGTGTTGCGCTCAAATGGTATTTTTGCAACTGGCGCCAATCGAACACGAAGCGGCTGCTTTGATCCCGCGCGGTGGGGACGGAATCGGCGTTGCCTGCCCGGATGACTGAGGCGATTTGGCCGGCAATCTCCGAATTCAGCGTCGCATTGTTGATGCACATTCCCCCGACAATGCCATTTCCAACATAAAATCTGGAATAACTGAACATGGGTGCCGTTGAAACCGAGCTTAATTCTTCCGCTGCCGCCCAGGGAAGCATGACTGGCCCCGATCCGTCAGTGCGAATGTCGTCGTAAAACACAATCGTCTCCGGTGGCAATTCCGCCAGACGATGCTTGGTATCGGCCATCGTCAACCCCACCAGCTTGAGCAATTCAAAGCGGTTCGCGCAAAAACCCTCGGCGCGCTGCAAATCGCGCTGGTAGGATTCTGAGGCATCGCCCGCCGTGCCGCCGGGGGAAACGAAAGCAATCCGGCGCGTGCCGGGTAACAACTGCACGGCCGTTTTCAAGGTGGCCTGGATATCATTATCAACAATGAATCCGGTGACATTGGTTTGTCCGGCCAGTTCATTGGTCAGGGTCTCCCGGTTTCCAATGGCGATGATGGGCACCCCCGGCCACGCCGAGATTCGCGCCTTCAGAGCGAAGTCAATTGATTTCCGGCCGGAGGCAACAATAACGTCCAATTTGTTTCCCCGGTATTTGTTGCGCAGCCACCCGGCCAGTTCCTGGCGGTAGTCGTTCCGGGTGAAGTGCGTGAAGTCGAGATTCTCCTGATAAATCATCACCGGTTTCGACAAATTCGTCGTCAAGATTGGGCGCAATCCGTACACGTAATCCACATAGACCGGACGATAACCACCCTGGTTGACAACCAGGATGGACACACCGTCTTCGTCAGCGCGCGCGATTGCGCTCAGGCACGCTGCGGTGATGAGAACCAATCCCCGCCTGAAAATCATCCTGGCGATTTGACCCAACGCGCCGTTCTGAAAGAAACGCAATCGAGATTGGTGGGACGAGGATGGCATGGCGTTTAGTTTGTCGGAGCAGGCACGATTCAAAAGATGGACCTGTCAAAATGTTCCAACGACGATGCGGGAGCGAACTCATCCCGCCAGTCGGGACTTGCTATTTCATTACCAAAATGTGTCACAGCACTGCCGAATGATTTTGTAAGTCGTTCAGCATTAATGTCATTGCCAGATTTCAAAAGAATGTGCGGATGACGCATGACATCGCCTATAGCATTTTTCGCTCCGAAAATGTGTAATTGCCGATGTGTTATCCACTTGGACGGACCCAAACCCGCCTAATCAGCTGCGTCAACGCTTGGCGTCCAGCCAATGCGGATTTTCTGAAGGAATTTCGAGGGTTCGAACAGATTTTCCGCGAAGTTCTCAATGTCCCGCAGAGGGCAATCCCTGCCGGACATGACGTTGGCGTAACCAACTCCAGCACGACATCGCTCCCGATGACTTATGGTAAAAGTGGGAGATGGCGCTCAACCCAGCCTTTTCCGGAGATTTTCAAGCTGTTCGCTCAATGCGTTCGGAAGTTTGCCATTGAATTTGGCATAGTTCGCGGCCACGTCCTTGACCTCGTTCTTCCACCCCGCTGTGTCCACGGCGAGCAGTTCCTGGAGATCGTCGGCGGACAGATGCAATTCCGAGACATCCAGTACGTCCGGCGTGGGCAAATTCCCGATGGGCGTCTTCTGCGCCTTGCCGGTCCCTTCAACCCGCTCGCAAATCCACTTGAGCACGCGGCTGTTTTCACCGTAGCCGGGCCAGAGCCATCTGCCGTTCGCCGCTTTGCGGAACCAGTTCACGAAATAAACCTTTGGCAGTTTGGCGCGGTCCGTGCGCTGCGCGAAGGAGAGCCAGTGAGCGAAATAATCAGCCATGTTGTAGCCGCAGAACGGCAGCATGGCGAACGGGTCGCGCCGCATCACGCCGGCCTGGCCGAGCGCGGCGGCGGTGGTTTCCGAACCGCAGGCGGAACCCATGAACACGCCATGGTCCCAATCAAACGCCTCGTTCACCAGCGGAATGGTGTGGGGCCGGCGTCCGCCGAAGAGAATGGCCGAGAGCGGCACGCCCTCGGGATTTTGCCAGTCGGGATCAATGACCGGACATTGCGCCGCCGGAGCCGTAAAGCGCGAGTTCGGATGCGCGCCTTTTTTGCCGTTGTCAGGCGTCCATTCGTCGCCCTGCCAGTCAATGCCTTTGGCCGGCGCGGGCACACCCATGTCTTCCCACCAAACGTCATTGTCCGGCGTCAGCACGACATTCGTAAAGATTGTGTTTTTCGCGCAGGCCGCCAGTGCATGGGGATTGCTTTTCGCCGAGGTGCCCGGGGCCACGCCAAAAAAGCCCGTCTCCGGATTCATGGCGTAAAGCCGTCCGTCCTTGCCGACGCGAATCCAGGCGATGTCGTCTCCCAAAGTCGTGACTTTCCAGCCCGGCACCGTCGGCTGCATCATGGCCAGATTCGTTTTTCCGCAGGCACTCGGAAACGCCGCGGCGATGTAATATTTTTTCTTCTCCGGCGAAGTCAAACAAAGGATGAGCATGTGTTCCGCCATCCAGCCTTCCTTCTTCGCCACGGTGGAGGCAATGCGCAACGCCAGACATTTCTTGCCGAGCAACGCGTTGCCGCCATAGCCGGAGCCGTACGACCAGATGGAGGGTTCCTCGGGGAAATGAACGATGTATTTGTTTTTCGGGTCGCCTTCACACGGCCAGGAAACGTCCTTTTGACCGGGCTTCAAGGGGGCGCCTACCGAATGCAGGCAGGGAATGAACGTGCCGTTCGGGCCCAGCTTGTTCAGCACGGCCTGACCCATGCGCGTCATGATGCGCATGTTGACAACGACGTACGGCGAATCGCTGATTTCAATGCCGATTTTGCAAATGGGCGAATCGAGCGGCCCCATCGCAAACGGAATCACATACATCGTTCGGCCTTTCATGCAACCTTGGAACAGGCCAAGGAGCTTTTGTTTCATCTCGGCGGGGTCGGCCCAATTGTTCGTCGGCCCGGCTTCGTCCTTCGTCCGGGAACAGATGAACGTCCGGTCTTCCACGCGGGCCACGTCGCTGGGATGCGAACGCGCCAGATACGAGCCGGGGCGCTTCTTTTCGTTGAGCCGGGTGAACGTGCCGCTCTTGACCATCAGCTCGCACAACATCTGATCCTCCTCCGCCGACCCGTCGCACCAATGGATGCGCTCCGGCTGGCAGAGTTCGGCCATTTCGTTGACCCATGAAATCAATGTTTGATTCTTCGTGTTTGCTTTGTCCATGCGCTTCTCCTGTCCCTGCATTTTCTGCAAAAGATGTCCGGTTAAACTGCCAGAACCGGCATGGCTTGAACAGGCCAAATTGAAAAATTTTCAGGACGTTACCTTGGGGAACAAGGATTGCCTTCCTTCCTCAAAGGAAAGCCAAAGCTGGCCATGCATCGTGCCATGCCGGGCTCGGCGCCGGGCGATGATCATGGCGCAAGCGAATGATTACGATTTGGGCGGCCGGGTCAACATCGGGTCGCGGCGGTGAGCGGCCGCCTCTGGACTGCCATCCGGACTCTCGGATTTCACCGCGGAGTCATTTTCGCAATTCCTGCCGGGTGCTGCCGTCGGCCCGCGTGACATATTGGACGCCATCTGGCATCCGCACGCGAACCAAAATGGCCTGGGGATCGGTGCTGGCTGTCGGATACATTGTGACCTCCAGGCCATCAAATGCCCGGACTTCTTTGGCTGAAATGTATCCGCTGTTAACCAAATCCCGAAGCGTCACCGAAGACGGCACGCGCTGCCCGCGCGAAACGTAGTCTCGTGAATAGCTTTCCACAGCCATGGCAAGCCTTACTGAACTATCGACCCTGGTTCGCGAATACTGCCGGTAAAAAATCAGTACGGCGCTCACCAATAGAACAGTGGCCGCTATCAGCATAAGTCGTCGAGCATTCATACACGGTAATACCGTCTTTCAATCACGACTGTACTCTGGACCCTTAAATTTCATAGTCCAATCGAAAATTCAAGGGCAATCCGGGCGGCGGGGTCGGCAGTTCCTTTTGCGTCGCGCCGCGTCTGGCGGTATGTTAAAAATGATTGACCATGAATTCGCCGTCCGCTCATCGCACCGGGCCGCCCGAGGCCAATGCCTGCCTCGCGCGCTCGGTTGTGGACACGCTGGCCGAGGAGCCAACGCTGGAAGCGGTGACCATTGACCGCGCCCGGCGGAAAATCTCCGTGGCCACGCTGGGCCGCGCCGATGTGGCCCGGCTGACGGAGCGCATCACCAGCCAATTTCAGACGGCCCGAACCGCCGATGCCGGCCAGATGTGCTCCTTGCTGAGCGGCGAGGGCGACTGCTTCTCGTGCGACACGCCGTTGTCCGGGGACGAGCGCAAGAAAATCACGATTCAAAACGACGGTCCAACGACAACCATTGCGCGGGTCACGTGCCCGACCGCGCCGACCTTCTGGCGCTGGCGGGACATGCCATTTCCGAAAGTCGTGCCGCGCGACGTCGAATTTCTCGAACACGTCGGCGAGATTGACGAGTGGAAAACCCAGCTTGCCGCCGCGATTTTGTGCGGTCTCTTTGGATTGGCCGGCTTTTTCCTCGGCCGGTTTGGCCATCCCACCCTGTCGGTTCTCAGCTTCATCGCGGCTTATCTGGCCGGCGGTTTTTATCCGGCGGAAGAGGTCTGGGAACGACTACGGAAGCGCACGATTGACGTGCATTTTCTGATGCTTTTTGTGGCCGTGGGCGCCGCTTCCATCGGTGCCTGGGCGGAAGGCGCGACACTGCTGTTTCTCTTCTCACTCTCCGGCGCGCTGGAGCATTTCGCGCTCGGGCGCACGCAAAAGGAAATCCGCTCGCTCTTTCGCGACGCGCCCAAAGTCGCCACGGTGATTGATCCTCAGGGAAATGAGCGCGAGGTCAAGGTCGAGCTGCTCAAACCGGGCATGCGCCTGCTCATCAAACCCGGCGGGCAATTTCCCGTGGATGGCGAAATCGTCAAGGGCAATACCGCCGCGGACGAATCGAATCTGACCGGCGAAGCCACGCCGGTGAAAAAGGCCGTCGGCGACACTACGTTGGCGGGCACCATCAACCTGTGGGGAGCGGTCGAGATGGCCGTCGCGCGGCCCGCCGCCGAAAGCGCACTGCAAAAAATCATTACGCTGATCAAAGACGCCCAGCAGCAGAAAGCGCCCGCGCAGCAGTTCACTGACAAATTCAGCACGGTTTACACTTACGTTGTCATCGGGCTTTCGTTCGCGATGTTTTTCGTCTGGTGGCTTGGTTTCCGGCTCGCGCCCTTTGAGTCCGCCGTCGAATCGCACAGCGCCTTTTACCGCGCGATGACGCTGCTGGTCGTCTCATCGCCGTGCGCGCTGGTGCTTTCGATTCCGTCGGCGGTGCTCGCGGCCATCGCGTGGGGCGCGCGGCACGGCATCCTGTTCCGCGGCGGTGCGGCGGTGGAAAAACTGGCCGAGACGAACATCGTGGCGCTCGACAAGACCGGCACGCTCACAACCGGCGAATTGCGTGTCGAATCAATTGAAAGTTTCCCGCCCGGACGCGAATCGGAAATCGCGCGGCTGGCCTTCTCCCTGGAACGGCTTTCGACGCATCCCCTCGCCCGTGCTATCACCCGCCACGGCAAGCAACAGAAACTGGAGCCGATCGAATTCGAGCATTTTGAGTCGGTAACGGGGCAGGGTTTGCTTGCCCGGCGCGACGGTATCGAATACCGCCTCGGCGGACGTGATTGGTTTGAGCGGCCCGGGAACCCCGGCATCTTGCCGGCGAGTTCCAAAGACGTTTCTTCGCCACCCACCGGCAAGACGCCGGCGCTCCCAAACCCGGTGGAGGCCGGTTTTTCCGAGGTTTGGGCCGAGGGCGGTGATTTGGTGGGCCGCGTCATTTTGCGCGACGACATTCGCCCGCAATCCGCCACTGTGATTCAGGAACTGCGGGACGAAGGCTTGCGCACGGTGGTTTTGACCGGCGACCGCAAGGCGACGGCGGAGCATCTGCGCGCGAAATTGAATCTCGATGATGTGCGCGCGGAATTGAAGCCGGAACAAAAGGTTGAGGCGATTCGTGCGTTGAGCGAAGACGGTCGCCGGGTGGCGATGATTGGTGACGGGGTGAACGACGCGCCGAGCCTGGCGGCGGCGCATATCGGCGTGGCCATGGGCGCGCGGGGCGCCGACGCCGCGCTCGAACAGGCGGACGTGGTGTTGATGAACGACCGGCTCGAAAATTTTCTGGCCGCCTTTCGCCTGAGCCAGCGGGCGCGGCGCATCATCCGGCAAAATCTGTTCATTTCGCTCGGCACGGTGGTGGTGCTGGTGTCGTTCGCGATGCTCGGCAGGATTCCGCTGCCCATCGGCGTGGTCGGCCACGAAGGCAGCACCGTCGTTGTGGTGATGAACAGTTTGCGATTGTTGTTTGGCGGCACAACGGTGAGGCGAAAATAGCCTGCCGTGGATGAAATTCGGGGTGAACATTAATTTGCGCCCCTCGCCCCGTCCCTCCCCCCGCCGGGCGGGGAGCGGGTGCCGCGCAGCGGCCGGAGAAGGGAAACTTTTCTGTTCATCCGGGTTTTGGTCGTGTTTAATCAAGGCCGGTTGAATCTGTGAATCCTTTCCAAAAATATGTTTCCGAACAGGCGCGGTTGCTGCGCCGTGGGGAAAAGTTGCCGCTGGGCCGTTCGCAAAAAATCCCACAGCAGTCCAGAATGTCGGAAGACGCACCCAAGGCTTTGATTTTCTCGCCGCATCCGGACGACGAATGCATCGTTGGCGGGCTGGCGCTGCGACTGTTGCGCGAATCGAAGTGGAACGTCATCAACGTCGCCGTCACGCTGGGCAGCAAAAAGGAGCGGCGGACGGCGCGACTGCGTGAACTGCGAAGCGCCTGCGCGTCGCTGGGCTTTGGTTTGATGGTTCCGAAGGAACAAGGTTTTCAGCACATCACTCTTAAATCACGGAAACAGAGCCGGACGCATTGGCGGGCGGCGGTTAAAGTCATCGCCGGAATTCTCGCAGAACAGCGGCCGCGCGTGATTTTCGTTCCGCATGAGCATGACGGCCATCCCGTTCACGCCGGCACACATGCTCTGGTCCTGGACGCGCTCAAGACTTTGCCCGCCGGTTTTCAATGCCAGGTGGTCGAGACGGAGTTTTGGGGACAAATGACGGAACCCGATCTGCTGGTCGAGCTCGGCGTTGCGGCTGTTGGCGATTTGGTGGCAGCCCTGGCGTGCCATACCGGTGAGGTGCGGCGCAATCCGTATCATGCGCGGTTGCCGGCGTGGATGGTTGACAATGTGCGGCGCGGCGCGGAACTGGTCGGCGGGCAGGGCGGGGAAGCGCCGGATTTTACGTTCGGCGCCATTTACCGGCTCGGGAAATGGTCGCAGGGCCGGTTGCTTCCGGTTCAAAGCGGGCAAAGATTTTTGTCGACCGCCTTGAATGTCGGGAAGTATCTGGCGTGAGATAAACGGCTGCTACCGGTAGTTCTTGTCGTCCACCCGGTTGAGATCAATGCCGTCCTTGAACACACCCACGGTCACGATGGCAAAGGTGAACACAGTCGTTCCGGCTTCGAGATGTCCGCCGAACGCCTTGTCGGGATCGGCGAAGGTGATGTGGGCATGGACCCGTCCGTCAATCACGTAGCCGTTCATGCCGGCGATATCGGCCGGGCCGGCGGGATTCTTCACAAAGATATTTTTCGAGGGAAAGACGCCGTTGCTCACCGTATGGTAATGATAGCTTTTCACCGAACCGATGCCGCACAGGATGACGGCGTTGCGGATTTTGCATTCCTTTACCATGCGTTCCAAACCGGCCAGCAAATCGGTTTGGTTTTTGAAACGCAGCACGACGACGCGGTCGAACTGGCCGGTGAGCGCATACCCGTCCGGCACTTTGTCGCTGTTGGATTTGGTGTCCTCCGCCGGTGTGGTGGCGTTCGTCAATTCGGTGCGAATCGGTTGAGCCGCTGCGAGATTGAGAAAGGCGAGAAAACTTAAAATCTGAATCAGATTGCGCATAAAATATTTCGCGTATTGGTGGATGTGGTTGAGTCTGATGGAGGCTAAACCTGAGCCGGTTGAACAACAAGCTTGGAAGGGGGTGATACGACTTTCAGGTTTGCTTCGGGCGGGAACTTTTCCCATTGTTGGTGCATCCGACTAACGGGATGAAGAAAAGACTGACATGGATTCTAGGTGTGCTCGTCGTCGTGTTCGCCTTGTTGCAGTTCACGAATCCGGCGCGCACAAATCCTCCGGTGATTCATGATTTTCTGGCCGCCGAAAATCCGCCCGCACCCCTCGCCGCGATGTTCCGCGGCGCGTGTTACGATTGCCACTCCTACGAAACCCAGTGGCCGTGGTACAGCCATATCGCGCCGGTGTCATGGCTGATTGCGAACGACGTGCAGGGTGGGCGGCGACATTTGAATCTTTCTGACTGGCCGGTGGACGACCCGGAACGCGCCGCCAAGCGGCTGGAAAACGCCAGCGAAGAATTGGGCTACAACGAAATGCCGCCGGCCAAGTACCAGGCCATCCATCCGGCGTCCCGGCTCACCGCCGGCCAACGCCAGCAATTGATTCAGTGGCTCGATCAGGAAGCTAAACGCTTGAAAACGGTCGCCGCGGCTGCAAAATAGTTCATGCTTCATAGCGAACTGATCCCGGCCCGGGAAAAAAATTCCCGCCGGTTGATGGTGATGCTGCATGGCTTGGGCGACAGCATCGAAGGTTACCGCTGGCTGCCGGAGGCCATGAACCTGCCGTGGCTGAACTATCTGCTCGTCAACGCGCCGGACGACTATTACGGCGGTTATGCGTGGTTTGATTTGAACGACATCGTGCCCGGCGTGCAGCGCAGCCGGAAACTGCTTTTTGAACTGCTCGACGATTTGCGCGTGCGCGGATTTCCGGCGGAACAAATCACCTTCGGCGGTTTTTCCCAGGGTTGTCTGATGGCCATCGACGTCGGATTGCGTTATCCCCATCGGTTCGCGGGGATCGTCGGCATCAGCGGCTGGGTCAATGAGCCGGAGAAATTGTTGCAGGAGCTTCCGCCGGTGGCGCGACAGCAGCGGTTGCTGATGACCCACGGCACCGGTGACCCGCTGGTGCCCATTGTCCAGGTGCGCTCGCAAATTCCGTTGCTCAAGGCCGCCGGCATCAACGTGGAATGGCACGAATTTCCAAAGGTCCACACAATGATCGAGGAGGAAATCGTGCGGATCCGGGATTTTGTGAGCAGCGGCTATTCCGCCTGAAATTTCGGAGGGACGAGCTCCGTGAGCCCCTAAACTCGTTTGCGAATTAGTTCAGGGACTCGTGTAACTCGTCCCTCCGATCTCGTCCCTCCGACATGTTAAACTTCCACTTCGCGGTGGGCGCCGGGAATCCAGATTTGTTCCGGGCGCGGCTGGCCGGCGGCTTCCCAGTCCATGGCGCGGCTCACAATGTTCCGCATTTGAGCGAACCACCAATCGGCGCGAGTGCGCCGGTTCCGCATTGCCGGATACCCCGTTCCGCTCATCCGTAATTTATTGCCATTGATGCCGAGTTCGAGTTGTTCGTTGTTCATATCTTACCTTTCATTTTTGTGGCATCGTAGCGGGTGGGGTTGGACAAAGGCTGTCCAAGCCTAAAGAAAAACGGGAGTATGTACTTAACGCAAAGTGCCCTGAAAGGGCAGGAAACAACTGATTGTGGCAATCCGCACCCCGGTTTGACTACGGCTTCTTGAGAATCTTCCCGAACTCGCCTTCGACGGGTTCGATTTCGATCCGGCCGCTTTCGTGGGGGGCGTGCGGCTTGGCTTTCTTTTCCACTTTCGGTGCGCTGGTGGTCATAGGCGGCAATGTGGTGGCGGCCGAGAGAGATTCGGCCGGTTCGCTATCGGGCGGTTCCGCAGCCTGGCCGGGGATGAAGAAGTTGCCTCGGGTTTCCAGCCATTTAGCGTAACGCTGGAAGGTCCACATGCCATGGTCGGCGCCGGTCTCGATGGCCGTAATGACTTTGAAAAATTCGCGGGTGCGGATGAAGTTTTTCACGGCGTGGGTCGCCATCAGGATTTCGCATTCGGGGACCAGGATGTTCAAGTCCTGCCGGAACCGGAGCCGTTGCGCGACGACGGCAACGAGGCAATCCGCCAGTTGTGAGCAGACGGCGCTTTGAATTTCCGCCGGGAACGCCGAGGCCACGCGTTGGATCGCCTCGGTGCAGGTGGAGGAATGCACCGTGGCCAGGACGAGATGGCCGGTTTCTGACGCGCTCAAGGTCAGGCGCATCGTTTCCGGGTCGCGCATTTCGCCAACCATCAGTACGTCCGGGTCCTCCCGCAAAGCATCCAGCAGGGCCTGCTCGAAACTCGGCGTGTCGCGCCCGACTTCACGTTGCCGGATATAGGCGCGGCGCGAGCGAAAGGTGTATTCGATGGGGCTTTCCACCATGACGATATGCCGGGTATCGGTAAGATTGATTTCCTGAATCAAGGCTGCCAGTGTCGAGGATTTGCCGCTGCCGGTCGGACCACAAATCAGAATCAGGCCGTGGGTGTTTTTGACCAGTTTTTTCAGGTCCGGCAGCAGGTTTAGTTTTTCCACTGTGGCTTGAAAGGTGGCGAGCAGGCGGATGGCCAGACCGACGCCACGCGAGGATTGCAGCACATTAATCCGGCAGCGGACGCCGCGAATCGTTTTGGACAGGTCATACGAGCGCCGTTCCAGGAAGGCCGGCCATTGGCTTTCGCCGATGAGCGTCCGCGCCATGTCCAGCAGGGTTTTCGGCGCAATCGGTTCGCCCGTCACCCGCAAGGCGCCGCGCACGCGCAGCGCCGCCGGCATCCCGGCTTCCAGATGCAGGTCGCTGGCGCCGTTGGCCGCCGCCGATTCAATCAATGATTCCAATTCCATGCGATTTCCGCCTGTCTAAAGCAACACTTGGGCCAACGAAAAGTTTTAAGATTTGATAAGGGAATTTTTCCAGGCGGCCACGGCGGCCTTGATTTCCGCTGCACAATTGGCCCGTGGTTTGACGAAACGCGGTGTGAACCACGGAAACATGCCAATCAAATCTGGCGTCACCAGAATCTGCCCGTCGCAGTCAGGGCCGCTGCCGATGCCGATGGTCGGAATCGGAAGAGCTTTGGTCAATTCCTGGGCCACCGGTGGCGTTACCAGTTCCAGGACAATCGCAAACGCGCCCGCGTTTGCCAGCGCCTGTGCGTCCTCGAGCAAAGCCTGATGCTCCGGTTCCTGTCTTGCCTTTGATGTGATAACCGCCTTCTTCGACGGCGTGTTGCGGCAACATGCCCAGATGTCCGCAAAATGGAATTCCGGCGGCAATTATCGCGCGAACCTGCTCGAGGATGCCGCGTCCGCCTTCGGCCTTCACAAACTCCGCGCCGGCAGCAACGAGGCGCTTCGAATTCTCAACCGCCTGTCCCGCCGTCTCGTAACTTTTGAACGGCAAATCTGCACCGAGCAAGGCATTGGGCTTCGCGCGGGCGGCGGCGCGTACGTGATGCTCCATCTCGGCCATCGTCACGTGCGTGGTGTCGGGGTAGCCGAGCACAACCATGCCCAGCGAATCGCCGACGTGAATGAGCGGAATGCCCGCTTCATCGAGCAGTTTCGTCAGGGGAAAATCATACGCTGTCAGCGAGGCAATTATCTCGCCGCGGCTTTTCATCGCGCGAATCGTTTCGACCGTAATCTTGTTTTGAATCATCGAATCCTACGGTAGCACCCGCCTCCGGCGGGTGGAATCCTGCGTCACGCTGGATTCTTCAACGGACAATCGTTTGCCATTCCCCCAAAAAAACAATTCGGCGGGACACCGAATTGCACCCGCGAGACGCGGGTGCTACCGCATAAAACTTTTCAGCAATTCCTCCGGCGAGGTCGTGGCGGTGCCGACCTTGCCGACGACGATGCCCGCGGCGTGGTTCGACAGGGCCGCCGCCTCCAGCGGTGATGCACCCGCGGCAATCGCCAGTGTAAACGCGGCGATGACGGTGTCACCCGCGCCGGAAACGTCGAACACTTCCTGCGCCACCGTCAGAATATGAACCGGCTTCTGCCCGCGCTGGCAGAGCAGCATGCCCAGTTCGCCGAGCGTAACGAGCAAGACGGCAGGGCGCAGTTCGTTAAGCAGGCGTTCGGCGGCGAGCAGGAGATTTTTATCGGCGAGCGGATTGGGGCGGCGCGTTTCATCCGGCAGGTTCGCCAGTTCAAAAGCTTCCTTACGATTGGGGGTGATGAGCGAAAGGCCGGCCAGGTTCAAACGGTGAACCGGCTTGGGATCGAAGCTCAACCAGACACCGCGCTCGCGGCAAAGCGATTTAAGTTCGTTGAGCAACGGCTGCGTGACAACGCCCTTGCCATAATCGCCGACAATCACGGCGTCAACTTTCGCGAGTTTTGATTTGATTTTCGCCAGCAGGCGCCCGGTCAGGCGCGCGTCCAGACCGTCGCGCGTTTCGCGGTCAATCCGGACGACCTGTTGCTGGTGAGCGACGATGCGGGTCTTGACGCTTGTATGACGCGCGGCATTCGCCAGCACGCCGCCGCAGTGAATGTCTTGTTCATCGAGAAGTTTTTTCAAGCGCCGGCCATTTTCGTCGTGGCCGATCATGCCAAACAGTTCCGTGGGAACCCGGAGCGCGGCCAGATTGCGCGCCACGTTGGCCGCGCCGCCCGGCATGAAGTTTTCGCGTTCGAATTCCACGACGGGCACCGGGGCTTCGGGTGAAATGCGCGATACGCCGCCCCAGATGAATTGGTCGAGCATCACGTCGCCGATGACCAGAACGCGGGTCTGGCGCGCGGCGGCCAGCAATTTCCGGACACGCTCAACCGATAATGTGGTGTCATTCACGACCATCTTTTAACCCGTATTGGCCGGCGAAGGAAACAAAGAATTGACGCCCGAAGAGGCAAAAAATTCCGCGCCCCGCTCACGAATCGGGGCGCGGACACGCGATCTGATTCCGAGCGGGGTTAGAATCTCCAGGTAAAGCTGACGGCCAGGGAGTGGGTAAAAAAGCCACCTTCTTTGATGTGGTCGGGAATTTCGCTGAAGTACCATTTTGGATCTGACATGCCAAAAAATTGATAGGCAACGTCAATGGAAGCGTTCCGGGTCAACTTGTATTCCACCCCAACCTCCGCCTGATACGCGAATACAAAATTGTAATCACCCAAAGTTGTTGGCACAAGTCCACCGGTGTTAAACGAGGCAATGGCCGCCGCCCCGCCCGCTCCGACCCCCACATAGGGAGACCAGGGACCTTTGGTCGGGAAGGTGTAAATAACATTCGCAAGAAATGGAACTGTATAGGTATCAAAACTCTGGCCGATGGAACTTAATGAAGTGTTACCGACCTTGTCGATGGAGTTCCAAAGTGTTCCCGTATCAAATTCCACTGCCAATGACTTGTTGATATCATAACCCAAAGCAATATCTCCCCTGATACCGAGGTTAAATGTTGCATTTTGCGAAGGCATGGTTGACTGATATAAAGTTGTCTTTTGCTGGTACACACCGCCGAAGTCAACGTTGGCATACAGATTTCGCGTCAGAAAAAACTGCGAGTCCCTGGTCTGCGAGTCCCCGGTCTGGTTCCGCGGACTTTGTGCCTGAGGTTGGGAGCCGGGGACCGTCCAGACGGTTGAACCTTGTGAACCTTTTGTCCAATCCTGTGCGGATCCAGCCGCAGTGGACATGACGAGAACGGCAACGGCGCTTGTGATTGAACGAATATTCATATCCGCTTGCGACCAATAGCAACTCTAATGCCATGGCACGCGAGTGCGAATATTTCCGGGAGGCAGGCGACCGGAAAAATCCGGTTTGGAATCCGGGAATATGCAGTTGGGAGGAATAGTCCGGCAAATTCCTGATGGCTAAGGTCACATCAACTTTTCGTTTTTTGTGGAAACGCCGGCCCGTGCCTAAAATTCCGTTTGTCTGTCCTGTAAAATTCTCCCGCTTCCGATCCGGGAACTTTTCACCTAATCCAGAAACGCGGTCAGCGGGCTCGTGGCGCTGGCGGTTTCCTGTTGCGCGGCGGGACCGGTTTCGTAAGCGGCGCGTCCGGCTTCGACCGCATTTTTGAAGGCAACCGCCATGCGGTTCGGATCGCTCGAAACGGCGATGGCGGTGTTGACGAGCACGGCGTCCGCGCCCATCTCCATCGCCTCGGCGGCATGACTCGGCGCGCCGAGACCGGCGTCCACGACCACCGGCACCGTGGCCTGTTCGATGATGATGCGGATTTGGTCGCGCGTCTGGATGCCACGATTCGAACCGATGGGCGAGCCGAGCGGCATCACCGTCGCGCAACCGGCGTCCTGCAACCGCTTGGCCAGCACCGGATCGGCGTTGATGTACGGCAGGACGGTGAACCCTTCCTTCACCAGCATTTCGGCGGCCTTGAAGGTTTCCACCGGATCGGGGAGCAGATACCGCGGGTCGGGATGGATTTCGAGTTTGACCCATTTCGGCAAACCGGCGGCAGCGGCGAGGCGCGCCAGCCGGACGGCTTCCTCGGCGTTCATCGCGCCGCTGGTGTTGGGCAACAGCAGAAATTTTTTCGGATCAATAAATTCCAGAATGTTCGCGAACGGGTCGTGCTTGCCGCTCAAGTCGGCACGGCGCAGGGCGACGGTGACCAATTCCGCGCCGCTGGCGTCGAGCGCGTCGCGCATGGCTTCCGGCGACGAGAACTTGCCCGTGCCCAGAATCAGGCGCGACCGAAGAATTCTGCCCGCGATGACCAGTGACTGAGTCATTTATGATTTATGATTGACGATTTACGATTGGCGGATTTTCAGCCGCGCCAGTCAAACGACATTCCAACAATTTAAGAAAAAATCCGCCATTGTCGAGGCGGTAAGAGGAAATGTCTCTGGAAATGAATTGAAGAATAAAATTATTCGTGGCCACCGTGCTGGCGCAGCAAATCTGCCACGTCCTTGTAGCGCTTCTCCGATTCCGGACTGTAACTTTTACCTGCTGTCATCTGCAAAGGCGTCCTGCCGTCGTTATCCTTCGCATTCACATCCGCTCCATTGGCGAGGAGCAATTCCGTCACATCCTTGGAACCATTCCTCGCCGCAGAATGCAAAGGCGCCTCGCCGTCATTGTCCTTTGCATTGACCTCGGCTTTGTTGGCCAGCAGCAATTTTATTATATCCGTATGTCCCCTGGAGAATGCCGTCAGGAACAAAGGCGTCTCACCCTTGTTGTTCTTAGCATTGACATCCACTCCTTTAGCCAGCAGCAATTCCGCCACATCCGTATGGAAGAACCCCGCCGCATCGTGCAATGGCGTATTGCCGTCATTGTCCCTGGCATTGGAATCGGCCTTGTTCGCCAGCAGTAATTTCACCATGTCAGTCTGGCCATTCCTCGCCGCAGCGTGCAATGGTGTCTCGCCGGCTTTGTCCTTGGCATTAACATCCGCCCCCTTGGCCAACAGTAATTCCACCACATCCTTGTGTCCCCACAAAGCCGCCTCATGCAAAGGTGTCTTGCCGCCTTTGTTCCTGGCATTGACCTCGGCTTTATTGGCCAGCAGCAATTCCACAACGTCCTTGCGGTTATAAAACGCTGCCAAGTGCAGAGGCGTTTCACTGTTCAAATCCGGCCTGGGGTTGGTGTTCTTGCTGTTCACCAAATCTGGATTGGCTTTGAGTAGCGCCTTGACCTTTTCCAAATCGCCAGCCGCCGCCGCGTCATGAATCTCGCCGCAGAAAGCGAGGCTACTCCAGGCCAGCACGACCAGCATAACGGCAGCACGGCGGAGAATTGATAGCTTTGGGTTCATAGCTTGGGGATAGTCCCTTTGCAGGAAATTGCAAGCGTGGTTTGTTGGTAGGGCGCGTCACTCCGTGCGCGCCGTCGGGCAATGGACACCAATCATTCAATTTGTCACCCCCCGCGGCGGGCAGAAGATTGCCTGCCCTATCTAAGCGTGGGTGGTGGACGGTCGGCGGGCCGATAGACCCAAACCCGATCTTCTACCTGTTCGCACAATCCTTTGCGGACCGGATTCATCAGGATGTAGCTGGTTTTCTCCTCCAATTCGTGGCGGTTGCGCAACCGGTGATCGAAAAAATCGCGCTGCCATTTCACGCCGAATTTGCCGGCCACAAATCGTTTCCAGTTTGCAATCAAGATTTGCATCCCCGGTTCGCGCGGGAAAGCAATGATGGCGTGCAAATGATCGGGCATCAACAGGCAGAGGCGGCAATGCCAGATGAGCTCGTCGTGATTATGCGCCATCGCGCCAAGTACACTGTCACCGAAGTCTGCCTGGCAGAGCTGATTCATTCCGGGAGGCACGCACTTGATGGTAATGAAAGACCAACTGCCCTCGGTTACCCACTGCGGAACGGTGTGCGGTAATTTTTTACGGACAGGCAAGTCCATGAGTTAATGGTAATAAAACCTGCCAGCGAAACAAAGCGTACAAGGTAGGACGGGCAGTCTTCTCCCCGCCGCTCGTCCCGAAGGCAGCCCCGGCGCGCACGGAGTGACGCGCCCTACCATTTTATTCACGGGGTAACGGTAACGTGGTCGAACAACGTGGAGTTTAACTCCAGGTTGTTGTGAGCGGTTAACGCGAGCCCGACGTAAACGGTCTTGCCCATGTGCACAGCGATGCTGTCCACCCATTTCCAGTCGTGGCCGTCCGCCGAAACATAGCCGCTGAACATGTCGCCGGCGCGGACCAGGCGCACCCAGCACGATACGTTGACGGCCGGGCCATCGGTGTTCCAGGTGGGTCCGTCGGTCTTCACGCGCCGTTGGTAAACCGAACCGCCGCCGGCGGTGACGATCATCATCGCGTCTTTTGAGCCGGCGGAGAAATTCTCCCGGAACATGACGCCCGCTTTCGCCCATGGGTCGGTGTATTGCATCGAAACGATGTGCGCGATGATTTGTCCGTCACCGGTCAGCGGCGTGCCGGCGAAGTGACAGCCGTCGGCAATGCTCCAAATATCCGTGCCGGACGCGACCAGGTTGAAACGCCCATCCGCATAACCGGCGTCGCCGGGAACGCCGACGTCACCGACGTCCGCGTGCTTCCAACCCGGCGGCAACGACGGCGCGATCCGCGACAGGGAATTGATCCAGGCAGCGAGAATGGCGACGGCGTTGGTGTCGGTCACGTTGCGGGCCAGCGGCGGCATCTGCAGGTTGCCGACAATGCTGACGCGATGAAAGAGAACGGACTTGGACACGTTGCCGGGGACGATGATTTTCGCGCCGGAAATGCCGAGGGGATTGGCGATGGGACCGTTGAGGAGCGCCTGTTTTTCCAGCGGCGTGTCAAACCGGGTGTCGAAGAACGCCTCGACGCCGCCGGGGCGGTGGCATTGCGCGCAATTGGCGTCGAGATAGGAGCGGGCGCGGAGTTCGAGCGGCGCGGCGGTATTCGCTGACCGCCACCAGTCTGGCGAAACGCGAAATATTGTTTTCGTCGAGTTTGGTGTCGAAAAGGCCGAGGTGATTCCAGGCGCGGAG
Organism: uncultured bacterium; assembly: GCA_963708305.1. Lineage (GTDB taxonomy): Bacteria > Verrucomicrobiota > Verrucomicrobiia > Limisphaerales > UBA11358 > UBA11358. The sequence continues at coordinate 296,219 of CAVPSH010000001.1, read as the reverse complement.
TTGGTTGTCGGTGACGCCGTTCGGATACTGGAAATCGCCGTTGAGCTGGCGGGTTTTGACACCGAGCACACCGCCGGACACGGGGGTGTGGCAGGTCAGACAATCCTGCCGTCCGGGATAAAACCAGTTTTGCGTGCGCGTGCCCGTTGCGGTTTTGATTTCAACCGGCTCCGTGATGCCCGCCGTGACCAAATCGGCGTCACTGTGGTCGGCGCGCCATTTGTAGCTCGCGCCATAAACCGTGCCGTTGGTGTCGCGCACCAGCAGGCGGGTTTCGAGCCGGCGCAGGATTTGCGGGTTCGTGTCGTCCACGGGCAGTTGAAAAGTTTTGACGAAAACCGTGCCGGCGGGAAACGTCCATTCTCCTTCCGGCGTGAAATGCACGGTGGTGCCGGTGGGCAACGCCATCCAGCGCATCTTGACCGCGCCGTCCGACCACAGTGGCGTATTGACAGAGTAGGGGATGAGGCCGTCGGTCGGTTGCATCGTTTGCAGGTCACGGAACGCGCCGGTTTGTGAAAGCAATTTTGGGAACGGATGACTCGGCGGCGGCGGTCCGCCGCGGGCCAGCGTGTAAATCCGCCCGCCGATGCTGCTCATCTGGCACATGTAAATTTCGCCGTTGGCGTCGGTGCCGAACGACGAAAGCCCGGTGTAATCGGAGCCGGAATTCGGCCCCGTACCCTTGGGAATCGTGCAGAGCAGATGTTTGGTCACCGGCGTGGTCGTTTCGTCCATCGCCCAGACGATGCGCATGACGTTGTCGCCGAAGATGTATTTGCCGCCAAGATCGGCGGCGAATTTTTGACCGCGGTAAACGTAACCGCCAATGACCGCGCGCCCGTCGCTGTGCGGATAGTCCAAAACCGGCCCGCGGCTGATGCCGAGGCAAGGCGACTTCATGTGACCGAGCGTGCCTTCGCAGTAAGGCCACTGAAAATTCAGGCCGAATTCACCCGGCTCAATGATATCCACCTCCTCGCGCGCACTTTCACCGACGTCGCCGATGAAAATCCGGCCGGTGGCCGGGTCGTAGGTCATGCGATGCGGGCTGCGCAGGCCCAGGCAGAAAAATTCCTCGAGCACGTTGGATTCGCCGACGAAGGGATTGTCGTTGGGGATGAAATAATTCGCCGTGTGGCCGTTGAGCGGTTGGCGCGGAATCGGATGGCTGATGGCGCCGCCGCGGCAATCCACGTCCAGGCGCAGCACGCCGCCGTACAAACTTTTGTTGATGACCTGGTCATTATCGCCGACGGAATTGTCGCCGATGGTCAGATAAAGAAATCCGTTCATCGGGTGAAAAAACATGCCGCCGCCGTGATGCCAGATGGTCTGGTCGGCCAGATCAATCAAAACGGTTTGGGAACCGGGAATGGCCACGCCGTTTGCGTCGAGCGTGTAACGTTCGAGCCGATCGTGGTAATTGCCCGTCGGCGGCGGGCGAGCCGTGGAACTGCCGGCCACCATACCGGGCGGGCACCAGGTGTAATAGACAAAGACGTAATGGTTCGTCGCGAAGCCGGGATGAAACGCCACGCCCAGCAAACCGGAATCGTCCCAGCCCTGACATTGATTATGAACGTCGAGGACCAGTTTTTTTTGCGTCACGCCCGGTTTATTTTCAAACGTCCAGACGCGGCCTTCGCGTTCCCAGACGCATAATTCATCCGTGCCCGGCACCGACGTGAGACCGACGGCGTTGGTGAAGAGCAGATTCGGAAAGGCGACTACCGCCGACCAGTCACCCGAAATGCCCGGCGCGGTTTCGGGCATCGTGCCGTTGAGAAACGGCCCGATGGACGGGTATTGGGTGATTCCATAAGGTCTTGCGTTCGCTGGAAAGACAAATCCGGCCAGCAGCGTGAGAGCCAGAATCCATTGGCGGTTTTTGACGGGCAACTTGTTCACGAACAAACCGGCATAGCATTCTCCAATTAGGACGAGACGTCAAATACCATAATTTAGTCGGGCCGCTTTCCGCTTTTCGCTTTCTCTTTTCCGCTTTAGTTTGGGCGCATGTTCCGTCCGTGCATTGACCTCCATGAAGGCAAAGTGAAGCAAATCGTCGGCGGCTCGCTTGGCGATTCGGGCTTGCGAACGAATTTCATCGCCGAAAAACCTGCCGCGTGGTTTGCCGAACTTTACAAGCGCGACGGCTTGGCCGGCGGCCACGTCATCATGCTCGGGCCCGGCAACGAGGCCGAGGCCCGTGCGGCGTTGGCGGCATTCCCGGGTGGCCTGCAAATTGGCGGCGGTGTCAACGCGCAAAACGCGCGCGGCTGGCTTGATGCCGGGGCCTCACACGTCATCGTCACCAGTTGGGTTTTCCGTGAGGGTCGCGTGGATGAAGCCCGGCTTGCCGAATTGCTCAAGGCAGTTGGCAAGGCGCGGCTCGTGCTGGATTTAAGCTGCCGTCGCCGCGGGGACGATTATTTTGTTGTCACCGACCGCTGGCAGAAGTTTACCGAACTGGCCATTTCCCGGGAAACATTGCGAAATCTCGCCGGGAGTTGCGCCGAATTTTTGGTTCACGCGGTGGACGTGGAAGGTTTGTGTCGTGGCATTGACCGCGAACTGGTCGGGAAACTCGGCCGCTGGACGCCGATCCCGACGACTTATGCGGGCGGTGCGAATTCACTCAGTGATCTGGAAGAGGTCACGCAGTCAGGACAGGGGAAAGTCGATCTGACCATCGGCTCGGCGCTGGACCTCTTTGGGGGCAGCGGCGTGAAGTATGAAGAGGTCGTAAAATTCAATCGCCGGCACGCGGCCCGATCCGCCGGCAATTGAACATTTTTTTCACGCTATTATGTTGTCTCGCGGACCCGATCGCGCTAGAGAAGGGCTCAACCCGTTACGATTATTTGGATTATGAGAAAACCCATTTTTAATTTCAGTCGCCTGGCATCCGTGGTTGTTATGTTTGCGGTGATTCTGCCGGTTTATTCACAAAGCATGAGGCGCCTGACTTACGCTTCCGACTGGCAGCAGGAACAAGCCCTGTCAGCTCATGTGGCGTTTCGCTCCTGGACTGAGCGTTATGTGGCCGCTCCGACCGCGGGTGCGAAGGCCGGGCTGCTTTCGGAAGGCGTCGCGCTCGCAAAACAACGCCGCGCGATGATGGCCGATTTGATCAAAAGCAATCCGGAAAAGGCGCTGGCTTTGGCGGTTCCAGCTTCCCTGCGCAGCCAGTTGCCGGTCGGGATTTTCGCTGAATTGGAATCCCGCGTTTCAGGCATCGGCGACTTTTCCGTTCTCGGCGCTTTGTCGGCCACAAAAGGACCGGCGGTGGAACCCATCCAGAGATTTGTGCATCTCAATGGGCAAACCTACCGTGCATCCATTTATGGCCGGCGCTCGGGTGAAACCACAAAATTCGGCATCCCCCTTCACGGCATTGTGCTCAGCGGTGTGATGGCGGTGGATGAAAACGCATTGCGCGAACTGGAAACGGGCGAAACCCCAGGGCCGGCCCAAACGGTGGTGGATCTGCGCAACGCGGCGGACCAGACCGCCAACCAGCCGGCAGTCTTTGGTGAGTCAGGAGGGAGGATTTACCGTTTCGTTTCCGCCGAACAGCTTCAAGAAACCGAAGCCCGGCTTGACGCGGCCGAGGCGGGCATCGGTCCTTTTCCGGCGCAGCCGGCAACCAACTTGATCAATGGCAGCGTGCCTGCCGGCGGCAACGTTTCCACCAATCTGCCAAATCCGCCGTCAGCCTGGACCACCGGCCTGAAAAACATCCTGATCATCCGGGTTGATTTTTCGGATTTGCCCGGTGCGCCTTACACGGCGGCCTACATTCAAAGTCTGGCTGACACACAGATCAGTCCGTACTACCTGAAAAGCTCCTATCAACTCACCAGCATGATCAACACGGTTACCACCCAGGTTTATCGCATGCCGCAGACCGCCAACTATTATGCAGTCAACGGTGCGAACGACCAGTTGCATTCCGACGCGGAGAGCGCCGCCTCGGCCAATTACACTCTGGCCAACTACGACCGGATCATCCTGGTTTTTTCCAGTCTCGGCAGCATTTCCGGGTCCCAAATCACTTATGGCGGCCTCGCTCAAGTCGGCGGGCCGGATGTCTGGTGCAACGGGGAATTTGACTTTCGGGTGATCGCCCATGAACTGGGACACACCTATGGTCTATACCATGGGAATCTCTGGCAAGTCAGTGACGGCAACCCCATCAGTCCCGGTGGGATTGATACTGAATACGGAGACGACTTCGACACCATGGGCGCGAATTTTGCCAACGATCAAAGCACGGATTTCAATCCCTGGTTCAAAAACTACCTGGGCTGGCTTGCCGATACCCAGGTGGTGAACGTGAGCACCAGCGGCACCTACCGCGTTTATGCCTTTGACCACAATAATTATCTGGCGGCGGCGGCGGAAACATTGGGGCTTAAAATTGTCAAGGACAGTACGTACAACTATTGGATTGGTTGCCGGGCCGATTTTACCAATAACGCGTCCATGACCAACGGCGTTTATGTAATCTGGGGTTATAATTACGACCGTCAGAGCGATTTGCTCGACATGACCACGCCGGGGAACAGCGACCAGGACGCCGCCCTGGCTGTGGGTGCCATCTTTAACGATCCGGCCGCGGCGATCACCTTCCATCCGCTGACGCGAGCTGGTGTCCCGCCCAATGATTATTATGACGTCCAAATTATCTTCGGCACCTTGCCGCCGCTGGCACCCACGATTTCAATGGAGCCGGCCAGCCAGATGGCGTTGTTGGGGAGTACTGCGGCTTTTTCGGTCGCGGCCGCCGGAAATCCGCCGCCGGGTTTTCAGTGGCTGCGAAAACCCAATGGCAGCTCAACGTGGAGCGTTTTGTCCGACGGCGGCAACTACAGCGGGTCGGGCACTTCGAATTTGACCGTGGGTGCGTCCGATGTGGCATTAAGCGGCGACCAATTTCAATGCCTGGTTACCAACTCGGTGGGCAGTGTTACGAGTTCGCCTCCCGCAACGCTGACCATCAATTCCGGGCTGGTCATTACCACCTTGGCGGGCCAGGTTGGCGTCGGCGGCAACGCCGATGGTTCTGGAACCAATGCCCAATTTTTCTATCCGTATGATGTGGCTGCCGGCCCGGATGGTAATGTTTACGTGGCAGACTTTTATTACGGGATGGTTCGAAAGCTTACGCCCCAGGGTGTCGTCACCACTTTGGCCCAGGGCTTCTACGGTCCGCAAGGCGTGGCCGTAGGGCCGGGCACGAATGTTTACGTGGCGGACACTGACGACCAGGTAATTCAAAAGGTCACGCCTTCGGGCAATGCGACGGTCATTGCCGGATCCCTCTACGCCACCGGCACCAACGACGGCGTCGCTGCCCTGTTCAATTACCCCTGGGGTATTGCCGTGGATAGCGCCACCAATATTTACGTCGCCGACTCGGGGAACAGTACCATCCGGAAGATCACCCATGTGGGGGCGAACTGGGTGGTCACCACCATTGCGGGTTTGGCCGGCAGCCCAGGCAGCAGCGATGGCACCAACAGCCAGGCGCGGTTCTGCAACCCGGGCAGCCTCGCCACGGACACAGCGGGGAACATCTATGTGGCGGACACCAGCAGCAACATCATTCGAAAAATCACCCCGGACGGCACCGGCACCAACTGGATCGTCACCACCATTGCCGGACTGAACGGGGTCCCCGGCTCCCGCGACGGCCGCGGTACCAACGTGCAAACAGCGGCACAGTTTTATTCGCCTTCGGGCATCGCCGTGGACGGTGGCGGCAACGTGTATGTGGCGGACACCTATAATGATTTGATTCGTAAAATCACGCCCCAAGGCGTGGTGAGCACGCTGGCTGGATTACTGTTTGCTGATGCCAATGTGGACGGCTTTTATACCAACGCGCAATTTAATTTCCCGTATGGTGTTACCGTGGACAACAACGCCAACATCTATGTTGCCGATACGTACAACTTTACCATCCGGGTTGGCCGCCTCGCTTCCGTCATCATCCCGAAACTTGCCCTCACCCTGTCGAATCACATCGCCACCCTGTCCTGGCCGGTTCCGATACAAAACTTCAATCTTCAATCCTCCACCAATCTGGCGCAAACGAACTGGACTTCCGTAGCCACGCTGCCGGCCATCCTCAACGGGCAATATCATGCGACGAATCCGGCTCCGGGTGGGACCCTGTTTTTCCGCTTGAAGAATCCCTGAGACAGCGAGACTGCCTTAAAAACAAACCGCCGCCGGAAGAATCCGGCGGCGGTTGAGAGAATCAGAGGCAGCCTTTATTTAGCCGCTTCAATTTTGGTGGCGGACATCATTTCTTTGCCGCCCTTTTCCTTGACGGTGCCGGTAACGGTGACTTTTTCGCCGTCGTTCTGGCAGATATTGGAGTGGAAATCTTTGCTGACCTTGTTTTGGCTCAGGTAGTAGTTGACCGTCTTGCCGTCCTTCTCGACCTGCAAAACATTCTGGCACTTGTCGGCTTCGTGCAGTTTGCATTTGGCACAGACCATCGTGCCGGACAGGGTGGTTTCCATGCTGGCGTCGCTGGCCAGCAGGCGCGTTGCGCCGAAAGCCAGCAGCAAGCTCGTTGTCAGAGTCAATATCAGGGAGGTTCGTTTCATAGGCTATTTAGGTTTGTGGTTGTCGGGATTAAGACAGCTTAACCCGCGTTTTCATTCAAGCAAAAAAGCGAAAAATTAATCCGCCTTCGGCCGTGCGTCGAACAGCTCGGCGATAACGATTTGAAATTCAGGGATCAGCGCCTCTCCCAGCACCTCGCTTCCCGCAAGGATGCCCTTCAGCACCAGCCCCCATTCGGTGCACTGGTAAATCTCCACGTTGTCATAGCGCGGGTCAACCATCCACAGCCGCGGCACGCGGATATCCTCGTAAAGCTGCTTTTTAATGACCGTGTCGGCCTGATGATCTTCCCGGCTGATAATCTCCGCCGCGAGCCAGAGTTTGCCGGTGGCCACCGTGACCAGGGCAAGGTCGGGGCAAATCGTGGTGGAAGGGGAAACGCGGACCTGGGTGCGCGGAGCAAGCAATTGTGTGGCAGGAAGATTCGCGACGCTGGCCGTCATCAACGTGTGCAGACGTTCGCAAATCATTTCGTGTTGCGCACCCGGCGCGGAGCGGGGCAAGGTTTCGCCGCTTAAAATTTCTTCATAGGGCCGGCTCATTCCGCCAAGCAAACCAGTGTTTGGCCGGGTCGGCAAGCAGCCTTTTTCCTCGAAAACAGGACTTGCCAAGCACGCTGTGCGACGCTAAGCTCTGCGCTCTTTTGAATTATTTATGGCAGTAAAAATTCGCATGAAACGTGTCGGGACCAAGAATGCTCCGGTGTTTCGCATTGTGGTGGCTGACGGTCGCAGTCCGCGCGATGGCAAGTTTATCGAGGAAATCGGCACGTATCAGCCGTTGAAGAAAGGCGATAATTTTTCGCTGAATCTTGACCGCGCCAAATACTGGCTGGGCAAGGGCGCGCAGCCCAGTGAGACCGTCGCCAGCTTTATCAAGAAGGCGGGCAAGCCCACGGTTGCGGCCTGACCTGATTTTTTCCGCCATGCAGGCCTTTTTGGAATATGTCGTCAAGGGACTGGTGCAAAATCCCGAGGCGGTTTCCATTACGCCGGTGGAACGCGAGGGCATGACGGTGTACGAACTGCGCCTGGATCAACAGGACGTCGGCAAAATTATCGGCCGGCACGGCGTGACGATCAACGCCATCCGGTCCCTGTTGCTGGCCGGCAGTGCCCGGCAGGGCCTGCGTTGTTCGGTGGAAATCGTCGAGGACAAACCGGCGAGCTAGGTTGTAGCGGCGGTCTGCGACCGTCGGGCACGGTTTGGCGCTCACCGAGCGCCGCTACAAAATGAAGATAGACGTGCTCACTTTGTTTCCGGCGATGTTCGCCGGACCGCTCGATGAAAGCATCATCAAGCGCGCGCGGGCCGGCGGATTGCTGGATGTGAAGATTCACAATCTCCGTGACTGGGCACACGACCGGCACAAGACGGTGGACGACCGGCCGTTTGGCGGCGGGCCGGGGATGTTGCTGAAGCCGGAACCGCTCTTTGAAGCGATTGAAGATTTGCGGCGCAAAAACACGCGCGTGATTTTGTTGTCGCCGGCGGGCCGGAAATTTGACCAGGCCATTGCGCGCGAACTGGCCGGGCAGAAACATCTGCTGCTGGTCACCGGCCATTACGAAGGTTTTGATGAGCGCGTGCGGGAAAAGCTGGCCGACGACGAGTTGTCCATCGGCGACTACGTGCTGACGAACGGCGCGCTGCCGGCCATGGTGGTGATCGACGCGGTGGCCCGGCTGCTGCCCGGGGTTTTGGGCGATGACGAAAGTTCGCAGGATGAATCGTTCAGTTCCGGTCGGCCGGGACTGGAATATCCGCAATACACGCGGCCGGCGGAATTTCGCGGAATGAAAGTCCCCGAAATGTTGCTGTCCGGCCATCACGCCGAAATCGCAAAATGGCGGCGGGAGCAGGCGAAGCGGCGAACGAAAGAGCGCCGGCCGGATTTAATGAAATGAATTTTGAGTTTTGAATTTCAAGTTTTTGGTTCAACTCGAAACTGATAACTAAAAGCTGATAATTTATATGAACCAGGCGTTACAGGAAAAAATTGAATCGGAGCAATACCGCAAGGACGACGCGAAATTCGCCGTCGGTGACAGCGTGCGCGTGCATACCAAGGTCGTCGAAGGTGACAAGGAGCGCATCCAGATTTTCTCCGGGGTCGTCATCGGCAAACGCGGCCACGGCTTGAACGAGACTTTCACCGTCCGCCGCATCAGCTATGGCGAAGGCGTCGAACGCGTGTTCCCGTTGCACTCGCCGCGCGTGGATAAGATTGAAGTTGAACGCAAAGGCGAAGTCCGCCGCGCCAAGCTCACTTATCTGCGCAAACGCCTTGGCAAGGGCGCGACCCTCGTGCGCGAAAAGGAAGAAAAGGCCGCAGCCGGGCCGGCGGCAAAGTGAGCTTCTATCAAAGGATATAGCCGCGCGCTCCAACCAGCGTCGCGGAGGATTAGTGCTGCTTTTTTTTCTGTCATTTCTGAACAGACCTGCTAAACTTGCGGTATTATGAGCAGGCTCGCCGTTCAATTTCTGGATCAAGGGCTGCATCGCGTCTTGTTCGATGCCATGCCGCTGCCGGTATTCGTTGTGGACCAGGACGTCAATGTCCTGGAATGCAATGCCGCAGCGGCCGGGCTGTTCAAACCGGGCAGGCAAACCGGCAAACAACGCAAGGCAGGTGATATATTGCATTGTCTGCATACGACGGAATCGCCGAAAGGGTGCGGCGGGGCAACGGCCTGTTCCGGCTGCGGGTTGCGTGCGGCGGTGCGTGCCGCTTCCCGGGGCCAATCGGTGACGCGCCAGTGGGCGGAAATGGAATTGATCCGGCGGGGCCGGCCCGTCAAGGTGGAATTACGGGTGAGTTGCCAACCGTTCACGTATGACCGGAGTGCTTTCGTCCTCCTGGTTCTCGAGGGTTTGAACGATTAGCCGTTCGCGTTCCTGCGAACGCGCTGCTTCGGATTAAAATTGAAAGAGCAGGGCTGTGCGCGCCGGTGGGTTGTCGGAGGGAACGGTTTATTTGGTTGAACTCCGTACAATGGCCGCCTCGGCCAGTTGTTTTTTAACGAATTCCCCGAACACCGTCGGCTCATACGACCAGTTTTTAAACATGGTTGGTCCCGCGGTGGCGCTGAAATTCCAGGCGGTCCACATCTGGAGGTCATGTTCCTTTATGTAACCCATCAACCGTTGTCCGTAAGCAGGCCCATTCGTTTCGCTGGAGGCCTGTCCGCCAAAACCCCATTCTCCCACATACACCGGATATTTCCGGCTGATCTCGCCAAAGTTGTTGTCCCAATCTTTTTTGTTGGGATAGGGATGGGTTTCATAGACGTAATTTGTACCGGTGATGGCCTGGCCGTCCAACACGCCGCTCAAGTCATAGCCCCAGATCCAGTCCAGCAACGGTCACGACATTTTGCGCGCCGGTCGCGCGGACCGTGTCATAAAGCTTCTGCATGCCCACGGAATCGTATTTGGTTCTGGTCTGATCGCGGTTCCAGTTTGGGGGTATGTCCGTGACCATGCCACCGTTGCGCCAGACTTCCCAAGGCACGTCATGCGGTTCGTTGTAGAGTCCGAAGATGACGTTGGGATGGTTTTTGTAGCGCGTGGCCAGGTCGTGCCAGAAAACAACGGAAATTTGATCCGGCATGTTGTGCTGGCCGAGCCGACCGCCTTCGTTGACCCATTTGCCGCAGTCTGACCAGTGCAAATCCAGGTCAATGTAAACATGAGCGGCCGCGCAGGTATCCACGAGACTGTCCACCAGGGCACGATAAGCCGCGCCGCCGTCGGTCTGGTCTTTCATTTTGCCGAACCAGCGATCCTGTGCCAGCGGCAGGCGGATCAGATTTGCCTTCCAATCGTTGATGGCGCGGTCCATGGATTTCTCCACATGGTCGCCATCGGTTCGATATTCGAGCGACGCGATGTTGACCCCGCTGAGCCAGACCGGCCGGTTATTCGCATCAAAAATCCGGGTGCCTTTGGTGTGCAAAGACATCGGTCCGAGCGCGGAATCGTACGGGTGCGTCTGACTGGCCGGAAGTCCGGTTTCAGCCGGCTCGCCATTTCCCTTCGCGTAAAGCAGGGTAAACCATACCAACACCGCAAACGTTGTTTTAAGGGGGTTCATGCTTTGCCCGAACAAGCTGTATCAAACGTCTGGCCGCCGGATCAAATGCAAACTTCCCGAAACGCGGTTTGGTGAACCGCCAGCGCCCTCGCGCCATGGCAAACCAGCATCACCTTTTGCACCGAACGATTTTGTTGCAGAAAATTTTTCGTCTCGCGCAGGGCAATTCCTGCCGCGCGTTCCATTGGAAAACCATAGGCACCGGTGCTGAGGGAGGGAAACGCCACGGTTTTTATTCCCCGCCGCGCGATGAATGGCACCGTCCACGCCACCGCCCCCCAGCAACGACGTGTTCGCCGCATTCACCATCGCGTCCACCCGCTGTTGCGTGAGGTCGCCTTCGATCACGACCATGCGATTTGAAACCGGCTCGCAGTGCACGAGGTTATAGCTTTTCGGGCCTGGACATCAAATCCGCGACGCGTTGAAGCAACCGCCCCGCCGCGCCGCCGTCGATCACGCGATGGTCGAAACTCAACGTCAGGTTGGCCTCCATAATTGGCAGGAACTGGCCTTTCACGGAATCCCAACTGGGTGCGTGACGGGCCGCGCCCATGCCCAACACGAGCGTTTGTTCCGGCAGCGGTATCGGTGTCGCCCATTCCAGGCCGAACGTGCCGAAATTGGTGACCGTGGCGATGGAACCGCCGGTGGCATCCGGCGGCAGTTTCCGGTCGCGCGCCAGCTTGACCAGTTCATCGTACGGCGCAATCAGGTCCTTTAAGAGCCGCTTGTCGGCGTTGCGAATGACGGGAACCAGCACGCCTTCCTCGGCCTCGACGGCAAAGGCGATGTCAATCGAGGAGGGATGCACAATTTTGTTTCCCACCAGACGGCCGGCGGGGGCGCTGTTTTCCGCCAGGGCCACCGCCAGCGCCCGCAAGGCGCAGAGGGCCGGGCCGGGTTTGGGCCGGGCCACCTTGCGGAAGGCAAAAAGCGGGTCGAGACAAACCGGCATACCGACGTGCGCGATGGGTCGCGTCCAACTGCGCCGCATCGCGTCGGCCACGGCCACGCGCATTGTCGAAGCCTGGCTCATTTTTTGTTTCTCGAGATGGGCGATGAATTTCTCGAAGTCTTCAACGGTCACGCGTCCCGCCGCGCCGCTGCCAGCCACGCCTGCGAGGTCGGCGGCGCTCAAACCCAGTTCTGACATGCGCGCCTTGAGCCGTGGGGAAAGAAAGCTGGCGCCGGCGGCGTTCGCCGGCACGGGCAGACCGCGCACGGTTGGTTGCACCCGGCTCCAACTGCCGTTCCCACCCCCCTTGGCCACGCGGTCGGTGTCACCCGGTTTGGCCGGCGCGGAAACATCCAAACCCAGCCGCGCGATTTCTTCCCTGGTGGTTTCAATCCGGCCAAGCGTAGTGCCAACGGCGTAACTTTCATTCAGTTGGGCCGAGAAGTTTTCGATGCGTCCGCCACAGGGCGACGTCACCGTCATGCTGGCCTTGTTGGTTTCTACTTCAATCAAATCCTGGCCGGCTTCGACGGTGTCGCCCGGCTTGACCAGAAAGCCAATGATATTTGCCTCGGCAATGGATTCACCGAGCTGCGGCATGATGATCGGAATCTGCGGCATAATTTTCAAAGCCTCAGGAGTTTTCTGGCGGCGGCGGCAATGGCGCGGGCCGTCGGGCGATGGGCCGCCCACAAATTCGGGTGATATGGCACGGGAGTGTCTTTGGCATTGAGCCGTTGCGGCGGCGCGTCGAGCAAACCATAGCCTTCACTCGTCACGCGCGCGATGATTTCCGCCGTCACTCCCCCCCAGGACCAGGCTTCACCGACGCAGAGCAATCGCCCGGTGCGCGCCACACTGGCCATCACCGTGTCGGTATCAATCGGTTTCACGGAACGCAAGTCCACCACTTCCACTTCCCAGCCTTCGGGCATGAGTTCCTTCGCCGCCTCCAGCGCCTCATGCACCATGGCGCTATAAGTGACGATGGTCATGTCACGGCCTTCGCGCGCGATGCGGGCCTTGCCGACGGGCAGGGCTTCGCTCGGCAATTTTTCGGCCTTCAGATGGTAATAAAGAAATTTGTGCTCGCAGAAAATCACCGGGTCATCAATCGCCACCGCTTCCAGCAACATGCTGTAGGCGTCCTCGACCGTGGCGGGCGTCAGCACAATCAGTCCCGGGTAATGCGCGTAAACCGTTTCCATGCACTGGCTGTGAAACGGTCCGCTGCCCGACGTGCCGCCAAACGGCAGGCGCACCGTGATTGGACACGGTACGTTCGTCCGCCAGAAAAGGGTCGCTGCCTGATTGACAATCTGGTTGAAACCGACGGTGGAGAAATCCGCGAATTGCATTTCCACAATCGGTCGCATGCCTTCAATCGCGGCGCCGACGGCCAGACCCATAATGGCATCCTCGCTGATGGGTGAGTCCAGGACCCGACCGGGAAATTCCCTGGCCAGATTTTTTGTGGCCTTGTGTGCGCCGCCGAACGCGCCGACATCCTGTCCGTAGATGAACACCCGCGGATCGTCGCGCAGGGCATGGGCCTGCGCCTCACGGATGGCTTCGAGGTAGGTGACACTCATGCCGGATTAATTTTCGTTTTCGTCGTGGGTCTCGCTCAATTGTTTTGAAGAAATCGCACGCCATTCCTCGACGAAGGGGTCGGGCGCGGGCTCACGCTGAACCTGGGCAATGACCTGCTCAATTTCATGAATGGCCTCGCCGCGCCAGGCCGCGAGCGCCGCGGTGTCCGCCCATTTTTGCCGGCTCAGATGTTCCTCGGCCACCTTTAAACAGTCGCGTCCCACTGGTGACGCTTTCAACTCCGGATCAATGTAACTGGAATCGTCGTGCTCGCCATGGCCACACAGCCGGAGCAACGTGGCCACGACCATTTGCGGTCCGTGGCCCGCCCGCGCCTGGGCAACCGCCTGGCCGACGGCTTTCAAACACGCGTCCAAATCAGTGCCATCCACGGAATCCACCTCGACGCCGTAGCCGGCCGCCTTGTCCGCGAGATCGTGGCAGGCGAACTGACGCGAGGTCGGCGTGGAATAGGCGTATTGATTGTTGGCCACAATCAATACGAGCGGCAATTTTTCCACCGCCGCCTGATTGAGCGCCTCGTGAAACGCCCCGGTGGAGGTCGCGCCCTCGCCGACGCTGGCGACGCCGACGGTGCCGGGAATATTTTTAAACCGGCGCGCCAGCAGGATGCCGTTCACGACGGAAATCATCGCGCCGAGATGGCTGATCATCGGCAAATAACCTTCCTTCGGTTTGCCGCGGTGGACGTTGCCATCACGTCCGCGCATCGGCCCCAGCGCTGAGCCAAGGTAGGTGCGCGCGGCGTCCAGGACAGTTTCGCCAAAGGCCAGCCGCCCGGCGGCGTCACGAATCAATGGCGCAAACACGTCGTTTTTTTTCAGGGAGACACCGATCGCCGCGCTCAAGGCTTCCTGGCCGCGTCCCAGGAAGACACCGCCATGGATTCTGCCGGAGCGCCAAAGCGCGGCGAATTTGTCATCCAACAACCGCGCCAGCAACATGAAGCGGTAGGCGGCCAGAAACGTTTCGCGAAACAAAGCCGTGTTTTCCGCCCTGCCGGGCTCAAGCACCGTTTGCAGCATGGGTGGATTTTACCGCCAAGACCTTGTGCCAGCAACGTTTCTTTCGGCATTGGAAATGCGGTACACCAAAAAAAACGGGTTGGCCAAAACGGCAGAACTGATATTGAATAGGCGACCTGAGGCAAAGCGTCCTTAAAATAGACATCACAAGTTAAATTAAAGTCGTCGCCATGAGACAAGCCGCAGCTCAAATTTTTCTGGTGGGAAACGATCCGGAATTGTTGGCGATGCTGTCCGAGCTGCTGCGGGCGGACGATATCGCCATCCGGCTGGCGCCGTCCGGTGACGGGATTTTTGAACTGCTTCGCGATCAGCCCCCCGACCTGATTCTGCTGGATGTCGCGGAAATGGATTTGCTGCAGGAACTCAAGGAAATCCCGGCCACCCAAACCATCCCCGTCATCGTGTTCATCGCTGCGGATGCTGCCGCGGAGAGGATCCGTGCGTTTAAACTGGGTGCGCACGACTGCGTGAGCCGGCCGTTTGAGGTCGCGGAACTCCGTGCCCGCCTCCACGCGGCGTTGAAAATCAAGCGGCAGTTTGGCGACTTGCTCCATCGTCAGCGCGAGTTGATGTCAGCCCGGATCGCCGCCGAATCCTCGGCGCGCGCGAAGGCAGATTTTCTGGCGGCCATGAGCCACGAAATCCGCACACCGATGAACGGTGTCGTGGCGATGGTCGGTCTGCTGCTCGAAACGCAGTTGACCGCCGAGCAGCGGGGTTACCTGGAAACGATTCACGCGAGCAGCGAGGCCCTGCTCACCATCATCAATGACATCCTCGATTTTTCCAAAATTGAAGCCGGCAAACTGGAACTGGATTCGCGGCCGTTCGACCTGCGCACGTGCGTGGAGGAAACGCTGGACTTGATGGCTGCGAAGGCATTCGAAAAGAATCTTGACCTGGTTTATCAGATGGACGACGAGATTGCTTCCCTGGTGGAAGGCGACGCCCTGCGCCTGCGCCAGGTCATGGTGAATCTTTTGAGCAACGGCATCAAGTTCACCAAGAAGGGCGAGATTTTGGTGCAAATCAAATTACTCTCAGCCAAGAAGGAGGAAGAACCAAATCACTCCCTGTTGCATGTTCATTTTTCCGTGCGCGATACGGGGATTGGCATTCCGCCGGACCGCCTGGCGCGTCTGTTCAAGCCCTTCACGCAGGCCGACCCCTCCACGGCGCATCGTTATGGCGGCACGGGACTGGGCCTGGCCATCAGCAAACAACTGGTCGAATTGATGGGTGGCAAAATGTGGGCTGAAAGCGTGGCGGGCGAAGGCTCGACCTTCCACTTCACCATCAATGTGCTGGCCCGACCACAAACCCCCCTGTACCCGCTGGCGAGCCGGCAGGATAAATTGGCGGGCCGGCGGGTGTTGATTGTGGACGACAACGCCACCACCCGCCGTGTGCTGGCCGAGCAGGCGACCCGGTGGGGGATGATTCCCCGCGACGCCGGGGACGCGTCGCAGGCGCTGAATTTCCTGCGCGACGGCAACCCGTTTGATCTGGCGATTCTCGACACGCAATTGCCGGACATGGATGGTTTCACTCTGGCCGCCGAAATTCATCAGTTGCCGAATTTGGCGGCACTGCCCCTGGTGTTGCTCACGCCGCTCGGTGCGCGCCTGGAAACACCCGCCACGGCGTCCATCCCGTTCCTTGATTTCGCCGTCAAGCCCGTCAAACCCGTGCAATTTTATGAGACGATGATCCGCGCCCTGTCCGATACCGACCCCGCGCTGGAAAAGACAGCGCCGCCGGTTGAGCCCCATCAAACAACTTTTGCCCGCCGCCAGCCGTTGCGCGTATTATTGTGTGACGACAACGCCATCAATCAGAAGGTTGCCGTACGCATTATGCAGCAGTTGGGCTACGAACCGGACCTGGCGACCAACGGCCGGGAAGCGCTCGACGCGCTGGAGCAGAAGCCCTATGATTTAATTTTTATGGACGTGATGATGCCGGAAATGGACGGCCTGGAAGCGACCCGCGCGATTCGCGAGTTCCAAAAAGCTGGCGGGAAGCCCCATTTCGACGCCCGCATCGTCATCGTTGCCATGACTGCGCAGGCGATGCAGGGCGACCGTGAGAAGTGTATTGCCGCGGGCATGGACGATTACCTGGCCAAACCCGTCCGCCCGAAGGATGTCCGCGCCATCATCGAACGCTGGAGTTCGGAGTTGGTTTCATCGGCCTCAGCCCAACCCGTGATCCCGCCCGTCGCCGCCCCGCCGGACCCGGAAGCATCGCCGGTGGAAATGGATCGGCTGATGGATTTGGGCGGCGGGGACGCGGAAAGCCTTCGCGAGTTGGTGGAGCTTTACTTCAAACAGACCACCGGGCAACTCACGCAATTGGAAACGGCGATTCACGCGAATCAAGCCGAGGAAGTGCGCCAGGTGGCGCACAGTTGCGCCGGCGCCAGCGCTACCCTGGGCATGACGCGGCTGGTACCGGTGATGCGGGAATTGGAGCGGCAGGGCAAGGCCGGTCAGTTGACCAACGCGCAACAACTGTGCGCGGATGCCCAGCGCGAATTCAGGCGTACCCAGGATTTCCTGGCGAAGCATCCGGCCCTGACCGGGACGGTTGCGACCACGTCTCATTCATGAAAAAAGTTCTCATCATTGAAGACGATCAAATCATAGCGAACATTTACCGGAATAAGTTCGCGACCGAAGGTTATGAGGCTGAGGCGGCCTACGACGGCGAGAGCGGCTTGAAAACCATGCGGGCGTTTCTGCCCGATGTCATCCTGCTCGATCTCATGCTGCCCAAGATGTCGGGAGTGGATTTCATCATCCATACCCGCAGCGAGGCGGATTTTGCCAAGGTGCCCATCATCGTTTTTTCCAACACTTACCTGACCAATATGATTCAGGAAGCCTGGAAGGCCGGCGCGAACAAATGCCTGTCCAAGACCAATTGCACGCCCAGAGACGTTCTGGAAGTTGTCCGCCAGACCATCGGCGCCAGCGGCTTTGTCCCGCGTGACCCGGCCGAGCGGACCACTTCGACCCCTTCCGCCCGGCCGAATTTCACCGATACCGAAGGGGATACAAAATTTCTGGCCGAACTGCGAACGGCGTTCATTGAAGGCGAACCGGCCACGCTGGCGGCGTTGCGCAGCGGTTTGCAAAACCTCATCAAGGCGGACAACGAAGCCGTCCAGCTCAAGGACATCCATGAGCTTTACCGCCGCACCCATGCGCTCGCCGGCAACGCCGGCCTCGCCGGATTCGTTTATGTTTCGCAAATGTCCGCCGCCGTGGAGGCGCTGCTCAAGGAGCTTTACGAAAAACCGAGGAGCATCAATACCTCCACCCTGCGTACCGTCGCCGCGGCCGTGGATTTCCTTGGCTCTCTCTTCGAACGCGGCAAGCAGCCGGATAATCCGGACCCGCCGGCCGTCAACATTCTCGTGGTGGACGACGAGCCGATTTCGCAGCGTGCCGTGATATACGCCCTGGAAAAGGCACAGTTGCCTTCCACCAGCACCGCCGATCCCAACGCCGCCCTGAATTTGCTGACGGAGAAAAAGTTCGACCTCGTTTTCCTGGACGTGGACATGCCGGGCATGACCGGTTTCGAACTCTGCACCAAGCTGCGCGCCATGCCGCAATACAAAAAAACCCCCGTCGTCTTTGTCACCGCGCTCAGCGATTTCGACAGCCGCACCAGTTCCATGATGGCCGGCGGCAACGATTTCATCGCCAAGCCGTTTCTCTTCATTGAGCTCACCGTCAAGGCACTCATCCACGTCCTGCGCGCCCGATTGCAACCGGCCAAGTAAAAATGCGGCCGAATCACTGTTAGGCGACTAGACCATGAGCGACAAAAAGCAGAGTGATGGGCTGGGTCCGTTGATGCTTTTTCCTGAGGTCATAGGCATTTCCATCCTGGCGATTTTGTTGCCTTTGCCGTTAGTTCACATGCTGCTTTCCGGTCAGGTGTTCATGGGCATCATCGGATTTGTCTTTTGGTTTGCTGCATTGTTTTTTTGCAGTGCGTTTCATCCGACGGAGGCAACATGTTCTCGTGTGGTTGCCGATGCTCGTGATGGTGGGTTTGTTTTTGATTATCAAGAAGCTCAGTGATTGATGGTCATGTCGCACCAGAAGTCGCTTAACACGGCGCTGGAGCCACTGCGCGCTGAGTTTTTCTTTAAGCCGCGATTGGCGCGCTGAACATTTCCTTCGCGATCACGCCGTCGGCCACTTTGGCTACCGCGCCGGTCATCCGAATCGCATAACCGTCGCCGATCTCGATTTCAATGATGCCGCCGGGCATGTGCACGGAAATCTCGCGGTCGCACAGGCCGAGCCGGTGGGCCACCGCCGCCGCCGCGCTGCTGCTGCTGCCGCTCGCCAGCGTGTAGCCGGCGCCGCGTTCCCAGATTTCAATCTGGATGTTGTTGCGGTCAATCACCCTCATGAACTGCACGTTGGTGCGTTTGGGAAAACGCAGGTGCGTTTCCAACAGCGGCCCCATCTGCTTGGCAATTTCCGGGCTGATTTTTGACATCGGCAGCACGCAATGCGGATTGCCCACCGTGGCCGCGCAAAAGTTGAATCGCTCGCCGCGCAAATGGATAGGTTCATTGATGACTTCGCGGCGCGGGCCGGCCACGGGAATTTCGTCGCTCCAAAAGCTGACTTTGCCCATCTCCACGCGCACGATTTTGCCGCGTTCCGTTACCGTGGCCTTCACCAGGCCGCCGGCGGTTTCGACGGCAAACTCGTCTTTGCCGACCAGTTTCTTGTCCCACAGGTAACGCGAAAAAATCCGCAGGCCGTTGCCGCTCTTTTCCGCCTCGCTGCCGTCGGGATTGAAAATGCGTACCGCGAACTTCGCCTTTTTGGAGGGCAGGGGACCGAGCAGAATGCCATCCGACCCGACGCCATAATTGCGATGGCAAATCGTCTTGATTTGCGCGGCCGTCAGCGGCGACGGCAGGTTCTTCGGGTCAATGACGATGTAGTCGTTGCCCAGTCCGTGATATTTGGTAAAGGCCCACAGCATGAATTCAGCATAGCGCGCCGGGCGCGAAGCGCAAAACAGAATGACGGAACATTTCTACCAGGTGGGGCGGCGTCCTCGCGAGCCGGGGCTTGGCACCCGGAAAAACAGAGCGGCTCGTCAGCAGCCTCGCCCCACCAAACAATGCGACGTGAACGTCCCGCCCCACTCAGGAACCCGCAAGTTCATCCGCCCGTCTTGCTATCCCGTTTCGTTTCCTCCACATGAAACTTATGGAGGAACCGGTGGAACGCCGGCGCAAAAACAATGCCGATGCTCGTCAGGAACGCCAGGCCGCTGAATAGCGCGTAGCAGCCGGCAAAAATCTTTCCCCCGTCGGTTTGCAGCGACGACACCGGCCCCATGCCGGACAAAATCATCGCCGCGTTGACAAAGGCATCTATCCACGACATCGGCTCAAAGGTGCGGTAGCCCACCATTCCGATTCCCAACGCGAACACGATGACCAGCAGGGCGACACCCGCGCTCCGGGCCATGCGTACGTAAAACTGCCGGCGCGGCAATACTGGTTTTGAACGGTGCTCAAACATCTCGGATTTTGGATTTACGATATGCGATTTACGAGTGACTTGAAAATTGGTGGCGGCGCGTAAATCGCATATCGCAAATCGTAAATTACTTTTTCACCGCCACACTGCCGATGATTTCTTTTACATCCTTCAGGCCGTGCTTTTCCATGAACTCGCGGAGGCCGGCAATCACCTGCAACGTGGTCTGCGGTTCGTAGAAATTTGCCGTGCCCACCGCGACCGCGGTCGCGCCGGCCACCATGAATTCAATCGCGTCCGCCGCGTTTTGAATGCCGCCCATGCCGATAATGGGAATTTTCACGGCCTGCGCCGCGTCCCAGACGAGTTTGACGGCAATCGGCTTGATGCACGGCCCCGTCAGGCCGCCAGTCACGTTCGCCAGCTTCGGTTGGCGCGTCTCGATGTCAATCGCCATGGCCGGGTAACTGTTCATGATGGACAACGCGTCGCTGCCCGCGCCTTCGGCCGCCCGGGCGAACGGCGCGATGCACACCACGTTCGGGCTCATCTTGGTAATCAAGGGCAGCTTCGTTACCCTGCGGCAGGCGGCGACAACTTGCGCCAGCAATTTCAAGTCCGTGCCGAACTGTGCGCCGCCTTCCTTGATGTTGGGGCAGGACACGTTGAGTTCCAGCGCGCCCACGCCACCAAGCGCGTCGAAACGCCGCGCCACCTCGGCATATTCCTCGACGGTAGTGCCCCAGATGTTGATGATGGTCGGGATCTTCAGCGTTTTGAGGAAAGGCCAGTATTTTTTAATGAATCCGTCCACGCCCGGCCCCTGCAGGCCGATGGCGTTGATAAGCCCACTCGCAACCTCGACCGTGCGCGGCGTGGCATTGCCGCGGACCGGATGCAACCGGATGCCTTTGACCACGACGGCGCCGAGCCGGTTCAAGTCGAGCAGTTGCGCGTATTCGGCCCCATAACCAAACGTGCCGGAGGCGACCATCACCGGGTTTTGCAGCTTCAACTTGCCGATTTGGACGGTGAGATTCATAAAAGCACCTCCGAGCTGGAGAACCGGGGAAAACATCCAACAACCAACATCCAACACCGAACATCCAAAGATTTCGAGCGTTCGCCGCCACAACTGGATGTTGGATGTTCGATGTTGGATGTTCGATGTTTCTTCATCAGAAATTTTATTTCGCCGCTTCCCAAACAATCTGCCGCGCATCAAACACCGGCCCCTCGGTGCAAGTGCGCTGGTATTCCCAGCTCTCACCAGTCTTGACCGGAATCACGCACGTCAGGCAGACGCCGACGCCGCAGCACATGTGTTCATCCATCGAAAGCTCCGCCGGGACATTGAAATCCCTCGGCGATTTTGCCAACCGCCTTCAACATTCCCGTCGGACCGCACGCAAAAATTTTGACCTTCCGGACTGTAGGAGCCGACGTGAGGCGGCTCTGACTAATTTTGGATTTTTCAGTTTGAGCCTCGTTACCTCGGCTGCCACGAAGTTCGGCGAGCAGCGGTTGGGTGACCAAGCCTTTTTCACCGTGACTGCCGTCTTCGGTGGTCACGCGCACGTCCCAGCCGAGCGCCTGAAATTCCTTTTCACACAGGATGTCCACGCGCCGCCGGCCGCCGACAAAGGCGATGCCTTTCTGGGGCGAGCGTTGCGCGAGCAGATACATCGCCGCCATGCCGTAACCGCCGGCGACGAGCAGGGGAGTCCCGCCGCCGCGCTCGGGCACGGTGAATCCGTGGCCGAGCGGCGCGATGACGCTGAGTTCCTCGCCGGCACCCAGCCGGGCGAGCGCGTCGGTGCCTTTGCCGACGGTTTTGTAGAGGATGGAAAAAGTGTCACCGGAAACCTGGAAGATGCTGAATGGCCGGCGCAGCAGGGCGTCCTTCATTGGTAACACGCGGACGTGGGCAAATTGTCCGGGCTGGATGAGCGGCGCGATTTGCGGCGCGCGCAGGACGAGGCGGAAATAAGAATCGGTGTCGCGCTCGTTGGAGACAATCTGGACGGTTTGCTCAAGCATCGGCGCTTGCCAGCATGGTCGGCAATGGCAAACCTGTCAAGGTAGGGGGTAGTGGGTCAATTCGGTGGGCGAGGTTACTGACGAGCCGGCTCGCGAGGACGCTTGCCCCACCAAAACCGCAATCTGACCCACCACCAGGTAGGGTCGGATTGCCAGGGCCAGGACCACGCCCAGCAGCGTGTCGGTGTACCGTTGGCGCGCGGAACAGCCCGGGACTAGGGAGGACAGGGAGGCGAGGGCGTCGCGGAACGATGGCTGGAAATCCATTCTTCCGCCAGCCGGTAGCCGACGGCCAGCAGCGTCGGGCCGAGAAAAACGCCGATGAAGCCGAAGGCCAGCGCGCCGCCAATTACGCCGAAGAAGATCAGGATGAACGGCATTTCGCTTCCCTGACTGATAAGCCACGGCTTGATGATGTTGTCGAGGCTGGCCACGCCCACGCCCCAGACGAGCATGAAAATGCCCCAGCCGGTTGACCCTTGATAAAAAAGCCAGAGCGCCGCGGGAATCCAGACCAGCCCGGTCCCCACCACCGGCAGGATGGAGGCAAAAAAGGTCAGCAGCGTCAGCAATGCGGCCCCGGGCACGCCGGCGATGAACAGGCCGACACCGGTCATGGCCGCCTGCGCCAGGGCGGTGCCGAGGATGCCATAGACCACGCCGCGAATGGTCTGGCCGGCTACAGTCAGCAGGTGCTTGCCTTTTTCCCCGCCCAAGCGATCCACCGCCGTGGTCAGATGCCCGGCGGCGGTCACACCGTCGCGAAACAGGAAAAACGCGATGAAGATGCTTAACGCAAGTTGCAGGAGGCCGCCTCCCAACGCCAGGCCGCCGTGGAGCAGCCAGGTGCTTACCGGTTTGATGAATTGTTGCGTTTGCGTCCAGAGCGTGGCGGTGTCCGCCGTCAGTCCCTGCCAGTAGTCCGTGGCCCGTTGTCCGACGACGGGAACCCGGGCCAGCCAATCGGGCGGGCCGGGCGGGCCGTTTTGGATGGAGGTTTTGGCGGCGCTGGTGAGTTGATTGATGTTATCGGCGAGAGTGGCGCCGATGAGGACGAAAGGCAGGAGGACGATGAGCACCATGGCCAGGGTCATCAGGAAGGCGGCCAGGGTACGCCGGTTGCGAAGCAGTCCGAGCAGCCGGCGATAGACGGGCCAGCATGAAAAGCAGAGCACCACCGCCCAGAGCAGCGCGGACACAAACGGGCGCAACACGAGCAGACAGCCGATCAGCAGCGCCAGCAGGACAATCCAGCCGAGGCTCTGCTCCAGTTTGGAACGCAATGGGTTCATGGCGATGAAGGTAAATCAATTTACGATTTACGAGTCACGATTTACGATTGAAAAAAGCTAATTTCGTGTATTTCGCGGTTTCTATCCCGCTGTCCTTGTGTTCTGAGAAAACATCGAACATCCAACATCGAACATCGAGTGAACAATCCTCAGGCCTTGGACCGGACGACTTCGGGTGCGGTTTCCATGGCGGGATGAGGCTGGCCGTCCACGTCACCGTTTCGGCTGGCGTTCCCGGCCTGCCGGGCCTGGGCGCGTTCGACAATTTTGCGGTAGGTCGCCAGCGCGAGCAGCGGCCAGGCGTTGCGGTACATGTCGTATTTTAAATAAAAAACCTTCGGGAAACCCGTGCCGGTGGTTTCATGTTCCGTCCATGACCCATCCGGATTTTGCGTGCGGGTGAGATATTCAATGCCGCGTTTGAGGTGCGGATTGTCCGGGTCGTCGAACGCGCACAGGCCCATGACGGCCCAGGCGGTCTGCGACGGCGTGCTCGGTCCGCGGCCCTTGAAGACCGGGTCGTCGTAGGTGTTGCAGCGTTCACCCCAGCCGCCGTCCTCGTGCTGGACGCTTTCCAGCCAGTGCCGCGCCTTGAGCAGCCACGGCTGGTTCATGTCCAGATTCATCGCGCGCAGGCCGCGCAACACCTGCCAGGTGCCGTAGATGTAATTCACGCCCCAGCGGCCGTACCAGGAGCCGTCGGATTCCTGCTGCGAGCGGATGTATTCCAGCGCCCGCTTGACGCGCGCATGGTTCAGCCGGAAATTTTCCGCGCCGAGCAATTCCAGGATGCGCGCGGTGATGTCGGCGCATTCGGGGTCGAGCATGGCGTTGTGGTCGGCGAACGGGACCTTTTCCAGGACGTTCTTGGTGCAATCCTTGTCAAACGCCGCCCAGCCGCCGTCCTTGCACTGGAAGGTCAGCATCCAGTTCAGGCCGCGTTGGAAACATTCGTCGCGGCGGTTCGGATGGTCGGTGGGAACTTTGCGGAGGGCGAGCAGCACCATGGCGGTGTCGTCCACGTCCGGGTTCCATTGATTGTTGAATTCAAACACCCAGCCGCTCGGTTCGACGCGCGTGGGATTTTTGTGATGCCAATCGCCGCGAATGCGGATTTCGCGGTCCATCAGCCAGGTGGCGGCCTTTTTCAGGGCAGGATGATTTTCAGGAATGCCGGATTCGTGCAGGGCAATAATCACATATGACGTGTCCCAGACCGGCGAGAAGCACGGCTCGATGCGCACGCTGTCGGCGGTTTCGTGTTCCAGCTTCTTCAATTCATGGGTGGCGCGGACGACCTGCGGATGATCGTCGGGATAACCGAGCGACTGAAGGGCGATGAGCGAATTGAGCATGGCCGGGAAAATTGCCGCCAGCCCGTCCGAATGTTCGAACCGTTCCAGCATCCATTGCTCGCATTTCCGCAACGCGCGTTTGCGGAACGGATGGATTTTATGCTCGGCAAACCATTCGGCGAATTTGTGCAACCGGTCGAGCCAGAGGAAGAAATTCCGCCACGACAGCGCGTCCGGGTCGGGTGCCAGCGCCAGGTCGCGTTCGTGCAGGCCTTCCGGATACAGCTCGTCCAGGTCCACCTGGACGGGCCGCGTGGGTTTGAAGTGGTTGATGATGGCCAGCGGGACGAGCATGGCGCGCGACCAGTTGCTCATGTCCCAGAAATTCACGTGGAACCATTTGCCCAGCATCATCACCTCGCACGGAATGGTTGGCACGTATTCCCAGGAATAAAGCCCGAGCAGCGCGAGATAGAGCTTGGAGAACGTGTTCATGCGCGGCACACCGCCGAGGTGCAACGCCACTTCGCGCGCGCGCAGCATCCGCGGGTCGGTCTCCGGCACACCGGCGAGTTTGAGCGCGAGATAGGCCTTGATGGTGGCATTCACGTCCGACGGGCCGCCGTGATAAATGTTCCAGCCGCCGTCGGGCAATTGCATGGAAAAGATGTGATTGACGGCTTTGCGCTGCCACTCAGGGTCAATTTTCCCGTGCCAATGATGGTAGGCGACCGTGTCGGACACGAGCGTGGAATCCACCATCAATTCGCCGACCCAGTAACCTTCGGGCTTTTGCAGGCCCAAAAGGTGCTCCTGCGATCGCAGAATCGCCGTCTCGATGTCTCTCTCAAAATCCGTTTGAAGCCGGGCCGCGCGAGGCGACTGCGTCGTCTGAACCCGTGATTCGCTTTCAGTCAACACACCCATACTTTGCGGGGTTCAAGGCGGGACTGTAAAGGTTTTTACTTCTCGGCAAATCCGGGGCAACGGGACGGGAACAGCTCGTCCAGGGTGTTATGGTTCCTCAACAGCGAACGAACTGGCGATGTCCCGGCTGGTGAGCGATGGCGGATATTAATTTCCTCTTGACTTAATCATTCGAAATAATAATAATCCGCCTGTCATACTTACTCACCAATCTTGGGGGTTGCCAGGGCTTCTGGGCGAGCTTGATTCAGAGCAGCAATTATCTCCCCCAAAGCGGAATTGCTGCAACCAGAAAGGAACCATGAACACTTGTGCCCTGAAAATTCTCGCTGTCAGTAAATCCAAAAGCCATCTCGTCAGCATCCTCGCCACTCTGCTCGTGCTGACCTTATGCATTAATACCGCCGTAGCCCAAGGTGTACTCATCAATGGAGCAAATCAGACTGGAACAATTAATACCAATATTTTAGCCGATTCCTACACCTTCACGGCCAACGCAGGGGACAGTATCAATCTGCGGTTGGGATGGACTGGTACCCAGACGGGCAATCTCGAACTGTTTGGGCCCAACGGGGCGTTGCTGAAGCGGACCGCAGGCAGCACGGATGACCTCGTTACCGAGACGGCGGCCACCGACGGCACCTACACCGTGCTGGTCAGCGGTTACGATAATGGTGGGGTCGCGATCGGCACGTACGTGTTGAATCTGTCCCAGGTTCCGGAACCGTTTATTGTGCCGGCGGGGTACGGAGGTGGACCGCTGACCAACGGTGCCAACGCGACCGGCACCATCACGTTGGGTCGATCAGGACCTGTGGACGTTCACCGCCAACACAGGGGACAGTATCAGTCTGCGGTTGGGATGGACTGGTACCCAGACGGGCAATCTCGAACTGTTTGGGCCAAACGGGGCGTTGCTGAAACAGACCGCCGGCAGCACGGATGACCTCGTCACCGAGACGGCGGCCACCAACGGCACCTACACCGTGCTGGTCAGCGGTTACGATAATGGCGGGGTCGCGATCGCGCACGTACGTGTTGAATCTGGCCCAGGTTCCGGAACCGTTTATCGTGCCGGCGGGATACGGAGGTGGACCGCTGACCAACGGTGCCAACGCGACCGGCACCATCACGTTGGGTCGTCAGGACCTGTGGACGTTCACCGCCAACACAGGGGACAGCATCAGTCTGCGGTTGGGATGGACTGGTACTCAGAACGGCAATCTCTACTTGTACGGGCCAACCGGTGCGTTGCTGAAATCGGCCCAGGACAGCACGGATGATCAGGTCACCGAGACGGCGGCCACCAGCGGCACCTACACCGTGCTGGTCAGCGGTTACGATAATGGCGGGGTCGCGATCGCGACGTACGTGTTGAATCTGTCCCAGGTTCCGGAACCGTTTATTGTGCCGGCGGGATACGGAGGTGGACCGCTGACCAACGGCGCCAACGCGACCGGCACCATCACGTTGGGTCGTCAGGACCTGTGGACGTTTACGGCCAACACAGGGGACAGCATCAATCTGCGGTTGGGATGGACTGGTACTCAGAACGGCAATCTCTACTTGTACGGGCCAACCGGTGCGTTGCTGAAATCGGCCCAGGACAGCACGGATGATCAGGTCACCGAGACGGCGGCCACCAGCGGCACCTACACCGTGCTGGTCAATGGTTACGATAATGGCGGGGTCGACGATCGCGACGTACGTGTTGAATCTGGCCCAGGTTCCGGAACCGTTTATTGTGCCGGCGGGATACGGAGGCGGACCGCTGACCAACGGTGCCAACGCGACCGGAACCATCACGTTGGGTCGATCAGGACCTGTGGACGTTTACGGCCAACGCGGGCGACAGCATCAATTTGCGGTTGGGATGGACTGGTTTCCAGAACGGCAATCTCTAACTTGTATGGGCCAACCGGTGCGTTGCTGAAATCGGCCCAGGACAGCACGGATGATCAGGTCACCGAGACGGCGACCACCAGCGGCACCTTCACCGTGCTGGTCAACGGTTACGATTATGGTGGGGTCGCGACCGGCGACTTACGTGTTGAATCTGGCCCAGATGCCTGAACCTTTTATTGTGTCCAGCGGCGACCAGGGCGGAGCCATGGCCGGCAGACGCAAGTTATGCTGGTACGATTACCTTGGGTGATCAGGATATGTGGGCATTCACCGCTTGCACGGGTGACCCGATTAATCTCGGATTAATACTACGAATTTCAATGGCAACCTCTTTCTATACGGGCCAAATGGTGCGTTGCTGAAATCGGCCCAGGGCAGCACGGCTTTGAGCATCGCCTACACCGCGACCAACTGCGGCACCTTTACCGTGCTGGTCAGCGCGTACTCCGCCGGGGCGCCGGCACTTACGGCCTTACCGCCAATGGGCTTGCAGATGAGTTGAAGGTTTGCCCGCCTCATCATTTCAGGCGCGAACCTCACGGTCAACGGGGTTGGTGGCACCAACCAACGCCAGTTTTCATCCTATACTCAACCACGAACCTCGCCACGCCTTTTGGACTCTGGACACCGGTTCTCACCAACCAGTTCGACCAGTTCGGCGTATTTGGTTACACGAACATTTACAATCCATCTCAACGCCAACAGTTTTACCGCTTCCTTGTGCCGTGATTCGCAACGATAAAGAAGTAAAAAGTAAACCCGCCGCTTGGTGAGCACCACAAAATCCAGATGATCATCTCCAAACGCACAGAGCTGGTGCTTTGAGGCAACAGCATAATCTGTGTTTTTTTGACTTCATTCCATTGGATTTGACAGGTGGTTAGTCCCGCTTTGCAAAAGCTTTTGCGGTTCCTCGCCGGATTCATCAGACGCGCCGGATGAAATTTAACTTTTTGTGTTGGACAAACTTGGCAAAATCGCCTAGTTGGGACGCAGTGGCTTAGTCCTTACGGAACGGCCCATGAATTATAAGATTTCCAGATACGGCTGGCTGCCGGATTTGCCGGATCAACGCGACCATTTTTATGCCGCGCCGGTCGAATGGGTGGAGGCTTTGCCCCCCGGCACGGATTTGCGTGCCCAATGCCCGCCGGTTTACGACCAGGGCCAGCTCGGGAGTTGCACCGCCAACGCCATCGCCGGGGCGATTGAATTTGACCGGCTGAAGCAAAAAGCCGCCGACTTCACGCCGTCACGCCTGTTTATCTATTACAACGAACGCTTGATCGAACACACCGTGGACACCGACAGCGGCGCGCAAATCCGCGACGGCATCAAAAGCGTCGCCAAGCAGGGCGATTGCCCGGAAACCGAATGGCCGTACGTCATCGCCAAATTCAAAACCAAGCCGCCGGCCCAATGTTACACCGAAGCGCTCAAATACCGGGTGGTGTCGTATCAGCGACTCGTGCCGGTGCTCAGCCAGTTGAGAGGCTGCCTGGCTTCGGGCTATCCGTTCGTGTTCGGTTTCACCGTTTATGAAAGTTTTGAAAGTCCGCAGGTGGCCCGCACCGGCCACGCTTCGCTGCCGGGTACGGGTGAGCGCGCCATTGGCGGCCACGCCGTGGTGGGTGTCGGCTACCAGGACGTGAAGCAGTGGTTCATTATCCGGAATTCCTGGGGCAATCGGTGGGGACTAAAGGGTTACTTTACATTGCCTTATGCTTATTTAACCGATGAAAATTTAGCCAGTGACTTCTGGACAATCCGTGTCGTTCAGTGATAATTTTAATAAACCCAACAAAAACTATGACTCTGACCAAACGCGACCTCGTTATTCGCATCAGCAACGAAACTGGCCTCGTCCAACAGCAAGTGTTTGACGTGGTGCAGAAAACATTGGACTACATCGCCGAGGCGCTGGCCAAAGGCGACAAGGTGGAGCTGCGCAACTTCGGCGTCTTTGAAGTCAAGGTCCGCAAGGCGCGCGTGGGCCGCAACCCGAACAAGCCGGAAACCGACGTGCCCATTCCCGCCCGCGCCACCGTGAAATTCAAGGCCGGCAAGGAAATGCGCGCCGACGTCTTCAAGCTGTCGCCGAAGGGCCAGGCATCGGCCGCCTCGGTTTGATGTTGGCAAAGGCGCCGGGCGTTCGTGCGCCAGCGGGGTTGATGACCGGACTTTTCAAAAATCCGCAAAAGATTTGTTTAGTTTTTGCGGATTTTGTGTTTTTTTGCGTCTGACTTATGGAACGACTGCCCGGTTTCCGCGATTTTTATCCCGAACCCTTGCCGTCCCGCGACGCGGGATGGAGTTTCGACGCCCGCCAATATATCTTCGATAAATGGCGCGAAACCGCCCGGCGCTACGGATTCCGCGAATACGACGGCCCGCCGCTGGAATCACTCGAACTGTTCACCACCAAAAGCGGCGACGAAATCGTCGGCCAGCTCTACAACTTCACCGACAAGGGCGACCGCGCCGTCGCGCTCCGGCCGGAAATGACGCCGACGCTGGCGCGCATGGCCGCCGCGCACGAACGCAATTACAAGAAACCCATCAAGTGGTTCGCCATCCCACAATTGTTCCGCTACGAACGCCAGCAGAAGGGCCGGTTGCGCGAACATTTCCAGTTCAACGCCGATCTCATCGGCGAGACGGATCCGGCGGCGGACGCGGAACTCATCGCGCTGCTGATTGACACGCTGCGGTCTTTCGGGCTGACCGAACAGGATTTTGTCATCCGCCTGAGCAGCCGGAACGCGTGGCACGAATTTTATGAAGCCGGAAGTCAGAAGTCAGAAGTCAGAAGTGCCAGCCACGAATATGAATTTTTTCAGACGATCGACAAACTGGAGCGCACGCCGCCCGAAGAGAGCGAAAAGAAGCTGGCCGCGCTCGGATTTTCACTGGCTGACGTGAACCAGTTCATCGAATCCGGCAAACCGACGGTGGAGTTGCAGAGCATTCTGGACAATCTGGCGGCGCGCGGGCTGCGCGGGTTTGTGAAAGTGGATTACCACGTCGTTCGCGGGCTGGCGTATTACACCGGCACGGTGTTCGAGGCGTTCGATGCCAAGGGCGAATTCCGCGCCATCGCCGGTGGCGGGCGTTACGACAATCTCGTCAAGCTCGTCAGCGGCGGCAAAGTGGATTTGCCCGCGCTCGGCTTTGGCATGGGCGACGTGGTGCTGCTGGAATTGTTGAAGGCGCGCGGTCTGTTGCCGAAATTCGACGCCGTCACCGATGTTTTTGTTTTGATTGAAGACGAACAATTGCGCCTGCCATCGCTCAAGCTCGTGCAGGATTTGCGCGCCGGTGGTTTTGCCGTGGATTATCCGCTGACGCCGGCCAGGCCGGACAAGCAATTCAAGCGGGCGCAGGAGTTGAAGGTGGGCTTCACCGCCCGGGTGGAAAGTGACGCCTATGTGCGCGTCCGGAATTTGAAGACCCGCGAGGAAATCGTCGCCGGCTTTGCCGACGTGGCGAATCATCTGGGATGAAAACAAACCGGCGGGTAGTGGCGGTACCATTGGGTGGGGCGAGGCTGCTGACGAGCCGCCTGTGCAAAGTTTCGGCTCGCGAGGACGCTCGCCCCGCCGAAATTTTCAACTTGTACCATTACCCGGAGGATTCAGTACAAGCCGCATGCAGGAACCGTCATGATTGATTCGACCAGACGATTTTCCAGCCGGGTGGAAAATTACATCAAATACCGGCCCGGTTATCCGGCGGACGTTCTGGATTTGCTCAGGGAAAAATGCGGGTTGACCAGTAATTCTCACGTCGCTGACATTGGCTCGGGCACGGGCATTCTGACGGAATTGTTTTTGCGGAACGGCCACCGGGTTTTTGCCGTGGAACCCAATCGCGAAATGCGCGAAGCCGCTGAACGGCTGCTGGGCAAATATCCGAATTTCACAAGTGTTTCCGGAGCGGCCGAAACCACCACGTTGCCGGACCAGAGCGTGGATTTTATCACCGCCAGCCAGGCGTTTCATTGGTTTGATCGCGAGCAGTCGCGCCGGGAATTTCTCCGCATTCTCAAACCCGGTGGCTGGACGGTGTTGATTTGGAATGAACGGAACCTGACCAGTCCGTTTGCCAAAGCCTACGAGCTTCTACTCAGGACTTACGGAACCGATTACGAAGAGGTAAACCACCAGCACACCGATGCCAGGGTGATTGGCCCATTTTTTGGCGCGAACGGTTATGAACAGGCCTGTTTTCCGAACGAGCAAATTTTCGATTGGGAAGGATTGAAAGGGCGGCTCCTGTCTTCGTCTTACGCGCCGGAGCCGGGGCATCCCAAACACATTCCGATGTTGGAGGCGTTAAACGCGCTCTTTTCCGGGCATCAAACGGATGGAAAAGTTGTCTTTGAATATGACACTCTTGTTTATTATGGCCGACTGTTGGCCTGAGAATTTTTCCCTGTAACGCTGGAGCGCTCCGTAAGTTGCTGCCATGGCGACGGCATTATTTTTGCTCTCAGTGACTCAAAATCAACCGGAATGCCATCATGATAGTGGAAGACGATTTTTTCCCTGAACCCAAGGAACATCCTTCAACAATCACCGTCACAGAGATTTGCGAGCGGTTCACGACGGCGGGTTTGCCCTGCAAGACCGAGCGCCAGGAGGACGTGGTGCGGATTATTTTTGAGGGCCGCAAGTCCAATCTGATTTTTACCGTGAACGCGTCTGGACATCCCCTGACTGCCACCATGCCGGAGGAGACGGATTACGACGTGGACTTTGCCTCGGTCATTTTCGAAGTTTTCGACAGTATCGGGTGGAGCTACGCACCGGGCCGGGGTTGATTGCGCAGGGTACGGGCAGCGCACCCGCCCCTGGCGCCGCGCAATTTTGGGCAACGATTTCCGGAACGCATTTTCAATCCGGTTTTCCCGGCTTCACCACGGCGACAACCAGTGCATCCGGCTTGAGATATTTTTGCGCGACGGTCCTGATTTGTTCCAGAGTGACGGCTTCGTATTTGGCGTCGTCGAGTTCCGTGCGTTGGTAGCCGAGGCCGTAAAGCTCGTCGAGGGCGGTGATGGAGGCAAGGTGGCCGAGTTCCTGCCGCGCGATTTTCTTCTGGCCGATGATTTTTGCCTTGGCGCGCTTCAGTTCCTCGGCGGTCAGACCCTCATTGCGCAGTAATTCGGTTTCCTTGAGCAATTCTTTTTCGACCAGTTCAACCTTGGACGGTTCGGTGCCGGTGTAAAACGCGAAGTAACCGGGTGCGAGCCCGGCCAAATTCTGCGCGCCGACATAATAGGCCAGGCCAAGCTGCTCGCGGATGCGCAGGAACAACCGCGAGCCGAGGTCGCTGCACGATTCCTGAATCAATTCCAGCGCGTAACGGTCGTCGTCAAACATCGTCGTGCCGGGGAAACCGACCACCAGCACGGCCTGCTTTTTGTCGCGGGTTTCCGTGACGCGGCCGGGAGCGCCGGCATCCTGCCGGCGGGTGCCTTGAGTGGTATTAACGGTGGCCGGCAAGATGCCGGCGCTCCCGGTGTTTGGTTTCCAACTTCCAAAAACCTTTTCGACGGCGGCCTTGACTTCATCCGTCTTCACATCGCCGTAAATGGCGAGCACGCAATTATCCGGCGTCACGAGCCGTTGGTGAAATGATTTCAAATCATCGGCCTGAAATTTCTGGACCACTGCTTCCGTGCCGAGCGGGTCGAGGCCATAACCGCCGTCGCCGAACAGCGCCCGGCGCATGGCCAGGCTCGCGCTTTTAAGCAAATCATCCTTTTGGGCGTAGATGCCGGCGATTTGCACGTCGCGTTCGCGTTCCAGTTCGCCGGGAGGGAAAATCGGGTTCAACAGGACATCGGAGACGAGTTCGAGGCCGGTTTTGAAATCGCTGCTCATCACTTCCGCGTTGACGCCGAAGCTGTTGTTGCCGCCGTAACTGTCCATGCCGCCGCCCACGGATTCAATTTCCGTGGCAATCTGGGTGGCGGTGCGGCGCCGGGTGCCTTTGAGCAGCGTTTTGGCAAGCAACTGGGTGATGCCGTTGTTTTCCGTGGTCTCGGCGAGCACGCCGCCCTTGAGCGCCGCGCGAAACTCGACGAAGGGCAGGCGATGATCCTCCTTGACGAGCAGGCGCAACCCATTGGGCAGATTAAATTTCTCTATTGGCTGGTCGCCTTGAGCTTCAGTTTCGCTTTTTGATTTCGGCGCGCTGCCTTCGGGCAGCAATGCGTAAAGCGTGCGGTTTTCCGGCGTGAGATATTCGTGGGCCACGCGCTGGATGTCCGCGGGCGTCACGAGCTTGACGGCGGCGAGCTGGCGTTCGGAAAAACCGAGGTCGCTGGCCACAATCCAGTTTCCGCCGAGGTCGCCGGCCTGCCCATCCATCGTTTTGCGCGTGGCGAGCGTGGCGGAGACGAATTGTTTGACCGCCTTTTCCAACTCGCCGGGCGGCACCAGCCCGCCTTTCATTTTCTCCACTTCCGCCAGCATCGCGCCGCGCGCGTCGGCAAATTTGTCCGCGTCGGCGATGGCGCTCATGCCGAACAAACCGGGGTGGCCGGGGCTGTACGTCCACGCGTCCACGTGATGCACCACGCCTTGCCGTTCGCGCACCTCCTGATAAAGTCGCGAGCTGCGTCCATGACCGAGCAGCACGGCCAGGACTTCCAGGGCCGGCACGTCGGGATGGCGGATTTCGGGGATGTGCCAGGCAAAATGAAAGTGGCCGAGCTCAATCGGTGATTCCTCGACGACTTCGCGCGGCGCGGTCTGTTTGGGTTCCTCGGGCAAAACCATCGGCGGCAACGGCCGCGCCTTCGATTTTTCGTAGGCGGCACGGATTTGCGCGATAACTTCGTCGTTTTTCATGTCGCCCACCACGACGTAGAAGACGTTGTTCGGCGCGTATTTTTCGCGATAGTAACCGCGGATATCGTCCGGTTTCAGTTCGTCGAAAATGTCGGGATAACCGATGACGGTGAAGCGATACGGACTGCGTGTGTAGGCAGTCTCGAACAGGCGTCGGCCGGCGCGGCGTCCGGGATCATCCACGTTCATGTCCATTTCGCGGCGGATGACGTCCTGTTCCTTGGCCAGTTCGTCGGGCGGCAATGTCGCGTTCTGCATGATGTCACAGAGGATATCGATGGCGACGCGCGCGCCGGTGTTCGGCACGTCAATGTGATACACCGTGCGGTCGAAACTCGTGTAAGCATTCATGTAACCGCCGGCTTCCTGCACTTCCTGGTCAATGCGGCTGCCGGGCCGTGTCGTGGTGCCCTTGAACAGCATGTGTTCGAGCATGTGCGACAGACCGGCGCCGAGCCAGCCCCCTTCATAAATGCTGCCCGCCATGCACCACGCCTGCGCCGACACGACGGGCGCACTGCGGTCTTCGCGCACGATAATGGTCAGGCCGTTGTCAAGCGTGGTCAAAGTGACGCCGGCGGGCGGCGACGGGGTTTGCATGGCCAGAATTCTGGCTGAAAAAGCGGTGTCACTCATACATAAGTTGAACGGACAGGATATTCGGAAAGGCGCTTAGGGCAAACCAATTTGGTGCGGCGAACTGCCGATCCACTGAAGGCAGGGCGTGTCGCTCCGCAGGCGCCGGGTTTTGTTTTACAATCAGGAAGCCAGGAAACCGGGCGGGTAACTTTGTTTCTTTGTTCCCTGGTTGTTCAATTCGCCACCGGTTTCGATTCCGAATCCGGTTTTTTCTGCGGCCAGAACGGTTTGCGAAATACTTCCGTGAAATCGTAGCCGTTCTGAAAATCGTCGCGCGTGTCCCGGTCGGTTTTGGCCAGCAGGCCGATTTCCACCATGTTGAAGACAATCTCGCCGAAGTCGCGGCAGTTGCGCACGCCCCATTCCTCGAACACGGTCACGACCATCGGGCCGAATTGCTGGAGCGCATACTGCCGGATGCCGTCGAGCAGTTCCTGGCCGCTGACGTGGCGGATCTGGCCGCGGGTTTCCTTGCCAATGAGTTTCTGCGTATAGTCAAGCGCTTCGCGGACAAACGTATAGGCCTCGCGCGTAAAGCGCGTGTCCCGGGTGAGAATCAATTCCACCGCTTCGTCAAAGTTGATTTCTTGCATCTTTTAAGGTTTAACCTGCTGAGTGGCCACCGGCGCCGGATGAGCTGTGCGATACGTCTTGACCGCCAAGCCGGTCAGCAGCAGACCCAAAACGATACAGAGAACCAGTTGTTCCTGCTTCGTCAGCCGATTCACCTGCCCAATATAGCGGAAAATGAGATAAACAGCAACAATGCCATTTACGATTTGACGTCCGCGCCTTACGATTGGCCCGCTGTTGATGCACGGGAGTTTGCGCGTAAATCGTCAATCTTAAATCGTAAATAACATGGCTGCTATTGGCCGGTTTCAGAAGGGCAACGAGATTTTTCATGCCAAAGTTGTGGACGGTGAATTATTCCGGCTGCGTGGCGACGTTTTTGGCTCGCCGTCGTTTGACCGCAAACCGACCCCCCGGAAAGGCGTGAAGACGCTGGTGCCGGTTGTGCCCTCGAAAGTCATCGCTGTCGGGCTGAATTACATCGAGCACGCGCGCGAAACCGGCAAGCCTTTGCCGCGCACGCCGTTGTTCTGGCTCAAGGCCACCACGTCGCTGATTCCCGATGGCGGGAAGATTGAGATTCCCTTTCCGCATCACCGCACGGATTACGAAGCGGAGCTGGCCATCGTCATCGGCCGCAAAATCCGCAATGTCGCGTCGGCGTCGGCGTCACGTTATATTTTCGGCTACACCACCGCGCAGGACATCAGCGACCGCACGATTCAGAACGTCGAAAGCCAGTGGGCGCGCTGCAAATCGTTCGACACCTTCACGCCGCTGGGGCCGTTCGTGGACACGAAGCTGGACCCACACGATTTGACGATTCAGCTTTTTCAAAACGGCCATCTGCGCCAGAACTCAAACACGAGCCAGCTTGTCTTCAAACCCGCCGACCTGGTGAGTTTCATCTCCACAAACCTGACGCTGCTGCCCGGCGACGTGATTTTGACAGGTACGCCCAGCGGGATCGGTCCGATTCAAAGTGGTGACCGGCTGGAAGTGCGGATTCAGGGCCTGGCGCCGTTAGTCAACACGGTGAAATAATTTTCAGCGTCGAGGGGCAAAGACACAGAACAGCGATGGCAGCTTTGGTTGAGAAGCAATGGCTTCGGCGTTAAAGTGCGTGGACGGCCGATATGGCCATCGTGGTGGAAGGTTCCACGAATTTGAATGGCATGACTGGGTTCCGCTTCAATCCATGAGTCTCACGAAAGGTCATTTGATTTCTGCGACCCAACCTGGACCAACTCTCCCAGCCGTTTTTACCGCCTGCGCTCGCCATAATGCCGCAACTCATCACGGCCATCTTTTATGAACCTATGGGGCAGTATTGCCATACCGTCCATTCATTGGCGGTAAATCAGCCGGAAGAAGATACAGCCATCCCTCGGATCGGCAGGAGTGATTATCCGGTTCGTTGTAGAACTGCCGACAATGTCCACCCAGTTGGTGGATAACCCGACATTAACGGCGTTTGTTTGAACTTGAAGCGTCCAGCCGGTGTGATCCAAAGGCCAGGATAAAGTCAGGTTGCCGCCGCTGGCTTGAACCGTGATATTTGTCGGTGTGGTATTCACCGGCGGAACGGATGTGAGTACTTGAATGCTTCCGTTAATGGCTACCTTGTTTGTCCAGGTATAGACCATGTTATTGTTGGCATCCGTCAGCGGCAGATTTACCGCTGTGAACCCGGCCACGGCCTGGTTGAACAACTGGAACGAGTCACCGACCTGCAGCGCCGGCCCGAGGTTGGTCACGGTCAGTGCGCCGCCGCCGGTAATGGTAATTGTTTTGGCACAACTTAATAGATCGCTGGTCTGCGCGTTGGTCCGGTTGAGTTTCATCAGGATGGCGCCGCCGTTGGTTATCGTGCCCGACACCGTCAGGGTGCCAATGGCACTGGGGCTGCCCGGAGCCACGGTGGCGCCGGCATTGGCGAGGAGGTTGCTACGGAGGGTTCCGGTGCCGCCCAAAGTGCCGCCGGAATAAACGGTGACCCGGACTGGCGATGGAACCGTTCACCAGCAGTGTTCCATTGCTGACGGCCGTGGCACCGCTGTAGGTGTTCGTTCCGCCCAAGGTCAAAGTGGAAGCGAAGTCATTTTATTGAGCGCCAGGACGGCGGTGCCGGCGTTGGCGATGGTGCCGTTGAAATTGCCCGCGCCCACGTTGAGGGTGGCGGTGGTGGCCGCAACGGAATTGCTGATCGTTCCCGATGCCATTCAAAGTACCCAATCCCACCGAAACGCCGGCCACTTGTAAAATATTGCTGGCATTGACTGTCCAGGTGGCATTGGCGCTGCCGGCGGTCGGGGTGCTTAACCGCACGGGACGGATGCCGCTGACGGCGTTGAGGTTGATCGCGCCGTTGAAACCACTGTTGTCACCGGACAGTTGCAGGACGCACACCGCGTTGCTGGATTGGGAGGGGACAAGATTCAAGGTGGCGCCCGAGTCACCTGTGATATTGGCGGCAACGATTGTTGGTAATATTATTGTTGCCGCCGACGATGGGATTTTGCGTCTGGCTAAGGGTCGCGTTGCCGCTCACGGCAATGCTGTTGCTGACGATGCCCGTCCCTTGTGTGCCCGCCGCAGTCAGGTTCAAAAGACCTCCATCGGCGAGATTGATGGCCGCGCTCGAAATAATGGCGCCGCTGGTGGTTTGGAGTCGCAGGGTGGCGCCGTTGGCAACATTGATGGTAACGTTGTTGTTGATGGTGGTCTGACGGCTCTTCCCGCCCTGAATGACCAATGTTCCCTGATTCACGTTGATCACGCCGTTAGCGACGGTATATCCCTGGTCGATGACGGTGGTACCGATGTTTGTCAAGGTCAGCGTGAACCCGCCGAGATCAAATGGGGTGCCCGCCACCAGGGCGTTGAAATAAAGGTCTTCATCCTCATTGGCAAGCAAAGCGGTGTAGCGGTCGCCATGATTTTGTGTCGCCGGCAGCGGGAGGACGGGCACCGGGTTTGTAATATTGGCGCTTGCATCACTGATGTTCCACGTCTGCGACCCGCTTAAGGAAATTTTGCTTTGAAGGTTCAGTGGCACCGCATTGGTCGCGCTCAGGTCGATGCCTGCAGCGCCGAGGGTCAGTGTGTTAGCGGATGAGGCATTGGTGATGACAATTCCGTTCTTGCCATCCGCCTGGCCCAGCACCGGCCCGGCCACGCGGATTCCTGAAATACTCAGGTTGCCTCCGAGAGGCGCCCCGTTCGTGGTATTGGCAAAGTTGTTTAAGTTGAGTGTGCCGTCGAAAACGGCCACATCGCCGGGGCCCGGCACGCTCCCGGAAACCCAACTGAGCCCGTTGGTCAGGGCCAGGCTGTTATTTGCCTTGGTAACGTCGGCTAAGCTGTTTTGCGGAAGCAAAATACCGCTTCCCAGGATAAACGCGACAGTCAGATTAATAGTCAATACCAATGAGGATTTCATAAAAAGTTGCTGCTAAAGTTGCTGTACTGATATTCGATATGCTAACAAACAATGCAACGAAGGTCAATATTATTTATAATCCGTTGCTGGTTGCGAACTTGACATGATTTAGAATTAATGATAGCTTCAGCCACTGAACAGAAGCTGCGTTAAAGGGTATACCGTCGCCAAACTTCGCAATTCATGAAATCCATGTACTCCGAAGCGATTCTGCTGTCAGCGTTACTGGCGGGCGCGTTTCTTTCACAGCAAGCCGTTGCCGGCTTCATGCCGCCGCAAGCGCAGATCCTGAGCGACATGGTGCTGGCCAACAACCATTTCACAAACGAATGGCCGGTGCCCGGTTGCAGCAGTTGCCTGCCTCCGGTCTCGAACCCGCACCCGAGCAGCATCTGGACCCGCGCAACCTATATCGAGGGTGACTTGGCGTTATACCGGATCAACCATGACACTAACATTTACGACTATGCCGTGCAGTGGGGCGCATTCCCCAGCTGGGCCTTGCGGGGTGGCGACACGGACACGACATCCGACGACCAGGGCGCGGGGGAGGAATACATTGAGCTCTACCAATTTGACACCACCCAGACCAACCGGCTGACTCACATTGTCAACAACGTCAACTACTGGATGGGCCATAATACCGGGCTCGGTACGATGACTTACGTGGACACCCTGCATATGTCCATGCCTGCATTTATGACGCTCAGTGTGCTGAATTCCAACGTCCTCAGTTCGCTCAAGACCAATTACACGTATCCGGCCAAAATGTATTCCTGGTTCCACAACATCAAAAGCGTCCTCGGCGCTTCCAACGGCCTTTACAATGCCACTGACAATCTCTGGTGGCGGGACACGACTTTTTTGTCGAACTACACGGCGTCGGATGGCACGAAGCAAAAATGTT
Organism: uncultured bacterium; assembly: GCA_963708305.1. Lineage (GTDB taxonomy): Bacteria > Verrucomicrobiota > Verrucomicrobiia > Limisphaerales > UBA11358 > UBA11358. The sequence continues at coordinate 256,470 of CAVPSH010000001.1, read as the reverse complement.
ATTGGTCGCGCGGCAATGGCTGGGCCTTCGTCGCATTGGCCCGGACGATGGAAGTACTTCCGACCAATGACGCGCATTATGCCGAATATCTACAGACCTTCACGAACATGGCGGCAGCCTTGAAGGCCATCCAGCGGTCGGACGGTTTCTGGAATGTGAACCTGGGCTATACCAACGACTATCCCGGTCCGGAATCCAGCGGCACGGCATGTTTCACTTATGGACTGGCCTGGGGAATCAACCACGGCTACCTTGACACCAACACGTATCTTCCCGCCGTCATCAACGGCTGGAACGCCTTGGCCGTCGGCGCACTGCACCATAGCACCGGTTCGGACAACGGATTCCTCGGTTACGAACAAAGCACCGGCAGCAAACCGGCTGACGGCCAGCCGGTCACCTATATCAGCGTGCCCGACTTCGATGATTTCGGATTAGGTCTTGTTCCTTCTCGCCGGTTCCCAGGTTTATGCGCTTAGTTCGCCGCCGGGCGTTGTGCTGGCCGCGCCCGTTTTGACGGGAAAACAGGTGCAACTCAACTTTACGGTCATCAGCAGTCTTACCAACGCCACGCTCTACCTGCTCCAGACGGGTCAATTGGGGACGCCCTGGACCACGAATACAACCGCCACGCTTACGACCAATGTCGCTGGCATTTCGTATTGTTTCACGACCACGAACAATGCCACAGCCCGGTTTTATCGAATTGAGATTGGCAATTGATGCCGCTCACTCTTGTGCTCGTTGGCGTCACCAGGTAGCCGTTTTGGAACATATCCAGAGCGCTTTCAACAACGGTTTGATTTACTCCAGCGATCCGCCGGGGACGAATTATCCTGGCCGCTTCTACCGCATCCGCCCGCCGTGAGAAACGGGGATTTTAACAGAAGCAAACGAAGAGAACGAAGGATTATTTATTCCTGCTTTGGTGTCTTCGTTGCCTTCTGTAAAAAAATCTTCGTTCCCGGCTTCTTTTATGGTTAACCTTTCCGCCGCATGTACTGGACCAAAACGTTGATTCCAACGTTCCGCGAACCTCCTGCCGAGGCGGAAATTCTGTCGCACAAATTGCTGCTCCGCGCCGGACTGATTCGCAAGCTCGCCGGCGGGGTTTACACGTTTCTGCCGCTTGGTCTCCGAGCCTTGCACAAGGTCGAACAAATCGTCCGTGAAGAAATGGACCGCGCCGGCGCGTTGGAATTGCTGATGCCGGCGTTGCATCCCAGGGAAATCTGGGAACAGAGCGGACGCGCCAAAACCGCGCGCGACGTGCTGTTCAAAGTCAAGGACAGCGCGAACCGCGACTGGTTTTTAAGTCCGACCGCGGAGGAGGTCGTCACGATCGTCGCCGCCGGCGAAATCAATTCCTACCGGCAGTTGCCGAAAAATCTTTATCAAATCAGCGTGAAGTTCCGCGATGAAATCCGCCCGCGCTTCGGCCTGATGCGCGCCCGCGAGTTCATCATGAAGGACGCCTACAGTTTCGACGTCAGCGATGAGGCCGCAACGACGAGTTATCAAAAAATGTACGAGGCCTACGAAAGGATTTTTTCGCGCTGCGGATTGAAAACCTTCGCGGTGGAGGCCGACACCGGCATCATGGGCGGAAAGTTCTCGCATGAATTCATGGTGCCGGCGGAGACGGGCGAGGATGAAGTCGTGTTCTGCGAAGGCTGCGGTTATGCGGCAAACATCGAGAAGGCCACCAGCGGTATTCCCAAAACCGCCGCACGCGAAGTCGGCCCGGCTATTGAAAAATTTGCCACGCCCGGCGTTGTCACCATCGAGGCGCTGACCAAGGCGCCTTACAGTGTTCCAGCGAACCGCCAGATCAAAACGCTCATTTACATTGCCGACGGCAAGCCGGTCATTGTTTTGATTCGCGGCGATGATCAGTTGAATGAAACCAAGTTCAAGGCCAAGGCCGGTGCGGCACAGGTCACGGCCGGCAACACCGGAAGAAATTTTTGAATTGTTGGGAGCGCATCCAGGCAGTTTGGGGGCGGTGGCAAGCATGTTGGAGCGCCGAGCACCGCCTCGGCTCGAAGGTCAGTCCTCACAACAGGCCGAGACGGTGCTCGGCGCTCCGAATATTCTCGCCGACGAACGGTTGCGCGGTGCCAACGACATGACGACCGGTGCGAACGAGGATGGTTTCCATTTCCGCAGTGTTTCCATGGAACGCGACATCAAAGTGACCCAGTGGCTTGATCTGCGCACGGTCACCGCCGGAGAGCCTTGCGCCAAGTGCGGCAAGCCCTTGAAAATCCGGCGCGCCATTGAGGTCGGCCATGTTTACAAACTCGGCACGAAATTCAGCGATCCGTTTGGAGCGTCGTTTCTGGCCGAGGATGGCTCGCGCAAACCGTGCCTCATGGGCTGCTACGGCATCGGCGTCACGCGCACGTTGCAGGCAGTGATCGAGCAGGGCAACGACAAGGACGGCATCATCTGGCCGCTGAGCGTCGCGCCCTACCGGGTTTGCATCACGCCGTTGAACGTGGATCCGAACAGCGAGGCGATGAAGCTGGCGGAAAAATTCTACGCCGAACTGACCGCGCGCGGCGTGGACGTGATTCTGGACGACCGCGACGAGCGGCCCGGCGTGAAATTCAAGGACGCGGACCTGGTTGGTTTCCCGATACGGCTGGCCATCGGCGAGAAATCGCTGGCCAAAGGCGAAGTGGAAATCAAACCACGCGGCGGCGCATTGCAATCTGTCAAAATCGACACCGCAGTGGAAGCGGTGATGAAGCTGGTTTCAAAATCGTAGCAGCGGACGTAAGCCCGCTCTAACTGTTTCTGAACTGCCGGGGAAGTGAACCGACGCGCGTCGGCTGGTACAAGTCAAAGCTATGTTCACCTTGGCAAGGGATGGAAAGTAAATCGCGCCGGGTGGCCGGCCGCCGGGTCAATCTGCATCTTGAAATACCCGCCGTCGTTCAGCAGTTCGATGCCGGACAGGGCGGGGCAGAGCCGCACGTGAAATGGCCACCAGTGATGGGCTTCGTGCAAAGCGGCCGTCATGCGGCTGACGGAATGTCCCAGAAATCGGATGGGCGGAATGCCGGATAACACCCGGCTCTTCCATAAAATCAGTTGGGTGTGCAGGTGCCCGATAATGGTTTGTTCGATTTGCGGCAGACGGCGGCGAACAGATTCTTCGCGCCAAAGAAATGGCAGCGCCGTTGGATCGTGGCAGAACAAAATCACCCGTTGATTCGATGGCAACGTGTCGAACCCGACGCAGATTTCAGCCAGGTGTGCCTCCCGCAACCGCCGCCACTCCGGCCATTCCGCCGGCAATGTGTCCGGTTGATGCACGGGAAGTGCGATCAAGGATGAAGTCATTCCCATGAGCGTGTAGCGACCGATGACGAGTTGCCAGAACGGCGGCAAGCCGAGGGTTTCCGTCGCGGTGCGCCAGCTCGCCAGGCACATTTTACCGCTGCCGAATAATGCCTGTTTGCCCAATTCATGGTCACCGATGACAAACCGTGCGCGGTCGCCGAATTTTGCGCGCAGTTTGCCCAGGCATTCCTGCGCGCTTTGACCGGACGGCGGGTCGCTTACGCCGACAAAGCCGGAGTCGCAGGAGTAATCGCCATTGGCCACGACGTAATCCGCCGGCCCGACTTCGGCGAGGAAACGGTCCAATTGCCGCGCTTGATCGAGCGGATGCCGCATCCAGACCACATGCCGGTAGGCGTGGCCAAACGTGCGGAGCAGGGGATTGGCAATGGCACGCAGTTCGTAATCGTCACCCCGGGCGCGTTCGGCGGCGCCAGCGTAATGGACGTCACTTAAAATGGCAACCGTAACCGCGCCTGGCACGTTCGCCCCCATTCGATGTCAGAGTGGCACGACCACGGTGGCGGTGTCCTCGACGGTTTTATCCAGGCATTCGCGGACGGTTCTGGCGAGGTCGGCGTGGGTGTAGGGTTTTTGCAAATAGCGCGCCTTCATTTTCACCAGCAGTTGGGTGTTGACTTCGTTGGCAGTGTAACCACTGGTGAAAATGATTTTCAGACGGGGATGTCGGGCAAGCAATTGTCGGGCGAGTTCCGCGCCCGAAATCCCTTCGGGCATCACCATGTCCGTCAACAACAAGTCGATTTCGTCTAATTTTTCCTGCCAGGTGTCGAGCGCTTCCTTGCCGGATGCTGCTTCGAAGATGCGGTAACCGTATCCGGAAAGAATGCTGCGCGCCATTTCGCGCAGAATGGGTTCGTCCTCGACGATGAGAATGGTTTCGGTGCCGCCGCCCAGCTCGGATTCCGGCAGGATGGGTGTTTTTTTGGGGGGAACAAGGTCTTTTTCGCTCGCGGGGAAAAACACATAGAACATTGCGCCTTTGTTGGGTTCACTGTTGACTTCGACCCAGCCTTCATGCTGCTTAACGATGCCGTAAACCGTCGCCAGGCCGAGGCCAGTGCCCTTGCCAACTTCCTTGGTCGTAAAAAACGGTTCAAAAATGCGATGCAAGGTGACGGCGTCCATGCCAATGCCCGTGTCGGTAACACGCAAACGAACGAACCGCCCCGCGTGCGCATCGGCATGTGACTTCACGTAGTCATCGTCAATCGTCAGTGTGTCAATCCCGATAGTAAGCCGGCCGCCCTTCGGCATCGCATCGCGGGCATTGACGGAAAGGTTCATAATGACCTGCTCGATCATGCCGGCGTCACCTTCAACGGCCGGCAGTTCCGGTGGCGAACGAAAATCGAGCTGGATGGTCTCACCGAGCAGGCGTTCCAGCATCCGGGACATGTTGCCGACGACCTCGCGCAAATCGAGCAGATCGGGTTGAATCACGTTCTTACGGCTGAACATCAAAAGTTGGCGGGTCAGGCCTGCGGCGCGTTCCGCGGCGAAATAAACGGCCTGAAGCGGATCCAGCACGTCTGGAGGCAGTGTCGGCTTGGCGAGCAACGCGCTGGAATGTCCCTGGATGATGGTCAACATATTGTTGAAATCGTGCGCCACCCCGGCGGCCAACTGGCCGACCGATTCCATTTTTTGTGATTGGCGTAGTTGTTCCTCAAGGTTCAACCGGTCGGTGATGTCGTCAACGTAACAATGCACGACGCGGCTCGGCAGCACCGGATGAAACAACCATGAAAAGGTGCGGTCATTCATCTCCGTTTCCAAACGCACCTTGCTCCGGCCGGTGGTCAGGCAGTCGCGAATGATGTCGTTGATCTCGGGAGGCAGAATGTCGCGCGGATGTTTTTTGCGGACGGACAATGCGAGTTGTTGCGCTGCGTCATTGAAATAACTGATCGTACCGTTTTCACTGAACTCCATGGTGGCCGCCGGGTTCAATTTCGCGAACGAGGCGACTTTTTCGATTTCGGCTTCCGCGCGCCTCCGTTCAACCGCCATGCCCAGCACCGTGGCCACCGCCATCAGAAACTGCATCTCGTCGGGCGTGAAGTCGCGGCGCTGCGTGGTGTGGGTGCCGATGACGCCAAAAGGCCGCCCGCGGGTTGGAATCGCCACGGTCACACTGCTGATGATGCCATGCCCGGCAAACAATGGCGGCACGACAAATTGGGTCTCGGTCTTGAAATCAGGAATGACAATCATTTCGCCGGAATTCAGCGTCAGGCCGATCTGCGAGTGATTATCACCGGGGATTTTGGTTTCACCGACGCAGCCGCGTTTCCAGCCGGCGCCGGCCTGCAATAACAACTGGCCGTCAGACAATCGTTCCCAGATGGCGCTGTATTCCATTTCCAGTGTGTGGGCGACGAGCAGGCTGGCCTGATTCAGCAGCGGCGCCAGGTCGTTTTCGGTCAGCGCGAATTGTCCCAGGGCGGCGATGGCGGTTTGCTGGAGGGCGCGGTTGAGCAGGATTTTCTCCGCCTTTTCACGCTCGCTGATGCGCTGTTGCAGCGACCCGGCCATGCTGTCGAAAACCCTGGCGAGCTGGCCGAATTCATCCTCGGTCGGCTCCAATCCCGTGCGGGCATTCAGGTCACCCTTGGCGAAACGCTGGGCCGCCTCGGACAGGGCGCGCACCTGGCGCAAGATGAAATGTTCGCCGCCGAACCATGCCGCGAACAGCGCCAGCAGACCGACGATGAAACTGGTCCAAGGCACGTCCAGCGCGTAGCGTTTCAACCAGCCCGGCGCAAATTCCCAGAACCAGGTCTGGTTGACCAGGTACGTCAATGCCAATGCCGGTGCAATGGCTACGAACACGCTGGCCACCAGCTGCATTCGCACCGTGGAAAATTTTTGCAAAATTTTCTTGGTCATTTTATCGGTTCCGAGGCTGTTTTAGTAGCATATCGCAAACCAATTTTCGCGTCATTTTGAATCTTGGCTGGCCAGCGCCGCCGCCCGCCCCTTCGGCAACCGGCCCAGATGAAAAATCAAAAAATCGCGCAAAAACTCCCGTAACTCGATGATTTGGACATGACTCAATTTCAGTCGCGTGCCGGCCGGCCAGCCGTCCTGTGTCAGGACCCGGCAGATCTTGGTTGCGCCGGGCGAAAGCCCGGCCTTTTCCCAATCCGGTTTCAAACCGAGTTCCTGAAGCAGTTTCAATTCAAACGCGAAGACCGTTTGGGGTTTGGCAGGTTGTTGGCAGAGGAAATCCAGGAACCCCAGCACCAAATCGTAAACGGTGGGCAGGGGGGTTTCGGTTTCCGTTGCCTGCTCTACGAACATCGTGGCATAAGTTGCCAGGCGCAGGCACGCGAGATTCTGGCGCAGCGCGGCGTGGAGTTCCCGCAAGCCGACTTCGCGGAGGGTGTGCAAATCCGAGCGCCGGCTGCGGCTGAACGAAAAATCCGCCACGTAAAATAAATCAAGCTGCCCGAGAAACGGCGACTTCGGCCGGCGGGCGCCCCGGGCGACGGTGGCGATGCGCCCGAAATCGGGCGTGAGCCAGTGGATGATGAGGCTGGTTTCGGTGAGCGGCCGGGTGCGCAGAATCAGGCCGGTGGCGGATTGAATCATTTGATGGGCGGCGGCACGGATTCATTCGCCAGCGCGCCGATGCTGATGATGTACTTGAATCCCTCCGCCACGGACATGTCCAGTTTCACAACTTTATCCTCCGGCACAACAATTAGAAAACCGCCGGTCGGAATCGGTGTGGTCGGGATGAAGACGCACACGCATTTCTTGCCGGTTTTTTTTTCCACTTCGTCCGCCTGTTCGCTGGTAATGAAGCCGACGGAGTAAATTCCCTCGCGGGGATATTCGATCAGCACGACGGTCTTAAAGGGGCTTTTTTTCCCGGAGGTGAATGCCTCGTCCAACTGCTTGATGGTGCCATAAATCTTGTTCAGCACCGGCACACGCAACATCAGGCTGTCCGCCCACGCAATCAGCCGTTTGCCGAAATAATACCGCGCCAGCACCCCGACGACCGACACAATCGCGACCGCCAGCAACAATGCCAGCAGGCTCCAGTACCAGAACACCGGGCCGGAGATGCCGTCCTGGTAAATCGCCTTTGGGTTGAGCCAGTACGGGAGAAAGAAGAGCAGGGTGTCCGTAAAGCTGGAAATGGAGCTAAACAGCCATTTGACCACCGCCAGCGTGATGACGCCGGGCAGCACGATGGCAAGGCCGGTTAGAAAACTGGCGCGCCAGCGCGCCATCAGCGGTTTTTGCACGCGGAAAGTTTAGCGGGCCGCGCCAGATGAGCGAGCGAAAATCGCCGGGAAAGTTCGCGCAGCCGGCGGTCTTCCTCGCGCTTCATTTTCCGCCGTTCATCGGCGCGTGAATCGTCATGGCCAAGCAAATGCAGGATGCCATGGACGAGATAACGCACAATTTCCGATTGCCAGCTGGTGCCAAACTTGCGGGCCTGCAAAACCGCTTCGTCCACGCAGATGAAAATTTCACCGTGCAGGGTAGGGCGCGATGTCCCTATCACGCCGGGCTTGGCGGCGGGCTGGGGACGGCTCGCCCTGCCGTTGTCGGTGTAGTCGAACGTGATGACGTCCGTCGAACCCTGGTGTCGAAGGAATTTCTCATTGAGCCGGGTCATTTCCGGCGTGGCGATCAGGTGAACGCCAAGTTCCGCGTCCTCAATTTTCAAATCAACGAGCAATGCGTTCGCGATCTGTTTCAGCCAGCGCAGATTGAGGTTCCGCGTGCGCTGACGGTTGGCGAGGACGACATTCATTCCTCTCAGGACTTCGCTCCGCCGCGATGCTCCTCGTAGGCCGAGATGATGCGTTGCACGAGCGGATGCCGGACGACGTCGCGCTTGCTGAACTCGATGACGGCGATGCCTTCCACATTTTCCAAAGCCCGGTGCGCCTCCAGGAGGCCGGAACGCTTGTTCGGCGGCAAATCAATCTGCGTCTCGTCGCCGGTGATGACCGCCTTCGAGCCGTGGCCGAGCCGCGTCAGGAACATCAACATCTGCTCCGTCGTCGAATTCTGCGCTTCGTCCAGAATGATGAAGGCGTTGTTGAGCGTCCGGCCGCGCATATAAGCCAGCGGCGCGATTTCAATCGTGCCGCGCTCGGTATGCTTCTGGATTTCCTCGGCGGGCAGCATGTCGTGCAATGCGTCCTGTAACGGGCGCAGATACGGCGTGATTTTTTCGTAAAGGTCGCCCGGCAGAAAACCGAGCGCCTCGCCGGCCTCCACGGCCGGGCGGGTGAGAATGATGCGTGAAACTTTCCCGTCGCGCAACGCAGCGAGCGCCATCGCCACGGCCAGATACGTCTTGCCCGTGCCGGCCGGGCCGACGCCGAACGTCACGTCGTGTTTGCGGATCGCATCGAGATATTTTTTCTGGCCGACGGTTTTGGCGGTGACGCCGGGTTTCCGGTCGTGGGTCATCACGCGGTCGCTGACCAGGTCTTTGAGCGTTTCCACGCCTTCATGCTTCACGACGTTCAGCGCGTGGCTGAACTCACGGTTGCGGACCGGCGTGCCGGCTTTTAGAAGGGTTTCGAGCGAAACAAAGAGGTGCTTGGCGCGTTCAATGGCATCGGCCTGGCCTTCGAGTTTGATCCAGCCTTCGCGCGACGTGGCCTTGACGCCCAGTTCGATTTCGAGTGATTGCAGATTGCGCGGTTCATTGTTGAAAAGCTGCTGCGCGAACCGCGCGTTTTCAAAATGAAGGGTTTCAGTTGCCACAACTGAATTATTTTGCCAGTTCGGCACGCAGTTTGGCAGCCAGCTCGCTCAAGGCCTGCGGCAGCACGGTGGTGTTGGCCAGCACCGGCATGAAATTCGTGTCGCCGTTCCAGCGCGGGACGACGTGGATGTGCAGATGCTCGGCGACCCCCGCCCCCGCGACCTTGCCGAGATTGATGCCGATGTTGAACCCGTCCGGTTTCATCAGTTGCGTCAGCGCGTTTACGCAACGCCGCGTCAGCTTCCATAAATCGGCGAGTTCGTCATCCGTCAGGCCGTTCAGGTCCGCAACTTCTTTGTACGGCACCGCCATCAAATGGCCGCCGACATAGGGATATTTGTTCAGCAGCGCGAAACAGGTGCGGTCGCGGGCAATCACGTAATTGGCCTCGTCATCGTTGGATTGGGCGATGCGCGTGAACAGGCTGGCGTCAAGTTGTGGCTTGGGCGCGAGAATATAATCAATCCGCCACGGTGCGTGCAGCGATTCCATGTCGGCAGGGTAATTGTTGTGCCCCTGAAAGTCAAAACTGGTGGGGCGAGGCTCCTGACGAGCCGTTTTTGAGTCGTGAATCCGGCTTACGAGAACGCTCGCCCCACCGAACTCACCACCGCCGGAACCAATACCTGGCAAACGAGATCAAACCGGAAAACTTGTAGGCCGGATCAACGTATTTTTCGATGACGTAGAACGCGAAATAGTAAAACCGGCAGAAACACCAGATCGCCACCATGAGCAAGACGGCCGTCTTCCAATTCGGGCTGTCGAGGAAAACCAGAATCGCGGCGGCAATCCCGATGAGCAGGAATAACCATCCTTTCATTTTGATCCAGGTCGGATGGGTCAGGTCTTTCACGCGAATAAACTCAAAATCGCCGTTGCCGCGCGCTCGGTGGCGCCGGGATCGCCCAGCGAGGAAACAATCCTGGCAAGCTGCGATTTGATTTTTTCCCGGCGCGATTCGTTCTGCAACAATTCCAGCGCTGCGCCGGCAATGTTTTGCGGTGTGGCGGCGCTTTGGATGAATTCGGGATAAACCTCCTCGCTGGCCAGAATGTTCGGCATCGTCGCCCATTCGACGGTGACGATGCGTTTGGCGATTTCAAAATTGAACCAGGACGTTTGGTAAAGCGTTACCGCCGGCACGCCGAAAAACGCGCATTCCATCGTCACCGTGCCCGTCGAAGCGATGGCAATGTCCGTTTGGGCAAGGAATTCAGACAGATTGCCGATTTGAATCTCGACGTTGGGCGGGGGTGTGGACAGTTTGTCCGCGAGTTTCTTCAAGGCCGGATTCGGCAACACCATTCGGGCACAGGTCGTCGGCAGTTTTCCCTGAATCAATTCCAGCGCATCGAGCATCACCGGCAGATGCCGCTTCAATTCGCTCGTCCGGCTGCCAGGCAACAAAAGGATTTGCGATTGGCGATTGCCGATTGACGCAGTTTCTGTCGCACGGCGCGTAAATCGTAAATCGTCATTCGTAAATCGCCCGACCATCGGGTGTCCGACAAATTCCACGCGCAACTTCGGCGTGCGCCGGGCGTACCAGTCCTTTTCAAACGGGAAAATGCTCAGGAGCAAATCATAATCCGCCTCCAGCAGCCTGGCGCGGCCCGGACGCGACGCCCAGACCTGCGGCGAAACGAATTGGACGATTTTCGGGTTCCATTTGGAAAAGGGATTTTCGCGGGTGTATTGCTTGAGGGCGTGGCCAAAGCGCAGGTTGAACCCGCCGAAATCCACGCCGATAATGACGTCCGGTTTGCGTTCGATGGCCAGCGCAAGCAGTTGATGGAACAGCCGCCGGAACTTGAAATAATTTCTCAGTACATCCGAAAAGCCGACGACTGAGTGCTCCGTCAGGTCGAATGCCAGTTCCACGCCGGCCGTGGCCATCCCCGTGCCGCCCGCGCCGAAAAAGTTTGCGTCCGGCAATTGTCCACGCAGCGCGGAAACCAATTCCGCTGCGAGCAAATCCCCGCTCGCTTCGCCGGCAATGAGCATGAAGGTTTTCGGTTTCATCCTGTCGCAAATTCGGCCACGGAGTGGCGTACGATAGTAGCCCACAGCGGCAGCTGTGGGAAAGATGATCGATGATATAAATCAAACCCCGGCAGGGGCGAAAGAAAGCTTACTCCCATAAATATCGTTCGTCGTATTGTATTTCGTGTTTCTTCAAAAACGCCACAAATTCCTCCTGGAACGACATCTTTCGATGATGTTCCTCTTGGTTGGCAATGTAATGCTTAACGTCGGGCAGATTGGAATGGCTCACGCTGAACGCGCCGTAACCAATTTGCCATGCGAACGTTTGTTGGTTCGGGAAATTCTTGTGAACCCAGCCCGATGAATCGGCCTTCAGTTCACACATTAAATCCGACAACGAATGCTTTGCCGCCAGCGAAGCCAAAATATGAACGTGATCAGTCGGTCCATTGATGATGAGCGCCTTGCCGTCTTGCGAACGGATTATGCCGCCGAGATACGGAAACAAACGGGACTTCAAATCCGCACCCAGCAACGGCGCGCGATCTTTGGTGCTGAAGATGATGTGTGTCAGCAAATGGGTGAAGGTATGGGCCATATTTCTGTCGCTCCTGCTGGAGCTTTTGAAATTTGTGAACGGCCAAACCCATAGCTGGCGCTATGGGCTACTATCGCGCGCCGCTCCGCAGCTTGTTTGCCGGCAAGTTGAGATGGAGTTCTGCGATTGTCTGAAACTGGAAGTGTTTGGCGAAAATAAATTCCGCCGCGTCCCATATGGACATAATTTCCTCTTGGACCGGTTCCAATTCTGAATCCTTTAATGCCGGTGGAGAGGCCGACTCCAGATTTGTTTAGATTAAATCGAAACGGCCCAACGCTTAGGCTTTTTCGGATGTAGAATCCCATGTTTGTCTGTTACTTGCTTTGCTGCACTTGCCGTGTGATTTCAAAGGCCAGGTCCAGCGCGCGTTTGGCGGATTCGCCGCTGACGACGGGCGCGTGTTTTTCGCGGACACAGTTCACAAAGTCCTGCAACTCGAGCTTGAGCGGTTCGTCCTTCGCAATTGGCACCGGTTCGCGGACGACTTTTGTCCCGGCAAATTCGCTGACAACCGTCACATTGCTGCCAGCGAGGGCAAAAAGCTTTCTCAACTTGGAACTTACCCACTCATCATCGCGGGCAACGCGATAAATGAAACCTTCCTGCGCGCGGTAATCGAGCGTGATGTAGCATGGCTTGGTCGGGCCGCTGAACACGCGAATCTTCCGCATCCACGCCGGGCTGACACGGCTGGCGGTGAGATTGGCCACGCAGCCGTTGGCGAAACGCAACCGCGCGTTGGCAATGTCTTCGCTCTTGCTCAACACGGGAATGCCCACGGCGTCCACGTTTGTGACGGGGGATTTCACGAACGCGAGCACGACGTCGAGGTCGTGAATCATCAGGTCCAGTACGACACCGATGTCAGTCGAGCGGGCCGGGTAAGGTGAAAGCCGATGACACTCGATGAAACGCGGCTCGGGCGCGGCGGTTTCGAGATATTTGAAGACGGGATTGAACCGCTCAACGTGGCCGACCTGGAGGACGCAATTTTTCTGCTGCGCCAACTGGACGAGTTCGGCGGCTTGTACGGTGTCGTCGGTCATCGGTTTTTCGACGAGGACGTGTTTGCCTTGCGCGAGCAGCTTTTTGGCAAGATCGAAATGCGTGCCGGTGGGCGTGGCAATGTTTAACGCGTCGGCGTTCGCAGCGGCCTCGGCAATGGAGTTAAAAATGTGCGCACTATGTTTGGCGGCAATTTTGCGGGCCGTGTCGGCGTTGGTGTCAAAAATGCCGGCGAAGTCGACCTGTCCGGCCTTTGCCAGTTCCGCGTAAATGCGGGCATGATTTTGCCCGAGGGAGCCGACGCCCAGAACGGCCACCCGGATTTTAGGGATTGCGGTTGCCACGCGCCGAGTTTGCCATTGTTGGCACTTTTCCAAAAGCGGAAATCAACGCGGTTGGAAACCGCCGCAAAACTATTCCGTTGAAAGATGGAGCGCCGGTCTCCGACCCGGCGCGTTTGGGAAGTCAACAGCTTCGCGCCGGGTCGGAGACCGGCGCTCCGGTTTTGCGAGATTTCAGTTGGAGTTGAAGCTTTAGCTTGTCAGCCAAGGCACGCTAAAGCGTGAACTCCAACTCAACTTTCAACTTTCAACTTTCAACTTTGAACCGCTAGACTGCGGCCATGCCAGATTTCGCAGCCTATCTTTTGATTGCAGCAGCGGCGTATTTGCTGGGCTCGATTCCGACCGGCTTTCTGGTGGCACGGGCCAAGGGCATTGACATCCGCACCGTCGGTAGCGGCAACATCGGCGCGACGAATGCCATGCGCGTGCTCGGCAAACCGGCAGGAATTTTTGTGTTGCTGATGGATGCGTTGAAGGGTTTTTTTGCCGTTTCGCTGACTGCCGTCTATCCGCCTGATCGTTTATTTCCGAATATTTTTCCCACAGAAGTAATCGTGCATCCCGGCTACGATCCGTTGATGACTCCTGCAATTGTTGCGGGTGTGTTCGCCGTGCTCGGCCACAATTACACCTGCTGGCTCAAGTTCAAAGGCGGCAAAGGCATTGCCACCAGCGCCGGGGTTTATCTGGCGCTCGCACCTTGGGCGGTGTTGATTGCGTTGGTGGTCTTCGTCTTGGCGTTGCTGGCGACCCGATACGTTTCGGTCGGTTCCATTTCGGCGGCGGTGGCGCTGCCCGCCGCGGTTTGGATTCTGCCGCCGCACAATTTATTGCTCGGAATCGTCACCACGGTGCTGGGGGTAATGGCCATTTACAAACACAAGGGCAACCTCCAGCGCCTCGCCGCCGGAACCGAAAGCCGCCTGCAATTCAAAAAAAAGGAATCGACATGAGAATTACCGTTCTCGGCGCCGGCGCGTGGGGAACCGCGCTGGCCAAGGTGCTGCACGAAAACGGCAACGCCGTGGCACTTTGGGACATCAACGCCGAAACGCTGGCGGAACTCCGGCACGGGCGCAGCGAACGTTATCTGCCCGGTGTAAAATTGCCGGCCGATTGGAGAATTGAGGAAGATTTCCAAAAGGCGGTCGGCGGGGCCGAATGCCTGGTGATGGCCATCCCGTCGCAGTCGTTCCGGCAGGTGGCGGCAAAATTGAAAGGGCATCTCGGAATTCTGGTGAGTGTGACCAAGGGCATCGAATTCGAGACCGGCGAAACCATGAGCCGGATTTTGCGCGAACACACCCCGGCCAACCGCGTGGTGGCGCTTTCCGGTCCGAGTTTCGCCCGGGAAGTGGCGCTCGGCATCCCGACCACGGTGGTTTGCGCCAGCGAAAGCGACGGCACGGCACGCACGGTGCAGGGTCTTTTCCATCGTCCCGAATTCCGCATTTATCGGAGCACCGACGTCCTCGGCGTGGAATACGGCGGCGCGCTGAAAAACATTATCGCCATCGCCGCAGGCGTGAGCGACGGTCTTGGCTATGGCGACAACACCAAGGCCGGCCTTGTCACGCGGGCGCTTTCCGAAATGCGCCGGCTCGGCGTGGCCTGTGGCGCGCAGGCGGAAACCTTCTCCGGTCTGAGCGGTCTGGGCGATCTCATGTTGACGTGTTTCTCGAAGCAGAGCCGCAACCGCGACTTGGGTGAACGCCTGGGGCGCGGCGAAACGATGGCGGCGATCCAGGCATCGCATCCGAAGCTGGCCGAAGGCTATCCCACGGCGCGTTCCGCACACCGGCTGGCGCGCGAGAAGAAGGTGCCGACGCCGATTATTGACGAAGTCCATGCCCTGCTTTACGAAGGCAAGGATCCGAAGAATGCGGTGCATGACTTGATTTCACGGGCGTTTAAGGCTGAGGATTAATCCATCCTCCTCGTTCTCGTCGTCATCCTCGTAATCGAAAACCGAGGACGAGAAGGAGGACGAGGACGATTACGATTTTAACTCTGTTTTGATTAGTTTCAACAGCTCGGCCAGCGATTCGACGGCTTTGAACTGTGGAAATTCCTGCTTCACCTTTTCCGGCGCGTGAATCAGAAAGCCGACGTTGGCTTCGAGTAACATCGCGGTGTCGTTGTAGGAATCGCCGGCGGAAATGACGTGATAATTAAGCCGCTTGAAGGCGGCCACGGCCTCACGTTTTTGTTCCCGGATGCGCAACTGGTAATTCACGATGCGGTCGTTCTCGATGATGAGCCGGTGACAAAGCAACGTCGGCCAGCCGAGCTGCCGGAGCAGGGGAGTCGCAAATTGCTCGAAAGTATCGGACAGGATAATGACCTGCACCAGGGAACGCAGTTCGTCCAGAAATTCCCTGGCTCCCGGAAGCGGCCGTAATGCGCCGATGACGCTTTGGATGTCGGACAGTTTCAAGCCGTGCTTGTCCAGAATCGCGAGGCGGCCGCGCATGAGTTTGTCGTAATCCGGCTCGTCGCGCGTGGTGCGGCGCAATTCCAGGATTTTGGTCTTCTCGGCGACGGCAATCCAGATTTCCGGCGTCAACACGCCTTCCATGTCTAAAGTAACAATATACTGCTTCACAGGCGTAAAGTGTTTCAAAATTCGGCTGGTGTGTCGAGAGGTTCACCTGCAGACGACGGCGGAGTCGAAGTCTCGTCTCTTGCAAACTGGCCACTTGGTTATTGCATTGGATGGCCGGGAAAGGGTTTGATTGCATGATTATATAATATGTGTTTCCGCATGCTATTATTAATACAATTGACATTTTGCGTCTGTTATTATAAATACATCTGCTATGCAACTCGCGAATGTGGCGAGCAAAGTTATGTCGTCCTACCAGGCGCGGTTTGTGAAGTGTAATCTGTGCGGAGCCGATGACTACACCGTTCTTTTCCCCAAAGGTTATGCCCAACTGCACCGAATTGTACGCTGCAATCAGTGCGGCCTGATGTATGCAAATCCGCAGGAACTGGTGGATTGCGAACGCGTTCAGTCCGACGCTCATCCAAAAATCTATGACGAGACAGAAGCGCGTCAATATTTGCAGAAGCAGTATGTGCAATTGCCCGATAACGAGCGAGCGCTGCGGGTCCTGAACAAACTGGTCCCCGGACGCGGCAAATTGCTGGAAATCGGAAGCTATTGCGGTATTTTTCTCAATCGCATCCGGGCGGATGGCTGGGACGTACTGGGCGTGGATCCAGATGCCGCCGCCGCCGCCTATGCCCGGCGCAAGTTCAACCTGAACATTTCCGGCAACCTCCTGCCAAATTCAGAATTGCCGACTCACGGTTTCGATGCGGTGGTCATGCTTCATGTTATCGAACATATGCCAGATCCCTCTGAGAACCTGCAGGAGATTCATAGGATTCTTAAACCGGGCAGCATCTTCATTGCTGAAACGCCGCGTTTTGATTCGCTTCTATTCAAATTGCTTGGCCACCATGAGCGCAGCATCTGTAACTGCAACGGGCACATCTATTTCTTCACGGTTCTCACGCTCCGCCGGTTGCTAGAAAAAAATGGCTTTGAAGTCATTCGCGCGGATATGGTAGGCCGGACACTTACCATGGACCGATTGCTGTACAACATTGGTTTGATTCTCTGCTCTCCACGAATTCAAAAATGGTTTGCCCGACTCGGTGTGGGCCTTCATCTGGACAAACTGCGTCTTTACATCAACGTCAGAGACATGCAGCGGCTCTGCGCCAGGGCGAAGTGAACATTGAACCCGCCGTTCCGATTTGACGGGATAGATAATGTGATAATCCCCCTGCTCAAAACAGTCTTAAGACGCGTTTTCTTTGGGCAAACTGGCAATGTTCTTTGTAACCGACCTCGTGCGCGAGTTGGACGGCTTTGGCAAAGTTCATTCCCACCTCCTCCGGGGCGTGGGCATCCGAACCGAACGTGATTGGCACATCCGTTTGAAACGCAAGTTGGAGGATTTCGCGGCTGGGATAGATTTCCCGGCAATCCTTCCGCAAGCCAGCAGTGTTGAGTTCAATGGCACAGTTGTGCTTCTTGGCGGCGGTCAGAAACTTTTGGTAAAGCGGCGTGCAATCATGCGATGGACGATGCCCGAATTTCTTCGGTAAATCGGCGTGGCCGATGATTTCGAAGAAACCGGTTTCCGCCGCCTTGGTCAGTCGTTCAAAATAAACCGTCCAGACTTCGCCGGCGTCACGGTGTTTCCACTCGGACAATTTCTGCGGATCATCAATGGCCCATGAATCGGAGACGTAATGCACCGAGCCGATGAAATAATCCCACGGATGCCGTGCCGCGAGATCGCGAATCCAGTCTTCGTAACCGGGCAGATAATCCACTTCGAGCGCCAGCCGGATGGTCAGTTGCGGAAAATCCTTCTGCACCTTGCGAACTTTGGCGACATATTCGTCGAGTTTATCGGCGTTCATCCGCCAATTGTCGAAATCGTCCTGCGGCATGGGCGCGTGGTCGGAAAAGCCGATTTCCTTGAATCCGAGCGCCAGCGCGTGTTTGACATATTCCTCCGGCTCGCCGCGCGCGTGGCGGCAGAGCGGTGTATGCATGTGATAATCGGCGAGGCAAACGACATGAGTCAAGTTTCAAGTTGAGGTCAAGTTTCGAATTTCAACGTGGTTGAATCAGGATTTGCAATGACAGGTGAAAGTGCAATCGAGCGGTTCCGGCTCTTTGTGGCGATTGCCGTTCCGGACGCCGTACGGGAGGAAATACTTCGTGTTCAACGCGAATTGCAGCCGCTGATGCCGCGGGGTGTGGTTCGCTGGACCAAACCGGAACAATTCCACCTCACGCTCCGGTTTCTTGGTGATGTTTCGTCCAACCGCGTGGCCGGCCTGCAGGATTCCCTGCGCGCCATCTGTTCCTGTACATCGCCGTTGAATTTGCGGGCACAAGGCGTCGGCTTTTTTCCCAAGGCCCGTTCACCACGCGTCATTTGGATCGGTATTACCGACGGCGAAAACGGGCTGGTGGATTTGCAGAGAAAAATTGAAGCCGCGGTCCAGCCGTTCACGGCGGAGCAAGGGGGCGAACGGTTTGCCGGGCACGTGACCCTGGGGCGATTCAATCGAGCTAAGCAGCTTGACATCAATGTATTAACAGCAAGTGCCGAAACGATGAAAGATAGGAAGTTTGGCGAATGGACAGTGCTGGAAATTGAAATCATCCGGAGCGAATTACTGGCAACCGGATCACGTTACACCCTGCTCGCAAGCATTCAGCTGGGCATGGGAATTGCATTACTGTGAAACGTTCTTAGTCTTACTTACGTCTTAAAGAACGTATGCTTAAAGCGCTTCCAGCAGCCCGCTGGGATTATGATACGGCGGCGCATTTGTTGAATCGGGCCGGCTTCGGCGGCCCGCCGACAGTCATTGAGAAGCTGGCTGCCCTCGGCCCCGATGAGGCTCTTTCCACCCTGCTTGATTACGAACAGTATGCCGACCCGACGCCCGCTCTGGAATGGGCAAAACCCGACCCCGAAGGGGTAAAGCAATTGCGCGATGCGGCCAAAAACGCATCGCCGGACGAACGTCGCAAGCTGTATCAGCAGGAAATGCGCGTGCAGTTTCAGCGTCTGATGGAATTGCGCGGCTGGTGGCTGAACCGCATGGCCAAGGGGCCGCGGCCGTTTCAGGAAAAAATGGTGCTGTTCTGGCACGGCCATTTTGCCACCAGTTTTGAAAAGGTACGCAACAGCCTATTACATGTGGCGCCAGAACGAACTGTTCCGCCGCCTGGCCACGGGCAACTGGCAGGAGTTGCTCACGTTTGTGGGCAAGGACCCGGCGATGCTCATCTGGCTGGATCAGGCGGAGAGCCGCCGGCCGCACGCAAACGAAAACTTTGCGCGCGAAGTCATGGAACTTTTTTCGCTCGGCATCGGCAATTACACTGAAAAAGACGTGACCGAGGGCGCCCGTGCGCTGACGGGCTGGTCACTGGATCGGCTGAATCAGGACTATGTTTACCGTCCGTTTTTTCACGACAACGGCATCAAGACGTTTCTGGGCATAACCAGTAATCTCAACGGCGACGACGTCATCGCGCAGATTGTCGCTCAGCCGGCGGCGGCGCGGTTCATCACCGCCAAACTATGGAATTATTTTGCCGGACAAACGCCGTCCGCCGGGTTGAATGGCGCGCTGGCTGAGGTTTTCCGGGAGAATGGGAACAATTTCAAGCCACTCCTGCGTGTCATGTTCCGCAGCGAAGAGTTCTATGATCCTGCCATTGTTCGCAATCAGGTCAAAAGCCCGGTGCAATGGCTCGTCGGCACCGCGCGCGTCCTGGAATGCGATTTGCCGCCGACCCAGATTTGCGAAGGTATCACGCGCCGGATGGGGCAGGACTTGTTCGCGCCGCCGAATGTAAAAGGCTGGGATGGCGGCATTTCCTGGATCACCACCACCACCTTACTGGACCGCTACAACAACGCGGCCATCCTGGTGCAGGGCGCGGATATTCCCGAAGCACGTTTGGAAGGCATGCAGCAGATGAACCAGATGGCCGCCAATCAGCCGGGACAACAAACCAAACGGGTCCACGTCGGCGGCGTTGACGTGGTCAAGATTCTTTCTCCGGAAGAGCGTGCGGACAAGGACCGGCTCGTGGCTGCGTTGCAGCACCGACTGCTGCAATCCGCGCTCAAGGGCGACCAGGCCAGCGCGTTGAGTGACTTTCTGAGTGCACGGGGCAAATTAAACGACCCGGATATCCGCTCGGCCATCCGCCTGGTGATGGCAACGCCGGAATATCAGGTAACGTGAAGTGACCATGAAAAACGAAATCACACTCCAAACCCGCCGCCAGTTTTTGCGCACCACGGTGTTGGGCAGCGCGCTGTCGTGGACCGTCCCGGCGTTTCTCGCCGACACGTTCGCTGCCCTGCACAGCGAAGCCGCCGATTCCGCCACGCAAATCGTCACCGGCAAGGACGCGAGCATCCTGGTGGTATTACAAATGGCCGGTGGCAACGACGGCATCAATACCGTCGTGCCCTATACCAATGACTATTACCGCAACGCGCGCCCGAAACTCGGCCTCACGCCGCAACAGGTCCTGGACTTGAACGGTGAAATCGGATTCCACAACGCGCTGACCGGATTCAAGAATCTTTACGACGCCGGGCACCTGGCCATTGTGCAGGGTGTCGGCTATCCCAACCCGAACCGCTCGCATTTTCGCTCAACCGAAATCTGGCAGACGGCCAGCGACGCCGACAAAGTGGAGAAATACGGCTGGCTCGGACGCTATTTCGACAACGCCTGCGCGGGCTGTGATCCGACGGTGGGCGTGGACATCGGCGGCCAGACGCCGCAAGCGTTTTTTGCCAAAACACCCACCGGCATCAGCCTCGCCAATCCGCAGAGTTACCGGTTCCTGTCGCCCGGACGTTTCCGGCCTGGCCAGGTGGATTTGCTGGAGGAATCCTACGAAAAAATGAATGAGCTGCCCGATGGCGCACCCGATGTCAATTCCGGCGGCAGCATCGGCGCGCTGGCCAGCGGCATGCCGCAACCGGGCGGTTCCGCGTTGCATTTCATTGAGCGCACCGCGCTCGATGCGCAGGTCAGTTCCGACCAAATCCGCGCGATTGTAGCGCGGGTGAAGAGTCAAGGAGCCTATCCGGCAACGCAGCTCGCCAACAACCTCAAACTGGTCGCCCAACTCATTGCCGGCGGCTTGCCCACGCGGGTTTACTACGTTTCACAGGGCGGTTACGATACACACATCAATCAGGCCGGCACGCAGGACCGGCTGCTCAAGGAACTGGGCGACGCCGTCAGCGCGTTTGTGGGCGACCTGAAGGCGCAGGGCAATTTGCAGCGCGTGTTGCTGATGACCTTCAGTGAATTCGGGCGGCGCGTGACGGAAAACGCCAACGGCGGCACCGACCACGGTGCGGCGGCGCCGTTGTTTGTGATCGGTGACAAGGTGAAGGCGGGATTGCTTGGGCGATATCCCAGTCTTGCGCCGCAGGATTTGTTTGAGGGCGATATCAAGTACACCGTGGACTTTCGCAGCATCTATGCCGGCGTACTGGAAAGCTGGCTCAAGACCAGGAGCGCGCCGATTCTCGGCCGTCCATTTGAACCGCTGCAGTTAGTTTGAGGTTTATATCGGATGATATTTACTCTGTCTTAAGCCGGTAAAATCCATTTCCATCCGACTGCGGCAGCGTGATTTGATTCTGTAAATTGGAGAAATTCAGAATCGGCACGTTTGTCAAGTCTATCCAGACTGACAAATCCGAACTTTGCTGCAAAGCGAAATTCGTCGCGGGAATAATCCATGACAGTGTCAAATTGGTATTCGCAACCGCAAGATTCAATTGTGGTGACGGGGTAGCCTGCCAAACGTAAATGTAGCCATTTGCAATGGCGAAGAGTTTATTCCCATCCGCCGACGATGACGCGATCCCAAAACCATTGGTTCCTGGCGGAACAGCGATGGAATTCCATGTCAACCCTGAATCGGTTGAGCGAACAACTTGATTTGTGGTCAGGAATTTAAAGCCAGACTTAATGAATTCAATTTTAACACCCGCCAATTTTGTTTGATCTGCGGATGACACGATCTCATCCACTCCTTCAAAATTATTCGATATCCAATCAGCACCACAATTCGTTGACGTAAGAAACAAAGAGGCGTAGCCGACTCCGGCAATGAGTTTGGTGCCGTCAGCCGAAATGGCGATGTAATTCCATTGTTCGTTTGGCGCATTAACTTGAACCCAAGTGGCACCAGAATTGATGGAAATATAAATTGAGGATGTGACATTTTCACTGCTGTCTTCGACTTGGCTGATCGCCGCCAATTTGCAGCCATCAGCAGACGAAACCACAACCGGCCAATAGTTGCTTATGCTGGATGGGGCACTGGTTGGGGTCCAATCCACTCCAGAATTTGTTGATATATAAATTTCCGCCCCGTTAACAGCGGAACTGGCAGCAGCTGCAACCTTTTTTCCATTTGCAGAGAAAGCAACAGAAGACCAATACTGAAAATGTGCCGGAAGAGTTGTCAGGAACCACGCACCGCCTGAATTGGTTGACACATAGATTCCGTCGAAACCGGCAACTACTGCCATTCTCGTCCCGTCGGCAGAACACGCCACATTATTCCAAACATTCGTGAGGTTGCCGGTCTGCATCCAGGATGTCCCCGAATTTGTTGAAATATAGATTGGGCCTGGCAAGAAACTCCCGGTTATCGTCATTTCGTCAAGCCGGGTAGTAACGGGTGCAATAAGTTTACTTCCATCTGCAGAACAAACGATAGAGACCCAACTATTGCTCGGTGCGCCGGTTTGCACCCATGTTTGGCAAACGGCATGGACAGCGGCTAATCCACTTAACGAAGCTAGAAACAGAATCTTTACGCCTCTTATCATAGTATATCTGTTCTAAAGGCGCTCTAATCATAGCAAGTTCAAGACCAAAAGGAGAATTGACTTGTGGCTGTAATTCGAGCCGTTGCAACTGATTTAATTGCTATTCCTGCTTCTTTGCCGGTATAGGATGAGGAACTGGATTTGGGGGCGCGGTGCTTTTGCGTTCGATGAGTTCGGCGGACAAACGTTTGCTTTCCACCGGCTGGCCGCGAAGCAGATTGGTCATCATGTCCATCGCCGCCATGGCCAGCCGGAACTTGGGCTGGCGGATGGTGGTCAGCGGCACGCGGAAATATTCCGCCGTCATCACGTTGCCAAAGCCGACGATGGAAATATCCTCGGGAATCCGCAGGCCCTGGGAGAGCAGCGTTTCGGCGCAGCCGATGGCGACGAGGTCGTTGACGGCCTGTACCGCGGTGGCGTTGCAGGATTCGTTGAGCATTTGCAGCGCGGCCTTGGTACCGTCTTCAATCGTGCCGCCGGCCTGGAACACCAGCCGGTCGTCCACGTCCAACCCGGCTTCACGCAACGCCCGGCGGTAGCCTTCAAAGCGGTCGTGCGCCCACGGCGCGGATTGCGGGCCGGTCAGATAGGCGATGCGTCTGTGGCCGAGTTTCAACAAATGTTCCGTGGCGGCGGCACTGGCGGTGAGTTCCTCGGTTTCCACGCTGGGAAATAATTTGCAAAACGGCGCGGGCGAACCGAGCAAAACGGTCGGCGTTTTGCGCGCGGCCAGTTCCACATAAATCCGCGCCTCGTCTTCAAAACGATAGACCGGCGAAATGAAAAATCCGTCCACTCGCCGCGACATCAGCCGCCGGATGCAGGTTTCCTCGCGGGCCGGGATGTTATGCGTATGCGCGAGCAGGATGTCGTAGCCGAGTTCGTGCGCGCGTTCCTCGATGGCGAAAACGATGCGCGCGTAAATGGGATTGGTGATGGAGGGAATGACCAGGCCGAACAGCTTGGTGGTGCGGGTGCGCAAACCCTGCGCGGTGGAGTCGGGCACATAACCCATTTGTTGCGCCAGTTGTTTGATGCGCACCTTGGTCGCGGCGGAAACGTCCGGCTCATTGCGCAACGCTTTCGAGACGGTCATCACGGAAACGCCGGCGTATTGGGCAATGTCCTTTAAGCGAACCATAATCAGAAGGCAAAAGGCGGAAGGCAGAAGGCAGAAGGGAAAACGAATGCAGTTGCAGGCTTCGGCGGCAGGAGTTTTGCTCTACTCTTCATTTTGCATTCTTCCTTCATCATTTACACATAAGCGCCACGCCATTGCAGTTTGCGGCGCAGGGTTTCCAGAAATGAACTGTCCGCCAGGTGCAGCAAACGAACGGCGCGCCCGCTGCGGCGAATCGTCACTTCGTCGTCGGCATCCAGCTCGGCGACCACCTGGCCGTCCACGCTTAAAATTGTCGCTGGTACCGGGTTGGTTGCCCGGACGCGGATGATCGAAGCCAATGGGAAAATGAGCGAGCGGTTGGACAGCGCGTGCGGACAAATCGGCGTGAGTGTGAACACGTCGGCCGTCGGAAAAATCACCGGGCCGCCCGCCGAGAGTGAATACGCCGTGGAACCGGTCGGCGAACTGATGATGAGGCCGTCGCAGCGATAATGCGTGACGAGTTCGCCATCCACGCTCACGTCCAGCCCGATGAGGCGTGACACTGCACCGCGACCGACCACGATGTCGTTCAGGGCCATTTCACAAACCGGCTGGCCATGGCAGCGGCCGTTCACCTCGATCAAGGCGCGGGATTCGTATTTGAATTCACCTTTCCAAACGTGGTTGAGCGCCCGGAGCAATTCGTCCGACGGCACGGCAGTGAGAAAACCGAGGCCGCCGATATTGATACCGAGCAGGGGAGTGGCGGAACCGGCGATGTCCCTGGCGGCGCGCAGCATGGTGCCGTCGCCGCCGAACACGAGCAGCAAATCCACTTCGCGGGCCAGCGCGGCGGTGTCCGGATGGATGACCGCCTGGCGCCCGGCGCGCGCAATCAGCCGTGCGGCTTTGCGGACGATATCGGCGCAGGCGGCCTTTTCGGAATTTCCGATGAGACCGATGCGCTTGATTTTGTCAGCTTGTTTTTTCAATCAGCACCAAAAATTCCTTGTTACCGGCCGGGCCGAGCAACGGCGATTCCACGACGCCACGCCAGTTCAAGCCGGGTTGCGCGGCGGCAAATTCGCGCAGTTCGTCCACCACCCGTTCGTGCACGGCCGGATCGTTGATGACACCGCGACCCTTGTCGGCTTCGGTTTTGCCGGCTTCAAACTGCGGTTTGATGAGCGCGACAATTTTGCCGTTTGGCTTCAATAAAGCAATGGCGGCGGGTAAAATTTTTCGCAATGAAATAAACGAGCAATCAATGGTAATCAGGTCAATCCCGGTGAACGCTGTCCTGGGTTCGGAGGGGCGAGCTATGCGAGTCCCTGGGTCCGTCCGGCGAATTGTTGCTGGGGGACTCGGGTAACTCGTCCCTCCGAATTTTTCGGGTGTCAGGAAGCGCGCGTTGGTTTTTTCCATGACCACGACGCGGCGGTCCTGCCGGAGTTTCCAGGCAAGCTGGCCCTGGCCGACGTCCACGGCAAAGACTTTCGCGGCGCCGTGCTGAAGCAAGCAGTCGGTAAAGCCGCCGGTGGACGCACCGAGGTCGAGCGCGACCAGCCCGGCCACGTCCAGTTGGAAATGGCGCACCGCGTGTTCAAGCTTGTAGCCGCCCCGGCTGACGTATTTTTCACCGGCTTCCAGTGCCAGGGCATCATCCGGCTGAACGGAGTCGCTGGCTTTATGCGCCCGTTGAGTGTTGACGCGGACCTGTCCGGCGAGGATGGCGCGTTTGGCGCGTTCCCGGCTTTCGCAAAGGCCGCGATCCACCAGAGCTTGGTCGAGGCGAGTCATCAGGAATGCGGCAGAAAAGTACCAACGACCCGCGGGTATCACAAGCGATTGCCACTGGCATACAGGCGGTTCTGGACCTCCCGGAAACTATGGTAGAAGAGCGCGTTGTCGGCGACGGCCTTCTCGACGAGTTGTTTGAGCAGAAATAATTCGGCGCTGTTGATGACGGCATGGACGCTTTGCTTGAAGGCTTCCATGGGCATGAACGTTTGGAACGAATCGCCGAGCAAAATAATTGTGGCATGACGGCGCTGGTTGACCGGCATGTTTTGCAATGCCTGCAAAGTCAGGTTCTCATCGATGTTGTTGGCGCCGAAGAGTTCCTCGATGACCACCACCTGATAGTGCACCTGGGTGAAGCGCACCAAAAAATCACTGTGCGTGGCGGCGGTATGGACTTTATAACCCAATTCGGTCAGGGCGCCCTTCGCAGTCTCCAGCCATTCCGGCGTGGAAAAGGCAATCAATGCCGGTTTGTCCTCGGTGCTGATAAAATCAAAAGAGCCAGACATAGATTATTTTATTTTGAGCACCGGAGGTGCTGATTTTTCAACCGTCGTTTTCATGCGCAGCATGCCGGCCGTGGAGCTCATGTCTCCGCGGGATTTCCTGATAGCATCAATGCCGCGCGCGACCGCACTGCGTTTGGTGCAATAAAGCATGCCGGTTTCCTCGCTGATCAGCCCCTGCTCATAGGATTCCAGGCAGGCCTGGTCAAAGGTGCGCCAGCCGAAGGCAGAACTGGCTTCGATGATTTCGTAAAAGGTCTTGCCTTCGCTTTCGCCGAGGCGGATGGCCTCCTGCGTGCGGAGGTTGGCGCCCATGGTTTCAATCAGCGCGAAACGCCCGCCACCCAGTTTGGGCACCAACCGCTGGCTGATCACCCAGCGCAGAGAATCGGCCAGGCGGATGCGGATTTGTTCCTGCTCCTCCGGATCGAACATGCCGAGAATACGATTGATGGTTTCACCGGCGTTGATGGTGTGCAGCGTGCTGAGAACCAGGTGACCGGTTTCCGCCGCGCTCAAGGCGATTTTGACAGTCTCCTGATCTCGCATTTCACCCACGAGAATGACCTTGGGCGCCTGGCGCAGCGCGGCGCGCAGGCCGTTGGCGTAACTGTCGAAATCGATGCCCAGCTCCCGTTGGTTGAAAGTTGCCTTCTCGTGTTTGTGGACGTATTCCACCGGGTCTTCCAAAGTGACGATGTGAACGGGCTTGTCGCGGTTGATCTCGTTGAGGATGGCGGCCAGCGTGGTGGATTTGCCGGAGCCGGTCGCACCAGTGACGAGCACCAGGCCGGTTTTTTCCTTGGGTATCTCCTTGAAAAGGTCCGGCAGTTTCAACTGGTCCAGCGTCGGAATCTGTGCGTTCAACTGGCGGCAGACAATCGAAAAATTTCCGCGTTGCGAGAAAATGTTGATGCGGAACCGTGCCTGGTCCGAAAGGGCATAGGAAGCATCGCAGGAACCGTGTTGCAGCAAATCTTCAATGTGCCAGAGGTTGTCCCCGATGATATTCAGGGCGATGGTTTCAACCTGGTAGGGGGTGAGTTTCTCAATCGGCGGGTCGAGCACCACCGGCTTGAGTTCGCCATAAGCTTCAACCTGGGGCGGGCGGTCCACGGTGAACAGCAGATCCGACACTTCGGGCTGGGAGGCCAGCATGGCGGCCAGCATTTGGTCCAGTTCGGCACGGCGCATAATCAGGTGGCGTCTTCATCAACCGGGGGATGGGCCAGCAACGGACGGAATTTCTTTTTATCCAGCGATTTGTCGTAGGCTTCTTCCGGCGCAATGCGCTTCATGCGCACATGTTCCATGATGTGGTCGTCCAACGGTTGATTGCCAATCTTTTTGCCCACCTGAATCATACCATTGATTTGGTGTGTCTTGCCTTCGCGCACGAGGTTGGCCACGGCGGTGTTGAAAACCAGAATCTCAAACGCGGCCACGCGGCCTTTTTTGTCGGTGCGCTTGAACAAGGTTTGCGCCACGACCCCCTTTAACGCCTCGGAGAGCGTCTGGCGGATTTTGTTTTGTTGATCGGCGGGGAAGACGTCAATAACGCGGTCCACCGTTTTGGCGGCGCTTTGTGTGTGCAAGGTGCCGAAAACCAGGTGGCCGGTGGCTGCCGCGGTGATGGCCAGCTCGATGGTTTCCAAGTCACGCATTTCACCGACCAGGATGATGTCCGGGTCTTCGCGCAGCGCTCCGCGCAGACCCGACGCAAACGATTTGGTGTGCAGGCCGATTTCGCGGTGGTTGACCAGGCAATTCTTGCTTTCGTGAACAAACTCAATCGGGTCTTCCAGGGTGATGATGTGGTCCTTGCGGTTGACATTGCAGTAATCCACCATGGCCGCCAGGGTCGTGGATTTGCCGGAACCGGTGGGGCCGGTGACAAGGACCAGGCCGCGGTTCAGCATGCAAAATTTTTTCAGCACCGCCGGCAGCGGCGCCTCGATTTTTTCAAAGTCTTCAAAGGAGAGGACACGGCTGGGGATTTGACGAAAGACAGCGCCAACGCCGATTCGCTGATTGAAAAAGTTGACACGAAAACGCGAGACGTTGGGAATTTCGTAGCCGAAGTCCACGTCGCCGGTTTCCTCAAATTGCTTGATTTTGTAATCCGGCGCGATTTCGTAGAGCATGCTCTTGAGCGTGTCGTTTTCGAGCGGGGGATAATCCACACGCTGCAACTCGCCATTGATGCGCAGCATAGGCGGGTTGCCGGAGGCCATGTGCAGGTCGGACGCCTTCTGTTCAAACATCAAGTTGAAAAACGCATCGATTTTGGCCATAAATTCTTTTCTCTTGTGCGCCCATTAAGCTAGAGCCGCGCCAAATATGAAAATGCAACCCCTAATTGAACTTATCCGACACGAAATTGTCGCGAACGGCGTTTTGCCTTTTGCCCGGTTTATGGAGCTCGCTCTCTATTGTCCAGATTGTGGATATTACCAAACAAAAAAAGACAATCCCGGCCGGCAGGGCGACTTTCTTACCAGCGTCAGCACCGGTGAATTGTTCGGACAACTGCTCGCCTTCCAGTTTGCCGAATGGCTGGAGATGGAAATCGGAAGTCGGAAGTCAGAAGCCAGGATTATCGAAGCTGGGACGCATGATGGGACCCTGGCGAACGACATTTTGAACTGGCTGCTATGGGCGCGGCCGGGACTTTTTAACCGGATCCAATACTGCATCATTGAGCCGTCCGCCCGCCGGCAGGTCTGGCAAAGGGAAAAACTGGAAAAATTCGCGCCGCACGTTCGTTGGTTCTCCGATTTTGAAAATTTAAAATTTAAAACTCAAAACTCAAAACTGGATGGCGTTATTTTCTCCAACGAACTGCTGGACGCCATGCCGGTGCATCGCTTCGGCTGGGACGCCGCCGCAAAAGGATGGTTTGAATGGGGCGTCGCCCTCGAAGCCGGAAAGTTCGTCTGGGCCAGGATCCAGAAGCCAGAAGTCGGAAGCCAGAAGTCGGAACAGGCTCGGGCATCAGTCCTCTGTTCTCTGCCCTCTGACTTGCTGGCAGTCCTGCCCGATGGTTACACCCTGGAAATTTCCCCCGCCGCTGAAAACTGGTGGCGCGAAGCGGCGAACGTTTTGGAACATGGACGCTTGCTGACCATTGACTACGGTCTGACTGCCGATGAGTTGTTTTCGCCGAGCCGTTCGCGTGGCACGTTGCGCGCCTATTTTCGTCATCACGTCACCAATGACATTCTGGCCAACGTTGGTGAACAGGACCTCACCGCGCACGTCAATTTCCCGGCAATCGAGGCCGTCGGCGAATCCGCCGGACTGACCACCGAAAGTTTTTTAACGCAGGCGCAATTTCTGACACGAATTCTGGACAAGGCCGTAAAAGACAAATCGTTTGGCAATTGGGACGCTTCACGCACACGCCAGTTTCAAACCCTCACGCATCCGGAACATCTGGGCCGTGCCTTCCGTGTTTTGGTCCAGTTCAATTGTCACCCTGCAGTTCGTAGTTAAGAATCGAAAGGCAATAAATCGCCGCGGTTTCGACACGGAGAGTCAGCTGCCCCAACGAAATCGGCAATGCGCCCCCGGCTTGGATGGCTTTCAGTTCGTCCAGAGTGAAATCACCCTCCGGGCCAATCCAGACGGCTACGCTTTGCGGCCGGCGCCCATGCTTTGCCTGGAATTCCTGAAAACACGCGCGGAGATGGCGGCGCTCGGTTTGCAACGAGCCGACCAGGGACAATTCAAAGGCTGAAAGCTGAAGGCTAAAGGCTGCAGGCGAAGAGCCGGGGGCGGACTCGGCGTGTTGGAGGTCTGACGAGCCGGGTCGGAGACCGGCGCTCCGACGCGATAACGCTTCCTCAATGTTTTTTGGCGTTTCAATTTCCGGCAGCCAGGCCGCGCCGCATTGCTTGATGGCTTCGATGGCGACCAGTTGCCATTTCTCCCGCTTGCTCGTTCTCTCCTTTTCGTCCAGATGGGTCACCACCCGCTCAGTCAACAGCGGCACGATGCGGTGCGCGCCCAGTTCCACGGATTTCTGGATGATGGCTTCGATGATTTTCCCCCTGGGCACCGCCTGCAACAGCGTGATTTGACAGGCTGGAGGCGGAATGAAATTCTTTTGCCGGACGCACATCGTTACCACATCGCGCGAAGCGCCGGCAATTTCGCAAAGGAATTCATGGCCTGCACCGTCGAGGACAACAACGGGTTCGCCGCGTTTGACCCGCAGCACATGCAACGCGTGGTGCGCCTCGCGCCCTTCGATCCGGAGGGCGTCACCCAGGCACCTTTCGGGCGGCAGATAAAAACGGGGCGCAGTCAATTTACCGGAACAGGTTTTTGGCTTTTCCAAAAAGACCTTGATCAGTTGAATTGGCGTCCTCGCCGCTCGACGCGGCGAATTCCAGCAATTTCGCCTTTTGTTCCGCGTTCAGATGGGTCGGCACCCGAACCTGGATGTGCACGTGCAAATCGCCGTGGCCATAGCCCTGCAGGTTTTTTACGCCTTTGCCCTTGACGCGAAACGCGGCACCCGGTTGCGTGCCGGCGGGGATTTTTATCGTGACCTTGCCGTCCAGCGTCGGGACTTCAATTTCCGCGCCGAGCGCCGCCTGGGCAAAACTGACCGGCGCTTCGCAGAGTAAATCATCGCCGTCGCGCTGGAACAAATCGTGCGATTTGACGTGCAGGATGACGTATAAATCGCCCGCCGGTCCACCACGAAAACCGGCTTCGCCGTTGCCCGATGAGCGCAGTCGCGCACCGGTATCCACACCCGCCGGGATGCGCAGTTTGATTTCCGAACTGTGTTCATGCCGGCCGTCGCCATGACAGGTTTTGCACGGTTTCTCCAAAATCCGTCCGGAACCCTGGCAATGCGGGCAGGTTTGCCTGAGGCTGATGAAACCGCGTGAAGTCAGCACCACGCCGTGTCCACCGCACGTGGAACAGACGCGCGCCTTCGAGCCGTGCTCCATGCCCGAGCCGGCGCACGTCTCACAGCGGACGGATTTGGGAATGGAAATCTTCTTCTCACAACCAACGACGGCTTCTTCGAGGGAAATCTCCAGATCATAGCGCAGGTCGTCACCGCGTTGGGGTTGCGAGGGGTCGTGCCGGCCAAAGAACTCCTCAAAAATGCTGCTGCCGCTGAAAACCTCGCGGAAGATTTCGAATGGATCATGAAAGCCGCCTCCGCGGCCGGCGCGCGTACGGGGATCAAACGCCGCATGACCGTACTGATCATAAGCGGCGCGTTTTTGCGGATCGCTCAAGGCTTCATAGGCTTCGCCGATTTCCTTGAAATTTTCCTCCGCGGACTTGTCCGCCGGATTTTTATCCGGGTGAAATTTCACCGCCAGTTTGCGATAAGCCTTCTTGATCTGCTCGTCGCTGGCGTTGCGGTCAACGCCGAGCACTTCATAATAATCACGCTTGGCCATGGCTCAGACGGCGGGCGGGGTGGCGGGAGGCGCGGCAGGTTTTTTGGCGACAACCACCGTCGCGGGCCGCAACAAACGGTCGCGCAGTTTATAGCCCTTGCGGATTTGTTGGACCACCTGGCCCTCGGGGGCGTCGGCGGTTTCCAGTTGTGAAACGGCCTCGTGCAGCGTCGGGTCAAAGGGCCGATCGCTGGCATCCACTTCTTCGAGGCCGGTTTCCGCGAGAATGCTTTTAAGCTGCTGCTGAATCATCGTGATGCCGTCCTGCAAGGCCGCCGTTCCGCTTTGCGGGGCTTGTGCGTTATGCGCGGCGGCCTGCGCCATTTCAAAGTGGTCGAGCACGGGCAACAGTTTGTTGACCAGCGCGGCCGTGGCCGATTGCGCGGCGTCGTGGCGTTCGCGCGCGGCGCGTTTTTTAAAATTTTCAAAATCAGCCGCGGTGCGCAACAGGCGATCCCAATGCTCGTCGGCCTTGGCGGCGCGGGCCTTGAGTTCGGTCAATTGTTCCCGGGTGGTTTCAGCCGCCGGCAGGGGAACCGCCGCCGCGGCGGGCGCAGCGGGCACCGCTTCCGCTTTCTGGACGTGTGAATCTGCCTTCTTCATGCTCTCTTACTGGTGCAAAATCATTCTGAAGCCATCAAACTAACCTATTGGCCGGCACCCGGCAACTCGGATATGTCCCGAGGGATGCCAGGGCCAAAGACCCGGTGGACTGCCGGTTGCAGCTCGGAGGCGGGCTATTCGGGAGGAACCAGTTTCTGGAATTCCGGCAGGTTGCGCAGCGAATCAAAGCGGTGATCTTTGCGCACCTCGGCAAGGAGGTCGCGTGCCTTTGGGGTTTGTTTCAGACGTTGGGCGCTCAGCTCGAGTGAGCTGCGCAGGTCCTGGAGGGCTTCATTGGTTTTGCCGAGAACACCTTTAAGCGCGGCGAGATCGTACCAGGGTTCCGGCTCATTCGGGACGATGGCGACAAATCTTTCCAGCGTGCCTTCGAGTTTGGGCAGATTGCCTGATTGCGCGTAAAACTGGGCAATGACACCCAATACATTTGGAGAAATATGCGGATTGGCCAGGGCTTGATCGAAGAGCTCGGTGACGCGATCCGTTTGATGCATTTGAAAATAAACGCCGGCGAGGTTCAGAATGTTGTCGAAATTAGTCGGATTGGTGCGCGCCTCGATCTCCATGCGCTGCAATTCGCCTTCGAATTGAGTTCTTCCCGCGGACTGCTTTTTCATGGCCTCCAACTGTCTGACCAGATTGGCAACCTGATCGTTGTAGGGATCGAAATCGAGGCAGGTTTGCGCCGCAATAACTGCGTCATCAATTCGGTTAAGCGAGACCAGAAAGTTGATATAACGGTAAATCGCTTCCGGGCTGTAGGGACAAAAGGCAAAGGCTTGTTTGAAGGAAAAATCCGCCTCCCGGATCAACGCGTTCCGTTCGGCCTCATTTTTGGGCAGATATTCAGGCGGCGTGGGGACCTGACTCAACACACCCAGCCGCCACGCATAGAGGCCGGCGATGGAACTGCGCAGTTTGGAGAACGCCTGCTGCGCGTGATCGTCACGGATGAATTTCTGGCTGCCTTTGAAATCGTTAAAGTTACGGTGCATGTAAACTTTTTCGGCGAAGTCGGCGATTTGCTTGACGCTGGTTGTATACGTAATCCAGTTGCCGATGAGCCGTTCGGAGTATTTGCTCCAAAACTCATGATCTTTCTGGAAGATGTCCGGCGAGTAGGACGGCACCACCTGCCGGTTGATCTTCATGATGACGCCGAACGGTGTTTCGTAAGGAAACATCCAATCCAGCGGGAAACTTTCTTCCACATAAAACTCATTGCTGGGGTTGTGGTCAAAGATGACCTTGCACAACAGGCCATTGATTTTCATCACGGCTACCTGACCGGCCACCTGGACGCTTACCTGGCCCTGGGCATTGGTAACGGGGTTCACAACTTCACCCGGCAGAAGCTCGTTCAGTTGGGCCCGGCGGCCGACGTCCTGGGTATAATCCGCAAAGCAATTCTGCAAATCATCCGGCGATGGTATGTAAATTTCCCCGGGAGGATAGACTCCTTCCTTGCGCCATTGTGCTTCGATGCGCGCGCCACGCCTTGTCAGCGGTCCGTCCAAAATGGTGCCGGCCAGACGTGCCAGGACATTGGTGTAGTAATTGTCAGTCCGTTCTTCCGGGCCGCGAAGAAGCTCCTGAAAAAATAACGGGTCCTTTTGGGCGCTGCGAAAATATTGGGCGCGGAGATATTGCAGATAGGTGCCATCGGCGAGCGCATTTTGCGTGATGAGATAAACATCGCGACGGTCAAAATTCGGGTCCATCGGCTTGCATCCTGGCGGCACGAAACTTTCGCAGAAGATCATGTAAGTCGGGACAAAGCGTCCGGGATCGGTGCCGCCGAACTCGATCGCATCGCGGGCCATTTCCGGGTACACGCCGTAAGGCGGGGTGAACATGTCATGCCCGAACCAGTAACCGAACCAATGGTTGCGTTGTTCGCTGTGGGCCCAGTGGGTCATTGCGGAGTAAACTGGAAACGTGGCGAAAGCGACGAGAGCGATCCCCAGCGGCGCCTTTTGGCGAAGCAGCCAGACCAATCCAAAGAATATCAGGGCCATGCCAAACAGAATCAAGGCCGCATAAACCGGCAAGCCGTATTGCTCGGGCCGGAAGGCTTGCACGAGGTTGTGGAAGAAATTGGAGAAACCGCCCAGACTGAACTGGTCCTGCAAAATGGTAGCGATGGTCAACATCAGCGAACACAGCACGAACAAGCCGGGAAGGCCAAAGGACAACCAACGGTCGTTCTGCAGACCGCCTTTCCGAAGGATCAAAATGGTGGCGCCGGCAAGAATCCAACACACCATTTTTAGGAACCCATAGCGGGTGGCCATTTCATCATCGAGATTTCCGATCAGGGTTTGGCAATTCCACACCACCGTGAACACGGCGAAATCCAGCGCACAAAAGGCGCCCACCAGCAGCCATTTGCGCATGGCTTCGTATTGCGTGGCCATATAGGCATAGGCAATCGTCAAACCATAGGCGCCGAACATGGCTATGAATACATGGCCGAGGGCGAACAGGGGCGCGGCGATTCCGATGGACGTCCGATCGGGAGAAAAATTGAGCAGCAAAACCAGAAATGGTCCCGTGCAAATATAGATGGCAAGCATGCCAATCATCCATACGCGTTCCCGCCGTTTCAACTGGCGAAAGACCAGAAAAACCAGCAAGGCCAGCAGCAAATAGAACAGGTTGAATTGCTGGGCGGTGCCTTCGAGATAACGCCAGAGTTGCAGGCCGTAGGTTGCAAAAAAGCTGCCGATGATTTGAAAAGCGTTGGTTCCAGTACCCGCGGTGGGATTAATGGGTGAATACTGTCCGCGGGTTATGGCGTGAACGAAACCCTCGACCGTCCGGGGATAAGCCCACTGCATCGGCGGGTCGGTCATGCAAGCGATGGGTTCATAAAAATAGAATGCCGCGCCCAATATCCAAACCGCGCCACACACCAGAACGATAAACCATTCCTTGGAAAGGTGCCGGGTCTGCTTGACAAAATAGGCAAAGACTCCGGCTGCTATAATGGTGGCAATAACGATCAAAAAAAGCTTCGAGCCGTTGTTGGCGGCAGGCAGGTAATCCGTGACGCCGAGGAAAAGCACTGCCAGGCAACCCAGCAGCGCGAGCATCGCTGCATCACGGTAGAATTCAATCCCGGTCTTTTTGGTTTTGATGACCAGCCAGATCCAAAGCACGGCGGACGTAATGCCAATGATATAGAAAACCGCCAAAACAGTCGGATTGTTTAAGAGCAAGCCGGGCTTGATCAAAAATCTGCAGGCCAGAAAAATCATCGTGTTTCCGAAGAAGAACTCGCGGCCCAGTTTTGGTTCCGCCATCCACATCAGCACTTGCATGCCCATGATGATGGGGAGGAGCGACTGATGGTTGTTGAAACAGATTCCATACATGAAAAAGGCGGCGTACAGATACCGGTGTTGGTGGGGGGCATAAACCCAGCGCAAGAGAAAAACCAACACCCCCAGAAGCGAGGCGATGCTCAGGGTGTGTTTGTCCACAATAACCGCCTGGCTCCACATAAAACCGTCGAAGTCGCTCAACCCGCCGGCGACAAATCCGGCGACAAGGCAAATCAGGCTTTCCCAACGGCGGTTGATGTTTTTGAAGGCATCGATGCTTTCAATGATCATGCTGCTGCTGCGCGAAACGACCAGCGCCAGCAGCCCCGCGGCGATGGCACCAGCAAAGGCGTTACCCAATTCGACGCGCCACGCAATACTGCCATGGGGTATATGGGTCCACAGCCAGGTATAAAGGGTCCAAATGGGATAACCGGGCGCGTGCGGGATGCCGCCGTAGAGTGAGGCCGTAGCCATTTCGCCGGAATCTTCCAGCGTCACGTTCGGCGCCAGGGTCAGGAGAAATACTATATAAACTACGAGGGTGGAGATTCCGAAG
The DNA here is from genome assembly GCA_963708305.1 of uncultured bacterium. Taxonomy (GTDB): domain Bacteria; phylum Verrucomicrobiota; class Verrucomicrobiia; order Limisphaerales; family UBA11358; genus UBA11358. The sequence goes on along the minus strand of CAVPSH010000001.1, from coordinate 220,630 downwards.
GCCAGCCAGTCCACCGGACGGAATAACGGCGGTACGGGCGGGGGCGGCGTGGCAACCGGGCGCGGGGCGTCCTTGGGTGGTGATGATTTGGCGTTTTGGTTTTTACGTTTGTCAGCGCTCATTTATAAATAATAAATAGGTTTCCTTTTTGCCCGGAAATGTGTTTGTCGTTTAACACATTTGACGGATGCAAAAAAGCCACAATCAATTCATCGGGTTTTGCGGAAAAGAAGGCATACTAGAAGTCGAACCGCTGCGGTTTGTCCAATCAAAAGTGACAGAGGATAACTCGTTTTGCCCTTTCCAAGGGCTTTCCGGCGCCGGCACCAGGAAACTTTTGTTGCTTAACATGGTGGCAACCAACGGTTCAGGGCGGGATGACCGGCCAGGAATCCCATTGGCCGAGGTAAAAACCGAAAAAGTGAGCAGCGCGCAGGCGGTCGCCGGCACCAGCCAGCCCAAGAACCATGCCATTTTAGGCATGAGGCTGACGGGCGTGGCAAAGAGGCGTTGCTCAAGCCCCGCCGACGGGCGGCGCGGCCGCCAGGAACGCAACTGTGTCTCCAGTGAATCCATCTGTTTCATAAACCGTTCCTTCCAGTTGGAGTTTTATTTTCTGCAAACCGTAACGATAGCGGCCCGAGGCGGTATTCGGTGAAATATCCAGCAGCCCGCCGATTTCCTCAAATGTGCAGCGGTGCCAGATTTTCAGGACAATCACTTCACGCTGTTCCATCGGCAGTTCGGCGAGACAGCGCATGGCGGCGCGTTCCGCCGGAGTTTCCGAAGGTGATTTCTCAAACCATCGTCGCGACTCCAGTTCGCGCGTCAGACGCCGCCACAACGAGCGCCGATAATTCAATGCGCGATTCCTGAAACTGCGCACGCAATAATGCTCCGGTCGCAGGGGAACCCGGGGCTTTTGCATCAGCGCCAGGAAGGTTTCCTGCAACACGTCCTCCGCCTCGCTGTGGCTCAATCCCAGCGCCCGGCCATAAAGAATCAATTCCGCGGCCTTTTTTTCATAAAGCCGCCGGCCCCAGTGGAATTCCATGTCGCCGTTCACGGTTTTACCCCATAGACACCAACCGCGCCAAATTTGTATAAGTTTTTTACAATTATTTTGGCGGTTGGCAAGGTGCGGGATAGTAGGGGGATATCGCTCCCGTTTGTCCACAAAAAAGCGCGTCGGGAATGGACGCAGAAGCCATCCGTGGTTCAATCCCGTTGATTTTTCACTTTTGAGCGGTTGCCCGTTCAGACAACATGACCAAGCGAACTCATTATGTATCAGGGGAAGAAAATCGTCGTGGTGATGCCGGCATATAATGCGGCGAAGACACTGCCGCAAACCTACAACGAGGTGCGCGAGCAAGGTATCGTGGATGAGATCATTCTGGTGGACGACCGGAGCCGCGACGATACGGTGGCGGTGGCGCGTTCACTCGAAGGCGTGCGCGTCCATGAGCACAAGATCAATACGGGCTATGGCGGCAATCAAAAGACGTGTTATCGGCTCGCCCTGGAGGCAGGCGCGGACATTGTTGTGATGATCCACCCGGACTACCAATATACGCCCAGGTTGCTCCCGGCGATGGCCTCGATCGTTGCGAATGGATTACATCCATGTGTGCTGGGCAGCCGCATTCTGGGCGGCTACGCGCTCCGGGGGGGGATGCCATGGTGGAAATACGTTGCCAACCGTTTTCTGACGCTTGCGGAAAATATTTTGCTGGGGGCGAAGCTTTCGGAGTATCACACCGGCTATCGCGCGTTTTCGCGTGAAATTTTGGAGACGCTCGACCTTGCGAAAAATTCAGACGATTTCGTTTTCGACAACCAGATGCTCGCGCAAATTCTCTGGCATGGGTTCACCATCGCCGAGGTAAGTTGTCCGACCCGGTATTTTGCCGAAGCGTCTTCCATCAATTTCCGCCGCAGTCTTAAATATGGTTGGGGATGTCTTGCGGTTGGACTTCAATTCCGTCTGGCGAAAATGAGATTGTTGCGACCGGGGCTGTTTAATTCAAAACCGCGGCCAGGCGCGATTTCTTCCGGTTGACCGTGGGACGAGGCACCGCGCCGGCCTTGACGGCCTTGTCGAAAGCCGAATGGAGGCCGGGCAGGAATTTGGCCGCTTCGTCCTTCTTGCCGTCGGCGAGGAGCGCGCGATAGTCCTTTTCCAGACGCCGCAAGTGTGATTTGACACTGCGGTTGTGCTGGTGCTTGCGTTCGTTGGCGCGCATCCGTCGTTCGGCTGACTTCGTATTCGGCATAGATCGAGTTTCGTTTCGCTTAAAGGCGAGGGACTTTAGGCAAACCCGCTTGAATGTCAAGGGAAACCATTTCCTTAAAACCCGTTTCCTCCCGGCTTTACTTTGGCACGTTTATTGTTAGGAGAGCCCTGCAATGTTGCACAAAATTCAAGCGGCAACCACGCGCAGAGGACAGATGAGCAGGCCGTTACATATTCTTCATCTTGAGGACGATCCGGATTTTGCCGAGCTGGTCCGGACGCTGCTGCAAGAGGATGCGCTGGAGGCTGAATTGAAGCGTGTGGCCGGGCGCGCGGAATTTGAAGCGGCGCTCGACAGCGAAACGTTCGATGTTATTTTGTCGGATTTCCGGCTGCCCAAATTCACGGGTCTGGAGGCGCTGGCTTTTGTTCGCAAAGAACACCCCGACCTGCCGTTCATTCTCATTTCGGGCACCATCGGCGAACATGCCGCGATTGAGAGTCTCAAGGCGGGTGCGACCGACTATGTGCTCAAACACAATCCGGAGCGGCTGGCCTCGGCGGTGCGCCGGGCCGCGCAGGAGGCCGGTGAACGCGCCAAACGGCGGCAGGTGGAGACGGAATTGGTCCGCCGCGAGAAATATTTTCGCACCCTTACCGAAAACACCCTCGACATCCTTTGCATTTTGAGCCGGGAAGGGAATTTCCTCTACGCCAGTCCTTCGATGGAACCGGTGCTGGGTTATGCGCCGGCAGAATTGCGAGGAACCGATTCCTTCGCGCATGTGCATCCTGAAGATTTGCCGCCGGTGCGTGAAATGTTTCAAAAGGCGGTGCAACAACCGGATGGCGCCTTAAAAATTCAATTTCGTTATCAGAAGAAAGATGGGACGTGGAAACGTTTGGAACTGGTCGGCCAAAACCGCCTGAATGATCCGGATGCCGAGGGCATCGTGACCAATTGGCGGGATGTGACCGATCGCTGGCGGGCGGAGGAGGAATTACGCCGAAGCGAGAAGCAGTACCGCCTGCTTTTCCAGGACAACCCCAACCCCATGTGGGTTTTTGATCTGGAAACCCTCGCCTTTCTGGAGGTTAACCAAAGCGCCATACAACATTATGGCTACACGCACGAAGAATTTCTGGCGATGAAAATGTCGGATCTCCGCCGGGTTGAAAAAGGAGAACAATCCAAAGAAGCCGCTTTGGGTGATGCCGGGAGCGGCCATATCTGGAGACACCGGCGAAAGGACGGCTCATTCATTGACGTGGAAGTGGTCTGGAGCCCGATGGCGTTTCGCAACCGTTTTGCGGCGCTGGCCATGGTCACGGATGTGACGGAACGCCGCCGTAACGAGCACCGCAATCAGGTATTCTCCAAGCTCAGCCATCGCCTGAGTTCGGCCACGACGGCCGCCGAAGCGGCGACGATTATTTGTGAAGCGTCGGATGCGCTCTTTGCCTGGGATGACTTCGCGTTGGATTTGTATTTGGCGGAGAAGGACGAGGTTTTTTCGTTGTTAAACATCGCCACCGTGGATGAACAGCGGGTGAAGATCCCCGAATCATCCCAGTCCAAAAGCGCCAACACTCTCATCCGGCGTGTCATCACCAAAGGAGCGGAACTGGTGCACACTCCCGGCCCCAAGGGCCATGCCGCCGATGCCATGCTCGTGCCCGTGCGCAAAGGCGCCCGGCTGATTGGCGTCTTGTTCGTCCAAAACCGCGTGGCCGGCGCCTATTCCGGCCACGATCTGGAAACGCTCCAGACCTTGGCCGATCAATGCGGCGGCGCATTGGAGCGCGTCAACGCCGAGGAGGCGCTGCGTGAAAGCCAACGGCGCTTTCGCGATCTCTTTGAGAACTCACCGGACGCCATTTTTGTTGTGGACCCGAATGGCATGGTGCTGGATGTGAATCTTGCCAGTTGTCTGCTGCATGGCCTGACGCGGGAGCAACTCGTTGGCAAAAATCTTTTGACCGATCTCGTCCCGGAGTCCCGGCGGGAGCAGACCCGGCAGGATTTTGGGAAAATGGCCAGCGGCAAATGGAAACAGGCCGAAAGTGAAAGCCTGACGGCTGAGGGCCGGATCACGCCGGTGGAGGTCCGCGCCAGCCGCATCGAATACGGAGGACGGCCAGCCGTGTTGTTGCACGTGCGCGACATTACCGAACGCCGCGAAGCCGAGGCCGCCCTGCAAAGTTCGGAAACACTCTTCCGTTCGGTCTGGCAAAATTCCGTGACGGGACTGCGATTGGCCAATGAACAAGGCATTATTGTTGCCGTCAATGAGGCGTTTTGCCGTCTGGTCGGCATGGAGGCGCAGGCATTGGAAGGCCAGCCCTTTACGGTGATCTACGCAGCCTCCGAGGACCGCGACAACATACTGGAACAACACCGCGAAGCTTTTCTTGCCCGCAACGTCACTCGCCGGCCCGAACGCCGGTATGTTTTGCACAATGGGAATGCCGTGACCCTGGAAATTCTTGACTCATTCATCCAGCTTCACGAGCGACCGTTGCTGATGTTGAGCCTGTTTCGCGATGTCACCACCCAGCGGCAACTGGAGGAACAATTGCGCCAATCGCAAAAAATGGAAGCCATCGGCCAGCTCGCGGGCGGCGTCGCGCATGATTTTAATAACATTCTCACCGTGATTCAAGGACATGCCTCGTTGCTTTCGGCAGCCAATCTTGGTGAATCGGCGGCAAAATCAGCCGAACAAATCATTCAAGCCGCCGAACGCGCCGCCCGATTGACCCGGCAATTGCTCACGTTCAGCCGTCGCCAGTTGATCCAACCCAAAAAATTGGATGTGAACAAAATTGTCGGGAACATGACGAACATGCTGGGCCGGCTTTTGGGCGAAGATGTGGCGCTGCAGTTGAATTATTGCCAGACGCCGCCGATGGTGGATGCCGATGTCGGTATGTTGGAGCAGGTGTTGTTGAACCTTGCGGTCAACGCGCGCGACGCCATGCCGAAAGGCGGCCAGCTTGCCTTGCGCATCGCCATTGTGGACCTGGGCGAATCTTACGGCCATGGACAATCCGAGGCCCGCGTCGGCCGTTTCGTCTGCTTGAGCGTCACGGATACCGGGACGGGCATCTCGCCGGAAAATCTGCGCCGGATTTTTGAACCGTTTTTCACAACCAAGGAAATCGGCAAAGGCACTGGTTTGGGATTGGCGACGGCTTACGGCATCGTGAAGCAGCATCAGGGTTGGATTGAAGTGGACAGCCAGGTGGGAATGGGCACAACTTTCCGGATTTACCTTCCGTACGCGGGAACGGGGCAGAACCCTGTGGAAAAACCCACCACGCAAATCACGGTGCGTGGTGGTAACGAGACGATTTTGCTTGTCGAAGATGAAGTGCCGGTTTGCGATCTCGTTTCACGCTTGTTGGCGAAATATGGCTACAAAGTTTTGTCGGCGAACGATGCCGCCGAGGCCATTGAGGTCTGGAGAAACAACAAGAATGAAATTGCCCTGTTACTCACCGATCTGGTCATGCCCAACCACATGAACGGGCGCGAGCTGGCCGAAAAGTTGTGGACCGAGCAGCCGGAACTCAAGGTCATCTTCACCAGCGGTTACAGTGCCGACATTGTGGGCAAAGATTTTAAACTCGAACCGGAGTTGAATTTTTTGCAGAAACCTTACCATCCGCAGATGCTGGCTATGGCGGTGCGCCGCTGTCTTGACGGCAAACGGAATTAGAACGCCGGCATCTTCCAACTTTTCTTTCCGGGCGGGTTTCGCTTAGACTCCGCGCATGATCATTGCGCCTTCATTGCTTGCCTCCGACCACGCCCATTTTGGCAGGGAAGTTGAACGGGTTGACCACTCCGGCGCCGATTGGCTGCATCTCGACATCATGGACGGCCATTTCGTGCCGAATATTTCCTTTGGACCCGAAGTCATCCGCGCGGTTCGACCGCTGACCAAGCTCTTTTTCGATGTTCATCTGATGTGTTCGTCCCCGGAGATCTTGCTGGAACCTTTTGCGAAGGCTGGCGCGGACGAAATCATCATTCACGTTGAACTGGGCGAACAGATCGCGCCGCTGATCTGGAAAATCAAATCGCTTAATAAAAAGGTCGGCCTCGCCATCAATCCGCCCACGGCCATTGCCGAAGTCCAGCCGTATCTCGACCAGATTGATTTACTGCTGGTGATGACGGTCAATCCCGGATTCGGCGGACAGCAGTTCATTCACGAGTGTCTGCCCAAGATTCAGCAAGCCGATGCCTGGCGGCATGAACGGAAACTGCCCTATCGCATCAGCGTGGACGGCGGAATCAATTTCCAAACCGGAGCCGAATGCGCACGCGCCGGCGCCGACACATTTGTGAGTGGGACGACTTTATTTCATGCACACAATCTGCCCGCCGCGGTGAAAAAAATGCGTCAGGTTGTAACCGCCCACGATCCGGCGCTGGCGGATTTGAAGCTTTGACCGGCGCGTTATGAATATCAAGTTTGGCACGGACGGCTGGCGCGCGGTCATCGCGGAAGATTTCACGTTTGCAAATGTTGCGGGTGTGGCACAGGCCGCGGCGGATTATTGGAGGTCTGAAATCCAAAGTCCAAAGTCCAAAGTGTTCGGGCGTGAACCAAAAGTCGTCGTCGGCTTTGACCGCCGGTTTTTTTCGGACCGATTTGCCCGGACCGCCGCTGGAATTCTGGCCGGGAATGGTTTTCAGGTGTTGCTCACGCCGGAGCCGACGCCCACGCCGTCTGTTTCGTTTGCCGTCAAGGCCCGGCGCGCCGTTGGTGGGGTGATGATTACCGCCAGCCATAATCCGCCAACGTTCAACGGATTTAAACTCAAATCATTCTACGGCGGTTCGAGCGATCCGGAAACCTGCCACGCGGTCGAGGGTTTTCTGGATCGTAATTCCGTTCGGTCCGTAAAATTCGACGAAGCAGCCTGCGCCGGGCAAATTTCCGTCCATGACGTCCGCCCGGCGCACTTCGCCGCGCTGAAAAAGCTCGTGGATTTCAAGTTGATTGCGAAATCAAAATTGCGTTTCGCGCACGACGCTTTGTTCGGTGTTGGCGCCGGCTGCTTCGAACAGTTGCTTGCGGGCACGACCTGCAAAGTCACGACGCTCAATGGTGCGCACGATGTGCTGTTCGGCGGCATTAACCCCGAGCCGATTGACAAGAATTACGGACGCAGCCAGGAATTTCTTCGTCGGCATCCGCATGACATTTGTCTCGTCACCGACGGCGACGCCGATCGTGTTGGCGGCATGAACGGTCATGGCGACGCCCTCACCACGCACCAAATCATTTGCCTGCTGTTACATCATTTGATTGTAAATCGAAAGGGCAGGGGACGTGTGGTCAAGGCGCTGACGACCACTTCGATGGTGGACAAGATGTGCGCCGCCTACGGCCTGCCACTGGTCGAGACCGGCGTCGGCTTTAAATATATTTGTGCGGAGATGCTCAAAGGTGACGTGTTGCTCGGCGCGGAAGAAAGCGGCGGCATCGGTTTTCCAGGACACATTCCCGAGCGCGACGGTATCGCTGCCGGTTTAATGTTGCTTGAACTGCTTGCGACCGAGCGCGTATCCGTGGATAAAATGCTGGCGAAATTGGAAAAACAATTTGGCCCTCACCATTACGGACGGATTGATACCCATTATCCTTTGGAGAAGCGCGCGTCGCTAATAGCATTTCTGAAAAGCAATCCTCCGCCGAAACTGCTTCGCTCACCATTGACCGGCATGAAGACGTTCGATGGCGTTAAATTTATAGCTGAAGACTCTTCGTGGCTCATGCTGCGGGGTTCAGGCACCGAACCCGTCCTGCGCATTTATGCCGAAGCCAGGTCGGAAGCGGACGTGCGGAAATTATTAAAACTCGGTGTGCAGTTGACGCGTTTCTGAACATCGAACTTTACGTGCGAAGTCCCCATTCGGGTTGCTTTTTCCGGGGCGATTTTCAATGGAGAGCCGGGCGGTAAATGGGCGTTGAAAACTGGCTTGCCTGCTTGCCGGAAAATCGAATCCGTACGTTTGAGATTCTGGTGCCGGTTTCTCCGAACGGTAACAGGTGCTCGTCGTGCATTCGGGCACGATGTTGTCAGATCTGATGGCGAGGAAACGTGGCCGGGAGGGGCAGCCAGTGAGATGAACTGCCGGAAGAGACGTGTCTTTCCTGACACTAATGGTTACAAGTCATTCTTCAAATCCGGCGGAATTGGGATGTTCCTTTGCAAGACAGTCATGTATTGAAAACCTCCAGCCCCCATCGGCCAACTGATTATGATGATGACGATGGCAGACGCCGTTTGCCCTGTTGCAACTCTGAACTTCGCACGAAGGAAGTCATACAAGTTATTGAAAACAAAGCGAATCAGCCCCAAAAAGCTTTCAGGCTTTATTTGGCATTATCTGTGAAAGCAGGATTTCTCCCCGTTTAGAAGGTTTTCTTGGCAAGAATCATGCGAAGACAACCGCCAAGATGTATCTGGTTGATGTTTGGTTAGTAACAAGACGTGCTGTCGTAATAAGACGTGCTGTCGTAATTGGATTTTTGTTGAGCGGATTGGCGGTCACTACACCCTCATCTGTTTTCGGCAGTCAAAGCGTAACCCTGGCCTGGAATCCAGTCACCAACGCCAATGTTGCCGGCTACAACATTTATTACGGCTCGGTGAGTCACTCCTACACCAACGCAACTCCGGTGGGCAATGTGACGAACGCGACGATTTCGGGTTTTGTGGAAGGAGCAACATATTACTTCGCCGCCACAGCTCTCAACACTTCCGGCCTGGAAAGCGCTTATTCAAGCGAGGTATCTTATACGATTCCCAATGGGACTTCCGTTATCCAGGTGACGCCGGGGAGCATTGGATATGGGACGGTGCTGGCGGAGACAAACAGTTTCACGGTGCAGACATTGGGACGGGGACATTGAGCGGACGGCGAGTGTGAGCGCGCCCTTCAGCATCGTGTCGGGCGGCAGTTACAGTTTGGACAACCGTAGCCAGGAAGGGGTGCTGGCGGGACGAGCAAGACGAACAGTTTCACGGTGCAGAACATTGGGACGGGGACATTGAGCGGGACGGCGAGTGTGAGCGCGCCCTTCAGCATCGTGTCGGGCGGCAGTTACAGTTTGGGAGCCAACGCGAGCCAGACCGTGATGGTGGCGTTCAGTCCGACGGTGGCGAACAACTATAACCAGAGTGTGAGCTTTACGGGCGGGAGTGGAACGAACACGACGGTCAGCGGCAGCGCGACCAACGCGCCGGTGCCCGCGCCGATCATGCAGGTGACGCCGGGGAGTATCGGGTATGGGACGTTGCTGGTGGGGGCGAGCAAGACGAACAGTTTCACGGTGCAGAACATCGGGGCGGGGACATTGAGCGGGACGGCGAGCGTGAGCGCACCGTTCAGTGTGGTGTCGGGCGGCAGTTACAGTTTGGGAGCCAACGCGAGTCAGACCGTGATGGTGGCGTTCAGTCCGACGGTGGCGAACAACTATAACCAGAGTGTGAGCTTTACGGGCGGGAGTGGAACGAACACGACGGTGAGCGGCAGCGCGACCAATGCGCCGGTGCCCGCGCCGATCCTCCAGGTGACGCCGGGGAGTATTGGATATGGGACGGTGCTGGCGGGGACGAGCAAGACGAACAGTTTCACGGTGCAGAACATTGGGACGGGGACATTGAGCGGGACGGCGAGTGTGAGCGCGCCCTTCAGCATCGTGTCGGGCGGCAGTTACAGTTTGGGAGCCAACGCGAGCCAGACCGTGATGGTGGCGTTCAGTCCGACGGTGGCGAACAACTATAACCAGAGTGTGAGCTTTACGGGCGGGAGTGGAACGAACACGACGGTGAGCGGCAGCGCGACCAACGCGCCGGTGCCCGCGCCGATCATGCAGGTGACGCCGGGGAGTATTGGATATGGGACGTTGCTGGCGGGGACGAGCAAGACGAACAGTTTCACGGTGCAGAACATTGGGACGGGGACATTGAGCGGGACGGCGAGTGTGAGCGCGCCCTTCAGCATCGTGTCGGGCGGCAGTTACAGTTTGGGAGCCAACGCGAGCCAGACCGTGATGGTGGCGTTCAGTCCGACGGTGGCGAACAACTATAACCAGAGTGTGAGCTTTACGGGCGGGAGTGGAACGAACACGACGGTCAGCGGCAGCGCGACCAACGCGCCTCCGATTTTACCCACGTTATCGGCGATCAGTGTTAGTGCGCCAGATGTGGATTCGGGTCTGCCGGGGCTGCAGATATATGCGGAGACAACGGTACAATTTTCGGCGAAAGCAACCAACGCTCAGACCTGGCAATGGAGTTACACCATCAATGGAGGGCCGCCGGTGGTTTATACAAACAGCACAAGTCCGATAACGAATATCAGTTATTATTTTGATACGAACACGGTTGGGAACAGTTATGTGTGGACACTGGTAGTAAGCAATGGCCAGGCCCGGGCGGAATCGCAGACAAATCTTACGGTCGAAATGCCGCCAAATTCTGGTGGAACGGGGACGAACGGCGGGCTTACTTTCACGGCAACGTCGGTTCCTTTGAATGGCTTATTGACGGCCAGTACCGTGATAAACGGAATCCCCACCAGCTATATCTATCAGCCCTTGCCGTCAATAGGAAACGTCAGCGGTGGAACGGCTGTTTACAATTTTACCATTACGAATGCAGGAAACTATGAGATTCAGGCGTTGGTCAACGCGCCTAATTTGAATGCGAATTCATTTTACGTCACTATTGACAGCCAGCTACCGGACTCAACCATGATTTGGGACATAATGCCACTCAGTTCAGGTTTTGAACAGCGTGTCGTGAGCTGGCGCGGCAATGGCAGCGAGAACAACGACCAGATTGTTCCCAAAACGTTTAACCTTGGTGCCGGCCCGCATCAAATCATTTTTGTGGGGAGAGAACCGGGTACAGCCTTGGCAAGTTTTACCCTCGTGCCGGTGGCGTCAGGGACGGCAAACGCATCCCAGCCACTGCCGACAGTATACTCGATCAATAAGAGCGTCCGAGCCGCCGCTGATTCAACCCCGCTCATCACGAATATGTCCACGAATTATGTGGCGGTGGCAGGCCAAACAGTCACACTTAACGCTGGAGTTGTGAATGTTTCCAGTTCGTCGGCACTGGCATATCAATGGCGGTTCAACCGTGTCAATTTGTCCATGGCAAACGATGCTACCTTGACATTGAAGAGTGTTACCACCAGCCAATCCGGGACTTACACCCTGGCGGCATCGAATGAAAGCGGAACGGCTGTCAGCAGCCCGATCATTTTGACCGTCTATCCCACTGCCGCAGCCACACTGGCCGCCGCCGCACACCTGGAGGGTCAATTTGGCTTGTCTGTGAACGGAGTGCCAGGATACCGCTATGAGGTTCAAGCGTCCACCAATCTGGTGGATTGGATTCCATTACAAACGAACACAGCCCCATTTCAGTTCATAGATTCGAATGCGGGCAAATTCAAGCAGCGGTTCTACCGTTCAATATACGTGCAATAGGTTGAAAGGGCTGGTAATCCACATGCCCGCCGGGAATGTTTGTAGAATCCGGCACGGACGGTAATTCTCCACAGAAAAAGGGGCTTCAAGCCATCCTGCCCCTGGACAAACCATGTGAACAAATTTTGCCTGGAAAAGTATTGGGGCAGTTTAGTGACATACCTCCAGCCCGGAGACCATTTTAAATTCCGGAAACAGTCACACAAACATCACCAAAACAGGGTAAGAGCTTTGAAGCTTGTTCTAAACCGCCGAGACACACTGTCCTCTTTTGTGGCAATGTATACCGCTTTTAGTTCAAGGGCTGATTTCCCAAAACGGAGGTCAGTTTAAATCTTCTTCCGCAGGCGGTACGCCAAAATGAAACCCGGTTTCATCCTGATAGCCTATAGGAATTTGCCACTTTACAAGGTTCCGCAATTTTATGATGATCGCTACCACAGGTGCTGTCAGCGTTGTGACAGGGAACCAGGTTTTCTGTGTTGCTGCTTGTCCATGAGTCATGCCTCGCCTAAAGCACTGACGATGCCAAGACATGGAATTGAGCAGGCAGTTGACTTTCCCCGCCTGCGGGGGGGCGCCTCTGGTACCGGCCGAGGCAATTAAACGTAATGTGCATCCTATGAAATGTCGTTGGCAATTTCTTCAGATCTTCTCAGGGAATTGTGTTATGGAACCTGTTTGGAACAGGCCAAGCTGTCGCACTCGCCGAGTGTCCCTGGTTCCGTCGACGAAGAAAAAAGCAATCAGGCGTAACGAGTGGCATGAGAGCAAAAAATACAAGTGAATCTCGCAATCAGTTAAGCAGCCGGATCCGCATCCTCATTGTGGACGATCATCCGTTGGTGCGGGAATCGTTGAAGCGGATCATTCAACAACAGCCGGATTTGGATGTATGCGGCGAAACGGATAATGGCAATCAGGCTTTGGAGTTAGTCGCCGAAACCAAACCGCATCTGGTGATTCTTGATCTGACCTTGAAGGATTCTCATGGATTGGAACTTATTAAAAATCTGAATGATAGTTACCCCAAAGTGCTGTGTCTGGTGTTTTCCATGCATGAAGAGACTTTGCATGCCGAACGAGTGATTCGGGCAGGCGCGCGCGGATATGTGGCCAAGGAAGAACCTCCCGCGAAAATTTTACTGGCTATTCGCAAGGTTTTGAACGGGGAAATTTACTGGAGCGAAAAGGCCGCCAGTTGGGTTGCGTCCCAAATCGCCTCCCGCCCGCGCCCGTCGTCCAACTTCTCGGTGGATCTTCTGACCGATCGGGAGTTGCAGGTTTTTGAGCTGATGGGCGGGGGGCAAAACACCCGGCAAATTGCCGCGATGTTGCATATTGACGCGAGCACGGTGGAAACCTACCGGGCAAGGATTAAGGAAAAGCTGAATCTAAAAAGCACCTCGGAGCTGCTCCAATACGCCATCCGGTTCCAGATGTTGCCCAAGAACAGCAACATATAGAATAATTCTCCGAGGATTCCCATTTCACAGCCGCCGGCGGACAAAAAGGAAGCTGCATGTGTAGCGAAATTCGCTACATATAAATACTTTTTATGATTACAGGATTATAGTGTCAAGCGCTGTGGATAAACCCACGGGAATGTGGTTTAATATGGGTCAGTTGACCGTTTAACAAACACTTATCAGATGGAGGAGTTGTACGAGTTTGGACGAACCCAAAGCAGCAGCAGTTGCTGCAGGGGTAAAACCATAGGGCAATCTGGTTTTGCGACCGGTCGGGAGGGGCAAAAATCGTTTACAGAAATGGTAACGATGGCTTTTCTCATTGTCGCCGCAGCTCTTAAAACTGAAGGTAAAAAACTTTGTTTCATTCGATGCTGTTAAATTCCACAATTCAAGCAGAGGCTCTGGCTTGGTACTGCGCCCGGACGAAGCCAAAGCATGAGCATATTGCCGCAGCCAATTTGCGCAAAAATCTCAATCTGGAGGTGTTCCATCCCCGATTGCGTATCGAGCGTGCGACTCGGCGTGGAGTGGTCCGGGTAAACGAGCCCCTGTTCCCTTGTTACATTTTCATCCGTTGCGACATCGAGCAAAGGTTGGACGAAATACAGCGTACGAACGGGATCGGCACCGTTGTGCATTTTGCCCACCGGATTCCGACAATAGCGGATTTGGTGATAGAAGAATTAAGAGAATGTTTCGCTGGCGAAGAAATGTTGACGGTCGAAGACCGCATTTCACCAGGCGATGAGGTGTTGCTGGCTGATGGTGCTTTTGCGGGAACGCGCGCCTTCGTCCTGCGGGTCATGCCGGCCAGAAGGCGGATTCAAGTTTTGCTGGATGTCCTGGGCCGGCCTACTCCGGCCGAGATTGATGAGAGTTCGGTTGTTTTGGAGCGGAATGCGGTGGCGGAGCTGGTGCCAAGGTTGGCGGCACCGCGTGCGGGAGATTTTGTTGTTTCAGGTGTTTCAGGTTGAAGTTGGAACAAATATCAGGGGGCACTCCGGTCAAGTTGTTCGGAGCAGGGAAATTTAGTTTGGCGAAAATTATTTTCCGCCAACAAGTGCGGAGCTTTGTGTCACAACAAACAATATTGGACAAAATGCCGATTGTGAATCTGCAAATTTCTAAGGGGGACGCAGGTCATTCAGTTTTCCTGCCCGGCTTGCGTTATGGTACTTCTCGATTTCTTTCCTGGTAATCATGGCCTTTCCAGATCAGCATCATTTGGTGGATGACGTCTTCCCAGCCGGAGCACGGCGTGTTTTACGTTGGAAACGGATTTTGGACATTAGTGTTGTTCTGCTGGCCTTGCCGTTGCTTTTGCCGTTGATGTTGTTTGTCGCCGCGTTGATTCGGATTGTTTCTGCCGGGCCGGTTCTGTTCAAGCAAGAACGGGTTGGTTATTTGGGACGGCGGTTTATGTGCTTCAAATTTAGAACCATGTTCGTAGGTGCAGACGCGGCTGCCCATCAGGGACATCTGCGTTACTTAATCGATTCAAATACGCCGATGACCAAGATGGATTCAAAAGGCGATCCCCGAATTATTCCATTTGGTTTGCTGCTCCGTTCTTCCGGGCTGGATGAGTTGCCGCAACTCATCAACGTCTTGCGTGGCGAAATGAGTCTGGTGGGGCCGCGTCCTTGTTTACCCTACGAATATGAAAAATACCTTCCTTGGCAACAGGAAAGATTTGCTACCATACCCGGACTTACTGGATTTTGGCAGATCAGCGGCAAGAACCGGACCACGTTCGTGGAAATGATTCAGTTGGACATAAGGTATGCGCGTGAAAAAAACCTGTGGTTCGATATAAAGATCCTGTTGTGGACGATTCCTGCCTTAATCACTCAAGTGTGGGAAACACGCTGCTCCCCAAAGAAACTTTCGAAATCGGTCCATTCAGAAACGATTCCTTCCCGAAATCACCATGCCCCGCCGCATTACGTGCGCAAGCCTGTTTTTGTGCAGATTGTGCGCGCGGAGCGACAGGCGCATTTGGATTTGGAAAGGAACAAACCGAGGTTGTAATATGGCAAAGCAAATTAAAGTCGGAGTTGTCGGTTGCGGATATTGGGGTCCCAATCTGGTTCGTAATTTTAGATCTCTGCCTGACTGTGATCTGAAAATAATGTGCGACATCAGCGAACAACGGTTGATGCATCTCAAGTCATTGTATCCGGAGGTGGCAGGCGAAACGAATTACAACCACATGCTCAACGGGGTGGGTCTGGATGCGGTTATTATTGCGACGGCGGTCAAGTCGCACTACTCAATGGCCAAGGCCAGCCTGTTGTCCGGCAAGCACACTTTTATCGAAAAGCCGATGGCTTCCTCGTCCGAAGAATGTCAAGAGCTGATTGAAATCGCGCGGAAAAATGGACTGGTGCTGATGACGGGACACACCTTCCTTTATTCACCGGCGGTGAGGAAGATTAAGGAGATTGTGAAGGGCGGTGATATTGGGGATATTCGCTATATTTGCGCCCGGCGGTTGAACCTGGGACTTTTCCAAAAGGACATTAATGTGGCTTGGGACCTGGCGCCGCATGACATCTCCATCATTTTGCACATCATGGATGATCGTCCCACCGTGGTGAACTGCCAGGGCAGTGCTCATATCACGCCGGGAGTGGAGGATGTAACAACGATGTGGCTCGGTTTTCCCGGAGACCGATCAGCAATTGTTCACAGCAGCTGGCTTGATCCCAGAAAAATCAGGGAAATGACCATTGTGGGCAGCAAACGGATGATTGTTTACGACGACGTTTCGCCGCTGGAAAAAATCCGAATTTTCGATGCGCGGGTGGAAAGGCCGCCGCATTATGACACCTTTGCTGAGTTTCATTATGCCTACCACTACGGTGATGTTTATATTCCCTACATCAGGCAGGAAGAGCCGTTGAAAAATGAGTGTCAACATTTCCTGGATTGCATCAGACAGAGAGCGCAGCCTTTAACGGACGGCAAGGATGGTTTGGAATTGGTTCGCATTTTGGAAGCGTCCACAGAGTCCCTGAAAAATGGCGGCGCTCCCATCAGGCTTTCTACCCAACCAAACGGGAATAATGGCCATAGTACTAATTCTGAAGCGGCGCTTCGGCTCTCGTTATTGTCCTTTGAAAAGGATGCAAAAAGCCCTCCCCGGCAGCCGGTTCAAAAGGCACCAGTAAAGATTCGGGCACGCAGACGGTAAGTTAGTTAGGTGAGTTCAACTCAGCATTTGTTTCAGAGGATAGCTCCCGATGTGAAGTTGGGCAAAAATGTCCGGCTGCATGACTTTGTCAACCTGTATGGCTGCGAGATCGGGGACGAGGTGAAGATTGGAACGTTTGTGGAGATTCAAAAAGGGGTCAAGATTGGGAACCGCTGCAAAATCTCCAGTCATACCTTTATTTGTGAAGGGGTGACTCTGGAAGACGAGGTCTTTGTAGGTCATGGGGTCGTGTTTACCAATGACCGTCTCCCCCGCGCTACCAATCAGAAGGGTGAACTTCAAACGGAAGCTGATTGGAAGTGCATTCAAACGCTGGTCAAACGGGGCGCTTCCATCGGCTCCGGTGCCACGCTGCTTTGCGGAGTTACGATCGGTGAGAACGCAATGATTGGAGCGGGCAGCGTGGTTACTAAAGATGTGCCTACCGGTGCAACTGTGGCCGGCAATCCGGCCCGGATTATGAAGTTTATTTCGCTGGAAAAGTGAGTTGTTTCTTCGGATAGTCAGGTTGAGATGAACGAAAAGCGTCCAGATTTGCAGGGAGGCGGAATGTCTCTGGCGGATATTTATTTTGTCATTTTCCGGCAGAAGTGGCTCATTCTTGTCTGTTCACTGCTGGGAATCGTGGGGGCCGTTGTGATTCTTTTTGTGGTTAAGCCGCCGCAATATCAATCTGAAGCGATGATTTCCATTCGCTATGTGGTGGAGGAAAAACCCCTGAATGCTCCTGGCGATCTGCAGACTACCAGGTCGTTGGATGAACGGAGCGAGAGTATTATGAATACAGAGCGGGAAATTCTTTACAGTTTGGATTTGGCACAGCAAGTGGCTCTCTTGGAGACGCCGGAAAGGATCTTGGCCAAGGTCGGAGGCGGCACAAACATCAATCAAGCCGCCGCTATAGTAAGAGGAGGTTTGACTGTGGAACAGATGCCCGAAAGCAGCGCCATCCGAATTTCTTTTCAAGATCGGGATCCTGCGCTGGTTCAGCCAATCTTGAGTGAAATCATTGATGCTTTCATTATGAAGCATGTACAATTTCATCAAGGCTTCCAGGAATCTGATGCTTTTCTGACTAATGAAACCGAGCGGTTGCGCGGTGAACTTGCCCTGACTGATAATGAGCTCAAAAAGATTAAAAATGCAACGGGCGTGATTTCCATTGCGGATACGCAAAAGGCATACGCCGAGCAAATTTCAAAAATTCGTCAGGAGATCTTTGGTGCCGAAGCTGAACTGGCAGAACGCCAGGCGATGGTGGGAGAATTTACAAAATCGCCGGGCACAAACGGGGGGACAACCAATGTTGTGCTGGCAACACCGGTGCCTGTTGAACAGGTTGACCAATACAGGAAGATTTGTGCGCTGGTCACTTATCTTGAAGGAAAAGAACAAAATTATCTGACCCAGCAGGGGTTCACTACGGAAAATGTGCTGGTCAAACAGGTTCACGAGCAAATTTTACAAAACGAAGCGTCCAAAAGGAGTCTTGAAGAGAACTATCCCGGACTTGTGGCGCTAAACGTTCATTTATCAAGGCCCGGCATGGGCCAGCCAATCGGACAGCAAGACGGAGATGCAAGTTCGATTGATTTGATGGCCGGATCTGAACAAGTCCAAATCGCGGCTCTCAAGGCAAAAGTCCAGACGTTAAAGTCCCAACTGAATCAAGTTTGGGCCGAGGCGACGAATTTTGAAAACGCAACAGCAACCATTTCCGAGTTGGAACAGAAAAGGGAGGTTGAACAAACCAATCTAAAATACTATATGAGTAATTTGGAGGAGGCCCGTATTGATGAGGCTTTGGGGGAAGACAAGGCGGCGAATATCAGCGTGATACAAGCTCCATCGCCTCCGACCAAGGGGTGGTCGAAGGCGCTCAAAAAGAAGGTAGCCATGGTGGCTTTCGGAGGCATCTTTGGCGGATTGGCGTTGGCATTTCTTATCGAATTATTCCTGGATCGTTCCGTCAAGCGCCCGACAGATATTGAGACGAAATTGGGGTTGCCGCTGTTTATTTCCATTCCGGCCATAGGGAGCAACGGCCATCGTCATTTGGCGGCGACCGGGAATTCGTTGCGCTTGAAAGACGCCACGAACAACAAGAGTGAAACCGCTGAAAGGGATGCGTCCCGTCAAGTCGCTGGCGTGGATTTAGCGCATCGTCAGCATCCTTTGCGCCGGTTTTCCGAGGGATTGAGGGACCGGTTGATTGTGTATTTTGAGACCAGGACTCTTACTCACAAGCCTAAGCTCGTGGCGGTGACCAGTTGCGGCAAGGGTGCCGGCGTCAGCACTATTGCCGTCGGCATGGCCGCTTCGCTTTCCGAAACGGGCGATGGCAACGTGCTGTTGGTCAACATCAGCGGCGAGCAGGGTGCGGCGCAGCAATTTTACAAAGGCAAACCTGGTTACAGCTTGGACGAAGCCCTTGCAGCCAAGGGTTTGGTATCTGATAAACAACCGGGTGCGCTCGTCAAGGCAAACCTTTACACCACCGTGGAACAATCGGGCGGTGACATGTTGCCGGCCAATCTGCCCAAAAAAATTGCGACGTTGATGCCCAAACTCAAGGCCAGCGAATATGACTACATTATTTTTGACATGCCGCCGGTTAACCAAACCAGCGTGACTGCACGACTTTCCGGTCTCATGGACATGGTTTTGCTGGTGATCGAGTCGGAGAAAACGAATCAAGACGTGGTCAAACGGGTAAATCAATTGCTCGCCGAATCCAAGGCCACCGTCGGCACGGTGCTCAATAAAACCCGGAATTACGTTCCGCCGCGCTTGCATCAGGAATACTTGGACAATTTCTGAAAGCGTACGTGTCGTGCGATCCGGCGAAGATTGCGGTGCCATTTAGGCTGGAGCCTGCGCTGATATCACGTGGGCGGTGTTCAAGGATGATTTCTCCGGAAATAAATGCCAGAACTTCAAGTTCGCGCACTTCCGAGGATTCGGGTCCGGCACGGCTCCGTGGCAAGCGCGTTGCCGTTGTCGTTTTCTCTCATTATCCCAGCGACCCGCGGCCGCGCCGCGAGGCAGAGGCGCTTGTCCAGCAGGGGATGGAAGTTGATGTCATTTGTCTCCGGCAGGATGATCATGAACAGCGCCGCGAAACCATTAACGGGGTCAGCATTCTGCGTGTCCCATTGCGGCGCTGGCGGGGAGGCAAATTCTCTTATTTTTTTCAATATGGGTCATTCATTCTGGCCAGTTTCTTTCTGCTCACCTTTCGCTCATTCAAGCGACGCTACAGTCTTATCCATGTCCATAACATGCCTGATGTCCTGGTATTTGCGGCATTGGTTCCCAAAATCTACGGCGCCAGGGTCATTTTGGACCTCCACGATCCGATGCCGGAACTGATGCTGACCATCTTCAAGCTGCCGCCGGAAAGTTTTTCCGTGCGGATGCTGAAATGGCTTGAAAAATGGAGCACCCGTTTTGCCAATGTCGTGCTGACGGTTAATCTGGCGTCCAAAAGAATCTATTCCTCGCGCAGTTGCGCGCCGGAAAAAATCCGGGTCGTAATGAACTCGCCCAACGAGGACATTTTCCAGTTCCGGCCTGTGTCGGCGGCGTTGCCAAATGGAAAATCCGGCGGCAAGTTTACGATTATGTATCATGGCTCACTGCTACCGCGGAACGGATTCGACCTCGCAGTGAAGGCGCTGGAGACCGTAAGAAAATCTATACCGGGCGCATCGCTGGTGGTTTGCGGCGAACGCACACCGTTTTTTGAATCGGTTATGGCTTCAGCTGGCCAGTATGGCCTTCAGGGCGCAGTCAACTATCTTGGCGTGAAAAAACAGGAGCAAATTCCCGAAGTCATTGACCGTTGCGACCTCGGCATCATCCCCAATCACCGCAACATCTTCACCGAGATGAACACGCCGACGCGCATTTTTGAATATCTGTCGCGCGGCAAACCCGTCATCGCGCCCCGGGCGCGCGGCATCCAGGATTATTTTGGAGACCAGGACCTGATTTATTTTGAGCTGGGCGATGCCGACGATCTCGCGCGGAAAATTGAATATGCCTGTTTCCATCCCGCCGAGGCGAGGGAAACCGTCCAGCGCGGCCAGAAAATTTATCTCACCCACCGTTGGAGCCAGGAAAGCCGGGGCTTTGTGGACACCGTTGCCGGACTCCTGGGACGGCGTTGAAAGACAAAACCCTGAAACGCCAACGATGATCGCAGTCCAAGCAGAGGAGGCGGAGCGCGCCGTGGTGGCGGAATTCTTTGAGCTGTTCAAAACGCCGTGGGGATTTTTTCGCGAAGGTGGCCAAACTGATGTTTTAATCTGCTCGCAAGCCGATGTCCCACAAACTGATGCAGGGCTGGTATTGATTTACGGAGGTAAGCCCAAACCTTTCGATGAGGAAATGGGGCTTCAGCCGAGCGCGCAACAGCCGAACACGGTGCTTTCCTGCAAAGGCGGAAGAATTCCGGTTTATGGAAGCAGTCTTGCCTTCGGCCCAACCGCTGATGCCGGGTTGAAACATGAATCTTCCGGTGAAGGGGCGATGGTTAAATTCAACACGGGCGGACGGACCATTGTCCGCATCGGATATGATTTGTTCCAGGAAATCCACCATCTGCTGACGCGCGGCCAGCCTGAAGCCAACGCGGCAATTCCCGCGCTGGAAATCCACATCGCCCTGCTGCGTGATTTGATTGTTGGCGCTTCGATTCCGCTGGTTGAGATTCCGCCGGTGCCTGATGGGTGTAAATTAATTGCCTGCCTGACGCATGACATGGATCATATCGGTATCCGGAACCACAAATTTGACCATACGATGTTCGGGTTTCTTTACCGCGCCACAATCGGGTCGGTGCTGGATGTTTGCCGGGGGAGGAAGAACTGGCGGCAACTTGGAACGAACTGGCTCGCCGCGCTCAAGCTTCCCCTGGTTCATCTCGGCCTTGCCAAGGACTTTTGGCATTCTTTCGACCGCTACCTCGCAATTGAAACGGGGTTGAACTCGACCTTCTTTGTGATTCCCAAGAAAAACGAGCCGGGAATGGATGCGCGGGGAAATCGTCCGGCACGCCGCGCCGCAAATTACGATGCCGCCGGACTGGGGGGACCTCTTAAACAACTGCAATCTGCCGGCGACGAAATTGCCGTTCACGGTATTGACGCCTGGCGCGACAGCGCCGCCGGCCGGCAGGAACACGAAATCATTTCCCGGTTGACCGGCACGGCGGAAACCGGCGTGCGGATGCACTGGCTTTTTTTTGACGAACGTTCGCCCGCCCTCCTGGAAGCGGCGGGATACGACTACGATTCCACCGTCGGCTACAATCAGACCGTCGGCTACCGAGCCGGCACCACGCAGGTATTTAAGCCGATGACGACGAAAGAACTCCTGGAGCTGCCGCTACATCTGATGGACACTGCACTGTTTTATTCCGGCTACCTCAATATAGCTCCCGCACAGATGGAGGAAACCGTCCGCCCGCTTATCGCCAACACGGTTCGCTTCGGCGGCGTCCTGACGGTGAACTGGCACGATCGCAGTGTGGCACCGGAGCGGTTGTGGGATGCTGCGTATGTCCGGCTGCTCGAACAACTGCGATCCAACGGCGCGTGTTTTCTGACTGCCGCCCGGACAGTTTCGTGGTTCCGCAAGCGACGCGCGGTGATTTTTGAGCAGGCCGGCAGTACTGTCAAAATCAAAATCCCGGCCGGTGTTGACACCCGGCTGCCCGGCCTGTGCGCCCGGAGTTTTCAGCCGGATGCCGGCGGAGGAAAGTTTTTTGAGACACCGTTGCCTGACGGCGGGGAGATTTCTCTGGGGGCTTGAATCTGTGTAGGAAACCGGAGGAATGGAACCCATGAAAGACCAGTTTGTCATCGCCCAAATCGGCTGCGGTTACTGGGGGCCAAACCTGCTCCGCAATTTCTCCGCGCTGAAAAACTGCCGGGTGAAAAACGTGGTGGACGCGAGCGCCGAACGCCGCGCCTTTGTGTCGGCCAATTTTCCGCGGACGGCCGCCGTGGCCAGCCACGAGGCGGTTCTGGCTGACCCGGAAATTGACGCGGTGGTCATCGCCACGCCCGCGGCCACGCATTTTGAACTCGCCCGCGCCGCGCTTCAGGCCGGCAAAAATGTCTTTGTGGAAAAGCCCATGGCCACCACGGCCGCCGAGGTGGATGAGCTCGCGCGCGTCGCCGCCAAAAATAAGCTGATCGCGATGGTGGGACACACGTTCATTTACAACGCCGCCGTCCGCTACGTCAAAAAGCTGATTGACGCCGGCGACCTCGGCGAGATCCGCTACATTTACAGCCAGCGCCTGAACCTGGGCCGCATCCGCTCGGACATTGACGCGCTGTGGAATTTCGCGCCGCATGACATCAGCATCATCCAATACTGGCTGGGTGATCCCGCGCCGCTTTCGGTTTCGCGCCGGGGCATGGCCTACATGCAGGACGGCATTGACGACGTGGTTTTCTTGAGCCTGACGTATCCCGGAAAAATCATGGCGAACATCCACGTGAGCTGGCTGGACCCGCAAAAAGTGCGCAAGATGATCGTCGTCGGCTCAAAAAAAATGGTCGTATATGATGACGTCGCCGACGACAAGATCGCGATTTATGACAAGGGCATTGACCGCCGCGCGGTGCTGGGTGAGAACATGGACTTCGACAATCCGCGTCCGCCGGAATTCAATTATCGCAGTGGCGACATTCTGCTGCCGCAGGTAAAATTCGTCGAACCACTCCGCGTGGAGGCGGAACATTTTCTCGACTGCATCAAAAATAAAACCACGCCGCTGACCGGGTTGGCGCACGCGCGGGAGGTTGTTTCCATTTTGGAGCAGGCCGGCGGAGACGGAGCAAACTGATTTCTTTATGGGAGAACCAAAAGTCCGAAAAGCCGGCATCGTGGATGTGACGTTTGGCGAGAATGTCACCGTCATCGAGCCGGCGAACCTTTACGGCTGCATCGATTGGCGACGGCACCTTCATCGGCCCGTTTGTGGAGATCCAGCGCGGCGCGGTCATCGGCAAACGTTGCAAAATCCAGTCGCACGCGTTTGTCTGCGACCTTGTGATCATCGGCGACGACTGCGTGGTGTCGCACGGCGCCATGTTCATCAACGACCTTTTCAAAACCGGCGGTCCCGCGGCCCGGAACCGCGATCTGTGGGGTTCCACAAAAATCGGCAACCATGTCAGTATCGGCACCAATGCCACCATTTTGCCAGTGACGATTTGCGATCACGTGGTCATTGGTGCCGGCTCGGTCGTCACCAAAGATATTACTGAACCCGGCATCTATGCTGGCAACCCCGCGCGCCGGTTGCGCAAACTCCCGCGTCCTCAATCATCCGCCGTTAACCATGAACAAGGTCAGGCTGGACGATGAAAATCCCCTTCGTTGACCTGCACGCCCAGTATCTGACCATCAAGCCGGAAATTGACAACGCGATAACCGAAGTCATCGCTCAATCCGCCTACATCCGCGGGCCGCAGGTGGATGCATTTGAAAAGGCGTGGGCGGAGACCTTGGGTGTAAAGCATTGCGTCTCCTGCGCCAATGGCACGGATGCCCTCTATATCGCCATGCGCGCCTTGGGAGTGAAGCCGGGCGACGAAGTCATCACGACGGCCCATTCGTGGATTTCGACCTCGGAAACCATCACCCAGGCCAGTGGGCGGGTTATTTTCTGTGACACGGATAACGACACGTTCACTATCAATCCGGCGTTAATCGAAGCAAAAATCACTTCGCGCACAGTCGGAATCATTCCTGTGCATCTCTACGGCCAGGCCGCCGATATGGATGCAATCATGGCCATTGCCAAGAAACACAAACTTTGGGTGATTGAAGACTGCGCCCAGGCGCATCTGGCGCGTTACAAAGGCAGACTCGTTGGCACATTTGGAAACGCCGCGACCTTCTCGTTTTATCCCGGCAAAAACCTCGGCGCCTATGGTGACGCTGGATGCGCGGTGACCAACGACGAGACCTTGGCGGACTGGATGGCCACCTACGCCCGGCACGGAGGCAAAGGCGATCACGTGATGGAAGGCATCAACAGCCGCATGGATGGCTTGCAAGGTGCGGTTTTGAACGTCAAGCTGCCGCATCTGCCCGCGTGGACCCAGGCCCGTCGCCGTGTTGCCGCCCGCTATGACGAGCTGCTAAAAGGAGTCGGTGACCTCGTCACGCCCAAGGTCGCGGCGGATCGCGATCACGTTTATCACCTGTATGTAATCCGCACGGAACAGCGCGATGCCTTGAAGAAACACCTGGCGGACGCCGGCATCGTCACCGTTCTCAATTATCCAAAAGCCCTGCCGTTCTATCCGGCGTACGCTTACCTCGGTTACAAACCCCAGGATTTCCCGGTCGCGTATGCGAACCAATCGCGAATTCTGTCGTTGCCGATCTTTCCGGAAATGACGGATGAAATGATCGGATACGTCGTGAGTCACATCCGGGGTAGTGTCCTGATTTGAAATTTGAACCGTTATTTTTTCCTGATGGTTGTTCCACTTGCGTACCAAGGAATCTGAAGCCGCGCTGCGCTCATTTAATCAAATTTCGGTAGTAAAAATAAAAACTCCAGTTATGAAAACAACAAAGTCGTTATTCGGAATATCCACCATCACCCTGGTGCTTGCGATCCAACTCTGCGCCCGGGCCGATGACAACAACCGCCGCATCCATCTTGATTTGGGCGCGGGCGGTCCAATCGAGTTCTCGCAACTGGACGGCACGCCGGTGGATGGCACGCTTTCAGTGGACTTTATGTTCAGCCACCGTCAATTCGTCCGATTGTATAGCGCTACCGACTGGTCGTTTAGTGTTATGCTCGGATTGTCTACCACGGGTAGCGGGCTGGTCGGATTCATGGAGGGGTCGGGGAGCCTTCTGGGTGCCAACGGGGAGCCTATTCCTGGCTATGGCATTACCGGGAGCGCATCCTCGGACGACGGCAGCATGTATATGGGTTTTTACCCATTGTTCACCGATGACAACGGCACGCCTGACACACAATTATCAAGGCCGCTGGATTTCTATGGTGTTCGTTTCAACATTATATTTCCTGAGGTAAATCAATCAATCGAAGTGACGGGCGGCCAGCTGTCGTTCTACGGCGGACCAATCGGCATTGGACCAAATATTCCTAAGGATATTCCTATAGATATTCCTACGGTTATTCCTACGTTTATTCCCGAACCAAGCTCGCTTCTATTTTTCGGTTTTGGCGTATTCGGCTTAATGTGGTTGCGTTGGCATCAGCCTTACTCCATTAAAACAATCCCGGTAAGACAGACCGACAAAGCTCCACCCGCCAAATAAATCCTGTGAGAGTTTTCATTTGGCTGGCTGCTCTTTGCCGAGTTGAAACAATCGCAAATCTCCGCTACCAACAATTTTGCCCCCGCGAGTTCTCGCTCGGTCAAACTTTCAAATCAGGACACTACCAAATCCGGGTTTTTTACACGCCCCCTCCGTTTGAAAACCCGGCAATAGTGTTGGTGCTCAAAGTAATTTGAGACGCGGTCGTAATTGCATGCTTTTTAATTCACTGCATTATCTCATTTTCCTGCCCATTGTCGTGGGCTTGTATTATTTGTTTCCGCACAAATGGCGGTGGTTGCTGCTTCTATTGGCCAGTTATTATTTCTACATGTGCTGGAAGGCCGCGTATGCAATCTTACTGTTGATCTCAACCGGAGTTGCCTACGGAACCGGGTTGGGAATAAGCCGGACGGAAGATCCGCGGACGAAGAAGAGGCTGCTTTGGGTTTGCATCACCGTGTTATTGGGGATTCTTTTCTCGTTTAAATACTTCAATTTTGCTGACGCCACGCTGCGAAGGCTTTTCGCGGAATTGACGATCCCGGTCAACATTCCATATTCCAACCTGCTGCTGCCCATTGGCATCTCCTTTTACACGTTCCAAAAGATCAGCTACGTCGTGGATGTCTATCACGGCAAGGCGGAGGCGGAAAGGCATTTCGGCATCTTTGCAGTTTATTCGTGTTTCTTTCCGCAACTGGTGGCCGGCCCCATTGAACGCGCACAACACCTCCTCCATCAATTTTACGAGCGGCATGAATTCACATATGAAAAAGCGGTCTCCGGCTTGCGGCTGATCCTGTGGGGGCTTTTCAAAAAAATCGTCGTGGCTGACCGCGTAGCGATTCTGGTGAAGGCGGTTTACGCTGATCCCAGGAGTTATCCCGGTTTGCCGCTCGTGGTCGCCACAGTCTTTTTTGGAATTCAGATCTACTGCGACTTTTCCGGTTACACCGACATCGCCATCGGGTCCGCCCGGTTGCTCGGGTTTGATCTGATGGCTAATTTCCGGCAACCGTATTTTTCCAAATCCATCCCTGAATTCTGGCACCGGTGGCATATTTCGCTTTCAACGTGGTTCAGGGATTATTTGTATATTCCACTGGGCGGCAATCGAGTGACGAAATGGCGGTGGTATTACAACATTTTCATCACCTTTTTCATCAGCGGCCTCTGGCACGGAGCCAACTGGACTTTTGCCGCCTGGGGTGCGCTGCATGGTTGCTACATGGTTCTTGATTCAGTTTTTGGAACGGTTCGGGACTGGTTGCGAAGTAAATTCAAGTCCCGGATTGCCCAAACCGGCTTCGACTGGATGAATATTTCCCTTACTTTCAGCCTGGTGACCATCGCGTGGATTGCCTTTCGCGCGAGTAATTTCGGAGATATGTGGTATATCTTCACCCACTTGTTCTCTGGCGCTGGCCACTGGCTCAATCTCGGTGCCGTGGCGATCCAGTTCCGCGGCATGGGCTTGAAACTGCCCTATTTAATTTATGCCGGGGTTTTTGCAGGACTGGTATTCCTCTATGATATCATTGATAGTCGTCGGGATGTTTGGGAATTGCTGAAATCCTGCCCACGCCCGCTGCGTTGGGCGGTTCAATACGCCGTTCTGATCACGGTGCTTTTCTACGGCCACGACAACCAGGCGCAAAACTTCATTTACTTTCAGTTTTAGCCCATGGAATTCCGGCGTTTCTTCAAAAAAGGTGTGATCTTTGCCTCCCCCTTGCTCATCTGGGTGTTGGTGGTCGTGCTGGTTGACCCGTTTGATTATTTTAACTGGTCACATGTTTTTTCCGAAAAGGCAAAAAAGGACAACGCCGCCTCTTTGAACTATCTTGTTTTCAATACGCTCAAGGAAGTCCACAACCCTTGTGAGAATCTTATTATAGGCGATTCACGAGCGGAAGACCTTCCATTGGAATACATAGAAAAGATCACCGGTCAGAGATACTTCCTACTGTCGGCGAACGCGCTCAAGTTGAATGAAAGCATTGATCTTTTTTATCTTGCGAACCAGATCAAGCCTGTAAAGCGCGCGGTGTTCACGCTCAATTTCAACGAATTCAATGAATACGCCTATGCGGACCGCGTAACGAGCGTCGAATCAATGATCCGCAATCCGCTGCTTTACTTGTTTGACGGCAGCGTCGCGCAAGCCGGCTATTATGTCGTGAAATCATCTCTGACCGGGCGGCCAGCCGTCATCTCCATCCCGCCGATGACCGAGGATGAGTGGTGGAACTATATTGCCAAGGTTCGCGCCAGAGAGCACTACGAAAGGTTCCGTTATCCGGTTGACTTGTACAAGCGAATGCAGGAAATGATTGTCTTCGCCAAAAAAGAGGGCGCCGAAATCACTTTTATCATCGTGCCGAACCATGTCGATTTTCAGAAAAAGGTGCGGGAGTTCGGGCTGGATGACGAATACCTTGAATTCAAGCGCGACATGAGCCGTCTGGGCGTCCGGGTGGTGGATTATGATTATGTGAACGACATCACGACGAATAAATCAGATTTCCGTGACCCGCTGCATACCAGGGAAAAAATCGACATCCTGATCGCAAATGAAGTTTTTCATGGTCCCTTGGTCAAGGGCAAACTGTTGGATGCCGCTTGGGCCGACCAGTGTTCAAAGTTCCTTTTTTAAAAATTTCGTCATTTTTCAATCAACGCTTGATTCATGGCAAACCCTATTGAAGCGCAGCAATTGGTGGAGACCAGCCTTGACCGTGTCCAGCAATGGGTCGAAGACCGGCAATACCGGGGTTATGAACCATTCGATGGTTTGTCATCCTGGTTTCGGCCTCTCACCTTCGGCACGCTGCTCGGAGAACGGTTGCTCATGCAGCTCATTCGCCAGTGTCCGATCAACCTTCGCCCGATCATGGGTGTTACCCCCAAAGATTCCACCAAGGGGCGCGGTTATATGGCCCATGGATATTTGTTCCGCTACAAAACCACCGGCAAAACTGAATACCTTCAGAAAGCCGAAGCCTGTCTCGACTGGCTGGACCATCACAAGGCCGCGAAATTTGCGAGTCACAGTTGGAGCAACCATTTCGACTTTTCCAGCCGGGGGGGAGCTTACACCAGGCACGATCCGATCATTGTTTGGACGGCGCTTATAGGGTTCGCGTATCTGGAGGCCTACGAAGTGACCGGGACAATGCGTTGGCTGGACATCGCCGATAGAGTTTGCGCCTGGATCATGGCCCTGCCGCGGGAAAAGACCGGGCAGGGTGATTGTATCAGCTACCTTGCCCATGTTCAAAGCTCGATTCATAATTCCAATATGCTCGGTGCGGCCATGCTCGCCCGAACGGCGAGACATACCGGCAACCGCGAATATACCAAGGTAGCCCGCTCCGCCATGGAATACAGTTGTTCCCGCCAACTTCCTGACGGCTCCTGGTGGTATGCGGAAGATCCGAAATACCATTGGATTGACAATTTCCACACCGGCTACAACCTCGAAAGCTTGAAATGCTATCTGGAAAGCACGGGCGAAGATACCTGGCGCCCTAACTTCCAGAAAGGATTGAGTTTCTACAAGCGCCATTTCTTCGAAC
The DNA here is from genome assembly GCA_963708305.1 of uncultured bacterium. Taxonomy (GTDB): domain Bacteria; phylum Verrucomicrobiota; class Verrucomicrobiia; order Limisphaerales; family UBA11358; genus UBA11358. The sequence goes on along the minus strand of CAVPSH010000001.1, from coordinate 191,267 downwards.
CGGATGGCTGCCCCAAATACTATCATAATCGTTGCTACCCCGTGGACAGCCAGTGCGCCGCCCAAGCCGTCGAATCACTGGCCTCCTTCTCCCGCGAAGACTCCGAGTGCCTTGATTTGTCCGTGAAGGTGGCTCGTTGGACCATCGCCAACATGCAGGCGCCTGACGGACACTTTTACTATCGGATTTATCCGCTGATGAAGGCAAAGACGCCGATGCTCCATTGGGCCCAAGCCACGATGTTCAAGGGGTTGACGGTATTGCAAAATCGGCTGCGAGGTGATGTCAATGGCATTTGCAGCGCAGGGCAGAAAACCGGTGAAACCGCGGTCGCCTTATGAAAGCCAACAATCTCCAGTATCTTCTCATCACGCCGGCCCAAAACGAGGAAGCCTTTCTTGAGTTTACCATCCTGTCGGTGGCGAAGCAGACCGTCCGTCCAGTTCGCTGGCTGATTGTCAGCGATGGTTCCACCGACCGCACGGACGAAATCGTCACGCGATATGCGGCGAAGCACGACTGGATCGAACTTTATCGGATGCCGGAGCGCAAGACGCGGGATTTTGGCGGCAAGGCCCGCTGTTTCAACACCGCCTACGCGCGCGCAAAACATCTTGCTTTTGATCTCGTGGGCAATCTCGATGCCGACCTCACCTTCGCGGAAGACTACTACGCTTTCCTGGTGCGAAAATTCGCAGAAGACCCAAACCTTGGCGTGGGAGGGACCCCTTTCAGCGAAGATGGCCAGACTTACGATTACCGCTTCAGCAGCCGAGACCATGTTTCCGGCGCGGCTCAAATGTTTCGCCGCGGATGCTTTGAGGCCATTGGCGGCTACGTCGAATCAAGAGGCGGCGGGATTGATGCGATTGCCGTCCTGACCGCCCGGATGAAAGGCTGGCGCACCTGCACATTCACGGAAAAAACTTGCGAGCACCACAGGCCCATGGGTTCGGCGAATAATCGCCATCGGATGAAGGCCAACTTCAAATTGGGCCAGACGGGTTATCGTCTGGGCTTTCATCCGGTGTGGCAGGTGTTTCGCTCGGCCTATCAGATGACCCGGAAACCTTATGTCACCGCCGGGGTCGCGCTGGGTGCGGGCTATTTTTGGGCGATGCTGCTGCGGATCCCCCGGCCAATCAGCCCGGAACTGGTCGCGTTCCAGCGGCGGGACCAGATGCGGCGACTGCGCAAGTTCCTCGGCTTAGGCGGAAAAAATTCGCCGCGACGTGATCACGGTGACCCTGAACGGAAATCAACCTTAAAGATGCGGGCATGACGAATTTGATGAAGTTGCGGCAAAAAATGAACCGCTATCATGCCGCTCACACCGATCGCGACATCGCCGCGCTCGCGGGTCTGGACGCGGCCGAAGCCGTCCTCTCCGGCGACCGCAGCACTTTTGACCCGCGTTTCGAACCCGAGGGAATCAGCATCCAGAGCGGGGACAAGATAGTCGGATTCAAGGTTCCGCTATCGTCTGAATCTTAACTCAACCCGGGCTTCGGGCCGAGAAACGCGGGTGAATGGAAAATTTAATATGCTGGTAGACAACATAGAGATTGCTGTTGATGGAAGATTGTTTAGAACCGCTCGACTGCGTCATGAAAAATTCGAATTCGTGAAGGATCCGTTGCGTATGATTGAAAAATTTCGGCAGGGGCGGCCCATCGCAGATCTGTTTACGTTTGTGCAAGAAAATTACGATGAACGCTCCTATCCTGAATTCATTAAGGAATTGGATGGTGAATCCTATCTTTCGATTACCACCCACGAACAATGGTGGAAGGCGCTCGACTTCAAAGTGCGCAACAAAATCCGGAAGGCACAGAAGAGCGGAGTCGAATTGCGACCGGCCACCTTGACCGATGAATTCGTGAAGGGTGTGCAGGGCATTTACAATGAATCTCCTTTACGCCAGGGACGCAAATTCATCCATTACGGCAAGAGCTTCGCCGCCATCAAGAACGATTTAAGTTCTTTCCCGGAATGCACCTCTTTTGTCGGGGCCTATTATCAGTCTGAATTGATCGGCTTTATGAAGCTTTTCGAGGGTAAGAATGTGTTGCGCACGGTGCATATCATAGCAAAGTTGGCGCATCGTGACAAACCTGTCATGGACGCTCTTGTTTCCCGGGCAGTTGAGATTTGCGAGCAAAAAAAGCTCTGCTATTTGAACTACGGAAGCTGGACGGGCGGCGGTTTGGGTGACTTTAGGATTAAACATGGCTTTAAACGATTTGATATGACGCGATATTTTGTCCCGTTGACATTTGTCGGAAAATTGATGTTAAGGCTGAAATTACATCGTCGTTTGCGGGACCGCCTGCCAGAGAAATTTGTGGATATCTTGCTCAGTTTCCGTAAGAGAGCTTTGTTGTTGCGAGACAAAGCCACCAAGAGATTGTCAAATGTTTAGTGTGATTGTCTGGGCCTGATGCTTGTTCGCAATGTTTAACAATGGTGTCAGAAAATTACTCTTTTGCTTTATTAACGCGACTTTGGAGAGGTGGCTGAGTGGCTTAAGGCAGCAGTCCGCAAGGGTTGCTATGCGGTCCCAAAGGATCGCATCGGAGGTTCAAATCCTTCCCCTCTCCGGTTTTTACATCAATGCCATTGCGGGTGTAGTTCAATGTCAGAACGTGGGCTTTCCCACCCCAAAACGGTGCTTCGATTCCATCCGCCCGCTCCGTTCAAAGACACAATCAGGTACGGCCGGCTGATGTTTCCGATTATAAACAGTCATCGTCCGTAATTTCAGGCAGGATTCATTTTTTGAAAACACGCTTATGGAGGGTGCGTCCACGATGAATACAGAGCCGGAATTGAGGCTGGCCGGACCGGAGGATCCCATTCTGGTGACGGGTGCGGCCGGTTTCATTGGGCAACGTGTGGTGGCCAATCTGCTGGCCCGCGGCTTTCGAACTGTGCGGTGTCTGGCACGGCGGCCAGGTGCGCGGCTGACCTTTGTGAACGGGAGCAACCCCGGGTCGCCGGCCGTCGAAATGATTTACGGCAACCTGCTCTCCAAGGAAGACTGCCAGCGGGCGGTGAGGCAGGTAAAAGTCATTTATCACCTGGCGGCCGGCAGCGGCGAAAAATCATTCGCCGACGCGTATCTTAACTCCGTGGTCACCACCCGGAACTTGGTAGTGGCCTGTCAGGCGGAAAGATGTCTGCGGCGGTTTGTCAACGTCAGTTCATTCGCGGTGTATTCCAACCGGAACAAACCCGCCGGCCGGGTTTTGGATGAATCCTGTCCCATCAAGGAGCGGCCCGAACGCCTCGGGGATGCCTATGCCTACGCCAAAATCAAGCAGGATGAACTCGTCATGGAATACAGTCAAAAGCATGGGCTGCCGTATGTATTGCTTCGTCCCGGTGCGGTCTATGGTCCCGGCAAGCGGGCCATTACCGGCCGCGTAGGAATCGACACTTTTGGGATTTACCTGCATCTGGGCGGATTCAACCGCATCCCGTTTTCCTACGTGGACAATTGTGCCGACGCCATCGTGCTGGCCGGCCTCAAACTCGGCATTGAAGGCCGGGTTTTCAATGTGGTGGATGACGATCTTCCTTGCAGTTTTGAGTTTTTGCGGATGTTCAAAAAGGAAGCGAAACGTTTTCGGTCCATCTATGTGCCGCATTTCGCCAGTTATCTGCTCTGCTATTTATGGGAGAAATACGCGGATTTTTCCCACGGCCAGTTGCCGCCGGTGTTCAACCGCGGGCGCTGGCACGCCGAATGGAAAGGAAGTGATTACAGCAACCGTAAACTCAAGGACGAGCTGGGTTGGAGCCAAAAGGTTTCCACTCACGAGGGAATGAAACTGTATTTAGCCGACTGCCGTCTGGAGGGTATTCATGCTTAAAATAGCCATCGTGGGCTGTGGTAAAATCGCCGACGCCCACGTCCAGCAAATCCAGCGGATTGCCGGTTGTCAGGTAGTGGGCGTGTGTGACCGGGAAGAACTGATGGCCCGGCAGTTGCAGGAGCGGTTTGGCATTCCGAGGTCTTTCAGCGACCTGACAGCGCTGTTACGGGAATCCAGACCCGATGTGATTCACGTGACCACTCCGCCCCAGAGCCATTACGAGATAGCCCGCCAATGCCTGGAAGCGGGGTGCCATGTTTATGTCGAAAAGCCCTTTACGTTGTTTGCTACAGAAGCGGAAGAACTGGTGGCTCTGGCAAACGAGAAGGGGCTCCGCCTGACCGCCGGCCACGATGAGCAATTCAGCCCAGCCATGCAGCGGATGCGCCAACTTGTCAAGAGCGGTTATCTGGGCGGGACACCGGTGCATATGGAGAGCACCTGGTGTTACGAATTGGGAGAAGGCGCCTATGCGAACGCCTTGTTGGGCGACAAGAATCATTGGGTTCGCAAGCTGCCGGGCCGTCTGTTGCATAACGTGCTAAGCCATGGAATTGCCAAAATTGCCGAATATCTGGCCGGCGAGCGGCCGGAAGTCCGCGTGGTGGGCTTTCCGAGCCAGTTTCTCACCCAACGGGGCGAGAAAGAACTGCTGGACGAAATCCGGGTCATCATCACGGACCAGAACCATACCACCGCTTATTTCACCTTCTCCACGCAGATGCGTCCGGGACTGCACCAGTTCCGAATTTTTGGTACCAAGAACGGACTGTTTCTGGATGAAGAGCAACAGACCGTGCTTCAGTTAAGAGGCAATCGTTACAAAAGTTTTGCCGAAAAGTTTGTCCCTCACCTGACGTTGGCCGGGCAGCATGTGCGCAACCTGTTTCGCAACGGCCGGTTGTTCCTGGCCAACGACTTCCACATGGATGCGGGCAAGAAGCATCTCATTGAAGCCCTTTATCGTTCGATTATTGATGACGCGCCTGTGCCCATTCCTTATCGGGAGATTTTGCTGACGGCGCGGATCATGGATGCCATTTTTCAACAGCTTGACTCCGGCTCTCCCCCGGTGACCACGCCGGCCAATTCCCCCGTTGCGGCCACGCGGATATGATGATCGTGAACGCAGATGACTTGGGACGGTCGCTCCCGGAAACGGATGCCGCCCTGTCGTGTTACGCGCAGGACCGAATCACCTCGGCAAGTGCCATGGTCTTCATGGCTGACTCGGAGCGGGCGGCGGATTTGGCGAAGGGCACCGGGTTGGATATCGGTTTACACCTGAATTTGGATGAAAAGTTCACGGCGCCGCATGTGCCGCTGGAATTCAGCAGACAACATGCATCGATAGCCCGCTTCCTCAAGCGCAGAAAATACGCGCTGCTTTTGTATAATCCTTTTCTGCGCGGGAAAATCCGTTCGGTATACCAGGCACAGCATGATGAATTCACGAGGCTCTACGGCAAACCCCCGTCGCACATTGATGGACATCGCCATCTCCACCTTTGCACCAACATGCTGGTGGACAAGGTCATTCCCGCCGGCCTCAAGGTTCGCCGAAGCTTCAGCTTCTTCCGCGGGGAAAAGGGGCCGCTGAATCGCGCCTACCGAGTCTTGGTGGACGGTTGGCTGCAACGAAGGTATGTGCTGACGGACTATTTCTTTTGCCTTGGCCAATGTTTGCAGGGAAGAACGCTTGATCGGGCAATTGATTTGGCAAGAACTGCGACCGTCGAACTCATGACGCATCCGAAACGTGCGCCGGAGTGGTCGTATTTGAACAGCAATGACTGTCTGGAAATGTTCAGGAACCTCCAATTCGGCAGTTACGCACAGCTTTGAAAACAATCCTCCCTCATGTGCCGGTGCCTGCGCCTTGCGGTCAAAGTTCCGCGAGAGCCGAGGATGACGGCTTCGCGTCTGAAGTTGACACCGTCAGCGAAGCGCGTTGGAGCGAAATTACCGCGGATTTTGCAGATGCAAATTTGTATCAAACCTGGCCATACGGAGTCGTCCGCAGCGGACGGGCCAATGTAAGCCACCTCCTGCTGGTGCTGGGCTCGGAGGTTGTGGTCGCCGTCCAGGCGCGGCTCGCAAGAATTCCCCTCTTGCCTTTGGGCGCGGCTTATGTCCTTTCGGGACCGCTGTGGCAACGGCGCAACCGCCCGGTGGATGTGGAAATCTTCCGGCAGGCCGTCCGTGCGCTCCGGGATGAATATGTGCGGCGGCGGAAATGGGTTGTTCGCTTAGTCCCGAATCTGGCTGATTGCGACGGTGGACCGTTCGGGCGCATACTTGCTGAAGAAGGTTATGTATTTCGGCCTCGTGCAAGGCGCCGCAGAACGATTTTGATGGATATACGTCCGACGCTGGAGGAATTGCATGTGGGCTTGCATCAAAAATGGCGGAATTGCCTGAATAAGGCGCGCAAGCAGAACCTCGAAATCATCGCTGGCGAAGAAGACTATTTGTTCGAGGCATTTGCGAACATTTTTGGAGAGATGGTTAATCGCAAACAACTTGCGAATTTCACCGGTCCGAGCCACTGCCGTCAAGCCCAGGCAACGTTGCTGCCGCACGAGAAGGTGCGGGTGTTTCTTTGCAAATTTGAGGGGGAGGCTTGTGCCGGAGGAATCTGTTCGGCTCTGGGAGACACCGGCATCTACTTGTTCGGTGCCACCAGCAATCTTGGAATGAAAAATTGCGCATCCTATCTGGTGCATTGGAAAATGCTGGAATGGGTGAAAAGCCGGGGCTGTCAATCCTATGACCTGAACGGGATTAACCCCGTAATCAACCCAGGCGGTTACCAGTTTAAATCGCGGCTCGCGGGTGCGCACGGACATGATGTCCAGCTTCTAGGTGAGTTTGACGCCTACCCAAATGCAGCCATCAAATGGCTCGTTCACACTGGGGATCAGTCAATGGCCAGATTTGGGAAAGGGCGCGAAATTCTGGCCCGTTTTATCCGCTAAATCAAACATGTCTACTCCCATAGCAACCATTCTGTTTGTTGGCTTCATATTTTGGATTGTTCGGCGGGATTTGAAGGAAGCGACAGGTGTTTCTCATGCACTCTGGGTTCCGGTAATTTGGGTTGGCATCATTGCTTCAAGGCCCGTCGGTTATTGGTTTAATTCCACGAGCACTGCAACAGATCCTCTGGCGGCCATGGAAGGAAGTCCCCTCGACCGGAACGTGTTTCTGGCCCTCATAATCCTGGGAATTATCATATTGCTGAGAAGGCGCATTGATTGGAGTAGCATCGTCAAACTAAATCGCGCGCTCATTATTTTCTATCTGTATCTTCTAATTAGCGTGGTGTGGTCCGATTACACAATTGTGTCATTTAAACGTTGGTTTAAGGAATTCGGGACCGTGGTGATGATTCTTATCATCCTAACAGAGGAAAATCCGTATAGCGCAGTGAATAGAATTTTTTCGATGTGTGCGTATGCACTGATTCCTCTATCGCTGCTGTTTGTCAAATACTATTCTGAAATCGGCCGATACTACGACCGTTATGAAGGCTATGCTTACTATTGCGGAATTACAATGAACAAAAATGCATTGGGTGTGCTGGCCATGGTTAGTGGTATGTTTTTAATATGGCGACTATCAAGTATCTGGAAGCTAACGCCGGGTCGAGAGAGGTCTATCGGTATTTTGGCGAATGGAGTGGTCCTGGTAATGTGCATTTGGCTTCTTGAAATTGCTCGAAGTGCAACCTCTATTGCGTGCTTTGCAATCGCCGTGACAGTTTTTATCGCTTCGCATTTTAAGTGGATGCAGACAAATATGAGACAAATAGCTTTTTATGCTGGCAGCTTAACATTGCTCTCTCTGATTATTTTGATCACTCCGGATCTGAGAGAATTAGTCGTTAAGAGCCTGGGACGTGACGTAACGCTCACAGGCCGAACGGTAATCTGGGACATGGTTCTCAGTCGGCATACCAACCCTATCATCGGCACAGGTTTTGGTGCCTTTTGGGTGGGTCCCGACGCTGTAGAGATTTCTCAAAATTGGGCGCTCACGGAAGCCCACAACGGTTACTTGGAAGTGTATCTCAATTCAGGCCTGATTGGCGTGCTTCTTCTGTTCGGCGTGCTTTTTTCGGCTGGTAAAAGCGCTATCAGACACTTAGCCGCAGGCACTGGTTTGGGACATTTTTATCTCGCCCTGTTCATGAGCGGCATTATTTACAACTACACTGAAGCCACATTTAACGTTAGCCATATAATGGGATTTTGTCTGTGGCTTATTGCCTTTCGAATTACTCCAATTCAGGAGCCTGCGTTGGCTGATGGGGGTGAAATTGCCGATACGTCGCGTGCCCCGTTGCAAACTGCAACTTTTGACAGCGGTCATGTATGCTTTAAATCACTCGCGCGAGCAATGTTTTGACATGCCAGTGTCGAAAAGCCCTTTCCTTAACTTGGATTAAATTGTACCAGATGTGGATCGAGCAGTATCTTCGCATGCCGATATTGAACAGCCCAGCCCACTGATCCGGAAAAAATTACGATTGGTATAGATTTTAGCATTCAAGGGCGAAGCCAAGGAGATAGAGTGCCAATCACAATCGAATTGTTGCGGCATTCCCAATGTCACCCAACGACTTGCGCTGCCTTCCCTTGCACCGGAAGAACGTAAAGGACAGAACACTTTTCTTTTAAAACTGGCATTTTTAATATCTCCCTGACCTTTCGTTTTGGCATGACGAATGCATACATTACAGATGATCGAGCAGTGCACATACATGGGTGGCACTTTTTATGCTTCTGCCAATCGTGATGTATATCGAGAGGGAAGAGTCCGTTCGATCTCTGATCCGTCGGGGGTCATTTGAGAGGATCAGGAATATTTGGAATCAAGCATCCTTAGGGGTAGCAATGATTGCCTTGGTTCTAATGTCGCAAAATGCGGTATTCGGCAACACTATTACAGCCAGCTCCGCTTCAGCTTCGGATGTTCAAACTGCAATCAATTTCGCAAACGATGGCGACACGGTCATAGTGCCACCGGGCAATGTCACTTGGTCAACTGCCGTGACCATAAACGGCAAGGCCATAACTTTGCAGGGCAGCGGAACGGCCTCGACCATCATCAACAACGGCATCGCTGGCGGTTCTGATTTAGTTATCAATCCTCCCACAAATGGCAAATGGCTGACGGTATCCGGGTTTCGTTTCAATGCCCACCCGACGGCAGGCGCCTCCGGTTCTACGGGGATGATACATATCAGTGGGGACGGCTACTGGCGGCTATGCAGCAATTACGTCGAAATAGGCTACACGGGGGTAGTCCAATATGGCAACGGCGGTTTGATTGACCACAACTTCTTTAACGCCGACTTCGGCAACGGCGGCAATCCAACCGGATTTTATCATTTAGGCAACAACAACATCTGGCTGACAACTATCAAGTATGGGACCGTGACAAACTGGACCTATGTTGAACATAATGTGTTTACCTGGGACTCCGGTTGGAGCGGGGCCAATGGTGCCGACGATGGCGGAGAAGGAAATGCGACATGCTTCCGGTATAACATCGTTACTAACACATGGACCGGATGTCATGGAGCGGATTCAAGCGGTAAAACGGCAAGCTCGACATTTGGAGGCGAATACTATAGCAACACTTTTTTCAATGGCATTGGAGGAAACATTGACACTGCCATGAGCGCGCGTGGTGGAACGGGTTTGTTTTGGGGTAATACACTTCGTGGTCTGGCCAACAACAACTATAACCAAATCGTAAAACTAAGATATTATCGCTGGAGTGTTCCGGGAGGTTACAGTGATTGGCCATCGTTCCCGGCTTCAATAGACGGCTGGCTGATAAGCTCGGGCACATACGCAGGATGGCCTGCTTATATGCAACAAGGCTATACCGGCCCTATTCAGGGCGTAGATGTGAACACCGGCAATAACATTGGAGGTGCAACAACCTGCACGGAAGTATCAAGCCCAATTTATGTGTGGGGAAATCAGACAATAGGGGTTTCAGCAAGTACGGTCGTAGCTGCCGATTCCCTTATATTTCTAAACACCAATTACTTCCTTAGCGGCCCTCCCTCTGGTTACACGCCGCTGGTTGACCCGTACCCGCTGGGTGGTTCGACACAGTCAACGACGAACCCTCCGCAGATCACTGCCCAGCCCATCAACGCTTCGGTTGTGGCCGGGCAGACCGCTACGTTCAGCGTTACCGCGTCGGGTTCTGGGACGTTAACTTATCGATGGTATTGGTATGGAACCAATATTCCCGGTGCCACTTCAAGCTCATGGACTACTCCGCCGACGGTGCCGGGGAACTCCAACAGTATCGTCTATGTGAATATTGGGAATACCTATGGCAGTCTGAACTCAACCAACGCTTACCTCTACGTGACCAGTGGCGTCGCCCCTGCGATTATTACAAACCCGGCCAGCCAGACGATCGCCGCCGGCGGTTCAGCCGTATTTACCGTCACGGCCAGTGGGACAACGCCTATGGCTTACCAGTGGAGTTTCAACTCGGCGGCCATTGCCGGCGCGACCAACCGAAGCTACACCGTGGCGCCGGTTGGGACGAACAACGCAGGTGGCTACAGTACGAAAGTGACGAACAACTATGGAAGCGTGACGAGCCTGGTGGCTGCTCTGACGGTGACATCCTCGACGCAGACGATCCATTACTACTACGTTGCCCCGAATGGCAATGATGCCAACAATGGCAGCATTGGCTCGCCGTGGGCGACGGTGAACCATGCAACTGCTTCAATGGCTGGTGGGGATGTTCTTTACATCCGTGGCGGCACGTACAGCCAGATATTCGACATCTACGGCCCAAGCGGGTCAGCCAACAATCCGACCATGGTGCTGGCTTATCCCGGCGAAACCCCTGTTTTTAATCATAACGACATTACCAGTCAGGCTCATTCGATTGACAGGGTAAATTGGATGGTTGTCGGCGGCCTGACGATAATGAGCAATAACATCGGGATGGTAGTCGGCGTTTTGGGTACCTGTAACAATGTGACTTTGACGAACATGGTCTTTGAGGACATCGGGCAGCAGGGACTTCAATTTGAAAGCAACAGTTTTAATTGCCAGTTATTAAACAGCACTATTCACGATACCGGGCTGTGGATATACAATGGCGAGGGTATTTATATCGGCCAAGGTGGAAGTGCGTTGGATAACACGCATGACATCATCATTCAGGGCTGCACCATTTACAACACAGCAGACGAGGGGATAGAATTGAAACCGGGGACATACAACATCACTGTCCGATCCAACACAATTTACTCGGCTAATCTGCCGCAAAATCCATACGGGGCTGGCGGCGGCGCGATTGAAGTTGACGAGGAAGGCACAGTCAATTATTCGCCAGGCAACCCGAACCAGATCATTGCCGGTAACACGGTCTATAACACTGTGATTGGCATACGGGGCGGCACCGGGGGGACCTATTACAATAACGTAATCTATGGCTGTTCAAGTTATGGGATGTTGATAAACAATGCCAACTCGCCCAATGCGGCCAACACCACCTATCCAAGATTGTTCTATAACAACACGGTGGATAATTCGTCCGGTATTGTGTACAATTCGGGCGCTTATTCCATCCTGAACAACATCGGGTACACCGGGCCGTACAATTTGGCCGACAGTCCCGCCTATTTCGTCAATGCAGCGGCGCACAATTACAACCTGGTTGCGGGCATCGCGCCCATCGGCAACGGCACTAATCTTTACAGCGTGTTCAATACCGATTTTGCGGGCAATCCAAGACCTAACGGTGCATTTGACATTGGCGCATATCAATACACGGGCACCATTCAGTTGCCGCTACCCCCGCCAACCAACCTGCACATCCTGAGCAGCCAGTGACCTGAGCGCGAAAAAGCTCGACCTCAATCGGTGAGATGGCGGCGAAAGCAGAGCGTGGTGCTCTCGTTAGTCTCTCAAAGGGCTAGGGGAAGGGTTTGGTTGGAGCAATGAACATCGTCAGTCAGAACCAGCGTTAAATGACGCCATTGGTATCAATCCTCATTCCCGCGTACAATGCGGAGCCTTGGATTGCTGCTACTATCAAATCGGCGCTCGACCAGACCTGGCCACGAAAGGAAGTTGTCATCGTGGACGATGGTTCCAGCGATCAGACACCGGCGGTGGCCCGCCGGTTCGCGGCCAAGGGCGTGTCGGCGGTTACACAGGAAAACCAAGGAGCCGCTGCCGCGAGGAACAAAGCATTCACCCTGGCCCAAGGCGACTACATTCAGTGGCTGGATGCCGACGACCTTTTGGCTCCCGACAAAATTGGCCGGCAGATGCAAACCTTGAAGGACTGTCAAGGCAAACGCACGCTTTACTCCGCAGGCTGGGGGACTTTTTTTTACCGGACAGAAAAAGCCAGGTTTCGACCATCGCCATTGTGGGCGGATTTGTCACCGGTAGAATGGCTGCTGCGCAAGATGGGGCAAAACTGTCACATGCAGACCGCAACGTGGCTTGTCAGTCGCGAACTGACGGAAGCCGCCGGACCCTGGGACACGAGGTTGCTGGGGGACGATGACGGAGAGTATTTCTGCCGCGTCCTGAAAGCGAGCGTTGGAGTCAGGTTCGTGCCTGAAGCCAAAGTTTATTATCGCCACGTGGGTACCAAAAGCTTGAGCTACGCCATTCGATCGGACAAAAAGCTGGACGCCCAATTCGCGTCCATGAAGCTGCATATCCAATACCTGCGGTCGCTGGAGGAAAGCGGGCGAAGCCGGGCGGCCTGTGTGAGGTATCTGCAGAAATACATGTTGGACTTCTGCCCCGAGCGGCCCGACATCGTTGAGCAGATGGAACAGTTGGCTGTTTCGCTCGGAGGCCGCCTCGAAGCTCCACGAGCCAGTTGGAAATATTACTGGATCCAAAAAACATTCGGTTGGAGAGCAGCCAAACACGCCCTGATTTTATGGCCAAACTTGAGAAACGCCATCTTCCGAGAGTTCGATAAAATGATGTTTACTTTGGAAACCTGACAAACAACCGCTGAGGTGTGAATATAAATAACGAGAAAGTGATGGTCGTAGTTTAGAATGTGAAAGGCTTTGGAGACGACAGCAGATTTTATGTTAGAAGACGGCCTTCTGCTAACCACAATGAATACCCTGATCGTTAAACTTGGGGCGACTGGCGACGTCGTGCGAACGACGCCTTTGTTGAGACGTTTGGGTGGCGAAGTCACCTGGCTGACGGCAACAAAGAATGTGGTATTGCTGCATGACCTGAAAGAAGGTCTCCGCTGTTTTTCCTGGGAACAGCGTGAATCGGCTCGTGACCGCCATTACGACCTGGTTATCAATCTTGAAGACACCGCTGAAGTGGGCCGCTTCGTAATGACGATTGAATGTAATGAGCTGTTCGGCGCATATGCCGATTCCGCAGACGTGTTGCGATACACCGAAAATTCGCGGCGTTGGTTCGATTTGAGCCTCATCAGTACCTACGGCAAGCCGAAAGCTGACCGGCTAAAATTACAGAATCGGCAGACATATCAGGAACTCATTTTTGACGGGTTGGGTTTCCGTTTTTGCGGTGAGCAATATCTACTTCCCCAGCCCGTCGAAACGGGTCTGTCAGGAGACATCGCCATTTCCCGCGAGGCCGGCCCGGTCTGGCCCATGAAAAACTGGGCTTATTATGACAGGCTTAAGCAAGGGCTCGAGTCCGAAGGACTAACCGTCAATGTGTTGCCGCGGCGGGCAACGCTGCTGGAACATCTGGCAGACGTGCGAAATCATCGCTGCCTGGTTGGCGGTGACAGCCTGCCGATGCATTTTGCGCTTGGGACTGGCACCCGCTGCGTCACGATTTTCAACTGCACCAGTCCGTGGGAGATTTATGACTACGGCATTCAACGAAAAATAGTTTCACCCTTGTTGGGGGAGTATTTTTATAAACGCGAAAACGACCGCCGTGCGACCACCGCCATCAGTCTGGACGAAGTGTTCAACGCGGTCATGGGCCAGCTTAAGGTGCCAGCCGCAAAGGCTTGAATTTTGAAATGACCAGCGGGGACAAAATCGTTGAGGCAGGGGGTAGAGAAATGCGGTCAGAGGACAAAGGCCACGTATCGGGGCGGAGTCAGACGAAAGTGGACTTGTCAGGTCGAAGCAGCGCGCAGACGGATCCGGCCCTCCGGCTTCTGTCTTCCGAGCTCGCTTCTCCGGTCCCCAAGGTTGCCTTGTTGACCGGCGGCGGGGACAAGCCTTACGCCTTGGGTCTGGTGGAGGCGCTCTCTTCGGCAGGCCTGTCAGTGGATTTTATTGGTAGCAACGACCTGGATGCGCCGGCATTGCATGACAATCCTCATGTCACTTTCCTGAATCTGCGCGGCAATCAGCAGTCAGACGCCGGGGCGATCGCAAAGGCGTTCAGGGTGCTGAGGTATTACCTGAGACTGATCGGGTACGCTGCCACCGCCAAACCTCAAATCTTCCATATCCTCTGGAACAACAAATTCGAGCTCTTTGATCGCACAGTGTTGATGCTGTACTATAGGCTGTTTGGAAAGAAAACCGTTCTCACCGTGCACAACGTCAACATCAGCAAACGTGACGGGGCGGATTCGTGGTTCAGCCGCTGGACGTTGAAGTTCCAGTACCGGATGTGCGACCACATATTTGTCCACACGGCCAGGATGAGAGCGGAACTGGTTTCTGAATTTGGCGTGAGGAACGACAAGGTTGACGTAATCCCGTTCGGCCTCAATCGCACCGTTCCCGACACGGCGTTGACAATCCTGGAGGCGCGGCAGCGGCTGGGCCTGACGCCCGATGATAAAGTGCTCTTATTTTTTGGGAACATCGCGCCCTACAAGGGGCTCGAATTTTTGATCGAGGCGTTTGAAATGGCGGCAAAAACGGATGAAAATCTCCGGCTCATCATCGCGGGTCGGCCAAAAGGCTCGGAGGATTATTGGTCCGGGCTGCTGGGAAAAATCCACCGCAGCACCGCGTGTGGCAAAATGATCTTGAGAATCGAATTTGTCCCCGATGCGGAAACGGAATTGTATTTTAAGGCTGCCGACGTTCTCGTTCTGCCCTATGTCCACATCTATCAGAGCGGCGTGCTGTTACTCGGCTATGGTTTCGGTCTCCCGGTCATCGCAGCGGACGTGGGTTCGCTGAAGGAGGAAATCATCGAAGGCAAGACGGGCTTTGTGTTCAAGGCAAAAGATTCACCGGCTCTGGCAAAAGCAATCCAAAGGTATTTTTCCAGCGGTTTATTTAAAAATCTGGGGAATCAACGGCAGGAAATCCGGGAATATGCGAATGAATGTTATTCCTGGGCCAAAGTCGCCGCCATTACCACGAGAATCTATTCAACTCTGCTTCAAAACTGAAGCCTGATATTATAACCGGAAGAAGGGCAGGCGGGTTGTGGAGCAGGCACCCGATTGGATTGTTCACTCCCTCCTCACGAATGCAAATGAGCGTAATCCCTTGAGTGTCCAAATGAGTACACCGCGTGTTTCAATTTGTCTGCCAAACCTCAATACGTTTCCCTTTTTACAGGAACGGTTTGACACTATTTTCAATCAAACCCTGCACGATTGGGATTTGTTCGTTTACGACAGTTTTTCGGATGATGGCTCGTGGGAGCTGATACAGCGCCTGGCAAAACAGGAGAAGCGGATGCGGATTGCGCAAGGACAGCGCCAAGGAACTTATCCAGCCTGGAATGAGTGTCTCCGCCAGACAAAGGCAGAGTATGTCTATATCGCTACGAGCGACGACGCGATGGCGCCCGACTGCCTCGAGAAACTGGCAAAGGCGTTGGACCAGCACAAAGACTGTGAGCTGGCCCACTGCCCGTTGGTTATAGTTGACGAAACTGGCGCGCGCGTGACCAATCAGAGTTGGCCGGAATGCACGGTTTTCGGGGATGGTATCGGGGAATTGGTGCATAAGCCCCATGTGCGCAGAGCTCCGCATGATGGCTTGCTACAGCTTACCGGGAGGCACACCTACCTCTCGATTACACAATTGTTAATTCGTCGGTCCTTGTTTTCGAGGACCGGGAACTTTACCTATAATTGGGGGCCAGTGAGCGATTTCAACTGGGAAATGAGGGCCGGTTTGATCGCGAGCACGGTTCATGTTCCCGACACCTGGGCGACCTGGCGCGTTCATTCCAAGCAGGCTTCGGCATCAATTGACGTGCATAGCGTCGAGCATTACCGGAAGTTCGAGGATATGGTTGAAGATGCCATTTCGGCTTGCGAGAAATACCTTCCGCCGGAGGTTGTGGCTATTCTCAAGTCCGGTTTGTTGGACAAGGCCGGGGCGATGCGCACCTACTACGCGGGTCTGAGGCAAAGACAAAAGCCGCTGGACAGACGTCTGTTCCAGTTGGCGCAGCTATTCACCGGCCCGGCGACCGTGCGCTCCGAAATAATCGGTCGGCTGTTTGGCAGACCAAAGTGGCCTGGTATCGCCCCGACTGAAATACGATTGGGGCTTGAATCCATCGGGCTTACCCCATTGATCCCGGTTGATACAAATCCTCATGAATAGTTGCGCCGAATCAGGACCTAGCGTGGTGGCTGTGCACCTAAACGCTGACCATTTCAGATTCCCAGGATGAACCAGAAAGTGACAGTCTGCATACCGACGACGGCCCGCCCGCATTTTTTGCGCACGGCGCTCCAATCGGTGCAGAACCAGCTCGGCCGGGCCGACATCGGCGAGGTCATCGTTTCCGAGAACAAAAGCGACCGAAACTCGGAAGCCGTGGTGCGCGAGTTCCCGGAATTGCCGATTCGGTACGTGTTTCGGGAGCCGACGCTGCCAATGCTGACCCACCTTTTCTCAACGTTTCGTCAGGCCCAAACCCATTACGTAGCCATCCTCAACGACGATGACTGGTGGTCCTCGAACCACATTTCGCAAGCCGTGGGCGAGCTGCGTTCAAATCCGTCGTCCTCCGCCTACGTGTCGGCGGCGGCCTTTGTCAAGGACGAGGCGGACGGCGGGCCCTATTGGATAGACCGCTCGTCCGCAGTCTGGCTCGTAGCGGGAATGCCTTCCTGGCTAAAACCATGGAGGATCGACGCCCGAAGCATGCTCGCGCTGGGATGGTGGTTTACCCCCTTCCACTGGTCCACGCTGGTGGCGCGCACCGCCGCGCTGGTGGAGATCCTCGACATCCTTGAGCCCGACACCTACCACACCCACACAATTGACCGGCTGATATTCACCCACCTGGCATTGCGGGGCTCCCTGCGTTACAATCCAATGCCGGACACCTTCGTACGATGGCACACGGCAAACTGGATCAAGACCCAGGATGCGGCCGAGGTGCTGGCGGTGCTCCGGTCGACTGCCGCGCTCACGGAGCGTCTGGCGGCGGAGCACGGCTGGAGCGTGCAGGCCATCTGGGCCGAGGCGCTCGCTCGCATGCCGCGAGAGATCGAAAGCGAATTGCTCCACCGCTTCCATCTCGCACATACGAAAGCTGAGTTGCGACGATACGGCTTCGAGCAGTTTTTCCACACCCGACTGCCGAATCGAAGGCTAACCGCGCTCCGGCAGATAGCCTCAAATGCCAAACGCCTCGTTCTGGGTGAGCGTTGACCGAATACGATTGGCTGAAATGAGAATTGTTCACCTGAGCAAATGGGATGTAATGGGAGGCGCCGCGCGCTCTGCATATCGTCTCCACAAGGGGCTGCAACGCATCGGGCAGGATTCTTCAATGCTTGTGGCAGCGAAAGGTGGCGACGACCCCGCTGTGGTTCAATTCAAGGCACCGAGAGACTTCCCGGGTCTCGTTTGGCGCCGCCTGCGGCGGGAACGGATCGGTCGGGACTTCCGGCGGTACCAGACCTCGCGGCCAGCCGGTTATGACCTGTTTAGCGATGACCGCAGCGAGTACGGATCGACGCTGCTCGCCCAGATACCCGAGTGCGATGTGGTCAATCTCCATTGGGTGTCCGGTTTGGTTGACTATGAAGCATTTTTTTCCCGCATCCCTGCGTCGAAACCCGTGGTATGGACCCTGCATGATATGAACCCGTTCACGGGCGGTTGCCACTATGACATGGCTTGCGGACACTTTGCCGCTCGCTGCCAAGCCTGCCCCCAACTCGGCAGCACTCGCGAGCGGGATCTTGCTTCCCGGATCTGGCGTCGGAAACAACGCATTTTTTCCCGTGTGCCAGCCTCCCGATTGCATATCGTGGCTCCCAGCCGTTGGCTGGCTGAGGAAGCCGGGCGAAGTTCTCTGTTTCGAAACTTTCCAATCTCGGTTGTGCCCTATGGCCTCGACCTGGAGGATTTCGCACCACGTGACCAGGGCGGCGTTCGGAGTTTGCTGGGTATCCCGGCAGACGCGCGGGTAGCACTTTTTGTCGCCGACGGACTGGACCAGCGACGCAAAGGGTTCGCTCTCCTGATTGAGGCTCTGAATTACTGTGCCGGAGCGGTGCCCGGCTTGATGCTCGTGTCGTTAGGACATCACCTGCCGCAGGTGAATGTATCCCTGCCGTGGATGCATTTAGGCTCGATAAACAACGATCGGTTTCTTTCCATGGTGTACAGTGCCGCCGATGTGTTCGTCATCTGCTCTTTGCAGGATAACCTGCCAAACACAGTGCTCGAAGCCATGGCCTGTGGGACTCCTGTTATCGGCGTGGGCGTGGGAGGCGTCGCCGAAATGGTCCGCAACGGCCTGAATGGCTTGGCCGTGCCGCGCGCCGATGCCGGCGCTCTCTCCGCCGCGATCCAGGATCTGATGGGTGGAACCGAAAAACGCCGGGGAATGAAAGCCGCCTGCCGACGCATCGCCATAGACGAATACCCGCTCGAACTCCAGGCGCGACGCTATGTACAGATTTACGAGTCTCTGCTTTGAGCCGACGAAAATGGAAACAAACCAAAAAATGGGCCGTGAGCGGCCGAAGAGAATTTTCTTTTTCGGCCATTTTGGTTCGCCCAACTTCGGCAATGAGATCACTCTTCAATCCATGCTTGACCACCTCCGTCGTCGGTTTCCGGATGCCGGGTTCGCGTGCATCTGCACAGGACCCGAGACTCTGGCTGTTACGCAAAAGATTGAGACAGTTCCGATCAGCCCGACATTCGTTAAAGCAAGGAGGTTGCGCACTTGGCTGCCCGGATTAGTGAGAAGGGTTTTGATTGGGATGCCGAGTGAACTTTGGCGATGGCTCGACGCTTTCAAAAGATTGAGGGGGGCGGATGTGCTTATCATCCCCGGAACGGGATTGCTGACAGATTCTTACGGCCTTTTGAGCTGGGGCCCATACAGTCTGTTCAAATGGTCTTTGATCGCAAAAGTGCGCGGCTGCAAACTCTTGTTCGTCAGTGTCGGTGCGGGCCCGCTCTATGGGGTGCTCGGACGATACTTTGTTAAGTCAGCTCTTTCCATGGCGGACTTCAGATCCTTTCGCGACAATGCCAGCAAGGCTTACATGGAAAGCATTGGCTTTGTGAAGAAAAGCGACCGGGTCTATCCCGACCTGGTATTCAGCCTGCCCGAGGGCATGCTGCCGCATAGCGAAAATCGCGAGGCTCCCAGACGCATTGTTGGTCTTGGCTTGATGGCGTATGCCGGGAAATATAGCGTGGCCAATCCTCGGAGCGAGACTTACACGGCGTATTTGGAGAACCTGGCAATATTTGTGAAGTGGCTGCTGGCCAATAATTATGATGTCAGGCTACTGATTGGAGATATTTGTGATACGCCTGTGATAGAGGAGTTCAAATCCTTGTTGAACGGAAGCCTCGGCACCCCGGATGCACACCGCATTAGTGATGCACCTATACTCTCTGGGGCGCAGCTAATAACGCAGCTTGCAGAGACGGACGTCGTGGTGGGAACGCGGTTTCACAACGTTCTGTTGGCATTGCTTCTCGATAAACCAGTCATTGCTGTTTCCTTTCATCATAAGTGCACTTCTTTAATGAGCGAGATGGGATTGACGGAATACTGCCACGACATCAACCACATGAGTGCCGACCGATTGATCAAGCAATTCCAGGGCTTGGAGAGGGATGCAGAGAAACTGCGGCCGATGATAAGACAAAAAGCCGAACAATTTCGCAAGGTTCTGGATGAGCAGTACAGCCTTATCTTCAAGAGTCTATGAGCCCGGATGTGAGTGAACGCCCGGCCGGGTACCATGACCTTGCACAGCCCCCGCTTGCGGAGTTGAAGCGGAGGTCGGTGAGGGGCGGTTTCGTCACCGTATTGGCGCAAGTGGCGATGTTTGTCATACAGACCTCAACGATGATGGTGCTGGCGCGGCTGTTGTTGCCGCAGGATTTTGGTTTACAGGGAATGGTGGTGGCCGCAACGGGTTTTCTTGCGCTTTTCCAGGACGCCGGTTTGGGAATGGCGACTGTTCAACGGCTGGAGGTGACGCACGAGCAGACTTCGACCCTGTTTTGGATCAACGTCGCGGTTGGGGCTATACTGGCCACACTCTGTGCCGCGTTGGCTCCGCTTTTGGTCGCCTTCTACCACGAGCCCCGCTTATACTGGATGGCAGTGGTTTCGGGAGCGACTTTTCTTTTCAACGGGCTTTCGGCACAGCACGGTGCGTTGCTCCGACGGGGTATGCGATTTGTGACACAGGCAAAGATCGGCGTGCTATCTCTCGTTGTCAGCTCGGGGACGGGCATCGTCATGGCGTTACTCGGTTGCCGTTACTGGTCCTTGGTGGGGATGGCCCTCGCTGGTTCGATGGTTGGTGCTGCCGGCGTTTGGCTGGCGGTTCCTTGGATTCCAGGGCCTCCCCGGCGTAGGTGCGGGGTCCTGTCGATGCTCCATTTTGGCGGGGTGGCCACCTGTAACAGCTTTGTTGTATTTCTGGCGTGGAACACGGAAAAACTGCTGTTGGGTCGTTATTGGGGAGCGGACGCGCTCGGATTGTATGGGCGGGCTTACCAGCTCATAACTTTGCCAGTGCAACAATTAAACGGTGCAGTCACCGGCGTGGCCTTCCCGGCACTTTCGCGGGTCCAGCATGATGCTGAGCGCCTCAAAAGGTCATTTCTCCGGGGTTACTCTCTGCTCATCTCCATGACCATTCCGATCACCATCACTTGCGCCCTGTTTGCGGAAGAAATAGTCCGCATTGTGTTGGGCACAAAATGGATGGCGGCGGTACCGATCTTCAGGCTGCTCGCTCCGGTGGCGTTGGTTTTTGCAATTGCCAACCCGCTCTCCTGGTTGGTCATGTCCACGGGCCGGGTCGGGAGGGCCTTGAATATCAGCCTGGCAACAACGCCACTGGTGATCCTGGGAATTGTGCTGGGTCTGAGCCAAGGCCCCAAAGGTGTCGCCCTCGGATACTCATTGGCGATGAGTCTTTTGATCATCCCGATCGCGGCCTGGTCCAAACTCGGCACAGGAATTACTTGGGCGGATCTATGGGGAGCCAGCAAATCACCTTTTCTGTCCGGTTTGCTGGCAGGTGCCGCTGGCTTGCTCGTGAAGCTCATGCTCGGTGGCAGGTTGACGCCAATCCCATGCCTCTTGGTGGGGTCCGGTCTTATTTTAGGCATTTATGCCTGGGTGCTTCTGTTTATCATGAAGCAAAAACACATGTATATGGACATACTGTCCCACCTGTTACCACGGCCCAAAGCGAGCCCGGAGGCGACTGTGGATCAGCCATAAGGCCGCCGTGAACTCCGCAATCCGGAAGTAAGTAACCAGATCATGAAACCTGAACGAAGCCCCTACAGATTTCCTGCGCGTAGCGCCGGATTGTCTGCAAGGTTAGCTCAAAGTTTTTCATTATGATAAACAACCAGGTGTCTCATCCGATCCTGGCGAAGGCGGCGTGCTTGCAGGTCTTGGGCAAGTCGCCCACGAGCCTTTATTTGAGGCTGAACAGGCGGATCTGGCAGTGGCTTCCTTCTCGCGTGCGCGATTGGCATCTGCTCCACACCTATGGGGCGTGGTTGCACACGCTGGTTTGCCTCCGTGCCCGGCGCGAGATGCATTTGGGAACGTTCTTTCTCCGAAACCGCCCGGCGCTCGAGTTGATGCGGCGTCTGGCCGAGCACCAGGCCCGCGGTGCGAGCCTGAGGATTGCCGTCCTGGCCTGTAGCATTGGAGCCGAGGTTTATTCGATCCTCTGGACCATCCGCTCGGCCCGACCGGACCTGAAAATCGTCCTGCATGGCGTGGATATTTCAAAGGAAATCCTGGGCTTTGCTGAGCAGGGGATATTCACCCCCAATACCTCCGAGATGGTCCACTCCTCGATCTTTGCGCGCTTGAGCGAACACGAAAGGCGCGAAATATTCGATTGGGAAGGCGATCAGGCCAAAGTCAAGCCGTGGCTCCGCGAAGGAGTTATCTGGCGGCGTGGTGATGCCAGTGACCCGGAAATCAAGAACGTGCTCGGGCTTCAGGACATGGTCATCGGGAGCAATTTCCTCTGCCACATGGCTCCGGCGGATGCGGAAAAATGTCTCCGCAATATCGCGCGCCTGGTTAAACCAGGCGGTTACCTGTTTGTTTCAGGTGTGGACCTGGACGTTCGAACCAAGGTGGCACTTGACCTCGGCTGGAAACCCGTGCGGGAGTTGATAGCGGAAATCCATGACGGTGACCCATCTGTCCGCGCCGACTGGCCCTGGCTTTGGTGGGGGCTTGAGCCGTTTGACCAGCGGAGATCCGATTGGCAAATCCGTTACGCTACAGTGTTCCAAGTCAATTAAATCCTGATTACTCAGTGGAACCTTCCACGGGTACAAACTCTAACACTACTGATATATTATGAAAATTGTTCTGACCGGTTGTGACGGTTACCTCGGTTCATTGCTCGGGCCCGAGCTTTTGCGGAAAGGCCACGAGGTAACAGGTATCGACACCGGGTTTTATCGAGAGGGCACACTATACCGTACGGGAGGCACTGCGCCGCTAACGATGAGCAAGGATCTCCGCCAGATTGCCCCGGAGGATTTGCGGGGTGCGGAGGCGGTAGTGCATCTGGCCGAATTATCAAACGATCCCCTGGGGCAGTTGGCGCCAAACATCACTTACGATATTAATCACAAAGGCTCGATTCGGCTTGCTGAAATCGCCCGAAAAGCCGGGGTACGACGTTTCGTGTATACATCCTCCTGCAGTGTGTACGGAGTCGCTGAAAGTGATTTCGTGGATGAGACGTCACCGGTAAATCCGCAAACCGCCTATGCGATATGCAAGACCCTGGTTGAGCGGGATCTGAAACCAATGGCCGGCGATCAGTTTTCTCCCACCTTCCTCAGAAACTCCACGGCTTACGGGGCCTCACCCCACATGCGGTTTGACATCGTGCTCAACAACCTTTCCGGATTGGCCTGGACAACAAAAGAAATCCGTATGACCAGCGACGGCACGCCCTGGCGGCCGTTGGTTCACGGTTTGGACATTTGTCGCGCCATTATTGCTGTGCTCGAGGCGCCCCGGGAAGCGGTACATAACGAGATCTTTAATGTCGGCGACACCAAGCATAATTACCGGGTAAAAGAGATTGCGGAAATCGTGGCAGAGGCCTTCCCTGGCTGCCGGCTTTCTTTTGGAGCGCCCAGCCCGGATAATCGCAGCTACCGGGTTTCATTTGAAAAGATCCAAAAGCACTTGCCCGGCTTCCAGTGCGTGTGGGACGCGCGGCGGGGCGCACGACAACTTTACGAATTGTTCAAGAAAATTGACATGCCGTCGGAGGTTTTTAAGCATCGCACATTCACCCGGTTGAAACAGCTCGAATACCTGATCCGCACCAAGCAGATCGATGGAAGCTTCTTTTGGAACGAATAGGGCGGTTGATTTTGATCCTCATGAAACATCCGGGAAACATTGGTCTCGTTTGGACGCGCTCGTTTTCGGAACGCATAATTCACGCGTGGCGCAGCAAATCAGCATCATGCCCGATACCATATGTTCCTTGCCCGAAAAATGTTCCGGGTAAGAGGCGGCCACACACCCCACAAACTTGAGAAAACCATGCGTCAATTACTGTCTCTTATCGCCGTTGGATTATATCTGTGTGGCACGGTTTTTGCAGTGACCTATCCAGTTAAAATTAACAGCAGCAATCCACGCATTTTGGCGGACCAGAATAACATCCCTTTTTTGATGGTAGGCGATTCACCGCAGTCCCTGATTGTGAACCTGTCAGCCACGAACGCAGCGTTTTATGTGGCCGACCGCGCGACCAACGGGTTTAACACCTTGTTGATGGATGCAATATGCACCACCTATACCTTTGGGCGACCCAATGCCAGCCTGTTGGATGGGACATTGCCTTTCACAAACACCATTGTCGGCGGTTATTATGATTTAACAACACCGAATCCGGCGTACTTCTCCCACGTAGATGAAATAATCAACCTGTGCGCATCAAATGGAATTCAGGTTATGCTTGACCCGATTGAAACCGGTGGCTGGCTGTCCACTATGCTGGCCAATGGCACGGCCAATTGCCGCGCCTATGGTCAATACCTCGGAAACCGTTATAAGAATTTTCCGAACGTTCTCTGGAGCAACGGAAATGATTTTCAAAACTGGAGCACCCCTTCCAATGATGCGGTGGTACTGGCGGTGGCGTCAGGCATCATGGACTATGACACGAATCACCTTCAGACCATAGAATTAGATTTCTATATCAGCAGTTCATTGGATGATTCGAACTGGGCGCCCATCGTCGGCCTCAATGCCGCCTACACCTATTCTCCGACCTACGCTGAAGTTCTTCACGCTTACAACCAGTCGAGCACCATGCCGGCCTTCATGATCGAAGCCAATTATGAATACGAGACGAACAGCAACACCGATGGTGGGTCGATACGCATTCTGCGCATGCAGGAATACTGGACAATGCTCTCCGGTGCGTCCGGTCAGCTTTACGGTAATTTCTATACTGTGAGATTTCCATCCGGCTGGCAGAACTATCTCGATACTCCAGGTGTGACTCAGCTCGCATACATGGCGAATCTGTTCGGTCCACGCGTCTGGTACAAGCTGGTTCCCGATCAGACTCATGCTTTTGTGACTGGTGGTTATGGTAACTTTGTCTCAAGCGGCCTCATCAGCGGGCAATAACTTTGTGACGTCGGCGGTAACCCCGGACGGCTCGCTCGGCATGGCCTATCTGCCGCAAGGTGGAACGATTACTGTCGCCATGACCAACCTCCAGAACACCATTTCCGCTCGCTGGTTTGACCCCAGTGCGAATGCCTTCACGGCTATTGCCGGTTCGCCATTTTCAAACACCGGCACGCAAAACTTTACTTCACCGGGCAACAACAGTGCCGGCGATCCCGACTGGGTGCTCGTGTTGGAGTCAATGTTAAACCGCTATCGTTAAGTATTTCTCTCACCGCGACAAATACGGTGTCGTGACATGGCCGTCAGTAGGGTCGGGCTACACGCTGCAGCAAAATTCAGATCTTAAAACAACGAACTGGATCCATGTGACGAATGCGGTTGGCGTTGTTGGCGGCGAATACCAGTCAGTTTTTTACCGGAGGCCGACCCGCAATTTTATCGCTTGGAGTTGGCAAACCCGACGCCGGATGGCGATCAGTTCGGGGCTTGCAGCCAGCCACAAACCGTATGACGGGACGGCGACGGCGACATTGAGCAGTTACGCGGTGGTTTTGAGCGAGGTGTTGCCGGTGGACACGGCCGAAACTCTTATAATTGGCGCGCGCCTTCTATGTCAGTGAATTATGATTTTATGGAGTAACCATGCGATTTGAACCGACCAAACTTTCCGGCGCATTTATTGTAGAGCCTGAACTGCATGAGGATTCCCGAGGCTGTTTCGCACGAACTTTTTGCGCGCGTGAGTTCTCAGAACGGGGATTGGCCCCGGTTTTTGTTCAATCGAGCATTTCATTCAATCGCAAGCGTGGCACTTTGCGCGGACTTCACTACCAACTGCCGCCCGCCGGCGAGGTCAAACTGGTGCGTTGCACGGCGGGGGCGCTTTACGATGTGATTGTTGATCTCCGGCCGGGCTCCCCAACTTACCTGCAACACGTTGGGGTGGAATTGACCGCCCGGAACCGGCGTGCGGTATATGTGCCGGAGATGTTCGCCCATGGGCTGCAGACCCTTGAAGATGAAACTGAAGTGCTTTACCAAATTAGTACGTTCCATGCGCCGGACAAGGCTGCCGGGATCCGGTACAACGACCCCAAACTGCGGATCAATTGGCCCTTGCCGGTGTCGGCAATTGCGGAAAAAGATCGAAACTGGCCGTTACTGGGGAACGTCTAAAATTCGCCACGAACCAGGTGAAAGGTAAATCGCCATCAACGAGGAGCATTTTACAAATCTCGGAAACTGTGAGATCAAAATTATCAACCGTTTAATTGCTTCCACATGAACTATGTGCAAATCCGATTTTAACTTATTCCAAGGCGTGATGCCGCCCTGGGGCGGTGCCGTTTTTCTTTCGGTGTTCTGTTTGGTCCTGGGACTATCCCCGGCACGAGCGACAGGTCTGGCGTTTTCGTCGGTGAGTATTTCCGGAACGAATTTGGTTGTCAGCGGTTCCGGCGGCGTGGCAGGTGCGACCTACTATATCCTGACTTCAACGAATCTGACGCTGTCGCCCATGGCACTGTGGAATCGGATTTCAACCAATGTGTTTTCCAGCAATGGCCGATTTACCAACTCCAGTCCGATCAACCCATCGGTGCAGGAGGAGTTTTTTGTAATTGCAACGAACATGCCGACGACGATTCCTGGACTGGTGGCGGCCTACTCGTTCGATGAGGGCTCGGGAACGACGGTTTTCGACGCTTCGGGAAATGGGAACAACGGGACGATTGGCGGGGCGACTTGGACAACCTCGGGCAAGTATGGCAACGCGCTGGTGTTCGACGGCGTGAGCGCGCTGGCGACGATCAACCATTCGGCGTCGTTGCAACTGGGCACGGCGATGACGCTGGAAGCGTGGGTGAATCCCTCAGTGGTTAGTGGTGTTTGGCGGGATGTGATTTACAAGGGCGTGGACAATTATTACCTGGAGGGGACATCCACAACGAGTAATCGGCCAGCGACGGGGGGCTCATTCGCCGGCATGGCACTCTACGGGACAGCGGCGCTGCCGGTGAACACGTGGACGCACCTGGCGGCGACGTATGACGGGACGACGATGCGGTTGTATGTCAATGGCGTGCAGGTGGCGAGCCGGGCGCAAACGGGCGCCATTGCGACTTCGACAAATCCATTACAGATTGGAGGCGACAGCGATTACGGCCAGTTTTATCAAGGTACGATTGACGAGGTGCGAGTTTATAATGTGGCGTTGGCGGCGGCGCAAATCCAAGCGGACATGAACACGCCGGTGGGGGATATTCCGACCGCGCCAGGCAATTTGACCGCGACGGTCATCAGTCCCAATCAGGTCAACTTGAGTTGGACGGCCTCGACCGGGGACTTGGGAGTGGCGGGATATTTTGTGGAGCGCAGCGAGGGAGCGGGCAACACGGATTTTGTGCAAATTGGCGCTACCAGCAGCACCAACTACAACGACACCGATCTTTTCCCGAATACGAATTACAATTACCGGGTGCGTGCGACAGATAGTTTGGGTGACTTGGGGCCTTATTCACAGGTGGTCCAGGCTTATACCGGACTTTCGATCAGCCCGCGCGTGGCGGTCCTGACACCGACGCAGACGCAGCAGTTCAGCACCGTCGGCAGTAACCTCACTTGGTCGGTCGATGGCGTGGTTGGTGGCTCGGTTGCGTCTGGAGCCATCACGAGCAACGGGCTCTATTCGCCACCAACCAACGCCGGCACTCATTCCGTTACGGTAACCGCATCGGACACGTCCGAATCGGCCAGTGCGACTGTGTATGTTACCACTAACCCGGGTGTCTTTACCTTCCACAACGACAATTTTCGAACGGGCCAGAACTTAAACGAAACGGTATTAAGTCCGGCCAATGTCAACTCCGCCAGCTTCGGCAAGCTCTTCAGCTACACCCTGGACGGGCTGACCTTTGCCTCGCCCTTGTATGTGGCCGGCGTCGCCATCCCGGGCAAGGGAACTCACAACGTGGTTTATGTGGCGACCGAGCACGACAGTGTTTACGCCTTCGACGCCGACGGACTGACCAACGGCCCGTTGTGGCAGGTCAGTTTCATCAATCCAACGTCAGGGGTAACAACGGTGCCTTCCGCCGACTCCGACCCGGGGGAAGATATTCCCAACGAAGTCGGGATCACAGGAACGCCGGTGATCGATCCGGCGAGCGGAACGCTGTATGTGGTGGCAGCGACCAAGGAAGTTTCCGGCACCACCACCTATGTGCAGCGCTTGCACGCACTCGACATTGCCACCGGTGCCGAGAAGTTTGGCGCTCCTGTTGTTATTCAAGCAACTGTGGCCGGCACGGGCCCGGGCTCGTCCGGTGGCCAGGTCCCGTTCGATCCGCTGCACGAAAACCAACGCGGGGCCTTGCTCCTGGCCGACGGGATGGTGTGTTTTGTCTTCGGCAGTCACGGGGATGTCGAACCCTACTACGGCTGGCTGTTGGGTTACACGCCCACCAACGTGCAGCACCAGGTCCTGGTCTATAATGCCGCACCCAACGCCGGCAAGGTGGGGATCTGGATGGACGGCGACGGCCCGGCAGTGGATGCCAGCGGCAACTTCTACTTCATTACCGCCGATGGTTTGTTCGACGCCAGCAGCGGTGGCACCGATTACGGAGACAGTTTCATCAAGCTCAGTTCCGCGGGCGCGGTCCTGGATTACTTTACGCCCATGGTGCAGGCCGACCTGTACGCGAGCAACCTTGATTTGGGTGCAGGGGGCGTGCTCTTGTTGCCGGATCAAAGCGGCCCGCACACGCACGAGATGGTCAGCGCCAGCAAGAACGCGACGATTTACCTGGTGGACCGCGACAACATGGGACACTACCATTCCAACACCGACCAGATTGTCCAATCGTTGGTAAACATTTTCCCAAGCAGCCCTATCAACGATAGCGGCAACTTCGGCTCGCCGGTCTATTTCAACGGGTCGGTTTACTTTTGCGCCGTCAGCGACAACGTGAGGGCTTTCCAGTTAAGCAACGGCTTGTTGTCCACCAGCCCCACCTCACAATCTGCCGCGAGCTTCTCTTATCCCGGTGCCATGCTGGCAGTGTCCGGCAATGGGAATTCCAATGGAATTTTGTGGGCCGTGCAGAGAAACGGGCTGACGACTCCCTGCACGCTCCATGCCTACGACGCCGGAAACCTCGCCAATGAACTGTACAACAGCGACCAGGCCGGGTCTCGAGACTCGGCGGGAGCGGACGCCAAGTGGGCCATCCCACTCGTCGTCAATGGAAAGGTCTACGTTGCAACCCAGAATGAATCTGTTACGACCATGAATCAATTGACAGTTTACGGATTACTACCGTGATGCGAGCAAATATTCCTGTGGCCTGCCTTCCCTTAAAGCTGGCATTCACCGCGAAGACATCAGTTTATGCGTGATAGCGGAAGAGATCGAAACTGACCGCTGCCGGGTTAACGTCCGGCCTTTTGAAACCCAGCAGGAACGTAAATCGTGGGCGCGCTGTCAATGAGACCATTTGACAAAGACAGGAAATCGTGGAATAAACACTCGTAAAAGCTCCAATTCTCTTCGTTGTTATTATGTTCAAGTCTTGCTTCCAACCGCTGAGACATGGTGTGCCCCGGCTCGCGACAATTATTTTGTCAATCGCATTCTGGCTCGCGGGATCAGACTCGATACGCGCGACCACGTTGGGATTTTCGTCAGTAGGAACTTCCGGATCCAATCTGGTCGTGACCGGTTCGGGCGGTCTGGCCGGTGTCACATACTATGTGATGGCTTCGACCAATCTGGCGGCACCGCTGGCGCTGGGACAGCGAGTCGTGACCAACATTTTTTCTGGAAACGGCCAATTCACCAACAGCATTCCCATCAATCCGTCGGTTCCACAGGAATTTATGATTGTTGCCACAACCTTGCCGGCGAAAGTACCCGGTCTGGTGGCGGCGTATTCATTTGATGAAGGCGTGGGAACGAACGTGATGGATTCATCAGGAAATACCAACAAAGGAACCATCGGCACAGCGACCTGGACGCCCTATGGCAAGTATGGGAGCGCGTTGGTCTTTGATGGGTCCACATCCTTCGTGACTGTAAAAGATTCAGCGTCATTGCATTTGACCACAGGAATGACACTGGAAGCATGGGTGAATCCTGTCAACAATGGCAGCGATCCCGGAGGTGATTATGCCGATGTCATCTACAAGGGCGGCGACAATTACTATTTGGAGGGATCATCAGTCACCAACTATGCGCCGGCCGGTGGCGGCACGTTTGGAGCCACGGACAGAGCGACCTTTGGAACCTCTGGACTGCCTGGGAGCCAGTGGTCCCATGTGGCCGTGACCTATGACGGCTCGACGCTGTTGTTGTATGTAAATGGAGTCCAGGTATCGAGCCGAGCACAAACCGGAAACATCCTGACTTCCACCAGCGCGTTGCAAATCGGCGGCGACTCCACCTTTAACCAATTTTTCATGGGTACAATTGACGAAGTTCGCGTTTACAACCTCGCCCTGACAGCAGCACAGATCCAGGCGGACATGAATCTGCCGGTGGGAAACACCCCGACCGCTCCAGCCAATCTGGCGGCCACAACGGTGAGCAGCAGCCAGATCAATTTGAGTTGGACCCCCGCCACGGCCGTACTGGGAATCGGAGCGTATCTCGTGGAACGACAAGGAATCAGCGACTCAAATTTTGTACAGATCGGTTGGTCTAAAGGAACGAATTACGTCGATACCAGTTTGCCCACCGGTACGAACTTCAGTTATCGCGTCCGTGCAGTGGATGCCGCTGGGGATGACGGACCCTATTCAAACGTGGCCCAGGCGTACACCACCTTTGCGGTCAAACCGAGGGCGGTGGCGCTGACCATTACGGAACCGCAACAGTTCGTGGTCAACTTGACCAACCTTACGGTGACCTGGTCGGTGGATGGGTTGGCCGGTGGATCACCCGCCTCGGGGACCATATCTGCTGCGGGACTATATTCACCGCCAAACAGCATCGGCACCCATACCGTGACGGCAACAACCTTGGATTTGTCACAAACTGCCAGTGCGACGGTGTACGTTGCCGGCAATCCGGGCGTCTTTACCCATCACAATGACAACTTACGAACCGGCCAGAATCTGAACGAAACGATATTGAACCCGACCAACGTCAACCCGGCGACGTTCGGAAAACTTTTCTCCTGCCCGATTGATGGAATTTCCTTCGCCTCGCCGCTTTATATGGCCGGCGTAAATGTGCCCGGCAGCGGCTACCATAATCTGGTGTTTGTGGTCACTGAGCATGACAGTGTCTATGCCTTCGACGCAGACGGGTTGACGAACAATCCTGTCTGGCATGACAGCTTCATCAATCCGGGCGCAGGGGTTACGACTATTCCCTCGCCCGAGACAACCGAGCCATTGGACGTCCCCGGCGAGGTCGGCATCACCGGAACTCCGGTGATTGACCCAACGAATGGCACATTGTATGTGGTCGCCGCTACCAAGGAGGCTTCCAACGGCACGAATAACTATGTAAACAGGCTCCATGCGTTGGATATCACGACGGGGGCCGAGAAGTTTGGTGGTCCTGTGGTAATCCAGGCGAGTGTGCCCGGCACGGGATTGGGGACAAAGGGCGGTATGGTCTTTTTCAGCTCGCTTACCAATAATCAGCGCCCGGCTCTACTGCTGGTTTCCAACGTGGTTTATATTGGATTTGCCGACCATGGGGACTCACCGATCTACCACGGCTGGGTGTTGGGATACAATTCAACCAATTTGCAACGGGTGATGGCATTTTGTACCACGCCCAACGAAGGAAAAGGAGGCGTCTGGCACGGCGGCGGTGGGATTGCGGCCGACGCTTCGGGAAATCTATTCTTTACGACCGGCAACGGAGATTTTAAGGCTAGCACAAGTGATTACGGAGACAGCGTTCTGAAAGTCAGCCTCGGCGGCGCGGTTTTGGATTACTTCACACCTTTTAACCAGGCGACTTTGAATTCGAGTGATCTTGATTTAAGCCCCGGCGGTGTCTTGCTGCTGCCGGATCAAAGCGGTCTTCACCCGCATTTGATGATCGCGGCGGGCAAATTCGGTTCGATCCATCTCATCAACCGCGACCACATGGGGGCTTACAGTGCGAATGGCGACACCAACATCGTACAGGAATTGCCCAGTGTCCTGGGCACACCCCCAAATACCTCCGAAACCGGCAACCGCATGCCCTCGGTCTATTTCAACGGGAATGTCTATTTCAGCGCGGTCAGTGATAACCTCAAGTGCTATCAGTTGACCAATGGGCTGTTGTCCAGCACACCGACTTCGCTATCTTCAGAAATATACGGGTATCCGGGCGCGCCCATGGCAATTTCCGCCAACGGCAGCAGTAACGGGATCTTGTGGGTAGTGGAAAGGTTCGGCATTGACCCGGCAGGAGACGGAACAACGGCGCCCGGGGTCCTCCGCGCTTATGACCCCGCCAACTTGACGAACATTTTCTACGACAGCAACCAGGCTGGAACGCGGGACACCTTGGATTTCGCCGCCAAGTTCAGTGTGCCGCTGGTGATCAATGGAAAGGTCTATGTTTCGTCAATTAGTGAATTGACCGTTTACGGATTACTCCCGTGAACCAGGCAAATATTCCCGATGTCTGATGCCCCTTAACACCAACAGTAACTGCAAAGATATTGCGAATGATTGTTGTTCTGCATAAGAACTTACTCTCCGTCCGTCCGCCTGCTACGGCGTTTGACATTGATAAACGCGCTTGCAGACGTGTCCTGTGGCGCGCTTCGTACGAACGAGCGGGTTCCACGGCTCAGCGCGGCCCGGAAGGGTTTACTTTGATTGAACTGCTCGTCGTCATCGCCATCATTGCCATCCTCGCCGCCCTCCTGTTGCCTGTGCTTGCGGCGACCAAAAAGGTGGCCCAAAGAACCGCGTGCCTTTCGAATCTGAAGCAAATCGGCACTGCGTTTACTATGGCCCTCGGCGATAATTCTGATCGGTTTCCGGACCGGCGCGATCTGAAGGGCAGTCTGCTGGGCGGCTATCATCCGTGGACCAGTTGGCCGCCCTCGGATCCCCGGGGCGGTTGGGCCGCTGTCGTGCTGCAAAGCCAGAGTGCCGACTATCGGATTTGGTCATGTCCGGCAGCGGTTAATTCACCGGTGGGTAATGTGGTCCAAACCATGCAGTCAATTTCCGCTGTTACTAATACGCCGGTGACGCGCTATTGGTTGTGGCGTTTTGACCGGACAAACGACTTAAGCGCTTCCACCATGCTGGAGGATTTCTGGAATAAGACGGCCTCCAAGGCAGTGTCAGATCTCGCCGCTGCAAACGATCCCACGGTCGGTCCGGTTGCCGGGCCAAGCGATGTCGAAATGGCGGTGGATTCTTATTTTCCAAAGACCATTCCAACCGTTGCGCCGGCGTTGCTTGGTTGGACAATTCATGCGGGAGGACGCAATCGCGTGTTCCTCGACGGGCACGTGCAATTCATCCGCGACGCCAGAACGCCACTTTAACTTCAGGGCAGGGAGACTTTGATAGTTTATGTTTAAGATTCCTGCTTGTGCCATTTGCGAATTGTCCCCCAGAATCCATTCGTCACGATAACTGACATGTGACCGCCCTGTGGATAGAGGCAGCAGGAATAGAAAAAATGGCCGGCAACGCATTACGCGATAACTTGAAAAATTGCGATTCAGACCGGTGTGGCCGGGAGTTGTATCAACTCCTGGTTGCGCTCTATCCGATTTGCCGCAGTATTACGGGCGATGGATTCCGCCAGAGCTTACGACAACTGCAGGCGGTTGTTCCTTTGACGCTGCATGAAGTTCCCAGCGGCACTCAGGTTTTTGACTGGACGGTTCCAAAAGAATGGAACATTCGCGATGCCTGGATTAAAAATGCCCGGGGGGAGAAGATCGTTGACTTCTCAAATTCCAACCTGCACGTGGTCAATTACAGTGTGCCGGTGCATCGGAAAGTGCGATTGGCGGAGTTAAAGGAACATCTCTTTACGCTGCCGGACAAGCCGGATTGGATTCCATATCGTACGTCATATTACAAGGAAACCTGGGGCTTCTGTCTGAGTCATCATCAATGGGAACAGCTTCGAGATGAAGAGTATGAAATATGCATTGACTCGACTCTTGAGCCGGGGCAGTTGACCTATGGTGAGTTTGGAATTCAGGGAACTACCGAAGAAGAGGTCTTGATATCGTGTCATTCGTGTCATCCATCCCTCTGCAACGACAACCTTTCCGGGATGGTGGTGGCGGCAAAACTGGCGCAGCAGCTCGCGAACTTTCCGCTGCGTTATTCCTACCGCTTCATTTGGATTCCAGGGACCATTGGCGCGATTACGTGGCTGGCTTTGAATGAGCCGGCTCGCTCGCGGATCAAACACGGCCTTGTCCTTTCGTGCGTGGGCGATCCCGGTCGTTTCAATTACAAAAGAAGCCGCCGGGGAAATGCCGAGATTGACCGCGTTGTGGAACATGTCCTCCGGCACACGGGAGATGATTTTGCCGTGTCGGACTTCTCCCCGTATGGATACGATGAGCGTCAATACTGCTCACCCGGAATCAATCTGCCGGTCGGTTGTTTTATGCGGACGCCGAATGGCCAGTATCCTCAATACCATACTTCCGCTGATGATTTGAGCCTCGTTAAACCGGAATCACTGGCTGGATCGCTGGATCGGTTATCGTGTATCGTACGGATGTTGGAGAAAAACCGCGTGTACTTGAATCTGAATCCAAAATGCGAACCTCAACTGGGGCGCCGGGGTCTCTATCGGCTGATGGGCGGCACCAGTGGCGGCGAATTGGAAGAAGCTATCCTGTGGGTGTTGAATCAATCGGATGGCACACATTCGCTCCTGGATATCGCCGAACGCTCGAAGCTGGGTTTCGACACTGTCAGCGAGGCTGCCGAGGCATTGCGAAAGAGCGGGCTTTTGCGGGAAACAGAATGAATATGCGATTGCGGGGAAAGACAGCCGTTGTTACCGGGGCCACCAGCGGGGTGGGGCGAAGCATCGCGGTTGCCCTGGCGCGGGAAGGTGTCCAGGTGGCAATGCTTGGGCGGAGAGCGGGGATTCTGAACGATGTAGCCCGGGAATGTGCACCGTCAGGTTCCAAAGTCGTCCCCTACACGATTGATTTGCTCAAGGACACAGAAATTCGCGACTTAAAACGGAAAATCATCCGTGATTTCGGAGGCGTGGATATTCTCGTTCATAGTGCAGGTGTCATCGTGCGGTCGAATCTCGCCGTCGCATCGCTGTCCGATTTTGATCGGCAATATCGCTGCAATGTCCGCGCCCCATTTGCCTTGACACAACTTTTTCTTTCGAGCCTGAGCCAGCGGCAGGGCCAGATTGTGTTCATCAATTCCACCGCGGGCCTGGCGGCAGCGGCAGGTGTCTCCCAATATTCAGCCACCAAGCACGCCCTCAAAGCCCTGGCTGACAGCTTTCGTGAAGAATTGAATGAATTGGGCGTCAGAGTCCTGAGCGTGTATCTGGGCCGAACGGCAACGCCGATGCAGGCGAAGTTATGCGCCGAAGAGGGTCTGAAGTACCGCCCTGAACGCCTTATTCAACCGTCCCAAGTGGCGGAAAGCGTGGTGGGAGCATTGGCTTTGGGCAAAGAGGCGGAGGTCATGGACATCCGGATACGGCCGATGTTGAAACCGCAGGCACCAATGCGAAAGTCTGAGGTCAAATGATTTTTTTCTACCCCAGGGCGATTCAGTCCGGTAATGTTTCGACTGGATTTTCGCCCGTGAAAACAACCCGATTCAAGCCACACCTTTCATAAATATATGGATACAGGAATCATGAGCGCTCCGTTGCCGGAAACGAAAGCTTCGAACGGCGACAACCAACATCTCTGCCGCTTCTGCCGCACGCCACTTCGGCAGACCCTGGTGGATTTGGGAATGTCGCCGCTGTGCGAGAGTTATGTGACCACGAGCGGGCTTAACAAAATGGAACCATTTTATCCGCTCCATGTTCGGGTATGCGAGCAATGCCTTTTGGTGCAGGTTGGCGATTATGTCAGCTCGGATCATATTTTTACCGAGTACGCCTATTTTTCCTCATTTTCGGACACCTGGCTGAAACATGCCGCGGACTACGTGGATATGATCGTCAGCCGGTTTAATCTTGGCCCGGCGAGCCTCGCGGTCGAGCTGGCCAGCAACGACGGTTATCTGTTGCAGAACTTTGTCCGGAAGGGGATTCCCGCCTTGGGAGTGGAACCCGCTGCCAACGTGGCAAAGGTGGCAGTTGAAAAAGGCGTGCCAACCCTTGTGAAATTTTTTGGGTGTGAAACGGCCAGGGCGATGGTGGCCGCCGGGCAGGTGGCCGACCTGGTTGCCGGCAACAACGTGCTGGCACAGGTGCCGGATTTGAACGATTTCGTGGGCGGCATTCGCATCCTGTTGAAACCACAGGGCGTGGCTACTTTGGAATTCCCGCACCTCATGAGAATGATGGCGGAGAATCAATACGACACGATTTACCACGAGCACTTTTCGTATTTCTCATTTATCGCGGCTGAAAAAATATTTGCCGCGCACGATTTGGTTTTGTTCGACGTTGAGGAACTGCCGACGCATGGAGGATCAATCCGCATCTACGCGCGCCACAAGGAAGACGCTTCCAAACCTGTCGGCCAGCGGGTCCTCGAATTGCGTGAGCGTGAGTTGTCCGCCGGCTTTGACCGCATGGAAACCTATTCAACGTTTGGCGAAAAAGTAAAGGAGTCGAAACGCAGGTTGTTGGAGTTTTTTATTCAGGCCAAACGGTCCGGCAAAAGGGTTGCCGGTTACGGTGCGCCCGGCAAAGGCAATACCCTCCTGAACTATTGCGGGATCAGAACGGACTTTCTCGATTTTACGGTGGATCGCAATCCCTACAAACAAGGCAAATTCCTGCCGGGCACGCATATACCGATTCTGACCCCGGACAAACTGGTTGCAGCCAGGCCGGACTACGTGCTCATTTTGCCTTGGAATTTTAAAGACGAAATCATTAAACAAATGGCGGTCATTCGCGAGTGGGGCGGAAAATTCGTCGTGCCGATTCCGACTGTGGAGATCATTCCGTAAACGCGAACAAAGGTTGATATGAAAGTGGTTCTATTTTGTGGGGGCATGGGGATGCGAATGCGGGAATACTCCGAGACCATTCCCAAGCCCATGGTGCCCATTGGTTATCGTCCCATCCTCTGGCACGTAATGAAATATTATGCCCATTATGGTCATAAGGATTTCATTCTCTGTCTGGGGTACAAGGCCGATGTCATCAAGAATTATTTCCTCCAATACAACGAATGCGTGACGAATGATTTTGTTTTTTCCAAAGGAGGGAAAAATATCGAGTTGTTGGGCAGTGATATCCATGATTGGAATATCACGTTTGTGGATACGGGTTTCATGTCGAACATTGGGCAGCGGTTGAAAGCCGTCCAGAAATATCTGCAAGGGGAGGAGTTGTTTTTGGCGAATTATACCGACGGCCTTTCAGATGTGCCGCTGCCTTCGGTCATCGAATCTTTCAAACAGAGCGCGAATACCGCCTGTTTTATCAGTGTGAAACCCAGGGCCAGTTTCCATCTGGTCAGCGCCGATGCCAGCGGGGTGGTGAAAAGCATCGAACATATCGGCAAAGCCGGAGCCGGGATCAATGGCGGATTTATGGTGATGCGACAGGAAATCTTTAATTATATCCACGACGGAGAAGAACTGGTTGAACAGCCATTCCAACGGCTCATCGCCGAAGGTAAATTGATGGCCTATCAGCATGGCGGTTTCTGGGCGTGCATGGATACCTTCAAGGAAAGACAGGAGCTGGAGGATCTGTTCACGCGGGGCAAGGCGCCGTGGACGGTCTGGAACCCTAAAGATTGAAGGGAACGATTATGACAAGCCTGCGGTTGAATGGAGTCAAAAAAGTGCTTTGTTTGGGAGCGCACAGCGACGATATCGAGATCGGTTGCGGCGCAACCATTTTGCGCTTGATTCAGGAACAGCCGGAACTCGAGATTTACTGGCTTGTCTTTAGTGCGCGAGGAATACGCGCGCGTGAAGCGAAAGCACAGCGCCAGTGAGTTTTTGCGCGGCGTTCGTTCTCGAAAGATTCGCACGATGACTTTTCGAGAAAGTTACTTTCCCAGCGAATGGCCGGCAATCAAGGGCGCCTTTGAAAAGGTGAAACGTGAGTTTGAGCCGGACCTGGTGCTGACTCAGTATCGGGATGACCGTCACCAGGACCATCGTGTGTTGTCTGATCTCGCTTGGAACACATTCCGCAATCATTTGGTGTTGGAATATGAAATCCCGAAATATGACGGGGATCTCGGATTGCCGAATGTTTACATTCCCGTGCCACGCGAGCTATGCGAAAGAAAAATATCCATGCTTTTACGTCATTTTCAGAGCCAAAAGAACAGACATTGGTTCACGGCAGATACATTCTGGGCGTTACTGCGTCTTCGAGGAATTGAATGTGCATCCTCCAGTGGTTTTGCGGAGGCTTTTTACGGGCGAAAATTGTCGCTCTAATCTCGGCAATCTATGTCGCGGTCCGGGATCGCATTTGAATTGCCGGCTGCAATCAGTCCTTTTGAATGGAATTAGACTTTATCGGAATCGGACCCGTCGGCTGGCTTTTGCCATAAATCTTACAGTATCTCGTAGCTTGATCTAACCAGGCCGCTTTTGATAAGTATTTTGAATGTTGCAACGTCCTTCGACCAAAAGGGTTCGGTTGCGATAATTGAATTTTTTGGTATAATTAATGATAATTGGGGCTCTGCGTGTAAGCAAATATGAATACCCTGAAATCGGTGGTTCGGGCGACGAGGTTTGGTTCATTTCAATTCAGGAAGGCAGACTTTTATTGTTTGTGCCTGCTGCGAATACTTTGTCGGCCCGATTTTAACTTGTTATTGCCTGTTAACGTATTATTTCATGCTCGCCATGATGGGGAGATGAGACTGTTAGCGCGGATCAAGTAAATGCTATGATATACGAAAAGTATGTTCCCCCACCGTTGTCCTTCAGTAGAAGGCTCGCGTCGGGATTTTTCAAAAGATTAAGACCAACGATTGCATGGATGGTCGCCATGCTCTTTTGCGTCAACGTCAGCAGCCTGGAAGCTCAGACCACCGAAGTGGCCAGTGACGACTTTAACAGACCCGATGGGCCTATCGGGACTAATTGGTCGTATACTATCGCGTCCCAGCCATTGGGGTCTTTTAGTATTACCAATGGATTAGTGGTGGCCACTTTGCCTACCAATCATATCGAAGCCTACTGGTCGGCGAACAGTTTCAGCCCCGATCAGTACTCGCAGGCAAGGCTATCGTCCATCGGACCGTTCACAGGTGTGATTCTGCGGGGAGACAATGCTTTGGATCCGATTTGGACCAATCCACCATCAGGCTCCCAATTTTACATGGGCTTTGTCTTCGCGCCGAACGATTACCGCATTTACCATTGGATTAATAATGCGTACTACCAAGAGGTCGCTGGGAGTACGGAGACTTGGCAAACGAATGATATTGTAAAGCTGGAAATCTCCGGTTCGGTCACGCCACTGGTCACCATGTATCGGAAT
Organism: uncultured bacterium; assembly: GCA_963708305.1. Lineage (GTDB taxonomy): Bacteria > Verrucomicrobiota > Verrucomicrobiia > Limisphaerales > UBA11358 > UBA11358. Next base: position 151,647 of record CAVPSH010000001.1, on the reverse strand, counting down.
GGTAATCCCGTGCTTATGTGGTTGTGTACGGATCCTGCGGATGTGAAGACGACCGGCAATCCGGGGCTTTGCATGTATTCACGAACTGATGACCTCCTGTCAATTGGTCCTTGGGAAGGGGGGAACTTGGATCCGGACACAAACGCGCCGACAGTTCCTGCCAATCTGGCAGCGAGTGCGGTAGGCCTGGCTGATATAGAGTTAAGTTGGACGTCATCGACAGACGATGTTGGGGTTGCGGGATACCTGCTGGAACGCAGCCAAGGGGTTGGATCAACAAATTTTTACCTGCTGGATACTCCGACCGGAACGAATTACAGCGATGCCAATTCAATTACCCGGTACGTGGGGATGTATCCGTACACGCCTGGCGCGGCAAGTTTGTTGCCAGGCACAACCTATAATTACCGCCTGCGGGCTGCGGACGCAGCGGGGAATTTTAGTGGATATAGCGCGGTGGTGACAGCGACAACCCCCGTCCCGCCCCTCCCGACGATTTCCCCGATTCCAGACCAAACAACGCTGGTCGGAGTATCTGTGGGCCCATTCCCATTTTTTATAACCGATCCCGGTGTTGACCCGTCGTTGCTGACGGCTACTGCGTCTTCATCGAATACCAACCTGGTGCCGAATGAAAATCTTGTTATTGTGGACGTAAGCGGCACAACGCAAGCGCTGGTCATAACACCTGTGGATGGGCAAACCGGGACAAGCACGATCACGATTACCGCAAGTAACAGTTTTAACAGCACCAATATTTCTTTTCTGCTGACCGTCAATCCGCCTGGTAATGGAACCGATGTATTTGCCAATCCTTCGAACACTGTGATTTCTGCTTCCAGTGCTGCGACGCCATACCCGTCTTCGATAAATGTCTCAGGGGAAGTTGGTACAATTACAAACGTGACAGTGACCCTGCACGGTATGAGCCACACGGACCCCGGCAACGTGAACGTGCTCCTGGTCGGTCCCGACAGTCAAGCTGTAGTACTTATGTCCGATACGGTGGGTGGCTATCCCATGACGAATCTTACGTTTACCCTTTCGGACCAGGCGTACTATCCACTTCCGTGCTGCTCACCTATGGCTGATGGCACTTTTCAACCTGCCGATTATGCGCCGAACCACACAGACCCACAGTTCGCATTCCCATCGCCGGCACCGGTGCCTCCGTACACCACAAACCTGACGACGTTTGATGGTCTCTCGCCAAACGGAACCTGGTCCTTATATGTAGTTGATGGTGGAGCGGATGCTGGTGGTCAGATTGCTGGTGGTTGGAGCCTGGCAATTACGACAGTTTCGCCTCCCACTATCAGTGGTCTCACGAACCAAGCAACGCCGGTAAATACACCGACGGTAGCGATCCCATTTATAATTAATGACGCGCAAACTCCCGCCTCTAATTTGGTGCTGACGGCCAGCTCATCGGACCCGACGTTGATCAATGCTACCAGTGACATTGCTTTTGGTGGTGCCGGGACAAACCGCACCATCACCCTGACACCCGAACCCAATAAGATTGGGACGAACACAATCAGCGTGATTGTAACTGATGGTGACGGGATGAGTGCAACCAACAGCTTCTTAATGACCGTGAACCAGGGGCAGTTGACAGTGACCGGGATCACGGCTTCCAACAAGCCTTATGACGGGACGACTAATGCCACAGTCAATGCAAGTGGCGCCATTTTGACCGGACAAGGCCTGACCGGTTCTGACGTGACGTTGAATACCAGTGCGGCGAGCGGATCTTTTGCCGACAAGGATGTGGGTACAGGCAAGACCGTGCAAATTGCCGGGTTATTCCTGAATGGCACTGATGCGGGTAATTACATTCTCACTCAGCCAACCACGACGGCGAACATCACGAAGCTGGGAGTGACGATTACTTCAGGGATAACAGCCAACAACAAACCGTACGACGGAACGACAACGGCGACGATTACGTCGAACAACGTGGTCTTGAGCGGGGTGTTGGCTGGAGATGTGGCCCATGTACGGATATCAACAAACGGCTACGTGGCGAACTTTGCGAGCGCGGCAGCGGGTAACGGCATCGCGGTGACGGTGAGTGGGCTGACATTGACGGGAACGGCGGCGGGCAACTACAGCTTGAGCCAGCCTTCCGGATTGACGGCGAACATCACGAAGCTGGGAGTGACGATTACTTCGGGGATAACGGCCGATAACAAACCGTACGACGGGACGACAACGGCAACGATCAGTTCAAACAACGTGGCATTGAGCGGGGTGTTGGCTGGAGATACGGCCAATGTGCGGATATCGACGAACGGCTACACAGCGAACTTTGCGAGTGCGGCGGCGGGTAACGGGATCACGGTGACGGTGAGTGGGCTGACATTGACGGGAACGGCAGCGGGTAATTACACATTAACTCAGCCTTCTGGATTAACGGCGAACATCACGAAGCTTGGGGTGACGATTACGTCAGGGATAACGGCCAATAACAAACCGTATGACGGGACGACAACGGCAACGATCACGTCGAACAATGTGGCATTGAGTGGAGTATTGGCTGGTGACGTTGGGAACGTGGCGCTGTCAACCAATGGCTACGTGGCGAACTTTGCGAGTGCGGCGGCGGGTAACGGGATCACGGTGACGGTGAGTGGGCTGACATTGACGGGAACGGCGGCGGGTAACTACAGCTTGAGCCAGCCTTCCGGATTGACGGCGAACATCACGAAGCTGGGAGTGACGATTACTTCGGGGATAACGGCCGATAACAAACCGTACGACGGGACGACAACGGCAACGATCAGTTCAAACAACGTGGCATTGAGCGGGGTGTTGGCTGGTGACGTTGGGAACGTGGCGCTGTCAACCAATGGCTACGTGGCGAACTTTGCGAGTGCGGCGGCGGGTAACGGGATCACGGTGACGGTGAGTGGGCTGACATTGACGGGAACGGCAGCCGGTAATTACACATTAACGCAGCCTTCCGGGTTAACTGCGAACATTACGAAGCTTGGGGTAACGGTTACGTCGGGAATTACAGCCAACAACAAACCGTACGACGGGACGACAACGGCGACGATCAGCTCAAACAACGTGGCATTGAGTGGAGTATTGGCGGGTGACGTTGGGAACGTGGTGCTGTCAACCAATGGCTACGTGGCGAACTTTGCGAGTGCGGCCGCGGGTAATGGCATCGCAGTAACGGTAAGCGGGCTGACATTGACGGGCACGGCAGCCGGTAATTACACATTAACGCAGCCTTCCGGGTTAACGGCGAATATTACGAAGCTTGGGGTGACGATTACGTCGGGGATTAGCGCCGACAACAAACCGTACGACGGGACGACAACGGCGACGATCACGTCGAACAACGTGGTCTTGAGCGGGGTGTTGGCTGGTGACGTTGGGAACGTGGTGCTGTCAACCAATGGCTACGTGGCGAACTTTGCGAGTGCGGCCGCGGGTAACGGGATTAGTGTGACGGTAAGCGGGCTGACATTGACGGGAACGGCGGCGGGTAACTACAGCTTGAGCCAGCCGTCAGGCCTGACGGCGAACATCACGAAGCTTGGGGTGACGATTACATCGGGGATAACGGCCAACAACAAACCGTACGACGGGACGACAACGGCGACGATCAGTTCAAACAACGTGGCATTGAGCGGGGTGTTGGCTGGTGACGTTGGGAACGTGGCGCTGTCAACCAATGGCTACGTGGCGAACTTTGCGAGTGCGGCGGCGGGTAACGGGATCACGGTGACGGTAAGCGGGCTGACATTGACGGGCACGGCAGCCGGTAATTACACATTAACGCAGCCTTCCGGGTTAACTGCGAAAATTACGAAGCTTGGGGTGACGATTACGTCGGGGATCAGCGCCGACAACAAACCGTACGACGGGACGACAACGGCGACGATCAGTTCAAACAGCGTGGCATTGAGCGGCGTATTGGCGGGTGACGTTGGGAACGTGGCGCTGTCAACCAATGGCTACGTGGCGAACTTTGCGAGTGCGGCGGCGGGTAACGGCATCGCGGTGACGGTAAGCGGGTTGACATTGACGGGCACGGCAGCGGGTAATTACACTTAACGCAGCCTTCCGGGTTAACGGCGAATATTACGAAGCTTGGGGTGACGATTACGTCGGGGATCAGCGCCGACAACAAACCGTACGACGGGACGACAACGGCGACGATCAGTTCAAACAGCGTGGCATTGAGCGGCGTATTGGCGGGTGACGTTGGGAACGTGGTGCTGTCAACCAATGGCTACGTGGCGAATTTTGCGAGTGCGGCGGCGGGTAACGGGATCACGGTGACGGTAAGCGGGTTGACATTGACAGGCACGGCGGCGGGTAACTACAGCTTGAGCCAGCCGTCAGGCCTGACGGCGAACATCACGAAGCTTGGGGTGACGATTACATCGGGGATAACGGCCAACAACAAACCGTACGACGGGACGACAACGGCGACGATCAGCTCAAACAACGTGGCATTGAGTGGAGTATTGGCTGGTGACGTTGGGAACGTGGTGCTGTCAACCAATGGCTACGTGGCGAACTTTGCGAGTGCGGCGGCGGGTAATGGCGTCGCGGTGACGGTGAGTGGGCTGACATTGACAGGCACGGCGGCGGGCAACTACAGCTTGAGCCAGCCGTCAGGCCTGACGGCGAACATCACGAAGCTTGGTGTAACGATTACTTCAGGGATAACGGCCAACAACAAACCGTACGACGGGACGACAACGGCAACGATCAGTTCAAACAACGTGGCATTGAGCGGGGTGTTGGCTGGTGACGTTGGGAACGTGGCGCTGTCAACCAATGGCTACGTGGCGAACTTTGCGAGTGCGGCGGCGGGTAACGGCATCGCGGTGACGGTGAGTGGGCTGACATTGACGGGAACGGCGGCGGGTAACTATACGCTGACGCAACCCTCTGGCTTAACGGCGAATATTACGAAGCTTGGTGTAACGATTACATCAGGGATAACGGCCAACAACAAGCCGTATGACGGGACGACAACGGCAACGATCAGTTCAAACAACGTGGCATTGAGCGGGGTGTTGGCTGGTGACGTTGGGAACGTGGCGCTGTCAACCAATGGCTACGTGGCGAACTTTGCGAGTGCGGCGGCGGGTAACGGGATCACGGTGACGGTAAGCGGGCTGACATTGACGGGCACGGCAGCCGGTAATTACACATTAACGCAGCCTTCCGGGTTAACTGCGAATATTACAAAGCTTGGGGTGACGATTACGTCGGGGATCAGCGCCGACAACAAACCGTACGACGGGACGACAACGGCGACGATCAGTTCAAACAACGTGGCATTGAGCGGGGTGTTGGCTGGAGATACGGCCAATGTGCGGATATCGACGAACGGCTACACTGCGAACTTTGCGAGTGCGGCGGCAGGTAACGGGATTAGTGTGACGGTGGGCGGGTTGACATTGACAGGCACGGCGGCGGGCAACTACAGCTTGAGCCAGCCGTCAGGCCTGACGGCGAACATCACGAAGCTTGGGGTGACGATTACATCGGGGATAACGGCCAATAACAAACCGTACGACGGGACAACAACGGCGACGATCACGTCGAACAATGTGGCATTGAGTGGAGTATTGGCGGGTGACGTTGGGAACGTGGCGCTGTCAACCAATGGCTACGTGGCGAACTTTGCGAGTGCGGCCGCGGGTAACGGGATCAGTGTGACGGTAAGCGGGCTGACATTGACGGGAACGGCGGCGGGTAACTACAGCTTGAGCCAGCCGTCAGGCCTGACGGCGAACATCACGAAGCTTGGTGTAACGATTACTTCAGGGATAACGGCCAACAACAAACCGTACGACGGGACGACAACGGCAACGATCACGTCGAACAATGTTGCGTTGAGCGGGGTGTTGGCTGGAGATACGGCCAATGTAAGCCTGGTGACCAACGGCTACGTGGCGAACTTTGCGAGTGCGGCGGCGGGTAACGGCATCGCGGTGACGGTAAGCGGGCTGACATTGACGGGAACGGCGGCGGGTAACTACAGCTTGAGCCAGCCGTCAGGCCTGACGGCGAACATCACGAAGCTTGGTGTAACGATTACTTCAGGGATAACGGCCAACAACAAACCGTACGACGGGACGACAACGGCAACGATCACGTCGAACAATGTTGCGTTGAGCGGGGTGTTGGCTGGAGATACGGCCAATGTAAGCCTGGTGACCAACGGCTACGTGGCGAACTTTGCGAGTGCGGCGGCGGGTAACGGCATCGCGGTGACGGTGAGTGGGCTGACATTGACGGGAACGGCGGCGGGCAACTACAGCTTGAGCCAGCCGTCAGGCCTGACGGCGAACATTACGAAGCTTGGGGTGACGATTACATCGGGAATTACAGCCAACAACAAACCGTACGACGGGACGACAACGGCAACGATCAGTTCAAACAACGTGGCATTGAGTGGAGTGCTGGGTGGAGATGTGGCGAATGTGCGGATATCAACGAACGGCTACACTGCGGCGTTTACCAGTGCCAATGCCGGGACAGCCATTCCAGTCACGGTAGGCGGGCTGACATTGACGGGCACGGCGGCGGGCAACTACAGCTTGAGCCAGCCGTCAGGCCTGACGGCGAACATTACGAAGCTTGGGGTGACGGTTACGTCGGGAATTACAGCCAACAACAAACCGTACGACGGGACGACAACGGCAACGATCAGTTCAAACAACGTGGCATTGAGTGGAGTGCTGGGTGGAGATGTGGCGAATGTGCGGATATCAACCAACGGCTACACTGCGGCGTTTACCAGTGCCAATGCCGGGACAGCCATTCCAGTCACGGTAGGCGGGCTGACATTGACGGGCACGGCGGCGGGCAACTACAGCTTGAGCCAGCCGTCAGGCCTGACGGCGAACATTACGAAGCTTGGGGTGACGATTACGTCGGGAATTACAGCCAACAACAAACCGTACGACGGGACGACAACGGCAACGATCAGTTCAAACAACGTGGCATTGAGTGGAGTATTGGCGGGTGACGTTGGGAACGTGGCATTGTCGACCAATGGCTACACGGCAAACTTTGCGAGCGCTACAGCGGGTAACGGGATCAGTGTGACGGTGAGCGGGCTGACATTGACGGGCACGGCAGCCGGTAATTACACATTAACGCAGCCTTCCGGGTTAACTGCGAATATTACGAAGCTTGGGGTGACGATTACGTCGGGAATTACAGCCAACAACAAACCGTATGACGGGACGACAACGGCAACGATTACGTCGAACAACGTGGCATTGAGCGGGGTGTTGGCGGGTGACGTTGGGCAACGTGGCATTGTCGACCAATGGCTACACGGCGAACTTTGCGGGCGCTACAGCGGGTAACGGGATCACGGTGACGGTAAGCGGGTTGACGTTGACAGGCACGGCGGCAGGCAACTACAGCTTGAGCCAGCCTTCTGGATTAACGGCGAACATCACGAAGCTTGGGGTAACGATTACTTCAGGGATAACGGCCAATAACAAACCGTATGACGGGACGACAACGGCGACGATCACGTCGAACAACGTGGCATTGAGCGGGGTGTTGGCTGGAGATACGGCCAATGTAAGCCTGGTGACCAACGGCTACGTGGCGAACTTTGCGAGTGCGGCAGCGGGTAACGGGATCGCGGTGACGGTAAGCGGGTTGACGTTGACGGGCACGGCAGCGGGTAATTACACATTAACGCAGCCTTCCGGATTAACGGCGAACATCACGAAGCTTGGGGTAACGATTACTTCAGGGATAACGGCCAATAACAAACCGTACGACGGGACGACAACGGCAACGATCAGCTCAAACAACGTGGCATTGAGTGGAGTGTTGGCTGGAGATACGACCAATGTGCGGATATCGACGAACGGCTACACTGCGAACTTTGCGAGTGCGAATGTGGGGACAGCCATATCGGTGACGGTGAGCGGGCTGAGCCTGAGCGGGAGCGCCTCAGGGAACTACACTTTAAGCCAGCCGGGCGGGTTGAGTGCGAACATTACGAAGGCGGGGGTGACGATCAGTAGCGGGCTCAGCGCCAACAACAAGGTGTATGATGGGACGACAGCGGCGACGATCAGTTCAAACAACGTGGCATTGAGTGGAGTATTGGCGGGTGACGTTGGGAACGTGGCATTGTCGACCAATGGCTACGTGGCGAACTTTGCGAGTGCGGCGGCGGGTAACGGGATCACGGTGACGGTAAGCGGGTTGACGTTGACAGGCACGGCGGCAGGCAACTACAGCTTGAGCCAGCCGGGCGGGTTGAGTGCAAACATTACTCCCAAGGCTTTGACGATCGGGACGACAATGCCTGTGCCAGTAATTACTTCGATTTGTCTGACCAACGGTGTTGTTACCATCAAATGGAGTTCGGTTACTGGAGGCATTTACAGGGTGCAATATAACAGCGGCCTCAATGGTGGTGGCTGGAGTGACTTATCGCCGGATGTTATGGCAACCAACTCAACGGCTACACAAACCAACGCGGTTGGCAGCGCACTACAGCGATTTTACCGGGTCAAGTTGTTGAACTCGGGGTTGAGTGCCAACGACAAAGCCTATGACGGGACGACGGTGGCGACGATCAGTTCAAATAACGTGGTGCTGGTGGGCGTCGTCAATGGAGATAGTGTTAGTTTGGTGACCAACGGATATACAGCCAATTTCGCTATTCCGAATGTCGGGACCGGTATTCCAGTCACTGTCAGTGGACTGACTTTGAGTGGAGCCAGTGCGGGAAATTACACGCTGATACAGCCGACGGGACTGGCGGCCAATATCACGGGCAAAGTAGTTACAATTCTTTCGGTGCCTCCGCCGGTGATTACATCAATAGGCGTGACCAATGGCATTGCCACCATCGCATGGACTTCGGTTACGAATGGAACCTATAGAGTGCAGTATCGAAACAGCCTGAATGCGGGTGCTTGGAACAGCTTGTCGCCGGATGTAATAGCGACCGCTTCAACTGCCACACTGACAGACGGTGTGAGCGGCGCATTGCAACGATTCTACCGGGTAATGGTGCCTAACCCGAGTCTTTTTGCCAATAACAAGGTGTATGACGGAACGACGGTCGCCACTATCTCCTCGAATAGTGTGTTGTTGAACGGGGTACTGGCAGCCGACGTGGGCAATGTGAATGTATCGACGAATGGGTACACGGCCAATTTTACAACCCCCAATGTGGGCATGGGCATTCCAGTATGGTTGAACGGGTTGACCTTGACGGGCAGCGCGGCCGGGAACTACACGTTGAGCCAGCCGGTGGTGTCGTCGGCTAACATTACGCCTGCCACATTAACGGTAACTGCCGTCAACCAAATTGAAACCTATGGACTGCCGAACCCGCCATTGACGGTCAATTACAGTGGTTTTGCCGGGAGCGATGGGACGAACGTCCTGATCGGTGCTCCGAGCGTAAGCACTACGGCCACCACCGGCAGTCCTCCGGGAACCTATCCGATCATGGTCAGCGCCGGAACATTGAGCGCGGCCAATTATGTCTTTACCTTTGTAAATGGAACATTGACGGTATTTGCGCAGCCTCAATTGAACAGCGCTGCTTTGGCTGGCGGCCAGATGACCTTTGCGTGGCAAACGGTCGCCGGGCAAAGCTATCAACTCGAGTACAAAGACAATCTTGCTGCGCCGACATGGACTCTTATTCCCGGGTCCATTCCCGGCACGGGCAACGCCATTGTTGTGACCAACAACCTTGGGGTTTCACCTCAACGGTTCTTCAGGCTGCTAATCAATAATCCTTAGAGAAAACGTTTCGATTCCAGGCGCATCGAATGTGGTGATGGCTCCCGCCATGCCATTGGATGAATGGCTGGATCCTGGCTGGGGCGCGGGCGGGCAGGTCGTACCGAATTCCAATCAATTAAGAATTAAGCTGCAGATCGGAAAAGTCCGAGGAACGCACGATGGATTACGACGTGATCATTGTAGGGGGAGGCATAGTGGGGCTGGCCACGGCGTTCCGGCTTTTGGAAGCGCGACCGAAAACACGGATCTTGCTGATGGAAAAAGAATCTAAGCTGGCCGCTCATCAAACCGGCAACAACAGTGGCGTGCTCCATTCCGGCCTTTACTACACGCCCGGTTCGGAGAAGGCGAAACTCAGTGTTAATGGCCTCCAACAAATGGTTGCCTTTTGTCGTGAACATGGCATTGCTCACGAACAATGCGGGAAAATTGTCGTCGCCACGGACGAAACCGAGTTGCCTTGGCTGGAAAATCTCTGGCAACGCGGCAATGCCAATGGCTTGCTCGGGTTGCGCAAATTGAAACCGGAACAAATCAGGGAAATCGAGCCGCACGCCGCGGGCCTCGCCGCGATTCATGTGCCACAGGAAGGCATTGTGGATTATCCGGGCGTTTGCGAAAAACTGGGCGAGCTCATTTGCAAACGAGGAGGGAAAATTTGTCTGAACACCCGGCTGCTCAGATTTATTTCCAATTCGGGACGCTGGACTGCGGAAACCTCCGCCGGGGAGTTTTCTTCACAGTTTGTCGTGACCTGCGGCGGGCTTTATTCCGACCGGCTTGTACGCGCGACCGGACAGAAACCGGCGGCCAAAATCATTCCATTTCGTGGCGAGTATTATCAAATCAAGAAAGAACGACAACACTTGGTTCGCAATCTGATTTACCCTGTGCCGGATCCCAAATTTCCGTTTCTGGGGGTTCATTTCACACGGCTTATTCACGGCGGGATTGAAGCCGGTCCAAACGCTGTGCTGGCGTTTTCGCGAGAAGGCTATCGATGGTCAAAAATCAACGCGCGCGATCTTGCTGAATCTCTTTGCTTTCCCGGTTTGTGGAAGTTCCTTGCGGCGTATCCCAGTTTGTGCGGTTATGAAATCCATCGTTCACTGTCCAAGCGCGAATTTTGTCGTTCTCTTCAAAAGCTTGTCCCGGCCATCTGTGAGAACGACCTCGAGACCGGTGGCTCCGGTGTCCGGGCCCAAGCCATGACGCGGGATGGGAAATTGGTTGGGGATTTTCAATTTGAAGAACAGCGCGGTATCCTGCACGTGGTTAATGCGCCTTCTCCGGCCGCCACCGCGGCACTGGCCATCGGGGAGAAAATTGTTGAGCGTATGTTGAATCAGTTGAATTGAAGCCGTGTGATTCGATTGAAAAAACCGTTACCCGGCGTTATTTGGAACGTTTGCGAAGATTTGTGAGCGGCCGGTCAGCTCTGTTCCCCCATTTGTTTCAACCATCATTCAAATTGTAGTCGAAGCATAATCACCATGAAAATTGCAATCGTTGGCTTAGGTTACGTTGGTCTGCCCCTGTCGCTTCAATTTGCGCGTTCGGGCGTCACTGTCCTGGGTCTGGATATCGATCCATCCAAAGTCGAGGCGCTCAACGGCGGGCGCAGTTACATCAAACACATTTCGGCCAATGCAATCTCGGAGGCGGTAAATACCGGCGCCCTGGTCGCCTCCACCGATTTCAGCCGCGTCCAGGAAGCCGAGGCGGTGATTATTTGCGTGCCGACGCCCCTGAACAAAAACCGTGAACCGGATATTTCATTCATCATCGAAACCGGCAAGGCCATCGCGCCACACCTGACGAAGGGAACTTTGGTGGTGCTGGAATCCACAACGTATCCCGGCACGACCGACGAGGACCTGCGGGAAGTTCTTGAGGCCGGTTCGAGCTTGAAAGCCGGCGTGGATTTTCATCTGGCGTTTTCGCCGGAACGGGAAGACCCGGGAAATGCTCAGAGCAAAGTGGAAGTTATCCCAAAGGTGATCGGCGGTTACACGCCGGCTTGTCTGGAGCGGACGAAGGCGCTTTATGGCCGGGCCATTAAAACCCTGGTGCCGGTTTCCTCCTGCCGCGCCGCCGAAGCCACCAAACTGCTCGAAAACATTTTCCGCAGTGTGAACATCGCCCTGGTCAACGAACTGAAACTCGTTTATGGAGCCATGGATATTGACATTTGGGAGGTCATCCAGGCCGCCAAGACAAAACCTTTCGGTTTCATGGCATTCTCGCCGGGGCCGGGTTTGGGTGGACATTGCATTCCTATTGATCCGTTTTATCTGACGTGGAAGGCACGCGAATACGGCCAACACACGCGTTTCATCGAACTGGCCGGCGAAATCAATACGGCAATGCCGGAACACGTCGTGAACCGAACCGCCGAGGCGCTCAATGCTTTGCGCAAGCCGATGAATGGCAGCCGCGTGCTGGTGTTGGGGCTGGCGTATAAGCCGAATGTGGATGATGACCGCGAATCACCGAGCTACGTCCTGATGGATCGCCTCAAGGCGCGCGGAGCGGAGGTCGCGTACTATGACCCGTATGTGCCGGTGATTCGTATTACCCGGGAACATTCTCATTGGGCGGGCACCTGTTCGGTAAGTTGGAACCGCGAAACTTTGCAAGGATTCGACGCGGTCATCGTCGCCACCAACCATCAGGCGGTCAATTATCAGGAACTGGCCGACTGGGTTTCCTGCATTGTGGACACGCGAAACGCCATGGCCGGCCTGAGAACAAAACCACGTCAGGTGTGGAAAGCCTGAACTTCAACGGACCAATAATCTATTCGCCATGATTTTGCTGCTGGGTGCAAGTGGCTACATGGGGCAGGCTTTTGCAACGGAGTTGCGTCGCCGGAGGTATAGTTTCATCCCGCTTACCCGCCGGGCGATTGATTACACGAGTTTTGAACTCCTGTTTGATTACATCCGGAAACTGAAGCCGGAATTTATTATCAACGCCGCGGGCTATCCGGGCCGGCCTAATGTGGACGCCTGCGAGACGGCCCGCGAGGAAACCCTTTTCGCGAACACGTTGCTCCCCCAGACCATCTCCCGCGCCTGCTCAATGACCAGCACGCCCTGGGGCCATATTTCATCGGGATGTATTTATCATGGCGCCAAGTTCATTGATGAAAAAGGGACGCGGATGGTCGAAGGGGCGGAATTGCGGCAATTGTTTGCCGAAAGTCCCGAGAAAATCTTTGGCTACACCGAATGGGACGAGCCCAATTTCTCCTTCCGCAATGCGCCCTGTAACTTTTATAGCGGGACCAAGACCCTGGCCGAAGAGGCCATTCGCGGGGTGGGAGATGTCTATCTCTGGCGTCCGGGAATGCCCTTCAACGAGCGGAGTGAACCTCGAAATTTCCTTTGGCGAATCCAGAACTACTCCAAGGTCTTTGATGGGGTGAATTCGCTTTCTCATCTTGACGATTTTGTCCGGGCTTGTCTGGACCTCTGGGAACGACAGGCGCCGTTTGGAGTTTACAACATGACCAATCCCGGTGTGGCTTTGACGCGACGGGTCGTTGAAATGATTGGACGGATCTTGAAGCCCAATCGGCGCTTTGAATTCTGGAAGGACGAGGAGGAATTTTACGGTCACGGCGCCAGGGCGTTGCGTTCCAATTGTGTCCTTGACGTTTCCAAATTGCTCGTTGCGGGGGTGAAAATACGCCCGGTCGAGGAAGCGCTCGAAGATTCACTCCGCAGTTGGAATGTGGCCGCCTTGCGCGTGAATGGCAGTGCGCCGCGAAATGCCTCCTTGATTTCCCGCTGAAACCTTAAGTAACACGACCTGATCTATATGAAGCTGAAAACTAAAATGAATTGGGGGGTTGCCTGTTCTCATGAGAACATTCAGTTATGGGGACGAACCCTGTTGTTTGGATTATTGGTGTTGAGCCGCCGATCACAGGCACAGGAAGTGATAACGTCTCCTCCCGCCACTACCGAAACGCCACCCGCCCTGCAGCCCTTTGCCAACACGGAAATGGATGTGTTTAATCCTGCCGGCGGGGCTCCCGGGGAACAATTGGCACAGCCGTTTCGCTATAAATTCCTGACGTTGCGGCCGCATCCAGACTACAGCTTCATTTACGCACAGGGAATCCTGGCCGCGCCGGGCCAGCCGGTGAACACCGTGATTCAGCAAATTTCTCCGGGCGTTCGGCTGGATGTCGGTGACCATTGGATTTTGGATTACAACCCCACTTGGATGGTTTATTCCAGCCGCAGTTTTCAAAATACCTTCAACCAGAATGTCAAACTGACCGGTGGCACGGTTTACGGAGACTGGGTTTTGGGGCTTTCACAAAGCTACACGAAATCCGCCGAGCCCCAGGTCGAAACGGCGACTCAGACTCATCTGGAAAATTATGTCACCGCCCTCAATGGCACCTATACTATCAACAGCAAAATGTCGCTGGATCTGGCCGTCAATCAGAATTTCTCCTTCGCCGACCAGTCTCAAATTCAAACTTACCGCGAATGGTCAACGTTGGATTGGTTGAATTATCAATTTTGGGCCAGGTTCAATGTAGCGCTCGGTGTGGGATTGGGGTACGACGATGTGGAGACAGGCCCCGACATGCTTTTCGAACAATATCAGGCGCGGGTCCAATGGCGGGCCACGGACAAAATCAGTTTCCAGCTCAATGGCGGATTGGAAGACCGGCAGTATCTAAACAGTAGTATCAGTGACGCACTTAACCCGGTTTTCGGCGGTGGGATTCAATACCAGCCATTTGAGCACACAAAGATTTCCCTGGATGCTGAACGGACGGTGGCTGTTTCCGAGTTACAGAACGAAGTGACTGAAAGTGTCGGTGTTAATGGAGACGTGAATCAACGATTGTTGGGCAGATTGTTCCTGGATCTCGGCGGCGGCTATCAAAACATCAAATATGTGAGCTCGGTAAATGGCCTGCCGTCCAATCGCAAAGACGATTACTACTACTTCAACACACGACTGGGAACTTCCTTTCTCAAACGCGGCACCGTCGCCATCTTTTACCAAATCAGCAACGACGCCTCCACCCAATCGGGCTTCAGTTTTACCAGCCATCAGGTCGGGTTTGAAATTGGTTTCGCCTATTGAAGCCTTGCGGCTCGAAAGTTCCCCGGGAAGAACAGGAGGTCAAAACCAGGAGAATTTTTCCGGCACGTAAATGATGTCGCCGGGCTTCAGGTAGAACGGCGCACCGGCTGTTCCTTCCATGGCCCGCTTTAGATTCAATGGGTAATTCTTCGTCCGGTCCCCTTCCTGCCGGATCACCTTCACGTTTTTCAGGTTGGCCTTGATGTAGTCAAACCCGCCCGCTTCCATTACGGCTTCAAGGGCGGTAATGGGATGATCCGATGAAATTTTTCCCGGGCGGAGCACTGCCCCGCTCACGTAAACCGGGAAGGAGGAGCTTTGTACTTCTACGGTGACTTCCTTTGACGTCAGTTGCGGAGCGTACAAATCCATCAATTTTTTCTGCAGATCGATCGGCGTCATGCCTGCCGCCTGCACCTCCCCAACCAAAGGCAGGGTAATTTTTCCGTCGGTTCGGATTTGTTGGACGTTGTTCAAATTGGGAGATCCCGGAAAGCTGATTTTCAGGATGTCACCTTCCCGCAAAGTGAATGAGGCCGGGTTGTTCGTTGTCGTGGGGAAATCGGCGATTACCGCTTCGGGGATGACCGGCCGGATGGAATTGGTGACGGTGGGAGTTGCCGCTACGAACTGGGAGGGCTCGGTTTGGCAACCGGCGACGGCGGCCAGGGTTGCAATCGCCAGCGCCAACGGTGCCAGCCGGGAAAGGAGGCGGCCTCGTGATTGAGCGGTTTTCCCATTGGAATTTGTTTTCATCGTTGCCTCGCCTTCTAAATGACACAGGGTTGCAAAGTTTAATGCGACCAAACGTCAACTCGCACATTTACCAACAGCATTTCAGCCTACAACGGCTGAAGTCAGTTAGTCAAAATGTAAATGGGAGTTTGGCTGGCCGAAGTGCGCAAATTCTGCGCGACGCGGATCCGGCTGAGAAACATTTGCGCGGTACGTCACCAAGATTCCCCGGTTTTTGTTGGGATTTATCGGTTGGCACGTTCCCTGCCTGATAACAAATCGCGGCCGTGTGCCTGGGAATTTTGTTCCCCGGCAAACGGCCAAAAATTAAACCACACTTCAACCTGAGCGCATTATAATGAAACTGAATCAAACGTTCGCAATCTGGGGTGTCGCTGCTGCCTTGTGCCTGAGCACTGGCAGTCTTCTGGCACAAAACGACAATGGTGGAGGCGGAGGCGGGCAGGGCGGGCCTGGTCGGGGCAACTTCGACCCGGCTCAGTTCCAGCAGCGCATGATGGATAATATCCGCGAGCAACTTGGTTTTACCAACGACACCGATTGGGGTGCCGTCCAGCCGCTGATCCAAAAGGTAATGGACGCGCGCCGTGACGTGGGCTTTGGCGGCGGCATGGGGCGCATGTTCCGCAACCGTGGCGGCAATGGTGACAATGCCAACGGCGGTGGTCGCCGCGGTGGTTTCTTTGGCGGCCAACCCAGCCCGGAAGTTGAAGCTCTGCAAAAAACGATTGATGACAACTCGCCGCCGGCGCAAATCAAAGCGGCGCTGGCCAGATACGAAGCTTCGCAGACTGCCAAACAAGCCAAGCTCACCGAGGCGCAAGCGCAACTTCGCAAGGTGCTGACTGTGAAACAGGAGGCGCAGGCCACTTTGCTGGGATTGCTTAATTAACTGGAATTTGAAGCGGCGCTCTGTGAGCGCCGCATCTGAAATCTGAGAACAGCGGCGGTCATAGACCGCCGCTACAAAAAATAAATGAACGAAACCGCCAATCCAGTCGCACCTTTGAAGGAATTGCTCGAGCGCATGGTTGCCGCCAAGCAATTGTCGGCCATTGACGCGGCGGTTTTGGCCAAGACCCGGCCGGCGATGGAACGGGAGGAAGACGTTCTCCGCTGGCTGGCCAACGAATACGGGGTTGATTATACCACGCTGGACGACGTTGAACCGGACCGTCAGCTTCTCTCGCTCTTTCCCGCCCGCATCCTCTTGAAGGAGGAATTGCTTCCGCTCAAGCGCCTGAACGGCACGGTGGAAGTCGCCACCAGCCGCCTCTTCGCGACGCAAGGACTGGACGCGCTAAAAACCCTGACCGGCCTGAATCTAAAGCCGATTCTGGCTTCCAGCGAAGCCATCCAGCGCGAAATCAAAAAACGCCTCGGGGTCGGCGCCGACACCATCGGCACGCTCGAAGAGGAAAAGGCCCTGGAAGTCGTTGACGAAAACGCCGAGGACACCGACCTCGCCGCCGTCGAGGAAGACGAGGCATCCATCATCCGCTTCGTGAACCAGGTATTGAAGGACGCCATTGAACTGCGCGCGTCCGACATTCATCTGGAACCGTTCGAGGATGAATTCCGCATCCGCTACCGTATTGACGGTGTGTTGCAGGACATTTCCGTGCCCGCCCAACTCAAGCGCTTCCAGCCGGCCATCGTTTCCCGCGTCAAAATTTTGAGCCACCTCAACATTGCCGAAAAACGTCTGCCGCAGGACGGCCGCATCAAGGTGCGCATTGACGACGCCGAAGTGGACATCCGTGTTTCCATCATTCCCATGCTTCACGGGGAAGCCGTCGTGATGCGTCTGCTCCGGCAAAACGCCACGTTGCGCGGCATGCAGCAACTGGATATGGACAAGCGCGAGCTGGAATGTTTCCGCCGCGTCCTCGAACTGCCCCACGGCATCATCCTCGTCACCGGCCCGACCGGTAGCGGCAAAACCTCCACGCTTTACACCGCGCTCAATGAAATCAACGATGCGGTCCGCAAAATCATCACGATTGAAGATCCGGTGGAGTATCAACTCAAGGGCGTCAATCAAATTCAGGTCAATGAGAAGTCCGGGCTGACCTTTGCGCGCGGTTTGCGTTCCATCCTGCGCCATGACCCGGATGTGATTCTGGTCGGCGAAATTCGCGACAAGGAAACGGCGGAGATTGCCGTGCAGGCGTCGCTTACCGGGCATCTGGTTTTCTCCACGCTGCACACGAACGATGCGCCGGGCGCCGTCACCCGCCTCGTGGACATGGGCGTCGAACCGTATCTGGTCGCGTCATCGCTGGAAGCCGTGCTCGCCCAACGCCTGGTCCGCGTGCTTTGTCCGCACTGCAAGCAGGCGGACGATTCACCGACCGCGTCGGCGCTCAAGGAAAAGCTTGGTATCCCGGCGAGCACCATCATTTACCGTTCGACCGGCTGCCGGGAATGCCGTAACACCGGATTTTTCGGCCGGCACGCGATTTTTGAGTGGATGGACACCGATAGCGAAATCCGGCAGCTCGTTTTGAAAAATGCCTCGACCGACCAGATTCGCGAGGTCGCCCGGCGGGCCGGCATGAAGATGCTGGCCGAAGATGGCTGGCGGCTCGTTCGTCTGGGCATCACGACGGTTGAAGAGGTTTTAAGTGTGACCACCGCCAAGGAGGTGGCGCGGTCGGCAAAGGACAAATCGGCGGAGATTCAAACTCCCGCTGGCATCGCGGCAGCAAGGTGAAATATGAATTGGATGTTTGCCAAACACTAAAATGCCCACGTTTTCCTACCGAGCACTGCAAGCCGACGGCAAAATGGCCGAGGGCGTGCTTGATGCTGCGGGCCGGCCCGATGCGCTGCGCCAGATGGAAACACTGGGCCTGCGTCCGGTAAATCTGGTGGAAAAGGCGGTTGCGGCCGCCAAAAACGGCATGGCCCTGCCGGCGGGTTTGGAAAATCTCGGGAAAATTTCACTCAAATGGCAATCG
This sequence comes from uncultured bacterium, assembly GCA_963708305.1. GTDB lineage: Bacteria > Verrucomicrobiota > Verrucomicrobiia > Limisphaerales > UBA11358 > UBA11358. The sequence goes on along the minus strand of CAVPSH010000001.1, from coordinate 133,030 downwards.
CGGAAGGTTTCTGCCAAGGCGCTGGAAAATTTCACGCGCCTGCTGTCCAGCCTCCTCGCGGCCGGCGTGCCGTTGAGCCGGGCGCTGGTGATTCTCTACAAGGAATCGGCGTCGCCATTCGTCGCGGCCAAATGGAAGGAAATTCACGACCTGGTTGTGGACGGCATGTCGCTGGCCAATGCGATGGCAAAATCGCCAGACGTCTTTCCGCGCGTTTATGTCGCGATGGTGGAGGCCGGTGAAGCCGGCGGATTTCTCGATGTGGTGCTGGCGCAAATCGCCGATTTCCAGTCGCGCGAAAAGGAGCTGAAATCGAAGGTGCTGACCGCGATGATTTATCCGTGCGTCTTGTTTTGTGTGGCGTTGCTGGTGTTGACATTGTTGTTGGTGTTTTTCATTCCCAAATTCCAGAAGATGTTCGCCAGCGTCCACGGGACGTTGCCGTTGATTACCCAACTCATCATCGGAGCGAGTCACGTCGTTCGTTCCTACGGGTTGTTTGCCGCAGTGGTTTTGGCGGGGGTATTCTTTGGCGCGCGTACCTGGTTTGCCTCTGAAAAAGGCCGGCGGGTCTGGGAGCGGCTGGTGTTGCGCTCACCGCTGGTTGGCCCGCTGGTCGCGCAATTTGCCATGGCCCGCTTCTGCCGGATGCTCGGGACGCTGCTCGGTGCCGGTGTGCCGTTGGTGCAGGGCTTGAATGTTGCGCGCAAGTCCATTGGTAACCAGACTCTGGTGGACACAGTTGCGGAATCCATCCAGCGGGTGCAACAGGGCGGCCGGCTCGGCCAAAGCCTCGCGGAATGCAAGGATTTGTTCTCCAGCTCCGTCCTGGAAATGATTTCCGTGGCCGAGGAAAGCGGCAAATTGGACTCTGAACTCGTCCGCATCGCCGTGGTTACTGAATCCGATCTGGACCGCAACCTGAAGACCGCCGTGTCGTTCGCCGAACCATTGATGCTGTTCTTGATCGCTGCGTTTATCGGCACCATTTTCATCGGCATGTTGCTGCCGGTGTTCTCGCTGCAGGATTACATCAAATAAAATTTACCCCCTGACGAACCATGAAAATCCAATTCCGAACTCCGAACTCCGAACTCCGAACTCGCCGCCGTGCGTTCACGCTCATTGAAATACTGTTGGTCATGACGATTATCGCCATCCTGGCCGCCATCGTTATTCCCAAGATGGTGGGCCGCAGCGAACAAGCGCGCCAGACTGCTGCCCACGCAGACCTTTCTTCCATCAAGACCGCGCTTGACGCCTATGAGGTGGACAATGGTTTCTATCCCAAGAGCCTGCAGGATTTGATCCAACAGCCCAGCAACGCCCGGAACTGGCACGGACCGTACCTGGAAAGTCTTCCGCAGGATCCCTGGGGCAATCCTTACGTCTATGCTTTTCCCGGCCGGCATAATCCCAATGGCTTTGATATTTACTCCATCGGACCCGACGGGAAAGCAGGATCGGACGATGACATTGGCAACTGGACAAAGTAGATGGAATTACGAATTACGAATCACGAATTGCGAATGCCGCCAAGGCCTGCCAAAGGCCGGGCGGAGACAGATTCGGTATTCGAAATTCGCCATTCGAAATTCACGCCGGCCTTTACACTGATCGAACTGATTCTCGTTATGGCGTTGGTGGTCGTCATTACGTCGCTGGCGGCGCCGGCGATGTCGAATTTCATCCGCGGACAAGCGCTGGATTCCGAGGCGCGGCGGTTGATGGCGCTGATTCATGCAGGCCAGAGCCGCGCCGTTTCGGAAGGCCTGCCCATGGTGTTGTGGCTGGACGAAAAGCAGGGCGCCTATGGGCTCCAGGCGGAGACCCCGGGGCGGAACGGCGACCCGAAGGCCGAAAACCTGGCGCTGGACACAAGTTTGCAGATTGCAGTTGTGAACAACGGCTCGGCGGGCACGACCAGGTTTGGCGGTTTGCCGGCCATCCGTTTCTTGCCGGATGGCACGGTGGATGAAAACAGTCCGCAAACGCTGCGCCTGGCGGACGCCAAGGGTCATGCGCTCTGGCTGATTGAATCACGCGACCGTAATGGTTATGAAATTCAGAACACAGGCAAATAAAGGTAGGGTCGGCGCGCTGCGCCGACCGGACGCCGCGGCGCGGCGTCCCTACCAGGCCGCTTTTACGCTGGCGGAGGTGCTGGCGGCGATGTTGTTTCTGGCCATCGTCATTCCAGCGGCGGTCGAGGCATTGCACGTGGCCAGCCTCGCCGGTGAAGTCGCCGCGCGCAAAGGCGTCGCGGCCCGTATCGGCGACCGGATTTTGAATGAAAGCATCGTGACGACCAACTGGAACGTGGGTTCGCAAAATGGAACCATCGCCGAAGGGGCTGAGGAATTTCATTGGACGCTGAACAACCAGAACTGGCCCGTGGATACAACGGCGGCGATGCGTTTGCTGACCGCCGAGGTGACATTTTCGGCGCAGGGCCATGACTACTCCGTCATGATGAGCACACTGGCAAATGTACAGGTGCCAGGCACAACCGGTTTGAGCCAATGAAACTTAATTGCCAATCAGGTCGAGAGTCGAGCGTCGAGAGTCGAGGGCCGACTCACGATGCGTGGGCGGTTTTTTGCTCTCAACCCTCGTCGCTCGACCCTCGACTTTTCTTCCGCGCGTTCACGCTCATCGAAATGATTCTGGCGGTGGGCGTGGCGGCATTGGTGCTGGCCGTGGTGGGCAGCGTCTTTTTTGCCGCCTTGCATCTGCGCGACGTGACGCAGGCGGCGGTGGACGGGGCGACCCCGGTGGACCAGGCGTTGTCGGTGATGCGCCGTGATTTGGAGTGTGCGGTGACGCCCACCAACGGTACCACCAAGGTTTTGTCCGGCGATTTCCGGGTTGGGACCCTCACCAGTCCGGGCATCAGCCAGCCAGTGGCCATTGAAATGTACACCGCCACCGGCGCCTTGCGCGACAACGCGCCGTGGGGCGACATCCAAAAAGTCACTTACGAATTGAGAGACCCGACCGACCGCAATGCATCGGGGAAGGATTTGTATCGCAGCGTCACCCGGAACGTCATGGCCACCACCATGCCGGACGTCGCCGACCAATGGATGCTGGGGGGTGTGCAAAGCATCGAATTTTCCTGTTTCGACGGTTCGCAATGGTCCGACACCTGGGACACCACCGGCATTACCTCGGTGAACACCAATCTGCCGGTCGCCGTTCGTGTGCGGATTCAACTGGCCGGGAACAACCCCGCGACGACTCAACCCATCGAAATGCTGGTGCCGGTTGATTCTCAGTCGCGTACGAATGCCGTGCTTTGAAATGAGAATTCAACATCCAACATTCAACATCCAACATCGAAAGCCCAATGACGTTGGGCGCAGCGGTTCATTGGATGTTGGGCGTTCTATGTTGGGTGTTCGATGTTCCCAAAAAGGCTCCGTCCTCATCATCGTCCTTTGGGTGTGCATTGGCCTGGTCGCCATCGCGCTCTATTTTGCCAATTCCATGACGTATGAACTCCGCGCGTCGGACAATCGCGCCTCCGGTCTGGTCACCGACCAGGCCATTGAAGGCGCCGCGCGTTATGTTAGCACCGTGCTGGCCCTGTACGCCACCAACGGCGTGGTGCCGGCCACCAACCTGTATGCCTCCTCCACCGTGCCTGTCGGCAGCGCGCGGTTCTGGCTCATCGGCCGTAATCCGTCCGGCACGCCTTCGACGGAACCGTATTTTGGCCTGATTGACGAAGGCTCCAAACTGAATTTGAACTCCGTCAACACCAACGTCCTTTCCTACCTGCCCAACATGACCGCCGATTTTGCCCAGGCCATTGTGGACTGGCGCAACACCAACAGTTCGGGCGTTTATTCACTGGACTATGCGCAACTGGGTTACCAGGAAAAAGAAGCGCCGTTTGAAACGGTGGATGAACTGCGGCTGGTGTATGGCGCAACCATGGATTTGCTCACCGGCGACGATCGCAACGGCAACGGTGTGCTCGACGTGAATGAAACGAATTCGACCGGCGGCGCTGAAATGAATTACGGCCTGGTGGAATACACCACGGTCTATACGCGTGAACCCAATTTCCACCCCAATGGCACCACGCTGACCAACGTGAACACTGCGCGCCAGCAGGATCTGCAAACGCTTTTTGAAGATGCCGGTGTCAGCAGCGGCGCCGCCCAGGCCACCAGCATTTTCCGAAGCACCCGCACAATTCCTTGCACCGGCCTCCTGGATTTCTGCCTCCGGTGCGAACAGGCGGGGATGAGTTCGAGTGATTTTGCAAAAATTTCCGATGCCGTGACCACGAGCACCAACGCTTATATTCGCGGACGCGTGAATATCAACACCGCCGGCCTGGACGTGCTGACCGCGTTGTTGACCGGAGCCGGTCTTGATGAGAACACCGCGTCGGGCACGGCGCAATCGCTCATCACCTACCGCCAGCAAAACCAAAACAACCTCGGTTCGGTCGCGTGGCTTTTGGACGCGCTCGGCAATACCAGCTCCGCGCTCCGCGCGCTGGCCCGGGGCGACTACGTCACTACGCACAGTTACCAGTTTACCGCCGACGTCGCCGCCGTCGGTCCTTTTGGCCGGGGCTACCGGCGCGTGAAGTTCATTTTCGACACGAGCGACGGCACGCCCAAAATCATCTATCGTCAGGATCTCAGCCGGCTTGGCTGGGCGCTGGGGGAGAAAGCCCGTGAAACCTTTGTCGCAACGGCAACGCCATGAACAATGTCCTGAAAATTAATTTTGGAAAGCGCAAACGGCTGGCGAGCGTGCTCGGGCTGACCCTGGACGGCAGCCGCCTCGAAGGCGTGGTGCTTCGCCGGACCAACGGCTCGCTGCAACTCCGCCAGACTTTTTCCGTCGCGCTCTCGCTCGATCCGCTGACGGCCGCGCCCGAGCTCGTTGGTCGTGAGATTCGCAATCACCTCGCCGCCGCCGGCGTGCGCGAGCGCCACTGCGTGGTGGGCGTGCCGCTCAAGTGGGCGCTGACGGCGCACACCGAATTGCCGCCCTTGCCGGAGGCGGACGCCGCCAGTCTGCTGCAACTCGAAGCGGAACGCGGTTTTCCCAGTGACATCGCAACGTTGCGGTTGGGAAATTCGCGTTGTCCGCTTGCCGCCGGCAAACAGCACGTGACGCTGGCGGGCATTCCCAACGCCCAACTGGCGGCGCTGGAACAGGTTTTGGCGGCGGCGAAATTGAAGCCGGTCAGCTTTTCACTCGGCCTGACGGCCTTGCAGCCGCCCGGCGGGGAAACGTCCGGTGGGGTTCTGGCACTGGCAATCGGTGAGAGCCAGGTGGGACTGCAAATCACCCGCGGCGGTGTGGCGGCATTGCGTGCGCTGGAAGGCGCCATCGAAGACGAGGCCGGCCGGCGCGGGTTGCATGCCGATCTCGTGGCGCGCGAGGCGCGTATTACGCTGGGACAATTACCGGTGGAATTGCGCGACGCCGTGAAACGCATCCGTATTTTCGGTCCACGCGAACTGGCGCAGCGGCTGGCCGACGAGATGGAACTGCGTTTTGAGCCGATGGGGCTGAAGGTTGAACTCGTCTCCGCTTATGCCACAAACGAATTTGGCGCCCAGCTTCCAGCGGAAACCCCGGTTTCTCCCGCCTTCAGCCTGGCGGCGTGGTGGTTGATGGGCGAAACGCCGGTTTTTGAATTTTTGCCGCCAAAACCATCCGCGTTTGAACAGCTCATTGCCCGCTATTCTTCCGGCCGGTTGCGCTCCGCCGGGGCGGTGGCCGCCGGTGTGCTGGTATTGGTCGGCGGATTGTTTTTATTCCAGGAGATTCAACTCATCGTGCTGCGTTCGCAGTGGTCGGCGATGTCCGCCAGGGTGCAGCAATTGGACGGTTTGCAGCAGGAAATCCGGCAGTACCGTCCGTGGTTCGACGATTCCTTCCGCAGCCTGACGATTTTGCGCCAGTTGACCATGGCGTTCCCCGAGGACGGTTCGGTCACGGCCAAGACGGTGGAAATCCGCGGCGGCAACACCGTGACCTGCACCGGCACAGCGCAGGATAATGGCGCGCTGCTGCGGACATTGAACCAGTTGCGCACCGCGGACGGCGTGACGGATGTGAAGCTGCAGCAAATTCGCGGCAAATCGCCGATGCAATTCTCATTCGACATTCATTACGGAAACGGAGGCGGCAGTGAAAATTGAGACCCGCCAGCAATTCCTGGTCGTGCTGACCATTGCGGTCGCCGCGTTGTTCGTTGGCGAACGCCTGATTTACGAACCCCTGGCGAATTGGTGGTCCGTGCGTTCGCAGAACGTTGCCGCTCTGCGCAAACAGGTCGGCGACGGGAAACTGCTGCTCCAGCGCGAGCAGGCCATCCGCAGCCGCTGGGCCCGGATGCGCACGAACACCTTGCCCGCCGACACGTCGCTGGCGGAGCAACAGGTGCTCAAGGCGTTTGACAACTGGTCGCAGGATAGCGGCGCGGGCATCACCGGCATCACGCCGCAATGGAACGACGACGCCACCAATTATGTGACGGTGGACTTGCGCGTGGAGGCGGCCGGCGATCTCGTTGCCGTTTCCCGGTTCCTCTATGACATTGAACAGGGGCCGATGGCGCTGAAGCTTGAATCGGTGGACGTCAACGCCCGCGACGAGACGGGCCAGCAATTTACGCTCGGCCTGCAAATTAATGGCCTGGCCCTCAGACCGGAAATAAAATGAAAATGGTTCAACTCAAAAAACATCCAACAACGAACATCCAACGCCCAACAACCAATGGCGTTGGGAGGTGCGGCCGTTGGTTGTTCGATGTTGGATGTTGGATGTTGGATGTTCGGAGCTTCGGGCTTTGCTGCAGTATTTTGCTGGTCGCGCTGGGAAGCGTTGCCTCCTCTGCCGCCCAGTCGAATATTGTTCCCACCAACGGGACGGATCTCGCATCGTTCCAAATCATCGGCCAGCGGAACATTTTTGATCCCAACCGCGTGCCGCACCGGCGCTCCTCCAGTTCCGCGGCGCGCGTCGTGGATTCCTTTTCCTTTGTGGGCACGATGAGCTATGCCAAGGGCAACTTCGCGTTTTTTGACGGTACCAGTCCGGACTTCCGCAAGGTGCTGGAACTTGAGGGCAGCATTGCCGATTTCAAAGTTACCGCCATCACTCCGAAGTCCGTCACCCTGGTGTCCGGCACCAACGAAACGGTTCTGCCGCTGGGCACGCAAATGCGCCGTGCTGACGACGGCCATTGGGAGGTTTCGGCCGAATCCGCGTCCTATGCCAGCACGGCCAATTCATTTACCTCCGGTTCGAGGCACCGTTCTTCCGGTCGCGGGCGTTATGGCAGTTTTCCAACCGGTTCCGCGGTCACGACTGACAATGTACCACCGGACGGCTCCAACCCGCCGCCTCCCGACGGCGCGGCGGATGCGGGAACGGATGTAAATGTGCCGGACGCCGCGCCTCCTCCTGGCGGCGCCAACGACGCATTGACGCGCTTGATGCGGCAACGCGCGCAGGAAGAACAACAATTAGGATCAGGACAAGGACAATGAAAACCATCATGACATTTCTCTTGGCGGCGGTTTTGACCGCCGGAACCTTCAGGACCGACGCACAGTCAATCGGCGCGCCGCCCCCGGCCGCAACCCCGCCCGCGGCTACTGCCGCAGCGCCAGCGCCAACTGCCGTTCCCGTGGCCAACGCCACAACCATGCCGGCCACCGGTCCTGTTGCAACCAATGGTCTGCGGCTCAATTTCCGCGGTGCGCCGCTCGATTCCGTGCTGGATTACCTCAGCGATGCCGCCGGCTTCATTATCGTGCTCGATACGCAAGTTCACGGCAGCGTGGACCTGTGGAGCGACCAGCCGGTGACCAGGGACGAGGCCGTGGATTTGTTGAACTCCGTTCTGAACAAGAACGGCTACGCCGCGATCCGGGACGGACGGAAACTGACGATTGTGGATAAGAACGAAGCCAAAACGCGCAATATCCCGGTAAAAACCGGCAACGACCCGGATGCCATTCCCGACAACGACGAGATTGTTACGCAAATCATCCCCATCCGGTTCGTGGAAGCGCGGCAACTGGCCTCGGATTTGTCGACGTTTGTCTCGCCGCAGGCGACGATTGTCGCCAATGAAGCCGGCAACTCCATTGTCGTCACTGATACCCAATCCAACATCAAGCATCTGATGCAGATTATCCAGGCGGTGGACGGCAGCGCCGAGGCGGAGACGGAAATTCGCGTGTTCCGCTTGCACTACGCCAATCCCAGCGATGTGGCCACCGAGCTTGGCAACATTTTTCCCAGCAGCAGTTCAGGCAATAATGCCCAGATGCCGATCCGCTTTGGTGGTGGTGGTGGCGGCGGGCCGGGCGGATTTTTTGCGCGCTTGGCGGCAGCCAACACTGGTAACAACAGCTCGAGCGATCGCATGAAGAAGGCGACCCAGGTGACCGCCGTGGCCGATGACCGCATCCAGGCGGTCATCGTGAGCGCGCCGAAGGATTTGATGGACCAGATTGCAGGGATGATGCATGACCTGGACGTGGCTTCGCCGCGGGACCAGAACGTTTATGTCTATCATCTGGACCATGGCGATCCGAACCAGGTGGTGCAGGTGTTGCAGAACACCTTCGGCAACAGCAACACCCGGTCCACCACCAGTTCGCAGCAAGGCGCGCTGGAAACCCGCGCAAACGCCGGCGCCACTTCGGCGGGAAACACCACGTCATCGCTCGGAACCACCACCGGCACGGGGATGGGCAACGGCAACGGCGTGGGCTCGGGCCGGCTCCCTTAACCCCCAAACCGTTTCAACATGAAAATGATTATGAAAACAAACAAACATTGGAAACAACTTGGCGGCGTTGTGGCTATTCTCTTGTGCGCCGCGCTGACCATCCATGCGCAACAACGCACCACCGGAGGCGGTGGCGGGTTCGGCGGCTTCGGCGGGTTCGGCGGCTTTGGCGGGTTCAATAATTTGAACCGCAACAACACTGGCACTACCGGCAACCAGTACAACAACAATGGCAACGTCGGCAACGCGACCATTTACGTGGACCCCGACACCAAGAACATTATCGTCATCTCTGACCAGCCGACCAGTGAACAGATCAAAAATGTCATTGCCCAACTTGACCGCCCCAAACCGCAGGTGCTCATCAAGGTTGTCTTTCTGGAGGTGTCACATAACAATTCCCTGGATCTGGGCGTCGAGGGCGCTTACGGCAAAGGACTCGGCAATGGCATAACCGGCAACGCCGCCGATGTCTTCGGGTTGAGCGGATTGAACTCGATCGTGACCAACTTCAGCACGGTTGGCTCGGCAGTGGCGGCAACTCCGGCGTTGTCCCCGACCACCGCGGGCGGTGCCAACGGCTTTTACCAGATCATGGGTAGTGATTTTCAGGCAAGCCTCCGGGCCATTGCCACCGCCGGCAAGGTGGAGGTGCTCTCGCGTCCCTCCGTGCTGGCGCGCGATGGCCAGCCGGCCACCATTCTCGTCGGCCAGCAGGTGCCCCTGATTACCGGTGTCAGCTACACGGCCGTCGGCAATTCGACCATCCCGATCAACAACGTGACCTACACGCCCGTTGGGATTCAGGTGAACGTCACGCCTTACATCTCGCAGGACAATTACGTGGAAATGATTGTCACACCCCAGGATTCGCAGATTGACCCGACACAAACCGAACCCATCGCCGCCGGCGTGAACGCGCCGGTGATTGACACGCGCACTGCTGATACGGTGGTGGTCACGCCGGACGGACAACCGGTCGTCATCGGCGGCCTGATGGTGAACGATAAGACCTCCAGCGAAAACAAGATCCCGATTCTTGGCGATATTCCGGTCCTCGGAAATCTTTTCAAACACAAGACCAGCAGCGACGCTAAAAACGAGCTGATGATTTTCCTGACGCCGCACATTGTGCGATTGCCATCGGATTTGCCCTCGTTGGCCACCCGCGAACAAAAGAACATGCTCATGCCCAAAACGTATTCCGAGCAGGAACTGGATCGCTTTTTGGACCGCCTGCCGGCGAAGTGAAACCGGTAAGCCGGGGTTGAATTTATTCCGCCCCGGCGTTTAACTGAACGCAAATCATGAAGCCGACCCGCCGCCTGTTGATTGGGGGACTCCTGCTGGGAGTCTGGCTGCTCGTGGTCGGCTGGCAGGTCGAGGAGCACACGCGGGTCAGGAACGCGGCCCGCGCCGCGCTCGTCAACCGGGCGACGGACATTTCCACAACCCTCGGCATTGTGCTCCGGTCACAACGGCGCTTTGGCGGCGTGGTTTCCAAGGAACGGCTGGAAGCTTCGCTGGCGGAACTGGCCAAACAGGAATCGTCGGAATTAAAAGGCATCGCCCTTTTAAACGCCGCCGGGGAAATGGTGGCTTCCGCCGGCAGCGGGGCCAATTTCCAAACCAATGCCAACACCGGTGTGGCCGAGAACTGGGGTTCCCAGACCGTTACCCTGGTGAATCCAGTGGATTTGGGCACGAACCTCACCTACGACTTTGAAGGCACCAACCCGCCGATCATCATGTCCCGGCAGGATTTTACCAACCGGCTCGCCACCAACGGTATCGTGGTGCCGCTTCCTCCTCCGCCCCGACCGGAACGGGGAGATAATCCAACCAATTTCGCCGGGCCCGGCAGCGGCCCGCCTCCTCCTGATGTTTTCACCAACCGCGACCGTCCGCGCGAAGCAGTGTTCCGCCCGCGCTTCGGCCGGCCCCGTTGGATGAGCGAAGCCGAATACCAGGTGCTGTTGCAGAAACAAGGCGTGCATAGTTTTGTCATCGTCATGTCCACGCAACCCATTCACGCCATCAGCGTCTATGATTTCTGGCTGCGTTGCGTCGTTTCGCTCTTTGCGGCGGTTGGGGTCGCCGGTATCGGCCTGGCGTGGCGTAACGTGTCCAAATCGTCGGATTTGCAAATCCGCCTTGTGCGCGCCAGCGAATTGAATTCGCATCTTCGGGAAATGAACCTGGCCGCCGCCGGCCTCGCGCATGAGACCCGCAATCCGCTCAATATCATTCGTGGCATGGCGCAGATGCTTTCCAAGCAAGCCGCCGTGTCCTCGGAGGAAATCCGGGAAAAATCGCGCGCGATTGTGAATGAGACCGACAAGGTCACGGCTCAGTTGAATGAATTCATCAACTATTCGCGGCCGCGCGAAGTCCGCCGGTCGAAAATTGCGCTGAACTCCGCCCTTACCGAAGTCGTGCGCACGCTGGCTCACGACATTGAGGAAAAGAAACTCCGGGTTGAGACCGGCGGCGACCCGGTGGCCATCGAGGCCGACGAACAACTGCTCCGCCAGGTCCTGTTCAATCTGCTGCTCAACGCCATCCAGGCGGTCGGCGAGAATGGGCAGATTCAAATTTCGGTGCGGCACATGAATGCCGCCGAGGCGGCGCTCGAAATCCGCGATGACGGCCCCGGCGTGCCGCCCGAACACCGCCAGGAAATTTTCAAACCATACTTCACCACCAATCAAAAGGGGACCGGCCTGGGCCTGGCCGTCGTGCAGCAGATTGTCCTCGCGCACGGCTGGGAGATTGAATGTCTGGCCAACGAACCGAAAGGCGCCCTTTTCCGCATCACTCACTTGAAAGTTGCCGCCTGATTTGGACGACCCGGCGGCATGGCCAAGCATCAGCCAGTGGACCCCGCAGTTGGATTCAGACCTTTGGCCAGCGCATTGAGAATCTGTTCAATCGTGTACGGTTTTCCCAAAATCGTCAGGCGTTTCATGTCAATACCTGCGAGTTGTTCTTTGTCGCGATTGGCGCCGCTGGTGATGATGACCGGAATGTCCGGCTTCAATTTCTGGATGGCGCGAATGGCGACAATGCCATTCATCACCGGCATGTCGGTGTCGGAAATCAATATCTTGATTTCATCTTTGTGCGCATCAAAGGTGGTTATGCCGTCCAATCCGCTCATCGCGGTCAGCACGCGGTATCCGTAATTTTGCAAAGCGCTTTGTGTCAGTTGACGCACCGTCGCCTCGTCGTCCATCAGCAAAACCAGTTCCCCATGGCCAACCGGCAGGGCCTTTCCGGTTTCCGTGCGCCGGTCCGTTTCGGTGGCCTTCGACGCGGGCAGGAAAATCTTAAACTCCGTGCCTTTGCCGGTTTCGGTGTGAACCTGGATGAAGCCGTTGTGGTTTTTTACAATCCCGGCCACCGTGGACAGACCCAGGCCTGTGCCTTTGTCGGGCGCCTTGGTCGTGAACAGCGGCTCAAAGATTCGGGGCCGCACTTCGGGAGGAATGCCGGCGCCCGTATCTGCGACCGTCAGAACCACATAAGAACCGGGAGGTACATCGGCAAACTCGGATTTGATTTTCTGGCTCGACGTCAAATTTCCCACGGTCAGCGTCAATTCTCCGCCTTGCGGCATCGCATCCCGCGCGTTGACGCAGAGATTCAACAGGACCTGATACAATTCCGTGGCATCGCCGGAAACATTCCACAGCTCTTTTCCCACAGTAACATTGGTCAAAATCCCTTTGGAAAAGGTGTCCTGAATGACTTTGGCGATCTCCTTGACCAGATTGGACAACGGCACCTGCTGGTTCTGGCCCTGGGAGCCGCGGGCAAAAGTGAGAATGTGCTTGACCATGGCTGCGCCACGGTTGGCACTGGTGGTGATGGTCTCCAACAGCGCGTTGCGCTCAGCCTCGCTGTTGTTCTCCTTGAGCAACTGTGTCCCCATGATGACGGGCGTCAGGGCATTGTTCAAATCGTGCGCAATCCCGCCGGCCAGTTTGCCAATGCTCTCCATCCGCTGGGAACGGAGCAACGCGGCGTTGGCGTCATTGAGCATGGCCGTGCGCTCCTGCACGCGCAGCTCCAGGTCGTCATGCGCCTGCTGCAATTGCTCTTCGGCCACGCGTCGCTGGTAATCCGCGCGGTTCAACAGGATCGCGTTCCACCAGATTAAACCCGTGAAAATCGCGCTGCACCCCACCACGACAATCGTGACCCCAAATTCTCCCTGTTGCATCCTCGCTCTATCCACCCAGATGGTCAACGCGCCCAGCAGGATGGGCACGGCGAAGGCAAAGGGCAAAAGCCGCCGCGCCATCGCGCCGCCCGGCGTTTTGCTGGTGAACAATGCCACCACGCCCGAATCGGTTTGCACGAGCAGCAATCCGAGCGCGAGTAAAAAGAAAAACGCCGCCGTGTGCAACGCCATGGGGATATAAGCGCCGATGCTGTAAAGAAAAGTGGCCCGATAAATGTAGCCTACCAATGGAGCCAGTGAAACGAATAGCAGGGCCAGGCTCAGGTTCTGGCTCCGGCGGGAAAATCTGCGGTCCGGGGAATGGAGAAACCACAGGGCCAGCCCGCTCAGGACGAAATTGAAAGCCGTATTGGGCGCAATCTGATTCGTAAAACCCGTCCCGTCATTTTGCAGTTCGGCGCGGAACAATATCTGGTCAAAGCCCGAATGCCATACCCCGATATAGCCGCCAAGTTTCAGGACTCCCATGATTACCAGAAGGCATCCCATTGCCCGGCCAAACTGCCACGTGCGTGCGGTCTTCGCTTCGGCCAGCCAATAACAGGTGAGAGAAACTCCGCCGGCAATGAAGCCCAGGGCTGTGAAAGGATTCATGGCTACCAATCCTGGAAGAATCCGCGTGAGCACCTGGATTCCCAAGGACCAGCCCAGCAGCACAATGGCGCCTCCCAACGCTACAAGCCACCCGTCCCATCGCGAGAAACTCTTCAACCAACAGGCCAACCGGATGTCATTCTCAACCGCTATCATAAAGAAGAGCAGGTTAAGCTTAAAAAATAGCAGTTATCAGGCCAATTACTTCCGTCGAAAGGGCTGGGAAACCTGTTGAAAAACGAGGGCATGGAGGTTGAGCGGTGAGCCGAAGGACATCCAGTTCCATACTAATCATCTCAAAAATTGCCGCTTGATTTGGCTGACCGTGTGTTGTGGCGGAGAAAACCGTTGCCAGTATGAAGCCGATCCGCATCTGTCCCGGGAAATAAAGCTGAATCGGGATGACTGTGAATCCTCCGGCGCGCCAGTTACGGTTGAATCCGGCAAGCCGCGCGTAATCCTTGAATTGCGGCACGAGTTTGGGAATATGGTGGCGACGTGTTTGCTGAAACATTATCCGGTTATTTCGGGAAATTGCCCCAGACCACCCGCAATATCCTGCAGACGTCCCTTTACGGCGTGGTGGCGGGTCTGGCGGTGGTGGCGTTTCAACTGCTGATCAATGTCCTTTATAACGCGACCTTCGTAAGGCTGGCAGCGCAATCCCAAATCTTCTTTTTGATTGGAAGTTTCATCGTGATGGTGGGTACCGCGCTGGCGGCGGGTTATTTGCTGAATTCATTCTGCCGGGACGCCGCGGGCAGCGGCATCCCGCAGGCCAAGGTGGCGTTCTGGAAGGATTTTGGCGTTATCCCGTGGCGCGCCGTTTGGGTGAAATTTCTGGGCGGCATTTTGAGTATCGGTGGCGGGGGCAGCCTGGGCCGGGAAGGTCCGAGCGTGTACGTGGCCGCCGGATTGGCCTCACAACTGGCGGGTCTGACGGGCGAGGCAAAACAAAGCCGTAGGCGCGCGACCGCCGCGGGCGCGGCGGCCGGACTGGCGGCGGCCTTCAACACGCCGATTGCAGCCGTGACGTTCGTGATGGAGGAAATCATCCAGGACCTGAACAGCAATCTGCTGGGCAGCGTGCTGCTGGCGTCAGTGATTGGCGCACTCATCGTGCATGGTCTGGTGGGCCGGCAGCCGGCTTTTGCCATTCAGAATATTGACGTGCCAACGTGGCGGGCGTATGTGTTGACGCCTTTTGCCGCGGCGTTGGCCGGCCTGGCGGGGGTCTTTTTCCAAAAAGCAACGTTGGATTTGCGCGCCAAGCAGCATCGCCCGGGCAAAATTCCCGGCTGGCTGAAACCAGCCATTGGCGCGACGTTGGCCTGGGGAATCGGGACAACGGTATTTTTCCTGACCGGACACCTCGGCGTGTTTGGATTGGGTTATGGTGATCTGACCCTCGGGCTGAACCAGCAGTTGCCCTGGAAGATTGCCGGTGTGCTCCTGGTGGCGAAATTGCTGGCGACGGTCCTTTGCTACGGTTATGGCGGCTGCGGCGGGATCTTCTCACCGACGCTGTTCTTCGGCGGGATGAGCGGTCTGCTGCTCGCCGGTGTGGTCGGGTTGGTGATGCCGTTGCCCAGCGAGGACACCCTTACCCTGGCAGTGGTCGGCATGAGCGCTTGCCTGGGAGCGGTCGTGCGGGCGCCGGTGACCGGCATCCTCATAGTGTTTGAAATGACGCATGAATTTTCACTCGTGCCGGCCTTGATGATTGGCGCGCTGATCAGCCAGGCCGTCAGCCGTCGGATGACGAACGCAAATTTTTACGACGCCATCCTGGAACAGGACGGTTATAAACTGGAGAAGCTGCTCCCGCCGCGCGATTTGCAGGGCTGGCAAAAGCTGCCGGTTTCGACGATTGCCAACTTCCAGCCGGTCGTCCTGAACAGCCTGGAACCGACGGAGGTGGAAAAAATTTTGAAAGCCCACGCTTTTGCCTGTTTTCCGGTGATGGAGAATGGCAAACTGACGGGCATTGCCACACGGGGCGAACTGGCCGAGGCCCTCGCCGAAAAGCAGGCACCTCGGCTGGCCCTCTTGGTCCGCTGCGAACCGCGTCAGACCATCCGGCAATTACAGGCGTTGCTCATCGAATCACCAACGGGTATGGCGGTGGTGTGCGACCCCGCCGACGGCAAACTTCTCGGTCTGGTCACGCTGCATGATGTATTGCGCGCTCAAATCAACACTGCCCAAAGCAGCCTTTGAACTGGACTGAGCGTTTTCTCCCCCTTGCGGAGTTCTTGATTTCGGGCTGCAGGTGTAACATCGCTGTATCCGCCGCTTGAAACGCAGCGTCTGAATGGGATAGTTTTGAGTCGTGGCCGAAACCCGCAACCATTCTGCCGAAACACCCGTCCTCCGCAGCAATACTGCGGAGGGTGGACCGCGCATCCTGATTGTGGACGATGATCCCGGTCAGCGCAGCCTGCTGAATTCTTTTCTCCACAGCCAAGGTTTTGAAACGGCGCTGGCGGATTCCGGTGAACATGCCCTGGAAATACTCCGCACGGGTAAGTTTGCCATGATGATTTCCGATGTGCGAATGCCGGGACTGTCCGGCCTGGAAACACTACGCCGTGCGCGCCAGGAACACGCCACCTTGCCGGTCCTGCTCGTCACCGCCTTCACCGACATCCGCGATGCCGTGGCGGCGATGCGTGATGGCGCGGTCAATTATCTGCCCAAGCCGATTGACCTTGATGAACTGCTCAACTCGGTGCGGCAGGCAATCGGCATATCGAAGCCCATTCCACTGCAATACAACACGGAATACAAATTGCCGGAATCAGTGATCGCCCGCAGCCCGCTCATGCAGGCCGTGTTCCGCGATGCCTCGTTGATTGCGCCGTCCGAAACCCGGGTGTTGATCACCGGCGAGAGCGGCGTGGGCAAGGAAGTGGTGGTGGATGTCATTCATGCCTGGAGCTCGCGCACGAAGGGGCCGTTGATTAAAATCAATTGCGCCGCCATCCCGGAAACCTTGCTCGAAGCCGAATTGTTCGGGCACGAAAAGGGCGCGTTCACCGGCGCGCGCGCCCAGCGCATCGGCCGGTTCGAGGAAGCGAACGAAGGCACGATTTTTCTGGATGAAGTCGCTGAGATGTCGCCGCCGCTTCAGGCCAAGCTGTTGCGCGTGACACAGGACGGACGGTTTCAACGCGTCGGCTCGAACCGCGAAATCCAGACCAACGCGCGCATTCTTGCCGCCAGCAACCGCAATCTGGAGGAGGAAGTCAAAAACGGCCGTTTCCGCGAGGATTTGTTTTACCGGTTGAACGTGGTCGAGCTGAACATTCCGCCGTTGCGCGAACGGCGCGAAGATATTTTGCCGCTGGCGGGCCGGTTCATCGAGGAATTGACCAGGGGCCGCGCGCGGTTTTCGGAGACGGTGACGGCCTGTCTGGAGCGTTATCCCTGGCCGGGCAACGTGCGCGAATTGCGCAACGCCATGGAACGGGCGGTGCTGCTGTCGCGTAGCGAGCTGATTCTGCCGGAGCACCTGCCGGCGCGCGTGCGCGCCGCGGGGGAACAACCGGTTGCCGCCGAGGCCCCCGATCCGGCGCGGCTGGAGGAAATCGAACGGCAAGCCATCATGCAGGCGTTGCAAAAGCATGATTTCAATCGCACCGAAACCGCAAAGGCGCTGGGCATCAGCCGCCGCGCGTTGCTCTACAAGCTCCAGCATTTCCGCGAACTGGGCTACAAGGTCGAATAGGCCGGCACGCACTGGTTCAAGTCCTGTCCGGCGAATGCGAATTTTCATTGGACGGCAAACCGCACACATTGAAAGCCGGTGATCTCATTTACATGCCGCCGAATCTGGCGCTCGCGATCAAGGCCACGAAACAATTTTCCATGCTGTCGACCTTGTTCAGACCGGCGAAAGCTTAATTGCAGCGGCGATCTGTGACCGTCGCAGATTCATAACAAAAAAGGTTCCACGACGATTTCAGTGGAGATAGAGTTTACGTTCGCCCTCACCCCGGCCCTCTCCCCCGAAGAGAGGGTGAGCCTCGGCGCGGCGCTGGATCATTTCAGCGATCTTCGCCGCCGGCTCCGATGCTGTGTCATTGGCCGCAAGACGCACGACCCTCGGGCACATGGGCATGGCTCAAAACGCGGCGAACCATTCTCCCTCTCCCGGGGGAGCGGGCCGGGGTGAGGGCGGACGGCTTCACTGATTTCGCGGTCACACTTGAAGAAACTGGTTTCATACCCGGTCACCCACTGAAAACATCGAGGAACCACAAAATATTACTTCATTTCCGGCGCTTTGCGATAACCGTCCAACCAATGGATCAGACTCAAAACCGGGTGCTGCCATAACATGCGCGGCCCGGCGTAGCGCATCACCACTTTGACCTGTTCTCTGCGGGCTTTCTGATAACAGTGGACGGGGCAATTGGCGCAGGTGGGCTTGTCCGCCCCAAACCGGCAATGCTCCAGCCGCGCCGCCGCGTAATCGCGCAGCTGCTGGCATTCACCACAGAGCGCGTCTTCTGGATCGTGATGGCCGCGACAATAACAATGGATCATGGCTTCAATCGTCTTCCACTCACGGGCCAGTCGCCGGTGGCTGAAACGAACCGTCTTGCTGTCCGGCGTGACGGAAATCAGGAGCGCCGGAGTGATTTTTTCGACAACCGCTTTCACATCCCCATGGTGACACAGCCGTGTTTCACCTGGTTTGATTCAAGTCAACAATTCTCTGATTTCCGGTCCGGCTGGTTCAATGCGAATTGATTGACTTGAATCAAGTCACCATACGGCAAAATGGCGCAAATTGTCTGCGGTTAACAAAACTGTTGGCCAATTTATGAACCACGACAACGCAACTCCGTCATCGCCGCCGGCTGGCGGCGCGATTGATTCCAGGTCTTTGCCGGGAAAGCCGGCGACGGTGGTCTATGCCTGTTCGGGTTGCTCCGACGCCGGCGAACTGGCCGACCACATTGCACGCCAGCTTACCCGCGACGGCGCTGCCCGGATGTCCTGTCTGGCCGGGATTGGCGGCCGCGTCAAAAGCCTGGTGATGACAGCGGAAAAGGCGGAACGCATTCTGGTAATTGACGGTTGTCACTTGAATTGCGCCCGACATACGCTCCAGCTCGCGGGCTTCCAGAATTTTGACCATCTGGAATTGCACAAAATCGGCATTCGAAAAGGTTCCTGCCCGGTGACGGAAGGGAGAATTTCAGCCGGCGTCGAGGCGGCGAAAACAATTCTTTCGGGCGTTGACAAAAATCATCAATCGCAAATCGAAATCAATGGCCATGCTGCCCCTGAACCAGTTCAAGCGTTTTGACGTGCGCGACCTCATCCGCCGCGGCGTCGAGCCACTCCTCGAAATCCGCAAACGCGTGGGTGCGCTCAAGCCGGACGAAGGTTTGATCGTTGTCGCGCCGTTTCTGCCGTCGCCGCTCGTCGAAAAACTCCACAGCGAAGGCTTTGCCTCCAAGGTCGAGCGGGGGCAGGGGACGGATTGGATGGTGTATTTTTGGCGTGAGATGTAACGCAGGCGTCGTCACCTGCAGGTCTACTTGGTGTCCCGCCGAGTGTTTTTACTGGCGGCAGGATGCCGCCGCAACCCGCAGTCGAGACGACTGCGCTACCTGGTTAATGGAGCAGGAGGCCGATCCAAAACATTCTCTTGAAGTTTGAGACAGGCGCGACGTCTGCCCTACAGCATTATTGACTGCGGGAGTTCTTCGTGTCACATGTCACTTGTCACATGTCACTGAATGATTTTAAAAAGATCGCCATCGTCAACTCGCTGCGAAGTTGCCAGCTTTTTACAGGCTTGCCGTCGTCTGATCTGGAAAACATCGCCGACGTTTCGATCGTAAAATCATTGGAAAAGGGCGATTATCTCTTTCGTGAAGGCGACCCGGCGCGCGGATTTTACGTCGTTCAACGCGGCGCGGTGAACGTGCACCGCGTCAGTGCCGCCGGCAAGGAGCAGGTGATTCACATTTTTCGCGCGGGCGAATCGTTTGCCGAAGTCGCGCTGGCCACGGAGGCGGGTTATCCTGCCGACGCGCGCGCCATTGAGCCTACGCAGGTGTTGCTGGTGCAAAAGGACGGGATTCTGGCGCTGTTGAAGCGGCAACCGGGACTCGCGCTGCGGATGCTCGGCTCCATGAGCAGCCATTTGCGCGTGCTGGTCGGGCAACTCGAAGACCTCACGCTTAAGGACGTGGAAACCCGGCTTGCCAACTGGCTGGTCAAACGCTGTCCGAATCCGCAAAGCGACCAGCCGGTTCCCATTGAACTGGCCATTACCAAGCGGATGCTGGCCGCCGAACTGGGGACGGTGAGCGAAACCTTCTCCCGCACTCTCGCCAAATTCCGTGAACAAAAACTGCTGACCGTCAAAGGCAAAACGATCACGGTTCTGTCGCCGGTCCGGCTGAGCGCGTTACTACGACGCAACCTGGGAGAGTGATCAACTTTTCCGTTCGCGTTCCCAGAAGGAAACGGAGAGTTTTGAGCCGGTAAAACCAATAGGGGCCAGCAGGACGCCGAGCAGAATCCATTCGCGCCAGTCGTGGTACCGCATCATTTCCGCCGTCAGAATGATGGTGGCCAGGAGGAACAGTGCCAGGGAAATACCCCGGTGAAATCGCCGCAGTTCCGATTGCACCCAGGCGTCGAGCCGGCTCTCCAGTTCACGTCCGTTGTTGGAATCGGTGCAATCCTTTTTGCAATGGCAGACGTTGCATTTGTGGGCGGGCGCGCGGTAACGGGCAACCTTGCGTTCAAAGTCCGTTTCGACCCGCATCAGGTGATGGCCGGTCGGGCATTCCCAGGCGTCGAGCTTGCGTTTATAAACAAAACCGGAATTGCGATAATGTTCGGAGCGCCGGTGCGAATGGCGGGCCAGATATTCCAACACTCCCGCCACGCCCACCAGCAAAAGCACATAGCCGGCGGCCAGCATGACTTCAATGTGAATCCCGTCAATCATTCGCCGATTTTTTTTGGTTCCTGGATTTCCGTGAACAGCACGCCGTCCGGCTCTTCGCGCGGCGGTTGTTTTTTCATCCGCCTCACGCCGAGCCAGCAGAGGTAAAGAACCGGCAGCGTGCCGCCGATAATAAACAGCGCGTCGCCGGGCAGTCGCAGCCATTCCAGCAGGGAGAGGGTGTGGCCGGAAATAAATTTCAAGGAACGGGCGTCAAAATAACTCACATTCAGTGAGTGATAGAGTTGAATCAATCCCAGCGGAAACAGCGTGGCAAAAACCATCCAGGCCAAACCGAGATTCAACGACCAGAAACTGACCTTGGCCGCGCGGTCGCTCCACCGTTTTTCAGGGATCAAATAACGCAGACAAAACAGAGCGAGGCCGACGGCGAGCATTCCATAAACGCCCATCATCGCCGCGTGGGCGTGATTCGCCGTGAGGGCCGTTCCGATTTCATAATAGGAAACAATCGGCAGGTTGATGAGAAAACCGAAAATGCCCGCGCCGAGAAAATTCCAGAACCCGACCGCCGCCAGAAACATTACCGCCCAGAAATGCGGGAACGGCGTGCGCGCCTGCGACCCCTGTTGCGCGCCAAGCTGGAGAAAGCTCCAGGCTTCGACCGTGAGGAACGTCAGCGGAATCACTTCCGCCGCCGAGAAGAACGCCCCCAGCGCCATGTGCAACGCCGGCTCACCGGAGAAATACAGATGGTGCATCGTACCGATGACGCCGCCCGCCGAATACAGCACCACATCCAGATAAATCAGTCGCATGGCCACGCGCTGATGCACCACGCCCAGCAGCACAAAAATATAGGCGACCATGACCGTCGTGAATAATTCGAGGAAATCCTCCACCCACAAATGCACGACCCAGAACCGCCAGAAGTCCGTCGTGGTAAAAGTGGAGTCCGTCCGCACGAGCAGACCGACGGCGTAAAACGCGGGGATCGCCAGCGCGGCAAAGAAAAACAGCCACGGCATATTGCCCGCGGATTCGGTGCGCAGTTTGTTTCGCAATCCCCGGAAAAGAATCACGACCCAGAAGAACAAACCCACCGTCAGTAAAATCTGCCAGAACCGGCCCAGGTCGAGAAAGGTAAAACCCTGATTGCCAAACCATGACCACCCTTTTTGAATCCAGCCGAAGACGCCCGCATATTCGCCCGCCATGCTGCCAAACACGACCAGCGCCAGCGCGCCCAGCAACAAATAGGAAAGCCGGTTTTGTCCGCGCGGTTCGCGGCCGGTGATCATCGGCACCAGAAAAATGCCCGCGGCCAGATACGAGGTGGCGACCCAGAAAATCGCCAGTTGCAAATGCCAGGTGCGGGCGATGTTGAACGGCAGCACGCGCGCCAGATCGAAGCCGAAAAAGTTGGAAAGTTCCGCGCGATAGTGTTCTCCGGCGCCGCCCAAAAGCGTTTGCATCAGGAACAGCACCGCCATGACCAGAAAAAAGCCCGCGCAGGAGCGCTGTGCCGGTGTGAGCATCACCTCATCCGGTGGACGAAATGAAATGTACTGTTCCTCGCGGCCATGCCAGCCGAGAAAATTCCACCGGCCAAAGGCGGCCAACAGCAGGCCAATGCCGCCGAGCAGCGCGATCAAAGACAGCACGCTCCAAAGCATGGTGTCCGCCGAGGCGTGATTGCCGACGAGTGATTCGGGCGGCCAGTTGTTGGTGTAGGAATAATTTTTGTGGGGTCGCAAGGCCGACCCGGCCCACGCCGACCAGCTGAAAAAAGCCGTCAGTTGCCGGATTTTTTCCGGGTCGGTAATGGCGTTGGGACGCAGGCCAAATTTCGTCGTGGGCGTCCCAAAAAAGCCGGCGTAGTAGGCGGTGAGTTTTTCGAAGGCGTCGGCCTGCGCCGCGCTGTAGGTCAACACGCCCGTCGCGCTGTCATAACGGTTGGTTTTGAAATCGGTGATGGTTTGCTGCCGGGCTGCATCCACAAGGGAACCGCCGTAGTAATCGGTCGTCATTTCGGCGGCGCGATGCAAATAATCCGCCGTGAAATCCGGCCCCAGCCAGGCGCCGTGGCCAAAAATTGAGCCGTATTCCATCAGCCCGTTTTTGAGGAAAACTTCCTGGCCGGCGATGATGTCCGGTCCGGTGAATAGAACGTTTCCGCTCGCGTCTACGACTTTGGCCGGGATGGGCGGCTCGTCGGTATAGGTATAATACGCGAGCAGCCCCATCACGAAGAATCCGAAAAGCATGACCAAAGCAACTGCTTGAATCCACCCTTTGGAAATCAACAAATTCCGGTTCGATGATTCGTTCATAATTGTCCTGTCTGGCTGTTTCATGATTGGGTTCAAAATGTCGCTTCGGGGTCATGTTGAGTTGCCGGGGGTGTTTCCAACAATGCAATAAGTTCAATCCCTTGACTTACGTCAAAAACCCGCGCGAAAGAGAACGCGGGCGTAAAGGCCGCGGCCGGCCGGCCGGGTTTCCGGCAGCCGATTCGTCGCTTTAAAAAAAAGCACAGGTTGCCTGCTGGATGAAAACCCGGTGGCGGATCACCCAGTATCACAGTCATTTGTCCTTGAGCATCCATGGGCTTGCCCGGGCGGAATATCTCGACATTATATCGCGTTACGATATATTACAACTGGATTATGTCCCGGGGTAAATGCCATGCTCCGGGCGGTGTTCCGCATCTATGGCAACCAACAAGCGCAGAATTACCAGGGCCCACTATGAGACGCTGGCCGGGTTTCGTTATGCCTTGAGACGCTTTCTGCGTTTCAGCGAAAACGCCGCTCAAGCGGCCGGGCTGACACCCCAGCAACATCAGGCCCTGCTGGCCATCAAGGGGTTTCCCGGTCGTGACCGCATCACCATCGGCGAGCTGGCCGAACGGCTGCAGATTTTACACCACAGCGCTGTCGGGCTGGTCAACCGGCTGGCGGCGGAGGGTTATATCCGTCGGATGGAGGATCGGAATGACCGCCGCCAGGTTTGGCTTGTGTTGACGAAACGCGGTGAGATTATTCTCGAACAACTTTCGGCTGTTCATCGTGAACAACTGCAACGCGTGGGGCCGCACATTACCCGGCTTTTGAAAAGTCTGCGCGGAGAATAATAATTAAAGGCTGGTGGAGCCGAGGGGATTCGAACCCCTGACCCCCACAATGCCATTGTGGTGCTCTACCAACTGAGCTACGACCCCAGCCAAAGCCCGAACAATCTAAATACCTGACCGCCATTGTCAAAACAAAACGCGGGCGCGATGGGCTGGACGCGAGTTGCGAGACGTTTTGGCTTGGAACTCCACGATTCAAACTTTATAACGCCGGGCGCCATGAATGACGAATTGCCGCTGGTCAGCGTGCTTATCCCGGTCCATCCGCATGTGACGGAGGTCAAGTCGGCTGAGGCGGCCCGGCGATTCGATTATCCGCGCGAAAAACTG
Source organism: uncultured bacterium (assembly GCA_963708305.1). GTDB lineage: Bacteria > Verrucomicrobiota > Verrucomicrobiia > Limisphaerales > UBA11358 > UBA11358. The sequence continues at coordinate 108,999 of CAVPSH010000001.1, read as the reverse complement.
GAAATCGTCATCGTGCGCACCACGGACTTGTCCATCGGGCCGGGCATCAAGCGCAACGCCGGACTGAAGGCGATTCGGGGCGAGCTGGTGTATTTTCTGGACGACGATTCGGTCGCCGAGCCGGGTAATGTGAAGCGCGCCGTCCGTCATTTTTCCGATCCCCGGGTGAAAGTGGTGGGCGGCCCGAATGTCTGCCCGCCGGATGCGCCGCTGTTTGAGCGGGTTTTGGGTTTGGTGATGGGCGCCTGGCTGGCCTTTGGTCCCAGTCGCACGCGCTACCGACCGGTGGGAAAACTGCGTGAATGCGGCGAGAAAGAATTGATTTCCAGCCATCTGATTGCCCGGCGGGACGCGGTAATGGAAGTGGGTTTCGACCCTAAACTGTGGCCCAACGAGGAAAACGCCATGATGAACGGCATCAAACAACGCGGCGGCAAACTGCTTTATGACCCCGAATTCCTTTCCCGTCGCCGCCCGCGCCGCACCCTCCACGCCTACGCGAAGATGTTGCTGTTCTACGGAGGCGGACGGGCCCAACAGTTTCGTCTGTATCCCAGCGCCGATGTCGTGATTAATTTCGTTCCGCCGCTGTTCTGTCTTTATTTGCTGGCATTGCCGTTTCTGCTCGCGGCCTTCTGTTCCGTGAAAACGGTGGTGCTCCTGTCGCTGTTGCCACTGGCGCTCTACCTGCTCGTTGTCTCAGGCCAGACGATTTGCATGGCCGCGCGGAGTAACCTTGGCCTGGCTGTGCTGGCCCTGCCTCTGATGATTTTGACAAACCTGCTTTACGGCTTGGGTTTCTGGCGCGGTTTGATTATAAAAATTCCACCGCCACCGGCCGCAGCCGAGCAGGACATCCGGTTCGAAACCGTGCCGGTGTGAGTTTAATCGCCGCTATAAAGTAGCAGCCGACGTAAGTCGGCTCTGACTTTGGGAAAAAATGCGAAGTAAGTTGAGCGGACGTACGTCCGCTGCTACGAACACGGTATTTCGACAACTGAAATAATGAAAACAGCCATCCTTTGTGGCGGACAAGGCACCCGCTTCCGCGAGGTCAGCGAGGTCATCCCCAAACCGATGGCGCCCATCGGCCCGCGCCCGATCCTCTGGCACATCATGAAGATTTACGCGATGCACGGCTGTACTGATTTCGTACTGCTGCTCGGTTATAAGGGCGAGGTTATCCGGGATTTTTTCCTGAACGGCGCCGATGGTACTGGAGCGGAATTGAGCCGTGACGATTCCAACTGCCTGATTTTTCATCAGGAAAATGCCGAACCCTGGCGGGTGACGCTGGTGGACACCGGCGAAAAGGCCATGACCGGCGCGCGGCTCTGGCGCGCCCGACGTTATCTGGAATCGGACGGCGTTTTCGGCCTGACCTACGGCGACGGCGTCGGCGACATTGACATCGCGTCGCTGAACAAGTTTCATCAATCCCACGGCAAAACAGCTACGCTGACCGGCGTGCATCCGCCGGGAAGGTTCGGAGAATTGGTTGTGAGGGATTCCCGCGTCGTCAAGTTCCAGGAGAAACCGCACACCACACATTACATCAACGGCGGCTTTTTCGTTTTCAACGCCGCGGTGTTTGATCGCTATCTGAACGACCGCGAGGATCTGGTGCTGGAGCGCGAACCGCTGCAACGCATGGCCGAGGCGGGCGAGTTGATGATGTACGCGCACGAAGGTTTCTGGCATCACATGGACACGCCGCACGAATTCGAGTTGTTGAACAATCTCTGGAAATCCGGCAAGGCGCCCTGGAAGATTTGGAAATGAAAGGTAATTAGGCAGCTGGCTTTCAAAGATCGTTTAACACATGACCAGAAAATATGCCGACTGTGCCGTGGAATTTGATATGCCGGTCCGCCATGCACTGGCAAACGGCGACTCTCGCGAAGCAATTCGTAGGATCGCTGGAAAATATCGTGTAGCCCGCAATTTCGGTCGAAAATTTGATGAAGCCGTTGGCATTCCCCGTTATGAGCCAGTAGTAAGGGCATTGGCGGCTTATCCTGCGACCATCGGCATAAATCCTATTGAAGCCGTGTTACGACTTGCCTGCGATCTTAAGCAGATTTACCAACGAGAGGTTCTCTCCGCATCGAGCAAATTTCTCTGGTTTGCATGGGGATAGAGAGATCATCATTTACGACAGCCAAGCACTCGCTACTCTTCGGAAGCGTTCTTCCAACCTCCAAGCGTCAAAGACTATCGCGCCTATTGCGCAGCTTGGAAGGCGCTCTTTCTCTGAGTACTCCGAATGAAATTGCGAGTGAATGCGCGAGGCAACGGAGTTCCGAGTGAACGTTGGTTCCACGAACGCGTTTTTGATTGGTATCTCTGGAGATCTGGGAAGTGAAGAGGTTGACATAGCCGTTGTTGTGAAAAATCCGCTTTGGACCAAGGCGTTGAAAACCTCCGCCGACCCGGAGCGCTCCCGGCATTTGCTTGATTCGCTCGTCGCGGCGGGCGTGCGGCCGCAACTGGAAAAGTTCTCCGCCGATTCCATGCGCGCCTTCGCCGCGCTGTCCGGCGGGTCGCAGGCGCTCGGCGACCTGTTGCTCGCGCATCCGGACTGGTTGGCGTTGCTTGACATTGAACGGCTCAAATTTCCCCGCCGGGCACAGGGTTTTCAACAGGAATTGGGACGGCTGCTTGGGGCGGCGTTGAAAGCGCAGGATTATGCCGCTGCCTTGACCGCACTGCGCCGGTTTAAACAACGTGAGTTGTTTCGCATCGCCGCGCGCGACCTGGCCCGCCTTTCCAACGTCGTCGAAATCACCCGCGAACTTTCCGATGTGGCCGATGTTTGCCTGGAAGCGGTTTTCCAGATTGTCCGGCTGCAATTCACCGCACGGTTTGGCCGGCCATTTCATCAGGACGCCGACTGGCCGCTGGCAGCCGACCGCTTTCGCCGTGCTCGGTCTCGGCAAACTCGGCGGGCAGGAACTCAATTATAGTTCGGACGTGGACTTGATGTTCGTCTATGACGACGAAGGCGAGGTAGGGCGTGTCGCTCCGCGCGCGCCGTTGGGAACACCAATGCACGGCGCGCACGGAGTGGCGCGCCCTACCCATGTGATGTCCAGCCACCAGTTCTTTGGCAAACTGGCCGAAGCGTTCAGTGCGGAAGTGTCCAAGACGACCGAGAACGGTTTTTTGTTCCGCGTGGATCTGCGCCTCCGCCCCGAAGGCGACGCCGGCCGCTGGTTCGCTCGTTGGAAAGCTATGAAAACTATTATGCCCATTGGGGTGAAACCTGGGAGCGCATGATGCTCATCAAGGCGCCCTGGAAGATTTGGAAATAGAGGCTGACGACATATTGCCTGAATTTTGTGGAATTACTTCCTTTGCATACCTAATTCCAAACGGCTTTACGTTTATCTTTCATTTACAGATACTTCGATCGTATGCCGCCTTTTATTCAGTTCTGGATTGACTGCTTTTACATTGGCTGGCAAATCGCGGACGGAATTATCAATTTTATTGGCACGGTTGCGTTACTTGTTTCAGCAGTTTTGCTTTGGAGGAAAAAATGGAATCATCATCGCCGACGGTGGGAGGAATTTGCTCTAAGAGCGACTCTCATCGTGTTCGTAGCGGCATTCTTATTCTCAACCGTTTTTGTTGCTCCATTCCTTAAATACGACAGGGACGCGAAGAAAACGGAAAACGGTGACCAGTGGCAACCGCCAGAGTTGTTTCCAGGCACCAAGACTGCTTATTTTTCGATGGGTGGTCGCAATTGGGATATCCCACTCAAAGATGCTACAAAACAGCATCCTTATCTTATCCATTTGCTAACAAACGACAACCCGATCTCTATATACAAATACGACAATCGCATTTATGTGAATCAGGATTTTAAGCAGAAAGAAGCATCAAACATCGTATCTGGACTGGAATAATAATCTTGCGGTCATGATTAAGAAATCCAAACCGAATTCACAGTAATCTGCCGAATTTTTAACTGGTTCATCTGGATGCACGCCAGTGTTTCAGCTTATCTACAATCGACCGAACGATATCACATTTAACGGGGTGATTCTTTTTACAGAAGGCTTGAAACCATTGTATCACGAAGGGGAACCTGTGGATATAGGGATTTTTTTTGCCGGTCACGTCAGCCATTACACTTCAATAAATAATGACGATACGAGGCGGTACTTGTTGCTATATAAAACTAATGTTTTGTTCAAATATCCCTCAAGAATATATCCGGGTCAATATAATCAAACCGTGGCGAGAGACGCTGCGTCGAGTCGATGATCGCTGCGCCTTTCGTTTTGTTGTTGTGGTGGACGCCAAGTTTAACTGATGATTGACATGTTTTATTGTGAAAAATCCGCTTTGGACCAAGGCGTTGAAAACCTCCGCCGACCCGGAGCGCTCCCGGCATTTGCTTGATTCGCTCGTCGCGGCGGGCGCGCGGCCGCAACTGGAAAAGTTCTCCACCGATTCCACGCGCGCATTCGCCGCGCTGTCCGGCGGGTCGCAGGCGCTCGGCGACTTGTTGCTCGCGCATTTGGACTGGTTGGCACTGCTTGACATCGAACAACTGAAATTTTCCCGCCGGGCGCAGGGTTTTCAGCAGGAATTGGGACGGCTGCTTGGGGCGGCGTTGAAAGCGCAGGATTATGCCGCTGCCTTGACCGAGCTGCGCCGGTTCAAACAACGTGAGCTGTTCCGCATCGCCGCGCGCGACCTGGCCCGCCTGAGCAACGTCGTTGAGATCACCCGCGAACTTTCCGATGTGGCCGATGTTTGCCTGGAGGCTGTTTTCCAAATCGTCCGGCTGCAATTCATCGTGCGCTTTGGCCGGCCGTTTCATCAGGACGCCACGGCCACTGGCAGCCGACCGCTTTTGCCGTGCTCGGCCTCGGCAAACTCGGCGGGCAGGAACTCAATTATAGTTCGGACGTGGACTTGATGTTCGTCTATGACGACGAAGGTGAGGTAGGGCGTGTCGCTCCGCGCGCGCCGTTGGGAACACCAATGCACGGCGCGCACGGAGTGGCGCGCCCTACCCATGTGATGTCCAGCCACCAGTTCTTTGGCAAACTGGCCGAAGCGTTCAGTGCGGAAGTGTCCAAGACGACCGAGGACGGTTTTTTGTTCCGCGTTGATCTGCGCCTCCGCCCCGAAGGCGACGCCGGGCCGCTGGTTCGCTCGTTGGAAAGCTATGAAAACTATTATGCCCAATGGGGTGAAACCTGGGAGCGCATGATGCTCATCAAGGCGCGGCACGTTGCCGGCGACAAGGTCCTGGCGGCGGAATTCATCGAAATGATCCAGCCGTTTCGTTTTCCCCATTCCATCAGCGAGCGCGTTTTGCACGAAGTCACGGTGGTCAAGGATCGCATTGAACGGGAGGTCGTTGGGGCGGATGAGCTGGCGCGCAACGTAAAACTCGGCCGCGGCGGTATCCGAGAAATCGAGTTCGTGGTCCAGTCGTTGCAGGTTTTGCACGCGGGCCGCTCGCCGTTTCTGCAAACCCCCCAAACGTTGCCGTGTCTCGACAAACTGACGCAATACCATCTGCTGGCCAATGACGATGGGCAACAGCTCGGTGACGCCTATCGTTTTCTACGCGACGTCGAACACCGCCTGCAGATGGAGAACAATCTGCAAACGCACACCCTTCCGGTGGAGGAGCGGGCGCGGTTGCGGCTCGCCCGGTTGATGGATTTCCCGTCGTTGGACAAATTCGAAACAGCATTACAGACGCACACCGGCAACGTACGCCGGATTTACGACCGGTTGTTGAAAAGCGAGTCGGCCGGGGCGAAAACCGGATTGCCGCCGGAATTTGACGGTGCTGAATCCGAATGGGAGGCCTTGCTGGCGGCACATTCCTTCCGCGAACCGGCCACCGCGTTCCGGGTGTTCAAGGAATTTGCCGAAGGACCCGGCGATGTGCACGTTGCGCCGCGCACGGCTGAACTGGCGCGGGAATTGATTCCGAAGTTTCTGGCGCTCTGCCCGAGCCAGAAGGCGGAAGACGGAAGACAGAAGGTGGGAGTCAAGAAACCTGCTTCTGATCTCCGGCCTCAGACCTCTGATCTCAGCCCTCCGGCTTCCGGCCTCCGGCTTTCCGATCCCGACCGCGTGCTGACGCGGCTGGCCAGTTTCATCAGCGCGTATGCCGCGCGGGTGCCGTTGCTGGAACTGTGGGCCGGCAACCCGGCGCTGTTCGAGCTGATGCTGATGCTGTTTGATCGTTCGGAATTTCTGGCGGAAATCGCCATCCGCACGCCCGACTTGATTGATGACGTGGTGGCCGGCGAACGCCTCCGCCAGCGCAAAACCGCGGAGCAAATTTTGGAGGAATTGCGCTATGGCCGGGAGGATGCCGACCAATTACTTTGGTTGCGACGTTACCACGAGACCGAATTGATGCGGCTCGGCCTGCGCGACATTCTGGGTCTGGCCGACTTCGAGCAGAACCTCGCGGAACTGTCCGCGCTCGCCGACGCCTGCCTGCAATATGCGCTCGAAGTCGTGATGCGCAAAAATAAAATCAAGAAACCGCCGCTGGCCGTCATCGGCCTGGGCAAACTCGGTGGCGGCGAAATTGATTACGGTTCCGACCTTGACCTGTTGTTTGTAACCGACGCGAAGGCAAAGGAACTGCCGAAATTACAGCGGCGGGCGGCGGAAGTGATGGAGTTGATGTCGCGCCGGACAGAGCAGGGGATTGTGTTTCACACCGACGCACGCTTGCGGCCCGATGGCGAGAAAGGCCTGCTCGTCAACACGCTCGGTGCTTATGAGGAATACTATCGCCATCGTGCGCAACTTTGGGAAATCCAGGCGCTCACCCGCACGCGGCCCGTGGCTGGTAATTTGAAATTGGGTGCGCAATTTCAAAACCTGGCGGTGACGTTGACGGATTTTCATTCGTAGCGCCGAACACCGCTACGGCTCGACTTTCAAACGTAGAAACCGCAACCAGCCGGGGCAGTGCCCGGCATTCCGAGACTGCCGCGTCCTGCTTCACGCCCGGATTGGAAAAAGCAAATCCACCAAATGCGGTTGCGCATCGAAAAGGAACGCACGCCACGCGGTCAGGATGATTTGGCCATCAAGACCGGGAATGGCGGTCTGATGGATGCGGAGTTTATTGCGCAAACTTTGTGCCTGGAGAATGGCTGGCACGAACCGAACACGCTCCGGGCGTTGGAACGTGGACGCGAGGCCGGGATTTTGCCGGATGCCGGCAAACTACTCGACGCTTATCGCCACCTGCGTTTGGTCGAGGGTATTTTGCGCCGGTGGAGTTATGAGGGCGAAATCGTTCTCCCGGACGATCCGGCGCCCTATTATCGTGTCTCCGTTCGCTGCGGATTTGCCACGCCCGAGGAATTCAGAAAAGCGCTGGCAAAATGGCGCAAAGCGATCCGGGAAGTTTACGAAAAAGTTTTTAACGCAGAGACGCAAAGACGCAAAGAAGAAAACAAAATGAGGAAAAGTTGAGGGTAGCACCCGCCTCTGGCGGGTTCAGTTCGGCGTCCCGCCGAACTGGTGCGGTTCGCAGAATTGGCGATACATTGACAAAGTAACAAGTACGTGCGTCGGGAAAAGATTTCGGGCGCGACGCCCGAAATTACCCGCGGGACGCGGGTGCTACAGTATCATCTCGGCCATACAATCCATCTGGTTTAAACTCTTCCTCGTTGGCGTGTCGCTTCGTAAAGAAACACGGCGGCGGCGGCGCCCACGTTCAACGAATCCACCGCCGGCGGCATGGGAATCGCCACCGCTTCGTCGCACGCCTCCAAAACCGCCGGGGTGATGCCGTCACCTTCGCTGCCGAAGACAAGGCAGCAATCGCTGGTAAAATCCGCCTGTGACAGAAGCTTTTTGTCCGTGTGCGGATGCGCCGCGATACAGCGGACGCCGCGTCGGCGCAGGTTGCAGAGCGTTTGCGCCAAAGTTTCGGAGGGACGAGTTAAACGAGTCCCTGACTTGGGTTGAGAAATTGGGGACTCGTATAACTCGTCCCTCCGGTTGCCCAGTTCGATGACCGGCAATTGAAAAATCGTGCCCATGGAATTGCGCACGGCCCGCCGCAGAAACGGGCTGCTGGAAGTTTCGCCGACGATCAACGCCTGGACCCCGAACGCAACGCAATTCCGCACCAGCGCCCCAAGATTCTCTGCATTCGCCAAAGCGTCCACCGCTACGAACAGCCGCGGCTTTTGATTTTTCGATAGAATTTCGTCCAATGAAGCAGGCGGCGGAATTTTTCCGACGGCGAGGACGCCCTGAAACATCGAGAAACCGGTGAGCGTCTCCAGCAGCTTTTTCTCTGCGAGGTAAACAGTGACGGGTTCCGGTCGCGTTTCCAGCAAGGGCAGAAAATCGTCCAGCCATTTTTCCGGTAGCACCACCGAGACGACGACGAACCGGCTCTCGAGCAGCCGTTGGACCACCTTCGTGCCTTCGGCTACAAAGATGCCTTGTCGCTCATGTTCCAGCGGACGCTTCATGGTGGCGTAAGGCTGGAGTTCGGGTGCGTCAAACGAGGCAATTTTTTCGACCCTGAACATTTCGAAATTGAAGTGATTTACAGGCTAAGCGTCGTGCACGGCACATCCTGGGCGGCGGTTTGCAGTTGAACATGCGTCGCGCCGATATGGTGGAGTTGTTCAGCCATGACGTAATGCGCGAGTTCGGGCTTGTTGCATTCGCGGCTCAAGTGGGCCAGGTAAAGATGGCGCAAGTCGGCGGACATGATTTGAGCGGCGGCTTCGGCGGCGGCTTCATTGGAGAGATGACCGTGGCGGCCCAGAATGCGTTGCTTGAGGCTCCAGGAACGGCGCGGGCATTCCCGCAACATCTTCACGTCGTGGTTGGATTCGAGCACGAGCACGTTCGCCGGGCGAACGCGTTCCATGACCAGCTTGGTCATGTGGCCGAGGTCGGTCACGAACCCGATGTTGCCGGCGGCGGTGTGAATCAGAAATCCGACCGGATCCTGCGCATCGTGCGGGATGGCAAACGTGTTCACCAGCAGGTCGGCGATTTCGAAGCTCGCGCCGGTTTCAAACAGGTTACAGTGGAATTTGGCCTGCAACTGAAATTCAAACGCCTCCTGGGTGGCACGGTTGCAATAAATCGGGATGTTCAGTTTTTGCGCGATACCGGTCAGGCCGTAAACATGGTCGCTGTGCTCGTGAGTGACGAGAATGGCGGTAAGGTTTTCCGGCGCGCGCCCGATGCCGGCGAGGCGCAGACGGATCTGGCGCGGGCTGAACCCGGCGTCCACGAGCACGCGGGCTTCATCGGTTTCGATATAAGCGCAATTGCCGGCGGAACCGCTGCCGAGGATGGTGAATTTGACGGCCACAGCTGGACGTTAATCGCCGGGAACTGGGGTGGCAAATTTTTTCGCGGCATCTGCAAAGGCGGAGCGCCGGTCTCCGACCCGGCCCGAAAGGGAATTCATTTTCAAACGCGCCGGGTCGGAGACCGGCGTTCCAAAACGCGCATGACAAGTCTTGCAGGGTTTTTCATCGTTGGCTGGGAAAGAAAAGGTAGAATGGTTGAATTCCCGCAATCTTGCTTCAATTCCGCCATGAAGTAGCATGAGGGCGTGGCCGATTTGCTCCAACACGTCGAACAAAACATCCTCAATCGGCCCCTGCTGAAACACGGCCAGTCGGGGTTGGTGGCGGTGTCCGGCGGACTGGATTCGATGACGCTCCTGCGTGTGCTTCACGCGCTGTCGATGCGACATGGCTGGAAGCTGACGGTGGGGCACTTCAATCATCAATTGCGAGGCCGGAGCAGTGACGCCGATGAACAACTCGTCCGCAGAACCGCGGCTACCTTGAAATTACCGTTTGTGGTTGCGCGGGCTGATGTCCGGAAGTTTGCCGGAAAATCCAAACTCTCGATTGAAATGGCTGCCCGAAAGCTGCGTCACGAATTTTTTGCGCGGGCCGCCAGAGAACGAAACATTTCCGTGGTGGCGCTGGCGCATCACGCCGATGATCAGGTCGAACTCTTCTTTTTGCGCCTCGTGCGCGGCGCGGGCAGCGCCGGGCTGGCAGGCATGAAATGGCATTCGCCGTCGCCGGTTGACGGGAAAATCACTTTGATCCGCCCGCTGCTGGACACGACCAAGGCTGAATTGCGCGAATTCGCGCGTGAGCACACAGTTCGCTTTCGCGAGGACGCGACGAATGCGAGTCTTGACCTGCCGCGCAACCGGGTGCGTAACGAATTGCTGCCGCTGCTCCGGCGACGCTATCAACCGGCGCTGACCCGAACGATTTTGCGGCTGATGGAACTCGTCGGCGCGGAGGCGGAAGTAGTCGGCGAAACGGCGCTGCAGTGGCTGAGAATGAGTAGCAGGATCCGAGGTGACGAGGCTCAAATCAAGGGCAGAAAGCGGAAAGCCGAAGGCGGAAAATCAGAGACTCCTTACGTCGTCTCCTGCAGTTTTCACAAGTTGCCCGTTGCGGTTCAGCGGCGGGTGTTACAATTGCAACTGGCAAAACTTGGTGTTTGGGGGGATTTCGAGCTGGTTGAGCGGCTGCGGTGTTCGCCTGATATTTTTGTCACGGTCGGCCCGGGTTTTTCCGCCGCCCGGAACGCGTCGGGCCGGATAAACTTGCGTGCGCAGGCGCCAGTCGGATTCAAGGCCAATGAACTCATGGTTAATTTGGCGAATCGGTCAGGGGAGGTGGATTTCCTTGGCGTCCAGTTCCGTTGGAATTTCGAACGTGCAAAAAACCTGAAACCAGGCAAGAGAACCGGACGTGAATATTTTGACGCGGACAAGGTTGGCGGACAAATCACCTTGCGCCATTGGCGGGCGGGTGACCGGTTTCAACCCATCGGCCTGAAATCGGCGGTGAAGCTCCAGGATTTGTTCACGAACCAAAAAATCCCACGCTCGGGCCGGCACGATTTGGTCGTAGCCGAGGCCGCCAACGGCAGGATTTTTTGGGTGCAAAATCTACGGATGGCGGAGTCGTTCAAGCTGACACCGGAGACGACACGCCGCCTGGTCTGGCGGTGGCGGTGTGCTCCCCATTGAAGGAATTGACGGTTTTAACGCCGGATTCGCGGCGGAAATACCCGCAAAAGACCTTTACACCCGGATGACGGTCGGCTAGACTCCACCGCTCTAGAATTTATGGAAGCGAAGGCGAAGACGATTGAACAATTTAAACTGCATGCCCAGGACACGGGTTCGGCGGACGTGCAAATTGCGCTGTTGACGGAGCGGATTAATCATTTGACTGAACATTTACAGGGCAACAAAAAGGACCACAGCTCGCGCCGCGGGTTGCTGGTAATGGTCAGCCAGCGCCGCCGGCTTCTGGATTATTTGCAGAGCACGGACCGGAAGCGTTACCAAACTGTTACGAAGAAATTGAAACTGCGCCACTAATTTGCGGCGGCGCGACTTTGGCTTTTTCAGCCGGCCGCCCGCCGCTTTCGGATTTGAGCCGGACACGCGGACGGCCCGATTCCCCAACCAAACATATCGCGTATGAAAAATTCGTTACCCCCGGGAAATTTCATTCAGTCCCGAATGCTTCGGGATTCACTGAAGTTCCTCCGGTGGTGGCGTGGAAAGTTAGAACATGTCAGAGAAAATCACCGCCCAGGTGGGCGACAAACAGATCATTATTGAAACCGGTAAACTGGCCAAACAGGCCGACGGCGCCGTCACCGTTCAACTCGGCGAAACCATCGTGGTGGTGGCCGCAGTAGCTGCCACCAAAGCCAAGGAAGGCCAGGAGTTTTTCCCCCTCACCGTGGATTACCGCGAAAAGGCGGCGGCGGCGGGAAAATTCCCCGGCGGTTACTTCAAGCGCGAAGGCCGTCCGACCGAAAAGGAAATCCTCACCTCACGCCTCACCGACCGTCCGATTCGTCCGCTTTTCCCCAAGGGCATGTATAACGAAGTCCAGGTCCAGAGCATTGTGCTGAGCGCCGACGGCGAAAACGACCCGGACATTTTGAGCATCGTCGGCGCCTCCACAGCACTCATGGTCAGCGACATTCCCTGGGCCGGGCCGCTCGGGGCGGTGCGCGTCGGCCGCGTCAAGGGACAGTTCGTGGCCAACCCGACGCATACCGAAATGAAGGAAAGCGATCTCGACCTCGTTTACGTCGGCAATGAAACCGACATCGTGATGTACGAAGGTTCAGCGAAGGAAATCAGCGAAGCCGATTTCAACGCCGCGCTGAAATTCGGCCAGGAATGCTGCCAGCCGTTGATTGCCGCCCAGAAGGAACTGGTCGCCAAGGCCGGCAAAAAGAAACGGGAAATTGCATTGACCATTGTTCCCGATGAGATTTTAGCGGAGGCAAAAAAGCTGGGTGGCGACCGTTTTGTGCCCGCGCTGTTGACGCCCGGCAAACTGGCGCGTGAAGCGGCCTGCAAGGCGATTCAGGACGAAGTCGGCGCGAAGCTCGTCGAGAAATTCGGCGAGGAAAAAGTAACGGATTTCGTCATCAAGGACGCTTTTTATTACATCCAGAAAGAGGCCGTTCGCAGTTTGATTCTGGATAGCGGCAAGCGCCTTGACGGCCGCGCCTTTGATGTGGTGCGCCCGATTTCCAGCGAGGTGGGCATTCTGCCGCGCGCGCACGGGTCGGCGATTTTCTCACGCGGCGAAACCCAGGCCGTCACCCTCGTCACGCTCGGCACCGGCGACGACGTTCAGGAATTTGATTCCTACACCGGGGGTGAGAATGAAAAGAAGTTCATTCTGCACTACAACTTCCCGAATTTTTCCGTCGGCGAAACCGGCCGCATTGCCGGCCCGGGCCGCCGCGAAATCGGCCACGGCGCGCTGGCGGAACGTTCCATTGAACCGATGCTGCCGCTCGAAAATTATCCCTACACCGTCCGCGTCACGAGCGAGATCATGGAATCGAACGGCTCGACTTCGATGGCGACGGTTTGTGGTGGCACCCTGGCGTTGATGGATGCCGGCGTGCCGCTGACCCGGCCTGTCGCCGGCATCAGCATCGGCATTTGCACCGCCTACGGCGCCGACAACAAAATCGCGAAATATAAACTCCTCACCGACATCATCGGCTGGGAAGATCATTACTGCGACATGGATTGCAAGATCGCCGGCACGGAAAAAGGCATCACCGGATTCCAGCTCGACCTCAAGTTGAAAGGCCTGCCGCACGCGATGATGGCCGAGACCATCGAGAACGCGCGTGTCGCCCGGTTGTTTATTCTGGGTGAAATGGCCAAAACGCTGGCCGAGCCGCGCAAGGAAATCAGCAAGTACGCCCCGCGCATTGAGACCATCAAGATCAATCCGGAAAAGATCGGCGCACTCATCGGGCCGGGCGGCAAGAACATCAAGAAGCTGGTCGAGGAATCCGGCTGCGAAATTGACATCGAAGACGATGGTACGGTAAATATCTTCTCGGTGACGCCCGAAGGCATGAAGATTGCCCGCGACGCCATCATGGGGATGACCGCCGAGGCCGAAGTCGGCAAGGTTTATCGTGGCAAGGTAGTCACGATCAAGGAATTCGGCGCGTTTGTGGAGTTCCTGCCCGGCAAGGACGGCCTCGTACACATCAGCGAACTGGCCAATTTCCGCGTCAAGAAGACCGAGGACATCGTCAAAATGGGCGATGAAATCTGGGTCAAATGCCTGGGCGTGGACGAAAAAGGCCGCGTGCGGTTGTCACGCAAAGCCGCCATGGAAGAACGTGACCAGGAAATGGCGGAGACGGAGAAAAAGTAAGCCAATTTACGATACACGATTTACGATTTACGAGCCGGTAGCTGATTTCAAGGCGCCTCGTAAATCGCAAATCGGAAATGATCAGATTCTTTTCGCCAGTTCGGCCTGACTTTTCGCGAACACTTCCTTGTGCAATGAATTGCCGTGGGCGTCGATCGTCACCACCACCGGGAAATCCTCGACTTCGAACTCCCAGATGGCCTCCGGCGCGCCAAATTTTTCGTAGAAGTACACGCTGCGCACTTTCTTGATGCAATCGGCCAGCACCTGCGCCGCGCCACCGACCGCGTGCAAATACACGCAGCCAAATTCCTTGCAGGCCGCGAGCGTCTTGTCGCCCATGCCGCCCTTGCCGATGACGCCGCGAATGCCGAAGTCCTTGATGATTTGCGCCTGATACGGCTCTTCACGGATGGATGTGGTCGGGCCGGCGGCGGTCGCCTTCCAGGAACCATCGTCCTGTTTCATCACCACCGGGCCGCAATGATACAAAATGCCGTCGCGCAGGTTAACGCCCGGCGGCAGCTGGCCGCCTTCGTGCAGATACTTGTGGACCGCGTCGCGCCCGGTGAACACCACGCCGGAAATCAGCACCTCGTCGCCGACCTTCAGCGCCCGGATTTTGTCTTCGGTGAATGGGAAGGAAAGTTTAGTCATGTTTAGCTGCGGTAAATTTCGCGGCGATGGCCAACCGCCAGCAAATAAATTTCATTCTTTGCTACGTCAAAGCGATAAATCACCCGATAGTTGCCCACACGCAACCGGCATCTATCCGAGCCTGTCATGCGGTAATGTTGAAACTTCCCAAGCCGCAAACCCATATCATCGATTTTTCTCTGAATGAACGCCTGTTCTTGCGCTGGCAGATGGAAAAAGTCACTGTCGAACTCGCGTGCAGCGATTTGAGTTGCCGCTCCGTTCATGGAAGAGCGTCAAGGCTTGCGGATGCGGACGCGGCCTTCACGAATGTCTTGTTCGCCGCGTTCGATTTTCTCCTTGAACTCATCGGTGAATTCCAATTCGTCTTCCAATGTGTTGTCCAGCCAATCGCGCAATGCTTCCCGCTCGGCCCTGGACAGCCGTTTTACGTTTTCCTGAATTTCTGCAGCGCTCATGGTGACAATCTAACGCCGTTAGAAGACGCTGGCAAGTCCGGCGGCAACGCGCCCGGTGAACACCACGCCGGAAATCAGCACCTCATCACCGACTTTCAGCGCCTGGATTTTGTCTTCGGGGAAGGGGAAAGTTTCTGGTCATCGTGCGATCGCCTCAATACAACCATTTTGTGATTTTTCCACCCGCATCCAGTGTCACGCCCTGGCGCCGGTAGGCCCAGCACATGTAGCTGATGCTGACAAAATACGACGCCGGCAGGCGGTTCGCCGCGCAGATTTTCACGCCCAGCAGCGTCGTTTTGCCGCCGAAGCCCATCGGGCCGATGCCGAGTTCGTTCGCCGTTTTCAAGATGTCCTGTTCCAGTTTGTCCAGTTCCGGGTTTGGATTGCGGTCGGGAATCAGCCGCAAAAACTGCGTCTTGCTCATTTCATAGCCGGTGGCGCGGTCGCCGCCGATGCACACGCCCAGGATGCCCGGGCCGCAACCTTTGCCCTGCGCCTGCAACACGGCGTCCAGAATCGCCTTGCGACAGCCGTCGAGGTCACGGTTCGCCTGCAGTTTTTCGTTCGGCAACGAGTATTGTGCGCCGACGTTTTCGCAGCCGCCGCCCTTGAGGACCAGCCGCACGCTGACTTCCGGGGAACGATGCTGATGAAAATGAAACGTGGGCGCGCCCGGCCCGACGTTCGTGCCGTCGTTCTTGCCCGTCAGCGAATCCACGGAATTTTGGCGGAGAAAACCTTTCTTCGTCGCCAGTTTCACGGCTTCCTTGGCCGTTTCTTCAAACGCGATCTGGTCGTAGCCGACCGGAACGTCCACATAAAACAAAATGCTGCCGGTGTCCTGGCAAATGGGCTGTGACTTACGCTTGGCGAGCTGGATGTTCTGGTCGATGATTTTCAGTGCGGATTCGGCGATGGTGCCCTTTTTTTCCTGTTCCAGCGACGCGAGAATGGACTGGTTGACGTCGTCGGGGATTTCCGCCGAGGTGCGCCGGATCAATTCCAGCAGGGAATTTTGCAATTCGCTCATAAACCGCACCAACGTAGGGTCTTTGCCTAAAAGCGTCAATTGCGTCTGGAGGGCACTGCTTTGTCAGTGCCCCATTATAAAAAGTTTGGAAAGCGACGAAGCGCTTCCCTCCAGGTACATTTATGGAGCATCTATCAAGTCAATCCGATGCTGATGTCTTCCACCTTGGAAGGGTGTTTCCAGCCATGTCCGGACAATTTCGAACGCCATTTCGAGGCTGACCATCCGTTCGCCGATGGAAATGACATTGGCATTGTTGTGCAGGCGGCCCAGTCGCGCGGATTCCACGTTCCAGCACAGGGCGCAACGGACACCTTTGATGCGGTTGGCAACGATGGCTTCGCCATTGCCGGAGCCGCCCAACACAATACCGCGCTCACAGTCGCCCCGGGCGACGGCTTCCGCCACCGGCCGGATGAACAGGGGATAATCCGCCAGTTCCTCCGAATGCGTTCCAAAATCCGTGACCTCGTGTCCCAGGCTTTGCAGCAGTTCCTTGATTTTTTCCTTGTACCGGAATCCAGCGTGATCCGAGCCAATGGCGATTTTCACCGTAGTTGATGGTTGAAGGTTGATGGTTGATAGTACAAAAAGCGATAGCGCATACCGCCGAAACCATGAACCATCAACCGCCAACTATCAACTGAAGATGCGCGCGATGATTCTGGAAAAACCGCGGCAACCGTTGCGAGCCGTTGACCTGCCCACGCCCAAGCCGGAGGTGACGCAGGTCCTGGTGAGGATGAGCGCGTGCGCTGTCTGCCGGACGGATTTGCACATCGTGGACGGCGAACTGCCACAGCCGAAACTGCCGCTTGTGCCGGGCCACGAAATCATCGGCACCGTTGTCGAAAAGGGCAGGGGAACCCAACGCCTCAAAATTGGCGACCGGGTTGGCATTCCGTGGCTGGGCTGGACATGCGGTGAGTGCGAATTTTGCCGCAGCGGCCGCGAGAATCTTTGCGACCGCGCACGGTTCACGGGCTACACACAAGACGGCGGTTACGCAGAATTCGCCGTGGCCGACGAGCGATTTTGTTTTCCGATTCCGGATGCTTATTCCGATATCGAGGCTGCTCCGTTGTTGTGCGCCGGATTGATTGGCTATCGTTCGCTCGTCAAAACCGGGAACGCAAAACGGCTGGGTATTTATGGCTTCGGTGCGGCGGCGCACATCGTTGCGCAGGTGGCAAAATTCCAAGGGCGCGACATTTTCGCTTTCACGCGGCGTGGTGATGTGGAGGCGCAAAGATTCGCCCAATCATTGGGTGCCGTCTGGGCGGGTGATTCCGGGATGATGCCTCCGGATAAATTGGACGCCGCCATCATTTTCGCGCCGGTTGGCGAACTGGTTCCGCTCGCGTTGAAAGCCGTGGCCAGGGGCGGCACGGTCGTTTGTGGCGGCATTCACATGAGCGATATTCCGTCGTTTCCGTATGAGTTGCTCTGGCAGGAACGGACGCTTTGTTCCGTGGCCAATCTTACCCGCCGCGACGGCGAGGAATTCTTCGCATTGGCGCCCAGGATACCGGTGCGGGCAACGGTTCAGACGTTTCCACTGGTCGAAGCCAATGAAGCCATCGCACGTTTGCGGACAGGCAAACTTCGGGGCGCCGCCGTGCTGGTGCCGTCATGGTCTGGCCGGCAGCAACCTGCGTAAAGACCTGCCGGAAAATGGGCGAGAAGAGCGGTAGTTATTGAATTTTGCTGTGTGGGCTCTGCTGCTTAGCACCGGCTGGAGAAATGGTGTCTGTGCCGATGGAAGGTGCTATTGATGTGAGACTTTGGCATCCTTCCTGCGGGTTTTTCCCACATGGTAAGGCTGAATGCGGGTCTTTCGATTTTACAATCGCAGTTGTTTTTACGTCTTTTGTTGTTGCTGTCATTTGCCAGCGGGTGCGCAGCATTAATTTATGAAATCGTCTGGTTTCAGTTGTTGCAATTAGTCATCGGCAGCACGGCGGTTTCCCTGGGCGTGCTGCTCGGGACTTACATGGGCGGCATGTGCCTGGGCAGTCTGCTGTTACTACGGCTCTTTTCCCGGCGATGGAATCCGTTGCGGGTCTATGCATCCTTGGAAGCCGGAATCGGGTTGATGGGTCTGTTTATTTTGCAGGTATTGCCGGGGGCCACCATCATTTATTCGATGCCGGTCAGCAGCGGGCCGGGCGGAAACCTTTTGCGGGGATTTTTAGCGGTGGGATACCTGTTGCCGCCAACGATATTCATGGGCGCAACGTTGCCGATGATGGTGCGATGGGTTGACATCACGCGCCAGGGCGTTGGTTGGCTCGGTTCGTTCTATGGCTGTAATCTCGCGGGAGCGGTGACGGGATGCCTGTTGGCGGGATTCTATCTGTTACGGGTTCATGACACGAGCGTCGCCACGTATGTCGCCGTGAGCATCAACGGCATCATCGCCGTGACGGCCGTGGCTTTGTCCCTCGTGACGCGCTATGCGGCCCGGGGGCAATCAAAACCCATTACGGCGTCCATTTCCAAACCATTTCCACCGGGGCCTCCGCAAAAAAAATCCCTGGTGCCGGTGTATGTCACCATTGCGCTGTCGGGAATGACCGCGTTGGGTGCGGAAGTGATTTGGACGCGGTTGTTGTCGCTGACATTGGGCGGGACGGTTTATGCCTTTTCCATCATTCTGGCCGTGTTCCTCAGCGGCATCGGCCTGGGCAGTCACTTTGGGGCAATAATTGTGCGACGCTACCGGCGTCCGGAATTTGCCCTCGGCTGGTGCCAGTTGTCATTGATCGTCGCCATTGCCTGGACGGCTTACATGCTGATGGATTCCCTCCCGTATTGGCCGGCACCGACTGCCAGTGTACAACCGTGGATCAATTTTCAAATGAGCCTGTCGGATTGTCTGTGGGCTTTGCTCCCGCCGACCATTTTGTGGGGTGCGAGTTTCCCGCTGGCGCTCGCCGCGGTCGCCGCGCGCGGCCAGGACGCCGCCCGGCTGTTCGGAAATATTTTCGCCGCAAACACGCTGGGCGGAATCCTCGGCGGCGTCGGTTTCAGCATTGTCCTGATTCCCCTTCAAGGCATGCAATATGGTCAGCGCCTGCTGATCGTGCTGGCGGCGTTTGCCGCGGCCCTGATGCTGGCCCCACTGGCATGGCAAAAGCAGGGGAAATCCTCATTTACCTACGGGTTCCGTTGCGCGTTGGCCGGTCTGGCGTTTATCGCCATTCCACTATTGGGAATGCGCACCATTTCAAAAGTTCCGGGCGAATTGCTGGCCTTCGGACGGAGCGCGCAATGGCTCGGTGATCGGTCGGAATTATTGTTTGCCGGCGAGGGGGAGAACTATCCCGTGGGTGTGTCGCAGGTGTGGAACAGCCACATCCGCATATTCCACGTCAGCGGCAAGATTGAAGCCTCCACCTATGTGCAGGACATGCGGCTGCAACGGATGTTGGGCCACCTGCCGGCGTTGTTGCATCCCCACCCCCGGTCCGTCCTGGTCGTGGGCTGCGGTGCCGGCGTGACCGCCGGCTCGTTTACCCTGCATCCCACCATCAAACAGATTGTCATTTGCGAAATTGAACCGCTGGTCCCTCAAATTGCCGCGGAGTACTTCAGCCGTGAGAATTATAACGTGTTAAAAGATTTCCGCACGCAATTGGTTCTCGACGATGCCCGCCACTATGTACTCACGACGACGAACAAGTTTGACATCATCACTGCCGACCCGATTCATCCGTGGGTCAAAGGTTCGGCGGATCTTTACACCCAGGAGTTCTTTGAACTGCTTAAGGCCCATCTGAATCGCGGCGGTATTGTGACGCAATGGGTGCCGCTCTATCAAAGCGACCCGAATGTGGTCAAAAGCGAGCTGGCAACCTTCTTTGAAACGTTCCCCAACGCCACCATCTGGAGCAGCGGCCAGCGGAACGAGGGCAGTGATATTGTCATGATGGGCCAGTATGGCGGTTCGCAAATCAATCTCGATCAAATGCAGCAACGCCTCAAACAAACCGGATACGCGCGTGTGGCCCAATCACTCCAGGAAATCGGCTTCGCCTCCGCGCTGGATTTGTTAGCCGGATATTCCGGCCGGGCGTGCGACCTGGTTCCGTGGTTGCAGGATGCACAGATCAATCATGACCGGAATTTGCGCCTGGAATACCTTGCCGGATTTACCTTGAACCAACAGGCCGGCACTTCGATTTACCACGATCTGCTTGCCTACCGCAAATTTCCCAGCGAATTGTTTGTCGGCTCGCCGCAGACAACCGCCGCTCTGAAAAGCCTCCTGTTCCGCCCGTAAGCCGGAAACTAATGCGTCGGCGTTGATCCATTCGCGAGGCCTGTTCAGGTGGCCACGGAGAATCTGTCGCCGGGATGATTATTCATACCGGAGCGCTTCAATCGGGTCGAGCCGCGAAGCCTTCCATGCGGGATAAAAGCCAAAGACGATTCCGACGCTAACCGAGGTGGCAACCGCGGCGATGATGGCGGGCACTGACGGCAGAGTCGGCCAGCCTAACAATGCGGTCACGGCCAGTGACACGCCGCGTCCGAGCAGAATCCCGACGATACCGCCGGCCAGGCACAGCACCACCGCTTCGACCAGGAATTGCCGCAGGATGTCGCGTGACCGTGCGCCCACCGCCATGCGCAATCCGATTTCCCGCGTCCGCTCGGTGACGGACACGAGCATGATGTTCATGATGCCGACGCCGCCGACGACCAGCGAAATCAGCGCCACGATGAGCAGCAGGTTGGTCATCACGCGGCTGGTGGAGGCGAGCGCCTGCGAGATTTCGGTCAGATTGTGAATCCGGAAATCGTCCAGCGTGCCGGGTTGTTTCCAGATCGCTGGCTTGAATATGATGCCGCTCGCGCATCAGGGCGGTGATCTGGCGGATGGCCTTCGGGATGTCCTGCGGCGAGTCGGCGGACATCCAGATGTCGTCGATGTCCGAGAACCGCGTCATCTGCGGCGTGTCGGCAGCCTGGATGGCGGAGGCTTGCGGGATAAAGCTGCACCGATTGATTCGGGTAAAGCTGGTTGAGGGAATTGACCCCGCTGAGCGGTTGCGGCGCGCCGGCGGACTGGGTGGTTTGCCGGACGCCGGTCACGCGGAACTTGATGGTGGTCCAGGGGGCGGCGAGGAAGTCGTCCTGGTCCTGCCCCATCATGTTCGGCCCTTTCCGGCTCAAGACGCCGACGATTTTCATGCCGACGTCCTTGACGCGGATTTGCTTGCCGAGGGGAGATTCGCCGCCGAACAACTGTCCCGGCGATGGTCTGCCCGATGACACAGACGGCGGCGGCGCTGCGCACATCGTCGTCCGTGAAACGATTCGCCCTCGACCAGCGGCCATTCCCGGATGACCAGATAATCCGGCGTGGTGCCGAGAATCCGGCCCGGATTCCAGTTACGATTGCCATAAATGATCTGGGCACGGCAGTCCACGCTGGGAGCAACCCATTTGATGGCGCTGCAATTTTTGCGGATGGCATCCGCGTCCATGGGCGTGAGGGTCGGCCGCCCGCCGGCGCCGGAATTGACGCCGCCGACGATGATGTGCGCGGGATCCATCTGGATGACATTGGCGCCGAGGCTGGCGATGGTCTGCTCGATGGAATAGGAGGAGCCGCGGCCGATCTCCATCATGGCGATGACGGCGGCGATGCCGATGATGATGCCCAGGCAGGTCAGCACCGACCGCATGACATTCCGGCGCAATGCGCGCAACGCCATCCGCAGGGTTCCGTGAAACGAATGGAAAACGTCACTGCATGAGATCAACGCCGGATGACGCGGCAGGAATGGGTTCCGGGTCGCGGCTTGCTCGCCGTCCGGCCGTTTCGCCGGTGACGACCTCCGCGCCTTCCTGTCAATCATCGGCGGTGACGGCGGTGTTCGACACCATCCGTTGTGCCGGCTTTCACCTCGATCGGGCCGGACGTAATTCGCCATCCTTCAACCAGATGACGCCCCGGCTTTCCTTTACGCCCTTGTCTGGCGTGGACGAATTACCCGGGGGATCGGCTTGAATTTGCGAACGCGACGTCCGGCGCAATCTCGGCGAGCGACGATGGCGACCAGCGTAATCGCCGCATTGGGGACCAGCAGCGTATTGGTTTCCTCGCGCACGATGAAATCCACGTTGGCGGTCAGGTAGGGCAGCAAGACATTGTCGGGATTTTCCGTGTTCACCACGACCGTGTACATCACGATGTTTTGCGTCATGGTCGCATTGAGGCGCACCTTGCCGACCGTGCCCTCGAATTGCCGGCCCGGAAAGGCGGCACAGGTGAAGGTCACCGGCGCGCCGGGCTTGATCCGGCCGACGTCCGCCTCGTTCACCGACACCCAGATCTGCATCTTCGTCAAATCCTTCGGCGATGAGAAAAAGGCTCGGCGCGTTGAGGCTGGACACGACGGTCTGGCCGATGTTCACGCGGCGATCAATGATGACGCCCTTGACCGGCGATTTGATGATGCAGAAATCCAGATTCCGCTGCGCCTTTTCCAGACTCGGCCTGCGCCTGCACGACGCCCGGCACTGGCGACGGAGACATTGGCCTTGGCGACTTCGTAATTCGCCTTGTCGGTGTCGTAATCCACCTGCGCCATCAATTTGTTTTGGTATAACTCCTGCGCGCGTTTCCATTCCGCCTCGGCCTGATCGAGCTTCGCTTTCATCTGCTCCAGATTCGCGGCGGCGCTCAATTCACCCGCCTTGGCAACCGAGAGATCGGCGGCATAAACCGAATCGTCAATCTTCGCCAGCACGGCCCCTTCCTCCACCACCGAGCCGTAGTCAATCGTCTGGCCATCGATGTCCGTGCCGAAAGACTTGATGCGCCCGGCCACCTGCGCGCCGACGTCCACCACTTCCACCGGCTCGATGGTCCCGCTGGCGCTGATGGTGGCCGCCACGTCGCCACGTTTCACGACCGCCGCGTGGAAAAAAAATGGGGAACTGTTCCGCGCATGCCACCACCAGAGGCCAGCCACCATTACGAGAACGGCGATGGCGACCGTGACAACCGGAATTTTCAAAAGGCGCTTCATGGGTCGTAAAATAGCACCGCCTGCGAAACATACGGAATCCACTTCAAGCCAATCATCTTAGAAGGCCGCACGCGGAAGCGCAAAGATTTCAAAATGACAAATTTGTCATCATCCGGCGATGGCAGCCTCCATTCACCGGGTTCTGGCAACCGCGGGCGCCTCCCGACTTCGGTTGCATTCCCTGCCGCCGCCGGTCTAATGTCGAATCATGCAAAGTGGCATCCGCGTGGCCACGCCACCGCCGAAACCGTTGATGGTCTTCGACGGCGACTGCAATTTCTGCAAGCTCTGGATTCGTCGCTGGCAGCAGACGACTGGCGACCGCGTCGATTATCTGCCCGCCCGGGACCCGCGCATTCCGGCGCAATTTCCCGAAATACCCCGCGAACAATTCGACACCGCCGTCCAACTCATTGAATCCAACGGCGCGGTTTATTCGGGTGCAGAAGCTGTTTTCCGGACATTGGCGCACAGTCCGAACCGGCAATGGCCCCTACGCACTTACGGAAACTCAGCGGCTTTTGCCGATATCACAGAATGGACTTATGGCCTGGTCGCCCGGCACCGGACGTTTTTCTCACGGCTCACGTGCTGGCTTTGGGGGCCGAGCGTCGAGCAGCCGACCTATTTCCTCACCCGCCGGCTTTTTCTGCGCGCTCTCGGTGTGATTTATCTCATCGCATTCATTTCGTTGTGGACACAAAGCAGTGGTCTGATTGGCCACAACGGCATTTTACCAACCGACCAGTTTATGACGGCGGCGCAGCAGCAATGTGATCTGCAAGGCATCAGTCTGGACCGGTTTCACCTGTTGCCGACGCTGTGCTGGTTTGATTCTTCGGATGGCTTTCTTGATTTCCAATGCCTTGCGGGCGCAGTGCTCGCCGTTCTTTTAATGATCGGTATTGCACCGGCGCCGTGTCTCATTTTGCTGTGGCTGCTGTATCTCTCGCTCGTGACGGTTGGCCGCGACTTCCTTGGTTTTCAGTGGGACAACCTGCTGCTCGAAGCCGGCTTTCTGGCCATTTTCTTTGCACCCTGGCAATGGCTGCCTCGTTTTGGGCCGGGAGCGCCGGCATCTTGCCGGCAAGATGCCGGCGCTCCCGGTCAAGCACCACTGTCTCGAACGACGCTCTGGCTGCTGCGGCTGCTGTTCTTCAAACTCGTGTTTTCGTCCGGTTGCGTAAAGCTGTTCAGCGGTGATCCCCACTGGCGCAACCTTACCGCGCTCACCTTTCATTATCAAACCCAGCCGCTGCCGACGTGGATTGGCTGGTATGCGAACCAGTTGCCATGGTGGTTTCAAAAATTTTCGTGCGCCGGAATGTTTGGCATCGAACTGGGTGCGCCGTGGCTGATATTCGCGCCGCGAAGATTGCGATTTTGCGGAGGAGCAGCCATTGCGTTTCTCCAGATCCTGATTTTGCTCACCGGCAATTATACCTTCTTCAACTGGCTCACGCTGGCCTTGTGCCTCCTGCTGCTGGATGATTTTGCACTGGCCAGATTTGTGCCATGCTGGCCTTTAAAAGCGAAACACTGTACGCCCGGAGCGCCGGTCTCCGACCCGGCGTGTGTCGTTGACCCGGGGCTTCGTGCCGGGCCAGAGGCCGGCGCTCCAAATCGCAATTGCCGTTGGCCCAGGGTTGTTACTTTCCCGCTCGCGGTCGGGGTAACAGTCATTTATATGTTTCAAGTATCCGTGCTGTTTGGCGTACGGCCGGCCTGGTTCTATCCGGTGGCCGTGGCCGATGCTTGGCTCGAGCCATTTCGCACGTTCAACGGCTATGGTTTGTTTGCCGTGATGACCACGGAGCGGCGTGAAATCATCGTGGAAGGCAGCGACGATGGTGTTAAATGGCTGCCTTATGAGTTTAAATATAAACCTGGAAACATAAACCGGCGTCCGGCATTTGTCGCGCCGCATCAGCCGCGGTTGGACTGGCAGATGTGGTTCGCCGCCCTGGGCGATTACCGGCAAAACCCGTGGTTTGTAAACTTCTGCCTCCGCCTGTTGCAGGGTTCCCCGCAGGTCCTGGCTTTGTTGGAGAAAGACCCGTTCCCCAATCATCCGCCGCGTTATCTCCGCGCCGAACTATACGATTACCGGTTTACCAGCTTTGCCGAACGGCGCGCCACCGGCGCCTGGTGGAAACGGCAACGTATCGGCGAATATTTGCCGGCTGTTTCACTTTCCGATTTTGAAAAAAATTAGAAGTTGCGCTCGACAGCGGGCGGCACGTTGCTAGTTTCACAGCGGCGATGGCACGAACGAAACGCATCGGCATCCTGACGTCAGGCGGCGACAGCCCTGGCTTGAACGCCGTCATCCGCGGCGTCGGCAAAACCGCGCTCGGGTTCTACGGGCTGGAAATCATCGGCTTCCGCGACGGCTTCCGCGGGCTGGTGGAAGATCGCCGGTTGCGCCTCGATAAATCCACACTCTCCGGCATCCTCACCGTCGGCGGCACCATTCTGGGCACGAGCCGCGACAAGCCGCACCGCATGTTGATTGACGGGCGCACGCGCGACATGACGGATGTCATCAAGGAAAATTACAAGAAATGGGGCCTCGACTGCCTGGTCTGCCTTGGTGGCGGCGGCACGCAGAAAAACGCGCTGCGCCTGCAGCAAGCCGGATTGAACGTGGTCACGCTGCCCAAGACCATTGATAACGACGTGGCGATGACCGATGCGACGGTCGGTTTTGCCACCGCCCTCGACATTGCGACGGAGACCATTGACCGTCTGCACAGCACGGCACACAGCCATCACCGCATCATTGTGGCCGAAATCATGGGCCATCGCGCGGGCTGGCTTACGCTGGGTGCGGGCATTGCCGGTGGCGCGGACGTGATTCTAATTCCGGAAATTCCTTATGACGTCGAGAAAATGGCCGAGGCCATCCGCCGCCGCAGCCGGCATGGGACAAATTTCAGCATCGTCGCTGTCGCGGAAGGCGCGATGAGCTGCGACGACGCGCGCGCTTTCGCCCTCGCCGAGGGGAAGATTGAGCGCGCCAAGTCGCAGGAACAGAAACGGGACGCCAAGCGTGAATTAGCCGCGCTGGACGCCCGGCATCAGGGCAACACTTTGCGCCTGGCCAAACAGCTTGAGGAGCTTACCCACCTTGAATCGCGCGTGACCATCCTCGGTTACGTGCAACGCGGCGGCACGCCGTCACCGGCGGACCGGTTGTTGGCCACGCGGCTCGGCAGTGCGTGCGGCGATTTGATTCACGAAAATGTATTTGGCGTAATGGTGGCGGCGCGCGGCGATGGCGCCGAACCGGTGCCGTTGGAAAAAGTCGCTGGCAAACGTAAAATCGTTCCGCCGAATCATCCCTGGATTGAAACCGCCCGGCGCGTGGGGACATGCCTGGGGGACTGATTTTTGCAGCCGTCTGTCACCAGTGCGGCGGGGTTATTTACCGGACGGATACGAAGGCCAGGGGACCAATAATCACTTTCAAGTTTCCGGTGAAGGGCAGGGCCGGGTCGCGGACGGTGCGCTCCAGCCGGCTTCAGGAATAATCAGGCTTCAAGGGCCCGCGCACCCGGTGCCGGGGAATGGGCCTGGGGGATGGATGGGCTGCTACCGTGCAATGGCGCCGGAACCGTTTCTTTTTCCCAGGGAAACCGGTCGGGTTGGCCCGGTTTCGCCATCATCGACGGGGATTTAAGAATCATGGTGCCGGGCGCCGGACGCGAGACAAACACCGAAGCATCAATGCCGGTCTTGTCCTTGTAGTCCGCCTCAATTTTTTTCTTGATGCCCGGAACAGCGTCGGTCCTGACGAGGGACACCGTGCAACCGCCGAAACCGCCGCCCGTCATGCGGGAACCATAAACACCGCCTTTGATGCCGATGGACTCCGCGGTTTCAACAATGACATCCAGCTCCCGGCAACTGACTTCATAATCGTCACGCAGCGAACGGTGGCTGGCATACATCAATTGACCGACCGCCGTCCAATTTGAGGCGCGAATGCCTTCGGCGGCATGCAAGGTGCGTTCAATCTCGCCGATGACGTGTCGCGCGCGGCGATAAACCACCGGGTCCATTCTGCCCCGGGCGCGTTCCAGCGCCTCGGCGGTGGCGTCGCGCAACGAAGGCACGCCGAGGATTTTCGCGGCGGTCTCGCATTGCGCCCGCCGTTCGGCATATTCGCCGTTGGCCAATTCGTGACGGACATGGGTATTGACGATGAGCAACTCGATGGCCGGATCATTCATCGGCACCAACTCGGTTTTGCGGGAGCGGCAGTCGAGCAGGAGCAGTTGTTCCTCGTGGCCCATGACGGAAATAAATTGATCCATGATGCCGCACGGCACGCCGGCAAATTCGTGCTCGGCCTTCTGGCAAAGCAACGCCTTTTCGACCAGATCCATCTTCTTGCCGGTGACCGCTTCGATCAGCGTGGCCGTGGAAACTTCCAGCGCCGCACTGCTGGACAGTCCGCCGCCCAGCGGAACGGTGGAATGCAGCAGCACATCCAGTCCACCGGGATTGAGGCCGCGAGCGAGGCAGCCGGCGATGACGCCGCGCGGATAATTCGACCATTTTGGGAGGCCGGGTTTGACGGGCGTGTCCAGGCTGATGAACGCCGGCTCGGCGCCGGAGGTGTCGTGAATGCGGATGACATTTTTTCCATTCGTGTGGCGGTCGGCGGCGAGTACGGCATAGTGGTCAATCGCCATCGGCAGGACGAAGCCGTCGTTGTAATCGGTGTGTTCGCCGATGACATTGACGCGCCCGGGCGCCGCGACAATCCAGCGCGGCGGCCGGCCGTAGATTTTTTCAAACTCGCTGGCGGCGCGCCGGGCGGCTTCATTAAATTTCATGGCCTGATTTTATCAATAAGCTGCAGGATAATATGAAGCATTGGGCCGGATTTGTCCAAACCTAAAGCGGTTCTTCTGCCGTCCGGCCGTCCGGTTCGCCATGAAACTGATTCTATTTCGGCGGAGTTTTTTTTCCGCGCACGGCGCCCAGCAGCATCAGCACGCCAAAGACCAGCAGCACCACGCCCCAGATGAGGTTGATGTTAATGTTGCTGCCGCCCGCGCGCGCGATTGAGGCGTCGTGGTGGACCACGCCGTAAAAGGAGAGCAGCACGCCGATGAAGGTGAACATCAGGCCGATCGGCCAGCGAATATCGAGTCCCATAACTTTATTTATGATTGATGATTGATGATTTACGCGCCATTTCACCAAAAGATGATATTCAAGACGACACAGCCGATGAGTAACGCAATGCCCGCTACGGCGGGACGCTGCCAGATTGGCTGGTTGTGATCCACGGTCTTTGGCGTCAGCGAATATACCAGGCCTTTCAACTGCTCGTCGGTCTTCGTGCGCCGGGTCGCGAGCGAAATCGCCAGCGTCAAACCGAAACAGACACAGAAGGCAAAGGTGGCCAGCCAGAAATTCTGGGCCATCTCGCTGGGGAATATACAGCCTTTAGGAACCTCCTGGCCAAGGATGCTCCAAAGATAAGCGCCTTTCACACCCGGCACGTTGCCCGTCGCAATCGTCAGCGCGTGGAAGACCGTCGAGCCGGCGATACCGCCGAACAAGCCACAAAATGCGGCGATGCTGGTGGTGCGCGCCCAAAACATGCCCAACAGGAACGTGGCGAACACCGGCGCGTTCACGAAGCCGAACACCAGTTGGATGATGTCCATCGCGTTGTTGTATTGTCTGGCAAAATAAGCGCAGGCGATGCTGGCGCCGATGCCGACGACAGTGATGAATTTGCCCATCCAGAAATAGTGCGCGTCGCTTTTATTCGGGACAAAAAAGGCCTGGTAGAGGTTGTAAGTCCAGACGGTGTTGAAGGCGGTGACGTTGCCCGCCATGCCGGACATGAACGAGGCCAGCAAGGCGGTCAGCGCGAGACCGAGCAGTCCCGGTGGACAGTATTTCTTCACGAGGGAGAAAATGACACTGTCGTAGTCGTATTCGGCGACGCTCTTATAAATGCCTTCTTTGATCTGGTCATCAGAGAGTTTATTTGCGGCATTGGCGGCGATGAGCGCGGTGATTTTGTCGGCATTTACCTTTTTGCCAAGCGCGTCACCGACGGCCTTGACCGCCGCGGCGGGATCGGCGGGGTTGGCTTCCTGTACGACGGCCACGGCTTGCGTGTAGGCGGCTGGCGCAATGATTGGCGGCGGAATGCGGTAATTTTTATCCGGCATGGCCGTCAAGGCCACGGCGATCATGCCGGGCAGAATGACCAGTGCGGGGAACAGCATCTTGGGAATGGCGGCAACGATTGGCGTATTGCGCGCGGCGGTCATGTTTTTGGCTGCCATCGCGCGCTGGACGACGAGGAAGTTGGTGCACCAGTAGCCGAACGAAAGCACAAAGCCGAGGCCAAAGACGATGGCAAATACGTTCACACCCATTGGATTGGCGTCATATCCGCCCAGCAGCGGCTTCCACGCGCTGGTCCAGGCGTCCGGCGCGAACGATTTGGTGTTCAAATCCAGCGCCATCGGATTTTGTGCGACGGCATGGAGCTGGTTGGTCATGGCGCTCCAGCCGCCCACGTCCTTCAATCCCAGATAAACCACCGGGGCGAAACCCAGGACGATCATGAAAAATTGCAGCACCTCAGTGTAAATGGCCGAGGTCAAGCCCCCCTTCAACACATAGACCAGCACCACGCCGGAGCAAATGAACAGGGCGAAGTGATAATTCCAGCCCAGAAGCTGGTTAAGCAGCTTGGCCAGCGCGTTCATCGAAATACCCGAGGCAAACAATGTCATCACGGCGAAAGCAATGGCGTTCAATCCCATCACCGGTTTGTTAAACCGCATTTGCAGGTATTCCGGTACCGAACGCGCCTTGGAGCCGTAGTAAAACGGCATCATGAACACGGCCAGAAAGATCATCGCGGGAATGGCGCCGACCCAGTAAAAGTGCGCGGTGGCGATGCCATATTTGGCGCCGCTGGCGGCCATGCCCACCAGTTCCAGCGCGCCGAGATTGGCGGAAATGAACGCCAGCCCGGTCACCCAGGTCGGGATCGAGCGACCCGTAATCAGGAAGTCCGACGAGCTCTTCATGTAGCGCGTAAGGGCAAAACCGATGCCCAGCACGAAGGCGACGTAGGCGAGCAAGATGGTGTAATCAACCCAGGCGAGATGAATTGGTTGCATAAGGATTGGCGCGTTTTTAACGGCTTCCGTGGGCGCTGTCAACCTCTATCGTTGTTTTGTCCAGCCTGTGAACTAAATCTGGACTCCCGGTGGTTGAATTTGTAGGCTTCCGTTGCCATGTCTTATTCGGATGGTTCGACGAGTTCGATCACCAGCACTGCTTTCGGCAAAACAACCGATGGCAGGGCTGTTGACATTTACACGTTGCGCAACCGCAACGGCATGGAAACGCGCATCACGAATTATGGCGGCATCATCGTGTCGCTCACCGCGCCGGACCGCGACGGGAAGTTTGCCGACGTGGTGCTGGGTTATGACCGCCTGGATGATTACTTGAAGGATGCGTCGTATTTCGGCGCGCTGATCGGGCGTTACGCCAACCGCATCGCCGGAGCCAAATTCACGTTAAACAGCCGGACTCATAAACTCGCCCCGAACAATGGCGTCCATTCCCTTCACGGCGGCGTCAAGGGATTCGACAAAGTTATCTGGGAGGCCAGGCCTGCAAAGTCGGCGGACGGTCCTGTGCTCGAACTGGTCTATTTGAGCAAGGATGGTGAGGAAGGTTTTCCGGGCAATCTCAAGGTCAAGGCCGCGTACTGCCTCATGGATGAAAACGAATTGCGGATTGAACTGACCGCGACCACCGACGCGCCGACCCTCTGCAATCTCACCGGCCATTCCTATTTTAATCTGGCCGGCACAGGTGATGTGCTGGCCCATGAGGTCTGCCTCAATGCGAGCCGGTTTACCCCGGCGGATGCGGGGCTGATTCCGACCGGCGAATTAAAACCGGTGGCGGGCACGCCTTTTGATTTCCGCGAAACCACCGCCATCGGCGCGCGTATCCAGACCAATGACTGGCAACTCAAGTACGCCAGGGGCTACGACCAAAATTTCGTCATCGACAAGCCCCCCGGCCAGCTCGGCCTGCACGGGCGGGTTTATGAACCCACGTCCGGCCGGGTCATGGAAGTGTTCAGCACGGAACCAGGCGTGCAATTATACACGTCCAATTACCTCGACGGCTCCGCCATCGGCAAGGGTGGTCAGGCTTATCCGCGTTACGGGGCACTCTGCCTGGAACCGCAGCATTTTCCGGATTCGCCCAATAAACCAGGTTTCCCATCGGCGGTTTTGGAACCCGGCCGGGTTTATCACAACACCATCCTCTACAAGTTTTCAGTAAAGCGTTAAACGAAACAGCGAAACCCAGGCAGTAACCTCATGAGCAAAGTCATCATTTCACCGAAAAAAGGAAAACAGGGCATTGGTGCCGGCGTATGGAATCTGGGAGCGGGTCGCGACCCGTTCGGCGGCCCCACCCGTCGCGAGATTCCCATCCTGGATCGCATCCCGCTGCTGGCGGAAGCCGGGATCACGTATGTTGAGGCGCATGACGTGGAGATTTCCCTGGGCGAGATTCCGATGGCCCGGAGGGTGTTGCAGCAATACGGCCTTAAGATGGGCATGTACACGCCATCCTTCTTTGCCAATCCGGTTTTCAAGGACGGCGCCATGACCAGCAACGACAGCGCCGTTCGCAAGCTCGCATTGCGCAACGCCTTGCAGGCGGTTGACGCCACCGTGTCATTGGGCGCCCAAGTCATGGTCTTTTGGAATGGCCGCGAGGGGTTTGATTTTGTTCTCGCCAAGAACGGGCAGGATGCCTTTCACCGGCTGCTTGACGGCTTCAACGCGGTGGGCCAGCACGCCTTGAAGAAATATGGAAAAAAATCACCGGTGTTTGCCATTGAACCGAAACCCAACGAGCCGCGCGCCAACATGTATCTGAGCAACGTCGGCGAGGTGCTCTATCTGATCAGCCGTTTGGATCCCGCCGTCCAGCCGTTGTTTGGCGTGAATCCCGAAACGGCACACAGCCGGATGGCCGGTCTGGATTATGTCTGGGACGTGGAACTTTGCCTTGAAGCCGGGAAACTTTTCCACATCCATTTAAATTCACAGGACACCAGCCGCTACGACCAGGACATGCCCTTCGGTTACATGGAACCGCTGAAAGACCTGGCCCTGTGCGTGGTCCTGCAGGACGCCAGGTGGGAAGGCATCCTCGCGTTTGATGTCAAGGCTCCGCGGACCGACCGGGAGGAGGATATCACCGACATCCTGCGTACCAGCGCGGCCAACCTCCAGCGGCTTTGGGCCAGGGCGCTCAAAGTGGACCGGCGAAAAATCGCCGGGTTTCGCTCGACCCAGCAATACACGGCTCTGGCTGGTTATCTGGCCAAGTGCCTCTATTGAGCTTCAACAAAAGCTCAAATCCCCCAATCGCTCAAACGGCTTCGGCGCGGGGTTAGGACGCATCCTCGATAAGTCTGAAATGCTCATGGAAGTATTCTGCCTTCACCGAGAGCCTGTATTTCTTGTAGCGTGGTGTATCGCGAATGTCCGGGGGAACGAGACTGTCGTGCAACTCATCATAGCGAACTGGCAGGAAACTCACAACCGTTGGCTGCGGCTCGGTGGTCCGGTCATGACGCGAACTCGCTCGCCGGCAGTTGAGTCTGCCAGAACCGCTGAAGGTGATGGGCGCGGTGAAAAGATACTGAATCTGCGCGTCGCAGTCGTCAGTGACCTCCCAAATCTGGCCTCCACGAGGAAAAGATGCTGGTTTGCTCATGACGCAAATTACGGCCTAGCGACCAAAATCCCGCATTGCGGGACGCGGCCATTTCACAATGCTGCCATCTGGAGTCTTAAATGTCATCGTGCAATTTGTTTCAGCGTTCAGCCTTCATCCTTTCTTGTCGCGCCGAAGCCTCGGCGGAGGCGGAAGCATTTCCTTCAATGGCTCCCCTCGGATTTTGTGTGTTAGATGCCAGCGCAGTGTCTCTTGACTATCATGGCTTAATAGGTGTTAGCCAACATGGCTCTCATCTCTATCTTTGTAAAACTGGTCAAACATCTTGAGTATCCGAAGATCAGAATCAATCTTCATGCCTAGCTGCATCGCCTGGTTAGATGGTTTCGAGGCGAATAAGTTTGAGCGGTTCGGCTAAAACGTCGGGCGCGATTTCAATTACGCGCTTCATGTGCGGCGTTTCAAAATGTGCATCCAAATCCTCCTGTGAGCGCCAATTATCATAAAAGTAATAAGCGCCCGGCTCTTCCAAATCGCGGTGCATAGTGTAGTCAATGCAGCCGCTTTCCGCTCTGGTCGGCTCAATCAAACTTTTTAACAATTCTTCAAGCCGCGCTTCGGCTCCCGGCTTAGCTTTAAGCCGAGCAATAGTCGTGATTTGTTTGCTCATATTTTTGTGTTGTTTGTTTTGTGTGTGTGGCGAGTGCGCCTAACGATCCAAAGCTGAACCACGCCGACCGGCAAGTGGCTCCGCAAGCTCGATAATCGTTGTATAACTCAAACCATCCATAAACTCAAGGTTTACTGCGTTCTACGCTGGGCAGTCGGCGTTGGCTCCGGAACCTCCGCCCCAGGCGCACGTCCGCAAAAAACTGGAGTCCCGACTTGATCGGGACAGCCGTCATTTCATTTGAATGGATAGCGAATGGGTGCACTGCAGTGAGTTTCTGGACCGCTGCGTGGTCCCGCATTGCGGGAATCACGCGGCTGGAAGGCCGCCTCTGGTTTTGGCCAAGGCCAGAACTGGAAACGGCCCGATCGAGTCCGCATAGGTGTTTAGCCGGACGCCTCGTCCGAGCTGCCAAGAGAAATTAAGTCGGAGAGCTTCGTTCGCTGGACGTATCAACGGAAATGTAACCTTTTCCGTCAGGCATGCTTTTTGTCTCTTGACCTATCGGACTTAATAGGTGTTAGGCCGCGGTATTGTATCATTGCCTACCGCGGCGCACAAGGAGTGCGGTGGCGCAGATGGTCAGCAACCCCAAAGCCGAGGGGCTCAGGCACGGGCAGAGGCCCGCCTTGGAAGGCCAGTCCGACTGGCACGTTAAAGCCGGAGACGAAGGTCGTTCTGCTTCCGCTTGGAGAAAATTCGTAAATGATACCATCGCCCGCATCTGCTTCGAACAAGTCACCCGCATTGTTAAAGGCTAGTGCTTCGGGACCGTCCAACCCGGAGGCAAATGGGCTTTCCGTCCCGTTAGGCGTAATTTCTGTGATGTAGCCAGCACCATTTCCCAACCCTTGATTTGCCACGAACAAGTCGCCCGCGCTGTCAAAGGCCAGTCCCGAGGGGTTTCCCAACCCGGAAGCAAAGAGGCTCTCCACTCCGCCCGGCGTGAATTCATAAATATTGCCCGGATATATTTGTCCGGTGTTGGGTTCCGCCGCCAAAAACAGATCACCCGCACTGTTAAAGGCCAGACCCTCAGGATGCAAAAGGCCGGAAGCAAACGCACTTTTTGTTCCGTCCGGCGTAATTTTGGTGATGCTGGTGCTACCAAGATAATCCGACACAAAAAGGTTGCCAGAGCCATCAAAGGCCAGAAAGTTCGGGCTGCCCAACCCAGAGGCAAAAGGGCTTTGCACCCCGCCAGACGTGATTTGAATTATAGTACCTAATCCTATCGCATTTGCCGCAAACAGGTCGCCCGAACTGTCAAACGCCAACCCTATAGGAGAACCCAACCCAGAGGCAAAGGTACTTTGGACTCCATCCGGCGTAATTTCGGTGACGTTGCCTAGATTACTACTCGATACAAACAGATTCTGGGAGTTAGCACCTGGAACCAGCAGTGAAACTGCTACGATGCAGAAACTCCATACCACCCAAAGAGGAATTCTGAAACTCATTTTCATGTCGCGCAACCTCAATATCGTATCGTACAAAAGACACGGTAAATGTCAAGCATTTCCTATTGTATTGAAATATTCTTTATTATAAATGCGACGAGCTTTGATTGCCTTGCGTTTTGGACCAATCAATCAATTGTACGTGAGCATAACAAACGCAGCCTAACGATCAAGGTCAGGCACAGCCGCGGAAGCGTGCGTGGCTTGCAACAGTGATGATCGAATTCTTATAAATGGTCAACTGCGAAGCGTGGCGGCTGTTGCCTGCACCGTTTGGTTCGGCGACCTGCATCCGCTGACGAAATCCAACTCAATAAATTGTGAGTGAGCGACCATCGGCAAATGCGAGCGTGAATGTGTAATCTACGGCTGCCGCAACGAGAAACACGAGCGTCAGAAAACTGCGTCGTTCCCGACCACAACGGAATCGGCGCAAGCCGACAATTCCAATGACGATCATCGGAATCAGGTAGGCAATCGCCAATGCGTAGGGACGAGCCAAAATGAAATCTGGAGAAAATGAGCCTCGTGAGAAACCGAGAAATGTGATCGTCTCCATTACAGCGTGAGTACGCAACCAACTGGCTACGGCAATCTTTGGCAACTGGATCACAGCCAGAACTGGCAACTCCCCTACGAATTGGCGAGAGAAGGCAGCCGCGCTTGTGAAAGCGCGGTTGGGGCTGGCGAATGAGAAATCCGCGTTTTGACAAACGCGGCTACCAGCCGATGAGGGAAAGCAGGCGTGATAGGCGGGACGTGCCATTCTGCAAGACTGGCCGGCAGGATGCCGGCGCTCCCGGGAAATCCGCCGTTTGACAACGACGGCTACGGGTTTGATTGCGGCTCGCGAGGGCTCTCGCCCCACCGGCGGACATCCCGGCAGATGTGCCTACCTTGACAACGGCGGGTTTCATCTGAAGGCAAAGGCGACAATATTGCTGGGTGGTCGGGACGCGATGTTATCTCTGAAGGCGGCATCGTTTTATTTACCCAGGTATTTAGATTTGCCGGCTGGACGGGACGAAAGCCGGAACTGGTGCCAACCGGGTAATATAGACGCCGGTGCCTCTCGTCTTTCGGGATTGTCCCGAAGAGCTCATACGGTTGCCCTGGCACATCTTTCAGCGCCCGAAATAGCCGACGCCCAGGGTGGCCAAAAGCACCAGAGAACCGGGGATTTTTCTTGATTTGGCCAAAGCGCTTGATACACTTGAGTATCATGAGAGCTTATAGGCCCCTTTCGGTGGTGGCGGTTTTGTTATCCGTGTCCCATTTATCGGCGTTCGCCAGCGCTCCCGCTGTCTATGTTTACGATTCGTTCGGGCCGGGGAACACGTATTCCAACACCCGTTGGCTCGTGGAGGGTTCCAACGGCCCGCACGCGTACCAGGCACACGCGGAGAACTTTGTACCGGGCATTTCCGGTAACCTGAGCCAGATTCAATTGGCAACAGCGGTTCTAGGCACTGATCCGTTTTCGAACTTCTTCATCGCGCAGGACAACGGCAGCGGGATTCCCGGCTCGATTCTGGAGAGCTTTAACAACGTGGCGAATGTCGATGGCTTATTGACGATTGATTCGGTCACGACGCCGCTGTTGCAGGCGGGGCAAAAATACTGGTTCTGCGATGAACCGGCGGATCCGGACAGTTATACGGCCTGGTATCAGAATAACCAAGGCCTCACAGGGAACTGGGCCTTTGAGCCTTCGGAGTGGAATTGGTATAATGTCGGCACGGCGGGTTCTTCAGACAGCGTCTTCAGCGTCAGTGTTGTCCCGGTACCAGAACCTTCGAACGTTGCCTTGGTGCTGCTGAGCGCGGGCGTACTGGCGGTGCAAGGCTGGCGCCGTTCTCTCAATCTGGCGCCGGTGTATGGCAATTCAGAATGCTGAGTTCGGAATTCGGGGTTGAGGAAGTGAGACTCGTCAGCTCGTCTCCTGCAAGAGTTGGTGCTGGTTTATTAACGGCGAACCACGCGAACTACGCGAAGAATAATCTGTTTCACCGGGCGGGCAGGCCGATGTCCTGGCTCAATTTGGCGGCGGCTTCGGCGTTTACCCATTTCACCAGGGAAATAAAATTCACCAAAGCGGGGCTGTCCGGTTTCACTTTGAACAAGTTCTGCAAGGCGTGCACGACTTTGGCGTAGGTTTCCGCGTATTTTTCATGCGTCAACCGCGAGACGTAGGATTCCATGATGGCCTGGGCCATCGGATCGGTTTGTCCGTCGGGCAGGTAGGGCAGCAGGCAAAAAATTCGAACCAATGCCATTGGTTCGGCGGCGGTCAAGGCCAGCCAGCTTTGTTTGACCTCGTCGGCATCATATTTGGCGTGCAACCGGTCGCGGATGGTCGTGGCGATGTCGTTGGGCGAGGCACGCTGGGTGAGACGGGCTTTGATGTTTTCCCAGGCCATTCGTTGTTCCATTTCCGGGGTGAGGGTCGCCTCGGGTTTCTTCAATTCCGCCTCGATTCCTTTCAAACCCAGTTCCCGACCGAGGGCCAGAGCGAGGGCTTCCGCCTCGTCCTTGCGAATCCGGGTCGAAGTGGCAATGGCCTTCACCACCTGCCGTTGGGGTTCGGATTTGATCAAACGCACCACCGCGGCGACCCGTTGAGGCGGCGGCGCCTTTTGATTGGGGAGGAGATGTTTGACGAAAGTGGCAATCACACCGTCCAATTC
This sequence comes from uncultured bacterium, assembly GCA_963708305.1. Classification (GTDB taxonomy): domain Bacteria; phylum Verrucomicrobiota; class Verrucomicrobiia; order Limisphaerales; family UBA11358; genus UBA11358. Next base: position 71,469 of record CAVPSH010000001.1, on the reverse strand, counting down.
AGGCACCTTTTCCATTCGCAAGGTGAGGACGAACTTCAACGTCCGGCCCGTGTGGCTACCTTTGCCGATGTTGTTCACAATCATCAGGCGTTGGTCGTGCCCGGCAACGAAGGCCAGCAAACTCTCCGCCTGTATGATTAATTTTTCATCCAGGTTGTCCTGATCGTTTGTGACCACCAATTGTTCGATCACGGCCGGCAGGCGCTGGGCAAAGGTGCCTTCGGGCGCTTCGGTGTTTTGATGGTTGTAGTAATGAAGCAATTCGAGGATGAACGAGAGTTTCAAAAAGGCGTTTTTCTGCGCCTGGGCTTCGGCAGTGGACGCCTTGCTGCGCTGAATTCTCTGGTGCAAAGCCTGCAGTTCCTTCCGTTTATCCGCCGGCAGAGCCGGCTCCTGCTGGAGCAGCGCCTCGAAATCATTTTTGAAGGCCAGCACAATTTCCTCCGGCTTGGGGCGCGGATTGAGCTTGGAATCGGTGGTCAAATCGTTGAAGCCAACCAGCGCCGGCTCGCCAAATTCGCGGACGATCCGTTCCCGCGGCACCTGGCCCTTGACGAAACAACGATTGGCCCGGATGGTTTCCTGGGAGAAGAACGAGTCCGGCTGCGTCACCAGTGACTGGAGTATTTTTGTTTCGAGCGGCGTGTCCAGACGGATCAGTTCGTCCACGGTTGGTTTTATGGCGGCCGCCAGGTCGCGCTTGGTTTGTTCCAATACCTTCAAAATCGCCGGTTGCAGCACGTTCCCTTCGATTTTGCCGTTGGCCAGCGCGGCGCAGACTTCATTGACGTGGGTGTTATGCTCCACCAGCCGGGAAACCACCACGCCGACGTCGCTGATCGGCAGTTTGCTCACCAGGCCGGCGATCAGATTCACCAGTTCACCGTGCGATTTCTGCCGGTGTTCGATGGTCTTTTCCAGGAGCGTTCGCAGCGACTTGTTTTCCTGTTCCAACACGCTGCGTTCGGCTTCCAGTTGGTCCACCCTTGACGCCAGATTGTGCCAGCCTTGCTGGATTTCCTCCATCGAAGTGACCGGACGGCTGCCATTCTCTGTGTCTTTCTCTGCCATGAGTCAATATTCCACATTCCGGCCTTTTTTTTCCATTCAATTTTGCACAGCAGAATGGACCGAAAAGGCCAAGCGCTCTGGGTCGCAACTTGACACTGCTGCCAAGGCGTTGCGGCGTCAGCGGAACGCCGGTCTCCGATCCGGCGTGTTACCAGGCACAACCTCCGTGCCAGCCGGGCCGGAGGCCGGCGTTCCGACGGCAGTGTCAAGTTGGGCTTAAAAAACATTTGCAAACTTGCCCGATAAGTTGAAGCTTACAAGGAAAATAAGGTCGGAGGGATTGATTATGGCACACGTTGTTACCAATAAATGCGCGAAATGCAAGTTCACCGATTGTGTGGAGGTATGCCCCGTGGCGTGCTTTTACGAACTGGACAATCAACTGGTCATTCACCCGGAGGAATGCATTGATTGCCAGGCTTGCGTGACGGAATGTCCCGTGGAAGCCATCTACGCCGAGGCCGATGTCCCAGAGCAGTTCCGGGCAGACATCGCGTTCAACGCGGCTGAGGCCAAACAGATCAAGACGGCGGGAAAGGAAGCCATTTTGAAGAAAAAGGAACCGTTGCCCACCGCGACGGAACGAAAAAAAGAACTGGGCTACTGAGCCGGCTTGCGGGAGCGCCGGCATTTCCAAGCTGTCTAAGCTCGAGCCATGCAGTAAGTAGAAAACAAACACAGTCCGGTGCCGTCGTGCGTAGGACAGGCGTCGCGCCTGTCTCCATCTTCAAATTATATCCACCAAACGGTGCTACTACTACTAAACCAAGGTTTCGCTTCAAGGCACAAATTTAAATGTTAGAGACAGGCGCGACGCCTGTCCTACAGTATGCTTTCGGCTACGAATTGATGGCGGACAGCGGCAGCCGCTCCTGGAAATAAGGAACCGCGGCAGGAGGTGAATGGAAACCATGGCGGGCGCTGGTTGCGGCCAAGTCGGCGAAATCGCGGTAAAGCGTGATGGCGACGTGTTCGTTGCGGCGGATGCAATCCTTGATGGCCTCGGCATCCTTTTCGCAGTGGATGAGCGTCTTCCGCGAAAAGATGTGCCTGGGCTTGTGGAAATCGCTGTTGGCTCAGAGGCGCCCGCGAATGTCAGGTGGGGCCCGGTGGTGGCCACTTTTGCCTTGACTTATTCAGGCGGTGCGATAAAGTAATCTTATCAAATGGATTAACCAATGAAATCGCACATTAAAAACCTGTTCCTCCGGCCTGCGCTGGTAGCCGGTCTCGGCTTGACACTGGCCAGCTCCGCGACGGCGCAACTGACAATCACTCTTTCCGGAACAAATGTTATCTTGACGTGGCCAACCAATAATACCGCTGGGCTTGCTTTGCAATCCACCCTCAATCTCGGCTCGGCGTCGGTTTGGAGTCCCGTTTCTCCCGCACCTGTCATTGTCAATGGGCCATACGCCGTGACCAATCCCATTTCCGGCACACAGCAGTTTTACCGGTTAATCCCTCCGGGCATGGCACTCATTCCGGCAGGGTCGTTCACGAACGGGGACACTTTGGATGGCGAGACCGATGCGATTCCCGCGACCGTTTATGTGTCGGCCTTTTACATGGACACGAATCTGGTGAGTTCCAATCAATGGCAGTCGGTCTATACCTACGCCACGAACCGAGGGTATACTTTTGTGAATGCCGGTTCAGGCAAGGCGACGAACTATCCAGTGGAACTGGTGGACTGGTATGACTGTGTGAAGTGGTGCAATGCGCGGTCAGCGCAGGCACATTTGACGCCGGTATATTACACGGATACGAACTTGACGCAGTTGTTCACCAATGGCGACAATGGAACCACGGTGTATGCGAACTGGGGAGCGAATGGGTATCGGCTGCCGACGGAAGCGGAGTGGGAGAAGGCGGCGCGTGGCGGGTTGAGCGGGCAGCGGTTTCCGTGGAGCGATCTCATTTCGGAAACAAATGCCAACTACTATCCTGGCTCCGGCGAACCCTACGATTTGGGCGGGACGCAGATTTATGGAGGCGGGGCATCTCCTTGGACGAGTCCGGTGGGAACGTTTCCGGCAAACGGGTATGGCTTGAATGACATGGCTGGGAATGTGTGGGAGTGGTGTTGGGACTGGTATGCCGGGCCGGCTTATCCGGCCGGCAGTCCGTATTTGGGAGGCACCGATCCACGCGGGCCGGTCGGACCGTTGAGCGACCGTGTGCGGCGCGGCGGCAGTTACTTCAACGTCGCCTCCTTCGCGCGGTGCGCCTGTCGCAACGACGCCGTCCCGTACGTCGCCAGCAGCAGCATTGGCTTTCGGTGTGTGAGGGGGCTTTAGTTTTTGCTCTTTTACGCTTTAACGTTTTTGAACGTATGCGCATTCAAATTGCAGAAAGACACGGCACGAACGCGTCGCCCTCACACAGCCCACGGGGAATTTATTCTTTTGCCTGGTCAATCCCAGAAACACTTAGAGCAATATAGCGTCACTTCAAGTCCAATATTCTCTGTCAGCCGGATACGCTGATTCGGTATTTCCAAGAGATATAGACGACAAGGTCGTTTTACGAATTGAGGGCGTGCAGCGGCAACCGGTCCTGAAAATAAGGAACAACGGCAGGGGGTGAATCGAAACCGTGCCGCCCGGGCTTGGGCACCGCGCCGGCAAAATCACGGTAAAGCGTGATGGCGACGTGTTCGTTGCGGCGGATGCAATCCTTGATCGCTTCGGCATCCTTCTCGCAATGGATGAGCGTCTTCCACGAGTAAATGTGCCTGGGTTTGTGGAAGTCGCTGTTGGCAATGAACGGCAGCCGCTTGAGCCCGATGTCGTTGAAGATGTTGTTCCGGTTGGCGATTTCCCAGGCATCGAGAAGCGGCGCGAACTTTTCCTGGTTTTCCCAGAGGTACAACGTGTTCTTGCCCCACTCGCTTTTCATGATGTGCGGGTGTGAAGCCACCGCCAGGGCGCCTTGCTCGTGGATTTTTTCGATGATTTCGGGGATGTCGAGCGACGGATCAATCGGCGCCTTCAAATCAATGCCCAGCAGATGCGCCGAGGTCTTGCGCGTGTAACCGTCTTTGTTGAATTCGATACCGGTCATCACCAGCATCTTGTAACGCCGCCATGCCCGCTGGCGTTCGCGTTCAATTACCGCAAAGTATTCTTCGACCTGTTCCCGGCCCAGCGTGCAGTTGGCCAGTTCGGAAAGCTTGCCGATCAGGCGGCTCGGATCCGCCAGGTGGTCGGTGATGCAAATGCAATCAAAACCCCGCTCGCCGTAAAAGTCCACAATCTCCGGCACACTCAACTTGCCGTCGGAATAATTGGAGTGGATGTGGAAATCGCAGAGCAGCATCTGCGGATGGCTGCCGTTGCCGCTTTGCCGCGGCGCGGTACGCATGACACGGTCGGGCGCGGTCTCGAACAGCTTGACCGCCTTGCGGCCGGGTGCGTCATGGTCCGCTTCGGCCAGAATGAGTTCGGCAATGCGCAATGCGGCGTCAGGCCGGCTGATTTTTTGGAGATTTTCACGCCATTCGGACCAGATGTGGGCACGCCGGGCGAAGGCTTTTTCCACCAATTCGGCGACCTCGCGGTTTTTCTCACCAATCGCGCCGAGGTTGTATCGCCAGATCAATTCCGCGTTGCCTTCCTCCTGGCCGGGGATGACCTGGTTGACGATCATCGGGCAGCGCGCGGCGATGGCTTCCTGGACGGTGGCCCCGCCGGCTTTGCTGATGACCAGATGGTGCGACATCATCAGTTCAGGCATTTGATTCGTCCAGCCGAACACCCGCACGCGGTCGGAGTGTTTGCGCGTGCGCTCGATCAGTTCGGAGCGCAGTTTGGCGTCGCGCCCCGCAGTGATGGTCAGATGCACCTGGTCGAGTTCGAGCAGCCGGTCAATCGCCTTGCCGGCCTTTTTCTTGCCGGTGTTGATGATGTAAAGCACACGGCGTGGTTCATCGCCCGACCGGCGGCGGCAGGTCCGCCACGGGTTCGGCGAAGACCGGGTTCACGGGAAAACCGAGCGCTTTGATTCGTTTTTCCGGCACACCGCCTTTACGCAATGCTTCGGCGGAGGCCTCGTTAGCCACGCAGTAGAAATCGCCCGGCGCGCGGTACCAGGCGGAATTGATGGTGATGGAATCAGTGACGACGGTGATGAGCCGGAACGGCCGCTCGTGATGATGGCGGTAAATTTTCTGGATGACGTGGCCGTAAACGGGATAGGTGGAGATGACGCAGTCGGGTTGCGCCTCGGCCAGGATTTTTTCGAGCGTGGCTTGGAGCCGGGGGAAGTTGCCGAGCTGCTTTTCAACGAGCGGTGATTTGTCGAGTAATGAATAGATGCCGCCCCAAAGTTTGGGTGCGTACTGGACGACGCCGAGATAGGTTTTTCGGGCGACGGTATTGAACACGCCATAACTGTCGGCGAAGAGGTCGAGCACCTCGGTGCGCGCATCCTCGTCGAGCATTTCAATGGCGTCGCGCAAGCTGCGGGCGGCGGCGTTATGCCCATCTCCGAATCCGGCCGTCAGAATCAGGATTTTTTTCATGCACATCCTCGGACATTAACACGCTATTTTATGAATGTTACAGCCGTGTGACGGGCAGGTTAACTTTTATTCACAATTTATTCGCAAGGGGATGTGAATAACACCCGTTTTACATCCTTGTGCCCAAAGATTTATCAATTTACAGCTCGTCAGCGATCCGGTACGGGGTGGTGCTCTGATTTGGCGGGAGCGCGGATTGTCATCAATCCGCAGCATCTGGCTTGGTCGAACCCGCTGCGAGTTGAGACAACTCGCGCTCCGTTACGGCAATTCGGATTTCAAGTTGGGACATTGTCCGGTCCGGCAGCAATATGACTGACCGATGGGAGTGCGATAATTGGTTATGAATTGGTTATGAAATTATTTGAGTGCATTACCGCTTTGTTTGCAGCTTGCTCACTGATTGCGCGGGCGGACGACAACACGGTCACGTTGCCGGAACTGATGCATGACGCGCAACAATGGGCACAGGAAAATCTCGATACGAACGTGGTCAATGCCCTGCCCAGGATTGATGACCCCGAGGTGCAGCAGTTTTTTCAGGAAATCCAACGCCGTTATCAGGGCGAGTATGTGGTGGACCTGGCGCCGTTGAAGCAAACAGCCCAGGACGTCCTGTCGGTATTGGAAAGCAGCGACGAGACCCAGCCTTACGCGGCCTGGCTGAAAGCGCAGATGGATTACTTCGACGTCGCCGACGAAATCCGGCTCACCATTTCGCCGCCGGAAGTTGAAACCAACCAACCGCCCCCGCCGGCACCCAATCCTTCGCCGCAAACGGAGCGCGAGATCTGGATAAAAAAGGAGGTTCCCGGCGGGCCCTGGCCGTCCCTGGCAAAAGAATATGTGCCGGAGTTGAAGCCGATTTTTACCGGGCAAAAGGTTCCGCCGGAACTGGTCTGGGTGGCGGAAGTGGAATCGTCCTTTGACCGGCACGCGTTGAGCCCGGCGGGCGCGGCCGGATTGTTTCAATTAATGCCGGACACCGCCAAGCGGTTCGGTCTTTCCTTGTGGCCGCGCGACCAGCGTTTTCAAGTGGAGCCAAGCGCGACCGCCTCCGCCCAATATCTGAAACATCTGTACGATCATTTCAAGGATTGGCGGCTGGCGCTCGCCGCTTACAACGCCGGGGAAGGCACGGTGCAGAAACTTCTGGACCGTTATAAGACGCGCAATTATGACGACATCGCCCAACATCTGCCGGCCGAAACGCAGTTGTACGTGCCCCGGGTCGAAGCCGTCGTCCAGCAACGCGAAGGCGCGCAACTCGAAAAACTTGCCGCGCCGTAAAATTGAATCAATTCTCCGTCCTCAACCAGTCAGGCTTTGTTTTGGAAATATTTTTTGACGAAGAAGAGGTAGCCCAAGAAGGGCAGGGCAGAGAACCCCATCAGCCAGCTCATCCGGTGGCCTGTCAGCAGCCCGTCTTTTGCATCTGGTCAATCTGCGCCTGGGGATAGCCCATCAATTGGTACATCTCCAGCACATCATGCCGCGCAAAGGTCAGCAGGCTGGATACCATGAACACAACCAATGCCACCAGGATCAGCCACCAGCCCTGCGGCTTGAGATGATAGACCAGCCACGCAGCATAGGCCCAGACGGCGGCGACCAACAGGCAGAGCAGCGTGCCCGGTATGCCCGTGAGGAAACTGCCGAAAAACGGCATCACGCCATGGTACGCCAGCGGCATCATCAACATCATCGGCACAGAAAACGCCAGCCACAGGCACAACCCCAGCACCGGCAACGGACAGGTATCGGTCCAGCGCGTCACGTTGTCGCGCGCCTCGCAGGTGGCCTTCACATGACGGCTGTTATAGAAGAAAACCCAGATGGCCGGCGCCAAAACAAAAAAAATTCCGAAGAACAGGAACATGAAGACCATCGCCACGCCAATCGCTCCCGGAGGCATCGCCGGTTGGTTCGCCGTTCCGGTGGACGGCAGATTTGCGAATACCTTTGGCATGACGAACCCCATCACCACCAGCATGATGATGCCCATGACCAGCCAGCTCCAGGAAAAGATGAGCAGCAGCGCCCGCGCCCAGCGCCGGGCCTTGATGGAACCGATGCCGAGCCAGATCAGCGCCACCGCCAGGACACCATAGAGGACTATCCCCGACAGCATGGCGGCCATGTTGGCCAATCCGGGATTGGTCCGGGCCGCTACCACCTGACCAAGCAGCCCCGAAGCGACGAACAGTCCGCACAGGCCGCCCAGTAATAACGTGAGGATGCCAAAAACAACCAATCCGGTAGAACGGTCTTTATAGGCCGGGACAATGGGTTCAACCGGAGTGGCCAGGGGAATGGATTCGTTCATAAATGAATATTTTATGCGATCAATTTCAGTTCAACCGGTGCGACAGAGGCTGCTCAAACCAATATTGTCCCCCGTCCCGGCGTCCACGGTATTACGTTTCCAATTGCCCTTCTAAAACTTGCGGTATCCGAGCTTATGCCCGGGGGCCACAGCGTCAAGGAATTCCACGTAAAGTTTCGCCATACATAAATTGCACTTTCTGCCGCCGAGAGGCACAAAAGGCCCATTGAAACCCATCACGGAGCGGCGGGCGCAAGGTCGTTGGCCAGCGGGCAGTCCTTTAATTGTTTCAGACCTGCGACGACGGATTCGGCGTTCAGCCGGGCACCGGCTTTGGTCGTGTGCTGGTTGTCAAAGAAGTATTTAGCGGCCGGTTCCTGACCGAGCGCGTCGTAACGGTTTGCGGCCAACGTGTTCAGGTCAATGAAGGGCGCGCCGCTGGCTTTGGCGGCTTCGGCCGCCCATTGGGCGTAACCGTCCAAGCCGCGCTTGATTTTGCCGTCCACCCACTGGTTGCGCGGAGCGGACGAGCAAATGATTGCCGTGGCGCCTTTGGCTTTTGCGTCTTTGACGTATTGGCGCAAGTACCAGCCGTAGGTGTGGATGGTTTCCTTCTGATGCGTCACGGGCGATTCGATTTCCTGCGTTTCCTCACCATTGCCGCTCAGGGTCACGCGGTCGGGATAGTTCTGCGAATTTTTGGCGTCGTTATGGCCGAAGTGAAGCATCACGAAGTCGCCGGGCGCGAGTTGCGCCACAATTTTGGCCCACGCTCCTTCTTCAATGTAACCCCGGCTGCTGCGTCCGCCGCGGCCTTCGTTATAGACATGGATTTTGGCGGGGTCGAAAAGCGGGATGAGTTCGGAGCCCCAGCCCCACGGGCCGGTCTCGCCGTTGCCGTGGCCGGTCTTCACGATGGAATCGCCGACGAGAAACAGCGCCGGGTGAAGCGTGGCAGTGGCCGGCGAATTCGTCATCGCTTTTTCCTGCGCGCGAGCAATCCCGGCGATTGAAAGTGCGAAAACGAGAAATAACAAAACGGGGGTGCGAAGGTGAGAGAGCATCATGGTGGAAGAAAGTGTGCGCGGGCGGGTGACGGGTGACAAGTGACAAGTGACGCGTTGGTCGCCTCGTTACCTCGTCGCCTGCAAGCCACAACCATTACGGCGAGTGGAGACGGAAGAAGCTGGCTTTGCCGTTCACATTGTTGGTGAGAACGTCATTCGTACCGACCGTGGCGATCCCGCTGATGACATTGCTCCAGCTTCCCGAGGACAGATTGGTACTGGTCTGCAAACTGTAATTTGTGGCCGAGGATGGCCACGAGACGACGGCATTGCCTGGGTTTACAAGCTTGATGCTCAGGAAGACGGGCAGGTTGGTCTGCGAGGTTCCGTTTGTAATCATCAGGTTAAAAACCGTGGCGCCGTAAATGCCCTGGCCAAAACTTCCGGCAGGAAGCGTTATGGTCGCAAAGGTCCCGCTGTGCGAACCGTAGTCAAGCAGGGCAAACGAATTGCCGACCGCCGGTACAAATCCATTGAGCCAGGCGACACTGGCGGTGCCATTAAGTGCCACATTGCCCGATACATTGATTTGCCCAAAACTGCCCAAGCTGCTCACACCAAAAGCCAACGTGCCGCCTGCCGTGGTGAAACTCCCATTGAAGCCGAGGATTCCCACCTGCGCACTAACCGTGGCACTGTTGGTGAAGCTTACATTAATGGTGCTGGTGCCAGAACCCACGGATTTGCGGAAGGTTCCGGCATTGTTGAAGAACTCATCGCCGACGCAGATGCCGCAGGTGATGTACGCGTTGGTCTGGATGTCCCAGAGCGCGCCCGCCTGATTATAGACCCCGCCTTTGTAGGTCGAGTTGTTGTTATAGATGGACAGGTTGCCCGCCCCGCTCATGGTCACCGTGCCGGCATTGGTCAGCACGTTGTCCAGATTGACACTCCCGATGATGTTCAGCATCCCCCCGCTGGCAACGGTCAACAGGCCGGACACGGTCCCGCCTGCCCAGTTGAACGTGCCCTTCACGGTGTTGGTGCTGATTAACGTGGCCCCGCTCAGCGTCAGGTTGGTGATACCGCTGGCGCCCTGGAAAGCCGGTCCCAGGATCAGGTTGCCGCCGGCCAGCACCAGATTAGTCGGCACATTTTGTGTGAGCGTCAGCGTGGTCCCGATGAATTCACAAAGGCCGATCCCACTAATGACCGGTGGCACACCCATCGTAAAACTCCCCCCGGCAAATTCAGTGGTCGCACCCGCCGCGGTGCCATAGGTGCCCGTCAGGATGCCGCCACTGGTGAAACTCAGGATGCCGGTCAGGTTGGTCACCGTGGCACTGTTGGTGAAGCTTACATTAATGGTGCTGGTGCCAGAACCCACGGATTTGCGGAAGGTTCCGGCATTGTTGAAGAACTCATCGCCGACGCAGATGCCGCAGGTGATGTACGCGTTGGTCTGGATGTCCCAGAGCGCGCCCGCCTGATTATAGACCCCGCCTTTGTAGGTCGAGTTGTTGTTATAGATGGACAGGTTGCCCGCCCCGCTCATGGTCACCGTGCCGGCATTGGTCAGCACGTTGTCCAGATTGACACTCCCGATGATGTTCAGCATCCCCCCGCTGGCAACGGTCAACAGGCCGGACACGGTCCCGCCTGCCCAGTTGAACGTGCCCTTCACGGTGTTGGTGCTGATTAACGTGGCCCCGCTCAGCGTCAGGTTGGTGATACCGCTGGCGCCCTGGAAAGCCGGTCCCAGGATCAGGTTGCCGCTGGCCAGCACCAGATTAGTCGGCACATTTTGTGTGAGCGTCAGCGTGGTCCCGATGAATTCACAAAGGCCGATCCCACTAATGACCGGTGGCACACCCATCGTAAAACTCCCCCCGGCAAATTCAGTGGTCGCACCCGCCGCGGTGCCATAGGTGCCCGTCAGGTTGCCGCCGCTGCTGAAACTCAGGATGCCGATGAGGTTGGTCACCGTGGCGCTGTTGGCGAAGGCTATCCCAATGGTGCTTGTGCCCGGGCCCCCGGATTTGCGGAAGGTCCCGGCGTTGTTGAAGAACTCGTCGCCGGCGCAGATGCCGCAGGTGATGTACGCGTTGGTCTGGATGTCCCAGAGCGCCCCCGCCTGATTATAGACCCCGCCTTTGAAGGTCGAGTTGTTGTTGTAGACGGTCAGGTTGCCCGCCCCGCTCATTGTCACCGTGCCGGCATTGGTCAGCACATTATACAAATTGACACTCCCGGTGATGTTCAACACCCCGCCGCCGGCAACAGTCAACAGGCCGGACACGATCCCGCCCGCCCAGTTCAACGTGCCCGTCACCGTGTTGGTGCTGATCAGCGTCACTCCGTTCAGTGTCAGGTTGGTGATCCCGCCACTATTCTGGAAAGCCGGTCCCAAGATCAGGTTGCCCGAAGCCAGCAGCAGATTGGCCGGCGCATTCTGCAGCAGTGTCAGGGTTGTCCCGGTAAATTCACAAAGACCCAATCCGGTGATGACCGGCGGCACACCCATTGTGAAACTCCCGCCGGAGAAATCGGTTGTTGCTCCCGAGGCGGTGCCATAGGTGCCCGTCAGGTTGCCGCCGCTGCTGAAACTCAGGATGCCGATGAGGTTGGTCACCGTGGCGCTGTTGGCGAAGGCTATCCCAATGGTGCTTGTGCCCGGGCCCCCGGATTTGCGGAAGGTCCCGGCGTTGTTGAAGAACTCGTCGCCGGCGCAGATGCCGCAGGTGATGTACGCGTTGGTCTGGATGTCCCAGAGCGCCCCCGCCTGATTATAGACCCCGCCTTTGAAGGTCGAGTTGTTGTTGTAGACGGTCAGGTTGCCCGCCCCGCTCATTGTCACCGTGCCGGCATTGGTCAGCACATTATACAAATTGACACTCCCGGTGATGTTCAACACCCCGCCGCCGGCAACAGTCAACAGGCCGGACACGATCCCGCCCGCCCAGTTCAACGTGCCCGTCACCGTGTTGGTGCTGATCAGCGTCACTCCGTTCAGTGTCAGGTTGGTGATCCCGCCACTATTCTGGAAAGCCGGTCCCAAGATCAGGTTGCCCGAAGCCAGCAGCAGATTGGCCGGCGCATTCTGCAGCAGTGTCAGGGTTGTCCCGGTAAATTCACAAAGACCCAATCCGGTGATGACCGGCGGCACACCCATTGTGAAACTCCCGCCGGAGAAATCGGTTGTTGCTCCCGAGGCGGTGCCATAGGTGCCCGTCAGGTTGCCGCCGCTGCTGAAACTCAGGATGCCGGTCAGGTTGGTCACCGTGCCGGTAATAGAATTGGTGAAGGCGACGCTGATGGTGGCGCCGCCCGAACTGACGGACTTGCGAAGGATCCCGGCGTTGTTGAAAAACTCATCGCCGACGCAGATGCCGCAGGTGATGTACGCGTTGGTCTGGATGTCCCAGAGCGCGCCCGTTTGATTGTAAACGCCGCCTTTGTAGGTCGAGTTGTTGTTATAGATGGACAGGTTGCCCGCTCCGCTCATGGTCACTGTGCCGGCATTGGTCAGCACGTTGTCCAGATTGACACTCCCGGTGATGTTGAGCATCCCGCCGCTGGCGATGGTCAAAGGGCTGCCACTCAAAGTGCCTGCACCCCAGTTAAACACCCCGCTTCTCGTTACGGAACTCGTGAAGTTGATGGTCGTTCCATTGGTAAAGTTGACGGTGTCGGTCGAGGCCGGCACTCCGGCCGGAATCCAATTGGTATTGTTGAACCAATCGCTGGAAACCGAGCCATTCCAGGTGAAGGTGGCCGCGGAACAACAGTCAACTTTCAGCAGAACCGACAGACAGAGCAGGGGAAGCAGAATCGTTACGGTGAGATGCCGTTTCATTTGAGACATTCGCCAAGGCCGATCAGTTGGCATTTATTGGTCCTTCTGGTTGATACTTCCTGAACAAAGGTTCATCGCAAGCGCCCCACATCTGGGTGACCTGCTCGCGCGCAGGTTACCATTACCAAGAGGTATCTTACAAGAAGAATTTCTGCTAGTGGGTATGTATTCCCCTTAATCCGCTCGCATTAAATGGTTTCCATCCCACAACCTCATCCGTCCGCCTTCATTTGGTTTCGGTCCTCGCAAAGCTTCGCCGTGACGAGTCGGCGGAACAGCCGGTGGACGGCCCTGAATCAAGTTTGGGACTCGCAGAAGCTCGCCTCTCCGAATTTACTTTACCAGCGTCCGACAGAATTTCTCAATGCGGTCCAACCCCTTCTCAAGGTTCGCCATGCTGGTGGCGTAGCTGAGCCGGATGTAATCGTCCGCACCGAACGCGATGCCGGGCACGGCCGCGACTTTCTCCGCTTCCAGCAATTTGGCGCAGAAGTCGGTGCTCTTAAGGCCGGTCCGGGAGATGTTCGGGAAGAGATAAAACGCGCCCTTCGGGTTCACACAGGAAAGACCCGGAATGCTGTTCAACTTCTGATACGCAAACCGGCGGCGTTTGTCGAATTCCACCAGCCAGCCTTTCAAATGGTCCAGCGGGCCGGTGATGGCGGCGAGCGCGCCTTTTTGAGCGAACGAGGTCGGGTTGCTCGTGCTGTGGCTTTGCACGGCGTCAATCGCCCTGGCAATTGGTTCCGGCGCAGCCAAAAAACCCAGCCGCCAGCCGGTCATACTCCACGCCTTCGCAAAGCCGTGGACGATGATGGTGTGCTCCTGGTGTGCGGGAGAAAAACTGGCCACGCTCTTTACTTTCGCACCATCGTAGAGCAAGTGCTCGTAAATCTCGTCGCTCATGATGAGCACGTCTTTCTCGACGCAGATGTCGCCGATGGCTTTGGTTTCCTCCGGCGTATAGACACTGCCGGTCGGGTTGCTCGGCGAGTTCAGGATGAGCAGCCGGGTGTTTGGCGTGATGGCGGCGCGGAGTTGTTCCGGCGTGATTTTGAATTCGGTCTTGTCGGTGGTTGGCAGAATTACCGGCCTGGCACTGGCGAGCTTGACCATTTCCGGATAGCTCAACCAATACGGCGCGGGAATGAGCACTTCGTCGCCTTCCTGGCAGGTGGCAATGATGACGTTGTAGCACGAGTGCTTGCCGCCGCAGGAAACGATGATTTGCGACGGCTTATAAGTCAGGCCGTTCTCGCGTTTGAATTTGTCGGCAATGGCCTGGCGCAGTTCCGGCATGCCGCTGGACGGCGTGTATTTGGTGAACCCGGCGGCGAGCGCCTGGGCGGCGGCGTCCTTGATGAATTGCGGTGTGTCGAAGTCCGGTTCGCCGGCGCCGAAGCCGACGACGTCTTCGCCCGCGGCCTTCATGGCCTTGGCCTTGGCGTCAATGGCCAGCGTGAGCGACGGCGACAACGCCGCGGCGCGTTGTGAAATTTTGTAATTCATTGGCGCGGAGAATTTACGCGCTGCGCGGCGAAGTTCAAGGAAGGAATTGATTTTGGCGGCGGAGCCAGTCCTGATTTATTGGATTACGGACGGCCGGCTGAGCCGCCCGGCGGATGTTATTGGCGGTAGCAGCGGACGTAAGTCCGCTCATTCTTTCCGGCCACAGTCAGAGCCGACTTATGTCGGCTGCTACAAACCTTTGCTTCACTTGGCCGAATAATACTTGTGCGCGTACTCCTTGACCATGCGGTCGGTGGTGAATTGCGGCACGAGCGTGACCATGGCGCGGCGGATGCGTTGAATCCACTGGCGCGGGATGCCCTGTCTGTCACGGTCGAAAAACATCGGGATGACCTGTTCGGTGAGTGTCTGGTAAAGATTCGCGCTGTCCAAGCGGTCCTGTTCCTCGATGTTGTCGGGATGCGAATCCTCACCGATGGCAAACCCGTTGGTTTTGTCGTAGCCTTCGCGCCACCAGCCGTCGAGGATGCTCAGATTCAAACAACCATGACAACCCGTCTTCATGCCGCTGGTGCCGGAGGCTTCGAGCGGCCGGCGCGGATTGTTCAGCCAGATGTCGCAGCCGGAAGCCATCTGCCGCGCGACGTGGACGTCATAATTTTCGACAAATACGAGGTAACCGGCCAGTTCGCTGTGCTTGCTGAGGTGGATGATCTGCTGGATGAAACGTTTGCCCTCGTCGTCGCGCGGGTGCGCCTTGCCGGCAAAGATGAACTGGATGGGCCGCTTCTTGTCACGCGCGAGTTTCACAATGTTGTCGAATTGCTGGAAAATCAATGGCGCGCGTTTGTACGTGGCGAACCGGCGCGCGAATCCGATGGTCAGCGCGTCGGGATTCAGCAGATGATCAAAGCGGATGAAATCGCCCGGCCCGAGCCGCTGGTGCTGGAGCAACAGGCGGCGGCGGACGAATTCAATCATTTCACGCCGTAATTTGTAGCGCAGCGCCCAAAGTTCCTCGTCGGAAACAAAATCCGGGTCGGTCGTTTTTTTCCAGAATTCGACCGAGTTGACCGCGGCCGCCCAGTCCGAACCGAATTTCTCGCGGCAGGCGGCGGCGGCGTTGTCTTTGCCTTCCTTCAATTTCTTGCGCCAGAATTGCCGGACCGGTCCCTTCATCCAACCCAGCAGATGAATGCCGTTGGTGATGTGGCTGATGGGGACTTTGTCCACGGGCACGTTCGGGTAAAGGTCATGCCACATGTGGCGGCTGACCTCGCCATGCAACTGGCTGACGCCGTTCGCTGCCTGCGACAATTTCAACGCGAGCACGGTCATGCAAAACGATTCCTCCGCATCCTTCGGGTTTACCCGGCCCAGCGCCATGAGGTCGTCAAAGGGCACCGGGAGTTGCGTGTGGAAAAGTTTAAAGGCGTAGTCCATCAATTCCAGATCGAAGCGGTCATGCCCGGCTTCCACCGGCGTGTGCGTGGTGAAGATGCATTGCGCCCGGGTCGCGGTGAGGGCGTCGGAAAAGTTTTGGCCGGCGGCCATTTTTTCGCGGATTAATTCCAGCGTCAGAAAAGCCGCGTGACCCTCGTTCATGTGGAACACCGATGGTTCCAGTCCGAGTTTGCGGAGCAGACGCACACCGCCAATGCCGAGCAGAATTTCCTGCATGATGCGCATGGAACGGTCGCCGCCATAGACCCGTGCGGTCAAATCGCGAAAGTGCTGGGCATTTTCCGGCAGGTTGGTGTCGAGCAAATACACCGGCACCCGTCCGACGTTTACGCGCCAGGCCCGGAACTGGACGCGATTCATGTCAATCTCCACCTGCAACACCAGGGGCTGGCCATCGGCGCCCAAGACCGGTTCCAACGGCACGTTTTGCGGATCAATCAGATTGTAGAATTCGGTCTGCCAATTATTGTTGTCCACGGCCTGTTGGAAATAACCTTCCCGGTAAAACAGGCTGATGCCCACAAAGCCGAGGCCGAGGTCGCTGGCGGATTTCGCGTGGTCGCCGGCCAGAATGCCGAGGCCGCCCGCGGAAATGGGCAGGGATTCGTGAAGACCGAATTCGGCGGAAAAATAGGCGACCGGATTCTTGTGCAGATGCGGGGCGTTTTTGTGTCCCCAGGTGTTTTTCTCATTCAGGTACGCCTCAAAACTCTCCAGGACACCGCGGGCATGGCATTCCAGATCTTCGTCCTGCAACCGCATGCGCAGTTCGTATTCCGAGACCTCGCGCAGGACGGCGACGGCATTGTGAAACAGGTTCTGCCAGCCGCGCGGGGAAAGTTCGTAAAAAAAATCCTGCGCTTCCTGGTCCCAGCTCCACCAAAGATTGCGGGACAATTTTTGCAGTCCGGCGACCAGCTCATTCAACTCCGCACCCGCGAGGGGTTTTTTCATCATAGGCTTTGAAATTCCTTAATTAACCGGTTCCAAGTCCGGTCGTTGCGCTGACATTAAAGTCACGTGCGGGGTTCGGCAAATAAAATTTCCACGCCAACGGCTGGTTGCACCCGCGGACAAGCAGGTTTCACCAGCCGCGCAGTAATAACAGGATGGGCTGGAGCAAACCTTCCCCATTAAGGCCCGACCAGAACGCGGTAGAAGCGCTGTTTGTTGGTGGCGCCCGGGTCGGTCAGAAGGTAGGTGTTGGCCGCCGGATTGTTGGTGATGTAGAGCGTAATCCAGTTGGCGGTGCCCAGGTTGGTGGACATTTGCAGCGTGTAATTCTGATTGGAAACGCCATTGAGGAACATTTGGAACTGGCCGCCCAGCCGCGCGGGTGAGGAAATAGTCGGCTTGGGCACAATGGCCGCGACCGCAATGGAAAGGACTTTATTTGTCATTGTCGAATACGCGTCGGCGGCTTGAACCTGGAAATAATACGTGCCGCCGAACGTCGGTGTGCCGGAGATGAGACCGCTGGAATACAGGGTCAAACCCGGCGGCGGATTGGCCGAGCCGTTTGCCAGCGACCAGCCATAAGGCGATTGTCCGCCTGTCGCGCCGAGTTGGGCATTGTAAGGCACTCCGACGGTTCCGCCCGGCAAGGAGGTATTGGTAATGACCACTGGCGGCAACGGCGGGTTGTTGAGAATGGTCAACGCCAATCCGTCTGCTTCCACCGTATTTGAGGCCGAGTCGGTCACGACCACGTCAAAGTAATATTTGCCATTCATCATGGGCGTGCCGGAAAGAACGCCATTGTTTGCCAGGGCGAGATTCGGCGGCGGAACGGAAAAATTCGGAATGGACCAGTTGTAGGGCGGCGTCCCGCCGGAAACTTGTAACGCCTGGCTGTAGAATATGCCGTTCGTGCCGTTGGGCAGCGCGGTGGTATTGATTTGCATTGGTGGCGGCAAATTGGTGGATTGGAGGGTGAAATCCACTTGAATCGAATTCCCCGAAACACTGGTGAAATTGGTGCCGACGCACAGATAGCCCAGGGAATTCAACTGACCGCAGTCCAGACTAACACCCCAGTTACCGTTCCCGACAACAAATGAATAATAGCCGCTGCCGTCCGTATTGGTGGAGGAATTGTTGCCGACGCCATTATTGACGTAAACGATCACGTTGGTCACGGGCTGGCTGCCGGGATTCCGCACATAGCCGAAGATTTGCCCGGCATTAGCGGGCAGCACGTTGAAATTCGCCGTGCCGCTGTTGGTGACATTCTGACTGTTCGGGCATTGATAATTACCAGGACCGAGGATGTTATCCAGGCTGTCATTACCGCCGTTGCAATTAAGTCCAACGCTCCAGACACCGCTGGCTACGTTCAAGGTGTAATTGCCGTTCGCATCGGTGCTCGCATTGACGTTGTAGGTGACGCTATTAATCGTCGCGAAGGCAGCCACACCCACCCCTGCGATATTGGTGCCGCTGGACTGGACATTGCCGGTGATTTGGCTGGTCGCCAGAACGGCGGTGAAATTGATCTGTAACGCCTGTCCCACGGCGAGGTTGGTGCCGCCGTTTTGATCAAACGCAGGCTGGGAATAGAGGTAATTGGCCGGACTGTTTTCGGAAGACACCGATACTTGCCAAGGGTCGCCGTTGCCCAGGCCGCCGACCACGCCGACGAAATAGTTTCCGTTCGTATCCGAGTAGCCATCCTGTTCATAGACATTGTTGTTGCTGTCGTAGGATTGAATGTCAACTTTTGTCACTGGATTTCCCAGGTTGTCCTTCACGCTGCCGTAAAACATGGCCGTGGCCTTGGGGTATGGTCCGACAATGCCGGTCGTGCCGGCGGAGACGTTGGTGCCGTTCTGGTAAGCAACATAGCCGTGAACAATCAGCCCACCGTCGTTGTTACCGACATTCCAGGTCCCGGGACTGACCCCGATGGAGAAATCGCCATTGGTGTCGGTAAAACCGATGGCGATGAGGCCCGTTTGGGTTGCTGCGGGTTCAAAAACACCGGGCAATCCGATGCCGAAATTACTGGCATCAACAATCTGGCCGGAAATGCTCTGTGTTGCCGGAAGGAGGCTCAAATTGGTGTTAATGGTCGCGCCACTGCCCAGGGTAAGTACCGGCGAGGCTGAATAATCGGCGACATAGTTATTTCCAAAAGCCATCGGCACATACGTTCCCGGCGGTGCTTGAATGATGTAAGCGCCGGAATTGTTCGCCACCGTCCCCGCCACGGGCGTTCCCGGTCCATGATTGCCACTGCGTGGTGGAGGAAACAACAGGACCACGGCGTTGGGAACAGGTGTGCTGTTGCTAACCACATTGCCGGTGAATTTCTGCGCAAACGCGAACTGGGTGACGTTGAAGGAATTTGTGATGGGCGAGAAATGCCCGGCTGGACTGGAGAGCACGACCAGGTATTGCCCGGCAATGTTCTGCACGAAATCCCCGTTCTGAAAATTCAGCGTGGCCGTGATTTGAGTCGCCGTCGTGTCGTTGTCGCCGGGGACATTGAGGTTCGTGACACCGCCGATGACCATGCCCGCCTGGCCATCCGTCAAATCAAACTGCTGCACCAGATAATCGCCGGCATCCACGATGCCATTGGTGTTGAGATCGAGAAATTTCTGGACCACGACAGCGTCGCCGCTGGTCAGGTTGGAAACCTGCAACGCAATCGTCCCGTTGTAAGTGTTGCTGACAGTCGAGGGAGTGATAGTGAAAGTTAAGGCCGACGCGATTTGAGCAAAGCCAGCCACCAGGGCCAGCGCAATAAACAATGGTTGGATTAAGGTTTTCATAAAATTATTGCTGGATTGCAACCCTCAACGATTAGCAGGAAACATGCCTGTTGAGTCGTAACCGCCCGCAATTAAAATGGTGCGGGTGTTGTATTAATATGTCTGTTGCGGGAAGATCGGGTTATATCCTGGGACGGACAACCTCAAAAAGGTTTTGGTAATAATGCTGCCCGCGGCGTCTTCGTCCGGGAAGCAAAAACGCGTTTTGATTCGCAATTGGCCCGGGCGCGATTAAATTCCCTCCGTGCGCGGATGAAAAAATACTGGCATGTCATCGGCATCGGGATTCAGAACAACCTGACATATCGCGTCAATTACCTGACGCGGACGCTGTTCGGTTTCATCCCGTTGTTTGCCATGCTGTCGCTCTGGCGCACGATATACGGAGGACAGGGGACGGCCATCGCCGGTTACACGCTGGCGCAGATGATTTCGTACTACCTGCTGGTCGCGGTGGTGGACGTGCTGACGGCGGTGAATGAGGATGACTGGCAGATTGCCGCCGACATCCGCGAAGGCAATATCAGCCAGTTCCTGCTGAAACCGATGGATTATTTGTGGTTCCGGCTGAGTCTGTTTTTCTCCGGGCGAATCGCGTTTATGGCAGTGGCCCTGGTGCCACTGACGATCTTTATCGCCTGTTTCGGGCGCTATTTTATCCTGCCCGTGAACGGGACGGCCGGCATCGCCTTTCTCTTTTCGCTGGTGCTGACGGCGCTGCTGCAATTCTTCATTTCCTATGCGATGGCCATGCTCGCGTTCTGGGTGCTGGAGGTTTCGACGTTCATTTTCATTTTGTTCGCATTTGAATTTATTGCCAGCGGACACATGTTCCCGCTCGACGTTTTGCCGCCGGCGCTCAAGCACGCGCTTTTTTTCACGCCGTTTCCGTACCAAATGTATTTCCCGGTTGGGATTTACATGGGCAAGATTGCGGGCGCGGACTTGTGGCAGGGGATGCTGGTGCAGGCGGGCTGGGTGCTGGCAGCGTATGCCTTTGCTCGGTTCATGTGGAACCGCGGCGTCCGCCATTACGGCGCGTTTGGAGGATGAAAATGCAGAAGGCAGAAGACAGAAGGCAGAAGGCAGAAATCGGCGTTGCGCGTCACCCGTCACCCGTCACCCGTTACCTCGGTATCTACGGTGCGTTGTGGAAGACGTCCGTGACGCGAGAAATGTCGTTCAAGGGTAATTTCATCCTCTGGATCGTCGTCGAATTGCTCTGGTTCGCGTTGCAATTGTGTTTCATCGGCGTGCTCTATTTGCACACGAACTCCATCGGCACGTGGACCCAGTGGCAGGTGGTGTTGCTGGTCGGCGCGAGCAGTTTCATCCAGCAGACGTACCAGGCGTTTTTTCTGACGAACTGCGTGAACGTTTCGGAACTGGTTCGCACCGGCAAAATGGATTTTCTGCTGATGTTGCCGATCAACACCCGCTTCCTCGTCTCACTGCGGCAGGTGGACCTGGGCGCGTTCGTCAACGCCGCCTTCGCCGCCGTGGTCATGATTTATGCGGGGGCCCGCCTGCACCTGCATCCGACGGCTGTGGAATTTTTCGGCTTCCTGGCCCTGTGCCTGGTCGGCATTTTGATTCACTACTCGTTGATGTTCATGCTCGCCGCGATCAGTTTCTGGACCGTCCGCGCCCAGGGCATCGTCTGGGGTTACTACAATCTGTTCAACATCGCCCGCATGCCGGACGAGGCGTTTCGGGGTGTGTTCAAAGTGGTCTTCACCTTTGTGCTGCCGGTGCTGCTGGTGTCCAATGTGCCGGTGCGCGTGCTGGCGGACAAATTGCAGTCACCGGTCCTGTGGCTGGTGCTGTTGGGGATGGGTGTCATTTGCGCGGTGATTTCCGAATGGTTCTGGCGAGTGTCCGTGCGCCGTTACACCAGCGCCAGCACCTGATGATATCGGCGAGGCAGATTGGCGCCGGCGCTATTTCCTGGCCACGGCTTTGGCGACGGCTTGTTCCAGTGCGTCGCCGCGCAGGTCGGTGCCGATGATGATGCCGTTGCCGTCGAGGAGGTAGGTCGCGGGGATGGATTCAATACCGTATTTCACGGCCAGTTTGTTGTTCCAGCCCTGGCCATCAAAGTATTGCGGCCATGGCATGTTCATTTTCCTGGTGAAAGCGGAAAGCTTCTGCTGGTCTTCATCGAGGCTCACGCCGATGATTTCAAAACCTTCACCGTGATGCCGGGTGTAGGTCTTGAGGACATTGGGTAATTCCGCCACGCAAGGTCCGCACCACGTCGCCCAGAAATCAATCAGCACCACCTTGCCCTTGTAACTGGCAATAGAAAGCGGTTTGCCGTCCACGTCCTTTTCGTTGAAATCGGGGAATTTTGTGCCTGCCGCCAGGCTGGCGTGCAACTTTTTCGCCGCGGCTTCCGTCGCTTCCTGCTGTTCCAGTGCCGCGACGAGATGGGTGCCTTGAAATTCGCTTTTGAGTTGCTTGATCAATTCATCGGCTTTGGCCTCATCTTGAAACATCTCCGAATAAAGCGTCGCCTTCATGAAAAGAATTTCCGCCACCGCGTCGGTTTTTTCGCCCTTGTGTTCCGCGAGCAACACGTCGAACTGTTTGAGGTCATCCGCCAGGGCGGATTCCGTCTTCTTGCCGGATTGAATGTCCGCCTTGATTGTGCCGACCAATGCCTTGAGCTCGGCGGCCGGGTCGTTGGTGCTTGCGGCAAAAACGGACGAACCCGCCAGCAGCATTGCCACGGCGACAACCGCGGCGGGGAATATTTTTTTCATGAGTGTTACCCAACGGTGGCGACTCCCGGCCATTACTGATTCGGAGGCGCTCCCACACCGGCCTGGTTCATCGGCTGGTAATCCTTCGGGGTTTGGAAAATCGATGCGTCAACGGATGATTCCTTCGCTGAAACCAGGGTGGACGTCACCTTTTGTCCATTCATCTCCATTTGCGTTTTCACCACCATGCCCGGCAACGTATTGACATCCGGTGCTGCGCCTTTGGACATCTGAGCAACCGGCGAATCGTTCAACTTGTCCATTTGGACCTTGATTTTCGCGTAGTCCGGAAAATCCCTGGCCACCCAGACCGTCTGGTTTGCGCCGTCGGGGCTCGACCAGGTGTAAATTTCCGTGTTGTAGTTGCCCACCTTTTCGGTTTTGCCCGTGTCCTGAAATTTAGGCGGCGCAGCGTTTGTTCCGGCGCTGGCCCGCGATTGTTTCAACTTCTCGGCCATTTGCTTGATCTCCGTGCCGGGAACCATCATCGCCGCCTTTCGCTCATGAAAAAGCGTGGTCGAATCGCCCGAACCCAAATCCATGATGGTGCTCATGGCTCCTTGCGGACCGGAGGGCATGTCCACGCGGATTTTGTCACCTTTGATTTGCGTGGTGATGGTGCCGTTCACCATCGCGCTTTCAACGTTTTGCTGCAAAACCAGGTCGGCGCGCGCGACCATGATGCCGAAGGTCAGGCCCAGACATATCACGATTTGTTTCATAGTGGTACGATGTTGCTTGGGCTTCCGACGGAAGGAAAGCAGAAAGAACAGAAAAAAGCGGTCATGCCAGCCCGGTTTTACCGCCGCTTCGTCCGTTTGGCTGTTTTCCCGGGCCGGGCGGCAGCGATTTGAATCGCCCGTCGCGCCCAAACCACCAGTTCCAACGGATTTTCCAGCACGTCCGGCGGCACTTCATGATAACTCATCGTCAGCGTGCGTCCTTTCGACTCATAGGTGAACGGCCCCATGCCGCGCGCCGCGTAATCGGCCTGCGATGGCGCGTCCGTTTTGAAGAACAACCGGCCCTCGTCCAGAATCGCGAAGAAATGTTCGTCCTGATAAAGCCCATGCGCGCCAAACATGGCTTTCGCCCGCACGTCCGGCAACGCACTCAACTGGTCCAGCACAAATTCCTTGAACGAATTGTCAGGCATAACGCTGCGATCAATGCTCCGTTATCATTTCCTTCGGTCCCGGCTCACGCTTTTCCGCAGACAGGCCCGGGGTGAAGATCCCATAGCGGTCGAGTTTGAAGTGGTAGATTTTTGCGATTTCAACTTCAAATCTCTTCAGCCAGGTGAACTGGTACAGACCCAGGCCGATCCACATGCCGATCAGGGGCCCGACAAAATAAATCCACCAGCCGGACCAGATTCCCGAAATGACCGACGGCCCCAGGCTGCGGGCGGGATTCGTGCTGGTGCCCGAAACCGGCGCTTCGAGGTAAACCATCACCGCGTAGAGAAGGGGAAAGAGCAACGGCGTGTAATGGCGAAGCCGCCGATGGCCGAGAAAGATGAACAGCCCGACAATCAGGCCCATCGTGGTAACGATTTCTCCGAAAAGCGCGGCCCAAATCGTATAGCCGGTTCCCGGCGTCGTGCCGCCGAATTGGACGCTGCGGCCCTGTTGTCCCCAGAACAACAGTGGAAGGGAACCGGCGATGCCCCCCGCGAATTGCGCCAGAATGTAGCCGATGGCATCGCGACCTGAGAACTTGCCTTTGATGTAAAAGGCCAACGTGACGACCGGGTTGATGTGGGCGCCACTCACCTTGCCCACACGTGAATACGCGATGGCCGCGCCGGTGGCACCGAACAAAAATCCGGTCATCAACCGCCGCCATCCGGCGTCCGGCAGCCCGGCAACCACCGGACTGCCGGTGCCGAAATCGAGTATCACAAAAGACAGGCCGATGCCGATAAGCAATGCGGTGCCAATCAGTTCGGACAAATAGGTCTGCCACGGAATCTTCACGGTCGCGAAAGCATAGACAACCCTCGCCGATTGCCAGTCAAAAAATGCCGGTCGTTCGTAATGCAATGCCATAATGATGTCGCTATTACCCATCTTTTTTTCTTCCTTTTTCAGCCGGATCCTCTATATTATATACGTTGTTATGGCGTTGAGTTTGCCTGCCAAAAAGATTCTGGTAGTTGATGACGATCCGGTAATTCTGAAAGCCCTGTCCTGGGACCTCGAACACGGAGGCTACGAGGTGATCACCGCGGTTGATGGGCCTGAAGCTTTCGCCGGTGTGCGTCATCAAAAGCCGGATCTGATCCTGCTGGATTTTTTCTTTCCGCCGGACGTTTTCCAGAGCGGCAACACCTGGGACGCATTTCTGATTATGCAATGGCTGCAACGCATGGGCGAATCGCGGAAACGGCGCATCCCCGTCATCGTCATTTCCGGGGCGGAACCGAAGGAGTTCAGGCCCCATTGCCTGGCGGCCGGCGCCGTGGCCTACTTTCAGAAACCGCTTCGGGTGCCCGAACTGCTCGCCGCCATTCAACAAGCCACCCGTGCGCCTCTGAACGATTGGCCAATTGGATTGCCCCCTGTTTCAAATTCCGATCACTCGCGTCCGGCCGGAGTCGCGTCGTCAACACGCCCTTCGGCACCCTGACGCCATCGCCGATGGCCGGCGCGGATTTTGCTCGCCAAGCCTGTTCGAGGAGGGCATTTGTATCCGCGGGTGCCCGTCCCTCTGCCCGGTCCACATGAAGCGGCGAGTCCGACGAGTTGGGAAGCCGGCTCCGGCCGGCGCACGTTCAAGCGCTGATGCAGAAATTTGTGGACATCCTGTTGGTTGAAGACGACGCCAAAGATGCGGAACTGGTGTTGGAGGCGCTGCGGCAAAGTCACATCTCCACCAACGTCGTGCACGTGCTGGACGGCTACGAAGCGATGGATTTCATTTCCCAAAGCGGCATGTTCGTCAACTGGGGCGACATGCACGTCCCCAAGGTCATCCTGCTGGATTTAAAGCTCAAAACCGTCAGCGGCCTGGACGTGCTCCGGCAAATCAAGGCCGAAGACCGCACCCGTGCCATCCCCGTGGTGGTCTTTACCGGCTCCCAACGGGACATTGACATGGTGGAAAGCTATCGGCTGGGCGTAAACAGCTATGTGATGAAACCCGGCAACTCCGGGAAATTCATGCAAGTGGTCGGGGACATCGGGAACTACTGGCTGAACATCAACCAACCGCCGGCGCATTGATCCACTTGGTTCACCCAACCACCCGCGGGATGCGGGCGGTGTAAAGCAGTCTTCCCCGGTAATCAATCATGCCCACTTTCATGTGGTCGGCTTGCAGGGACACCGTGGTGAAACCGGAACAGGCTTCGGCGAATTTGGTATATCCGGTCTTGAACACGGGACGGGCGCGTGAGCCGGCGCCGGAATCAAACAAATTCACCGCGCCGACCTGCAAATGCTGCAGGTTATGATCGTGGCCGTTGAAATAAGCCTGCACCTGATATTGTTTGAGCAACGGCAGGACGTCGGCGATGAGTTCGCGCGTGTCGCCATGGCCGAGGATGCCGCCGCCGGAATAAATCGGGTGATGGCCGATGACGATTTTCCAGGGAGCGGTCGAGGCGGCCAGGGCGGCCTTGAACCAGGCGAGTTGTTTCGGCACATCCTGCGTGCGGACGTGTTCGCGATATCCGGGTTCGTGCCAGTAACTTCTCACCATCGGCGTCGTGTCCAGATAGAAAAAGTCCACCGCGGTGGTGGCGTCAATCTGCCGGGTCCGGGTAAAATACCGCGCGGGCATGTTCCAGCGTTGGCTCAGGCGGTTGTAGGCAATTTGCGCGTCGCAATTGCCGCGGTAATCATGGTTGCCGAGGGCGACGT
The DNA here is from genome assembly GCA_963708305.1 of uncultured bacterium. GTDB lineage: Bacteria > Verrucomicrobiota > Verrucomicrobiia > Limisphaerales > UBA11358 > UBA11358. Next base: position 45,343 of record CAVPSH010000001.1, on the reverse strand, counting down.
ACCACGGAACCTGCAGGGAATGGGCGTGGTAAACATCTTCAAACGAAATCTGCCATTGCGGGTCGTCGGTCGAGGTGACGCCGTCTTCGTAGAAATTATCGCCAACCGAAATGATGAATTGCGCTTTGATGGCGCTGGCGGCAATGCCCATTTGCGTGGCGACGTCCACCTGGTCCGTTTCGCCATGTCGTCCCCAATCGCCAAAGACCAGGAAGTTCAGACTGCCGGTTTGGGGGTCCACAACCTCCGCGGCCGGCAAGGTGTCCGGCAGGAAACGGCCCACCACCGCCGCCTGCGTGGCCACGAACAGAACGCGAACGAATTCACGACGGGTTTGTTTCATAAACCGGTGGTTGAATTATAGCACTGATTTTCGGCTGAAAACAAAAATCTCTTTGAAACAGTAATGACATAACACGCGCCTCCGCAACGTATTCGACTGGACAGCACCGAGGCCAGGAACGATTCGCATTGCCTTAAGGTGCAGTCATTATCGCCTGGGCAGGCTCATGAGATCAAAATGGTTCGTGTGATAAAACCAGCCATAAATCCTGAACAACGCAAAAGCCGTTAGCACGGCTAAGATCAGCAGGCCCCAGGCGGCCGGTGCGTTGGGTACGAACAAACCGGCGGCGCCTAATCCCATAAATGTCAGGCCCAGGCTGATTACCACGGCAAATAGAATCAAGGTTCGCAGCCTAAACTGATGTCCGTCATTTCACAAGTGGCGGAAGGTGTAAAAACCCCCGCTCTCGAGCGCCGCGCTCAACGGGGCCGGACAAATTCGTTAAAGGAGTCGCCCGGTATGATGCCGGCGTGGAAGATCGAACGAGAAAGGCGAAGGTGCAAAGCCGTCAACCGGTTTGCGCTGCGCTTCCAGGCCGGTAACGGAGCGGATTCAATATTCGGCCACCGCCTTGGCAACCGCTCGTTGCAGTGCCCCGCCACGCAATCCTTTGCCGATGATAATTCCGTGCCGATCCAGCAGATAATCCATCGGGATGCTGTGGATGTTGTATTTGGTCGCCAGTTTGTTGTCCCAGCCTTTGCCGTCAAAATATTGCTGCCACGCCATACCCTGCGCTTGCGTAAACTGCAGCACCGCACTCCGGTCGTCATCCAGGCTCACCCCGATGATATCAAATCCTTGCGCGTAATACCGGTTGTAAGTCGCGATGACATTCGGCATCTCCTCCTTGCACGGCCCGCACCAGGTCGCCCAGAAATCAATCAGGGTCACCCGACCCCGGTACGCCGCCACCGACAACGGCTGCTCCGCGATGTCCGTTTCGTTGAAATCGGGAAATCTCTGGCCCACCTCCAATCCCACGGGAATGCTCGGGTCCGGCGCGGCGGCGGCTTTTGCATTCAGCCTGGCCAATGAAATGGCCGCGCCCTGTGCGGCCAGCGTGCCCGGAAAGTCCCGCTCGACCTGTGCCCAGATGGCCCGGGCCCGGGCGATGTTTGTCAGGCCATCCGCATAGGTGTGCGCATCCAGCAGATAAAGCCGCGCCAGTTGCTCGCGGTTACCGTCCTTTACATGTTTCAGGATGAGGCCGTTGATGGCTGTCAGGTTCTCAGCCAAATCCGCCTCCGAAGTCTTGCCGGCATCGAACTTCGCCTTCAACTGCGCCGTCACCGCCGCCAGCTCCGGCCCGAAATCAACCGGTTCGACTTTCCGGGCTGCTTCCGGGGCCGGGGTTGCCGGGGTCGCCTGGACTTGTGCCTGCACTGCCTGGTCCGTTGTTTCCAAGGCCGCCACCATCAACAGTGCGAACATCACTTTTTTCATGGGCAAACGCTGTTTGGATTCGATAGGAATTAGCAAACCACCATCCCAGTCCCAGCTCAAGCCTGAATCCACAGGGAACTCCAACCCCGATGGGGTTGTGTCATTCAGCCCGATGTTGCTCCGAATGTTATCGGGGCTACGCTGGGTCCCTGGGTCAAAACGCAATCAACCCTGATGGGGTTGGGAATAATCCTCAAGGAATCTGCCGGCCACCGGGATTTTAGTCGAGTTGGAACCGGTTTATGTTACATTATAGGCGCAAACCACGTTCATGAGACGAAGTATCGCTTTTTTTTCAGTCTGGCTGGCATCCGTTGGACTGGTTCACGCCGTCAACCCCGCGTTGCCAAACATTCCGACCACCATTTTCAACGTCACGGACTATGGCGCCATTGGCAACGGGGTGAAGGATAACACGACCAACATCCAAAACACCATCAACGCGGCCAGCGCCGCGGGTGGTGGCATCGTTGAGATTCCGGCGGGCACATTTTTAAGCGGACCGATCACCTTGCTCAGCAGCGTCAATCTGCAGGTGGATACCAACGGAATGCTCCAGATGCTGCCTTTGGGAACTTATCCGGGCGGCACGACAGGCGCGCAAACTTTCATCGGCTGCAATACGGTGCATGACGTGGAAATCAGCGGCTGGGGCAAGATTGACGGTCAGGGCGCCGCCTGGTGGACGTATTTCAGCACCAATACCGCGATCGTTCGCCCCATGATGCTTAACTTGTATTCCGCCAACCGGCTTTTCATCCACGACATCACTTTTCAGAACCCGCCGTATCATCACTGCGGCCTGCGGAGCAACGGCGGCAACATCACCATCAGCAATCTCACAATCAACACCCCTTATGCGTTGCCAACCGGCATCCACGCGTACAACACCGACGGGCTTAATTTCGTCGCCACCAATTCCATCATTGAAAATTGCCACATTACCGACGGTGACGACGACATCGCCATGGGCTCGACCGGCCCGCTCGACGGCCTGCTCGTCACCAATTGCACCTTTGGCGCCGGCCACGGCGTTTCCATCGGCAGCGGCGTCTCCGTGGGAGTGTCGAACCTGACCGTCATCAACTCTACTTTTAACGCAACGGATTATGGGATTCGCATGAAATCCGATACCAACAGCGGCGGCATCGCGCAAAATCTGAATTATCTCAACCTCGGCATGACCAATCTCAAATACGGGGCGATCACCATTTACAGTTACTACAACGAATCCGGAACACCCACCGGCATCACGCCGACGACCGCCGCCGGGGAAACCATCAGCCCCGTCAACAACACGACGCCCGTTTGGCGCAACATCACCTTCAGCAACCTGACCGCCACCGTGAGTAACGGCGGAGTGGCGGGCATCATTTGGGGACGGACGGAATTACCCGCCACCAACATCGTCATGAACCACGTCAACATCACCGCCTCGAAGACCTTCGACATCTACAACGCGCAAAGGCATCCAGTTTCTCGATTCAATCATCAACACCGGCAGCGGCAAGACCTTCACCATTTGGAACGCCAACGTCATCGTCAGCAACAGCGTGCTTCCGGCCAATGTCGTTACCTTCGACGGGCTGGGCGGCAACACCAACGACTCGCTTGCGCTTTACAACGCCCGCGCGGCGATGACCAGCACCGACGCGTTCGGCGCCAACCCGATCACCTTAAGCGGTTCCGTGTTGACCAATACCGGCAACCTGACCTTCTCCAGCAAAAAGGTGATAAACTTCGCGCTGGGAACGAGCAACTCCGCCATTGCGGTTGCCGGCAATCTGAACCTGAATGCCACACTCAACATCACGAATGCCGCCGGCTTCACCACCACCAATTACACTCTGTTCACCTACACCGGCAGTTTGAGTGGCCAGCCGGTCCTTGGCGCGACGCCGACAGGGTTCACAGGTTACATTTATCAGTCTCGACACCAACACCGCCGGGCAGGTGAACCTCGTGGTTGGCGAACCGTCATCGCCCAGCTTCGGGAACATCCAGATTGCGAACACCAGCGGCGGCGGAAGTCTTGGTGTTGCGATGAGCGGCACGGGTGGCGTGACCAATGGCACTTATTACGTCCTGGCCTCAACGAACCTCGCGCTGCCGTTGAGTCAATGGACGCCCGTCACGACCAATCAATTTGACGCCAGCGGCAATTTCATCTTTACCAATTCAGCGCCGACAAATGCCCCGCAGGAATTCTTCCGGTTGCAATTGCCATGAACCCCGGCGTTCATCCCGGCAGTGCGCCCGAAAGGTGGAGGACAAATAGAGGACCATCGGCAGGCTGTTTTTGAATGCCGTTTGGCAATTTTTACATTTTCCATTTGCTCCTGTTAAATTATACTGAATAAACGCGCTCAGATGTTTTTAAAAGCTTCACCAGTAGAAATTAAGCCCCCGCGTTTTTCCGGCGAAGCATGGCGTTCTAATTCATCCGGCAAAACAAGCTTTTACGTCCTTTTGCGGACCGTTTGTATCTGTGCCTTTCTGTTGAGTGGATTGGCTTTTCCAGCCCGCGCCTCGCTGAATGCCGTGAGCCTTTTTCCGCCAAACGGCGCGACGAACGTTTGCCCTGACACGCACCTGCAAATCACGTTCGACGCTATCCCCGCCGTCATTACCAATGGGCAAGTCATTATTTACACGGCGGCCGGCGTGCCGGTGGATACGAACGATTTGAGTCTGGGCCTCACCCAAACCCGGAAAATCGGGCCGCCGACGCCTGCCAATTATGTGGTTTATCCGGTCATCGTGAACGGGAACACGGCGACGATTTATCCGCATACGGGGGTGCTGACCAACAACCAGACTTATTACGTTACCATCACGGCGGGAACTTTCACCAACAAGAGCAGCGGAGCGTTTGCGGGAATTTCCGACGCGAACACCTGGCGTTTCATAACCAAACCTTCACCGCCTCCGGCGGGGACAAATGAGCTGGTGGTGGCCGCCGATGACAGTGGTGATTTTGCCACGGTGCAAGGCGCGCTGAATTTTCTGCCCTCCGGCAACAGCCAGCACGTTCTCATTTTCATTCGCAATGGCATTTATCAGGAAGTCATCTATGTGAATGGAAAAGGGAACCTCACCTTCCGCGGCGAGGATCGAAAACAGACCGTCATTTCCTATCCCAACAACAACAATCTCAATCCCGGCGGCAGCAGCGTGCGGACGATGATTAATGTCAACGCCGATGACAACGCCATGGAAAATCTTACGCTGAGCAACAGCACCCCGCACGGGGGTTCGCAGGCCGAGGCCTTGCGGGTGAGCGGCCATCGATTCATACTGAACAACGCCGACCTGGACAGTTTTCAGGACACCTTCCTGATCAACAGCATGGGACATTATGCTTACATCTACAACTGTCACGTCCAGGGTGACACGGATTTCATCTGGAACGACGGCACCGTAGTTTTTCAGAGCTGCGAAATTGAGGCGATGAATGCGGGCTACAATTGCCAGATGCGCACTTCCGCGAGCTCGTACTACGGCGCCGTTTTTTTGGATTGCTCACTCACCAAGGCTTACAACTTCACCGGTCATTATCTGAACCGGATTGACCCGAATGTTTACCCGTATTCCGCGGCGGCGTATATCAATTGCAGGATGGACACGCACATTACCCCGGCAGGCTGGTTGCTCAATAACCTCACTTCCACGAGTCCGACCAATCAATTGCGATTCTGGGAATATCAAAGCACGGATTTGAACGGAAACCCGCTGGACGTCAGTCGGCGCATCGCGCCTTCCATTCAATTGAATGCCGTGCAGGCCGTGTCGCTGCGCAACCTGACCAACGTCTTGTTTGGCTGGCTGCCGCAACTGGCGCCCAACATTATTGGCCAACCAACCAACGAAACGGTGACGGCAGGGGGCAACGCCACGTTCGCCGTAGGCGCTACCGGTATCGAAACCGCAAACCCGGTTGCCGAAGGCGGCGCTTCATCGATTATTCCGCTAAATTATCAATGGCTGAAGAACGGCGCTCCCGTGACGGACGCCACCAATTCCACGCTCACGATCACCAACGCGCAGCGCAGCGACCTGGCAACTTATTCGGTGGTGGTGACCAATTTTTCCGGTTCTGTCACCAGCAGTGTGGTGGCCCTCGCGGTAACGGGGCTTAATGCGGGATTTATTGGAGAGACGACCGGCGCCGATGGATCGTTTATTCTTAATTTTGCCGGATTGCCGAACACCGCCTATTCGCTGGAAACGGCCACGAACCTGTCGCCACCGGTGAACTGGCTGCCGATCGCTACCAACACGACCGATGCAGAGGGTTTGTGGCAGTTTACCGATTCGCAAACAACTAATGATCCGGTACGGTTTTATCGTGCCGCCCAACAGTAAGCTTACCCGATTATGACAATGCTCAAATTCAAGTGGAGTTTTCCCCGCGGTCCGGCGCTGGTGCTCGCTCTAACCACATGGCTGTTCCCAGCCCAGGGTCAGACGGTGGTTTCACCGGCTTTGCCAGCCATTCCCAGTGCGGTTTATGTGGTCACCAACTACGGCGCTCTCGGGGACGGCATTTCCACAAATTCCGATGCGATAAATGCTGCCATTACGAATGCTGCTGCGACCACCGGAGGCGGAACGATTGAAATCCCTTTTGTGCCGGGGACATCGAACATTTATCTAAGCGGCCCCATCCTGCTCAAGAACAAGATGAACCTGCAGGTGGATCCCGGCGTGACCTTGCGAATGCTCCCCTACGGCCAATATCCCAACTTGAATCCGTTTGTTTCCGCCGGTTCAAATCCGTCGGATGTGGAAATCAGCGGCGGAGGAACGATTGACGGGCAGGCCAACACCGCCGGTTGGTGGAACGGAATGAGCACCTCCTCCCGGCCTTATCTGGTCAACCTCAGTCACGGCGCAAGAATCTGGATTCATGATATCACGCTGACCCGTCCGCCCAAGATGCACATCGTCATCGGCAGCAGTGCCAGCACCGACGTCACTATTGAGCGGATCACAATCGCCACCGATTCTTCCGACTCGCATAACACCGACGGCATTGATCTGACCGGACACAACGAGTTGGTCCGCGACAGCAACATCAGTTGCGGCGACGACAACATCGCCATCACCTCGACCTCTTACGATATTCTGGTGACCAACTGCGACTTCGGCATCGGGCACGGCATGTCCTTCGGCAGCGATACCGGTCCCGGCGGCGTTTCCAACGTCACGGTCATCGATTGCACCTTCAACCGGACGGACAATGGTGTTCGCATCAAGTCCGACAACACCAGCGGCGGGCCGGTTTACGACATCCATTATCTCAACCTCAGCATGACCAATGTGAACAACGGCGCGATCATGATTTACGGTTATTATCCGTCCCTCTCGCCGAATAACGCTTCGATCGCCACGGCCGCTTCCCAGCCGGTATCGGTCGTGAACGGCAACACGCCCGTCTGGCACGACATTATTTTCAGCAACCTTACCGCAACTGTGGCGGGCAACGCCTCGGCGGGAATTCTCTGGGGCCGGACCGAATTGCCGTTGACCAACATTGTGCTGGACGGCGTCCACATCACTGCGGCAAACACGTTCAACGTATTCAACGCCCAGCAGATTCAATTCGTTGATTCAACGATAACGACCACCGCCGGTGGCCAGAAAAATCTCACCTATTGGAACGGAGGGATTATTATCAGCAATCGAACTACCGCAGGACAAGTGTTTACGTTCAACGGCGCGGCCGGCAACACCAACAGCTCACTGGCGCTTTACCAGGCGGGCGGTTCCATGAGCAGCAGCGACGCCTTTGGCGCCAATCCCATCACCTTGGGTGATGCCGTGCTGGCGAATACGGGCGACCTGACGCTCGCCAATAATGACGTCATCAACTTTGCGGTGGGAACAAACAACGCCGCCATCACGGTTGCCGGCAATCTGAACCTGAATGCCACGCTCAACGTCACGAATGCCGACGGTTTCACGGCTACCAATTATACCCTGTTAACCTACACCGGCAGCTTAAGCGGCCAGCCGGTTCTGGGGGCGACGCCGACAGGCTTCCCGGGTTATACGTATAGCCTCAACACCAATATCGCAGGGCAGGTGAACCTGGTGGTTGCTTCCACGCCACCGAGCTTCGGGAGCATTCAGGTGGTAAACAACGGCGGCGGCGGAAGTCCCGGTTTCGTAATGAGCGGCACGGGCGGTACCGCCAACAGCACTTACTATGTCCTGACCTCAACGAACCTCGCGCTGCCATTGAATCAGTGGACGCCCGTCACAACGAATCAATTTGACGCGAGCGGAAACTTCATCTTCACCAATTCCGCGCCGACGAACACCCCGCAGGAATTCTTCCGGTTACAACAGCCGTGAACCCGGCGCAGCCCAATCTGGCAACACGCTCAACCCTTGGTGCTTTGGGTTAATGATGATCGTCGTGGCTCCCGCCATTGTCGTCATGGTCTCCACCATGATAGTCGCCATGATCCGAGTGACCTCCGCCTCCCCGATATCCTCGATCTCCCCCACCTCCCGGGAAAATACAACCGGTGGTGGAGAGCAAGACGATGACGCATATTACATAAAGAATGGATTTCATGTGTCTAACCTTTCCACTTATTGACTGTGGCCGCTATAAGGTGTTACCCGAAGAAGATTTCAGCATGGGCGGCAAATCCGCAACGCACTCAACGGGTCTGGGCAAATTCTTTGAAGGAGTTGTCAGGCGGAAAATGATGCGGGGTGCCAAACCGGGGAGCGCGGAATGTCTCATTCCGCAGCGCGTGAATACGAGGTGAACGGTTGAAATATTTTAATAAGCGGCGTGGCAGGTCGTTGCTGCTGCGGTTTGGGACAAACCGCGCTCCCTTTAAGCGCGCGCAACTCTGGCAACGCATCAACTGGCCGGCACAAATTCCTTGAACGAATCGTCAGCTAAACTGGAATATGAAACCCTCTGTTCTTCTTAACTGCTGATTTACTCTTTGATAATGGACGTTATGATTGGTGGGTTGATAAATCGTTCGTGAACAGGACAAAACATCGCCCAACCGACAAAACTCGCCGATGAATTCATTTATCCCATCGGGAGTGTTCCACACGGGTTCCCAAATTTTGATTGGGTCTGTTTGGTTTTTTCACGGGTTTTACAGCAAAATTCTCAATGGAATTCCACGACATCGTTTGATCGTGGGTAAAATTCTTGGTGCAACCAACGCGGGAGTTTTCGCCAAGGTGATTGGTTTGCTGGAAATGTCGCTCGGTATCTGGGCCTTCACCGGATGGCTGCCGGTGGGATGCGCCGCCGTGCAGACGGCAGCCATCGTTGCCATGAACACCTTGGAAATTGTTTTGGCCAAGGAACTCCTGATTTCCGCTGTTGGGATGGTGATCTTGAATCTTGGTTTTCTGATGCTGATTTGGAATTGGGCGCTTTTTGCTCAGAAGGCGTGAGGCATCTACTTCAGCCACCCTGCCTGCCAAAAGCCGCAAACAGTGAACAGTGCGGACAACGCCACCCAAAGAATCGAAAGGGCAATGTGTATGACGGTTTCCATCCGCTTGCCGCGCCAGAGTCGCTTCGGGAAAATAACCCACTGAACGAAAAGCCGCGCTGTCCAGAACGCGGAGAATGACCATGCCAGCCAGGCGCCAGCGCGCGATTTCTCCAGAAGAACAGACGGGTCAAAAAGGCACGGCGTTCCCATCATCACCAGCGCGAAGCAAATGAAGAACGTATGCACATGAAAAATTGCCGTGTTGGCCGGGCTGAGGCGCGCGCTTTCTTCACGCCATTTCAGATGCTGCCCAATCGGCACGTGCAATCCAGCCAGCAAGATGAGAATCACCCCGGCGCTGCGGATTAGTATGGTCAATGTTTCAATCATGGCATGGTCAAGACAAATATCCGGACAAATAGAGTTACCCGAAACTCATCAGCGAGATGAAAACCACCAGTCTCCCAACAACGTCGCCAACTTGCTGGCGAGTGGAAGTGCATAAATCCCGGGCCAAACGCGAGAAAATTTGCCGCGTCGCGCACATGCTCAACAAGCACAACCCGCCCGCCGGGGCGCAAGCAACGTTTCGACTCTTTGAACCAAAGACTACGCTCGGTTTCGCTTCTTAATTCATGAATGGCCAGTAGACCAAGCACCAAGTCGGCTGATTCCCCGGCCACGGGCCAGGCGTCGTAGCGTGCTGGCAAAGTTCCCGAAGTCGGTGGGAACATTGCCCGCGCCCGGCGAATGGACGCCTCAGTCATTTGCTTTTCGTCAAAGTGGTCAAGAATCTGCCATGTCACATGGCTGAACTTTTTCCGTAACACCGCCGAGGTTTCATCAAATCCAGAATGGCAGAAAATTGCCTGTCGCATATTCAAGCCACGGAGTGCGCGATCCAGCCAGCCCCACCGATACAAATCCGAGCGGTCATAAACGAAATGTGAAACTCCCAGGGAACCCAAGACGAAATAAGCGACACCAGCCAACGCGACATCACAAACACTTTTGACAGCAAACACGGAGGGCAGAAGCAGTCCGCATGACGAAATAATCAAAACCGCAGCAGCAGCGACGTAGAACGGCCAGTTAAAGCGCGCGATGGTTATCATGCCTTGCCACTGACTGCGCGCTTTCATGCCTTGCCTCCGGGGCGGACAATCCGCCCCTTTTTCCAGTGATAAGAGACATCCTGAGTCGAAAACGCGTTGGCGAGGATTGGCTTTGTGCCATGGAATGCTGGCTCGCTGAACAAACTGACTTGCCACTGTTTAATCGTGACGGGTCGCGGCACCCAACTTTGTCGGCTTCCTTCGATCACCACGAAGGCTCCATCGTCTTCAGCGCTGAAGGTAAATGGCATCGGTCCCGCGAACCGTCTGGCGGTTTGCCAATCACCAAACGGAGACTCCGCAGGCAGAGCGGACGTATCGGCAGAAGGTTCAAAGGTTATGTCTAGCGTTGGTTTGCCGTCAGGTAAGGAGGTTTCAACGCGCATTTCTGAGCCTGACTTATAAAACGATACATTTACCCGGCGATACCTGTAGCTGGTGAATAGATTTCCGGTTCGCGCCATGCGTTGCTTGTCCGTTTCGCTGCGCAGGATGAAAAGTCCGCGCAGCCGTCGCTCGGAGTCGTCGCGTAGGCGAGTGAACACACGGTATCCTGCGAGGAAAAAATCTTGTCCCAGAAAAATTGGAAATCCTGTAGGCCGTAGATTCCGGGTCCACACCATCGCAGCCGTTACGAAACCAAACCCCATATGGGTATCAATCTCCAATTCCTTCGGCACCAAAGGACGGAGGACGGCTTCTGGAAAAGCAAATGAAACTGCAACTGCTTTTTCAAAATAGGCATCAACGGGAAAGGGATGGCGTCTCAAATATTTTAGTAATGACGCCATAATGGTTTCATTCGCCAGTTACCCTTTCTGCGCTTCTTTTGCCCAAGTGTCCTTGAGCGTGATGGTGCGGTTCAAAATCAGTTTTGAGTCTTGAGTTTCGAGTCTTTGAGTCGGGATCAATGGTAAAATAAGCCAAGGCGCTCGAATTGATAACGGAGTTCGGGTTTCGCATCCTTCAAACTCGGCTCGCATTTGGCCGTCACCACTTCGAGGCTAGTGCGGGTTGAGCACGGATTTGAAATCGCGCCCGTCCTTTTCCGGTTCGGCTTCGGTGAACAGCCGGTCGTAGAGGCGCACTTCGGCGTCAATCGCGTGCGCGGCGCTCACCCAATGAATCGTGCCTTTGACTTTGCGGCTCGCTGTCGCGCCGCCGATTTTGCTGTCGAGGTCGGCGGTGCAACGCAATTCCACGATTTTGCCGCCGGCGTCCTTCACCACTTCGTCGCATTTGATGATGTAGGCGTATTTCAAGCGCACTTCGCCGCCGGGTTTCAGCCGGAAAAATTTCGGCGGCGGCACTTCCTTGAAATCGTCCTGCTCGATGTAGAGTTCGCGGCTGAAGGGAACCTTCCGTTTGCCGGCGCTTTCGTCCTCGGGATTGTTGACGGCGTCCAGTTCCTCGGTCTTGCCTTCGGGATAATTCGTGAGGACGACTTTGATCGGGCGCAACACGGCGAGGCGGCGCAACGCGCGTTTGTTCAAGTCCTCGCGGATGGCGTGTTCCAGCACGGCCACGTCGGTGATGCCGTTGTATTTGGTGATGCCGATGTTGTAGGCAAAGTTGCGCAAAGCTTCCGGCGTGACGCCGCGCCGGCGAATGCCGGAGATGGTCGGCATGCGCGGATCGTCCCAGCCGGACACGAGATTTTCGTTCACGAGCTGCATGAGCTTGCGCTTGCTCATCACGGTGTAACCGAGGCTGAGCCGGGCGAATTCGTACTGATGCGGCAGCGGGCGCGGCAGGTCGAGGCTTTCCAGAATCCAATCGTAAAGCGGGCGATGCACCTCGAATTCCAGCGTGCAGATGCTGTGCGTGATGCCTTCGAGGTAATCGCTCAGGCAATGGGCGAAGTCGTACATCGGATAGATGCACCATTTGGCGCCGGTGTGATGATGTTCGGCGTGGCGGATGCGGTAGAGCAGGGGATCGCGCATCCAGACGTTCGGCGAAGTCACGTCAATCTTGGCGCGGAGCGAACGTTTGCCATCGGGAAACTCGCCGTTCTTCATCCGCGTGAACAAATCCAGGTTCTCCTCGACGCTGCGGTTGCGATACGGGCTTTCCTTGGCATTGCGGCGATACTCGTCGGTTTCTTCCGGCGTCAAATCGCAGACGTAGGCCTTGCCCTTTTTGATGAGCGCGACGGCGTATTCGTAAATCTGGTCGAAATAATCGGAGGCGTAAAATGGCTCGACGCCGGTCGAAGGTCGAGAGTCGAAAGTCGAGGGCGAAAGATGGAAATCAGGTTTGTCGTTGCTGGTGAGGGCGTCGGGTGTTTTGCCCTTCGGTTTTAAGCCGAGATTTTTATCAGCCCAGCCGGCGATGAGCCAGTTGACGTCTTCGGTGATGGAATCCACATATTCGACGTCTTCCTTGGCCGGGTTGGTGTCGTCCATGCGCAGGTTGCAGATGCCGCCGAATTCGTGCGCGATGCCGAAGTTCAGGCAAATGCTCTTGGCGTGGCCGATGTGAAGGTAACCGTTCGGTTCCGGCGGAAAGCGGGTGTGGATCAGCGGATATTTCTTCTCGCCGACATGTTTAGCAACGACGTCGCGGATGAAATCGGATGGAGGGGCAGTATCTTTGTTTTCCGAACTCATAAATCGGTGCGCAGGCTAACAAAGACCGGGATGAATGTCCAAAAGAGTCGCGCGCAGGACACGAAGCGGGCGAGGGCAAAATTGCGTTCTTTGCGGCCTGCGCGCGACTATTTATTTTGCCAGATTCTTGTTCTTCGCGCGCGATTCCTCGGCCAGCTTCTGTTTGAAACCGGCCAGCGCCTTCTGCAATCGTTCGTCGCCGACGGCGAGAATTTGCACGGCCAGCAATCCGGCGTTGCGCGCCGCGCCGATACCGACCGTGGCCACCGGCACCCCCGGCGGCATCTGCACGATCGACAACAACGAATCGAGGCCTTTGAGCGATTTGCTTTCAATCGGCACACCAATGACGGGCAGGGAGGTGAACGCCGCGGTCACGCCCGGCAGATGCGCCGCGCCACCGGCGCCGGCGATGATGACGCGCAAGCCGCGTTCGCTGGCGCCACCGGCGTATTCTTCCAGCCCGTGCGGATCGCGATGGGCGGAGATGACTTTGGCTTCGCTCGCGATGCCGAATTCAGTCAGCGCCTCGGCAGCGGCCTTCATGGTCGGCCAGTCCGAATCGCTGCCCATTAAAATTCCCACGAGAGGTGAATTTACTTTGCTCATGAATTTCAATACCTGTTTGCCACGGCTTTCCGTGCTGCGCGAATGAAATTAGCAATGCACCGCCGTGAGCGCAATGCCTTCATTCAACCACCTTCTCTTGCTGGCAAACGGCTACCGTGCCCCGGCCACCGGGCTGGTCGGGCGCAATTTGACACCCGCACCGTAATGCAGCCGCCTCGGCTGCGAGTTCAAGCACCATCCCGGTGCGCGAACCAAAAACACGCGGCGGCGTAAAGCCGCGTGGCGGCCACGCCGCTATACGCGGGACGCCGCTTTTACCCGCCGGCGAGGACGCCGGCGCTACGATTCTGCCGCTGGCCAATGAATTTTTGGTGCGGGTGTCAAATTGCGCCCGGGTTGGTCCGGCTCCGAAATTTATTGTTTACTAATTTCAATTTTAATCAAAACTGCGGCCGAAGTATGCGGTGGCGATATGTTTTGCTTTTCAGGAGAAGTGTTTTTTCACTTTGTGCAATCATTCTGGCTGGCGTGAGCCAGACCAGGGCGTCGGTTTTTATCATTGATTCCAATCAAACCCAGATCACGATTTCGGGCAAAGTTGCCGGATATCCTTTTTCCGCCCAGGCGTCGGGAAGTTTGACGGCGGCCTACCTGGGAAACCTCAATGCCACGGTTTCCGGCTCGACCATCCAGTTCACGGGGTTGAGTACGATGACCGCCATACCCAACGGCGTTTGGCGGCCCGCCGCGGGCGGAGGCTCCGGCAGTGCGCCGGCGGATTACGGTATACAGGTCGTCACGGTAGGCACGGGTTATGGCGCGACGCGCAATCTGGTTCTGGACATGACCAGTCCCTTGCTGACGCTGACCCAGACCAATTTTGATTCCAGCCAGTTGATTATTTCAGTGGTAACCAATTCAAACCCGGTGTTCGACTACTATAATATCGGCTTACAAAGCGGTTCTGATCCAATGTCGGGCAACGCTACCAACTCTGTTGCCACCGGCTCGTTTATCAGCACCAATGGCGGTGTGTTGCAACTGGTGGTCCAGATCGGCGCAACCCTCCTGAGTACTAACGGTGGCGTACTGAACCTGACCGGCGAGATCGTGGCCACCAACTCGCTTTCAGCGTTCGCCGCACCGGTCATCATCGGCACGGTTGCCACCAATCAGAATCTGGTCCTGACCGTTTCCAATGCCACCGCGCAGTCCCGGCTGTTGAGTTCAACCAATCTTACGACGTGGTCTCCGGCCGGCGCCACCATCAGCACGAATGGCGGGTTGATCCTTTTCACAACGCCCCGGTCCGGTCCGCGCACATTCTTCCGGGTGCAACAATAGATTTGAGCGCTAAACTCGTCCGTGCAAATTTGTGAAATTCATGCCAAAGTCGCGTCAGCTCGGCCATGACGACCGCCAATAAAATCACGATTCTGCGCATCCTGCTGATTCCGTTTTTCGTCGTCGAATTGATTTATTATCTCCAGACCGGCAACGAAATTCACCGGCTGCTGGCGCTCCTTTCGTTCGCCATCACGGCGATTCTGGACGCCGTGGACGGCTACATCGCCCGGCGCTACAACCAGAAGAGTGAACTGGGCGCCATCCTCGATCCGCTGGCGGACAAGCTGTTGCTCGTGTCGGCCATCGTTACGTTGAGCTTCAACCGCAGCCCGCATCTCGGCCAGATCCCGCTCTGGCTCACCGGCACGATTATCGGACGCGATTTGTTGATCCTCATCGGTATTGTGGTGATTCGGCTCACCGTCAGTAAGGTCAAGGTCCGCCCGCGTTTGTCCGGCAAAATTGCCACGGTCTTTCAAATGATCGTGGTCGTCTGGATTTTGCTGGATTGGGACCGCGATTTGAATGCGCGTTGGTTCACCATCTGGACCATTGGCGCCGCGGCGTTTACCGGCCTCTCCGGTTTGCTGTACGTTTTCGACGGCATCCGGCAACTCGGCGCCCACCCGGCCAGCTCGGCGGAAATAAGAACCACGGATTAACACGGAGGATCATGGATAAAAAGTTTTCCATCTGTGTCTGTCTGTGTTCATCTGTGGTTTAAATATGGGGAAGGAAATTCAACTGAAGCTCAAGGAAGGTGACGCCGCGCCGGATTTTTCGACGGCCACCAACGCCGGTGGAAAAGTTTCGCTTGCCGATTTCAAAGGCAAAAACGTCATCCTCTATTTTTATCCCAGGGACGATACCCCCGGCTGCACGAAGGAGGCGTGCGCCTTCCGTGACCATTTCGCCGAATTCAAAAAGCGCGGCGCGATCGTGCTTGGCGTCAGCACCGATCCGGTAAAGTCGCACGACAAATTTGTGGAGAAATTCAAGCTGCCGTTCACGTTGCTGGCGGACGAGGATAAACGGATGGTCGCGGCTTATGGTGTCTGGGGCGAGAAAAGTTTCATGGGCCGGAAATACCTGGGTACGCATCGGGTGACGTTTCTCATTGGCCCGGATGGTCGCATCCGGAAAATCTGGCCGCAGGTGAAACCGGAGGAACATGCGGCGGAAGTGCTCGCGGCTCTGTAAAATTGCTCTTATTGCTGCTCCAAGGCTGACCGGCCCAATTATGCCAATTATTGTTCATTGCCTGCCAATATCCGGTTAGCGGCGCATTCTTGGTATCTGCCACAGTTACAGCATGATGACAGGCAGCCAAATTCTGAGAGACCGGCTTTCAGCCGGGGCCACGGCACGGCTGGATCACGGGTTTACGGAGCCGGAGCTCGCCGGGAAGAGCTTGGAGAACTGGTTGCATGAGGTTGCCGGTAGAATTTGCCTCGCCGTCAGCCGGCGAATCCCCGTCGGTTTTGAGGATGAGACAGGATTTCACCTGGGGGTGCAACCGGCCCGTGAAGAAAGTCGCCTGGACTGGAAGCGGGCGGGCATTTTTGTGGAAGGCGAGCGTTTTTGATCCGGGAGCACAGCCGTTTGTTCAGCGGACATCCCCTGTCCCACCTCCTTGGCGGCTGTGGCCCGGATCGTTTTGTTAAAATCCCCGTTTGACACGCGCGCGGTAAATTCTCAAACTTCGGCGCAACAAGAGAAAGTTAAACTCAACAACAAAAACGATTATGGCAATATCCGTCGGCACCAAGGCTCCCGATTTCACCCTGAAATCCAAACAGGCGTCCGGTCTCGTGGACGTGAAGCTCAGCAACAATCTCGGCAAAAAAAACACCGTGCTGCTGTTTTTTCCGGCGGCGTTCACCAGCGTCTGCACCAAAGAACTGTGCGACCTCAGCGCCGGACTCGGCGCTTATTCCGGCCTCAACGCCGATGTCATCGGCATCAGCGTGGACACGCCGTTCGCGCAGGAGGCGTGGGCGCAAAAGGAAAAAATCGGCATCACGCTGGCCAGCGATTTGAACAAGACGACCATCAAGTCCTACAACGTGGTGTTCCCCATGCTGGCCGGGATTGGCGACACAGCGGCGCGAGCGGCGTTCGTGATTGATAAGAACGGCGTGGTGCAATACAGCGAACAGACTCCGACCCCCAAGGATTTGCCGAATTTCGAAGCCGTCAAAGCCGCGCTGGCGAAGTTGAAGTAATTTCGCGGCGGCTTTTCCGCAAGGAGCGCGGGGGATTTCCCTCCCGCGCTTTTTTTGGGGCTGACGTTGCCACGGGCGGAGCGCGGACAGCCTTGTCCGCGTGTTCCTTCTCCGGTGCAGGCATGAAGCGGACAAGCTGTCCGCACTCCAAACAAAATCTACATTTGTAGAGAATCCGCTTGACATTATCTACAACTGTAGAGAATATCGGCGCATGTCCAAAGCCACTGTCGAACTGACCGGGACCGAATGGTCGATCATCAAGGCCATTTGGGAAAATGAGCCCTGCACCGCACCGGCCATCCAGGAAAAACTGCTGCGACTGACTGGCTGGACGTATTCGACCGTCCGCACGTTGATGGATCGGATGGTGGCCAAGGGTGTGCTCAAGGCGCGCAAGGAAGGCAAACTGACCGTTTATCATTCCGCCGTTACCCGCGCGCAAGCCCAACGCGGCGAGTTATTTTATGCGCTGAAGCACGCCTTCAACGGCGCGCTCACCCCGATGGTGCAATGCCTGCTGGACAGCAAAGATCTGGATGCCGACGAACTGGCCGAACTGGAATCGCTCATCAAGGCGAAGAAAAAGTCTGCAAAAAAATAACCAATCATCAGGAGGCTCGCATGAATCTCTTCATCGAAACCTTGAATCACTGGGGTGGAAACTTTTTGAGCTTCGCCTGGCCGATGCTCTGGCAATCCAGCCTGCTGATCGCCTTCGTCTTCACGCTGGATTTTTTGTCGGCCCGAAAGATCCGGGCGTCCCTCCGTTATGCGCTGTGGCTGGCGGTGCTGGTGAAGTTGCTGTTGCCGCCGACGCTGGCAATGCCCACGAGCGCGGCGTGGTGGCTGTTTCAAAGCAAACCGGCCGGCGGGGCTCCGGCGATCAAACAATATGTCGTCACCTATGGTTCCACGGCGTTGCAATCGGATTTTGTCCGGCAAGTCAGTCCGGTTCGCGCGCCGGAACCGAAGTTGAACAGCGCCGGCCGGGTGTTGCTGGTGTCCATTACGGTGAGCGCGGGATTGCTGCTCTGGCTGGTGTTTCGCTGGCGGCAGGTCATGCGGAAAGTTGGTGACGCCACGGTGAACACGGAATTGGATGGCACGCTCGAAGCGGCGCAACAAATGGCCGGTTTGCGCACCCGCGTGCGATTGAAAATGGTGGACGATCGCATGTCGCCGGCCGTCTGTGGCTTGTTCAACCCGGTGATCCTGTTGCCGCAAACCTTGGTGGAGAAACTATCGGCCGGACAATTGCGCGCGGTGCTGTTGCACGAATTGTTCCATCTCCGGCGCAAGGACGTTTGGGCGAATTGCGCGCAGGCATTGTTGCAAATAGCCTATTGGTGGCATCCACTGCTGTGGCTGGCCAACGCGCGCATCCGCCGCGTTCGCGAAGAAGCGGTGGACGATGCGGTGATGCTGGCGCTGCGCCATGAGGCGGAAAGTTACGCGCCGACGTTGCTGGAGGTGGCGAAGCTGGCGTTCGTCCGGCCGCAGTTGAGTTTGGGGCTGGTCGGCATCATGGAATCACGGAGCGCGCTGCGGCAGCGCATCGAACACTTGGTGGATTTTCGTCCGCCGCGCAAGGCCGGACTGACGCTTCTCTCGCTCTGCGGAATTTTCGTTTTCAGCGCCGTGGCCCTGCCGATGGGACAGGCACCGGCGGAATCGACCAATCCGACTTTGTCGGGCCAGGGTCGTGATTTGGAGCAATCGAATTTAAATGTTTCCACAACAAACCATTTTCCCAACAGCACCAACGTTTTTGAGGATAAGATGAAGGCTAATGATTTGGCAAGGGATGCCAAGCTGCTTTATGAAATGGGCAAATTTGACCAGGCGGAAGAACGGCTTAAGTCCGCATTCACTCTGGAGCCGGATAATCAGGCGGCGCAGTACTACATGAATCTGGTTCAGGCTGGCAAGGCGAACCGCCGGATGAACGTGATTCAAACCTCGGCGGCTCGGAAAAACATTTTGGACAAGCTCAACCGCATCCAGTTTGACCAATTCGGGCCCTACAACCGCCGGCCGCTGAGCGAAGTGGTCCAGGAACTAAACCAACTGACCACCGGGCTTGCTTCCGATAAGAACGGGATTCACTTCTTTACGGCGGACAGTTCCAACATGCGCCGGCCGATGATTGATCCTGACACCGGAATGCCCATAAAGGACACAGGATCAAATAGCGTGGATATCAATTCCGTCATCATCACCGTTGGCCCGGCTCTAACAAACGCGACTTTGGCGTCGGTGTTGGATGCCGTTACTTGGGGGGCCAACAAAAACATCCAATATTCGATTTCGGATATAGGGATCGTCTTTTCGCCCAAAGACAATTTTGAAGCTCCCCGGCTCTATGCCCGGACATTCCGAGTGCATCCTGTAGTCTTTCTTGCCAATTTGCAGAAGCAAGTCGGCTCCGAAACCAATGTCGCAAAAGCTTTGCGCCGACTTTTCTTAAGTGACGGGTTGGACCTGACGCCGCCTGAGACGATATTTTATAATGACGGGTTGGGCTTGTTGTTTGTCCGCGCAACCGGACCGGACCTGGATGCCGCTGAAAAAATTATAGTAACTTTGACTGATACGCCGCCGCAAATTCACATCAAGGCGAGGTTTCTAGAAGTACCGGAAGGAACTTCAGATGCGCTGGGAAAAATGATTGGCGGCACTAACCAACCGGATCAATTCACGCGCATCCTGACCGGTGACAACGCGAAAGTGACGTTGAAAAATCTGGAATCACGACCCGGTGTCGGGGAATTGGCCGAGCCGGAAGTGACCACCACCAGTGGGCGGCAGACACAGGTGCGGGCAACCCAAATCATAACAGTTGTCACTAATTTTAGCTTGCAGGAAATACGACATAGACCTTTGATTGTGCCTCAAACCAACCTCGTGGAAACCGGCCCGGTTCTGGACGTGACCCCGATTGTGTTGTCAGATGATTATACGATTTACCTGCTGGCAAACGCTTCAGTGACGCAATTTTTGGGGTATGACCAGCCAACCAACTCGACTGTGGTCCACAACTCGAGCGGACGGAAAATTGATTTGCCGACGATTTTGCCTAGCTACGCCATTCGCAAAGCCAGCGCGAACATTAAATTATGGGACGGCCAGACACTTGTTTTGGGCGGAATGAAAGCGCGCTTTTACGACGGTGGCAAGGAAGTCGGTGCCGAACCCGATTACTTTGTGAAAACGAAGGCCGCGCGGGGCCAGCCGGACGAGACCGACAAGGAATTGCTGGTATTCATTACCGTGAACCTGGTTGATCCGGCCGGTAACCGGGTCCACTCAGACGATGAGATGCCGTTCGCCAGGAACGCGGTTCCGCCGCAGGGCGGTCCGTGATGCTTTCGGGAGGGACGGCGTGTCGCCGTCCCTGAAATCAGCGTCGTCGGCACGGCAACCCTCCCATCTATTCTACAACTTCGGCGGAACCTGCCCGAAACTTTCCCACTCGCTGAACGGCCGCATCGTGCCGCATTCGGGGCAGGACGTGGCGGTGTATTGAGCGTTGCAATTCGGGCACAGGCCCTGCGTGGCAAAGGTATCGAACGGTTGTCGGCATTTACCACACACCCAGAACGCGCCCTGCGGCGGCGGGGTTTTGCAGTTGGGGCAGGCATAACCTTCCCGTCGTGGCGCATTGGCCACTTTCGCCAAAGCGCGAGCTTGCATCAGACCACCCCAACAGTTCAGCACGGCGAACACGGCCAGGAGATAATACCACATCTGATTGGCCATGATGATAATCGGAATGAACGCCGCAATGCCGATAAAGCCAATGACGGTCGCAATCATCAGGCTGCGTGCCCGGCCAAACACAAACCAGAGCAGCGAGCGCAGAATTTGTCCGCCGTCGAGCGGATAAATCGGCAGCATGTTGAACAGCAGCAAACCGGTGTTGATGTACCAGAGCGTCAGGACAAAAAAGTAGGCGTCACGCATCGTATCTTCCCAACCCGCAGATCGCGCCAGGGCCACGACCGCGGTGAAGACAGGAAAGAGCGCGACATTGACCAGCGGTCCGGCGGCGATGCTCCACAGTTGCGCGCCGGGTCGCAACGGCGGCGACACATAAGCCACACCGCCGAGTGGCCAGAGGATGATATCGTGGGTTTTTCCGCCGACGGATCGACAGGCGAGCTGATGGCCGAATTCATGAATCAGCACGATGGCGAACAGCGCCAGACATTCCAACACACTCCAGATGGAGGAAGAATAGCCCCGGGCATTATTGATGAAGTACCACGCGGCGAAGAACCAGGCCCAATGCAGATACACGTCTATTCCGAAAAGCCGGAACAGATGGATGGAACCTTGTTTTGTTGGCATGTCCGTGCAGGGCTACCAAAATGGCCACAACGGAACAAGTTTTTTAGCCGGGTTCCGTTTCCATTGGGCACGGTTTGCACCACCGCGGAGCGCCGAACACCGATTCGGCCCGGCGGGGATTTTACGCGGTCAAGCCGATGCAGTCATCGGCGCTCCGTTTCCATTTCGTGACACAGCTTTAACCGCCCCGTCATGGCGTTTGGCGCGAAACCGGCTTAGGTTGCGAATGTGGCGCCTCGCATTTTGATCGTGGACGACGAGCGGGATTTTGTCGAGCTGGTGCAGTTCCGCCTCGCCGGGTTGGGCTACGAACTCATCGTGGCCAACGACGGCGTGCAGGCGCTCAGCCAGGCGCGGCAGTTCAAACCGAATCTCATCCTCCTCGACATTCTGCTGCCCGATTTGGACGGCTTGTCGGTCTGCGAAATCCTGCGCCGCCAGCCGTCCACAAAGAAAATCCCCATCATCTTCATGAGCGCGCTTTCCGGCGAAATAACCAAGCGTACGGTGGCCATGCATGCCGACGATTTTTTCACCAAACCGCTCGATCTCCCGCGTTTGGTACGCCGGATCACCGACCTGCTGCACCTGGAGCCTTCGCCCGCGAACGGCGCCGAACACCCGCGGGCATAAATTCCGTTTCCACATTCAAATATCCCGGCGGTCGTGGACGTCATAACCGCTGTATGGGTTCAAATTGTTGCCAATACCGGAAAAAAGAAATAAGCTTTTTATTATGTTTGTGGGATTTTCAAGCGGCACCAAAGAAGAACACGATTTTCGGCTATACGTGATAGTTGTGATAATCGTAGCCACTATTGTGGTGATGGCGATATATGCAGGGATTTTCATTCACGAAAACGCCCAAAAGTCAGGTGGGATTTCAAATCTGCAGACTGATCAGAGTGCCGCGCCATCCGGCTCCGGGAACAGCCTTGCGCCCGCAGGAGCATTGAGCGCCGGAGATGATGCCTCGACAAATCTGGTTGTGACACCGCCAGTTCTCGTTACGACGACAAATTCAAATTAGGAGCCTGCCCGGATTGCGCTTCGCTTGACACGCCTGCGCGCAAGCTTCATTTTTGTTGTTAATTGAAGGAATTACATGAACGCACAGCATCCTTTGTCCGGCACCCTGCAAACATTTAAACCCGGCAACGGGCAGCCGGGGAAATTTTACTCGTTGCCGGCGCTCGAAAAGGCCGGTGTCGGCCCGGTTTCCCGCCTGCCGGTTTCCATCCGGCTTGTACTCGAATCCGTCCTGCGCAATTGCGATGGCAAAAAGGTGACTGAACACAACGTCCGCGCGCTGGCCAACTGGCAGCCGAACGCGGAACGCACGGAAGAAATCCCGTTTATTGTGGCGCGCATCGTGTTGCAGGATTTCACCGGCGTGCCATTACTGGTGGATTTGGCGGCGATGCGCTCCGCCGTCGCGCGTTTGGGCAAAAACCCAAAAATCATCGAGCCGCTGGTGCCGGTGGATCTGGTGGTGGACCACTCGGTGCAGGTGGACGTGAACGGTTCGCCCGACGCGTTCGTCCGCAACCTCGAAATCGAGTTCCAACGCAATCGCGAGCGCTATCAATTTCTCAAGTGGGGCATGCAGGCCTTCGACACTTTCAAGGTCGTGCCGCCCGGTATCGGCATCGTCCATCAGGTCAACCTGGAATATCTCGCCCAGGGCGTGCTCAGGAGCGCGGGCAGCTTGCCCGCGAGTTCGAACAACGCGGACGAGCCGTCCGCGCTCCTGTATTATCCCGACACGCTCGTCGGCACCGATTCGCACACGACGATGATCAACGGCCTGGGCATCGTCGGCTGGGGTGTCGGCGGTATCGAAGCCGAAGCCGGCATGTTGGGCCAGCCGGTTTATTTCCTGACGCCAGACGTCGTTGGGGTTCATCTGACCGGCGCATTGCGCGAAGGCGTCACCGCCACCGATCTCGCGCTGACCGTGACGCAGATGCTGCGCAAGGCGAAGGTGGTCGGCAAGTTTGTGGAATTCTTTGGACCGGGCGCGGCGGCGTTGCCGGTCGTGGACCGCGCGACGATTGGCAACATGGCGCCGGAATATGGCGCGACGATGGGCTTCTTCCCGATAGACGAGGAATGTGTGAATTATCTGCGCGCCACCGGCCGCAGCGAGGAGCATTGCCGCACTCTACGAAAATTATTACAAGGCGCAGGGACTTTGGGGCATCCCGAAGAAAGGCGATATCGCCTATTCGCAGGAACTGGAACTCGACCTCGGCACGGTGTTGCCGAGCGTGGCCGGTCCGAAACGCCCGCAGGACCGGATTGAATTGCCGAAACTGAAGGAAAGCTTCATCGCCACTTTCAGCAAGCCGGTCACGGAAAATGGCTTTGGCAAAGCCGGAGGAATTGGGCAAAACTTTTTGGTTTCCGGCAACGGGCAGTCCGCCGACGGCGGCGGCAGTCAGGAACCGGTTTCGGCCCAAAAGGCCCGGTCGCAAAATACCAATCCGCAGACGGAAACCGAAATGGCGAACAACCATCCGACGCCCGATCCACGTCGCGGCGCGGGGCCGGGCGTTGAAAAGTGAAATTCGCAACGGCTCGCGTGCTGATCGCGGCCATCACGAGTTGCACGAACACATCGAATCCCAGCGTCATGCTGGCCGCCGGGCTGCTGGCCAAGAAAGCGGTGGAACGCGGCCTGACGGTGAACCCGGTCGTCAAGGCCTCGCTCGCGCCCGGTTCGCGCGTCGTCAGCGATTATTTGAACAGGACCGGTTTGCAACCGTATCTCGACCAGCTCGGCTTCAACCTCGTCGGTTACGGTTGCACGACCTGCATCGGCAATTCCGGTCCGCTCGCGGCGGCGGTCGAGGAGGCCATCAGTTAAAAACAATCTCGTGGCCGCGGCGGTGTTGTCCGGCAACCGCAACTTCGAGGCGCGCATTCACCAGAACATCAAGGCGAACTTTCTCATGTCGCCGCCGCTGGTCGTCGCGTTCGCGCTGGCGGGTCGCGTGGACATTGACCTAGCCACGAGCCGCTCGGCAAGGGCAAGGACGGCAAGACCGGTTTTGCTGAAAGACATCTGGCCGTCGTTGCAGCGAAATCCGCGACCTGATGCAGACGGCGCTGCAACCGGACGTTTTCCGCAAGCTCTACAAGGATTTCGCAGCGCAAAATCCCAAGTGGAACGAAATCCCGTCCAGCACCGGCAACGTGTATGAGTGGGATGCCAAATCCACCTACATCCAGGAACCGCCATTCTTCGAGAATTTTTCAATGCAACCGGGCGAAATCCGCGAAATCAAAGGCGCGCGCGCGCTGGCTATCTTTGGTGACAGTGTGACGACCGACCATATTTCGCCCGCCGGTGCCATCAAGAAAACGTCGCCCGCCGGGAAATACCTGATGGAGCACGGCGTGGAGCCCGCGGACTTCAACAGCTATGGTTCGCGGCGCGGCAACGACCGCGTGATGACGCGCGGCACGTTTGCCAACGTGCGCATCAAGAACCTCATGGTGCCGGGCGTCGAAGGCGGCGTGACCAAATTATGGTGCGGCGACGGCTCGTCGCCGCAGCGGCGCGAAGCACCGCGCCATGATGCCATTTACGACGCGGCGATGAAATATCAGCAAGCCGGCACTCCGCTGGTCGTTCTTGCCGGGCAGGAATACGGCACCGGCAGTTCGCGCGATTGGGCGGCGAAAGGCACGAACCTGCTCGGCGTGAAAGCGGTCGTGGCGCAGAGTTTCGAGCGCATCCACCGCAGCAATCTGGTCGGCATGGGCGTGCTGCCGCTGCAATTCAAGGAAGGCACCAACGCCCAGAGCCTGAAGCTCGACGGCACGGAGACCTACGACATCGTCGGGCTTGATGCGAACCTGAAGCCGCAGCAGGACCTCACGCTGCGCATCACGCGCAAGGACGGCAAAGTAGAGAACGTGCCGGTCCGGTGCCGGATTGATACGCCCATCGAGATTGATTACTACCAGCACGGCGGCATTCTGCCTTACGTGCTGCGCCAGTTGGTGGCGAAGGCGTAGAGATTGGTTGGGAGCGCCGGTCTTCGACCCGGCGCGATGGTAATTTCACAGACACGCCGGCTGGAGAGCGGCGTTCCGTTATGCTTGGTACGCCGCAATGAGATTTGTTAGAAAAGTTCCATGCCCCTGCCGCCCCGGTCAAGCGCGAATATCGCGGCTTTTGGCCGAGGACAAAAATCAATGGTCTCGTTCCGCTAACAGACGATGAAGAGGCGCTTGGTTTTCTTGGCTGGCATGAACGTGGTTATTTGCCACATTGCGATTTTCCTGACCTCCGTCCAATTCATCACATTTCGTTTGGCTGATTCCATGCCTGCCTTCCGGCGCGGTGAATGGTTGAACATTATGCTAAAGATTGAAGATATGCGCGATCGCCGTGCTGCCAGTTGGAGGAATATCTGGATCGCGGGGTGGGTGACTGCTTTTTGCAGCACGCCCGCGTAGCGCAAACCGTTGAAGATGCCCTGTTGCATTTTCACAATGAACATTTTGAATTACCGGCCTGGTGCGTGATGCCGAACCATGTTCATGTCTTGGTGGATGTGAAGCGGACGCCGCTTGGCAGGATTGTGCAAAGTTGGAATGCGATTTACGGCAACGAAGACGGAGCGCCGGTCTCCGACCCGGCGCGATGATGGATTTCCCAACGCGCCGGCTCAGAGAGCGGCGCTCCAATGGCAGCGCGAGTATTGGGACACCTTCATGCGTAATGAGGAACAGAGACGAAAGGCAATCCAGTACATCGAAAACAATCCGGTGAGGGCGAAATTGTGCCGGGCGGTAAAAGAATGGCCATTCAGCAGTGCGCGGTATTCGGGACAATTTACGGTCGGCTCGTTATTCCGTGATGGAACGCCGGTCTCCGGCCCGGCGTAATATTGGCTCCACAAACGCGCCGGCTCGGAGAGCGGCGTTCCGTTTCGAGGTTTGGTTACCGCTAAAATTCGCAAGTTCCGTCTCAGTCTCGCCATAGCCAAAGGCGAAGGCGGAAGGAGCGAAATCATCAGAATACGCCGCCCCGACGGGGCTGGATTGGGTTTTTGGTTGTGGTTCTACAAAGATGTCGCGCCTGCGGTGCTACTTCTCACTTGTCTTAAACGTCGCGACGATGGGGCGGTGGTCTGAAGCGACGCCCCAATTCGGCATGCGTCAGCACGTAAGTGTTGCTCTTGTCCCACGCGCGCGCCATCGCGGAACTCAACAGGATATAATCGATGCGGCTGTAGGTGTCTTCCTTGCCGTAATAATGCGTCCAGGTGATGTCGCGCGGTTCGAACCAGGCGTTTTCAGCGGGCGCGTTGTCGCCGTTACGCTCGGCGGGACGCGTGTCCACGAGCCTGAGTCGTCCGTGTCCGATGATTTCCTTGGTGGAATCGGAATCCTTCAGGTCGTTGAAATCGCCTGCCACAATCAGTTTTGCATTCGGATGAGCGGCGAAATCCTTGTCCGCGATGGCGCGCAGGATTTTTGCTTCCTGCAGGCGCTGTTCGGCTTCGTCGGCTTCGGGCACGGGCCGGCGCGATTTCAAATGCGCGGCGATGAGCGTGAAGGTGAAATCGGGCGCGGCCCGAATGTCCAGTTCGGCGAAACCGCGGCTGACGCGAAACCGGCGGCCGTCGAGCAGGAAAACCTCGTTTGTGTGCGGGCGGCGCGCGATGATGGGCAATTTACTCAGCACGGCCACGTGGATATTCGTGTCCTCGCCGCTGACCAATTCCCAATAGGGAAAGTCCAGACCCTCGGCCTTGAGCGAACTGCGCAATTCCATGAGCGCGCTCAGTTGACCCATTTCCTCCAGCGCGAGCACGTCGGGATTCAGCGCGCGGATGCTTTCACGGACCTTGGCCCGGGCGGCGGCGGATTTGGGTTGCGGACGCGATTCCGTCGGCTGGTCCAGATAATTTTCCACGTTATAAGTGGCGACCCGGAAACTGTCCGCGGCGAGGGCAGGGGAACACGACAGCGCGAGCAGGAACAGGATGAACGGGAAGGAATGGTGTTGGCGCATGGGCTACTTTTCCTGGTAATGCGCCGCCGCCCGATAAACCAGGCCGTTGTTCGTTGAAAAACAAGACTTCCGCGGCCGGTTGGCCGGAATTTCTGCGATAGTGCAGCACGATGCTGCCAGCGCCCGCGAAGACCTCCAGCAATTCAAAATGCAATCCGGGATTTCTTTTTAAAGCCGCCTGCCAATAGGCCCGTACTTGTTCCTTTCCCTGCAAACAACCGGAAGGTTCTCCGGCGATTTCGATAATGAATGGCGAACTCATTTCAAAATCATCGGTGTAATGCGAAAGCACGCGCGGCAAATCGTGGGCGTTCCAGGCCGCAATCCATTCCGCGGCGAACGAGGCCGCAAATTCCCGGGTGATGGCCATGACACGAAATTAAATTTTCGCGGCCAGTTGTCCAGCGTTTTGGGAGGGACGGCGTGCCGCCGGCCTTAATTTTGGGTTACCGACGCAGCAATCTTTCCCAAGTATTCCCTTTTGCCAAATTGCCCAAAGCTGGTATTTTCTTCCCATGCTCAAGATCAGCCGAAACGGCAGCGCGACCCGCGTCGCGCGGAAGGTTCCGACAATGAGCAAGTTGCACGACAAGCAGAGCGAGCGCGACCATCGCGAATTGCGCATCGACAAGGTCGGCGTGCGCGGGCTGCGCTTTCCCATCCAGGTGCGTGACAAGGCGCGCAGCGTGCAGAACACGGTGGCCACCATCGGCATGTTCGTGGATCTGCCGAAGGAATTCAAAGGCACGCACATGAGCCGGTTCATCGAGGTGCTCAACGCGCACGGCAACGTCATCCACGTGGAGAACATCACGGACATCCTGCACTCGATGCAGCAGAAAACTGCAACGCCGCCACGTCGCACCTCGAAATTGAGTTTCCGTATTTCATGGCCAAGAAATCGCCGGTGTCGCGCAGGGAAAGCCTGATGGATTACATCGCGCGGTTCGATGCGGCGGCGTGCGGCAAGGAAATTGATTTTGTGCTGACGGTGAAGGCGAATGTGACGACGCTGTGCCCCTGCTCGAAGGCCATCGCCAAATACGGCGCGCACAACCAGCGCGGGCAGGTGACGGTGGCGTTGCGGTTCAAGCAAGCCGATCTGGATTGAGGACGTTGTCGCGATGATCGAGGCGTCGGCGAGTTCGGAGCTTTACGCGCTGCTGAAGCGGCAGGACGAAAAGGCGGTGACGGAGCGGGCCTATGAAAACCCGGTGTTCGTGGAGGACCTGGTGCGCAATGTGGCCTTGAAGCTCAACGCGCATCCGCAGGTGACCTGGTACAAGGTGGAGGCGGAAAACTTCGAGAGCATCCACAATCACAACGCCTACGCGTGCATCGAGAAAGGCTGAATTCCCTGCTGACCGGCGAAATAGGCGTTGAGCCGAGGTTTCGGCCTGTCCAAAAATGTTGAAAATTTTTAGTGGATTATTTGGTTCGCTTTGCTACATTCCCGCCCCTTTGAAGCGACCGGCAAGTCTGATTTTGAAAGCCGGAAACTCAATTTTGATTGTGACAACGAAGAAAAAAGAAAATAACAAGAAACGCCCACGCGGCAAGCCGCACCGTCCGCCACGGCGGCGGCCATTCTCGGCCGCACGCTGTCGCCAAGGCCAGGACGGCCGGCCGGACTTGAAAAAGGTCAAGCCGGAATGGCAGAAGTATTACAACCGCCTGCTGGAATTGCGCGAGCAGTTGCGTCCACCAGATGAACGGCCTGGCCAAGGAATCCGCCCAGGAAATGGCCGGTTACAGCCTGCACATGGCGGATTCCGGCACGGACAATTTTGACCGCGATTTTGCGTTGAGCCTGCTGTCGTCCGACCAGGACGCCGTTTACGAAATCGAGGAGGCGCTCAAGCGCATCGAGAAGAAAACCTACGGCGTCTGCGAATTGACCGGCAAGTCGATTCCCAAGGCGCGCCTGGAAGCGATTCCGTGGACGCGCTTCACGGTGGAGGCCCAGGCGCAACTGGAACGCGAAGGCGCATTGCGTTCAGCGCCGGCTCGGCCAGCTGGGCACGATTGACAGCGCCGGCGTCACGGAAGTGGACGGCGACGAGGACGAGCTGGAGGAGAAGCGCCAAGGAGAAAGAATAATTTATGGCGCGCGAAATCATCACCATCGAATGCACCGAAGCGCGCAAGGAAGGCAAATCCCCTTCGCGCTACACCACCACCCGCAACAAGAAGCTGAAGACGGAGAAGCTGGAAATCAAGAAATACAATCCGGCCTTCCGCCGCCACACGCTGCACCGGGAAATCAAATAACCTATGCCCCGCAAAACCAACACCGAAAAATCGGACCGCCGCGGGTCGCGCCGTCACGATGGAAAACCGCACGCCGCGCCCGAAGCCGAAAATTGACTTCACCGCCGACGCGCTTGATTTCAAGAACACCAATCTGCTCCGGCAGTTCGTGACCGACCAGGGCCGCATCCTGCCCCGCAAATACACCGGCCTGCCGGCGCATTACCAGCGCCGCCTGACCACCGCCATCAAGCGCGCGCGCCAGATGTTGCTGATGAAGTAACCGGCTTTGGCCCTTCCGCTCCTCCCGTACGAAGGCGGTTTTCTGGCGTAAAACAGCTGCAATTGGTTTGCCATTGAGTGCCGGCTTGATTTTCGGAATTACCCGTGTGATTTTTGAAGCGTGATGAAGGCGTCCGCTCATGCCCGCGCGCACCAACGGCAGGAACTGTCGGTTTTAACCGGCCGCCTGCGCGGGCAATCGCGAAAAATTACCGGCCCCCGCCAGGCCATTCTGGAAATTTTGCGGCGGCACCCCCATCCGATGACCAACCGGGAAATTTTTGCCGTCATGCCCAGGGGTCGCTGTGATCTGGCCACGATTTATCGCGCCATGCACCTGCTCGAAGAAATGGGGATGGTGCAGCGGTTTGATTTCGGTGACGGCGCGGCGCGATTTGAACTCGTCGGTGAGGGCGATGACGGACATCACCATCACCTGATTTGCACGCGTTGCGCGGGAGTGGTGGAAATTGACGAATGTTTTCTCCGCGAAATTGAATCACGTATCGCCGCCCGGAACGGCTTCAAAGCCGTGACGCACAAACTGGAATTCTTTGGAATCTGTCCGGCCTGCCAGCGGTAATTTTACCTCATCGGTTAGATCCGGCTGAATCTAACTGGTTCTTTATGAACAAGCTGTTCAAAACCGGCCTAGGCCAATTCTTCAGCCAGCCAGTCGCCAAGATGAATGTATTCCTTGATTTTTCGCCGTTCGTAGCGGTGTTTCCGCTCTTTTCTGGGCTGATGCTCCGCTTTGCGGAATGAATATTTGGGGTTGCGAACTGCTTCGCCGATGGCTTCCAATGTCTTCATCATAGCTGTTTCCTTTCTTCCCCCGGACACGCAGCGTAAAGAATGCCAATCTCCATTAACGTGGCTAAAACTTTGCGACTTCATTTAATCAGACTGACTCTTCGGTTCCGCCGTTCAAAAAATCTTCAACCGCCAAAACGGAACGAACCCGAGCGCCATTCCTTTTCATCCCGATGGGAGACCAACCTCAATCCCAAGGTTTTATAAGCCTTTTGGACTTCCCTGAATTCCGACTTCAAAATGCCCGCCAGCACGAGCGTCCCCGCGGGATGCAATTGCGCAGCAATCCGGCGCCGCGCCGTAATCAGCAGGTTGGAAATCAGGTTTGCGCAGACCAAATCGTATAGCTGCCGGGGTCGGACCGGTAGATTCGTCACGTCGCCGCGCCGGATTTCCAGCTTTTGCCGAACGCGATTGACGTGGGCGTTGGTGCGGGCGACGCGGACCGCCTCCGGGTCGAAATCCATTGCGAACACGGGCGAATATCCCAGTTTTGCCGCCGCAATCGCCAGAATGCCGGAGCCAGTGCCAAGATCAAGAAACGACGGTGGTTTAAGGTGGAGACGGTTCGCCGAGCCGTCCGGACAGCGCGGCGCACTGTCTCCACCTTTTTGGAATCGTCCAATTTCGCTGAGACAGAATGCCGTCGTCGGGTGATGGCCCGTGCCAAAACTCAGGCCGGGATCCAGCACAATTTCCGCCAGGCCCTTCCGCGCCTTCCGCTTGCTCCAGCTCGGT
Source organism: uncultured bacterium (assembly GCA_963708305.1). GTDB lineage: Bacteria > Verrucomicrobiota > Verrucomicrobiia > Limisphaerales > UBA11358 > UBA11358. The sequence goes on along the minus strand of CAVPSH010000001.1, from coordinate 13,728 downwards.
TTAATTAACAGCGATTGTCCCAATTCTTCGGAGGGACGATTTTCGGAGGGACGAGTTATACGAGTCCCCAATCCTTTGCAGGAAGCCGGGGACTTGCATGGCTCGTCCCTCTGATTTTTGAAAATAATTTCTATTGGTTTGAAGTGCCGCTTCCAGGATTCGGCCCAGTTTTCCCGGCGCATCTTTGCGATGACGATTTTGCCGGGACCCATTTTCAATCCGCAGCTTTTAATTCGCCTCAATCCGGCAGAAATCTCCGCGCGGAATTTGCGCGGCAGATGTGATTTCTGGTGGAAATAAACTGTCAACGTGCTGACGCCGGTTTCGATATCGAAATAAGTCGACGCCGGCAGGTTGAGGACGGCGCTTAAGAACTCAGCGACGGCGTCTTCCGCTTCGGGCGTCGTGATGACCGAAATGCGCCAGAGTTGTCTAACCGGTTTCATGACTTTCCCCGGTGGTGGGGCGAGCGTCCTCGTGAGCCGAAAGCCGGAAAATCAAGCCGTGCCTCGGCTCGCCGGGAGTCTCGCCCCACCTTCCGAAACCGGCTGCGTTTCATCTCACCCAATCACGCCACGGCGTGAAGTTGAGCAGCTCGATTTCGTTCAATTCCGGGTGCAGGGCCACCTGCGTGACGCTGGTGTATTCGATTTCGAACGAATTGGTCTTTGGCAGCGGCAGGTCGAGCAGAATCGACAGTATCATGCGGATGACCCCGCCGTGGCTGAAAATGGCAGTCGTCTCGCCCGGATGACGGCGGATGATTTCAAACAGGCACGCCTCGACGCGGGCGCGGAACTGGACGCCGTTTTCACCGTTCGGCACCGCGCCCAGTTGAATTTCGTCCAGCCAATCGTAGGGATGGACGCCGAATTTTTCGCGCACCTCGTTCCAGTTGTAGCCCGTCCAGTCGCCAAAATCCACCTCGCGCAAACCGGGCAGGATGATCTGGTCGGGCGCGCCATTTTTCAGGATCGGCACGAGGGTTTGCTGAACGCGTTTCATCGGGCTGGCATAAATCGCGGCGATGTGTTTGTCGTGCAGAAATTCGGCGAGCGTTTTGGCCTGGGCGCGGCCGCGGACGGAGAGGTTGATGTCCAGCCGCCCGCCAAACGCGCGCTGGTAACGCCGTTCGATTTCGGCATGGCGAATCAACAGCAATCGCGTTGGTGGCGACGGTTTGCTTTTTCGCCGGGAAATCTTTGAAGAAGCCTTGCCCACGGGTGAATCAGGCTGCTGCCAACGCTTCCTCCTGTGCGGCCAGCAATTTGCGGATGCCGTTCTTGCCGAGCGCGAGCAGGTCGGCCAGTTGCGCGTCGCTGAACGTGGCCTGCTCGCCGGTGCCCTGAAGCTCGATGAATTCGCCGGTGGAATTCATCACCAAATTCATGTCCACCGCCGCCGCCACGTCCTCGGTATAACACAAATCCAGCAAGGGCCGGTTGGCCACCATGCCCACGCTGACGGCGGCGACGGCGTGGAGAATGGGATTGTCCATCACCTTGCCGGCGGCAATCAATCGCCGGATGGCGATGCACAACGCCACGTACGCGCCGGTGATGGCCGCCGTGCGCGTGCCGCCGTCGGCCTGCAGTACGTCGCAATCCACCCAGACCGTGCGTTCACCGAGCTTTTCCAGATCAATCACCGCGCGCAGGGCGCGGCCGATGAGCCGCTGAATTTCCTGCGCCCGCCCGTCAATTTTTCCGCGGCTGGCGTCGCGCGATTTGCGTTCCAGGGTGGAGTAGGGGAGCATCGAATACTCGGCGGTGATCCAGCCGCCGTTGATGTTTTGCTCCTTCATCCAGCGCGGCACGGTTTCCTCGACCGTCACGCCGCAAATGACGCGCGTATTGCCCCACTCGATGAGGGTGGAGCCCGCGGCATTCGGCGCGATGTGATTTTGAAAGCGCAGCGGGCGAAGTTCCTTTGCGGTGCGCCCATCCACCCTCCGCAGTGCTACGGAGGACGGGTCAGCGCGACTGGGTTCTGGCATAAACGCCGGCGATATTAAACGTGAATCGTCTCAAGGAAAAGCAAAACCGCCGTAGAATTATGACTGACGAACTGACGCAAGCGGCACTGGCCGGTCGCCTTGAGTTTCAGCGTAATGACCTTTTCAGGCGGTTCAACGCTAAATTGCAGCGCTGGATTTGCATGAAAATATGTTCTTGTGTCATCTCTTATCGTCTCGTCGCTTCTTGATACAGTTTAGGTTCACGGGTCTTTGCTGGTCTCATCTCACGTCATCACCGAAATGGATTGACGGACGTTTTGACCCAAGCTATCCCGTTCGGGTAACGAAAAACTAGTATGGTGAATGCCAGGCGCCAGGTTTAAGAGGCTTATGCTCGGTACTTATTTTAGGTTGGTAGAGTTGCGCTCCAGCGGACACGCCATTCCATTTACTACTCCGTAAGAACTAAGCGTAACCGGCGATAACTTGTCTATTAACCTTCGTCACGCTGCCTTTCACCAGCGCCTGCAATTGAGCGGCCACGAACAGGCCGTTCAAAGAGGCGCTGGTGAATTCCCAATCCCACCTCCTTGGCGTTATGGAATTCTTGGAATCATACGGAGTATTCGTCAGAACCAATAAGCGCATTCCGACGCTATCGGTGATTTCAGGGCAAACCGCACGGCAAAATCAACGGGCGGCGGTGAAAGGGAGGCAAACCGGTCGTTTTTATTGGTCGTAGTCGAAGAAACGACCGGTTTGCCGTTTGAATGCGCAGGACATATTGGGCGTTGCACCCGCAGGCATTCATTTACTGTCTGCCGCCGCAATATCACGTGGTTGATGTCGTTGAATTTCAATTTACCCTCCAGGCTTTTTAGTGGCATCTTCCTTCGATGGGATGTAGTGAAACACCGCAGGTCGCCCCATGAAGCGTGTCAGACGCTCTTTAGCCGGTTCCGTCAAAAGGTTATGGATCGTGCGAAACAGTTTTGTGAAATCGAGCGGCTTCTCCAACAAAGCGCGGACGCCCAATGCCACCGCGTGAAATAACTGGTCAGGGCAGTCGGTGATCAGGATGACCGGCAGCAGCGGATTTTGTGCTGATAGTTGCCCGACTATTTCCCCGCCATCCTCGACCGGCATATTCAAATCCAGCAACGCGAGGTCAAATTTTGCGGCATTGGCGAGTTCGAGCGCTTCGGCGCCATTAGCCGCTGTCAGCACGAGAACATCTTCTTCGGCAAGAAGTCGGCGCAGGATTTGATGGATGGCGGGATCGTCGTCCACCAGCAGGATTTTACGTTTTGCCGGTCTCCCCATCCTCAATCTCGTGACCGGCTCAGGAACTTCAAAAGTCGCATTCATAACATGCTTTCCTTCCTGGTTGCGCGCGTGATGAACCTCGTCTTTGCCAAGTCATCCTCGCTTGGCTGACTTCGCCAGTCTGGCGGTGGCCCGAGCTGCTCGGGTGCACGGACGGTCACGCTCAGAACATTTGTCACTGTTCCCAACAATTCTTCAGGAGAGAAAGGCTTTGGCAGCAGGGCCGCCAGGTGGAGCGACGGGTTTTGGACCAGTTCCTCCGTGGGTAATCTCCCGGTAGCCAGGATAACCGGCAGCGCCATGTGTGCCGAACGCAGTTTCCTGACCAGCTCAACGCCGGTTAGCTTAGGCATGTCGTTATCGGTGATCAGGAGGTTGAACGCCTTGATTTGAAGAGCCTCCCAAGCGTCCACGCCATCAGCAGCGGCGTCCACCGCGTAGCCAGAGTGAATGAGCACTTCGGCGCTGAGTTGCCGGATGTCTTTGTAATCATCAACCACCAGAATGCGACAGAGCGGCTCCGTCGGGCATTGAAGTGACGCGCCGGCTGGCTCTCCCGTTTGTAAAATTTTATTTTCTTTCATAGCACTATGTGTAAGCCGGAATGTCTTTCGGGCACTATGAGGCATTTCCTTGCTTGAAATAAAAAGGGGAATTTTTCTCATCACGTTCCATGCCCGAACGCTCTTGGCACTTGGCCTTAAACAGTGGTTCGCTCAAATGTAAAAACAAATCCACTTCAAGCGGGGCCGTAATAACGCAGAGAAAATCCCATACCGAATTGGACTTCAGCGAATCTCGGGTGTCTGAATCCATTGATACCACCAACGCGCAGGGTTTGAAATCTCTGGTTTCCAGCCAGCGAAGCAACCAATTGCGAATGGCAGTTGGAAGCTCCCGATCACCGTGCAATGAGAGAAACACGATGTCCGTCCGCTTTGCCTGTTGTAAGACGAGTTCTGCCAGTTCGGCGTCTTCTAACATGCCCGATCTGCACAAACTTATCAGGAAGCAGATTTTTATTTCGAGCTGGTTCTCCAAATTATTGAGCGCTGCTCTGGCCCGCAATGCTGTCGCCGAATCTTCGTGTATCACCAGAACTTCCGGTCCAAAGAACTCCCTCTCCAACTCAATCCTGCCGGACGATTTAGTATCTTCCCGAATTGGATTCCGTTCCATGACGGAACACGATTGTTTTTTTGTGAATCCCATGGTGCGAAGATAATCGGACTTCCGTTCTGCAACAATCGTGCCGCCTTTGATTGTGATATGGCGGAATCCGCTAACGGTACCAAAAGACAACCGCGAGGGAATTTTACCTTTAGTGATTATTCACCCATTCGGCAGCGCGACAGGTCAGTTCCGTGCCGCTTTCCAAATCCAGCTTTTCTTTGAGGTGTGCGCGATGGGTCTCCACGGTGCTCACTCCCAGTCGAAGTTGCCGGGCAATCTGTCGTGTGCCGAGACCGCGTCCGATTAGCTCAAAAACTTCCAGTTCGCGATCCGTAAGCCGTTCGATATTCGAATTCACAGCGGCGGGTTTGCCTGCGGCAAAATGGTTCAGCACGCGTTCTTGCATTCGCGGACTGAGATAAGTTTGACCGCACAATATCCGGCGAACCGCCGCCAGCACCGTGTCCGTTGATTCTTGTTTCATAATGTAACCGGAAGCGCCCGCTCGAAAAGCGCGCTCGGCATACAATCCTTCATCGTGCATGGAGAGAACGAGGATGCGCGCTTGTGGATGACGTACCTTCAGGTCCTTGACCAATTCAATACCGTGGCCGTCTGGCAGGGAAACATCCACTATCACAAGATCCGGTTCGGCTTCATCCACGCCGTCGATGGCCTTGGCAACTGTGCTCGCATGACCACAAACTCGCAGGTCACCCTGGTAATTGATCAATTGAGCCAGGCCATTGCGCGTGATCGGATGGTCTTCCACGATGAATATCCTGGACTTCAGTTTGCCGACGAAACGTGTGGCCTTGTCTGCCATAACTCATCCTTTCTTTGAAGATTCGATTTGCGTGGGCAATGAACAAGTGATGGTCGTTCCGCGCCGCTCACCATGATGCACCTCCAACGTTGCGCCAATGGTGCGCGCGCGATAATTCATGATGTGCATACCCATGCCATTGTGCGCGGACTGCGGTGTGGTAAATCCAATTCCATCGTCCTGGATGTTGAGATGGAAGCCGCCGTCGCGTTTGGCCAGCTGCAATTGAATTTTCTTCGCCTTGCCGTGTTTGATGGCGTTGCTGATCGCCTCTTGTGCGATGCGATAAAAATGAATCGCCACAGCGTGATCACGGATACTTGCCGAGTCCGGGAACGTGCAGACGCATTCGACGCCAAAAACGTCGTTGATGCTCGCAGCCAGTTCATGCAGTGCGGTCTTCAATCCTTCCGCTTCAAGCCGGACGGGATGCAAACCCAACGCCTGATTGCGCGCCTGCTCAATGGCTTCGCTCAGCAACGCTTCAATCTCCCGCGCATCGCGAGCTTCCGCTGATCCGCGTTCGGCGAGCTTTTGTTGGAGCAAACTATTTTTGAATTTGATTCCGGTCAATTGCTGGCACAGCCCGTCGTGCAAATCCTGCCCGATACGCTGCTGCTCGCGCTCGCTGATGTTCAACACCAGTCTTTCGAGTTGCTGCCGTTCGCGGATTTGATTGAGCAACTGTCCGTTGACTTCCGCCAGCTCAACCGTACGCTGTTCCAGCGCGGCGTTGGCGGCAGTCAATGCACCCGTGGTGCGGAATAATTCGACAAACACCTCAACCTTCGATTTAAAAATTTGGGAATTCAGCGGCTTGGTCAGATAATCTACTGCGCCCGCGCCGTAACCCTGCAATACGTCCTTCTCGTCCTGAAAATACGCTGTGAGAAAAATGATGGGAATGTGCTGGCTGCGCTTGCGGGTTTTGATGAGATGCGCCAGTTCAATGCCGTTCATACCGGGCATTTGAATATCCAAAACGATGCACGCAAAGTCGTCGTGGATGAGCGCCATCAAGGCAGCGTCAGCAGTTTCGGCGCGGACCAGCCGGTGGCCGGATGGCTTCAGGATGCTTTCCAATACATCGAGGTTACGGGAGTCGTCATCCACCAGCAGAATGTTGGCAATATCGTGGGCGCGAGGACTGGCCTGACCCAAATCGGCATCGGCCGATTTTTTTCTAGTGGCAAGCAGAACTGGATTCTCAGTTTCTGGCAAAGAGGGCTTCATAAATTGAATTTCTTTGACGTATTAGTCTAACGATGCAACCAGACTCGCAACAACGAAATAAGCTGATCGGTGTTGACTGGTTTGGCGATGTAATCCGACGCTCCAGCTTCCAGACATTTTTCCCGGTCACCCTTCATCGCCTTGGCCGTGAGCGCCAGGATTGGCAAGGAATGGAACTCCGGCTGTTTGCGAATCTCCCGTAACGTTTCGTAACCGTCCATTCCCGGCATCATGATGTCCATCAAGACCACGCTTAATTCGGGCTGGTTCTGGATGATCTCGATGGCCTGCCGTCCATTGTTGGCGCTCAATACTTCCATTTCCTGATTCTCCAGAATTGTGGTGAGCGCGAAAATGTTTCGCGCGTCGTCGTCCACCACCAAAGCCTTGCGACCATGCAATACTTCGTTTGAGTTGTGCAGGCGCGCGAGCATTTTTTGTTTTTGCTCCGGCAACCTGGCCACGACGCGATGCAGGAAAAGCGCGGTCTGATCGAAAAGCCGTTCGGGCGATTGAACGTCTTTGAGTACGATGCTTTTAGCCATAACCTTGAGACGTTTTTCCTCGTCCGGCGTCAGACTCTTGCCGGTGAAAACCACGACCGGAAGATCGCGCAAACCCGGTTCCGCCTGCATTTTTTCCAGCAGCGAAAAACCCGTCATGTCCGGCAGGCGCAAGTCCAGCACGCAGCAATCAAACGGCCTGTCCAACAACATCTGCCACGCTTCCGCGCCCGTGCCCGCCGTCGAGATTTCAATGTCATCGTACCGCAGCAACTCCGTAATGTTTTGAGATTCCGTTTCGCTGTCTTCGACCACGAGCAGATTCTTCACGCGAGGAACGATGAAGGTTTTGATGCGGTCGAAGCATTGTTCCAATCCATCGGTCGTCGCGGGCTTGATTATGTAAGAAAATGCGCCGTGCGACAGGCCGTGTTGGCGCTCTTCTGTCACCGAAATAATCTGTACCGGAATGTGTCGCGTGGCGGGATCAAGTTTGAGATTGTTCAACACCGTCCAGCCGAGCATGTCCGGCAGGAAAATGTCGAGCGTGATCGCAGTGGGCAGGTACTGCCGCGCCAATGCCAGCGCCGCATTACCACGATTGGCCGCGATGGCTTTGAATCCCTTATTGTGCGCGAGGCCCACGAGAATGCGTGCGTAGCGTGGGTCATCTTCAACGATAAGCACCACCGGATCGCTGGACTGCAACGATTCGCGGTCATCGGGAATAACTTCTTCGCGCAGCGCGGGCAAGGCGCGGGGTGATGCAGTGGCTTGTCGTGGAATCGCGGTGGTCGTTCCGGGAAAGAGCAGTGGTAAATAAAGCGTGAATGTGCTTCCCTCCCCGGGTGAACTGGCGAGGCGGATTTCCCCGCCCAGCAACGTTGCCAGTTCGCGCGAGATGGCCAGACCCAGACCCGTACCGCCGTATTTGCGGCTGGTGCCGGCGTCGGCTTGTTGAAACGCCTCAAAGATGAGCTTCTGTTTTTCTGGAGCAATGCCGATGCCGGTGTCAGAAATGGCAAATGAAATGACGCTCTGTGCCCGTTTCAGCACCGGATGTTCCGCTGTCCATCCCGACGTCGCCGCCGCCACATGAATGGTCACATGGCCCCGTGCGGTGAACTTGAATGCGTTGGAGAGCAGATTTTTGAGAATCTGCTGCAGGCGTTTCGTGTCGGTGACGATTGCGCGCGGCAGTCCTGCGTTGAATTCAACGTGGAACGGCAGATTCTTGGAATCCGCCACGTGCCGGAAGTTGCGCTCCACCAAATCGCGCACCGACGTGAAGTTGATTTCCTCGGCCTCAACCGTAACCGTGCCGGATTCAATCTTGGACAAATCGAGAATGTCCGTGATGAGATTGAGCAGGTCTGAGCCAGAGGAATAAATGTTGCGGGCGTACTCAATTTGTTTGGGGGTAAGATTGCCTCCCGGATTTTCGCTGAGTTGCTGGCCGAGAATGAGAATCGAGTTGAGCGGTGTGCGTAGCTCGTGCGACATGTTAGCGAGGAATTCGGATTTATATTTGGACGTCAGCGCCAATTCCGCCGCCTTTTCCTCCAGCGCGCGCCGGGCCTGCTCGACTTCCTGGCTTTTGCGTTCGACCTCTACGTTTTGCTCGGCAAGCTGCCGCGCCTTTTGCGCCAGTTCCACGTTGGTCTGTTGCAATTCCTTTTGTTGTGACTGTAATTCCACCGTGAGTTGTTGCGACTGATGCAACAGGTTTTCCGTGCGCATCCTCGCCTCAATCGTATTGAGCACCACGCCGATGGAGTGAGTGAGCTGCTCGAGAAACGTCAGTTGTGTCACGTTGAACGCGTGCAGTGAAGCGAGTTCAATCACCGCCTTCGTCTGGCCTTCAAACAACAGCGGCAGCACCACGATGTTGACGGGACGCGAATTACCGAGACTCGACTGGATGTGGGTATAATCCGACTTCACCTCATTGAGCAGGATGCGCTGCTTCTCCAAGGCACATTGACCCACGAGGCCTTCGCCAATAGTGATGCGCTCTGGCTGATTGGGTCGCTGGGCGTAACCAGCAAGCAGGCGCAGTGAGGGCTTTTTGTTCTCTTCGGCTTCTATTTGATAAACCGCGCCCTGTTGCGCTTCCACCAGCGGCACGAGTTCAGAGAGCAGCATCCGACCGACGGTGAACAGATCGCGCTGGCCTTGCAACATGCCGGTAAATTTCGCGAGGTTGGTTTTGAGCCAGTCCTGCTCCTGATTGCGCTCAGTCGTGACGCGCAGGTTGCCAATCATCGTGTTGATGTTGTCTTTGAGTTCGGCGACTTCGCCGCGCGTTTCCACTTGAATTGACCGTGTCAAATCACCCTTCGTTACCGCCGTTGCGACTTCGGCGATGGCGCGCACTTGCGTCGTCAGATTCGCGGCCAGCAAATTCACATTGCCCGTCAAATCTTTCCAGGTGCCCGCCGCGCCTGGAACATTCGCCTGGCCGCCGAGCCGGCCCTCAACACCAACTTCGCGAGCGACGTTTGTAACTTGATCGGCAAAAGTCGCGAGCGTATCTGTCATGTTGTTGATTGTATCCGCGAGCGCGGCAACTTCACCTTTTGCTTCGACTGTAAGTTTCTGGCGCAAATTTCCGTTGGCGACGGCAGTCACGACTTTCACAATGCCGCGGACCTGATCGGTCAGATTCGCCGCCATGAAATTGACGTTGTCCGTCAGATCTTTCCAAGTTCCGCCAACGCCAGGCACTTGCGCCTGTCCGCCCAGTTTGCCTTCCGTGCCGACTTCGCGCGCCACACGCGTCACTTCGGCGGCGAACGCGTTGAGTTGATCCACCATCGTGTTGATCGTGTTTTTCAATTCGAGAATTTCACCCTTCACATCCACCGTGATCTTACGCGACAAAGCGCCGCGCGCCACCGCGGTCGTGACCTCTGCAATGTTGCGGACTTGTGCGGTGAGATTGGAAGCCATCGAATTCACGTTGTCCGTCAAATCTTTCCACGTTCCGGCGACGCCGGGCACCTGTGCCTGGCCACCGAGCTTGCCTTCGGTACCGACTTCGCGAGCCACGCGCGTCACTTCGGCGGCGAAACTGTTGAGCTGATCCACCATGGTGTTGACCGTGTCCTTTAATTCGAGGATTTCACCTTTCACATCCACCGTAATTTTGCGAGAGAGATCGCCACGTGCGACAGCGGTGGTCACTTCGGCAATGTTGCGGACTTGTCCCGTGAGATTGGTCGCCATCGCGTTGACCGAGTCTGTCAAATCTTTCCACGTGCCGGCGACACCTGGCACTTCTGCCTGGCCGCCGAGCTTGCCTTCCGTACCGACTTCGCGTGCGACACGCGTCACTTCCGCCGCGAAACCGTTCAACTGGTCAACCATCGTGTTGATGGTGTTTTTCAATTCGAGAATTTCGCCGTGCACGTCCACGGTGATTTTACGGGAGAGGTCGCCCCGAGCAACAGCGGTCGTCACGTCGGCGATGTTGCGCACTTGTCCGGTGAGGTTGTTCGCCATGAGATTCACGTTGACGGTGAGGTCTTTCCAGGTTCCAGCGACGCCAGGCACCACGGCCTGGCCGCCGAGTTTGCCTTCCGTGCCGACTTCGCGCGCCACACGCGTGACTTCGGAAGCAAAGCCGTTAAGCTGATCCACCATGACGTTGATCGTGTCCTTGAGTTCGAGAATTTCACCCTGCACATCCACGGTGATTTTGCGAGAGAGATCGCCGCGCGCCACGGCGGTCGTCACCTGGGCAATGTTGCGGACTTGAGCCGTGAGATTCGACGCCATTGAATTCACGTTGTCGGTCAAATCTTTCCAAGTCCCGGCGACACCGGGCACCGCGGCCTGGCCGCCAAGCTTGCCTTCCGTGCCGACTTCGCGTGCCACACGCGTCACTTCCGCCGCAAAGGAGCGGAGTTGATCCACCATAACGTTGATGGCTTCCTTGAGCTGGAGAATTTCGCCGCGCACGTCCACAGTGATTTTTTTGGAAAGGTCGCCGTTGGCCACGGCAATGGTGACTTCGGCAATGTTGCGGACTTGCGCGGTGAGATTGCCAGCCATCTGATTGACGGACTCGGTTAATTCGCGCCACACGCCGGAAACTTTGCGGATTTGCGCCTGTCCGCCCAGTTTGCCTTCCGTGCCGACTTCGCGCGCGACGCGGATGACTTCGACGGAGAAGTCAGCGAGTTGTTCGACCATGCCATTGACGAGTTTGGCGGTGCGAAGATATTCGCCTTGAAGCGGACGCCCGCCCGCTTCCAACGGCACGGTCTGGTTAAGATCCCCTTTGGCCACCGCGCCGATGACGCGGCCCATTTCAACGGTCGGCTGCGACAAATCGTCCATAAGTGAATTGATGGCTTCGATTTGTTCCGCCCAACCACCGACCGCGCCGCCCATGGCCAGTCGTTCGCCGACCTTGCCTTTTCTACCCACCTCGTTGCGCAAACGGATCAAGCCATCGCCGAACCTTTCAATATGCGTAACCACGCTGTTTAATGTGTCGGCCACCTTGCCATCCAAACCGGTCAAATCCGACGGCAGACGCGCAGAAAAATCGCCTTCTTTCATCAACGTGAGCACCGTAAGCAAATGCCTTTCGAAATCTTCGTTGGCAATTACGTCGCCGTTTCCGTTTCCACGGAGTTGAGTTAAATTCATTTTTCTCATCGTTATCCCCTTTATGTGACTGTAATTTTCGTGTTCCGTGGTATTATGAAATGTGTAAAATGACGACTTTAGATTCCTAATACCTCAACGAAGAAACTGTACTGATAGGCACACTATATGCATATAGCGGATTCCATGATTGTCCCATCGAGATTTCTGCTATAGGAAACCCAACAGGTCCCACTTTTTCTACAACGCCGCACGCGTCTCGATCCACTGCCGGTCGCGGATCAAATTAAAGGATTTGTCCAAGACCGCACATTCCGAGCGGATACGGTTCCTGCTTCAACTTATCAAGTTTCCTCGACCGTCACGCCGCAAATGACGCGCGTATTGCTCCACTCGATGAGGGTGGAGCCCGCGGCATTCGGCGCGATGTGATTTTGAAAGCGCAACGGGCGAAGTTCCTTTGCGGTGCGCCCTCCACCCTCCGCGTGCTACGGAGGACGGGTCGGCGCGAATGGGTTCAAGCATAAACGCCGGCGATATTAAACGTGAGTCGTTTCAAGGGAAAGCAAAACCAACGCAATCAGACCTGGCAGACAACTGAAACCAAAAGCCAAAATATGACTTACGACCTGACGCAAGCGGCACTGGCCACCTGGGCGGCGAAAGATTTGCCGGCCCGGCTCTTGGCGGGGCAGGTGGCCAAGTTGTTGAACTGCTCAACGGAGGATGTGGCTATTCTCGTCAGTGCAGGAAAACTGCGCGCGCTGGGCAAGCCGAGGCCCAACGCGGTGAAATTTTTTAGCTCCATCGAATTGATCACCCTGCTGGCTGACCCTGCTTGGTTGGATGACGTGACGAAAACCATCGGGCAATATTGGAAACGAAAAAATGAACGACGCAGTCGACTGGGTGACGAAGATCAACGGAGTTGCGCTGGTGGAAATGATAAGAATTAGCTTGTGTGAAGGTTAATGTTTCTGATACAATCGAGATAACATGAGGTTATTGTATGTAATCGCCTTTGCGCTGACGGGTAGTCTGACGGCCACCCTTAACGCGCAAAACCTATATGTTGCAAATCTCGGAAACGGGACCATTGGCGAATACACGACCGCCGGGGCGACGGTCAACGCCTCGGTGATTTCCGGATTGATTTACCCTATTGGCCTGGCGATTTCGGGCAACGACCTGTTTGTAGCGAACCGTGGTACCTTCGCCGTTGAGGAATACACGACTGCCGGGGCGACGGTCAATGCGTCGCTGGCTTCCGGGTTGGATAACCCCTTTGGCGTGGCGATTTCGGGCGACGACCTGTTCGTCACGAGTAGTGGTAACGACAGAATTGGCGAATACACGACTGCCGGGGCGACGGTCAATGCCTCGCTGATCTCCGGGTTGAATCAGGGATTGAATTGGCCCTCGGGCATCGTGATTTCGGGCAACGACCTGTTTGTCGCGAGTACCGATGACAGTACCATTGGCGAGTACACAACCACCGGGGCCACTGTCAATAGCTCGCTGATTTCCGGGTTGGTTGGATGCTATGCCATCGCGATTTCAGGCAACGACCTATTTGTCGCGAACTATGGTAACGGTACCATTGGCGAATACACGACTGCCGGCGCGACAGTGAATGCCTCGCTTATTTCTGGGTTGGTTGGACCCTATGCCATCGCGATTTCAGGCGACGATTTGTTTGTCGCGAACAATGGTAACGGTACCATTGGCGAATACACGACCGCCGGGGCGACGGTCAACGCCTCGCTGATTTCCGGCTTGTCCGCCCCTACAGGCATCGCTGTGACTTCAGTGCCTGAACCGACCGCCGGTGTCCTGGCCGGCGCGGGTGTTCTAGTTGTCTGGTTCTGGCGCCGTGCAAATAGTCTGGAACGTCATTGGCGTGAAGTCGGGGATAGACCCTCAACGAAACCTTCAACGATTTCTTCAATAACCGAGTAGTAACCGTGTATGTGGCGGGTTAAGGCCGGGAGGCGGGGTGTAGTGACAAAAGGTGCTTGTAGCCTTGCAAAATTGGGCCTAAAATAAGCTTGAAAATCAGGATATTGAGGCTGGTTGTCGGTGAAGGCATCGTT